>NZ_ATUD01000001.1 GCF_000420025.1 Patulibacter americanus DSM 16676
TGACTCTAGCGCATCCGCTTCCGCCGTGCGATGCGACCTCAGTCACATCCGGGCTTCGCGCTGCGCCGCGGTCTCCAGCGGCTCGAGAAAGATACAACTTTTTCGCACCCGTGCGTCGCGACCCCTCCGCGCAGGGCCGATCGCGCCCGAATCTGCCGTTCCGGGACGCCGTACAGCGCAGTATCCTTCGGCTGTTCCGTGATTTGCGAATTTTCTTCCGTGAATCGGCGCTTCTGACCTTCCTGCGCGGCGGCAGGCGTCTCGAAGCGTCTCGTGATCCTGTTCCCGGTGTTCTCGGAGGCAAACGCCCCCGGTCCGCGCTGCCCCGAACGGTCTTCTCACTCCGGCGCCCTCAACGGCTCCTCTCACCCGGCGACCGCGGCAACGCGGTGCCTCGCGAGCCGCCCCCTCCCCGGGAACGGCCGTGGCGCGCCTTCCCCGGGGCCGGCCGTGGGTCGGTCGTGCCGCCCCGGGCCCTCCCTCCGCAGCCTCCGGCCCGCGGACCACCGGCGATCCCCTAGTACGCGCGGCCGCCGCCTTGCCATCGGCTGCGGGACTCGCCGCGCCGGCACACCGGGACCGGCACCGGCACCGGGACCGGCACCGGCATCGGAACCGGCACCCGCAACCGCAGTCACGGGTCGTCGGTCCGCTGGCCTCTCGTCCCGTCGATGGACGGTCGGCCTCAGCTCGCCTCCGTCTCCCCGTCCCCGAGCGTTCCCGGTCCGGCACGGAGCCGACGCCGGCACCCGCGTGCCATGCGTCCCTCTGCGGTTGGGTGGTGCCGTCGAGCGACCGAGCCGCCGGCTCGGCGCGCCACGGCTCTGATGCGCCTCGCGCATCCGTCCGCTGTGCGGTCCGCGGCGCGGACCTCGTCGTCGCGTCTCCCCCGCCAACGCAGCCGGACCCGAGTCTCGGTCGCGCCAGCGCCGTCCCGCGCGCCGTCGGTTGGGCCCGGGACTCGGCTCGAGGGGCAGCGCCGGCGCTAGGCGACCGGGAAGGTGCTGCGCAGCAGCAGGGCGACGTGCTCTGCGACGTCGGGGTCGAGGAGATCGGACCCCGTGGCGACGTCCATCGTCTCGCGCGCCGTCAGGAGCCGGACGCCGCGCAGGTCGATGCGCTGCGACCCCAGGCCGCCCGGGCGGAGCCAGTGCAGGACGCCGTGGACCGGGACGAGGCCCAGACCCGCCCGCTCGAGCGTCGCCCGAACGGTCTCCGCCTGCCACAGGCACACGTCGACGGCGGCGGAGCGGTTGCGTCCGCGGACCCGGAGGTCGATGCCGTTGCTGCGCACCCGGCCCGCGTAGTCCTTGGTGTTCGCCACCACGACGCCACCCGGTCCGATCAGCACGTGATCGATCCGCGCGGGGCTGTGGGGGATGCAGAGGTCGTGCAGGACGTGGACGGCGGGATGGTCGACGCCCAGGGCGCTGAACCGCCGGGCCGCCGTGGGGGCCGCTCCCCCGTGCATCGTCGCTCCGCCATTCCCAGCCGACGGGCCGTACGACGCCGGTCGCTGCCCCGGGACCTGCAGCCAGCCGCCGGTGTCGCTCGGCCGATCGTCGGCCTCGTCCCGCGGGGCCGTCCGGACCACCGGCGGCGCGTCTGGAACGCGGAAGTCGACGGGCAGCGACGGAAGATCCCCCGTGTCCAGGCGGACGCCCTCCCAAGCGGTGGGATCGCCCGCCGTGGGCGCCGGGCCGGCCGCGAAGGCGGCGACCGGCCCGGCGTCCCCGTGCCCCGCGGCCGCGCCGGCGGTCGTGCCGCGCACCGATCCCCCGGTGCTCCGGCGCAGCACCCACGCCGCACCGAGCACCACCGTGGTGAGCAGCGCGAGCGCGCCTGGGCGCAGCGAGATGGACGCTTCCCGGGCCTCGGGGGACGCGGCGGGCGCCCCCGGGATCCGGCCCGCACGGTCGGGCACGACCGTCGAGACCATCCGCTGCACCCGCGGGCGTTGTCCCCCGCGCACGGCGTAGGCGCAGAGGCGCAGGGCCCCCGGACCGCCGAGCGTGACCGCACCCGTCATCGCGAACTGCCGCCGGGAGCGCAGCCGGCGACCCGGAGCCGTGCCGGCGACCCGTCGCCAGCCCACCGCCCTGGACGCCGCCGTTCCCTGCAGCCGGCCGTCGGGGGCGACCGGGGGAACGGGGCAGGGCGCCGTGGCGGGGCGGACGCCCAGCAGCCGCAGCTGCGGGGCGGCGCCGCGCCGTCGCGGCGCGCGGCCGGTGATGCTCACCAGCGCGCGGTCGGCAGGTGCGTCCCCCGTGGGGGCACTGCGCCGCACCGCCATCCGCACGACGATCCGCTCACCCGGAGCGGCCTCGACGTCCTCTGCGGCGTCCGCGTCGCAGAGCACGCCGATCGCCACGGCGATCGCGCACAGCAGCGCAAAGCCCACCAGGGGGCCGAGCGCGCCGAAGGACGCGAGGGTGAGGCGGCGGGTCGTGGGTCGGTGGGGCACGCCCCGACGATCGGCCCGTCCCCCGCCTCACGCAGGAACGGAGCGGCCGGACGGACGCACGTTCGGGCCGCTCGTTTCGCAACCACTCCGCGCCCTGGCGGCGTCCGGGCGCTCTCAGGGCCGCCCGGGTGCAGGGCGCCGGCAACGCGCCGGACCCGTCCGGGCGTGGCGGCCGGCACCGGCCGCCACGCCCGTCCCGCGGTCAGAAGCGGACGCCGAGCTCCCGCGTCGCGCAGCTGTGGCAGCAGTCCGCGCCGTACATCTGCCCGGGCACGAAGCGCTCCCGGCAGCGTCCGCAATCGCGGAGGTGCTCGGCGCGGGCGGCTGCCGCCTCGTCGAGCGCGATCGCGATCTCGCGGCTCAGGTGCTCGGGACGCACGCCGGCGGCGAGGTGGCTCACGTCGCGCATCTCGGAGAAGGCGTCATCCGTGCCGATCCAGCCGACGTCGAGCCAGCCGACGAACAGCCCGGCCCGTGAGCGGGCGACGCCGAGGGTGTGGCCGGCGTCCGTCCACAGCCCGTCCTCCCCGGGGCGAAGGTCGGCCTCTTGGAGGATCTGCTCCACCGCGTCACGGCTGCGCCGGACCACGGGGGACGTTCGGGACACTTCAGGGGACCACCACACGGCCGCAAGACTAGCGGTCGAACGCGCCTCCGACGGGCCGTTTTTGCCCTTCGGACACGTGTCCTACGGCGGGTAGGGGATCCGCCGGACACGCGTGTGAGACAGGGATCGGACGCGTCGGTCCGTCACCCACGGGGCCCGGAACGATCCGGCGGCCACGGTGTACGGCGTGGGGCCGAGCCCCCGGTCAGCGGCGGACCGCGACGCTGGGGCGAGGCGGGACATTTCGCCCCGGCATCGGCGTCAGGCGCGGTGCAGGATCGGCTCGTCCGCGGCCCACACGACCCGGGCGATCTGCTCCGGGACGGGCTCCGTGTCGCGCGGCAGGCTGAGGGCGATGTCCGGCGTCGGCTCGGGCTCCGGCTCGTCCGGCAGCAGTACGAGGGCCGTCACCACGGGAGACGGCCAGCCCTCCACGCGGTCGATCGCCTCGACGCGGAAGCGGGTACCGCGGCCGAGGAACACGATGCCCTTCACGGCGTCGCCGGCGGAGTACCAGAGCGGCATGATCCGCACACCCGGAGGCAGCAGCAGCCGCACGATGGCCCGCCCCGGCTCGGCCTGCGTCATCGCGTGGCCCTGGTAAAGCGTGCAGTCGCAGAAGCCGAGGTCCTGCAGCGTGTCGCCGACGCGCAGCGGGCCGCCCGGGATCCGGTCGACGTCCTGATCCCACACGCGCCAGAGGACGAGTGGGTCCTCGAGCGGGTCCTGCTTGGCCAGGGCGGAGTCGAGCGCGGCGATCGCCTGCAGGAGCTCGAGCGGCGGGGTGGGGCGGTCGGGAGGCGTCATGCGAGTGGTGGTCGGGGACCGCCGGGGAGCTTTGCACCTCGGGTCGGGTCGGCGCGGGGAGCGGGGCGGCGGCCAGGGCGACCGGGGCGCGGGGGCGGTCACGGTCGCCGGGGCCGGGCCGCGGTCGGACGGTCACGGGGACCGGTCCGCGGTCGCGGAGTCGCGGAGGTCGCGGGGTCGCGGGGCGGACCAGGCCAGGCCCGGGCGGGCGCCGCTACGCCGTGGCCCGCCCGCGCGCGCCGCGGTGGAGCAGGGCGAACGTCGTCAGGGCGAGCAGCGCGACGACGGCCGAGAAGACCTCGCCCGCGGTCTTCAGGTTCGTGAGGGCCGCGAGCAGGCCGACGCCGACGACGGGGAGCGAGATCGCGACGTAGGCGACGACGAAGAACGTCGAGGCAACCTCGCCGCGGCGCTCGGCCGGTGTGGCCGAGGTGACCGACGCCAGGCCGGCGCGGAAGCTCAACCCCTGCCCCACGCCGGCGACCATCCCGCCGACGACGAGGAGCGCCATGGTCGTCGTCGTGACCGCGAGGCCGATCAGCACGACGCCGGTGGCGAGGGTGACGACGCCGATCCGCTGGGCGAGGTGCACGGCCACGCGGTCCATCGCGAGCTGGCCCGCCGCGGAGGACAGGAAGACCGCGAACACGACGAGCCCCACGAGCGCACGATGGTGGACGCCGAGCAGCTGCGTCATCACGGAGGGCGCCACTGCCGTGAAGAGCCCGAGGACCGCGAAGCCGGCGAACGCGCCGAGCGCGGCGGGCACGAAGACGCCGCGGACCTCGGCGGGGACGTCCGGCCGCTGCGGGGCGAACCGCGGGTGCTCCGCCCGCCGGCCCGGCTCCGGGATCGCGAGCAGCAGCGCGCCGAGGATCACGATCGCGACGAGGTCGACGACGAAGACGAGGCGCAGCGGCGCGCCGAACTCCTCCGACAGCAGGCCAGCCAGCAGCGGTCCGGCGCCCAGACCGCCCATGTTGACCAGGGTCGAGACGAGCGTCGCCCGCGCGTGGTTGCGCGGCCCGGCGAGCTCGAGCAGCGTCGCCGTCGCGGCGCCCGTGAAGATGCCGGCCGACAGCCCCGAGAGCACGCGACCGACGAACAGCGGCGCGGTGCCGTGGGCGAGCAGGAAGACGAGGGCGCTGAGCGCCGAGAAGGCGAGGCCGCCGAGGAGGACCGGCTTGCGCCCGATCTGGTCCGAGAGCGCGCCGAACAGCAGCAGCGCCGCGATCACCCCGACCGCGTAGGCGGCGAAGATCACCGTGACGAGGAAGGCGGAGAACCCGAACTCCTCGCGGTACAGCCCGTAGAGGGGCGTGGGCAGCGTCGTGCCCATCATCGTCACCGCGAAGGCGAGGGCGACCACCGGGAAGGCGAGCCGGGAGGCGGGACGGGACGTGGACACCGGGGGATCGTGACAAGCGCACGGTGGCGTGTCGTGCGTCGGATGACCGTCGTGCGCGCGGGCCAGGCGGTACGGTCGGCGCGTGACCGACTCGCTCTTCCGCCTCGTGTGCGCGCCCGCCGTGCTGACCGGCTCGCCCGAGGGCTGGGCCGTCGAGATGCTCCAGGGTGGCGAGGTCGCCGTGCTGCTCGGCGCGGACGGGCTCGAGGAGCTCGACGCCGTCGCCCGCACCCTGGACGCGACGACCGTCTCCGTCCTGCGCACCGAGGCGACGCCCGCCGAGCAGGAGCGCACCGTCATGACGCACGCCGACGGCCTCGCGCTCGTGTGGGTCGCCCCCGGGTTCGGCGACGAAGCGCGGGCCTGGGCCGAGAAGCGCGGCCCGATGACGCTGCTGGTCGAGGTCGACGGGGCCCTGCCGGAGGACGAGCGCCACCGCATCGAGCGGTTCGTGACGATCCTCAGCGGCCAGGCGGCGTAGGGCGGCGAACCTCGTCGGTGCCGGGCGGCTGGTGGCCGAGCCGGGAGCCGCCGGGCGGCGGGCGGCGGGCGGCGGGCGGCGGGCGGCGGGCGGCGGGGTCAGCCGCAGAGGCGGTCCGCGACCGCCGTCAGCGTGTCGCCCAGCGGCGCGTTCAGGACGACGTTCGCCTCGCCGTCGCCGCGGGTCGGGCTGAGGGTGACGATGCCGACGGGGGTGCCGTTCTTCGCCGCGCGGCGCACGAAGCGGTAGCCCGAGAACACCGTCAGGGACGAGCCCAGGACGAGCAGCGCCGGCGCCTGGTCCGTGAGTGCGAAGGCGCGGGTGACGCGGTCCTTGGGCACCGACTCCCCGAAGAAGACGACGTCCGGCTTGATCGTGTCCTCGCCGCAGACCAGGCAGCGGGGGACGACGAACCGCTCGACGTCGACCTCGTCCAGCGTCACGTCGCCGTCGGGGCGGATCTCGCCGGTGTCGGCGCCGTAGTCCGGGTTGTCGGCGCGGATCCGCTCGTCGAGCTCCCACCGGTTCGAGCGATCCCCGCAGGTCAGGCACACCACCTGCGAGAGCGTGCCGTGCAGGTCGATGACGTCCTCCGCACCGGCGCGCTGGTGGAGCTCGTCGACGTTCTGGGTGATGATCGCGCCGAGGTGGCCCGCCTGCTGCAGGCGTGCGACGGCGAGGTGGCCGGCGTTCGGACCGGCGGAGGAGAAGTTCTGCCAGCCGACGAAGGCGCGGGCCCAGTAACGCCGCCGCGCCTCGGACGAGCCGACGAAGTCGCGGTACTGCATCGGCGTGACGCGCCGCTTGCCGTCGGGCCCCCGGTAGTCGGGGATGCCGGACTCCGTCGAGAGGCCGGCGCCGGAGAGCACGAGGGTGCCGGGCGCCGTGTCGAGCAGGGCGACGACGGCGTCCAGGGTGCGTTCGGTGGTGTCGACGGCGGACACGGCTCCAGTATTGCGCGGCGCGGATCGCACCCCGGAGGTACGGGGCGGGAGGGCGTTCGGGTTGTGCGGGCGCCGCACGTCGGGCCGCGGGACGTCGGGTCGCGGCGCGTCGGGCCGCGGCGCGCGATCCGTTCCGCTGGTGGGGACGACCGGTGGCGCGTCAGCGGTGGCGGGCGATCCGCCGCTCCAGGCGTTCGTCGGCGATGTCCTGCCACGGGCCGATGTAGATCGCCAGCTCGCGGTAGAGCGGCTTGAGCCGCAGGTTGACCGCGTCGATCCGCGCCTGCTGGCCGCCGCGGTCGGTCAGGAGCACCCACTGGGCGAGGTTGCCGCCGGTGAGGACGGTGGCGGAGCGCAGGTGCGAGAGATCGACGGGCTCCCCCCAACCGCGGACGGTGCGGAAGTACAGGTCGTGCCCGTCGACGACCACGCGGCTGCGGAGCAGGGCGAGGAACAGCCCGCCCAGGCCGACGGTCCAGACGACGCCGAAGATCACGGCACCCGTTCCGCCGGTCAGGGCCACGCCGACCCCGATCGCCACCATCAGGATCCAGCCCACGAGCGCGACGACCCGCGGCCGGCCGACGACCCGGGCGTCCGGACCCGGAGCCGCGGCGACGCCACCGGGCCGGGATGCGAACGGGTCGGCGGTCGGCTGAACACCACGCATCCCCCGCGTGTTGCCGCCGAAGGGCGGGGGCGGTTCGTCGTCCTTCCGCCGTCCGAAGCCGGGACCCATCGCCGCACTATGACGCGCCCCCGTCGAGCTGGGCGAGGATCGCGGGCAGGTAGCCCTCGGCGTGGCCGACGGCGTTGGGGTGGAAGCTCTCGCGCAACGGCGCCGACAGGCCGTTGAGCCACTCGGGGTCGTCGCAGACCGCGTGGCCGTCGAAGGCCGGGATGACGTCGGCGAAGCGGAACCCGGCGGCGTTGGCCCGGTCGCGGAGCACGTCGCGCAGCAGGTCGGCGGTGCCGTTGAGGAGTCGCGACTCGGCGCGGCTGAAGAAGGTGACCGGTCCGCAGTCGATGCCGTTGAGCAGCCGGGGGTAGCCCGCCACGACCACGGTCGCCGCGGGGGCGCGTCTGCGGATCGCGGCGTAGAGCCGGTCCAGGCGCGCGGGGAGCGTGCGGCGGAGGAACCGGCGTGCGCGGTCGACGGGACGGGAGCAGCGCGCCAGCCAGCCGGGCAGGGCGCAGCGGGTGATGACGCCGGTGAACCCCGCGTCGTTGCCCCCGATCGTCAGGGTGATCAGGGCCGTCGCCGACGTGACGGCGGCGAGCTGCTCGCGCTCGACGTCCGGCACCGTCGCCCCGGAGCAGGCCACCGAGCGCAGCGCCGTTCCGGGACGCGCGGCCGCCACGAGCGCGGGGAACGCGGCGTCCGAGCGCCGGCAGGCCACGTCGACGTAGCTCCCGGTTCCGGTGCCGGACGAGTACGAGTCACCGAGGGCGACGTACTCCCCGGCCGCCGCCGGGGTCGATCCCGCCGCCAGGGCGGCCAGGACGAGCGAGGTGACCAGCGCACAGCAGGCCAGCAGCGGGACGACGGGGACGGGCGGGCGGCGGTGGGTGCAGGACATGCGGGCGGGACGGCCGGGGACACGGGAGGTCCCACGCTGGCGCCCGGCGACGTCCCCGAGCCCGTCGGCACCGGTTCGGTGCAGAGACGGGCCGGTGTCGTGGCGGCGGGTGCTGTCGCCCGGCGCACCTGACCCGTCCCGCGGGGCGCTTCCGCCGCCCCACGCCCCGCGCCGGCCCCGCCCTCAGCGGGCCGACGCCGCGAAGGCCAGCATCGCCACCGCGGTGAAGTCGATCGCCGGCTCCACCGTCTGCCAGGCACCGACATCGTCGACGTAGCGGGCACCCTTGCCGTCGAAGCGGCCCCAGCCGTCGGCGGGGGCCGAGGCGCACGGCTTCATCGTGTCGAACCAGTTGAGCTCGTCGAGCAGGGAGGCCTCGTTCGGGCCGTTGACGACCGCGCCCGTGACCTCGCCCTGGCCCGCCAGGTTCGCGACCTGGTGCTCCGGGCAGCGCGGGTAGAGCTCGCCGGCGCCGATCATGAAGCTCGAGCCCCACGCGTTGGCGCCGAGCGCCCATCCGCGCTGGCCCGTGCCGAAGGCGGCGTAGCGGCGATCGCCGGTGGCCTTTTCGTACATGCGTGCCGTGGCGACGAGGCCGAACGTGTGGGGGACGGAGTCGAAGTCCGTGTACGACGCGCCGGCGCGGAACGGATCCTTCGCGGCGACGGCCGCGGCGTCCCCGAGCTGTCGGCGCAGGTCGGCGGTGACCTGCGGGCCCACCGGGTCGCGCAGGCCCAGCAGGTCGACGTGGGCGAGCGCGCTGACGTCGGCGACCTCGAGGGTGCCCTTCGCCCAGGAGGCGATGTACCCCGTGGCCCACCGCGCGGCCTGCGCCTGCCAGTCGGCGGCGCGCGGGTCGCCCAGGCGCTTGCCGGCGAGCGCGAGCTCGACGGCGGCGAACTCCAGGTCGTCCTGCCAGGAGTCCTCGGGGTAGAACGCGGCGGGGACGGCCGTCGAGTTCTCCGTCGCCTTCGTGTCGGCCTGCGCGTAGATCGCGGCGGCCTTGCGGAGCCACACCGCGGCCTGCGCCTCGTCGCGCTCGTTCTGCGCGGCCAGGGCGAACGCCGCGGCCGTGCGACCCGCGAGGCTCGGCGCGATCGGCCCGCCGGGCGTGTTCGCACGGAAGACCGGGCGGTGGCTGATCGTGTAGTCCGGCGACCCGGGCTTGGCCGTGCTCCGATCGTCGTCCTCCGGCAGGCGCCACACGTCGTGGTCGGTGCGGACGGTCTCGTTGCCGTTACCGATCCCGACCTGTGCGTAGAGCGTGCGGGTCTCGTCGTCCCACATCCGGTCGAGCCAGCGCAGGCCGTGCTGCGCCTCGGCGGCGAGGCCGGGAACGTCGGGGGCGGTGCGCTCCGTCACGAGCATCGCGGCGGTCGCGAACGCCGTCGTGCCGGTGAACTTGAGGAAGTCCCCCGCGTCGAACCAGCCACCGGAGACGTCGACGGGGCCGCCCGCGGCGGCGAGCTTCTTGTCCTGCAGGACGTTGCCGTCCGCCGAGTAGCGCGGGGTCTTGTAGACCGTGGCGGTCTCGTCGCGCAGGTGCGACGGCTTGCGTCCCAGCACCTCGGGCAGCACGTCGCGGCCGTCGCGCTGGGCCTGGAAGAACCGCACGTTCTTCGCGATCAGCCCGTCGAACAGCTCGGCGGCCGGGGCCACCGTGAACGCCGGCGAGGTGCCGGTGAGCGTGCCGCCGAGACGCACGCGGTAGCGGCCCGGGGTCTTGACCGCGGAGAGGTCGAGGGGACGGACGGCGTCGTAGCGGCTGTTCCACTTGCCCGTCGACGCGCCGAGCTTGCCGCGCAGGACGACCGTCCCGGCGTCGTCGAGCACCGAGAACTCGCCGCCCGAACCCGTGCGCGGCGCGCCGAGGACGAAGGCCGCCTTGGTCTCGTCCGGCGCGAACCCGACCTGGTCGACGCGCACGATCGCGGAGGTGGCCTTGCCGGCGCGCTGATGCGAGGCGGCGGTGGCCGCCGCGGTACCGGCGCCGAGCAGGACCGGTCCGGCGAGGAGCGCGGCGACGACCCGGCGCCGACGCGTGGCTGAGGGAGTGAGGGGGATCATGGGGCGCAGGGTGGCGAGACCCACATGAGCGGAACGTGAGGCGCCCGGTGGCGGCGGGGCGCGGCGGACCCTTCAGGCCGGCGGGGCGGCCTCGGGCAGCCGCAGCTCGGCCCGCGTCCCCCCGCCCGGCGCCTCGAGCAGCCGCGCGGTGCCCCCGTGCAGCTCGGCGATCCAGCGGACGATCGCCAGGCCCGACCCGGTGCCCTCGCCGCTCCCGACGCCCCGGGCGAACACCGCCTCGCGACGGTCCTCCGGCACGCCCGGTCCGTGGTCGGTCACCGCGACGACGCCCCAGTCCACGGTCACCACGATCTCGTCGCCACTCCCCCGCTCCCGGCCGGCGTCGTCCCGCTCCGCGCCGACGCCGGCCGAGCGCGCGTCGTCCCCGCCGTACCGCAGCGCATTCTCGACGAGGTTGCGGACCGCCTGGGCCAGCAGCTCCGCGTCGCCGCGCACCACCGACGGCGTCGTCTGGACGACGAGCCCACCGGCGGCCGGAAGCTCCTCGACGGTGCGCTCGACGAGCTGGTCGAGTCGCAGGAGCTCGAGGTCCGGCCGGTGCGTTCCCGCCTCGAGCCGGGCGCGGGCGAGCAGGCCGGTGACGAGGCGGCCCAACCGGTCGACCTGCCCGAGCGCCTCGCGGACCGTCGCCGGCGCCCGTTCCGGCGTGCGGGTGCCCGCCTCGAGCGCGAGGCGCAGCACCGACAGCGGGGTGCGGAGCTCGTGGGCGGCCTCGGCCAGGAACTGCTCCTGCCGCTCGAGCGCGCGCAGCGCGGGCCGCGTCGCCCGGCCGGAGAGCCGGTGCCCCACGGCCGCGGCGAGCAGCACGAGCGCGAGGCAGCCGAGGAGCAGCGCCCGCACCAGGCGGTCGTGCCCGGCGCCCGCGGCGGAGGGATCGGCGCCGACGAGGACCATCGCGCCGACGCGGTCGCCGTCCCACACGGGCGCGTAGGCCCACACGAGCCTGCGGCCGGCACGGGTCGGCGACGCTGCGCGCGCCGGCGCCTGGTCCAGGCGCACCTCGGCCAGCATCCGGCGCAGCTCGTACGGCTCCGGCAGCCCGCGCGGGCCGGGTCGGGCGTAGCGGACCCGGTCGTCGGCGACGACGGCCAACGCCGCGTTGCCGCGGGCCAGCTCGTCCTCGCGCAGCGGCTCGAGGTGCAGTCCGTCGTCGTCGTAGTAGACGGCCCGGGCCAAGGCCGTTGCGCGGGCGCGGACGTCGGCGTTCGTCTCCGTCCGCCGCGAATCCGCGTCGATCTGCGCCGCGATGAGCGCGAGGACGAGCAGGCACGCCGCGGTCGTCGCGGCGAACAGCAGCGTCATCGTGCGCCGGACGCGCCGCAGCCGCCGCGCGGCGGGACTCAGGCTCATGCGTCGCCCGCGACCGCCAGCCGGTAGCCGACGCCGCGCACGGTCTCGATGGGATCCGGCGCGCCCAGCCGCCGGCGCAGTTGCCCGATGAGGACGTCGACGACGTTCGACATCGGCTCGCTCAGTTCGTCCCAACAGCGCTCGATCAGGGTCGTTCGGGATACGACGTCGCCCGGCCGCTCGGCGAGCACCTCGAGGACCGAGAACTCCTTGGCGGTGAGCGAGAGCAGGATGCCGCCGCGGGTGACCCGATGGCGCGGCACGTCGATCACCAGGTCGCCGACCGTCGTGATGGTCGGGCGCGCCACCGTTCCGCGCCGGACGAGCGCCCGCACGCGCGCCACGAGCTCGACCATCGCGAACGGCTTGACGAGGTAGTCGTCGGCCCCGTGCTCGAACCCCTCCACCCGCTGGTCGACGCCGTCGAGCGCGGTCAGGACGAGGGTCGGCAGCGGCGACCCGTCCGCGCGCAGGTCGGCCAGGAGGGAGAGGCCGTCGCCGTCGGGCAGCCCGCGGTCGGCCACGAGCGCGTCGTACTCGTGGACGACGAGCCGCCGACGGGCCGCGGCCAGGTCGCGCGCCAGGTCGACCGCGAACGCCGCGTCGCGCAGCCCGGCCGCGACGGCGGGACCGAGCTGCGGATTGTCCTCGAGGACCAGCACGCGCATCGGGCGGGAGGGTACGGCAGGGTGCCGGGTGGGACGGGGACGCCGGGCCCGGGCTAACGCCCGGGGCTCGCCGCCTCGCCCGTCAGGCCGACGCGCCTCCGGTCCGCTCCCGCGCCACGTGGGCCGCGAGCACGTCGCGCACCGTCGTCCACTCGTGCGCGCCGTAGCGGTCGTTGTCGACGTGGTGCAGCTGGGCCTGGCCGCTGAACATGCTCACGAAGTACTGCATGCCCTGCCAGGCCGGGAAGGTCTCGTCGGGGTCCTTCGCCAGGCGCCGGAGGACCTTGCTCATCACCGACAGCGAGCCCGTGGTGCCGGCCCACTGCGGCTTGAACGTCGTGCCCGTCAGCTCGGTCATCGTCTGCGCGACATCCCGGGCCGTGACCCGCGAGCCCGCGACCTCGACCACGCGCGGGGCGTCGGCGTCGAGGGCGACGGAGGCGGTGACGCGGGCGACGTCGTCCTTGGACGTGAAGTCCAGGATCTGATCCGCCGAGGACCAGAACAGCACGCGCTTGCGATCGAAGAGGATCATCGGAGCCTCGCCCGTGAGGATCTCGGCGAACGCCCCGTTGAGGATCGACGTCGCCCGGATCGGCGCCGCGTCGACGTCGGCCGCGAACTCGCGCCGGAGTTCGAAGTTCCGGTTGCTGCCCACGGCGATCGACCGGTAGTCGGCCGAGTAGTCCGAGGGGATGAACCGCGGGACGCCCGCCGCGACAGCGGCGGCCAGGAGCGCCCGCTGCGCGTCGACGATCACGGGGCGGACGCCGCTGACGGCCGACACCACGACGTCGACGCCGGTGACCGCCGTCCTGAGGGCCGCCCCGTCAGAGTAGTCGGCGACGACGACGTCGATGCGCTCCTCGCCGCCGAAGAGCGCGGCGGCCGTCCCGCTGCCGGGGCGCGTGAGGACCCGGAGCCGGACGTCGTGCTGCAGGAGGGCCCGGACGATGCGGCGGCCGAGGTCGCCGGTGGCGCCGGCGATGAGGACGGTGGAAGTCATGGGGAGTCGCTGTTCTTCGTGGGGTGGTGCGGGGATGGGCCGCGCGCGATTGGTGCGGGGATCTGGCGCGCGATCAGTCACGCGACGGTCTGCGGGAGCGCTCGGGAGCGGCAGCGGGAAGCGCGGGCGTGGGCGGCGCGCCGTCGGCGGCCGCCTCGATGTCGCCGGCGCCGAGGGCCACGCGGGCGAGGAGCCGCCGGAGCTGGGTCTGCTCGTCGCCCGCGAGGTGCCGGAGGAGGACGCACTCGGCGTCGCGGAGGCCCTCGCGGGCCGTCGACAGCAGCGCGCGACCGGCGTCGGTGGGGTGCACCTGCCGGACGCGCCGGTCACGCGCGTCGGGCCGCCGCTCAACGAAACCACCGGCCTCGAGCCCGTCGATGACGTAGGTCATCTGCGTCTTGTCGATGCCGAGCCGGTGGGCCAGCGCGAGCTGCGAGGACGGGGACTCCGTCGTGATCGCGACCAGCACCTGGTAGCCGCGGGGCCCTCCGGGGACGTCGGCGACGGCGGCCGTGGCGACCTGCGAGAAGGCGCGGTACGTGACCGGGAGGGCCCAGCCCAGCTCGGTCTCGATGCCCTGGGCGGACCAGTCGATGTCGGGGAGGGGGTCGGCCTCCGTCATTGCTCCCATGGAAAGATCGTATCATTGCAAGACGATATTTCCGAGGGACGGTTTTGCGCTCGGTCAGGCGGACCCGCGTCAGTCCCCCAGGTGCCAGGTGAAGGAGCCGTCCTCGAAGTCCACCCGGGCGGTGAACCGGTAGCCGCGGGAACTGCCGTCGGGGTCCTCGTCCGTCACCGCGATGCAGCTGTACTCGGCCGTCGTGACGGTGAAGTCGTCCTCGGTGCCCTCCGTGTTCTCGCAGCTCGTCGAAGTCGCGCGGTCCTCGAGCAGGCCCTGCGCGTGCTTGTCACGGGCGTCCTTGGTCACCGCCTTGCGCAGCTCGCGGACGGTGAGCGTGCGGATGCTGCGCTGCAGGCGCTCCTCCTCGACCGCGGCGTCCTCCGCGTCGGAGGCCGCCTGCGCCTCCTCCTGCGCCTTGCGCTCCCGCTCCCGACGGGCCGCGTCCTGCGCACGGGCCTCGGCGCGGGCGCGAGCCTCGGCCCGCTGGTCCGCACGGACCTTCAGCGTCGCACCCGTCGCGATCCCGCCGATCAGGAGGACGGCCAGGAGGGCCAGTACGATCCGCTTCGCACGCCGGCTCAGCTGCGGCCCGCGCCGGCCGCGGACATAGCTCGCGCCGCAGTGGGGACAGAAGTCGCCGGTCGTCGCAGCGACGGTCGAGCAGCGGCGGCAGACGCGCTCGGGGAGGACGTCACCGGTCGAACCCCCGGATGGACGGGGCTCCGGCTCGGTGTCGCTGCTGCCAGCGGGGCCGGCGTCCGTCGGCGCCTCCCCGCGGAGATGCTCGTCGTGGCCCTCGGGGTGCTCGTGCTGTTCCATGCCGACCGGGTCGGACCGGCTGCGGGGGATCTGACGATGCTGCCGGGCGAGCCCCCGGGACTCAGCCGGCCAGTCCGAGCGCGCGCCGCAGCCCGGCGTCCACCTGAACCAGCGTCCACGCGGGAAGGGCGCCGACCCGCACCTCGAGCGCGGCCCGGTCGAGCGTGGCGACCTGTGTCACGTTCGCGACGGAGTCGGCGGGAAGACCGGAGAGCTCGGCGGGCAGCGCCACGTTGCCGGGAAGGGCCGCCAGCCGCAGCGTACGCGTGAGCGCGACGACGATCACGGTGTTGATCCGGGACGCATTGAAGGGGTCGGCACTGACGATCAGCACCGGGCGGCGCTGGGCCGGAGCGGAACCCCGGGACTCGCCGAGGTCGGCCCACCAGACCTCCCCCCGGCTCACCACGCGCCGTCGTCCGCCTGGGGCCGTCGGGCGGCGGCGGCCACGAACGCGTCGGTGTCCCCGGCGCCCCCACCGGCGAGGACCGCGTCGATCTGGGCGGTCGTCCCGTCGTCGTCCAGTGCCGCGAGCCAGCGCTCGGCGGCCCGGGAGAAGAACTCGCTGCGCGACATCCCGAGGCGATCCGCGGCCGCGTCCACACGGGCGAATGTCGCATCGGGGACCGAGATCGCCGTCTTCACGGACCCGAGTATAACCCGGTCATACCCGTGCCTCATCGGTGCCGGTTCGACGCCGCGTCGGCCCCCGGGTGGATCGCCCCGGTGGGTGCCGCCACTGCCCACCCCGGCCCATACGGCCGTATTGAGCGCAAGATCGGCCCACCGCAGGAGCACCCCTCGCAGCGCCGCGTAGCCCACCTCGGGCTCGGAGCCGGGAGGAGGGCCACCGACGCCGACGAGGTCCGTACGGGCGATCGCCCCCACGAGGGGCGGCGAGATGTACCTCGACGGCGACGCGCTCGGCGCGCCGCGCCGGGTCGAGGAGCTGAACGCCGAGCTGGCCCGCAGGCCAGCGTGATCCTCGGCGCCGATTTCGTCCCGCTGGCGTCTCCGGCTCTGCGAGGCTCGCCCCGTGCCTCCCGCGTTCATCCCCCGCACCGATATCGACCTGCTGCACCGGGACGTCTGCAAGCGCCCGGGCGGGCCGCAGGCGCGGCTGGACTGGGCGGCGCCGACCGACATCGTCGACCAGGTCGCGACCGCGTTCGCGACCTCGATCGAGCAGCTGGCCCCGTACGACAACGACGAAGGGTTCCGGCACCCGGAGACCACGGCGCTGACGGCGGCCAAGGTCGACGACCTCCGCAGCACGATCAGCGTCGCCCTACGGCTGAGCGACGAGGGCCGGCGCCTCGAGGCCGCGGACGGCAAGGGCCCGTCCTACCGCTACGTCGAGCGCGAGATCCTCCCCCAACGGACCACCGGCGGCGTGCGCTTCAACGATCCCCGCCAGGAGCTCGCCGACGGCGGCCCTGCGAGCTCGGCCATGCGGGTCGACCTGCTACTCGAGGCCGACGACGGCGCCCCGGCCGTCGGCGAGATCAAGATCCGCACGGACAAGGACCCGATCTGCGCGCTCCTCCAGGTGCTTGCGGCCGCCTGCCTGCTCTCGACGCCCCCGCAGCGCGAGCGCCTAGACCTGCACCACGGCCTGCAGACCGTCGGCCCGCTCGACGCGGTGATCCTGCTCGTCGACTACCCCGACTCCCCGCTGATGCAGCGGGTCCTCGACCGGGCGGAGGAGCTCGCGATGGCCCTCGTCGCGGACCCCCGCGTGGGCGGGTACGTCCGCCGGATCGTCGCGTTCGAAGCGACCGCGAACCCCACGGCGGGGGATCCGTTGACGGCGCGGATCGCGTTCCTGGCGGAAGGGAACGGCGGGGGCTGAGGCGGCCAGGGTTCGGATCGAGCGACCACCGGGGCCTCCCCGCCCCGCGGGCGTAGAGCGCGCCGGGGGGCCTCAGGCACCGCCACGCCACACGGGGCGATCCGGCGCCTTCACTTGCCCGATCCGGCGGACGCGTCGGGGCCTCAGCGGGCATCGACGCGGCAAACGACCTGAGCGGCGGGCGTCGATCGCCCGGACCCGTTCGATGCTGGACGTCGCGAAAGCGGACTCGCGGCGAAGACGCGTGAGCTACCTCGCGTCAAGCCTACCGACGGACGGGCCGACCTCGTTGATGCGAACGCCGACGCGCCGGTGCTCATCCACGTATTCCGGAGCGCGGCCTGGTCGCTGGGGAGCAGGTCGTAAGAGAGCGGACGCGTCGCTCCGAGCTATCGGAGGCCCACGCATCGACCCGAGGGCCCACGATTCATGGTGTGCCGGCGCAACGGAGTTCTACGCCGAACCCGCCGTGCTGCACCGCAAGTTTGCGCCAAACTGGACTCATGTTGAACCTCGACCACCGTACGGTCGAGCGCTTTAGTGCAACGGCGGCCATTGTCGAGGTCTGAGGCGCAGGCGGCAAACCGTCCGGGTCGGCTTGCCGGAAGCCGAACCATCAGTCATCCCCGACATCGCCAGGGCGCCGGCTCCCCGCTGTCGGGTCGTCTTCGGTCGCGATTCCGGCGCTGTCGGCAACCCGGTGAAGGAGCTGGAGCGCCGCCGCGACCTTGTCGTCGAACAACGGATCAGCGAGATCGTCAGGGCCGGCCACCCCGTCGGCAAGCAGGTCGTCGAGGATCGGCGGACTCGAGATCCAGGATCGGCGCGCATCGCTGTCCGCGACGGCCGCGGGTGCCACGGCGTCGAGGGCCGCGACGAAGAGCTGCGCGTTGGCCGCCGTCGAGAGCCGGTTGATCTGCCGTCCGACGAGGCGCTTGCCGTCCGTCCTTCGCGAATGGAGGAAATCCAGCAGGGCGGCGCAGAACGCATGGTTCCGGGTGGCGCTGATCTTCAGAAGGGTGTTCGGGATCTCCTGCAGTTTGAGCGCTTCGCTCGCGGGCCCGTAGTCGGACCCGCGTCTGAAGAGCTCCGTCGTCCACCACAGCCGAGAGAAGGCATTCGTCGCGGCCCCCCCGATGAAGCGGGCGCGCTGGTCCGGATACCGCCAGCGCACGTAGTCGGGGCAGTCAACGATCGACAGATGCAGCCACATCCCACGTTCGCCCGCCTCGCGTCGGGTCAGCCGGAGTGCCGCATGGACACGGGGCCCGAGCCACCGGTCGGATGCCGCGGCATCGTCTCCGAACATCTTCCTCGCGTGCTCGAAGAGGTCGACCACGTCGTCCGTCGCGACGTCGACGCGGCCGACGTCAGAGACGAGCCCCTCGACATCCGGCTCTTCGGACCCGATGACGAAGGCGTCGGTCAGCCGGGCACCCACGGCCGGGGCAAGCACCTTCATCCGTTCACAGCTGCCTTCAGGCTCTTTCGGAGTTGCGCCCCGGCCTTCATGTGGCGGGACACTGCAAGTTGCACCATGGCATGAGTCACGGCGGCCTCCTCGCCGTCGAGGTCCCGTCGGATTTGTTTCATGGCCTCTTCCAACGGTTTGTCGGGGTACACGGCCGGCAGTGCCCATCGCAAGACGTCGGCTCGCCACTCGATCGAGGGCAGCCGGTGCTCCCCGGTCTCCTCGTCCACGTTGATCGCTGCGGTCGAAACTGCGATGGCACTGGTCCATGCGGCCGCGACGATTCGATGCATCTCAGACTCTCGAAGGGCACGCTCGATCGGAGGCACGCGGTCGCCTCCGTCGAGTAGCTGTCGGAGTCCGTCGACACCTGCATTCAGGTGGATGATCGGCGTCTCACCGGTCAGGTCTAGGAAGAAGCTCTCGGTTGCGGCAGCTTCCGGAACAGATGTGTCACGGTCATCGCCCTCGAATGCCGACCATTTCACCGAGAATGTTCCTTGGAACGGTGGCCGGACCGTCGCGTCGGCGTACAACGCCCACGGTTCGGAGACCCCGAGACGTCTCGCAGGGCGCCCCCCGACGTCTCCGGTGAGCAGACACTCGACGGCCACCTTGCCGCGCAGATCGTCCGCGTCGAGCGTCACCGCGCCACGCCAGTGATCCTGCTCTCCCGGGTCTCGCTCCAAGGGGAACCCGTAGCGAACCAGAGTTGCGACACAGGCGACGCGGACCACCATCCGGACGTCCTCGCGACCAGTCACCAGAGCCGCTGCGTCGGCCGGCTGGATCCGGGCGCTCACGTCGAAGGTCACCCTTCGCCACGCCTGCGGAGCACCGCTCAGGTCCATGTGGCGAAGGTGCCCCTCCAGGAACTCGGGGCGAGGAACTCCGTCGACCGTCAGGGCATCGACGGACAGGTCGAGGGGCTCGTTCAACGTCGGATGGGGCAACAACGTGGTCATTCGGCCACCTCTTGCGTGTCACGCAGCGCGACGTCGATGGCGACATCCTCTGGGCGTCCCGGTAGCGACAACGAGTCGATCTCGACCCGGAAGCGACACTTCTTCTTGCCCGACGAGACCGTCACGGTTTCTCCAGTGACATCGCAGTTCTTCACGGCCTCCAGGGACGACATCTCGACGTCGACAGCCCCAGATTCGCCGACCACCCGGACCACCGGCCGGAATGTCCAACATTGCCCGGCACGCACGCTTGCGACCACCGAGGCCTCGATCTTCCAGACACCGTCGTCGACCCCACCCTCGGCCTTTGTCACGCGGGGCTCGCCACTCGGTCGCGTCGGGGCCTTGATGGCCAGCATCCGGCTCAGGGCCTCCGGGCCGTCCTCACCGTCGGACGACGTCGGGGCGACCAGGTCCCTCAACGTCGAGCGGACGCTCCCCCGGAGCTGTTCGAGTGAGGCGCCGCCCCCGCGACGGTACGACGCCTTCATGTCCGGGGTGAGGGTCCACATGTCGTGAGACGGGGGCTCCGCACTGCGAAGGAACTGCTCGGCCACGTCCGCCGCCTCGTCGTCGGTCGCTGCCCCGCAGAGGAGGACGGCATGGAACGGACGTGCACCGATGCGGAGGTTTGGGAGGCGCCAGTACTCGACGACCATGCCGAGACCGCGGACCAGGGCGACCGAGTTGGCCGCGGCCTGCTCCGTCTCCGGGTCCGCGCGGCGGACGAGAAGCTCGGCCCGGTGGACCGTCTCGGCGTGTGCCTGGTCCTGACGGTCGGGGACCGTGAGCTCGGCGCGCCGCGCCACGACACCACCGACCTCCACGAGGGACTCGTCCAGTGCCCCGGCCCGGCGCGCCTCGAGCAACGCGACGTAGGGGCCGACCTCCTGGCCCAGCGGAAGGTCGACCTCGGTGCGCGGACCCAGGGGTCCTGCGTCGTAGTAGCCGACGGTCGGCCGGAGAAGGTCCCGCCCGATCGCTGGCCAGAAGTGCACCGCGAGGGCTCGTGCGAGGACGTGAGCCATCGACGCCACGTCGTCGGGCCCGTCGTTCGACGGGTCCTGGAATCCAAGGACGAGGATCGACGTCCCGGTCGTCCCGGTCGGGCGGTCGAGGAGCATGTCGGCGGCGCGGGACCCCATGTCCCAGGCCGAGACCGCCTGATCCTCCGAGTCTCGGGCCCCGAACCATCCTGGGCCGGCAAACCGTCCCCCGGTGGTCTCGTGCCAGGCGAGCTCACACCGACCGAAGAACCGCCCGAGCCGATGTTCGGGATTCTCGGGTTCCGCTTCGGCGAGGTCCGAATGGAAGAGGACGGTGGACAACGACGAGCAGCGCCACAGGACGGCCTTCCCCAGTCCGAAGGCCCCCCCTGCGGTACTGGCCTTGTTCGAGTCCAGATTGTTGCGGCACAATGCAGCGAAGTTGCTGTTGGTGCCACGCTCGGCGCCGACCAGGCCTCGGGAGTCGAGTTCTTGGATGCTCAGGACGATCAACTCGTCCTCATCGGCGAGACGGTCGAGGCCGACCCGTAGCTCTCGCCCGAACTTCTGAGTCTCGTCGGCAGACGCATCGAGGTGGGGTTGCAGCTCCGGCCAGCCGATCTCATCCTCGAAGGCGCGAAGGGCGTTGCCGGTCAAGCGGTACAGCGCAAAGTCCACGTCGACGTGGTCGCCCTTCCTGACGTCCAAGACGTTCTGGCAGACCTCCCGGGTGAACACCTCCAGGGTCGGATCGAACGCCCACACGTTCGCGTTGCCGAAATCCCTGCCGCCGTCGGGATTCTCGGGTCGGAACTGCCAATGGATCTCGGTCATGTGAACCTCGGAGTCGAGCGGTGACGGGAGGTCGGGCGAGGCGGATGCCTCTCCGCTCCATAGCTGTAGCGTGGAGGCCCGGGATGCCCGACGACCTCGTCAACGCCGCGCGACCGGCCGCCTCCTCGCCGGACGTGCAGACGCGAATGAGCCGGCTCGGGCAACGCGACACGAAGCCGGAGGTGCTGCTCCGGCAGGCATTGCACCGTCGGGGCCTCCGGTTCAGACTGCAACGGCGCACGGATTTCGACCGTCGCCGCCGGATCGACATCGTCTTCCCTCGGGAGAAGGTCGCGATCTTCGTCGACGGATGCTTCTGGCATCGGTGTCCCCGACACGCCACCGTCCCCCGTGCGAACGCCGAGTTCTGGGATGCGAAACTGAGCAGAAACGTTGAACGCGACCGCGACACCGACGAGCGGCTGGGCGAGCTCGGATGGACCGTCCTGCGATTCTGGGAGCACGAGCAACCGGAGGTCGCCGCGCAGCGCATCGAGCTGGTCGTCCGCGAGCTTCGCGGGGGGCGGTGACGAAGTCATCGAGCGAGCACCTCGATCTCTTCGACGGTGCGACGGAGCTCCTGGGCCAGCACGCTCGGGAACGTCCTTTCGAACAGCGTGACGAGCTCTCTCATGTACCAGTGCAGGTCGGCCTGTTCGACGCCCATCCGGGTCCAGGTCGTCGCCCCGTACCGGTGGAGGTCCCGCAGAAGCGTCCGGGCGTTGTCCAGCTTCTCAGCGAGAGCGACCCGGCGCACCGAGGTCGAGCCGAGCTCGAGGAGCCGGAGGTGCTCCAACTTCGTGGCCCGGAACGAGTCGAGACCCACAGGATCGGTGCAGCCGATGACCGTGGTGGCGACCGCCTCGCCGAACTGGCGGCGGATCGTCTCTGCCGTGTCCGGCCCTCCGTCCTCGACCGCGTCGTGCAGCAGCGCCGCGATGGCCTCGAGTTCGGTCCCGCCGTCCTCGAGAACCAGTGCCGAGGTCGCCAGGAGATGGCCGAGGTACGGGATCGGCGTACCGCGGCGGGTCTGGTCACCGTGCTGGATCTTGGCGAACACGAGCGCCTCGGAGAACGACCCGCCCAGAGTCACCGCGTCCGCAGGCCGAACAGGCCGGTCCCGCTCCCCGACACGTGGGATGGCGGGGATGGGCGGCAGCACCGCGATGTCCAAGGACACCGGTGACACCGACCCGGGAAGGTCTTCCTCGACCGTCACGTCTCCGGGAGCCGTCTCCCCACCGGGAGCGGCCTCAGGGTCGCCGGTGGCGGTCGCGTCCCCGTCGGCATCGGTCGGGGCGTCGGGCTCGCCCGCGACATCGACGGTCTCGACCGCACCATCGTCATCGCCGACTTCAGAGGTGGCCTCGACCTCCTCGACCGAGGAGGCCTTCACTTCCGAAGCGGGACCGTCATCCGACGGCGAACCATGATCGACCCCGACGGCGCCCGGCGTGTCCTCGGCGACTTCGGCGTTCTCCACGTCGTCCGCGGCACCGTCGTCCTCGGCGGCACCCTCGTTCGTCTCGCCTTGCGGCGGTACAGCCGGGGTGTCGAGGTCGAGATCGAGATCAAGATCGAGATCGTCCGGCTGGTCGACCGCGACGTCCGCATCGCCGGCGCCGGACGAAGTGGCGGAAACGTCCGAGGCCGAAGCGGGCGGGAGGGCCTCGTCGACCGGCTCTCCCCCGGGAAGGGGCGCCGGCAACGCAAGGCTGTGGACGACGACGAGTTGTTGCGTGGCCCGCGACAGACCCACGTAGAGCTCGCTCCAGCCCGCACGCGAGTCTGTGACGATCTGCCGGGGCTCGACAAGGACGACCCGATCGAATTCCAGGCCCTTCGCCTCGGCACTCGAGAGCAGCGTCACCCGCCGTTCCAGCTGGTCCGTCGAGATGTCGCCGACCGAGATCCCGGTCGTGGCCAGGGCCCCGCGGACCGTCACGAGCAGGGCGGGCGGCACGATCACGCCGACGGAGCGATCGTCGGCCGCCAACTCTGTCACCGCCGACGCGACGGCGGACCCGAGGTCGAGCTCGTCCACCCTCCGGAACAGCGGCTCCGTGATGGACTCCCGCACCGGCTGCGTCGGCGGAAGCTCGGGCGCGATCACGGGCAGAACCGCATTCGCGAGCTCCATGATGCTTCGCGGCACGCGGTAGCCGTACGTGAGCAGCCCTTCCCGCACTCCCCGTCCCGTCGGAAGATGCGCCGTGATCTCGCTCCAGTCGCGATATCTGGTCGGACCCGTTGCCTGGGCGATGTCGCCGACCAGGGTCAAGTCTCCCTCGTTCGAGCGCCGGGCGATCATCCTCAGCTGCATCGGTGTGAGGTCTTGTGCCTCGTCCACGATCACGTAGCCGTACAACTTGACGCTTCCCTGCACCAGCGCAGTGATCTCGTCGAGGAGCGGCATGTCGTCCCGGGTCCAGGGGTGCACGCCGACCGTGCGGACACCACGACGGAGCAGGCTGCTGATCTCGGCCTCGGTGAGGATTCCCTCCGCGGTGGTGCGCAGGCGGAGCTCGGTGGTGAGGAGGTCGTGCAGGATTTGCGCGGCCGACGACGCCGGCCACATCCGCTCGAGGAAGTTGTTCCACCCGCGGTCGGTGTTCAGAAAACGCTGGAGCGCTGCAGTGTCCACCGTGCGCCGCCGCAAGCCCCGGGAGAAGCGCTCGCGGAGCAGCGTCTCGACCGCCGTACGCATCGCAGCGACGAACTGGCGCCTGCCCTCGGCGTAGGGGCGCTCCCGTCGACGCTCCCGATCGAGGATCTCGTTCGCGGCCTCGGCGGTCAGCCGCACCGTCACCCCCTGGGTCGTGACGGTCTGCGGCGCGACGGCCTCCCGGGTCCTCAGGGCCACGGCCCGGGCGACGACCTCGGCCATCCGGGCGTCGCCCTTCAGGGTCGCGACCTCCGGGCCGTCCTCACCCCTCGCCTGCGCCTCACCCGTCTCGGCGAGACGATCGATCGCGAGCTGGTCGACCGTGTCCTCGCCCATCCCGGGCACCACGTCTGCGATGTAGGCCATGAACGCGGCATTCGGTCCCACGACAAGGACCCTCCCGAGATCCTCGTTGTTCCTGACGAGGAACACCGCGCGGTGCAACGCGACTGCGGTCTTGCCCGTACCCGGGCCGCCCTGGACGACGAGAACGCCTTCCCGCGGCTCTTCGATGAGCTTGTACTGGTCCGCGACGATGGTGGCGACCATCGCCTGCATCCGCGGCTCCCTGGCGCGCTCCAGCTCTGCTGCCACGCGGTCCAGGGCGTCGCGCTTTCGGCCGGTCGGAGCCTCCTCCCCGTCCGCCTCCTCGCCGAACGTCTCGTCGTCGATGCCGAGCAGCTGACGCTCGAGCAGGTCGAAGCTCCTGCGCCGCATCAGCCCCTGGGGGTCTTGCTCGTCCGCGGCGTAGAACGGCTTCGCGATCTTCATCGTCCAATCGACGACGAGCACCTTCTCCTGATCGTTCTTCACGGTGCAGGGGCCGATGTAGACGACCTTGCGCTTGCCCGTCTCGAAGTCCAGGCGGCCGAACATCAGGCGCTCGTCGTCCACGGCCTGGAGCTTCGAGAGGCGTTCGCGCGCAGCCTCACGGAGGGCGTGGGCGGCGACGCGGTCCCCGCCGCCGTTCTTCGTCCCGTCGACGATCTGCCGTTGTTCCTCCAGGTACGCCACGTGGGCGTCACAGGCCGCCTCGAGGTAGGTCTGCTCCGCGGCGTGGTCGGGATGGGGGTTGATCATTGGTGCGCTTTCCAGGGATCCGAGGTGGCGGGCCGGGACGACCGTCGTTCCACCACTGCTTCTTGTCGGCAGGCGCCCCGTCGGGGCTTTAGGACTTTTCAGTCGTCACTCACGGTCGACTTCTGACTGCTGTCGCACGAACTCGACCGCCCGGGTCTCGAAGTCCCCTCGGGCCCGCTCGTCGAGGACGACGGCGAGGAGCGCGCGTGGACGGGAGCACCCTACGTAGAGGGCACGGAGGGTCTCGCGGTCCGAGATCTCCTTGACGCCGACCACCACCGCGGCCTGCGACTCGAGACCCTTGAAGTCGGCGGCCGTCGCCAGGCGGACGGACTCGCCGTGGCCATCGACCCCACGGACGAGCTTCGGCGCGTCGGGGGGCCACCGGCGTTCCAGCCGATCGGCGACCCGGTCGTCGGTCGCGATCACGGTGACGTCCCGCGGTTCGATCCCGCGTCGTCGCCAGGCATCGACGACCGTGGCGACCGCTCCGGCCTCGTCCTTCGCATCGAGCACGTAACGGACCACGACGTCCGGTCCGCTCCGTGCCGAGGTCTCGTCTGGCGTCACAGCCGCGAGCAATGCCGTCATCTCGTTGATCTCCGGCGTGTTGCGGCAGTTCTCGAAGAGCTGGAACTGCGTGGTGGCAGCACCGGACACCCGGTCGTACTGCAGCCGGTCGACGGCCTCGAAGACGTTCTGCTTGTGATCGAGGAAGACTCTCCACCGTCCTCGCGCCAGGCCCCCCTCGAGCAGGACGTCGAGGAGGTCCAGTGCACCCTCGACCATGAGGTCCTGGCCCTCGTCGACGACCAGGGCGTCGTAGGACCCGATCCGTTCGAGCTCCGAGACCGCCTCCATCGCCTGTTCCGGCAGGAACACGTCCAGCACATCCCGGTCCTCGGCATCAGGGATGAGCGCGCGTCGGTCGGCGGCGTCCACGAGCTCGTCGAGGAGTTCGCGGTACGACCGGACATCGACGCCGTCCGTCTCCACGGAACGAGCGATATGCCGCGCCAGCGCCGCAGACCTGCAGCACAACAGGACCCGCTGGCCCGACCGCGCGAAGCGGGCGGCCTCGTCGGCGGCCAACATGGTCTTGCCAGTTCCGGCCCCGCCTCGCACGAGAGCGCGCTCCTGGTCCCGCATTCCCCGCAGGACGCGCCCTTGCGCGCGGGTCAGCTCGACGAGTTCGGCGTCCACCTCGGCCATGCGGGCCCGAAGCGTCGGGATCAGGTCGAAGGACGGCGCCAGGAACCGCACCACGGCTGCGCGCTCGGCACGCGAGAGCTGCTCGTCCCCCCGACCGTGAAACGCGTGCCAGTGCGTCGCCAGCCGTTCGAGGTAGTCCCTCATCGGACGGCGCAGATCGTCGTCGTCGTAGATGAGGTCGTGGTCGATGCCGGCACCTCGCGCCTTGAATCGGACGTCGGGGAAGACCACGCCGTGGCCGACCACGGTCCGGCGGACCGGCGGGACGGCCGTGATGAGCTCGCCGTGGAGCGCCGCCGCACCTCCGCCCGCCTGCTGGAACGGGCTCTCCTTCAGGGCGTTGCCGTTCGTGGACCACGAGCCGCCCTCGGCGGTGACCTGACCGCCCTTCACCTCGAGGCAGAGGACGCCGAAGGGCCCCACGACCACGAAGTCGAGCTCGGCCCACGGCTTGGTCCTGTGCGAACTGAGACCGACGGAGTGGACGGCGAGCCAGTCGTCGGGCGTCTCGTCGCGGAGCCGGCGGTAGACGAGTGCCTCCGCGGCACTGCCGTTCTTGTCGGACCACGTGTCGGGATACATCCGGGCCATCGGTCAGAGCCCCCGGAAGAAGCCGACGTCGGCGTCGTCGCGCGTCCCGACGAGCGTGGCCCGATCGAGGAAGCTGTTCATCTCCTCGCAGCTGGTCTCGGGCAGCAACGAGCAGCTGTGGCAGGCGGCGAGGTTCAGGGAGTCCGCCCCTCCCGCCTCGCTCTCGATACAGACCGGATCCGAGGAACACCAGGCCATCCGTGCGACCCCTTCTCGGACGAACCTCTCGAAGCGGTCGGGTGCGCCCTGGGCGATCAACCCGCCGAGACTGCCCGCGGAGTCGGTCGTGGCGGTGTAGATCAGGAGCCCCAGTGCCCCGTCCTCGTGATAGAGGCGCTCGCGGAGCGACCCGGCCGGGTAGCCCGCGTCGAGCGACAGCTGCCCGATGAGCGCGTGGGCGAGGGCGTGGATCAGCAGGAACTCGGCGGTGACGTCACGGTCCGGCTCGGTGCCCCAGGCCTCGTGGCGCTCGATGTTCCGGCGGGCGAGCACCTGCGCCCGTTCGGCGACGGCGGGGCACCCTGCCCAGTCGGCGACCCGGTCGGCGTCGAGCCTCAGGAAGATGCCCTCCCCCTTGACCTCGATGGCCGGAAGCCAGTCGACGTCCTCGTTCAGGAGGGAGACGATGTTCGACCGCTCGCCGCCGGCGCCGCGGGGCGGCAGGATCCGCGAGAAGCCCGAGAGGGCCCGCACCTCGCGCAGGCGCGTGACGAGCTGGACCTGGCTGATCCAGTCGCGGAGCGTGGCAGGCACCTCGGCGGCGCGCGTGGCGAAGTCGACGTCATCGGTCGTCTCGGGGCGCCCGCGCACGAGCGCGTCGTACTCCTCGCGACGCAGGTGGGGCTCCCCGCTGGGCTCGCCGGCCTCCTGCAGCTTGCGCTCCTGGAAGATCGCGACGAGCTCCTCGGACGTGAACCCGGTCTTCTCGTCAAGCCGCATCGACGTGATGACGGGACCGACGGCCTCGACCGGGAGGTGGCGCAGGGTGGGCCAGTGGCCGTCCAGGGCCCGGGAGGCTGAACGGGACCACGGGGGGATCGAGAGCGCCGAGCGCGTCTGGGAGAACCACACCGACGACGCACCACGCTGGAGGGCGCGCGGCGTCTGGTCGCAGGACTCGCGGTCGAAGGTCTTCCAAGGGCGTCGGCCCTGGCACGACGTCACGTTCCGCAGCGCGTACCGGTCGAAGGCGTCCTCCATGGTCCGCTGGGCGCCGCATGAACACTTGATGACGATGCCCTTCAGGGATGCCGTCTGCCCGGTCGACCGGAGTTCGAGGTCGTGCCGCCCCTCGGTCTTGGCCGCCCCACGGTGAACCCACCGCTCGTACGGGAAGTCGTCGATGTGGCCCTTCTCGCAGGCGATGACGAACCTGGACGGGACGAGCGCCGTGAGGCAGTCGGGGCAGTGGTTCAGGTCGGCGTGCGTGAAGTCCCGGTGGGGCGCGAGGCGTCGGCAACCCGGGCAGGACTGGAACGCCGGGAACCGGACGACGGGGACGTCGGGGCGGTCGTCGGTCGACGGCGGTTGGACGAAGCCGTGGATCCGCAGTTCTCTCTCGAGCCGGGGCTCATGCAGGTCCGGTCGGCCGACGTCCCAGCGCTCCAGGGCGGCGACCATGAACGCCTCATCGCCGACGGGGACGACGGACCCCACCCCGTAGGTGGTGACCAGCTGGCTCCGCCGGACGTGGCCCTTGATCTTCGGCACGGTCAGACCCTCACGAGGTAGAGGTTGCTCTCGCCGTCGACGTCACGCAGCGAGCTCGGGGTGGGAAAGCCCTCTCCCTCGGCCTCGTCGGCGGACGAGAGGAGCGAGTTGACGGCGTCACGCGGGTTCGCGTAGACGAGCTTCGGGGCCTCACGTGCCCGCGCGACCCACTTGTCGAGGACGGCCTCGAACTCCTTCCGGACCGAAGGCCCCGAGCCCGGCTCGACACGCTCCGCACGGTCGGTGATCTGGTCCGCGAACGCCCGGAGCTCGGGCAGGTGCTTCTCGACGTCACGGGCTGCGGCGTTCTCCCGGAGGGCGGGCACCGCCGTGCGGGCGAGGGCCAGCAGGACCGCGTGCAGCGCCCGGTCGCGGGCGCGGGGGCTGAACGGCGTGACACTGGTGGACTCGACTTGGCGATAGAGGGCCGCGTGGTACGCGGTGAAGCTCTCGTAGTGCGAGCGGTCCCTGCTCCGACCGGCGTTGTAGAGCGTGAGCACGATGCCCGGGTGCTGGCGGCCGACCCGGCTGGTCGCTTGGATGTACTCCGCCGTGGCCTGTGGCTGGCCCATGACGACCATGAGTCCGAGCCGATCGATGTCGACGCCGACCGAGATCATGTTGGTCGCGAGGACGTAGTCGAGCGCCTCCTCGTGGGGGTACGCGACGTCCAACGACTGCAGGTGCCCGGGGATGACGGACGAGGGCTCCCTGCTGGTCAGCTCGATCTGCTTGTCGAGCTCGCGGGGCTCGTCGCCGGCGGCGACTAGCTGCATCCGGTCGCGCACGTCGTCGAGCACCTGGATCCGGGCGCCACCGAGGACCCGCAGGCTGTTGAAGTAGCCGACGAGGGTCCAGTAGGGATCCCGATCCGCGTCGGCCGCGTCGACGTCCTGGGCACCCTGGAGCAGGGCCGCGTAGGCGCGGATCATGAGGGTGCTCTGGCTCGTCCCGGGGGCCATCGCCCCGACGTAGAGCCGCGCCGGCTTCGATCCCCGGTCGGCCGTCACGGAGAAGAACGAGTCACCCGCGTCGAGGCCCGGCGGAGGGAACTGCCGCATCTCCCGGTCGAAGAGCGCCTTGGTCTGGTCGGCCGCCCGTCGGATGGTCGCCGTCGACGCGATGACCTTGGGCCGCACCCCGCGATCGGTGCAGAGCAGGTCGATCGCGCTCTCGTACAGCCCGGCGAGCGTCCCCAGCGGACCTGAGATGAGGTGCAGCTCGTCCTGGACGATCAATTCGGGTGGTTTCACCGCCGAGCCGACGCCGAAGAGCTCGAACGCCCCCTTGACCCACGGCAACGTCGCGAACTTGTCGGCCGTCCCGATGACGAGGGTGGGCCGTTCGCGATACAGATCCTCGTCGACCACGTGGATCGGGAGTCCGCTGTTGAAGCGGCAGTGCTTGTCCCGGCAGCTGATGACCAATCGAGGATCCGACTTCGCGATCCAGTAGGCGCGGTGGTCGAGCTTCGTCCCGCACCACGGGCAGGCCCGCACCTGTACGGGATTACCGGCCTCAACCTCCTGGTTGACCCGGAGGCGGTCAAGGGCGGTCCGGGCCTCCTGGACCGTCGAGGGCGTCCCGTTCCGGCCCACCCACAGTCCGATGGAGATCGGGACGCGACCGAGACCGCCCTCGTCCTGTCGGATGGCCTCGAGCGCGCACATCAGTGCCGACGCCCGCTCGAACTGCTGGATGGTGAGCAGGCGCAGGGTGTAGCGCATCAGGACCGTCACGCCCCCGCCTGCGTCGCCATGCCGCAACCGGCGCAACATGACCGTGATGCCGATGAGACCGAGGTAGGCCTCCGTCTTGCCACCACCGGTGGGGAACCACAGGAGGTCGAGGACGTCCCGGTCGCGGTGCTCCGGGTCGACGGTCCCGGAGAGGTTCAGGAGGATGAACGCGATCTGGAAGGGGCGCCAACGATGTCCCTCGCCGTGTTCGGGGGCCGGGCCCTCCTTCCCGCCGGAGATCCAGGCCGCCCTGGCCCTCTGCCGCCCCATCGCGAGGTTGGAGAGTCGAAAGGCCCGCCAGACGTCATCGACGGTGTCGATCAGGTCGATGCCCTCGTGGATCCGGGCCAGGGCGTCGCGGCACTCCTTCAGATGGTCGCCCGCGATGCCTTGGAGTTCCCCGGCGAGCGCCTCTCGGTCGGCTCCGCGAGCGTCGATCCAGCGCTCGTAGTCGTCGGCCAGCCGACGGAGCGCCGCGACGGTGGCGGCCCGGTCCTCTGAGGCAAGCCGTTCCATGCCGAGTCCGGAGGTGTCGATGGTCTGGTTGCTGTCCGCGAGAGGTAGCTCGTACGCGGGCACCGCGGCTGTCCGGATCGTCTCTGCGCGGTGCCGATCGACACCGAGGTCCCACTCCACCGACGTCCCATGGCCGACGGCGAAGTTCCGCACGTCGCGGTAGATCAGGCGGTAGCTCTCGAGGTCCGCGTCGTTGACCGGCAGCGCCGCTGCGTCGCGCTCCACGAACGGCGCGTCATCGCCCTCGGCCGTCAGCCGGACCTGGAAGTACGAGTTCGAGTCTTTCTCGAACTTCGGGGCCAGGCGCCGGTTGATCGCCACGATCGTGACGGGGACCCCGTCGGAACCATCCGCCTCGCGCGTGCGCACGTACAGGCCCAGACCCGCCTCGAGCTCGACCTCGCTGTCCCCGGCCGGACGACGGAGATCGATCTCATGGTCGAACGACAGGGGGATGCGGGTCCATCGAGGCTCGGACTCCGAACCCTGGTTCTCATAGCGCGCCGCCTCGACGCGGACCTTGACGAGGGATGCCCGGCGATCGACGGCGAAGGTCATCCCGAGCGACGACGGGTAGCGGGAGTTGGCGAGGCTGACAGGCGGGTCCGCGTAGGTCGCCTCCCCGTCGTCGTCATGCTCGTCGACCTCGTCCTCGGGCTCAACCTCGGCTGCGGTGCGCGGGTAGAGGACGCCTGCCACGTAGGTCGAGAACGGGGCATCAACAAGGGTCTCGTCCTCTGCGGATGGGCCGACGAGGTCGGCGCGGAGCCGGTCGATCAGGTCGTCCCTGACGGCATACTTCGCATCGAACCCCTGGCTCATACGGCCTTCTCCCACTCGAATTCTCCGAGCCCCACCAGGCGGGGACGGAGCCACAGCCCGGAGGCGCCGAGGCCCGCCGCGTCACATGCCTCGGCTGTTCCCGCAACGGTCTCTACGCCCTCGATACGCAGCCTCGTGACCCGCGCAGGCGCTGCACCCTTCGTCCGACGGACCAGATCCGTGCCGAACGCGACGCCCGTCACCCCGATCACTCCGGAGTCGTGACGCACCGCATAGCACGGGAGGTCACCGGTTCCGAAGTCCTGGTCGTCGACACGCTCGAGATCGACCACATCCGCCGGACGGACCTGGTCGACGAGGCGCAGTTGCAGCTCCCCGGGATCGGAGTCGATGCCGAAGACGCCCCCCGGGTCCGGTGAATGCACATCCCCACCGAGCGCCTCGATACCGAAGGTCTGCCACGGGCTGCGACCGCGCTTGAACAGCCGGCCGCCGCGACCCTCCTCGCGGTACCACCGCGTCCGATGTTGCGGTCGCGACGCGTGGTAGACGAACCGTCTCGCCCTGCTCAACGCGACGAAGAGGACCCGCTGGTCGAGCTCGGCGTCCTCGTCGCGTCGGGCCCAGTCGACGATGACGCACTGGTCGAACTCCAGGCCCTTGGCCCGGTGGATCGTCGAGACCACGATCCGCGCGTCCGGTTCCTCGGTCAGCTCCGGAGGCACGTGGCCGGTGCGGACCGCGTCCGCGACCGCGCTCGATCGCGCAGCCTGTTGGCGTGCCCCCCGGTCCAGCCGCTGCAATTGACGCCAGGCCTCGTCGGGTCCCGGAACGGGCAACGGCCCCGTGCGCAACCCTTCGAGTCGAGCATCGAGTTGACCCCGTGCGACTCGCGTCGACCGCCCCACGGCGGCGGCGACCCAGCCGGCGACCGGTCGGTCCGAAGCACTCCTGCGCACCCGATGGGGCACCTCGCTCTCGTGCAGCAGATCGGACAGTGCCAGCGCCGTCGCGTTGTCCCGGCAGAGCACCCCCGTCCGCCCCTGGTACGAGGAGACGAGCTCAGCCAGGCCCTCGAAGGCCCCGACGGTCTCGCACGCCACGAACATGTCGTCTGCCGGGAGTTCGAGGCCCTCGCCGGCCAGGAGACGTTCCCGCACGACCGCGACGTCCCGCGCCAGGTCGCCCCCCGCCCGATGATTGCCTTCGAGCAGGATCTCTGTCTCGGCGAGACGTCCCAGGTCATCGATGAAGTCGTCAGACTCGACGACGCGCTCATGGTCATAGATCGCCTGGGCCGGGTCGCCGAACGCCGTGAACCCACCCTCGAGGCGCTCGAGCAGTGCTCCGACGAACCGCGCTCGGGGCCCGACGAGATCTTGGACCTCATCGACGAACACGTGCCGCAGCGACGTCAAGGTCTCGTCGGCATCGCCACTCTGCACGAGGGCGGTGGCGCGGTCGATCCGGGCGTCGAACGTGCCACGGACCTCGACCTCGGCGTGGCGCGAGAGCAGGCGGCCAGCGAACGCGTCGAACGTCTCGGGAAAGATGCGCCCGATCCCGGTCGCCTCACGCTGCCTGCGCCGGAGCTCGCCCACCACGGCCCGCGTGAAGCTGAGGACGAGCACCTCGTCGGCCCCGACATCGTCCCGCACGGCCAGCTGTTCCGCTCGTTGCAGGAGCGTCCACGTCTTGCCGGCCCCGGGACCCGCGACCACGAACGCCCTGGCGCCGACGGGCAGCGCGATCACCTGCGCCTGTGCGCCGACGGCCGTCTCCGGTGCGCTCATGCGACGCCGGCACTCCCGACGCCGGCGTCCCAGAGATGCTCGAAGCCCCGGAATGCGAGCTCCTCGCCGAAGTTCTCCACCGTGTCGGCGACGTTGACGATCAGGCACTCGGGAGAGCCGCCGTTCTTCGGCCCACGCAGGCCACGACCGACCATCTGCTGGTAGACGTTCGGCGAGTAGGTCGGCCGCGCGACGTAGACGGCGCGCACCATCGGGGCGTCGAAGCCCTCCTGGAATACGGCGTAGTTGGTGATGACCTTCAGGCGACCGGCCTTGAACTCCTCGACGTAGTGCCGCCGAGCGGCGGGCGGAGTCCGACCCGAGACAGTGGCAGCTGGAATGCCACGTGACGTGAGCAATCCCGCCATCACCGCGGCGTGCTCGAGTGAGGCGCAGAAGACCAGCGTGGTCCAGTCGTCCGGCTGCGACTCGATCGAGTGCAGGAGCTCTCGGTTCCGGGCCAGGTTGTTGGCGAGTCGGTCGCCTGCCGACGACGGCAGCAGACGGGTCCGCTTGAGCTCGGCGAACTCCTTGTCGTCCAGGGCGATGTCGGTGCCCTTCAGGACCCGGTGCTCGGCGCGAGACAGGACGCCCATCTCCTGGAGCGCCTCGTATGGATCCCGCTCGCCGAAGGCAGCACGATCGAGGCGGCGCTTGCCGAAGCGGTTGACGAGGCGTTCGGTGTCGACCTCGCTGATACCGCGGTACGGGGTTGCCGTCAGGCCGATCAGCGGAGCCCGTTCCTTCCGTCGGTCCATTCCCTGCCATTCGAGGAGCTGCGTGTACGACGGGCTGATCGCGAAGTGGGCCTCATCGATGACGATGCAGGTCGCGCGGGAGAGCCATTCGTAGTGCTGCTTCTCGAAGACGCCGCTGCCGAGCTTGTCGATGGTCGCGACGACGACATGGGCGCCCTCGGCGGGCGGCTCGGCCTCGTTGTTGCGCCAGAGCCGGCTGATGGTCAGACGGGTCTGGGGCCCACGATCCCGCCACAGTTCGCTCCAGGCCTGGACAGCCTGCTCGCACAGCTCGTCGCGTTGGGCGACCCACAGGATCGGAGAGCCGAGGGTACCGTCGCGGACTGCCTCGATCAACGCCTCGATGGCGACGCGGGTCTTGCCGGCGCCCGTGGGCAGCGACACGATCCCGCGCGGGCGACCTTCCTTGGGGTCGATCGTCAGCAGGGCGTGGATCTCGTCGACGACCGCCCGCTGATACTCGTGGAGGTCGTTCAGACCCGGGGGGCCACTCACCTCCAGGACCGGCTCGCGCTGGGCAGCGGGGAAGCCAGCGTGCTCGTCTTCGAACTTCAGCCGACGGACGAACTCCAGGGCTTCTCGCGACGCCGACCACCGACGCGGCGGTTGCAGACCTGCGTCCTCAAAGTCACTCGCAAAGACCTTCAGTGTCTCGACGCCATGTACTGCGAACGCGAGGCGCGCCAGGGCGACGTGGTCCGGGGTCCCGGCGAGGTCCTGCGTCGCCGTCAGCAGCGAGGCCGGGAGCTCCGTCCGAAGACGCTCCTCGGACACCACGATCGAGAGCTTGGTCGCCTCGTCCGGTGCGTTCCGGACCTCGAGCTGGCGGCGTCGGATCTCGCCGTCGAGCTTGTTCTCGATGATCCTGGTGATCCGCGCTCGGTCCAAGTCGAGGCCGAGCCGGGGACCGAGATGCACGAGGATCTGCTCGAGCTCCAGCCCGTCGTCGAGGAACGCCACTCCGTCGGCGACGTGCACGAGCGTGGCCTCGGACTCGCGGCCTCCGGCGCCCGAGGTCTCGATGCGGAGCTCACTGCAACGCGCGACGACGGTGGTCCCGAAGGCCTCGGGCAACATCGGGCGCAGTGCGGGGAACAGGTCGACGAGTGCGATGCGTGGAACGCTCTCGATGGCCACGACCGTCGTCGCGATCTCGTCGTCGCCGCGGATCAGGCTCCACCGCTCGACGAGCATCTCGGCGTCGTCCTCTGCGACCTCGAGCAGTGCCTGGCCCCCTGCCCGCAGGACCGAGGCGGTCTTCTTCGAGGAGGTGACCCGGACCTCCGCCGCGTCGCTCTCGACGGCGACGCCGTCCCCGGGTACGAGCAGATGCGTAGGGCGGTCTGCACCCGCCCGGGCAGCCGCGATGTAGAAGCGTTGCGCCAGTCCGACATCGAGTGTCGCCGCCAGACGGCCGAAGGCCTCGACCCACTGCGCGTCCGAGAGGTCCTCGAGGGTTTCCGGCAGGTTCAACGCCGCCGAGGCCTCCATCGGGATCCGCGCCACCGGCAGAACCTGCCGCCACGACTGCAGCCTCGGACCGACCCACGACGCCGGCCCAACCAGCCCGGCGCTGGTCTGCGCCAACCCATTGCGTCGGACGGCGTCGATGACCGGGTGGTCGACGGTGATCGACGGATAGCGGTTCTGGGGGTAGCTCACCTCGGTCGCGGGGAACGTGCCCTGTGCCTCGAGCAACGCGCGTGTGAAGGCGACCTTGCCGTCATCGTCCAGATACGCCAGAGGGGAAATCGGGCCTGCCACGGCACGGGTGGAGATCTCGATCCGGGTCGGGTCCGGGTTGGCCTTGCCTGCCTTGGCGACGAAGTGCATGCGCGTCCGCTCGAGGAAGTCCCGCATGGCGGGCTCGTGCTCCGAGGCTGCACCGCCCGCGGGCGCGGTGACCGCACCGAGGAGGCGGATGAGATTCAGGTGCTCCCGGTGGTGGTGCACGTCGACGGTGACGTCGGGCGCCGCGTCGGCCCGTGCGATCTGTCCGGGCAGGAGGGTCATCGGCAGACGGATGAACCGGCCGGAGACCACCTTTACGCTGATCAGGTCGGAGCCTATTCCGGCCGCCGCAAGAAGCTGAAGCGCATCGTTCGGGGCCGAACGACCGGCGAGGCTCCAGAAGCTGTCCCAGTCGGCGCGGGACGACTTGGGCCGGAACGTCTGCAGGAAGATCTCGAGCTCAAGTGCCGCATCGACGGGCAGGATCCCGAGCGCCTCGAGGGCCGGCCGGGCCTTCTTGTGTCGCGCCAGCACGGGGTGGACCAGCCGGACGGACGGAGTCAGCGTCGGGCTGTCCCCGGGCAAGACGAGATCGGCCGGGGCCGCCAGGACCCCTTCTGCGTCGACGACGAACGGAGTCTCGCGGATGCGTTGCCGGAACTCGACGGTCCCGACGGCCTGCGCCGCGACCAGGACGGCGAAGCCAGAGGCCTGCAACGGCGGCTCGCCGGGCTTGAAGTCTGGGATCAATGCCTGGATCCACTGACCCGTGGTGGCCGTCGCGCCGTCGGTGGACGCCGCGATGAAGCGCTCGGCGCGAGATCGTCTCGTCTGATTGGCATCGACACTGGGGTGAGCCCAGTCGGTCGGCCGCCCCGGAACCTTCGCCCAAAGATGGAGCGCCGCTTTCGGCAGGTCCTTCGGATGGAGCGTGAGGTCGTCGGGCGGTGCGAGCCTGCCCTGCTGATCCGGGATCGATGGGTGGTGCGGAGCCCGGTCGTTCAGACGCTCGGTGACGAACCCGTCTGCCCAGTTGCGCTCCTCGCGGCCTCGCGCCGGGAGGATGTCGAGGACGCTCCCGGGATCGTCGTCGACGACAAGAGTTTCGAGGTTCTCGAGGACGAGGTCGCAGGCGTGTTCGAGAATCTCGGTATTGAACGGGCCCTCGATCACCCTTGTGCGATCGTCGTTCAACTTCCACGGCGCATTCAGGACTCCCGAGAGCGTCGTGTCCTCGAGCGTCGGGAAGTAGGCCCACAGACCGCCGATCCTCTGACGCGAGCGAATGGGCACGGCCCACTGCAGGCTGATCGACTTTCGATTGGCCATCGCACCACCGTCCCGAGCGGCTGAGGTCGAGGGCGCGAACTGTTTTGTGAAGACCCGCCACTCGTCCGTCTCTGCACCCTCCTTCAGCAAGTGCCGGTGGTCGCCGGCCCGCTCGAGGGTGATGGCCCGACGATGCTTCTTGACCCTGTCGTCGAGGACGAGTTCCGAGATGTGGGGGGAAAACACGAGGAACTGCGACTTGAACTGCTCCAGGTCCCCATGCAGCCAGTCCCCGCGTCCGCGGTCGAGCGGCAGACGGACGACCGTCGTGGCCCACTCGAAGAGGGCGGCCAGGATCGGGTCCCCGGCCGCTGCCGCCGGCGCGTCGAGGTTGCGGGCCAGGCGCAGGATGGGCACGTCCACGACGTCGGAGAGCACGGAACGGACCGACTCGGCCGCGAAGGTCGGGTCGAACCCGAACGACCCCGACCTGGAGAAGAACTCGGGCCGGTCGGACACACCCAGGACGGACTTGAAGCCCAGCCCGAATCGCCCGATCTCGGGACCGCGCTTGGCGCTGCGGTAGGCGCTGAGGATGGCTCCCGCGCCCTTCGGCGTCACCGGCCTGCCGTGGTTCGCGCAGTAGAGATGCTCGTCGGTGAGGATGACCTCGACCCGGCCCGGGTCGTCGATCATCTCGTCCGCACCGTTCTGGATGAGCTCCCAGACCTGACGACGGCCGTATCCGCCGTCGGTCTGTATCCGCTCGGCGTTGGCGTGTTCCTCTACGAGTGCCGGGTTCGCCGCATAGGCGGCGAGGCACTGCTGGTTGAGGTCATTGATGTGTGACGCGACCGCACCATCAGGTCCGGTCCACGGAGTGGGACCCCCGGGCATGACCGCCATCCTTCACGACTCCTCGGTTGGAAGCAAACGGAGCCTTTCATGACTCGCTTCCGTCCGGGTCGTGTGTTCACCCGGGAATCTGACAGCGGTCACCGCACCAGAGTCACGGGGACGCCGCCAGCGTCGAGCAGGCCTCGGGTGACGGCGTCCTGGGCGATGACCTCTGCGATGCACCTGGCCAGGGGCGGCGGTACGGCGTTCCCGATCTGACGGCCGACGTGCGACATGGACATGTGTTCCGGAAACTCGAACTCGTCGTCGAACCCCATGAGGAGGGCTCCCTCACGGATCGTGATGGGACGATCTGCCTCGGGGTGGAGGTACCGGCCCTTCTCGGGCTTGTAGAACTCGGTTCGGATCGTCGGAGCCGGCCTTTCCCAGTCCATACGTCCGAAGACGTCCGTCGTCCCCGTCGTCTTGTTGCGCCAGCACGGGGGCACGAGATCGTGGAGGCCCTCCGCTTCCAGGGACCGCTGCATGTCGAAACGGTTGCCGTTGCGTGGAACGTGGGAATAGCGGAGCCGGGAGACGTCGGTCGGGTTGCGCGACCGGTGCCAGCGCTCACCGTCGGGTTCGGACGGGAGGTGTCCGATGGCGTCGTGGACCGTGAGCCACGGCGGGAGGTCCGTGAACAGGTCCTCGGGCGCCGCGTGAGTGGGTGTCGGCAGCGCCAGGTCCCCCTTGAGACTGCCGATCACGATGGTCCGGCGGCGGGCCTGTGGGACGCCGTAGTCGGCGGTCAGCAACACGTCCTCCGCGATGAACCACCCCTCGCCGACGGCCTCGGCCTTGAACGTCGCGTACTCGGGCGAGGCCAGCAGCTGCCGGACGTTCTCCATCACGAAGTACCGGGCGCCGGTGGCCCGCAGGGCACGGGCGTACTCCTGCCAGAGCTGCCGCCGCAGGTCGCCCTCGCGATTGCGGTTCAACGACGAAAACCCCTGGCAGGGCGGGCCGCCGATCACCACGTCGGCCGGCTCGAAGTCCTCGTCCGGGATGAGCCGGATGTCCCGCACGTCGACGTGGTCGCCAAAGTTCAGCGCGTAGGTCTCGGCCGCGAAGGGGTCGTGCTCAACCGCCATCACGGGTTCGAAGACCGGGGCGTCGGAGCCGTCCACCCTTGCCTGCCTGAAGCCCTCCGTCATGCCACCACAACCCGCAAAGACGTCGACCAGGCGCAGCACCACGCGAACGTTACGCATACGTCCGGCGGCAGCATGCACGACGTCTCGCCTCGCCACGCCCGGGCGAGATCGGCTCCGCAGTCGAAAGCCCCGAGGCCTTTCGTGCCGCGCGCACGGAGGTTGCAACTGGCGCGTCCGTCGACCACCGTATGAGCCATGCCCCTTGTCCTCGCGATGAGCGAGACCACCGAATCCGGCCACGCCTACGCAGACGTTCCATATGTGTCGTACGAGTACCCGCGGAGATACCGCAACCTGGTGACAGAAGGTGAAGCGTTCGTCTACTACCGCGGCAGGCGGATGGCAGACGGAGGGACCCAGCCACAGGTCTATCTGGGGACCGGTGTCGTGGGACCGATACGCGAATCGCCCGACGGCGACCGACTGATCTGCGCCGTTCTGGACGGCATGCCGTTTGCCGCGCCGCTCCCGTTCAAATCGGGCGAAGGCGCTTATCTCGAGCCAGGGGGGACACGCCGCGGCTTTTTTCAGCCCGGCGTCCGCCGAATCGAGCAGACAGATTTCGAGACGCTTCTCAGAGCCGCCGATGTTGAGGCCAGAAGGCTGGCGAGCAGCGACCGTGGGCCTGCGCCGAACACCGGTCATGGGTCGAGCGGCTACGCCACCCCAGAGGACGCCCGCGCGGTCGAGGCCTATTCGCGCAGGGTGGCAGCGGCGTGGATTGAGGAAACCTACAGCGCTTCTGTAGTTCAGATGCCCCAGAACAATCCCGGCTTCGATCTCCGAGTCACCGGGGCTCCATTTGTCTTCGTCGAGGTCAAAGGCACCCGAAGGCCAGCGCCCTGGTTCTTCGTGAGCGAGGGCGAGAGATTGTTCGCGCAGGCGAAAGCGGCCGACTACCTCTTCGTGGTGGTCTATGGCATCGATCTTTACGAGAAGAGCCACGCCTCACTCGTTCACAGCACCGCCCTGCCACCCCTCAAACCGGCGCAATGGGTCGGACTGCTCGACGACAGCGGCTCCGGCGCAACCTGAGAGGTGGTCGACGCTGAGACGGGAGCCGGACCCGTGCGACGGCGTCGAGACCGGCGCCTCCCGGCGGACCAGTACGAGACCGCCATCAAGATTGGGGGCCAGGACCTGCGTGGTCTGCGCCACCAGCTGCTGGAGGACGTCCTCGGCGTCGTAGGCTGCTCCTGAAGCGCGGCGTACTCCCCGCCCTGGCGGAGGTAGATGGAGGCCATCGGCCGGTCACCGTCCCGTTCCGGGTGGAGGCACCTCGGACCCGGCTCGTCCGGCACCCGTCTTCACGGCCGCAGAATCCGACGCGGCCCGGCTACCGCGGCTCGGCGCCGCTGAACGACGAACTCCAGCTCTCGGCGTCGCCGTACACCCGTCTAGGGTGCGTCAAGAGTGTGGTGGGCCCCTCGACTGGCCGCCGAACCGATGCTGATGAGAGCAGACATGCAGCCATACGATGCGAAGGCCCAGCGGGAGATCGAGGAGTGGCACGACCGCTCGCCGTTGCTCCCCCGGCCCGAGCTTCCCGAGCGCGTTCAACAGGCCGGCAAGGATCTCGTGGCGCGCGGCAAGGACGGATTCGACCACCTGCCTGGCAGCGACCAGCTCCGGGAGGCGATCGACAGCGCCATGAGCGGAGTGGTCTCGACGATCGGGACCACCGCCGCAGCGTCCGTGAACCAGCGAGCAATCCTCCGTCGGTACAAGCGGGGTGAGCACCTCGTCGACCGGATCGACGCGATCGGCTCGTTGGATCTCGAGGTGTCCGACAGGGCGTTTCCCCGTCGGAAGAAGCTCGCCTACATGCTCGGGTCCGCGGGGCAGGGCGGGGCCGCGGGCGCCGCGGCGTCGGTGTCCGAGTTCGGTGCGGTCTTCGGCGGCGTGTTCGGCGCCGGTGCCGGCGCCGTTCCGGGTACGTTGGCCCTGGCGGGCGTCATTGTCGCGGACGCGGCGGCCACGCTCGGATCGGCAGCAAGGATCGTGGCCGAAACGGCAGCGCACTACGGGTATGACCCCAACGATCCCGCCGAGGAACTCTTTCTTACCAGCGTGCTGGGCGCCGCCATGGCGGGGACGCAAGGCGCGAAGATCGCTGCCCACCGCGAGCTCAACCACGTTGCCGGCCTCCTGGCCCGCAGGGCCCCAAAAGCGGCCCTGAAGAAGGTGAACCTCGGGAGGGTTCTGCCGAAGGTCTGGCCGCGACTCATCGAACGAACCACCCATCGCCAGATGGGCAAGCTGATCCCCGCCGCCGGGATCGTCGCTGGCGCCGGCCTGAACGCCTCTCTGATGAAGCGCGTGTCCGACGAGGCGTACTTCGCCTACCGCGAACGACGACTCTTCGACCGCTACGGCGAGCGGGACAGCGCGATCTCCGATCCCCCGGTCGATGGAGAGGTGGTCGACGGGACGCTGGTCCTCGACCTGCTCGACGAGGACGATGACGACCCGACCCAAACCATCGAGTCCGCGCAGTGAGCAGCAACGATCAGATCGAGCTGCGCCTAGCGGGACGGGAGGTCCCGTCGATGTTCCACCTCCTCGGCCACCACGAGGACGACATGACCTACGCCCTCGGATGGGCGTTGTCACGATCGCCACGGCTCGCGCGACGCTTCATGGAACTCGCGTTCGGATCCGACGCCGCTACCCCAACGACAATCAAGCTCCAAGAGTCCCAGCCGGGCCACGGCCGGACCGACGTCGAGCTCGAGAACGACCACGAGCACCTCATCATCGAAGCCAAGCGGGGCTGGGACGTCCCACGAGAGGGACAGCTCGAGCAGTACACCCCCCGCCTGGCTGACGGCAAGGCACCGCGCATCGTTGTCCTGACCGAAGCGACCGCCGAACACGCAGCTGCACACCACCTCCCCACCGACGTCGCTGGCGCTCCCGTCAGCTACGTCGCGTGGCGTCGAGTCGCGGACTTCGCTCGCGACGCCCTCACCGCATCACGACGACCCGTCGAACGCGCCGTCCTCAGCGACCTACACACCTACGTCCGGAGCTTCGCGACCATGCGCGACGTCACCTCGAACCTCGTCTACGTCGTCTCCTGGGGACGGAGAAGCTCGGTATGTCCGGGCTGTCGTTCGCCGACGTCGTCATGGAGCGCGACCTCTACTTCTGCCCTGTCGGGAACGGCTGGCCGAAGGACCCGCCGACCTATTTCGGCTTCCGCTTCGACGGCCGGCTGCAGCGCGTCTCCTACGTCCGCAGCTACCAAGTCATCGCGGACCTGCAGCGGCAGGGCATTCCCGGACTCCCCGAGCTCGAAGGCAACCTCGAGTGGACCGGTAAAGACGGCGGGCCTCTGGGGCACTGGCTGTTCGACCTCGATCCCGCGATCCCTATCCCTCACGAAGTCCGCTCGGGCCGTCACGCCCGTAACCGCCACGTCACCGCCGCCCTGGACCTGCTCCTCACCAGCGACACCGTCCTGCAGGCCGCTGAACGCACCCGCGCACGCCTCGACGGTACCGGCGAAGCGGCCCCGGCTGGCGCCGGCGTGGACACCTCGACCCCGGCAACTGCGCAGACCGGTCCTAGCGCGCTGAGCTGGAGCGACCTCGGGGTCTCCCTCCAACACGACCCCATCGACCGTGAAGACCGCCCGGACCGCAACCCCGACAGCTGCAAGATCGTCAGCTGCGGCCCGCGGCTCCTGACCACCTCACCGAGCGGCATGTCGCTTCGCGGCTCGCGGTGGATCGTCGCCTCGAGCCTGACCGCGGCGGCGGCGAGCACTTCGTCGCCGCCGAGCTCATCAAGAGCTATGCCTCCGGCGGCCGGTCCGGGATCCTGCGAATCCTGGACGCCAGCCACGACCTCGAGGAGATCGTCGACGCAATCCGCTCCGAGCTCGACATGCACTTGCGGTCCGAGGAAGGGATCCCGGAGAACCGCAACGTCCCGGACATCGGTTTCCTCTCGGTCGAAGCGGTCGCTGACGGCCTCAACAACGGCACCGTCACCGGCGACCCGTCCTGGCAAGACCTTGATGAGCATGCTCGCTACTTCATGCCCGAAGGACCCGAGGACGGCTGGCCCCCGGCCGACGAGCCTTGCACCCTGACCTGGTCCGCCTGAAGCGTCGCCAGGTCTCCGCCCAGACGGGCAGGTGGTCCCTGCGCGCTGGACGCTACGGGTGATCGGGGGCTCAAGACCCATGCTCTCAATCAACGGATCAGCCACGGTGCCGTCCGGCACGTGTTGCCACGATCAGCCCGTGGCTGATCCGTCGACCGCTCCCTCCGCCTCCGGGACGGCTCCCTCGTCGGCCACGCCCGTCGAGCGAGTCGGGGTCCGGCCCGAGGATCTGACGGTCGTTGGAGCGGTGACCCCCTAATGGCGCCGCCCGCCGCCGCCCGCCGGCGGCTCGGCCCGCGACTGCTCCATGCGGGCGGCGGCGTAGCGGCGGCCGAGAGCACTGATCGCGAGGCCCGCGCCGAGGGCCAGCCCGACGAGCGGACTCTCGAGGAGGGTGCCGGCGACGAAGCCCACTACGAAACCGATCAGTGTCGGGACCACCATCGAGCGGTCGAAGGCAGCACGGCGGGACGGGGGCATAGCGGCGAGGGTACCCGCGGCGTCCGTCCAGGCGACGCGCCGCGGCCTCGTCCGTCCGCACCTCTGCCGCCGCCTCCCCTAGGCGGCGTTTTCCCCCTCGCCGCCCTTGCCGCGCTCCTCCCGCTCCCGCTTCGCCTCGCGCGCCTGCTGGGCCTCCCACGACATCCGCTTGCGCTGCTTCGCGTTGAAGAGCGACTCGTTGCGCTTCGCCGACCGCGCCGGTCCATGAGCGCGTCGGCCGAACCCGCGAGGAGCCCGCTCGCGGCGTCGCGGTCGCCGCGTCGCAGGGCGTCCGACGCCTCCTTGCGCGACTTCTGGGCGCGCTGGTACTCGAACTCGGTGCGGACGGTGGCGTTGGGGATGCGGCCCGCGGCCTCGTCGCCCGGGACGACGCCGACGTGGACGGGCACGTCGACGGTCTGGGTCTTGAGGGTCGCGACGTCGGTCCAGCGCAGGCGCAGGTCGCAGACGCGGGCCAGGCCCAGGTCGGCCTTCGCCGGGATCGCGACGCGCAGGAGCAGCTTGCGGTCCTCGCCGCTCATGAAGTTGCCCAGCTCGACGCGGAAGCCGCCGTCGACCTCGCTCACCGGCAGGTCGTTGTAGAGCGTGACGGAGCGGACGTCGGCGCTCGGCTTCACCGTCAGCGTCGCGGCCTGGACGACCTGGTCGAGCAGGCCGTCGACCTCGGACGCCAGCGCCGCCGCGGTCGCGTCGGCCTCCTCGGCGAAGTGCGCGTTGCCCGTGCCGCCGGCGGCGATCTCCGACAGCAGCACCTCGTCGTAGCCCAGGCCGATGCCGATGGTGCTGAGCGTCATGCCGTCGCGCCGGGCGCCCGTGGCCAGGTCGCGCAGGACGTCGGGGTCGGTGGCGCCGTTGTTCGCGTGGCCGTCGGAGAGCAGCAGCACGGTCGCGCCGCCGTCCCCCTTGGCGTCGCGGGCCTCCTCAATGCCGCGGATGAGGCCCGCGGAGAGGTTCGTGCTGCCGCGCACGTGGACGCGGTCGATGGCGCGCAGGACCGCGTCGCGGTCGGTCAATGGGCCGCACGGCACGTCGACCCGGACCTCGTTGTCGAACGTGACGAGACCGAACTGGTCCTTCGGGTCGAGCCGTCCCACGAGCTCGCGCAGCCCGCGCTTGGCGGCCTCGAGGCGCCCGCCGCCCATCGATCCGCTGCGGTCCAGCACGACCTGCAGCGTGTGCGCCGGCCTCGCCGCCTGGGCCTCGGACTGCGGGGCCTGCAGCTCGAGCAGCACGGACAGCTCGTCCTCGGCCTCGACGGCGACAACCTCGACGTCCAGCAGTGCGCTCAGGTGCATGACGATCCTCCTCGGTGGCGGCGACGGGCCGGGCGGACCGTCGTGAGGAGAGGGTCGGGACGACGCGACCAAACCTGACAGCGGTTTCAGCCCGCGCCGGCGGGCCTGAGACCCCCGGAGGCGCTCTTGCCATCGGGCGAACCCGGCATTCACCGGCCACCGGGGGCTGTGGGTCCATCGGGATACGTCGTCCTCCTCGTAGCCGAACCCGGCTGAGGGTCGACATCAGACCGGCACGGTTCGACGGTTGTCTCGCGCCTGGCAGGTAGCGATCGTCTATCGAATCTCGATGCCGTCTCCTCGCCCCTCCCGCCTGCAAGCCTCGTCCGTTACCACTCCCGTCGTGGGGGCGTGCACCTGGGATGAACCGCCGCGCCCAACTGCTACGTTCCGTAGCACCATGGCCGACCGAACGATCCCCCAGCGCGAGCTGCGCAACAACGTCGGCGAGGTACTGCGGGCGGTGGAGGCCGGCGAATCGTTCACAGTGACCGTGCGCGGGCGTCCGGTCGCGCGGCTCGTGCCGCCGGGTGACGGCCCGCGGGTCGACGTCGACCGGACGACACTCCTGCGAATCCTCGCCGCCCCCGTCGACGACGAGTTGGCCGCCGAGCTCGACGCGGCCGAGGCCCCGGTGGACAACCCCTGGCCCGCTACGTGAGCGGCTCCCTGTTGGACACGAGCGTGCTCATCGCCGGCACCGACGCGGTCGGGGCGGTGCTGCCGACCTCAGCCGCGATCTCCGTCGTCACGCTGGGGGAGCTGCACGCCGGGGTGAGGCTCGCCAGGACGCCGACGGCGGAGCGCATGCGCCGCGAGCGACTCGCGCTCGTGCGTGGAGCGTTCATGGCGCTCCCCGTCGACGACCCCACCGCCGAGCACTACGGCGAGGTCCTCGCCCTCGCACGGGTGCAGGGACGGACCGCGAAGGCAACCGACCTCCTCATCATCGCGACAGCGCTGGCCACCGATCGCCAACTCGTGACGCTCGACCATGCTCAGGGGCGGCTGGCCGAAGCAGCCGGCGTGATCGTTTCCGGCGTCTGACGTCGCCCCTCAGAACGAACTCTTGCTCTCCAGCTTGTCCGTATTGACGTCGAAGCAGAACTGGTAGCCCGAGACGAGCTCGTCCTTCTTGCCGTAGTGGATGCAGCTCGAGCCGACGGGCTTGTCGAGGCCGTCGATCTCGGTCGAGAACTCGTCGGCGCTCTGGGGGTCGCCGAGCTCGGCCTCCACGTCGGCCTTGCGGTCGCCCGTCTTGACCTGGCGGTACTGCTGCTCGGTGATGGCTGTGCGGTCGCTGTCCTCCTGAACCTCGTTCGCGGCGCCGCCGATGAGGGCCGCGCAGCCGGCCACGAGGAGGACGACGGCGAGGATGACGCCGAGGGCGATGTTGACGATGGTCTTCATGGTGCGGTCCTTGGGACGGGGCACGCCGGTCCGGACGTGCGGCGGACCGGCGAAGGGGTGCCGGCGGGGGTCGAGTCGCGCGGCGCGTCGCCGATCTGACACCTCCCGCCCACGGGCGCCGTGCCCACGCGTGTTCCGTACGCCCTCGCGGACCGGGATTGCACGGCGAATCCCTCCGTGCCGCACCGCACTTCAGATCCAGCGCGCCCGGCCGAAGACGGCTTGCGGTGGCCTGACCCGGAGCGGTCCGGCCCCCGTCCCGAAGTCGCCGTCTCCCACCCCGGAACCCCATGAACCCGTTCAAATCGCTCAGCACGAAGCTGAGCGCCCTCACCGTCGTCTGCGCCATCGTGCTCGGCGTCGCCCTGTCCGTGCTCGCCGTGCGGGCGCTCGACCACGCCACCGACGATTCGCGCGACCGGCAGGCGACCGCCGCCACCACGGCCGCGCGGACGCTCGGTAACGCCGCGATGTTGCAGGGCGACCGTCTGCGGGCCCGGCTCGAGGCCGCCGCGGCCGGCGCTCCCACGGCGCAGGCCGCCGCCCAGGGCACCGGGCGCGTTCCCGGCTCCGAGGCCGTCGCCGCCGTTGACGCCCAGGGGCGCACCGCGTCGGGCGCGCGTCTGGCCGTCGCCTCGCAGCTGGATGCCGCGAAGTCCTCCACGGGCGTCGCCGAGGTCATCGCCGCCGACCTGCAGGCCCTCGGCCTCGCCGACCGCGCGAAGATCGCCGTCGTCGAGAGCCCGATGGGGCGCAAGATCCCCGAGACGGAGATCACGAACGCGCTGGCGGTCGTGTCGTCCGTTCCCACGCGCGACGGCGGGCGCCTCATCGGCGTGCGCCTCGTTACCCGCGACGCGGCGCTCGTCGACCAGAACAGCCGCCTGATGGGCGACAGCGGGCTGAACACGATCTTCCTCGGCGACGTGCGCGTGATCACCACGGCGCGCAACGCGAAGGGCGCGCGGTCGATCGGCACGACGATGAGCCCCGCGGTCCACGACGTGGTCTACGGGCAGAACAAGGCGTTCACGGGCGAGGCGATGGTCGTCGACAAGCCCTACATCAGCCACTACGAGCCGATCCGCGACAGCGGCGGCAAGGTCATCGGCGCCTGGTACTCCGGCTACCCGAAGGGCACGCTCGAGGCCAAGGCCGCCGACGCGCGGCGCAACATGCTGCTCGCCGCGATCGTGCTGCTCGCGATCGTCGGCGCGGTCGCCGTGCTCGTCACCCGCCGGATGCTCGCGCCGCTGACCGACCTGACGCACCGCCTCGACGCGATCGCGGAGGGCACGATCCCCGAGGGCGCGCCCGTCGTGCGCTCGGACGACGAGCTCGGCCGGATGGCCGCCGCCTACGAGCACATGGTCGCCTACGTGCGCGAGATGGCCGAGGTCGCCCGTCGCATCGCCGCCGGCGACCTGCGCGACGACGTGCAGCCGCGGTCGGAGAAGGACCTGCTCGGCACCGCGTTCCAGACGATGACCGAGCGCCTGCGCCACCTGCTCGGCCGCGTGTCCTCCAGCGCGAGCACGCTGTCGGCCGCGACGCAGGAGATGGCGACGACGTCTGACGAGGCCGGCCGCGCCGTGTCCGAGATCGCCGAGGCCGTGTCCGACGTGGCCCAGGGCGCCGAGCGTCAGGTGCGCTCCGTCGAGGCTGCCCGCATGGCGAGCGCCGAGGTCAGCGAGGCGACGCGCTCGTCCGCCCAGTCCGCGCAGGAGACGGCGACCGCCGCCACCGAGGCGCGCCGCATTGCCGGTGAGGGCGAGAGCGCCGTGTCCGACGCGACCGCGGCGATGCGCGAGGTGCGCACGTCGTCCGACGAGGTCCGCGGCGCGATGCAGCAGCTCGCGGAGAAGAACGACCAGATCGGCGGCATCGTCGAGGCCATCACCGGCATCGCCGGGCAGACGAACCTGCTGGCACTCAACGCCGCGATCGAGGCCGCGCGCGCGGGCGAGCAGGGCCGCGGGTTCGCGGTCGTCGCGGAGGAGGTCCGCAAGCTCGCCGTCGAGTCGCAGGACGCCGCGAAGTCGATTGCGCAGCTCGTGCAGGAGATCCACGGCGAGACGACCCGCGCCGTGGCCGTCGTCGAGGAGAGCGCGGCGCGGTCCGAGGGTGGCGCCGCCACCGTCGACCGGGCCCGCGACGCGTTCGCGCGGATCGGTGCGTCCGTCGACGACATGGGCGAGCGTGTCGACGCGATCGCCGTCGTGGTCGACCAGATCGCCGCGTCGTCCCAGCGCGTCGAGGCCGACATGACCGAGGTCGCCGCCGTCGCCGAGCAGTCCAGCGCGTCGAGCGAGGAGCTCTCGGCCTCGACGCAGCAGACGAGCGCGTCGGCCCAGGAGATCGCCGCGAACGCCCAGCGGCTCGCGGGAACCGCCGCCGAGCTCGAGCAGCTCGTGAACGAGTTCACGCTGACGCGGTAGGGACCGACGCGGCGCGCCCGGCCAAGACGGCCGGGCGCGTCGGAATGGTTCCCCGGACCGACCGAGCGACCCCGGTGCGCCGGGCGACCCGGCCCCGGGCGGTCGTCGACTCGGGGAGGATGCGCGGTCCATGCCCGCCGCGTCGCCGCCCGTCACGACCATCCAGGCGCCCCCCGCGGTGACCGCGCCCGCCCCGGCCCCGGCGGCGCCGCCCGCCCCCGCGGCCGCACCAGCCCCCGCACCGACCCCGTCCCCTGGCCCCGCCCCCACCCCGCCCTCCCGGCGCGGCACGACCCGCGCCCCCGCGGCCGTCGCGCCCGGCGGCCTGCTCCGCCTCCGCGCCCGCGGCGTCGCGCTCCCCGCCCAGGCCCAGCAACGGGTCGGCCGCAAGTGGGTCCGCCGCGGCGACCCGATCGGCTCGGCGAGCGGGTCGACGTCCTTCCGCATCGGGACGAACCTCGGCCGCGAGACGTTCCGGCTCGTCGGGGCCGACGGCGTCCCGACCCGCGCGCGCCGCGTGCGCGTCCGCCCGCTCACCCTCGCCTCGGTGGGCGACATCAACCTCGCCCCCGCGCCGCTGGGCGCGATCGCCGGCGGGAACGTCGACGCGCCGTGGCGGAGTGTCGGGCCCGTGCTGAAGCGGGCCGACCTGGCGCTCGGCAACCTCGAGTGCGCGATCAGCCTGGGCGGGTCGCCGTTCCCGAAGCAGTACCGGTTCCGGGGGAGCCCGCGGGCGTTGCGGGCCGCGACGCGGCTGGCGGGGTTCGACGTGCTGAACCTCGCCAACAACCACACGGGCGACTACGGGCAGGGCGCGCTCTTCGACACGATCCGCAACGTCGGGCGCGCGGGCGCATCGGCCGTCGGCGCGGGTGCCTCCACCGCCTCCGCCTACCGCCCCGTCGTGCGGACGAAGCTCGGGCTGAAGGTCGCGTTCGTGGCGTTCAACGAGATCCTGCCGCCCGAGTTCCGGGCCACGGACACGCGGCCCGGCGTGGCGTGGTCGACCCCCGAGGCGGTGCGCGCGACCGTGCGGCGCGCCGCGGGGCAGGCCGACGTGGTCGTGGCCGCGTTCCACTGGGGCGACGAGCTGGCCACGCGGCCCAGCGGGCGGCAGGTCGCACTGGCGAAGACGGCACTCGACGCCGGCGCGACCGCGGTCGTCGGCGCGCACCCGCACGTGCTGCAGCCCATCGTCCGCTCCGGGGGCCGGGTCGTCGCCTACAGCCTGGGCAACTTCGTCTTCCCGTCTGGCTCCCCGGGCACGACGCGGACGGGGATCCTCGAGCTGCGGCTCGGGGCCGGGCGCGTCCTGAGCCACCGGTTCCGTCCCGCGACGATCCGCGGCGCCACGCCCGTGCTGCGGTAGGACGACGCCGATGGCCCGCCTCATCGTCGACGGCTCGAACGTCATGGGGTCGCGGCCCGACGGCTGGTGGCGCGACCGCGACGGCGCGCGGATCCGGCTGACCGTCGAGATCGACGAGGCCGCCGACGCGCTCTGCGCCGCGCTGCTCGGCGACCCGCGGGCCGACGTCGTCGTGGTGCACGACGGGCCGCCGATCGAGATGCAGCTCCTGCGCGTCTTCGTGCGGTTCGCCGGGCACGCCGACGACCTGATCACGGAGCTCGCCGCGCCCGGGGACGTCGTCGTGACGTCGGACCGGGAGCTCGTCGGGCGGGTCGAGGCACGGGGTGCCTCGGCGGTCGGGTCCGGCCGGCTCGTGCGGGCGCTGCGGGACGCCGGCTGACCCCGGGCCGCTCGCCGACGGCCGGTCGGTCGGTCCGTCCATCAGGTCGCCGTCGCCCGACGGTCCGCGGGGTCCGGTCCGCCCTCGACGCCTGTCGGATCACCCGATCGGGCGACTTCACCCCGAGACCGCCGGGCCGATCACCCGGGCATGGCTCACCGGCTCGCGCGCATCCTCGTCGCCCTCGGGGCCGCCGCTGCGCTGGGCACCGCCGCCGCGCCCGCGCACGCCGCCACCTCGTGCCCCGGCGCGGACGCCGCGCCGATGCTGATCGGGGCCGAGCGCAGTGCCGCGGCGCTCGGGTGCCTCGTCAACCACGAGCGCCAGGCCGCCGGGCTGGGGCCCCTGACGGCCGAGCCGCGCGTGGTCCAGGCCGCCCTCGGGCACGCCGCCGACATGGCCGCGCGGGCGTTCTTCAGCCACACGAACCCCGACGGGATCACCTTCGACCAGCGCGTCACGAACGCCGGGCTGAGCTGGGCGGCCGTCGGCGAGAACATCGCCCGGGGGCAGGACACGCCCCGCGAGGCTCTCGCGGCGTGGCTCAAGAGCCCGAAGCACTGCGAGAACCTGATGAACCCGACCTACACGTCGGTCGGCCACGGGGTCGTCATCGGGCTCGCCGGCCCCTGGTGGGTGCAGGACTTCGCGCGGCCGATGGGCGTGCCCGCGCCGCCGGCGGCCGGCGCCGCCTGCCCCCGCACCCTCGCCCAGCCGCAGCCGGCCGGCGCGCTGGACGGCCCGCCCGACGACTCCGCGTTCCCCGCCCCGGCGGCACCGGCGCCCGCGCCGGCCGTCAAGCCGGCGGCCCCGAAGCCCACGACGCCCAAGCCCGCCGCGCCGGCCCAGCCGGACGAGGCAACTGCGCCCTTCGACGCGGCGCCCGCGCCCCTGAAGGCCACGGCACGCCGGATCGGGCGGACGCTCCGCCTGCGGGTCGTCGTGCCACGCACGTCTGTCAGCCGCGCCCGGGTGGCCGTCCGCGTGACGCAGGCGCGCGGGACCGCTCGCACCGTGACCGCCCGCTGGGCCTCGGGCCGCGCCCACACCGTGCGGGTCAAGCTGGCGACGGCCGCCGACGGCCGGGCCGTGGTGCGGGTCGCCGGCCGGACGACCACCGTCCGCTTCGGCTGACGCCGCCTCCGAGGGTCGCGCCGCGGCCGGTCGGCCGGGCCCGCGGCGCAGTGACCTCCGCTGTCCGTACGTCCATCGCGTCTCGGGGCGTTGAGAAACGGTGCCGCCAGCCCGGAGTCCGGAGCGCCTTGCCGCACCCGGTCCTGTGATCGTTTTGAAACGAACCGGCCCCCGAGGACCGGACGCATAGCCGAGCATCTGACGGTCGCGACACTGAAGTGAGACGCGCCGTCTCGCGCAGTTTTTCCTGCAAAGACGCGCTTTATGTAGTCTCTGTGTCCACTCTCCACTCGGATCGCTGCGTCTAGAACACCCGACCTGCCGTTCAACGGTTTGCAATGCAACCTGTTGGAACGTGTTCGATTCTGCGCGAAAGTGGCGCCCGGCTTTTCGCCGTGTTGGCCATCGTCCTCGCACTGGCCGTCGTCCCCGCCGCCTCCGCCTCGGCCGCCTGTGCCGACGCCGACGCCTGGCCCGCCGACATCGGTGGGGCGCGGACCACCGCGGCCGTGAGCTGCCTGACGAACGAGTACCGGGCGTCCCTCGGCCTGCCGGGCTACGCGGTGGACGCGCGGGTGACGCAGGCCGCCCAGGCGCACGCCGACGACATGGCGACGCGCGGCTACTACGCGCACTCGACGCCCGAGGGCGCCGCCTTCACCACGTGGCTCGACACCGCGGGGGTGAGCTGGCAGGCCGCCGGCGAGAACATCGCGCGGCAGAACACGACGGCCCGCGACGTCGTGCAGGCGTGGATCGCCAGCCCTGCGCACGAGGCCAACCTCCGCGCCCCGAACTTCACGCAGGCCGGCTACGCCATCGCGTTCTCGGGCCAGTACGCGTTCGTCTGGGTCCAGGAGTTCGTCCGCCCGACCCCCGTCGCGCAGGCCGCGGCCTCGGCATCCGCTGCGGACACCGACACGGAGGACGAGGACGGCTACGACCTGGCCGCCGCCGCCCGGGAGATCGCCGCGAAGGCCTCGGCCTCGCGCTCCGGACGCACGCTGCGCCTGCGGATCACCGTGCCGAAGCAGCGCGCGTCGCGGACCCGTGTCACGGCCGTCGTCAGCCAACGCGGCCGGGTCGTGCGCCGGCTGTCCACCATCGGGACCACGGGCCACAACCAGATCCTCCGAGCACGGCTGCCGAAGGCGGCCGCCGGTCGTGTGGTGGTGATGGTCGGGACGAAGACCGTCGTCGCGCGGTTCCGCTGAGCGGGAGGTCCCTCCCCCATCCGGCCCGTCCGCGAGGCGGCGCCGCTCGTTCCCGGTAGGGACCTGCCGTCGTCGGGTACGCACGGGCCGAGGCCGACGACGGACGGCGCCCCGCCCCTGGCGAACGGGCGCCGACGGACCGTCGGCCGTGACCGAACCCTCGTCCCCAGGAGCACCCCATGTCCCCGCAGCCCCCGCAGCAGCAGACCCCTCCCGGAACCACCGGCGCGATGACGCCGAAGCCCGACCACGGCGAGGAGAGCTACAAGGGCTCCGGCAAGCTGACGGGCAAGTCGGCGGTCATCACCGGCGCCGACTCCGGCATCGGCCGCGCCGTCGCGATCGCGTTCGCCCGCGAGGGCGCCGACGTCCTGATCTCGTACCTGAACGAGCACGAGGACGCGAAGGAGACGCAGAAGTGGGTCGAGGACGCCGGCCGCAAGGCCGTGGTCGTCCCCGGCGACCTGCAGGACCCCGCGCACTGCCGGTCGATCATCGCCACGGCCGTCGAGGAGTTCGGCAAGGTCGACATCCTCGTGAACAACGCGGCGTTCCAGATGTCGCACGAGACGCTCGAGGAGATTCCGGACGAGGAGTGGGACCGGACGATCGCCACGAACATCTCGGCGTACTTCCACCTCGCCAAGGCCGTGCTTCCGCACATGCCCAAGGGCGGCTCGATCATCGGGTCCTCGTCCATCAACTCGGACAACCCGCGGCCCGACCTCCTGCCGTACGACGTCACGAAGGCCGGCGTCGCGAACTTCTCCGCCGGGCTCGCCCAGATGGTCGGGCCGCGGGGCATCCGCGTCAACAGCGTCGCCCCGGGCCCGATCTGGACGCCGCTGATCCCGGCGACAATGCCCGAGGACCAGGTGGAGAGCTTCGGCGAGCAGACGCCGCTCGGCCGCCCCGGGCAGCCCGCCGAGCTCGCCCCGGTCTACGTGCTGCTCGCCTCGGACGACGGCTCCTACGTCTCCGGCGCGCGCGTCGCGGTCACCGGCGGCACGCCGATCCTCTAAGGGGACGCCCGCGGCCCGTCCTCCACCGCGGACGGGCCGCGGGCCGACCACGACCGACCGGCCCCGGCGTAGGCTCGGAGGCGCCGATGCCCGAGACCTACACGGACCACCCGCGGCTGACGGCGCGCTTCGACGAGGCGTTGCTGTACGCCACGGCCCACCACCGGCGCCAGCTGCGCAAGGGCACGACGATCCCCTACGCCGCGCACCTGCTGGCCGTGGCGTCGATCGTGCTCGAGATGGAGTCGCCGGAGGACGAGGCGATCGCCGCGCTGCTGCACGACGTCGTCGAGGACGGCGGCGGGATGACGGCCCTGCGCGAGATCGAGGAGCGCTTCGGCGCCGACGTCGCCCGGATCGTGCTCGCCAACAGTGACTCCACGACGGGCGAGGGCGACCGGGGCCCGTGGCGACGCCGCAAGGAGGACTACGTCGCCGCGATCGCCCACAAGGGGCCCGACGAGCTGCGCGTCTCGCTCGCCGACAAGCTCCACAACGCCCGCTCCATCGCGATGGACCACCGCCAGGTCGGCGAGGAGCTGTGGTCGCGGTTCGCCACCGGCAACGGCGACGACGTGCGCTGGTACTACCGCGCGCTGCTCGAGGCGTTCACCGCCCGCCGCGAGGACCTCGGCGACGGGGGACTGCGGGTGCTCGAGGAGCTCGGGCGGACCGTCGAGGAGCTGGGGTGAGGCGGCGGGGGGTCCCGACGCGTCGGGACCCCCCTTGACCGAACGGCCGACCGCCAGGCGGGGAGGACCAGGAGGCCCGCCCCCACCCCCCGACCCCTCAGACCCGCTTGGCCCCCACGTAGTACTTCGACCAGTAGCCCGACGAGAACGAATGCTCCATCACGCCGTGCGAGGTCGCCGAGATCACCGACGTCGAGCTGGTCGCCACGCCCACGTGCGAGGCGCCGGCGCCCGCCGTGGAGAAGAACACGAGGTCGCCCGCCTGGATGTTGGCGCGGGAGACGGCCGTGCCCACGCCGTACTGGGCGAAGCTCGTCCGGGGCAGCGAGATCCCGGCCTTCTTGAACGCGTAGACCATGAGGCCCGAGCAGTCGAAGGAGGACGGGCCGTTGCCGCCCGAGGCGTAGGGCGCCCCGGTCTTGGCCGCGGCGGCCGCGACCGCGGAGGACGCCGAGGCGCTGCCGGCACCCGCGCCCGCGTCGCTCTGCGCGCGGTCGGAGGCGTGGCCGCCCGCGGCCGTCACGCCCATGCTGGCGAGCGTCGCCGGGCCCGGGACGCCGTCGGCCTCGAGCCCGTTGGCGCGCTGGTAGGCCTTGAGCGCCTTCGTGGTCTGCGGGCCCCACTCGCCGTCGGCGGTGACCCCGATCTTCGCCTGGACCTTGCGGATTGTCGCGGCGGAGAGGTCGACGTCCTCCGACGACGCCGTGCGGCTCTTGGACCGCGTGCTCTTCGGGGTCTTCGCCGTCGTGCCGACGCCGATCGCCTTTGCGGTCGCCGGGCCCACGACGCCGTCGACCGTCAGGCCGTGGGAGCGCTGGAACGCCCGGACGGCCTTGTACGTCGCCCGGCCGAACTCACCGTCGGCGCCGACGCCGAGCGCGCGCTGGAGCGCCTTGACCTTCGACCCGCTGTCGCCGCGCTTGAGGACGCCGGTGCTCACGCGGGCGGCCTGCGCCGTACCCGCGGTCACGGCCTCCGTCGCCGGCACGGCGAGCGTCACGCCCACCAGGGCGACCGCCAGGCGCGACCGTGCGCCCTGCTTCACGCCGACCTTGCGGGCGGCGGATGACTCGCGTCGGATCCGCGAGCGGACCTGCGACCGCTCGCAGAACTCGCCCTCGCCGAGATCGCGGTTCCCCGGGCGCGGGGCCTCGAAGGCCCAGGCCTCATCGGGCACCCCGACCCGCCACAGCTCGGTCGTGCTGCCCCTCATCGTCGTTGCCATCTGTGTGCTCCTGCGTGTGCGGCCTACGAGGTGAGCTGACGGGCTCGCGCGTTGCGCTACGCCGCAGATGACGGCGATTCGCCCCAGGGTCGACGATGACCCGAGTGGTTCCCCCGCTCCGCCCGCCCTCGAGGGGCGCGGCGAACTCGGCCTGAGTGGTTGTGTCCGGGTGCTGGAACACGACCCCGGCGCGGTCGATGCGGTCCCGAATGTGGCGTGGCGCACGGGACCCCGTACGCGCGCAGGAAGGGCACCGCGAGCGTCGTAGGCGGCCCGTTCGTCCACGAATCGGCCCAATCGGCGTGCCGGGCGCCAGGACGCGCTTCACTCCGTTCTATGACCGCCGTTCTCGCGCCCACGCCGGGCACCGCCGGGACGACACCCTCCCCCACCCCCGTATCGATCCGTCGGCAGCGCACCCCCGCCGCGCCGCGTCGGCGCACGCTGCTCGCCGCCCCCGTCCTCGCGCTCGCGCTCGCCGCCGGCGGTGCAGGCGGGCCCGCTGTCGGCCCGACCGCCGCGTCCGCCGCCACGACCTGCGCCGGCGCCACGTCGAGCGTCCGCGCACAGGGCCCGACGAAGGCCGCCGACGCCGTCCGTTGCCTCGTCAACGTGGAGCGGAAGGCGGCCGGGTTGCGCCCGCTGAAGGCCGACGCGCGCCTGGCCCGTGCCGCCCGCGCGCATGCCGCCGACATGGACCGCCGGGACTACTTCGAGCACGTCTCGCCCGGCGGGGCGTCGTTCGACGACCGCGTGAGCGCCCGCGGCTACCGCTGGTCCACCGTGGGCGAGAACATCGCGGCGGGCCAGACGACGCCGCGCGACGTCGTCCGCGCGTGGATCCGCAGCAAGGGCCACTGCCAGAACATCATGAGCCGTGCGTACACCGAGATCGGCGTGGGCGTCGTGGCGGGCGGGCCGGCGCCCTACGGCGGGCCGACGTGGGTGCAGGACTTCGCCCGGCCGCGCGGCACGAAGGCGCCCGGCGGGCCGTCCGTGCGCTGCTCGCGCAAGCCGGTCGTCTGACGCCCCGCGGGGCGCGTCCGGCGCCGCTCGGCTGGCCGGGTGAGACGGCCGCCTACGCCGTTTGGTCGCCCTCCGCCAGGGGTACCGATCAGGTGATGCCGACCCCGCCCCGCACCCCCGACGGCCACCACGTGATCATCGACGGGCGGAAGTGGCGGGCGACCGACCCCAGCCTGCCCGAGGACGTCCGCCAGGAGCGCGTCCGCGAGCTCATGGCGGCCCGCCGCGATGTCGGCACCGCGAAGCGCAAGCACGACCCCGTCCTCGAGCGTTCGGCCCGCGACCGGGTGCACGCCGCGAAGGTCGCGCTCGGGGAACGCGGGCCGAAGTGGTGGGAGCAGGGGGTGGCCCGATGAGCGACCGCGACCGCATCCTCGTCACCGGCGCGACCGGGTTCATCGGCTCCCAGCTCATCGAGCGGCTCGCTGCGCGCGACAAGGCGACGCTGCGCGCCCTCGTCCGCACCGCCTCGCACTTCGAGCAGCCGGGCGGCCCCGAGGTCGAGGTCGTCGAGGCCGACCTGCAGGACCCGGGGACGCTTCAGGCGGCCCTGCCCGACGTCGACGTCGCGTTCTACCTCGTCCACTCCATGGACACGAAGGGCGACCTCGCGGAGCAGGACCGCACCGCCGCCCAGAACTACGTCGCCGCCGCGAAGGCCGCGGGCGTGCGCCGCACGATCTACATGGGCGCGGTCGGCTACGACCCCGACGGCGGCTCGTCCGAGCACCTCAACAGCCGCCACGAGGTCGAGGAGATCCTGGCCGCCGGCACGCCCGAGTTCGTCGCGGTCCGCGCCTCGATGGTCGTCGGCTCGGGCTCCGGCTCGTTCAAGACACTCGCCGAGATGGTCGCCCGCCTGCCGGTGCTCGCCACCTCGACGTGGCGCGACACCCCCTCGCAGCCCATCGCGATCGAGGACGTCCTGCAGTGCCTCGTCGCCGCGGTCTACGCGCCGCCCGGTCGCTACGAGATCGCGGGGCCGGACACGCTGACCGTCGAGGAGATGATGCGCGAGATCGCCCGTCAGCTCGACAAGCCCTACCGCGCCGTCCCCGTGCCGGTGAGCGTGCCGAAGCTCGAGGGCGCCGTCGCGAGCGTCGTCGCCGAGGAGGACCGCGGGCTCGTCACCGCGCTCGTCGAGGGCCTGAACGACGACCTCGTCGTCGATCGCAACGACGCGCAGCCGGTCTTCGGCGTGACCCCCACGCCGTTCCGCGACGCCGTCGCCTCCGCGCTGCCGGCGATCGTCGCCAAGGACTGACGCGCGGGCGCGGCCCGGCAGCCGGCCGTGTCGGTCGCCGCCGGCGCGGGTAAGCGTGCGCGCATGCCCGCACCCGCCGCCATCCTCGACATCGACGGCACCCTCGTCGACACGAACTACCAGCACGCGCTGGCGTGGAACGAGGCGTTCGTCCAGTCCGGGTTCATCCTGCCGATCTGGAAGATCCACCGGCTCATCGGCATGGGCGGCGACCAGCTCGTGGCCGAGCTGATCGGGAAGGATGCCGACGAGGAGCACGGCGACACGCTCCGCGCCGCGGAGTCCGTGCTCTACATGGCGTCGATCGCCTCGGTGCACCCGCTGGAGGAGGCCCGCGAGCTGATCGAGACCCTCTCTCAGGGCGACCGCAAATGCTGCCTGGCCAGCTCGGCGAAGGCGCACGAGGTCGACCACTACCTCGACCTGCTCGACGCCCGCGAGCTCGTCGACAGCTGGACCACTTCCGGCGACGTCGAGAACACGAAGCCCGAGCCCGACCTCGTCCGCGCCGCCCTCGACAAGCTCGGCACGGACGACGCCGTGATGGTCGGCGACACCCCGTGGGACGTGAAGGCCGCGAAGGGCGCGGGGATCGACACCATCGCCGTGCTCACCGGCGGCTTCTCGAAGACGGAGCTCGAGGAGGCCGGAGCCGTCCAGGTCTACGAGTCGATCGTCGAGCTGCGCGCCGACCTGCAGAACACGCCGCTCGCCGGCTGAGGTCCGGCCTCAGCGCCGGGTGGCCCGCCGCACCCAGCCGCGCACGGCGTCGACGGGGTTGGAGACCGCGGCCGGGCCGGGCGCGGAGCCGCCCGCCGCCCGGCGCTTGCGGAACCGGGAGATGTCGAGCTCGGCGCCGCAGTACGAGCAGCCGGCGGCGAACGCCGTGACGCGCTCGCCGCAGCGGGGACAGTGGGTCAGGTCGCGTTCCAGCATGGGCGGCCTCCCAGGCTAGGACGGGTCCGTCAAGCGCCCCTGAACCGGCGTTGAAGGCGGGGTACCGGTTGCCCGGGATTCCCCTGAGGGCCGGGCCGGAGCCCCGCCCATGCGACGACGAGCCGGCCGAGCCTCAGCGCCCGACGGCCGGGGTCCCGTGCCGCGGGCCCTTCTCGAGGAAGCCCTTCACCGCGTTCTGCAGGTCCTCCGTGGCGAAGAGCGCGCCCGAGACGGCGGGGACGACGGAGTCCGCGTCGTCGATACCGCCGTTGCACCACGCGCGGACGATCTGCTTCGTCGCGTCGTGGGCGCGCGTCGGGCCGTCGGCGAGCTTCTGGGCGAGCTTGCGGGCCTGCGCGTCGACGTCGGCGTCGTCCCAGACGCGGTTGACGACGTTCCAGCGCTCGAGCGTCTCGGCGCCGAACAGTTCGCCGGTCATGACGAGCTCGCGGGCACGGCCGGAGCCGGCGCGCTCGGCCAGGCGCTGCGGGCCGCCCATGGAGGGCGTCAGGCCGACGACGGTCTCGACCAGGCCGAACTTCGCGGAGCGGCCCGCGACGATGAGGTCGCAACCCAGCGCCAGCTCGAACGCCGCGGTGAGCGTGAGCCCGTGGGCGGCGAAGACGACGGGGCACGGCAACGTCTCGACCGTCTGCACGACGCGGAGCAGGTCGCGCCACAGGCTCGCGCCCTGCTCGATCGAGAGGCCGTCGAATTCGTGGACGTCGACCCCGGCCGAGACGACGTCGCCCTCCGCCCGGATCAGCAGGCCTCGCGGCGGGTCGGCCTTCAGCGCCGCCACGTTCTCGCGCAGGGCGTCGAACATCGCCCGGTCGAACAGGTTCAGGGGCGGCGAGCTGATCGTCAGGACGGCGAGGCTGCCGTCCCGCTCGAGCGTCATCGGGGCGTCGGTCATGAAAGGGGATCCCTCTGATCGGGTGCGCCCGCCATCATGCCGCGCCCGCGGGCGCCATGGGGATGTCCTGGAGCCGGTCGCCCACCGCCGGGCGTTCCGCACGGGCCGGTCGGGCGACTCCGACGGCGCTGTCGCGCCGGATCAGCCCTTGACGGACCGCGCGACCTGGTCGGCCGTCGGCATCCCCTCGCGCGCGCCGGCCCGCCCGACCGCGAGCGCCCCCACCACGAGCGCCCGGTCGACGGCCTCGTGCAGCCCGCGGCCGTCCGCCAGGCCCGCGGCGAGCGCCCCGTTGAACGCGTCGCCCGCGCCGGTCGTGTCGACGACCGTGGCGGGACGCGCCGGCAACCGCGCGGGCTCCTCGCCGGGCGCGCAGAGCAGGGCCCCGTCGCCGCCGAGCGTCACGACGACCGCCGCGCCGGTCCGGGCCGCGAGGTCCCGGGCGGCGGAGAGCGGGTCGTCGTGGCCCGTGAGGTCGCGCGCCTCGCCGGCGTTCGGGGTCAGGACGGCGCCATGGTCGGCCGCGGCGAGCAGCGCCGCGCGAGCCGGCGCGGGGTTCAGCACGCACGGGACGCCGGCCGCGACCGCGGCGACCACCGCCGCCTCGACCGTCGCGTCGGGCACCTCGGCGGAGACCAGCACGCACCCCGCTCCGGGGAGCGCCGTCTCCAGCGTGGCGCTCACGTGGGCCACGGTGACCGCGTCGTTGGCCCCGGCGGCGACGGCGATCTGGTTCTCCCCCGCCGCGTCCACGACGATGAGCGCCGCGCCCGTCGCCACGTCGTCGAGCACGGCGACGCCCGACACGTCGACGCCGTCCCTGGCCAGGTCCTTCAGCGTGCGGCGGCCGTCGTCGTCGGCGCCGACCGCGCCCACCAGCCGCACCCGCGCGCCGAGCCGGGCCGCGGCGACCGCCGCGTTGGCCCCCTTCCCGCCGCCGAACCGCTGCAGCCCGCCCCCGACGACCGTCTCGCCGGGGCCGGGCAGCCGCGCGGCGCGGGTGACGAGGTCGACGTTGATCGCGCCGAGGACGACGACATGGCCCGTCATGAGCGAGCGGGTGCGGGGACGGTCGGGGCAGGGCGCACGCCCCCAAGCATGCCACCCGCTCACGCGCGGACCCGTCCGGTCCTGCGACGATGGAGCGGATGACGCGCGCGTGGGACGACCTCGATCGGCTGGTGACCGCGGTGGAGGGACGCTCCACGCACCTGACCTCGCGGATCCACGGCGTGGACCACTGGCGCGCGGTCGGCGCGACGGCGGCGTCCCTGGCCGACGTGCAGGACCGCACGCCGGGCCTCGAGCCCGACCGCCAGCTGCTGCTGCTCTTCGCGCTGCTGCACGACGCCAAGCGCGTCGACGACGGCCGCGACCTCGAGCACGGCCCGCGCGCCGCCGTGCTGCTGCAGGACCTGCGCGACGAGGGCCTCCTCGCGCTCGACGACGCCCGCGCCGCGATCCTCCACGAGGCGCTGCGCGACCACACGAACGGCACGCTCTCGGACGAGCCGACGATCGCCGTCTGCTGGGACGCCGACCGCCTGCTCATCCACCGCGTCGGGTTCACCCCGAACGCGCGCTTCTGCTCCACGGAGGAGGGCCGCCGCCGCGCCGACGCGGGCGAGCTGCCCGACCTCGTCGGCCCGCCGACGTGGCGCGAGGTCGCGGCCCTGCTCGCCGTGGCCTAGCTCACGGACACGGCGCTGCTCGCCGTGATCCGGCTCGCGCCGGCCCCAGCTCACCAGACGGTGTTGACCAGGACCTGCAACGCGAGGGCCTGCGCGCCCAGCACGCCGAGCACGAGCGGCAGCCGCCGCGTCGAGAAGAGCGGCGCCGCCGCCACGCAGGCCAGCGGCACGAAGATGAGCCAGATCCGCTCCGTCTCGGCCTTCGTGAACCCGGCCACGGCGGCGATGACGATGACGGCCAGGATCCCCAGCGCCACCGGGCTCCGCCGCAGCGCCGCACGGGTCGCCGCGGCGATCACAATCGGCCCGAGCATCAGGGCCCACGCCACGGGCGAGCCGAAGACCCAGAAGCGGTACGGCCGAATCTGGGCGAGGCTGTTGCGGTAGACGCCCTCCGTTGCCAGCAGGGTGCCGATCGGGTCGTAGCCCCAGCCCACGGCGAGGAACGCGTTGATCCCGACGAACCCCGCCCCGGAGACGAGGGCGACGAGCAGGGCGCGGCGCCAGCCGTCGCGCCAGAGCACGGTCAGCGCGACGGCGGCGCCGACCCCGAGCAGGGCCCACGAGAAGATCGTGCAGACCGCGAAGACCAGGCCGCCGAGCGCGAGCAGGGCCGGGCGGCGGCTGAGCAGCAGCGCCGCGGCCAGGGCGCCCATCGCGGCGTAGACCGCGTCGAACGAGGTGACGCCGTCCAGCAGCATCACGGGCGTGAAGATCGCGAGCAGTCCGGCGATCCGCGCCGCGCGCTCCCCCACGCCGACGGAGCGGCCGATGGCGTAGGTCAGCGGCGCGGTCAGGGCCGCGCACCCGATGCACAGGGCCGCCAGGCGCTCCGCGGTCTCCAGCCCCGCCCAGCGCATGAGCAGCAGGGGTCCGGGCGGATGGCCGGCGATGTTGACCGCCTGCGAAGGCACCGTCTCGGCGAAGCGATCGAGGTAGTTCGGGATCCCCCACTCCAGGAGCGGCAGGCCCGGCAGGTACTCGTTGGCGGCCTCGAACGACCCCTGGGGTCGCAGGTCGAACACCTGCCACCACCCGTAGGTGCCCATGCGCGCGGCACCGATCGTCAGGCCGGCCGCGGCGGCCAGCGCGAACACGGCGAGCGCGAAGACGGGCGGGCTCAGGCGCGCGCGGACGAGCGTCGGCGCCGCGACCGCCCCGAGGCCGAGGACCGCGGCGCACGCGACGGCCCACGGCACGTCGATCATCGGCAGCCAGCCGAACACGAAGGGCGGCGTGGCGGTGCCGAACAGACCCTTCTGGCGGCCCTCGAACCAGCCGTACGCGACGGTGACCACGGCGACGGCCAGCAGCACCAGGAGGACGGGGATCTCGAGCCGCGACGGGCCGCCGGGCAGCGCGGGCTCCGGCGCGGGGCGTCCGGCCGCTTCGGGACCGGCCTCCCCGGGGTAGGTGTGCTGCGATGCTCCACCCTCTCGTGCCGCTGCGTCGCTCATCCGTGCTCCTCGCCTGTGCGCTCTCGTGTGCGGCGGCCGTCGCGGGCTGCGGCTCGCAGGAGCCCGCCGCGCTGCCGCCGGCGGCCGAGCCGCCGAACGCCCCCAGCCTGACGACGAAGCCGGCGGGGCGCGTCACCGTCGTCGGCAAGCGGCCCGAGGGGATCGTCGCCGACGGCCGCTCCGGGCTCGTGGCCGTCGCCCTGCGTCGCCCCGCGCGACTGGCCGTCGTCTCCGCGGCGACGGGGAAGGTCGTCGAGCGCGTCTCGCTGCCCGGCGCGCCGCGGCACCTGCAGCTCGCGACGGACGGCCCGTCCTCCCGCGTGCTCGTCCCCGACGAGGACGCCGACACACTCGCCCAGGTCTCCCTCGGCGGGGAGTACGACGGCAAGGACGTGCCAATCGGCCGGATCGTCGCCCAGGCGAAGGTCGGCCGCCAGCCCCACGACGCCACGCCGCTGGGCGCGGGCGGCGAGGTCGCGGTGGGCGCCGAGCTGGGCAACCTGCTGCAGATCGTGCGCGGCGACCGCGTCGTGCGCCAGGAGCGGATCGCCCTGCAGCCGGGAGGCCTGGCGCCGATCGACGGCGGACGCATCGTCGCCGTGGTGGCCGTGAAGGAGCGCGTGCTCGAGCTCTACGACACCCGCACGCTCAAGCGCCTGGCGTCCGCCCCGGCCGGCGTCGGGCCCACCCACGTCGTCTGTCGCGACGAGGGCATCTGTTACGTCGCCGACACCACGGGCAAGGCGATCCTGATCTTCGTGTGGCAGGACGGCAAGCTCCAGCTGCAGCGCCGCCAGTGGCTGTCGAGCCAGCCCTACGGGATCGCGCTCGACGAGGAGCGCTACAAGGTGTGGGTGACGCTGCCGGCGGAGAACAAGCTCGTCGAGCTGCGGGCACGCACGAGGAGCCGCACCGGCCGGATCTTCCCCGCGGTCGAGCAGCCGCAGACCGTCGCCGTCGACCCCGTCTCCGGTCACGTCTTCGTCACCGGGGCGACGGACGGCGTGCTCCAGACGCTGCGACCCTGACCCGCACGAGGTAGATGACCAGCGAGGCCAGGAGCAGGCCAGCGGTGATTAGGAGCCAGCGTCCGGCGAAGTCGGGCTGCTCCGCGAGCCCCGTGGAGAGCTGGTGCCCGCGCGGCTCCTTCCCGAGGATGTTGGGCAGGTAGACGAGCAGCAGCGCGGCGGACATCGCCACGGGCACGCGCACGTGGCCGCGGCCGGGGACGAGCGCCGTCGCCGGCCCGCGCGCCAACCGCTGCCGGGCCGGGCGCCACAGCCGCCGCGCCAGCCGGTCGATGCCCACGTAGAGGGGCAGCGCCACGAAGTCGTTCAGGAGCGCGCCCGCCACGAGCCAGATCAGCAGGTTGCCCCAGACCTCGTGGTAGTGGCCGAAGACCTCCTTCAGCGCCCACGCGCAGAGGGCGATGCCCGCGAGGTGCAGGAGCAGGTGCGCGGGCGTGGCGCCGTAGAAGCGGCGGAAGCCGCGAGGGCCGGCCGGGCCGGGGCCGTTGGGGTCGGAGCCGCTCATGCCGCCGCCCACCGCAGGCCCGCGACCCACTTCGTGTTGTGGACCCCCGGGAGCGCCGGCACGATGATCCTCGCCGGGTAGCCGTGGTCCAGGGAGAGGTCGACCCCGTTGACCCGCAGCGCCAGGAGCGACTTGTCGGCGTGCGCCTGGTCGCGCGAGAGGGTGGCCTTGCGGAACGCCCCCGCCTTCTGCAGCGAGGTAACGAAGAGCGCGTGCTCCGGGTCGGCGCCGACGAGCTCGGCGAGGTCGTGCAGCCGCACGCCCGTCCACGCCTGCGTCGTCGACCAGCCCTCGACGCACGCGATCGGCAGGTCGTAGGTGTGCTGCGGCAGGCCGAGGAGGTCGGCACGCGAGAGCTCCAGGGTACGCCCGCCCTGCAGCTCCAGCCGGTACGCCTCGCCCACCACGCTGCGGCCAATGCCCGCCACCGCCGCCGTCTTGTTCACCGGGAACCCGTTCGGCCCGTCGAGCGCCAGGCCGTTGCCGCGCGGCGCCAGCAGGGCGGCCTGCCGGAACGGCCCGCCCAGGCTCTGGCCGGCGGTGACGACGAAGAGGCCGCCCGACGCCGCGCCGACGAGACCGAGCAGCCCGCGACGCGAGATCGTCGCGGGCGCCGGGTTCGGCGAGACGAGGCCGTCGGGCTCGAAGGGCTCGGGGCGCGTGTGGGCGAGGTCGTCGCGCAGCGGCTTGAGCGCGGCGTTCGTGCGCATCGCCTGGCGGACCTTCGGCATCCGCACCGCGACGTGCAGCAGCAGGGCGAAGATCAGCACCCAACCGCCGTAGAAGTGGGCCGTCACGAACCCGAACCGGAACGGGTACCAGAGCTGGATGTTCGCGATGCCTGTGGCGAGCTGGAAGAACGCCGCGCCGACGAGCAGCAGGTTGGCCAGCTTCGTGAGGACCTCGGCGGGGTTCGGCGCCGGCGGCCACGCGAAGAGCTTGGGGATGACGGACCAGAGCTTCGCGATCAGGACCGGCACGAGCACGATCCCGACGGTCACGTGCACGCCCTGGTTCAGCGCGTAGAGCCAGACGGGGCTCGTCGGCCAGTCGAACCGCACGAACTGCAGACCGAGCCCGGCGGGGACGACCGCGTTGCCGGGCAGCTGCGGCATGTATGCCGCGTGGGACAGGAGGCCCGTGAGGAAGACCAGCGGGAACCCGACGAGGAGGACGAGCCCGAGGACGGCCGTCAGCCACGGGCCGCGGATCGGGCTGCGCCAGAACTCGGGCCGCGCCGGACCGGGCGGCGGCCCCAGCTTGCTCATGCGCGGGACAACGTGCAGAAGTGGCGGCCGCCGTCGGACCACCGTTCGGTGACCCGCAGGCCGGCCGCCTCGGCGGGCGCGTCGATCGCCCCGGCCGTCACGCGGGCCCAGGGGAACCACGCGCTCGTGGAGCCGTCGGACTCGATGCGCACGCGGATCGGCGCGTCGTCCTCCGGAGCGCGGTCCCCCGGCTCGGGGTCGAGCTCGACGAGGATGCACCCGTCGTCGCCGAGCAGCTCGGCGACCCGCCGGAGCAGCTGGCGCGGCTGCCCGCCGATGCCGATGTTCCCGTCGAGCAGGAGCGCCGTGGACCAACAGCCGGGGTCCGGGGCGACCTCGAAGATGGAGCCCTCGACGACCTCGGCCCCGCCGTTGCGGGCGTGGCGCACCGCGGTGGGGGAGAGCTCGATCCCGAGCGCCACGACGCCGCGGCGGCTCAGGGCGTGCACGTGCCGGCCGGGCCCGCAGCCGACGTCGAGCACCGGGCCGACCGCGCGATCGAGCACGCGCTCGTCGACCTCGGTGGCCGGCGCGAGCCAGCGGCCCATCGGCATGGACCAGACGTCGCCGTCGCTCGCGCGGACGGTGAGCGCGTCGGCGCCGTCGTCGAGGAGCCGGCCGAAGAGCGTGGACGGATTCACCGCGTGGCCTCCAGGGTCCGGGCGAAGCGGCTGTCGGGCGCGAGCGCCGCGACCGCATGAGCGTCGTCGATCAGGTCGACGTCGCGCAGCTCGGGGAGCAGCGCGACGGACAGGCCGTGCTCGCGCAGGCGGGCCTCCTGCTCGCGGCCCGTGGACTCGGTGCTCATGGGAACACCTACGAAGAACCGCGGGTCCTGGACGCAGAGGCCGATGGCCCAGTATCCCCCGTCGGGGGCGTGCCCGAGCACCGCGTCGACGCCGGGGGCGTGCAGCGCGGCGGCCGCGGCGGCCAGCAGCCCCGGGGTGACCTGCGGGGTGTCCATGCCGACGAGCAGGGCGGGCGGGGTCGGCGGGCCCCCGCCCGCGACGTCCTCGAACGCCGCAGCGAGCCGCTCGTCCAGGCCGTCGCCCCGCTGCGGGAGCACCTCGAAGCCGTCCGGGAGCCAGGCGCCCGGGGTGCCCTCGAGGACCAGCACGCGCCGGGCCGCGGGCGTCGCCAGCACCGCGTGCAGCGTGTCGGTCAGCGCGGCCTCGGCCAGGTCCGCGGCCTGCTGGGGCGTGCAGGGCGGGGTCAGCCGCGTCTTGCTGCGGCCCGCGACCGGGGCCTTCGCGATGACGATCAGGGTCGTGTCGGCAGCACTCATGACGGACCGCCGCGCTCTCGGGCCCGGCGATCCTCGGCCAGCACGCGCGACATGTCGCGGACGGTCCGGGCCGTCCCCCGCACGGTGCCCGTCACCTTGGAGCGCCCGCCGCGGCGGGCCGCGTAGGGGACGTCGACCTCGTCGATCCGCCAGCCGGCCCCGGCGGCGCGCACGACCATCTCGAGCGGCCAACCGAAGCGCCGGTCCTGCAGCCCCAGGTCGAGCAGCCCCTGGCGGCGCGCGGCGCGCATCGGACCGATGTCGCGCAGGACCGGTCCCGCCCCCCGCCGGCGCAGCTCGAGGCCGAGCGCGCGGTTGGCGAGCCGGGCGTGCCAGGGCCACGAGCCGCGCTCGGCCCGGCGGGCGCCGAGCACCAGGTCGAACCGGCCGTCGAGCACGGGATCGGTGACGATCGGCAGATCGCGCGGGTCGAGCGAGCCGTCGGCGTCGACGAAGCAGACGACGTCGTCGTCGGCCGCGGTCAGCCCGGCGAAGCACGCCGAGCCGAAGCCTGGTCGCTCCTCGCGCACCACGAGCGCGCCGAGGGAGGCGGCGATCTCGCCCGAGCCGTCCGTTGAACCGTTGTCGACCACGATGGGCCGGTACCCCACCGGCATGCGCCCCAACACCCAGGGGAGCGCCTGGGCTTCGTTCAGGACCGGCAGGACGACGTCGGGCACAGGGTGACCCTACGGGCGCGGGGGGCGCGCCGGACGCTCCCACTACGCTGCGCCGATGATCCTCGTCACCGGCGGGGCCGGCTTCATCGGCCAGCCCATCGTCACGCAGCTGCTCGACGCCGGCCACGAGGTGCGGATCCTCGACCTCCTCCACCCCGCCGCGCACGACGGGCTGCCGGAGGGGCTCGACCCACGGGCCGAGCTCGTGATCGGCGACGTCCGGGACGCCGACACGGTCGACCGGGTGCTCGAGGGTGTGGACCACGTGTGCCACCAGGCGGCGATGGTCGGCCTGGGGCTCGACATCGACGACATCGCGGACTACGTCGGCCACAACGACCTGGGCACCGCGGTGCTGCTGCGCGGCCTGGCGCGGCGGAACTTCACCGGACGGTTCGTGCAGGCGTCGAGCATGGTCGTCTACGGCGAGGGCCGTTACCGCTGCGCCGACCACGGCCTCGTGACCCCGCCGGCCCGCGCCGTCGCCGACCTCGACGCGGGCCGCTTCGAGCCCGGCTGCCCGGTCTGCGGCCGCCCGTTGACCCCGGAGTCGATCCCGGAGGACGCGGCGCTGGACCCCCGCAACGTCTACGCCGCGACGAAGCTCCACCAGGAGCACCTCGCCACGGCGTTCTCCCGCGAGACGGGGGTCCCGGTCACCTCGCTGCGGTACCACAACGTCTACGGCCCGGGCATGCCGAAGGACACCCCCTACGCGGGCGTCGCGTCCATCTTCCGCTCCGCGCTGGCGGCGGGCCGCGCACCGAAGGTCTTCGAGGACGGCGGCCAGCGGCGCGACTTCGTCCACGTCCGCGACGTGGCGCGGGCCAACGTGCTGGCGCTGACCGCGGAGGAGCCGGTGCCCGGGGCGTTCAACGTCTGCTCGGGCACCCCGCGGACCGTGGGCGAGATGGCGCGGGCGCTCTGGGCGGCGATGGGGGCGGATGGTGGTTCGGCGGCAGCGGGCGGCGGCGGTGGCGAGGCGGGCGCCCTCGCGGCGGACCTCGAGCCCGTCGTCACCGGGGACTACCGGCTGGGCGACGTCCGCCACGTGTTCGCCTCGGCCGTGCGGGCGGCGGACGTGCTCGGGTTCACCGCGGGCGAGGACTTCGACGCCGGCATGGCGGAGTTCGCGACGGCGCGGCTGCGAGGGGCGTAGGGGCCGCACGGCGCGGTGGCCATCCGGGCCGGGCGTAGGGATCGCACGGCGCGGTGACCATCCGGGCCGGGGCGGAGGGGCCGCGCGGCACGGTGATCACGCGAGCCGCGTGCCCCCCTGGCAGCAGACGTTCGCGCAACATCCCGGCCCCTACGGTCGGAGCCATGACCAACCTCAGACCCTCCAGGCGCGCTCTCGCCGCCGCGTCGTCGCTGCCCCTGGCGCTCCTCGCGTTCGGCGCCGCCGCCTCGCCGGCCCACGCCATCGTCGGTGGCCAGACCGCCCGCACCGTCGCGCCGTACGACGGCTCGTTCCAGCGCGTCGACTCGCCGCGTCGGAGCACCCACGTCTGCGGCGCGACGTTGATCGCGCCGCGGTGGGCGATCACGGCCGGGCACTGCACCAACGAGGTCGACACGAAGACGAGCCTCGCCGGCACGGGCAAGGTGAAGATCGCGCTGTCGGGCAATCCCGTCGGCTGGAAGGTGCGCTTCGGCTCCCGCGACAACATCTCCGGGGGACGCCTCGTGAACGTGCAGCAGTTCGTACGGGCCTCCCGGACCATCGACCCCGCGGGCGACTACGCGCTGCTGAAGCTCAGCCGGCCCGTCCGCGTCACGCCCGCGAAGGTGGCGACGCGTCCGCCGGCGCCCGGAACCACGGCGACCATCCAAGGGTGGGGCTACACCAACAAGGGCGGACTGCGCGACTACGGGCGCACCCGCAGCTACCCGACGATGCTGCGGGCGGCGATCACGAAGGTCGCACGGCTGAAGACCTGCGGCATCAAGGCCGACCGCCGGGCGCTCTGCATCGGTGTCGACGAGCGCGTCGGGCCCGACAACATGGACTCCGGCGGCCCGGTCTTCGTGCAGGAGCGCGGCCACGGCACCGTGATCGCCGGAACCGTCAACGGCGGCAACTACGTCAGCGGTCTTCGGCCCTCGGTCTACACGGACCTCAGCGCGCACCGGCGCTGGATCAGCTCGTACACCTCGGGCCGGCGCGCGATCCCGCGCCCGAAGCGCCTGACGTCGCCGGGCATGGCCGGGGCCGCAGTGATCCATGGCAGCGGGTGCTCCGCGTCGGTGGTGCGCGTCGCGGCCAGCCGGCCCACCGACCCGGCCATGGTGCTCACGAACGGGCACTGCCTCGACCCCCGGCCGAAGCCCGGCCAGGCCGTGGCCGACCGTCCGTCCGACTCCCTGGTGCCGTTGACGGGCCGGTCCAGCAACCCCATTGCGCGCGGGACGACCACCCGCCTGCTCTACGCGACGATGACCGGCACCGACGTCGCGCTCTACCGCCTACGCCAGAGCTACGCCGAGCTCGCCGCCCTCGACGTGCCCGCCCGCGAGCTGGCCACGACCGGCCCGGCGCCGGGCGACGCGCTCGTGATGCACTCCGGGACCGCGCAGACGACCTTCGCCTGCACGGTCGAGACCGTCGTCCCCGCCGTCCAGGAGTCGGGGTACACCCAGCGGAACGCGCTGCGCTACGCCGCCGACAAGGCGTGCCTGCCCCAGGGCGGGACCTCCGGGTCCCCGATGGTCAACCCCCGCACCGACCAGATCGTCGCGATCCACAACAGCCACGTGACCGGCGACGGCAAGCCCTGCACCGAGAGCAACCCGTGCGAGGTCGCCCCGGACGGCACCACCACCGCGGTCAAGGACCGCGGCTACGCCCAGCAGGTCACGGGCCTCACCGCGTGCATCGCCGCCGGCTCGGTCTTCGACGCCGCGCGGCCGGGCTGCACGGTGACGGCCGCCCGCCGTTGAGCTGCGGGGGCCTGGCCGAGGCCCGCCCCGCGCGCCCCCTACCCCGCGACCCCCACCGCCTGCGCCCCCGCGCTCTCCCGCTCCCGCCGCCGCGCGACCACGATCTGTGCCTGGCCACCCGGCGTCCTCGTGATCGCCCGGGTGCGCATGCGCTCGCCCGGGGCCGTGGTGGTCTGCAGGTCCATGGCGGCGACGATCTCGCCCAGGATCGTCTTCATCTCGAAGAGGGCGAAGCTGGCGCCGAGGCAACGACGGACGCCGCCGCCGAACGGGATCCAGGTGTAGGTGCCCGGCGTCTGGTCGAGCCAGCGCTCCGGGCGGAACGCGTCGGGGTCCGGGTAGATGTCGGGGCGGCGGTGGACGAGGTGGATGCAGGGTGCCACGCGGGTGCCGGCCGGGAGGGTGTGGCCGGCGATCTCGACGGGCTCCTGCAGCTCGCGCACGACGATCGAGATGACCGGGCACAGCCGCAGGGTCTCGCGACAAACGGCATCCATCCAGGCGTCGCCCTCGCCGTCCCGGACCTCGTCCTGCAGGCGCCGCAGGGCGTCGGGGTGGCGGACCAGCCGCTCGAGCGCCCAGGACAGCGAGGTGGCCGTCGTCTCGTGGCCCGCGACGAGCAACGTCATCAGCTCGTCGCGCAGCTCGCGGTCGCCCATGGGACGCCCGTCCTCGTCCGTGGCCTGCAGCAGCATCGAGAGGATGTCGCCCCGCTCCTCCAGGTCAGCGGCGTCGCGGCGGCGGGCGATCTCGGGCAGCAGGATCGCGTCGACGTCCTCCAGCGCGCGGCGGAACGTCGGCAGGCGCCGGAACGCACCCTCGCCGAGCAGCGCCATGGTCAGCATCGTGCGCTTGCCGGTGACCTCGGCCATCACGTGCTCGAGCGCGGCCCGCAGGTCCCGCAGCTGCGACCCCTCCACGCCGAAGACCGCGCGCATGATGATCTCGAGCGTGATCTGCTGCATCTGCGGCCACGCGCGCAGCGGCTGGCCGACGGGCCACGTCGCGATCGTGTCGCGGGCGATCTGGCGCATGAGGTCCTCGTAGCCCGCCATCCGCTTGCCGTGGAACGGCGGGAGCAGCAGCTTGCGCTGGCGCATGTGCGGCTTCTCGTCCAGCAGCAGCACGGAGTGGCGGCCGAGGATCGGCAGCAGCACCGAGTTGCCCTCGCCCGCGTGGAAGACCTTCGGGTCGCCGGTGAAGACCTGCTTGACGTGCTCCGGGTCGGTGAGGAACACCCAGCGGTCGGCGCCGGGCAGGCGGATCGTGAAGGTCTCGCCGTACCGCTCCCGGCACTCGGCGAGGAACCCCCAGGTGTCCCGCATCCAGCGCAGGGTCTGGAGCGGTGCAGGCCGGCGCGGCCCGGGCGGGAAGATGGCGGACGACGCGCGGGCGGGACTCATGACATAGCCGACGCTATTCGCATAATGGTCGCTATGTCAAATGGGATCGGCTCCTGCGGGCGCGTGCGGGTCCCACGGGGTACGCGCGGGTCCCGGGGACGGCGCGCGGCCCCGAGCCGTGGTGATCAACCGCGGAAGTAGCCGCGGCGGTCGCTCTCGGCGATGAGCTCCTCGGCGGCCGCGCCCAGCGACGCCGACGAGGCCCCGATGGCCCCCAGGAGCCCGCGGATGCTGTCCGCCGTCACGCCCTCGTCGGGCCATCGGCCGCCCCCGGCCATCCAGCTCAGGAGCAGCGGCTGCAGGCGGTCGAGCCCGCGGGCGAACCGCGCCTCGGGGGTGGCGCCGGCTTCGAACTCCTCCCACGCCGCGCGCAGGCGGCGGCCCTGCTCGTCGGGCAGCAGACCGTAGAGCCGGTCGGCGGCCTGGACCTCGCGCACGGCCTGGGCGGCGCGGGCCGCGACGTCGTGGACGGAGACGTCGCCCGCGTAGACCTCGACGAGGTCGTGCAGCACGAGCAGCTCGACGACGCGTCCCCGGTCGACCGGCTCGTCCGCGTGCTCGGCGAGGACCAGGGCCATGAGCGCCAGGTGCCAGGAGTGCTCCGCGTCGTTCTCCCGCCGCTCCGTGGCGGCGACGGGCGACTGCCGCAGCACGGCCTTCATGCGGTCGACCTCGACGACGAACGTGAGCTGCCGCCGCAGGTCTCCGCCGATCGAGGCGGGCAGCGGGTTGCGGTCGATCAGGAGCGGCTCGGGGACGGAGTCGGATCCGGGGTCCAGCGGGGGCATGGGGAGCAGCCTGCCAGGCCCCACGACGGCGCGGCCGCCGACGCGGGTCGGGTCAGACCACCGGGCCCCACGACTGCTCGCGCCGCGGTGGGGGACCGGTCAGTCGGCGAGGCCCCACGACGGCGCGGCCGCCGGCGCGGCCGTGCCCGGCCCCGGCGGCCGATGCAGACGACGGAAGAGCGGGCCGGTCAGCACCGTCGTCAGCAGCGCGACGCCAACGAGCGCGGTGAACGTGACCTCGTCCAGGATGCCCGCCGACCGCCCGACCTCGAGGATCACGAGCTCGGTCAGGCCCCGGGCGTTCATGAGCGTGCCGAGCGCGGCGGACTCGCGGAGCCCCGCGCCCGACAGGCGCGCGGCGAGGCCGACGCCGCCGAACTTCGCGAGGGTCGCGACGACGAACAGCAGCGCCATCGTCGCCAGGCCCGCGCCCGTCAGGCCGGTCAGGTCGACGGTCAGGCCCGTGGTGAGGAAGAAGACGGGTACGAGCACGCGCCCCGCCGTCCCGAGGGCCGCGGCGCCGCGTTCGGCAGGCCCCGCGACGCGCACTGCCGCGCCGTCTCCCACCGCCAGCGCGCGCCCGTTCCCCGCCTCGCACGTCGCGCCGTCTCCCGCCCCGTCCTCGGCCGTCCCCCGCGGGACGACGAGCCCGAAGGCGAACGCGCCGATGGCGGCGTGCAGGCCGAGCGCCTCCGTCGCCCCGGCCGAGAGCGCCAGGCCGACGAGCAGCACGGCGGCCGGGGCGAGGGCCGGGGCGGGCGTGAGCCGCGCCACCACGAGGCGCAGCCCCGGCCGCACCACGCCCACGAGCACGACCGCGTAGACCACGACGAGCACGCCCGTCACGACCAGGGAACGCCCACCGTCGCCCGTCGCGGCCACCACGACCGCCAGGGCGGACCAGGCGACGAGGTCGGTGACGGCGGCCACGGTCATCGCCAGGGCGCCGATCGGTGCCCGCAGCAGCCCGGCCTCGTCGAGGATCCGGGCCAGCACCGGGAACGCCGTCACGGAGAGCGCGATCGCGAGGAACGCGGCGAAGGCGGCCAGCGGCACCTCCTCCCCCGCCACCACGTCGTGCGCGGGCCACAGGAGCAGCGCGACGGCGACGCCCGCGACGGCCGGCACGGCGACCGACCCGACCGACAGCGCCCCGACGCGGCGGCCCATCCGCCGCATCTGCCCCAGGTCGCTCTCGTGGCCGACGCCGAACATGAAGAGGACGAGCCCGACGGTCGCCACCGCCTTCAGGACGCCCCGGACGTCGTCCGGGAAGAGCGCGGAGAGCACGTCGGGGGCGAGCAGCCCGAGCAGCGTCGGGCCCAGCGCGATCCCCGCGAGGATCTCGCCGACCACGGCGGGCTGGCCGACGCCCCGGAGCATCCGGCCGAAGAGGCGGCTGACGACCAGGATCAGGGCCACGTCGAGCAGCACGACGAGACCCGTCGCCCCGGCGTCGACGACGGCGAGGAGGGGGACCACGGAACTCCGACCTTCGAGAGGGACCGGGCGCGCGGCCCACCCCAGTCGGGCGGCCCCGTGCGCGACGCCCGGCTACCCCCGGCGCCACACGACGGTACGTGCGGCACGACGCCGGCGGATGGCCCGTGGGCCGCACGTCACACGACGCAGACCGCCCCCGGCCCCGCGGCCCCCGCTACCTCCCGGCGCGCCGCACGGCCTCGGGCGTGAGGCGCGGCTTGCCCGCCCGGAAGATCCAGTCGTTCCAGTACGCGCGCAGGTCCCGCCCGCTCTCGGCGTTCGTGTGGGCGATCCAGTCCTCGGCCGTCACGGTGCCGTGGGCGTGGTCGCGGGTCCAGCTCCGGAGCGAGCGGTAGAAGACGCGGTCGCCGACGATCTGCCGGTAGCCCTCGAAGGCGCCCGCGGAGCGCTGGTAGGTCGCGTCGCTGAACAACGTCTTGGCGGTCGGGCGCCCGGGCGAGATCTTCCAGAGCGGGTCGTTCGCGCGTCGTGCCAGGAGCTCCCGCAGCTGCCCGGCCGGGCTCGGGATGCCCAGCTTCCGGGACTTCGCAGCACCCGTGCGGTCGTAGGGGTACAGCCAGTCGCCGGCCCACACGGCCAGTCCCTCGTTGAGCCATAGGTCCGCCCAGCGGCTGGGCGTCACGCTGTTGCCGAACCACTGGTGTGCCAGCTCGTGGGGCACGGCGGTGGTGTCGATCGAGGCGTAGTTCGGCTTGCTCTGCGTCTCCAGGGCGTACCCGGCCGCCGGGGCGACCGCGTAGACGCCACCGAAGGACGAGAACGGGAAGGGCCCGAAGAAGAACGAGAAGCGGCGAACGACGTCCTCCTCGAGCCCTCCGGCCAGGTCGCTCTCGAACTCGCGGCGCCGGTCCGCCGGCAGCGCCCTGAGCCCGCGACGGTCGACGGCGTCGTAGATCGGGAGGCCGTCGGCCGAGCGGTGCGTCCGCAGCCGGAAGTCGCCGAGCGTGGCCGTTGCGAGGTAGCTGCTCATGGGGTGGCGCTCGCGCCAGTCCCAGGTGCGCCAACGGCCGTGCGTCGTGGCGGAGCGCAGCTCGCCGTTCCCGATCGCCGTGAGCCCCTTGGGCACGGTGACGGCGATGCGGTAGGTGGCCTTGTCGCCCGGCGTGTTGTTGTTCGGGAACCAGGTCTGTGCTCCGATGGGCTGGCCGACGACGAACGCCCCGCCGCGCGTGCGCACCCACCCCTCGGGCGTCCCGCCCCGCCCACGGGCCGCGCGCGGCGTCCCGTCGTAGGCGACGGACACGACGAACCGCGCCCCCGCGGGGAGCGCCGCCGCCGGGGTGACCTCGAGCTTCGTCCGCCCCCGCGCGAAGGATGCCGGCGCGTTGTCGACCTTCACGGACCGGACGGTGAGTCCCTGCAGGTCGAGGCTGAAGCTCGACAGGTCCTGGGTGGCCTCCGCGGTGATCTCGGCGTGAGCCGTGAGGTGCCGGGTCGCCGGGCGGTAGCGCAGGCGCAGGTCGTAGTGCTGGGCGTCGTAGCCCCCGTTGCCGGTGGTCGGGAACACCGTGTCGCCCGCCGACCGGGCGCCCGGCGAGGGCGCAGCGACCGCGGTCGTGGTGCCCCCGAGGGACGCCGCGGCGGCCACGGCGACGGCGACGCGCAGGAGGGGGCGCCGCCGGTGGACGCCCGACGCAAGGACAGAAACTTGCATCCCACCAGGGTACGCGGCGCCCCTGTGCGCGCGGTCCGGATCGGGGCCAGCGCTCGGCCGGCCCCGAGCGCCCTCAGTCCTTCTTGGCCCGCTTGCGCTTCTGGGGCATGTCGGTGATCGTGCCCTCCGCGATCTCGGCGGCCAGGCCCACGGACTCCGACAGCGTGGGGTGCGCGTGGACGGTCAGGGCGACGTCCTCCGCGTTGGCACCCATCTCGAGCGCCAGGCCGATCTCGGCGATGAGCTCGCCGGCGTTCGTGCCCACGATGCCCGCGCCGAGGATCCGGCGGGTCTCCGGGTCGATCAGGAGCTTCGTCTGCCCCTTCTCGGCGTCGCTCGCGAGCGCGCGGCCCGAGGCGACCCACGGGAACGCCGCGGTCTCGTACGGCGTGCCGTCCTTCTTGGCCTGCGTCTCCGTCAGGCCGACCCACGCGAGCTCGGGCTCGGTGTAGGCCACGGACGGGATGCCGCGCACGTCGAACGCGACGTCGTGCCCGGCGATGACCTCGGCGGCCACGTGCGCCTCGTGCGTGGCCTTGTGGGCGAGCATGGGCTGCCCGATGACGTCGCCGATCGCGTAGATGTGGGCGACCTTCGTGCGCTGCTGCTCGTCGACGGGCACGAACCCGCGCTCGTCGACCTCGACGCCGATCTCCTCCAGGCCCAGGTCCTTGCCGTTCGGGATACGGCCGACGGCCACGAGGACCCGGTCGAACACGGCCGGCTCCGGGGCGTCCCCGGACTCGACGGAGAACGTGGCCTGCAGGCCGCCGTCGACCTTCTCCACCTTCTCCACCTTGGTCTGCAGGTGGATCGCGGCGTAGCGGCCCTCGATGCGCTTCTTCAGCGGCTTGACGAGGTCCTTGTCCGCACCCGGGACGATCTGGTCCGCGAGCTCGACGACCGTGACCTGCGAGCCCAGGGCGTCGTAGACCGTGGCCATCTCCAGGCCGATGATGCCGCCGCCCACGACGAGCAGCCGCTCCGGGACGTCCCGCAGCTCGAGCGCGCCGGTGGAGTCCATGACGCCCTCCTCCTCGTGCGGGATGCCCGGGAGACGCACGGAGCTGGAGCCCGTCGCGACGATCGCCGAGTCGAAGGTGACGAGCGTGTCGTCGACCTGCAGCTCGTGCTCGCCGACGAAGCGGCCCGTGCCGTGGACGACCTCGACCTTGCGGCCCTTGGCCATGCCGCCGACGCCGCCGGAGAGCTTGCCGACGACCTCGTCCTTCCAGGAACGCAGCGCGTCGAGGTCGATCTCGGGCTTCGCGAACGAGACGCCGTGGGCGCCCATGTCCTCGGCCTCCGTGATGACCTTCGCCGCGTGCAGCAGCGCCTTCGAGGGAATGCAGCCGACGTTCAGGCAGACGCCGCCGAGGACGGGCTCGCGCTCGACCATCGCGACCTTCAGACCGAGGTCCGCGGCGCGGAACGCCGCGGAGTAGCCGCCCGGGCCGGAGCCCAGGACGACGACGTCGACGTGCAGGTCGCCCTTCTCCTTGACCTCGTCGGACGCCTTGGAGGGCGTGCCGCCGTGGCGACCGGCGGTGCCGGCCGCGGCAGGGTCGGCCGTGGCGGACGAGCCGCCCGCGTAGGAGTCGCCCTCCGTGCCGGCCGCGGCGGTGCCGGACACGCCATCCGACCCGGAGCCGCCGCCCGAGCCCGAACCGCCGGACCCACCCGTCGACTCGCCGGTGGGCGTCTCGCCCTTCGGCGCGCTCGCGTGGTCCGCGCCCGCGCCGTCCTTCTCGTCGACCTTGCCGCCCTCGGGGGCCTCGGAGCCGCCACCGGAGCCCGCGTCCGCGGTCTCCAGGATCGCGACGACGGTGCCCTCGGAGACGGCGTCCCCGACGGCGACCTTGAGCTCGACGATCTTCCCGGCCTCGGGACTCGGGACCTCCATCGTGGCCTTCTCGGACTCGATCGCGACGAGCGGGTCCTCGACCTCGACGGTGTCGCCGACCGCGACGAGCAGCTCCGTGACGGGGACGTCCTCGAAGTCCCCGATGTCCGGGACCTTGATCTCGATGGTGCTCACAGCAGGATCCTCCGGAAGTCGGCCAGGACGCCGGCGAGGTGCGCCGTGAAGCGCGCCGCCATGGCGCCGTCGACCACGCGGTGGTCGTAGGAGAGGGACAGCGGCAGGATCAGCCGCGGGACGAACTCCGAGCCGTTCCAGACCGGGCGCATCGCCGAGCGGGTGACGCCGAGGATGGCGACCTCCGGAGCGTTGATGATCGGCGTGAACGACGTCCCGCCGATGCCGCCGAGGCTGGACAGCGAGAACGTACCGCCCGACATCTGGGCCGGGCCGAGCTTGCCGTCGCGCGCCTTGCCCGAGAGCTCGGTGAGCTCGCCGGCGACCTCGAGGATGCCCTTCTTGTCGACGTCGCGGATGACCGGGACGACGAGGCCGTTGGGCGTGTCCGCCGCGAAGCCGAGGTGGTGGTACTTGCGCAGCACCAGCTCCTCACCGTCGAGGGAGGAGTTGAGCGTCGGGAACTTCTTCAGCGACGCCGAGAGGCCCTTGAGGAGCAGGGCGACCATCGTCACCTTGACGTCCTTCTGCTCCGCGTTGAGCTGCTTGCGGAACGCCTCGAGCTCCGTGACGTCCGCGTCGTCGTTGTGCGTGACGTGCGGGATCCGGACCCAGTTGCGGGCCAGGTTGGCGCCGGAGAGCTTCTGGATCCGCGAGAGCGGGACGCGCTCGATCTCGCCGAACTTCTCGAAGTTCACCTTGGGCCACGGCGCCAGGCCGAGGCCGCCGTCGCCGACGGCGTCGCCACCCGCGGGCAGCTTCGGCGCGTCGGTCTTGGAGGCCGCGCCCTGCGGGGCGTCCTTGGCCTGCTGGACGTCCTCCGGGACGATCCGGCCCTTGCGGCCGCTGCCGCTGACCGTGGCGAGGTCGACGCCGAGCTCGCGCGCCAGGCGGCGCACGCTGGGCGAGGCGTAGACCGGCTCGCCGGACGGGGTCGCGGCCGAGGCCTTCGCGGCCCCGCCGGCCTCGGCCGCGGTGCCGCCCTCGGACGCGCCGCCGGTGGCGGGCGCGTCCTTCCCGGCGCCGTCGCCCGACGACGACCCGCCGCCCGACGACGCACCGTCACCGGAGGACGCCCGGACGTCCCCGGAGCCGGAGTCCGACGCGTCGGCAGCGGTCTTCTGCTCGCCGTCCTTGTCCTGGACCGGCGCCTCGGCGGGGTCGGGCTTCTCGGCGTCGTCGCCGTCGCCGTCGCCGTCCGTCTTGATCTTCACGACGGGCGTGCCCTCGGCCACGCCGTCGCCGACCTTCACCAGGATCTCGGCGACCTCACCCGCGACCGGGGAAGGCACCTCCATCGTCGCCTTGTCGGATTCGAGCGCCACGAGGGGATCCTCGACGGCGACGGTGTCGCCCACCGCCACGAGGATCTCCGTCACCGGCACGTCCTCGAAGTCCCCGATGTCGGGGACCTCGACCGTCGTCATCGCGCCCACGGGGCTCCCTCGTCCGTCTTGATCTCGTACTGCTCGATGGCCTGCGTCAGCACCTTGCGGTCGACCTCGCCGGCCTCGGCCAGCTGGGTCAGCGCCGCCAGCACCACGTGCCGGCGGTCGACCTCGAAGAACCCGCGCAGCGCCTTGCGGTAGTCGCTGCGCCCGTAGCCGTCCGTGCCGAGCACGAAGTACGGTGCGGTCAGGAACGGGCGGATGCCGTCGGCGAGCTCCCGGATGTAGTCGCTCGAGGCGACGATCGGGACGTCGCCGGAGAGCACCTCGGAGACGTAGGGCGTGCCCTGCTCCTCCTCCGGGTGCAGCCAGTTGTGGCGCTGGATCTCGAGGCCGTCGCGGCGCAGCTCGGTGTAGCTCGTCACGGAGAAGACGTCGGCGGCGATGCCCCAGTCCTCCTCGAGCATCTCGGCCGCGGCGATGACCTCGCGGAGGATCGTGCCGGAGCCCAGCAGGCGGATCTGCGCGGGTCCGACGTCCTTCGCCGTGGCGGCGACGTCCGTGTCCTCGCTCGAGTCGTGCTTGCCCGAGCCGGCGTCGGCGGGCTCGACGTCGCCGTCGGCGGCCTCGCCGGCGTCGTCCTCGACCAGGCCGTCGTCGCCCGAGTCCTTCGGGCTCGGCGCGCTCGCGCTGTCGGGGTCCTCGGGGGACCCGGCCTCGGCGTGCCCGGCCTCGCGCACCCGGTGGATGCCGCGGAGGATGCCCTCCTCGGCGCCCTCCGGCAGCGCGGGCTGCCGGTAGTTCTCGTTCATGACGGTGAGGTAGAAGAAGACGTCCTCCTGCTCCCCGTACATGCGGCGCAGGCCGTCGTGGACGATCACCGCCAGCTCGTACCCGTAGGCCGGGTCGTAGCTCACGCAGTTCGGGATCAGCGCGGCCTGCACGAGGCTGTGGCCGTCCTCGTGCTGCAGGCCCTCGCCGTTGAGCGTCGTGCGTCCGGCGGTGCCGCCGATCAGGAACCCGCGGGCGCGGGAGTCGCCGGCGGCCCAGGCGAGGTCGCCGATCCGCTGGAACCCGAACATCGAGTAGTAGACGTAGAACGGGATCATCGGCGTGTCGCTGTTGCTGTACGACGTCGCCGCGGCGATCCAGGACGAGAACGCGCCCGGCTCGTTGATGCCCTCCTGGAGGATCTGCCCCTGGCGATCCTCGCGGTAGAACATGAGCTGCTCGGAGTCCTCCGGCTGGTACAGCTGCCCCACCTGGCTGAAGATGCCCAGCTGGCGGAACATGCCCTCCATGCCGAACGTGCGCGACTCGTCGGGAACGATCGGCACGACGTGCTTCTTGATCGCCTTGTCGCGCAGCAGGCCGGCGAGGATCCGGACGAACGCCATCGTCGTCGAGATCTCACGGTCGCCCGAACCGTCGAGGACGGCCTTGAAGGCGGAGAGCTCGGGGACGGGCAGCGAGTCCGTGGACTTCGGGCGGCGCGCCGGCAGGTAGCCGCCGAGCTTCTCGCGCTGACCCTTCAGGTAGCGGATCTCCTCCGAGTCCTCCGCCGGGCGGTGGAACTCGTAGTTCTTGACCTGCTCGTCCGTGAGGTCGAGGCCGAAGCGCTCGCGGAAGGTGAGGAGGACGTCCTCCGTCATCTTCTTCTGCTGGTGGGTGATGTTCTGCCCCTCGCCGGAGGCCCCCATCCCGTAGCCCTTGATCGTCTTCGCGAGGATGACCGTCGGCTGGCCCGTGTGGGCGCGCGCCGCGGCGTACGCCGCGTAGATCTTCGCCGGGTCGTGGCCGCCGCGGTTCAGCGCCCAGATCTCCTCGTCGGTCCAGTCCTCGACCATCTTGGCCGTCTCGGGGTGCTTCCCGAAGAAGTGCTCGCGCACGTAGGCGCCGTCGCGCGACTTCAGCGTCTGGTAGTCGCCGTCGAGCGTCTCCTCCATGAGCCGCAGGAGGTGACCGTCGGTGTCCTTGGCCAGCAGGTCGTCCCAGCGGGAGCCCCAGACGACCTTGATGACGTTCCAGCCCGCACCGCGGAAGTTCGCCTCGAGCTCCTGGATGATCTTGCCGTTGCCGCGGACGGGGCCGTCGAGGCGCTGCAGGTTGCAGTTGATGACGAAGTTCAGGTTGTCGAGCTTCTCGCGCCCGGCCATCCCGATCGCGCCCATCGACTCGGGCTCGTCCATCTCGCCGTCGCCGCAGAAGACCCAGACGTCGCGGTCCTTCGTGTTCGCCATGCCGCGGCCCTGCAGGTACTTCAGGAACCGCGCCTGGTAGATGCCCATGAGCGGGCCGAGGCCCATCGACACCGTGGGGAACTGCCAGAACTCCGGCATGAGCCACGGGTGCGGGTACGAAGAGAGCCCGGGCTTCGAGGCGTCCGTCTCCTCGCGGAACCGGCGCATCTGCGCCTCGTCGATCCGGCCCTCGAGGAACGCGCGGGCGTAGATGCCCGGCGACGAGTGGCCCTGGATGTAGATCAGGTCGCCGCCGTGCTCCTCGCTCGGGGCGCGCCAGAAGTGGTTGAAGCCGACCTCGTAGAGCGTCGAGGCGGACTGGAACGAGGCGATGTGCCCCCCGAGCTCGGAGGACTCCTTGTTCGCCTGGAGCACCGTGGCCAGCGCGTTCCAGCGCACGAGGGAGCGCACGCGGCGCTCGATCGCCTGGTCCGTGGGCAGCTGCGCCGCGTCCTCGGGGGCGATCGTGTTCACGTAGGGCGTCGTCGCGTGCAGCGACGTCGCCAGCCCACGGGAGCGGGTGTGGGCGACGAGGGTCTCGAGGAGATCCTCGGCGCGGTCAGCGCCGTCGTGCTGAAGGACGGCGTCGAACGCTTCGAGCCACTCCTTCGTCTCGGCGGGATCGGGATCGGCGGTGGAGGACATCGACGCTCTGATCGGGTTCGGGGCCGAGGCGCGCAGCACGGAACGTGTCCCGCGTCACGCAAGCCTCCACACTAGTATACAAGCCCCTTCGGGCTCCGGGGATTCGTGTGGAGCGCGCGCGGCACGCGAGCAGCCGGCGGGTTCGCGGCCTCTGGGCGGGAGGTACCCGTCCAGCCCTGTTCTCCCACATCGCGCCGCCCGAGGAAAGCCCGTCCCCGGCCACGACCCCCGGCCGTCGGGTCGCGGTCTGAAGGCCGGTGGACGCTCTTCCGACCCCTGCGGGTGGACGCAGGGGCGATGCGCCGCGGGACCCGGACGGCCGAACACCGGGGAGTCCGCGCGACCGTGGCGCCCCCGCCCGGCCCGGACCCCGCACATGCCTGCACCGCTCTCCCGCCCCTTCCGCACGGCCCTGGCCGTCTGCGGGCTCCTGCTGACGACCGCCGCGCCCGCCGCCGCCGACCACAAGCCCGGCGAGGGACTCCACGCCCGCCCCGGCCAGTTCCTGTTCTCGGCCAACGGCCACGGGCGCGCTCCGAACGCGCCCGTCACCGACCCCGTGATCTCCCGCGACGGACGCGCCGCGCGCTACGTCGCCTACGCCTCGCGGGCGACGGACATCGCCCCGGGCTCGGACGGCCACCGCAACGTCTTCCTCGTCAAGCGGGCCGACGGCTTCGGGTTCTTCGGCACCCCGTGGCGGATCGGGGGCGTGTCGCTCGCCTCGCGCGGCGTCGGCGGCCGCCCCGCGAACGGCAACTCCTGGGGTCCCGCGCTCGACGGCTCCACGAACAACGACACGCCCATCGCCCCGCGCTGCCTGGCGTTCGTCTCCGACGCCTCCAACCTCGTGCGCGGCGACGACAACGGCCACGCCGACGTCTTCGTGCGCACCCTCCGCGGGTCCCGCGCGGGACGGCTCACGCGCGTCCCGACCGACGGCCCCGCGACCTCCGTGGCGGTGTCGGGTCGCTGCGACCGCATCGCCTACGTCGCCGGCGGACGGCTCTTCGTCCGCGAGGGGCGTCGCACGACGCTCGTCCGCGGCGCCCGCGACCCGTTCCACGTCTCGATCTCCGAGAGCAAGAACCGGCGCTGGGCCGTGGTCTTCGAGCAGGCCGGCGCGATCCGGGTGTCGTGGAACGCCCGCCCGGCGCGCACCGTGATCGCCGGTGGCCAGCCCGCCCAGGACCAGTACGGCCGCTACGTCCTCTACCACCGCGGCGGCCGGATCTTCCAGTCCAACCTGCGCGGCGCGGCGAACGAACGCACGCCGATGCGGCAGAACGGCCTCCGCGTGAACCCGGCCGGCGAGGGCCACACGCCCGCCCTCACCGCCGGCGGGATGCACTCGTTCTTCGTCCGCGCCGGCGCCCTGTGGCGCAACGTGACGATGCTGAACGTCGGCCTCTGCCCCACCGGCGGCGAGCTCGGCGCCCCCTCGACGAGCTCGCGTGGCAACTACGTCGTCTACGCCTGCTCCGGCGGCCCGGTCTACATGACCTACCTCGGGCCGAAGTGCGTCAGCGCCGAGGACGAGGCGAACGGGAACAACCCGCAGAATCTCGTCGTCTGCGGCCCCAACATGACGGTCCCGGGCGCAGACATCGGCCCGGACTGAGGCGCGGCCGGGGTCGTGCCAGGACTCCGTCCCGGGCCGGCCGGCGCGTCCGGCCGCCGACTGGCCGGGTCCGTTGTCCGCGGCATGCCGGCACGACCCCGGTGACCGGTCGCCGCACGGGTTGAGGGCGTATGCACGTTCAGGTACGGTCGCGCCGAGGGTCCGGAGCCGGCGGCGCACACGTGCGCGTGCGGCCGCGTCGACGGTCCCTCCAGGGACGGACGGGGTGCCGCGCGCAGCGCCCGGATCGCCCTGCCGACCCGTCGCCGGGCTCCCCGGCGCTACCCCGAGGAGCCCGTCATGACGACGACCATCCCCACGGTCACCGGCGACACCGGTGCCGGCCGGACGACGACGGACGCCGCACCGGCGTCCGCGGAGGCCTGAGCGGTGACCGACGCGACCCCGGAGCCCGTCCGCCCCCGCTCCGTCGCCGACCTCCGGGCGCTGCGCGGCCGTGAGCTCGGCCCGACGGCGTGGCTCCGGGTGACCCAGGAGCAGATCGACGCGTTCGCCGGAGCGACGGACGACCACCAGTGGATCCACGTCGACCCGGAGCGCGCGGCGGAGAGTCCTCTCGGCACGACGATCGCCCACGGCCTGCTCACGCTCTCGCTCGGCCCGACCCTCGTCGCGCAGCTCATCGCGTTCGACGGCTTCGCCCACAGCCTCAACTACGGCTACGACAAGGTCCGCTTCCCGGCCCCCGTGCCGGTCGGCTCGCGGGTCCGCATGCGCGCCACGATCACGGCGGTCGACGAGGTGCCCGGCGGCTGCCAGGTCACCACGGCCCAGACGATCGAGCGCGAGGGCGGCGACAAGCCCGTCTGCGTGGCGGCGTCGATCGGGCGCTTCGTCGAGGCGGAGGGCGGCGCCGATGCCTGATCTGACGGCAGGGCCCGTCCGCTACGAGGTCCACGGCGACGTCGCCGAGATCGTGCTCGACCGGCCCCCGCTGAACCTCTACGGGGCCGCGCTGCAGGACGGGCTGGTCGCCGCCGTGGCGCGCGCCGCCGCCGACCGCCCGCGCGCGCTGCTCTTCCGGGCCGAGGGCGACGTCTTCACCGCCGGCGTCGACGTGCACGGGTTCGACGGCCAGGACGCCGCGAGCTACGCCGAGAACAACGGCGGCGGGCTCGCGCTGACGCAGGCGCTCGAGGACCTCCCCCTGCCGACGATCGCCGTCGTCCACGGGCTGTGCCTGACCGTCGGCCTCGAGCTCTCCCTCGCGTGCGACCTGCTGTGGGCCGCGGACGACGCGCGCTTCGGGCTCGTGGAGCGCCGCGTCGGCATCTCGCCCGGGATGGGCGGCACGCAGCGCATGGCGGAGCGCGCCGGGACCGCCCGGGCCCGCGAGTTCGTGATGACGGGGCGCCTCTACGGGGCCGAGGAGCTGCGGGAGTGGGGCGTCGTCAACCGCGTCGTGCCCCGGGAGCGCCTGCTCGAGGAGGCCCGGGCCGTCGCGGCGGACCTCGCCGCCGGACCCACGCTCGCGATGGCCGCCACGAAGGCCGTCGTCCGCGCGCAGGCCGACGAGGGGACCCGCGGCGCCGACGCCCGCATCGCGGAGCTGACGGCGCACCTGATCGAGACGGAGGACGCCCGCACGGCCGTCGCCGCGTTCCTGGAGAACGGGCCGCGCGCCGACGTCGCGTTCCGGGGCCGCTGAGCCCGGCCCCGGGCCGCCGCCTCCCGTCCCCTCGCGGCCCCCACCGGGGTCGTGCCGGCGTGCCGAGGCCGTCCGGCCCGGCCAGTCACCCCGCCGGACACGGCGGCGGGGCCCGGCCGGCGTCCTGGCGCGACCCCGGACTCACTCCTTTTCGAAGAACTCCGGGTGGTCGGCCTGGATCGATTCGAGCACGGAGAGCACCATCCGCAGGTGGTGGCGCAGTGCCACCTCGGCCTGATCCGGGTCGTGGGCCGCGATCGCGTCGAGGACCGTGCGGTGCTCGGCGATCATCTCGCCCATGTACTCCGGGACCGGCAGGCTGAGCCGACGGACCCGGACGAGGTGGCCGTCGGCGCGCTGGGCCAGGGACCAGGCGATGCCGTGGCCCGAGGCCTCGCAGAGCGCCGCGTGGAACGCGTCGTCCAAGACGAAGAAGCGGTCGAAGTCCCCGGCGGCGTGCGCGTCCTCCTGTGCCGCGACGATCTCCCGCAGCGCCAGCAGCTCGGCGTCGCCGACGCGCTCGGCGGCCAGGCGGATCGCGGCGCACTCCAGCGCCTCGCGGACGAACTGCGCGTCGGCGACCGCGCCGATGGAGATCTTCGAGACGAAGGTCCCCAGCTGCGGGACGATCTCGACGATGCGGTCGTCGCGTAGTCGGACGAGCGCCTCGCGCACCGGGGTGCGGCTGACGCCGAGGGCTTCGGCCAGCTCGTTCTCCGACAGCCGGCGTCCCGGCTCGAGCCGCCCGGCCACTAGCGCCTCGCGCAGCGCGTCGTACACCCGTTGGCGGGTCCCGCCGCGGGCGCGATCGGTCAGCGCGATCCTGAGGTCCGGCGGCGGCACGCTTGCATACTAGGTGCGCGACCGCGTCCGTGGGCGCGAGGCGGGCACCGGCCGGGCAGCGGCCCGCCCACCGCGGGATAGCCTGCCCGCGTGCTCGCGTCCGTAGCGGTCGCCGTCGTCCTGGCGTGCCTCGCCGTGTTCCAGATCGCCCTCGCCTGCGGTGCCCCGCTCGGCCGCTACGCGTTCGGCGGGCGGCACGAGCGCGAGCTGCCCCGGTCGCTGCGGGTGGCCTCGGCCGTGACGGTCCTGCTCTACGCCGCCCTGGCGGCCGTCGTGCTCGACCGGGGCGGGACCATCGATGTCCTGCCCGCGGGGACGTCCAGGATCGGGGCATGGGTCGCCGTCGCGATCTTCGCCCTCGGGGCGCTCCCGAACGCGGCGTCGCGCTCCCGCCACGAGCGCTACGTCATGACGCCCACGACGGTGGTCCTCGCCATCCTGAGCCTCGTCGTCGCCCTGGGGCCCGCCGGGGATTGAGCGGCCGGCGCCGGTGGCGCGGCACCTCGCCGCCGCCACCGGGATCCGTCCCTCAGTCCCGCGGGTCCGGCATCGCGACGTAGCGCGTCTGGAGGTACTCCTCGAAGCCCTCCGGGCCGCCCTCGCGGCCGAAGCCCGAGTCCTTCACGCCGCCGAACGGGGCGGCGGGGTTCGAGACCAGCCCCGTGTTCATCCCGAGCATGCCGGACTCGATGTCCCGCGACACGCGCAGGGTGCGGGCCATGTCGTTCGTGTACGCGTAGGCGACGAGGCCGTACTCCGTGTCGTTGGCCATCCGGATGGCCTCCTCCTCGGTCGAGAAGGTGACGATCGGGGCGACGGGCCCGAAGACCTCCTCGTGCATGATCCGCGCGTCCTGCGGGACGTTCGTCAGGACGGTGCCGGGGTAGTACCGGCCGTCGGCCTTGTCGTTGCCGCCGGCGGCGACGGTGGCGCCGCGGTCGACGGCGTCCTGCACGAGCTCGCGGACCTTCTCGACGGCGTTGTCGTCGATCATCGGCCCGAGGGTCGTGCCCTCCTGCGCGCCCGGCCCGAGGACGAGGCCGTCGGCGATCTCGACCATGCCCTTCGTGAACTCCTCGGCGACGGACTCGTGGACGAGGAAGCGGTTGGCCGAGGTGCAGGCCTGCCCGCCGTTGCGGAACTTCGCGATCTTCGCGCCCTCGAGCGCGGACGGCACGTCGGCGTCGTCGAAGACGATGAACGGCGCGTTGCCGCCCAGCTCCATCGACATGCGCAGGAGCGCCTTGCCGCCCTGCTCGGCGAGGTTGCGACCGACGGGCGTCGAGCCCGTGAAGGAGAGCTTCGCGGTGCGCGGGTGCTCGATGAGCTTGCTCGTCGTCTCGCGCGAGTTCGTCGTCGTGAGGACGGAGACGGCCTTGGGGTGCACCCCGGCCTCGAGCAGGATGCCGACGAGGGCGAGCATCGTCAGCGGCGTCTGCTGCGGCGGCTTGACGACGATGGAGCAGCCGGCGGCCAGCGCCGGGGCGATCTTGCGGGTGCCCATCGCGAGCGGGAAGTTCCACGGCGTGACGAACACGCACGGGCCGACCGGGTCCTTCTGCGTGAGGATGCGGCCGCCGTGGGTCTCGTGGAACGCGTGGCGTCCCTCGATGCGCGTCGCGCGCTCGGAGTACTCCAGGAGGAACCCGTTGGCGTAGCCGACCTCGGCCTTCGCGTCCGGGAGCGCCTTGCCCATCTCGAGCGACATCAGCAGCGCGATCTCGTCGGCGCGCTCGTTGATGAGCTCCCACGCGCGACGCAGCACGTTGCTGCGCTCGCGGGGCGGCGTGGCCTTCCACGCGAGGAAGCCCTCCCAGGCGCCCTCCATCGCGGCGTCGGCGTCGTCCGGGGTCGCGTCCGTGACCTCGATCAGCTCGGAGTCGTCGGCCTTGTTCGTGACGACGAAGGTCTCGCCACCCAGACGCGTCCACTCGCCGTCGATGTGGCTCTGCGCGGGGACGCGGAGGGGGAGGTCGGTGCTCTGGTCAGCCATGCTCATCCTCGTTCTCTCGGTGCGGGACGACGGCGGGCGCACGGCCGGCCGGGTCCCGCGGGTGGATCCATCCTGTCACGCACCACGCCGACCCCCGGGAGGACGCCGCGTCGCGCGATGCGCCCGGGCGGGCGACGACCTGCCGCCCCACGGAGCGTGGTCCGGCGGCCGGTACCCGGGGTGCGGGCGCACGATGCGATCACCCCGCCTCGGGCAGCGACGCCCACGCCAGCTCCGCCGGGGCGCCGCCGCCCTCCTGGGCCAGCAGCAGCGCCGCGGTGGCCAGCAGGTGGGCCCGCATCGCGTCGGCGGCGGCCGCGGCGTCCCGCGCCTCGATCGCCGCGACGATCGCCTCGTGCTCGCCCAGGATCGTGTCGAGCGTGCGGCTGCGGCCGGCGGTCGACGCGCCCAGGAACCGGACGAGGTCGCGCAACGCGGCGACGTGCTCGGCCAGTCGGCGGTTGCCGGCGGCGCGCAGCAGCACGTCGTGGAAGCGGCGATCGGCGGCCATGAACGCGCTCTCGTCGTCCTCGGCGGCGCGCGCCCCCATCGTCGTCAGGTGCTCGCGCAGCGCGGCGATCCCGGGCGCGTCGAGCAGCGCTGTGGCGCGGCGGGTCGCGGGCACCTCGAGCAGCAGGCGGAGCGTGAAGATCTCCTCGAGGTCGTGCAGCGGCGTCTCGAGCACACGCACGCCCCGGTTCTTCTCGAACGCGACGAGCCCCTGGCTCTCCAGGAGAAGCAGGCCCTCGCGCACGGGCGTCCGCGACGCCCCGAGCTGCTCCGCGAGCTGGGGGACGGAGATCCGCATGCCGGGCGTCAGGCGTCCCTCGGCGATCGCGTCGCGCACGCGCTCGGCGACCCGCGCGGTGAGGGTCTGCGGCGCGTCGGTCCCCGCGTCGAGCGGGGCGAAGGCGGGGGGAGCGGGGTCGTCCACGGAGGCCGATCCTACGGCGACGGGCTGCGACGCCCCCGCGCGGGACGGCCCCCGAAGGGCCCGTCGGGCGCGAGGGCGTCGCGGACGGGAAGGCCGGGCACGCGGCCCGACCGTCCCGGCGCGCGCTCAGTCGTAGTACTCCGGGGCGTGCTTGAACGTCGCCCACGCGTCCGGGTCGTGCCCCGTGACCACGGTGGCGTCCGTCCGGGCGGCGATCCGCTTGAGCTTCTGCACGGAGCGGACCGCGTCGACGACCGAGGCCACGAAGCCCGGGAGCGCCTGCTCGTTCCAGTGGTCCATCGTGTACGCCGCGTCGACGGTCAGCAGCATCGTCTTGCCGCTGGGCAGGTTGACCTCGAACGACTGGTGGCCCGGCGCGTGACCCGGCGAGCGCCACAGGCGCAGCGTGCCGTCGCCGAAGAGGTCGTAGCCGTCGTCCGTCTCGTCCAGCAGCACCCACGGGACGCCGGGCTTGACGTAGTCCGCCTTGATGTAGCCGCCGTCGGCGAACCAGTCCGGCGCGTGCGCGTACTCGTACTCTGTGCGGGTGCACAGCACCTGCGCGTTGGGGAACTCGTCGATGACGGAGAGCGCGCCCGTGTGGTCCAGGTGCAGGTGGCTCTGGACGACCCACTTGACGTCGGCAGGGTCGAAGCCCGCCTTCTTCAGGGCGGGGATCACGTGCTGGTCGTCGGCGACGACGGGCCAGTACACGTCGGAGATGCCGCCCCAGTAGCCCTTGGGGTCCTCGGCGGCGGCCTTCGCGTTGCCGCCGTCGATGACGACGTGGCCCTTCGGGTGGGTGATCAGGTACCAGGGGACGGGGATCTCGTACTCCTCCCCCAGCCCCTGGTTCATCTTGATGTTCTCGACGTGGCACTTGAGCGTGCCGCCGTCGAACATGTACAGGCGGATGTCGTCGGTCATGGTGCTTCCGGGTCCCGGCTGGTCGAGGGTCAGATCGCGCGCAGGGAGGCGCGGAGGATGTCGGCGAGGTCGTCGGCCGTGGGCGTCTTCGGGGCGATGACGAGCAGGCGCTGCTGCTTCAACGCGCCCTCGACGAGCTCCGGGATGTCGTCCTCGGTGTACCCGAGCTCCTCGATGCCCTTCGGCGCGTCGACGTCGCGCATCAGGTCACGCAGCACGTCGGGCAGCAGGTCGGGGGACGGGCCGCCGAGCTCGTCGAGCGTCTTGCCCGTGAGCAGGCAGGCGACCTCGTGGTGGCGGTCCGGCGCGGCGTCGTAGGTGAACCGGAACGCGGCCGGCGCCGTGACGATCACGGAGTGGCCGTGGGGGACGAACGCGTGGTCGTCGGGGTAGCCCGGCGGCTGGTAGACGTGCTTGAGGCCGGCGATGGGATACGCGCAGGCGTGCGGGATGTGGACGCCGGCGGAGCCGAAGCCGACGCCGGCCATCGTGGCGCCGAGCATCATGAACCCACGGGCCTCGGTGTCATCCGCGTCGGCGACGGCCCGGCGCAGGTACTTGCCGCCGAACTCGAGCGCCTTGGCCGACCACACGTCGGCGATCGGGTTGGCGCCCTGGTACGGCGGGCGGTCGTCCGGGGTCGCGGGCGCCTCGCGGGCGTCGTAGGGGCGCGAGATGTAGCTCTCCGCGGCGTGGCAGACGACGTCGAGCCCGGCGGAGGACGTGACCTCGGCCGGCAGCGTCTTCGTCAGCTCGGGGTCGACGATGCCCTGCGCGGGGCGCATGTAGCGGTGCGAGATGCCCGTCTTGACCTTGAGGTCCGGGATGTCGAGCACGGCGACCGTCGTGGCCTCCGCGCCGGTGCCCGAGGTCGTCGGGATCGCGAGGTGCGGAAGCAGCGGCGACGGCGGCTTCTTCCCCTTGCCGACGGGCGCGTTGACGTAGTCCAGGATCGGCGCGGGGTGGCTCGTGACGAGGCACGACACCTTCGCCGTGTCGATGGACGAGCCGCCGCCGACGGAGACGAAGCCGTCGACCTTCGCCTCGATCGCGAAGTCCGCGGCCTCCTGCAGCGAGTCGATCGTCGGCTCGACGCGGGAGCGGTCGTAGACGACGACCTCGATGCCCTCCGCCTCGATGGCGTCCTTCACGCGGTCGGGGATGCCGAGGGCCGCGACGCCCGGATCGGTGACGAGCAGCGCCCGCGTGACGCCGAGCCGCTTGAGCTCCCATCCCGCGTCCTTGATGGCGCCCGCACCGAACTTGATCGGGGTCGCCTCCATCGTGAAGATCGACTCGTGCTGCGTGCTCATCGGCACCTCTCCTGAACCGTGGGAAGCCTCCGGGAGCGGCGGACGCCGGCCCCTGGGCGGTACTCCTACCACGTAACATGTCACATGCGCAAGCCGCCCCGAGCGGGCTAGGATGCGCCCCGCACCCGATGAACTTCGCCCTGGACACCGTCGACGCCGCCGACCCCGCGGCCCGCGCCCTCGTGGCGCTGAGCCGTGAGGGCGAGCGCCGCACGTGGAGCTTCGGCGAGGTCGCCGACGGGGCCGCGCGCCTGGCCGGGGCACTCGCCGCGCGGGGCGTGGGCCGCGGCGACGTCGTGGCCACGCTGATCGGCAACCGCCCGGAGTGGGTGCTGAGCATGGTCGCCTGCTTCCGCCTGGGCGCCGTCGTGCTGCCCTGCACGGAGCAGCTGCGGCCGGCGGACCTGCGCGGGCGCCTGACGGCCGTGGGCACGCGACTCGTCGTGGCCGACGTCCGCAACCGCCCGGCCCTGACCGCGGCGCTCGAGGGCCTGGACGACGCCCCCGCCGTCGTGTGGATCCCGGACCCCGCGCTGCTGGACGCCCCACCCACCCCCGCCGTCGCGCTGGCCCCCACGGACCCGTGCCTGATCACGTTCACGTCGGGCACCTCCGGGGGCGCCAAGCCCGTCCTGCACGGCCAGCGCTACCTGGCGGGTCAGGCGCTGCAGGCGGAGCACTGGCTGGACGCGGGCCCCGGCGACCTCGTCTGGTGCACCGCCGCCAGCGGCTGGAGCAAGAGCGCTCGCAACGTCTTCATCGCCCCCTGGCTGCGCGGCGCCGCGGCGCTGCTGCACGACGCGCCCTTCGACCCCGACGAGCGGCTCGACGTCCTGGAGCGCGAGGCCGTCTCCGTCCTCTGCATGGCGCCCACGGAGTACCGCGTGATCGCCAAGCGCGCCGAGCTGCGGGCCTTCCCGGCGCTGCGCGGGCTCGTCGCGGCGGGCGAGGCCCTGAACCCCGAGGTCCTGCGGGCGTGGCAGGAGGCGACCGGCCTGGAGATCCGCGACGGCTACGGACAGACCGAGACGGGCCAGATCACGGGCGTGCCCGCGGGCGGCCGCGTCAAGCCCGGGTCCATGGGCCGCCCGCTGCCCGGCGTCCGCGCCTGGATCGACGGCGGCGAGCTCGTCGTCGACCCCGCGACGGTGCCGACGTTCTTCCTCGGCTACCTCGGCGAGACGTCCGGCGACACCCCGACCGCGACGGACGGGTCGGGGAGCGGCGCCCCGGCCGCGACGGACGCAACGGGGAGCGGCGACGCCCCGGCCGCGTCGCCCGTCGCCGCCGTCGACCGCGCGGCCGACCCTGCCCCCTGGCGCACTGGCGACCGCGTGCACGTCGACGACGACGGCTACCTCTTCTTCGAGGGCCGCACGGACGACGTGATCATCTCCGCCGGCTACCGGATCGGCCCGTTCGAGGTGGAGTCCGCGCTCGTCGCGCACCCCGCCGTCGCCGAGGCCGCGGCGGTCGCCGCTCCGGACGAGGAGCGCGGCTCCGTCGTCCGTGCCGTGGTCGTCCTGCGCGACGGCCACGAGCCGTCCGCCGCACTCGCGACCGCGTTGCAGGACCACGTCAAGGCGACGACGGCCCCGTACAAGTACCCCCGGATCGTCGACTTCGCCGACGACCTGCCGAAGACCACGAGCGGCAAGGTCCGCCGTGCGCTGCTGCGCGAGCAGCCCGTGGGCGGCGGTCCCGACCCCACCCCCCAGGAGGCCTGAGCCATGTCCGACGTCGACACGACCACCGCGACCCCGGACGACCGCGCCGCGGCCGCCGCCGCGCGGGACCTCGGCCGCATCGTCGGCGAGGCCCACGTCCAGGCCCCGGTCACGCAGTCCGAGCTGCTGCAGGACGCCACGGAGACCCGGGGGCTGCGCGGCAGCGCGCTCGCCGCCGTCCACCCGGGCAGCGCGGAGGAGACCGCGGCCGTCGTCCGCTGGGCCGCCGAGCAGGGCGTGCCCGTCGTGCCCCGCGGCGGCGGCACGGGCTACTCCGGCGGCGCGGTCCCCGGGATGGGTCCCGAGGGCGCCAACGCGCTCGTGCTCGCCACGGACCGCCTGACCGGCCCGGGCGAGATCGTCCCCGAGGCGTGGCGCGGCACGTTCCCGGCAGGGGTGACCACGCACGACCTGCAGCGGCGCTGCCTCGAGGCGGGGCTGTTCTTCGGCCCCAACCCCGGGTCGGCCGAGGCGTGCTTCATCGGCGGCAACGTGGCCACGAACGCCGGCGGGCCGCGCTCGTTCCGCCACGGCTCCGTCCGCGCGTGGGTGAGCGGGCTCGAGGCCGTCCTCGCCGACGGGCAGCTCGTGCGCCTGGGCGGCAACGCCCGCAAGAGCGTCGAGACCCTCGACCTCGTGGGCCTGCTGTGCGGGTCGGAGGGCACGCTGGGCGTCATCACCGAGGTCACGCTGCGCCTGCAGCCGGCCCCGGAGGCCGCGCTGCCGGTGCTCGCCGTCTACGCCGACCGCGAGGCGGGCCTGAACGCGCTGGCCTACGCCATGGCCTCGGGCGTCGTCCCGACCGCGCTCGAGTTCCTCGACGGCGGCGCCCTGCGGGCCGCGGCCGCGACCTTCCCCGGAGGGCTGCCCGACGGCGCCGCGTTCGCGGTCATGGCCGAGGCGCTGGGCACGGAGGAGATCGCCCGGATCGAGGCCGATGCCCTGGCCGAGGCGATCTCGGAGGACGCCCTGCGCGTCCTGCGCCCCACCACCCGCTCGGAGGTCGACGAGATCTGGCGCTGGCGCGACGGCGTCTCGCTGTCCGTCGTCGCGGCGCGGGGCGGCAAGCTCTCCGAGGACGTCGTCGTCCCGGCCGACCGCCTGGGCGACGCGCTGTCGGCGATCGACCGGCTCGGCGAGGAGCGCGGCGTCGAGGTCACCTCGTGGGGCCACGCCGGCGACGGGATCCTGCACGCCACCGTGATGGTCGACCGCGACGACCCCGAGGCCCTGCGGGCCGCGACGGACGCGGCGCACGGCATGCTCGACATCGCCTTCGACCTCGGCGGCGCGCTCTCGGGCGAGCACGGCATCGGCCTGGTCAAGCGCGACGCCACGACGCGCTTGGACCCGGGGGTGCTCGCGGCCCAGCAGGCCGTGAAGGACGCGCTGGACCCCAAGGGGATCATGAACCCGGGCCGCAAGCTGCCGCCGCGCTGAGCAGCCCCAAGGCGCTGCGGCGCTCTCGTACGGGCCGGCGGCGCGGTGGACGGGGTCCCGCCCGTCGCGGAGGATGCGGTGCGACGCGCGGACCGATCGATGAGTTCCCGTGCGTCCCGTCGTCCTTGCCCCGACGCGTCCACTGGCGGCGCCCCATCCCGGACCCCGAGACCCACCCATGCGCACCCTGATCGTCACCGCCTTCGTCTCCCTCGACGGCGTCATGGAGGCCCCCGGCGGCGAGCCGGGCTACCGCAACAGCGGCTGGACGTTCAAGGACGTCCCGTTCGACGAGGCCGCGTACGAGATCAAGGGCCGCGAGCAGGCGGAGACCACCGCGCTGCTGCTCGGCCGCGTCAGCTACGAGGCGTTCGCGCCCATCTGGCCGACCATGGACGAGTTCGCGGAGTACAACGCGATGCCCCGCTACGTCGTGTCACGCACGCTCGAGCAGGACGACGCGCGCTGGCCGGCCACGATCCTGCGGTCCGTCGACGACGTCGCGGCCCTGAAGGCGACCGACGGCGGCCCGATCGCCGTCCACGGCAGCGCCACGCTCGGCGCCTCCCTGGCCGACGCGGGCCTCGTCGACCGCTACCACCTGCTGGTCTTCCCGCTCCTCCTGGGCGCCGGCAAGCGCCTCTTCAGCACGGCGGACAAGGACACGACGAAGCTCCGCCTGGTCGAGCACGAGGCGTACCCCAACGGGATCCAGAAGCAGATCTTCGACGTCGTGCGTTGAGGGGCGACCTCAGCGCTTCACGGCCAACCGCAGGATGCGGTCGTCGCCCGAGCGCACGTCGCCGCGGCCGTCCCGGTTGGAGGTCGCGATCCAGAGGGAGCCGTCGGGCGCGGCGGTCGCGGCGCGGATGCGGCCGTAGCGGCCCTGCAGGAGCGCCTTCGGGCGGCCGGTCTTCGCGCCGCGCAGCGGGACGTCCCACAGGCGCTCGCCGCCGAGCGCCGCCACGTAGAGGTGGGTGCCGACGATCGCCACGCCGGAGGGCGACGCCTCGGACGTCGCCCACGTGACGAGCGGGTTCGTGAACTTCCCACCCTGGGTGTCGCCCCGACCTTCGACGGTCGGCCAGCCGTAGTTCTTGCCCTTCTCGACGAGGTTGACCTCGTCGCGGGTGCTCTGCCCGAACTCGCTGGCCCACAGGCGGCCCTTGGCGTCGAACGCGAGGCCCTGCACGTTGCGGTGCCCGAGGGAGAACACGCGGGAGCCCGGGAACGGGTTGTCCTTCGGCACCGAACCGCTCGGGTTCATCCGCAGGATCTTGCCGTTCTGGCTGTCCTGGTCCTGGGCCAGATCCGTGTTGCCGGCGTCGCCCACGCCCGCGTAGAGCTTGCCGTCGGGACCGAACGCGATGCGGCCGCCGTCGTGGATCGGGGCCTTCTCCAGGCCGGAGACGACGACGCGGGGCTTGCCGCGCAGGCGGAACCGCACGATCCGGTTGTCGCGCGCCGTCGTGAGGTACGCGTAGACCATGCGGTCCTTCGCGTAGGTCGGGGAGACCGCCAGGCCGAGCAGGCCGCTCTCGCCCTGCTCCACGACGCCCGGCACGCGCATCTCGGTGGTGACGCGCCGCGTCTTGGCGGCGACCCGCTTGATGACGCCGCCGCGCTCGGAGACGAGGGCGTCGCCCGAGGGCAGGAACGCGATGCTCCACGGGGTGTTCAGCCCCGTGGCGATCGTCCGCGGGCGGGCCGCGGCCTGCGCCGTGACCTCGCCCCCGCCGGACGCCGCCGCGGCGGTGCTCGTGCCGGGGTCGGCGGTCGTCGTGGCCGTGGTCGCGGCGGCCGTGTTCGTGGTGGGGGCCGCGGTGGAGGTCTCGGCGTCCGAGCCGCCACAGGCGGTCAGCACCGCCAGGCCGGCCGCCGCGAGCACGGGGGTCACGCTGCGCATGCCCCCAGGGTGACGGGTGCGGCCCGCCGCCGCGCTACTTCCGGCGGCGGCGGCTGTTGCCGCCGGCCTTCGGCTTCGGCGCCGGAGCGTCCTCGCCCCCGCCGTCGGCGTCGCGGTCGGCCTCGCCCTTGGCCGCCCGGGCGCGCTCGGCGGCCTCGAGCATCTGGGCACGCGAGGGCCACGGACGCGGCTCGCCGGTCTCCCAGGCCTGCGGGCGTCCGCCGGGCCAGCGGCCGAGGAGCGTGAAGCCCAGGGCCAGCAGCCAGAAGGCGCGCAGGAACTCCTGCTGCTGGATCAGCGGCAGGATCACGAGGACGGCGAGCAGCACGCCGATCGAGCCAATCACGCGCGTCAGCAGGCCGACGTTCATCGCGCTCAGCGCGGCGGAGCCGAGGCCGACGGCGACGAAGAGCTGGCCGATGACCGTCACGAAGGACAGCCCGGTCAGGTCGTTGCGGGCGGCGAGCAGCGCGTCGTTCGCGGCGCCGTTGGTCTGCTCGGCGACGGGCAGCTGCGCGAAGTCGTGGAACTGGATCGCCTGGTAGACGATCGCGATGATCGAGCCGAGCCCGAACGCGAGGCCGCCGATCAGCGGGGCCCAGAAGAACCAGCGCGGGAACGACGGGCGACGGCGCCACGCGGCGCGCAGCAGGAAGTAGAGGACCGGCGCCATCAGCATCGTGCCGATGCCGGAGAGCGCGCCGCCCAGGGCGATGAGGAGCCACTGGTCGCCGTAGTGCGAGGCGATCTCCGCCTGCCCGCCCTGCAGCCCGGTCGTGCCGGCCGCGTCGCCGTAGGTCGTCAGCGACTGCGCGACCGACTTGATCTTCGTGATGTCGTTGTCGATGCCCGCCGTGGCGACGTTCTGCAGGATCAGGCCGATCACCGGCAGCAGGCCCGCCAGGATCGCCAGGATGCCCGCCCGGGGCAGCCACGGACGCTCGATCGCCACCGTCTCGGCGGGATCGTGGGCGTCGGGGATCGTGCGGGCGGGGCGCTGCTGGCGCTGCGAACTCATGCGGACTTCCGGTCGGTGGGGTGGGTCGCGCGTCCGCGCAGGGGAGCGCGCCGGACGATCCAGCGCTCGGCGCTCGCCCCGGTGCGCCCGACCCGCTCCGCGGTTCCCACGACGAGGTCGAGGGCGGGCGAGACGATGCGCAGAGCGGTCTCCAACCGCCCGCGCCAGGCGCGCTGTCGGGGACTGAGCCGAGCCACGCCGGGGCATTCTACGGACCGGCGATGCGCTTGGCCCGTGCCTGCCTCGTGCGCCGGGTCCGCGGAGCGCCCCGGTTCGGCCCTCCGGGCCCGGAGCGCTACGATCGCTCCATGGAAGGCTTTGGCGGTCTCTTTGGCGATCCCGACGACCTGCAGCGGAAGATGATGGAGTTCGCGGAGCAGATGCAGGGTCAGCAGAAGCTGGCCTGGGCGGACAACGCCATCGGCCTCGCGGTGCAGATGACGGTCTCGGCCATCGGCCGGGTGAACCTGCAGGGCGACGCCGAGGCGCAGGCGAACCAGATCCGCCAGGTCATGGCGGTGGTGTTCCCCGAGGCCGTCACCCTGGTGCGCGAGGCGCGCCAGGGCCTGGGCTAGGGCTAGGACCCCGACGAGGCGGCCGCGGACTCCGTGGCCGTCTCCGCGTTCCGGGCCTCCTTGCCCGCGGCGATGACCTCCTTGAAGGAGCGGAAGCCGAAGATCCGCACGAGCGCCGCGAAGCCGACGGCCAGGCAGATCGCCGCGATCGCGATCTGCTGCCCGACGGAGTAGGCGGCGACCGTGGCGCCCGTGGCCGCACCCGCGAAGACCTTGACCATGAACGCCTGCTGCACGCCGGCCCCGCCGGGTGTGAACGGCATGAGCGCCGCGACGGCGTTGATCCCGTGCACGAGCAGCACGTTGCGGACGGAGCCGCCGACGCCGAAGGCCTCGAGCAGCATCCAGAACGCCGCGAGGCGCACGAGGTAGCCGCCGAACAGCACGAGCCAGACCTCGCGGAAGAACCGGCGTCGGTCGCGCAGGATCACGACGCCCTGCTGCACGCGGACCCAGAACCGCTTCGCGCGTTCGGACAGCACCGCGAAGATCGCCACCGCGACGAGCCCGACCACGGTCAGGCCGAACAGCGTGGCCTGCGGGTTGCCGAACACGAAGGAGAGGTCGAACGCCCCGAGGTCGGCGAACTCGGGCGGCTTCGGGAACACCCCCTGCGTGAAGGCGAAGATGAGGATCGGGATCGCGATCGTCAGGTCGAAGACCGCCTCGACCATGATCGAGGCCGTGATCGCCGGGTACGTCGAGCGCGGCACGGAGGTCTTGATGAGGAAGACCTTGATGACGTCGCCGCCGCGGGCGGGGATGACGTTGTTGAACCCGTAGGCCGCGATGTACGCGCCCCAGATCCGCCGCCACTGGATCCGCTCCGTGGGGTACGCGGCGCGCAGCACGTTGAAGTACGCGCGGGAGCGGATCGTCAGGTACGTGAGGAAGAGGACCAGCCCGAGGGCGAGTGGCCCCGGCCGGACGTCGGCGATCGACGCGAAGAAGCTGCCGACGGCATCGAAGAAGTCGCCGATCCCCGCGAGGGGCACGTCGGGGAGCTGCGGGACGCCGGGAGCCACCGGCCAAGGGTACGCCGCCCTCGGCCGGACCGACCGTCTGGCGCGTCACCGCTCGTCTGGCGCGTCGTGCAACGTCCGGCGTGCCGTGGTTTACCCTCGCATGAGCGAGGAGCGACATCATTCCTCGTGGTCCACGCCCTCGAGCGAAGAACGAACGACACGCACATGCCGAGTAGCTCCTACTCCCTCCCCTACGCCTCGACGCAGCGCGCGTCGTACGGCGCGATCCTCTCCCAGACGATGTTCCTGGTCGCCCTGGCGATCGGGTTCCTCGTGGCCGGCTCCTACGTCGGCGGCGGCCCGGGCGACACGGCCCCGCTCGGCCAGGGCGCCGCGATGGCGTGCACGGTCAGCGCCATCGTCCTGCTGTTCGCCCAGTCCTTCGTCGGCGCGCTGCGCACCGGCCCGGTGGCCATGGGCGTGCTCTTCATCGTCGCCCTGCTGCTGGGTCTGGGCCTCGGCCCGGTACTGCAGGAGTACCTGCAGACGCAGCCCGAGGCGGTCACGAAGGCCGCCGCCACCACGGCGCTCGTCGTCGTCGCGGCCGGTGCCGGCGGCTCGCTCGTGGCGAAGGACCTCTCCGCCTGGATGAAGCCGCTCTCGATCGTCCTCCTGGTCGCCGTCGCGGTCTCGTGGGGCATGCTCGTCTTCGGTGGCGGCGGCGGGATCGCCGGCGACCTCGTCTCGCTCGTGATCGGCGCGGCCTCGGCCGTCGCGATCGTCGTCTACTTCAACGTGCTGCGCCTGCAGGCGACGGAGGACGACGTCGTCTGGATCGCGACCGGCATCTTCGTCGGCATCGTGAACATCTTCATCTCGCTGCTGAACCTGTTCGGCAACCGCTGAACGCCCGACCGTCCCCGACCGGGACGGTCCCAGCAGCACCCTCGACGGGGCGGCCACGGCCGCCCCGTCGTCGTTCCGGGCCCGGGCGACTCCTTCCGGCGGTGCACCGAGCCCCGCCGCAGCCCGGGGCGGCCGGGACCGGGACGCGGGGCGGGACCCGCGCCTACTCGGCGAGACCGAGCAGGCCGGGCAGCACGGTCATCGACGCGAACGGCTCGGCACCGGCGGCCCGCAGCGCGTCGGGGTCCTGCGCCGCGGCGTAGCCGAGCACGCGCATCCCGGCCGCGTGGCCCGCGCGGGCCCCCGGCACGCTGTCCTCCACGACGACCGCGCGTGCCGGGGCGCCGCCCAGCACCCGGGCGGCGTGCAGGAAGAGGTCGGGCGCGGGCTTCGGTCGGGCGACGTCGAAGGCCGAGAACCGCAGGGCCTCCGGGAAGAGGTCGTCCAAGCCGGCCAGCCGCAGCGTCAGCGCCGTCTTGTCCAGCCGGCCCTGCGAGGCGACGCCGTAGGGGATCCCCGCGGCGCGCACGGCCTCGACCGCCGCGCGAGCGCCGGGGACGGCCGGGATGCCCGCGGCCTGGAACGCCGCCGCGCGACGCTCCCGGAAGTCGACGATCCACGCCTCGGGCAGACGCAAGCCGGAGCGGCGCTCCGCGTCGGCGGCCAGCACCTCGAGCGCCTCGCCCTTGTGCCGCTGCAGCACGTCCTCGGCGGTGGTGGGCGCACCCAGGCCCGTCAGGACCTCCGCCAGGACCACCGCCTGCGGCCCCTCCGTGTCGACGAGCGTTCCGTCGCAGTCGAAGATGACGAGCCCCGGGGGCGCGCTCCCCCGCCGCTGCGCCTCGGTCCCGCCCACGGCGCTCAGCCCCGCGGGTGCGCGAGCCCGAGCAGCGACCAGAGCGCCGGGTCGTCGAGCGAGGGGTGCCGGTGGTGCGCGTGCGAGAGGTCGATGCCCGGGAAGCTCGTGACCCCGAGGACCGTCATCCCGGCGGCGACGCCGGAGTGCACGCCGGTGGGGCTGTCCTCGACGGCGACGCACGCGGCCGGGTCGACGCCGAGGGCCCCCGCGGCCTTCAGGTAGATGTCGGGCGCGGGCTTGGGGTGCTCGACGTCGCCCGCCGTCACCAGCACGTCGAAGGTGTCCGCGTGGCCGGCGCGCAGCAGCGCCTTCTCCGCGAAGGGGCGCGCGGCGTTCGTGGCCATGGCGACGGGGATGCCCGCGTCCTGGAGCGCCACCACGAGCTCCGCGGCGCCTGGCATGACGGCGACCTCGCCGTCGAGCTCCGCGTGGACGAGCTCGACGAGCTCCTCCATGATCTGCGGCCCGCGACCCGGCTCGCCGAGGAACCGCTCGAGCGACTCGGACGCGCGGACGAAGCTCGTCCCGATCAGCTCGAGCTTGTGCTCCGCGCGGAACTCGAGGCCGCGGCGGCGGAAGAGCTCGCCCTCGGCCCGGGACCACACGTCCTCCGTCTCGAGGAACGTGCCGTCGTTGTCGAAGACGACAGCGGCCGGGCGGAGGACCGCCGGCGCCGTCGCGTCGGCCATCAGGAGCCCTTGGTGAGCGGCTCGACGCCGCCCGTGATGCGCCAGGGAGTGACGGGCTCGTACAGGTTGCCGAGGCCCTCGTCGTGCTTCAGCGTCACGCGCATCGTGCCGCCGCCCTTGGCCTTCACCGTCACGACCGCCTCGGTGTCGCTGCTCTGCTCCGTGGCGTAGTCGAGGTCCTTGACCTGCGCGGTCTCGCCGATGGCCTCGCCGTCGTAGACCCAGTTCGCGCGCTCCATGCTCTCGCGGCACTTCTCGCCCGCCACGCCGGTCCGCGCGATCGCGTTCTGCGCGTCCTGCGTCAGGTAGTCGCACGCCCGCTGGCCGTTCTCCTGCACCAGCGCCTCGGAGATGAAGTCGCGAACCGCCGTCTGCGGCTCGTCCTTCTTGAAGTCGCCGCAGCCCGTGACGGCGAGCGTCAGCACGGACGCCAGGGCGATTGGGAGCACGCGGGTCGTACGCATCCCGGGGGATTCTGCCGTGTGCGGCGCTCGCGCGCATCCTCGCGTGTGAGACGACGGCCCCGAGGCCCCCTGGTCCTGCCCCGGACCGGTCGCGGCAGCACACCCGGCGGGTCGGCGTCCCCGGCCGCGGGCACCGCCGCGAGTCGTCGCCGGGGAGCCGACGTACGGACGGGCCCAGGTGTGAGGATCGGACGCCATGGCCCGCGCGACCGCCTCCGCCACCCCTCGACCGCCGGTCCCGCCCGCGGTGCCCGACGGGCTGCCGGACGCGACCCCCGAGCCGGCACCGGAGCACGAGCTGCGGGTGGCGCGCGTGGCGCTGGACTGGTCGCAGGCCGGGGGCGTCGACGCCCGGGCGATGACCGTCGAGCGGGCGCGGCTGCAGCGCCCCGTGCTCGACGGCGCGCGGCTGCCGCTGCTCTCCCTCACGGACGTCGAGGTGGCCGGCGGGAGCATGGCCAACGCCGACCTGCGCGAGGCGACGTGGGACCGCACCGAGCTGCGGCGCGTCCGTCTGACCGGCGCGCGGGTCACCGACGGGCGGCTCGAGGACGTCGTGCTCCGTGGCTGCCTGCTCGACCTGGCGGCGCTCGGCGGCTGCAAGCTCCGGCGCGTCGTGCTCGAGGAGTGCCGCCTGACCGGCGCCGACCTGCAGGAGCTCGCCTGCGAGGACGTCGTGTTCGACTCCTGCGACCTCTCCGAGGCCGACCTGACCGGTTGCCGGTTCAGCCGCACAGAGATGCGCGACTGCACGCTCGACGGCGCCCGCGGGCTCGAGTTCCTGCGCGGCGTGGGGATGCGCTGGGAGGACGTCCTGCGCTCCGCCGGCCCGTTCGCCGCGCACGTCGGCGTGCGCCTGATCGACGCCTAGCGTCCGGCGGGACGCCCGGCGACGGAGCACGGCCCGCCCGCCCAGGGACGCCGGGCGGTGCCGGGCGTCCCTGCGCGTCCGCCGTCTGGAAGCGGTTCGACGGGCCGTCGCGGCACACTGGACGGCCGTGGCGCTCTCCCTCCAGAACCCCAAGGTCAGCGTGAGCGTCGTCTTCGTGGCGGCGATGTTCATGAACATCCTCGACACGACGATCGTCAACACGGCGATCCCGGCGATCGGCAGGCAGTTCGACGCCTCCGTCTCGAGCACGGGCGCCGTCGCGTCGGCCTACCTCGTGAGCCTCGCGGTCGTCATCCCCGCGTCGGGGTGGCTCGGGGATCGCTTCGGCACGCGGCGGATCTTCCTCGTCGCCCTCGCGCTGTTCACCCTGGCCTCCGGGCTCTGCGGGCTGGCGAGCTCGCTCGGGCAGCTCATCGGGTTCCGCGTGCTGCAGGGCGTCGGCGGCGGCATGATGACCCCCGTCGGGATGGCGATGCTGTTCCGCGTCTTCCCGCAGAACGAGCGCGTCCGCGCCTCGCGCATCCTCGTGCTGCCCACGGCGCTGGCGCCCGCGCTCGGCCCCGTCCTCGGCGGCCTCTTCGTCGACCACCTCTCGTGGCACTGGGCGTTCATCGTCAACGTGCCGATCGGCCTGGCCGCCCTCGTGTTCGGCGCGATGTACCTGCCGGAGAGCGAGAAGGGCGAGCGCGGCCGCTTCGACGCGCTGGGCTTCGTGCTGGCCGGCGTCGGCCTCGGGAGCCTCATGTACGCGGTCTCCGAGGGTCCCGTCCGCGGCTGGGGCACCGTCGGGATCGTGGCGCCGGGCATCCTGGGCGTCGTGCTGCTGGTCGCGCTCGTCGTCCACGAGCTGCGCACCGCCGCGCCGCTCCTGCACCTGCGGCTGCTGCGCGACCGCATCTTCTCCTCGTCGATCCTGATCATGATCCCCGCGACGGCCGGGTTCCTCGGGTTCCTCTACGCGTTCCCGCTGCTCCAGCAGGAGGGGCTCGGGCGCTCCGCGTCCACCTCGGGGTTCCTCACGTTCCCCGAGGCGATCGGGGTCATGGTCGGCTCGCAGATCATCTCCCGGCTCTACCCCGTCGTCGGCCCCCGGCGCCTCATGGCCGTGGGCGCGGCGGTCGTGGCGGCGCTCGCCGCGTTCCTCAGCACGATCGACGGCGGCACCCCCGACGCCGTGGTCGTCGTGGCGATGTTCTTCCTCGGCCTGGCGATGTCGTCCGTCTTCATCCCCCAGCAGTCCGCGGCGTTCGCGAACATCTCGGCGCGCGAGACCGGCCAGGCGTCGGGGCTCTTCAACGCCCTCCGGCAGACGGGCGCGGCGGTGGGCGTGGCGACACTGGCCACCGTCATCGCGGTGATCGGCCCGCTCGAGTCCTCCGGCGGCGCCGGTGCGCCGGTGCCGAACCTGACGGCCTACCACGCCGCGTTCCTCGTGTCGGCCGGCCTGCTCGTGGTCGCGGCCCTCATGGCGCTGCGGATCCGCGACTCCGACGCCGCGTCGACCATGGGAACCCGCGACGACGCCGGGGCGGCCGCCGCCACGCAGCCGTCCGCGCCGCAGGCCCCGGATCGGCCCGGCCCCGCGTCGCGGTCCGGGGAGGAGCGCGCCTGACCCGTGCGCCATGATCGGCGGGTGCGCACCGACTTCGACCCCGCCGAGCTGGGCTCCCGCAGCTTCTACCGGCTGCTGACCGCCACGATCCTCCCCCGGCCGATCGCCTGGGTCTCGACGACGTCGGAGGACGGGGTCGACAACCTGGCGCCCCATTCGTTCTTCACCGTCGCGTGCGTCGACCCGCCGATCGTGCAGTTCACCTCCGTCGGCCGCAAGGACACCTTGCGCAACGTCGAGGCGAACCGGGAGTTCGTCGTCCACCTGACGCCGGAGGACCTGTTCGAGCAGGTCAACGCGACGGGCACGAACTACCCCGCGCACCACTCCGAGTTCGACGCGGCCGGGCTGGAGCGCGAGCCCAGCCTGCGCGTGCGTCCGCCGCGGGTGAAGGCGTCCCCCGTCGCGCTGGAGTGCGTCCTGCACGGCACGATGAGCTTCGGGGACTCCACGATGGTCCTCGGCCGGGTCGTCCACGCCGCCGTCCACACGGACGTGCTCGCCGAGGACGGTCTGCCCGCGGTCGACCGCCTCTCCCCCGTCTCGCGCCTCGGCCGCAACGAGTGGGGCGTGCACGGCGAGGTCAAGCGGATCGACCGGGTCCCGTACGAGGCCGACTGAGCCGCGGGGACGGGGCCGGCGGCCGGCCGGGGATACCCTGGGAGGCATGATCGTCCGGACGCCCGAAGAGCTCGAGGGGCTGCGCCGCGTCGGCGGGCTCGTCGCCGAGACGATCCGCCGCATGCGCGAGGCCGTACGCCCCGGCGTGACGACGGGCGAGCTCGACCTCATCGCCGCGCGCACGTTCCACGAGTACGGCGCGCAGTCCGCGCCGATGGAGACCTACGGGTTTCCCGGCTCGACCTGCATCTCGGTCAACGAGCAGATCGTCCACGGCATCCCCGGCGGCCGCAAGCTCAAGGAGGGCGACCTCGTCACCCTCGACGTGACCCCGGAGCTCGACGGCTGGTTCGCCGACGCCGCGGTCACCGTCCCGGTCGGCACGGTCTCGCCCGAGGCCCAAGCCCTCCTCGACGTGGCCGACGAGTGCCTCGCGGCCGCGCTGGCCGCGATCCGCACGGGCGTGCCGCTGCGCACGATCGGGCAGACCGTCGAGGAGATGGCCGCGCGCCGGGGCGCCTCGCCCTTCGAGGAGCTGTGCGGGCACGGCATCGGCCGGGCGCTCCACGAGGAGCCGACGATCCCGAACCTCGACGTCGAGTCGCTCACCGAGCCGCTCGAGGAGGGCCTCGTCATCGCCGTCGAGCCGATGCTCACCATGGGCGACCCCGAGCTCGTCGAGCTCGACGACGGCTGGACGTACGCGACGGTCGACGGCGGGCTCTCCGTGCACGTCGAGCACACGATCGTCGTGCAGGACGGCGCGCCGATCATCCTGACCGCGTAGCCGCGGACGGCGTCGACGTTCACCGCGTAGCCGCCGCGGGCACCTGCGGAGGTGATGTCCACGCGCCGCGCCCTCGTCCGCCGTCCCTCACCCCGCCTCGCCGAGGGGCTCCTGACGCACCTGGAGCGCGAGCCGGTCGACGTCGACCTGGCCCTGCGCCAGTGGGACGGCTACGTCGCCGCGCTGCAGGACGCGGGCTGGGAGACGATCGAGGTGCCCGCCGCGCCGGAGCACCCCGACTCGCACTTCATCGAGGACACCGTGGCGATCTTCGGCGACCTCGCTGTCGTCACGCGCCCGGCGACGGAGGAGCGCTCGGGTGAGCAGGACGCGACGGCCGAGACCCTGCGCGGCCTGGGCTACCGGACGGTGGCGATCGAGGCCCCGGGCACGCTCGAGGGCGGCGACGTCCTCAAGCTCGGCGAGCGCGTGTTCGTCGGCCGCAGCACCCGCACGAACGCCGAGGGCATCCGCCAGCTGCGGGCGATCCTGGCCGCGGAGGGCCGGCGCCTGACCGCCGTGCCGAACCCGGGCGCGCTGCACCTGAAGTCCGCCGTCACGTGCCTGCCCGACGGCACGTTCGTCGGCTACCCCGACGCCATGGCCGACGCGTCCTTCTGGCCGTTCTTCCGTGCCGTTCCCGACTTCCTCGGCGCCCAGGTCGTCACCCTCGACCCGGGCCGCATCCTCATGTCCGCTTCGGCTCCGGAGACCGCCGCGCTGTACGCGGACCTCGGCTACGACGTCGTGACGGTCGACGTGACGGAGTACGAGAAGCTCGAGGGCTGTGTGACCTGCCTGTCGGTGCGGTTGCGCGAGGCGCCGGGGGCGTAGCGCGGGTGACCTGACGCCCTACGCCGGCAGGGTCCCCGGCAGGTCGAACGGCCCCAGCAGGCTGTGGTCGAACGCCACGATCTCGCGGACGGCGCCGTCCTCGATCCGCAGGACGTCCAGGGCGAGCAGGACGAACTCGGCGTCGCCCGGGCGGCGGACGTAGCCGGCGACCGCGGGCTGGCGGTTGGCGCGCGTGAGCACGCAGCGGATCTCGCCCATGGTGTCGCTGCCGAACCCTCCCGCGCGCCAGCTCGCGATGACCTCGTCGCGCCCGGTCCACGTCCCGGGGTACGGCGGCATGGAGAAGCGGGCCTCCTCGTGCAGGAGCGCGACGAACGCGTCGAGGTCGGCGCGCTCGCTGGCCTCGACGTAGCGCGTCAGCAGCTCGCGCTCGGCCGCCGAGGGCTCCTGGTCGGGGCGCCACCGGGCCCGCGGCTCCGGCAGGTGCTCGCGCAACCCGGCGTGGGCGCGCTGCAGCGCGGAGTTCACCGACGCGACCGTCGTCTCGAGGATCTCGGCCGTGTCCTTGGCGGAGAGGTCGAGGACGTCGCGCAGGATCAGCACCGCGCGCGGCAGCGGCTGCAGGTGCTGGATGGCGGCGAGGAACGTCAGCTCGATCGTCTCCTTCGCGACCACGGCGTCCTCGGGGCCATCGTCGTCGGCGGGCAGCGTCTCGAGCAGGCTGTCGGGATACGGCTGCAGCCAGAGGATCTCGCCGTCGGCGGTCGGCGTCCGGGGGCGCTTGTCGAGCGCGTCGAGGCAGGCGTTCGTCGCGATGCGGTAGAGCCACGCCCGGAGCGTGGAGCGCCCGGCGTACTGCTCGCGCTTGCGCCAGGCCCGCAGGAACGTCTCCTGCACGAGGTCCTGGGCCTCTTCGACGTTGCCCGTCATCCGGTAGCAGTGGACCTGCAGCTCGCGGGCGTGGCGGCGGACCTGGGCCTCGAAGGCCTCGCGGTCCGGGGTGGTCTCGGTGTCGGTGCTCATGGTGGGTGTGACGGCCGGACGGGCGGAAGCTCATCACGGGACGGAGCGCACGACGAGCATCGTCGTCCGGCGCCCCGGGGGCAAGCCCGGATCCGCGGCCTGCGTCCGCCGCCCCCGGGTCCCGGGCGCCGCGGATCCCCCCCGGCAACCCCGCCCTACGCCGGCTGCAGCGCGTCGAGCGCGGCGAGCACCTTCGCGTCGTGCTCGGCCGGCTTGACCTTCGGGAAGACCTCGCGGACGACGCCCTCGGGGTCGACGATGACCGTGGAGCGCGACGCGCCCCAGTAGGTCTTGCCGTACATCGACTTCTCCACCCACGTGCCGTACGCCTCGCAGACCGCGTGGTCCTCGTCGGCCAGGAGCGTGAAGTCCAGGGACTCCTTCTCCACGAACTTCGCGACCTTCGCCACCGGGTCGGGCGAGACGCCCAGGACGCGGGCGCCCCGGCGCTCGTACTCGGCGCGGTTGTCGCGGACGGAGCAGGCCTGCGTGGTGCAGCCCGGCGTCGAGGCCTTGGGGTAGAAGTAGAGGACGACCCACGTGCCGCGCAGCTCCGAGAGCGTGACGGGCGTGCCGTCGGCGGCGGGCAGCGTGAAGTCGGGGGCGGTCTGACCGGGCTCGGGAAGGGGCACGAGGCCCATCGTGCCAGAGTCCCCCGGGATGCCCGAGCTGCCCGACACCATGCGCGCCGTCGTCGCCACCGCGGCCGGCGGACCCGACGTCCTCGAGCTTCGCGAGGTCCCGCGACCCTCCCCCGGGCCCGGCGAGGTGTTGATCCGCGTCGCCGCGGCCGGCATCAACCCCGTCGACCTCAAGACCCGCCAGGGCGCCGGTGCCACGCGGTTCCTCGGCGAGCACCCGTTCCCGTGGATCCCGGGCTGGGACCTTGCCGGCACGGTTGTCGAGGCCGGCTGGGGCGTCGCCCGCTTCGGCGTCGGCGACCGGGTCTTCGGCACCGTCGGGTTCCCCCACGCCGCGGGGGCCTACGCGGAGTACGCGGTCGCCCACGTCTCGCAGCTCAGCCGCTCGCCGGCGAACCTCGACGACGTCCACACCGCCGCGATGGCGATGGGCGGCCTGACGGCGTGGCAGGCCATGGCTGACGCGGGCGGCCTGGAGACGAACCAGCGCGTGCTGATCACCGCGGCGTCGGGCGGCGTGGGCCACCTCGCGGTCCAGATCGCCGCCGACCTCGGCGCGCACGTGCTCGCGCTCTGCTCGCCCGACAACGTCGACTTCGTCCGCGGCCTCGGCGCCCACGAGATCCTCGACCGCACCCGCGAGGACTGGGCTGCCGGGATCGACCCCGTCGACCTCGTGCTCGACGGCCACGGCGGGCCGGCTCGACGGGCGGCCCTCCCCCTCGTGCGGCCCGGCGGGACGATCGTGACCCTGCCCTCGGGCGCGGAGAACGACCCGGCCCCGGAGGGCGTCCGCGACCCGTGGGTCTACGTCGCCCCGGACGGCCTGGAGCTGCAGCTGCTCACCGGCACCGTGGTGCGCGGCGGCCTGCGGCCCCACGTCTCGGCGACCTTCGCGCTGGAGGACGCCGCGCAGGCCCACGAGCTCGTGGGCGGCGGGGCGACCCGCGGCAAGGTGGTGCTGACGGTCGGCTGACGCGCTTGTGTTGCGGTTGACCACCTCAGAGGTGGTCAACCGCAACACAGCGCTCCGGCCTCAGACCCGCGTCGGCTCTGCCGCCCCGGTGCCCTCGGCCCCGGCGCCCGCCGCCTCGGCCGCGTCGGCCTGCTCGGAGGTCAGCGCCTGCTCCTCGACGGCGCCGCGCATCGTGCGGCTGACGGGCAGCGGCTCGGGATCGCCGCTCGCCGTCTTGCCCGGGATCGCGACCCGGCCGAACGGGGCCACCGGCGCGGAGCCCGGCTTGGCCGGGATGCGGTCCATCGCCAGCTCGGTCATCGCGGTGATCGTCAACGAGGGGTTCACGCCGACGTTCGCCGGGATCGCCGCGCCGTCGCAGACCAGCAGGTTCTCGTAGCCGAAGACGCGCTGCTCCCTGTCGACCACGCCGTGCTCCGGATCCACCCCGATCGGTGCCCCGCCGAGGATGTGGGCGGTCGACGGGATGTTGAAGAGCGCCTCGGTGACGGACGAGGCCGGGACGCCGCCCGTCTGGCGCGCGAGCCAGTCCGTGAAGGCGTTGGCCGCGGGGATGAACGTGGGGTTCGGGTGGTCGGGGTCCTGGCGGGTCTGGAGCTTCACGCTGCCGTCGCGCCGGCGCTTGGCCACGAGCGAGATCGAGTTGTCGAGCGCCTGCATGACGAGCACGATCACCGTGCGCTCCGACCAGCCTTTCGCGAAGACGAGCTCCTTGACCCAGCCCGGGTGGCGGACCATCTGACCCAGCCACTTCAGGGGCCGCGAGAGCCGCGTGCCGTCGCCGACCATCACGGTGAACATGCCGCGCAGCGCGCCGCCGCCCTTGCCGTAGGTCACCGTCTCGATGTGGGTGTGCGGGTCGGGGTAGATCGACGAGGTGATCGCGACGCGCTTGCTCAGCGCCTCGGCGCGACCCTCGGGGACCGTCACGCCCAGGATCGCCTCGGAGTTCGTGCGCACGAGGTGCCCGAGCCGCGGCGAGATCTTCGGCAGGTCGCCGTTCAGCTTGCACCGCGCGAGCAGCTCGTTCGTCCCCAGCGCTCCGCCGGCGACGACCACCCCGCGGGCGCGGATCGTGCGGCGGTCCTTGCGCCAACGCGAGCCGGTGCGCTCGTGGACGACCTCCCAGCCGTCGGCGCCGTCCGCACCGTTGAGGGGTCGCAGGGAGACGACCTCGCGCCGGGACTCGATCCGCGTGCCGAGCCGCTGGGCGAAGTGGAGGTAGTTCTTCGTCGTCGAGTTCTTCGAGCCCTGGGGGCAGCCGAGCATGCAGCGGCCGATGTTCGAGCAGCCGGTGCGCTCGGGGCCCTGGCCCCCGAAGTACGGGTCGGCGACCGTCTCGCCCGGCGTGTCGATGTAGGTGCCCACGCGCGCCTTGCGGTAGGTGTCCCCCACGCCGATCTCGTCCGCGTACTGCTTGAGCAGCACGTCAGCGGGGTCGTCGGCGACCACGTCGGTGACGCCGAGCATCCGCTGCGCGGTCTCGTAGTGCGGGGCGAGCTTCGTGCGCCAGTCGTCCAGGCCGGCCCACTGGCGGTCCTCGAAGAACGCCTTCGGCGGCACGTAGAGCGTCATCGCGTACGTCAGGCTGCCGCCGCCCACCCCGGCGCCGCTCATGATGTAGACGTCGCGGAAGAGGGTGAGCTTGAAGATGCCGCGCATCCCGAGCTTCGGCGCGTAGAAGTAGCGCCGCAGGTCCCACGAGCTCTTCGGCATGCTCGCGTCGTCGAAGTGCTCGCCACGCTCGAGGACGGTCACGCCGTACCCCTTCTCGCTCAGCCGCAGCGCCGAGACGCTGCCGCCGAAGCCGGAGCCGACGACGACCCAGTCCGTGTCGAAGTGCTGCTCGCCCGTGGTGGTCGCCATGCCGTCCCCTCGCTCGTTCCAGAACGGCGCCACGGGAAAGTGACGCCGGTGTCACCTTAGCGCGTCGAGCGTGCGGCCCGTCACGCACCGGACGGTCGGGCGGGCCGGCGGCCGGCCCCAACGGTAATGACGGCGGCACGGCACCCGGTGCCGCCCCGGTCGGGTGCCGGCGGTCGCGGCCGGCGGATCGGGGTGGGAGCTGGTCCGACGAACCCCGGCGGCAGCACGGGCCGGCGCGCCCTGCGGGCGCCCGACCCCCGCCTCAGGGCGGGTCCACGCGGTCGCGGTCGGCGGACGGAGTGCGAGCTGCCGCGGCGAACCCCAAAGGCAGCAGAGGCCAACGCGCCCTGCGGGCGCCCGACCCCTAATCCTTCAACAAGCGCGAAAAACGCCGGTCCTTGTAGGGCTTGTCGCCCGTCTGGCAGTGGGGGCAGTAGGCCATCTCGTCGCTCTCGTAGTGGACGGCGAGGATCGTCGTGCCGCAGCGGGGGCAGGGGTCGCCGGCGTGCCCGTGCACCTGCTCGGGGACGGGGAACTTGTCCTTCAGGGGCAGCTTGAGGTCGGCGGCGTAGCGGGTGATGCCGCCGTCGAGCCGGACGACGATCGCGGCGCGCAGCCGCGTCAGCTCCTCCTCGTCGAGGTCGCCGCACCGGCGCAGGGGCGCGAGTTTCGCCTCCCACAGGATCTCGTCGGCCCAGCGGCGGCCGATCCCGGCGATGACGCGCTGGTCGCGCAGCGCGCCCCGCAACGTGCGGCGGGGCGGCAGGACCAGCACGCCCGGCCCGCGATCCTCGTCGTAGCCGCCGTCGGCGTTGGCGTCGGCTTCGGCGGCCGACCGCAGGAGCGGCGGCTCCGGCCACGCCTCGGGCCCGAGCGTGGCGATCGTCTCGTCCGACTCGACGTCGTCGTCGCGCAGTAGGCGGCCCCAGGCGGACTGGCGGGTGCCGAACTCCTTCAGGCGCAGCTCGCGCTCGCCCTCGTGGCCGTCGGCGCCGCCGTTCAGGCGGATCACGATGCGGGCGGTGCGGTCCTTCATCGTCGCCCGCTTGTCGAAGAGCTGCAGGCGGCCGGCGCTCATGAGGTGGACGATCAGGGTGGCGCGGCCGTCGGGATGCTCGTCGTCCGTCAGTCCGCCGCCGGCGAAGCGCAGGAGGAGCAGCTTGCCGCGGCGGTCGACGCGCTCGAGCGTGCCGCCGGCGAGCGCGTCGAGCGGCGGGCGGAACGTCTGCATCGTCGCCAGGCCCGGGGCACGGGCGGAGTCGACGGTGGCGCCGGCGAGCGCGGCCGTCATGAGCCGCGCGGTGATTTCGACCTCGGGCAGCTCCGGCACGGCTCAGCCCCCGATCCGCTCCAGCTCGGCCGGCCGCAGCAGGGCGGCGAGCGTCGCGCGGTGCCCGTCCAGGGTGAGGATCGCCACGCCGCCCTTGCGCATGCGGACGCGCGCGCCGGTGAGGTCGTGGACCACCTGCGAGAGGTCCGGGTCGTGCCCGACGAGCATCACCCGCTCCCCCAGCCCCGCGGCGAGCAGCGCCTCCTCGCGGTCCAGCCCGACGAGCGGCAGGTGCTCGACGGGGTCGGCGGCGAGGACGTCGCAGGCCAGCGTCGCGGTGCGCCAGGCGCGGATCTTCGGCGAGGCGAGGACGACGTCGGGCTCCAGGCCCAGGGCGGCCAGGGCGCGGCCGGCGGCGCGGGCCTGCTCCTCGCCGCGGGTGGTGAGGTCGCGGTCGGCGTCGGCGTGCGTCGGCGCCTTGTCGACCGCCTGCCCGTGGCGGAGCAGGATCAGCTCGGTCATCGCCCCGCCCCCGGCCGGTCGAAGCGGTCGCCGCGCACGCCCGCGAAGCGCCGCGCGGCCGCGGCGAGCCAGAGCGCGCGGGCCCCGGCGGCGAGGCCGGCGGCCGCGACGACCCCGGCGGCGACGGCACGGCCCCTTCCGGCGGGCTCGGGGAGGGACGGCGACGCGGCGGGCGACACGACGCCGAGTCTACGACGCGCTCGCGGCCCACCCGGCACGAACGCGACCACGGCCCCCGGGGCGAAGGAGACCACGGCGCGCGGTCCGCGGCCTCTCCCGGCACGCACGCGCCCGGTCGACCCGCCGGTAGCCTGCGGCCATGGGAGAGAGCCCGCTCGTCGTGGACACCCCGGAGGAGGCCGCGGCGCAGGAGCGCGCGCCGCTGCTCGTCCGCCGGCCGGTCGAGGCGCTCCTCGACGCCGCCGGCATCGGGTCGGGTCCGATCGAGGCGCGGATGATCGGCGACGGGCACTCCAACATCACGTACCTGCTCTCCCGCGACGGTGCCGACGTCGTGCTGCGCCGCCCGCCGCGGCCGCCGCTGCCGCCCAGCGCCCACGACGTCGTCCGCGAGGCGAAGCTGCTCCAGGCGCTCGAGGACCGCCCGGTGCGGACCCCGCGGGTGCTCGTGCTGGAGGAGGACGAGTCCGCGCTCGGCGTCCCGTTCTACGTCATGGAGCAGGTCCACGGCGACGTCATCGGGAGCACGCTGCCGAAGCGCTTCGCCAGCGACGCGGCGAAGGACCGGATCGTCGACGAGCTCGTCGACGGCCTCGTCGAGCTGCACGCCGTCGACTGGCAGGGCGCAGGGCTGGACTGGTTCGGCAAGGGCGACGGGCGCTACCTCGAGCGGCAGCTGCGCCGCTTCGGCGGCCTGTGGGAGCACAACGCCACGCGGGCGCTGCCCGAGGTCGAGGAGGCCGCCGCATGGCTGCGCGACCACCTGCCGGTGCAGCGGGAGTCCACGCTCGTCCACGGCGACTACCGCCTGGGCAACGTCATGTTCGGCGCGGGCCCCGACGCCGGCCCGGGCGGCGACACCGTCCCGCACCTCGCGTCGATCTTCGACTGGGAGCTCTCCACGATCGGCGATCCCCTCGCCGACCTCGGGTACCTGACGGCGAACTACGCCGAGGCGCACCTCGACTCCGGTCCCCTCGCATCGATGTCGGCCGTCACCGCCGAGGACGGGTTCCCGAGCCGCGCCGCGATCGTCGAGCGCTACGCCGCCCGCTCGGGTCGCGACGTCGACGACATCCGCTGGTACCAGGTGCTCGCGGGCTGGAAGGCGTGCGTGTTCCTCGAGGGCTCGTACAAGCGCCACCTCGCGGGCGCGGGCGACGACCCGTTCTTCGCCTCGCTGGACGAGGTCGTCCCGGCGATCGCGCGCTACGCCCTCTCGATCGCGCACGCCTCGTGAGCGGTCCCGAAGGGACGGGCGCGGGGCCCGTCGACACCACAGCCGCGAACCCGGGCGGCGTGAAGCCCGTCGACGCCCCGGGGGCGGACGCGGGCGGCGCACGCCCCGTCGACACCACCGGCGCCCTGCCCGCGACGGACGACGCCGGTCGCGCCGCCGCCGCGGAGGAGGCCGAGCGGGCCGCGGCCGGCGACCGGCCCCGTGGCCTGCTGATCGACTTCGGCGGCGTGTTGACGTCGAACGTCTTCGAGGCGTTCGGCGACTTCGCCGCCGCGGAGGGTCTGGAGCGCGACGCCGTCGCCGACCTCTTCCGCACCGACCGCGAGGCCCGCGGGCTGCTGAAGGACCTGGAATCGGGCGCGATCGACACCGCCGCCTTCGGCCCGCCGTTCGCCGCGAAGGCCGGGCTGGCCCCGGAGCGCGCCGAGGGCATCGTCACGCGGATGTTCTCGGCCCTGCGGCCGGACGAGGCGATGGGCGCGGCCGTCCGCGCCGCGCGCGCCGCCGGGATCCGCACGGGCCTGATCTCGAACTCCTGGGGCGACGGCATGGTCTACGACGACGCGCTGCTGGCCGAGGCCTTCGACGCCGTGGTGCTGAGCCACGAGGTGCGCCTGCGCAAGCCCGCGCCGGAGATCTTCACGATCGGAGCGGAGCGGATCGGCCTGCCGCCGGAGGCCTGCGTGTTCGTCGACGACCTGCCGTTCAACCTGCCGCCCGCCGAGGCGCTGGGCATGCAGACCGTGCTGCACCGCAGTGCGGAGGAGACGGTTCCGGCGCTCGAGGCGCTCTTCGGCGTGCCGCTGCGCTGAGAGCGACGCCGCCGTCCGGACGGCCACGGGCCGCCCGAAGGCGGCCCCAGGCGCTGTACGTCGGGCCGCGCGGGTGACCCGACCGGTCAGTCGCGGGTGCCGCGGCCGTAGAAGAACCGCGCCACGCGGCCCAGCAGGCGGAAGGAGCGGCCGTTGTAGGGGTAGACCTGCGGCTCCTTCTTCAGGTGGTACTTCGAGATCACGATCGTCTGGGCGCGCGCGTACTTGCGGATGCCGGCCGCACCGTGGCGGGCGCCGAGGCCGGAGTCCTTCCACCCGCCCATCGGAGCCTCGAGCGCCGTGTAGCCAATGAGGGCGTCGTTCACGTGGACCGAGCCGGCCTCGATGCGGCGGGCGATCTGCTCGCCCTTCGCGATGTCCTTCGTGAAGACCGACGCCATCAGGCCGTACGGGCTGTCGTTCGCCAGACGGATGGCCTCCTCCGTGTCGGCCACCTTCATGATCGGCAACGTCGGCCCGAACGTCTCCTCCGTCATGCACTCCATGGAGTGGTCCACGTCGGTGAGGACGGTCGGCGGGTACCACCAGCCCTTGCGGTTCGGGTCCGGGTCGCCGCCGGCGACGATCGTGGCGCCCTTGCGCCGCGCGTCCTCGACGTGCTCGGTCACCGTGGCGACCTGGCTCTCGATGGTCAGCGCGCCGACCTCGGTGGCCCCGGGGCCCGTCGGGCGCTCGTTGCGCAGGGCCTTGGCCTTCTTCGCGACCTTCGCGACGAACTCGTCGTACACGGGGGCCTCGACGTACACGCGCTCGACCGAGATGCAGGTCTGGCCGGTGTTGAACATGCCGTAGAAGAGCGCGTGGTTCGCGGCGCGCTCCAGGTCGGCGTCGGCGCAGACGATGAACGCGTCCTTGCCACCGAGCTCGAGCGAGCACGGGATGAGCCGCTCGCCGGCGCGCGCGCCGATCCGCCGGCCGACGGCGGTCGAGCCGGTGAACATGATCATGTCGACGACGTCGAGGATGGCCTCGCCGAGGACGGAGCCCCGGCCGGTCAGGACCTGCATGACGCCGTCCGGCAGCCCGCACTCTTTCAGCGCCCGGGCCATCAGCAGCGAGGTGAGCGGCGTCTTCTCCGCCGGCTTGAGCAGCACGCTGTTGCCGGCCATGAGCGCCGGGATGCAGTCGCCGAAGCCGTTCGTGAACGGGTAGTTCCACGGGGCGATGACACCGACGAGCCCGACGGGCGCGTGGCGCGTGATGACCTTCTTGCCCTTCAGGAGCGGCGAGGAGACCTTGATCTTCTCGTCGGCCAGCAGCCCCTCGGCGTGGTCGGCCCAGTGCCCGAACGCCGCGGCGGCGTACATGACCTCGGCCATCTGGGCGTCCTCCCAGGCCTTGCCGGTCTCGGAGACGATCGTGGCGACGAGCTCGTCGGAGTGCTCCGTCACCCACTTCTGGGCACGCCGCATGACGCGGGCGCGGCCCTCGAACCCGAGCGCCTCCCACGCCGGCTGGACCGCGCGGCCGCGGGCGGCGGCCCGCGCCGCGGCCTCCGCGCCCAGCTCGTCGACCCAGGCGATCGTCTCGCCCGTCGCCGGGTCGATGACCGGCTTCTGCTCCGCCTTCGGGGCGGTCGCGATCGTCGTGGCGGGACCCTCGGCCCCGGCGGACGCCTGCTCCTGGGTGCTCATGGGGCAACACTAGCGCCTACGGGCGGGTAGCGAGCGCAAACGTGACGCCGCCGTCACTATTGGGGCCGGCGAACGCAGTCGGCCCGCACATCGAGGACGCACGGGCCGAAAATGCTGCGGGTGCGGCGGCCGGAGCCGCCGCGGGAGGACTCAGTCCTCGATGGTGACCGAGCGGATCTCGATCGGGGTGACGGGGCGGTCGCCCGGACCCGTCTGCGTCGTGCCGATCTTCTGGACGACGTCCTCACCGCCCGAGACCTGGCCGAAGGCGGTGTGCTTGCCGTCGAGCCACGGGGTGGCGTCGGCCGTGACGATGAAGAACTGCGAGCCGTTCGTGTTCGGGCCGGCGTTCGCCATCGCGAGCGTCCCGCGCACGATCTTGTGCTCGTTGATCTCGTCCTCGAACTGGTAGCCCGGGCCACCGGTGCCGGTGCCGTTGGGGCACCCGCCCTGGATCATGAAGTCCGGGATCACGCGGTGGAAGATCAGGCCGTCGTAGAACCCGTCCTTCGCCAGCTTCTTGAAGTTCTCGACGGTCTTCGGCGCGTCGGCGTCGAAGAGCTCGAAGGCGACGTCGCCCTCGCTGGTGCTGATGGTGGCGGTGCTCACAAGGCTCCTCCAGGGGTCGGTGTGGAAACCACAGCCGTCGACCCTAACGGGCCGCCGGATGCGCCGGGCGTACGCGCGTCTGCGCGACCCCGGCGCGGGTGAGGCGTGCGGCTAGCGCGTAGCCTTGATCTCGCGGATCGTGAGGGCCGCCGGGCTGCCCGGGGTGTCCGTCACGAGCACGAGCACGTGCTTGTACTTGCTGGCGCCGGAGTCCTTCAGGGCGATCACGTTGTCGCCCTCCTTGAGCTTCGTCTCGCCCGCAAGCGGCTCCCAGCCGTCGCTGGCCGCATCGAACGGCAGCGTGGAGCGCTTCGTGCCGAGGACCTTGACGGTCGCGCCCTTCGTGCCGGACACCACGTTCACGTTCTTGAGCTTCGTGGCCGGGTCGAAGTCCAGGACGTAGCCGAACCCGCCGACCTCGCCGGGCTCCAGCTCGACCTTCCAGCTCGAACCGGTGGAGCCGTCGATCGCCTTGGCCTCGTCGCCCTGATCGGCGACGACGTTGTTCGGGTCGTAGATGCTGCCCTGGCCGGCGGCGAAGACGACGGGGCCGGAGACGGGGGCCGTCTCCTCCGCCTTCTTCTTGTCCTCGGCGGCCTTCTTCTCGGCCGCCTTCTTGTCGTCGGCAGCCTTCTTCGCGGCGGCCGCAGCCGCAGAGGCAGCGGCGGCGTCCGCGCCGGCGTCCGTGGCGCCGCCGCCCGAGGGGGCCGGGCTCGGCGTGGCGGCACCCGTGTCGCCCGCGTCCAGGTCGGGGGCCGTGTCGTCCGCCAAGTCGTCCGCACCGGACGTGTCGAGGTCGGACGTGTCGGGCGCCGGAGCCGTGTCGGGGATGCTCGCCGTCGGGGCCGGGTCCGTCGCCGGCGGGGTGGCCGGGGGCGTCGCCGCCGGGGCCTGGGCGACGGGGGCGGGCGTCGTCTCGCTCGGCACGTTGGCCGCCGAGCGCGTGTCACCGCGCAGGGCGGCGTAGGACGCGGCGGCGGCGCCGCCCGCGAGCAGGACCGCGAGGGCCACGACGAGACCCGCGGCGCGCAGGCCCGGTAGGCGCTGGCTGGGCTCCGTCATGCGCACGCCGCAGTTCAGGCACCACTCCTGGTCCGTGGAGCAGACCGTCCCGCAGCGGTCGCACGCGCGGACCATCGTGCCCGCGGCGGCGTCGGGCGTCTCCTGGAGCTGCTTCTCGTCGGGACTTGTCACGAAACGCATGTTACCCGGCCGGCGAGCGCCGATGCGCCACTGCGACCTTCGGTGCACGCCGTATGAACGCCACTCCGGCCCGAGAAGCCCGGGCCGGGGCCCGTCCCCGCCCTCACGGGTGGACCGGGCCGCGACGACGTCCGACGCGCTCCGGCCCGAGAAGCCCGGGCCGGGGCCCGTCCCCGCCCCCTACGCGCCGAGCAGGCGCTCCGCGCGCAGACGCCCGTCGGCCGCGGCGTTGATCGCCTCGACCGCGCCGTCGGCGTCGGACGCCGGGACGGTGGCCAGCGCGAAGTGCTCGAGCACGGAGACGTCGCGGACGGCCTCGCCGTCCAGGCCCGTCGTGCCCGTGATGCCCTCGACCACGTCGCGGATGCGCAGCCCGTCGACGGTGCCCGGCACGAGCACCAGGCGGACGCCAGGCTCGTCGGCGCCGTGGTTGATCTGGGGCTTGCGGCCGCGGCGCGGCTTCTGGCGGCGCGGGCCGTCGTCGACGGCGGGGGCGTCGGCCTCGACGACCGCGGCGGGCTCCTCGACCGCGACCTCGGGCACCGCGGCCTCCGGGGCCTCGGCGGCCGTGACGCCGGCGGCGGCGTCCTTCGCCTTCGCGGCGGCGGCGGCGTGCCGGTCGCCCGTCGGCGTCGTGGCGCCCTCGGCCCACGGGGTCATCGGGATGCCGACGTGCTCCTCGATCGCCTCGCGCTCGCGGGTCTGCTTCGGCTCGACGAACGTGATCGCCCGGCCGGAGGCGCCCGCGCGGCCGGTGCGGCCGATGCGGTGGACGTACGTGTCGGGCGAGCGGGGGACGTCGTAGTTGACGACGTGGGTGACCGTCGAGATGTCGAGACCGCGGGCCGCGACGTCGGTGGCGACGAGGATCGGCACGCGGCCGCCCTTGAACGCGAGCATCACGCCGTCGCGCTGGCCCTGGGAGAGGTCGCCGTGCAGGGCGCGGACGTTGTTGCCGCGGTCCTTCAGCAGGCGGTACAGGCGGTCCGTACCGATCTTCGTGCGGCAGAAGACGATGGCCTGCCGCGGGCGCTCCGCCGCGATGACCTCGGCCAGCATCTCCGGCTTGTCCTTCGTGGCGACCTCGACGTAGAACTGCTCGACGCTGTCGACCGTGAGGTTGTCGGACTTGACCTTCACGTGCTCGGGCTCGTAGAGGAAGTTGTCCGCGAGCTTGCGGATGGGCGGCGCCATCGTGGCCGAGAACAGCGCGGTCTGGCGGCTGGACGGCGTGCGGCGCAGGATCTTCTCGACGTCCTCGAGGAACCCGAGGTCGAGCATCTCGTCGGCCTCGTCCAGCACGACGAAGCGGCACGAGCCGAGCTGCAGCGCGCCGCGGTCGATGAGGTCGAGCACGCGGCCGACGGTGCCGACGACGACGTGGGCGCCGGAGCGCAGGCGCGAGATCTGCTCGCGGATCGGCGCGCCGCCGAACGTGGCGACGACCTCGACGCCCTTGCGCGCCCCGAAGCCGCGGATGGCCTGCGTGACCTGGATGCAGAGCTCGCGCGTCGGCGTGAGGACGAGCGCCTGCGTGTCGCTGTCGGACGGATCGACGTACTCCACGATCGGCACGCCGAACGCGGCGGTCTTGCCGGAGCCGGTCTGGGCCTGGCCGATGACGTCGCGGCCCTCGAGCATCGGCGGCATGCCCTGCGCCTGGATCGGGCTGGGCTTCTCGTAGCCGATGTCCCGCAGGGCCTCGAGGACGGGCTCGGAGAGGCGGAGATCGGCGAACGAGGTCATCAGCCGTGAATCCTAGGGCGTGACGGGGCGCGACACGGAATGCCATGCGCGTGGATCGACGCGGAACGGGTAACGACGCCCGTCGGCCGCCGTCTCGACCCGGGTCGGCGACCGACGGGCGCGGTCGTGGCGACCGGGTCTCCGGGTCGATGGTCGCCGGCTCCTGCCGCCGGTAGCCTGGCCCGCGTGACCGAGGTCCTCACCCCCGACGGCGCCTGGACGCTCGACGACGGCGTCCTGCGGATCGTGCCCGGGCACGGCCGCAAGGTGCACAAGCTGCGCCGGTCCCTCGGGGAGCTCGCCGTCCCCCTCGAGGCGATCTCCGGGATCGCGTTCGAGCAGGGCCGCAAGTCCGGCCGGCTGCGCCTGCGGCTGCGGGACGGCGCCGACCCGTTCGCGCAGGTCACGACGAGCAAGCTGACGGCCGAGAGCGACCCCTACGGCCTCGCGGTGGACCGCGACGCGTTCGCCGCCGCGGGCTACCTCGTGGACGAGGTCCGGCACGACCGCGCCGCGGCCGGGGTGCCCGACGGCCCGGCCCGCGAGTACCTCATGCCCCCGCCGGCCGTGCCCCTGACCGCGACGGCCGGCGACGGTGCGGTCTCGTTCGACGGCACGACCGTGCGCATCGAGTGGACGGAGTGGGCCGAGGACTCGAAGCTCGCTGCCGGCACCCAGGTCCTGGGGATCCATGCCATCGAGGGCGTGGAGTGGACGCCGATCATGGGCCTGACGAACGGCTCGCTGCGGTTCCGCCGCCGGGGCGTCCTGCCGATCGCGGCGAAGAACGACCTCGCGTGCGTCACCTGGGGGATCCTCCGCGAGGGCGGCACGACGTCCCTCGTGGCCGCGGCGATCGCGGCGCGCCTCCCGCATCCCCACACCGCGTCGGCGTCGCCGCCGGCCGAGGAGCCCCCGAACGCCGCGGGGCCCGGCACGGCGCAGGCGACGGAGGACGAGCACGACGCCGTGATGCGCCGGCTGCGTGAGCTCGGCGACCTGCACCGCGGCGGCGTGCTCGACGACGCGGAGTTCGCCATGGCCAAGCAGGCCCTGTTGCGGCGGCTGTAGCCCGGCCCGGGGCGCGGCGTCGTCCTCGGCCGGTCCGCCGGTCGCCGCCGCGCCGCGCGGCGGCGTGTCAGCCGACGTCGAGGACGAGCTTGCCCGTGGTGCGGCGCTCCACCAGCGCGCGGTGGGCCTCCCCCGCCTCGGCCAGCGGCCAGCGCCCGCCCACGTGCACCCGGACCTCGCCGCGCGCGGCACGTTCGAAGAGGTCGAGCAGCGGGGCGCGGAAGCGACGCTCCGGGTCCTCCAGCGTGTGGAAGAGCCAGAACCCGATCACGGAGCGGGAGTGCCGCAGGAGGTGGCCCGTGCGGACCTCGTTCTGCTCCTTGCCCGCGATGCCGCAGACGACGATCCGCCCGAACGGCGCGAGCGCGCGCAGCGACGCCTCGAAGACGGGGCCGCCCGACATGTCGATCACGACGTCGACGCCGCGTCCGCCGTTCGCCTCCCCCAGCCGTTCCGTGAGGCCCTCGGGGTCGGGGTCGACGGCGACGTCCGCGCCGAGGTCGAGCGCGACCTGCCGCTTCTCCGCGCTCGACGCCGTGGCGATCACGCGGCCCGCGCCGAGCGGCTTGGCGAGCTGCACGGCCAGCGACCCGGTGCCGCCCGCCGCGGAGTGCACCACGACCGTCTCGCCGCCCTCGAGCCGCCCGCAGGTGCGGTGCAGGTGCCAGGCGGTGAGGCCCTGGACCAGCAGCCCGAGTGCCTGGTCGTCGGGCAGCCCGTCCGGCAGCGGGACGCAGCGGGCCTCGGGCACGACGGCCCACTCCGCGTAGGCGCCGCCGCCCTGGGTCAGCGCGACGACACGCTCGCCCGAGTCCTCGCGCACGCCCACGACCTCCTGGCCGGGGACGAGGGGCAGGTGCGCCTTCTGCACGTACTTGTTCTCGCGGGTGTGGGTGTCGGCGAAGTTCACGCCGATCGACCGCACGCGCACGAGGACCTCGCCGGGGCCCGCCGTGGGCCGCGGGATCTCCTCGTGGACGAGGACATCCGGCCCGCCGAACTCGTGCTGGCGGATCGCGTGCATCGTCGGCGCCGTCATGGGCGGGAAGCCTAGAGCGCGGACAGCGTCCCCGGCCGGTCGCGGTGATGGCCCGGCCCCACCGTCGCGTGGGCGGACCGGCCGACCTCGTGGAGCCGGCCGCCGCGGAGCTCGAGGACGCGCCCGAACGCGTCGAGCCCCTCGCCCGCGTGGGTGACGACGAGGACCGTGCGGCCCGCCGTCGCGCGCAGCACGTCGTCGAGCACGGCGGCAGCCGTCGGCGGGTCGAGCATCGCCGTCGGCTCGTCCAGGAGCAGCACGTCGGCGGGCGAGGCGACGGCGCGCGCGAGCCCGAGCCGCTGGCGCTCGCCGCCGGAGACCGCGACGCCGTCCTCCCCCACGAGCGTGTCGAGGCCCGCGGGCAGCGCGTCGAGCCAGCGGCCCAGGCCGGCGGTCCGGAGCGCGGCCTCGATGCGGGCGTCGTCGGCGTCGGGCGCCCCGATCCGCACGTTCTCGCGCACGGAGGTCGCGAACAGGTGCGCGTCCTGGCCGGCGAGGCGGACGTGGGCGCGGACGTCCCCGGGATCGGCGTCGGCCAGGGGCACGCCGCCCAGGCGGACGTCGCCCTCGTCGGCGTCGGCCAGGCGGGCCAGCAGCGTGGCGAGCGTCGACTTGCCCGCGCCGCTCGGGCCGATCAGCGCGACCCGCTCCCCGGGTTGGAGCGTGAGGGCCACGTCGTCGAGGACGAGCGGTGTGCCGGGGCCGCCGGGGCGGTGGCGGATCCCGCTGGCTTCGAGGGCGCCCGCGGACGGCAGCGGCACCGGGTGCTCGGGAGCGTCGGCCAACAGCGGCGGCCCGTCGACGACGGCGGCCAGGCGGGCGCGGGCACGGTCGATCGCGACCGCCCGCATCGCCGCCTCGGGCAGCGGCAGCGCGAGGTCGCCGGCCCCGAGCGCCAGGAGCACGAGCGCGCCGAGGAGCACGAGGGACAGCGCGCCGTCCGCCGCCGCCTCCGCACCGAGCAGGAGGACGAGGGCGACCGTCAGGCCCGTGGCGAGGGTGACGGCGGCCTGGCCGACGGCCGCGGCCCGCGCGTGGCGGCGGTCCAGGCGCCCCAACGTCCGCGAGGCCCCGACGAGCCCCCGCTCGCGCTCCGGTCCGCGGCCGCGGACCGCGAGCTCGGCGCCGTGGGCCAGCGCGTCGTCGAGGTCGCGCGCGAGCTCCGCGCGAGCCGCGCCCTGCGGCCCGAGCGCCCCCCGTGCCATGCGCCCCGCGACGGCCGGGGCGGCGACCCCGGCGACGAGCAGCCCGGCGCCGAGCGCCAGCCCGGCGGCCGGGAGCACCGCGGCGGCCCCGAGGACCGCGAGCGCGCCGCCCACGGCCGCGGCCACGCGCGGCAGCACCACCCGGGGCCCCTGGTGCTGCAGCTCGTCCACGTCGGTCGTGAAGCGGGTCAACAGGTCGGCGCTCCCGGGCACCCCCGGCGCCCCGACGCGGCGGGCGATGCGCCGGTACCAGCGCACCCGGGTGTCGCCGAGCTCGCCCAGCGCGCGGGCGTGGGAGGACAGGCGCTCGGCGTAACGCGCGTGCGCCCGGACGAGGCCGAGCGCGCGCACGACGACGATCGCGCAGAGCAGCGCCAGCACGGGCGGGCGCTCGGCCGCGCGGGTCACGAGCCAGCCCGAGGTGGCGAGCACCGCGAGCGCGGCGACGGCACCGAGCACGGCGAAGGCGACGGGGCGCCAGGCCGGCGTGGGCGGCGCGCCGGGCGCCGCGGCCGGCGGTCCGGGCGCAGCGGCGCGCGGCGCCGGCGGGACGACGGTGGCGCCCACGCCCCGATCCTCGGCCGCGGTCGCCGCCCGTCGCTCCGCCCCGAGGTCGACGACGACGTCGCAGCGGGCGGCGAGCTGCGCGTCGTGCGTGGCGACCACGACGGTCCGCCCGGGCGCGGCAGCGAGGATGGCGTCCGTCGCCCGCACGGACGCGGCCGCGTCGAGGTGCGCCGTCGGCTCGTCGAGGAGCAGGAGCGGCGCGCGGGAGGCCAGGACGCCGGCGAGTGCCAGGCGCTGCGTCTGCCCGGCCGAGAGGGGGCGGCCTCCCGGGCCCACCACGGTCGCCAGCCCGTCGGGCATGGTCGCCAGCACCGGCCCGACGCCGACGGCGTCGAGCCACCGGCCCAGGCGCTCCGCCGCGCCCGCGCCGTCCCGCGCGCTCCCGTCCACGAGCGCCTCGTCGAGCCGGCCCGCCGGCAGGCCCGGGCGTTGCGGCAGCCACGCGACGCGTGCCCACCAGGCATCGACCGGGACGTCGCCGAGGTCCGTCGTGCCGCAAGCGACGGCGCCGTCGTCCGGGTCGCGCAGCCGGCCGAGGAGCGCGAGGACCGTCGACTTGCCGACGCCCGACGGCCCCACGAGGGCGACCGTGCGGCCGGCGGGCAGCACGACGTCCAGCGGCGCCAGGGCCGCCGGCCGTCCCGCGCCGCCGGCGACGGTCGCGCCGGACAGGCGCAACGCGCTCGTCGCCGGGTCGGGCGCCGGGAGCGCGCGGCCGTCCGCGGGTCGGCGCGGCTCGGGCTCGTCGAGGAACGCGAGCACCCGCGCGGCGGCGGTCGCCCCGTCCTCGGCCGCGTGGAAGCGCTGGCCCGCGGTGCGCAGGGGCGCGTAGACCTCGGGCGCGAGCAGCAGGACGAACAGGCCCGTCTCGAGCTCCATGTGGCCCTCCGCCAGCAGCACGCCGACGGTGGCGGCGGCGATGGCCGTGCCGAGCATGGCGAGGAACTCGAGGACGTAGGCCGAGAGGAACGCGACGCGCAGCGCGCCCATCGACTCCGCCCGGTGGCGCTCCGAGACCGCGGCGAGGGTGGCGACCTGGGCGTCCTCCCGGCCGTTGGCGCGCAGCGTGGGCAGGCCGCGCACGACCTCGAGGAAGTGCGCGCCGAGGACCGCCGTGGCGTGGCGGCGCTCCCGGGCGTGCTCGGCGCTCGCCCGGCCGACGAGCACCATGAAGACGACGACGACCGGGATCGTCACCGCGAGCAGCGCGCCGACGACGGGTGCGCGCCAGCCGATGACGGCGACCACGGCGACGGGCACGCCGGCGGCCAGGGCGAGCGCCGGCAGGGCTTTGGCGTGGTAGTCCGCGAGCGCGTCGACGCCCTCCACCGCGGCGGCGGCGATCTCGCCGCGACGGGCACCGGGCACCGCGCCCGAGCGCCCCGCGAGCGCCTTGTGGGCGATCCGCGCGCGCAGCTCGTGCGTGGCGTGCTCCGCGGCGCGGCGGCCCAGCAGCTCGGTCCCGCCCGCCAGCGCGGCACGGGCGACCGCGGCGCCGAGGACGAGCAGGAGCGCCCCGTCCCAGGCCGGCGCGCGGCCGTCCGCGACGTCGCCGACGACCGCGGCGATGCCCCATGCCTGGACGACGACGGCGGCGGCCCCGAGCGCGCCGCAGGCCACCGCGAGCGCGACGAACCGGCGGGCGGGCGCGGAGAGCCCGAGCAGCCGCCGGTGCAGGGCCTTCGCCGCGGCGCGGTCGTCGCTCACCGCAACTCTCCGAGGGTCCCCCGGGCGGCGCGGGCCACCGCGGCGGCGATCCCCCGCCGCGGCCCGCCCTCTGGGGCCATGAGGAACCGCAGGTACGCGAACGCGAGGGCGCCGAGCAGCGCGGGCACGAGCACGAGGGCGATCACGAGCATCCACGTCAGCGTCGTGTCGCCCGCGGCGGCGGTCGCCAGGTCGACGCCACCGGGGCCCGCGATCGGCGTGGGGAACAGCACGGCGAGGACCGTCGCCAGGCCGCCGCCGGTGACGGCGGTGCCGGCCAGCAGCGTCCGGCCGGACCAGCCCGCGCGGGCGAGCGGCACCAGCGCCACGAGCCCGAGGACGGTCACGGCCGCGAAGACGACCACGAGCGGGCCGGACGCGTCGAGCCCCGGGGCGGCGTCCAGCAGCAGCGCCCCGGTAGCCGCGAGCACGAGCCCGACCGCCACGAGTGCCCCCGGGAGCAGCGAGAGCCCCTCGCGCGACGCGGGCACGCGCAGCCGCAGGAACGCCATCCCCATCACCCGGCAGAGGGCCACGAGCGCCAGCCCGACCACGACCGTGACGGGCGTGAGCGCACCGAGCCCGGAGCCGCTCGCGTTCCCCAGGTCGCCCGTCAGCGCCGCCGCCCAGAAGACGCCCCACCCGAACGCCGTCACGGCGCTGGCGGCGACGATCGCCCCCGTAGCGCGCCGCTGGGTGGTCGGGCTGGCGTGCTCGATCAGCTCGATGGCGCCGTGGCGCACCATCACCGCGCCGACGAGCACGACGAGCGGCACGTACAGCCCCGACGTCCACGCGGCGTACCAGCCCGGGAAGGCGCCGAGCGTCGCGGCGACGGCCACAATGAGCCACACGTCGTTGGCCGCCCACGTCGGTCCGATCGCCCGCAGCGCGGTGCGGCGGTCCGTGCGACGGACGAGCATGCCGACGCCGAGGTCGGTGCCGCCGAGCACGAGGTAGAGGCCCCAGACGAGGCCGAGGAGGACGAACCAGGTGCTCTGGAGCGCGGAGGGATCCATGGTGCTCATCGCCTAGTAGGTCAGGGCCAGCGAGCCGGTCGAGGTGCTCGCGTTCCGGTCGGGCTCCGCCGGGCGGTCGGACTCGGGCTCCGGCAGGCCGGCGGCGAGCTCCCGCCGCAGGCCGCGCCCGGCCACCGCCACGGTCACGAGGTAGATGCCGAGGAAGACGACGAGGCTGAACGCCACCGCCCCGGCCCCGACGGTCGAGCCGGCGTCCTCCGTCTTGAGCAGCCCCTGGATGATCCACGGCTGCCGGCCGCCCTCGCGCAGGAGCCAGCCCCCCACCTGGGCCACGAACGGGAGCGCGACGGCCACGGTCGCGACCTTCAGGAACCGCGGCGACGTCGCCAGTCGGCCCCGGCGGATCGTCCACAGGCCGAAGCCCATGAGCAGCACGAGCACGGAGCCCGCGCCCACCATCAGCCGGAAGCTCCAGTACATGAGGGGGACGATCGGCGTGTAGTCCCCCGGCCCGTACTCCGCCTCGTACTGGCGCTGCAGGTCGTCGATGCCCTGGAACGTCGAGCTCAGGGAGAGGTCGTTGATGAGCGAGAGCCCGCCGGGCAGCTCGACGTTGAAGAACGGCTCGCCCGGGTCCTTGTGCAGCCGTCCGACCGCGAAGAGCGAGAAGGGCGCCGGCGACGCGGTCTCGTAGAGCGCCTCGGCGGCGGCCATCTTCATCGGCTGGCGCTCCACGGCCCGCACCCCCTGGAAGTGGCCGGCGACGAGCCCGAGCGAGCCGGCCAGCAGGCCGACGGTGCACGCGAGCGTCGCCACCTTCGTGAACGCGGCGGTCTCGCGCCCGCGGCGCAGGTTCAGCGCCGCGATCGCCAGCACGATCACGCTGCCGGTGAGGAGCGCGGTCAACACGACATGGGACACGGTCAGAGCCACGTCGACGTTGAGGAACACGGACGCGACGTCGGTCAGCTCCGCCCGCCCGTCGACGATCTCGTAGCCCCGCGGGCCCTGCATCCACGTGTTGGCCGAGAGGATCGCCCAGGCCGAGATCACGGTCGCCGCCGCGACGATCCAGATGCAGGCCAGGTGGGTCCGGCGGCCGAGGCGGCCCCAACCGAAGATCCACAGGCCGAGGAACACCGACTCGACGAAGAACGCCGCCAGGCCCTCGAGGGCGAGGGGGGCGCCGAAGATGTCGCCCGCGTAGGTCGAAAAGCCCGACCAGTTCATGCCGAACTGGAACGTCTGGAGGATGCCGGTCACGACGCCGACGCCGAAGCAGACGACCATCGCGCGGGCGTAGTACTTCGTGAGCCGCAGCCAGGTCTCGTCGCCCGTGCGGTGCCAGCGCCACTGCATCACGGCGACGAGGAACGTCAGGCCGATCGACGCGGCCACGACGGAGTAGTGGATCAGCGTGGTCAGCGCGAACTGCCAACGCGAGAGGTCGACGGTCATCGCGTCGTCCTGCCGGGGATGTGGAGCACTCGGGTCACCTGTCTGCCGTCCGGCCCCTGGGCAGGGGCGGTGTGCGGGACGGGCGTCGTGACCCTGGTCGCCGAGCGGGAGCGACCACGTGCAATCGTAGCAGTGGATGCCGCTGGCGCCCACCCTTCGCCGGGCCTCGGACGGGCCCGACGCGCCCGCCCTGCTCGAGGCCGTCCGGGCCGCCGCGCTGCTCGGCTGGCTCTCCGTCGTGGCCGTCCTCGTCGGGCTGGCGATCGGGCTGCCCGTGGCGCACGACGAGCTCGTGCTGGGGACGACGGTGCTCGCCGCGGTCGGGCACGCCGGGCTGGGCCTGCTGCCGTGGGCGCGGCTCCTGCCGACCGCCCGCGGGCGCCTGCTCCTGAACCTGTGGTCCGCGGCGCTCGTGGCGGGGGTCTGCGGGCTCGTGCTGACGGCCGGGGGGAGCTCGCGGCTGGACCTCCTGTTCTTCCTCGTGGTCCCGTTCCTCGCGATGGTCCACGACGGCCGGCGACTCGCGCTGTGGCTCGCGGCGGCCGCGGCCACCTACGTCGCCTCGACGCTCCTGACCACCGACCCCCTCCCCCGCTCCGAGCTCGTCCTCCACGCACTGCTGCTCGTGGCCTCCGGGGCGCTCGGGCTGCAGCTCGCGGGGGCGATCCGGCGGCAGACCGTCGCGCGGGTCGAGGCGATCCGCCGGGCGGAGCTCGAGGGGGCGATGCTCGCCGAGGGCCACCACCGGGTGAAGAACTCCCTGCAGGTGGTCGCCGACCTGCTGCTGCTCGGCCGGCCCGACGACACCGACGGGACCGCCGGCGCCGCGGCCGGTGCGGCGTTCGACCACGCCGCGGCCCGCATCCGCTCGATCGCCGCCGTCCACGACGTGCTCGCGGAGCGCCGCGGCGGCCGGGTGCCCGCCGACGAGCTGCTGCGGGCGGTCGTCGACGCCGCGCACCCCGGCGCGACGACGCTCGACGTCGACCCGGTCACCCTCGTCTTCGGGCGCGCGCAGAACCTCGGCGTCGTCGTCAACGAGCTCGTGACGAACGCCCATGAGCACGGCGCGGGGACGGTGGCCGTGCGGCTGCGCCACGACGCGGACGCGGGCCGCGCGACGCTCGAGGTGCAGGACGCCGGGCCGGGCCCGTCCGACGCGGCGTGGGCCGATCCGGGGCTCGGGCTGCGGCTCGTGCGCCAGGTCGTGGAGCAGGGGCTGCGCGGCCGGATCGAGCGGGGCGACGCAGGCGTCGTCACGGTGCGCTTCAGTACGGACGACGATGCGCATCCTGGTCGCTGAGGACGATCCGATCATCGCCCTCGGCCTGGGGCAGCGGCTGCGGCGCCTCGGGCACGAGGTCGTGGGCCCCGCGGGCCGCGGCGCCGACGTGCTGCGCCTGGCCCGCGAGGAGTCCCCCGACGTGCTGCTGATGGACGTGGACCTGGAGGACGCCAACGGCCTGGACCTCGCGGAGCAGCTGACCGCGCAGGGGCCGCGGCGGCCGATCGTCGTGCTCACCGGCCTCGAGGCCCCCGAGCTCGTCGACCGCTCGATCGCCTCGGGCGTCGAGGCGTTCCTCACCAAGCCCGTCGACGACCGCCAGCTCGACGCGGCGCTGCGCCTGGCGCTGGCCCGCCACTCCGAGCACGAGGCCCTCGTGGCGGAGGTCACCGACGCGCGCCAGGCGCTCCTGGACCGCAAGGTCGTCGAGCAGGCCAAGGGCCTCCTGATGCGTGCGATGGAGATCGACGAGCCGACAGCGTTCGCGCGGATCCGCCGCACGGCCCGGGACCGCAACCTGCGGCTGGCCGACGTCGCGCGGTCGATCGTGGAGCAGAAAGCCCTCCTGGAGAAGGAGTAGGCCCGCACCACCGGGGGTACGGTCGGCCCATGCAGAGCTGGGACATCACCGCCCTCGACGGCTTCCCCGGGCCGCCGCAGATCCTGTCGACCACGGACGAGACCCGAGCGATCGCCCTGGGCCTCGCCGCCGGCGAGGTGATGGCGGAGCACCAGGTGCACGAACGGGCCTGGGTCGTCGTGGTCTCCGGCGAGGTCCGCTTCACCGACGCGGAAGGTCGCGAGGTCGCCGGTCGCCCCGGGGTCGTCTTCGAGCTCGAGCCCCGCGAGCGGCACGCGGTGGCCGCGACGAGCGACGCCCGCCTCCTCCTGCTGCTCGCGCCCTGGCCGGGGAAGGGTCACCCGGGGGCCATGACGCTCGACGAGAAGGCGAACGCCCGCGACCGGGCCGCGGAGAAGGCCGCCCCGGACACCCCCGCACCCCCGGCGTGACGCCCCGCGCGCCAAGGCACCGCCGCGCGCCGGGCGTACGCCAGCCCCTAGGGTTCGCCCCATGACCATCACCGTCGTCGGTTCCATCGCGTTCGATGGGCTCGAAACCCCTTCCGGCGTCCGCGAGCGGATCGCCGGCGGCGCCGCCTTCCACTTCGCCCAGGCCGCGTCCTTCTACACGGACGTGCGCGTCGTGGGTCCCGTCGGCGACGACTTCTCCGACGAGGACATGGCCCTCCTGGCCACGCGCGGCACGAACACGGACGACGTCGAGCGGATCGCCGGGGGCAAGACCTTCTTCTGGAAGGGCAAGTACCACGACGACCTCAACACGCGCGACACGATCACGACGGAGCTCAACGTCTTCGAGACGTTCGACCCCAAGCTCTCCGACGCGAGCAAGGCGTCCGAGGTCCTGTTCCTCGCGAACATCGTCCCCGGCCTGCAGCGCGCCGTCCGCGCCCAGTGCGAGGCGGCGAAGTGGGTCGCCCTGGACTCCATGGATCTGTGGATCGACATCATGCGCGCCGACCTCGTCGCCGCGATCGGCGAGGTCGACTGCCTGATCCTCAACGACGGCGAGCTCCAGCAGCTCACCGGCGCCCGCACGACCTACGCCGCCGCACAGGCGATCTTCGGGTGGGAGAAGGCCCCCTCCGCGATCATCGCCAAGCTCGGCTCCTACGGCGCCACGCTCTACACGAACGACGGCGGTGGCTTCACCGTCCCCGTCTTCCCGCTCGAGAACGTCGTCGACCCGACGGGTGCGGGTGACACGTTCGCCGGCGGCGTCGTCGGCTACGTCGCCGCGCGCCTGGCGAAGGACCCGGGGCTGAAGGTCGACCGCGACGTCCTCGCCGCCGCCCTGATCCACGGCACCGCGACCGCGTCCCACAACGTCGAGGCCTTCGGCGCCGAGAAGCTCGCCGACCTGCCGGGCAGCGAGGTCCAGGCCCGCGTCGACCGTCTCGTCGAGCTGACCCGCTCCCCCGACGCCACGATCGAGCTGCGCGCCTAGCGCGCGGCGGCGCCATCGCGCGCCGCCCAGCACGACGAAGGGCCCGCGTCTCGCGGGCCCTTCGTCGTTCCGGGGCCGGCCGCCCCGTGGCGCTCAGCGCTTCGAGCGCGTCGCCGCGGGCTGACCGCGCACCTGCTCGGGCGTGATCGGCCGCAGGCGCGGGTAGGTCGAGGACGAGCCGTTCACGACGAGCGGCTCCTGCGCGACGCACGGCGGCCCGCCGAGGCCCGGCGCGTCGAGCAGCCCCGTGAGCAGGCCGGAGGGGTTGCCCGTGTGGTCGCACGCGAAGGACGGGTTGCGGCCCGTGCCGGCCAGCTCGAGCTCGCCGGGCCGCGGGTACGGGCTGTAGCGGTTGTTCGGGTTGCGCTGGCGGGCACCCGAGATCGTCTCGCCGTTGATCGGCGCGGCGATGCGCAGGTAGGACCGCTGGACGCCCTTGGAGTCCGGCGCCGTCGCCTGCGTGGCGGCCCCCGCGTTGGCGAACGTCACCGCGACCTCGCGGCGGTAGAGCTTGAGGAACTGCGCGATCGGCAGGAGCTCCTCCGACGCCGGCTCGAGGCCGTCGGAGACGGGACCCACGGCGTCGAGGATCCGGCGCAGCGCGGGCATCCCGGTCTGCACCTGACCGAGCACCGGCCCGAGCTCCACGAGCGTGCGCTCGAGCTGCGGGGCGAGCACGCCGAGCTGCTGGAGCGCCGGGCGGACGAGCGGGGTGACGGGGCGCAGGTCGTCGATCGCCGGCTGGGCCGTCCGCGTCGTGACCGTCGCCGTGCGCATGAAGCGCCGCGTCTCCTGAAGGAACGTCGGCAGGACGCGCAGGGTCTCGCGCAGGTCCGGGGTGATCCGCGCCGTCGTCTCGAGGAGCTGGCGCCCGCCCTGGGTGATGCCCTGGATGGCGCCCTCGCGGCGGCCGATCGCGGCGAAGGTCGCCCCGAAGTCGCGGGTGCCGGACTGCACCTCGGCGGACTGGCGGTTGAGGATGTTGAAGAGGTTGTCCGCGGAGTCGGCGGTCGGCGCGAGCTGCGCGATCGTCGTGTTGACGTCCTTGCCGCGGCCGTCCGTGGCCTTCGCGAACGAGGTGATCACGCGGCGCAGGTCGCGGCGGGTCGGCGCGTCGAACGCGTCGAGGATCTGGTCCAGCTCGACGGGATCCGTGACCTGCTTGGCCGGGATCCTGCCGCCGTCGCGGATGAACGCCCCTCGCCGGATCGCGTCCTTGCGCGAGCCGAAGGAGAGCGCGACGAACGTCTCGCCGATCAGGGTCTTCGTGCGGAGCGTCGCCTTCGTGTCCTTCGGCAGCGGCGCGTACTGCGGGTCGATCTTCATCAGCGCGCGGGCGCCTGTGGGGCTGCGCTCGATCTTCGTGACCTTGCCGATCGTCACCCCGCTGACGCGCACGTCGGCGTAGCTGGCGAGCTGCGAGCCCTGACGAAAGACGGTGGTGACCTCGTACGGCTTCGCGCGGATCGGCACGGGACCGCCGAAGCTCGTCCACAGGAACAGCAGCAGCCCGAAGCAGGACAGCGCGAAGCCGACCATGATCGCGATCTGCAGGGGATGCGGGCGGTTCTTGTTCACTTGCAGATCCGCAGTCCGCCGAGGAGGTCGGTGACCGGCCGCAAGAGGTCGATCCCGCTGAGGGAGCTGCAGGAGAGCAGCAGCTGTCCCCGCCACTGGGCGCCGTTGGCGTCCTGCGTGGAGAAGATCGAGTTCGTGTTGTGCGCGAACCACCCGATGTAGTACGAGTAGCCCTTCTGGGGCCCGGGCGGGTCGTAGCCCAGCACGTTCACGACGTGCTGGAGGACCTTCGCGCTGTCGTCGAGGTCGCGCAGCATCGGCCGCAGCGTGTTGACCGACGTGCGGACGCTCGACAGCGGCCGGCGGCCCTCGACCGCGAGGCGGCGGACGGGGCGCAGGTAGCCGGGCAGGTCCCGCAGCAGCGGCTCGAACTCGGGCAGGGCGCGAGTCACATCCTTGATCGCCGGGCGCAGCGCCTTCGACGTGGGGTCGACCTCGTCGAAGAGGTCGCCCGTGTTCTCGATCGCCTCGTCCGTCAGCGCGAGCGTCGAGGGCAGGGCCGCGAGCGACTGCTTCAGCTCGCGGTCCCGCCCGGCGAGAGTGCGCAGGGTGACGGCGGCGCGGTCGAGCGTGTCGCCGACGGCCTGGTCGTGGCGCCCGAGCGTGGTCGACAACCGGCCGAGGCGCGAGACGGTGTCCGACAGGGCCGCGCGGCGCGCGCTCAGCACGCCCAGGACCTCCGTCGTCTGGCGCGCCGTGGGCTCGCCGAGCCGGAGGATCTTCTGGAACGTCTTCGCGTTGCCCTTGAAGCCCGTGGACGTCGCCTGCAGCAGCTGCTGGAAGTACGCCCGCGTGTCGGCGTCCAGCGACTGCAGGACTTCGTCGAACTGCACCTGCGACGTGGACTGAATCTGCGGGAGCGTGCCGCCGTCCTTGACCTTCGGCTTGCGGGGCGAGCCGGGGTCCAGCTCGATCGTCATGTCCTGCAGGCCGGTGCGCGGGCGCAGCATGACGGTCGCGTCGCGGTGCACGGAGGGCAGCTTCTTGCGCTCGATGCGCATGGAGACCTTGGCGTGCCCGTCGACGAGCGTCACCCGGTTGATCTCGCCGACCGAGACACCGGCGACGGCGACGGCCTGTCCCTGCCCCGGCGTCACGGCCTGGGCGGAGGAGAAGTTCGCGTTGACCTCGTAGACGTCGTCCCACGGCAGCGGCAGGCGCTGCTTGTCCAGGATGTAGGAGCCCACCACGACGGAGCCGAGGACGGCCGCGACGATCACGATCACCGTCACCCACTGCTGGCGCAGCGCCATGCGGAGGGTCTTCATCGCTCCGGCTCCCCCGACATCGCGGCCGAGGCGGCGGCCGCGGCCCCGGGGTCGGCGCGGACCGACCCGCCGTCCGGCGCGGCGTCCTTCTTCGGCGCCGGCCGACTCTTCCTCGACGGCGCCGCCGGCTTCGGGGCCGCGTCCTTCTGACCCCGGCCGTCGGGCGCGGCCGCCTCCGCGCGAGCCCGGCGGGCCGCCTCGCGCTTCGCGGCGCCGTCCTTCGCCCGGTCGTCCTTCGCCCGCTCGTCCTGGGCCCGCTCGTCCTGCGCGGCGCCGTCCGTCGCGCTGTCGTCCTTCGCCGCGCCGTCGGCCGGGGCCGCGCCGCCGGCCGGGGCCGCGCCGCCGTCGGCGGCGGTGCGCTCCGGACCGAGCAGCGAGCGCAGCGTCTTCTCGATCTCGCTCAGGCGCCTGCCGCCCTCGTCGAGGCCCTGGACCGTCTCGATGCTCTGATCCGCGACGGCGGTCAGCGCGTCCTTGTCGACGTTCACGGAGCGGGTCGTGCCCTGGAACGGCTGCATGCGGGCGTCCAGGGACGGCACGGGCTGCGTCTCGCACGGCACGTCGGGGCGCAGCGGCGGGTAGGTCGTCGGGGTCGGGGTGGAGCCGACGGGCGGCTTCTCCGCCACGGCCTGCACCGCCCCGCCACCGTCGTTCGTCGTGATGAGCTGGTTGCCCAGGCCGAGCAGGTAGCGGACCCACGGGCCGTTGGCGTCGAAGTTCGTGGTCGACGCGCCAAGCCCGGTGAACGTGTCGCCGAGCTCCTCGTAGACCTTGAGGTTCGTCGTCAGGTCCCCGTCGGGCACGACGGAGTTGAGGATCGGCAGGATGTTGTCGCTCACGCACTTCGCGACGGGCCGCAGGTCGTCGGCGAGGGTGCCGAGCGGATCGGCGACGGCGCTGAGCGCGCCGAGCGTCGGCCGCAGCTCGGCCGTCAGGCCCTGCACGTCGCGGGACTCCGCGAGCGAGAGCAACGAGCGCAGGCCGGGGTTGGCGACATCGAGGAACTGCGGCAGCCGGCGCACGAGCGGGCGGGCGTCGCGGACGAGCGCCCGGGCCTCCGGGATGCCGTCGATGATGCGCGTGAGCTGCGGCATCAGGCTGCGCGTCGTCGTGTCGAGCGCGACGATGGAGGAGCGCAGGTCGGACTGCGCCTCGGCGAACGTGTCGAACGTCCGGCGCCCCTGGCGGATCGTCCCGCGCAGCCCGTTCTCGTGGACCTGCAGGTTCTGGAGGACGCCGCCGGCCTCGCGCACCACCGTGGCGAGGTCGCCGTCCGTGTTGCCGCGCACGGCCTCGGAGACCGTGGTGATCTCCGTCAGCGCGGGCGGTGCCGCCTTCAGCAGGCGGTTGAAGGCCTTCGCGCCCCCGCCCTGCAGCCCCTGACCGAACGCCTTCAGCGTCTGCTGGAAGTTCTCGCGGGTCTCGGCGTCGAACGCGCTGAACACCTCGTCCGAGGCCACGGCGATCGTCACGGCCCCCGGCGGGATCGCCCGGTCGCCGAGCGGCTTCGCGTCGGGGGTCCCGGGCTGCACGTCGAGGAAGAAGTTGCCCTCGAGGAACAGGCGCGGGCGGATCTTGACCGTCGCGTCGCGCCGCAGGACGGGCGCGTTCTCCTTCAGGTCGACCGTGATCCGGGCGAGGCCCGGCCTGTCGGGCACCGTCTCGATGGCCTTGACCGAGCCGATGTCCACGCCGGCCACGCGGACCTTCGTGGCCTCGCCGACGCGCAGGGCGCCGGCGTCGCGTGCCAGCACCTGGAGCTGCGGCGGTCCGCCCCACGGCATCGGCCCGCCGAAGACGAGGTAGAGCGCGAGGAACGCGAGCAGCAGCGTGACGAGGCCCCAGCGGACGTTCTGCCAGACGATCTGCTTGTAGGACTTGTGCCGGACGCGCCGGCGGCGGCCGAAGAGGCTCATCGGGGACCCTTCGGCGTGCCGGCGGGGGCGGACGTGCGCGGCAGCGCGCCCGAGCTCTGGCCCGGGACGCGGCCGATGACCTTGCCCGGCCGGAACGGCTCGGTGCCGACCGCGCAGCCGCCGGCGCCGTTCGGGCCCAGGTCGTTGTCCGGGTACACCTGGTACTTCAGGTTCGGGTCGGCCTCGGGCGACCGCAGCGTCTGCGGCAGCGAGAGCACGAGCCCGATCCGCAGCCAGTTGCCGTTCTCGTCACCCGCGCTGCCGGCGCTCGTGGCGTTGCGGGCGAACAGTCCGACGTAGTTGCACTTCGTCTGCTGGGGCGTGACGAGCTGGAGCGTCGGCACGAGCTCGGCCGCGATCGGCGGGATCATGGTCAGCGAGTCCTGCGTCGTCCGGCGCTGCAGCGCGGCGTCGACGGAGCGCAGGGTGCCCGTCGTCTCGACGCCCAGGACCGGGGCCTGCTGCAGGACGGGGATGCCGCGGACGGCGACGCGATGCAGCGCGCGGACCGTCTCGGGCAGCTGCTCGACCCCAGGGCGCAGCTCCTGGGCCAGGTCGGCGGCGTCCCGCAGCACGGGCGCGACCTCGCGCGAGGCCTCGCGGATCTCCTGCTCCGTGCCCGGCGCCTGGCGGATGATGGACGCCAGGGACGGCGACTCCGCCGCCACGGCGTCGAGGGTGCGGCGCGCGCCCGTGATCAGGCGCCCGAGGTCCGGCGTCGACGGCAGGACCGCCTGCGTCGCGGCGTCGAGCCCCGTGACGAACTGCGCCAGCTCGGTGGTCGGGTCCGAGAGCGTCTTGAGGAACTGCGCCGAGGAGAGCAGGACGGGCGGGAACGCCACGATCGCCTCGTTCAGGTCGGCGCCGCGGCTGGCGACGCCGTTGGCCGACTCCTTCACGACCTGCCGGAACGACTTGCGGAGGTTCGCGTCGAACAGCCCCGTGACCTCGTCGAGGTCGACCGACGCGCTCGTCTGGTCCTCCCGGATGCGTCCGCCGCTGGCGAGCGTGCGCGAGCTGTTCCCCGGGGTCAGCTCGACGAACTTCGACCCGATGATGCTCTTCGGGCGGATGCGCAGCGTGGTGTCGGCCGGCAGCTCGCCGACGGCCTGGTCGAGCTTCATCTCGACCCGGGAGACGAAGCGGCCGCCGGGCTTCTTCACCGCGCTGATCTTCGAGACCTGGCCGACGCGCTTGCCGCCGATGCGGACGTCGACGCTCGTGGTCAGCTTCTTCGCGTCCCGGACCTCGGCCGTCAGGTCGTAGGTCGTGATGAACGGCAGGCCCTTGTTCGCGTTGTACGACAGGACCACCGCCACGAGGGCGATGAGGACGGTCGCGGCGCCGATCAGCACGGGGCTGCCGGCGAGCGACGAGCGGCGGCGCTTCTTCATCGTCCGGCCTCCTTCGGGGCGGCGAGGAGCGGTAGGCCGGCGTCGTTCGCGGGCGCGGCGGGCGTCGCGGTGGGGGCGGCGTCCGGCGTCGCGCCCGTCGAGGCGTCGGCGGAGGAGCCGTCCGGTCCGGCCTTCCGCTCCTGCTCCTCGTCCGCCTCGGCCTGCGCCTTCGCACGCTTCCCGACGAGCCCCTGGTAGCTCTTGAGCTGCGTGGCGCTCAGCGCGTTGTCGCCCGTGGCCTCGGCCGAGAAGGTGGCCTCGCAGCCCTGCTGCGGCACGACCGCGGCCAGCAGGCACGGGGTCAGGATGAGGTTCGCGGGAACGTAGTGCGAGACCTCGTCCTTGCGGGCGGTCGCCATCACGACGTTGAACACGAACCGCGCCAGGTTCTCCGGGACGCCGTTGTCGCTCAGGCTGCGGTTGAGGTCGCCGGCCAGGGGGACGAGCGGCGTCAGCGACGCCACCGCGGTCTGCAGGCGGTCGAGCTCGGGCTGGGAGCGCTGGAGGATCGGCACGCCGATGTTCGCCGTGCGCGCGAGCTGCCGCAGCGCCGGACGGGCGGCGTCGGAGAGCGGGCCGAGGTCACCGGAGAGCGTGCGCAGCGCGGGCGACGCCTGCCGCAGCGAGACGAGCGTCGGGGTCACGTCGCCCGAGAGGTCGCGCAGAGACCGCAGCGCCGGCTCCATCTCCCGGAGCGTGGGAGGCAGGTCGCGGATCGCGCGGTCGAGCTGCACGCGGTAGTCCGAGGTCACCTTGAGCACGTCGGCGCTGGCCTCGAACGTGCCGGTGAGGTCGTCCTCGCGCTCATTGAGCTCCGTGAGGATCTCGTCGCTGGCCTCGACGATGCGCCCGAGCGCCTGACGGTCCTGGTTGAGGACCTCGAGGGTGCGCTTGGCGTACTTCAGCGTCGGGTTGGCCCGGCGGATCGTGTCGTCGAGCTCCTTGCCGCGGGTGGCCAGGCCGGCGCCGAACTCGTTCAGCAACAGCTGGAACCGCACGTTCGTGGGCTGGCCGAGCATCGCCACGACGAGGTCGAGGTCGACCGGGCTGCTCGTGTTCTCGATCGGCAGCGTCGGGGCGTCCTGCCCGCGGCGCTTCGCCAGCACGGGCGCGCTCGGCTTGCCCGGGTCGCACTCGACGTACTTCTCGCCGATGAGGGACTGCGGCAGGATCGTGCAGTCCGCGTCCTTGCGGAAGGGCGCGAAGTCGTTCTCGACCTCCATCGAGATCAGCGCCTTGCGGTCCTTCGTCAGCGTGACCTCGGCGACCGTGCCGACGGTGGCGCCCGCGACGCGCACGTCCTGCCCGGCGTTGACGAAGGACGCGTTGTCGAAGATCGCGTCGATCCGGGTCGTGCCGGACTCGACGCGGCCGTCGTCGCCCCCGCACCCGGCGAGCACGGCGGCGAGGACGCTCCCCGCCAGGAGGCTGCGGCGGACGGGCATCACGGGGTCGCGTCCGCCTTGACCGCGTTGCGACCGCCGAGCGGGACCTGGTTCGGGTCGCAGCGACCGCTGTGGCCGGCCGGGTTCGGGTTCGACCCGTCCGGGTGGGTCTGGGCGCCGGCGCCCGGGCAGCGGTTCGTCATCCCGGTCTGCGGCGCCGAGAGGCCCGTGCCGAGGATCGGGGCGAGCGTGTCGAGCAGGCCGCCGAGGATCGGGCTCAGCAGGTCCGGCAGCGCGGTGGCGTTCAGCGTCGGGGCGATGCGGGCGTAGTGGCCGTTGGCGTCGTAGTAGCCGCCGGCCTTGCCGCCGAATCCGGTGAGCAGGCCAGAGGACAGGTCAGGGGCGTAGCGCCGGATCTCCGTGAGGATCGGCGTGAGGCCGGTCAGCGCGCGGCCGATCTCGCCGAACGCGGGGACGACCTGGTTCGCGAGCCGCGGGGTGCGCCCCAGCGTGTCCGAGAGCGCGGGCAGGCTGGCCCGCACGTCGGTCAGGAGCGGGATGGACTGCCGGGTCAGCGGCTCGGCCAGGCGCAGCGTGCGCGCCAGGCGCGGCGCGACCGGGCGCACCTCGCGCAGCAGCGGCCGGGCCTCGTCCAGCAGCACGCGGGTGCTCGCGAAGGTCGTGTTGGCGCGGCGGAGGAACTCGGGACCGCGCTGGATGGTCCGGCGCAGCGCCTCGCGCTCGGCGGCGGTCGCCTTGAGCGTGACCGCGGTGGACTCCAGGCCCCGCTCGATGTCGTCCGTGTTGTCGGCCAGCGTCGAGGAGACCGCGGCGGAGCTCGTGACGAGCCGCTGCAGCGCGGGCTCGTCGGACTGCAGCTCGTCGATGGTCTGTCGCGTCTGGGCCAGCGCGGGCGAGAGCCGCTCGAGCGTCTGGTTCGTCTCCTTCTCCGCCCCGGACAGCGCGCGGGCGCCGCCGCGGACCAGGGTCTGGAGGTAGCGGCGGCCCTTCTCGTCGATCGCGTTGAGGACCTGGTCGATGTCCGTCGCGGAGCGCGTGTCCGTCGCCTCGATGACCCCGCCCTCCTCGATCCGGGGCGCGTTGTTCGGCCCGGGCTCGAGGACGACGATGCGGTTGGCGATGCTCGAGAGCGCCGTGTTGCGGAGGATCGCCCGGGTGCCGCGGTGCAGCGGCCGGTAAGCCCGCTCGTCGATCTTCAGCACCATCTCGGCCTGGCCGTCGTCGGCGAGCCGGACCGCAGAGACCGTGCCGATGGTGGCGCCGCCGACGCGGACCTGGTTGCCCTTCACCGTCTGGCCGGCGTCCTCGAACCGCGCGACCACCGTGTAGGGGTCGGCGCGGCCGTTGTACAGCACGACGGCCGCCGCGACGGCGGCGACGAGCACGAGCACTGCGGCTATGCGTGGAAGCGATCTCTTCACAGAACAAGCGTGGACCGCGGGAGTGATCCTCCTCACGCTCCTGCCCCTCGGCGCGAGGAATATACGGTCCTGCTCGGCGGCGACGCAACTGGGAACACCGGCCCCGCAGGCCGTTTTCCGACCCGGAGTAGACCGGAACGGCGTGAACCGCTACGCATCCGTAGGTCCAGTGGGGGGCTGGACATGCGTCCGAAGGACTAGTCTCAGCCCCATGCCCGTGCTCTCCGACGTCACGATTCGCCAGTTGGTGACGGACGATCGCCTCCGGATCACCCCGTGGGACGACACCATGGTCCAGCCCGCGTCGGTCGATCTGCGGCTCGGCCGGTCGTTCCGGGTCTTCCATAACCATCGCGTAACGTCGATCGACCTCGCGGACCCGCCGGAGAACCTCACGGAGCAGGTCGTCTGCGAGGGCGACGAGCCGTTCGTCATCCACCCGGGCGAGTTCGCGCTCGGCCGCACGGAGGAGTGGGTCGAGCTCCCGGACGACATCGTCGCCCGCATCGAGGGCAAGAGCTCGCTCGGCCGCCTCGGCCTGATCGTGCACGCCACGGCCGGCTTCTGCGACCCGGGCTGGAAGGGCACGCTGACCCTCGAGCTGGCCAACCTGACGCGCGTGCCGATTCTGCTGCGCCCGGGCCTGCCGATCGCACAGCTCTCCTTCATGACGCTGGACCGCGCGGCGGCACGGCCCTACGGCCACCCCGACCTGGGTAGCCACTACCACGGCCAGGTCGAGGCCACGGAGTCGCGGTACGAGGGCGGGCCCGCCCGCACCCGCTGAGCCGGCGTTCGCCCCGCGCGCGTCAGGCGCCGCGAGGCGAGCCGTTCACGGTGGAGGCGAGGCGATGGACGCCCGCGTCCATCTCGGCCGCGACGATGCGGGTCGGGAGGCCCAGCTCGTCGGCGATCGACCGCGTCGGCAGCCCGCCGTAGATCGCCAGCACCACGACGGCGCACTGGCGATCCGACAGGTCGGGAAGCACCCCGGCGCCCGCGGGCGCGCTTCGGCGGCGGGCGATCGACCGACGCGTCACGGCGCCGAGGAACGCCGTTCCGACCTGACCCGCCCGCGGCCCCTCCGGGCGGGCCCTGCCCGCGAGGGACAACCCGGCGTCCTCGACCGCCCGGGTGGCCGCCGTGCCCGTTCCGAGCACGGCCCGCGCGATCCGTTGCGCCCGGCGGCAGTACCGGTCCGTGAGCTCGCTCAACGCGTCGGGCGTGTTGGCCCGCAGCAGCTCCTCGTCGCTCAGCGCGTCGAGCGGCGGGGTCGTCGAGGAGGGGGAGGGTGGTACCGAAAGGGACATGCGGACCTCTGGTTGCTCGTACTACGCATCACCAGAAGTCACGTCGCGATGCTCGTCGTGCGAAACGAACCGCGCGGGGGCGCCCTCGTGTTGAACGCTACTCCTCCGACACCGGGCTGTCGAGGCCCGGGGGGTCGTCGACGAGGTCCGTGGGCCCGAGGACGAAGACCTCGCACATCATGTCGGGGCTCTGTTGGTTGCCGCTCATGAAGCCGACGACCGGTCGGCCGGTGGCGTCCTCGACGACCTGCTCGAAGCGGTGGCGCATCATGTCCTGGAACGCCACCCGTTGCTCGATCACCGCGGAGCCGCGGCCGCCGGCGAGCAGCGTCTCCTCCACACGACTGAACCCCCCGCGCAGGACGCACACCACGAGGTCGTCGGAGTAGTAGCTCTTCACGCGCGTCGGTCCGCGCCCGTAGAACTCCTTCAGCAGGGCGACGAGACCGTCGGAGATCGCGGTCAGGACGTCGCCGTGCGCCTGCTGGGTGGACGTGGTGTTCATCGGCGGACCTCGCTCGCGGACCTCGGGGGGCGGTGCACGCCGCCCGGAGCGACGCGCGGGCCGGAGCTGGGGCCGGCTTCCCCCGCCCTATACCCCGTCTACCCCTGGTCCTTCAGCTCCCGCTTGAGGACCTTGCCGGTGGGGTTGCGGGGCAGCTCGTCCAGGAAGTGGACGTCGCGCGGCACCTTGTAGCGCGCGAGGTTCTCCTTCGCGTACGTGCGCACGGCCTCCTCGTCGAGCGCCGCGCCCTCCTCCAGGACCACGAACGCGCGGAGGCGCTGGCCGAACTCGTCGTCCTCCACGCCGATCACCGCGGCCTCGGCGATGTGCGCGTGCCCGGCCAGCAGCTCCTCGAGCTCGCCCGGGAAGACGTTCTCGCCGCCCGAGACGATCATGTCGTCGTCGCGGCCGTCGATCGTGAGCAGGCCGTGCTCGTCGAAGTGCCCGACGTCGCCCGACGACATCAGGCCGTCGATGAGCGCCTTCGTGCCGCCGCCGGTGTAGCCCTCGAACGGCATGGCCGTGCCGACGAAGACCCGGCCCGTCTGGCCCGGGGGCACGTCCTTGCCGTGCTCGTCGAGGATCCGCACCCGGGAGCCGGGCACGACGGGGCCGACGGTGTCCGGCGCGCGGCGCAGGTCGTGCGGGCCGGCGATCGTGGCGATCGCGACCTCCGTCGAGCCGTAGAGGTTGTAGAGGACGTCGCCGAGCGTGTCGAGCGTGCGGGTGGCGAGCGCCCCGCCGAGCTGCGAGCCGGCGACGAAGACGATCCGCAGCGACGAGAGGTCGTGCTTGCGACCCGTCTTGTCGTGCGCGTCGAGCAGCCGGCGCAGCATCACGGGGACGACGACGAGCCCCGTCGCGCGGTGCTCCTCGATGTCGCGCAGCGTGCCCTCGGGGTCGAACCGGTGGCGCAGGACGAGCGTGGTGCCCAGGCCGACGGCGATCAGGCCCTGAAGCAGGCCGACGGCGTGGAACATGGGCGTCGGCAGCACCGTGACCTCGCCGCCGCGGAACGGCACGCGGGAGAGCGGGCCGCCGAACGGGGCCAGCGACTTGGGCTGCTGGCGCGCGGCGCCCTTCGGCGTCCCCGTCGTGCCGCTCGTGAGGATGATCAGCGTCGCGTGGCGGCTCGGTGCCGCGGGCGTCGTGCGGGCGCCCGTCGTGGCCAGCCCCCGGAGGGTGTCCTCCCCCGCGTCGTCCGGATCGGTCGTCCACGCACGGAACCGGCCCGCCGGCGCGTCGACGTCCTGCACCACGGACGCGAACTCCTCGTCGTACACGAGGACCTGGACACCCTCGCGCTCGGCGACGGCCTTCAGCTGCGGGCCCGAGAAGGACGTGTTCATGAAGATCGCCTTCGCGCCGAGCTTCACGCACGCGAAGAGGGTCTCGAGGAACCCGACGTGGTTGCGGACCATGATCCCGATGCCGTCACCCGCGGAGACGCCGGCGGCGGCCCAGGCGTTGGCGATGGCGTTCGTCCGCGCCTCGAAGTCGCCGAAGGTCGTGGCACCGCGTTCGTCGATGACGATGTTGCGCTCGGGGGTGCGCGAGACCGAGAGGGCGAGGATGGCGCCGAGCGGTCCGAGCCGGCGGTACGCGGAGAGTCCGGCCTTCGCCGTGGCCGGGCTGTTGATGCGCAGGATGCCCGCGCGGGTGCACGCGGCGAAGAACGCCGCCTCCTCGGCCACGCGGCGGCCGATGACGGTCGGCAGGGTGATGGCGGAGGCCAGGGGACGCGGCGACATCGCGCCAGCGTAACCGGACGGGTGGGGGGTCGTCGCGCGAACGTGACGCGTCGTCACGTTCGGATCGGGAAAAGCGCCGTGAGCAGGCTTGTATACCGGCGCGACGACGGTTGGCGCCGTGGGGCATAGACTGGATCCTGCAAGCGGATTGAGAGATCGAGGAGTCCCATGAGCGAGACCCAGGAGCGCGGCGGCGACGCGGCCGTAGCCACGGACCAGCAGACGCTGACCGTCGTCGACAACCGGACGGGGAAGCAGTACGAGGTCCCGATCAGCGACGGCACGGTCCGCGCCATGGACTTCCGTCAGATCAAGACCGGAGACGACGACTTCGGCCTGATGACGTACGACCCGGCGTACACGAACACCGCGTCGTGTCGGTCGTCGATCACGTTCATCGACGGCGACAAGGGGATCCTCGAGTACCGGGGCTATCCGATCGAGGAGCTCGCCGAGAAGGCCACGTTCCTCGAGGTCGCCTACCTCCTGATCTTCGGCGAGCTGCCGACGACGGACGAGCTCGCGGAGTGGACGCACGCGATCACGACGCACACGTTCGTGCACGAGAACGTGAAGTCGTTCGTCGAGGGCTTCCGCTACGACGCCCACCCGATGGGCATGCTGCTGGCCTCCGTCGGCGCGCTGTCGACGTTCTACCCCGAGGCCAAGGAGATCAAGGACGAGCAGCTGCGCTACGAGCAGATCGTCCGCCTGATCGCCAAGGTCCCGACGCTCGCCGCGTTCGCGTACCGCCACGCGAAGGGCATGCCGTACGTCTACCCGGACAACGACCTGAACTACGCCGAGAACTTCCTCGGCATGCTGTTCAAGATCGCCGAGCTGAAGTACCAGGCCGATCCCCGGATCGCCAAGGCGCTCGACGTCCTCCTCATCCTCCACGCCGACCACGAGCAGAACTGCTCCACGTCGTCCGTGCGCGCGGTGGGCTCCTCGCAGGTCGACCCGTACTCGGCCGTCACGGCCGGCATCGCGGCCCTCTACGGCCCGCTGCATGGCGGCGCCAACCAGGCCGTCCTGGAGATGCTCCAGGAGATCGGGACGGTCGAGAACGTCCCGGCCTACATCGAGTCGGTCAAGTCGGGCGACAAGAAGCTCATGGGCTTCGGTCACCGGGTCTACAAGAACTTCGACCCGCGCGCCAAGATCATCAAGAAGGCCGTGGACGACGTCTTCGAGGTCACGGGCGTCAGCCCGCTGCTCGAGGTCGCCCAGGAGCTCGAGCGGATCGCGCTGGAGGACGACTACTTCGTCAAGCGCAAGCTCTACCCGAACGTCGACTTCTACTCCGGCCTGATCTACGAGGCCCTCGGCCTGCCGGTCGAGATGTTCACGGTTCTGTTCGCCATCGGCCGCACCCCGGGCTGGATCGCCCAGTGGCTCGAGATGGTGCAGGACAAGGAGCAGAAGATCGCCCGCCCGCGGCAGATCTACACGGGCGAGCGCACCCGCTCGTACGTGCCGATCGACGACCGCAGCTGAGGCACCGCCTCCGCAGGACCGGCGCGGCGACCTACGTCGCGCCGCACCGCGCCGCCCGGGACCGCCGGGCGGCGCTGCTGCACCCCGTGCGGATCGCGCCGCGCGTCGCCGGGGCCGCGCTCCTCGCGCTCGTCGCCTGCCCCGCGGGCGTCGTCGCGTGGATCCTGGCCCTCCTCACCGGCCGGCTGCCCTCGCCCCTCGCCCGCCTGCTGACGGCGACGCACCGCCACTACGCCCGACTGAACGGCACGGTCTACCTGCTCACGGACGAGCAGCCCCCGCCGCTGCGCCGCCGGCGGGGTAGGCACGCCGTCGACCTGCACGTGCCCGTCGGGGCCACGCCGCGCGGCCGTCGTGACGCGCTCCGGCGCCTGCGGGCCGTCCCGGGGATGGTCGTCCTCGACGTGGCCCTCGGCGCCCTGGTGCTCCCCTCCGCGCTGCTGGGCTGGCTGCTCGTGCTCGCGACGGGCCGGCTGCCCGCCCGGCTGCACCGCACGATCGCCCTGGGCACCTCGTACCACGCCCGCAGCGGTGCCTACCTCTCGCTGCTGACGACGGTGCGCCCACGGCTGCGTGAGCGCCACCCGCGCACCGGGCGGCGCGTGCCGCCGGGATCCGGCGGCGTCTGACGGGGACGCCGTCGGTGCACGGCCGTGATCGTTTCTGATCGGTATCGGGGTTGTGTGACCCATCCCGACCGTTCGTGTGACCGCGGTTGCCCAGCGGGACGCGCCCGGGGAGGACGATCGGTATGTGCTCGTACCCCTCCACGACGGAACGACCGTGATCGTCCGTTCGATCGCTCCCGAGGACGCCCCGCTGCTGCGGCGCTTCCACGCGACGCTGTCGGAGGACACGGTCCGCAACCGCTTCCTGAGCGCCAAGCCGCAGCTCAGCCGCAGCGACACCCGCTACCTCTGCAACGTCGACGGCCAGGACCACGTCGCGGTCGTCGCCTTGGACCCCCAGCGCCCCGAGGTCATCCTCGGCGTGGCCCGCTGGGTGCGCTACCCCGACCAGCCGGCGCGCGCCGAGGCCGCCTTCGTCGTCGCCGACCGCGCGCAGGGCACCGGCCTGGGCAGCGCCCTGGCGATCACACTCGCCGACCTCGCCGTCGAGCGCGGCGTCGAGGAGCTGACGGGCTCGATGCTCTCCGGCAACCTGCAGTCCGAGGGCCTCTTCCGCCGCATGGGCGGCGACATCACCGTGCGCCGCCAGGGCATCACGAACGACGTCACCACGACGCTGCCGCCCCACACGGGTCGCGTGGAGCGCCTCGTCCACCGGCGCCGCATGCGTCCCGGCCGCCGCACCACCGTCGTGCGCGCGCGGCCCCGCAGCGCCGCCCACGCGGCGTAGGCCGCGGCACCCCCCCTCACGGGCGGGCCGCCCCGCGGGCCATCGGGCGGTCGTAGCGCGCCATGGACCGCGGCGAACCCGCGCCGACGGCCGCGGTCGGCGTGCCGGTCCTACGCCGGGATGAGCAGGCGCAGGTCCGTCCCGCGCGCCCGCAGCCAGGCCGACGGCTCGCGGTAGTCGGGCACGTGCTCCTGCAGCAGCGCCCAGAAGGTGGGGCCGTGGTGCGGGTGGACGAGGTGGCAGGCCTCGTGCCAGACGACGTAGTCCAGGCACGCCTCGGGCGCGAGGACCAGCCGCCACGAGAGGCTGATCGTGCCCGTGCTGGAGCAGGAGCCCCAGCGGGTCCGGGTGTCCGTGATCCGCAGCCGGGAGTAGCGGGCGCCGATCGCCGCGACGGCCGCTTCGAGCCGCGGCGCGGCCTCGGCGCGGGCGCGGGCCCGGTACCAGGCGGTCAGCGCCGCGCCCCGCTGGGCGGCGTCCTCGGGGACGAGCAGCGCGTCGCCGTCGCGGCGGACGCGGGAGCGGCCGGGTTCGGGCCGCAGCTCCAGCACGCGGCCGAGGTACGGCAGCCCGAGGGCGGCGGAGTCGGCCGCGCGTCGGCGTCGGTCCTCGAGCGCCGCGACACGCGGGGCGATCCAGCCGTCGAGCTCGCGCAGCGCGCGCTCGGCCTCGGCGACGGTGCCGCGGGCCGGGATCGTGACGATCAGCCCGCGGTCCGGGTCGACGCGGACCGTGATCCGCCGCGCGCGGCGCGAGCGGCGGAGCGTGTACGGCCGCGGGGCGGAGGGCCGGCCCTGGGGGCCGGCCGCCTGCTGGCTCAGGCGTCGCCCTTCGCGGAGCCGCCCGTGGCCGGGGTGTCGCCGGGCGTGCCGCCCGTGGGGGCGCCCGGGTCGGGGACGGCGCCGCCGGACGCCTGCTCCTGCGTCGGGACGGGCGGCTGGACCGGGTGGGCCTCCGTGGCCGGCGCGTTGCCCGCGGCCGGGCCCGTGCCGGAGGGACGGTCCGCGTCGGTGCGCGCCGGCGCGCCGTGGCCGGCGTCGGCGGCGCGGCCGGCGTTCGTCTCGGCGACGCGGTCGACGGCGCCCTTCAGCTTCTCGGCGCTGCCCGTGAGGCGCTCGCCGTACTTGCCCTTCGTGGCCTTGTCGGCCGCCTGGACGCTCTTGTCGATGGCCTGGTCGATCTTGTCGCCGTGCTGGCCGGCCAGGTTCTTGGCCTTGCCGACGAGCTTGTTGAAGTCCACCATGTCGCGCTCCGGGGGTTCGGGTTCGATTCCAGGGTCCCGCCCGCCAGACCCTAGCGGCCGGCGGTAAGGATCCCCTGTGCTCGGGGACCCCTACCCACCGAGGGTGGGGGCACCACATCGGGCCGCGGATCCGCCTGTGCGACCGGCCGGACGGGGCCGCGACGACACGGGGCAGCGGCCGCGACGACCGCGGGGCCCGCCGGGGGACGCCCCGGCGGACGCGGGCGCGCTCAGGCCTGGGCGGCGACGCCCTGGGGGCCCGCGGGGGCCTCCGGGGTGCGCTCCCACGGGCGGTGCAGGCGCAGCGTGGAGAGGATCGCGCGCGTCGCCGGGCTGCGGTTCATCGTGATGAAGTGGATGCCGGGCGCGCCCTGGGCCAGCAGCTCGGCCGCCTGCAGGGTGGCGTACGAGATGCCGAGGCTCTTGATCGCGTCGGGGTCGTCCTCGCGCGCGTCGAGCTCGCGGCGGTAGCCCTCCGGGATCCGCGCGCCGATCTTCTTCAGGAACCCGCGGGACTGCCCGATCGACGTGATCGGCATCAGGCCCGGGATGACGGGGACGTCGATGCCCTCGTCACGCAGCCGGTTGACGAACGAGAAGTAGTCCGCGTTGTCGTAGAAGATCTGGGTGATCAGGAACTTCGCGCCGGCCTCGACCTTCGCCTTCGCGGTCTGGACGTCGTCGTCGTCGTGGCGGGCGTCGGGGTGCGGCTCGGGGTAGGCCGCGCCGCCGACGGCGAAGGGGAACTCCTCCGCGATCAGCGCCGTGAGCTCGGGCGAGCTGCCGAAGCCGCCGGGGGTGGGCGAGAACTTCTCCTCGCCCCCGGGCGGGTCGCCGCGCAGGGCGAGCACGTTGTCGATGCCCGCGTCGCGCATCTGGGAGAGGACGGTGCGGATCTCGTCCTTCGTGGCGCCGACGCACGTGAGGTGCGCCATGGCCTCGAGCCCGTGCTCCACGCGCAGGTTGCGCACGACGTTGATCGTGCGGTCGCGGGAGGAGCCGCCGGCGCCGTAGGTCACGGAGACGAAGGACGGCTGCATCTCGCGCAGCGTCTCCAGCGCCTCGTGCAGCAGGACCTCGGACTCGTCCGTCTTCGGCGGGAAGAACTCGAACGAGAACGTCGGCTCGTCCGACGTCTCGATGATCTCGTCGATGCGCATCGCCGTGGATGGTATGCGGCCGACGGATCGACGGCGAGCCGGCCCACCCGTCGCGCGAAGACCGCTACGCCCTCCGGCGGACCGCTCTACGCCAGGCGGAAGCGGTCGGGCTCGGCGTCGACCTTCACGACGCGACCCGTGACCTCGAGGTGACGGAGGAAGCAGAGCATCTCCGTCAGCAGCCAGGTGCCGTTCTCCGCCGTGATCTCCGTGCCGAAGACCAGCGGTGCGATCTCGACCGCCGTCAGCGGCTCGCCCGCGGCCAGCGCCTCCTCCGTCGCCCGCAGGCGGTCGGCCACGAGCTCGCGGTTGGCGCGGATGTGCCCCTCGACGTCGGTGAACGTGCGGCCGTGGCCCGAGAGCACGAGGCGGGCGTCGAGATCCTCGACCCGGTTCAGGGACTCCAGGAACTCGCCGACGGGGTCGGGCGTGTAGCCGAAGTCGAAGAACAGCGAGACGCGGCCGAGCAGGTGGTCGCCCGAGATCAGCATCCGCCGCTCGGCGTTGAAGAGGGAGACGTGGGAGGGCGCGTGGCCCGGCGTCTCGACCGCCACGAAGGGCCCGAGGTCCGTCGCGATCTCGACCCCGTCGACGAGGTCGTGGTCGACCTGCAGGCCGCCGGCGATCCCGATGTCCTCCGTGCGCACCTGGTCCGAGGCCTGCCGCACCACCGGCTCGGGCACGCCGGACTGCAGGGCGATCTCGACGCGCCGCTCCCAGTAGCCCTCCGGGTTGGCCAGCCACTTCGTCAGGTGCTCGTGGTCCGGGTGGCACCAGACCTCGGCCCCCGAGCGCAGCACGATCGGCGTCGTCTGCCCGCAGTGGTCGACGTGCGCGTGGGTCAGCACGACCTGCCGGACGAGCTCGAGGCGCAGGTGGACCATGTCCATCGCCCGCTCGAGGTGCGCCAGCGAGCCCGGCTGGTGCATCCCCGTGTCGAAGAGGACCACGCCGTCGCCGGCGGCCACCGCCCACGCGTTGCCGTGCGGCACGCCGGGCCACGGCAAGGGCAGTCGCAGCCGCCACACCCCGGGGATGACCCGCTCGCCGCGGCCGAGCTCCTTCGCTGCGCGCCCGCTGGTCATCGCGGAGACCGGGGCGAGGGGACGTGCTGCGGACGGACCATGGGACGAAGCACGTTACCTCTAGACTCGGCCACGGACCCCACGGCGCGGCGCACCGCCGCGCCTCGCGTCCCGCAGACCGTGGCGAAGAAGCGCAAGCAGAGCAGGAACCGCTCCCCGGCCCCGGCGCTCCCCGAGCTGCCGACGGTGCCGTACACGAGCCCCGACGGGCGGATGACGCTCGACCTGCGCTGCGCGATGACGCCGAAGACGCGCACGCTCTACGCGCAGACCGTCGGCGGCGAGGTCGGCCAGGCCGCCATGACCCGCGAGGACGTCTGGCACCGCGCCGTCGAGTTCCTCTTCGAGCGGCTCGTCGTCGGCTGGAGCGTCGACGACGTCCCCACGACCGGGCAGAAGGCGCTCATCGCCCGCTTCCGGGTGGCGAGCGCCGAGGAGCGGACGTGGATCCGCACCGTCCTGCGCGAGCACCTGACGGAGTGGTTCCCCGAGATGCAGGCGCCCTAGCGGTCCGGCCTCCCGGCCACCGCGCGAAGCGCTCCTGCGCCGCCCAGCACCCCGCGGACCGTCGTCCCCTACCCCACCCGAACCGAGGCCCCCGTTGCCGCACTCCTCCCCCGCCCTCGACGACCAGGACGACGACGCGGTCGTCGCCTCGGAGCTCGACGCGGGAGCGTTCGCCGACCTCCTCGTCGGCTACTGCCTCGAGCCCGAGCCCGGCGACCAGGTGCTCATCCGGTCAACCGACCTGGCGGCCCCGCTGCTCGTCGAGCTGCAGCGTGCCGTGCTCCAGGCCGACGCCTGGCCGCTGCTGCGCGTCGAGCTGCCGGGGCAGACGGAGTCCTTCTACCGCCACGCGAAGGACCGCCACCTCGACGGCGCCTCGCCGCTGGGGCTGGAGGAGGCCCGCCAGGCCGACCGCTCCCTGTCGATCCAGGCGCCGGAGGACACCCGCGCGCTGGCCGACATCGACCCCGAGACGCTCGCCCGCGCCGCCCGCGGTCGCCACGAGTCGCGCGAGCTGACGCTGTCGAGCCGCTGGGCGACGACGCTGTGGCCGACCGCCGCACTGGCGGAGCAGGCCGGCATGTCGCTGCGCGAGCTCGCCGCGTTCGTCAGCCGCGCGACGTTCCTCGACCGCACGGACCCGATCCGCGCGTGGACGGGCCTGCGCGACTTCCAGGCGCGGCTGATCGAGCGCCTCGACGGCGTGGAGGAGCTGCGCATCGTCGCCGAGGGCACCGACCTGACGCTGAACGTGGCCGGCCGCACGTGGGTCAACTCGGACGGGCGGCGCAACATGCCCTCGGGCGAGGTCTTCACCGGGCCGCTCGAGGCCAGCGCCACCGGGACGATCCGCTACACCGTCCCGTCCTCTCCCGCCGGCGTCGACGTCGCGGGGGTCGAGCTGACGTTCCAGGACGGGGTCGTGGTCGCCCACGGTGCCGACACGGGCGCGGACTACCTCGAGCGCGCGCTGGCCACGGACGACGGGGCCCAGCGCCTGGGCGAGGTCGGCATCGGCACGAACTTCGGCATCGACCGCGCGATCGGCGTGATCCTCTTCGACGAGAAGATCGGCGGCACCGTCCACACCGCGCTCGGCCGGTCCTACCCCGAGACGGGCGGGACGAACGAGTCCGCCCTGCACTGGGACCTCATCTGCGACCTGCGCCACGGCGGCAAGCTGCTGGCCGACGGCGAGGTGCTCCAGGAGGACGGGCGCTTCGCGACGCTCTAGGGGCGGCGGTCGCGCCGCTCAGCCGTCGGGGCGCCCCGGCCCGTCCGACGGCCCCGGCGGACCGCCCTCGCGGCCCGCGTCGAGCCGCTCCCCGAGCTCGTCGACGATCAGCAGGTCGCGGCGCAGGCGGCGGGTGCGGTAGGCCGCCCGGCCGACCATGTGGGCGGCGACGGGTGCGGTCGTGAGCTGGAAGACGGCGACGAGGACGAGCGTCGTGATGTCGAACTGGGTGCGCAGGCGCAGCCCCACGCCGATCAGGACGAGCAGCAGGCCGAGGACCTGCGGCTTCGACGCGGCGTGCATCCGCGAGAGGACGTCGGGGAACCGCACGACGCCGACGGCCGCCGCGAGGGAGAGCGCCGCGCCGCCGAGCAGGCAGATCGCCGCGAGCACGTCGAGCACGGTGGTCATCGCGGGCCACCCGCCGGGGTGTTCGTGCCGTCGTCGCGGCGCTCGGGGGTCGGCGTCGTCAACGGGCCGGAGGCCGCGGGCGCCCCGCCGGTGCTCGCCCCGGGCTCGGGGTCGTCGTCGCCCAGGCCCGCGCCGAAGCGCGCGATCGCCACGGAGCCCACGAAGCCCAGGAGCGCCAGGACGGCGAGCACCGGGAGCGTCGTGCCGTGGCGGCCGTAGGCGGCCTCGAGCCCGATGCCGCCGATCGCGCAGGAGAGCAGCACGTCCATCGCCACGGCGCGGTCCAGCGCGGACGGGCCGCGCACGACGCGCACGATCGACAGCACCGCGGCGAGCGCGAGCATCGTGGCGGCGATCCACAGGACGACGGTCATCGCGGAGCCTCCGGGTCGCCGGGTGCGCCGGTGGTCGACGCGGAGGTGACCGCCGCCGAGGCCCCGAGCGGCCGCGCCGCCCGGTCGCGGGCGAGGGCGTCGCGGTCGGCGGGCGAGCCGAACGCCCGGATCATCCGGGCCTCCGTCTCGCGGGCGCGGGCCCGCTCGCGCTCGACGTCGGCCCGGTCGCGTACCCCGATGAGGTGCAGGTAGAGGATCGGTCCGGTGCGGTCGACCTCGACGACGAGGCTGCCGGGGACGAGCGAGAGCACCTCGGCCACCAGGGTGAGCATCAGGTCGGAACGGGTCACGAGCTCGACGCCGATGACGGCCGTCGGGGCCTCCTGGTCGCGGCGGAAGGCGAGGCTCGCGACGCCGACGGACGCGCGGACGATGTCCCACGCGAAGCGCAGCAGGAACCGCAGGACGGGGATCGGCCGGGGACGCCCCTCGATGGCGATCGGCGGCAGCGGGAACAGCGCGATCGCGACGAGGGCCACGACCAGGCCCGACGCCACGAGGCCCGGGCTGATCCGGCCCCAGAGGAGCAGCCACAGGACGACGAGCCAGACGACGCTGACGGGCTGGAGGATCCAGGCGCCCCGGGCGGGACGCCGCTGCACGCGCCGCGTCGGGCTCACGGAGTGCCTCCCTCGGCGGGCTCGAGCACGCGGCCCCGGGCGTCCGTGGGCCGGTCCGTGCCGTCGCGGGGCACGGCGACGGTGCCGCCGTCCGTGCGGACCGTCGCGGCGGGCGCGACGGCGTCGACGTAGCCGTCGCGGTCACGCAGCTCGACGGCGGCGCGATCGGTCAGGTCGGTCAGCGGGCCCGCGACGACGGTGAAGGAGAGCCCGAGCACGACGAGCGCGGCGGTCGCTCCCGTCATGAGCCGCGGCATCGCGCCGCCGCGGCGGATCTCGCGGCCGCCGAGCGTCGCGCCGGGGACCTCGCCGACCGCAGCGGCCGGCACGTGCGCCGGGGCGCTGGCCACCGTGCCCGGCATCGCCACGCGGGGTGCGCGCCAGAACACGCGGCTCCACGCCTTGCCGACCGCGTAGAGCGTGAGGAGACTGGTCAGCACGCTCCCGAAGACGAGGATCCACGCCAGCGCGGTCCCGTCCTCACCACCCGCCTCGATCAGCGCGAGCTTGCCCAGGAACCCGGAGAAGGGTGGGATCCCCGCCAGGTTCATCGCCGGCAGGAAGAACAGCACGGCCAGCAGCGGTGCCGTCTTGGCCAGTCCACCCACCCGCTCCGTCGAGGTGCTGCCCGCGGTCCGCTCGATCATGCCCGCGGTCAGGAAGAGCGTGGTCTGGATCGTGATGTGGTGGATCGCGTAGAAGATCGCCCCGGAGAGCCCGAGCTGGGAGCCCAGGGCGACGCCGAAGATCATGTAGCCGATGTGGCTGACGAGCGTGAAGGACAGCATGCGCTTGACGTCGGTCTGCGCGACCGCGCCGAGGATGCCCACGACCATCGTCAGCAGCGCGACGACCATGAGCGTCGCCGCCACGCGCTGGTCGTCCGGGAAGAGCAGCGTCTCCGTGCGGATCACCGCGTAGACGCCGACCTTCGTCAGCAGGCCGGCGAACACCGCCGTCACCGGGGCGGGGGCCGTCGGGTAGGAGTCCGGCAGCCACGCCGACATCGGGAAGACGGCCGCCTTGATGCCGAACGCGAGCAGCAGCGCCAGCTCGAGGACGAGCTTCACGTTCTGGTCGAGATCGCGCAGCCGCAGCGACAGGTCCGCCAGGTTCAGGGTGCCCGTGGCGCCGTAGACCAGCCCGATCGCGGCGAGGAACAGCAGCGAGGAGAGCAGGCTGACGACGACGTACGTCGTGCCGGAGCGGATGCGCGAGGCGGTGCCGCCCAGCGTGATCAGCACGTAGCTCGAGACAAGCAGGATCTCGAAGCCGACGTAGAGGTTGAACAGGTCGCCCGCCAGGAACGCGTTCGAGATCCCGGCCGCCAGCACGAGGTACGTCGGGTGGAAGACCGCGAGCGGGAGCCCGCGCTCGTCGTCGGCGGTGCCCTGGCCGTAGGAGTAGATGAGGACGCAGAGCGTGACCGCGGCGGAGATCGCGAGCATCAGCGCCGACAGGCGATCGGCCACGAGCACGATGCCCACGGGCGGCTGCCAGCCGCCGATCGCGGCGACCTGCGGCCCGTGCCGGTCCGCCGCGACCAGGAGGATCACCGCGATCGCCAGGACGGCGGTGAGGGTGGTGACGCTGATCGCGCGGTTCAGGCGCGGCAGGCGGGTGCCGATCGCGAACTTCGCGCCCGCCGCGAGCAGCGGCAGGACGACGGGCAGCGGGACGAGGCCCGAGACGTCGCTCATGCGTGCTCCCGCCCGATCGCGGCGTCGTCGGCCTTCGACGGGGTCTCCTCGACCGCGGCCTGGGCGTCCTGCGCGGCCTCGAGGTCGGCGTCGGCGCCCGTGTCCTCGGGCTCGGACTCGCGACGGTTGGCGACGAGCCGGTCCTCGACGTCGTCCTGGACCTCGTCGTTGCCCTGCAGCTGCCAGGAGCGGTACGCGAGGGCGAGGAGGAAGGCCGTCATCGCGAACGTGATGACGATCGACGTCAGGATCATGACCTGCGGGATCGGGTCGGCCATCTCGTCCTTCGGCCCCTGCCCGATGATCGGCGCCTCGCCGGCCGCGCCGCCCATCGCCAGGATCATCACGTTGATGCCGTTGCCCAGCAGCGCGGCGCCCAGCAGCACGCGGGTGAGGCTGCGCTCGAGCAGCAGCACGACGCCGCCGGCGACGAGGACCCCGACCACGACGGCGAGGACGGCGCTGACGCTCATGCGCGCTCCTCTCGCGTCGGGGCGGAGGCCGCGGCCGGGGCGGCGGTCGCGGACGCCGGGGCGCGCTCGACGGTCGGGCGGGGCGTGTGGGTCTCCTCGTCGACCTGGCGGTCGATCTCGGACCCGAAGCTGCGCAGCACGTCGAGGACCACGCCGACCACGACGAGGTAGACGCCGACGTCGAAGAGCGTCGAGCTGTAGAGCTTGAGCGTGCCCAGCACGGGGATGTCGAGGTACCAGGAGCCGCCCTGGAGGACCGCGTCGCCCACCACCGCACCCGCCAGGGCGGTGCCCGTGGTGACGACGAGGCCGATCCCGATGAGCAGGCCGGCGCCGACCGGGGCGGCCTCGCCGAGCTCGTAGCGCCCGCCGGCGAGGTAGCGCACGGTGAAGGCGAGGCCCGCGACGATGCCGCCGGCGAACCCGCCGCCCGCCAGGTCGTGCCCGGCCCACAGCAGGTAGACCGACAGCACCAGGATGGTGTGGAAGATCAGCCGGACGACGACCTCGAGCAGCAGGGAGCGCCGCTCGGGAGCCAGCGTGTTCTCCGCCACGAGCCAGCCCTGCGCCCGGCGGGCGACGCCGGCCCCGCGGGCGGGGTGCTGGCGGACGGCCAGCGGCGAGCCAGGGGTGGCGGCCGCGGGCGAGGCGAGCGCCTCGGCGTGCGGGATCGCCCAGACGGGGGAGTCGGACGACGGGTCCGACAACCGCGGCGCGCCGCGCGAGCGGCGGCGCAGGAAGATCAGGCTCGTCACCCCGGTGGCCGCGACGACGAGCACGGCGATCTCGCCCATCGTGTCCCAGGCGCGCAGGTCGACGAGGGTCACGTTGACGATGTTGTTCCCGCCCGCCAGCGCCGAGGCGGCGGCGAAGAGCTCGGAGACGGGGACCGCCTCGCGGGCGCCGGCGACGACGAGCGTCAGCAGCGCCATCAGCGTGCCGACGGCGATGCCGACCGCGAGGTGCACGCGCCGGCGCCCGAGCCCGGAGACCGTGCCCGTGAAGTGCGTGGGCAGCCGCCGCAGCACGAGGACGACGACCACGAGCGTGAGCGTCTCGACGAGGAACTGCGTCAGCGCCAGGTCGGGCGCCCCGTGCAGCGCGAACAGCGTCGCGACGCCGTAGCCGACGACGCCGCTGAGGACGACGGCCTTCAGCCGCCGGCGGGAGCGGAGCGTCAGGATCGCACCGGCGACGATCAGGAGCGCGATCGCGCCCTGCTGCGGCCCGTCCCACAGGCGCACGTCGACGTCCCACGGCCGGCCCAGGATGAGCGCCGTGATCATCGCCGCGCAGAGCACGACGAGGATCGTCATGAGGTACACCGGCAGCGAGCCGGACTGCGTGGCGCGCGCGGCCCCGACGGAGACGCGCTCCGTGCCGCGGACGAGGCCGACGTAGACCGTGCGCGCCTCCGGGATCCGCAGCCGCGGCGCGGCGACGGCCGGGCCACCCGCCCCTCCGCCGCCCACGGCGACGCCCGTGGCGGCGGCACCCGTCGTCACGGCACCGGTGAGGGCCGCGTCGCCCGCCGCCCGCGCGGCCGCCAGGATCCGCCGCTGCCCGAGCACGATCGCCGCGCCACCGGCGAGGGCCAGGAGCGAGAGCCCAAGCGCCGGGCCGAACCCGTGCCACGCCGCGAGGTGGAGCTTCTCGGGCAGCGCCGAAGGGACCGTGTCGGCGTAGCGGCCGACGAGCGGGTCGATGGCCGAGAAGGCCAGGCCGAGCACGAGACCGCCGGCGGCCAGGAGCGCCGGGGCCGCCTCGAAGCCGAGGTCGCCGCCCGCGCAGCGACGGTCGGGCACGTCGGCCTTCGTGGCGAACGCGCCCCACCAGAACCGCCACGCGTACGCGGCGGTCAGCGCGACGCCGACCACGATCAGGACGAGCACCGCCACGTCGACGCCGTCGCCGTGCAGCAGCGCGTCGAACGCCGTCTCCTTCGCCGCGAAGCCCGCGAACAGCGGCACGCCGGCCATGGAGGCCGCGGCGAGCCCGCCGATCACCGCGAGCCGTGGCCGGGCCCGGCCGAGCCCGGAGAGCACCCGCAGGTCGCGGGTCCCCGTGGAGCGGTCGACGATCCCCACGACGAGGAACAGCGCCGACTTGTAGAGCGCGTGGGCGAGCAGCAACCCGATCCCGGCGAGCGCGACGTCGCGCGAGCCGTGGCCCACCAGCACCATCAGCAACCCCAGTTGCGAGACCGTCCCGTACGCGAGCAGGAGCTTGAGGTCGTGCTGGCGCAGCGCGCGGGCCGCCCCGAGCAGCAGCGTGCCGCAGCCGAGGACGAGGAGGGCGATCCGCCACGCCGCGAGGTCGGCGAAGGCGGGCGCCAGGCGCGCGACGAGGTAGACGCCGGCCTTCACCATCGCCGCGGCGTGGAGGTAGGCCGAGACGGGCGTCGGGGCCGCCATCGCGCCGGGGAGCCAGAAGTGGAACGGCACGAGCGCCGACTTCGACAGTGCCCCGACCAGCAGCAGCACCACGCCGACGGAGACCGCGGTGCCGCCGGGCGGGTTCGCCACGATCTCCGAGATCCGGTAGGTGCCGGCCGCCTGGCCGACGATCACGGCGCCGACGAGCATCGCGAGCCCGCCGAAGGTCGTGACCATCAGGGCGTCCATCGCCGCGCGGCGCGCGCCCTGCCGGTCGGCCGCGTGGCCGACGAGCAGGAAGGAGAGCACCGTCGTGAGCTCCCAGAACACGTAGAGGAGCAGCAGGTCGTCGGCCAGGACGAGGCCGAGCATCGCCCCCGCGAAGGCGACGAGCACCCCCGCGAAGCGCCCGAGGCCCGCCTCGCCCGCCCCGAAGTACCGCGAGCAGTAGACGAGGACGAGACCACCCACGCCGGCGGCGACCAGGGCCATCAGGAGCGACAGCGCGTCGAGGCGGAAGGCGAGGTCCAGGCCGAGCGTCGGCACCCAGGAGTGCACCTGCTCCACCGTGCCGCCGCCCGTCACCCCGGACGTCTGCGTCGCCGCCCACGCCGCGGCGCCGAAGGGCACGAGCGCGAGCAGCAGGAAGGCGCGCCGACCGAGCGCCGAGACGAGCCACGGGGCCAGGAGGGCCGCGACGCCGTGCGCCGCCAGGACCGCGATCACCGGGGCCCCCACGCGTCCGGGCAGGGGGATCCGCGGCGTCCGTACGGGCGTCGCTGGAGGGCCTGCACCAAGAGGCCATGGTCGCAGACGCCGACGCCCCGGCGCGGCCCCGCGGGCCCGCCGTCCACCCTCGCACGAGGTGCCGGGAGCCGAGACGGACGGCGTGGCGAGGGCTATCGTGCCCGCATGGATCCCGCGCTCGGCACCGTCCGCTCCCTGCACCGGTTCCCGGTCAAGTCCATGCGCGGCGAGACGCTGGGGCGCGCGGCCCTGGACGAAGCGGGCCTCGAGGGCGATCGCGCCTGGGCGCTCCTGGACCGCCTGCGCAACTGGGCGTCGGCGAAGACGAACCGCGGCCGCTGGCGGCTCGTCGACGGCATGCTCGACCTGCGCGCCGAGACCGCCGGGGACGGGGCCGTCGTCGTCACGCTCCCCGACGGCCGCACCGCCGTCGCCGGCACTGCGGACGGCGACGCGCTGCTCTCGGAGCACCTGGGCCGCGAGCTGCGGTTCGACCGGGGCGACCGCGGCTACCGCTGGGGCCGCCACCACGACGCCGCGCCCCTGCACCTCGTCACGTCCTCGACGCTGGGGGCGCTGGCCGACGACGACGGCACGCCGCTGGACCCCCTGCGCCTGCGCGCGAACGTCGTGCTCGACACCCCGCCCGGCGCGCCGGAGTTCGCGGAGGACGGCTGGGTCGGCCGGCGGCTGCGGCTCGGCGGGGCGCTGCTCCAGGTCGCCGAGGCGACGGGGCGCTGCGTGATGACGACGCGGGCGCAGGGCGACGAGGTGCCGGCCGGGCCGACGGTCCTGCGGCGCATCGGGGCACGCAACGGCGCGAACGCCGGCGTCTACCTCGCGGTCGTCCGGCCGGGCGAGGTCGCCGTCGGCGACGCGCTGGTGCCCGCCGACGCCTGAGCCGGGCCGCCCGTCGCGCCCGCGGACGCCTGAGCCGGGCCCGCTGGGATACTCGCCCCGATGCCTCCCGTCGGTCGCACACGACTCACCCACGCCGAGCGCCGGGCCACGATCCTCGACGCGGCGGCGCGCGTGATCGTCGACCGCGGCGTGCAGGGCTTCCGCCTGCAGGACGTGGCGGACGCGGCCGGCGTCTCCCAGCCCCTCGTCTCGTCCCACGTCTCCTCCCGCGACGAGCTCGTCGCCGAGGCGTTCGTGCGGGCCGACGAGCGCGAGCTGCAGGACGTGGAGGACGACGTCAGCGCCGCGGCACCGGGCCGGGACGCCGTCGTGCTCTTCCTCCGCCGCGCCACGATCCCGGATCAGCAGTCGAACTCCGACGGGCGTGAGCTGTGGAGCCAGGTGACGAGCCGCTCGCGGTTCTCCCCCGTCGTCCGCGAGGCGGTGCGCGCCCGACAGGGCGCGTGGGTCGCGGCGCTGGCCGCGACGCTGCGCGCCGGTCGCGGCCGGGACGTCCCCGACGGCCTGGACGTCGACGCCGTGGCCACGCTGCTGATCACGATCTCCGACGGCCTGGGCCCGGCGCTGAACGGCGGTCTCGTCGACGCCGACGCCGCCACCCGGGTGCTCGACGACGCGCTCGACGCCGTCCTGCGCTGAGCCGCGTCGACGCCGTCGGCTGCGTGCGCGCTCGCACGCCTAACTGATGCGCGCATCAGTAACGTGATCGTCATGTCCACGACCACGGCGATACCCAGCAGCCCAGCGGTCGCCGCGCTGCGCAGCCCCGGCGTGGCCCGGCTCCTCCTGCTGTCCCTGGTGGCCCGCGCGCCAGAGGCCGTGATCGGCCTGCTGTTCCTCCTCCGCGCCCGCGACCTGGGCGGCTCCTACGCCCTGGCCGGCGGGGTCTCCGCCGTCGCCGGCGTCGGCATGGCCTTCGGCGCTCCGCTGCTCGGCAAGGCGATCGACCGCCTCGGCCAGCCCGTGGTGCTCGTCTGCAGCGTCACGATCGCCAGCGTCACCGCGCTGGTCGCCGGCCTGCTGCCGAACTCGAGCCCCGCCTGGATCCTGCTCCCCTTCGCGCTCGTCTCGGGCGCGTTCCAGCCGCCGATCGCGCCCTGCCTGCGTGCCCTCTTCGGCCACATCGTGCCCGACCCGACGGTCCGCCACGCCGCGCTCGCGGTCGAGGCGTCGACGCAGGAGATCACCTTCATGGTCGGCCCGCTGGTCTTCATCAGCCTGATCGCCGCGCACGACCCGGCGCTCGGCCTGATCGCCGCCAGCGTCGCCCTCTTCCTCGCCACCGTGCTCTTCGCCCGCTCGCCCGAGTCCCGCGCGATGCCCGCGACCCGCGAGCGGCGCTCCGCCGGGGCGAGCCCGCTCAAGCGCGCGTCGATCCGCACGCTCCTCGCCATCACCACGGGCATCGGCTTCACCTTCGGCGCGGCCGAGGTCGCGATCAGCGCGAGCGCGGAGGAGGCCGGCCGCCCCGCCGCCCTCGGCCTGCTGCTCGCCGCGTACTGCATCGGCAGCCTCGTGGCGGGCCTGTGGTCCGCGCATCACGGCCCCGCGGCGTCGCCGATCCGCACGCTGCTCGTGCTGCTCGCCGCCAGCACCGTCGGCCACGGCCTGCTGGCCGTCGCACCGAACCTGTGGACCGTCGGCGCCGTCCTCGTCGTCGCCGGCGCGGCCATCGCCCCGCTGTTCGCGACGGTCTACGGCCTGTGCGGCAAGCTCGCCGCGGAGGGCACCGTGACTGAGGCCTTCACGTGGCTCGGCTCCGGCATGTTCGCGGGCGCGGCGTTCGGTGCCGCGGCCGCCGGCGGGCTCGTGAGCCTGACCTCCCCCGCCGCCGCGTTCGCGGCCGCGGCTGCGGCCACCGGCCTCGCACTGCTGGCCGTCACCGTCACCCGGGACGCGCTGCGCCCGGGCGCCGACGCGGCACGCGCGGCCGCCTAGGCGTTCCGCCGGCCCCGCCCCGCACCCGGGGCTGGGCCGGCCGCGCGGGCCCGGCCCCCGGCCGGCCCGTGGCTCAGCGGCCGCGCCCGGCCAGCCAGGCCCGCTCGATCCGCCCGAGCTCGCTGTCGGGCTCGCCGTCCATGAGCCACTCCCGCACGATGCGGTGGTAGTTCAGGCGGGCATCGAGCTGCGCGCAGACGGCGATCGCCATGCCGCCGAGGCGGAGGCTCCAGACGTACTCCGCGGGCACGGTGGCCCGGCGGACCTTCGCCCAGTGCGGGGCGCGCGGGTCCGAGACCTCGAAGACCATCGTCGCGACGTCCTCGGGCACGAGGTGGGCGACCTCGTCGTCCATCGCGAACCACACGAGCTTCTCGGCGATCTCCATCGCGTCCTGCGCGGTGAAGCCGATGCTCGGCGGGATCCAGCGCACGTCGATCATGTGCTGCAGGAGCGCCTCGCCGTCACGGGCCATGCAGAGCCGGATCGTCTCGGCCTGCAGCTCGACCATCTCGCGCGAGATGCGGTGGAAGAGCCCGAAGTCGAGGAACGCGACGCGGCCGTCGGCGAGCAGGATCGAGTTGCCCGGGTGCGGGTCGGCGGAGAACTGCCCGTCACGCCACACGCTGCCGTAGTAGAAGCGGAAGACGATCTCCGCGAGGCGGTTGCGCTCCTCCTGGTCCTTGCCCTGCCAGGCCTCGAAGCCCTCGCCCTGCACGAACTCGGTGACGGTCACGCGCTTGCCGCACAGCTCGGTGGCGACGCCGGGGACGACAACGAACGGGTGGCCGCGGTAGAGCCGCGCCATCGAGCGCTGGTTCTGCGCCTCGAGCTCGTAGTCGAGCTCCTCGATCGTGCGCTCGCGGATCTCGTCGCCCACCGCCTGCACGTCCATGCCGGGCGCCACCGCCTTCGCCAGCCGCAGGATCAGGCCGAGGTTCTGCAGGTCGGAGCGGACGGCGACGTCGATCCCGGGGTACTGCACCTTGACCGCGGCGACGTCCGTCTCCCAGCCGCGCGGCTTTTCGTGCAGCCGGGCACGGTAGACCTGACCGATGGACGCGGCACCGATCGGCGTCTCGTCGAACTCGGCGAAGACGTCCGTGAGCCCCTGCCCCATGTCGGCCTCGATGACCCGCTTCATGTCGCGGAACGCGACGCTCGGGGCCATGTCGCGCAGCTTCGCGAGCTTGCGCTGGAACTCCTCGCGGTGCTCCGGCGGCACCAGCCCGACGTCCATGAAGCTCAGGACCTGGCCGACCTTCATGGCCGCGCCCTTCATCGTCCCGAGCACGTCGACGATCTGGTCCGCCGTGCGGAACTGCTGCTCCGACATGCGCTGGGAGCGCTCCTCGTCCGTGCGGCCGAGGTTCGTCACGCGCGTCGCACCCTCGCGCGCCGCGACGCCGGCGGCGAGGCGGCCGAGGGACGCCGCCCGGCGGTAGCGCCCGGTCGGCATCACCTCGGTGCGCTCGTCGCCCTCGACGCCGGCCTCGTCGGGTCGCCGGCGCCGGCTGCGTCGTTCGGCCATGGAGCGATCGTACTCCGGGTCGGACCGGGCCCCCTTCGCCCTACACCTGCTACTGCTCGTAGTGCTCGACGGTGTCCGCGTCGCGGACGTTCGCCTCGTCGGGGTCGCGGCCGGCCTCGCGCAGCGCGCGGCGCTGGCGCAGCAGGTCCCAGAGCTGGTCCAGGCGCACCTGCACGCGCTCGAGCTCGGCCTGCTCGTCGTCGGTGAGGCCGCGCCCGCCGTGGTCGGCGTGCTCGCGCAGCTCCTTCTCGCGCGCGACGAGCTGCTCGATGCGGTCTTCCTGCGGCTGATCGGGGTCCTGGGCCATGGGGGTCTCCTACGTGGGGTGGGGCGGGTGCTGAAGCGGGCGGCGCCGCGTCTCAGGGGCGGCGAACCTTGCTGCCGGGGACGAGATCGTCAGCCCCCGAACGTGGCGGTGACGATCTCGACCCGGCCACAGGTCTCAGGGGCGGCGAACCTTGCTGCCGGGGACGAGATCGTCAGCCCCGTCCGGCCAGCGGATCCAGCACTTCGTGCCGCCGTCGTAGTCGGCGGCCTCGAGGACGAGGCGCACGTCGTGCTCCTGGGTGATGCCGTCGTCGTCGGGCAGCGACACGATCACGGGCGCGTCGCCCTCGGGGTCGAGGCCGCGCCAGACGCGCACGAACGGGTTGTGCTCGCGCTCGTGACCGATGGTCGACGGGCGGTTGTGCCCCGAGACGACGACGGTCTCGTCCGGCAGCTCCAGCAGCGTGTCCATGATGGACGAGCGCAGGTCCTCGAAGGTCGTGTGGCCCGGGGCGCGCACGCCGGCGACGGACTCGCGGAAGAGCGTGTCGCCCGTGAAGACGTGGCCGTGGCCGACGAAGCTCAGCATGCCGGCGGTGTGGCCGGGCGTCGCCACGGCCTTGAGCTCGAGGTCGTCGCCGATGCGGATGACCTCGCCGTCCTCGATGTTCTGGGTGAAGCCCGTGACGAACTCCTCGGCCAGGGGCTGCTCGAACGCGTGGATCATCACGTCGACGCGGCCGACGCGGTCGAGGATCTCCTCGAGCTCGGAGACGTGGTCGTAGTGGTGGTGCGTGAGGAGCACCGCCGCGGGCGTCATCCCGTGGCGCGCCGCGGCCTCCATCATCTTCGCGGCGTCGGCGCCCGCGTCGACGAAGGCGCAGGGCCCGCCGGGGAACCCCACGACGTAGGAGTTGCCCACGAAAGCGGGGATCTCGATGCGTTCGACGACGAGGTCGGCCATGCCCCGATGCTCGCATACGCCGGGGGTCGGTCCGTGGCGACCGCGGTCGGCCGGCGCAGGGGTCGAGCGCCGCGGCCGAGCGCCGGCCCGCCGGCGAGGCGTGACGGGTGCCGGCGGTTGCGCTGGGTACTCTCGCCCCATGGCCAGCCTGCTGCACACCTGTTACCGCATCGGCGACATCGATCGGTCCGTGGCGTTCTACTCCGCGCTGGGCTTCGAGGAGATCCGCCGCTCGCCCGTCGGCGACTCGGCGACGAACGTCTTCATGGGCCTGCCCGGTGACGGGCCGCGGCTCGAGCTCACCTACAACCACGGCGTCTCGGAGTACGAGATCGGCACGGGCTACGGCCACATCGCCGTCTCGTCCGCCGACCTCGACGCCACGCTCGCCGAGCTGGCGGAGCAGGGCATCACCCCGGAGAAGCCGCCCTACCGCGTGAAGCAGGGCGGCTCGCGCCTGTGCTTCGTCCGCGATCCCGACGGGTACCGCATCGAGCTGCTCGAGCGCACGAACGACTGATGGCGACGCCGTCGCGGGACCTCGCCGCGCGCCGCGCGGTCGTCGACCTGGGCTCGAACACGTTCCGCATGGTCGTCTTCGCGGTCGACCCGACCCGCGAGGTCGCGGCCCTGCCCGGCGGCGCGTGGCGCCAGACGGCCGAGCTGTACGAGCCCGTGCGCATCGGGGCCGAGCTCGGCCCTGACGGCGCGCTGCAGCCCCGCGCGCTCGGCCGGGCGTTCACCGCGATCCAGCTGTTCGACCACTTCTGCCGGGCCCACGGCCTGACGTCGGAGCGCATCGACGCCGTCGCCACGAGCGCGATCCGCGAGGCGCCGAACCAGGCCGAGATCCTGGAGGACGGCCGCGCGCAGGCGCTGCTGAAGCCCCGGGTCATCAGCCAGGCGCAGGAGGCCGCCTACGGCCACCTCGCGGCGGTGAACTCCACGACGCTCTCGGACGGCGGCGTGCTCGACATCGGCGGCGGCTCGATGCAGCTCGTCCGCACCCGCGACCGCCGCGCGGCCGACGCCCGCTCGTGGCGGCTGGGCGCGGTGCGCACGACGGAGACGTTCCTGCCGGGCGACGGCCCCGCGAGCAAGCACGGCCTCAAGGCGCTGCGCAAGCACGTGGAGGACGAGCTGCTGCAGGCCCCGTGGGTGGAGGACGTCGGGGACCGGCTCGTGGGCGTCGGGGGCGCCGTGCGCAACCTCGCCACCGCGGTCCAGCACCGCCACGGCTCGACCGACCTGGGCGTGCAGGGCGTCCGCGTCTCGCGCGACACCCTCGAGGCGCTCGTCGACGACCTCGCCGCGATGTCGCCGAAGGAGCGCGGCCAGGTCGACGGCATCAAGCCCTCCCGCGGCGACGTCATCCTCGGTGCCGCAGTCACGATCGCCACCGTCCTGCGGGTCACAGGCATCGAGGCGGTCGAGGCCACGGAGTTCGGCCTGCGCGAGGGCGTGTTCCTCGACCGCCAGCTCGAGGGCGTGCACGGCGACACCGGGCTCGCCGCCTACCCCGACGTGCGCGAGGCGTCCGTGCGCAACCTCGCCGCGCGCTACGACGACGACGTCGCGCACTCCGCGCACGTGGAGCGCCTGGCGCTCGAGCTCTTCGACGGCTTCGCCGCCGCGGGCGTCGGCGACGGCGACCCCACGGAGCGCGGGCTGCTCTCCGCCGCCGCGGCGCTGCACGACATCGGCATGGCCATCGGCTACGACGACCACCACAAGCACGGCCGCTACCTCGTCGTGACGAACGGCCTGCCCGGGTTCTCGCCCGCCGAGACCGCCCTCGTGGGTCAGGGCATCCGCTACCACCGCAAGGGCAACCCGACGATGGGGCCGTTCCGCGCGCTGACGGAGAAGGACGACGAGGCCCGCCTGGGCCGGATGGCCGCGCTCCTGCGGCTGGCCGAGGGCATGGACCGCGGGCACGACGGGGCCGTCCGCTCCGTCACCGTCCGGCGCGAGGGCGACGACGTCGTGCTCCACATGGCCTGCGGCCCCGACGGCGCCCCCGTCGCGCGCTGGGCGGCCGAGGGGCAGGCCGGGCTCGTGCGCCGGGCGTTCGGCGTCGGGCTGACCGTCACGGAGTCGGGCGCCTGAGGCACCTAGAATGGACCCGATGAGCCCGGGTCCCACCATCCTCGCGCGCGGCCCGTGGGCCCCGGACGAGGTGCGCTACACCTGGGCCGCCGAGCCGTTCGTCGCAGACCGCGAGCAGACGGACGCCGCCGACGCCGCGATCCAGGCGCTGAAGGACCACGACTCGCCCAGCCACGACGGGGTCTCGACCCGGCTGGCCGCGCACCACGTCGACGCGGAGGGCCGCCTGCACCTGGAGCTCGAGCCCGTCCGCTGGGCGCTGCGGCTGCTCCCGGAGGGTGCATCCCGCTCCATGACCGGGCAGTGCGTCGTCCGCGACCACGACGGCCGCTGGCTCGCCGGCCGCCGCGCCGACTGGGTGGCCACGTGGGCGGGACGCTGGACGCTCGGGGCCGGCGGCGCCGTCGACCCCGACGAGTCGCCCATGCACACGCTCGAGCGCGAGCTGCAGGAGGAGTGGAGCGTGCGCGCCGAGCGCCTGCAGGGGCTGTCCCTCGTGCTCCTGCCCAGCGACATGGTGATGTTCGTCGGCGTCGCCTGGCTGCCCGCGGGCGCCGAGGTCACGCGCGACCCGGAGCACGACCTGCACGAGTGGTGGCCCGCCGACGTCGACGCCTGGCCCGACCACGCCGAGCCGACGCTGCGCGGCATGGCCCGTGCCGTCCAGGACCTCTCGTGAACAGCCTCGGCCGCATCCCCGAGGGCTCGACCGGTGGGCGCCTGCGCACCCTCGCGCCGTCGTTCCGGACGATGAAGTGGCTGTCGTTCCTGCACTCCGCGATCTACCTCGGCCTGCTGGCCTGCTGGCTCACGGGCTCGGCCCCGGGCCTGAAGACCGCGCTGGGCTGGGGCCACGGGTGGGGCTGGATCCTCATGTGCGTCCTGACCCTCGCCGCCCTGCGGGCCCGCGTGATCCCGCTCTGGCTCGCGGGCTGCGTCGCGGTCATCGGCGCGGTCGGCCCGTTCGTCGGCTCGATCGGCTTCGTGGTCGAGCAGCGCCGCCGCGAGCGCGCGGCGGCGGCGTAGCGCGGGAGCCGGCCGAGGCGGGCCGTGCACGGCCCGTTTCGTGTGGTAGCGGGGCGACTCCGCGCCAGAACCGAGGTGCTAGGTTCGATGTCTCATGGCAACAGGCACCACGGTCCAGGTCATCCTCCCGCAGATGGGCGAGTCCGTCGCTGAGGGGACGGTGCTGGAGTGGCTGAAGCAGCCCGGTGAGCAGGTCTCCGAGGGCGAGGACCTCGTCGTCATCTCGACGGACAAGGTCGACGCCGAGATCCCCGCCCCCGCCTCCGGCGTGCTCGTCGCGGTCCACGCGAACGAGGGCGAGACCGTGCAGTCCGGCTCCGTCGTCGGCGAGATCGACGTGAGCGGTGCAGGTGGCGGCGACGCGGGCGGCAGCGCGGGCGGCGATGCCCCGTCCGCGGGCGACGGCGGTCCGAGCGAGACCGCTCCGAACGACGCCTCGGAGGCCGGCGCGGTCAGCGACGGCGACCAGAAGCGCGACGACACGAGCGCCCCCGGCGGCGGCGAGCTCGTCAACGTCGTCACGCCGTCGGCGGGCGACTCCGTCACCGAGGCGACGCTGCTGGAGTGGCTCGTCGAGGAGGGCGCCGAGGTCAACGAGGGCGACGACCTGCTCGTCGTGTCGACGGACAAGGTCGACATGGAGCTGCCCTCCCCCGCGTCCGGCGTGCTGGAGAAGAAGCTCTTCGGCGACGGCGACACGATCCACCCGCAGGAGGTCATCGGCCACGTCCGCGCCGGCGCCCCCGCCGCGGCGTCCGCCGACGCGAGCAAGGGCCCCGACAAGCCCGCCGCGGTCCCCGTCACCGAGTCGGCCAGCGGCAACGGCACGTCGAACGGCGCCGCCACCGTCCCGGACGACCTGAAGATCACCCCCGTCGCGGCCCGCGCGGCCGGCGTCGAAGGCGTCGACCTCTCCGGCGTGCGCGGCACGGGCCCGCAGGGGCGGATCACGAAGGACGACGTCCTCACCGCCAAGGCCAACGGCGGCCGCTCCTCCGCCGAGGTCAAGAAGACCCCGATCCGCGGCGGCGCCTCCGCGCTGGCCCGCGGGATGGAGGAGTCGCTGACCGTCCCGACGGCCACGTCCTTCCGCACCATCACGATCACGACGCTCGACGGCCGCCGCAAGCAGCTCAAGGCCGCCGGCGAGAAGGTCTCCTTCACCCACCTCATCGGCTACGCCATCGCCCGCGCGGCGACGGAGCAGATGCCGGTGATGGCCCACACGTACGAGAAGGACGAGGACGGCAACCCCGTCCTGATCGACGCCGGGCAGGTCAACCTCGGCATCGCCGTCGACGTCGAGCGGCGCGGCAAGCGCACGCTGATGGTCCCCGTCATCAAGGACGCGGGGCGCCTGAGCTTCCGCGGGTTCCTCGACGCGTTCAACGACCTGATCGCCAAGGCGCGCGACAACAAGCTCACGGGCGACGACCTGCAGGGCGCGAACGTCCAGCTCACGAACCCGGGCGGCATCGGCACGATCGCCTCCGTCCCGCGCCTCATGGCCGGCAACGGCACGATCGTCGCGACCGGCTCCATCGCCTACCCCGTCGGCCTCGGCGAGGTCGGCGAGCTCATCGGCGCCGAGAAGGTCATGTCGATGACCTCGACCTACGACCACCGCATCATCCAGGGCGCCCAGTCGGGGCAGTTCCTGAAGACCGTCGAGGAGTACCTGCAGGGCGAGCACGAGTTCTACGAGCGCGCGTTCGCCGACCTCGGCGCCGCGCTCGGCCCCGCGATCGAGAAGCCGCAGCCCAAGCTCGAGGGCCTCGTCGGCTCCGGCGCCGGCCAGGCCGCGACGCAGGTCGCCCAGGGCGGCGCGCCGTCGATCGAGCTGCTGCAGGCCGTCCAGGCCGCGACGTCGCTCATCCGCGCCGTCCGCTCGCACGGCCACCTGCTCGCGCACCTCGACCCGCTCGAGGCGCCGTCGGACAAGACCCCGGAAGAGGTCGCGCGCCAGGTCGGCATCGACCTCGAGCAGCTCGGCCTGTCCGAGGAGCTCATGCGCCAGATCCCGGCGTCGATCCTCCGCACCTTCGTGCAGGGGGACACGCTCGCCGACGTGCTCCCGCAGCTGCGCGACACGTACTGCGGCACGGTCGCCTACGAGGTCGAGCACATCTCGGACAACGACCAGCGCGTCTGGCTGCGCGAGAAGATCGAGTCCGGCGAGTTCAGCCAGCCGCTCTCCGCCGAGAGCAAGAAGGGCCTGCTCTCCCGCCTGATCCAGGTCGACACGTTCGAGCGCTTCATGCAGAAGGCCTACCTCGGCCAGAAGCGCTTCTCCATCGAGGGCCTCGACATCACCGTCCCGGTCATCGACGAGCTGATCCACCTCGCGGGCGCCCGCGCCGGCGCCCAGGAGGTCATCATCGGCATGGCCCACCGTGGCCGCCTCAACGTGCTGGCCCACAACCTCGGCCGCCCGTACGACGCGCTCTTCACGGAGTTCGAGGGTGGCTCGGTCATCGCCGCCGCGAAGACCGTCACGCAGGACCTGCAGGGCGGCACCGGCGACGTGAAGTACCACCACGGCGCGTCGGGCCGCTACGAGCTGCCGAACGGCAAGTCCATCGGCGTGGTCCTCGAGTCCAACCCGTCGCACCTCGAGTTCGTCAACCCCGTCGTCCTCGGCGCCGCCCGCGCGGTGCAGACGGACCGCGGCCAGGCCCACGGTCCGCGCGACGAGGACGTCGCGCTGCCGATCATCCTCCACGGCGACGCGGCCTTCCCGGGCCAGGGCGTCGTCGCCGAGTCGCTGAACCTGCAGGCGCTCGAGGGCTACCGCGTCGGCGGCTCCGTGCACCTCATCTGCAACAACCAGGTCGGCTTCACCACCGACCCGACGGACTCCCGCTCCACGCGCTGGTCGTCCGACCTGGCCAAGGGCTTCGACGTGCCGATCATCCACGTCAACGCCGACGACGTCGAGGCGTGCATCAACGCCACGCGCCTCGCCTTCGCGTTCCGCCAGGAGTTCGGCCACGACGTCCTCATCGACCTCATCGGCTACCGCCGCTACGGGCACAACGAGTCCGACGAGCCGGCCTACACCCAGCCGCTCATGGCCGAGACGATCAAGCAGCACCCGCGCGTCTCCGAGATGTACGCGGAGCGCCTCGTGTCCGAGGGCGTCCTCACGAAGGACGACGCGGACGGCCGCCGCCAGGCCGTCAACGACAACCTCACCGAGCTGCACCAGAGCGTGAAGCGCAAGGTGAAGGAGTGGCAGGAGGCCGGCGGCACGATCGACACCTCCGCCACCGGCACGTACCTCATGGACCGCTCGCGGTCCGAGGAGCCCGTCACGAAGGTCGACAAGGCGACGCTGCTCGAGCTGAACGAGGCGCTCCTGACGGTGCCCGAGGGCTTCGAGTGGAACCAGAAGCTCAAGCGCCAGCTCGACAAGCGCCGCGAGGCGCTCGGGCCCGACGGCGGCATCGAGTGGGCCCACGCCGAGGCGCTGGCCTACGCCTCGCTCGTGAAGGAGGGCGTGCCCGTCCGCCTGACGGGTCAGGACTCCGAGCGCGGCACGTTCTCGCAGCGCCACCTCGTCCTGCACGACGCGAAGACCGGCGAGGGCTACGGCCCGATCCGCCACATCCCCGGTGCGCAGGCGCCAATGGAGCTCTATAACTCGCCGCTCTCGGAGATCGCCTGCCTGGGCTTCGAGTACGGCTACTCGCAGGAGGCCCCCGAGGCCCTCGTCCTGTGGGAGGCCCAGTTCGGCGACTTCGTCAACGGCGCCCAGGTCATCATCGACCAGTTCATCGTCTCGGGCCTGGCGAAGTGGGGGCAGACGTCGCGCCTGACGATGCTCCTGCCGCACGGCTACGAGGGCGCCGGCCCGGAGCACTCGTCCGGCCGCGTCGAGCGCCTGCTGCAGCTGGCCGCCGAGGGCAACATCCGCGTCGCGAACGTCACGACGCCGGCGCAGTACTTCCACCTGCTGCGTCGCCAGGCGCTCATCGAGAAGCCGCGCCCGCTGGCCGTCATGACGCCGAAGTCGCTGCTGCGCCTGCCCCAGGCCCGCAACCGCATCGAGCACCTGTCCGAGACCCGGTTCTTCCCGGTCCTGGGCGAGCCGGGCGTCGACGCCAACGCGGTCACCCGCCTCATCCTCTGCACCGGCAAGGTCTTCTACGACCTGCGCCAGCACGAGATGCGGCAGAACAACCCGCAGGTCGCGATCGGCCGCATCGAGCTGCTGTACCCCTTCCCGGAGGAGGGCCTGCGCGACCTGATCGGCGCGTACCCGAACCTGCGCGAGGTCGTGTGGGTCCAGGAGGAGCCGCGCAACATGGGCGCCCGCGCGTTCATGTCCCCGCGCCTGCAGCAGATCCTGCCCGACCACCTGGCCATCGGCTACGTCGGTCGCCCGGAGCGCGCCTCCCCGTCCGAGGGCTACCCGGCCGCCCACACGATCGAGCAGAACCGGATCGTCAAGACCGCGCTCGACGTCTCGGCACCGGTGTCGCAGTTCCCGAAGCGGAGCCCCGGCAACCGCTAGGAGCCCGGGCGGCGCACGCCCGGCCGATTCGCAGGACCTTCGAACGCCCGGCCCCGCCGGGCGTTCGGCGTTGCGGGGAGCGCCGGCGGCGCCAGGCCTTCGCGCGTTCAGTCGGCGGCGCGGCCTGCCGGCCGCTCGAGCGCGGTCAGCTCCCGGTCGAACGCCTCGATGCGGGCGGTGTCGGCGTAGAAGTCGTCGTGGTCGACGATCCGACCCCACCGCGTCCGGAGGACCAGCACCGTGCGGTTCTCGTAGATCCGCCGCCCGTCGGGTGCGTCGGCGTGGTCGTCGAAGCGGACCATCAGGGTCATCGCCCACGGCGGCCCGCTGAGCGCGAGGCCTTTGATCTCCCCCTGGATCCCCGCGGCCGTGAAGGCCCGCAGGAACCGGTCGATCTCGTCCCGGCCGACCCAGTCGCCCGCCCACCGGTGCGTCCCCGGGGCGAAGTGCAGCGTCGCGCCGGGCGCGTACGCGGCCAGGAGCCGCGAGTGGTCCCCGGCGTTCAGGGCCGCGACGTCGCGCCGGAACTTCACGAGCAGCAGCCGGGGCAGCACGGCGCGCGCCGCCACGGCAGCAGCGGCTCCGGCGGCGAACCTCTTGCGGGACATACGGACTCCTCGTGGGTCGCAGACCGGCGCAGCGTACAGTGCATCCGTCTTGATGGGCAATGGCCGCCAACGACGGGGCGGCCCCGCCACCGTGCCGCCCGCCCCGCCGTGCGACGATCGCTCCATGGTTTGGGTCCAGCGCACGGTCAGCCTCCGCCCCCGCCCCCGGGGGTTCCACCTCGTGACGGACGAGATCGAGGGCGGGATGCCCGAGCTTGCGGAGGTGCGCGTCGGGCTGCTGCACGTGTTCCTCCGCCACACCTCCGCGGGGCTGACGCTGAACGAGAACGCCAGCCCGGACGTGCGGCGCGACCTGCGCACGTGGTTCGACGGCGCGGTGCCCGAGGACTACGCGTGGACGCACACGCTCGAGGGCCCGGACGACATGCCCGCGCACGTGAAGGCGACGCTCGTGGGGCCCGACCTCACGATCCCCGTGAGCGACGGGCAGCTGGCGCTCGGCACCTGGCAGGGCATCACGCTCTGCGAGCACCGCGACCGCGGCGGCTCGCGCGAGGTCGTGCTGACGCTGACAGGGACCGACGAGGACTGACGACGCGCCGCCGGCGCTGACGGGCACCGGCCGGGCGGAGGGACCGCCAGACGAACCCACCGCAACCCCGACGCCACCCCTGCGTCGCGCCGGCGGGCCGCTTCCGCCGCTACCCCTTCGTCGCAGCGGCCAGGTACTTCACGAGCGCGTCGAGGTCCTCCGCCGGGAGCTCGTCGTAGCGGTCGGGCATCTGGGCGCCGGTGAACCCGGGCGTCGCCTCGGCCTGGGGGTCGACGATGCCCTCGCGGATCTTCGCCTCGTCCTGGTCGGTCAGGACCGCGTCGAGGTCCGGGCCGATGCGGCCCGTCGCGCCGGCGTCGGCCAGGCGGTGGCAGCCCGCGCAGCCCTCGTCCTCGAACGTCTTGCGGCCTCGCCCGCCGAGCACGCCGAGCGCCTGCACGGCGGATGCGCCATCCGCCCCGCCGCCCCCGTCGGCGTCGCCCGAGCCGCCCTCTCCACCCGAGCCGTTCGCCTCACCCGAGCCGCCGTCCCCGCCCGCGCCGGACTGCGTCGCCGCGGTCGTCCCCGAGCCGGACCCGGCGTCGTCGCCGCCCTGGCCGACGCCGAGGATCGCCCCGCCGAGGACGAGCGTCACGAGGACGGCGAGCAGCGCCCGCACGCGCCCGCCGGTCATGCGGCCACCCCCGCGCGGTCGTCCGTCGCGGGTCGCGAGGGAGGAGGCGAGAACAGCCGGTCCCGGGCGACCCAGGCGCCCGCGAGCGTCAGCACGACGGCGAGCACCTCGGCGACCACCGTGAGGATGGCGCGGGAGTCGTAGCCCGACTCGAGGAACCCGAACAGTCCGGTCGTGCGCGTGAGGACGATCGCGACGAGCGAGCCGACGCTGATCGCCAGGGACGAGAGGACGAACGCCGCCGGCCGGCGCGCGAGGAGGATCAGGACGCACGCCAGCGAGGCGACCGCGTTGACGAGGAAGAGCGGCCCGATGACGTCGATCTCGGAGTAGCCCCGGTGGTACAGGTGGGCGTGCTCGTAGCCGCCGACGGCGACCGCGAGCGCAGCCGCGCCGAGCAGCGCGGTCGCCGCGACGGGCAGGTCGCGGGCGGCGAGCCAGGGGGCGGGTCGGAGGAGCGGGCTCGTCATCGACGCCTACGCTAGCCGCGCCGCGGGCCGACGACCAGGGACCATCGTCGTAGTCCTTGCCCGCCGGCCGCTCCCCCGGGGCCGCGCCGCACCGCGCCACGCGGGCGATGCGGCCCGGCCGCGTCGCCGCCCCCGACCTCGGCCGGTCCCCGTCCGACGGAGGCGCGTCGCGGCCCGGCACCGCGTAGCATCCGGCAGCCCATGGCTCCCGACGCTGATTCCTCCCAGACGACGACCGCCACGGTCCTTCGCGCCACCGAGCGCCAGGTGCGGCTGCAGCTCGAGGGCGGCCGCGAGGTCACCAAGCGCGTGACCGTCCCCGCCGACGTCCGTGAGTCCATCGCGGGCAAGTCCGTCCCCGTCGTGGTGACCGGGACCGGCGAGCGCGCCCGCGTCGAGCTCGGCGAGGACTGGCTCGAGGCCGCGGGCGGCAAGGCCCCCGCGAAGCGCAGCCGCTCCCGCGCTGCCGCCAAGAAGGACGCGCCCGCCGCGAAGCCGGCCGCGAAGCAGGACGACGCGCCCGCCGAGAAGGCGCCCGCGAAGACGTCGACCCGTCGCCGCGGCGCGAAGAAGGACGACGCCCCGAAGGCCGACGACGCGCCCGCCGCCAAGGCCGACGCCGCCGCGAAGACGGACGACGCCGCGAAGGCCGACGACGCGCCGAAGAAGCGCACCCGCAGCCGCAGCAAGGCCGCCGCGCCGCAGGCCGCCGTCGCCCCGCCGGCCGAGCCGGAGGCCGCCGAGGTCGTCGCCGTCGAGGCCGAGGCCGCGCCCGCCCAGGACGCGCCGAAGGACGACGCCCCGAAGAAGCGTTCCCGCTCGCGGTCCCGTGGCCGCGGCAAGGCCAAGACCGCCGCCGAGCCGAACACGGACGACGCCCCGCAGGCCGACGCCCCCGCCGCAGACGCCGCGCCGGCCGCGCCGTCCGCCGGCGAGGTGCCGACCATCGCCGAGACGGCCGCCCAGGCGCCGCCGGCCCCCGCCGTCGCGGTCATCGACCCGGCCACGGTGCGCGAGCGCATCGCCGGCGCGGTCGAGCTCGTCCGCGCCGCCCGTCGCTAGCCGCCCCGCCGCCGCCTCGCGCGGCGGCACCTGGCCCGGCGGCGTGCGCTCGCGCGGCGTCGTCCGGGTCCGACCCGGGTGCGGTCAGGTCCGTCAGCTCGCGCGGCGCGCCCGCGCCGCGCTCCGCCCGCGGCCCGCGATCGCGCGGTCGCGGATGCGCCGCACGAGCCGCAGCTCGTCGCGGACGTCCATGCCCCCGTGGCTGCTCTCCCCGGTGTGCCGCAGGACGGCGTCGTCGACCTGCTCCGACGTGACCGGCTCCAGGCGCCGCACCGGCAGCGGGGTCTCGACGAGCTCGCCGTCGCGGCGGCGCTGGATCTGCACCACCCCGGCGCCCTCGCGACAGGCGACCGCCTCCTCGAGCACGCCGTCGACGAAGAGCAGCCCGGCGTAGTCGTCCGCCGTCCAGCCGTCCGAGAGGCGGCCGCTGCGGATCGCCTCGCGGTAGACGACGCCGCGCTCAGGCTGCTGGCGGGCGTGGACGGAGAGGGTGCCCGGGACGAGCCCGAGGCCGTCGATCGGCTCCGGGCGGCCGGACGACGTCGAGACGCCGCCGTCCATCCAGCACATCGCCCCGGCGCTCAGGCCCGCCAGGACCGTGCCGCGGCGGTTGGCCTGCAGCAGCAGCTCGGCGACCCCGTGGGCCCGCCACAGCGCGAGCAGGTTGCGCATGGAGCCGCCGCCGACGTAGACGATGTCCTGGCTCAGGATGAGCCGGTCCAGCGGCTCCTCCAGCTCGTCGAGGTGGAAGAGCGAGAGGATTCGCGGGCGGCACGGCCACGAACCGAACACACGGCCGAAGCGCACGATCTGGTCCTGCGGGTCGCCGCTGGCGGTCGGCAGGAAGAGGATCCGCGGGCGGGCCACGGAGGCGAGGGAGAGGATGTAGGCGTCGAGCTCCGGACGCCCCGGCTCCATGGTGAAGCCGCCCCCGCCCATGCAGAAGACGGGGCCCGCGGGACCGCTCACGCCGCCACGGCGCGCGCGGCCGCCCCGGGGTCCTCGCCGACGAGCGGGCCGTCCGTCGCGCCCGACGCGGCGAACGGGTCGGGCGCGGCCCGCAGGAGACTCGGCCCGTCGTCGTCCGCCCGGTCCCCCGTGCGCTGCTCGCCGAGGTAGCGGGCCTCCATGCGGCGCTCGTGCACCTGGCCGCGCCGGCCGAGGCGCACCTCGTAGGCGGTGGCCTTCGGCTTCGACGTGATGACCTCGTCGAGGCGGTCGCCGACGAAGCTCAGCGCCGCGCCGTCGTCCACCCCGAAGCCCGCCTGCAGGCCCGTGGAGACCATCCCCCGGTAGGCCGCGCGCCGCTCGGGCTCGCCGTCGTAGTGCACGCAGTTCGAGTACGGCAGCAGGCCCAGGCCGCGGACGCGCTCGCTCGGGCCGTGGAACGCCGTCACGGAGTCCGTGAACCAGCACAGCGAGCCCGCCGACAGGCCACAGAGCACGACGCCCTGCTGCCACGCCCGCCGCAGCGTGCGATCGAGCCCGTGGGCCCGCCACGCGCCGAGCAGGCTCTTGAGCGAGCCGCCGCCGACGTAGATGACGTCCTGCGAGAGGAGGTGACGCTCGAGGTCGCCCTCGACGGAGCCGGCGCTCGTGTCCCGCCGGAAGAGCGAGACGTGCGACGGTTCGCTCCGCCCCGCCCCGAATCGTCGGTAGAAACGGACGACGTAGTGGTCGGCGTCGCCCGAGGCCGTGGGCAGGAAGCAGATCTTCGGACGTTCGGCGCCGGAGAGCTCCAGCACGTAGTCGTCCATGAGCGGGTTCTTCGGTTCCATCGAGAACCCGCCGCCTCCGAGAGCGACGATGCGTGGGGGTCGGTCGGTCACACCCGGAGCATGCTCCGGCGCGACGGCCGCCGGGGGGTCCAGTTGTACGAGGTCCACGCGCCGGACCCCTCCCGCGTGGAGGGTGCTGTACACGCGGGCGAACGGGCGGGGCGGCGTGCTGTCCGAACGGCGGCGCCCTCGAGCGGCCCTAGCCCGTGACCTCCGCTGGCCCCTCGGGACCGAGGCCGCCGAGCAGCAGGTCGATCTGCCGGCGCGCCAGGCCGTCCCAATCGCCCGTGGGCAGGAGGGGCCGGGAGAGCAGCGAGGCCGCGACGATCAGGTCCTCGGGGGTCAGATCCGCCCGCAGCTCGCCGGCCGTCGTGCCCCGCTCGAGGAGCTCCCGCAGCGCCGTGCGCACCCCGGCCTGACGCTCGCGCGTGGCCGCGGTGAACACGGCGGGCCCGCCGTGGAGCGGGAGCACGAACCGCTCGCGGTCGCGGAGCGTGGCCAGGAAGAAGCCCCGGATGCCTGCGAGCGCCGGACCCGGGTGAGCGGCGGCCGCCCGCGCGTTGTCGAGGGCGATGCCGAAGGAGCGGTGGACGAGCGCGCCCAGCAGCTCCTCCCGGGTGGCGAAGTGCCGGTAGAGCGTCCCGACCCCCACGCCCGCGTGCTCCGCGATGGCGGCCATCGGGACCTTCTCGCCGTCGCGCCGGACGAGCTCGGTGGCCGCGTCGAGCACCCGCTCGCGGTTGCGGAGCGCGTCCCTGCGCGGTGGGCGGGGTGTGTCCGACACGTGACCGCATCATCGCAGCGGCTTGCGCCGGGCTCCCGTCCGGAGTACGGTCCGTTTAAGCGGACGAATTCGTCCGCAACGACACCGAGGACGACGAGTGGCTACCACCCCGGGCAGGACCGACACGACCGACGCGCGGCGCGACGCGACCCACGACGGGCGCGACCGGACGGCCGGCCGATGAGCACGCTCCCCCAGGACGACGGCGTGCGTGGGCTGGAGATCGCCCGGCCCGACGACCCCACGCTGCCGCACCTGGCCGTCGTGGGCGACACCTACACCGTGCTGCTCTCGGGCGAGCAGACCGACGGGCGCTTCGCGATGATCGACATGCTCGTGCCCCCGGGTGCCGGCCCGCCGCCGCACCGCCACGCCTTCGAGGAGTGCTTCCGCGTCCTCGAGGGGACGATCGAGGTGCGATTCCGCGACGAGCCGCCGGTGGAGCTGCAGACCGGCGAGTCGGCCAACGTGCCGGCGAACGCCCCGCACAGCTTCCGCAACGCCGGGGACGTCCCCGCGCGCCTGCTGTGCACCGTGGCCCCCGCGGGCCTCGAGCGGTTCTTCGCGGAGTTCGGGGATCCCGTCCCGACCCGCACGTCGCCGGCGCCCGAGCTCAGCGCGGAGGAGCGCCAGGAGCGGCTGCAGCGAGCCGTCACGCGTGCCCCGGACTACGGGATGGAGCTCCTGCCCCCGCGCACCCCGGAGGAGGCCTAGCGGCGGCGGCGCCGGGCGGCCGAGCGCGGCGGCGTCGATCGCATGTGCTCGCGCACCGGCTGCAGCAGCCCCGCCAGCGTCTCGACGTCCTTCCCCGAGAGCGGCTGGAACAGCATGCGGCTGACGACCTCGGCGTGACCAGGCAGCACGCGCTGCACCCGTTCGCGGCCGGCGTCGGTGATCGTGACCGTGACGCTCCGCTCGTCCTCGGGGGACGGCGCCCGGGTGACGAGACCGGCCTTCTCGAGGAGGCCCGCCTGGTAGGTCAGGCCGCTGCGGCTGTAGACGACGCCGTCGGCGAGGTCGGTCATCCGGTGGCTGCCCTCCGGCGCGCCGTTCAGGCGCGCCAGGAGCTGGAACTGCACGTAGCTGAGGTCGCCCGCCTCGCGGAGCTGCTGCTCGATCGCGTGGCGCAGCAGGTCGACGACCTCGATCAGCGCGAAGTAGGCACCGAGCTGGACGGGGTCGAGGAGTGGCGGCGATTCGGCCATGCCCGCAGTCTACGTACTTCGAATTCGATCTACTTGCTTCAACATCAAAGCAGTGCTACGGTTCCCACCAGGTGCTTCGAACTCGAAGCACAAGGACCCCACCACGAGAGCAGGCTCCCCATGAAGGCAGTGCGATTCCACGACTTCGGCGACACCGAGGTCCTCCGCTACGAGGACGCGGAGCGGCCGACCCCCGGTCCCGGTGAGGTGCTGCTGCGGGTCGCCGGCTCGGCGTTCAACCCCGTCGACGACGGCATCCGGGGCGGCTACCTGCGCGAGGTCTTCCCCGTCACGCTCCCCCACACCCCCGGCATCGAGGCCAGCGGCACGGTCGACGCGCTCGGCGAGGGCGTGACCGGCGTGGCCGTGGGCGACGCCGTCGTCGCGTTCCTGCCCATGACGGCCGCCGGCTCCGCCGCGGAGTACGTCGTGGCCCCGGCCGACGCCCTGGCCCCGGCGCCCACGAGCATCCCGCTCGCCGACGCCGCGGCCCTGCCGATGGTCGGCCTCACCGCGTGGCAGGCGCTCTTCGACGACGCCGGGCTGACCGCGGGGCAGCGCGTGCTGATCAACGGCGCGGGCGGTGCCGTCGGCGGCTACGCCGTGCAGCTGGCCAAGGGGGCGGGTGCGCACGTGATCGCCACCGCCAGCCCCCGCAGCGCCGAGCGCGTCCGCTCCGCCGGGGCCGACGAGGTCATCGACCACACCGCCAGCGAGGTCACGACGGACGAGCCCGTCGACGTGCTGCTGAACCTCGCGCGCATCGCCCCCGAGGAGCTCACGGCGCTCGCCGCCCTCGTCCGCGACGGCGGCGTCGTCGTCAACACCGTGCCGACGATCCCGACCCCGGCCGACGAGGCCCGCGGCGTGCGCGGCGTCGGCGTGTTCGTCCGCGGCGACGCGGAGCGGCTCGCGCGGCTCACGGCGATGGTCGACCGCGGCGAGCTGCGCGTCAACGTGGCCGAGCGGGTGCCGCTGGCCGAGCTGCCGGGGGTCCACGCCCGGGCGGCCGCCGGCACGCTGCCCGGCAAGGTCGTCGTCGTGCCGCCCACGGCCTGAACCGCGCGCGGACCGACAGGACCGGTGGGCCCGGCGCTCGCGTCGTGCGAGCGCCGGGCCCCCTGGGCTCAGCCCGCCTGCGAGATCCGGTCGCGCTTGGCGAGCCGGCGCTGCAGGAGCACGTTGCCGAGCATGAGCAGCAGCACGAGCACCAGCAGCATCGTCGAGAGCACGTTGACCTGCGGCGGCACGCCCTGACGGGTGGCGCCGAAGATGAACAGCGGGAACGTCTGGGTCTGCCCGGCGTTGAAGCTCGTGATGACGTAGTCGTCGATCGAGAGCGCGAACGCCAGGACCGCCGCCGCCGCGACACCCGGGGCGATCATCGGCAGGGTCACGCGGAAGAACGTCGTGACCTCGTTCGCCCCGAGGTCCCGTGCGGCCTCCTCGATGTGCGGGTCCATCCCCTCCAGCCGCGACTTCACGGTCACGACCACGTAGGAGATCGAGAACATGATGTGCGCGAGCAGGATCGTCACGTAGCCCGTGCCGATGCCGAGCACGAGGAACATCGCGAGGAGCGAGGCGCCCATGACGACCTCGGGCGAGGCCATCGGCAGGAAGACGAAGAAGTCCGCCGAGGTGCGGCCGCGGAAGCGGTGACGCACCAGGGCGATCGCCAGCAGCGTGCCGAGCATCGTCGCGGCGATCGTCGTCAGGACGGCGATCGAGAGCGAGTTCTGCAGCGCCTTCGCCAGGTCCGGGTTCTGGAACGGATCCCCCCAGTGCTTCAGCGTGAAGCCCTGCCACTCGAAGTTGAACCGTCCCTGGTTGTCGTTGAACGAGAAGACGATCATGAACAGGATCGGCGCGAGCAGGAACGTCAGCGCCAGGGCCGTCCACAGCCCGAGCGCGAGGTTCCGGCCGCGGCCGGTGTCGCCGCGCGGGGAGCGCGGCGTGGCGGAGTCGTCGACGCCCGGGACGTGCGGCGTCACCGGGTCGGTCGGCTTCTGCGGGAGTGCCTCGGTCGACATGCCTCAGCCCGCCAGTTCCGTCAGGTTCTTCGTACCGAGCACTCGGCCGTACAACGCGATGCCCAGCAGGATCACGCCCATGAGGATGAAGCTCAGCGCCGCCGCGGACGGGTAGTCCAGGACGTTGAGGAACTTCGATTGGATGACGTTGCCGATCATCGTGGTGTTCGAGGAGCCCAGGATCGACGAGTTGATGTAGTCGCCGCACGCCGGGATGAACACGAGCAGCGAGCCGGCGAAGATGCCCGGCACCGCCAGGGGCAGCGTGACCTTGCGGAACGCCGTGAAGCGGCTGCAGTACAGGTCGCTCGCGGCCTCGATCAGTCGGCGGTCGATGCGGTCCAAGGTCGCGTAGAGCGGGAGGACCATGAACGGCAGGAAGTTGTAGGCGATGCCGAAGACGACCGCCTTGCCCGTGGCGAGGAACTGCCCGCCGTCCGAGACGATGCCGAGGTCCTGCATGCGGGCCACGGCCCAGCCCTGGTCGTTCAGGATCAGCTGCCACGACGCCGTGCGCATGACCTGCGAGACGAAGAAGGGCAGGATCACCAGCAGCAGCAGCAGGCCCTTGAAGCGGCCAGCCTTGTAGGCGATGAAGTACGCCAGCGGGAAGGCGATGATCAGGTCGATGATCGTCGCGAGGCCCGCGTAGCCGATCGAGCGCAGGAACTGCGTGTGGTAATCGCGGACCGCGTCCGCGTAGGTGGAGAAGCTCCACGTGAGCTCGAAGCCGACCTCTGGGTCACCGGACATCAGCGAGACGCTGATCTGGTTGAAGATCGGGACGGCGAAGAAGACGATGAGCCAGACGAGGCCCGGGGCGGCGAACCACCACGGGATCATCTTGCGGCGCAGGGAGAGCGACACGGTCAGCCCCCCGTGACCTTGGCCATGGCTTCGTACATCGTCTGTTCCTCGCTGGTGGAGAGGGAGGGGTAGAGCTTGAGCCGCTTCCGGACGTCGTCCGGCGGGAAGATCAGCTCGTTCTCGGCGATCTCCGGATCGCTCTTCTCGAGGATCGGGCGGATGCCGTCGACCGGGCTGATGTAGTTGATGTACGCGCAGAGCTTCGCGGCGATCTCCGGCTCGTAGAGGAAGTTCATCATCGTCTCGGCGGCGTACGGGTGCGCGACCTTGGCGGGCAGCATCAAGTTGTCCGTGAACGTGATGCAGCCCTCCTCGGCGTAGGCGAACCGCAGGTTCGGGTTGTCCGCCTGCAGCTGCACCATGTCGCCCGAGTAGGCGAGCACGATCGCGACGTTGCCCTTCGTCAGGTCCGTCGTGAAGTCGTTGCCGGTGAAGCGCCGGAACTGGCCCTTCTCGTTCTGCTCCGCGATGTACTCGATCGCGCCGAGCATGTCGTCGAGCGTGGCCTTCGCCGGGTCCTTGCCCTGCATGATCAGCACGGTCGACGCGCTGTCGTAGGGCTCGGTGAGCATCGTCGTCTTGCCCTTGTACTTCGGGTTGAAGAGCTCCTTGATGCTCTTGATCTCGCCCCCCGTCGCCCGGATGTCGTAGCCGAGCGAGACGGCGCCGGACTGGAAGGGCAGCGTGAACTGCCGCTCCGGGTCGTAGCCGATCGACTGCAGGTTCGGGACGAGGTTCTTCGCGTTGGGGACGTTCTTCTTGTCGTACGGCGAGACGAACCCGGAGCGCACCCACTTCGCGGCCATCGGGTCCGTGAGGACGACGATGTCGCGGCCGATGTTGCGGCCCTGCGTGAGCTGCTGGCGGACCTTCCCGAAGAACTCGTTGTTGTCGTTGATCTCCTCGACGTACTTGACCTTGCCGCCGAACTCGCGGTCGAAGTCCTTCAGCACGCTCTTGTCCATGTAGAGCGGCCAGTTCGCGAAGACCCAGTTCCCGATCGGGACTTTCGGGTGGTTGACCCGCTCCGCCTCGGCCCGGAGGGCCTCGACGTTCTTCGTGGCGGTGCCCGTGATGCCGCAGGCCGAGAGGAAGGAGCCGAGGCCGCCGGCCAGGAGCATCGCGCCGGCGGAGCGGCCGACGAAGCTGCGCCGCGAGCTGCGCTGCGCGAACGCCGTCTCGAGCGACTCCTCGAGCGCGCGCTCGGCGCGGGCTCGATCCTCACGCACCGGCCGTCTCCCCTTCCACGACGAACGTCTGACGGGCGTCCCACGAGACCTGGACGTCCTGGCCCGGGCCGAACGTGCCCTTGGAGTTGCCGACGAGGTTGGGCTCGATGACCGTGAGCTCCTGGCCGCCGGCCGTCTTCAGCGCGTACTGGAGCGAGACGCCGAGGAACGTCGCCTGCAGCACCTTCGCCGGGAGGACGTTGTCGTGCTCCGGCGGGGTCTGGTCGGCACCCCACAGGCGGACCTTCTCCGGGCGCACGCCGATCGCGACGGGCTGCTCGCCCTTCAGGTTCCACATCCGGTTGCGCAGCAGGCGCAGGGCGTGGCCGTCGCTCGTGCGAACGGTCGAGAACTCGTCGGCACCACCCTGCTCGACGGTCACGGGGATGAGGTTCGAGGTCCCGAGGAAGTTCGCGACGAACGGGCTCTCGGGGCGCTCGTAGAGGTCCTCGGCGGAGCCGGCCTGCTCGATGGCGCCCTTGTTCATCACGGCGATGGTGTCGGCCATGCTCATGGCCTCCTCCTGGTCGTGCGTGACGTGCACGAACGTGATGCCGATGTCGCGCTGGATCCGCTTGAGCTCGTCCTGCAACTGGCGGCGCAGGCGCAGGTCGAGCGCGCCGAGCGGCTCGTCCAGCAGCAGGGCGCGCGGGCGGTTGACGAGCGCGCGGGCGAGCGCGACGCGCTGCGCCTGGCCGCCGGAGAGCTGGCCCGGCTTGCGCTTGGCGAGGTGGCCGAGCTGCACGAGCTCGAGCATCTCCTTCGCGCGCTTCTTCGTCTCGTGCTTGTCGACCCCGCGGCGCTCGAGGCCGAAGGCCACGTTCTTCTCGACCGTGAGGTGCGGGAACAGCGCGTAGGACTGGAAGACCGTGTTGACCTCGCGCTTGTGCGGCGGGAGCTGGGTGACGTCGTCACCGGCGAGCAGCACACGCCCGCTCGTCGGCAGCTCGAAGCCGCCGATCATGCGCAGCGTCGTCGTCTTGCCGCAGCCCGACGGCCCGAGCAGCGCGTAGAACTTGCCCTGCTCGATGTCGAGCGAGAGGTCGCCGATCACGACGTGGTCGCCGTAGCGCTTGTGCACGCGTTCGAGGCAGATGTCGCGCTGCTCGACGCTGCCGGTCGCGGCGGGATGTTGGGTGGTCTCGGGGACCGTCGTCATGGGACCTCCTCGGCACGGGGGCCGGTCGATGGTGCGGATCCGGAGGGGAGCTTCGTGGAACGACCTCGCTCCCGGACCTGCCATGCGGATAAACCTCGGGTCGCCCCTCTGGACGTTGCCCGCAGGCTCTCGCGCAACCTACGGGGCGTGCGACGTGCAGGGCGTCAGAGGGTTGACGCGGCCGTGCGACACACCGTCGCGCGCACGGGGTACAGGGCCCCACGCCCCGTCGAGGGAGCCGACGGCGGGGCCGCCGTCCGCACCCCGCGGGACCCGCGCCGAACGGGACCCGCAACGCGAGCGCTGCTCGCGGCGGACCGGGCTCGCCGGGGCCGGGGGGCCCGAGCCCTAGAGGGCGCGGTGGACGATCTCGCCGTCCACCACGGTCAGCAGCACCTCGTCGGCGAGCAGCTCCGCCGCCGGCACGTCGGCGGGGTCGTGCGCAAAGACGGCGATGTCGGCGTCGAGGCCGGCGCGGAGGACGCCGCGGCGGTCCTCGTCGGCGGTGGCCCGGGCGGCGTCGACCGTGTAGCCGCGCAGGGCCTGCAGGCCCGTGAGCGCCTGGTCGTCGTAGGGTGCGCGGCCCGGCTCGTGCGGGTTCGCGCGCAGGCGGGCGCTCGCCATGCCCTCGCGGGCGTCGCAGCGGGCGACGGGCCAGTCCGAGCCCAGGGTCACGAGCGCCCCCGACTCGAGCAGCTCGCGGGTGCGGAACGCACGGTCGCAGCGATCGTCGCCCAGGCGGCGCGACCAGTTGTCGGAGCGGTCGGGCGCCAGGTCCATCATGTGCTGCGTCTGCATCGAGGCCGTGACGCCCTCGGCGGCGAACCGCGGCAGGTCGTCGGGCTGGATCGTCTCGACGTGCTCGATGCGGTGCTGCGCCACGCCGGCCGGGCGCGGGCCCGCCTCGCGGTAGGCCTCGAGCGCCTCGTGCACCGCGCGGTCGCCGCACGCGTGCGTGACGCACTGGAACCCGGCGTTCGAGAAGAACTTCACCGCGTCGCGGTAGAGCTGCGGGTCGGGCCAGAACGGAGCGGTGCCGTCGCCGTTCACGTCCGGCTCGAACAGCCAGGCGGTACCCGAGTCGATGACGCCGTCGATGAAGAACTTCGCCACGCCGCCGCGCCAGCGCCGGCCGCGGCCGTCGCGGTGGGCGGCGAGCGACTCCCACTCCTCGCGCGGGGTGTCGGGGTGGATCCAGAGCGGCGCGATGATCCGCGTGACGAGGTCGCCGCCCGCCTCGAGATCGCGCAGCGTGGCGTGGGTGGCGGGCGAGCCGTCCATCGCGTGGGTCGTCGTGATGCCGAGCGTCGCCAGGCGGCGCAGGTGGGCGACGTAGAGCGCGCGGCGGCCCTCGTCGGCGAGCGGCGGCATGGCGCCGCGGACGATGTCGACGGCGGGCCACTCGCGCAGCTCGCCCGTCGGGGTGCCGTCGGGGTCGCAGACGATCTCGGCCTGCTCGGCGAACGTGCGCGGACCGTCGACGCCGGCGATCTCCAGCGCCTTCGGGGTGGCGACGGCGGTATGCAGGTCCATCATCAGGAAGAACCCGGGCGCGCCGCCCGTGGCCTCGACGAGTAGGTCGCCGCGCACCCCCGCCTCGCCGAAGACGTCGTAGCCCAGACCGAAGCCCAGGACCCACTCGCCGGGCGCGCAGCGCTCCGCCTCGGCCGCGATCAGCCGGCGGACCTCGTCGAGGCTGGTGACGCCGAGGAGGTCGGCGCCGCGCGCCTGCTCCGCCCCCATGAACGGGTGCATGTGGCTGTCGATCAGCCCGGGCACGACCGCCGCGCCGCCGAGGTCGACGACCTCCGTCTGGGAGCCGACCAGCGCGCGGATCTCCGCGTCGTCGCCGACCTGGACGATGCGCCCGTCGGCGATCGCGATCGCGGTGGCGGTGGGGCGCGCGTCGTCGAGCGTGCGGACGCGGCCGGAGACGAGGGCGAGGTCGATCTGGGTCATGGGGCTCCGGGGGTGGGTGTTCGTGGGGGGGGGACGGTCAGTCGGCCGGGCGCGGCGGATCGTCCGCCGGGTCCTGCGACACCGGGTAGTACGCGGTGATGTTCCCGGTCTGCGACCACACGCCGGGCGGCAGCGGGCGCTCCTCGGTCGGGGTCGTCGCGACGTAGACCTTGCGCAGGGTCTCGTGGACCCGCCAGACGGTGCGGTCGCCCGCGCGCAGCGTGCCGACCGTGCCGGGGGCCAGCTCGAGCGTCGGGCCGCCCTCGTTCTCCACCGTCGCGCGGCCGGAGACGACGACGAACACCTCGTCGACCTCGACGTCCGTGGCGACGCCCGGGGTGATCTGCCAGATCCCGTGCTCGACGAGGACGCCGCCGGCGTGGAGGTGCTCCTCGAGCGTCAGGGCCGACGTCTCCGGCGTGCCCTCGACGACCTGCTCCGGGTCGAGCGCGAGCGGCTCGAGGACCGCGGTGGCGACGTCCACGGCGAACGCCGGGTCCTCGCCCCGGACGTAGCGCACGTCCACCTCCCCCGTCTCGACGCCCTCCCCGAGGTCACCGAAGAGAGGCTCGTCGCCCGCGCTCACGAGTCGAACCCCAGCCCGAGGCGGTCGAGGGTCCGGAGCCACAGGCCGCGCTTGCCGCTGCGGTCCTCGGCGGCCATGCGGTTGCGGGTGATGGCGATGCCGACGCTGCGCAGCGGCTCGGGCGGGAACGGCGTGGGCTTCTCCCGCACGTACCGCAGACGGGTGGCCTCGGTGTCGCGGCCGTCGACGAGGTCGAGCGCCACCCGGCCGCCGAAGCGGGTCGCCGCCACACCCAGGCCGGTGTAGCCCGCGGCGTACGCGACCTTCCCTCCGTGGGTCGTGCCGAAGAACACGGAGAAGCGGCTGCAGGTGTCGATCGCCCCGCCCCAGCGGTGCGAGAAGCGCACGCCCTCGAGCTGGGGAAAGGCCGTGACGAAGTGCTGGGCGAGGCGGCCGAAGGTCTCGTCGCTCTCGTCGTGGCGCGCGGCGACGGGGCCGCCGAAGCGGTAGACGGCGTCGTAGCCGCCCCACAGGATCCGGTCGTCGGCCGTCAGCCGGTAGTAGTGGAACTGGTTCGCGTCGTCACCGATGCCCTGGCGCCCCTCCCAGCCGATCGACGCGCGTTGCTCCGGGGTCAGCGGCTCCGTCATCAGCACGTAGTCGTAGACGGGGACGATGTAGCGGCGCAGCTCGCGCACGATCGGGGCGAACGCGTTCGTGCCCAGGACGACGCGCCGCGCACGGACGCGGCCCTGCGCGCAGAGCACCTCGACGCCGTCGGGCGTCTCGCGCAGGTCCTCCGCGCGGGTGTGCTCGTGGATCCGCACGCCGGCGTCGAGCGCCGCACGGCGCAGGCCGAGCGCGAGCTTGCCCGGGTGCACGAGGGACGCGCCAGTGCGGTCCCAGACCGCGCCCTGCACGACGGGCGAGTGCAGCTGGGCGCGCGCAGCCTCGCGGTCGAGGACCTGCACCTCGTGGCCGTGGGCCCGCAGCAGCTCTGCGTGCTCCTCGAGCTCGTCCGTGCCGGTGGTCGGGTCGAGGATCACGTCCATCTCGCCCGTGTGCTCGAGCTCGCAGTCGATGCCGAGCCGCTCCACGTCGGCGCAGAGGTCCGCGTGGTTCTCCAGGCCGAGGCGCTCCAGCGTCGCGAGCTCCTCCGGGAATCGCGCCAGCCCGTTGGGGAGCCCATGGGTGAGGGACGCGACGCAGAAGCCGCCGTTGCGGCCCGAGCCGCCGAAGCCGCAGGTCTCGCCCTCGACCAGGACGACGTCGCGGGTGGGGTCGTCGCGCTTGGCGTGCAGCGCCGCCCAGAGCCCGGTGAACCCGCCGCCGACGATGCAGAGGTCCGCCGTGACGTCGCCGACCAGCGCGGGCTCCGGGGTCGGCCGCTCGATCCCGCCGTGCTCCTCGTCGAGCCAGAACGACCGGGGGATCGCGTCCGCGAAGGAGGCGCGGTGGGCGGCCGTCGGGGCGGAGCGGGGCCAGGGACTCATCGCCCGGGACGCTAGTGGGCCGCGACGGCCTGTCCGCCGCACCTGCGACAGGGCGTCCGTACGCCCCGGGGGCACGCGACGCCCTGTCGCACCTTGCAGAGGATCTCCACCCGCCCCCGGCCGTGCCTTACGCTTTTTCAACCATGCGCGTGATCACCGCCACGACCCCTCCCCCGTCGCCCGCGCGCGTCAACGCGCCGCGCCGGGCCCCGCTGCGCGTCGGCGCCGTCCAGCACCGCTGGCACGCCGACCCGGCCGACCACCGCGCTGCGCTCAAGGGGGGCATCTCGCTCGCCGCCGCCGAGGGCGCGCAGGTCGTGTTCCTCCAGGAGCTGACGATGGCGCGCTACTTCGCCGACGTCCGCCCCGACGGTGCGCCGGACGCGACCGCGGAGGAGCTGCCGGGCGGCCCGACGCACCAGTTCGCCCAGATGGCGGCGCAGAAGCACGGCATCCACGTGCACGCCTCGGTCTTCGAGCGCGCGCCCGGCGAGGACGGCCGCGGCTACAACACCGCCTTCCTCGTGGCCCCGGACGGCTCGCTCGTCGCCCGCACGCGCAAGCTCCACATCCCCGTCACGGCCGGCTACTACGAGGACGAGTACTTCCGCCCCGGCCCCTCCGACGGCGACCCGTACCCCGTCGTCGCGCTCGGCGACGAGCTCTCGGACGCCCACGTCGGCCTGCCCACCTGCTGGGACCAGTGGTTCCCCGAGGTCGCGCGCGCCTACTCCCTGAACGGCGCCGAGATCGTGGTCTACCCGACCGCGATCGGCTCGGAGCCCGACCACCCGGACTTCGACACGCAGCCGCTGTGGCAGCAGGTCATCGTCGCCAACGGCATCAGCAACGGCACCTTCATGGTCGTCGTCAACCGCATCGGCGACGAGCGCGTCACCCGCGCCGACGGCACCACCACGGGCAACGTCTTCTACGGCTCGTCCTTCATCTCGGACCCCTACGGCCGCGTGCTCGCCCAGGCGCCGCGCGACGAGCCGGCCGTGCTCGTCGCCGACCTGGACCTGGACCAGCGCCAGGACTGGCTCGACCTCTTCCCGTTCCTCGCCACGCGCCGCCCGGACACGTACACCGAGCTGACGGCGCCGGTCGTCGAGCCCGCGTCGGAGAAGGCCGCGGGATGAGCACGGGCGGCGCCGCCGGCGCAGCGGCCACCCCCGCGTGGCGGATGCCCGCCGAGTGGGCGCCCCACGAGCGCACCTGGATGGCCTGGCCGTCGTCGGGCTACACGCTGGGCGAGACGGAGGCCGACGCCGAGGAGGCCCGCGCCGCCTGGACCGCCGTGGCCCACGCCGTGCTCGAGTTCGAGCCCGTGAGCATGGTCGTCGACCCGACCGCCGCCGCGCTGGCGGCCGAGCGGCTCGGCCCGAAGGTCCCGCTCGTGCAGGCTCCGCTGGACGACGCCTGGATCCGCGACATGGGCCCGACCTTCGTGCTCGGCGCCGACGGGCAGCTGGGCGCCGTGGACTGGACCTTCAACGGCTGGGGCGGCCAGGGGTGGGCGTCGTGGGAGCACGACGCGCGCGTGGCCGCCGTGGTCGCGGACGCCGCGGGCGCCGAGCTCGTCGACTCGCCCCTGGTCAACGAGGGCGGCGGCATCCACGTCGACGGCGAGGGCACGATCCTGCTCACCCGCACCGTGCAGCTCGACGAGGGCCGCAACCCGGGCTGGGACGAGGCGCGCGTCGAGGCCGAGCTGCGCCGCACCCTCGGGATCGAGAAGGCGATCTGGGTCCCCCGCGGCCTGGCCCGCGACTACGAGGAGTTCGGCACCCGCGGCCACGTCGACATCGTCGCCACGTTCGCGTCGCCCGGCGTCGTCCTCGTGCACCACCAGACCGATCCGCGGCACCCCGACCATGCGGTGACGGCCGAGGTGGCGGCGCTGCTGCGCGAGGAGACGGACGCCCGCGGCCGCCGCCTCGAGGTGATCGAGGTCCCCGCTCCCGCGTTCCTCGCCGACGAGGAGGGCCCGGTCGACTACAGCTACATCAACCACCTCGTCGTCAACGGCGGCGTGATCCTCTGCGGGTTCGGCGAGCCCGAGGCCGACGCCCGGGCGAGCGCGATCATGGAGCGGGCGTACCCGGGCCGGCGGATCGTCCTCGTCGACGCCCGCCCGCTGTTCGCGCGCGGCGGCGGCATCCACTGCATCACCCAGCAGCAGCCGCGGGCCTGAGGGCCGCGGTCGCGTCGAGGCGGGCTACCCTGCCGACCGTGACCGCGAGCCCCGCCGGCGCGCCCGGGGATGTGCTCCCGCAGGCGCGCATCCTCGCCGCGGCGACCGGGCAGATCCGCCGGGGCGGGGTCCGCGAGGTGCGCGTGCAGGCGGTCGCGGCCGAGGCGGGCGTGTCGACCCCGCTCGTCTACCACTACTTCGGCAACCGGGCGGGGCTCGTGCGGGCCGCGCTGACGGCGGCCGTGGCGGACGCGCCCGACCCGGCCGCGTCGGCGAACGCATCGCCGCGGGAGCGCCTCGTCGCGCTGCTCGCGGGCGGGGTCGACGACGCTCCCGAGCGGCGCGAGGCGGCAGCGATGCGGAACGAGCTGGCGGCGTCGGCGCTGTTCGACCCGGAGCTCGGCGCGCTGCTCGCGACGGACACGGCGAGGCGGGAGGCCTCGGTCGTGGCCGCGCTGCGCGACCACGCGACGGCGAGCCACGAGGGCGACGAGGCAGCCGTCGTCGCCCGGGGGCTGGTGGGTCTGGCCGACGGGCTCGTCGAGCGGTGGCTCGGCGGCCTGCTCGCCGCCGACCGCCTCCGTGCGCTCGTGGGGCGGGCGGTCGACGCCGTGGTCGCGCGATGAGCGCCCCGGCGCCCGACCGGCAGCCCGAGGGGCGCCGCGCGTTGCTCGACGCCACCGCGGCGCTCGTGGCGGAGCAGGGCGTCCGCGGGTTGTCTCCCCGGGCCGTCGCTCGTCGTGCCGGCACGACGGCGGCGCTCGTCTACTACCACTTCGGCTCGCCCGCCGGCCTCGTCTCCGCCGCGCTGCACCACGCGAACGAGCAGGCCCCGTCCGTCACGCGCCTGCCCGGCCCCCCGGCGGGCCGGCACGGCCGCGACGCCCTGGTCGACGCGCTGGAGGCCGAGTTCGACGACGACCCGCGGGTGCGGAGCCTCAACGCGATCTGGAACGAGGTGGGCGCGCTCGCCGCGTTCGAGCCCGCGCTTCGCGACGACCTGCGTGCGGTCACCGACGCGTGGAAGGCGACGGTCGCCGCGGCGATCCGACGCGGCGTGGCCGACGGCTCGGTCGCCCCCGACGTCGACGCCGACGAGGCGGCCGAACTGCTGACGGGCGCGGTTGACGGCCTGAGCCAGCGGTGGCTCGCCGGCGCGCTGACGGCCGACGAGGCGCGCGTGGCGCTGCGGCCGCTGCTCGACGCGTTGGTCCCGGCGGGCTGAGCCGACGGATCGACGGGAGCGCGGGCGGGGCCGGTGAGGGCGGTGCGGCACGTGGGCGCGCCGGAGCCACACCGTGTCCGGGACCGGTACGACACCGTGTCGCGCCCATTCGGGTGGGCAGCGGACGATCTGCCCTTTACGCGGCTTGCTGATGCGGGCATCATGTGCGCGTGACCACGGCAGACGCGTTCCACGCCAGCCCCCCGCCGCTCGCCGCGCCCGCCGTCCGGATCACCGTGCGCCAGGCGCTCGACCTGCCCGTCCTGCGGCGCGGGCTGCCCGACGTCGTCGCGGGCGAGGCCGGGCTCGACGGCCCGATCCGCTGGGTCCACGCCGGCGAGGTCGCCTACATCGCCTCGCAGCTGCGCGGCGGCGAGCTGCTGCTCACCACGGGCATGGGCATCGGGCGCAAGGCCGTCGACCAGCGGCGCTTCGTCGCCACGCTCGCGGACCTGGGGCTCGCCGCGCTCGTCATCGAGCTGGGGTCGACCTTCGGCGAGCTCCCCGACGCGCTGGTCCAGGCCGCCCGGCACCACGGCCTCACGCTCGTCGCCCTCACCCGCGAGGTCCCCTTCATCCTCGTGACGGAGGCGATCCACACCGAGATCGTCAACGCCCAGTACGCGATGCTGCGCCGCGGCGACGACGTGCAACAGCGCCTGACGGAGCTGCTGCTCGCCGGGCAGGGGATCCCCGACGTGCTGCGCGCGACGGCCGAGATCATCGGCAACCCCGTGTTCCTCGAGGACGGTGACGGGCGCCTGCTCTACCACGCGGGCGCGGTCACGGAGGGCATCGACGCACTCGACGCGTGGAAGGCGTCGAGCCGGCCGGGCGGCCGTGCGCCGTGGCGGGCCGGGCTCGCCTCGCCCGTGCCGATGGGGCCCCACGGGCCGGCGGGACGCCTGCTGGTGCTGCCCGTCGCCGGCCCGATGGACGAGATCGCCGAGGTCGCCCTGCAGCGGGCCGCCGGCATCGTCGCCCTGGCGCTCCTGCGCGCGCGGCAGGAGGAGGAGCTCGTCGCCCGCGAGCGGGGGAACTTCCTCGCCGACCTGGCCGAGGGCCGGATCGCGGGGGCGCACGCGGAGCGACAGGCGGTGTCCATCGGCTTCCGGGCCTCGGGCGAGCTCGTGCTCCCCTTCGCCGCCGAGACGGCCGGCGCCGCCCGCGACGCGACCTGGGGTCTCGTGCTGCGCGACGTCGGCAACGAGCTCGAGGCCCACGGCCACTCGGTCCTCACAGGCCAGAACGAGCGCGCCGGGCAGCTGCTCGCCCTCGTCGGCCTGCGTGAGGCCGGCGCGCGCGAGGCGGTCGCCGACGCGTTCGCCCGCGCCCTGCGGACCGCCACGGACCGCCGGCTCGGCACGGACGAGGCGCGGATCGCGGTGGGCGAGCCCACCGCGTGGCGCGACGTCGGCCCGGCCCTGCGCCTGGCCGCGGAGACGGCCGCGAGCGCCGTGGCCCTGCCCCCGGCCACGTGGCACGACGTCCGCACGCTCGAGCTGCAGCGCCTGCTCTGGCACTGGCGCGACGACCGTGAGCTGCGCGACTTCGTGCGCCGCCGCCTGGGGCCCGTCCTCGAGCACGACCGGCGGCGCAAGCACCAGCTGCTGCCGACGCTCGAGGCGCTCTGCGCCGGCGGCTGGCGCAAGGCCGAGGCCGCCCGGATGCTGCACCTCAACCGGCAGGCGCTGTACAACCGCCTGGCCCGGATCGAGGAGCTGCTCGACGTCGACCTGGCCGACCCCGAGCAGACGCTGACGTTGCACCTCGCGCTGCGGGCGCTGCCGCACGTCGACCCCGAGGCGTAGTCGAACTCTCAGGAAGCTCTCAGCGTCCTCTTCGGTCCCTCCGATGGTCCGTGGGCATGCTGGGGTCATGATCCGCTCGTTCAAGACCAAGACCGCCGCGCTCGCGACGATCGGCGTCCTCGGCATCGGCGGTGGGGCGTACGCCGCCACGTCCGCCTCGAAGGCCCCGACCCCGCTCACCGGCTCCATCACCGACAGGGCGTCCGCCGCCGCCGTGGCGAAGTACCCGGGCAGCACGCTCGTCGGCATCCAGAGCCGCCCCGACGGCACGTACGTCGCGCAGGTCCGCAAGACGGACGGCACCCAGGCCGTCGTCGCGCTCGACAAGGAGTTCAAGGTCACCGCCGCCCGCGAGGGCGGCCGCAGCTTCGGCGGGACGGGCGGCTTCGGCGGGCGCGGCGGCGGCCCCGGCCACGGCGGCCCGGGCCGCGGCCTCGACACGGCTGCACTGGCCAAGACGCTCGGCGTGACCGAGGACAAGCTGCAGGCCGCGATCGCCAAGGTCCGCCCTGCCGCCAAGGCCGACCGGAGGGACGAGCTCGTCGCCGCGTTCGCCAAGGCGCTCGACGCGAGCGAGGCCGACGTGCAGGCCGTCTTCGACGACGCCGCGAAGAACGGCGGCCCCGGCCGCGGCTTCGGCGCCCGGGGCGGCGGGTCGGACATGATCGCCGCGCTCGCGACGAAGACCGGCAAGTCCGAGGACGACGTGCGCAAGGCGCTCCAGGCCGCGCGCCCCGACAAGGGCGAGCGCCTCGAGGAGCTCTCCGCCGCGCTGACGAAGGAGCTCGGCCTCGACGCCGCCAAGGTGCAGGACGCCCTCGAGGCCGCCCGCCCCGCCGGGCGCCCGTAACGCCCCCGGGTGGCCGGCGCAGCGCGTCGCCGGCCACCCGTCCGGACCGCAGAGTGGACACCTCTGCCTAATGCCTATAGGCTGTGCCCTATGAGCAATAGCGCACCGTCTCCCGCCGGCATCGTCCGCGTCTCCCTCTGGGGCGCTGTCAACGCCTACCTCGTGCCCGAGGACGACGGACTGACCCTCGTCGACACGACCATGAAGGCGGGCGCGGCGCGCCTCGTCGCGGCGTCCGAGCAGCTCGGTCAGCCGATCCGGCGCGTCGTGCTCACCCACGCGCACGACGACCACGTAGGCGGGCTCGACGCGCTCGTCGAGCGGCTCGGCGACGTCGAGGTCCTCATCTCGACGCGCGATGCGCGACTGCTCGCCGGCGACCGCACGCTGGACCCGGACGAGCCGCAGTCGAAGCTCCGCGGCGGCCTGCACGGCGCGAAGACCGCGCCGACCCGCACCCTGGAGCACGGCGACCGTGTGGGCTCGCTGCGTGCCGTCGCCGCTCCGGGGCACACGCCGGGCCAGCTGGCGTTCCTCGGCGAGCGCGACGGCACGCTGCTGTGCGGCGACGCCTACGCGACGATGTTCACCGTCGCCACCTGCGCCCGGGCCGCCAAGCGGTTCCCCCTCCCGGGCCTGGCGACGTGGCACAAGCCCACGGCGCTGGAGTCCGCCCGCGCCCTGCTCGCCCTCGCCCCCGAGCGGCTCGCGCCGGGGCACGGTCCCGTCGTCGAGGGGCCGGTCGCCGCCATGGAACACGCCGTCGCGCGGGGATGCTGAGATGGCCGAGCGGATCAAGGGCCGGGTCACGCTGGACGCGGGGCGGGTGGTCGACGCCGCGGTGGCCGTAGCCGACGCGGACGGGTTCGACGCGGTCTCGCTGTCGGGCGTCGCGGCGGCGCTCGGCGTCCGCACGCCATCCCTCTACCACCACGTCGACGGGCTGGGCGGGCTCCGCCGCGGGATCGCGCTGCGGGGGATCGAGGGACTCGGCACGGCGTTGCGGGACGCCACGATCGGCCGCTCGGGGGCCGATGCGCTCACGGCCTTCGCCGACGCCTACCGCGACTACGCCGCCCGGCACCCCGGGTCCTACGCCGCCGCCCAACGCACCGACCTGGTGGACGACGGCGAGCTGCACGCCGCCGTGGACCGTGGCCTGCAGGTGCTCCGCGCCGTGGTGCGCCCCTGGGAGGAGGACGAGGAGCGGCAGGTCCACCTCGTCCGCACCGTCCGCAGCGCCCTGCACGGGTTCGTGATGCTCGAGGCCGGCCACGGGTTCGGCATGCCGGCGTCGCGCGACGAGTCCTTCGCGCTCCTCGTGCGCCTGCAGGTCGCGGCGCTCGACGCCTACGCGGCGGCGGGCGGAGCCTGAGGGCGACCCGTCACTTCCGCGCCACCGTCCGCACGCCGCCCTCCGGCGTCCACACCGTCACCACGATGCCGTCGCGGGCGTCGTTCAACCGGACCGTCGACACCTCGCGCAGGTCGAGGCGGAAGACGTGCGCCGGACCGGGCGGGCCGTCAGGGCCCACGACGCGGGCCACCGTTTCGGGGTCCTCGACCTCGACAGCGACGCCCGCGAGCTTGGCGTCGCCCGTCCACCCGCCGGCACCGCCGTCCGGCGCCGGGTCGTCCGAGCCGCTGTGGAGGGCGAAGCGCGGGTCGCGGCGCAGGTCGAGGGCCTTGCGCGCCTGCCACATCGAGCCGATCCACAGGTCGTCCTCCCGCCACGCCGTCTCCGTGCCGGAGATGCGCGGGGCGCCGTCGCGGCGCAGGGTCGCGAGGGTCTTGTGGACGTGGGCGTCGAGGCGCATCCGGACCTCGGCGGCGAGCTCGGGAGCGGCGGCGGCGAAGACGGACCAGGAGGGCATGCGGCCACGGTGGCCGCCGGGCACCCCGGCGTCGAGCGGGACGTCGAAGGCGATCAAGCCGGGGTCCGACGAGGTCGAATCCGATCAACCGCGCGCCGTCGCCACGCGGCAGGATGGGCGGGTGCCCGACCGGCTGCGCGACCTGCTCGACCTCGTGGTCGGCACCCTGGACGACCCTGCCGCGGACGGCCGCGAGCTGGCGCGCCGGGCCGCGTTCTCCCGCGATCACCTCGACCGGCTGCTCAGCGCGGCGACGGGCGAGACGCCGGTGACACTGCGCCGTCGCCTGCTGCTCGAGCGCGCGGCGTGGAGTCTCCGGGCGGGCGAGGCGACCCCGACGGACGCCGCCGCGCCGGCCGGCTACGCGTCGCTCCCGGCGTTCTCGCGCGCGTTCTCCCGCGCCTACGGCGTGTCGCCCGCCTCCTTCGCGACGTCGGGGCGGCCCGTCGAGTTGTCGGCGCCGAACGGCATCCACTTCCTCGCGCCGGCGGGCTTCGTCGTGCCGGGGCGTCGGAGCGTCCCCTCGCCGGCGGGGTCCGACCTGACCGAGCGGCTCGTGCGCCACCACCTCGACCGGGTGCGCGAGCTGCTGGCGGCCGCCGCGGCCCTGCCCGCCGACGCGCTCGCGCAGCCCCTGCGCCCGGGGTTCGTGGTCGTCTGGTTCGAGGGCGAGGAGCCGTCGGCCGCGCTGATGGCGGAGCGGCTCGTGGGCACGCTCGAGGTCTGGACCGCGGCGCTCCTCGGCGAGCCGGCACCCGAGCACGGCGGCGACGACCTCGCCGCCCGCCTGGACCGCGTGGCTCCGCGGTTCGCCGCCTTCGCCCGGCGGGTGCGCGACGCGGGCGGTTGGGACGACGCGTTCGTCGACGCCCTCTGCGAGCCGCCGCAGGCGTTCACGCACGGCGGCGTCCTCGCGCACGTCGTGACCTACGGCGCCATCCGCCGCGAGGCGCTCGCCTCCGTTCTGGCCGAGCTGGGTGCGGCCGTCCCCGACACGGCGGACCCCATCCTGTGGGAGGCGGGACGACGGGGGTGACCCTCGCCGCCTTCGCTGGGCACTAGGCGTTTCGTCTCCTTCCGGGCCACGAGGCCCCCCGGCCGGGGCGCTCCACACGACAGTCCGTCTGCCTCTCAGGGGCGAGTCACGACGGCCTGACCGTCGATCCGCCCTGGGGCCTCGGGCACGCTGGAAGGGCGGTCGGGTCCGGTGTGTGCCGGTGCTCCCCGGCCTTCTCTTCCCCCTCCGCCGGAGCCCGCATGACCGACACCGTCGCCCCCTCCGCCGTCCGCACGCTGCAGCAGTACATCGGTGGCAGCTGGACCCCGTCGACCGCCACCGAGGCGATCGACGACCGTGATCCCGCGACGGGCGACCTGCTCGCCCGCGTGCCCCTCGGCACCGCCGCGGACGTCGACGCCGCCGTCGCCTCCGCCCGCAAGGCGCAGGCCGGCTGGCGCCGCACCGCGCCGCAGATCCGCGCCCGCGCCCTCTACCGCCTGCGCGACGTGCTCGACCAGCACCGGGAGGAGCTCGCGCAGCTCGTCACGCAGGACATGGGCAAGACGCTCGACGACGCGCTGGCGGAGGTCGGCCGCGGCATCGAGTCCGTCGAGGCCGCGATGGGCGCCCCGCACATGCTCAAGGGCCAGAACCTCGAAGGCATCGGCACGGGCGTCGACGTCGAGACGTTCCGCCAGCCCGTCGGCGTGGTCGCGGCGATCACGCCCTTCAACTTCCCGGCGATGATCCCGATGTGGTTCCTGCCCTTCGCGCTCGCGACGGGCAACGGGTTCGTGCTCAAGCCCTCGGAGCAGGTTCCCCTGACCTCGGAGCGCTACGTCGAGCTCATCGAGGGCATCGAGGAGATCCCGAAGGGCCTCGTCAACATCGTCCACGGCGCCCACGACGTGGTCAACGCGATCCTCGACCACCCCGGGATCGACGCCGTCTCCTTCGTCGGCTCCGCCTCGACCGCCCGCTACGTCGCGACCCGCGCGACCGAGAACGGCAAGCGCGTCCAGGCCCTCGGCGGCGCGAAGAACGCGTTCATCGTCCTCCCCGACGCCGACCCGGCGACGGTGTCCAGCGGCGTCTGCGGCTCCGCCTTCGGCGCGGCCGGCCAGCGCTGCATGGCGGGCTCCGTGCTCGTCCTCGCCGGCACGCCGGAGCAGCAGGACGCGGCCCTGGAGCGCATCGTCGCCGCCGCCGCCGAGCTCACGAGCGGTCCCGGCAACGACCCGACCACCGACGTCTGCCCCGTGATCTCCTCCGACGCCCGCACGCGGCTCGTGGGCGACATCGAGGCCGCCGAGCAGGACGGTCTGAAGATCGTCCTCGACGGCCGGAAGGCCGACGCCGGCCAGGGCGGGGCGAACCTCGGCCCGACGATCATCGACGGCGTCCCGCAGGACCACCGCGTCGCGACGGAGGAGCTCTTCGGCCCGATCCTCGCGGTCGTCCGCGTCGCCGACCTCGACGAGGCGCTGCAGTTCACGAACGCCTCCCGCTACGGCAACTCGACGATCCTCTTCACCGAGTCCGGCGGCGCCGCGCGCGAGTTCCGCTACTCGGCCGAGAGCGGCATGCTCGGCGTGAACGTGGGCGTCGCCGCCCCGATCGCCTGGATGCCGTTCGGCGGCTGGAAGGACTCCATCGACGCCGACCTGCACGCCAACGGCGACGACGGCTTCCGCTTCTACACCCGCAACAAGGTCGTGACGACGCGGTGGGCCTCGAAGTCCGCCGCGCCCACGGCCGGCGGCATGCGCTTCTAAGGAGACCACGATGGCCACCACCCTGAACAACGACCACGCGGACCTGCAGCGCTCCGCCCGGGAGCACCTGCTCCTGCACTTCACGAAGCTCGCCGCCGCCTACGGCGACGCTCCGGGCGACCAGGAGGAGCAGGACGGCATCGGCGGCCCGGCCGCCGGGACCGCCACGGACGAGCTGCTCGTGCTCGAGCGCGGCGAGGGCTCCTACGTCTTCGACACCACCGGCAAGCGCCACATCGACGCGCTGTCGAGCCTGTACTGCTCGCAGATCGGCTACTCCTACGGCGAGGAGTTCACCGCCGCGATCGCCGGCCAGCTCGCGACGCTCCCGTTCAACACGAACTGGAACACCGCGCACCCCGCCGCGATCCGCCTGGCCGAGGCGCTCGCCGAGCGCGCCCCGGGCGACCTCAACCACGTCTTCTTCACGAACGGCGGCTCGGAGTCCGTCGAGTCGATGTGGAAGATGGCCTGCGAGTACTTCCGCTCGATCGGCCAGCCCGAGCGCACGAAGGCGATCGCCCGCAAGAACGCGTACCACGGCGTGACCCTCGGAGCCCTGTCGTTCACGGGCGTCCCGGGCTACAAGGACGGCTTCGGCACCCCGCCGATCGACGTCACGCACGTCTCGAACACGAACGCCTTCCGCGGCATGGAGGCCGGCGAGGACGAGGCCGCGTTCTGCGCCCGTCTGCTCGACGAGGTCCGCGACGCGATCGCCGCCGCGGGCCCCGGCGAGACCGCCGTGATCATCGCCGAGCCCGTCCAGAACGCCGGCGGCTGCATCACGCCCCCCGCCGGCTACTGGAAGGGCCTGCGCGAGATCTGCGACGAGCACGGCATCCTGCTCGTCGCCGACTCCGTCATCTGCGGCTTCGGCCGGATGGGCAACTGGCTCGGCATCGAGCAGGAGGACGTCGTCCCGGACATGGTCACGACGGCGAAGGGCATCACCTCCGCCTACGTTCCCGGCGGCGCCGTCTTCGTCTCGGACAAGATCGCCGACGGCCTCTTCGGCTCGATGACGCCGCTGCGCCACGGCATCACCTTCGGCGGCCACCCCGTGATGGCGGCGGTCGCCCTGAAGAACATCGAGATCTTCGAGCGCGACGGGGTGCTGCAGAACGTGCAGGCCCTGTCGCCGCACCTCGAGGCACGGATGAAGACCCTGCTGGACCTGCCGATCGTCGGCGACGTCCGCGGCAAGGGCTTCTTCTGGGCCGTCGAGCTCGTGAAGGACGCGGAGAACGCGACCTTCGACCTCGACGAGCGCAACGACCTGCTGCGGGGCTTCCTCCCCGCCGCCATGCGGGAGGCCGGGATCATCGCCCGCGCCGACGACCGCGGCGACAGCGTCGTGCAGATCGCCCCGCCGCTCATCGCGGACGAGGCGCTGCTGGACGAGATCGTCGACACCCTGCGGACCGTCCTCACGGCCGCCGGGGAGCACATGGGCCTCGCGTCCACCCCTCACACCCCCCTCACCACCACGGAGAACAGCTGATGCGCGTTGGCGTCGTCACCGAGATCAAGCCGGCCGAGAAGCGGGTCGCACTGACCCCCGCCGGAGCCCACGAGCTGGCGGACGCCGGCCACGACGTCCTCGTCCAGGCCGGCGCCGGCGTCGGCTCCGGCTTCGACGACCAGGCGTACGTCGCCGCGGGCGCCCGCATCGTCGGGGACGCCCCCACGGTCTGGGGCGAGAGCGAGCTGCTCCTGAAGGTCAAGGAGCCGATCGCCGAGGAGTACGAGCGCCTGAACAAGGACGCGACGCTCTTCACCTACCTGCACCTCGCGGCCGACCCGAAGCTGACCGACGCGCTCGTCGCCTCCGGCACCAACGCGATCGCGTACGAGACGGTCACCGGCCCCGGCGGCAAGGGCCTGCCCCTGCTCGCCCCGATGTCCGAGGTCGCGGGTCGCCTCGCCGCCCAGGCCGGCGCGTACTTCCTGCAGGATCCGTTCGGCGGACGCGGCGTGCTGATCGGCGGCGTCCCGGGCGTCGCCCCGGCGCGCGTCGTCGTCATCGGCGGCGGCGTGGTCGGCACGAACGCCGCCCGCGTCGCGGTCGGCATGGGCGCCGAGGTCACGATCCTCGAGCGCTCCATCGCCCGCCTCGCCGAGCTCGAGCTGCTGTTCGACGGCCGCGCCCGCGTGCTGATGAGCGACCCGATCACGCTCCGCGACGAGGTCTCCCACGCCGACGTCGTCGTCGGCGCCGTGCTCGTCGCCGGTGCCGCCGCGCCGAAGCTCATCACCCGCGAGATGCTCGCCGACATGCGCCCGAAGGCCGTCATCGTCGACGTCGCCATCGACCAGGGTGGTTGCGCCGAGACGTCGACCCCGACCACGCACGGCGACCCGACCTACGTCGTCGACGGCGTCCTGCACTACTGCGTCGCCAACATGCCCGGTGGCGTGCCCGCGACGTCGACCCGCGCGCTCACGAACGCGACCCTCCCGTACGTCAAGGCCCTGGCCGGCGGCATCGACCAGGCCCTCGCGGCCGACCCGGGCCTGCAGTCCGGCGTGAACGTCCGCGGCGGCGAGATCCTCGTCCCGGCCGTCGCCGAGGCGCTGGCCGCCTCGCGCTCCGCCGCCTGAGCCGAGCCCACATCGCCCGTCCCGCGCGCCGCGCGGGACGGGTCGTCGCAGACCCCACCGGAGCCCCATCCGCATGAGCACCACCGAGGTCATCACCCTCAAGAACCTCGTCGACGGCGAGCTCGTCGACGCCACCACCGGCGAGTACGAGGACGTCCTCGACCCGGCGACGGAGGAGGTCATCGCGCGCATGCCCCTGGGCGGCCCGGAGGACGTGACCCGCGCCGTCGACGCCGCCTCGCGTGCCGCCCGCGCCTGGGGCCGCACGACGCCCGGCGAGCGCGCCCTGGCGATGCTCAAGCTCGCCGACCTGCTCGACCAGAACGCGGACGAGCTGACCGACCTCGAGTCCCGCGACGCCGGCAAGCCGCGCGCCGCGGCGGCCGAGGAGGTCGCCTCGTGCTCCGACCACCTGCGGTTCTTCGCGGGCGCCGCCCGGACCCTGACGGGCCAGGCCACGGGCGAGTACACCGAGGGCTACACCTCGATGATCCGCCGCGAGCCGATCGGTGTCGTCGGCCAGATCACCCCCTGGAACTACCCGCTCGCGATGGCGATGTGGAAGATCGGCCCGGCCCTGGCCGGCGGCAACACGATCGTCCTCAAGCCGTCCGAGCTGACGCCGCTGACGACGATCCGCCTCGCCGAACTCGCCAACGAGGTGCTGCCGAAGGGCGTCCTGAACGTCATCACCGGCCACGGCGTGCCCGTCGGCTCCGGCATCGTCACCGACCCGCGCGTGCGCCTGATCTCGCTCACCGGCTCCGTCGGCACCGGCAAGAAGATCGCCGCCGCCGCGGCCGAGACGCTCGCCATCACCCACCTCGAGCTCGGCGGCAAGGCCCCCGTCGTCGTGCTGGACGACGCCGACGTCGAAAAGGTCGTCGAGGGCCTCATGGTCGGCGGCCTCTACAACGCCGGCCAGGACTGCACCGCCGCCTGCCGCATCATCGCCACCCCCGGCGTGCACGACCGGCTCGTCGCCGCGCTCGTCCCCGCGATGGAGGCCCTGAAGATCGGCGAGCCGCTGTCGGCGGACGACATCGAGCTCGGCCCCGTCATCTCCGCCGCCCAGCGCGAGCGGGTCCTCGGCTTCGTGCAGCGCGCCAAGGACGCCGGCGCCCAGGTCCTCACGGGCGGCGAGGCCGTCGGCGAGCGCGGCTACTTCGTCCAGCCGACGCTCATCGGCGGCGCCGCCCAGGACAGCGAGATCGTGCAGCGCGAGGTCTTCGGCCCGCTCATGACGATCCAGCAGGCCGCCGACGCCGAGCAGGCGCTCGAGTGGGCCAACGACACCGTCTACGGCCTCGCCGCCTCGGTCTGGACCCGCGACGTCGGCACCTCGATGCGCTTCGCCCGCGAGCTGCACTTCGGCTGCGTCTGGGTCAACGAGCACATGCCCTACATGTCCGAGATGCCCCACGGCGGCTTCGGCGAGTCCGGCCACGGCAAGGACCTCTCGGTCTACTCGCTCGAGGAGTACACGCGCATCAAGCACGTCATGGTGAATTTGACGTAACGGGGGTCGGGCCCCGGCAGGGGGCCCGGCCTGCGCTGCGGTTCGGGGTTCGCCGGTGCAGCTCCCGCTGCGGTCCGTCGACCGCGGCCGCCGGGGCCCTTCCGGGGACGCCGTCCGGTTCGGGGGTCGCCGGTGCGGCTCCCACTGCCGTCCGCCGACCGCGACCACCCGAACCCTCCCGGGCGGCCTTCCCCGTCGACCCGGGGCGTTGGCCGGCGGTCGCAGGCGGCCCGCGAAGGCGGGGCCTGTTTCCCTACCGGGTCTCGCCGATCCCCACCGTGCCGCCGCTCAGATCGCGCTCGAAGTCGTCGAGCAGCGCGAACAGGCCGACGGACTCCCACGCGCGGTTGCGGCGGCCGAGGGTGACCTGCCGCAGGACGCCGTCCCCCGCCAGCCCGTTCAGCGCGCGCTCGACCGCCGCGCGGGAGCGGCCCGTGATGCGCTCCGCCGTCCGGGCGTCGATCACCGGGGCCGAGACGAGGGCGCCCAGCAGCAGGTCCGCGGCCGAGCCGCGGCGGCCGACGGTCGCCGTCTCCCGCCACTCCTCCTGCAGGGCCACGACGCGGTCGGCCAGGCGCTTCGTGGCCAGCGCGGCCTCCTCCAGCGCGCGAGCCAGCAGGGTGATCCACGTGTCGGGCCCGTCGTCCGCGAACCGCCAGCGCGTGAGCGCCTCGACGTAGCGCCCGCGCTCGCGGGAGAGGACGAGGCTGACGGGCGGGACCACGTCGCCGGCGAGCCCGCCGCGGGCCAGGGTCATGCCGATGAGCATCCGCCCGACGCGGCCGTTGCCGTCGGGGAACGGGTGGATCGTCTCGAACTGCGCGTGCGCCACCGCGGCCTGGACGACCGGGGGCAGGTCGCCCCGCTCGAGGTAGGCGACGAGGTCGCCGATCAGTCCGGCCACGTGCCCAGGCGGCGGGGGGACGAAGTCGGCGCCGTGCGGCGTGTGCGGGTCGGGCCCGATCCAGTTCTGCCGGTCGCGGAAGACTCCGGCGTGCGCGGCCAGGCGCCGGTCGCTGCGGGCGATCGCCGCGTGCAGCCGCAGGAGGACGTCGGGTGTGAACGGCTCCTGCGTGCCCGACGCCCACGCGTAGGCGTCGCTCACCGCGTCGACAGCCTCGAGCGCGGCGGCCGCGTTCTCGTGGTGCCGGCCGGAGACGGCGACCTTCGCGATCGTGCGGTTCGACGGCACCGCGACGCCCTCCATCTGGGAGGAGGCGATCGCCTCGGACCGCAGCAGCTGGGCGGACAGGGAGCGCACCCCCACGACGTCGGCGTGCCCCTGCGCGGCGGCGACCTCGCGCTCGGCGTCGGCCACCGCGGCCGTCGTCTCGGCGCGCAGCCGCAGGTCCAGGTCGGCGAGCGGCGCCGGCACGTACGCCCGGATCGGCACGGGGCGGCGCGCGCGGCGGGGGCCGTGGGCGTCGGGGTCGGGCGTCCACAGCGCCTCGACGAGGGCGTACGTCTTCACGGGTCCAGCATATCGTCGGTTGGAGGCACAACTGCGGCTATGGCTGCTTCACGGGCCCGTCGAGGCCGTGCCGAGGCCCTAATGGCGTGCCCGCGGAAGGAGGCCGGTGATCGGACCGTCGCACGGTACGCTCGGCCCCATGGCGCTCTGGCGTGTGTGGTGGCGGTTCGGTGCGCTCCCCGCGCTGGCGGTCGTCACGCTCTTCTTCGCCCTCGCGGGCGCCGCCGCGTTGCTCCTCGACGAGGCGACCGCCGGCGTGATCGGCGGGGCGTTGTTCGCGGGCTTCGTCGCCTACTGCGTGGCACGCCCAGCCCAGGGGTGGGACGTCTTCTCGGCCGCGGCCGCGCCGAACGCCTTCACCTACATGGCCCACGAGCTCCTCGGCGCGCCGCCGTGGCTCTTCCTGGTGCTGCTGCCCATCGCGCTCGTCTGGGTGTGGTCCATCGACCGGGACGGCGACCCCGAGGGTGAGGATGGCACGCCCGTCGACGCCGCCCGCTCCGACGCCACACCGCCGGCGGCGCCGCTCTGACCACGACGAGGCGCGCCGCCCCCTCGCCCCTGGGATCCTGGGCGTGTGACCTACTCCATCGTCGCGCGAGACCTCGAGACCGGCGCCCTGGGCGTGGCGGTCCAGACGCACTGGTTCAACGTCGGCGGGCTCGTGCCGTGGGCCGAGGCCGGCGTGGGGGCCGTCGCCACCCAGGCCAACGTCGACGTCGCCTACGGGCCGCGCGGACTCGACCTGCTGCGGGAGGGGCGCTCGGCCCGAGAGGCCCTGGATCAACTCGTCGCCGCGGACCCGCACGCCGGCGTGCGGCAGGTGGCGATCGTCGACGCGCGGGGCGGCGTCGCCGTCCATACGGGCGACGCCTGCATGGCCTACGCGGGTCACGAGGCCGGAGACGGCCACACCGCGCAGGCGAACATGATGGCCACGTCCGAGGTGTGGGGCGCGATGTCGCGGGCGTTCGCCGCGTCGACGGGCCCCCTCCCCCGCCGGCTGCTCGACGCGCTCGACGCGGGCGAGGCCGCCGGCGGCGACGTCCGCGGGCGCCAGGCCGCGGCGATCCTCGTCGTCCCCGGCGAGGGTGAGCGGTGGGCCAAGACCGCCGACCTGCGGGTGGAGGACCACCCCGAGCCACTGGAGGAGCTGCGCCGCCTGGTGCTGCTGCAGGAGGCCTACCTCGAGGCCGGGGAGGGCGACCGCCTGACAGGCGAGGGCGACCACGCCGCGGCCGCCGCCGCGTACGTGCGGGCCGCCGACCTCGCGCCGCAGAACGCCGAGCTCTCGTTCTGGGCCGGCCTGGGCCTGATCGGCTCGGGCGACGAGGACGCCGGGCTGGGGCGGCTGCGCGCCGTCATCGCCGACCACGCCGGCTGGGGCGACCTGCTCGCACGTCTGACCGCGGGGGATGCGCCGGCCGCTCCGCGGGCGCGGGAGGCGCTGGGGATCGCCGCGGCCTGAGCGGCGGGGCAGGTCTCCGGGGGAGGCCGCCGGGGCAAGCGGCCGCCGGGGCAGGCCGCCGCGCGCGGCGGAACCACGCCCGTCAAGGACGAAGGTGTCTTTTGCCCGCTCCAGGCGGGCAAAAGGCATCCTCGATCCATAGGCCCCCTGCGACAGGCACCCCGCGGGCCCTCTTCCCCCGCAACCCACCCGGCCGGCGCGATTCGGCGGATCCCCGGCCCCTGGGATCATCCGCCGGGTGCGCCGCCTCCGCCCTGTCCCCGCCGCGCAGGCCGTCGCGGCCGCCGTCCTGGCCGGCCGTCTCGCGCGCGGCCGGCGCCGGCGTCCGCCGCTGGCCGCCGGCGCACCGGAGCCCGCGGGCGGAGTGACCGTCGTCGTGCCCGCGCGCGACGAGGAGGACCGGCTCGGGCCGTGCCTCGCGGGGCTGGCCGGCCGCGACGTGCTCGTCGTCGACGACCGCTCGACCGACGGCACCGCCGCCCTGGCCGCGTCGCTGGGCGCCCGCGTCCTGGCGGGCGCCCCGCTCCCGGACGGGTGGCGCGGCAAGGCGTGGGCGCTGCAGCAGGGCCTCGAGGCCGCAACGGGCGACTGGGTCGTCTTCCTCGACGCCGATACCCGGCCGGCGCCCGGGCTGATCCCGGCGGTCGTCGCGGCGGCCGAGGACTTCGATCTGCTGAGCGTGGGGCCACGGTTCCGCTGCGAGGGCCCGGCGGAGCGGCTGCTGCACCCCGCGATGGCCGTGACGCTGCCGCTGCGGTTCGGCCCGGGCGACGTGCCCGGCTGGCAGCCGCGGCCCAGCCGCGCGATCGCCAACGGGCAGTGCGTGGTCGTGCGACGGGAGCCGTTCCTCCGCGCCGGCGGGTGGGCGCGGGTGCGCGGGCACCTGACGGAGGACGTCGCCCTGGCCCGCGCCGTGCGCCGAGCCGGCGGCACGGTCGGGTTCGCGGACGGCGCGGACGTGCTCGAGGTCCGCATGTACGGCTCGGCCGCCGAGACCTGGCGCGGCTGGGGCCGCTCCCTCATGGCCCCCGACGCCACGACGCCCGCGGCGCAGGCCGGCGACGTCGCGCTCCTCTGGCTCGCGATGGCCCTGCCCCTCCCCCGGCTGCTGCTGCGCCGCGGCACCCGCCTCGACGCGCTGCTGCTGTTGATCCGCCTGGCGCTCCACGGGGCGCTCGCGCGGTCCTATCGGCCGCGCGGGCTCGCCTACTGGCTCGCGCCGCTGAGCGACGTCCCCGTCGTCGGCTGGCTCACCTGGCGCGCGCTGCGGCCGGACCGCACCTGGCGGGGCCGCACCTACGAGGAGTGACGCTCAGCCGGCCGTGACGGCGCGAAGCTCGGCGAGCGCGTCGCGCAGGACGTGATCCATCGGCGCCGTGTTGCCATCGGCCACCCAGCGCCCGAAGCCGATCCGGAAGACGGCGACCCCCGCCTCGGCGGCGAGGCCCGCTGCCGGGTCGGCGACGCCGCGGGTCCGCAGCGCCCCCGTCACGGCGCCGGCCAACGACGCCATCTTGATCAGCTCGCGCTCCTGCAGCTCCGGCGTCTCGGCCACGATCCGCTGGCGCCGGGCGGCGTACTCGCGCCGCCCCGTGAACCACTCCGCGGTCGCGTCGAGGCCCGCCGCCACCGCGTCGAGCGGCGCGGCGGCCTCCGGGGCGGCGAGCACCGCGGCGACGAAGTGCTCCTCGAGGTCCTTCGAGCCGTCGAACAGCACCTCGCGCTTGTCGGCGAAGTGGCGGAAGAACGTGCGCTTGGTCAGGCCGGCCCGCTCGGCGATGTCGGCCACCGTCGTGGCCTCGAAGCCGTGCTCGGCGTAGAGCGCCATCGCGGCCGCCTGCAGGCGGCCGCGGGCGTCTGGTTCCCATCGGCTCACGCCTCGAGTCTACGACCCGGCCTCCTGATGACACTCAGTGACATGCCTGCTACGGTGATGACACCAAGCGACATCACCTGGACCGGCGCACCCCGCGACGGCCCGGGCGCCGCCCCACCTGGAGATCCTCCATGCGCGTTCTCGTCACCGGTGCGTCCGGTCACATCGGCTCCGCCGTCGTCCCCGAGCTGCTCGGTGCGGGCCACGAGGTCGTCGGCCTCGCTCGCTCCGACCGCTCCGCCGCCGCCCTGGAGGCCGCGGGCGCCGAGGTCCTGCGGGGCGACCTCGACGACCTCGACGGGCTCGGCGCCGCGGCGGCCCGGGCCGACGGCGTCATCCACCTGGCCTTCAAGCACGAGGCGATGTTCGCCGGCGACTACGCCGGGGCGATCGACGCCGACCTGCGGGCGATCGAGGCGATCGGGGGCGCACTGGCGGGGTCGGACAAGGCGTTCGTCAACACGGCGGGCTCGCTGTCCCTGGGCCTCGCGGGCATCACCGACCGCGCGGCCACGGAGGACGATGTGCTCCAGGCCGGCCCGCGGATCGAGGCGGAGAACGCGGTGATCGCCCTGGCGGACCGTGGCGTGCGCTCCGTGGTGATCCGCCTGGCCCCGCTCGTCCACAGCACGCTCGACACCCAGGGCTTCGGCCCGACGCTCATCCGCCTGGCGCGGGAGCAGGGTGCGGCCGCGTACGTCGGCGACGGCGCCAACCGGTGGCCCGCGGTCCACACGCGCGACGCCGCGCGGCTCTACCGCCTGGCCGTGGAGTCGGCGCCCGCCGGCTCGCGGCTCCATGGCGTCGCCGACGAGGGCATCGCCTTCCGCGAGATCGCGGAGACGATCGGCCGGCAGCTCGGGCTGCCGGCGCAGAGCGTCGCCCCGGAGGAGGCCGGCGGGCGGTTCTCGTTCCTCGCCGGCTTCGCGCAGGTGGACAACCCGATGTCGAGCGCGCGAACGCAGGAGCTGACGGGCTGGAGGCCGACCCACCCGGGCCTCATCGCCGACCTCGAGGAGGGCCACTACTTCGCGGCGCCCGCCGGCGCCGAGGCCTAGCGGACCGGGAACGCCCGGACGGCCGGGTTAGCCCGCCTGCGCCCCCACCCGCCCGAGCAGGAACCGCGCGCCGATCAGGCACATGAGCCCGCCCGTGGCGATCACCGCGTCGACCGGTTCGAACGCGAGCTGGAGCGCCGGGAACCCGAAGACCGCCACGCGCGCCCCCAGCCCGAAGGACCGCGCGACCACGGCGATCGCGACGCAGGCGGCCAGCGCGATCGCCGCGGCGGGCAGGCAGAGGGCGAACGCGCCGCCCGCGAACGTCATGACGGACTTCCCCCCGCGGAACCGCGCGAAGACGGGGAAGGCGTGGCCGACCATCGCACCGGCCACGCCGACGTAGGCACCCACGAGCCCGGCGGACTCGAGCCCGCCGCCCGACCCGCCCGCCAGGTCGCCCAAGAGCCAGCCGGCACCGCCGGCGAGGGTGCCCTTCAACCCGTCGCCGACGAACGCGGGCCACGCGCGGCGGGCGCCGAGGTGCTCCAGCGCGTTCCAGGCCCCGGGGTTGCGGTCGCCGACGGCGCGCAGGTCGACCCCGTGGGCCCGGCCCACGAGCAAGGCTGCTGGAATGGACCCCAAGAGGTAGCCCACGAGGGCGGCCAGAACGAACTCCATCCGTGCTCGCATCCTTCCACCTCGTCCGCTACCGGCGGGACTCCGCGCCCGAGGGCCTCTCCCGCATGGGCCTCGACCGCCCCGAACTCGGGCGCACGGACGGGCTCGACTTCTGGCGGATGCTCGGCACCGGGAAGGGCCGGACGATGACCCTGTCGGCCGACCTGCGTCGCTGGGCGCTGTTCGCGGTGTGGCGCGACGAGGCCGCGCTCGACGCGTTCCTGGCCACCTCGCCGATCGTCGCCCGCTGGGACGCGCTGGCCGCCGAGCGCTACGACGTGCGGCTGCGCCCGCTGCGCGCCCACGGCTCGTGGGGCGGCCGCGAGCTCTTCGCCGGCGCGCGCGAGCAGGCCGATCCCGACGCGCCGATCGCCGTCCTCACGCGCGCCGCGATCCGGCCGCGCCGGCTCGTGCCGTTCTACCGCGCGATCGCCTCCCCCGCGAGCGACCTGCTCGGCCAGCCGGGGCTCCTGGCGTCGGTCGGCGTGGGCGAGTGGCCCGTCGCCCGGCAGGCCACGTTCTCGCTGTGGCGCACGCTCGACGACGTGCAGGGCTACGCCTACCGCCGTCCGGACCACCGCGAGGTCGTCCGCCGCACCCGCGACGAGGGCTGGTACTCCGAGGAGCTCTTCGCGCGCTTCGCCCCCTACGGCGCGGCGGGCACGTGGAACGGGACGGACCCGCTGGACGCCGGGACCGGGGCCCCCGCCGGCCCGCCGTCCGCGGCCTGATGCTGGGCCTGGGGCTGCTGCGGCCCGTCCGCACGGCGCGCCGCTGCGCGGGCCGACTCGCGCTGCTCGCCGTCCTGGTCGTCGTCGGCGCGACGCTGCTCGGGGGCAAGCTCGGTCCGCTCGACGTGGGGGGCCTGACGACGGGCGCCCTCGCCGACCGTGCGCTCGACGCGGGGCGCGACGTGCTCGGTACCGAGGACCGTGGCGGGGGACGAGGCCGCGACGGCCGCGGGACGAGCGCCGACCCCGAGGGCTGCCGCCGGGTCGACCGCGTCGTGTCCGTCGGACTGTCGTCGACGCGCTACCCCGAGGTCCGGTCCCACTGGGAGGCGGCGATCGAACGCGGTCGCCCGCGGGTCCTCACCGTCCATCGAGCGGGCGCCGCCTCGCGCCGCGCGCGCCTGCTGCGGGGCATCCCGACGCGGCCGGGCCTCGACCGCGACGAGTACCCCATGGCGATGGCGCGGACGACGGTCTCGGCCGACGTGGCCTACGTCGACGCGGCGCAGAACCGCGGTTCTGGCTCCGTGCAGGGCGCCAAGCTCCGGCGGTACTGCTCGGGCCAGCGGTTCCGGGTCGTCTGGTACTGACCGCTCGCCCCGGTCGTGGGGTCGCGCCGGTGGCCCGGTCCGTTCTACGCCGCGCCGATCTCCCGCGCAACCGTCCGGCCGCTGAGCAGCACGAGCGGGAGCCCGCCGCCCGGGTGCGTGGTCCCGCCGACCCGCCACAGGCCGTCGACGCCGGGGACCGCGTTGGGCGGGCGGCGCATCGTGCCGAGCCGGCCGTGGGGGGCCAGGCCGTAGATCGCGCCGCCGACGGCGCCCGTCTCGCGCTCGAGGTCGGCCGGGGTGCGGCGGGCGCGGACGGCGATCCGCGCCGGGTCGATGGCCAGACGATCGAGGATCTGGGCCTCGTAGGCGTCGGCCTGCGCGTCCCAGTCCGGACCGCCGGCCACGCGGTGCAGCGGCGCGTTGGCGAGGACGAACAGATTCTCGCCGCCCGCGGGCGCCTCGCCGGGGTCCGTCACGGAGGACGCCGCCAGGTAGAGCGTCGGGTCCCGCACGGGACGCCGGGCGCGGAAGACGTCGTCGAACTCGGCGTCGTAGTCCGCGGGGAAGCGGATCTCGTGGTGCCGGCGGCCCGGCTCGGCGTCGCGCAGGCCCAGCATGAGGGCGAAGCCCGAGAGCGAGCGCTCGCCGCGGCCGGCGGCGTCGCCGTTGTGGACGACGACGTCGGCGGGCACGAATCCCGACGAGGTCGCCACCCCGTCGACCCGCCCGCGGCCGCGAAGCGGTCCGCGGCCCAGCGGCAGCAGACCGCCGCCGGCCAGCCGCACGCCCTCGGCGCGCACGCCCACACGCACGTCGACCTCGTGCTCCCCCAGGGCGGCCACGAGGCCCTCGACGATCCGGTAGATGCCGCCGCGCACGTGCCACGCTCCGAAGGCGTGCTCCACGTAGCCGGCGACCGCCAGCGCCGCCGGGGCGCGGCGGGGGTCGGCGCCCGCGTAGGTGGCGGCGCGCTCGGCGATCAGCCGCAGGCGCGGGTCGCGCAGCGTGGCGCGGGCCAGCGTGCGCAACGTGTGCCACGGGCGCACGCGCAGCAGGTCGCGCGGATCCGGCGGCGGCGCGCCCGGAGCGGGTTTGCGCGGAGGCCACGGCGGCGGGCCGGTCAGCACCCCGACGGAGCCGCGCCACATCGCCGCGCAGATCCCGAGGTAGCGCATCCAGTCGTCGCCGGCCCCCGGCGACCACGCTTCGAGCGCGGCGTGCGCGGTCGGGGCGTCGGCCGAGAGCTCGACGGAGGAGCCGTCCGCGAACCGGTACCGGGTGACGGGCTCGACGCGCTGCAGGTCGACGCGGTCCCCGAGCAGCTCGGTCACGAGGGAGGGAATCGTCAGGAGGGAGGGGCCGGCGTCGAAGCGGTAGCCGCCGCGGTCGATCCGCGCGCACTTGCCGCCCGCAGCCGGGCCCTGCTCGAGGACGGTGACCGCGTGCCCCGCGCGGGCCAGGTGCAGCGCGCAGGCGAGCCCGCCGACCCCCGCGCCCACGACGACGACGCGGCTCACGCGGCCATCCGCCGCCGGGCCACGAGGGCGGGAACCGCGATCGCGCCCATCGCCGTGCCCCCCGCGACGGCGACGACGGGCTTGTTCCAGATCGCGGCGTGGGCGAAGGTCTCGCCGATCCAGGTCCAGGCGTAGAGCGCGAGCGCCCCGTCGTCGGCGGGCCCCGCGTCCTCGTCGTCCAGCAGGGACCAGACCGCGAAGACCGCGGTCGAGGTCACGAACCAGCCCGCGAAGTTCGTCGCCGGGATGCCCTCGTAGCGTCCGCCGCCCGGCCACGACCAGTAGCCGTCGCGGGCCATGCGGGGATCGAGGAAGACGTCCCACGCCGTGAGCGCGCCCGCGGCGAGCAGGACGCGACGCAGGCGATGCCGCCCCGCGACGAGGCCGGCGACCGTCCACGACGGGCGGGCCATCATGGCCCAGGCCGCCGAGGCCGCCACGGGGACGCCCGCGACGCGGGGACCGAGCTGCCCGGAGTAGCTGTAGTGCCCGAACGGCTTGCCCGTGGACACGCCGACGAGCTCCGCGGCGAAGCCCAGCGCGCCCGCACTGCCGACGAGGGCGGCGCCACGCCCGCGGCCGCGCGAGGCCATCGCCTCGGCCGTCGAGGTGGTGAGCATGAGGCCGACGATCCCGCGGGTGGCGGGGATCAGCCGGTGCGCGGGCAGGCGCGAGTAGGCGACCTGCGAGGCGACGAGGGAGCCGAAGAGCGCCCCGAACGCCGAGACGCGGCGGCGGTCGGCCGACCGCCCACGCCGCCTCACGGGCGTCCCGCCGGCAGGCCGTGCGGGCGGCCCGGACCCGGGCGCCCACCCGACCCCGGGTTGCCGGCCGCACGCTGCGGACGGGCGAGCGCGGAGGCACCGACGACGACCTTGCGGCGGCCGGAGACGACGGCCCGGCCGGGTGACCGGCCGTAGCCGTCGCGCTCGATCTGGCGCAGGATCTCGCGGTACATCGCGGCCGCGGCGGTGATCGCGCGGCCCCCGGAACGCAGGTACGTAACGCCGACCAGGCCCTCCTCGTAGAGGGCGTCGGCGCGGGCGATCTGGTCGCGCAGGACGGGCTCCCGGCGGCCGGGCTCGAGCGATCCCAGGCGCTCGACGGTCCGGCGCGGCACGTAGACGCGGCCGTTCGCGCCGTCCTCGTCGATGTCGCGCAGGACGTTCGTGCGCTGCATCGCCTTGCCGAGCGCAGCCGCCGCGGGCAGCGCGCGCTCGTCGTCCGTGGTGCCGAGCACGCGGGCCATCACGATGCCGACGGTGCCGGCGACCCGGTAGCAGTAGCGGTCGAGGTCCTCCTCCGTCTCCACCCGGCGGCCGTCCAGGTCGTCGCGCATGCCGGCGCAGAAGTCGGCGAGCGCCTCGCGCGGGATGGGGTGTCGCGTCGCGAGGTCGGCGAGGATCGTGGCCTCGCGCCCCCGTGGCGCCCCTCCCGCGCACCACGCCTCGACGGCGGCGAGCCGCTCGGGCGCATCCGCATGGCCGTCGTCGACGGCGTCGTCGAGGTTGCGGAAGACGAGGTACAGCAGGTAGACGTCGTCGCGCACGGCCCGCGGCAGCAGTCGGCACGCGAGCGCGAACGTCCGCGCCACGCGGCGGGTGGTGGCCCGAGCCTCGGGCAGCTCGCTGGCGCGCACGCTTACCACCGTATCCACCACCGGGCGCTACACCCCCACCCGTCGGGGGGCGGGATGGTCGGCGGCGATCAGACCGCTCGTGACCTCGGCGCCGAGGAGCACGCCCGGGATGCCGGCCCCCGGGTGCGTTCCGCCGCCGACGTAGTAGAGGTTGTTGAAGCCGCGGTCGCGGTTGGGCTGGCGGAACCAGGCCGACTGATGCAGCGTCGGCTCCACGGCGAACGCGTTGCCGTACGCCGCGCCGAGGTCACGCTCGAAGTCCAGCGGGGTCATCCGGTGCTCGACGCGGACGCTGGCGTCGAGGCCGTCCAGCCCGAACGTCCTCTCCATGTCGGCGACGAGCGCGTCGCGCAGCCCGTCGGCCTGGTGCTCCCAGTCGATCTTGGCACCCGTGCGCAGGTTGGGCACCGGCAGCAGCACGGCGATCGAGTCCCCGCCCTCGGGCGCCATCCCCGCCTCCGTCCGCGCCGGGGCATGGACGTAGGTCGAGTAGGTCGAGGGCAGGTCGCCCCCGCGGGTGACGTCGTGGATGAACTTCTTGTAGCCGTCGCCCACCAGCAGCGTGTGGTGGTGCAGCCGGTCGAAGACGCGGTCCGTGCCGAGGTACAGCAGGAAGCACGACATCGTCGGCACGAGCTTGCGCAGCGGCGGCTTGCGGCCCACGAGCTCGTGCGTCTTGAGCACGTCGCCGTTGGAGATCACGACGTCGGCCTTGATCCGCTCGCCGCCCTCCAGCACGACGCCCGTGACGCGGTCGCCGGAGTGCTCGATCCGGGTGACGTGCTCGCCGCAGCGGACGTCGAGCGTGCGGGCCATCGCCTCGATCAGCGCGTAGACGCCGCCGTCGGCGTACCAGACGTCGTCGAGGAACTGCAGGTAGACGAGCGCCCCGTAGATCGCCGGCACGCGGAACGGATCCCCGCCGATGAACAGCGAGTGGAACGAGAACGCCTCGCGGATCCGCGGGTGCTCGAAGTACTTGGCGACCATCCGCCACAGGGGGACCGCGGCGCCCATCCCGACCATCTTGGGCACGAACTTCGCCAGGTCGAGCGGGCTGAGGAACGGGCGCCGGCCCGCCCCGACGATGCCGTCCTCGTAGATCGGGCGCAGCGCCTCCATGAACGGGTCGAAGTTCGCGGCGTCCTTCGTGGAGAACTTCGCGATCTCCGCCTTCATCCGCTCGCGGTCCGACACGAAGTCGAGGTGGTTCTCCTCCCCACCCCAGAAGATCCGGTAGAAGGGATCGAGCTTGCGCAGGGACACCTCGGAGTGCAGGTCGAGTCCCGCGGCCGCGAACGTGTCCTCCAGCACCCAGGGCATCGTGATCAGCGACGGGCCCGTGTCCCACGTGAAGCCCTGGTCCTGCAGCTGGTAGGCGCGACCCCCCGGGCGGTCGCGGCCCTCGAGCACGACCACGTCGTGGCCGGCGCCCTGGAGCCGCAGCGCGGCACCCAGACCGCCGAGACCGGCACCGATGATCGCGATCCTCATGACGTCCCTGTACCCAAGCGGTATGCCCTCCGAATCCGCGGGTATCGGGCGCGGGCGCCCGTCGACCCGCTCGACCACTGCATCGACGCGACGAACTGCCGACCTTTTCGCGTCAGGACACGACGCATCCGCGCTGGCGCTCCGCCGCAACTGATGCGAGTATCAGTTGCATGAGCACCACCCCGATGCCCTCCCACGCCGGGGCCGCCGAGCTCCGCAAGTCGGCCCAGGACCACCTGTGGCTGCACTTCACCCAGATGGCCGACTTCAACGAGCGGCCGCTCCCCGTCATCGTCTCGGGCGACGGCTGCCACCTGACCGACGTCGAGGGCCGCCGCTACCTCGACGGCCTGGCCGGCCTCTTCGCCGTCCAGATCGGCTACTCGCACGGCGCCGAGATCGGCGAGGCCGCTGCGGCGCAGATGCGCGAGCTGCCGTTCTACACGAACTGGAACTACGCCCACCCGCGCGCGATCGAGCTCGCGGAGAAGGTCGCGTCGCTGGCGCCCGAGAACCTCAACCGCGTGTTCTTCACCTCCGGCGGCGCCGAGTCCGTCGAGTCCGCGTGGAAGATCGCGCGCCAGTACCACGCCCTGCGCGGCGAGCGGCGCTGGAAGGCCATCGGCCGCGACGTCGCCTACCACGGCACCACGATGGGCGCCCTGTCCATCACGGGCGTCGAGTCCATCCGTTCCCCCTTCGAGCCGCTCGTGCCGCAGGTCGGCCACGTCCGCAACACGGACCGCTTCCACCGCCCCGAGGGCGAGACCGAGGAGCAGTTCACCGCCCTGCTGCTCGAGGACATGGAGCACCGGATCCTCTCCGAGGGCCCCGAGACCATCGCCATGGTCATCCTCGAGCCCGTCCAGAACTCGGGTGGTGCGTTCACGCCCCCGAAGGGCTACTTCCAGGGCGTCCGCGCGCTCTGCGACGAGTACGGGATCCTGCTCTGCGCCGACGAGGTCATCTGCGGCTTCGGGCGCCTGGGCAACTGGTTCGGCTCGGAGAAGTACGACATCCAGCCCGACCTCCTGACCTCGGCGAAGGGCCTGTCCTCGGCCTACGCCTCGATCGGCGCGCTGCTGATCTCGGACAAGGTCGCCGAGCCGTTCATGGAGGCCGACGTGATGTTCAAGCACGGCATCACCTTCGGCGGCCACCCGGTCCAGGCCGCGATCGCGCTGAAGAACATCGAGATCATGGAGCGCCTCGACGTCGTCGGGCACGTGCACCGCGAGCAGGACCAGTTCCGCAAGACGCTCGAGCCGCTGCTCGACATCCCGATCGTCGGCGACCTCCGCGGCACGGGCTTCTTCTACGCGCTCGAGCTCGTGAAGGACAAGGACACGAAGCAGGGCTTCTCGGGCGAGGAGGGCAAGGATCTGCTCCAGAACTTCCTCTCCGACCGCCTCTTCGACGCCGGCCTGATCTGCCGCGCCGACGACCGCGGCGAGCCGGTCATCCAGGTCTCCCCGCCGCTCGTCGCCGACCAGGCCATCTTCGACGAGATGACGGGGATCCTCGGCGAGGTCCTGACCGAGGCCACCGAGCGCGTGCACAGCTCGACGTCCTCGACCGCGGGCCACGACGTCCGCGCCGGCACCGTCTCCGCGCTGGGCTAGAGCCCACCCGAAGCACCCCGAGTCACCCGCCGCCCGCGCATCCCGCGGGCGGCGACCGTTCAGGCCCCCGCCGGCGGGTTCTTGCGCAGCTCGAACTTGGCGATCGTGCGCTTGTGGACCTCGTCCGGGCCGTCCGCCAGGCGCAGGGTCCGCTGGTGGGCCCACATCATCGCCAGGGGGAAGTCGTCCGAGACGCCCCCGCCACCGTGGACCTGGATCGCCCGGTCGATGATCTTCAGCGCGACCTGCGGGGCCGCGACCTTGATCGCCGCGATCTCCGTACGAGCGTGCTTGTTGCCCACGGTGTCCATGAGCCACGCCGTCTTCATCGCCAGCAGGCGGATCATCTCGATCTCGATCCGGCCCTCCGCGATCCAGTCCTGCACGTTGGCGTTGTCCGCGACCGGCTTCCCGAAGGTCACCCGCTCCTGCGCGCGGCGGCAGAGCAGCTCGAGCGCACGCTCGGCCGCGCCGATGGAGCGCATGCAGTGGTGGATGCGGCCCGGACCGAGCCGCGCCTGGGCAATCGCGAAGCCCTCCCCCTCGCCCTTCAGGATCGCCGAGGCGGGCACGCGGACGTCGTCGAAGCGCACCTCGGCGTGGCCCTCACGGTCCTGGTAGCCGAAGACGGGCAGGCCGCGGACGACGGTGATGCCGGGGGTGTCCATCGGCACCACCAGCATGCTCTGCTGCTTGTGCGGCGCGGCGTCGGGGGCGGTCTTGCCCATGACGATCATCACCTGGCAGTTCTGGTGCAGCGCGTTGCTCGTCCACCACTTGCGGCCGTTGAGCACGTACTCGTCGCCGTCGCGCTCGATCCGCATCGCGATGTTCGTGGCGTCGGACGAGGCCACATCGGGCTCCGTCATCGCGAACGCGGAGCGAACCTCGCCGAGCAGCAGCGGCGTGAGCCAGCGCTCGCGGTGCTCCTCGGTGCCGAAGAGCTCGAGGACCTCCATGTTGCCGGTGTCCGGGGCGTTGCAGTTGAAGACCTCGGGCGCGAAGTGGACGCGGCCCATGATCTCGGCCAGCGGCGCGTACTCGCCGTTGCTCAGGCCCGGGCCCCACTCCGTGTCGTGCGGGTGGAAGAGGTTCCACAGCCCCGCGGCCTTGGCCTCGGCCTTCAGCTCCTCGAGGATCGCGGGCTGGTGGTGCGGATCGCCCGCCGCGTGCATCTGCTCGTCGTAGACGCGCTCGGCGGGGTAGACCCGCTCGTCCATGAACGCCTGCAGCCGCTCCTGGTACTCGACGGAGCGGGCGGTCGGTGCGAAGTCCATGGCCCGACGCTATCGCCCACGCCCCGCCACCGGGGCAAGCGGCGCCTCAGCGCCCCTTCCAGACCGGCTCCCGCTTCTCCTTGAACGCCCGGGCACCCTCGCGCGCGTCCTCCGACATCAGGACGGGGCCAGCGATGGGGCCCTGCTGCTCCCAGAACTCGTCCTCCGCCCAGTCGCCCTGCGCCTGGAGGATCCGCTTGCTCGCCGCCACGCCGAGGGGGCCGTTGCCGGCGATGCGCTCCGCCAGCGCGAGGGCCGCGTCGAGCGCCTCGCCCGGCTCCGTCACGCGGTTGACGAGCCCCACCTCGTAGCCCCGCTCCGCCGTGATCGGGTCGCCCGTGAGCGCCATCTCCATCGCCACGCCCATGGGGATCCGCTCCGGCAGCCGTCGCAACGCGCCGCCCGCCGCGACCAAGGAGCGCTTGACCTCGGGGATGCCGAGCTTCGCGTCGCGCGCCGCCACGAGCAGGTCGGCGCAGAGCGCGATCTCGAGCCCGCCCGCCACGGCGAACCCCTCGACGGCCGCGATCACCGGCTTGGCGGGCCGCTGCTGCGCCATCCCGGCGAACCCGCGCTCGGGGTCGAACGGCAGCTCGCCCTGGGCAAAGGCCGCCAGGTCCATCCCGGCGCAGAAGCCCTTCCCCGCCCCCGTCAGCACGCCGAGCGTCAGCCCGTCGTCGCCCTCGAGTTCGCGGATCGCGGCGCCGATGCCGTCGGACATCGCCTTGTTGACGGCGTTGCGCTGGTCCGGGCGGTTCATCGTGATGACGAGCACCGCGCCGCGGCGATCGACGAGGACGGGGTCTTCGGCGGTCATGGGCGCAGCGTAGACCGACGGTAGGGTGACGTCATGCGCGAGGTCGCCGTGGACGTCTTCCACCTCCCACTCGCCCCCCGTTCGGCCGTCAACGCCTACCTCGTGGGCCCCGTGCTCGTCGACGCCGGCTTCGCCTGGCAGGGGTCGCGGGTGCTCTCGGCCGTGCGCGGGCGGGTCGTGACGGAGCACGTCATCACCCACGCGCACGTCGACCACGCCGGCGGGACCCGCAAGGTCGTCGACGCGCTGCGCGTGCCCGTCCGGGCCGGCGCCCGCGACCTGCCCGACCTGCACTCCGGGGACGTCGCCATGGAGGTCCCCAAGGCGCTGCGCCGGGCGAGCAAGACGTACGCGTCGTTCGACGCCGTCCCCGAGGCCGCCGCGCTGACCGTCGGCGAGGAGGTCGGCCCCGGCTTCGTCGTCCTCGACACCCCGGGGCACAGCGCGGGCCACATCAGCCTCTGGCGCGAGGACGACGGCGTGCTGATCTGCGGCGACGTCATCAACAGCATGAGCCTGGCCACCACCCGGCCCGGCCTGCAGGAGCCGCCGAAGATGTTCACGCCCGACCCGGTGGAGAACCGCCGGTCCATCCGCCGCATCGCCGACCTGGAACCGCGCCTCGTACTCGTAGGCCACGGACCGCCCGTGACCAACGCGGCGTCCAAGCTGCGGACGCTCGCCGGGCGGCTGCCGCAGGACTGAGGGCCCGCCGCCCCCTCAGTGCAGGAGGACGATGAGGGCAACCGCCCCACAGAGCGCCGGACGCCGGCCAGGTGACCGGGGGGCACCGCCCCGGACGCAGGACGGGCGGCCTCTCGGCCGCCCGTCGGTGGCGCGGGCCTCACCGCCCGCGAAGTCTGGGTGCGCCGCGGGGCGGCGACGCGGTAACGGGCAGCCGGAGGAGACCTTGACCCGCCACCAGCCGCCGAGCAGTCCGATCAGGCCGAAGCGGGGCCGCACTTCGTAGACGCGGCAGCCGCGCTCGGCCAGGTCCGCCGTCTCCAGGCGCACGCCGCGGTGCGCCTGCGGGTCGCGGTACATCGCGGCGAGCAGCTCACGGTTCTCGCGCTCCCGCTCCCGCCGGCCGTCGACCTCGGCCAGGCGGGCGACGAGCTCGTCGCGGCGCCGTTCGAGCGCTCCGAGTCCGAGGAGCCGCGGCAGGGCGTGACGCTCTGGCTCCACGACGTCGCTGACCGTGCGTCCGCGGGCCCCGCGGGAGAGGTCCAGGGCGACCGCCTCGGCGAGCCGCAGCTCGAGCCGGGCGATCTGCCGGCGGAGCGCCTGACGCGCCTGGCGCTCGTCCCGGTCCAGGCCGCTGCCCGGGGCGGGAGCCGTCGGGGTCAGGGCGCGCGCGAGCGGATCGGCGGCACCGGGGTGGGCCGGGGACTGCGTGCTCTGCCGCTCGTCGGTCGTCCGCATCGTCGCTCCGGGGGTGCGCCGCCCGGAGCCCGACCGTACCAGCGTGTACGGGCCACGCCAAGCGGGACCCGTCGTCAGGCGATCCGCAGCAGGTCCCTTGCGGTGTTCAGCGCCTCCTGCACGGCCATCGCCGGAACGCCCGGGACCTGCAGCACGTAGAGCACGGCGCGGCGCGTGTCGGGCGTCACCGCGAACGTGGCCGGCGGCGGCACGAGCAGGCGGGCGAGGGGCCGGGACGCGTCGGCGACGATCAGCTCACCCTCCCCCAGCGCCGTCGCCGCCCGGCCGACGCCGAGCGTCTCGCCGGCCGTGCTCGTCCGCACGCCGAGCTCGCCCTCGACGTGCGCGGCGTCGACCGCCCACACCCCGACGCCCGTCTCGAGCAGCGCGATCAGCAGGGCGTCGGCGGGCATCCCGGCGGGGACGAACCCGCCCGTCCACAGCCGCCGGAAGACCGCCTCCTCGAGCGGCGGGCGGTCGACGTCGGGATCCAGGCCGAGCTGGCGGTGGAACGCCCGGTGCGCGGCCGGCACGGGCAGGGTCCGCACGCGCAGCGCGTAGGCACCGGTCATCCGGTTGGCGAGCTGCGTGAGCCGGTGGACGACCCAGGGCGCGGTGCGCACCGCGCGGCAGGGCACGTCGACCGTGACGAGGGCGAGCTCGGGGAACTCGTCCTCGACGTCCGCGGCGATCCAGCCCAGCGCCGGCGCGCCCTCGGGCTCGGGCTCCTCCCCCGAGTCGCCCCGCGACGTCACGCGGGAGGGCGATCGTCAGGGGCGGGGCGCATCGGCGGGAGGGGGCTAGAGGTCGAAGAGCCGGAGTGCCGGCTCACGGTCGCCGCGGAGCACGTCGAGGTCGACCTCGACCCAGCCGAGCCCCCGCGACTCCGCCAGCACACGGGCCTGGGGCTTGATGGACTGCGCCGCCAGCACGCCCTTGATGTCGCCCATCCCGGGGTCGTCGCGCATCCGCTCGAGGTAGCGCGAGAGCTGCTCGACGGCGTCGATCGTGCCGACGCGCTTGATCTCGACCGCGACCCAGCCGTCCTCGTCGTCGCGGCACATGAGGTCGACGGGACCGATGTCCGTCGGCCACTCGCGGCGGACGAGCCGGAAGCCCTCGCCGCAGTGGTGCGGCGCGTCGGCCAGGAGCTCCTGCAGCTCGCGCTCGACGCCCGACTTCTCGAGCGCCGCGGCCTCGCCCATGTCGTGGAAGACGTCCGAGACGACCTCGGAGATGACGATGTCGAGCCGGTCCTCCGTGGACCCCGCGCGCTTGCGGACGACGATCTTCGTGAGCGGTTCGTCGACGACCGCGGCCGCGGCGGCGCGGGCTGCGGCGTCCGTCGAAGCGGGAACAGCGTCCGGATCGACGGCGTCCGTCCGAGCGAGCACGTCGGCCGGAGCGGGCGCGTCGATCAGGGTCGCGGAGTCGACGGGGCCGACGGACGGCATGGCGGACGGACCGCCCGCGGCGGCGGCCAGCGCCTCTTCGACCGTCGGCAGGCCCAGGTCCGGGTAGCCCGAGGCCACCTCGTCCGGGACGGGCACCCCGCCGCGCTCGAGCTCGATGACCGTGGGCGGCGTCATCCAGTTCTGCGGCTTGAAGCCGCCGGTGTCCGCGTGGACCATCACGGACCCGTCGGACTTGATCATCAGGAGTCGGAGGGCTTCGGGCAGCAGGGCCTCGAGGCGGCCGGAGTACCGGACCTCGCAGCGGGCGACGATCAGACGCATGGACTCCGGCACGCTACGCCCGAGGTCGGACGGTCGGGTCCCCGACGGTCCCGCCGCCCGTGCGGGCGGCGGACCGGGGCCGTGACGCTCAGCGGGCCGCCGACGCGGCGGCGACCTCCGCGGCGAGCCGGTCGGCCACGTCGGCCGGGTCGGGCATGGCGGCGATCTCGTCGCGCACCGCCCACGCGGCCCGTGCGTACCGCGGCTCCTCGAGGACGTCGCGGACGGCCTGGCGCAACCGCGCGGCGTCGGGACGGCCGGGCGCCAGGGCGATGCCGGCACCGGCCCGCTCCACGGCTGCCGCCTGCACCGGCTGGTCGGCCCCCTGCGGGAGGACGACGAGCGGGATGCCGCGCGCCAGGGTCCCCAGCGTGGTACCCGCACCACCGTGGGTCACGACGGCGTCGACCCCCTCGAGCAGGTCGGCGAGCGGCGCGAAGGGGACGACGCGCGCGCCGCTCGAGGCCAGGAAGGACTCCGGCGCGGGCGCCAGGCCCGCGGTCACGGCGATCTCGGCGTCGAGGCCCTCCGGCCCCTCGAGCAAGCCCGCGACGATGGTCTCGAGGAGGTCGGCATCCCCGAAGAACGAGCCGAAGGTCACGAGCACCCGCGGGCGCGCGCCGGGCGCGAGCTTTGCCCCGTCGCGCGCCGGCGAACCGCCCGCGGCCCGGTGGGGCTCGGGCCGCAGGGCGAGGCGCGTGGTCCCGGCCGGGGGCACCGTGGTCCCGAACGCCTGCGGGCTCGTGTCGAGCAGCCACCGCCCCGCGGCCAGCGTCGCCGGCGCCGTCAGCCCGCGAGCGGCGAACCGCGGGGCGGCCGTCGCGACGATCGCGTCGAGGAGCGGGGCCGGCAACGGCGGGCCGAAGGCCAGGGTGGCCAAGGGCGTCCCTGCGGTCGCGGCCACGAGCGGCGCGATCACGTCGACCATCTCGCCGACGACGAGATCGGGCTTCCACGAGGTCGCCCGCTCGATCGCCTCGTCGGCCCCGAGGTCGAGGCGGGCTCCGGCGAAGAACTCGCCGACGCCCTCGGGCGTGGGGTTGCCGGCGGGGTCGGTGCCGTTGCGCCGCGCCACCTCCTCGAACAGCACGTCGGGCATCGGCCCGGCGGCGAGGTGGGTGACCGGCTCGGACGCGAGGAGGCCCGCCATGCCGGCGGAGGTGAGGACGGCGACGTCGTAGCCGCGGCGGGCGAAGGCCCGGGCGAGCGGGAGCAGGGGGAAGAGGTGCCCGACCGCGGGGTTGGTGGAGAAGAGGATCCGCATACTCACCAGAATAACGTTCTGATGGTTAGGTCATTCGACTAGGGAATGGCGGTAGCCACATCGACGGAGGCCGGTCAGGGGCGGAGCAACGCCGCCTCCGCCGCCGAGACGAGCCACTCCTCGGCCCGGTCGTACGACCAGCCGATGTCTTCGGTGAGCCGCGGCCAGGACCCGAGCCCGAAGAGGAACCACAGCGCGGCGGACGCCTCCTGGGCCCCCACCCCGTCCCGGAGGACGTCGAGCTCGACCAGGCGGGTGGCGCAGGTGTCCAGGGCGCCGCGGTAGGCCGCGCGCACCTCCACGAGCAGCGCGCCGATGCGCGGCTCGGCGCTGGCGCTGTCGAGCAGCACCGCCACGATGTCCTCCTGCGACTCCGTGACCGTGCGCGTGCCGTGCGCCGCTGCCCGCAGCACGGCCGCACCGGACGTCGCCTGCGCCACCGCCTCCAGCGTCTCGCGCACGCGCGTGTCGGCCACCCCCTCGCGCACCAGGGTCTCGAGCAGGTCGGGCTTGCCGCCGACGCTCGTGTAGACGGTGGCGACGGAGACGCCGGCCGCCGCGGCGATGTCGTTCGCGGTCGCTCGGGCGTACCCGGAGCGGCGGAACTCCCCCAGCGCCGCGGCCAGAACCAGGCGACGCGTCTCCGCGGCCGCCTGGGCACGCCGGGTCCCTCGTGGCCGCGTCACGATCGCGATGGTATCCGGGGAGCCGAACCGCTCAGCCGGCCGTCGCCGGGTGGCGCTCCATCGTGCGGTCGTAGTTCAGGCGCAGGAGCGCGATGACGTCGCGCACGTCGTCCTCGCCGCGGATGTCGCGCGCCGCCCAGCCCTCGCTGCCGGGGAAGACCGGGTGGTGGCCGACGCGGCCGGCTTCGTGCAGCTCCCGCCACACGGCCTTGGGGAAGGCGGCGTGCATCACGCGGTCCCCGTGGAGGTGACCGATCTCGCGGCGGTCGATCCGGAAGGACCACTCCCCGCGCTCGCCCGTCGCCGTGTGCACGCCGGGCCACGAGGTCACCTCGGCGGTGATGGTGTCGCTGGCGCCGGGCACGCCGAGGCGCGCACGGGCGGCGTCGCTCGGGTCCGGGGTCGGGGTGGCGGGGGCGTTCATGGCGGGGTCCTTCGTGGCTCGTCGGTCGAGGACGACCGTAGGCCTTCCAGCGTGGTCGAAGTCAAGGGCGCGCGCGTAGCGCCCAGGCGCGGCGAACCACCTCTGCGCGACGGGGACGCAGCCGCGTCGCCTCCGCAACGCCAAGCCGAGAGAACCGCCCGGGGGCGCGACGGGCCCGAGCCGCGTCGCGCCCCGGTCCGTCAGCCGACGAGGGCGGCGGCCCGCTCGCCGCCGCGGCCCTTGCCGCCGGCCTCGCCCTTGCCGCCGCGGTCGTCGCCGTCGCGGTCCTTGCCGCCGTGGCCGTGCCCGTGGCCGCCGCCGTGCCCGTGGCCGCCGCCGTGCCCGTGGCCGCCGCCCTGGCGCGCCTCGAACGCCCGGATCGCCGACGCGGCGATGTCGGGGTTGTCGGAGAAGATGCCGTCCACGCCGAGCTCGAGGAACTGCGTGATGTAGCCCTGCAGGTCACCCTGCGCGGCGGGGTCGGTGCCGTTGCGGCGCTCCGGGGGCAGGAAGGAGTTCTCGCCGCGGAAGGTCCACACCACGACGGGCAGGCCGGCGCGGTGGGCGTCGCGCACGAAGCTCGTCGGGGCCTGCGAGGCGCCCGTCGCCGGGTCGCGCGGGATCACCCAGTTCGTGTTCGGGGCGACGGCGTCGGCGTAGGTGGCGATCTTGCGCAGGCCGGCCGGCGTGACCATGTCGGCGTAGGTCGTCGTGCCGCCCGCGGCCTGGACGTCAGCCGGCGCGCCCGTGGCGTTGAGCAGCTGGACCGTGTGGACGCGCGAGGTGCGGTGGAGCTCCTTGAGGTTGGCGACCTCGAAGGACTGCACGATCACCGGCGCGCGGCGATGGTCCAGGCGGTTCTGGCGCAGGACCTTGAGCAGCGCCGACTCCTGGTTCAGGCCGATCGTGCGGAAGTACGTCGAGTGCTTGATCTCGGGCACCAGGCCGATCGTGCGGCCGGTCTGCCGGCTGGCCTTGCGGGCGTAGTCCACGACCTCCTGGAGCGTGGGCACCTGGTACTTGCCGTCGTAGGCGACGCTGCCGGGCCGCAGGGCGGGCAGGCGCTCCTTCGCGCGCAGCGAGCGCAGCTCGGCGAGGGTGAAGTCCTCGGTGAACCAGCCGGTGGTGGCGACGCCGTCGATGGTCTTCGTCGTCTTGCGGGCGGCGAACTCGGGGCGCGTCGCCACGTCGGTCGTGCCGGAGATTTCGTTCTCGTGGCGGTCGACGAGCACGCCGTCCTTCGTGGAGACGAGGTCGGGCTCGATGAAGTCCGCACCCTGCTCCACGGCCAGGCGGTAGGCCTCGATCGTGTGCTCGGGGCGGTAGGCGCTGGCGCCGCGGTGGGCGTAGACGGCGCGGTTGCGTGCGCTGCCGAAGTCCGGGGCGCTGCGCTCCCAGGAGCGAGCGCCGTGACCGTGGCCCGGGCCGTGGCCGTGGCCGTGGCCGTGGCCGTGGCTGCCCTTGGCGTCGGCCGCCGCCGGGACGGCGAGGCTGAGGAGGGCGACGCCGACCGCGAATGTGCGGCGACGGTGGCGCTGGGGGGAGGAAGGAGTGGTGAGGGGGATCACCCCCGCCACTCAAGCCCCCGCAGGGTCCGGCGGTGTCACCGTCCCGTGAACGGCGCGGCGGTGCCACTCCCGCCCGCGGGTGGCGGAGCGACGCGACGAAGGGTGCGCAGGCGTCGGCGGCGGACGCCGGCGACCCCGGCTCAGCCCGTGGCCTGCAGCTCGCGCGGCACCCGCTCGCGCAGGCGGTCGCGCAGCTCACGGACCTCGCGGTCCTTCGGCGCCAGCTCGAGCGCGCGGTCCGTGGCCTCGAGCGCGTCCGTCGTGCGGTCCGTGCGGGCCAAGGCGTGGGCGTAGCGCGACCATGCGCGGGCCCGCAACGGCCCGGCCGTCGCGGGGACCTCGCTGTCGGGGTCCTCCCCCGCGTCGGCGAGCTCCGCCGCCTGGCGGCAGGCCTCGACCTGCCGGCCGAGGTCGCCCGCGAGGTGCGCCGCGAGCGCCAGGTCGAGCAGGCCCTCGACGGTCGGCTCGAGCTTCATGCCCCGCTCGAGGGCGTCGAGCGCCCCGGCCCGGTCGTGCAGGCGCAGCCGCAGGCGGCCGAGGCGGGCCCACGCGGCGCCGTCCGTCGGGGTCAGGCGCACGACGCGCTGGGCGGACTCCTCCGCCTGCAGGTTCGCGCCCTGCGCCTCGTAGATGCGGGCGGCGAAGCGGTGCGGCGCGGGCCGCTCGCCCTCGACGCGCAGCCAGTCGCGCACCGCGCGGGCGGCGGCCGGCAGGTCCTCGGCCTGGAGCAGCGCGACGGTCAGCATCCGCAGCACGGCCGGGTCGGTCGGGTCGGCGTCGCGGGCGTAGAGCAGGCGCTTGGCGGCGATCGCGAACTCGCCCTCGGCCATCGCGTGCTGCGCCGCGGTCATGAACCGCTGCACGCGCTCGGCACCCGGGTCGGGCTTGGAGAAGTCGACGAACTGCAACGTGCCGGCCGGGACGGTGCGCACGCCCAGGTGGAACGAGACGCGGGCGAACTGCAGGATCTCGTCGCCCTCGCCCGTGAAGTACACGCCGGTGACGTTGCCGACGCCCCACTCGGGGTAGCTCACGCAGCGCGCGTAGCGGTGCACGACGGAGTGGTCCGGCGTGCGGCTGCCGAACGGGTCGTGCTGCGCGCGCTCGCGGGTCTGCTGCTCGGCCTCGTACGCGCGGCGTCCGGCCTCCTCGCGCGCGGCACGGGCCGCGGCGGCGTTGACCTTGACGGCGTTGGCCGTGACCTCGCCGCCGCGGGAGTCCTCGGCCAGACGCTCGAGCCGGTCGGCCGCCTCGTTGATGCCCTTGAGGTGCCGCTCGTGCTCGAACTGCTTCCCGGCCGGGGCCAGGTCGGGATGCCAGCGCTTGGCCAGCGACCGGCGTGCCTGCTGCACGTCGCGCTTGCCGAAGGGCGGCCTGAGCTCGAGCAGTCCGAGCGCGTGCTCGATGTCGAAGACGGAACCAGCCACTCCATCGAGGGTACCGCTCCGCGACCCCCGGCCCGGCCGGTCGGGTGACCCGCCGGGAACCCCCGCGGCCGGGCGATCCGTGGTACGGGGGCGAGGCCCCGCGCGCCGGACGCGGGGCCGTTTGACCGTGCTCGTCACGGAGCATCGACGACGGATGCGTCAACGGTCCCTCTTCCTCGCCGTCGTGCTGCTCTCGTTCGTCCCGGAGCAGGCATGGGCACTGGCCGGCCGCGGCTCGGGCCGCTACTCCTCGCCGTCGTCGGGCTACGGCGGGGGCCGGTATCGCGGGGGTGGCTACGGCACCGGGTACGGCGGCGGCACCTACGGCACCCGGCGCAGCGGGAACACGTTCATCTTCTTCGGCGGGGGCGGGTTCGGCGGCGGGGGCGGCGGGATCCTGTTGCTGCTCCTCCTGCTCGTGCTCGTGCTGTTCCTGGTCTCGCGGATGCGGCGCGCGCGCCGCTGAGGTTCCGCGGCGGGCCGCACCGGCATGCCACGGCGGCCCGGCCCGGCCAGTCCGCCGCCGGACGAGGCGGCCGGGCCCGGCCGCACCCCCGACCCGCGCGGCCGTCGGCGGGTCGCGCCGGCATGCCACGGCCGCCCGGCCCGGCCAGTCCTCCACCGGACGAAACGGCCGGGCCCGGCTGCACCCCTGGCGCGACCCGCCCCCCCCATCACTCCACGCGGCGGCGCAGGCGCTCCAGACGGTCGTCCCAGCGGGCGCCCGCGTCGACCATCCAGCCCACGGCGTCGTCGAGCGCCCCGGGCACCGCCCGGTAGTGCGTCTCGCGCCCGGACCGGGTCGCGACGACGAGCCCGGCGTCCGCCAGGGCGCGCAGGTGCTTCGTCAGCGCCTGTCGGGTCATGGGCATCCCCTCCGCCATCGCGGAGGCCGTCACGGTCGACGCGGAGCCCAGCTCGCGCAGCACGGCGCGCCGGGTCGGATCGGCGAGCGCGGCGAAGACGGCGCCGACCGCGGCGTCGCGCCCCGTGCCCGCGTCCGTCCGTCCGGGGCTCGGCGCGGACGTCATCGCACGCCGGCGAGCACCCGGCCCGCCGACGCGGAGGCGGTGGCCGACGGCGCGCCCCCGCCCGGGGCGCCGACCAGGACGCGGGCGGCCTGCACGGACACGGCCGAGACCGCGACGACCGGCAGCTCGACGACCACGACCCGCGTGCGTCCACGACCGGCGCCGGGCGCGTCGTCCGGCGTCAGCGCGATGTCGACGAGCGTCTCCACGTCGGCCTCGTCGGACCACACGAGGGACAGCCCCCGGCCCTCGCGGACCTCGTCGACGCGGACGGGACGGAGCGGGCCGCCGGCGTCGCGCACGGTGCCCGTCGCCCCGGGCGCCACGTCGAGGTCGACCTCGTCGGCGAGCCACCCCGTCAGGCCGGCGTCGTCGGCCAGCGCGCGCCAGACGTCGTCGACGGGGGCGTCGAGCAGCACCTCGCGGCGCACGGCGGGCTCGGGGTGGTCGGTGCAGGGCTGCGGGCTCATGGGTCCTCCGGGGCGGTCCGTCCCCGCCACCCTACCCGCAACTCGCCGGTTGCGTGTATGGTCGCCATCGAAGCGCAACCTCTAAGTTGCGCATTACGAACCCGAACCGGAGCCACCCCATGCCCCTCGTCCCCATGGTCATCGAGCAGCACGCCCGCGGCGAGCGATCGTTCGACGTCTACTCCCGCCTGCTCAACGCCCGCACGATCTTCCTCGGCACCGAGATCGACAGCGCGGTCGCCAACCTCGTCGTCGCGCAGCTCCTGCACCTCGAGGCCGACGACGACGAGAAGGACATCCACCTCTACGTGAACTGCCCCGGTGGCGAGGTCTACGCCGGCCTCGCGATCTACGACGCCATGCGGTACGTCAAGCCCGACGTCACGACGGTCTGCTGCGGCATCGCGATGTCGATGGGCGCCACGATCCTCTGCGCGGGCACCCCGGGCAAGCGGGCGGCGCTGCCGAACTCCCGCGTCCTGATCCATCAGCCCAGCGGCGGGTTCCGCGGCCAGGCGACCGACATCGAGATCCACGCGCGGGAGGCGCTCTTCCTGCGCGAGCGGATCGAGGACATCTACGTGGAGCACACGGGCCAGGACCGCGAGCGGGTCAACCGCGACATCGAGCGCGACCGCTTCATGTCGCCGGCGGAGGCCCGGGAGTACGGACTCGTCGACCACGTGCTGGAGCAGCGGGGAGGGGCGCCGCGGCGGACGCCGGTGCTCGCCTGAGGCGCCCGTGGGGGGTCCCGTCCACCGGGCCCCCGCCCGCCAACCCCGCCCGCGGTTCCCGCCCGTCGCTCGCCGGCCGGGCGGACCGGAGGCGATGCACGCACGGGAACGGCGCACACGTCGGTACCGTTGGAGGCATGTCCTCGCAGTTCGTCTACTCGATGTACCAGCTCACCAAGGTGCATCCCCCGGACAAGACGGTCTTCAAGGAGCTGTCCCTGTCCTTCCTGCCGGGCGCCAAGATCGGCGTCCTCGGCATCAATGGCTCGGGCAAGTCGTCCCTGCTGAAGATCATGTCCGGGCAGGACACGGAGTTCGAGGGCGAGGCGACCCTCGCCGCCGGCGCGTCCGTCGGGATCCTCGAGCAGGAGCCGAACCTCGACGAGTCCAAGACCGTCCACGAGAACGTCATGCTCGGCCTGGCCGAGCTCAAGGGCCTCGTCGAGAAGTTCAACGAGCTCGCGATGAACTACTCCGACGAGACGGCCGCCGAGTTCGCGCGCCTGCAGGCGGAGATCGACGCGGCCGACGCGTGGGACCTCGACTCGAAGGTCGAGTACGCGATGGACGCCCTGCGCTGCCCGCCCGGCGACTGGAACGTCGTCGACCTCTCCGGCGGCGAGAAGCGCCGCGTGGCGCTCGCCCGCCTGCTGCTCTCGGCCCCCGACCTGCTGCTGCTGGACGAGCCGACCAACCACCTCGACGCCGAGTCCGTCGCCTGGCTGGAGCGCCACCTCGAGGCGTACAAGGGCACCGTCGTCGCGGTGACCCACGATCGCTACTTCCTGGACAACGTCGCGGGCTGGATCCTCGAGCTCGACCGCGGCCGCGGGATCCCGTTCGAGGGCAACTACTCGGGGTGGCTCGACAACAAGGCCAAGCGGATGGCCATGGAGAAGCGCACCGACGTGGCCCGCCAGAAGCGGATCAACGAGGAGCTCGACTGGTCGCGCAAGAACCCCAAGGGCCGCCAGGTCAAGCAGAAGGCCCGCCTGAACAACCTCGACGAGCTGATGAAGGAGCAGTCGGCGATGCGCCTGGACGAGACGCGCATCACGATCCCGCCCGGACCCCGGCTCGGCGATACCGTCATCGAGGCCAAGGGCCTGTCCAAGGCGTTCGGCGACAAGCTCCTGTTCGAGGACCTCTCCTTCACGCTGCCCCCGGGCGGCATGGTCGGCGTCATCGGCCCCAACGGCGCCGGCAAGTCGACGCTCTTCAAGCTCCTCACCGGCATCGAGAAGCCCGACGCCGGCGAGATCAAGCTCGGCGAGACCGTCGACCTCTCCTACGTCGACCAGTCGCGCGACAACCTCGACCCGAACAACAACGTCTGGGAGGAGATCTCGGAGAAGCTCGACTACGTCAAGGTCGGCGACCGCGAGATGAACTCCCGGCAGTACGTCGCGTCGTTCAACTTCAAGAAGGGCGACCAGCAGAAGAAGGTCGGCAACCTCTCCGGCGGTGAGCGCAACCGCGTCCACCTCGCCAAGCTCCTGCGCCGCGGCGGCAACGTCCTGCTGCTGGACGAGCCGACCAACGACCTCGACGTCGAGACGCTGCAGGCGCTCGAGGACGGGCTCCTCGCGTTCCCGGGCTGCGCGGTGGTCATCTCCCACGATCGCTGGTTCCTGGACCGCATCGCGACCCACATCCTCGCCTTCGAGGGCAACTCGACCGCGACGTGGTTCGAGGGCAACCTCCAGGCCTACGAGGCCTACCGCCGCGACCAGCTCGGCGACGAGGCCGACCGCCCGCACCGCCTGAGCTACAAGAAGCTGGCCAGGTGAGGCAGGGCCTCGGGCGCGCCAGCGCGCTGTCCGGGGCCAGCCGGCGCTTCCGGCGTCGGCACTGACCGGCACCCAGGCCGTGCTGCGCCGGCGCGCCCGAGGCGGGGCGCCGTCCGGGTTTGTGGGCGTTCCGGGCCATTGGGCGACCTGGGTCGGTAGGCGACCCGGGTTCGTGGCGGCGTCGGACGTGCGGAGCTGGATCGGCGCGTCAGACGATGCCGGGCAGACCAGCCGGTGCGTCTCGGAGTGCCGCTGGCCGGCATCCCGTGACGCGGGAGCGAGCATGACCGGCACTGCGTGCCACGCCGGCCACCCCGGCGTCGTCCGCCGCCCGAACGTGTTGCCGTCGGCGGTCACGCGCCCGCCTGCCTGGGCCGCGCCGGCAGCCGATGCGAATGGCCCCGGTCAGTCGCCCCGGGCAAACCCAAACGGCCCCGGCCAGACCCCCGGACCCGCAGTGCCGCCCGCCGGGGCCGCGCCGGCGGTCACCGCGAGAAGCCCCGGTCAGTCGCCCCGCCGGCCACCCCGGCCGGGCCCGGCCAGCCCCCTGGCGCGGCCCAGGCCCCCCATCAACCCCTGGCGCGGCCCAGGCCCCCCAACAACCTTTCCCGCAACCGCTCGGACTTGACCCGCACGTCGCCGAACCACGTGCCGCCCGTCAGGACCACGACGGTGGCGCCTGGAGGTCCGCTCAGGCCCGCCTTCTGTCGGCTGTCGCCGAAGAACGTCTTCGTGCGGACCTCCACGACGACGCCCTCGGGCACGAGGAGCGTGACGTCGCCGAAGACGGTGCCGGCGTCGATCTCGACCCGCGCCTGCCCGACAACGGCCTCGCGCAGGTCGAGCTCGATGTCGCCGAACAGTGTGGAGAAGCGGCTGCTGTCCGGCACCCGCCACGGGCCCGAGCGGCGCACGTCACCGAACACGGTCGACTCGTTCACCGGCGCGACGACCGCGGCACCGCCGGCCGCGCCCGATCCGCGGGGAATCGGGTGGGCATCGACGGGGAGGTCGGCGGTCAACCGCTCGAGCTCGCCGCGCGTCGTCGCGGTCGTGGCGGCCTCGATGCGGTCGGCCAGCTCCTCGAAGGTCAGCCGTCCCTCGGCCGACGCATCACGCAGCACGTCGATGGTGCCATCGCGCTCGGCGTCGGACGCGCGAATCGGGGCACCGGTTGGGTCGTCCTGGCTCGCCATGGGCCGATCGTATCCCGGGTGAAGCCTCCCCTCCCCGCGCCTCCCCGCCGAGTCGCGTTCGCCCGGGTCTCACCGCGGCGGGGCCATGGTCGCCGGTGCGCGCGGGGGGCCCGGCCGCCGGTGCGACACTTCGAGGAGGAGTAGTCCCAAGGGCGTACGGAACGAGGTGCAGCATGCAGGCAGTGGTGTTCGAGCAGTGGAAGACCTTCCCGACGCTGAAGGACGTCGAGCGGCCGAGCCCCGGCCCCGGCGAGGTCCTGTTGAAGGTCGCGGGCGCAGGCGCGTGCCACTCGGACGTCGCGGTCTTCCGCGAGTTCGACGCCGAGCACGGCCCGGCGCAGCTCCAGCCGAGCTACGTGCTGGGCCACGAGAACTCGGGCTGGGTCGAGGAGCTCGGCGAGGGCGTCGACGGGATCGCGATCGGGGACGCGTTCCTCGTCTACGGCCCCGTCGGCTGCCAGCACTGCGCCGCGTGCTCGCGCGGCCAGGACACGTACTGCCAGAACGCGGCCGAGATGCCGTACCTGGCCTCCGGTCTGGGCCGCGACGGCGGGATGGCCGAGTACGTCGCCGTCCCGGCGCGCAACCTCGTGCCGCTGGGCGACGCGGATCCGGTCGCCGCCGCGCCGCTGTCGGATGCGGGCCTGACGCCGTACCACGCCATCAAGCTGGCGCTGCCGCACCTCGCGGGCGGCGGTCGGCACGCGCTGGTGATCGGTCTCGGCGGCCTGGGGCAGATCGCCGTGCAGATCCTCACGGCCATCACGGGGGCGACGGTGATCGCGACGGACACGAAGCCCGACGCGATGGCCCGCGCCGAACGTGCCGGCGCCCTCACGGTCCCCGGCGGCGAGGGGCAGGCCGCGGCGATCCGCGAGCTGACCGGCGGCAAGGGCGTGGATGCGGTCTTCGACTTCGTCGGGGCCGCCCCCACGATCCAGCTCTCGGCGGCCGTCGCCGCGCTGCGCTCGCGCATCACCGTCGTCGGCATCGCCGGTGGCCATTACGACTGGAACTTCTACGGCGTCCCGTACGAGACCGAGCTCACCAGCACCTACTGGGGCACGATCGAGGAGCTGCACGAGGTGGTGGCGCTCTACCGCGCGGGGAAGATCGTCCCGGAGAACGAGTACTACGCCCTCGACGACGCGCTCGAGGCCTACCGGCGCCTCGAGGCCGGCGAGCTCTCGGGCCGCGCGGTGATCACGCCCCACGGGCGATAGGGGACGACCTCGGTCACGATCCTGACGTCCGGCCGCCACTCGCCTCGACGTGTGCGTGCGTGGGCGGACGGCCGGGTAGGGGTCGTGTAGGGCACGCAGCGACGAGGTCGCCGCCACGCCCCGCACACGACCGAGGAGAACCGCATGACCGACGGCAAGACGGACAAGCTCAAGGGCCAGGTCAAGGAGACCGCGGGCGCCGCCACCGACAACGACGAGCTCCGCAACGAGGGCCGCACGGACCAGAACGCCGGCAAGGTGAAGGACAAGGTCGGCGACGCCGTCGACGGCGTCAAGGACAAGCTCACCGGCAAGTAGCCGGCGCGCGCCGCCCCACGGGCGGCGCCGCACCGAAGCGGGGCGAGGGGGCCGGGCGGACGTCCGGCCCCCTCGCCGTTTCGGGACCCTGCCCTCCGCCCTCGCGCTGGCGTGCGCGCGCTCACACGACGGCGGTCAGGAGGTACTTCGCGACGACCCCCCGAACGGTCGTCGGTGAAACCCCGGTGTTTGCTGGGATTTTCGCGGGGGTAGGCGAGATGCAGAGGGCGTTGCGGTCGCAGCGCCCGAACTCCAGCAAGGGATCCCCCATGGGCATCATCAGCTTCATCGTCATCGGTCTCATCGCCGGACTTATCGCTCGCGCCATCAACAACGGCCCCGAGCCGGGCGGCCTCATCGGCACGCTCATCGTGGGCGTCGTCGGCGCGATCATCGGTGGCCTCATCGCCTCCGCCATCGGCTTCGGCGAGCTCGACGGCATCTTCGACATCAAGACGTGGATCATCGCCATCGTCGGCGCCCTGCTCTTCCTCTTCGTCTACGGCATGGTCGTCGGCGGTCGCAAGCGCAACCACGCGTAGCACCCGGCCGGCGCCCGTCGCCGGCCCCCTCGCTCCCGGCGACCATCGCCGGACAGCGGCATGACACGGCCCGCCCCTCCCCGGGGCGGGCCGTTCGCGTTCCGGGGGCCCAGAGGGCGGGTACCGTCCGAGGATGACCACCGTGGATGTCGTCGAGTTCACCGACCCGGCGTGCCCGTTCGCCTACAGCGCGGAGCCGGTGCGCTGGCAGCTCGCGTGGCGGTTCGGCGAGGCGCTGGACTGGACGACCCGGGTCGTCGGCCTGGCGCGCGACGCCGCCGCGCAGGAGGCCAAGGGTTTCGACGCGCAGCGGAACGCGGCGATCCTCCGGCACTTCGACAGCTACGGCATGCCCCTGGCGGACGCCGAGCGCCGGGATCCTGCCGGCACGTGGGACGCCTGCCGCCTCTACGTCGCCGCGCGCGGGCTCGACCCGGACGGCGCCCTGCGGCTCATGCGCGCTCTGCGGATCGCGGGCCTGGCCGAGGCGCGGTCGATCGACCACCCCGACGTGCTCTCCGACGCCGTGCGTACGGCCGGACTGCCCACGGACGAGCTCGACGCGCGCCTCGCCGACGACGCGACGGAGCAGGCGTTCCTCGACGACCTGGCCGCCGCGCGCACGCCGGGCCGGGTGGCGCTCGCGCTCGACCACAAGCTCGCCGACGTCGAGCCGGACTGGGACGGCCCGCAGGGGGATTCCGGCCGCCGCTACACCTGCCCGAGCTACCGGTTCACGGTCGACGGCCGCACGGCCGAGGTCCCCGGGTTCCAGCCCTGGAACGCCGTCGAGGCCGTGCTCGCCAACCTGGCACCGCAGCTCGAGCGGCGCCCGTGGCCGACGGACCCGATCGAGGCCCTGCGCTGGGCGCCGGTCCCCCTGGCCACGCAGGAGGTCGCCGCGCTGCTCGGCGAGGACCGAGACGCCGCCCGCGAACGCCTGCAGCAGGGCGGCGCCACGGAGCACCAGGTCGGCACGGACGCCTTCTGGACCGCCGCCTGACCGGTCCCCCAGCCCCCGGCGGTCTCAGGTCCACCCAGCGCCGCGATACCGCGGCGTTCCGGGCCAGCGGCGGGGCCGGCCGGCCGGGCCCTCAGGCGCGGCTGGTGGCCGGCGTCCAGCCGATGGCCGGGGCCACGTCGCGCGCGATCGTCTCGAGCAGCCGGGCGTTGTACTCCACCCCGAGTTGGTTGGGGACGGTCAGGAGCAGCGTGTCGGCCTCGCGCACCGCGCGGTCCCGGGAGAGCTCCTCCGCGATGCGGTCCGGCTCGCCCGTGTAGGTCCGTCCGAACCGCGCCTGCACGCCTTCGAGGATCCCCACCTGGTCGCTGCCGGAGTCGCGGCCGAACAGACGCCGGTCCAGGTCGCTCGTGATCGGGATGACGCTGCGCGAGACGGAGACCCGCGGCTCGCGCTCCCACCCCGCGCCGCTCCACGCGTCGCGGAAGAGGGCGATCTGCTCGGCCTGCAGCTCGTCGAACGGCACGCCCGTGTCCTCGACGAGCAGCGTCGAGCTCATGAGGTTCATGCCCTGCTGGCCCGCCCACTGCGCGGTCTCGCGGGTGCCGGAGCCCCACCAGATGCGGTCGGCAAGGCCCGGGGCCTGCGGCTGGACCGCGAGGGTCGCCTGCGACGGGCCACCGCGGCCGTCGGCGTGGACGACGCCCGCGCCGGCGATCGCCTGGCGCATCATCGCCGTCTTGTCGCGGGCGAGATCGGCCGCGGTGCGGCCCTCCGGCGGCACGTAGCCGAACGCCTCGGCCCCGCGCCACGCCGGCTCGGGGGACCCGCGGCTCACGCCGATCTGCAGCCGGCCGTCGCTGAGCAGGTCGGCGACCGCGGCCTCCTCGGCCATGTAGAGCGGGTTCTCGTACCGCATGTCGATGACCCCGGTGCCGAGCTCGATGCGGCTGGTGCGGGCGGCCATCGCCGCCAGCAGCGGGAACGGGGCGGAGAGCTGCCGGGCGAAGTGGTGCACGCGCACGTACGCCCCGTCGATGCCGAGCTCCTCGGCCGCGACCGCCAGCTCGACGGTCTGCTGCAGGGCCTCGCGGGCCGTCGGCGTCTGCGACCCGGGCGCCGCCTGCCAATGACCGAAGCTGAGGAATCCGATGCGCTTGTCGTGCACTGCGTCGCCCCTTGCGCCGCGTTTCGGACCGTGGTCCGCTTACGTCCTCCACGGTAGCACCCGGGCGGCCCGGGATCCACCGCTCCTCCGACCCGCGGCACGACGGGAATCCCCGGACAGGACGAGCACGCGCTCTCGCCGCGCTACCGTCGCTCGGTGCCCACCGTCGACGTCACGACCTTCACCGACCCGGCCTGCCCCTGGGCCTTCAGCGCCGAACCCATCCGGTTCCGGCTCTCCTGGCGTTACGGCGACCAGCTCACCTGGCACCTCCGCATGGCCGGCCTCTCCGAGGACGGCTCGAGCTACGCGCGGATGGACTTCACCCCGGAGCGGGCCGCCAGCATCCTGCGCGGGTTCGACCGGCTCGGCCAGCCCCTGTTCACGGGCCAGAGCCGCCCCGTCGGCGGCACGTGGGCCGCCTGCCGGGCGATCGTCGCCGTCCGCGAGCACCTCGGGGTCGACGCCGCCGTCAAGCTGCTGCGCGGGCTGCACGTCTCGGCGCTCGCCGAGGGCAAGGCCGTCGGCGCCACCGAGACGATCGACGAGGCCGCCCGCCGTCTGGAGATCGACGTGGACGCGCTGCGCGGCTGGGTCGCCGAGGAGGCCGTCGAGGCGGCGTTCCAGCGCGACCTGCACGACACGCGCCACCCCAGCCCCGCGGCGCTCGCGCTCGACTCCAAGCTGGCCAACTCGGGCGAGGACTGGAAGCCGGCCGACGGCGAGGACGCCGGCCCGGGCCGGCGCTACACGTGCCCGAGCTACGTCCTCTCCGCCGACGGCCGCACGCTCGAGGCGCCGGGCTTCCACACCGCCCTCACCATCGAGACCCTGGTGGCGAACCTGGCCCCCGAGCTCGAGCAGCGCCCCTGGGCTGACGACCCGCTCGAGGTCCTGCGCTGGGCCGGCCAGCCGCTCTCGACCCAGGAGGTCGCAGGCGTGCTGGACCTCGTCGACGACCGCGAGGAGGCCCGCCGCCGCCTGCAGGAGGCCGGCGCCACGGAGCACCCGGTCGGCAACGACGCGTACTGGACCGCCGTCTGAGGTCGACGTCAACCTGAGTTGACAGGCGCGCGGTCCGTCAACTACGGTTGACAGCGCATGGCCGCCGAGCTCCCCCCGCCGACCGATCCCGCCGCCGCGCTCGCCGCGGTGGTGGCCCTGCGCCGACGGGCGGAGCAGCTCGAGTACGCCGCCGTCGACGAGGCGGTGCGCCAGGGTTGGACGTGGGCGCAGGTCGCCCAGGCGCTCGGCGTGAGCCGTCAGGCGGCGCACAAGCGTCACGCCGGCCGTGCGACCCACCGCCCCACCGACGAAGGTCCCCGATGAGCCTCAGGTCCCCGTTCCGCGACATGCGGACGATCAAGCAGCTGCTCGAGTCCGCCGAGCGCCACGCCCACACCGCCGGCGAGCCCGAGCCGGGCGCGGAGCACCTGCTCCTCGCCGCGCTCGACCTGCCCGACGGCGGCGCTCGCCGCGCGTTCGCGCGGGTCGGCGCCGACCCGGACGCCCTGGCCGCCGCCGTCGAGGCCCACCACGCCGAGGCGCTGGCGAGCGTCGGCGTCGCCCCGGGCGGACCGGCCGTCGCGGCCCCGCCGGCCCGCGGGGCGTTCCGGAGCACGGGCGCGGCCCAGGAGGTCTTCCAGGCCGCGGGCCGTCTGGCCCGGGAGCGCCGGGTGCCGCTGGGCGGCGCGCACGTCGTCGAGGCCGTCGCCGCCACGGAGCACGGCACCGCCGCCGCCACCCTGGCCCGGCTCGGGCTCGACCGCGGGGCGCTGGCCGACGCGGCGCGCGCCGAGGGATCCCCCGCCCGCTGACCTACGGCGTGGCCCCGAGATGCCGCAGCTTCTCGGGGTTGCGCACGACCCGGATCGCCGCGATGCGCCCGTCGACGACGTCGAAGGCGAAGACCGCGTCGACGGTGCCGTCGCCGTGGCGGAGGATGCGGCCGGGCTGCCCGTTGACCCGCGCCGGCGCGAACGTCGCGTCGGCGCGGCCGCGGCGGCTCGGGTGCGTGTGGACGAGGAACCGCGCGACCGCCGCGGCGCCGTGGACGGGGATCTTCGCCGCGACGACGACACCGCCCCCGTCCCCCCAGAGCACGACGTCCTCGGCGAGCACGTCCTCGAGCCCGCGCAGGTCGCCGCCGTCCACCGCGGCCAGGAAGCGACCGACGAGGCGGTCCCGCGCCTCGTCGTCGGGATCGAAGCGCGGGCGACCGGCGGTGACGTGGCGCTTGGCCCGCGAGACGAGCTGGCGCGCGTTGTCCTCCGAGCGGTCGACGATCTCGGCGATGCGCCCGTAGTCGTAGTCGAAGACCTCGCGCAGCAGGAACGCGGCGCGCTCGACGGGCGTGAGGCGCTCGAGCGCGACCAGCAGCGCCTGCGAGATCGTGTCGGCGAGCGCGACCCGCTCGGCGGGGCCGGGACCGGGATCCTCCAGCACCGGCTCCGGCAGCCACGGCCCCGGGTAGGTCTCGCGCCGCACGCGGGCCGAGCGCAGCACGTCGATCGAGAGCCGCGTGGCCACCGTCGTGGCCCACGCGGCCGGGTTCTCGACCGCGCCGTCCTCGGCGGTCAGCCGGAGCGCGACCTCCTGGGCGACGTCCTCCGCCTCGGCGACGCTCCCCAGCATGCGGTACGCGACGGCGAAGGCCACGCGGTGGGGGTCTTCGTGCCGGTCGTGCTGCATCGTCGGCTCCGCCGGAGTGTCGCGCATCGGGTCGCGCTCTCCGTCCTAGGCCTGCGCCGACCAGCTCGCGGGCACCATCCGGGTCGAGACCGCCAGCCGGTTCCAGGCGTTGATCATGCCGATCTGGAGCAGGACGTTCGCGAGCTCGACGTCGTCGAGCTGGGCCGCGGCCGCCGCCCAGACGTCGTCGGGCACGTGCGTCTCCGCGACGAGGGTGACGGCGTCCGTGAGCGCGAGGACGGCGCGCTCCTTCGCGTCGAAGTACGGGCTCTCGGCGTGCGCGGCGAGCTGGGCGAGGCGCACGTCGCTCTCCCCCGCCGCCTTCGCGTCCGTCCAGTGCATGTCGAGGCAGAACGCGCAGCCGTTGATCTGCGAGGCGCGCAGCTTGATCAGCTCGCGGAGGACGGGGTTGAGGTCGATCCGCTCCTCGACCCGCGCCATCGCCGCGTAGGCGGGCTTGGCGTGGGCGAAGGCGTCGAGGCGGGGCTCGTGGGTGGGGTGGTTGGTCGTGGTGCTCATGCCTCCCCGACGAGACGGCCCCCGCCGCTGTGACACCGGCCCCGTGCTAGACCCGGACCGCGCCCAGCGCCTGGAGGAACGCGACCTCGGCCACGGCGGCGCGCTGCAGGTCGGCGAGGTCGACGGACTCGTCGCCCGCGTGGATGCGGGAGCGCTCGTCGCCCGGGCCCCAGAGGACGAAGGCGGCGTCGGGGTAGATCGTCGCCAGGTCGGCGCAGAGCGGGATCGCCCCGCCCGTGCCGATGCGGACCGCCGGCGCGCCGTAGCCCTGCTCGAGCGCGGCGGCGGCCGCCTCGGCGACCGGGCCCTCGCCCGCGAGCACCGCACCGGGGGCGCCCGGGCCCTCCTCGACCTTGACCTGCACGCCCCACGGGGCGTGCTCCATCACGTGGGCGATGATCGCCTGGGCCGCGGCCGCCGGGTCCTGGGTCGGGGCCAGACGCGCGCTCAGGCGGGCGCGGGCCGACGGGATCAGCGCGTTGGCGGCGACGTCGACGGCCGGGGCGTCGATGCCGATGGCGGTGATGGACGGGCGGGTGAAGATCTGGTCCGCGACGGGTCCGTCGCCGAGCAGGTCGACGCCCTCGAGCACGCCGTTCTCCGCGCGGAACGCCTCGGGCTCGACGGCCACGCCGTCCCACGGGATCGTGTCGAGACCCTTCACGGCGACGTTGCCGCGGTCGTCGTGCAGCGAGGCGATGACGCGGGCGAGCGCGAGCAGCGCGTCCGGACCGGGGCCGCCGGCGACGCCGGAGTGGACGGGCCGCTCGAGCGTGTCGACCGTGACGTCGACGACGGCCATCCCGCGCAGCGACGTGGTCAGGGTCGGGGTGCCCGTCGCGACGTTCGAGCCGTCCGCGATGACGAACGCGTCGGCGCGGTAGCGGTCCGGGTCGGCCTCGACGAGCTTGGAGAGCGTGCCCTGGCCCGTCTCCTCCTCGCCCTCGATCAGGACCTTGACGTGCACGGGGAGCCCCTCGCCCGTCGCGCTCAGCGCCGCGAGCGCGGCCACGTGCAGCGCGATGCCGCACTTGTCGTCGGCGGTGCCGCGCCCGTAGAGGCGGCCGTCGCGCTCCGTCGGCTCCCACGCGGGGGTCGTCCAGCTCTCGTCGGGGCCGGCGGGCTGCACGTCGTAGTGGGCGTAGAGCAGCACGGTCGGCGCGTCCGGGTCGGCGGCCGGGATGTCGGCGTAGATCGCCTGCGGCCCGCCGGGCACGTCGACGCGCTGCACGTCCTGCACGCCGGCCTCCTGGAGCAGCGCGGCCGTCAGGTCCGCGGCCTCGCGCACCGGCGCCTCGGGGAACCCGGGGAACGCCACGGACGGGATGCGCACGAGGCGCTCGAGGGCGTCGCGCAGGCGCGTGGGGTCGACGTCGGGGAGGGGGCTCATGCGGGGACCTCGGGGTCGGGGGATCGGGAGGGGTCGGCGGACGGCTCGCGGCCGTCGATCACGGCGAGCAGCGCGGCGCGGAGCTCCTCCGCGTCGGTGGCGACGGCGTCGGCGTCCTGCAGCTCGTCGGCGGGGTGGCCGCCGGTGGCGACGGCGATCACGTGCACGCCGTCGTGGCGGGCGCAGGCGATGTCGCGCGGGGTGTCGCCGATGACGATGGTGCGCTCGGGCGGCCAGGGCGTGCCGTCGGCACGCAGGGCCTCGCCGGCGCGGCGGCGGGCGAACCCGGGCAGGTGCCGGCGCTCCTCGTGGTCCGAGCCGAACCCGCCGCCGATCTCCGGGGCGAACCAGCCACCCAGGCCGGCGGCGTCGAGCTTGCGCCGGGCGATCGGCTCGAAGTTGCCCGTGACGAGCGACTGCACGACGTCGTCGCGGTCGTGCAGCTCGGCCAGGAGGACGTCGACGCCGGGCGAGACGTGGCCCTGCAGGTCGCCGGGCTCGTAGGTCTCGCAGGTGCGCGCGGCGACCGTGTCCGCGTGGGCGTCGATCTGCGGATGGTCGACGCCCGCCGCGACGAGGATGTCGCGCGCGATCTGCCCGTCGGTCATCCCGGCCATCGGCTGGTTCTTCAGCAGCCGCTCGTCGCCGATGCCGTGGACCTCGCGCAGCGCGTCCCAGACGGCGGCCGCGTGCGAACCCGACGCCTTCAGGAGCAGGGTCCCGTCGATGTCCCAGAGCAGCAGCCAGCGGTCGTCGGGCGCGCGGCTCACCGCAGCAGGTCGACGTCGGCGGAGAGGCGCTGCGCGAAGGCGGCCAGCAGCTTGGCGGTGTTGAGGATGTCCTCGACCTGCGCCGTCTCCACGACGGAGTGCATGTAGCGCAGCGGCACGGAGACCACCGCGGTCGCGATGCCATCGGCGGCGATCTGGATCGCGTCGGCGTCCGTACCCGTGGCGCGGCCCGTGGCGCTGAGCGTGTGCGGGATGCCCTCGGCCTCGGCCGTCTCGATCAGCGCGTCGGTCACCCACGGGTGCAGCGGGGTGCCGCGCTCGATGACGGGGCCGGAGCCCAGCGGGTGCTCGCCGATGTCGTTGACGTCGACCCCGGGGTGGTCGCTCGCGAACGTCACGTCGACGGCGACCGCGATGTCGGGGCGCACGCGGTGGGCGGTGGTCGCCGCACCGGCGAGGCCGGTCTCCTCCTGCGTGACGGCCCAGCCCATGACCTCGCCCGGCGCGCCGCCGGCCTCGGCGACGAGGCGTGCGGTTTCGTACGCCACGAACGAGCCGATGCGGTTGTCCATCGACCGCGACGCGAAGCGCCCCTGGCGCAGCTCGATCGGCTCGGCGTCGATCACGGCGACGTCGCCGACGCGCACGACCTCGAGGGCGTCGGCCTTGTCGGCGGCGCCGATGTCGATCGTCAGCTCCTTGATCTTCGCCGCGCGCGAGCGCTCGTCCGCCTCGATGAGGTGGATCGGCTTCTTGCCGATGACGCCACGGACCTCGCCGTCGCGGGCGAGGATGCGCACCCGCTGGCCCACGAGCTGCTGCGGGTCCTGGCCGCCGACGGAGGCGATGCGCAGGAAGCCCTTGTCGTCGATGTGGGTGACGATGAGGCCGATCTCGTCGATGTGCCCGACGATGGCCAGCGACGGGACGCCGCCCTCGGCGGTGCCCGACGACGTGCCGGTCGCGGTCGACGTGCCGGCGACCCGCGCGACGCTCGAGCCGAAGGTGTCCTTCTCGACCTCGGCGAACTTCTCGGCGTGGGCGCGCCACACGTTCGCAGCGGCGGCCTCCCGGCCGGACGGGCCCGGGGTCGTCAGGAGGTCGCGCAGGACGTCGGGGAGGCTCATGCCCTGACGGTATCGCGCGAGCGTGCGCCGGCCGGTCCGGCGGGACACGCGCGGCATACTCCGGGCATGACCGACCAGGCCGCCGGCTCGACCACGTTCTCCCTGCGGCGCTCCAGCAAGCTGCGGAAGACCTTCTCCGTCGAGGACGGCGCGGGCAACGAGCTCGGCACGCTGGAGTGGACGAGTCGCCTGAAGGACAGCGCCGAGGTGCGCGGACCGGACCTCGCGTTGGACCTGCGGACGCACGGCATGTCCCGCACGGAGCACACCGCCACGAGCCCCGAGGGGCCGGAGCTGGTGACGATCGACGGCGACGCCAGCACGGTGGCGGGGGTCGACGGCGCAGTGGCATGGAGCGCGTCCGGGCGGTGGAAGGGCATCGAGGGACGCCTGACGGCCGACGAGGGGCGCTCCGTGCGCGTGCAGACCCGTCCCGGACACAAGCGACGGGCGACCGTCGAGGTGCACGGCGACTGGCCCGACCCGACGGCGGTCGCGGTCGCCGCGGCGTTCGCGGCGCTCGTGGCGGAGAGCCAGAGCGTCGTCGTGACGACCTGAGGGACCGCGCCCGCCGGCCGCCTGTCCGGTCGACGCTCCGCGCGGCGTCCTGGGGCCGTGGCCGTGCTCAGCCGCGAGGCGGAGTACCCCGGCGGACCTGACGGCTGATGCCCCCCGTCTGCAGACCCCAGAGCACCCAGCCCGCGCGGCCCGCCGTCGCGCCGCGCACGCCGCCCGGCGGCAGCTCGCGCGCCCGGCGCAGGTCGCCCGAGGTGAGGATCTCCAGCACCGTGGCGGGCCCGGCATCGCCGTCGCCCGCCAGCCGCCGGCCCGCGCGGTCGGCGATGACGTCGCCGACCTGCTGCGCGCCCGCCATCCAGGGCGCGGACTCGTCGCGCGAGCGGGTGCTCACCGGGCCGAGCACGTAGGCCTCGACCTGGATGCCGAAGCCGGACTCCTCCGCCGCCAGGACCTGCGCGGCCATGAGCTCGCCGGCCGCGACCGTCGAGACCGCGCCCGAGCCGGGCACGGGGTAGCGGGCCGCCGCGCCGTTGATGAGGACGTAGCCCGCGCCGGGGCGATCCCGCAGGAGCGGCACGAACGCGTGCATCGCCAGGTGATGGGCCCGCAGGCCGTCGTGGACGGTGCGCTCCCAGTCCTCGAGCGGGAGCTCCGCCAGCGGCGGGCCGGCGTCCCAGCCGCCCAGCGCCGCGACGACCAGGTCGGGCGGGCCGGCCAGGCGGGCGACGTCGGCCGCCAACCGGCGCGCCGCGCCGTCGCCGTCGGACAGGTCGCCGATGACGGGCACGAGCCGTTCGACGGGCGCGCCGGCCTCGCGCAGGCGGGACTCGAGGGCGCCGAGCCGGTCGGACCGGCGCGACGGCACCGCCACACGGGCGCCGGCGTGCAGGAGCGCCGTGACGATCCCCTCGCCGACCTCGCCGGCCCCGCCGCAGACGACCGTGGTCCGCCCGTCGAGACGGGCGACGGGCTCGGGAGCGCTGCGGCCGGGGAGGCGATCGAGGAGGGCCATGCGGCGAGGCTATCGCCCCTCCGTGTGAAAGCCGTGGCCTCCGCGCGGGTGAGGCCGCCACGGCTGGGTACACGACCGTGCAGGTGAGCGGGCGGCGTCCTAACCGGGCGCCGCCCGACGCCTGTCTACGCCCGGCCGTCAGCCCGCCGCCGCCACCGGCTCCCCGGCCCGCGCCGCCTCGGCCATCCCGCGGGAGTCCCGGGACGAGATCAGCAGGGCCGCGGCCAGCGCGCCGAGCAGCGCAAAGCCGGCGCCGACCAGGAACGCGGTGCCGAAGCCGTCCGTGAGGCTCGCGAGCTGGTCGGGCGACAGCCGCCCGCGGGGGTCGATCGCCCCGGAGACGGAGGACGCGACGGCCGCGAGGATCGCCACGCCCAACGCGCCGCCGACCTGCTGCGACGTGTTGATCAGGCCCGACGCCAGGCCTGCCTGGTCCGGACGCGTGCCGGTCACCGCGGCGATCGTCACCGGGACGAACGAGCAGCCCAGGCCGACCGCCGCCAGCAGCGACGGCCCGAGGACGTCGGCCGCATACGAGCCGTCCGGCGAGACGCGGGAGAACCACAGCAGGCCGGCGGCCACGAGCAGCATGCCCGTGACCAGGACGGGCTTGAAGCCGACGCGGGTGACCAGCTGCGACGCGACGCCCGCCGAGACGATGATCGCCACGGACAGCGGGAGGTACGAGAGCCCGGCCTCGAGCGCGTCGAAGCCCAGCACCTGCTGCAGGTAGAGGGAGACGAAGTAGAACATCGAGAAGAGCGACATCCCGATCAGCAGGCCGACGACGTTGGCGCCGCGCAGCGTCCGCAGGCGGAACGTCCCCAGCGGCACGAGCGGCTTGCGGGCCTTGAGCTCGACGACGATGAACGCCGCGATCAGGCCGATGCCCGCGGCGAGCAGGCCGACCGTCTGCGTGGACCCCCAGCCGGCGCGCTCGGCGTCGACGATCGCGAAGACCACGACCGCGAGGCCCGCGGTGACCGCGAAGGCGCCGGGGAGGTCGAACGAGCGGTCCTCGTGGTGGTCGCGGCTCTCGGGCAGGAGCCGGGGCGCGAGCGCGACGGCGGCGAGGCCGATTGGCACGTTGACCCACAGGACCCACTCCCAGCCGGCGAACTCCGTCAGCACGCCGCCGAGCAGCACACCGGCGGCGCCGCCGGCACCCGCGACGGCCCCCCAGACCCCGAGCGCCTTGTTGCGCTCGGCGCCCTCGGCGAACGTCGTCGTGACGATGGACAGCGCCGCGGGCGAGACCAGCGCGGCCCCGAGGCCCTGGAAGGCCCTGGCGACGATCAGCGCGGTGTCCGACCCCGCCAGCCCACCGGCCAGCGACGCGGCGGAGAAGACGAGCAGGCCCGTCATGAACAGGCGCCGTCGGCCGAGCAGGTCGGCGAGCCGCCCGCCGAGCAGCAGGCAGCCGCCGAAGACGAGCGTGTAGGAGTTGATGACCCACGACAGGTCGTCCTGGGAGAACTGCAGCGCCGAGCCGATGCTCGGCAGCGCGACGTTCACGATCGAGGCGTCGACGACGACCATGAACTGCGTCATGGCGAGGAGGAGCAGCGCGAGCGTCTTCGCGCGTGGTGTGTCGAGGGTGCCGGTCATCGGGATCCCTCGGCGGGGGTGCGTGGCTGGGTGATGGGCATGGCGGCAGCGTCCCTCTCAACGCGGTCACCTGATGTCCGCATGGGACAGGCCGTCTCAGCTCGCCGCGCAGACGCAGCCCACGAGGTGGTCGTCCACCAGCCCCGCCGACTGCATGAACGCGTACGCGACCGTCGGCCCCACGAACGCGAACCCGGCAGCGCGAAAGGCCTTGGCCATCGCCTTCGACGTCGGCGTGAACGACGGGACGTCGGCCATCCCCGCCGGCCGCCAGTCCGGCGCGGGGCGCTCCTCCCGCGCCTGGTCGGCGAACGACCAGAAGAACGCGTCGAGCCCGCCGTGCTCACGCAGGGCCACGGTGGCGCGCGCGTTCGTCACGGCCGCGGCGACCTTCAGCCGGTTGCGCACGATGCCCGCGTCGCCGAGCAGCCGCGCGACGTCCTCCTCGCCGTAGCGCGCCACGCGCTCGGGGTCGAAGTCGTCGAACGCCGCCTGGAACGCCGGGCGCTTGCGCAGGATCGTCAGCCACGAGAGGCCGCTCTGGAACGTCTCGAGCGTCAGCAGGCCGTAGAGCTCGCGCTCGCCGTGCAGGGGTCGGCCCCAGTCCTCGTCGTGGTAAGCCCGGTAGACATCGGGCTCGGACCCCCACCGGCAGCGGGTGCGTCCGTCGTCGCCGGTGATGAGGTCCTCGGGCATGGGGCGGAGCCTACGGGCGGGCCCCGGCGGACTCCCGCCCACGACGGGTTCGGCGCGACGAGGCGCCGAGACCGGCACGCGTCGGCACACCTTCCGCACGCCCCGGCACCGCCCGCGGGCCGGTCGGGCGGGGCGCTCAGCCCACGCCCAGCCGGCGCAGCAGCGCTCGCGCCTGGGCCAGCCCGTCCCGGAGCGGCGCGATCTCGATCCACTCGCTCTCGCGGTGCATGTCGCCGCCGCGGGTCAGGCCGATGCAGACCGTCGGCACGTCGAGCGGGAAGGCCGCGTTGCACTCCGTCGAGCCGATGTCCTCGCGGGCCGGACGCAGGCCGGCGTCGGCGCGGGCGGCGCGGGCCGCGCGGACGAGCGGGTCGCGGTCGGACGTGCGGCCCGCGGGGCGATGGCCGATCCGCTCGACCGTCGCCGCGATCCCGGCCGGCGCGTGTTCGAGGGCGCCGATGACGAGCCGCGTCGTCTCCTCCAGACGCGCCTCGTCCTCGTCACGCAGGTCGACGACGAGGCTCGCCTCGCCCGCGATCGCGTTCACGGCCGTCCCGCCGCGCGCCACGCCGACGTTGACGTGCCGCGCCTCGGGCACCGCGTCGACGGCCGCGGCGCCCGCGGTCAGCAGGGCGTGGACGGCGCTCGGGGTCCCCCGGTCGCCCCACGAGTGCCCCCCGGGACCGGCGTACCGGGCGCGCAGCCGGACGGATCCGATCCCGCCCACCACGAGCTCGTCGAGCAGATGCCCCTCGAGCGAGACGAAGGCGCTCGTGGCGACGGTGCGCAACAGGTGCTTCGCCCCGCGCAGGTCGCCGAGGCCCTCCTCGCCGACGGTGGCGGCGAGGACGACGGGGGTGCCGCTCGCGGGTCGCGCCGCGAGCTCGCGCGCGAGGACGATCAGGGTGGCGACCGCGACGGTGTTGTCGCCCACGCCCGGGCAGAGCAGGCGCCCGGCGTGCTCGCGGGGGTTGAGCGCCACCTCGCGGCCGAAGACGGTGTCGAGGTGGCCCGAGACCACGACGGCCGGCGCCGACGGGTCGTCGCCGGGCCGCCGGGCCAGCACGTTGCCGACCTCGTCGCGGCCGACGACCATGCCCGCGTCGGCGAAGAGCTCGGCCACCACGGCGCCGCGTTCCCCCTCGTCCCCCGTCGGGGCGGGCACGGCGGAGAGCCGCAGCGTGAGGGCGACGAGCGCGTCGAGCGCGTCGTCGGGAGCGGCGGGGGCGGTTCTGCGGGTCACGGACAGGGCGCGGGCGGTAGGGGACCCAAGCCCCCGCACCCTCGCAGGTGCCCGGCGCCGGCGGCCCCGAACCCCACCGGCCCGGTTCTGCGCGACGGGCCGGCCCCGGGGAGCGGGCAGTGCCGGAGTTGCGGTGGCCGGACGCACGTCCCCCGTGGGAGGGCCCGACGTTCGTCCGGCCCCCTGGACCTCGACCACCGACCCGCCGATGGCCCGGGAGTGACCCGACGCCTCGTGCTCGCCTCCACCGCCGTGATCGCCCTGCTGGGAACGCCCGCCGTCGCCTCGGCCGAACGCCCGCACTGGCACCACCCCGACGGCCCGGAGATGCAGGCCGCGCCGAGCACGCCGTCCATGCCGCCCGTCGCGCCGAGCGCGCCTTCCATGCCCCCGGCCGTGCCCAGCGCGCCGTCCATGCCGGTGACGGCGCCGGCTCCGGCGCCGAAGCCCGCCCCGGCCCCGCAGCCGTCCGGCGATCGGGAGGACGGCCGCGAGGACCGCCGGGGGGACCGCGACGACCGCCGCGGAGATCGCGACGAGCGTCGCCAGGACCCCCTGCTCGTCCCCGTCCCGAGCTCCCGCCGCACCGTGCCGGGCCGCGTCGCCCGCCTCCGCACGGACGGCCGGGCCGCCATCCCGCGCTCCGCCCCCGCGACGGTCAAGCAGGCCATCGCCGCGGCGAACATCATCATCGGCAAGCCCTACAAGTGGGGCGGCGGACACGCGCGCCTCGTCGACAGCGGCTACGACTGCTCCGGGGCCGTCGGCTACTCCCTGATCCGCTCCGGCCTGCTCGGCGGCTCGATGACCAGCGGCATGCTCGCGCGCTGGGCCCGGGCCGGCGACGGACGCTGGATCTCGGTCTACGCCAACCGCGGCCACGTCTACATGGAGATCGCCGGACTGCGCCTCGACACGAGCCGCGTCGGCGACCCGGCCGGTCGCTCCGGCGTGCGCTGGCGCCCGGTCATCGGCCGACGCACGGGCTTCCACGCGCGCCACCCCGCGGGGCTCTGACGACGGGGCGGCCGCCCTTGGTCGACGGCCACGCGCGGCCCTGCGCCGGGACGCACCCCGGTGTTGGAGGCCCGGTAGCCGACGAGGCCGATCCGGGCCGGACGCGTGCGCCCCGCCGCGTACGATCGGCCGGTGACCACCGCGCCCACCCTCACCCTCATGCACAACCCGCACTGCCCGACGTCGGTGCACGCGCTCGACGCCCTGCAGGCCGCGGGCCACGAGGTCGCTATCCGCAAGTACCTGCTCGTCGCCGAGCGGCTGTCCGAGGCCGAGGTCCGCTCGCTCGCCGAGCGCGTGAAGGGGGATCCGGTCGACGCGCTGATCCGGCGCGACAAGAAGTACAAGGACCTCGGCCTGCAGGCCGACGGCCTGGGGGTGGACGAGGTCGTGGCGATCCTCGTGGAGCACCCGGCGCTGCTGCAGCGCCCGATCCTCGACGACGGCACCGACGTCGTCGTCGGCCGCCCGCGGGACCGCCAGACGGCCTGGGCGTCGGCGGGACGTGCGGTGACGGAGTAGCGCCGGAGGCGCCCCGAACGTTCGGGGCGGCGGAAACGGCCTCCGACGAACGTCCCGTCGCGGCCACTCGCTGGGCATAGGGCGCCCTAATGAGGTACACCTAACGGCAAACCTCGTCAGAAGGAACCCTCGTGTCATCAGCTCGCACCAGTCTCGTCGCCCTCGGCGCCGTGGCCACGGTGGCCGCCAGCGCCGCATCAGCCGGCGCCGCCACCGCCGATGTCGGCGCCTCGTCGTCCAGCGCCACCTCCATCCGCCTCGACGCGACGTTCACGAAGAGCCTGCGCGCGAAGGGCATCCGCCTGACCGCCGGTCGCCCCGCCACGCTGCGCGGCTCGACGCTGCGCCTGCCGGTCTCGCGCACTCGCGTCACGGCGTCCCAGACGCGGCTGACGCACAAGGGCACGCTGCGCCTGCGCACGTCGAAGCGCTCCGTGACCCTGAAGGGCTGGCGCACGACGGTGACGCCGTCCGGTCTGAGCATGAGCGCCGTCGTCGGGAAGAAGCGCCGCACGCTCTTCTCCGTCAAGGGCGGGAAGATCGCCACGGACGCCACGACGGGCCGCACCACGATCACCGGCTCCACGGTCCGCCTGACGGGCGCCGGCGCCTCCGCGTTGCGCTCCTCACTGCGTGTCAACGGCCTGCGCGCCGGCATCGTCGGCCGTGCGACCACGAAGGCGACCCCGGCCACGCCGCTGCCCACACCGGCGACGCCGCCCCCCGCTCCCGCCCCCGCCCCGGCCCCCGCCCCGGCCCCCGCTCCGCCGGCGCCGACCCCGCCCGCCCCCGTCGACCCTGGTCCCGCCGTACCCGGCGATCCCTGCGCGACGGACGTGAACGCTCAGACCGCCGGCCTCACCTGGGCCGTCCGCACGTCGTTCATGAACTACGTGCAGAGCCCGGTCGCCAAGGGCACCGTGACGACCTGCGACGGTGCCGCCGCGGAGCGCGACGCTGCCGGCAAGGCCACGTTGGCGTACTTCTCGCCGACGGGCACCGCCGCATACCAGCCCGACACCGGCGAGGTCTCCGTCGCGGTCGCGGGCAGCATCCACTTCCAGGGCCACGACACCGGCAAGGGCCCGCAGCTCGACATGCGGTTCGAGAACCTGCGGATCCGCAGCCTCGACGGCCAGACCGGTCAGCTCATCGGCGACGTGATCAGCCGGGAGTTCGGCGGCATGAACCCGGGTGCCGAGCCGCCGACGGCGACCGCGGAGAAGGACGTCACGCTCGCCGAGCTCGACCTGGCCGATCGCGCTACGACCGCACCCGACGGCGTGCGCACCTGGAAGGACGTCCCGGCCACGCTGACCGATGAGGGCGCGGCCGCGTTCGGCGGCTTCTACCCCGCGGGCGACCCGCTCGCGCCGCTGACGTTCCGGGCCTACGCCGCGACGCTGGACTGGACGCAGACCAACGTCTACGGGTCGGCCCCGCCCGCCGGCCAGCCGGTCACGAACCGGACCTGGCTCGGGTACGTCACGAACCCGACGCCGTTCTCCGGCGCCCAGGGCACGTTCACGCCGAGCGCCGGCGCGTCGGGCCCCACGGTCACGAAGACGAGCCCGCGCACGACCGACAACGTCTTCACGACGCGGTTCGCCGTCGTCTCGAACACGGTGTCGGCCGCCACGAAGACCGGCGTGGTCCGCCTCCGCGGCCTCGTGACGTTCTTCTCGCCCGGGCCCGCGCCGACCGCTGGCCACGACTTCACCGTCACGGTCAAGGACCCGCGGATCGTCTTCGACGGCAGCGCGGCGGCGAAGCTCTACGCGACGGGCACGAAGTCGCCGGGTACGGCCCAGTACGACGAATCCAAGGCGCTCTTCGACCTCGCCGTAGGCGCCGTCACGGACAACGGCAACGGCACATCGACGTTCGCCGGGCTGGCCCCGTCGATCGTCGAGACCGCGTACGCCTTCCCGGAGAACTACGCCACCGGCGCCGGCCCCGAGCGCACGCCGAACACGTTCGGTTCCTTCGCGCTGACGGTCCCGACGGCCGCGCGGTAACCGGGCGCGAGGACGGGTGCCCCGGCCAGCCGGGGCACCCCGCCCGCCCCTCAGCAGGGCACGAGCGCCAGGGAGCCGCCCGAGTCGCCGAAGAGGTCCGGGACGTAGCGCGTGCAGGTGCGGGGACCGCCGGTGTCCGCACCTCCGCCTCCCCCGCCGCCCCCGCCGCTCGCCGGCCGGCGGAGAGCGATCTCCCCCTCCGCGCGCGCCCGCTGGTCGCCGGCGGTGGCGGTGACGCGCAGTGCCGTGGTCGGGCGCGCCCGTGAGGTCAGCGACACGCGCAGGGTCACGGTGCGGGATCCGCCCGCGCGGATGGGCTTCACGCGCGGCACGCGGGGCGTGACCTGCAGGCCGCGCGCTCCGGCCACGCGGATGCGACCGGCCCGGGTCGCCGCGTCGCCCTCGTTGCGGAGGACGAGCCGGACGCGACGGCTGCTCCCGGCCGACAGCGTCTTCGGCACGCCGCGCAGGCCGGCGGCGAGCACGGGGATCGGCTTCAGCGCGATCGGGCCCGTCGTGTCCCAGACGACGCTGGAGTCGCCCGGGTCCGTCAGCGTCGCGACAGCGCAGTCGGGGCGCTGGCCCTTCAGCCGCGCGTCGACGATCTGGAACCGCTGCAGGGTGGTCTGCCCACCGCGCTTCGTGGCCGGGTGCGTCGTCACGGACGTGCCCGGGGCCGTCAGCAGCGACCAACGGGCGTCGAACGCGGCGGTGGACGAGGCGAAGCCCGCGGCCGGGTAGCCGTCGCAGCCCGTGGCGGTGCGCGTTCCGGCGAAGAGGGTGACGAAACCGGCGGTCTCCCTCGTCGGCTCCGCGCGGAACCCGACGACACCCACCAGCGCGCCGCGACGTCGGTCGTACGCCAGGCCCGCGCCGGTCAGATCGCGTTCCGGGGCGGGGTCCGCTGCGTTGCCGGTGGGCGAGTCAGCACCCCCCACCAGGTTCGCCGAGGCCGGGCCCGCCCCGCCGACCACGAGGCACGCGGCGATCATCCCGGCCGCCGCGGGCCCGACGATCCGGCGCCTCCGTCGCGGCGGCGTCCCCGCCGAGGGGCGGGACGACACGGGCGGGACGGGGCGGGACATGGGGACTCCTCGGGCGGGGGCGGCGGGCGGGACCCTTCCGCGCCAGGCTAGCCGACGACGGAGAGGCGGCCCACCGCGGACGGGCCGCAGCCCACCGACGGGGCGCGGTCCGCGGACGGCGCACGGCCGACCGGGGACGGGGCCCGGCCCTCGGACGACGGACGCCCCGGCAAGCCGGGGCGTCGTGCACCTCATGCGGCTGGTCGCCGCGCGGGTCCGGGGGCGCGCCGCGCCCCCGGGCCCGGTCCTCAGCCCGCCGCGACGAGCTGGCGCAGCACGTACCGCAGGATGCCGCCGTGGCGGTAGTAGTCCGCCTCCTTCGGCGTGTCGATGCGCACGCGCGCCTCGAACGTCTTGTCGTCGGCGGTCACCGTGACCGTCTTCGGCAGCTCGCCGGCGTTCAGCGCGTCGGCCAGGCCGGAGATGGAGAACGTCTCCTCGCCCGTCAGGCCGAGCGACTCGGCGCTCTCGCCCTCCGGGAACTGCAGGGGCAGGACGCCCATGCCGACGAGGTTCGAGCGGTGGATGCGCTCGAAGCTCTCCGTGATCACGGCGCGGACACCGAGCAGGTTCGTGCCCTTCGCGGCCCAGTCGCGCGAGGAGCCCGAGCCGTACTCCTTGCCGCCGAGGACGACGAGCGGGACGCCGGCCTCCTGGTAGGCCATGGACGCCTCGTAGATCGAGGTGACGGCGTCCTTCTCGAGCCGGCCGTCGTCGAGCAGGTAGCGGGTGAACCCGCCCTCCGTGCCCGGCGCCATCTGGTTGCGCAGGCGGATGTTGGCGAACGTGCCGCGCACCATCACGTCGTGCGAGCCGCGGCGGGAGCCGTAGGAGTTGAAGTCCTTCGGCTGGACCCCACGACCCTCGAGGTACTTGCCGGCCGGGGCGTCGCGCTTGATCGCGCCGGCGGGCGAGATGTGGTCCGTCGTGACGGAGTCGCCGAGCTTCGCCATCACGCGGGCGCCCTCGATGTCGACGACGGGCTCCGGCTCGGCGGGCATGCCGTCGAAGTACGGGGCCTTCTGCACGTACGTCGAGTCGTCGTTCCAGGCGTAGGTGTCGCCCTTGGGGACGTCGAGGTTCTGCCAGTTCTCGTCACCGTCGAAGACCGTGGCGTAGCTCGTGCGGAACATGTCCGCCTGCAGGCACTCCTCGACGGTCTGCGCGACCTCGGCCGTGGTCGGCCAGACGTCCTTGAGGTACACGTCCTGGCCGTCGGAGCCCTGGCCGAGCGGGTCGGACTCCATGTCGAAGTCCATCGTGCCGGCCAGCGCGTAGGCGACCACCAGCGGCGGCGAGGCCAGGTAGTTCATCTTCACGTCGGGGCTGATGCGGCCCTCGAAGTTGCGGTTGCCCGAGAGGACGGACGTGACCGCGAGGTCGTGCTCGTTGATCGCGGCGGAGATCTCGTCCTGCAGCGGACCGGAGTTGCCGATGCAGGTGGTGCAGCCGTAGCCCACGAGGTTGAAGCCCAGGGCGTCGAGGTCGACGTTCAGGCCGGCGCGCTCGAGGTAGTCCGTCACGACGAGCGAGCCCGGCGCGAGCGAGGTCTTGACCCACGGCTTGCGGTTCAGGCCCAGGGCCTTGGCCTTGCGGGCGACGAGGCCGGCGGCCACCATGACCGACGGGTTCGACGTGTTCGTGCAGGACGTGATCGCGGCGATCACGACGTGGCCGTGGTCGAGCTCGAACGTCTGACCGTCCATCGCGACCTCGACCTTCGTCGACAGGCGGGTCGCCACGTGGGAGTGGTCGTGCTCGCGCGGCGCGTCCTTGTCGGAGCTGTGGCCGTTGCCGGGCACCTGCGAGGAGGGCGGGTCGGAGGAGGGGAAGCTCATCGCGGAGCCCTCGTCCTCGTAGTTCGCCTTCGACGTCTCCGCCGGCGGCACGCCGGGCTTGCGGTCGTCGCCGGCGCCGCCCGCGTCGTCCGTGGTGACGTAGTTCGTGAGCGCCTCGCGGAACTCCGTCTTGGACTCCGAGAGGGAGACGCGGTCCTGCGGGCGCTTCGGGCCGGCGATGGACGGGACGACGTCGCCGAGGTCGAGCTCGACGACCTGCGAGAAGGTCGGCTCCTCGGACGGGTCGTGCCAGAGGCCCTGGGCCTTGGCGTAGGCCTCGACGAGCTCGAGCTGCTCCTTCGGGCGGCCCGTGAAGGCGAGGTAGCGGATCGTCTCGGCGTCGATCGGGAAGATCGCCGCGGTCGAGCCGAACTCCGGGCTCATGTTGCCGATCGTCGCGCGGTCGGCCAGCGGCAGGCGCGTCACGCCCTCGCCGAAGAACTCGACGAACTTGCCGACCACGCCGGTCTGGCGCAGCAGCTCGGTGACGGTGAGGACGAGGTCGGTCGCCGTGGCGCCCTCGGGCAGCTCGCCCGTGAGCTTGAAGCCGACGACGTTCGGGATCAGCATCGGGATGGGCTGGCCGAGCATCGCGGCCTCGGCCTCGATGCCGCCGACGCCCCAGCCGAGCACGCCGAGGCCGTTGACCATCGTCGTGTGGGAGTCCGTGCCGACGAGCGTGTCGGGGTAGGCCTGGCCGGTCTTGTCGTTCACGAAGACCGCGCGCGACAGGTACTCCAGGTTGACCTGGTGGACGATGCCGGTGTCCGGCGGGACGACCTTGAACGAGTCGAAGGCGTCCTGGCCCCAGCGCAGGAACTGGTAGCGCTCCTCGTTGCGCTCGAACTCCTTGGCGGCGTTGTGCGCGAACGCCTGGGCGTTGCCGAAGGCGTCGACCTGCACGGAGTGGTCGATGACGAGCTCGGCCGGGACGAGCGGCTCGATCTTCGACGGGTCGCCGCCGAGGTCGGCCATCGCGTCACGCATGGCGGCGAGGTCGACGACGGCCGGCACGCCGGTGAAGTCCTGCAGCACCACGCGGGCGGGCGTGTAGGCGATCTCCTCCGAGGGCTCCGCCTTGGCGTCCCACGTCGCCAGCGCCTCGATCTGGGCCTTCGTGACCGAGCCGTTGCCCTCGGTGCGAAGCAGGTTCTCGAGCAGGATCTTCAGCGAGTACGGCAGTCGGGCGACGTCGTACTTCGACTGCAGGGCGTCGAGCCGGAAGATCTCGAGGTCGCGGCCACCGACGGACAGGGTGTCCTTGGCGCCGAAGCTGTTGGGGTGGTCGGTCATGCGGTGGGTCCTTCGGATTCGGTGAGGGACTGGTGCGGCGCGTCGGCGGGCAGCAGCACGAACGGCTGCCCGTCGCGGGTCTGCAGGGTGCGGAAGCGGTGGTGGTCCAGCGTGGCGATGCGGCGGGTGCGCAGGCGGGCGGCGAGGGCGACGAGCGAGGCATCGGTCATGCCGATGCCGTTCCCGCGCCGGACGGCGTCGAGCGTGTCCTCTACCCCGTCCGCCCACCAACGCACCGTGTAGACCCCGGCCTCGAGGTCGTGCCACAGGGCGCGCTGGGCGTCGAGGCCGCCGTGGAGGCCGACGACGCGGTCCATCTCGGCGACGGCGAGGGGACTCGTGAAGATGTCCTCGTCGACCGTCATCAGCCAGTCGCGGACGGCCTCGTGGGCCTCGTCGGCGGCGTTCAGCGCGGCCACGACGACGGAGGTGTCGACGACGAGACTCACCCGGGCGCGCCCGCCTTCGGCTGCGCGGCCGGGCGCCTCGCGGCGGCGGCCTCGGTCGACGGGTGCGTCGCGTCGATGCCCGCCGACAGGTGCCGATCGACGTTCGCCGCCAGGTCCACGGGACCCCGGAAGACGCCGATGGACGGCTTGGGCCGCGAGGGCCGGCCGACGGCGCCGGTGAGGGTGCGGCGGATGAACTCCGCCTTCGTCACGCCTTCCTCGGCGGCACGGAGGGCGAGCGCTTCGTCCAACTGCTCCTCGAGATAGACGCTCGTCTTCTTCACCCCACGTAGGGTACCACCCTACGTATCCGAGCTTCAGGGTCGGAATGGGTTCGGGTGCCCTCAGACCACGCCCGACGCGGGCACACCGCACCCGAGCCCGCACCGTCCGCCTAGGCCGTGAGAGCCCGCCCCAGGAAGCCGGCCGTCGCGGCCGCGAACGCCTCGGGCTCGTCGTCGACGACGAAGTGCCCGGCCTCCAGGACGAGCAGCTCGCTGCCGCGCAGCTCGGCGTGGAACCGCTCCGCGTTGGCGACGGGCAGGAACGGGTCGCCGGCGCCCCAGACGATCAGCGCCGGCACGCCGAGCTCGGCGAGCCGCCCCGCGTAGGGCTCGAGCTCCGCGAACTCGCCCGAGCGGTACAGATCGAGCTGCGCCAGGCGCCCCTCGTCCGTGGCGAAGGCCCGGAAGTACTCGTCGAGCGCGGCGTCGTCCATGCCGGTCGAGACGCCGCCCAGGACGGCTCCGAACCCGTCGCGGTCGAACCCCCGGACGACCATCTCTCCCTGGTCCGGGGTGCGGAGCGCCTGCGCGAAGTCGTGCCAGACCTCGTCGGCGAAGAACGTCGTGCCGGAGATCACGAGCGCCGCCACACGGGACGGGTGGTCGCAGGCCCAGCGCAGGCCGATCAGGCCACCCCAGTCGTGCACGACGAGGGCGACGGGTGCATCCGGCGACACCGCGTCGACGAACCGGCCGAGCGCCTCGACGTGGCGAGCCCAGGTCCCGGGGCGATCGACGGGCGAGTCCCCGTAGCCGGCGAGGTCGGGCGCCACCGCGCGCACGCCCGTCGCGGCCAGCGCGTCCAGGGTCGGACGCCACATCCAGGAGGACGACGGCCAGCCGTGGACGCAGACGGCCACGGGCCCGTCCTCCGGCCCGGCGGCGCGGTAGGCCAGCCCCTCGACGACGGGCAGGGACGGGGCGGTGTCGGACACCCCGCGAATCTATGGGCTCCGCCGCTCGGGCCGTTCCCGGGTGGCCGATCGTCGAGGATCGGGCCGCATCGGAGGCCCTCAGCGTCCCGGGACGTCCGCGACCGCGTCGGCGATCCGGTCGGACTGGTCGGCCAGCGGACCGCCGCGGCCCACCTCGGCGTAGGACGCCTTCGCCGACGCGTCCGCGCCGCGGGCGCGCACGAAGAACGACGGCGTGCGGTCCACGCCGAGGCTGGCCCGCAGCGCGTCGGTCTCGGCCGACAGCCGGCGCGACCCCGGGGTCTCCCGGGTGCTCGGCACGGTGCCGCGCAGCTCGGGCGACGGCCCGGCCAGCTTGCGCAGGAGCGTGTCGTCGATCCAGCGCTCGCGCTCCTCGCCCTGGTTCCAGTAGAGGAGCTCCACCAGCGGCCACATCCGGTCCTGCTCCGCCAGCGCGTAGGCCGCGTTCCGCCCGGTCAGGTTGTCGGGCTCGAACCCCTTCAGGCCGATCAGGCGCAGCTCGAGGTTCGCCTTGCCCGTGCGGACGAGGTCACGCACCACGTCGCCCTGCTCCTTCAGGGCGAAGCGGCGGCAGGCGGAGCACTTCAGGTCGGCGAACACGACGACGGTGGCCGGGGCGTCGGCGCGGCCGAGCCGGATGCCGTCCTGCTCCACGCCCCGCAGCAGCGCCGTGGTCTCGCGGACGCCCCGCACGCCGTCGACGTACGAGGCGTCGCGCGCGGGGTCGCCCCCGCCGCCGAACGCGCCGGAGGCGACGAGCGCCCCGACCACGATCACGGCGAGGAAGAAGATCCCGCCGACGAGCTGCCCGCGGCGGCCCGCCCGGACCGCCGCGTCGAGGTCGTCGCCGCTCACTCGGCCGTGGCGCCGCGCGGGCCGTCGGCCGCGAGGGCCGAGGTGCCCGGCCCGGGCCCCTCGGGCCCGGGGCCGAGCACGAACCGCACCGTGCTGATGATCGCGAGCAGCGTCATCATCACCGCGCTCGTCGTGCAGAACGGGCAGAACGCCTCGAGCGTCACGTACGCGCGGTACATGAGGAACATCGAGAAGAGGAACCCGACGCCCGTGCCCACCACGAGCAGCAGGCGCACGATCTCGTTGCGCTGGGGCGCCAGCAGGAGCAGCCCCAGGAAGGCGACGTAGCCCAGGATGCCGAGGACCGAGACGGGAATGCCGAAGAGCTCGGACCACTCCGACTGCTGCACCGTGGTGCACCCCGAGCTGACCCCGCAGACGCCGTCGTGGGCGTACTTGGAGTACGTCAGGTAGCCCGCCGACGCCAGCCCGATGAGGGCCAGGACGACGGAGACGATGCGCAGTCGCTGGTCGCGCATCAGCGGGTGGCGGGAGCCTTGGCCTTCTTCGCCGCGGCGTCGACCGCCGCGGCCATGCCGCCGGCCGGGTCCTCCACCGGCGTGTACTCGCGGGTGCCGCGCGGCTGCACGAAGAAGGCGGGGGTGCCCTGAACGTTGAGGCTCGCGGCGAGCTTGTCGGCGTCGGCCGCGAGCTGACGGCTCTGCGGCGTCTCACGCGTGTTCAGCGCCTCGGCGCCGACGCCCGGGGCGCCCGTGGCGAGCTCCTTCAGGCGCTTGTCCGTCGCCCAGGTGTCGTTCTCGAGGCCCTGGTTGTAGTAGACGGTGCTCACGAACGGCCAGAACTTGTCCGACGCGACGAGGTTGTGGGCGGCGATGCGGGCCTTCGCGCCGTCCTCGGTGCCCATGTTCGGGTCGATGATGTTGATGAGCCGGAGCTGCAGGTTCGCCTTCTTCGTGCGGACGAGCTCGTCGACGTTCTTCTTCTGCTGCGTGACCTCGTACTGCTGGCACGCCGGGCACTTGAGGTCGGCGAACTCGATGATCGTCACCGGGGCGTTCGGGTCGCCGAGGATCGTGCCGTCCTGCGGCAGGCCGGCGACGAGGTCCTTCGTCTCCTGGATGCCGCTGAGCTCGACGCCGTTGACCTTCGTCTTCTCCGCGCCGCCCGTCGTGTCCTTGAAGGCGCCGGTGGCGAGGACGATCGCGATGATGACCACGACGACCGCCGCGGCACCGCCGAGGAGCTTCAGGCGTTTGCTGCGCTCGGCCGCTGCACGCTCGGCCGCCTCACGCTCGAGACGGGCCTTCTGGGCCGCGTCCTTCTTCTTGTTCGCTCCGGACATGCCGAGCATTGTGGCGCATACGGGACCGTCGGCACTGAACGTGCCCTAAACCCCGCATCAACAGGCGGACCGCGGTCCGCTCTCGGTCGTCGTGGGCGCGTGCGCCGTCCACCCGCGACCGCGCGGATCAGCCGTCCCCACCGGGCGATCATCCGCCCCCACGGGGCTCGCGTCCGGCGCCCCGGCCCGCATCTCTCCGGCTACGGCCGACGCTTCCCGGCCTCGTCGACCGCAGCCGCCACGGTGTCCGCGTCCAAGTCGGGGACCGGCGTGTACGCGCGTGTTCCCCGCCGGCGGACGAACACCGCCGGCGTGCCCGTGGGGCGCAGCGCGGCCATCAGCTCGTCCGCCCGCGCCGCGGCCGCCCGGCTCGTTGCGGTCTCCCGCACGTTCAGGCGGCCCGGCCCGACCCCTGGGGCGGCCGCGGCGATCGCGCGGAGCATGTCGGGCGTCGCCCACTCGTCGGACTCGGCGCCCTGCCGGAAGTACGCCGCGTGCACGAACGACCAGAACCCGCCTTGCGACGTGAGGTTCAGCGCGGCCCGGCGCGCCGCCGCGCCGTCCGTCGTCCCCATCCCGGGATCGATGATGTTCACGAGCTGCATGTCGAGGTTCGCCTTGCCCGTACGGACGAGGCGATCGACGATCTCGAGCTGCGCCCCGAGCTCGTGCTGCTTGCAGAACGGGCACTTCAGGTCGGCGAGCTCGACGATCGTCACAGGGGCGTCGGGGTCGCCCAGGACCGTCCCGCGCTGTTCCAGGCCGCGCACGAACGCGCGGGTCTCGGCGAGGCCGACCACGGTCACCCCGCCGTTCTGCTGCCGTGACGCGTCGTCGGCGGGGTCGTCCTTGAACGCCCCGAACGCCACGGCGACGGCTACCACCACGACGACCAGGACCGCCGCGCCGCCGAGGAGCCGGAGCCGCCGGCGGCGGTCCCGCCCGGCGCGCTCCTCCCCTTCGTGTGCGTGGCGGGCGGCGGTGACCTGGTGCTTCCGGGGACTCTGGGACATGCCCGCGATCCTCTCCCGGGGTCTGCCGCCGCTGCGAAAGACGGCGTAAGCTCGCGGTAACGCCGCCAGCCCGCGTGACGCGCTCCGGGAAACGCCCGCCGCCGGGCCGTCAGCCCGCCCGGCGACGCGAGGCCAGCGCGATGCCCAGCCCGGCCAGCCCGGCCAGCAGGCCACCGGCGCCGAGGACGATCGCGGCCGTGTCGTTGCCGCCGGCCTCCTGTGTGTCCTCGTCCTCAGCCGCGTCCGCGTCGGCGCCCGCCGGGGCGGCGGCGTCGTGCGAGCCGGCGTGGTCGTGGTCGTCGGCCTCCTCGAGCGTGAGCGCCGGGGCGGGAGCCTCGGAGTCCTCCGCGCCGATCCAGCGCACGACCTCTCCGCCCTCGTACGTCTGCAGCGCCTTGAAGGCGACCTTGGAGCCCTCGGCGCCGTCGGGGACGCGGATCGAGACCGGGAACTGGAGGAACTGCCCGGGGGCGATGACGCCCTCGCGGCCCTTGCCGGTGAAGGTGATCGTGTCGATCTCCTCCTTCACGGGCTCGCCCTGCACGGAGAACGGCTTGGCCGGCGCGCGGGTGGTGATCTTCGCCGTCCAGTTCGGGACGGGCTGGTACGCGGCGTACGAGACGCCGGGCGGCACCTGCACCTCGACCTTCGTGGTGCCGCGGTCGTCCTTCTCGTTCGGCACGCGCACGTTCACGACGGCGTAGGTGCCGGCCGCGGCCTCGGGGGGCTGCACGGTGACGTGGGCGTCGGCGGCCGCCGGAAGGGCGACGGCGAGGGTGGTCGCCAGGGCGGCGACGGTGGTGGTCCTGCGCATGGTGGGGTGCTCCTGCTGGATGGTCTTCGGGTCGGTGGTGGGACCCCGGGCGGCGACGGGCCGCGGCGGGGAGGCAGGAGCGCGGTGGCGGGCGGGACGCGACGCCGGCGCCGATCAGCCGGCCGCCGCGAGGCGGGACGACGTGGCCGGCGCAACGCGCGCCGAGCCGGGAGCGCGGACGACGCCGCGCGCGGGGAGCCCGTCGCGCGCGCAACCGGGCGAGCGTGCGCTCGCCCGGGTAGCGGCCCAGGAGGAGGGTCGCGAGCAGCAGGAGGGCCGGGGCGAGCCCCAGCAACACGTGGGCGACGTCGATCACCGCACGCGCACCGGGAGCTTCGCCTCGACCTGGTTGAACGCCGAGGTGCGCAGGGTGACCTCGACGGTCCAGCCGCCCGCGGTGCCGAGGGGGACGGACGCGGCCGTCCAGTGCCCGGGGCCCGAGATCACGAAGGGCACGTCGACGGGGACGTCGCTGCCCCCGGCGCGCCCCGGCGGCACGGCCCGCACCTTCAGGTCCTCGGCCGAGCGCAGGGGCTGGCCGTCCGGGCCGATGGCGTAGAGGTGCATCGCGTTCGGCCCGCGCCGGGCGGGGCCGACGGTGAGCTGCAGCTGGATCCGGCCGACGTCCCGCGTGACGGAGACGGGGCCGTTCGACAGGGACTTCGGCGGCGCGTACCCCGCGAGCGCACCGGTGGCGACCAGGACGGCCAGCAGGAGGGCCAGCTCGGAGCGCAGCGCCAGTCGCACGTGCCGGCCGGTGGCGGCCGGGGGCGCGTCCGGCTCCTCCCCCGCCGCCAACCGCTTCAGCCGCGGCAGCAACAGCTCGCGCTGGATCACGGCGATGCCGATGATCACCACGAGCAGCACGACCTTCACGAGGATCGCCCGCCCGTAGGCGGTGTCCGTCAGGTCGTAGAGCGTGGTCAGGTGCAGGAGTGCGAGGCCCGTCCCCGCGACCGTCAGGGCGGCGACGGACACCAGGGCGATCGGCGAGAAGCGCAGGAGGACGGCGGACAACAGCGCCATGCGCGGGCGTCCCGGCGGCAGGGCACGCGTGGCGCGCGGCAGCACCAGGACGAGGCCGAGCAGCCCGCCGACCCAGGCCCCCATCGCCGCCACGTGGATCGTCTGGATGGGGACGAGCGCCCACGCCGGCGACGACGACGCCGCGTGCCCGCCGACGGCCGGCGCGAGCACGAGCAGGACGAGGAGCGCGAGCGCGACGACCGGCAGCGGCGCGCGCAGGCGGTCCGTGGCGCGGGCGAGCCGGCCCGCGAGCCCGGCGAGGGCGAGCAGGGCCACCAGCGAGATGGCGAACCACGCGCCGGTGCGCGTGCCGAGGACGTCGCCGATCGGGCCCGGGCGCAGCGCGTCGCCGATCCCCGTGCCCCCGGCGTTCGCGGTCTGCAGCACCAGCGCGGCGGCCGCGCCGACGGCACCGAGCAGGGCCACGGCACGCAGCACACGGGTGGTCCCGCGGGAGAACGCGTCGTCGGCCGGCGCGTCGACGGCGCCGCGCCGGCGCAGGGGCGCCCAGACGGCGAAGAGCAGCGTCAGCACGCCGACCGCACCGCCGATGCCGACGTACCGCACGGCGCGGGCGCCGGACAGCGCGGTGCCGATCCCGGCGGGCGCGGCCTGCGCCTCGGTCAGCTCGCGGACGTCGGGCGGGGCGGCGGTGACGTCGCGGCCGACGACGAAGGTGACGCCGCCCGCGACGGGATGCCCGTCGGCCGAGACCACGCGGTAGGTGGCGGCGAACGCGCCCTTCGGGGTGCCGGGCCGCAGGCCGACGGCCAGCGCGTCGCGACGGCCGTCCGGCCGCGTGACCTCGCCGTCGTCCACGCGCCGCCCGCGCTCGTCGACGACGCGCAGCGCCCCGAACGAGCCCTCGACGCTCTCGGAGAACCGGAACACGACGCGCTCCGGCGCCGCGTCGAGCACCGCGCCGTTCTGGGGCGCGGCGGCCTTCAGCGACGCGTGCGCCCCCGCGGCCGCGGGGACGAGCGCCGCCAGGCCCAGGAGCAGGGCCAGCAGCGTGAGGAGCCGGCGCCTCACCACACGTCCTCGCCCGCGACCCGCGGGCCCCGGCGTCGGCGCACGAGCAGCACCACGGCGCCCGCGAGCAGCACGACGGCGCCGAGGCCGATCCCGGCGGCGAGCGGGAACCCGGCCTCCTGGGGGGTCCAGAACAGCGTGCCCTCGATCGTGGCGGCCTTGCCGCCGACGCGGATCGGCACCTGCCAGTCGACGACCTTCTGCCGCTTCGAGGCGTCCCGCACCTGCGGCGCCGGCTTGCCCGTCTCGCCCATCCAATGGATGCGGTGGTCGTGGAAGTCGACGCGCGAGGAACGGTCGATCGTGCGCCACTCCGGCGGCGAGTCGGGGCCCGAGGCCGTCGCGGTCGCGGGCGCCGGCGTCGTCCCCTTCGGGTCGCGGTTGGTGAACGTCGCCTGGCTCTTCAGGTTCTCCCGCACCGTGCCGTCGGCGAGCACCTGCAGGTAGGGCTCGTTGCGGTAGCCCGGGATCTCGAGGGCCTTCCCCGTGCGGTTGACGATCGCCAGCTCGTCGCCGCGGGCGAGGATCGAGACCTCGAGACCGGGCACCTGCGGGACGACGCCGCGCAGGACCGAGTCGTAGTTCGGGTCGGCCTGGTGGGCCGACACGGGGGCGGCGGCCAGAAGGCACGCGGTGATCGCCGTCAGCAGGACGACGAGTCGGCGGGGGATGGAGCGGTGCACGGCGGGTCCTTCGGATCACGCGGTCGGGAGCGGCACGCCGCGACGGCGCGCCACGCGGCGACGACGCGGACCGGGGCCGGCGACGTCGCTCTAGGCGGTGGAGGGCACCGTCCACACGGGGGGACCGCGATCGGCGCGAGGACCGGAACCGGCGCGCCCGACGACGCGGGCGACGCGGGGGCCGCGCAGCCGCACGACGGGCGGACGACCCGTGAGCCGCCGAACCCGGCGACGCATGGCGCGGACGAGGCGCTCCTCGCCGGGCATCCACCCCAGGGCGACGAGCGCGAGGAGGCCGAGGGCAGGCGCGAGCTCGAGGGCCACGCCACGGTCCAGGACCACCAGCAGCGCGAGGAGCCCGAGCGCGGCGACCAGGATCGCGACGCGGCGTCGCGTGGTGTGGCGTGGGCCCCGCACCGCATGGACGGTACCGACCGTCTCGCCCCCTCGTCCGTCGGGGTATCGTCCCTCCCATGACGACGGGCTACGCGACGCGCACGCCCCGGGCCCGGCGCCGGGGTGCCGCCTGGGGGGCGGCCGGCCTCGTCGTGCTCGCGGCCGGCGGCGCGCTCGTCGGCACCGCCGGTGGCGCCGACGCACGCGATCCGCAGCTGCGGGCGTGGAGCATCGAGTCGCGCGCCCCGGCCCTCCCGATCCCGGACGACGCCTCTCCGCTCGTGGCGGCGGCCCCGGAGGACGACGCGGGCGACGCGGGACGCACCGACGACGCCGTGCAGCCGACCCCCGCGCCCGCTGCACCCACCCCGGAGACGTTGCCTTCGGGCGCCCCCACGGACGAGCAGGTCGAGGCCGAGCTGCGCCGCGCCCTGCGGTCGTCGGGCGAGAAGAGCGGCGACGCGCGCTCGCTCGTCTCCGCCGCCACGGTGACTGCCGACGGCATGGCGACGATCCCGCCGGACGCGCCGGCGAAGGTCGCCGAGATCATCCGCGCCGGCAACCAGGTCGCCCGCAAGCCCTACGTCTACGGTGGCGGCCACGGCCGGCTGGCCGGCGAGATCTGGAACGACTCGGCCTACGACTGCTCGGGCTCCATCTCGTTCACCCTCGCCGCGGCGGGCATGATCGACAGCCCGATGACCTCGGGCACGCTCGCCAGCTGGGGCAAGCGGGGCCCGGGCGAGTGGGTGACGATCTACGCCAACGACGGCCACACGTTCATGTACGTCGCGGGCCTGCGGTTCGACACGAGCGGCCGGGCGCAGACGGGCTCCCGCTGGCAGACCGCGCCGCGCAGCACGGCGGGCTTCACCGTCGTGCACCCGCCGGGCCTGTAGCCGACCGCCTGGCCCGGAGTCACGCCGCCCGGCCGGCAGGCCACCTGGGCCCAGAGCCCGGTCGCCTCGTCCGGCCGCTCAACGCCGCGGCGGGTCGCGCAGCTCCCAGATCGTGCCGCCGAGCACGCTGACCAGCAGGCGCCCGTCGCGGTCCACGAGGTACCCCGTCTGCAGCGGCAGCCGCTCACCCTCGCGGCGCATCGTCACGCCGGGGCCGGCGTCCACAGGCACGGACCAGATCAGCCCGGAGCAGACGTCCCCGAAGACGTAGCGGTCGCGCAGCGCGCGGACCCGGGGGGCGTCGTCGCCGCGCAGCACCACGCCGCCGGTGGCCGCGCAGCCGTCGCGCTGGGTGTAGGACGCGACGGGCCACGCCAGCGGCGACCCGGGCGTGAGCCGCCGGTTGGTCTGGTCGCGCGCGCCCTCGAACGCCGCCCAGCCGAAGTTCACGGGCGGGTCGACGTCCCGCAGCCGGGCCGCGGGCACGCGGTCGACCTCCTCCGTCTGCTGCTCAGCGGAGTCGCGGCCGGCGTCCGCGACCCACAGTGCGCCCGTCCGGCGGTCGAAGGTCATCCGCCACGGATTGCGCAGGCCGAACGCCACGATCTCGATCCGCGGACGCCGGGCCTTCGGGTCCCAGCGCAGCACCTTGCCGAGCTTGGAGTCCAGGTCCTGCGCCTGCTGGCGCGGGTCGTAGGCGGAGCCGCCGTCGCCCAGCCCCAGGTACACGCGGCCGTCGGGGCCGAGCACGACCGCGCCGCCGTTGTGGTTCGCGTACGGCTGGGCGACGGTGAGCACCGGCCGCGCGCTCAGGGGGTCGACGCGGCCCGCCCGCAGTCCGTAGGAGACGACGCTCGTGTCGCCGTCGAGGTTCGTCGCGTGGACGATCACCCGTCGCTCGCCGTCGGGCCCCGGGGCGAACGCCAGGCCCATGAGTCCCTGCTCCTCGCCCACCTTCACCGCGCCCCGCAGGTCCAGGAACGGCGGCCCGGCGGCCGGGCCCGTCCCGTCGAGCCAGCGCGCGGTCCCGGCCTGCTCGAGGACGAGTGTACGCCCACGCGCCCCCGGATCGCGCACGAGCCCGACGGGCCGGTCGAACCCGACGGCCACGCGCCGACGTACGACGGTCGCGCGCGCCGTCACCCGCTGCGGGGAGAGCTGGGCGGTCACGGGCGGGCGGGGCCGCGGCGGCTCCTCGGGGTCGTCGCCGCCGCCGCAACCGGCCACGGCGACGGCCGCGGCGGCCGCGACGAGCCCCCGGAGCACCGTCACCGCACGCATCGCGGTCGAGCATACGACGCGGGTCGTAGGGGCCGCCGGGCGGGGGGACAGGCCCCTGCGCAGGGGCCGAGGGACGACGGCGGGCGGCCTCTACCATCCGCCCGTGCCCCTGCCGCCCCCGCCGTTGCCCCCCGCCGACCTGCGCGTGCAGGACCTCGCGGGCCGGCGCGTCGGCGTGTGGGGGGCGGGACGGGAGGGCGGCGCGGCGCTGCGGGCGCTGGCCCGCCACGCCCCGGGCGCCACGGCGCTGGTCGCCACCTCCGGACCCCGACCGGACGGGGCCGCGCTCCCCGCCGGTCCGGACGGTGGCGAGGTCGCGTGGTTCTCCGGCGACGGGGGCCTCGACGCGCTCGCGGGCTGCGACGTCGTGATCCGCTCCCCCGGCGTGCCGGTGCGCGGCGCCGACGCCGACCGGGTGCGGGCGCACGGTGCCCTCATGACGACGGGCACCGCGCTGTGGCTGGCCGAGCGCGGCGACCGCGAGACGGTGGTGGGCGTCACCGGCACGAAGGGCAAGAGCACCACGAGCTCGCTGCTGCACCACCTCTTCGCCAAGGCCGGCGTGGAGAGCCGCCTGGCGGGGAACATCGGCGCCCCGCTGCTCGACCAGCTGGACCCGGAGCACCCGCCCGAGGCGTGGGTCGTCGAGCTCTCGAGCTACCAGCTCGCCGACCTGCCCCGATCCCCCACCGTCGCGGTCGTCACGAACCTGCTGCGCGACCACCTGCCCTGGCACGGCGACGAGGCCACGTACCACGCCGACAAGCTGCGGATCCTGACCGCCGAGGCCGACCGCGCCGCCCAGCACCCCGGCGACGCGGCGCCCGGCCGCCCGGCCACGCCGCGCCTGGCCGTCCTCTCCCACGCCGACCCGCTGCTGCGCGCTGCGGCGGCCGAGCTGCCCGTGCCCGTCCTGTGGGTCGACGAGGAGCACGGCCTGCACGTGGCCGGCGGCCAGGTGCTCGACGGCCCGCACGTCCTGTGCCGGGTCGACGAGCTGCCCGTCCGCGGCGTGATCGGTGCCCGCAACGTCTGCGCCGCGCTCGAGTGCGTCCGCGCGCTGGGCCACGAGATCCCCGACCTCGCCGGCGCGCTGCGCGACTTCGCGACGCTTCCCCACCGCCAGGAGGTCGTGGCCCGTCGCGGCGGGCGCGTCTGGGTCGACGACTCCATCTCGACCACCCCGGAGGCCGCGATGGCCGCGATGGCCGCGTTCGCCCCCGGTCCCGTCGTGCTGCTCGCGGGCGGGTTGGACCGCCACCAGGAGTACGAGGGACTCGTCGAGGCGCTGGCCACGGGTCTCGTGCCGACGGGCGCGGTCGGCGAACCCCCGGCGCGCCTCCAGGTGGCCGGCCTGGTGGCGCTCCCGGGAACGGGACCGGCGCTGGCCGACGCCGTCCGGGCCGCCGCGCCGGCTCTCCCCGTCGAGACGATCGAGGGGGACGACCCCGACGCGGTGACCGCCGCGGCCGTCGCGGCCGCGGACCGCCTGGCGCCCGCCGGGGCTACGGTCCTCCTCTCCCCCGCGGCCCCGAGCCACAACGTGTTCCGCGACTTCGAGGACCGCGGCGAGCGCTACGCCGCGGCGGTGGCGGCGCTGCCGGAGTGAGGTATGACGGGGGCCGGAGCGAGGCGCCGGCGCGCCGACGCGTCAGCCGGATCGCCAGGCGAAGGACGTCAGGACGAGCGACACGGCCGCGGCGAACGCCGCCGCCGCGGCGCGAACAATCACGAACCGCACGTTGTAGATCGCGCAGGCGCCGGGCTGGTCGTCGGGTGTCGAACGGGGCCCGGCACAGCAGGCCCGTATCGGTCTGGGCGATGACCCGCACCACCACCCCGAGCAGGCCGACGAACCTCGGCGGGCCGTCCGGGACGGAAGCGTTCGGAGTCATTCGGACCCCGACACCCCGGGCCGGGGCCCGGGTTCGCGTGGAGCGGCCGATCGCGCGGGCAGCGCCGCAACACCGACGGCCATCACCCCGAGCCCGGCGAGGGCGTCCGCCGCTCTCGCGTTGGAGGTCTCCATCGCGAGCGCCGTCGCGAGCGCGAAGCCGACGAGCAGCGCGGTGAGCAGGGGGGCCAGCCCCGACGGGGTCCGGCGCACGGCGTCGACCCCGTGGGCGGCCGCGAGGGCCAGGGCCACCAGGACGATGCCGACCGCCAACGGGGTGCTGACGTCCCAGACGTTGCCGCCGACCGTGGCCACCCCGGCGTACGCCCGTGAGCCGATCGAGACCACGCGCCAGTCCGTCGGCAGGGTGCTCGCGACGATCAGGAGCGCCCCGACCATCCCGAGCGCAGCACGCGCGACGACGGGGACGGTCCACACGCGCGACACGGCGCGAGCGTACCGGCCGTGACGGGGTCGGCCGAACTCTCGCCCTAGAGCGCCCGCGCGAGCCCTTCCGCCAGGTCGCCCCGCGGCACGACCGTCACGTCGTCGAGCCCCAGCCAGCCGGCCATCGCCCGCAGCTCCTCCGCCAGCTCCCGCGCCACGTGGCCGCGGTCGATGCCGTCCTCGCCGTGGGTGGCCTGCACGAGCAGGGTGCCGGCCGCGCGGTCCGCCTTCAGGTCGACCCGCGCCACGAGCCGGTCGCCGAGCAGGAAGGGCAGCACGTAGTAGCCGTGCACCCGCTTCTCCCTCGGCACGTAGATCTCGAGCCGGTAGCGGAACCCGAAGAGCCGCTCCGTGCGGGTGCGCTCGAAGATCAGCGGGTCGAACGGGGCCAGCAGCGCGCGGGCCTCTACGCGCCGGGGACGGCGGGCGTCGACGTGCAGGTACGCGGGGCGCGCCCAGCCGTCGATGACGACCGGCTCGAGCTCCCCCTCCTCGACGAGCTGCGCGATCGCGGGCTTGACCTGGGCCGGGGACAGCCGGAAGTAGTCGCGCAGGCACTGCTCCGTGCCGACGCCGTGGGCGCGCGCCGCGATCCGCACGAGCTCACGGATCGCGTCGGCCGGCTCCGGGTCCGGCGCGTCGTGGACGGCCGGGGGAAGCACGCGCGACGGCACGTCGTAGCGGCGCTCGAACTGCGACGTGCGGCCGGCCGAGGTCACCTCGCCGACGAAGAACAGGTACTCCAGCGCCCGCTTGACGGCCGACCAGTTCCACGCGTAGCCGTTGCCCTGACGCTCGACGGCGAGCACGGGGTGCGCCTCGTCCTCCTCGCGCAGCCGGCGCTCGAGCTCGACCGCGGTGAGCGGCCCGTGCGCGGCGACGGTGGCACGGACGAGCTCGAGGGTCTCCGGGGTGTTCTCCGCGCGGCGGATCATCCCCCAGCCCTCGTCGTGGATCCGCGCCATCCGCCAGCGCAGCAGGCGGTGCGTCTCGGGCGGGACGAAGGAGGCCTCGTGCGCCCAGTACTCCACGAGCCGTCGGGGCCGGCGAGCGGTGGCGCGCTCCAACAGCTCGAGGTCGTAGGGCCCGAGGCGGCTGAACAGCGGGAGCAGGTGCGCGCGGGCGACGACGTTGACGGAGTCGATCTGCAGCAGCCCGACCCGGTCGAGCGCGCGCCCGACGTGGGCCATCGTCAGCCGCTCGGGCGGATGACGGTGCACCCGGTCGGCGAACCCCTGCGCCGCCAGGGCGATCCGCCGGGCGGCCGGAACGCCCAGCCGCCGCGGGGTGGCGGCAGCCCCGCTCACGACGGGGCGGGGGCGTCCGCCGACGCGCGCAGCGCAGCGATGCCGCGGGCCCACAGGGCGTCGAGGTCGTAGCAGTCGGGCACGCGGTCCTTGAGCTCCAGGTCGACGAGCCCGTGCCCGAAGGCCCAGATGCTGACGCCGGCGATGGCGTCGTTCTGGACGGCCTCGCGCAGCGCGATGCTGCCGTAGAGCTCGGCGGAGCGCACGTGCGGCCCGCGGTCCAGCGGCCCCGACATGTTCAGCCGGTAGAGCTCGGGGTGGTCGAGCGCCCACTGCCGGTACGCGCCCATGACCGCGGCGACGGGATCCTCGGCGCCCTTGACGGCGGTGCGCGCGAGGTCGCCCTGCTCGCGCAGGGCGTCCGCCAGCATGGCGTTGATGAGCGCCTGCTTGTCCGGCAGGTGCTTGTAGAGGGAGGGCGCCGCGACGCCGAGCTCGCCCGCGATGACGCGCATCGACATCGCCTCGACCCCCCGCTCCTCGAGGATCTTGCGCGCCACGGCGACGATCTCGCGGGCCCGGGGCGTGAGCGGGACGACGACCCCGCCGTACTCGAGCGGGTTGGGGTCGATCGAGTCCGGGTCGACCGGCGGCACGGGGCGCCGGTCCTCGCGCCGGCGCAGGCGCGCGACGCCGCCCTCCCAGATCACGTCGGCCGGGAACGCGGGCGGGAGCCGGCCCTTGATCTCGAGGTCGACGAGCCCACGGGCGAAGGCCCACACGACGATCGCGCCCTCGTAGTCGTCCTGCATCGCCCGGCGCAGCGGGTCGCCGGAGTAGAGGACCGCGGCCTGCACGAGCGGGCCGGGGTCCAGGCGCTCCGCCGTGCACAGCTCGTGGAGGGCCGGGTGCTCGAGCGCCCACACGCGGTACTCGGTGACGAGGGCAACGAGCGGATCCTCGGCGCCCTCCACGGCCGCGCGCAGGAGGTCGCCCTGCTCGCGCAGCGCCTCGGCGATCAGGGCGTCGAGCAGCGCCTGCTTGTCGGCGAGGTGCTTGTAGAGGGAGGGCGCGCGCACGCCCAGCCGGGTGGCCAGGCGGCGCATCGACAGCGCCTCGAGGCCGTCCTCCTCGACGAGCACGCGTGCCTCGGCCAGGATCTCCCGGACCCGCGGCTTGAGCTCCGGGACGGCGGCGTCGATCTCGGCGCGCTCGTCGGCGGTCACGCCCCGCGGCAGCGCGTCGTCGTAGGACCCGGGGACCATCTCGGCCCCCCGCGGTGAGCTTCCTGACGGCATCAGCCCAGCACCTCTCGCGCGGCGGCGCGCAGGTCGTGGGGCAGCTCGCCCAGGGCGTCCTCGTCCAGCACGAACGGGGCCGAACCCGTCAGGTCCTCGGCGGGCAGGCCCGCGAGGTGCTCCTCGCGCAGCCGGTGCACCACCGCGTGATCGCTCCACGCGGTGCGTCCCGGGGTCCCGTCCTGGGCGATGCCGTCGGCGATCAGGCGCATCGCGACGAGCGACTCCGCCTCCTCGCCGACGCACTCGAACGGCTTGTGCTCGCGCAGCCCCGCCAGGTCGGCGAAGCCGTCGTACTGCTCCGGCTGGTCCAGCATGTCGACCCCGAAGATCGGCCGGAGATCGTCCGGCTCGAGGAACGGGGCGAGCGCGAGGAAGACGAACCGGCACTTCGGGCAGTCCCCGCACCAGTTCGAACGACGCCGCGCCGGGTCGAGCCGGAAGACGGTGTTGCACGAGGTGAAGTGCGGATGGAAGCGCGTGAGCCGGCTGAACGCCCGGGCGATCGCGAGCTCGCTGGCGGGTCGCAGCACGGAGCGGTAGTCCAGGCCGGTGGCGATCTCGGCGCCCAGCAGCTCGCGCAACGCGCGCTCGAACGCCTGGCCCTTGCTCCACTGGTGGTTCACGTCGAGGCCGTCCCAGACGAGGTTGCCCTCCGAGGCGGAGCGCTCGTTGGCCATCGCCACCGCGTCGGCGCCGTGGAGCACCGCGGTCATGAGCGCGATCGTCGAAACGACGGCGGTGACGGGCACGTGGCCGTTCAGCGCGCCGGAGGCGTTGACCTCGCCGATGTTCGGGGAGAGGCTGCGCAGCGCGACGGCGTGCGGCAGCCCCGTGACCTCGACGCAGCGCACGATCGGCGTGGCACGCCCGACGGAGAAGGGCAGCGCCTCGCGCCCCGCGCGCTGCACGATCTCGAGCGCGACGACGGAGTCCTTGCCCCCGCCGATCGGCACGAGCGTGCGGCCCGTCGCCGGCAGCGCGACGGCGGGCGCGGGGGCGTCGGCGTCGGCCGCGGGGAACGCCACGCGCTCCCGCACGTCGATCTGGTTGCGGTAGGCGAACTCGCCCAGACCGAGGGTGTAGACGTCCTGCAGCAGCGCGCGCAGCCGTGGCGAGAACGCCGTGCCCCGGCCGTCGGTGCCCGGCTCGAGCACCATCCGGCGCGGCACCGCGGTCTTGTAGTACGAGACCCCGGCGAGCAGGTGCAGCAGCCGGGCCAGGCGGCGTAGCGTCTCGCGGCGCTCGTCGTCCTGCGGCCACGTCACGCCCTCGAAGCGCACGGTCTCCGTGAAGGTGACCGCATCGTCGAGCGCGTACTCGAGCGCCACGGTGCAGGCGGCCTCGTCGATCGTCGCGTCGACGAACCGGAAGGATCCGAACGACGATGGATCGAAGGCGGCCGACGGCGGGACCAAGGTCGAGGATGCGGGGGATTCGGGGGATCCGTCGCTCACCTATCCAGGGTAACGGCCCTACTCGCCGGTCCGCGCCAGAACGGGTGTACGCCTGGACGGGGCCTGGACGCCGGAGACGAAAGCGACGTGCTGGCGCCGGGTCAGTCCGTCGCGAGCTCCCGCGTGCGCACCTTGCCCGTCGCGCCCCGCGGCAGCTCGTCGCGGAAGACGACGTCGCGGGGGACCTCGAACCGCGGGCGGTGCGCCCGGACGTGGTCCCGGACGGCGCGGGCGGAGAGCCGCGACCCGGGCCGCCGCACCACGTAGGCGGCGAGTCGCTGACCGTAGACGTCGTCGTCGACCCCGACCACCGCGACCTCGCGCACGTCGGGGTGGGCGGTGAGCAGCTCCTCCACCGGCCGGGGGAACACGTTCTCGCCGCCGGTGACGACCATGTCGTCCTCCCGCCCGAGCACGAACAGCCGGCCCAGGTCGTCGAGGTACCCGACGTCGCCCGTCTCGGTCAGCCCGTCGCGGCGGGGCAGCCGCGTCCCGTCGGTGTAGCGGTCGTTCGCCAGCCCGCCGCCGACGTGGATCAGCCCCGTCCGGTGCGTCGGCAGCGGCACGCCGTCGCGGTCGAAGATGCGGACCGCGGCGCCCAGCGGCACCCGGCCGGCGGTCGTGGGCGCCGCGCGCAGGTCCTCCGGGCCGGCGATCGCGCCCCAGCCGACCTCCGTCGCCCCGTAGAGGCTGTAGAGCCCGTCGCCGAAGAGGTCCATCCAGCGCGTGGCGAGGTCGCCCGGCAACGCCGACCCGGACGACGCCGTCACGCGCAGGCTCGACACGTCGAGGGCCTCACGCACGTCCGGGTCGAGCTCGAGGATCCGCCGCAGCATCACGGGCACGGCGACGAGCACGTCGACGTCGTGGCGGGCCACGGACCGCAGCACGTCCTCAGGCTCGAACTCGCCGCGCAGCACGACGGTCCCCCCGAGCAGCATCGCCATCATCAGGTTCGCGAAGCCCCACGCGTGGAACAGCGGCGGGGCGATGAGGAACCGTCCCCCGTCGCGGTAGGGCATGCGGTCCAACAGCGAGACGGGCGCGTCGAGCGCGATGCGGCTGCGCCGCGTGCCCTTCGGCACCCCCGTCGTGCCCGAGGTGAGGAGGACCACGCGGCCGGGCGAGCCGGGGAACGACAGCGGCCGCTCCGCGCCCTCGACGATCAGCTCCTCCAGCGCGCGCACGCCGCTGCGGGGCGGATGCGCGTCGTTCCACGCCGAGACGACCCGCGAGATCGAGCGGCCCGTCCCGGCGTCGGACGCCCGGCGCGGCCCCAGGGCGTCGTCCATGAGGTCGAGCAGGTCGGCGTCGCAGACGAGCGCGGTCGGGCGCTCGCGGTCGAAGACGGCGCGCACCTGCGGCGTCGCGAACGCCGTGTTGACGAGCAGCGCGTCGGCCCCCGCCTTGCCCACGGCGATGAGCGCCTCGACGAACCCCCGGTGGTTGCGGCACGCGATCGCGACGCGGTGCCCCTCCCCCACCCCGCGGTCGCGCAGGGCGACGGCGAGCGCGGTCGTGCGCCGGTCGAGCTCGGCGTAGGTCAGCGCGCGGTGACCGTCGACGATGGCCAGGCGGTGCGGGTCCCGCGCCGCGGCCGCCGCGTAGGCGCCCGCGGGGGTGGCGCCCCAGCGGGCGAGCTGACGCGCGATCGTCACGTAGCGGTCGGGCCGCAGCGGACGCAGCAGCCCGGCGCGCGCGAAGACCTCGGCCCCGCGCGCGGTGCGGGCCACCACGGCCCGCGGCCCCGGCAGCCGCGGCGGCGGGTCCTCCGCCAGCAGCAGGCGCTCGACGGCGCGCAGCGTCTCGCGCAGGCGCCGGCGCATCTCGGGCAGGGCGACGAGTCCCGCGACCGCCCCGGAGACGCCGCCGGGCGGGTTGTAGCGGGCCCGCAGCGTGATCCGCGTGCCGTCGCCGAACGGCCGCACGCGCAGGGCGACGTGCAGGTCGACCCCCGTCACGCCGCTGGCCACGACGTCGCGGCCGTCGGCGAAGACCGTCACCTCGAGCTCGCTCCCGAGCTCGGCCGCGCCCACGCGCAGGACGGACCGCAGGCGGGTGCCGCGGCCGAGGGGTCCGTCCCCGAGGACCTCGAGGGTCTCGAGCCCCGGCATCGCCCGCACGGCGACCCGCGGGTCGACCATCGTGCGCCACGCGCGCTCGGGGGCGACGGGCAGGTCGATGCGCTCCGTGATCCGCACGGCTCAGCCCACCACCGGCAGGCGGCGCCTGCGACCGAGCTCGGTGAGCATCTCCTGCATCGTCGCCGCCAAGTGGTCCAGGACGGCCCGCTCGTCCGGGTCCGGCCCGAACTCCGCGCGCACGTCGACCGGCGGCAGCACCTGCACCACGAGCTTCGCGGGCAGCGGCAGGTGCCCGAGGACGTCGCCGACGTTCAGCCCCCACGGCGGGGCGACCGAGAGCGGGACCGCCCCGATCCCGAACCGCCGGTCGAGCCCGAGCCGGCGGGCCAGCGCCTCGCCCCGGCCGAGGAACAGCGCCGTCTCCTGCCCGCCGATCGACACCACGGGCACGATCGGCACCCCGGCGTCGAGCGCGAGCCGGACCACGCCCGGGTCGTCCCCCAGGTCGATCCGGGCGGACTCCCAGCTCGGCCGGTGCGCCTCGCGGTGACCGCCCGGGTAGACGAGCACGCAGGACCCGGCGGACAGCGCCTCGCGGGCCGCCGCGTCGTCCCCCGGCAGCGCCCCGAGCCGCCGCAGGATCCCGAGCCCGGGCAACGAGGTCAGCACCGTGTCGACGAGCACGTGGAGCGGCCGCTCCGGGCCGAAGAAGCTCGTGAACCCGAGCGCGAAGACGAACGAGTCGGGCGTCATCGCCCCACCCGAGTGGTTGCCGACGAACAGCACCGGGCGCTCGCGGGGGATGTGGTGCAGCCCGCGCACCTCGGCCCGGAACCAGAGGCTCGCGACCGTCCAGGCGATCGGGAGGGCGTCGCGGACGAGCAGGCTGTCGCGATCGTCGAGGTCGGCCGGTCGCACCCGGGAGCGCACGGCGGCCTGCGCCGCGCTCGCGGCCGTGCGGGCCGGCGTGGCGACGGCTTCCGTGGCGGTGCGGCGCAGCCCGCCGGCCGCCCCGGCGAGCTGGCCGAGCAGCCCCCGCGCCGCCCGGGCGGCCAGCGGCCGTGCCGGACGGTCGGCCACGGCGACGGGCTCGCGGGGGTGGTCGGTCGGCGGAGCGGTGCGGGGCATGCGGAAGACGGCCGGGCGCCCCCGGCCCGCACGGGCACCGGCGGCGCGGTGACCGCCAGCGTATCCCGCATGCCGGGCACCGTCGAGCGCCTGCCGGGCGTGGCGAGACCGGGCGCGGCTCAGCCGCGACGCATGAGGCGTCCGACGGCGGCCATCAGCTCCTCCGTGCGCTCCTCGGCCAGTCCGGGCTCGGCGCCGAGCACGCAGTGGCGGGCGTGGTCGTCCAGCAGCCCGAGCGCCACCTTGTCGAGCGCCGCCTGCACCGCCGCGATCTGGGTCAACACGTCGATGCAGTAGCGGTCGTCGGCGACCATCCCGTCGATGCCGCGGACCTGGCCCTCGATCCGCCGCAGCCGCTTGCGCAGTCCGTCCTTGCTGGCCGCATAGCCGCGGGCCGGCGCGGCGGACGCGGCGGAGGGCGTCGCGCCCGAGGCGTCCGCGGGCGCCGCGCCGGCGGGCGGGGCGTCGGTGGGCGCGGCGTCGGTGGCGGGCGGGGCGTCGGTGGATGCGGGAAGGTCGGTCGGCTGCGTCATGCTGGGCACCTGGTCGGCGGCGTGCCGTCCTATGATACCCCCAGGGGGTGTCGCAGGCAGCGGCACCGTCCCCCGACCCGTCCGCACCGCCACCGCAGGAGCACCAGCCCATGAGCACCGCCGAGACCCACCAGTACGTCGTCCAGGGCATGACGTGCCAGCACTGCGTCGCCTCCGTGACCGAGGAGGTCTCCGAGGTCGGGGGCGTGACGGGCGTGGACGTCGACCTGGCGTCGGGTCGCGTCGCGGTGCACGGCACCGGCGTCGACGAGGAGGCGGTCGTCGCGGCGGTCTCCGAGGCCGGCTACAAGGTCATCGACTGACCCGCGGGCGCGCCCGGGTGCGCCGACGCGACGCGGAACGCGCGCCGGGGCGGACACGGCGGTGTCCAACTGCCCTCGACGCGCGCGGGCGTCGGGCGTATGCTGGCGCGCACCGGCCACCTCCCTCCCCGGCCGGGCCCTCGCCATGCCCTTCTCCCTCGCCGCACGATGACCGCGCCATCCGCCACCGCACCGGCGCGCGACCGCGTCGACATCCGCCCGACCGCCGCGCTGCTCCGGGACTCCGTGGAACGTCACGGCGTCGACGTCACCTGCAGCCGCTTCCGCCTGTGCCGCCGCCGCCTCGGCGCGATCGTCGCGATGCGCACGACCCGCGGCCAGCACGCCCACTTCCTCGACCGCGGCTGCGTCGAGGACATGATCACTCACGGTCCCGAGACGTTCGGCGTCCTCCACGTCCCGCTCGCGGGCACGCTCCAGGCCCGCCTTGGGGATCTGCTCCTCGAGCGCGGCGCCGAGACCCTCGCCCGCGACCTCCAGGTGGACCTGCCCCGCGGGGCGCGGTTCGTCGAGCAGATCACGATGGGCCGCGCCGGCAACGGCGCCCGCGTCACCCACGTCTGCGCGTCGATCGCCGAGCACGCCGGCATCGACCCGTCGAGCCTCGAGGACTTCGCCATCGAGCGCGGTTGGTGCGGGACCTGCACGGAGCACGTGCTGGTGGCGGGCGACCGCCGCTGCCCGTGGTGCGACGCCGCCGTGGCGCTCGACGAGCGCGTCTCCTCCGCCGTGATCGCGGCCCACGCCCCCGCGCGCATCAGCGCCGTCGCTCGCGCGAGCTGACACCCTGGCGGGGTGGCCCGCCGTCGCCTCGCCGCGCTCCTCGTCGTCGTGGCCACCCTGCTCGTGGTCGTGGGCCTGCCCCTCGATCACGCGCACCGCACCACCCGGCCCGCGCAGATCGGCGCCCACGCCGAGGCGCTGCTGGAGGAGCCGGTTGTCCGGACCGCCCTCATCGCAGACGCCACCGACAGCGTCACGGGTGCCGTGGCCGACGCCTCCGGCGCCCCCGACGCCACGGTGCGCCCCGCTGTGTCGCCCCTCGTCCCGCGCGTGGTGGACGCCCCTGCGTTCCGCCCGGCCTGGCGGGCCGCCGCCCGGCGCGCCGTGCGCGACCTGCGCGACCCCGACCGCCGGCGCATCGCGTTTCGCGTCACCGACCTCGCCGCGGTGACGACGGCCGCGACGGGCCCGCTGCCGGCCGTGATCGGCACCGGGCTGCAGGCGGCCGGCGACGTCGACCTGGCGGGCTTCACGCGGTCGCGGGCCGACGCCGAGCGGACCGCGCGGGCCGACGAGCTCAGCGCGCTCGGCCGGCCGGCGCTCGGCGCCGCGGTGCTGCTCGTCCTGCTGGCGCTCGTCCTCTCCTCCCGGCGCCGCTCCACCCTCGTGGGCGTGGGCGTGGGGGCGGTCGTCGCGGGCGTGGCCGTCGTGGTCGTCGAGCTCGTCGGGCGCTCCGCCCTGCTCTCGGGCGTGTCCGACGTCTCCGACCGCCGGGTCACCGCCGCCGTCTGGGACGAGCTGCTCGGCGGGCTGCGGACCGAGGCGGTCGTGCTCGCCGCCGTCGGCGTCGCGGTCGCGGGGATCGCCGCAGCGCTGCGACCGCAGGCGCCGCCCGTCAGGGGGCCACGGGGTCCCGTGGCGCCGGGGGGACCGCTGCATCCGGCGGCACCGTCGGGCCCACGCCGGCCCCGCCGAGCCGCCCGGTGACGACGGAGATGGCCGCCTCGAGCGTGCCGGGCGCCACCGTGCGGGCGAGCGCGAGCGCGGCCCCCTCGCGCGGCGTCACGGCGTAGGGCCGCGCCGCGATCGCCTCGAGCACGAGCGCCGCACCCTCGTGCGGGCGCAGGGCGGGTACCCGCCGGTACGCGGCCGTCGGCGCGATCATCGGTGTGCGCACGAGCGGCATGTGGACCCCGGTGACGCGCACCCCGTCCGCCCGCACCTCGTTGGCGACGCAGCGGGAGAACGTGTCCAGCGCCGACTTCGACGCCAGGTAGGCGGCGAACCGCGGCGTCTGGAGCAGCAGGCCCTCCGAGAGCACGTTGACGATGTGCCCGCGACCCTGCTCCCGCATCGCCGGCAGCAGCCCGAGCACGAGCCGCACGGGGCCGTAGTAATTGACCTGCATCGTCCGCTCGAAGTCGTGCATCCGGTCGTAGGACTCGGCGATCGGCCGACGGATGGAGCGCCCCGCGTTGTTGACGAGCACGTCGACCGCTCCGTGGTCGCGCAGCACACCCTCCGCCAGCCGGCCGACGGCGTCGAGGTCCGTCAGGTCGCACGGGTGGACGAACGCCCGCCCGCCCTCCGCGACGATCCGCCCGGCGACGGCCTCGAGCTCGTCGGTCGAACGGGCGACGAGGAGGACCCGCGCCCCGGCACGACCGAGCGTGACGGCCGTCTCCTCCCCGATCCCCGAGCTGGCGCCCGTGACCAGAACGGTGCGGTCGCGGACGGCCGCGGTGAGGCCCGGGCCGGTCGCGCGGCGTACCAGGCGAGCCGGTGTGTTCGGGAGTCGCGAACCGAGGGTGAGAACGACGTGGCGCGCCTCGTCGGCGCGACGACGGATGCCGCGCATCACCGGTCGTGGTGGGGGTCTGAACGCATGGCGCGACGCTACCTACGGCCGGTAGCAAACGCAATAGGCGCGGCGTGTCCGAACGTTCGGACACCCGATCGGGGGGCACCGGACACGAAATTGCGCCTGCCGTCCCGGCCAAGAGGTACATTCGCATGCGCTTTGGCCCTCATCGACGACTTCCAACGCCAGATCGACGCTCGCCTGGCCGAGCTGCAGCCCGCGTTCGCGGAGTACACCGCGCTGCAGCAGCTGCGCGAGGCGATCAACAGCCTGGACCCCGAGGCCGCCGCAGCGCACGTGAGCCTGTTCCCGTTCCCCGTCGCCACCGGCGCGGCCCCGAACGGCCAGCCCGATGCCCCCACTGCGCGTCCGACCCGCACGACCGACGGCGCCAGCACCGCCCGCCGACGCCGGGCCCGCGCGGCACAGGAGCAGCCGCAGGGCCCGACGGTCGAGGAGCAGAACGCCGCCTACGCCGATGCGGCCATCGAGCTCGTCGGACAGGAGCCGGGCCTCACCGCCGGCCAGCTTGCCGAGCGGATGGGCGTCCCCGCGAGCGTCCTCTTCCGCCTGCTCCCCACGCTCCAGCGCGAGGGCCGACTCCGCAAGCAGGGCAAGGGCTACCGCCCGGCCTGAGATGAACAGTTGTCCGTTCGATGTGCACCTGCGAAGGTGGGCCGGACGGCGAACCGAGAGAGCCTCCGTGCACCGCCTACGCCCCGCCCATCACTCCGACACCACGCATCGCGTCCCCCACCGTGCTCGATAACGAGGGACGTACCCGCCGCCCGGACCAGCTGCCCCCCGGGCGCCACGGCATCCCGCGCGAGGCGGTCGTCCAGAACCAGCGCGAGCGCATCCTCCGCGCCGTCGTCGACGTCGCCAGCGTCGCGGGCTACGGCACGATGGTCGTCGAGGACATCATCTCGACCGCCGGCGTCTCCCGCCGCACCTTCTACGACTACTTCCCGAACAAGGAAGCGGCGTTCCTCGAGGCCTACGACCAGGCCGTCGACCAGCTCAAGGAGCAGGTCGGCAGCGCGTACGCGATCGAGGGCGACATCTTCCAGAAGACGACGTCGGCCGTCTCCGCCCTGATCAACACGCTCGCGGACGACCCCGCGATGGCCGAGATGGGTGTCGTCGAGGTCCTCGCCGCCGGCGCCGAGGCGATCGAGCGCCGCGGGCGCGCCATGCAGCGCCTCTCGACCCTGATCACGGACGGCGTCGAGTCCACGGGCGGCGCGCCCACGATGCCGCCCCTGACGGCCGAGACCATCACCGGCGGCATCCACGAGGTCATCTACTCCCGGGTCCTGCGGGGCGAGCTCGAGGAGCTGCGCGACATGGTCCCCGACCTCGTCTACGCGATCTTCCTGCCCTACATGGGCACGGACGGCGCCGACCACGCCCGCACGAAGGCCGTCGAGTTCCTCACGGCCCGCGACGGCGACGCGGCCGCCGCTGGCGGCCGCGCGGGCTGAGAGACCCGCCGCGGGCGCGCGGCGGCCTGCGTGGCCTCAGGCGGCGGTCGCCCGCGGAGCCTCGGGCCGGCGGCCCGCTGCGGACGGCTCCTGACCCCACAGGGACACGGCCTCGTCCGGAAGGTCCGAGAATGACCCACCGTCGTCGAGGCAGTCCTGCAGGAGGGTGCAGACCTCGCCGAGGAACATCTCGAAGCTCAGCTCGGGCACGCGGGCGCCGCCGCAGCGGTACCAGTGGGCGGTGAGGGTGCGGAGCACGCGGCCTCGCGTCAGCTCGCGGTGCCAGACCACGGGCCCGTCGACCGAGGCCGGGAGGCGCGCCAGGACGCACGCATCGCAGACCTGCGGGTCGGCCTCCAGGGTCTCCACGAGGGCGGTCATGCCCGCGTGCAGGGCCTCCCGCCAGACGGTCGGGCGCAGGAACGCCTGCTCCCACACCTGGATCAACGGCACCGTGCGGTCCGGGACGGGACCAGTCTCGAGCACCTTCATCGCCACACACTCGTTTCGCCGGGGGACGCGACCTGCCGGGCGAAGCTACAGGCGCCGGAGGGCCGCGACAACCGGCCGTGGACGCACGCGCCAAACGGGCGCGAGCGGCATGGCCGGACGTTGGAAACGCCCGCTGGACGCGGGCGTGCGGCCGGACCCGGAGGGCGCGGAGGTGCCCCACTTCCCCGCCTCCGCGGGAGCGGGGTAGCGGCGCATCCGCGGCCTGCCGGGGCCGCGGATGCGCCGCGGGTTACTTGTCCTTCTTGGCGCGCTTCGTCTTCAGCGCGTACTTCGAGACCTTCGTCGGCACGTCGGGGTTCTCGATCTTCCCGAGCTGCGCGATCAGGTCGTCCCACTGGGCGGGCTTGAGCGCCGACGCGAGCTGCTGGCCCAGCTGGGCGGTGCCGTTGTCCTCGACGTGGAAGCCCACGTGGATGTGGTCTGCGTGGTCGGGGAGCGGGAGGATGTTGCCCGCCCCGCCGAAGTCCGACGCCGTCATCAGGCTGATGATCTGGTGCGGCTTCATCGTGCCCTGCAGCTGCAGGAGCAGGCGGATGGTGCGCTCCGTGACCGTGCCGGCGCCCTGGGTCTTCGCGGAGATGACCTGGCCGTCGACGGTCGAGATGTCGATCGCGTTGCCGGAGTCGTGCTCGGAGACGTTGCCGGCGCTCGTGATCGAGCCCGGGCGCCGCAGCGACGACACGCCGATGCGGTGGCCGTTGGCCGAGAGGAACGCGAGCGTGGCGAGCACGCGGCGGTCGATCTGCCCGGCCTGGATCTGCTGCCGGCCGACGGGGTAGATGTCGAGCCGGTCGTCGGCGAGCACCCGGCGCTCGAGCTGCGCCTTGCTCATCAGCAGGACCTGCCCGGCCGAGGCGGTCGAGCCGCCGGAGCCGAAGAGCGGGTTCTCGCCCTTGGCCCGGTAGACCTCGGTCGAGGCGAGCAGCTTCCAGCCGTCGAGCAGCGGCTTCGGGTCGACCTGCGGGGCGCCCTTGCCGGCCGGGCGCACGCCGAAGGTCATCTTCGCGCGCTCCTCCTCCGGCTCCGTCTCGGTCTTGGTGGCGTCGGGCTTGCGGCCGACGGTGCCGAGCACCGTGCCGCCGACGACGCGCGCGCCGCGCTTCAGCGGGCGGTCGACGAGACCCTCGCGGGAGACCGGCTGCTCCTCCTCCGTGGCGGGCGCGGGCTTCGGCGCCGCCGGCGGCGTGGCGGACGGATCCGTGGCGGACAGGTCGCCGGGGGCCGGCGTCTTGGCCGTCGTCGCCGGACGCTCGGCGGTGCCCCAGCGCGAGCCGTCGCGGCGCGGGTTGGCGAAGAGCGGCTTGTCGGCGAGCTGCGGGCCGGCGGATGCCGTGGGCGCGGCCGGGGCGGTGGCCTCGGCGGTGCCGTCCTCGGTCAGCGCGCCGTGCTTGACGGTGTCGGCCTTGCCGGGGCCGGCCTTGGCGGTGCCCTTCGCGTCGGTGGACGTCGCGTCGCCCGACGTCGCGTCGGTCCGGCTGGACCCGCTGCCGGTGCTCTTGGCGTCCTCGCCGGCGCGGCGCTGGCGGCCAGCCGTGGCGGGCGCGGACGGGGCCGGGTCCTTCGGCACGTCCAGCGCCTCGGTCGCCGCGGCGTCGCCCTCGGGGGCGTCGTCGGCGGGCGCGGGGTACGTCTCCGCGACCTCGTCGAGGTGCGCGTACGTGTAGCGGTTGCCGAACACGTCGCGCAGCTGCACGTAGCGGCCGAGCCGCTCGCTCTCGCCGAGCGCCGTGACGGTGCCGTCCTGCACCGCGACGGCGTCGGAGCCGGCCTTCGCGTCGATCGTGATGCTGCGACGCGGGCCGGACTTCCCGCCCTGCGTGTCCTTTCCGGACGCGTCGTCCGCAGCGTCGTCCGTGGTCTCCAGCGCGGTCGAGCCGTCGTCGGCGTCGTCGTCCTTCGGCTCGTCCGTCTTCGGCGCCCCGGCGTACGTGGCGTCGCCCGAGACGGGGAAGACGCCCTGCGTCAGCCCCGTCAGCGAGCCCACCAGGTCGGTGGGCAGGCCGCTGATGAGGCGGGCCCGCATCATCACCGAGTCGACGTACCAGTCCGCGTGGTTGTACGCGAAGATCGCCTTGCGGATGTCGGTCTCGGCGCCGGCGGCCTTGAGGTACCGGGCGGCGGCGAAGATCGCGTCGACCGGGTTGTAGGGGTCCGCCTGCTCGTCGCCGTTCGCGTCGACGCCGTAGGCCGCCCACGTGGGCGGCATGAACTGCATCCAGCCGAGCGCGCCGGCGGTGGAGACGTTCAGGTTGCGCCCGTAGTTCGTCTCGATCTCGTTGATCGCGGCGAGGATCTCCCACCGCACGCCGTACTGCACGCCGGCAGCCTGGTAGATCGGCAGCAGGAACGGCGGGATCTGGAACTTGTCGAGGAAGAAGTTCGGGACGGCCGTCGGCGCCTTCAGCAGCGCGTCGGCGTCGAGACCGCTCGTGGTGAGTCCGGCGGCCGTCGTCGTGCCGCCGGCGGCTGCGCCGTTCGCGTCGCCCCCGGCGTCCTCGCCGGCGCTCCGCGCCTCGCGGGCCTCGGCCTCGCGCTTGGCGCGGGCCTCGCGGCGCTTCTCGCGCCGGTCGGCGCGGGCCTCGCGCCGCTCCTTCGCGACGCGGTCCCGCTCGGCCGCGCGCTGCCGCCGCTCACGGGCGGCCTTCGCGTTGTCGCGGCCCTGACCGCCGCTGTCGTCGCCGACCGAGGGGTCCTTCGGGTCCGACGGCTTCGCCGGCGTGGTGCCGGTGGTCGCCGGGGCGGGCTTGGTCGGGGCGGGCTTGGTCGGCGCCGGCGCGGTGGCCGTCGTCGTCGGGGCCGCGTTCGTCGTCGTCGGCGCGGGCGCCGGGGCCGGGGCCTCGGTCGTCGGTGCCGCCGCCTTCGGCGTCGTCACCGCGTCCAGCACGTCGGTCAGCGTCGGCGGGGTGACCGCCGTCGTGGCGTTCGTGGCAGCACCATCCGCCGCGCTGGCCGGCGTGGCGATGAGTCCTGCGGCGACGACCGCCAGGACGCCGCTCGTCGTGCGGGGTGCGCTCACTTGTTGGCTCCTTGTGCGACGGGTGCGTCGGCACCGAGTCGCGGGAAAATGGTGGGGAAGCCGGGGTAGTTGCCCTGTGCCTGGCAACCCGGGCGGGCCACGTTGCGGCCGTCCGTGTGGAACACGTTATCGATGAGCAGCCGGCGCTGCGCCTCGTCGACGTCGGCCGGAACAGCCGGGTCGCCGTTGCCGCAGTTGCTCGGGTCCAGCACCTTCAGGCCCGAAATGAGGTCCCCGCCGGCGCCCGGAGCGACGTACGGGTTCCTGCGGTTCTGGCCGAGCAGGCGCTTCTGGTACGCGAGGCCCTGGGGGGAAAAGCCGACGCCGATGCGGAGGTAGTTCGCCTCCTGACCGGGATCCTTCGGGTTCGTCGCGGCAGAGATGTTCCCGAGGAACGAGGTGAACTCTCGGCGGTTCGTGCCGATCTGGCGCAGGATCGGGTTCGCCGTCCGGGTGAACGGGACGAACGCGTCGAGCACCGGCGTGAGCTGGTCGAGCACACGGTTGAACGCGGGCAGGCCCTTCTCCGACGCCGTGACGACGGGTCCGAGCCGGCGCATGAACGCCTCGAGGTCGGGGCTCAGGCGGTCAAGCGCGTCGAACGTCGGAGCGAGCTCCGTCGCCGCGGGCTGCAGTCGCTCGACGACCGGCACGGCGCGGTTGCCGAGGCTCGTGACCTGCGGCAGCGTCGCGGCGACCTCGCGCTCGAAGCGCGGGAACTCCTCGAAGACCGCGGCGAGCTGCTCGTTGCGCTCACCGAGCGCGGAGAAGACCTTGTCGCCCTGGGCGACGAGGTTGCGCAGGTCGCCCTGGCGCCGCGCGAGCGCCTCGAAGACGGTCGCGGTGCCGGAGACGGACTGCTTGACGGCGGAGCCCTGGGCGTCGAGCGTGGCCGACAGCTCGCCGAGCTCGTCCACCATCTTCGGCAGCTCGCCGAGGGTCTCGTTGAAGTCGCCCCCGCGCCCGCGGGTCGCGTTGGCCTGCGTCTGCTGCCAGACGCGGAAGGCCGCGCGCGTCTTCGGGTCGAAGACGCGCAGGATGTCGTCCAGCTCGACCGTCGGCTCGACGGCGTTCTTCGCGAGGATGCCCTCCTCGGGGAGCGGGCCGGTGCCCTTCGCACGGTTCGGCGCGAGCTCGACGTACGTCTCGCCGAGCAGCGTCTTCGCGCGCAGCATGGCCTTGGCGGCCTTCGGGATCGGGGCGTACTTCGCCTCGAGCTCGATGGTGGCCCGCGTCGAGTTGTCGCGCAACGACTCGAGCGCGACCACCTTGCCCACCGTGACGCCGGAGATCCGGACGTCGGCCTGCCGGGTCAGCTGCGCCGCCTTCGGGAAGTCGACGTTGAACTGGTAGCCCTTGGCGTGCAGCGGCACGGGGCCGCCGAACGAGACCCAGAGGAACAGCAGGCCGCCGAAGCTCGCGAGCGCGAATCCGATCATCGCGAGGAGCCGCGGGATCGTGGGGATCGTCTTGATCACTTGGGCTTCCAGGTCCCGTTGTTGTTCACGCAGTTCTCGGCCTGCTGCGGGGGGTTCAGCAGGCTGATGAGCGTCAGCATGTACGGGTTGAAGGAGTTGCCGGTCGGCTTGTAGTTCTCGAGCAGCGTCTGCGTGCCACAGGTCATGAGCACCATCCCGCGGCGAAGCGGCCCCAATGCGTCCTGCGTCGAAAGCGCCGAGTTCGTGTTGTGCCCGGCCCACGGCAGGTAGAAGAGGTAGCTCTCCTTGCCCCGGCCCTTTCCGGGCGGGTCGTACGCCATCGCGTCGAAGAGGTGGTTGAGCACGTCGGTGAAGCGCTCGAGCTGCGGCGCGGCCTTCGCGACGTTCGCCACGGCCGGAGACAGGTCGCGCACCGTCGGCTGCGCCTCGCGGGCGAACGGTCGGAGCTGGTTCTGCAGCACCGGACGCGTCTTCTCGAGGAGCGGCCGGGTGTCGCGCAGGCTGCCGGCGAGCGCCCTGGTCGCCGGACGGATCTTCGGCAGCCCGGTCGCGAGGGTCGTCGACAGGCGGCCGGCCTTCTGCAGGGCGGTCGTCGTCGCGGCCAGCGTCTCCGGGAGCAGGCGGATGGTCTCGCCCAGGTTCTCGTTCTGGTTCGCGAACCGGCGGAAGACCGCGTCGTTGCTCTTGACGAAGGACGCGAGCTGGGCGTCGGACGAGCCGAGCTCGCCGGTGATCTGCCCGAGGTTGGTGATCAGCCGCTTCGTGAGCTGTCCGCGCTTGGCCAGGAGTGCGTTGGCCTTCGCCGCGTTGCGGGAGAGCGGTTCGAACCGGCGCAGGTCGCGGGCGAGCGCCCGGCCACCGGGGCCGCCGATGGCGGTGCCGGCGTCACCGAGCAGCGCGGCCAGCTGGGCACGCGTGTCGGTGTCGAGGCTCGCCAGGATCTCGTCGAAGTTCACGTCGGGCTGGGTCGAGCCGACGCCGAGCGTCGCCCCGTCCTTCAGCGCCGGACCGCTGGCGCGGGTACCCGGCTCGACCTCGACGATCATGTCCTTCAGCGCCGTCTTCGGACGCAGGAGCAGCGTGGCGTCGGGGTGGATGCGGTCCTTGTACTTCTCCTCGAGCCGCAGGCCGATGACGGCCTGCCCCTTGTCGAGCCGGACGTTCTCCACCTTGCCCACGTTGACGCCGGCGATCGTGACCGCCTGTCCCTGCCCCGGCATGACGCCGGCGGCGCTCGTGAAGCGCGCGTCGATCCGGTAGTAGTCCTTGCCGACGATCGGCGTCCAGCTCGGCGGCGTCAGGTTCTGGTTGCCCAGGATGTAGCCGCCCACGGCGATGCCCAGAACCGTGATGAGCAGGATGAAGAACACCTGCCCGAGATGGGCCTTGAGGCTGCGGATCATCGGTTCGTCCCCGGAATGGCGGGGACCCGGTCGCGTGCAGGCGCCGCCGAGTTGGGGTTCGCGCCGTCCGCCTCGCCGACGGACGCGGGACCGTTGATGTCCGGCACGCCGTTCGTCGCGCACGGCACATCGGTGCGAATGGGCGGCAGGACGGGGCTGAAGGACGGGCTGGTCGCACCGGGCTGCTGGGTCACGTTGCCGAACAGCGACTCGCTGTTGACCACGCTCGTCCCCCGACCGGTGCGGAGCTTCTGTCCTCCGCCGACGGTCTGCAGCCGCAGCTTGAAGCCGTTGCCGTCGAACGTCTGGCCCTCACCGGCCTGGCCGACCATGGCGTACCAGAACTCCTTGTAGTTCTCGACGCCCGCCGAGAGCGGTCCGTCGTCGACCTTGATCTTGGCCGTCGGCAGGAAGACCTTGTTCAGGCACTGCGAGAACGCGCCGATCTTCGGGATCCACGTGCGGGAGGCGCTCGTGAGCCGCGCCGTGTTGGTCAGCGTGGGCTGCAGGTCGTCGAGCAGTCCGCCGAGCTCGGCGTTGCTCAGCAGCGGCTTCGCCTGCCGGAGCCACGGGCGCGCCGCGTCGATCGTCGCCGGCAGCTCCTCCATCGCCTCGGTCGTGTCCCGCGCGAACGCCCGCGTCGGCGGAAGCGCGGTGTTGAGCAGGGCGAACGTCGACTTCGCGGTCGTCGCAGTCGTCGCAAGCCCGCGGACGGCGGCTGTCAGCGCCGAGGCGTTGTCCGCGGTCGCCGTGACGGTGGTGTCGAAGTTGCGCACGAGGCCGCGCAGGGCTCCCTCGTCCTCCGCGAGCGCCGAGGTCACGTCGCCGAGACCCTCGATCGCCTTCGACAGGTCACCCCGGTTGCGGCCGCGGAGCGATTCGAGCACGGTGGCGCCGTCGCGCAGGGCGGCGGGCGAGGTCTCGAGGGTCCGGTTCAAGGCCTCACCACCGGTGACGCCCCGCACGCGCGGGTCCTGGGACTCGTCCTCCTCGGCGGTCGGGGTCGAGCCGAAGCTGTCGCCCAAGCCCTGGACCGTCTGCTGCAGCGCCTTGCGGGTGTCCGTCTGCAGTGTCGCGAGGACCTGGTCGAGCTGCACCGGCACGGCGGTGCGCGACACCGGGATGACGCCCTTGTCGGGCATCTCCGGGGCGTCCGGGGTGCCGGGCTGCAGGTCGACGTAGAAGTTGCCCTCGAGGAACAGGCGGGGACGGATCTTGATCGTCGCGTCCTTGCGGATCGGCCGACCCTCGTCCGTGAGCTCCATGCGGACCTCGGCGTAGTCGCTGTGGCGATAGCGACCCGTGCCGACGACCTTGCCGACGTTGACGCCGGCGATGCGCACGGGCGAGTTCTTGCCGAGCATGTTCGACGTCTTCACGACCGCCGTCACGGTGTACCGGTGCGCGAGCGGGTTGCGCTTCGTGAACCCGAAGAACAGCCCCACGGCGATGAGCGCGAGGAACAGGAGGCCCGCCGCGACGGGTCCGATGCGCGGGCCGCGGCGCCGCGGCCGACCGGGAGTGGTCACTTTGCGCCCACCTTCTGGTCCTCGGTGATGACGCCCTCGTCGGCGGGGGTGTTGCCGATGACCTGCTTGCCGGGCACGTAGACCTCGTTGCCGGCCTCGCACTCGTTGGGCTGGCCGGGGGCCGCCGTGTACGGGTACGGGTTGCTGTGCAGGAAGCTGTCGATGAGGCGGCCGGTCGGCGCGCGCGGCGGCTCCGGCGGGCCCTTCACGGGGCCGTTCGCCGGCTTGGCCGCCGGTCCGCCCTCGCTGTCGGGCACCTCGGGGAGGATCACGGGGCCGGTGAACAGCGAGCTGCCGTTCTGCGTCGTGACCGAGAGCACCTTCGCCAGGTTTCGCGTGAGCAGCGTGATGTAGTTGCAGGTCGTCTGTGCGGGCTTGATGTACTCGACCGTCGGCTTCAGGATCCGCGCGGTGCCCCCCAGCTGGGCGAGGCCCTGCAGGGTGCGGTCGTCCGTGCCGAAGTCCTCGAGCGTGCGCAACGTCGTGACGAGGCGCCGGTTCAACGCGGGCGAGCGCCGCAACGCGGGCGTGCCCGCCTCGAAGGCGCCGGCCAGGCCCGGGGAGGCGTTCGCCAGCGAGGCGAAGGCCGGCCGAAGGCGACGGAAGAGCTCCGTGGACGACCGCATGAACCGCGCCTGCTGCGGGAACTCGGTGATCCCGGCCTGCAGCGCCTCGGGCCCGTAGGCGATCGTCTCCTGCAGTGGCCCGCGAACGCGGTCGAGCGCGGTGAACGTCTGCCGCAGGCCCGTGATGAGGTTGGCCTGGCTCTGAGCGACCGGAGCGACCTCGGCGGCGACCCGCTCGAGCGCGGGGAACAGTCGCGCGAACCCGGTCGACGGGTCGGTCAGGTTGCGCAGCGCCGGCTCGGCGCTGATGAGCAGCGGCCGCAGGCCCGCGATGGTCTCGTTGAGCTCGTCGCCCCGGCCGGCCAGCGCCGTGCCGAACTCGTTGAGGTTCTCGGCCGAGGCCTTGCGGGTGGGCTCGTCGAACGTGTTGAAGAGGTCGTCGAGCTCGACCGGCTTGCCCCCGGCGTACCGGAGGGGGATGGTCCTCCCCGCCTGAAGCATCCGCTCCGAGCGCCCCGACGTGAGCTGCACGTACTTCAGGCCGAGCACGGACTTCGGGCGCACCTCGATGCGGGAGTCGGCCGGGATCGGGCCGTTCTTCTGGTCGAGCTTGATGTCGATCGTGGCCCCGGTGCTGCCGTCGGTGCCCTCGCGCGGCGTGATGGCGCTGACGAAGCCGACGCGGCTGCCGCCCTTCCGGACGTCGTTACCCACGATGAGTCCCGAGGCGTCGGGGATCTCGGCCTTGAAGTTGTAGGTCTTGACGAACGGCAGGCCGGAGTTCGCGTTGTACGCGAGCACGACGGCCACGAGCGCGATCAGCACCGTCGCGGCGCCGATCAGCACCGGGTTGGCCGCCAGCGAGCTGCGCTTGGAGCGGGGGCTCACTTCGTCGCCTCCGGCCCGAGCAGCGTGTCCAGGGTGGCCTTCGTCCGCTCGGCGGTTCCGCCGGCCGGAGCCGCGCGGCTCACCGAGCGCGTGTCGGCGTCTTCGTCCGTGGCGTCCGCACCCGTGTCGTCCGGGTTGAACTGACCGTTGCAGGCGTCGATCTCGGTCGTGAGCTTGCGGTCCACGCAGTTGCTGGTGAAGACGGTCGTGCGCTGGTAGTGCGCCATGCCGTCCTTCCCGTTCAGCGACCCCGTGTAGTAGTAGAGGAGCCGCATGAGGTTGGCGATGCCGCCCGTGCGGTCGAAGTCGCTGCCGAGCTCGGCCAGGTCCTTCGCCAGCGGGGCCAGCGGTGTGCCCGCCCGGTCGAGCTGCGTGACGAGGCGGTCGATGCGGGTGAAGGTCTTGCGCCCGCGCTCGGCTACGTCGCCGAGGCTCAGGAGCGCCGGCGTCGCCGCCCGCGAGAACGGCCCGAGCTGCGTCACCGCCGCGTTGATCGACGTCGACTGCGCGGAGAGGTTGGCCACGGACGGGCCGATCTGGTCGGACAGGGCGCCGATGCGCTTCGCGGCCGGCTTGAGCTCGCGCAGGAACGTCGGGAGCAGCACGAAGTTCCTCTCGAGGTCCTCACCCTGCTCGGCGGCCGCAGCCGCCGTGCGGCCGGAGGTCCGGATGAACCCGGCCAGGTCGCCGCGCCGCTCCGCCAGCGGCGCCAGCGCCTGGTCGGACTGCTCGACCAGGGAGGCAATCGTCCGGTTCTGGTTCGCCAGGATTTCGACGAGACGGTTGGCCTGCTGGAGCGTCGGGTTCGCGCGCTGGATGACGTCGCGCAGCTCCGGGCCGTTACCCGCGAGGCCGGTGCCGAGCTCGGCGACGATCAGCCGCAGGCGCTCGCGCTGGGGCACGCGCATGATGTTGGCCAGCAGGTCGGGGCCGACCGGGCTGCTCGTGCGCTCCACCGGGATGAGGTGCTGACCCTTGCCGGGGCCCGAGGCGATCGGCTTGATCGTGGGCGCGACCGTCACACCCTCGCCGCGCTTCTGCGTCGGCTGGCACTCGACGAACTGCTCGCCGATGAGCGACTGCAGGCCGACCTCGCAGGTCGCGTCCTGACGGAAGTCCTGGAAGCCGGGGTCCGTGATGTTCAGGACCACGACCGCCTTGTTGTCCCGGTCGAGCTCGACCTCGGCGATCTTGCCGACGATCACGCCGCCGACCTTCACGTCCTCCCCGGGGATGAGGAAGCTCGCGTTGTCGAAGATCGCCCGGACGCGGTAGCCCTGCCCGTCGTCGTCTCCGCCACCGGCCGCGACGGCGGTGACCGCCACGACGAGCACGAGTACGACGACGGTGAAGGCGAGCCATGCGCGGCGCATCACTTGCCCCCCGGGATCTGGGTCGGGTCGCAGTCGGCGTTGGCCAGGTCACCCTGGTCGACGAAGGCGTTGGAGCCGTCGGGCAGCCGGCTGGTCGAGGCGCCCGGGCAGCGCTTGAGGTTGCCCGTGGTGAGGCCGTCGCCCTTGCCCCGCTCGGCCGGCGGCTTCTGCGTGAGCTTGCCGCCCTCGGCGTCGTCCTCGAAGCGGAAGGCGTCGAACACCGGCATCGCGGACAGGTAGTGCCCGTTGCCGTCGTAGTTCGCGGCGGCCTGCCCGAAGCTGCGGAACCACGCCATCAGGTCGGGTGCGTACGGGCGGATGAAGGAGAGCATCGGCGTCGAGGTCTTGAGCGCCTTGGTGCCGGCGGGGAACGCCGTGCGCGTCGAGCGCTCGAGCGGCGGCAGATCGCGCAGGCCGTCGAGCAGGTCGTTGCCCGCACCCGGGCGGTCGACGACCGTGCGCAGCTGCTGGAACACCGGCACCGCGTCGTTCACGACGGGACGCAGCTCGCGCAGGAACGGCACCAGCTCGCGGGAGGGCTCGTCGGAGGCGTCGACCAGGCGGCGCAGGTCACCGAGCGCGGGACGCAGCGCGGCCAGCGCCGTGCTGCCCTGGCGGAGCGCCGGAGGCAGATCCGTGATCGCGGTCGTCAGCGCCTGCGTGTCCTCGCCCAACGCCTCCACGGTGCGACCCGCGTTGCTGACCAGGCTCGTGATCCGGCCCTGCTCGCTGGCCAGGGCGTTCATGGCGCGGCTGCTGGTCTTCACGAGCCGCTCGAAGTCGGCGCTCTGCGCGTTGACCTCCTCCGCGAAGCCGGTCAGCGCGCGGACGGCCCGCGGGAACTGCTTCGCGGACGCCTGCCCCTCGGCCTCGCGGCCGGCGTACCACTGGGCGAAACCGCCGATGGTCTTCTGCAGCCCCTCGCGCGTGCGCCCGTCGAACGCCGCGAACAGCTGGTCGAGCTCGACCTGCGAGGTCGTCTGCTCGACCGGGATCGTCGCGTCGTCCGCCAGCGGCTCGGCCAGGCCGGAGCCCGGGCTGATGTCGATGTAGCGGCTGGCCACGCCGGCCTGGCCCTGCGTGCGGACGACGGCCGTCGCGCCCTTGCGCAGCGGGGCGAACTCGCCCGAGACGGAGACGGTGAGCTCGGCCTGGTCGTTCTTCGTGAGGTCGAGCTTCTTGATCGTGCCGACCTGCGTGCCGCCGATCCGCACGGTGCCGCCCTCGACCACCTGGCTCGAGTTCGCGAACACGAGCCGGTACTGGTGCCCTGGTTCGGGCAGCAACACGACGACGAGCACCGCCACCAGGGCGACGAGCAGCGCGACGGGCGCCCAGCGCCGGGCGCGGCGCGCAATGTGGGGTGAACGAGGCAGAGGGATCTTCCTAGGGCACGGACGGAGGCACGGGAGGTGCGCACCGTCCGGTGTGACCACCGGCACTATACAGCGGGTTCGACAGGTAGAACCGGTTGTGTTTTCGTTACGACGACCCCCACGATCCGGGGGCCGGGGGTTCAAAGCGGACCGCGATCCTAAAGGGCGGCGGAGGACCCTGCGCCGGTTGGGATCGACGTTGCCGTCCGAGGCCACGCCGCGGGCCGACCTCGGGCCGACGGCGACACCTTAGTGCTCGCGCTCACAGAGCGCACTCAGGGCTAGACGAACGTCCGGGACGGTGCCGCGGTTCGTTCCTACCGCCGTTCCGTTCGGTGGCACCGCGAGGCGCAGCCAGCGCCCCCGCTGGAGATGAGGCTTCCATGAGGCTTCGGAGGTGACCTGCGTCACATCCCGGATCAACCGTGTACGTTGATGCACCTAGGTCGCCTCGCCGGTCCCCCGTCGCCCCGTGCGACGGCCCGGAGAAGTGGCCTCCACCAACCCCCGAGGAGAATCAGGATCCACATGCGCAAGCGGAACCTCGCCATCCCAACCGCCGCCATCGCGGCCCTGTCCTTCGCCGCCGTCGCCCCCGCGGTCGCCCAGTCGCCGATCACGACCGACATCTCCGGCACCGCCAAGGTGTCGCCGAGCAAGGCCGGCACGAAGAAGAAGCCGAAGACGGTCGGCCTCAACGTCAACATGAAGTGGACGACCAACGGCCCCGACGGCGAGAACAAGCCGGTCGTGGACAAGGTCGTCATCGACTTCCCGAAGGGCTCGCTCTACAACGGCGGCAAGGTCGCGAAGTGCTCGGCCACCCAGCTCCAGCGCAAGACGCCGCAGCAGGCCTGCCCGAAGGCCATCATGGGCGGCGGCTCCGGTAGCGCCTGGGCGGACACCGCCGAGGCCGGCCCGAAGTTCGTGCTCGTCAACGGCGGCGCGAAGGACGTCTTCCTCTACACGACGCTGCAGAACCCGGCCACGGTCTCGGCCGCGGTCCCCGGCAAGGTCGTCAAGCGCAACGGCGGCTACCGCCTGACGCTCACCGTTCCGCAGTCGCTGAAGGAGGTCGGTGGCACGCCGATCTCGCTGCGCAGCGTGAAGGTCACCACGAACGCCGCCGCCAAGAAGGCCGGCTGGCTCCAGACGACCTCCTGCCCCAAGAGCAAGAAGTGGGACTTCCAGGTGCAGTCCTTCCAGGACTCCTCCTTCGAGCCCGCCACGCCCGTGGCGACGTTCTCGTCCTCGGTGAAGTGCTCCTGATCGACCGCTGAGAACACCCCGCGCCACGAGGCGCACCGGTGGTCTCGAGGCCCCCGCTCCGGCGGGGGCCTCGGTCGTTCTCGGGGAGCCGAGCGCGAGCGGGGCCCCGGAACGACGAAACCCCCGCGGTGCGGGGGCTTCGGATCCTTCGGGAGCGGGAGCGACGGGACTCGAACCCGCGACCTCTGCCGTGACAGGGCAGCGCTCTAACCAACTGAGCTACGCCCCCTTGGGATCGAGAAGTATGCACGATTCGCGCGCGGCGCGTCGGCTCCCCTGTTCGCGCGACCAAGCGGGCCCGGGAACGGGCCAGAGCAGCGGCCGAACGGCCGCCAGCCAGACCTCAGCCGACGTAGGGGCGGCGCCGCCCCACGCGGGCACGCACGCCTGGCACGCTCAGCACGGCGCTGCGCAGGCGGTCGCCCAACAGCGGCGGCAGGAGCTCGTCGGCCTCGGCGTACTGGGCGCGGGCCTCGTCGTAGCGGCCCAGGCGGGTCAGCCCCGCGGCGCGGCCGCGCAGGTCCGCGGCCTCCGCACGACGGGCGACGGACTCGCGCACGTGCGCCGCGTGGGCGCGGTGCACCTTGAGGAGGTCCTCGGCCAGGCCCACGAGGTCGTGGGTGAGACCCGAGGGGTGGCGCCGGTAGCGGACGGTCGCCCCCAGGACGCAGACGAGCTGCTCATCCTGCTCCAGCAGCCGCAGCCACAGGTCGAGGTCCTCGGCCTGCCCGAGCTCCTCGTCGAACCCGTCGACGCCGTCGAAGGCCTCGCGCCGGACGATCGTCGCCGAGGTGCAGAGCGGGTGACGCTCGTAGATCGTGGGCAGCACGAGGGCCGGGCGGTGTCCGCCGGGGTGCAGGCCCTCCCAGTGCTCGCCCGTCGGCCGGTCGTCCGGCCCGACGACGACGGCCTCGCCCGAGAGGATCGTCGCGTGCGGGTGGTGCGCCACGGCGCGCTCGTGGGCGGCGAGGTACCCCGGCTGCCAGACGTCGTCGTGGTCGCAGAACGCGACGTGGTCCACCTCGGCGGAGAATGCGGCGACGCCGGCGTTGCGGGCGCCACCGGGGCCGCGGCGCTGCTCGAGCCGCAGCAGGCGGACGTCGTCCTCCAGGCCGTCGGGGAGGACGACGGGACGGGGCGAGCCGTCGTCGACGACGACCACCTCGACCGGCCCGCCCTCCTGCCCGAGGACGGCGTCCAGGGTCTGGACGAGGTACGGGCTGAACCCGTGCACGGGGATGACGACGCCGACCTGCACTGCGTCGCACCCTACCCCAGGCGCGTCGCGGGCCAGCGCGGGTGCGCGCGAGCGGGAGGCGCGGTAGCGTTCGGGGCCCGTGGCTCTTCCCGAAGACTCTCTGCCGCAGGTCGACCAGGACGCGTCCGTGGGTTCCAGCCCCGACGCCCCCGACCAGCAGGCCCCCGCCCCCGCCCCCTCGACGCCCGAGGGCGCCGCTCCGGAGGCCTCCGGTGACGACGTCGCCGCGCGGGCCGCCGAGGGCGCCGCGCCGCCGGCCGCCGACGAGGCCGCCCCGGCGAGCGCGCCCGACGTGCCCGCCGCCGACGGTCCGGCCTCGCAGGGCGACGCGCCGCAGACGGACGCCACGACCGAGTCCGCTGAGAGCGACGCCTCCGCCGCCCCGGGCGACGAGTCCGGCCAGCAGGACCAGGCCGCGGACGGCGTCGAGGGCGGTCAGCCCTCCGAGAGTGGCCAGCCCACCGACGGCGCCTCGGGCGACGGCGCCGACGGCGCGGCCGCCGAGGGCGCCGAGGCGTCCGACGGCTCCGCCGAGGGCCAGGCTTCCGAGGACAGCGAGGGCTCCGCCGAGGGTGGTGAAGGCCAGCCCAAGAAGCGCCGCCGCTCCCGCGGTCGCCGCGCGAACCGCGGTGGTGGCGGGGCCGGCGGTCCCGGCGGCCGGCGCCGGTTCGCGTGGGACGAGGTCTTCCTCCGTCAGCGCCTCGAGATCCTGCGGGCGATGGACCCCGACGCCGAGGCGATCGCCTGGGCCGTCGACACCGCGGGCCGCTTCGACGTGGCCGACATCCTCGCCGGCGAGGGCTCGTCGGGCCGCGAGTTCGGCCGCCGCGCCTACGGTGCGACGCCGGAGACGGACGACCAGGCCGCCTGGATCGTCCTCGCCGCCGTCCGCGCCCGCGACATCGTCCCCGTCGTCCGCCGCGCCGTCAGCGGCGCCACGGACGGCCGCGAGCAGATCAAGAAGTCGATCGAGACGCTCGGCATCGCCCGCGTGAACCCGGCCCTGCAGGGCGAGCGCCCGGCCCAGCAGGTGTTCGCGGAGCGGGCCCGCCGCGTCGACCTCACCGTCGAGGGCGGCGAGGATCAGAAGGCCGCGTGGGCGCTGCTCTCGCTCGCCAAGCCGCAGGACGTGCAGTACGCGGCCGCGCCGCCGCGCCCGGCGCAGGCCCGCCGCCCCGGCGGCCCGGGTGGTCCCGGCGGCCCCGGTGGTCGTGGTGGCGGGGGCTACGGCGGCGACGACCGGAAGCGCAAGCGCGAGCCCGGCATCCCGGGCGGCGTCTTCTCCGTCGGCGAGTCCGGCATCGGCGGCGAGCTCGGCGCGAAGCTGCGTGCGGCGCTGGCGGCGGCCGAGGGCAAGGACGAAGACGGAGACGCGTAGCCGCGCCCATTCTCTAGTTGCGCCCGAGTCCGACCCAAAGGGGAGGGGCTGGAAACGGAGCCGGACCGAGGCCCACGGGTACGAGCATCACGGCGCTCTCTTAGTGTCCACCATGCCTCTGCCCCAAGGTATGACGATGCCACGGTGTCACACAGGACGGCACCGACTTTTTGGCCCCGTAGGTATTAGCAACCCGCCCCGGCTCGCTGCCCGCGCCGACCGCGCGCCGATCCTCCCACGCGCACATGAGCCCGATCCAATGGGCGACGTTGACCACTCACCCATAGTGGTGTATGCTGTACGCCACTATGACACGCACCATCCAGACGAAGACAGTTGGTCGCTTTGCAGTTGCCGCCCTCTGTGCGGCAGCTGCAGCAATGTCCGCCGCCCCGTCGACGCAAGCAGCACAAATCGGCCAACAGTGCCAAGTCCCCCTCACAATCCAGGGCGCAAGCGTTTACAGCGGCGAGCGGTTCTCGGGGAACTTTCTCTACCACATCTTCCGGCTCGATTGGTTCCGCATTGAGGGCTGGGGGTCGACGGGCGATTACTACTTCGGTCACGCAGCCGGCAAGGCGAACGGCTACGTTTCCCGCGGAGCCTTCGACCAGAGCACCTGTAAGTTCTGATGAGCTGGCACGGCCAATCCGCAGGAACGTGGCGCGATTAGCCGGAACTCTTGGACGGACGGGCCGAGCGCGTCGACCTGACCGTCGAGGGTGGCGAGGACCAGAGGCCCGCGTGGGCCCCCTACTCGCCCGCCGAGCCGCAGGACGTGCAGTACGCGGCCGCCCCGCGCGGGCCCGTCGCCCCGCCGCCGGGTGGTCGCGGTGGATAAGGATGCGGTGGCGAGCGCGGCGTGAAGCTCCGCGCGGCGCTGGCGGCCACAAAGGGCAAGGGCCCGGACGGCCACGCCCCCCCCCCGGGCGAGGGCTCCGACTCCGGGGACCACGCCTTATGACCGGCCCCCGGCCCCCGGCCGCGCCCGCCGGCCATCCCGCAGGGCCCGTCGCGGCGGGGCGCTCGACGCTTCAAGCGCGGGCGGTCGCCCGCGCCCCTCACCACTCCGACGGCGGCGGGACGTCGCGGAGGCGACCGTCGTCGAGGTCGGAGCTGCCGGAGCGGACGCCGATGGCCTCGACCACCTCGGTCTCCTCCTCGGACTCCTCGAGGTCCTCGTCGTGATCCCCGTCGCAGAGGACGCGGAAGTTGCCCGTCACGCCGGCGTCGCAGTGGATCGTGATGCCGGGGAGGATCTGCTCGCCCTCGTCAAGGCCGAGGCGATCCATGTCGAACGCCGACAGACCGATCCCGTACGCGTTGTGCGTCGGGTTCTCCCGGTCGTGGGCGTTGATCGCCATCTGAAAGGCCTGGAGGTTCTTCGCGATCTTCGACGTGTCAGACATGGCCTCGGTTCAGCGTAGCGCGCATGCCCGGTACCCTCCACCTGGCTCGGGGCGCGTAGCTCAGCTGGTCAGAGCATCCGGTTTACACCCGGGAGGTCGCCCGTTCGAATCGGGCCGCGCCCACTGCCCCCTCCGCGCTCGGTTGTCGACGACTCCCCCGCATCCCGACCGTCGCGCCGCGCTGTTGCGCCTCGGGAGCCTCGTCGTCGGCCTGGCGTGCCTGTTCTCCGTCTTCGTCCTCGGCGGGTTCGTCGGGGCGGACGCGATCCGGGACTGGATCAGGCCGGCCGGGGCGTTCGCGCCCCTCGCCTACGTGCTGATCGGGGGACTGCTCGGCGCCATGCTCGTGCCCGGTGCCGCGCTCGCCGCCGCCGCGGGTCTGCTGTTCGGCGCGGTCGGCGGGGCGTTCCTGGCCCTGCCGTCGGCCGTGGTCAGCGCCGTGGTCGCCCGCTCGTTCTCCGCGCGCACCGGCGGCGACGCGCTCGAGGCGGTCTCAGGGGAACGACTGAACGCGCTCGTCGGGTTCGCGCGCCGGCACGGGTTCGCCGCGGTCGTCGTCCAGCGCCTGCTGCCCGTCGTGCCGGACGGGCCCCTCTCCCACGCGTTCGGCCTGGCGGGCGTGCGGGCGCGGGACGTCGCACTGGGGACGCTCGTCGCATCGGGGCCCCGCGCGCTCTCCTACGCGCTGCTGGGCGCGAACGCGGACGACCTCACCGGCACGGGCGCCATCGTCGGACTGACCCTGAACGTGGGGACCGGGGCGCTCGGGCTGCTCCTCGCCGCAGTGGTCGTGCGGCAGGAGCGCCGCCGGGTGGCGGCCGAGGCACGAGCGACCGCTGCCGGCGACGGACCGCGCGCCGTCGCGGATCCGACGGCGACGTAGGAGCTCGGGGGCACGGTCGAGATCCCCCATCGCCGACCGTGCCCTCGATGCCTGTCCCGCCGGGTGCGAGCACCCGGCGTGGCGCCCACCGCAGCGGGCGCTTGAACAGGTAGACGCTCACTGTCCAGGCATTCGACGGCAGTTGCACACGAAACTACAATGGGCCGGGGGCCACGCCGCGGCGCGATTCGTGGGCCGTCGCCCCGCGAACCGGCGGGTGCGGGCTTGTAGCCTGGGCCGATGTCGCTCGATCCGCCCATCGCCGCCCTCCTCGACCAGATGCAGGCCAACGGTGCCGCCGGGGGCCTGATGGCCAGCGGCTCCATCGATGACGCCCGCGCGCTCATGGGGCAGATGCTCGGCGGCCTGGCCATGGCCGAGGCCCGCACGGACGTCGGCGAGCCGACGCAGATCCAGATCCCGTCCGACGCCGGCCCGATCGACGCGCGCGTCTACCGCCCGGCGTCCGAAGGTCCGCACGCCACGCTCGCGTTCTTCCACGGCGGCGGCTTCGCGCTGGGCGACATCGCCAGCTACGACGGGCAGGTCAAGGCGATCACGCAGACCCTCGACGCCGTCGTGGTCTCGTCGGAGTACCGGCTGGCGCCCGAGAACCCGTTCCCGGCCGCCGTCGAGGACGCGATCGCCGCGGCGACGTGGGTCGGCGAGCACCTGGCGGAGCTCGGCGGCCGCGAGGACCGGTTCGCCGTCGCGGGCGACAGCGCCGGCGGCAACCTCGCAGCGGTCGTCGCCCAGCAGCGCCGCGACGCCGGCCTGCCCCTGACCGCCCAGCTGCTCTTCTACCCGATCACCGACCCGGGGACGAAGCACCCGTCGCTCGAGGAGCACGGCGAGGGCAAGCTCCTCACGCTGACCGACATGCAGTGGTTCGAGCAGGCCTACGCCGGAGACCAGGACATCGAGACCGGTCTCTCGGACCCGCGGGCGTCGCCGGCCCTCGGCAACCTCGAGGGCCTGGCCCCCGCCGTCATCACCACGGGCGGCCACGACCCGCTGCGCGACGACGGCAACGCCTACGCGGCGAAGCTGCAGGCGGCGGGCGTGCAGGTCGTCCACCAGGAGAACCCGTCCCTCATCCACGGCTGGCTCGCGCTGGCGCCGCTCAGCCCCGCCGCGGCGCAGGCGCGGACGGAGGCCGTGCTGGCGCTGAAGGAGCTGCTGGCCTAGAGGTCGGGGCGGCGCCGGCCGACGCGGCTGGCGCCGCCGCAACGACGACGGGCGGCCAGTGGCCGCCCGTCGTGTGCTGAATCGGATTCCGAGATGACTCGGGAAGCGTGGCCCCGGTGCGGGGCCGGCGCGGCCCGGCGATGTCGCCGGGCCGGCTGGGTGGCCCCGCGGAGTGCGGGGCCGGGCCGCTAGTAGCGGGGACCGCTGCTGATCTGGCGAAGGTATCGCCGTCCCTGAGTAGGAGCGGGTCCGAGAGCTGTACACACGTACTGCCGAGGACCCGGCGACACCCTCAGGGGCGGTGAGACCGAGTCAGATTAGTAGCGGTAGTGGTCGGGCTTGTACGGGCCCTCGACCGGCACGCCGATGTAGTCGGCCTGCTCCTGGGACAGCTTCGTCAGGCGGACGCCGAGGGCGTCGAGGTGCAGACGGGCGACCTTCTCGTCGAGGTGCTTCGGGAGCACGTAGACCTGGTTCTCGTACTTGCCGTCCTTGTTGTTCGCCCACAGCTCGATCTGGGCGATCGTCTGGTTGGTGAACGAGTTGGACATCACGAAGGACGGGTGGCCCGTCGCGTTGCCCAGGTTCAGCAGGCGGCCCTCGGAGAGGACGATGATCGAGTGGCCGTCGGGGAAGACCCACTCGTGGACCTGCGGCTTGACCTCGACGCGCTCGATGCCCGGGACCGACGCCAGACCGGCGATGTCGATCTCGTTGTCGAAGTGGCCGATGTTGCCGACGATGGCCTTGTTCTTCATCCGCACCAGGTGGTCCTTGGTGAGGATGTCCTTGTTGCCGGTCGTCGTGATGAAGATGTCGGCGGTCTCGACGACGTCTTCGACGGTGGCGACCTGGTAGCCCTCCATCGCGGCCTGGAGCGCGTTGATCGGGTCGATCTCGGTGATGATGACGCGGGCGCCCTGGCCACGGAGCGAGTCCGCGGAGCCCTTGCCGACGTCGCCGAAGCCGCAGATCACGGCGGTCTTGCCGGCGATCATGACGTCCGTCGCGCGGAAGATGCCGTCGATGAGGGAGTGACGGCAGCCGTAGAGGTTGTCGAACTTCGACTTCGTGACGGAGTCGTTGACGTTGATCGCCGGGAAGAGCAGCTTGCCGTCCTTGGCGAGCTCGTACAGGCGGTGCACGCCCGTCGTCGTCTCCTCGGTGACGCCCTTGATCTCGCCGGCGATCTTCGTGTAGCGGTCGGGGTGCGCGGCGACCGAGTCGGTCAGCAGCTGCAGGAAGATCTGGAACTCCTCGGACTCACCGGTCGAGGGGTCCGGCACGGCGCCGGCGAGCTCGAACTCGCGGCCCTTGTGGATGAGCATGGTGGCGTCGCCACCGTCGTCCAGGATCATGTTGGCGGGCGCGTCCTCGGCCCAGCCGGCGACGACCTGCTCCGTGCACCACCAGTACTCCTCGAGCGTCTCGCCCTTCCAGGCGAAGACGGGGACGCCCTGCGGGTTCTCCGGGGTGCCGTTCGGGCCGACGGCAACGGCCGCGGCGGCCTGGTCGTCCGTCGAGAAGATGTTGCAGGAGCACCAACGGACCTCGGCGCCCAGCGCCGTGAGGGTCTCGATGAGGACGGCGGTCTGCGTCGTCATGTGCAGGGAGCCGATGATGCGGGCACCCTTGAGCGGCTGGGAGTCGGCGAACTCGCGACGGGTCGACATGAGGCCGGGCATCTCGTGCTCGGCGAGGTCGATCTGCTTGCGGCCGGCGGCGGCCAGGGAGAGGTCGCGGACCTTGAAGTCGTGCTGCTGAAGAACGGTGCTCATAGGGTCTCCGTGAGGTTCGTGGTGGCGGTGGTGTCGGCGCGACGTGCGGCCTCTGCCACCAGTCGCTCGTGCTTGTCCTGCTCCCACTGCAGCCAGTCGTCGACTGGCACGTGGGCGGGGCGCGCCGGCTCAGCCTCGAGCCATCCCTCGACCGTCTGACGCAGCTCGTCGTTCTGCTGCATCCGGCGGGCAAAACCGACTTCTCCGAGAGCCAACCCGTGGCGGTCCAAGAGCTCGCGCAGCGTGCGCAGGCGTTGGAGCTCACCGGGGCCGTAGAGGCGATAGCCGCCCCTCGAGCGCTCGGGCTCGACGAGCCCCATGCGTTCGATGTAGCGGAGCATCCGCGGGCTCCAGCCCGTGGTCTCCGCCGCCTCGTTGATCGTCAGTGCGTCCATGCGGGACTTCGTAACCTTACCACGATCGTGTCAAGGTTGTGAAGGGGTGGACGTTCGGCGAGCGAGGACTCCGACGGCCGCTTGCGATGATGCGGCGATGGAAGACGCCCTCCCCGATCCCGAGCTCGAGGCCCCGGAGACGACCGCCTACCGCGGGCTCATCGACGGCGAGGAGGTCGGCACCGGCACGCTGACCCTGCGCCCCGAGGGCGAGCGGGAGCTCGTCCAGCACGTCGAGGGGGAGGCGTTCGGCCGGCTCTCGGGCTCGGTCGAGACGCGCTTCCGCCGCCGCGGGGGCGAGCTGCTCGCGGCCGCCCAGGCGATCGAGCTGCGCGACCGCGACCGCGACGTGTTCCACGAGTCTGCCGCGTTCCGCGACGTGCAGGTGCCGCAGATGGGCGGCGAGCTCTCGGCCTACCCGCGCGAGATGGTTCCCGCCCCCGCGCTCGCCCTCGCGCTCCGGGTGCTGACGCTGGAGGAGAAGGCGCGGTTCGTGCCCCGCGCGTGGCTGACCGCGATCGTCCACTGGCCCATCGACATCCGGGTGGAGAAGCGCGAGAAGATCGAGGTGCCGGCCGGCAAGTTCGACGCCTGGCGCGTGCGGCTGCGCCCCAGCCTCGTCGACGTCGCGCAGGCGCTCGACGAGCTCTCCGCGTCGCTCGTCCCGCCGGTGATCGCCCACGTCGCGGTCGACGGGCAGCGGCTGGTGCGCCTGGCGTTCCCGACCGGCCCCGGGCGCAACGACCCGCCCGGGCTGCTCGAGGCGACCGAGCTGCGGTAGGCCGTCGGCCGCGCCCGATGGGCGCGGCGCGGTCCGGGCCGCGCGCCGGCTCTGCCACCCTCCGCTCCGTGATGTCCCCCGACCCGTCCCCCGTGCTCGACGTCGTCCTCGGTGTCGACGTCGGCACCACGGCGGTCAAGACCACGGGGTTCGCCACGGACGGGCGGGCCATCGCCGGTGCCCAGCGCGCGTACGGGCTCGAGCACCCGCATCCGGGCCACGCGGTGCAGGACCCCGCCGCGGTCGTCGGCGCGACCATGGAGGCCATCCGGGAGGCCGCGGCGGCCGTCCTCCGCGCCGAGCCGGGCGCGCGGATCGCGGGGATCGGCGTGTCGACCGCCCAGCACGGACTGCTCGGCCTGGACGCGGAGGACCGGCCGCTCACGCCGCTGATCACGTGGGCGGACACCCGGGCGACGGAGCAGGCGGAGCGCCTGCGGGCCGAGCACCCCGAGCTGCACGACCGCACGGGCACGCCGCTGCACCCGATGTCGCCCCTGCCGAAGCTCGTCTGGTTCCGCGAGGAGGATCCGGCGACGTTCGCGGCCGTGCGACGCTGGGTCGGGCGCAAGGAGCTCGTGCTGCACCGGTTGACGGACGAGTGGGTCGTCGACCACTCCATCGCCTCGGGCACCGGGCTCTTCTCGCTGGCCGCGCTCGACTGGGACCCCGAGGCGCTCGCGGTCGCAGGGATCACCCCCGACCGTCTCGCGCGGCCCGTCCCCACCACCGCCGCGCTGGCGCTGTCGGCCGCGGCGGCGCGCGAGACGGGCCTGCGCGTGGGCACGCCCGTCGTCGTGGGCGCGGGCGACGGGCCGCTGGCGAACCTCGGCGTCGGCGCGGTCCGGCCGGGTGTGGCGGCGTGCTCCATCGGCACCAGCGGCGCGCTGCGGCTGACCGTGGAGCACCCCGTCGTCGACCCGCACCGGCGGCTCTTCGCCTACGCGCTGGACGCCGACCGCTGGGTCACCGGCGGGGCGATCAACAACGGCGGGGTCGTGCTGGCGTGGGTGGGCGAGGCGCTGGCGCCCGACCTGGGCCCGCACGCCGAGGAGGAGCTGCTGGCGCTCGCCGCCACGGTGCCCGCGGGGAGCGACGGGCTGCTGATGCTGCCCCACCTGCTGAGCGAGCGGGCGCCGACCTGGACCGGCACGTCGCGCGGCGCGTACGTCGGCCTGACCCGGGCCCACGGTCGCGGCCACCTGGTCCGCGCGGCGATCGAGGGCGTCTGCCTGCAGCTCGCGCTCGTGCTCGCCTCGCTGCGGGACGCCGGCCACGAGGTTCACGAGATCCGCGCCACGGGGGGATTCGCCCGCAGCCCGTTCTGGCGCCAGGTGCTGGCCGACGCGCTCGGCATGCCGGTCGCGTTCCCCGCGAGCCACGAGGGCTCCGGGTTCGGGGCGGCGCTGCTGGCCATGGAGGCGCTCGGGCTCGTCGCGTCGATCGACACCGCGGCCGACCTCGTCGCGATCGCGGAGACGGTGGAGCCCGACCCCGGGGCCGCGGCCCACTACGCCGCGCTGCTCCCGGTCTTCGCCACGCTCGTCGACGCGCTGCAGCCGGCCTTTCGCGAGCTGCGGCGGATCGCCCCGCGGGGCTGACTGCGACGCGACGTCCTTCACGCCTGAGAGGATCGCGGCGCGCCGTACGCGGCCGCGCCCCGCGCGCGCCCGTTCCTCGATCTCCACCGGAGCCCCTGTGCCCTCATCACCCGCCCCCGTCCGCACCGCCCGTCGATCACGACGCGTCCCGGTCCTCACCGTCGGCCTCGTCGCGCTGGCGAGCGCCGCCGTCGCGGCCCCGTCCGCGTCAGCCGCGCAGTCGTTCGTCTCGCGTCCGGACCTGAAGCCGACGAAGATCTCGGTCACCACGAAGGCGCAGGACACCGCGCCGGGCCTGATCTTCACCGCCCCCAAGAACGGCGGCGTGCAACGCGGGTCGATGATCTTCGACGACGCCGGCAGCCTGGTCTGGTTCCGTGCCGCCGCGAAGGGCAAGTCGGTCATCGACACCCGCCGCGCGATCCTCGACGGCAAGCCCGTGATCACGTTCTGGGAGGGCAACGGCCTGCGCGGCTACGGGTACGGCGAGACGGTCATCCTCGACACGGCCTACAACGAGATCGCCCGGGTCAGCCCGGACGGCAAGAAGCAGATGGACTTCCACGAGTTCACGGTCACGCCCCGCAACACGGCGCTCCTGATCTCGTACAAGCCCGTCCGCGGCAGCACCGCGGGGATGAAGGGCGGTTCGCGCAACGACCTGATCATGCGCAACCTGATCCAGGAGGTCGACATCAAGACCAACAAGGTCCTCTGGGAGTGGGACGCCACGAAGGCCGTCTCGCCCAAGGAGTCGTACCTGCCGCTGCCGGCGCGTCCCGAGGTCGCCTACGACTTCATCCACGCCAACTCGGTCACCGAGGACACGGACGGCAACATCCTCGTCTCGTCGCGCCACACCCACACGATCTACAAGGTCAACAAGAAGACCAAGAAGATCACCTGGAAGCTCGGCGGCAAGAAGTCGACCTTCAAGATGGGCAAGGGCGCGCGCTTCGCCTGGCAGCACGACGCGCAGCGGCGTGAGGACGGCACGATCTCGCTGTTCGACAACGCATCCGCCGACCTCGCCGACCTGAAGAAGCGCGGCATCGAGTCGCGTGGGCTGAAGCTCAAGCTCGACGAGAAGAAGAAGACCGCGAGCGTCGCCCGCGAGTACGAGAACCCGAAGCCGCAGCTCAACAACACGCAGGGCAACATGCAGGGGCTGACCAACGGCAACGAGTTCGTCGGCTGGGGCGGCGTCGGCAACAACGTCTCCGAGTTCTCCGCCGGCGGCAAGCAGCTGTTCGAGGCGAAGTACGAGAAGCGGCTGACCGAGTCCTACCGCGCCTACCGCTACGAGTGGTCGGGCCAGCCGACCTCGCCGCCGAAGGCCGTCGCGCGCAAGGGCGGCGCCGGCACGCAGGTCTGGGTCTCGTGGAACGGCGCGACGACCGTCGCCACGTGGCGCGTCCTCGGCGGCGCGTCCGCCGAGACGCTGCAGCCCCGCCAGGACATCGGCCGCCAGGGCTTCGAGACGACGGGCAGCTACGCAGCCGCCGACCAGGTCGTCGCGGTCCAGGCGCTCGACGCCTCCGGCGCCGTCCTGAGCCAGTCGAAGCCGGTCCCGGTCGCCGCCACGCGCTGACGCGCACCCCGCGGGTCCGCCGGCGCACGCCGGCGGCCCCCGGGACCGGGCCTCAGCCCCAGGACCGCCCGTAGGCCGCCTGGGCCTCGCTCAGGCGGTCGATCCCGATCCCCAGGCTCGCGAGCTTGAGGCGGGCCATCTCGGCGTCCATCTCCTGCGGGACCCGGTGGACGCCGGGCGCGAAGCGGTCGTTCTGGAGGACGAGGGCCTCGACGGCGAGGGCCTGGTTCGTGAACGAGAGGTCCATGACCGAGGCCGGGTAGCCCTCGGCCGCGGCCAGGTTGACGACGCGACCCCCGGCGAGCAGGTGCAGGCGGCGGCCGCCGACCATGTAGCGCTCGACGAGCGGGCGGACCTCGACGGGCGGGCCCTCCGCGGCGGCGTGCAGGTCGGCCAACGAGATCTCGACATCGAAGTGCCCGGCGTTGGCGAGGATCGTGCCGTCGTGCATGAGGTCGAAGTGCTCGCGGGTGAGCACGTCGCGGTTGCCCGTGACGGTGATGAAGATGTCGCCCTTCGCGGCGGCCTCGGCTGCGGGGGCGACGTCGAAGCCCTCGAGCTTCGCCTCGAGCGCCCGGATCGGCTCGACCTCGCAGACCGTCACGGCCGCGCCCATGCCGCGCGCGCGGTCGGCGACGCCGCGGCCGCACGAGCCGTAGCCCAACACGACGACGCGCCGGCCGGCGAGCAGGACGTTCGTGGCGCGGAGGATCCCGTCGAGCGCGGACTGGCCGGTGCCGTGGCGGTTCTCGACGACCCGGTGGGTGTCGGCCTCGTGCACCGCGAGGACGGGGACGGGGAGCTCGCCGCGGGCGGCCATGCCGCGCAGGCGGATCGCCCCGGCGGTGGTCTCCTCCGTGCCGCCGAGGAGGTCGGCGGCGGGGATCGTCGGCCGGCCCTCCGGGTTCTCGCCCGGGTGCAGGAGGGCGAGCAGGTCGCCGCCGTCGTCCATCGTCAGGTGCGGGCCCGGGCCGCCGCAGGCCGCGACGGTCTCCTGGTGGCGCGCGTAGGTGGCGCGGTCTACGCGGCGGCGCGCGTGCACGGCCACGCCGTCGGCGAGCACGAGCGCGGCGGCGACCTCGTCCTGGGTCGACAGCGGGTTGGCGGCCGCGAGCCACACCTCGGCCCCGCCGGCGCGGAGCGTGCGGACGAGGTTGCCGGTCTCCGCCGTCACGTGCAGGCAGGCCGCGACGCGCAGGCCCTCGAGGGGCCGCTGGTCCCGGAACCGCGCCCGGACCTGGGCGAGCACGGGCATCTGGGCGTCCGCCCAGTCGATCCGCGCCTCGCCGGCGGGGGCCAGCGAGAGGTCCGCGACGTCGTGGGGCGGGCGCCGTCGGCTCGGGGCTTTCGCGCGCGTCGGCATCCCGTCGATGCTAGAGGGACGACCGGGGCGCCCGCCGACGGCTCCGGGGGCCGAGCCCGTTCGGAGCGCCGCCGAGCCCGGCCGCGAGCCCGCAACCGCGCCGTCGGCCCGCGAGGGTGTCGTCCGACCGTCCGCCCCGCGTCCACCCGGCGTCCGCCCACGGCCCCACCCCCGTACCTCTCGCGATGCGCATCGACGTCCTGCACCGCACCCAGCGCCTCGACGACACGCCGGAGCAGGTCTTCCCGTTCTTCGCCGACGCCGCGAACCTCGACGCGATCACGCCGCCGCTGCTGCGGTTCTCCACCCTCACGCCGGGGCCCATCGTCATGCGGACGGGCACCGTCATCCAGTACGCCCTGCGGCTCCACGGGGTGCCCATGCGGTGGACGAGCGTGATCCAGGCATGGGAGCCGCCGTACCGGTTCATCGACGTGCAGCTGCGCGGCCCGTTCGGCCTGTGGCACCACGAGCACCGCTTCGCGCCCACCGGGGACGGCGGGACGCTGATGACCGACCACGTGCACCACGGCGTGGGCTGGGGACCGGCGGGGGCCCTGGCGCGGCGGCTGTTCGTGCTCGGCGACGTCGAGCGGATCTTCGACCACCGGGCCCGGGTCATCCCGGGGCTGCTGGCGGCGGACGTCGCGGCGCGGGCGGCGGGCGACGCCGCCGACCACCCTGGGATCGATGACGGCCGTGCTGGGGCAGGCGACACGGCCGACGTTGCCGGCTCTGCCCGGCCCCGCTAGTCTCGAACGAGGCCCTCGGGGCCTCCTTATGCGCAACGCCAGCTAGACCGCCGCCACGACCGACCGACCGGATCCCTCCGGTCGCTCGCCGCGGTCCGTCCGCCGCTGACCCGCCGCCGGGCCGGGTCCTCGCACCCGCCCCGCCGCGCATCCCCGAGGAGTACCCCGTGCCGTCGATCCTGCTCGACGCCCGGAACGTCGTCCGCCACCACGGTCCCCGAGCCGTGCTGGCGGGCGTCGACGTCCGCGTCCACACCACCTCCAAGATCGGCCTCATCGGCCCCAACGGGTCCGGCAAGACCACGCTGCTGCGCGTCCTCGCCGGGCTCGAGGCCCCCGACGCCGGCCGCGTGGCCCGCCACGGCACCGTCGGCCACCTGCCCCAGCTCGCCGGGGACGACGACCCGCGCCCCGCGATCGATGTCGCCCTGGAGCGGCTCGGGGTCGCCGCCGCCGGTCGCGACGTCGACCGCCTGGCCGGCCGTCTGGCCGCCGGCGACCTCGACGCCATCGAGCCGCACGGCGCCGCGCTGGAGCGGTGGCTCGCGCTCGGGGGCGCCGACGCGCCGGAGCGACTCGCCGCGGCGGCCGTCGACGTGGGCCTGGACCCCGCGTTGCTGGGGCGGCCGCTCAACACGCTCTCCGGCGGGCAGGCGGCGCGGCTCGGCCTCGCCGCCCTGACCGCCAGCCGCCACGACGTGGTGCTGCTCGACGAACCGACGAACCACCTCGACGACGACGGCCTCGCCGCCCTGGTGCGGGTCGTGCGCGCGCACCGCGGAGGCCTCGTGGTCGTCTCGCACGACCGGGCGTTCCTCGGCGAGACCGTCGACGAACTCGTCGTCCTCGGCGACTCCGACGCCCCGGTCGACACGGCGTTGCACCACCACGGCGACTTCGCCTCCTGGGAGCGCGCCCGCGCCGACCGCCGCCGTCGTGCCCGCGCGGAGCACGACGAGGCCGTCGCCACCCGCGACGCCCTGCGCTCGGCGGCGGAGGAGACCCGACGGCGCGCGGCCGCGAGCGTGCGCAAGGCGGGCGCCAAGACCCACGACGGCGACAAGAACGCCCGGGAGTGGGTGCGCATGCGCGCCGAGGGGATGCAGCACCGCGCCCGCGTGGTCGGCGCTCGCGCGGACCGGCCCGTACCCGACGCACCGCGGGAGGAGGCCCGCCTGACGCTGACGCTCACCCCCGCGGAGCGCCACGCCGCCTGGGTCGTCGCACTCGAAGGGGCCGTCGTCGCCCGCCGCGGCTGGCGGCTCGGGCCCGTCGACCTGCAGGTCGGTGCCGGTGAGCGGGTGCTGCTCGCCGGACGCAACGGGAGCGGCAAGTCGACGCTGCTGGGCGCGCTGGCCGGGACGCTCGCTCTGACCGCGGGGCGGCGGACGGTGGCGCCCGGGGCGGAGATCGCGATGCTGGGGCAGGCCCGCGGCGCGCTGCTGGCGGGCGGGTCCGCGGGTGCCGCGGTGGACTCGGCGGGCCGTCCTCCCGCTCTCGCAACGGCCTGGGCGTCCGCCGAGGACGGGGCGCCCGACACGGACGGGGTGCCCGGGGACGCCGCGGTCGCCGTCCGCGTCGCCGGCCTCGCCGGGGTCGACGTGGTGGAGGCCCGGACCGCGCTGGCGACGTTCGGGCTCGGCGCCGAGGTCGTGGTGCGCCCGCCGGTGTCGCTCTCCCCCGGCGAGGCCACGCGGGCCGAGCTGGCGGTGCTCGCGCTGCGGCGCACGACGGCGCTGCTGCTCGACGAGCCGACCAACCACCTCGACCTGGCGTCGCTCGAGGCGCTCGAGGCGGCGCTGCAGGGGTGGCCGGGCGCGCTCGTCGTCGCCTCGCACGACGCACGGTTCCGCGAGGCGCTGGCGATCACTCGGACCGTCGCCCTGTAGCGCACGGGCACGGCGCCGGCCAGCGGGTGCCGCTCCCGCGGGCCGGGGTCGGCGCCGCGGGATACTCGGGCCATGGACCTCGGCATCGAAGGACGGACGGCGATCGTCGGCGGCGCGTCGGCGGGCATCGGCCACGCGATCGCGCAGGCGCTGACCGCGGAGGGCGTGCGCGTCGTGCTGTCCTCGCGCGACCCAGAGCGCACCCGCGCGGCGGCCGAGGAGGTCGGCGCCGCGGCCGGGATCGCGTGGGACACCTCCGACGTGGCGGGCGCGGAGCGGCTGGTGGACGAGGCCGAAGCCGCCGTCGGGCCGATCGACATCGTCGTCGTCAACACGGGCGGGCCGCCCGCCGGGCCCGACCCGCTCGCCTTCGACGACGCGCAGTGGGAGGAGGCGCACCGCAACCTCGTCCGCGCGCCGATGGCGCTCCTGCGGCGCGTGCTGCCGGGGATGCGCGAGCGCGGCTGGGGCCGCGTCGTCGGCGTGGCGTCGACGTCGGTGCGCGAGCCGATCGCCAACCTCATGCTCTCGAACGCCGAGCGCTCCGCCGCGCTCGCCGCCTTCAAGACGCTCTCCCGCGAGGTCGCCGCCGACGGGGTCACCGTCAACACGTTGCTGACCGGCCGCATCGCGACGCGGCGGATGGAGGCGATCTACGGGTCGATGGACGAGGCCGAGGAGGCGGCCCGCGACGCCGTCCCCGCCGCCCGGCTGGGCCGGCCGGAGGAGATGGCGTGGGCCGCGGCGTTCCTGTGCTCGGACCGCGCCGCGTACGTCACCGGCGCGGCGCTCCCGGTCGACGGCGGGTTCCTGCGCGGGGTCTGAGCCCTACCCCAGCGCCCGGGCGTTGCGCAGGTTCGACCGCGCGAGCTCGACCATCTTGCCGACGCCGCCGCCGAGCACCGTCTTGCCGGCGGCCATCGCGAAGCCGCGGATCTGCTGGGCACTGACGTGCGGCGGCATCGAGAGCGCGTTGGGGTCGGTGACAACGTCCACGAGGTACGGGCCGTCGGCCGCCAGCGCCTCGGCCAGGCCGGCGCGGAGGTCGCCCGGCTGCTCGATCCGCACGGACGGGATCCCCACGCCGCGGGCGATCATCGCGTAGTCCACCGGGTCGTGGTCGGTGCCGTAGGACGGCAGGCCCTCCACGAGCATCTCGAGCTTGACCATGCCGAGGGTGGAGTTATTGAAGACGACGATCTTGACCGGCAGGCGCTGCTGGCGGACGGTCAAGAGCTCGCCCATCAGCATCGCCAGGCCGCCGTCGCCGGACATCGAGACGACCTGCCGGCCGGGCTGCGCGAGCTGCGCGCCGATCGCGTGCGGCAGCGCGTTGGCCATCGAGCCGTGCCAGAAGCTGCCCATGACCCGGCGACGGCCGTTCGGCGTCAGGTAGCGGGCGGCCCAGACGTTGTTCATCCCCGTCTCGACGGTGAAGATCGCGTCGTCGGCGGCCAGCTCGTCGAGCGTGTCGGCCACGTACTCGGGGTGGATCGGCGTGCGCTGCTTGCCGTCGCCCGTGTAGGCCTCGATGACCTTCTCGAGCGTCTTCGCGTGCCGCTCGAGCATGCCGTCGAGGAACGAGCGGTCGGCCTTCGCGTGGAGCATCGGGCGCAGCAGGCGCAACGTCTCGCGCACGTCGCCGTGGACGCCGACGGCGACCGGCACGCGGCGCCCGATCCGGCCGCGGTCGTGGTCGACCTGCGCCGTCGTCTTGCCCGGCAGGAAGTCCTTGTAGGGGAAGTCCGTGCCGAGGAGGACGACGAGGTCGGCCTCGCGCATCGCGTCGAAGCAGGCGCCGTAGCCGAGCAGACCGCTCATGCCGACGTCGTAGGGGTTGTCGAACTGGATCGACTCCTTGCCGCGGAGCGTGTGGCCGATCGGGGCCTTCACCGTCAGCGCGAGGTCGAAGAGCTCCTCGCGCGCGTCCTTCGCGCCCGAGCCGCAGAAGAGCGCCACCTTGTCCGCCGCGTTGATCGCCTCGGCCAGGTCCTGCACCTGCGACATCGGGGGCGTCAGGGTCGCCTGCTCCTCGACGTACCGGAACTCGCCCGTCGGGTGCGCGGTCTCCAGGTCGGCGACGTCGCCGGCGATGACGAGGACGGACACGCCGCGGTCGCCCAGCGCGCGCTGGATCGCCACGTGCAGCAGCCGCGGCATCTGCTCGGCGTTCTGGATCGTCTCGCAGTACGTGCTCGCGTCGACGAACACCCGCTCGGGGTGCGTCTCCTGGAAGAACGCGGTGCCCTTCTCCGTCGACGGGATGTCCGACGCGATCGCCAGCACCGGAGCGCCGGAGCGCTGCGCGTCGTAGAGGCCCTGGATCAGGTGCGTGTTGCCCGGCCCGCACGAGCCCGCGCAGACCGCCAGGCGGCCGGTGACCTGCGCCTCGGCGGAGGCCGCGAACGCCCCGGCCTCTTCGTTCTGCACGTGCACCCAGTCGATCCCGTCCGTGCGCCGGATCGCGTCGACGACCGGGTTGAGCGAGTCGCCGACCACCCCGTAGACGCGCTCGACACCGGCCTGACGGAGGACGTGGACGAACTGCTCGGCGACGTTCATACGGGTGCTGCTCCTGCCTGCGGGGTACGGAGAATCCAGGTTCGCACAGGGCCGCGGGCGGGCGCTAGCGTCGGGTGACGGTGGGGATGACCGTGCACGTCGCCGCGGCCCGGGGGAGACGCCCGGGGCTCCTCGGTCGTCCTCCGGTAGCGTCGCCCCGATGTTCGGCCGCCGCCAGGACGACCCGGCGCGCCCCGTTCCCGCCCTGCTGGCCGAGGTCGCCCGTCGCCGCGACGCGCTGGCCGAGGCGCAGGCCGTCGTCGACGAGGGGGCGGTCTACAAGTCGCAGTTCTACCAACGGGCCGGCCTGCGGGACGGAGCGCGACGCGCGCTCCACGCCGCGATCGTGCTGGCGTCGCTGGACCCGGCGCCTCCGCGCGACCGCGACCTGGCGGCCGCGGCAGGGATGACCGTCGCGGAGCTCGACGAGGTGCGGGCCGGCTACGCGGCGTCGTCGTGACGGCGTACCGCGTCCTTGAACAGCGGCCTGTGGCCGACGGGTGCCGTCGAGTGCGCATCCTTGAGGCCGGCCACGTCGCCGCCGGCCAACGCCCCTCACGATCCCGCCCCCGCGCCGTCTCCTCAACCGCCCACGCCGCCATGCCCCGAACAGGCACCGGGGCGGCCGCCTGACTGCGAGTACAGGCCGTCCTCGCACTGCACGACCTCGCCCGTACCCTCGTCGAAGTTGGGGATCCGCTGCGCGATCGGCGGCCAGGCGTCGTCATCCGCGTCGGTTGCGGCCGACCCGCTGGACTCCTCGGAGGCTCCAGCCGCCGACGAGGCGCCCGAGCCGGTGTCGTGCGTCGACGCGTAGGCGTTGGCCTGATCGGACGAGTAGGCATCAAGTGCCGCCAGCGTGAACCTGACGCGCCCACCGTCCCCCGTCCGGCAGGTGACGGTCGACGACCCCTTCACGCATCGGGTCGAGAGTGACGCGCCGAGCGCCGGGCTGTAGACCTGCAGGCGGGTCGCGGCGCCGCTGACCCAGTACTCGTAGAAGGCGTTCTGCGCGAAGGCGCAGGAGGTGTCGGGCCGCACGACGGCCACGTTCGGGTCGCACGGGGTCCACGTCACGGAAGACGCCCGCGCTTTCCGAGGAGCCGCAGTAGAAGCCGGGGTGGTCCCCGTCGTCGAGGTCGTCGTCGGGACGACCGTCGTGGCGGCTGCAGCCTCCGCCACCGTCTTGGTGACGGTTTCGGTCGTCGTCCCCCCGCACGCCGCGAGGAGCAGCACCGTCGAGGCGAGAACCGCCGTTCGCAACGTCGACGCGAACCCCCGCCGAGCAGTGACTGGTCGTCGACCCACGGGTGCACGCATGCACGTTCCCTCGACGCCACCCGGACTCGCCGGGACACATCGTCACGTCTCTGGACGGGTGGCTGACGCAGACCGGTGACCCGTGAGGCCCACGCCGCCGCTGGGCGGGCGGTCCCACCCCGCCATGCAGTACCCCCAGAGAGAATCGAACTCTCGCTACCAGCGTGAAAGGCTGGCGTGCTAACCGCTACACCATGAGGGCGGGTACGCCCCGTCAGTGTAGAACGCCCGGCCCCGCCCGGGCCGGGCGGGGTTCAGACCTGCTCGCCGCCGTCCTGGCCCTCGTCGGGCTTCGCCTCGGAGTCGGCCTCGCCGTAGAGCTCGCCGTCCGGAGCGTCGAAGAGGTCCTCGCCCGTCCGCGCGTCGCGGATGATCGGCGTCGTGCCGTGCTGGTCGCCGTGGGACGCGTGGTCGATGAGCTCCTGCTCCGCGAGCTCGAAGCCCTCGGACTCGCCCTCGCCGGCCTCGTCCAGCGGCGCCTGCTCCTCGCGGCGGCGCTGCATGAGGCGGATCTCGGCGTCGTCGCCGGCGGGAATGTCGTCGCTGCCCATGCCTGACTTCTACCCCATCGCGCCACGGGCATGCCGGGGCGCGGGGATCGCGGCGCCCCGACCCGTCGACCCGACGCCGGTGAAGACACCATCCGCAGGACACGGGCCGCGGAGGCTGCGCGCGGGACGGTCCGTGGATACCCTCCCGGATGCGCGGGCCGCTAGCTCAATCGGTAGAGCAAGGGCCTTTTAAGCCCGGGGTTCTGGGTTCGAGTCCCAGGCGGCCCACCTCCCGCGATCCCCCGTCGATCCGCCCGCAGCCCGTTGCCATGACGCGCGCCCCGTCACGCCACCACGTCGTCCACTGCGTGGCGTTCGCCTCGTCCCCGGAGGGCGGCAACCCGTGTCCCGTCGTCCTCGACGCCGACGGCCTGTCGGGCGAGCAGATGCAGGCGCTCGCGGCCGAGCTGGGGCACGAGACCGCCTTCGTGCTCACGCCGACGGACGACGGGGACGCCCGCCTGCGGTTCTTCGTCCCCCGGCACGAGATGGAGATGTGCGTGCATGCGAGCGCCGCGAGCGCCGTCGTGCTGGCTCGGGCGGGCCGTGCCCCGCGCACCATCGAGACGCCGCTCGGGCTGCGCCGGGTCGAGGTCGACCGCTCCGCGACCAGCGCCATGGTCGAGCAGTCCGTGCCGACGTTCGGCCCGGTGGTGGCGGACCCGTCCGCGGTCCTCGAGGCGCTGGGCGCCGACGCGGACGCCGTCGTCGGCCCGGTCCGCGCCGCCTCGACGGCGCGGGCAAAGCTGCTCGTCCCGCTGCGGGACGAGGCCGCCCTCGACCGCCTGCGCCCCGATCCCCCGCGGCTCTGGCGCCTCTGCGACGAGCTCGGGGTCACCGGGTTCTACCCGTACACCCGTGCGGCCCGGGACGCCGATGCCGCCGCCCGCCAATTCCCGCGCGACGCCGGCTACGACGAGGATCCGGCCACGGGCCTGGCGGCGTGCGCGCTCGGGGCGCACCTCAGCAGCGGCGCCCCGACCGGCGGGCGGTCGACGTGGACGATCGCCCAAGGCCGGGCCATGGGCCGCCCGTCACGCATGACCGTGGAGACCCGCGACGACGGCGAGCGGGTCCTCGCCACCCGGGTCGGCGGACCCGTGACCGTCCTGCCGGACTGACGGCCCGGCGACTCAGCCGCGCACCACGCGCCAGCGCCGCAGGACCGTCCGGCTGCGGTTGCCCGCGGCGTCCGTGGCGTAGACCCGCAGGACGTGGGCCCCGCGCGTCACGGTCACCGCGTACCGGCTCGTGCAGCGCCGGGCCTTGCGGCGGTCTAGACGGCACGTGAGCCGGGCGCCCCGCTCGGTCCTGAAGCGGAAGACCGCGCGGCGCTTCGTGGTGCGGGACCGGGGGCCCGACAGAACGCGGACGCGCGGGGCCGTGCGGTCCGCGGCGGGCGTCGGGGCGACGGGGACCACGGAGACCGGCGCGGGCGTCGGCGCGGGTGCGGGCGTCGGGGCCGGAGCCGGGGCTGCCGGCGGCGTCGGCGTCGGCGTCGGCGTCGGCGTCGGGACCGGGTCCGCCGGCGGCGGCGGGCCGGCCAGGGTCCTGGCCGCCGAGACGGCCGAGACCGCGTCAATGAGCCCCGATCCGACGGCGGTCGGGCCGAAGGTTCCGACGGGACGACCGCTGGCGCGGACCATCTCCACGATCTGGTCATCCGTGGCCGCGGGCGCCGCCTGGCGGGCCAGCGCGTCGACCGCAGCGGCGTGCGGCGCCGCGGCCGAGGTGCCGCAGAAGAAGTTGTTGGCGGCCCCGGAGAAGAACGTCGTCGAGACGCAGTCCGTGGCGGCGATGTCCGGCTTGGCGAGCGTGACCGGCGCAGGCAGCGTCGGGGCGGGCCCCGTGGCGGGTGTCGGCCCGAAGAGCTGGGTCACGGGGCCGCGCGAGGAGTACGTCTCGGGCCGCGTGGTCGTCGTCGGGGCCACCGCGGCGACGGAGACCGTGTCGGCGCCGCCGCTGTGGCCGAAGATCGTCGGACCGACGCGGTCGGTCGCGGTGCTGGTCGGGTACTCGATCCCCGTCGGATTCCCGCCGGCCAGCGTGGTGATCTGGAACCGCAGGCGCGGAGTCCCGGCGTCGCCGTAGCCGGGCTTGGCAACGCGGCCGACCGACAGCTGCACGGTCTTCGCCGCGCCCGTGGCGTTCTTCCACACGAGCAGCTCGGCCGGGCGCCCGGTGACGACCGGGTTCCCGGTGCCGGCCGGGCCCACGTTGCGGTCGTTCGACGTCTCCAGCACCGTTCCCGCGCCGTCGTGGAGGTAGGCGTCGAGGTCGGTGCTCACGCCCTCCCACGGCTGCGCCCACTGCAGGTCGATGAGGATCTCGGTGCCCGGCGGCACCGTGATGCCGAAGCCGGTGTCCGTCGCGGGCCCCGGGTTGAAGTCCTCGTACGCGGTCGTGTCGGCGTTGGCCCCGGGGAGGCCCTGCGGCACCACGCCCGGGGCGGCGCCGGCGGTGGCGACGGGCCGGAAGGCGTCGCTCTCCCACGAGCCGATCGGGCGGCCCTGGCCGTCGAAGACGTTGCCGTTGCCCGCGGCGGAGTAGTACGAGGCTCCGCGCTGACGCACCGTCGTGATCGCCTGGTCGATCGGGCCGGGCTGGAAGAACGGCTCGCCGAAGTAGCCGACGTCGTCCGTGATGACCTGGGCGCCGGCCTGCTGCAGCCGCACGATGTTGGTGGCGAAGCGGGTCTGGCTGACGAACGCCGTGGCGAAGGAGAGCGTCGCGCCCGGCGCCAGGTCGTGGACCAGCTGCGCCATGGCGCGACCCTCGTCGGAGGGCACGGTCGTGGGGTCGTCCTTCACGGCGGTGTCGTCCAGGACCTCGACGGGGTTCGTGCGGCCGCACGCGTTGCCCGGACCGGGCAGGTCGCCCGAGGCGATGTCGTCGGCCGCCGAGGTACCGTCGTCCGTCGCCAGGTCGTAGGTGTCGGAGAGGATCCCGACCTTCAGGCCAGTGCCGTCGACCCCGAACTGCGCGCGTGCGTCGACGGCGCGCAGGGCGGCGTCGGCCTGCGACGTGGCGATCCCGCACTCGCCCGCGGCCCGCGCGGAGGGCGTCTCGCGAGCGGTCGCGTCGCGCAGGATCGGCCGCAGGACCTCGCGGGCGATCCGCACGCCGTCGACGGCACCGATGCGCTCGAGGGCGGACGGGGCCACCGCCGCGGTGATCGTGCGCCAGCGGGCGCTCGTGTCGAGCACCTCGGCCCCCGCCGCGCGCAGCGCGCGGGCGCGCTCGGCGACGTCCCCGTCGACGGTGATCTCGGTCAGCACGCGGCCTCCGGCGCGCGAGAGGCTCGCCGCGCCCGAGGACGGCAGGCCCGCGCGGCGGGCCTGCGTGGCCGGGGAGGACGAGGCCGCCTGGGCGACCGCGGTCAGGCGGGGCGTGAGGCCCTCGCTCGTGACGGGGTCCGCCGCCCCCGCCGCGGCGGGCAGGGCGAGAACGACGGCCGACACCGCGACGAGGCGCGCGGTCGACAAGAGGGGGCGTGAGAGCACGGGGAGCCGGAGCGTTTCAGGGGGTGAGGAAGCAGGGCGGCGGCGCCGTGGCGGACCACGGGCCGGGGGATGCAGGGGGGTCGACCGGGGACGCCCGGCTCGGAGGCCGCAGGTCGACGGCGCCTGATCTTAGGGCACCCTCATGATACGTACGTCGGCCCTCTGTGGATGCCTGGATGGACGTTCGGCGGGCCTCCCCTGCGGGCACCCCGGTGGCGGCCCGGGCGTATCCTCGGGCCTTCATGAGCACGCAGACGGACCACACGAACCTGTACGCGATGTACGCGGGCTTCAAGGCGGCCCGCGGCCACCGCCGCGTGGCCCAGGCCGAGCGCGAGCAGCTCGCCGCCGACGCGGAGGCTGCGCTCACCGGCGGCGACGCCATCCTGCGCGGCGCGTACTCCACGGTCGGGTTCCGGGCCGAGGTCGACCTCATGCTCTGGTTGATCGGCCCGAGCGCCGACGCCCTGCAGGACGCACTCGTCCAGTTCAACCGCACGAAGCTCGGCCAGTCCGTCGATCCGTGGTGGACGTCGATCGGCGTGCACCGCGAGGCCGAGTTCAACAAGGGCCACATCCCGGCGTACCTCGAGGGCACGCCGGCGAAGAAGTACCTCTCGGTCTACCCCTTCGTCCGCTCGTACGACTGGTACCTGCTCGACCCGCAGCAGCGCTCGAAGCTGCTGCGCGAGCACGGCATGATGGCCGCCGGCTACAAGGACGTCCGCGCGAACACGATCAGCGCGTTCGCCCTGGGCGACTACGAGTGGCTGCTGGCGTTCGAGGCCGACGAGCTCGAGCGGATCGTGGACCTGATGCGCGAGCTGCGCGGCGCCGAGGCGCGCCGGCACACGCGCGAGGAGCTCCCGTTCCTGACGGGGATCCAGAAGCCGTTGGTCGACGTGGTCGCCGACCTGCCGTAGGCGCTCGGGCCGGCGCGGGTCCGGCGACGGCGCGGGGGTCGGTCAGGTGCCCAGCGCCATCGCGAGCAGCGCGGCGGCGTAGGGGAAGACGATGCAGAGGGCGATGCGGGGGCGCACGGGCCGCACCCTACGCCACGGCGGGCAGCACGGCGACCCGCACCGCCCGGCGACGCAGCAGCGCCTCCCACTGCCCGACGACGTGCCGGTCGCGGTAGGCGATCGCCCGGTGCGACACGGTCGCCAGCACCGCGTCGGGGCGGTCGTCCTCGAGGATCCAGCGGTAGAGCGCCAGGACCGTCGCGTGCAGCGCCGCGTACGACGGGCCGGCAGGGCGCACCAGCACGCCGCTCGGCGCGGCGCCCTCGCGCAGCAGCAGCCCGGCGCGGGCGAGCGTGTCGAGCGCGGCGCGGACCGTCTTGCGGTGGTCGTGGCCCGCCAGGCCGAACACCGACGCGTAGCCCCCGGAGAGCGCGGACACGGTCATGGGCGGCCGGGCGACGACGCCCCCGGTGGCGTGGGCAAGCATCGTCCAGACCGCGGTGGCGCGGAGGGCGAGCGAGACCGCGTTGCGGCTGTAGCCGCCGGGGCCGAGCAGGAGTGCCCCGATCTCGACGGGGCCGACGAGCAGCGGGGCACCTGGCTCCGCGGTCGCCGTGAAGGCGTCGCCGGGGATGCCGGAGCGCACGTCGATGAGCATCTGCGCCGTTCCCGCCTCCGCCACGCGCGGCCGCAGCTGCGCCGGGCCGACGTCCCAGTGCGGGTCCTCGTCGTCGGGCCCGCGGGCCGGGTCGACCGTGGCCTGCAGGCGCGACTCGGCGGCGAGCGTCCGCCAGCGCCGCTGGCCGATCCCCCGGTCGAACGTGCGGTGCGTCTCGCGGCGGACGTCCCGCCCGAACCCGCCGACCACGTCACCGTCGAGCACGGATCGCTCGTAGCGGCCCAGGGCCGCGAGCAGCGCCGCGTCCGCCAGCGGGCGCGGGCGCAGCAGGACGATGCCGTCCCCCGTGGCGCGCAGGGCACCCGCGGCCTCGACCGCCTCGAGCGCTGCCACGAACGGGAGGGCGTCGCCCGGGTGGCGCGCCGCCACCGCGTCGTACTCCGCGCGGGCCGCGGCGGGGTCCGACGGCAACCACGCGTGGTAGCCGCCCGTGGCGCGGAGCAGCACGGTCCAGGCGAGCGCGGCCGCGCGCAGCGTCTCGGGGGGCGCGCCGTCGCGGGCCAGCGGCAGGACGACGTCGAGCGGGTCGACGATCGCCGGGGTCGCCGGCGAGCCGTCCCGGAGTGGGCCGCGCCGCGCGTCGCCCGGGGCGACGGTGACGTCGAGCTCGCCCGGGACGAGCCCGCCCCGCCAGGCGAACAGATCGCGGACGAGGGTGCGCAGCGGGCCGCTCACCGTCGGCCTCGAGCGGTGCGGTCCCCGATCGGAGACGTCCGTGTACCACGCACGCGTCGAACATAGCGGCTCCCGCCGACGGGTCCGCGCGCGGGCGGCGGGACTACGCCCGGCCGAGCAGCGCGCGCTCGATCAGGTCGATGGACTGCTCGAGCTGCTCCACGGTCGCGTCCTGCACCCGCGTGATGCCGATCTGCTTGTTCACCCACGCGTTGACTTCGCGCTGGGTGGCGCGGCGCGTCCGGCCGAGCTCGCCGACGAGGCGGTGCCGGGTCTCGCGCAGGCGCTGCCGCTGCTGCCAGAGGGGCACCTCGACGGCCTGCCCCGGGATCCCGCCCCCGCCGCCGGGGATCGCCGTCGGGACGGCACCGACGGGCTGGATCTGGGCGCCCATCCGCACGCCGGCGGGCTCGGGCTCCTTCAGCGGCGTCGACCCGCCGAAGAGGTCGAGCTGCGCGGCGGGCGCCATGTCGGCGTTCAGCGCCTTGAACTCGGCGACGAGGCCCATCTCGTCCTCCGGCTTCTCGTTCGGCTCGTCCAGCATCGCGTCCATCGCGTCCGGGTCGATCTCCTCCTTCTTGCGCAGGAAGGGCACGAGCTCGCGGTGGATCTCCCCCGCGTGGGCGCGCAGCGTCGGCTCGGCGGGGATGTAGAGCCAGGAGCCCTCGATGGGCCGGTTGGGGATCGTGCGGACGAAGCGGCCGACGATCTGGCGGAAGATCATGGCCGTCTTCGCCGCGGTGGCGTAGACGCCGACGCGCAGGCGCGGGATGTCGACGCCCTCCGAGACCATGTTGACGGCCACGATCCACGGCTCGCCGCTGTGCGTGAACGCCTCGAGCTTCTGGTGCGCCTGCGGGTCCGTGTGCATCACCACCACGGGGGGCGTGCCCGTGATGCGGTGCAGCGACGCGGCGACGGCCCGCGCGTGCTCGCCGTCGGCGGCGACGACCAGGCCGCCGGCCTCGGGGTGCGAGGTCTCGCGCAGCCCCGCGAGGCGCCGGTGGGCGTCGCGCAGGATCTTCGGCAGCGCGCCCTCGAGGTCCGTCGAGATCGCCGTGCGGTAGCGCCGCGCCCGCTGGTCGCTCGAGACCGCGTCGGCGAAGGACGCCTCGATCGTGTCGTCGCCGGACTGCCACGACATCGTGCCGTCGAACGGGATGAACGAGACGGGACGGCAGACGCCGTCGCGGACCGCGTCGGCGTACCCGTAGGCGTAGTCGGGCTGCGTGACGCCGTCGGAGTCGTAGTCCACGCCCGGGATGGCCGAGGCATCCGAGCGGAACGGGGTGCCCGAGAGCAGCAGCCAGCGGCGTGCGCGGCCGAGGGCGAGCGCGAAGCCCTTGCCCCACGCGAGCTCCTCGCCGAGGTGGTGGGCCTCGTCCGCGATCACGATCGTCGACTCCGTGCACTGGCTCGCCCAGCGCTCGGCGGACTGCGCCACGCGGGCGTAGGTGACCGCCACGCCGTGGAACCCGGCCGGCGGCGTGAGCTCCGGGGCGTCCGGCGCGAGGTGCACGCCCAGCCGCGCCGCGGCCTCGGCCCACTGGCGCGTGAGCGGGGCCGTCGGGCAGACCAGGGCGATGCGATCCGCCTCGCGGGCGTAGAGCATCCGCACGGCCTGCTCGAGGGCAGGCCGCGTCTTGCCGGCGCCTGGGGCGGCGGCGATGAGGAACGTGCCGCGCTCCCACGCGGACATCTTCTCGAGGACCTCCTGCTGCCATACGCGGAGGCCGGGGGGAAGGGGCATGGAGGTGCTCAACCGACGACCCATCTTGGGGGACGTCGCGGACGGCAGGACAACCCCTGCTCAGGCCCGGTTTTCGCGGTCGGGGCGCCCGGACCGCGCGCGACCCGGGCCCCGCCGCGCCCCCACGGACCCTCCGCCGTTCCGTCACGGGATGGACACCGTCACGGGGTGGTGCGATGTGGCGCCCGAACGCTAGGGTCCCGACCATGACGACGATCCTCGTGCTCGTGGTGGTGGTGCTGCTGATCGCGGCCGCCGCCGTCTGGTGGACCCGCCGCTCCGCGGCCGAGCGCGCGGACCGGGGCATCGAGGGCCCCGTCGACCCGCTGGCCGACGGCCCGGGCGGCCCCCTCGAGGGCCTGGGCGTCGGCGCGGTCGTCTCGCACGGCGGCCACGACTACGTCGTCCGCGGCGAGGTCCGCTTCGACGAGGACGGCTACGTGTGGACGGAGTACCACCTCGACGCGGGCGGCGGCGTGCGCACCTGGCTCTCCGTCGACCTCTCCGACGGCACCGAGGTCGCGTTCTGGCAGGCCCTCGAGGCGCCGGGCGACCTCTCCCCCGACGGCGGCACCGTCACCCACGACGGCGTGACGTACCGCAAGGTCGAGTCGGGCCGCGCGAGCTTCACCTCCACGGGCACGACGGGTCTGCCCGCCTCTGGCCGCTCCTGGTACGCGGACTACGAGTCCGACGACGACCGCCTGCTCGGCTTCGAGCGCTGGTCGCAGGACGGCTCGTGGGAGGTCTCCACGGGCACCGAGGTCGAGGCCCACCTGCTCGAGGTCTATCCCGCCGGCCGCACCGCCGGGGGCACGCTGTGAGCACGTCCGGCCCCGGACCCGTCGACCCGACCCCCGACGACGGCTCCGAGGTCGACGTCGCCCTGACGTCGGCGAAGGAGGCGCTCGACGCCGCCCGCGAGACCGTCGCCGCGCTGGTCACCGTGCGCGCGAAGGCGCTGCAGGAGGCCGCGCGGCTGCGCGCCCGCTCCGCCGCCCCGGAGCACGGCGAGCTGCGCGAGCCGGCGGCGCTGCACGAGGCGCGCGCCACGGCGCTGGAGGAGCGGATCGAGCAGATGCGCGACCTCGCCCGCCGCGCCGAGATCGCCTACGAGCACCTGCGCGCCGACCACGACGCGGCCGACGAGGACGACCTGCACGGCTCCGACGGGGTCGGCGGGACGGGCTGATCGTGCTGCGCCGCCTCGACATCCCGTTCCGCGACGCCGCCGCCTCCGACCTGGCGTGGTCGCTGCTGCCCGGCGCCGTCGCCCCCGAGGCGCTCGCGCACCTGCGGGCGTCAGGCACCGGGACTGCGACGCTCGACCTGCACGTCCTGGGCGCGTCGCACGCCGTCGAGGTGGCGGTGGGCGGCGTCGTCCTGACCGAGGTCGTCGCCTACGGCGCCCCGGAGGGCCGCACCCTGCAGCAGGCCCCGACCGAGCTCGTGCGGGACGGCCTCTCCTACCGCTTCGCCTCGACCGTCGAGCACCACGCGCCCGAGGCGATGGAGGGCATCGCCCGCACGCTGCAGGACCGGCTCGAAGGCCAGCCAGACGCGCTCTTCGCGACCTTCCCCGGCGCCCCCGGGGCCGTCACGGCCCTGCGCGCCACGTCCGTCGCCGATGGCGCGGGCTGGGAGACCTGGCACCTCTACCCCGAGCGCGGCGAGGTCGTACGCACGTCGACCTCGGTCGCGCCCGTCGGGGCCCCCTCCGTGCCCGCGTCCGCCCCGCTCCCGCTCGCAGGGGCCGTCTCGTGAGCCCCCGCGGCAAGTCCACGGCGACGATCGTCATCGGTGCGGTCGTCGCGCTCGTCGCCCTGATCCTGCTCGTCACGACGCTCAGCTCGTGCGGGTCCTCGCCCCGCAGCTACGTCCGCGACCACTACACCGCGGCGGGCAAGCGCAACGGCACCGAGCTCTTCCGCTCGAAGGACCGGACGGAGAAGGTCGTGAAGGACATCACGAACAAGTGGAAGCCCGCCGACCGCCTGACGGACACCGGAGGCGTGTTCCTGCGCTACCGCAACGAGCTCATCGCCGTCCGTCCGCGCAAGGGTGGCGGGTCCGACATCAGCGTGGACGACCCGGAGCGCGGCTACGCGCACTGGTACCCGTTCGTCGGCGGCTACTTCGGGTCCTACTCCGGGCGAGCCGAGGGCTTCCGCGGCGGCGGACCGGGGACGGGCAAGTGAGCCGCGCCCTTCCGCTCCTGCGCCGCCTGGGCGCCGCGGCGGCGTGCGCCTGCGCGCTGAGCGTCGCCGTCGCCGGTCCCGCCGCGGGCCAGACCTCGACGGCCCCCGCGGCGCCGGCCACCGCGGCCGGCCCCGGGGCCGTCGTCGACGGGGCCGACCGCACCGAGATCGCCCAGAGCCTCGCCGAGGCCACGGCCGACACCGGCGTCTGCTTCGGCTACAGCCTGCGGGTGCTCGGCGCGGCGTTCGGCACCACGGCCGAGCAGGTCTCGAACGGCGGACCCGACGCCGAGCCCGGCGCCGGCGCCTCATGCCCCAAGGGCACCGTCGCCGCCCGGATCACCCTGATCTACACGAGCGAGAGCAGCGAGAGCGAGGACTCCGCGCGCATCAGCATCGAGTCGAGCGTGCCGGGGCTGCCGTCCTCCGTCGTGCAGCAGCGCCTGAAGGACCTCGAACTGCTCGACGAGGGCGCACTGCTCGGCGACCAGGATGACGTGGCCGTCCGCAACCTCGCCGTCGCGCTCCCCCTGACGCTGGACGACGCGGTCCCCGCCGAGGAGAGCCCGGAGACCGTCACGGCCGCCGCGGCCCCGAACGGCGACCGGCTCACGGGCTCGCCCGGCGACGACTGGATGCGGGCGCACCTCGTCACCGTCCTCGTCGGCGCGGTGCTCCTGATCGGCGCCCTGATCGCCATCGTCGTCGGCTGGTTCGGCCGCCGCGCCACCGGGCCGCGCCGGCCCGGGCGCAGCGATCCGCCCTCCACCTTCCCGTCCTCCTCCGACTCCCCGAGCACCTGACCTCCATGACCGATCACCTCAACGACCTCGCGACCGGCATCGGGGCGGCCGCGGCGTACTCCGTCGTCGGCCTGCTCATCCTCCTCGCGGGCTTCGTGACCGTCGACCTCGCGACGCCGGGCAACCTCCGCCGGCAGATCTGGGACGACCGCAACAAGGACCTGACGCTCGTCCTCGCCTCGGGCCTGGTCGCCAACGCCACGACCGTCGTGGTGGCGATCCTCTCCTCCTCCGACGACCTCGGCAAGGGCCTGATCGACTCCTTCGGCTACGGCCTGCTGGGCGTGCTGCTGATCGGGCTCGTGTTCCGCGTCGTCGACGCCCTCACCCCCGGGGATCTCGGCGCGATGGTCGCGCACGACGACCACCACCCCGCGGTGTGGATCACCGTGGTGACCCACCTCGCGGTGGGGGCCGTGGTGGCCGCGTCGATCTCGTGAGCGTCGCGCCGGCCGCGGACGACCACGCGCCGGCGCCCGACGCCCCCGCGGACGCGGCCCCCGCGGACGGGGCGTCCGCGGGCCCGGGCCGGCACCTGCGGGCGGTCCTGCTGCTCGCGGCCGGCGCGTGCGCGGCCTGCGCCCTCGTCTACGAGCTGGCGCTGATCGCGCTGGGCGGCGTCCTCGTCGGGGCGTCCGTCACGCAGACCTCGCTGGTCATCTCGCTGTTCGTCTTCGCCCTCGGCCTCGGCGCGCTCGCCGCCAAGCCGCTGCTGCGGTGGCCGCTGCCGGCGTTCGTCGTCGTCGAGACCGGGGTCGCCGTGGCGGGCGGGTTCTCCGTCCTCGCGTGCTACGCCGCGTTCGCCTACGCCGGGGTCTACACCCCGGCCGTCGTCGTGGCCTCGCTCGTCTGCGGGGGCCTCGTCGGCGCCGAGCTCCCGCTCCTGATGGAGCTGCTGCAGCGGGTGCGCCGGCAGGCCGCCGCCCGCGCGCTGGCCGACCTGACCGCCGCGGACTACGTCGGGGCGCTCGTCGGCGGCCTCGCGTTCCCGTTCCTGTTGCTCCCGCTACTCGGCCAGATGCGGGGGGCCCTCGCCGCCGGGCTCGTCAACCTGGCGTGCGCGGCGATCATCGTCTTCGTCGTCTTCCGCGAGGACCTCTCGCGTCGCGCGCGGCTGGGGTCCCTCGCCGCGATCCTCGTGGGCGCCGTCCTCGTCGTCGGCGGCCTGGCCTACGCGGGGCGCTTCGAGGTCTCCGCCCGGCAGCAGCTCTACGACGACCCCATCGTCGTCTCGCAGCGCACGCCCTACCAGGAGATCGACGTGACCGAGAGCCTCTCGCTGCGCGGCACGAGCGACGTGCGGCTCTACCTCAACGGCGACCTGCAGCTCTCGAGCCGCGACGAGTACCGCTACCACGAGGCGCTCGTACACCCCGCCCTCGCGGCGGCCCCCGCGGACGCCCGGCGGCGCGGGCTCCGGGTCCTCGTGCTCGGCGGCGGCGACGGGATGGCGGTGCGCGAGGTGGTGCGCCACACGGACGTCGCCGCCGTGGAGCTCGTCGACCTGGACCCCGCGATGACGCGCCTGGCGCGCCGAGACCCGCGGTTGCGGCGGATGAACGGCGGGGCGCTCGAGGACCGCCGGGTCACCGTCACGAACGCCGACGCGTTCGGCTGGGTCCGCGACCACCCGGCGGGGAGGGGCGACTGGGACGTCGTCATCGTCGACTTCCCGGACCCGGACGACCAGGGCCTCGCCCGGCTCTACAGCGCCGAGCTCTACGGCATGGTCCGCACCCGCGTGCTCGCCCCCGGCGGCGTGGCCGTCGTGCAGGCGGGCTCCCCGTACTTCGCCCCGGACGCCTTCTGGTCGGTGGGCAAGACGCTGGACCTGGCGGGCTGGCGGGCTCGCCCGTACCACGTGGACGTGCCGACCTTCGGGGACTGGGGCTACTGGATCGCCTCCCCCGCCGGGACCACCGATACGCCGCCCGCACTCTCCGTCGGCGACCCGCCGCCGCCCGGCCTGCGGTTCCTCGACGACGCCACGCTGCGCGCCGGCGCCACGTTCCCGCGCGACCGCGGCCCCCGCGACGTCCGCCCGACGACGCTCGACCGCCCGGTGATCCTGGACTACACCCGCAAGGGCTGGGGCGACTACTAAGACCGGCGGGCAGGGCCTCGGGGGGACCCTCGCCGCCCGCTTGCCTGCGCCCGACCTATCCTCGACGCGATGGTGACCGCGATCGTCCTGGTGGTGCTCGGCGCCTGCATGGTCGCCGCCTTCGGCATGACCCTCCGGCTCGCCCGCCGCACGCCGCACGCCGCCGCCCGGCGCGGCCGCCCGTCCGCGCCGCCCGCGGGGATCGACCGGCTCGGGGTCGGCGCCGAGCTCGTGTACGACGACCAGCGGTGGGACGTGATCGGCGTGCAGCACGTCCGTCCCGCCGACGGCGTCGCCTGGGCGGCGTGGCACCTCGACGACCGTGGCCAGTCGGGCTGGATGGCGACCTCGCCCGGGGTCGACCACGTCGTCTTCGCCGTGCGCGCCGAGCGGCCCGAGACGCTGGACCCCGCGGCCGAGCGCCTGACCTGGCGCGACCACGAGTGGGTGCGGATCGAGGACGGCTCCTCCCCCGCCCGCGCCGAGGGCGAGCGCAGGCTACCGCGTGCGGCCCGGGTGCCGCTGCCCGACGCGGACGTGTTCCGCACCGTCCTCACCCGCCAGGACCTGCGCGCGCGCCGGCTCGTGCTCGAGTGGTCGGCGGGCGAGGAGCGCCCCCACACGTGGATCGGGAACGTCGTCCCCGCGCAGATGATCGACGTGTGGCCCCTGGACGGCGCCTCGACGACGGACGCAGGCGACGCCGACGAACCGGGCGCGGAGCCGCGCCCGCCCGCTCAGCCCTCGTAGACCGCGCCCGCCCCGACGATCGCCTCGACCTCGATCTCGACGAGCAGCCGCGGGTCCACGAGCGCGGCCACGCCGAGCGTCGAGATCGTCGGCCGCGCGCCACGGAGCGCCCGGCCGTAGGCGGCGAGGACGGCGTCGCCGTTGTGGGCGAGGTCGACGACGAAGATGCGGCTGCGGACGACGTCGCGCATCTCGGACCCCGCCTGTTCGAGGACGAACTCGATCGTCTCGAGCGCGATCCGCGCCTGCTCGCCCGCGCCGCCGGGGATGGGCTCCTCGCCGCGCGCGGCGGTCGTGCCGGAGACGAGCACGCGGTCGCCCACGCGGATGGCGCGGGAGTAGCCGACCTCGGTCTCCCAGGGGCCGCCGGAGTGGAAGCGTTGGACGCGGTCCTGATCCCGACTCATCCCCCCAGGCTATGGCGTCGGTCCGCCGGGCGTCCTGTCCGCCGGGAGGGGATGCGGGGCGGCGGGCGTTCCCGACGGCCTGCACCCCGGGGTGCGTCGGGGGCAGGCCGTCGACCGGTGCGCACCGCCGGGTGACGGACGCGGGCGCGCCGCGTGACGGGCGCCGAGCGGCCGGGTAGGGGCAGAGGACCCCACCGGAGGTGCCCCGTGCCCCAGCCCCATTCCCCCACCGACCGCGCCGGCTCGCGGCGCGACGCCGGATCCGCCCGCATCGCGCGCGTCGGCATCCCCGGCGTGCTGCTGGCGCTCGGGGTGATCGCCGCGGTCGTCGTGTCGACGGAGCTCGCCGTCGTGTTCGTCGGGGCCGCCGTGGTCGCCGTCGTGGCGGACCTGTGGATCCGCCTGGGCATCTCGAGCCAGGGCGACCGCGACCGCGAGCAGGGCGCCCGCGACGCGTTCCGCCGCCGCGGCCGCTGGCCCGACGAGCGGTAGGGGCGGCCCAGGCCGAACCCCCGGCCGGGCGCGCACGGTCGAGGTGGGTTGCCGTCGCATGACGACAGCGATCCACCTCACCAGCCGCCCGCCCGGTCACGGCGGCACAGTCGAGGCGGATCGTCGTCGCCCGAGGACGGTGATCCGCCTCGCCACGCGACCGGGCTTCCTGATCGCGCCCGGCGTCCCGGCCCGCCCCTCCGGCCGCCCCTAGTGGCGGAAGTGCCGGCGGCCCGTGAACACCATCGTCGCGTCCACCGCGTCGACAGCGGCCACGACCTCGTCGTCGCGGACGGAGCCGCCGGGCTGGATGACGGCCGTGACGCCGGCCGCCAGGCCGACCTCCACGCCGTCGGCGAACGGGAAGAACGCGTCGGAGGCCATGGCGGCGCCCCGCAGGTCGAGGCCGTTCTCGCGCGCCTTGTCGATGGCGATGCGGGCGGAGTCCACGCGGCTCATCTGGCCGGCGCCGATGCCGACGGTGGCGCCGTCCTTCGCGTAGACGATGGCGTTGGACTTGACGTGGCGCATGACGCGCCAGGCGAAGAGCATGTCGCGCCACTGGTCGTCCGTCGGCTGGGCGGACGTCGGGACCGTCATCGTAGAGCGGTCCGTCACGACGGTGTCGTGATCCTGGACGAGCACGCCACCGGCGACGGAGCGGACGTCGAGCCGCTCCAGGCCCTTGAGCGGGGCGTCGTCGCCGCGCAGCAGGCGCACGTTGGGCTTCTGGGTGAGGATCTCGAGCGCGTCGTCGTCGAACGCCGGGGCGAAGAGGACCTCGACGAACAGGCGCGAGAGCGCCTCGGCCGCGGCCTTGTCGACGGGGCGGGTCAGCGAGACGATGCCGCCGAACGCCGAGACGGGGTCGCACGCGAGCGCGCGCTGGAACGCTTCGACGCTGGAGCCGCCGATGGCCGCCCCGCACGGGTTGTTGTGCTTGACGATGACGGCGGCCGGCTCGTCGAACTCGCGGGCGATGGCGCGCGAGGCCTCGAGGTCGAGCAGGTTGTTGAAGGAGAGCTCCTTGCCGTGGAGCTGCTCGACGCCGGAGAGCAGGTGCGCCGGGGCGCCCGCGCGGCGGTAGTACGCGCCGCGCTGGTGCGGGTTCTCGCCGTAGCGCAGCGTGTGCTCGCGGACGTAGCCGTGCGAGAAGGTGGGCGGGAACGGGACGCGGCCGCCCGAGGCCAGCCGACCGGCGGGGTGCCCGAGGGGCAGCTCGGTGCCGTCGAACTCCTCGCGGCCCTGCAGGAAGCCCGAGATCGCGGCGTCGTAGCGGGCGGTCGTCGCGTAGGCCTGCAGCGCGAGGTTGCGGCGCGTGGCGAGGCAGAGGGACGCGTCGTCCGAGGCCTGGAGCTCGTCGATCACGGCGGCGTACTGCGCCGGGTCGGTGAGAATCGTCGCGTAGCCGTGGTTCTTCGCGGCCGCGCGGATGAGGGAGGGCCCGCCGATGTCGATGTTCTCGATGGCGGCGGCCATCGTCACGCCCTCGCGGGCGATCGTCTCCTCGAAGGGGTAGAGGTTCACGACGACGAGGTCGATCCAGCCGATCTCGTGCTGGGCCGCCGCCTGGGCGTGGGTGTCGAGCCCGCGGACGCCGAGGATGCCGGCGAAGAGGCGCGGGTGCAGCGTCTTCACGCGCCCGTCCATCATCTCGGGGAAGCCCGTGACGTCGTCGACGGCGACGACGGGAATCCCGGCGTCGGCGATCGCCTTCGCGGTGCCGCCGGTGGAGATCAGCTCGGTGCCCGCGTCATGCAGGGCCTTGGCGAGCTCGGCCAGCCCCGTCTTGTCCGACACCGAGAGCAGTGCTCGGCGGATCGGGACGCGGTCGGGGGTGGGTGTCTCGAGCGGATCCGGCACGGGGACGAGGATAGAGGGCACGTCCGTGGCTCACCCGGCCGCCGCGGGCTCGCCGGCGTCCGCGGACCGTCGCCCCGCCCCGTGGGGCGAGGCGCCGCAGCCCCGGCGCGGCCGTCGGCCCGGCACGAGGCCGGGCCGACGGGGTGCGTCAGGCCACCCGCACCGTGCGCTTCGCCGCCCGGGTCAGGTTGCCCGCCCGGTCGTACGTCGCGACGGTGACGGTGTAGCGGCCCTTCGGCAGTGTCGTCCGGAGCGTCAGGCCGTAGGCCGTGGTGCCCTTGGCGTAGAGGACCACCGGGCTGTCGCAGGCGGCCTTCTCGCCGAGCGTGCCGCGGCGGGTGACGAACCGGCACGCCGTGCCGGCGCGACGGCTGACGGAGACGACCGTGCGCCGCACGCCGCCGCCGTTCCTGCCCGCGACCGCCTTGCCCGTGGCCGTGCTGCAACCCCGGTCCGACGCCCGGCCCAGCACCTTCAGGCCCGTGCGGGTGAGCCGCAGGGACGAGACGCGGCTGCGCGGCGCGCTCGCGTCGACGCAGGCCTTCGCGCCCGGCGCGGTCTTCGTACCCGGAGCGGACGGCGTGGCCGGCGCCGCGCTGCCCGTGCCGGCGGTGCCGGCCTGCGCGGGGGTGGACACGAGCGTGCCGACCGCCGAGGGCGGGCCGTCCGGCGCGGGGACGGACGGCTCGACCGCCGTCGGGGCGGCGGCCTTGGCCTGCTCCTGGAACGCCACGTCGGCGAGCTGGATCGAACCCATCGGCGTGCGCTGGCCGAAGCCGAGCTCCACCGTCCGGATCCGCGTCAGGTCGACGCCCGAGAACGCCGCGAGCGGGATCCGCGCGCCGTTGAGGACCACGTGCTTGTAGGCCGTGCCGATCGACGGCTCCAGCGAGGTCGTCCAGCGGGCCACCGACGTGGTCGCGCGGGCGCCGTCAGCGTCCACAAGCGTCACGTCGAAGTCCTGCGTGGCCGACGCCGGGTTGGCGTCGTCCCCCACCGGGTTGCGGGCGTCGCCGCGGTTGGTGGCGACGCGCATGCTGAGCGTGCCGAAGCGGGAGACGTCCTTCGTCACCGTGCCGGCGGGACCCATCTCGGCCTTGATCGACGCGGGACCGTTCCAGGCGACGGTGAACTGGCTGCCCCAGGAGCGGTTGAAGACGCCGGGGACGGCCGGAACCGCCGGCGAGGTGCCCGTGGCCGGCACGCCGGGGACTGTGGCGATCTGCGGGCACAGCGGGTAGTCGGACGGCGTGGGCGGACCACCGGGGAACAGCGTCGTCGCGGGACGGCAGACCTCGAACGCCGTCAGGCCCGTCTTCGTGATCGGACCGCCCGTGGCGGCCGTCGTCGTCGCGGCGGGGTCGACCGGCCCGGCCGTGCCGTCCGCCGTCGACGGGTCGGCGGCCGGCTTGGGCTGGAGCACGTCGAGGCGTCCGGCCTTCGGGCCGACGTAGCTCGTCTTGACCTGCTCGGCGCAGCCCTTGCCGCTCGTGGCGGGGCAGGCCGCGGACGGCAGGGTGACCTCGCCCGTCATGAGCGGGTCGAACGCCTTCTCGCCGCCGACGTAGCGCCGGAGGAACCCGTTCATGAGCGCCGTGCCGACGTTGCGCTGGTCCGCCGGGGACAGGCGAGCGGTCGAGGCGGCGTCGCGCGAGCAGGCCGGGTCGCCCGGCACGCGGAAGTCGTCGCCGGTCCAAACGGAGTTGAAGAAGTTGTGGTTCGTGCCCTGCACGTACCACTGGACCTTCGCCACGGCGTCGTTGCCGGGCGCGTACTTCGCGTTCTCGTACAGCCGCGCGCCGTGCAGGGGCGAGACGTCGCCGTCGCAGGCCGGCAGAAGGGACGCGTAGTTCGTGCCCTCGGGGGTGCGGCGGTTCGTGAAGTACGTCGGGGCCAGGGCGACCACGCCGGCCAGCGGCCAGGCGGTCCGCAGGTTGCGGTTGTAGGTGACGAAGTCGGTGACCGCGTCGCCGCCGCGGGAGTGGCCCATGAGCCCCACGCCGCTGGAGAGCTCGAGCCGGCCGACGAGCTTGAGCCCGACGGTCGTGGACGGGTCGCTCGTGACGGGGCCGCGGCCGTTGTTCCAGCGGTCCAGCAGGCTGAGGGAGGCGTTGATGATCTGCGAGCGGGCGTCCGCGCCGCGGTCGACGTAGCCCTGGTCGAAGCCCGTCACGTTCGCCTCGATGCTCATCACGGCGTAGCCGTGGCTGGCGAGGTTCTCCGACATGTGGTCGTAGCCGCCGTAGTTGCGGATGTCGGTCGAGATCGGCGTGCCGTCGGGTGCGGTGCCGTCGGCGCACTGGCCGGGCGCGGGACCGGGCACCGGGGTGGTGCCGGTGGGGCCCCCGATGCACACGGCGTGCCGGCCGTGCACGAACACGATGACCTTCGCGGGATGACCCTTCGTGCCCGTCGGGTGGACGATCGAGCCCTTCATCGGCACGCTCGTGGTCTGCCCGGCGGTCGGGAGGTTGAGGAGCAGGGTGCCGGCGTCGTACTCGAGCTTCTGGGTGCCGTAGGGCCCGGGGGCCAGCGGATCCGGCACGCCGGCGTCGCCGGCGGCCAGGGCCGGCGTGGCGGCACCGAGCAGCACCAACAGGGCGGCCAGCAGCGTGGTCAGGGTGCGCCGCGGGCCGCCGCGCGCGGTGCGCGTGGGGGGCTGCGTGGCGCCGGATGAGCGTCGTCCGTGGATGGTCACGGGGTCCTTCCGAGGAGTGGGGTGCGGTGCCGCGCGGTCCGTTCACACGCGGCCCGACCACGCTAGGAGCACCCGCCTCGGCCGCCGCTGTGCGCCTGGCCAAGAGCCGCGGGGGCCGGGCTGTCCCGCCGCACACCCCCTCCACCGCACGCGGCCCCTCCGCGCCTACGGGGTGGCCGGATACACCGCAGACGCCTCGGGGACGTGGGACGGGGCGTCCCGGCGGGGGCGCGTAAGGCGGCGCGCCTCAGGCCGACGCCCGCCTCAGGACGTCAGGTCGCGGACCGGCCGCAGCTCGCCGCGGGCCGCCAGCCGCACGGCCTCGGGCAGCAGGCGGTGCTCCATCGGGCGCAGCGCGTCGTGGACCTGCTCCGGCGTCGGGCGGCCAGGGATCCGCAGCGCGTCCTGGAGCAGGATCGCGCCGGTGTCGACGCCGTCGTCCACGAGGTGGACGGTGACGCCGAAGACCTCGACGCCGTGCTCCACGGCCTGCTCGATCGCGCGGATGCCGGGGAACGCGGGGAGCAGCGAGGGGTGCACGTTGACGATGCGCCCGGCGTAGGCCGCGATGAAGACCGGAGTGAGAATCGCCATGTAGCCCGCGAGGACGACGAGCTCGACGTCCTGCTCCTGGAGCCACGCGGCGATCGCGGCGTCGCGGTCCTCGCGGGTCGTGTGCTCGCCGCGGGGGAAGACGCGGGTCGGGACGCCGGCGCCCGCGGCCCGCTCGAGGGCCCGCGCGCCCGGCTTGTCGCACGCGAGGGCGACGACGGTGGCCTCGCGCCCGTGGACCGTGTCGAGGAGCGCCTGCAGGTTCGTGCCCTGCCCCGAGGCGAGGACGCCGACCCGGAGGGCGCGGCGGGAGGACTCGGGGGACTCGGACGGCGCGGGCATGCGCGGAGCAGGATACGTCGCCCCGGCCCCGCGACCCTGGCCGCCGCGACGACCACCCGCGCTCGAGGGGCCGAGCGGCGCGCGAGCCCCGTCCTAGTCCCCGGCGAGCCCCGCTCGGTCCCCCGCGAGCTCCAGCACGGGGTACGCCCCCGCCGTCGACCGGATCGTGCCCGCCTCGAGCAGCCCGTCGACCCGCTCGAGGACGTCGGCCGCGCGCAGGTCGGCGTGGCGGGCGTAGGCGGGCAGGCCGTCCCAGCCGTGGTCGATCAGGCGCTGCGAGCGGCCGCCGCGCAGGACCTCGGCCACGCGGGTACGGCCCAGCGGCGGCTGCGCGTCGCGGATGACCTCGACGATCGAGGCGTCGACCGCCGCGGCGAGGTCCTCGTCCAGCCGGCGCGCGCCGCCCGTCAGTCGTCGTGCCGCCGACCGGGCGCCCGCGGACTCGCGGCGCCCGGCGTCTCGCCCCCGGCCCGGTGGCACCCCCGCGTCGGGCAGGAGCCCGGGATCGCAGGAGTCGCAGCAGGCGACCGTCGGATGGCCGCCGACACGGGCCTCGGGGTCGCCGAAGTGCCGCAGCACCGCCGCGCGGCGGCAGGTGTCGCTCTCGACGAACTCCCAGAGCGTGCGGTACTGGGCCCAGCGCTTGCCCTGCGCCTCGCGCGCGAGCTCCCGCACCTCGGTGCGGATGACGTCGTCGTAGGGGCCGAGGAGCCGGCCGCGGATGCGGTCGGGCGGGCCCGGCGCGGGCTGCACCATGCCCGCCTGCGTCAGGTGGCCGAAGACCGCGCGGACCGACTCGGCGTCGACCCCGAGGTCGCCCACGCCCAGGTCGAACCGGCCCTCGGGCGCGCCGCGGACGACGGCGGCGGCGATGCGGTCGAGGTCGCGCTCGTCGACCTCGCCGCGCTCGATGAAGTAGCGGTGCAGGCCCTTGTCGCGGCCGTCGGCGAGCAGCAGCGCCTTGCCCGGCTGGCCGTCGCGGCCGGCGCGGCCGGCCTCCTGGTACCACGCCTCGATCGACGGCGGCGCGGAGTCGTGGACGACGGTGCGCACGTCGGCCTTGTCGACGCCCATGCCGAACGCGTTCGTCGCGCAGACCAGCGGGACCTCGCCGCTCATGAACCGGCGCTGCGCCTCGTCGCGGCGGTCCCGGTCCAGACCCGCGTGGTAGCTGACGGCCTCGACGCCGAGCGCCTGGCCGAGGTCGGCCGCGAGGCGGTCGGCGTTGTCGCGGGTGCCGGCGTAGACGATGGCCGGCAGCGCGGCCGGCTCGCGCAGGGCGGCCAGCAGCCGGCCGCGGCGCTCGACCTGGCCGGCGCAGCGGCGGACGACGAAGGACAGCGCGGGACGGTCGAAGCCCGTGCGCACGTGCACCGGGTCGTCCAGGAGCAAACGCCGCTCGATGTCGAGGGCGACCTGCGGCGTCGCGGTCGCCGTGGCGGCCAGGAGCGACGTGGCGCCGAGCCAGCGGGCCGCGTCAGCCAGGCGGAAGTAGTCCGGCCGGAAGTCGTGACCCCACTGGGACACGCAGTGCGCCTCGTCGACGACGAACAGGCCCACGCGGGCGTGGCGGATGCGCTCGAGGAACGCCTTCGAGCCGAACCGCTCCGGGGCGACGTAGAGGAGCTTGACCTCGCCGGAGACCGCACGCTCGACCGTCCGCGCGTTGGCCGCCGGGTCCTGCTGGCCCGAGAGCAGCGCGGCGGGCGGGGTCGGGTAGAGCACGTGCTGCGGGTCGGCCCGGCCGACGCGCCCGTTGAGCTGGTCGACCTGGTCCCGCATGAGGGAGACCAGCGGCGAGACGACGATCGTCAGCTCGTCCCGGCAGAGCGCGGGCAGCTGGTAGGTGAGCGACTTGCCGGCGCCCGTGGGCATGACGACGAGCGCGTCGCGGCCCTCGAACGCGGCGCGCGCGGCGTCCTCCTGTCCCGGCCGGAAACCGGAGAACCCGAAGATGCCGCTGAGGGTGTCGAGGAGCGGATCCTCCGAGGTGACGGCCGGCGACATCGACCCTCCACGGTAGAGCCGCGGGGGGACGAAAGGCCGAGGTGCACGGTTCCGGCACGCCTGCGGCACAGGGCCCCGGGGGCGAGGCCCGACCGCCGGGTATCTCCTCCCCTGAGTTCTCCGCGCGTTCGTGGTGGCGGTGCCCCGGCCGTGCGAGCGGTCCTCGCACCGCTGACGAACGCGCCGAAGGAGGCGGGGTTCCACGTGGCTGACGGAGTGCGGTGGGAGGAGGACCCGGGAGGGGCGGCCGCGGCCGCCCCGCCTCAGAGCTGCTCCCGCAGCGTGTCGCGCAGCCGCCGGACGACCGCGTGCGCGCCCTCGAGCTCGTCGAGGTCGGGGTCGGGCAGCCATCGGCGGCGCGTCACCGTAGCCGCCTCCGAAATGCGGGTGAGGACGGCCCGGCCCTCCTCGGTGAGCCGGATGAAGGGCGACGTGCGGTGGTCCGGGTTGGGCTCCACGGTGGCCAGTCCCCGGTCCACCAGGTCGTCCGCGGTGCGCTGGAGCCCCTGACGGGTGGTGCCGAGGCGCCGCGCGGCCTGCGAGACCGTGAGTGGCTCGGCGGAGAAGACGCTCAGCGCGTACCACCGCGCCTGCGTCTGCCCCTCCTCCCGGGCGATGCCGTCCGCACCGCGGCGAAACAGACCGGCGAGCTCGAGGACATCGGCGATGAACGCCGCCACCGCTTCGTCGGGTCCGCCGTCCTCGTAATTGACAACACGTTGTCGCTTTGTCACGGTGTGGTCAGTCTAGTGCCCACGGCGGACGTCTCCGGACGCCCGCCCCCACCCGTCCGGAGACCCCACCGTGCACCTCGCCTCGCTGCGCATCATCACCGACGACCTCGACGGTCTCGTCGCCTTCTACGAGGCCGTCACCGGCGTGACGGCGCAGCGGCCCGCGCCGCCGTTCGCCGAGTTCGTGCTGCCCACCGCGACCCTCGCGATCGGGCACACGCAGACCGTGGCGCTGTTCGGCGCGGGCGCGGCCCGCGCCGCCGACAACCGCAGCGTGATCGTCGAGTTCCGGGTCGACGACGTGGACGCCGAGCACGCCCGGCTCCGGCCCCTGGTCTCGGACTGGGTGCAGGAGCCCACCACGATGCCGTGGGGCAACCGCTCCGTGCTGTTCCGCGACCCCGACGGGAACCTCGTGAACCTCTTCAGCCCCGTCACGGACGAGGCCATCCGTCGGTTCGCGGGACGCTGACGGGCTCACGCCGGATCGCGTCGGGTGTGCGCGTGTTCGGCCCGAGCACCCGTCGAAGGAGCCGCGACGGATCCGCCGGAGGCCGACCGCCGTACGGCGGTCGATCTCCGGGAGGAACTCCTCCTACGTCGCGGCGCCGCCCGGGGCGCCCCCACCCGTGAGCATCGGGTAGAGCGCCCGGTGCCCGGCCAGCAGCCCCGCGTAGGCCGCGACCCACTCCGGGTCGGGCTCGACGCGCGAGACGGGGTGCACGCACGCGTCGATCGCCGCCTCCACGTCGTCGAACGTCCCCGCCGCAACGCCGCCGAGCAGCGCCGCGCCGAACGCCGCGCCCGTGGCCACCGCGGTGCGCTCCAGGGGCAGATCCAGGACCGAGGCGAGGATCCGCAGCCACAGCTCGGACTCGGCGCCGCCGCCCGACACGCGGCCGACGGGCGGCCGGGGGCCGACCTCGGCGATCAGGTCGAGCGAGTCGCGCAGCCCGAACGCCACGCCCTCGAGCACGCTGCGCACGAGCGCGCCGCGGTCGTGGCGCAGGCCCAGGCCGACGAACGCCGCGCGCACGTCGGCGTCGGGGTAGGGCGTGCGCTCGCCCGCGAGGTACGGGGCGAACCGCAGCCCCTCGGCGCCGGGCGCCCAGGCCTCCGCCTCGGCCACCAGCGCGTCGAAGCCGACGTCGGTCCCGCAGGCGTCGCGCAGCCAGCGCAGGGAGCCGGCGGCGGAGAGCATCACGCCCATCACGTGCCAGCCGCCGGGCACCGCGTGGCAGAACGCGTGCAGCCGCCCCTCGGGGTCGGGCGAGAAGGCGCGGCGCCCGGCGAAGACGACGCCCGAGGTGCCCAGCACGACCGAGGCGGGACCGCCGTCGCCGACGACCCCCATCCCGACCGCGCCCGCAGCCTGATCCCCCGCCCCCGCCGCGACGGGCACGCCCGCCGCGGTGCGACCGGAGACCGCGGCGCTCTCCAGCAGCTCCGGCAGCCACGCCGGGTCGACCCGAAGCGCCTCGGCCAGCGCCGGGCTCCACGCCCGCTCCCCCACGTCGAGCAGCAGCGTGCCCGAGGCGTCGGAGACGTCCGTCGCCAGGACCCCGCAGAGCTGCAGCCGCACGTAGTCCTTCGGGAGCAGCACGTGCGCGATCCGCGCGTGAACGTCGGGCTCGTGCTCGGCCAGCCAGCGCAGCTTGGGGGCGGTGAAGCCCGCCAGCGGCCGGTTGCCCGACAGCGCCACGAGCCGCTCCAGACCCAGCTCCTCCACCAGCGCATCGCACTGCGGCTGGCTGCGCCCGTCGTTCCAGAGGATCGCCGGCCGTAGCGGCCGCTGGTCCGCGTCGAGCACGACGAGGCCGTGCATCTGCCCCGTCAGGCCGATCCCGTCGACCTCGTCGGCCCCGAGCTCCTCGAGCACCTCGGAGGCCGCGCGCCACCAGTCCTCGGGGTCCTGCTCGGCCCAGCCCGGGTGCGGGGTCGAGAGGGGGTACGCGCGCTCGGCCTCGGCCAGCACGCGTCCCTCCTCGTCGACCACGACGCCCTTGGCGGACGACGTGCCGACGTCGAGGCCGAGCAGGCGCACCCCGCTCACCCGCGGCCCGATCCGGCGAGGTTGCGGCGGGCGACGGAGTCGACGGTGACGGCGGCGAGGAGCACGAGACCCGTGATGATGAACTTCGTCCCCGACGCCAGGCCGAGCAGCCCCAGCCCGTTGTCGATCGACGCGATGACGATCGCCCCGAGGACGGCCGCGCGGATGGACCCGCGCCCGCCGAACAGCGAGGTGCCGCCGATGACGGCCGCGGCGATGGAGTAGAGGAGGATCGTCCCGCCGCCCGCGCCGGTGTCGACCGACGTGAGGCGCGAGGCGAGCACGACGCCGCCGAGCGTGGCCATCATCGACGCGATCGCGAAGCACGCGATCCGCACGCGGTCGACGGGGATGCCCGCCCGCCGCGCGGCCTCGATGTTGCCGCCGATCGCCATCACGTGGCGCCCGAAGCGGCTGCGCGTCAGGACCCACGAGCCGACGACGAACAGCACCGCCAGCATCAGCACGACGTACGGCACGCCGCGGTCCTCGTTCATGACCCACACGGCCGCGATCAGCGCGACGGCCAGGACGCCGATGCGCAACGCGAGCAGCGACACGGGGTCGACCGGCAGGCCCTTGCTCGTCCGCGTCCGCCGGCGGGCGAGCTGGTTCAGCGCGTAGCCGCCGATCCCCACCGCGACGAGGACCCACGAGGCCGCCGCCGAGATGAAGCCGTTGGCCAGGTCGATGATCGTCTGGCTCTGGATGACGACGGTGCCCTGGTCGCCGATGAGGACGAGGACCGCGCCGTTCCACGCCAGCAGGCCGGCGAGGGTGACCACGAAGGAGGGGATGCCGACCTTCGTGAACAGGAGCCCGTTGAGCGTGCCGATGAGCAGGCCGACGACGAGCACCACGGCGATCGCCGGGAGCCCCGCGAACTCCCAGTTGCCGCCCGGGAGCGTGAGGAGCGCGGCGATGGCCCCGCCGACGCCCGAGACGAAGCCGACGGAGAGGTCGATCTCGCCCAGCAGCAGGACGAAGACCACCCCCATGGCGATCGTCATGATCCCCGCCGCCTGGATGACCAGGTTGAGGAAGTTGCCCGCCGTCAGGAAGTTGTCGTTCTGCGACTGGAAGACGACGACGATGATCACCATCCCGATCAGGATCGGGAGGGCCCCGAGCTCGCCCCCCTTCACGTCGGCCCACCAGCGGACGGCGGCGTCGCGGAGCGAGCGCGGCTCGCCGGGCGCCGGCGCGGCGGTGGTCGGGTGCAGCGTCGGGTCGACGGTGGACGAGCTCATGCGCTGACCTCCTGGAGCTGACCGGGCACGGTGTCGAGCGCCCCGGCGGTGATGGCCTCGACGACGGCGGCCTGCGTCGTGTCGGCGACGGTGAACCGGGCGACGTCCTGGCCGAGGCGCAGGACGGACACGGAGTCCGCGACCTCGAAGACGTCGTGGAGGTTGTGCGAGATGAGGATCACGCCGAGGCCCTTCTCCGCCAGGCGCCGCACGAGGTCGAGCACCTGCCGGGTCTGGGCGACGCCGAGCGCGGCGGTCGGCTCGTCGAGGATCACGACCTTCGAGTTCCACATCACCGCCTTCGCGACGGCGACGGACTGCCGCTGGCCGCCGGAGAGGCCGGCGACCGTCTGCCGCACGGAGCGGATCGTGGTGACGGAGAGCCCCGCGAGGGTCTCGCGAGCGCGCTGCTCCATGTCGGTCTCGTCCAGGCCCCGGAGCGGGCCGCTCGTCTCCTCGCGGCCCAGGAACATGTTCTGCACCACGTCGAGGTTGTCGGCGAGCGCGAGGTCCTGGTAGACGACCTCGATGCCGAGCTGCGCGGCGTCCTTCGGGCCGCCGATCGAGACGGGCTTCCCCGCGAACCGGATCTCGCCCTCGTCGATCGAGTGGATGCCGGCGATCGACTTGATCAGCGTGGACTTGCCCGCGCCGTTGTCCCCGACGAGCGCGAGCACCTCCCCCGCGTGGACGGCGAGGTCCACGCGGTAGAGGGCCTGCACGGCGCCGAAGGACTTCGACACGCCGCGCAGCTCGAGCAGCGGCTCGCCGCCGAAGGGCGATCCGCCGGGGGCCGGGGCCGGGGCCCCGCCGGCCGCCGGGGCCGGAGCCCCGGTGGCGTCCGGGGCCACGGGCGCCGCCGACCCGGGCGGACGCTCCGGAGCGTCCGCCATCGTCAGATCCCCTCCTTGTCGCAGACGGCCGCGAGCTTGCCGGCGCACAGCTCGTCGCGCTTGACGAACTCGTCGGCCAGTACCGTCTCCTTCAGGTTCTCCTTCGTCACCGCGACGGGATCCAGCAGGACGGACGGCACCTTGCGGGCGCCGTCGTCGGACTCGCCGTTGACGAGGCCGGCGGGCGGCTGCTCGCCCTTCGAGAGCGCGATCGCGAGCTTCGACGCCGCGTCGGCCTCCTTCTTGATGGCCTTGTAGACCGTCATGCACTGGTCGCCCGTGAGGATGTTCTGCAGCCCCTGGATCGTGGCGTCCTGCCCCGTGACCGGCACCGGCGGCAGCTTGCGCGAGCGCATGGCGGAGACGACGGAGTTGGCCAGGCCGTCGTTCGCGGCCAGCACGCCGTCGATCTTGCCGTCCGTCTTCTGCAGCATCTGCTCGAAGATGGTCAGCGCCTGCTGGTTGTCCCACTCCGGGACGGACTGGTCGGCGACCTTCTCCGCCTTGCCCTCCGCGTAGAGCGGGTCGAGCACGCTGTTGTAGCCCTGTGCGAAGAGCGTCGCGTTGTTGTCGTCGGGCGAGCCGTTGAGCTGCGCGATCCGCGGCTTGGTCTTCGAGCCCAGGCAGGAGACGAGCCCCTGGCCCTGCAGCTTGCCGACCTCGACGTTGTTGAAGGAGACGTAGTAGTCGGCCTTGCCCTTCAGCGTGAGCCGGTCGTAGTCGATGACCTTCACGCCCTTGGCCGCGGCCTGCGTCTCGATCGCCGCGCCGGAGCCCGAGTCGAGGTTCGTCAGCAGCAGGATCTTCGCCCCGTTGGTGATCGCCTGCTCGGCCTGCTGCTGCTGGGTCGACTTGTCGCCCTGCGCGTTCTGGATCTCGACCGGCACGCCGGCGGCCTTGAACGCCGCCTCGAGCAGCGGCCGGTCCGCGGTCTCCCAGCGCACCGAGCTCTGCGTGTCGGGCAGCAGCACGGCGACCTTCTGGGCCTTGGCCTCGCCGCCCCCGCCCCCGCCCCCGCCGGAGCCCTCGTCGTCGCTGGAGCCGCAGGCCGTCAGCCCGAGCGCCGCCACCATCGTCGCCGCACCGGCCAGTACCCGGCGGGTCGTCATCTGGGTCCTCATCGCTCTCTCCTCTGCCGCGCTCGTCGCCGCCGGGACATCCGGTGGTCGCGTACCGCGTCCTCGTAGCGGGGCGGCAATCTCTCACCACCGGAGGAATAAAGTCAAGAGCGCGGACAAAAGAATTGGCAGACGCCCCGACTTACGAACAGATTTGCCCGGAAGACCGGCGGGGCTGGTAGGACTCCCCGTCATGACGACCCCCTCCTCCTCCGCGCCGAAGCCGCGGTTCACCTTCGGCCTCTGGACCGTCGGCAACCCCGGGCGCGACCCGTTCGGTGACCCCACGCGCTCCCCCGTCGACCCGGTCGACTCCGTCGGACTGCTGGCCGAGCTCGGCGCCTGGGGCGTGTCCCTGCACGACGACGACCTCGTGCCGTGGGGCTCGTCCGCCGCCGAGCGCGACCGGATCGTCGCCCGCTTCGGCGCGGCGCTGAAGGAGCACGGCCTGGGCGTCGGCATGGCCACGACGAACCTCTTCACCCACCCCGCGTTCAAGGACGGGGCGTTCACGTCGAACGACCGCGGCGTGCGGCGCGCGGCGATCGGCAAGGCCATGCGCTCCATCGACCTGGGTGCCGAGCTGGGCGCCGAGGTCTACGTGTTCTGGGGCGGCCGCGAGGGTACGGAGGTCGGCGTGGCGAAGGACCCCCGCGACGCGCTGGACCGGTACCGCGAGGCCATCGACGTGCTGGGCGACTACGTCGACGAGCAGGGCTACGACCTGCGCTTCGCCATCGAGCCGAAGCCGAACGAGCCCCGCGGCGACCTGTGGCTGCCGACCGTCGGCCACGCGCTGCACTTCATCTCGACCCTCGCCCGCCCCGACCGCGTCGGCGTCAACCCCGAGGTCGCCCACGAGACGATGGCCGGGCTGTCCTTCCAGCACGGCGTCGGGCAGGCGCTGTGGGCCGGCAAGCTCTTCCACATCGACCTCAACGCCCAGCGGATCGGCCGCTACGACCAGGACTACCGGTTCGGCGCGGAGGACCTGAAGGAGGCCTTCCACCTCGTCCGCCTGCTCGACCGGGCCGGCTACGACGGGCCGCTGCACTTCGACGCCCACGCCTACCGCAACGCCGACGCGGCCGACGTGCGCGCGTTCGCCGAAGGCTGCATGTCGACCTACGCCGCGCTGCTCGAGAAGGCCCGCCACTTCGACGCGCTGCCCGAGGTGCAGGAGGCGATGGAGGCCGCGTCCGTTGCCGAGCTCGGCCTGTCGACCACCACGGGCGTCGGCGAGGCCGCGGAGCTGCGCGCCGCGGCCGACGACCTCGAGGCGCTGGCCGTGCGCGGCTACGGCAACGAGCGCCTGGACCAGCTGGCGGTCGACGTGCTCATGGGCGTGCGGTGACCACGACCACCCCTGCGGGCGCCGCGCTGCGGTGCGGCGCCCTCACCGCCCTGGTGCGCGGCGGGCCGGTCCTCGAGATCGCCTCCCTCACCGACCGCGGGGAGGAGCTGCTCGTCCCCGGCGCCGAGCTCCCCGCCGCCGCCGCGGTCCACGGGGCCCACGGCGGGATCACGTTCCTGCACCCGTGGGCCAACCGGCTGGGCAGCGACACGTATGCGCTCGCCGGGCGGCAGGGCGTCGTGGCCCCGGGCGAGCCCGGGATCACCCGCGACGACGGCGGCCTGGCCATCCACGGGGTGACCGCGGCCGGGACGGGATGGACCGTGACGCGGGAGGGGGACGCCCTGGCCCGGGCGCACCTCGCCCACGAGGGGGCGGACGGCACCCCGTTCCCGTTCCCCCATGAGGTCGACGTGCAGATCGCGCTCGCCGCGGACGGGCTCACCGCCACGGCGCGGATCACCGCGACGACGGCCCAGCCCGTCCCCGTCGTCGTGGGCTGGCACCCGTACCTGCGGCTCCCCGGCACCCCGCGGGCCGACTGGCGGCTGGGCGCCCCGCCGCGCGACCGCCTGACGGCCACGCCTGACGGGCTGCCCGACGGCGGCGAACGGGCCGAACCCGCGGAGGACGCGCCGCTCGGGGACCGCACGTTCGACGACGGCTACCGCACGGGCGAGGGGGCGGCGTGGACGCTCGCCCACGACCGCCGCACGCTGCGGGTCCGCATGGCCGGCGGCTACCCCGTCAGCCAGCTCTTCGCCCCGGACGAGGTCGACGTCGTATCGATCGAGCCGATGGCGGCCGCCACGGACGCGCTGCGCGACGGGCGTGGGCTGGCGTGGGCGCGGTGTGGCGAGCCGGCCGTGGTCACCTTCGCGCTCGACGTCGAGCCGCGGGGTGCCCCCGGCTATCGTCTCCCCGGATGAGCTCGTCGCCCGGAACGCTCGGCTCCCTCAAGGACCGCAACCGGCTGCGCATCGTCGACGTGCTCCGCCGCTCGGGCACGGCCAGCCGGGTCGAGCTCGTGCGGGCCACCGGGCTCTCCCGCACGACGGTCTCCAAGCTCGTCGGCGAGCTGCAGGCGTCCGGGCTGATCGTCGAGCGTCAAGCGGCGAGTGGCGACGGCGGCCAGGTCGGCCGGCCCGCCATCGCGCTGGCCCTGAACCCCCGCAGCGGCGGGGTCGTCGGGATCGACTTCGGCCACGACCTCGTGCGCGTGGCCGTGGCCGACCTCTCGGGCGGCGTGCTGGCCGAGGGTCGCAGCGCCTTCGACGTCGACGGCGACCCCGCGGGGGCGATCGACGTGGCCGTCGAGCTCGTGCACGCGGCGCTCGGCGACGCCGAGAGCGACCTGGACCGCACCGTCGGCGTCGGCGTCGCGGTCTCCGCGCCGATCGTCCGCACCCCGGAGGCGCCCGCCGGCGCGCACATCCTGCCGGGCTGGCCCGAGCTCCCACCGCTGGAGGAGCTCGAGGCGCGTCTCGGCCGCCCCGTCATCGTCGACAACGACGCCAACCTCGGGGCGCTGGCCGAGGTCCGCGACGGCGCCGCCCGCGGCGCCCGCAACGTCCTCTACGTGATGCTCTCCGGCGGCATCGGCGCCGGCCTGATCCTCGACGGGCGCCTGGTCCGCGGGCACCGCGGGATCACGGGCGAGCTCGGCCACGTCGTGCTCGACCCGAACGGCCCGATCTGCCGCTGCGGCAATCGGGGGTGCATCGAGACGGTCGCCTCCGGCCCCGCGCTGCTGGCCGCCATGCGCCCGCTGCGCGGCCCGGCGTTCACCGTCGAGGACGCCACGCGCGCCGCCCGCGACGGCGACGACGGCGCCCGCCGGCTCTTCGCCGACGCCGGGCGCACCGTCGGCCAGGCCGTCGGCGCGATCTGCAACCTCGTCAACCCCGAGCTCGTGGTGGTCGGCGGCGACATGGCGCTCGCCGGCGACGTGCTCGTCGACGCGGTCCGCGACGGGATCGCGCTGGCGGCGATCCCGGCGATCCGCGACGACGCCCGCGTGATCCCGGCGCAGCTCGGCGACCGCGCCGAGGTGCTCGGCGCGATCGGCCTGGTGCTGGCGGAGACCGAGACGGAGGCGCTGGCCGTGATGGCGCCGGCGTCCTGACCCGGACGACCCCGGACGACGGAGGTGCCGACCGGCCAGGGCCTGCGAAGGCCGGCCGCGACCGGCCGGGCGCCTAGCGCAGGCGCCGCTCGAAGCAGCGCACGAGCTCGACGCCGACGTACGGGCCGAACGGCTCGATCTCCGCGTAGCCCGCGCGGGCGTAGAAGCGGATGGCGTCGGGCTGGCGGTCCCCCGTGGCCAACCGCAGCGTGCGCCAGCCGTTCTGGGCGGCCTGGTCCTCGAGCGCCTTCAGGACGATCTCGGCGACGCCCGTGCCCCGCGACTCCGGCACCACGTACATGCGCTTGAGCTCGGCGCCCGCGGGCTCGAGCGGGCCCATGTCGAGGCGACGCAGGCCACCGCAGCCGACGGCCGTGCCGGCCTCGTCGCGCGCGAGCACGAAGACGGCCATGTCGGCCGCCGACGGCGGGGCGCCCGGCTCGCCGTGCTCCATGTACCGGGCGAGCAGCTCGGCTTCCTGACGCTCGCGGAGGGCGACCGCCTCGGCGTCGTCCCACGGGACCACCGACACCCGGACGCGCAGAGCGCGCTCGGGCCGGCGGCGGTGCGTGGTCAGCTCGTCACCATCGGCAGACGGTTCTCGAGGGCGAACTTGCCGAGGTGCGACTCCGTGCCGGCCAGCGGGTAGTCGCCCGTGAAGCAGGCGTCGCAGTGGTTGGAGCGCTTGCCCTTGACGGACTCGTACACGCCCTCGAGCGAGAGGTACGCCAGCGAGTCGCAGCCGATGTGCTCGCGGATCTCCTCGACCGTGCGCTCGTAGGCGACCATCTCCTCGCGGGAGGACATGTCGACCCCGTAGTGACAGGGGTTGCGGATCGGCGGCGCGGTGATCCGGAAGTGGACCTCCTTCGCGCCGGCGTCCTTCAGCATCTTCACGAGCTGGCGCGTCGTGTTGCCGCGGACGATGGAATCGTCGACGACCACGAGCGACTTGCCGCCCACGACCTCGGGCAGCGGGTTGAACTTGAGCCGCAGGCCCTGCTGGCGCAGCTCGTTGCCCGGCTGGATGAACGTGCGCTGGACGTAGCGGTTCTTCACGAAGCCGTCGTCCATCGGGATGCCGCTGGCCTGGGAGAACCCGCGGGCCGCCGGGATCCCGGAGTCCGGCACGGGGACGACGAGGTCGGCGCCGGGGACCGGGGACTCGCGGGCGAGCGCCTCGCCCATCCGCACCCGGCTGCGCTGCAGCAGGTTGCCGTTCATCCGCGAGTCGGGGCGCGCGAAGTAGATGTACTCGAAGAGGCAGAACGACTCGCGCGCACCCTCGACGACCATCCGGCTCGTGACGCCCCGCTCGTCGAGGATCACGAGCTCGCCGGGCTTGACGTCGCGGACGAACTCGGCGCCGATGATGTCGAGCGCGCAGGTCTCGGAGGCCACGACCCAGGCGTCCTCGGAGAGCTTGCCCAGCACCATCGGGCGGATGCCCTGCGGGTCGCGGAACGCGTGGACGCGGTCGCGGTCCATGACGACGGTGGAGTACGCGCCGTTCATCCGCGGCATCGCGTCGGCGATCGCGTCCGCCAGGCTGTCGGCCTCGGCGGTGGCCAGCAGCGCGGCCATGATCTCGGAGTCGGTCGTGGCGCGGAAGGTGACGCCCTTCTGCGCCAGCTCCGTGTGCAGCTCGACGGCGTTGACGAGGTTGCCGTTGTGGGCCAGTGCGAGCTCGCGACGGTCGTTGCGGTGCACGGGCTGGGAGTTCTCCCAGTCGTTGCCGCCCGTCGTGGAGTAGCGCGTGTGGCCGACGGCGACGTCGCCGGAGAGCGCTCGCAGGTCGTGCTCGTTGAAGACCTGCGAGACGAGACCCAGCGCACGCTGGGTGATGATGTAGCCGCCGAGGTCGGCGGCGGCGATGCCTGCGGACTCCTGTCCGCGGTGCTGCAGCGCGTAGAGCGCGTAGTAAGCCAACTTCGAGACGTCGTGCCCGGGGGCGTAGACGCCGAAGACGCCGCACTCGTCGCGCGGGCCCTCTCGGTGATCGAGCTGTTCAGGAACCATGGGCCGGCGCCGGGAGTAGGGAGCGGGGTTTCACCGCGACACCTCCACCGAGGGTAACAGCCGGGTAACCGGACTCCGTCACGCAGCGGACGGAGGGGCCGGACGTCCCGCCCGCGCCGTCCGCGCCGCCCGGGCCGCGCCGGGCCCGACTCGCCCGCGGCGTACCCTGGAGGGTGATGTCTCGCCCGCAGCTCCTGCCCGGCCCGCTGTCCCCGCGGCGCAAGGTCCCCAAGACCATCACGCGCCCGTCCTACGCCCTGCTCGGCGAGCCGGGACCGACGCACCCGCCACGCGCCCGCACCGCCGAGGAGCTGGCGAACATGCGCGTCGCCAGCGACATCGCGTCGGAGGCCCTGGCCGCCGCGGCCGCCGCGATCGCCCCCGGCGTCACCACGGACGAGCTCGACCGGATCGCCCACGAGGTCATGGTCGACCGCGGCGCGTACCCGTCGACGCTGAACTACCGCGGCTACCCCAAGTCGACGTGCATCTCGATCAACGAGGTGATCTGCCACGGGATCCCCGATCTGCAGACGGAGCTCTTCGAGGGCGACATCCTCACGATCGACGTGACCGCCTACTACGGGGGCGTGCACGGCGACCTGAACCAGACGTTCGCCGTCGGCGAGATCGACCAGCACTCGCGGGACCTCATGGCCGCCACCCGCCGCGCGCTCGAGGTCGGCATCGAGGCGATCAGGCCCGGCGGTCAGGTGCGCGACATCGGCCGGGCGATCGAGAAGTTCGTGCGCGGCCGCTACGGGATCGTCCACCAGTTCGGCGGCCACGGCATCGGCCCGGACTTCCACGACGGCCTGCACGTGCAGCACAACTACGACCGCCGCGGCACCGAGCGGTTCTTCCCCGGCCAGACGCTGACGGTCGAGCCGATGCTGACGCTGGGCAGCGCCGAGGCCCGGATATGGGAGTCCGACGGCTGGACCGCCGTGACCGTCGACGGCTCGCGCTGCGCCCAGGAGGAGCACACGCTGCTGGTGACGGAGGACGGGGCCGAGGTCCTCACGACCCACGTGCCCGTGTAGGGCGTCCCCACGAGCCGGCGAAGGACTGCGACGGGGGCGCGTCCGGCCGTCTACCGTGGGGGATCGACCGCGTCGACGCGCGGGAGGACCGCGCGCCCCGCGCCAGGAGGATCCGCCGCATGACCCGTGAACCCCGTCGAGCCCGCCGCGCCGTCGCGTCGCTGCTCGCGATCGCCACGACGCTCGTCACCGCCCTTGTCGTGGCCGCCCCCGCCGGGGCCACGGGCGCCGGGTTCGCGCTGACCGGCCAGGACGCCGCCGCCCCGGGCCGTCAGGCGTCACCGCGGATCACGGGCGGCGACGTCGTGGGCGACACCTCCGCCGCCTACACCGTGGCGATCCAGACGCGGTTCGGGCCGGAGGAGACGGGCGCCTGCAGCGGGACCGTGCTGGATCCCACGCACGTGCTCACCGCCGCCCACTGCGTCGTCACGAAGAACGCCCGCGCCACCCCGGCCGACGTGCTCGTCGCGGTCGGCGCGAACGACATCCGCACCGCCGCCTCCCGCGCGTCGGGCCTCGTGGTCGGCGTCGCCGCGATCCGCGTCCACCCCCGGTACCGGACGGACCGCTACCCCGACGACGTCGCGATGCTGACCCTCGCCACGCCGCTGGACCTCACCACGGGCCGCGTCTCCGCGCTGCCGCTGTCGGATCCGGGCGCGTTCATCCCCGCCGGCCGCAGCCTGCAGATCACGGGCTTCGGCATCACGGGGACGGACAAGAACGACTTCGGGGTCCTCCGCCGCGTGCGGATGACGAACCTGACCTCGGGACAGTGCGGGGCGACGGCCCCCGCGACGATGCTCTGCAGCTACCGCCGCGGCCACGCGGCGTGCTCGGGCGACAGCGGCGGCACCGCCGTCTACGGCGGCCGGCTCGTCGGCGTCACCAACCTCGCGGCCCAGCGCTGCGAGGACGGCCAGAACATCTTCGCCAACCTCGCGGCCCCCGAGATCCGCACCTTCGTGGACGCCGCGCTGCGCGAGCAGGACGTGACCGCGGAGCAGACCCCGCTCTCGCCCCGCGGCCGCGAGGTCAAGATCGCGGGCGCCGCCCGGGTCGGCCGGACGTTGACCTGCCGCCGCGGCGCCTGGTCGAGCGGCGTGCGGTTCCGCTACACGTTCTTCCGCGTCCGCCGTGGCAACGAGGTCGCCACGCCGCTGCGCACGAAGCGCACCTACAAGCTGCGCTCCTCCGACCGCGGCAAGACGGTCGGCTGCGCGATCCAGGTGAGCAACGCCGGCGGCACCGGCTTCGCGATCTCCACGAACGAGCGGGTCGTGCGGCGCTAGGGAGAACTTGAGGGCGTTTGGACGCCTCGGTGCCGCCTTGGACGATCGTCGGGCGCCGAACGCCGGTCACCCGTCCGCGACCGCCGTCCGGCCCCGAGGGCGTGCGTACGGTCGTCCCATGCCTTCCTCCGTCTCCCTCCGTCCCGGCCGGCCGTCCGCCGGCTCCCGCGGCGGCCGTCTCCTCGCCCTCGTCGCGGTGCTCGTCGCCGCGCTCGCCCTGGCCGTCGTGCCCTTCCCGGGCCTCGCCCGCGCCGCGGCCGCCGACGCCCCGGCCGCCGTCCGTCAAGCCCCGCTCGAGGACGACGGCTCCGACGTCGCCGACGAGGAGTCCGAGGACGACGGCTCCGTGACCGACGGCGAGGACGACGGCTCCGGTCTCGAGGAGGACGACGACCTCGGCGACGACCTGGGCGACGACCTGGACGACGACCTGGGCGATGAGGAGGACGTCGAGGAGATCCTGCCCGTCGTCATCGACCGCGGCGGCCGCGCCACGTCGAGCCCGAAGGCGTTCGTCGCCTCGCGCACCGTCAAGGGCACCAAGCTGCGCTGGAAGTCCTGGGGCTCCCCCACCGCCACGGGTTCCGGCCGCCTCGCCTTCCGCACCGCCGGCCGCAAGGGCAAGGGCGTGAAGGGCACCGGCACCGTCCGCCTCTCCCGTCTGGTCACGTGCGACGACGACACCGCCGTGTACCGCAAGGCGACCTTCGCGGTCCCGCGCCGCGGCCGGGTCGTCGTGACCCTGCCGGGCTGCCCGGCCTCGCGGTGAGGGCCGGGCGGCGGCCTCGCCGTCGTCGCCCGGGATCCCGCTGCCGCGCCGTCCGGACCGCGGCCGGGGCCTCGTGCCCTACGCCGCGGCGGGCGTCGCGGACCCCGCGCGCCGTGCGGGCACGCCGGCGCTGAAGCGGCCCGGGACGCTCACCACGCCCCGACGCCGCCGGCCCCGGAGTACCGCATCCCGACCTGCCGCCCGGCGCAGCCCCTGCGGGGGTCGGCGGCGCGGAACGGCAGCCGCACGATCACGCGGGCCACGTTGTTGTCCTCGTCGGACTCGCGGATGCCGTCGTCCGGGTCGGCGGTGTGGACGTACGCGAAGCAGCCGCGCAGCCCGGTGACGTCGATGAACTGCTCGGGGTAGCGCGGCGGGTAGACGTCGGACCACCCCGTCGACGTGCCGAGCGTGACCCGACGCCGGCCCCCGTCCGTGCTGCACGGCGGGTACACCTCGCGCCGCGGGCCACCGAGCTCGCGGTGCGCCAGCTCGAGGTCGCGCAGGCAGTAGGAGACCTTCGGGCCGGTGCGGACCCGGCGGACCGGCGCGCCGGCGAGGTCCGTGCTCCAGAGCTCGAAGCGCGCGGCGGCGTGGAACTTCCACCACGAGCGGTTCTGGTGCGCGCGCTTGAACTCCAGCCGGGCCCCGGTGTCGACGCGCAGCACGCCGCCGTCGACCCGGCGGATCACCTGCTGCGCCCGCATCCACCGCGCCGACGTGCGGGTGCCGCGCAGCTCCGCGGGCCCGGGACCGATGCTGTCGATCGCGTTGCCGGCACGCAGCAGCACGCGGCCGGCCGGGGTCCGCTGGACCTGCAGCCCGAAGGGACGGCGCATCATGAGGTCGGGGCACCGCAGCCCGGCGGCCCCCTCCCCGACGCACGGGTTCGGCGCGTCCCGCGGCAGGGCGCGGACGGGCGCGACCCCGTCCCGCGCCGCGGCCCCCGACGGGGTGCCGCGATCACCCGCGGCGGAGGGCACGCCGCCCAGCAGCTGCCCCGTGGCGAGCACGAGGGGGACGGCGAGTGCGGCGGGCCAGGAGAGACGCACGACGCGGACGGTACCCCGAGACGCCCCGTCGGTCACGGCCGGTGGCCGACCGGTCGGTCGCCGGCGTGACGGGCGGGCCCTCACGGTCCTCTCGTGATGGGTGCGCGGCCGGTGGGAGGCCCGTCCCGTCGCCCCGGAGCGCGGCGGGGGTCGCCGCAGGCGCTCCGTAGCCTGTGGCCCATGCCTCGCCCTCCCGCCGCGCCCAGTTCCGGGCACCGCGGTCACCGCACGAACTGGCTGCGGGCCGCGGTCCTCGGCGCGAACGACGGGATCGTCTCGACCGCCGGGCTCGTGCTCGGCGTCGTCGCCTCCGGTGCCGGCGCCACCGCGATCCTCACCGCCGGCATCGCGGGCCTCGTCGCCGGCGCGCTCTCCATGGCCGCCGGCGAGTACGTCTCCGTCTCGTCGCAGCGCGACGTGGAGCGGGCGGATCTCGAGCTCGAACGGCGCGAGCTCGAGGTCGACCCCGCGGGCGAGCTGGCCGAGCTGACGGCGATCTACGAGCGCCGCGGCCTGCCGACCCGCCTGGCGCAGGAGGTCGCGGTCACGCTCTCGGAGGACGACGCGCTCGCCGCCCACGTCCGCGACGAGCTCGGGATCGAGGACGACCGCCGCGCCCGGCCGCTGCAGGCCGCGATCTCGTCGGCCGTGGCGTTCTCCGCCGGCGCGCTCCTCCCCCTGCTGGCGGCCGAGCTCGCCCCGGTTTCGGCGCGCACGGCCGCCATCGTCGTCGTCAGCCTGGCGGCCCTCGTGCTGCTGGGCGCCGCGGGCGCCCGGCTCGGCGGCGCGCCGCGGACCCCCGCCGCCCTGCGCGTCCTGGGCTGGGGGTCCGCAGCGATGGCGATCACCTACGGCATCGGTGCGCTCGTCGGCACGGCGGTCTGAGCGACGGCCCTACCCCTGGGCGGGGAGCTGCTGCACCGACCAGCGGTTGCCGTCGGGATCGGCGAAGTGCACGAACCCGCCCCACGGCTGCTGATCGACGTCGCTCACCTCGACCCCGCGGCGGGTGAGCTCGGCGTGGGCCTCCTCGATGTCCTCCACCACGACCTGCAGCCCGCCCCCCGCTCCCGGCGCGGCCTCGGTGATGCCCTCGCCGATCACGATGGAGCACGCCGACCCGGGAGGGGTGAGCTGCACGAAGCGCAGCCCCTCGTGCACGCGGTGGTCGTGGTCGGCGACGAACCCGGCCCGCTCGTAGAACGCCTTCGCGCGGTCGACGTCGGTGACGGCGACCGCCACCAGCTCCAGCTTCATGTCCATCTCGTGCTCCCCGTCGTGGTGCCGGCGACGCCCCTGGTGGACGCCGTAGATGCACTCTGCCGGGGCACGCGGTCAGGGACGGTCCGCGTCGGGGTCGCGCTCGACGGGCAAGCCCGCCGCCGCCCAGGCCTCGAACCCGCCCTCGAGGTCGGTGGCACGCGCGAAGCCGAGCCCCTGCAGGTCGCGGGCGGCCAGGCTCGAGGAGTAGCCGTGGTCGCAGACGAGCACCACGCGTGCGTCCAGTCCGGGCGCGCGGGGGTCGCGCCACGGGCAGTCCGGGTCCAGCCGCCACTCGAGCACCGTGCGGGGGAACCGCAGCGCGCCGGGGATCGCCCCGCCGCGCGCCACGTGGTCCTCGGCGCGCACGTCGACCAGGACGGCGTCTCCGGCCGCCACCGCGTCGTGGGCCTGCCGCGCGCTCAGGCGCTCGAGGCCCGCCCGCGCGGCTTCCAGGCGGGCGGCGATGGTCGTCCGCGGCTCGGACGCTCCTGGGGCGCCGTCGTCCGAGCGCGACCCGGCGGGTCGGGTGGCGCCGAGGTCCGGCCCGTCCATCTCAGATCCCGAGGCGCGGGTACTCGATGGCCGGGCAGCGGTCCATGACGACGGTCAGCCCGGCGGCGCGCCCGCGCTCCGCGGCCGCCACGTCGATCACGCCGAGCTGGAGCCACGCCGCCGACGCCCCGATCCCGATCGCCTCGTCGACGTGCACCCCGGCCTGGTCGGAGCGCCGGAAGACGTCGACCACGTCGATCTCGTGGTCCTCCCGCGCCGCCGCGAGGGTCGGGTACGCCCGCTCGCCCAGGATCTCGTCCTCGGCGGGGTGGATCGGCACGATCGTGTTGCCGCGGGAGCGCAGGAGCGCCGCGATCCGGTGGCTGTCGCGCTCGGGCCGCGGGGAGCAGCCGACGACGGCCCAGACGCGAGGCGCACCCAGGAGCGCCCGGATCTCGTCGTCCGTGGCGGTGGACGGTCCGAAGGAGGACATGGGTCGACCGTAGCGCGCGAGGAGAGGGGCGGGCCCCGGCCCGTGCGTCTCGGGCCGGACCGCGTCGGACGTCGCCACGGCACGGCCCACCCGCGGGGGGGGGCGGGCCCCGGCCCGTGCGTCTCGGGCCGGACCGCGTCGGACGTCGCCACGGCACGGCCCACCCGCGGGACGGTTCCCTGGCGCGCAGGACCCCGACGGGCTAGCGTGCGGCGCATGCCCTCCGTCCGCCTTCCCGGTCCGCTGAAGAAGCTCGCCGGCGGCCGCGCCGAGCACCGCCTGCCGGGCGCCACCGTGACCGAGGTGTTGCGGGCCCTGGCGGAGGAGGAGCCGGCGACGGACGGCTGGCTGCTCGACGAGCGCGGGCACCTGCGGCCCCACATCTCGGTCTTCGTCAACGGCGAGCGGTCGACGCCCGAGGCCCCCGTGGGCGAGGCCGACCGGGTCGACGTGCTCCAGGCGATCTCGGGCGGCTGAGGTCCGCGGGACGGCGGCAGCGCACCGATCGCGCCCGGCCGCCGCGCCGATGAGTCTCGCGCCCACGAGCAGTCCGAAGCACGACGGCCCGCTGCGGCGCCGCCGACCACGACCGAGGAGACCGCGATGAGCGACGTGCTGGTGGGGACGAAGAAGGGCCTGTTCGTGCTGGAGGGCCGGCCGGGGGCGCCGTTCGGGGTCCGGGCGCGCGCGTTCGCCGGCGACCCGGTCGAGTACGCGGTGCGGGACCCGCGCACGGGCCGGACCTTCGCCGGCGTGGCCTCCCCCTTCTACGGCCCCAAGCTGTTCTGGACGGACGACCTCGACGGGGAGTGGACCCAGGCGACGGGCCTCGAGCTGCCGGCCGGGAGCGGCCAGGCGTTCCAGCGGCTGTGGACGCTCGTGCCGGGCGAGGCCGAGGGCCAGCTGTGGGCGGGCGGCGACCCCGGGGTGCTCTTCGAGAGCCGCGACGGCGGGGCGAGCTGGACGCTGAACCGCGCGCTGTGGGACGAACCGTCGCGGCCGGACTGGCAGCCGGGCGGGGGCGGCCTGTGCCTGCACTCGGTCGTCCCGTGGCCCGGCGAGCCCGACCGCCTGGCGATCGCGATCTCGGCCGCCGGGGTGTGGCTGACGGACGACGGTGGTGCGAGCTGGCGGCGCGGCAACCAGGGCCTCGTCCCGAAGTACCTGCCCGAGGACGTGCCCGACGACGAGATCGCCCTCTGCGTGCACGCCCTGCAACGCGCCCCGCTGCGCCCGGAGCGCGTGTTCATGCAGTTCCACGGCGGCGTGTACCGCTCCGACGACGGCGGCGAGACGTGGACGGACATCGGCGCGGGCACCGCGCTGCCATCCGAGTTCGGGTTCCCCATCGCCGTCGATCCCACCGACCCCGACAGCGCGTTCCTGCTCCCGCTCGCCGGCGACTTCGACCGCGTGACGCCCGACGGCCGCGTGCGCGTCTTCGAGACGCGCGACGCCGGCGCGAGCTGGGCCGCCCGCGGTGACGGACTCCCGCAGGAGCACGCCTACCTGACGATCCTCCGCAAGGCGTTCGCGCGCAGCGGCGACGACGCCGGGTTCGAGTTGTACTTCGGCGCGACGTCGGGCGACGTCTACGGCTCGGGCGACGCCGGGGCCACGTGGAGCCACGTGGCCGCGCAGCTGCCGCCGGTGTATTCGGTCAGCGCGACGGGCTGAGCGGGTCCGGGGCGGGCGGCCGACTGAGGCGGATTCCCGTCGAATGACGAGCGGAACCCGCCTCGACCGCAGCGCGACGCACACGACGGCGGGGTCGAGGCGGATCGTCGTCGCCGGACGACCGGAATCCGCCTCGACCCGCCCGGTCCCGCCGGACGCCCGCCCTACGCGAAGAGGCGAGCCAGTGCGGCGTGGGCCGTCGAGAGGTCCTCGAGGCCGGCGTCGGCGTGCTGGGCGCCGCAGCGGACGTCGAGGCGGCTGCCCCCGACGGTGCCGATGACGGTGACGGAGGACGTCTCGGCGAGCTCGGCGAGCGTCTCGGCGGAGCCCGTGACGACGAAGCCGCCCGGGGCCTCGCCGAAGAGCGACACGCGGCCGTCCTCGTCGCCCACGGCGAACGGGTCGAGGTCGACCGTGGCGCCGATGCCGCCGGCCAGCGCCGACTCGGCGAGGGCGACGAGCAGGCCGCCCTCCGCGACGTCGTGGCAGCTCGCGAGCAGGCCCTTGCGGACCGCCTCGCGCACCGCGACGATCGCGGCGACGGTGTGGTCGAGGTCCCAGTCCGGCAGGCCGTCGGGCAGCGCGCGACCCTCGAGCTTCGACAGCTCGGAGAGCGCGAGCTGCGGGGCGAAGGAGCCGACGAGGGCGATCAGGTCGCCGTCGCCGCCGAAGCCCATCGGCACCGTGCGCTGCACGTCGGGGACCTTGCCGACCATGCCGACGACCGGCGTCGGGTAGATCGGGCCCGTGGTGCCCTCGTTGTAGAGGGACACGTTGCCGCCGACCACCGGGGAGCCGACCGCGCGGCAGGCGTCGCCGAGGCCGCGCACGGCCTCGGTCAGCTGCCAGGCGATGTGCGGCTTCTCGGGGTTGCCGAAGTTCAGGTTGTTCGTCAGGCCCAGCGGCTCGGCGCCGACGCAGGCGAGGTTCGCGGCGCACTCCAGGACGTTCCAGATCGTCCCGCGGTACGGGTCGGCGGCGACGCGCCGGCCGGAGCCGTCGATGGCCACGCCGACACCCGGGATCGGGGCGCCGTGCAGGTCGTCCACGCCGGGACCGCTCGTCACGTCGCCGGGCTGGGCCGGCGTGCCCGCCGTGCCCGTGGCGCCGACGGAGCCGGCGGGGCCGGGGATCTGCAGGACGGCGGCGTCCGTCTGGCCCGGGCGGCGGACCGTCCGCGACTGGACGATGGAGTCGTACTGCTCGAACAGCGGGCGACGGTCGGCGATGTTCGCCGAGGCCAGCAGGCGCAGGAGCGCGTCGGAGGCGTCCGTGCCGTCCGGGATCCGCCGCTCCGGCGCCGGGTAGATCGGCTCCGTCGGCTTCTCGGGGTAGATGTCGTAGAGCGGGCAGTCGTCGACGAGCGCCGGCACCGGCATGTCGCCGACGAGGTCCTCGCCGTCCCACACCCGGAAGCGGCCCGTGTCCGTCACGACGCCGATCGCGGTGCCGTGGACGTCCCACTTGTCCGTGATCGCGATGACGTCGGCGACCTTGTCGGGCGTCACGACGCAGAGCATGCGCTCCTGCGACTCGGAGACCATGACCTCGAACGGCTCGAGGCCCTCCATGCGGCGCGGGACGAGCTGGACGTCGAGGTCGAGGCCCACCTCGCCCTTGCTCGCCATCTCGGAGGCGGCGGAAGTGAGGCCGGCGGCGCCGAGGTCCTGGAGCGAGACGAGCAGGTCCCGGTCGAGCAGCTCGAGCGAGCACTCGACGAGCTTGGACTCCTCGAACGGATCCCCGACCTGCACCGTGGGGCGCTTGGAGGCGTCGTCCTCGCCGAGCTCGGCCGAGGCCAGGACGGACGCGCCGCCGATGCCGTCCGCCCCCGTGGCGGCGCCGAAGAGCACGACGACGTTGCCCACGCCGGTGGCGGCGGAGCGGATCATCCGCTCCTCGCGCGCCAGCCCGAGCGCCATCGCGTTGACGAGGCAGTTCGTCTCGTACGGGGCCTCGAAGTAGACGTCGCCGCCGATGTTCGGCACGCCGATGGAGTTGCCGTAGTGGCCGATGCCGCGCACGGCCCCGTCCAGCAGGAACTTCGAGCGGGCGATGCCGGGCGTGTCGGCCGCGGCCTCGTCGACGGAGTCGACCTCGCCGAAGCGCAGCGCGTCGAGCACCGCGATCGGCCGGGCGCCGAGGGCGAAGATGTCGCGCAGGATGCCGCCGACGCCGGTCGCGGCACCCTGGAACGGCTCGACCGCCGAGGGGTGGTTGTGCGACTCGACCTTGAACGCCACGGTCCAGCCGTCGCCGACGTCGACCGCGCCGGCGTTCTCGCCCGGGCCGAGGACGACCGCGGGGCCCTCCGTCGGGAGCGTCCCCAGCAGCTTCTTCGAGTGCTTGTACGAGCAGTGCTCGCTCCACATGAGCGAGAACATCGCCAGCTCGACCTGCACGGGCTCGCGGCCCATCTTCTCCACGACGAGGTCGTACTCCGACTCCGTCAGGCCGAGGGCCTTGGCCCGCTCGAGGCCGGGCGCGTCGCCAATCGGGGTGGTCCCGTCGGGCAGCTCGCGGGCGGCGGGGCGAAAGGTCTGGTCTGCGCTCATATGTCTGGGTCAGCCGCACAAGAGATCTCGCGCCGGCCGCCGTGGCATTCTAGCCGGGCTAGTCCGGCCGCCGAGATACGCAAGACCGGTTTCAGCCGACCACCGCATTCGAATATTCTGCACGAACCTTTACACGGACGCCATCTGAACATACGGTGGCGATGTGGAATACGAGCTCTCACGACTCTCATCGCGCTCGTTCGAGCAGCTGATTCAAGCACTTGCCCTACGCCACCTAGGCGAGGGAGTTGTCATCTTCGGAGACGGCCCAGACGGTGGCCGAGAAGCGACATATACCGGAACCTCAGGCTATTCACCATCCGGCGAACCGTGGAGCGGGTACATAGTTGCCCAAGCCAAGTTTAGACAGCGGCCCCTCGGAACGGAAGCCGACGGCCCTTGGGCTCTTAAGAACCTACAGTCCGAACTAGCGAAGTTTGCCGCGGCCGAAGACGGACGGCCCCGCCCAGAGTATTACCTCTTCGCAACAAATGCCGTCTTGAGTCCAACCACGGGGGGACTCAAGGACCAGGCCGAATCTACGCTCGCTCAAGCGCAGGCGGATTGGGGCCTCAAAGGCTACGACATCTGGGACTACGACAAGCTAGTCGCGCTGATTAACAACGACGCCGAAGTGAGAACCCGTTTCGGGTGGATTACGGCGGGGGACGTCCTGGCAGCGATGCTTGATCGTATTGAGGACCGCGAGCCAGACTTCGCTCGAACGATCAGCAACTTCCTCCAGAAGGAACTCATCAGCGACCGGTTCGTGCGCCTTGAAGAGGCGGGCCACACAACCCAAGAACCGACGCACTTGAGTCGTGTCTTTGTTGACCTGCCCGTGAAAGGCGACGCTTTCGCGGGCCCCGACATGTTTCTCCGACACCTCCTCGACGAGACGTCTGTCATCGCGGCAGCGCCGGGTGAACTGGAACCGACCAGGGCTCCTCGAGTCGTCTTGAAGGGCGGTCCAGGGCAGGGAAAGACGACCCTCGGCCAGTTCGCGTGCCAGGTGTTTCGAGCGGGCCTGCTGCGGGATTCGGGGGCTCTGACCACCGAAGGGCGAGCCGCCGTCGAAGCTACCCGCAGCCGCCTCGAAGAAATGCAGCTTCCCTTCGGAGTCGGCCCCCGCTTTCCGATACGAGTGGTCCTCACCGACTTTGCACGAGCACTCACCGCATCCCCGCCCCCAACGCTCCTCCAGTGGATCTGCGGGCGCGTCGGACAGCGGGTCGGCACGGAGATCTCGACAGAGACATTCCGTCGATGGCTCTCGACTTACCCGTGGTTCCTCGTGCTCGACGGCTTGGACGAAGTTCCTGCGAACGCCGGTCGAGGCCTAGTGATGGACGCTATCCAGGACTTCTGGGTGGACGTTGCGCAAAGTCAAGGCGACGTGGCTGTCCTAGCAACGACACGCCCCCAAGGCTACAACCGCGAGTTCTCGCCCGACCACTTCGAGCACCGGGATCTAGCCGATTTGCCGAGCGAACTGGCACTTAACTACGGATCCATGCTCGCCGAGGCGCGGTATGGGAAAGATGGGGACCGAGCTCGTATCGTGATCGGACGACTCGAACGGGCGGTGGCTGACAACACTACGGCTCATCTGATGCGCAGCCCCCTCCAAGTGGCCATTATGGTGGCGCTTGTTGATCGCCTTGGCCAACCCCCGCACGAACGCTGGAGCCTGTTCCACGAGTACTACGAGATCATCTACCAGCGCGAGCGCGAGCGCGACACTGACGCATCGCCGATACTCAGAGACTACAAGCCCGACATCGACGTCATCCACGAGCGGGTAGGCCTTACGCTGCAGGTCTTGACCACATTTCAGGGCCATTCAGACCCGCGAATCTCAACCGCACAACTTACGTCGATTGTTGATTCTCGCCTGGAACAAGAAGGCCATACCTCCACGGATAGCGACGCAATCTCCGCAGAGATCAAGCTGGCAGCAGAACTCCGCCTCGTGTTCCTGGTTGGGGCAGAGCAGGACCGCGTTGGCTTCGAGATTCGAAGCCTTCAGGAGTTCATGGCGGCAGGCGCTCTCACTACGGGGGAGGGCGACAAGGTCGTTGAACGACTCCGTCGGATCGCGCACCTACCGAGTTGGCGAAACGTAGTTCTATTCGGATTCGGACGGTGCTTCGTCGAACGTCAGCATCTCCGGCCGTTGCTTCTGTCGATGTGCCGAGAGCTCGACATCGATGAGACGGAACCTTTCCTGGGCCGGACCCGCGCGGGGGCCCGGCTCGCCGCAGATCTGTTGACCGAGCGCATCGGGCAGCACCAGCCGAAATACCGGCGACTTATCGGGCAGCACGCCCTCGACGCCCTCAGGTGCGCTGACTCCGACCTGCCTACTCAGCTCGCTGCGGGCTACTCGCCGGATCTTAGAAGTGTGTTCGAGCCCCGGGTGCTGGAACTCCTACACTCGGCGGTTCCAACTTGGCAAACCAGTGCCCGCCGTTGCCTTGCCGACCTAGCCCGCGGCGGGGCTGAATGGGCGGCGGCGGCACTCGTCTCGCACATCACTGAAGTTGCGTCTCGGGGCGCGACCTTTCCGGACCTCGGGTGGCTTTCCGAACTTGACCTCCCCATCGATGCAGTGACGCGAGCACTCGACTGCGGCACCCCCGCTGCGCTTGCACGGATAGCAGACGATGAAGATCTCGGCACCCTGGTTCCCGAGCTGGCCTGGGTCCGGGCCGCCGACGGCGCCGCGCGGGTCATGTACCCAACCAAGGAACCAGATCTGCGTCTGCGACTCGCGTCGGTTGGGAAAGCCGGGGCCGACGCAATCCGATCGTACGACAACGAGCTCGATGCTTCGCGAGCTTGGTCCTCCCCGTCGCTCATTCTCTTGCGCGAGGCGGTCCGCTTCGTAGAGACGGCCAATGCCGAGTCGCTCGCGGCTTGCCTTCGACGCATCGCGAGTTCTTTCGATCCGAGCGTTTACGCGGCGTGGCGGTCCCGCTTGCCCTGGCCGATGGCTCTCGCCCTCGGCTCGGCGCAAACCGAAGCGGACGTCCTCCGGTCCTCCGATGCAGCGGGCCACGCCGCCTTCGGCGACGCTGCCGATTGGGTTGAGGCTGAGGCTCGCTGGAAGGACGGAAGCGATCTCGTCACGGAACTTGCTCAACCACACGCCTTTCCGTTTTCGATTGCCGGCGCTCGCTTCTCGCACGGCCGTGACAAGACCGAAACCGCATCTGACCTTCTCGATGTCTGCGAGGCCCTGCACCAAGACGAACGGTTTGACGCAGCCGCCACGCTCGCCGGCATCGCCTTGTGGCGTGAAGGATTGAGGCCGATGTCCACGGCTACCCGCCTGCCGGCGGCGGCGCTGCTACGGCTGATGGATATTGCCGCTGGGCACGCGTTCTTCGTAGGCTTCGGCGTCTTCACCGCTCCGATGGCTGAGGACCGCCTCGCCGACGCGATCCGGTGTCTTCCCAAGGGCGCCAAACTCACATTCCACATCGCCCGCGGAGGGTCTCTGTCCCGAGCCGCGCTCGATTCGGTGTGCGGGACCGTCCTCAATGAGCCAACGCCGCGTGGCGTCGAGGTCCTGGCCACGGCGCTCGCAAACGTGGAGCATCCGCTCGCCGACATCCCCAACGTCTCCGCGCTGACGAGCGACCGCTACGGAGCCCACGGCGCACTCGTAGCGTTGCTTAGTCGACAGACCAACGGGGCCTCCCGTGCATTCGGGAGGCAGTGTGCCGCCAGCATCACCGACTCGGTAGTCACCCTGCTCAACGCCGACGCGGTGCAGGCCAGCGAGGGCTGGGATGACTTCCTGCTCGGGCTAGCGGAGGGTTTGCCAGCCGACTCGGCCCACGAGTACTGGGTGCAGGACGCGATGAACGAAGCCCTGTCCCGCCGAGTGACTCCGTTGGCGGACGAGAGCTTGTGGACCAAGCTCGATCTCTTCGAGCCACATCCGCTTTCGATCGATTCGGAGGCTTAGCTGATCACCCACGAACGCCCCCACAGGCGTAGCCGCAGCCTAGAGCACGTCAGGCCGCGACGCCGCTCAGCAGCGAGCGGAAGAGCACGAGGCCGTCGGCGGAGCCCGTGAGCGGGTCGACGGCATGCTCGGGGTGCGGCATCAGGCCGACGACGTTGCGGCTCTGGTTGCAGACGCCGGCGACGTCGTCGAGCGAGCCGTTGAAGTTGCCTCCCGCGGCGTAGCGGAAGACGACCTGGTCGTTCTCCCGGACCTCGGCGAGCATCTCCTCCGGCGCGTACCAGCGGCCGGACTGGTGCTTGGCCGGGATCGAGAGCAGCTGGCCCGGCTCGGCCGCGGCCGTCCAGGGGGTCGAGGTGGTCTCGACGGAGAGCTCGACCTGGCGGCAGACGAAGCGGCGGTTCGCGTTCTGCAGCAGCGCGCCCGGGAGCAGGCCGGCGGCGCAGAGGACCTGGAAGCCGTTGCAGATGCCGAGCACCGGACCGCCCTCGCGGGCGAAGTCGGCGACGGCGTCCATGACGGGGCTCAGCCCGGCGATGGCGCCGGCGCGGAGGTAGTCGCCGTAGGAGAAGCCACCCGGGATGACGACGGCGTCGACGCCCTTGAGGTCGCGGTCGCGGTGCCAGAGCAGCTCGGCGTCGCCGACGGAGCCGGCGGCGAGGAGCGCGTCGACCTCGTCACACGAGCCCGGAAACTGCGGAACGCCGATGCGGAGGGCCATGACTCGAGGCCCCCTACGACGCCGCGGGGACGTCGGTCTGGATCTCGTAGTCCTCGACGAGCGGGTTCACGAGGAGCTTCTCGCACATGGCCTCGAGCTCGTCCGTGTTCTCCACGTCGAGCTCGACGAGGCGACCGATGCGCACGTTGGACGCCCCGCCGAAGCCGAGCTGCGGCAGCGCCTGCTCGACGGCGGTGCCCTGCGGATCGAGGATCCCGGCCTTGGGCCGGATGAGGATGCGGACGTGGGGCATCGAAAAGCTCGTGTTCGCGGCGGGGGCGGCGCCCGGAGGGGCGGCGCGACGACGCCACGGAGGGTACCGGGCCGGTCCGGCGATTCGGCCCCCGGCACCCGACACGGCGCTCCGCGCCGCCGCCGGGCCGGCGGCGCGTGCGCCCGCCGGGCGTCCTCGAGCCCTGGCGCGAGCCCAGTGACACGGGCGGGCCACCCTGGCGCCGGCCGGCCCCACCAGGCATGATCCGGCCCGCGTGTCCGGGACATCCCGGAGGTGACGCCGGGGCATCCCGTCTAGGCGGGGACGTGCGCCTGAAGCAGGATCGTCCCCATGTCCCAGGAACCCTTCGACCGTCCCCCCTCCGAGCCCGCCGGGCCGCCCCGCGCGGACCGGCCCGGCGCCGACGCCGCCTCTCCAGCCGGCGGTACCGCCCCGACGGACTCCCCCGGCGCCGCGGGCGGGCCCACGCCCGCGGCGGGGTCGGCACAGGCGGCCGGCCGGCGGATGTCCACCGTGGTACCCCAGGTCGCCGTCGGCGTGGTCGCGCTCGTCGCCGCCGCCTGGCTCGCCGTCGCCTCGGCGGTGGTCACCCTCTTCGGCGGCATCGCGGCCGTCGCCATCGCGCTCGTCGTCCTCGCCGTCGTGCTGCTCCGGTGGCACGGGCGCGGCAGGGGGTGGTTGGCCCTGCCGTTGCTGGCCATCGCCATCCCCGCCGTGGCGGTCGCGGCGACGGGCGAGCGGATCGCCGCGCAGTCCGGGGTCGAGGTCCACGTACCGCTGACCCCGGAGGAGGTCCCGCGGGATGGCTATCGGACGGGACTCGGCGAGCAGCTCGTCGACCTCCGCCGCCTGACGATCCCGGCCGGCACCACCGTGGGCGTCAAGGCCCGCTCCGACCTGAGCCGCACGGTCGTCGCCCTCCCCCGCGGCGCCTGCTGGAACCTGGACGTCCGGTGGCGCACGGGGCGTCTGTGGCTGCCCGGGATCGACGAGCAGCAGTGGGTCGGGGGGCTCGACGCACGGGGCCGCTACGTCGACGCGTGGGCCCGGCGGCGTCGCGGCGCCTGGTCGCAGGCGTTCGAGGGACGCATCGCGCTCCTGGGTCGCGTCCGGCGGGCGTCGAGCGGCCGATGGGTGTCCCGGGTCGCCGACCCCGGCGCCCCGACGCTGCGCGTCGAGCTGCGCTCCGCCGGCAGCTCCTTCGTCGTCCGCGACTTCCCCGACGATGTCGAACCGCTCCTGACCCCCACGTGGCCCATGACGCTCTCGGCGCCCCTTACCCCGGCGCAGCGCCGCGGGGGCTTCACGACACCGCGCGAGAGCCCGGCGGCGGCACGGGCATGGGAGCGCTACGAGGTGCGGCGATCGGCGTTCGCCGAGCGTTCGCGGGCGCTGCTCGACGGGGGCTGCGAGCGGAAGGTGGTGACCCCGTGAGCGCGTCCGTGCACCCGGGGCCCGGCTCCCGCCAGGCGCGGCTCGTCGGTCCGGCGCACCGTCTGCGGGCGGACCCGGTGGCGGCGCTCGCCCTCGTGCTCGCAGGGACCGTCGCCCTCACGGCGCTCGGCTCGCTCGGCCACACGCTGGCTCTCAGCGCGCTGCTCGCCACCACGGGCGTGGTCGTGGCCCGCGCGCTGGCCGTCGCGTGGCGGCGTCGCGTCACCATCGTCGGGCCCGCTGTGGGCCTCTCCGTCTACCTCCTCGCCGCGTTCCTCTTCGCGCGCCCGTCCTACGGGACCTGGGCCCAGATGCTCACCCACGAGCGGATGACGATGGACAAGGCGTTCGGGGGCACCGTGGTGACCCTCGCGCTCGCCGCGCCGGTGCTCGTCTTCGCGGGGACGCGACGGGTCGCCGGCTGGCGTCGTGCGAGCGTCGGGACGCCGTGGCGCAGCCTCGTTGCCAGTCCCGAGCCCGCCGCGGGGGGCGCGGGTTCCGGTGGGCGACGGAGCACCGGAACGGAGGCACGACGTGGCGCCGCCGAGGCCGCGACCGGTGCGCTCGCCGCCCTCGTGATCATGATGGCGTACGTCAGCACCGAATCGGCGCAGCGCGGCGCGTCCGTCGGCACGGTCGTCTTGAGCCCGGTCGTCGGCCTGCTCGCCCTCGTCGGCGCCCCGGCCCTCCTCGCCCTGGTCGTCGTCGGCCGACGCGACCGCGCGGAGCGCGAGCTGGCGGTGCACCGGCAGGCGGTCGCCGCGCACCTCCACGACTCCGTGCTGCAGACGTTCGCCCTGATCCAGCGCAACCTCCACGACCCCGAGCGGGTGCGGCGGCTCGTGCGGACCCAGGAGCGCGAGCTGCGGACCTGGCTGTCGGGCCGCGAGGTCGACGCGCTCGAGGCCACCCTCGCCGGCGCGCTGCGCGCCACCGCCGACCTCGTGGAGGAGGAGCACGGCGTGACCATCGAGGTCGAGATCCTGGACGACGCCGACGTGCTCGAACGCGACCGTCCCCTGCTCGACGCCACGCGCGAGGCCCTGCGCAACGCCGCGCGTCACGGCGGCGGCGCGGCGATCCGCGTCCTGGCGGAGCGCACCGGACCGCCACACCCGGCGACGGTCGTCTACGTCCGCGACGACGGCCCCGGGTTCGTGCCCGACGCCGTGGCCCCGGAGCGGCGCGGCGTGCGCGACTCCATCGTCGGGCGGATGGAGGCGGCCGGCGGCACCGCACGGATCGACACCGCGCCCGGCGCCGGGACCGAGATCGTGCTGACCCTGCCCGACGAGCCCCGGGAGCCCCGATGAGCGCCCCGAACCCGAACCCCGACCCGTCCACGCCGCCGCGGGTCGTCCTGGTCGACGACCACGAGCTGTTCCGCTCCGGCGTCCGCGGCGAGCTGCGGGACGCGTGCGAGATCGTCGGCGAGGCCGGCGACGTCGCCGAGGCCATCGCCACCGTGCTGCGCACCGCCCCCGACGTCGTCCTGCTCGACGTCCACCTGCCGGGGGGCGGCGCCGTCGAGGTCCTGCGCGCGCTGCGGGCGGCGCGCTGCACCGCGCAGGTCCTGGCGCTCTCCGTCTCGGACGCGCCCGACGACGTGGTGGCGGTCATCCGGGCCGGGGCGAGCGGCTACGTCACGAAGACCATCAGCCCGGCGGACCTCGTCGACGCGATCCGCACCACCCGCGCCGGCGAGCCGGTCTTCGGGCCGCGGCTGGCGGCCTTCGTCCTGCGGGCGTTCGCGGACGGCCCGGTCGTCGCGGGCCCCGATGACCTCGAAGGTCTGACGCCCCGCGAGCGCGAGGTCCTCCACCACCTCGCCCGGGGCTACGCCTACAAGCAGATCGGGTTGCGGATGGACATCAGTCCCCGCACGGTGGAGTCGCACGTGAGCGCCGTCCTGCGCAAGCTCCAGCTCACGAGCCGACACGAGGTCAGCCGGTGGGCGGCAGAGCGCGGCCTGCTCGAGTGAGGCCGGCGGGTCGGCGGCGCGCCCGGACGGGCGTCTCCCGCCCAACCGCCCGAACCCCCCGTTCGGACGGCCCCGACGGGTGACGGGACGCACCCCAGCGGGCACCGACCCCTGCGAGCATGGTTGTCGGTCGCACGCAGGTTCGGTCCGATCGACCGCGCCGCCACTCCGTCCCACGACCGCCTCGCCCATGAGTACCTCCTCCGCCCCCACGGCCGACGCCGCCCCGTCCTCGGACGCCGCCGCATCGCGCCGCCTACCGATCGCCATCCTCGCGCTGGCGATCGCCGCGTTCGCGATCGGCTCGACGGAGTTCACGATCATCGGGCTGCTGCCCGAGGTCGCGGAGGACCTCGAGGTCTCCATCCCGACCGCCGGCCTGCTCGTCTCGGGCTACGCGATCGGCGTGGTGATCGGCGCGCCGCTGATGACGGCCGCGGGCACGAAGGTGCGTCGCCACCGGCTGCTCCTGATCCTCATGGCGATCTTCACCGTCGGCAACGTGCTGTCGGCGATCGCCCCCTCCTACGGGCTGCTGCTCGTCAGCCGCGTGCTCTCCGCGCTGCCCCACGGCGCGTTCTTCGGCGTCGCCTCCGTCGTGGCCGCCGAGCTCGTCCCGCCGCACCAGCGCCACAAGGCCGTGGCCACGATGTTCACGGGCCTGGCGATGTCGAACGTCGTCGGCGTCCCCCTCGGCACCCTGCTGGGCCAGGAGCTCGGCTGGCGCGTGTCCTTCTGGGTGATCGCGCTGCTCGGCGTGCTCTCCGCCGTGGCGATCCTGCGCCTGATCCCACCGATGTCCGCCGGATCGTCGCTGCGCAACGAGCTCGCCGCGTTCCGCCGTGTGCGCGTGTGGCTCGTGCTCGCGATCATCGTCTTCGGCTTCGGCGGGCTGTTCACGATCGTCGGCTACATCAAGCCGCTGATGACGGACGAGGCCGGACTCTCGGCCAACGCGGTGCTCCCCGTGCTCGCCGTCCTGGGCCTCGGCATGGTCCTCGGCACGCGCCTCGTCGACCCGATCACCCGCGGCCGTCGGTTGTCCCACGTCGTCCCGGTGATGCTGACGCTGATGGTCGGCGTGCTGCTGCTCTTCGTCGTCGGCTCGTCGAGCGCCCCGGTGGCGATCCTCCTCGTGTTCCTCCTCGGGGCCGTCGCCTTCGCCGGGGCGACGCCGATGCAGGCGATGGCGATGGACGTCGCCCGCGAAGCCCCGACCCTCACCTCGGCCGCCGCCCAGGGCGCGTTCAACCTGGGCAACGCGCTGGGCCCAGCGCTCGGTGGCCTGGCGATCAACGCCGGCTTCGGCTACGCGGCGCTGGGCTGGGTCGGCGCGGCGATCGGCGCCGTCGGCGTGGCGCTGGCGCTGCTCTTCGTGCGCCTGCAGACGCGGGACGCGGCGGCCGCCGCCGCGGTCCCGCCGCGCGCGGCCGGCTGCCCCGCGGACTGAGCGTCCCCCGCCGTGTCAGTCGTACGCGGGACTGGTACAACCCGGGAGTGTCCTCCCCCATGCAGCGCCTGCGCATCGCCTTCGGCCGCCCGAGCCTGAACGTTCCCCCCGACGGCCGACCGCTGCCTGCGATCGTGCTGGACGCGGTCGTGCGAGGCGCGGTCGCCGGAGCCCTCTTCTTCCTGTTCGGCGTGCTGTTCGGCGGCATCGGTCTGCGTCAGGCCATCATCTTCGGCGTCTTCATGGCGATCTTCTGGCTCGCCATGGGCCTCTGGGCCCGCCGGAAGGCGTCGACGCCGGGAGCCGGCGGGCGGAACGACGCGTCGGCCCCGTAGGACGCCGCCCGCGGACGACAGGCCCCGAGCCTTCCCGGTCCGTCGGACCGCAGACGCCGACCAGTCCCGGGCCTGAGGCGGCCGGCGCCCGCCTCAGGCCGTGCGCCGCCGGCGCAGGAACGGGTCCTCGAGCGCCGGGGCGACGTAGCCCGTGTCCTCGCGGTCGACCGTGACGCCGGGCGGGACGATCTCGTCGATCCGGTCCAGCACGTCGGGGGTCAGCGTCACGTCGACCGCGCCGAGCTGGGTCTCGAGCTGCTCCATCGTGCGCGGGCCGACGATCGGGGCGGTCACCGCGGGGTGCTGGAGGACGAAGGCGATCGCCATGTGGACGAGGGTGATGCCTGCCTCCTCGGCCAGCACCGCCAGGGCGTCGGCGGCGTCGAGCTTGGCGGCCTTCGCGGGGTCCGAGGTGTCGTAGCGCTCGGGCGTCCACTGGTTGCGGTGCGACGTCGGCGCCTCCTGGCCCTTGCGGTACTTGCCCGTGAGCCAGCCGCCGGCCAGGGGGCTCCACGGGATCACGCCCATGTCGTGCTGCTGGGCGACGGGGAGGACGTCGGCCTCGATGCCGCGGACGAGGATGGAGTAGGGCGGCTGCTCCGTCACGAACCGGCTCAGGCCGCGCTTCTCCGCGACCCACTGCGCCTCGACCATCTCGTGCGCCGGGAACGTCGAGGAGCCGAACGCGCGGATCTTGCCCTCGCGCTGCAGGTCGGTCAGCGCGGCGAGGGTCTCCCCCACCTCGGTCTCGGGCTCGGGACGGTGCACCTGGTAGAGGTCGATCCAGTCCGTGCCGAGGCGGCGCAGGCTGTTCTCGAGCTCCTTCACGATCCAGCGGCGCGAGTTGCCGCGGTGGTTGGGGTCGCCGTCCTTCGCGCCGGGCGCCACGTCCATCTGGCCGTGGAACTTCGTCGCGAGGATCACGTCGTCGCGGCGACCTTGGGAAAGCGCCTTGCCGACGATGATCTCCGACTCGCCCTGGGAGTAGATGTCGGCGGTGTCGATGAAGTTGATGCCGGCGTCGAGCGCGCGGTGGATGATCCCGATGGAGACGTCGTGGTCGGGCTCTCCCCACGCGCCGAACATCATGCTGCCGAGGCAGAGGGGGCTGACCTGCATGCCGGTGCGACCGAGGGTGCGGTGGTCCATGCGCCCACGCTACCCCGCGGCCGGGCGGGGTCAACCGTGACGGGGCATGGGCCGCCTCGACGCGTGGGGCCTGCCCCGCCCGGCCGCGGTCACCCGTGGCGGTCGAAGCGTCGCAACGCGTCGCGCACCGGCGCCGAGGCGTGGGCGGGGTCGAAGACGACAACCCCCGTCGGCACGCTCCGTCCGGCGACGACCTGCCCGTCGACCGCCGCGACGACGACCGGCTGCTCGGGCACGGGCTCGCCGACGCGGTGGGCGAGATCGCGCAGCTCGAGCTGGTCCATGGCGGTGGGCGTGCGGACGGCGATGTCGCCGGGCGACGGCTCGGCGGGGGCCTCGGTGGCGCGGGTGGTCTGGGTGCTCACGGGTGCTCCTCGGGTCTGGGTGCCCCACGCTGACGGCGTGCGGACACGTTCTCCAGCGCGATCCCGCACCCCCATGCCGAGCCGGCATGCGACGGGGCCGGCCCGAGCAGGTACGGTCGTCCGGATGGATCTCCTCGGCCTGCGGGTCCTTCGCGAGGTCGCCCGGTGCGGCTCGATCTCCGCCGCCGCGGACGCCCTGGACTACACCCAGCCCGCGATCTCGCGGCAGCTCGCCGCGCTCGAGCGCTCCGCGGGCCGACCCCTCGTCGAGCGCACGGCGCGCGGCACCAGGCTGACCCGCCCCGGCGAGGTCCTGCTGCGGCGGGCCGAGGCCGTCCTGACCGAGCTCGAGGGCGCGCGCGCCGATCTCGACAGCCTGGGCGACGACGAGGAGCGCCCCCTGCGGATCCTCGGGTTCCAGACCGCGATCGCGTCGTTCGTGCCCGACGCGATCGGCGCGCTGCGGCGGCGGATCCCGGACGTCGGGGTGGAGCTGCGCCTCGGCGAGGCCCGGGTCGGTGACGCCGCGCTGCGCGGCGACCGCCTCGACGTCGCGCTCACCAACGCGACGACCTGGACGTTTCCCGACGCCCGCGTGCACCCGTTGCGCGAGGACCCGATGTGGTGCGTGCTGCCGGCGGGCCACCGCCTGGCCGGCCGCGACGAGGTCGCGTTCGAGGCGCTGCGGGAGGAGCCGTTCGTGTTGACGTCGACCACGCTCTGCGCCGACCGCGAGCTCGTGCTCGACGCGTGCGCCGCGCACGGGTTCGTCCCCCGCGTGGCCGCGCACTGCGACGACCCGAACACCACCCAGGGGCTCGTCGCCGCCGGCGTGGGCGTGGCGGCGCTGCCGGAGATGGGGCTGCCGGCGCTGCGGGACGACGTCGTGCTGCGGCCCTTCGCCCACCCGCTGAAGCGGCGGGTGGTGGCCCTCGTGCCGCGCGACGCCCCGGCGCGACCGGCGCGCGACGCGCTGCTCGAGGAGCTGGCGACCACGGCCGGGGCGTGGCGCTCGCCCGTCGTACCGGTCGGCCCGGGCGAGTCGGCCGGCGTGGGCGGGTCGTCCGGCGTGGGCGGGTCGGCCGGCGTCGACCGGTCGTCCGGCGCGCGTCCGGGGTCCGGCGCGGCGAGGACCACCGCCGCGTCGCAGCGCCGGACTCAGACGGCGGTGACGCCCGTGCGCTCGTACCAGGCGGACAGCGGCTCGCCCGTGATCCGCTCGTAGGCCTCGGCGTAGCGCTCGCGGGTGCCCGCGACGACGTCGTCCGGGATCGCGGGCGCCGGCGGGGTCTTGTCCCAGCCGGAGGCGACGGCCCAGTCGCGGACGAACTGCTTGTCGAAGGAGGGCGGCGTCGACCCGACCGCGAAGCTGTCCGCCGGCCAGTAGCGGGAGGAGTCGGGCGTGAGCGCCTCGTCGCCGAGCAGCAGCTGGCCCGTCTCGGGATCGAGGCCGAACTCGAACTTCGTGTCGGCCAGGATGACGCCGCGCGAGCGGGCGTGCTCGTGGGCGTGGCGGTAGAGCGCGACGGACGCCTCGCGCACGCGGGTGGCCAGCGCGTCGCCGTCGCCGTCCGGCGCGAACGGGTTCAGCAGCTCGGCGGCGGTGGCGAAGTCGATCGCCTCGTCGTGCCCCTCGGCCGCCTTCGTCGACGGGGTGAAGATCGGGACGGGCAGCTCCTGGCTCTCCTTCAGGCCGGCCGGCAGCTCGATGCCCGAGACGCTCCCCGTCTCCTGGTAGTCCTTCCAGCCGCCACCGGTGATGTGCCCGCGGACGACGGCCTCGAGCGGGAGCATCCGCAGCCGCTTGACGACGACGCCGCGGCCGCGGGCCTCGTCCGGCACGCCGTCCGTGTAGGAGATGACGTGGTTGGGCACGATGTGGCCCGTCTGCCCGAACCAGAACGCGGAGAGCCCCGTCAGCACGGCGCCCTTCCCCGGGATGCTGTTGGGGTGGACCACGTCGTAGGTCGACACGCGGTCGCTCGCGACGAGCAGCAGGCGATCGGGCCCCAGGTCGTAGAGATCGCGGACCTTGCCGCGGGCGACGAGGGGCAGGGTGTCCAGCGTGCTCACGCGCAGGAGGGTACCCGAGGGGTGCTCGCCCGGCCGGTCCCGGAAGGAACCGCCGGCGGCGCGGGAGGTGCGATCGCGACCCTCCCGCGCCGCCGGGGCGGCGGTCGCAACGTTCCCAGCGACGCGACCGCCTTCCCGTCGTCCGCGCGGACGCGGGCGACGGGAACGCGGCCGCACGCCCGGACGTGCGCGGTGGTCGTCGGTGCCGACCACCACGGGGTCGGCACCGACCGCGACGGGACGGCTCGTCCGGCTCGCCCGTCGCCGCCCGCTCGCTCGGGGCGCGGGGGCCGTTCGCGGCCGCGCTCACGGACGGGCCGACGCCCGCGCCTGGCGACGGGCGGGCCGGGTCGCCCCGAGCGCGGTGCGCAGCCGCGCCAGGCGCGAGGGCCACGGGCTGTGCTCGGCCGCCGCGGCCTGCAGCGCGTCCACGGCCCGGGCCGTCGGCCAGAACGGGTCCGCGACGACGCGCCGGTTCTCCAGGCCGATCGCCGCGATGACGATGCCGGCGACCTCGGCGAGCAGCAGCGGGCCGTCGGGCACGACGGAGCTGTCGCGCCCGGCGACGCCGCGGACGGCGGCCAGGTCGGCCTCGGTCGCGGGCCGCAGCTCGAACGGGGCGTGCGGATCCTGCGGCCGGCCGGTCAGGAGCGCTGCCCGCAGCTCGCTGCGGCGGTCGACGCCGCGCAGGTAGGCGTCGACGGGGGCCGACGGCGGGGCGGGATGACGGTGGTCGGGGGTGGGGCTCATGGTGGGGTCCTTTCGCCGGGTGATCCGGTGACCGCAACCCTGGCCCCTGCGGCCTCGATTCTCCATCGCACCTGGACATGGGGGGCATGCACGGAGCGGGGTCCCCGTCCAGCGCATGGCGGCCATGCGATCCGCGCATGGACGGGGCCCCCCGGGGGGTCTAGCCTCGAAGGGCCCATGGAACTCCTCCACCTCCGCGTCCTCCGCGAAGTCGCCCGCCGGGGATCGATCTCCGCCGCGGCCGACGCCTTGGACTACACGCAGCCCGCCGTGTCGCGCCAGCTCGCGATGCTCGAGCGTCAAGCGGCCCAGCCGCTCGTGGAGCGCACGCCGCGCGGGGCCCGGCTGACGGCGGCCGGAGAGGCGCTGCTGCGCCACGCCGAGGACATCCTCGCCCGCGTCGACGCGGCCCACGCCGAGATGGAGGCCATCGCGACGCTCCGCGGCGGCCGGGTGCGGATCTCCGCCTTCCCGAGCACCGTGGCGTCGTTCGTCCCGTCGGGCCTGCGGGCGTTCGGCGATCGGCACCCGGACGTGCAGGTGAAGTTCGAGCTCGTCGAGCCGGGGCCCGCCGTCGAGCTGCTCCGCCAGGGCACCCTGGACGTCGCCGTCACCAGCCTCAGCCTGGCGCCCGGGCCGCCCGCCGGCTTCCGCGCACACCCGCTCGTCGACGACCCGTTCCTCATCGCCCTGCCGCCGGACCACCCGCTGGCCGACCTGGACGAGGTGCCCGTCGCCGCGCTGGCCGGCGAGCCGCTCATCATCGGCTCGCCCCAGACCTGCCCGGACTGCGAGGTCATGCTCATGGCCTGCGAGATGCGGGGCTTCACGCCCAACCGCGCCTACGTCGTCGACGACTACGGCGCCGCGCTCGGCCTCGTCGCCGCCGGCCTGGCCGCGGCGATGATCCCCGAGCTGGCCCTGAGCGGCAAGCGTGCCGACGTCGTGATCCGCCCCCTCGACGCCCGCCCGGTGCGGCGGATCGTCGCCATGACGCTCGACACGCAGTCGGGCTCGGCCGTCAACGACGCGATGGTCACGGCGCTGGCCGACGCCGCGTCGGCCTACGGCGCGGTGCGCGGCACCGCGAGCTTCGCGCGCGGCTGAGTCCGACGCCGTGGCCGCCACGGCCCCTGGCGCGTGAGCCACGCCCCAGGGGCCCATTCCGGCCAGGCATATGATGGTCGGGATGGAGCGCCCTCTCCTGCCCTCGACGCACGACCTGGAGGCCTTCGTCGCCGCCATCGAGGCGGGGACGATGGGCGGCGCCGCCGACGCGCTGGACCTGACCCAGTCCGCGGTCACGAAGCGCATCGCGCGGCTGGAGTCGCAGCTCGGCAGCCTGCTGCTCGAGCGCGGGCGGTTCGGCGTGCGCCCGACGCCGGCGGGCGGCGCACTGTACCCCGAGGCGCGCCGGGCGCTCGAGACGCTGCGCCGGGCGACGGAGCTCGTCCGGGCCGAGCGCGCCGCGCGCCACGAGACGCTGCGGATCACCGCCAGCCACACCGTCGGCGAGTACCTGCTGCCGGACTGGCTCGCGGCGTACCGGCGGTCGGGCGGGGCGAGCCACGCGACGATGCGGATCGCGAACTCCCCCGCCGTCCTCGAGGCGGTGCGCGAGGGCGAGGCCGACCTCGGGTTCGTGGAGCACGGCGGCGACGTCCACGGCGTCGAGAGCCTGCTCGTCGGCCGCGACGAGCTCGTCGTGGTCGTCGCGACGTCGCACCGCTGGGCCTCGCGACGGACGATCTCGGCCCGTGAGCTGCCCCGCGAGCCGTACCTCACGCGCGAGCCGGCGTCGGGCACGCGCACCGTGGCCGAGGACGCCCTGGCCGCAGTAGGCGTGACGCTCGACCCGGCACTCGAGGCGCAGAGCCTGGAGACGGTGAAGCGCTCCGTGGCCGGCGGCGACGGCTTCTCGCTGCTCTCCCCCCTCGCGGTCGCGCACGAGGTCGAGGCCGGCTCGCTCGCGATCCGCCCCGTGCGCGGCGCGGACCTGCGCCGCGAGCTGCGGGCCGTCCGCCGTCGGCCGCGTGGGTCCGTGCCGGGCGGCGGGCGTGAGCCGGCCCGGCAGCTGTGGCGCTGGCTGGCCGAGGAGGTCACGCCGGCGGCCGAGGCTGCGGGTGCCGCCGCGGGTGCGGTCGGCGAGGCCACCGACGTGGCCCAGGCCGGCACGACCTCCGGGTAGCGCCGGCGCCGATCCCGCCGACCTCCTCCCCCGGCTGGGTGGACAGGCACCCATCATCTGTCCTCTTCGGCGCATGGGGCCCCCGTGGCCGGGGTATCGATCGGAGGTGCCGCGTCCCTTCGCGCCCCTTCCCCCTGGGCGCTGCTCTCGTCCATGACCCGCCCGCCCCTTCCCGACGGTGACCCCACGGTCGCCGTCCTCCGCGATGCGCTGGACGCCATGGACGACCACGTGACGCTGCTCGACCCCGAAGGTCGGCTCCTGCACGTCAACCGCGCCTGGCGCACGTTCGCGGCGCAGAACGGCTGGGCGGGCGGCGCCTGGCCCGGCATGGACTACATCGCCGCGACCGAGGCCGGCGAGGACCCGGAGGCGCGGCGGATCGCCGCGGGCCTGCGCGCGGTGCTGCGGGGCGAGCAGGACGTCTTCCGCGCGGAGTACCCGTGCCACTCGCCTGACGAGCTGCGGTGGTTCGACATGCGTGCGACGGCGCTGCAGATGGACGGCGTCGGAGCCCTCATCGTGCACACCGACATCACGCAGCGTCGGCTCGCGGAACGGGCGCTCGAGCACGCCGCCAGCCACGACGAGGTCACGGGCCTCGCCAACCGGCGGCTGCTGCAGCGGCGGCTCGAGGAGCTGCTCGTCGCCCACAGCGTCGGCGTGCTCGTCGTCCGGCTCCACGGCCACGACCCGGCGACCGCGCCGCGGCTCTCCGGCGCCCGCGACAGCGTGCTGCGCCAGACGGCGACCCTGGTGGACCAGCTCTTCGCCGCCCCGGCGGTCACGGGCCGCTACGGCCTGGATCACTTCGTCGTCCTGCTGCCCGACCACGACGCCGCCGCCCTCGCGCGCCTGGCCGTCACCGTGACGGCGGGCTGGCGGGCCCGTCTGGGGGACCACGACGGGGTCGACGTCTCCGTCGGCCGCACGATCGCGGGCCCGGGCGACGACGCCCGGCGCGTGCTCGCCCGGGCGGCGCTCGACGCCCGGCCCGCCCGGCGCCTGGCCGCGACGCCCGTCGGCCTGGACGGCCTGGCGGGCCGCCCCGCTGACGACGTGCCGCCCTCCGACGGCCTCGCCGGTCCCCCGCCGCGGGACGCCGTAGTGCCGCCGCCGCTCGACGCCCCCGTGCGCGTGGACGGGCGGAGCGGCGTCGGCCGCCGACCCGTTCGCGATCGCGCGCAGGCTTCGGACGCGGATCCCGCGCCGGCCTGAGCGCGGGCGGGTCCCGGACCCGGGCCGTCCGACCGCGACGCCGCTGCCGACGGCGGCTCCGCGGGTCCACACCCGCGGGTCCACACCCGCGGGTCGACGCCCGGCGCCTCGGCGCGTCGCACCCCGGCGGCGCGCCCGCGCCCTCAGGCCGCGGGGACGTTCCCCGCGACGACCTGCCCCGCCACGCGCCGGCGGTGGTGTCCCGCGCCGCCGAGCAGTGCCGCGTCGATCTGGGCGCGCTTCATGAGCCAGTGGACGTCGGCCTCCCACGTGAACCCGATGCCGCCGTGCAGCTGGATCGCGGCCGAGGTGACCGTGCGGCCGGCCTCGGAGGCCGCGGCCTTCGCCATCGACGCGGCCACGCGGACCTCGGCGGGGTCGCCGTGGTCGGCGACCCACGCGGCGTTGTAGGTCAGGACGCGCGCCATCGTGACGTCGCGGAGCATCTGCGCGGCGCCGTGCTGGACGGCCTGGAAGGAACCGACGGGCACACCGAACTGCTTGCGGTCCTTCACGTAGGACACGGTCATGTCGAGCGCGCGCTGCATGACGCCCACGAGCTCGGCCGCCACGACGATCGCGGCGCGGTCGAAGCCGGGGCCGGCCGGGGTGACGGTGCCGCCGAGCCACTCGCCGCGGCCGTCGAGCTCCTCCTCCGGGTCCAGGCCGGCGATCGGCACGCGACCGTGGCCGCGCGTCGGGTCGATGGCCGTCACGGGCTCGACGACGCCGGAGCCCGGGCCGTAGAGCGCCGCCGGGCCGCCGTGGGCGTCGGCGACGACGACCAGGCTGCCCTCGGCCGCGCCGGGGACGGGGACCTTGTCGCCGGTGAGCGTCGTCGCGCCGCGCAGCTCGCCCGACGCGAGGTGGCCGAGCCAGTCCTCCCGCTGCTCGTCCGAGCCCTCGTGCTGGATCACGAGCGCCGCCGTCGTCGAGCCGAGGAACGGGACGGCGGCCACGGCGTAGCCGAGCTCCTCCGTGATCGTCACGAGCTCGATGAGGCCGAGCCCCTGGCCGCCGTGGTCCTCCGGGACGGCGATGCCGGTCCAGCCCAGCTCGCCGAGCTCCTTCCAGAGGCCGGCGTCCTCGCCGGGCACCTTCGAGAGGTCGGGCATGCCCGTCGGCTCGGCGTCCTGCTCCTCCACGACCGCGCGCACCTGCGCGAAGCTCGAGCGCCCCGCGAGCAGCTCGCGCGCCGCGCCCTGGATCTCCTGCTGGTCCTCGGACAGTTCGAATCGCATCTGGCTGGCTCCTAGCGGGCGCGGGGAAGGCCGAGCACGCGCTCGGCGATGATGTTCTTCTGGATCTCGGTGGTGCCGCCCTCGATGGAGTTGCCCCGGGCGCGCAGCAGCTCGAAGCCCCACGAGTCCTCCATCGTCAGGGCGTCCGCGCCCACGACGTCGACGGCGAGCTGCACGAGCAGCTGGTTCGTCTCGCTCCACAGCCACTTCGTCAGGGACCCCTCGGGGCCGGGCTGGCCGTACTGCTCGATCGCGGTCAAGCCCTTCCAGGCCATGAGCCGCAGCGCCTCGGTGCGCACGTGCAGGTCGGCGAGGCGGTCGGCCACGATCGGGTCGTCGACCGAGCCGTTCCTCTTTGCCGCGGCGACGAGCTTGTCGAGCTGCTGGCGCAGGCGGACCTGGAGGAAGAACGCCAGGCCGGCGCGCTCGTTCATGAGCGTGGTGAGCGCGACCTTCCAGCCGTTGCCGACGCCGCCGACCACCATGGAGTTCGGGATCCGGGCGTCGTCGAGGAAGAGCTCGTTGAACTCCGGCGAGCCCGTGATCTGCACGAGCGGGCGGACGTCGACGGCGGCCTGCTCCATGTCGAGCACGAAGTACGTGAGACCCGCGTGCTTCTTCGCGCCCGCCGTGTCGTCCGTGCGGGCGACGAGCATGCACCACTTCGCGTACTGGGCACCCGAGGTCCAGACCTTCTGGCCCGTGACGAGCCAGTCCGACTCGGGGTCGTCCGGGTTCTCGCGCACCGCGCGCGTCTTCACGGCGCCGAAGTCCGAGCCGGCGTCGGGCTCGGAGAAGCCCTGGCACCACGTCTCGTCGGCCGACAGGATCGTGGGCAGCAGGCGGTCCTTCTGCGCGTCGTCGCCCCAGACCATGAGGGTCGGGCCGGCGAGGAGGATGCCCAGCACGTCGGCGGGCAGCGGCGCGCCGGAGCGGCCGAGCTCCTCGAAGAAGATCGCGGTCTCGGAGAGCGTCGCGCCGCGGCCGCCGACCTCGGTCGGCCAGTGCACGCCGGCCCAGCGGCCGGCGTGGAGCGTGCGCTGCCACGCGCGGCGCCACTCCCACTGCTCGTCCTCGTCTCGGGGCTCGGGCGTCAGGGCGCCCTCCGGGCCGTGCTCGCGCAGCCAGGTGCGCAGCTCGTCGCGGAAGGCGAGCTGCTCAGGGGTGAAGGTCAGGTCCACGGCGCTGCTCCTCGTCGTCGGTTCTCGGGGTGAAGGGGGTGGGCGTCGCGCCGGCGGCGGCCACGGCGGGCGACGCGGTGGCCGCCACGGGCGACGTGGTCGCGGCGGCGGGCGGCACGTCCTCGCCCGCGCGCAGGAGCGCCACGGCGCACGCCACGAAGACGTCGGCCAGCTCGGGCAGCGCGGCGGTGCGGCCCGCGCGGACGCGCTCGGCGGCGAGCTGCTCCGTGCCGAAGCAGAGCAGGCGCAGGGCGTCCTGCGGCGGCTCCGGCAGCGACGGGTCCTCACGGCGGGCGTGCCGGAAGGTCGCCCGGTAGCGCTCGGCGTAGGCGGCGATGGTCGCGTCGCGGGCGGCGAGGGCCGCCGCGCCGGCGAGGGGCACCTCGAGGAGGTACGCGCGGGCGAGGTCCGGATCCGCCGCCAGCGCGCCGAGGTAGGCCTCCATCCCGGTGCGCAGCTCCTCCCGCCAGCCCGAGGCGGCGGCGACGGCCGCGTCGATCCGGGCGGCGAGGACCTCGCCGTGGTGGCGGTAGCTCTGCACGAAGAGCTCCTCCTTGCCGGCGAACTCCGCGTAGAAGGTCGAGCGCGACACGCCGGCGGCCCGGACGACGTCGGCCACCGTCGTACGCGCGAAGCCCTCGCGCCCGACCACGCGGGCGGCGGCGTCGAGCAGGCGGACCCGCCCCGGGGCGGCCGCGGGGCCCGCCGCGAGCGCGGGGTGGTCGGCGAGGAGGGACCGGACGACGATGGCCGTACCCTATGGGTACGGACGGATACCCCGCAAGTACGGCTCCCGTCATCCACAGGTCGTACTCGCGTACACCCGGCCGCCACTCCGTGACCGACGCCGCACGCGAACCCGTGGCGATCGTGTGAACATGGCGTGATGGTCGCCGACGCCCCCACGAACGACCTCCCGGCCCTCGCCGACGTGGAGCAGGCCCTCCGCGCGTCGTGGTCCATGGAGACCTCCGACGATCCCGAGGGGTGGACACCCGAGAATCCCGCGCTGGGCCAGTGCGCGGTCTCGGCGCTCGTCATCCGCGCGCTCTACGGCGGCGACATCGTCATCGCGACGGTGCTCGACCGGGACGGCGAGCGCACGCCGGACGGCCACGCGTGGAACGTGCTGCCCTCGGGTGAGCAGGTGGACTTCGCGTTCGACCAGTTCCTCGACGGCGAGCAGCTCGGCCCCGAGATCGTCACGGAGCCCGTCATCGACGGTGATCCCCGCCGCGCGCACCTCCTGGCGGAGCGGGTCTCGCGTCTGCTCGGCGTGCCGATCGAGCTGCCCGAGCCGCCCTCCGCACCGGGGCAGGACGCCGTCGCGCCCGAGGGCCACTGGCGTTAGGCGCTAGGTGCGGGGCGCCGGCTGCACGCCGATCCGCAGCGCCTCGATGAACCCGCGGTAGAGCTCGTCGGCCTCGAGCAGCTCCGCGTGGGTGCCGCGCGCCCGCACCCGACCGGCGTCGAGCACGACGATCTCGTCGGCGTCGACGACCGTGGAGAGCCGGTGGGCGATCGTCAGCACCGCGCCGCGGCCCGCCCGGTCCTGGATGCAGCGGTGGATCGCCGCCTCCGTCAGCGCGTCGACCTGGGCCGTCGCCTCGTCGAGCAGCAGCAGCTCCGGGGCGCCGAGGATCGCGCGGGCCAAGGCGATCCGCTGCCGCTGGCCGCCGGAGACCGAGGTGGCCGAGAGCGGCGTGTCGAGGCCGTCGGGCAGCTCGGCCACCAGGCCGTCGAGCTGGACCTCGGCGAGCACCCGGTGCAGGTCCTCGTCGCTCGTGCCCGGCTCGGAGAACGTCAGGTTCTCGCGGATCGTGCCCGGCACCACCGGGGACTCCTGCTCGACGTAGGCCATCCGACGCCGCACGTCGTCGTGGGTCAGCGCGGAGTACGGCACGCCGTCCAGCAGGATCTCGCCCGCCTGGGGCTCGAGGAACCGCAGCACGAGCGACATCACCGTCGTCTTGCCTGCGCCCGACGGGCCGACCACGGCGACGTGGCCGCGCCGCGGGATCGTCAGGTCGACGCCCGAGACGGCGGGCGCGGCGTCCGGGCCGTAGGCCGCGGTCACGCCCCGCAGCCGCAGGATCGGCCCGGTCCCGTCGTCGACGCCGGTCCGCGCGGGCGCCGGGACGAGGGCATGCTCCTCGACCTCGAGCGCCTCGACCTCGCGGATCCGCTCCGCCGCGGCGAACCCCGACTGCAGCGCCGTGATGTTCTGCGTCAGCTCCATGATCGGCCCCATCAGGCCGAACGCGTAGAGCAGAAACGCGATCAGGCTCGAGACCTCCATCGTCCCCTCGCTCACGCGCCACGCGCCGAGGCCGAGGATCGTGATGATCGCGACCTGCAGGCCGCCCCAGGCGATCGTCCAGGCGATGGCCTCGCGGCGCACCGCCCGGATGCCGAACTCCGCGGAGATGTCGGCGTCCGCGCCGATGCGCGCGGCGATCCGGGCCTCCGCGCGGCTCGCCTTGACCGTGCGGACCGCGCGCAGCGCCCCCTCGAGGGTGCCCCCGAGGTGCCCCACGTGCTCCTGCGCCTGCTGCTGCGCCCGGGCGATCCCCGGCATCAGGACGAGGAACAGCACGGTGACGATCGAGAGCGCGACGAACGTGGTGCTGAGCAGCACGAGGTCGAGCACCCCCATCAGGATCAGGCTGCCGACGAGCACCACCAGACCGTTGACGATGCCGATGAGGCTGGAGGACGCGGCCTGCCGCAACAGCAGCGTGTCCGAGGTGACGCGCGTGACGAGCTCGCCCGCCGGCCGGGCCGTGATCGCCCCGATGCGCGCCCGCACGTAGCGGTCGACGATCGAGCGCCGGGCCTCGAGCACGATCTGCTCCCCGACCGTGCCGAGCACCACCCACTGGCCGAAGGACAGGCCGGCCCCGACGACGGTCATGGCGGCGAGCACGAGGACGGGCTGCAGCAGCGACCCCGAGGTCGCGAGCGCGTCGAGCACCCACTTCGTCACGAGCGGGCTGGCCAACGCCGTCGCCGACCCGCCGAGGGCCAGCAGGAACCCGAGCCCGAGCGCCCGGCGGTGGGGCACCGCGAAGCTCCAGAGCACCGCGAGACGGGGGAAGCGGCCGCCGGACCGCCCGCCGGAGCCCTCCTGAACCGCGGCGGCCTGCTGTGGAGCGCTCATGGTCCGCAATGTAACACCGGTGTCACATCCTGTGGGGGCGAGTACCATCGTGGCGATGACCACGACGGAGTCCGGGGCCCGCGCCCGCACGCGACGCGAGATCGTGTCCGCGGCGGTCGTGGCCCTCGCACAGGACCCCGGCGCGTCGCTCGCCGACGTCGCCGCCGCCGCGCAGGTCAGCCGGACGACGGTCCACCGCTACTTCGGCGAGCGTTCCGAGCTGCTCGCGGCGGTGACGGTCGCCGTGATGGACGAGATCCTTGCCGCCACCCGCCGGGCCGGGCTCGACCGCGGGCCCGCGCAGGACGCGCTCGCCCGGCTCTGCCGCGAGTACTTCGAGCTCGGGCCCGCGCTGACGCTCCTCTTCTCCGGGATCGTCGAGATCCGGGAGGAGGACTGGGCGTGCATGGACGAGGACGCCGGGCGCGGGCTGTCCGACACCGTCGCGCGCGGGCAGGCGGACGGCAGCATCGGCGCCGACCTCACGAGCGCCTGGATCGAGCACCTGCTGTGGACGGTCCTCTACGCGGCCTGGAGCTTCGCGCGCGAGCGCGACGTCCCGCGGCACGAGGCCCTCGACCTCTGCCTGCTGAGCCTGCGCAAGGCGATCTCCCCCTAGGTCCCCGCTCCCCCCGCCCCGACGCGCCCACGCGCGAGGGCGGCAGACCGTTCCGAGAGAGGGGGGGGCGGCGCGGGGCCTGCGGGGGGTCAGCGCCAGCGGGCGAGCAGCTCGCGGGTGTGGTCCGCGAGGGCCGCCTGGAGCAGCGGCCCGTAGGTCACGCGGCCGACGCCGAGCCCCCGGAGCCGCTCGAGCGTGTGCTTCTCGGGGTGCGCGGTGATGTTGACGGGGACGGACAGGGCACCGACGACGGCGGCGATCAGGTCGTCGTCGTCCTGGATCCTGACGGGGTAGACCGTGTCGGCGCCGGCTGCGACGAGGGCCTGGAGCCGCGCGATCGCCTCGTCGAGTGCGCCCGCGCGGTCCTCGCCGGCGTGTGCGAACAGGTCGGTCCGCCCGTTGACGACGATCGGCACGCTGGCGTCGTCCGCCGCGGCGCGGAGCCCGCCGACGTACGCCGCGTGCTCCTCCGTGGTGCGCAGCCGGCCGCCCTCGGAGTGCACCGTGTCCTCGATGTTCAGGCCCGCGCCGCCGGCCTCGATCAGCCCGGCCATGAGCTCCGCGGGGTCGGCGCCGTAGCCGGCCTCGAGGTCGACGGAGACCGGGACGTCCACGGCCGCGATGATCGGCCGGACGGCCGTGAGGACCTCGTCGAGCGTCTGGCCCTCGTGGTCCTCGGCGCCGCGCGACTCCGCGAGCGGGTGGCTGCCGATCGTGAGCGCGGAGAACCCGGCGTCGGCAGCGAGGCGGGCGGACCACGCGTCCCACACCGTGGGGAGGACGAGCGGTCGCTCGCCCCCGTGCAGGTCCTTCAGGCGCTGCGCGCGCCGGATCGTCTCGTCGTGGGCCATGGGGACTCCTCGGGGTGGGGTGCGGTCCCCAGTCTGTCACCGGGCCGCTTCGACCCCGGCCGCAGGGCCGCTGACCGGGCCGCCCGCCGCGTCCTCCCAGCGCGGCGGACGGCCGGGTCAGCGGCGCCGGGCCGGCGGGGCCGCCCCGGCGGCGCCGGGGCGACGCCCGTCGGCCGGGAGTCCCCGGCCGACGGAGCCCGCCCCTACGAGGGGCGCGGGGTGGCGACGGGCGAGCCCGTGCCGTTCTTGCGCGGATCGCCCGGGAACGTGAAGAACGCGCCCGGCGCGTCGGACTTCTCGCCGAAGCCGACGCCGAGCGCCTCGGTGGCCCGCAGGGCCGAGCGGGCGCTCTTCTGCTTGAACGCCTCGAAGCCCCGGTTGTTCGGGACCTCCTTCGTCCCGTCGATCGTGTCGCGGGCGAAGCGGGCGAGCACACGGTGCTCGGCCTCGGTGCCCAGCGCCTCGGCGTACAGACGGGCACCCTTCGCGTCGCGATTGCGCGTCGCCTCGGTCACGCCTACGAGGTAGGCCGAGATCTCGACCTCCTCCTGCATCGCCACGGCGTTGAACAGCGCCGCGCCGCCGTCGAGGACCGCGCTGGGGATCCAGAACTTCGTCGTCAGCGGCCGTGCGCCGCGGCCCCGGAGCGCCTGAAGGTGGACGAACTCCGTGGTGTTCGCGGCCTTCACGACGTCCGCGAACTGCGCGGACGGGGTGCCCGGGGCGCGCTTGACGGCCTCGGTCAGGAGCGTGACGCCGAACGCCTCGAAGGTCGCGAGGACCGAGGCGATCGAGCTGCGGCTGGACGGCGCGGCCTGCGCCACGCCGGGAACGGCGAGGGCGGTGCCCGCGGCCACCAGGCCGCCGGCCTTGGCCATCAGCGCGCGCCGGCTCTGGCGGGCGGGGGAGTCCTCGAGGACCTGCTCCATGCTGTCGAGCAGGTCGGAGTCGGTACGCGTGTCGTGCGTGTGGGTCATGTCAGTCCTTCGGGTGTCCGACGGGGGTGTGGGGCCGTCGATACCCCCGGTAGGACGCAGGAAACGCGTGTCCAGGTTCTGTCTCGATACTCGTGCGGACGGCGCTTCCGGAACCGGGGCGCGGCACCGTGACGGGCGGCGGTGGGCCGCCGCCGGGCCGCCGCCGGGCCGCGCCTACACGCCGATCGCGCGGTGGTGGGCGTCGAGGCGGCGCTGGAAGTCGACCATCTCGCGCCGCGCCCCCATCGCCGCGGGCACCGCGCCGAACACGGGGATGGCGCGCAGGCCGCGGGAGCGCAGGCCGCGGGCGGAGAAGCGCTCGCGCAGGCCGGGCAGCTGGCGGGCGCGCCAGAGCAGGCGCAGGGTGCTCCACGGGGTCCACTTCGCCGGCACGTAGCCGCGGAGGGTCTGACCGCCGCGGACCACCAGCGCGTCGAGCAGGGAGCGTTCGCCTTCGCCGCGGGTGATCGTCGTCGCCTGCTCGGCGTCGTCGAGCAGCGCCCAGCCGATCAGCAGGTCGGCCGCGATCTCCTCGTTCGTGCGCTCGGGGGCGCGGGCCAGCGTGGCGGCCACGCCCGCGCGCGCCTGCTCCACGAGCCCCACGACCTCGGTCGGCAGCAGTCCCGGCGCGCCGAACGCGCCGGTCATCGCGGAGCGGATGAGCACGCGCTTGCGGGCGTGCCCGGCGGAGCGGTCGGCCTCGTCCTCCTGGCGCAGGATGCCGACGAGCGCGACGAGGACCTGCTCGGGCACGCGCGGCAGGCGGTCGGAGTTCGCCCGCGGCCGCCAGGCGGCGGAGGCCGACGCCGACGCCGCCGCGAGCGCGGCGACCTGGCGGGGCGAGAGGGGCAGGAGCGGATCGTCGGCCATGGCCGCGCAATCTACGTGGCGTGGCCCTCGAGGCGACGCAGCACGGGGCGCGCCACGACCAGCAGCCCCAGGATCAGGGCCACGACGCCCCAGAGGACCGGATCGCCCAGGGAGAGGTGCTCGAGCCGGCCGCCGAGCAGCACCACGGCGCAGGTCAGGGGGATGTAGCCGACGACCGTCGTCCACGCGAACCGCACGACGGGCACGTGCAGCGCGCCGGCGACCACGCTGGCGAGCGTGAACGGCACGACGGGCAGCAGCCGCGAGGCCAGGAGCGGGAACGCACCGGCGCGGTTGAGCAGGCTCTCCATCCGCACCATGCGCTCCGTTCCGAACAGGCGCCGCGCGGCCGGGAACCCGACGGACCGCCCCAGGGCGTAGCCGAGCAGGCCCGTCCCGAGCCACGAGACGAGCATGAGCGGGACGCCGACCCAGAACCCGTAGACGTAGCCCGCGACGGCCAGCGCGAGCTCCGCCGGGTAGGGCACGACGGTGTGGACGAGGACGAGGACGAAGAGCACCAGCGCGCCCCACACGCCGAGATCGCGCAGCTGCTCGCGGAGCGCCGACGTGTCGCCGTCGAGGATGTGGCCCAGCGCGTCGTGCAGCGCGGGGACCTGCAGCGCGAGGACGAGCAGCAGCGCCGTGACGCCGACCGACCCCAGAGCGAACGCCCACCGCCTGCTCCGCCCGCCGTCCATCCACCGACGGTACGGCGCGCCGTGCGCCCATCGGGTGCACGACCGGTGAACCTCGGCGGCCGGCTACGCGTCGTCGTCGCGCAGCGTCGAGGCGAACGCCGCGACGAAGATGCCGGCGGACGTCAGCCAGAACGGGTTGTCGATGACGCCCACCGCCAGCAGCACGAGGCCGACGAGGGTTCCGAAGAGCGCGCCGACCAGCGCTTCGACGGTGAGCCGGGCCAGGAAGTTCGACGTGTTCATGGCCCGTCCGACAGTACGGAACGCCCTCCGGCGCGACAACCCCCGCCGAGCGGAAGCCGGGGCCTAGAGTCCCGCGGCGGCCAGGCGGCCGACGATCTCGTCGGCGTGGCGGGTGTAGAAGCCCATGTCGAAGACGCGGTCGAGGTCGAGGCCCTCGCAGCGCTCGTCCTGCGCGGCGAGCTGCTTGAGCGGCGTGCGGGTGTCCCACGCGCGCTGGGCGAGCTCCTGCGCCGTGCGGTACGCCTCGTCGCGGACCAGTTCCTTGTCCTCGATCAGCGCGAGCAGCAGGCGCTGGGAGAAGAGGGCGCCCGAGGTCAGCTCGATGTTCTCGAGCATCCGGTCCTCGTGGACGACGAGGCCGGAGACGACGCGCACGGCGAGCGCCTGCATGTAGTCCAGGGCGATCGTGGCGTCGGGCAGGATCACGCGCTCGGCGCCCGAGTGCGAGATGTCGCGCTCGTGCCAGAGGGCCACGTTCTCCACGCCCGCCTGGGCGTAGCCGCGCAGCACGCGGGCCAGGCCGGTGATGCGCTCCGTCGTGATCGGGTTGCGCTTGTGCGGCATCGCGGAGGAGCCCTTCTGCCCCTTCCGGAACGGCTCCTCCGCCTCGCGCACCTCGGTGCGCTGCAGGTGGCGGATCTCGGTCGCCAGGCGCTCGAGGCCGGCGCCGGCCAGGCTGATGGCCTGCAGCAGCTCGGCGTGGCGGTCGCGCGGGATGACCTGGGTCGACATCGGCTCGGCGGCGAGGTCCAGGCGCTTCAGGACGCGCGCCTCGAACTCCGGCGACGTGGCGGAGTACGTGCCGACGGCACCGGAGAGCGCGCCGACGGCGACCTGCTCGAACGCGGCCTGCAGGCGCTTGTGGTTGCGGTCGGCCTCGAGCGCGAAGCCGGCGAGCTTGATGCCGAACGTCGTCGGCTCGGCGTGCACGCCGTGGGTGCGGCCCACGCAGACGGTGTGAACGTGCTCGCGGGCCTTCGCCGCGAGGGTCTCGGCGACCTCGCGCGCGCCGCGCAGCAGGATCACGCCGGCCTTCTGGATCTGCAGGGCCAGCGCGGTGTCGAGCACGTCGGACGACGTCAGCCCGTAGTGGATCCAGCGGCCCCCCTGGCCGGCGTCGGCGGAGAGCACGTCGACGAACGCGGCGACGTCGTGGTCGGTGATCTTCTCCCGCTCGTGGACGGCCTCGGCGGTGAACGTCGCGGCACGAATGGCGACGAGGTCGTCCTCAGTGGGGCCGTCCATCTCCTCGCAGGCGGCGACCTCGACCTCCCGCCAGGACTCGAACTTCGCGTCGTCGGTCCAGACGGCACCGATCTCGGGGCGGGTGTAGCGCGGGATCATCGCGGGGGATTGTCGCGGATCGGCAGGCGGGGCGGACGGTCAGAGGAGCGAGGAGGCCCATACCCGCGCTCGCGCGGCGACCACTACGACCCGAACCACCCCCGTCCGGGTGGCGTATCCCCCGGAGCACCCCTGTCCGCACCGGCCACGCCCGGGCGGGTACTAGGGTCGGGTCATGGCCCCGCTGCAGTTCCCGCAGATCCTGGAGGACCCGCTCCGCAACCGCGGCACGGCGTTCACCGCAGAGCAGCGCCGGGTGCTCGGGCTCGACGGGCTGCTGCCGCCCGCGATCGAGACGCTGGAGCAGCAGGTCACGCGGTCCTACGAGGTGTTCCGCCGACGGGGGACCGACCTCGACAAGTACGTGAACCTGCGGACGCTGCAGGACACGAACATCGTCCTCTACTACCGGCTCCTGATCGACCACCTCGAGGAGGTCCTGCCGATCGTCTACACGCCGACGGTCGGTCTGGCGTGCCAGCGGTTCCACCGGATCTTCCGCCGCCCGCGCGGCCTCACGCTCTCCTACCCCATGCGGGATCGCCTCCCGGAGCTGCTGCGCAACCGGCGGCAGAAGGACGTCGACGTCATCGTCGTCACGGACGGCGAGCGCATCCTCGGCCTCGGCGACCAGGGCGCCGGAGGCCTCGGCATCCCCATCGGCAAGCTGGCGCTCTACACCGCGATCGGCGGGCTCGACCCGGGCCGCACGCTGCCGATCGTGCTCGATGTCGGCACGAACAACCAGGAGCGGATCGACGACCCCGGCTACCTCGGCTGGCGTCACGAGCGCATCGCGGGTCAGGAGTACGACGACTTCGTGGAGCAGTTCGTCCTGGCGGTGGAGCAGGAGCTGCCCGACACGCTCGTGCAGTGGGAGGACTTCGCGTCGCACAACGCCCGGCCGATCCTCGACCGCTACCGCGACCGGATCTGCACCTTCAACGACGACATCCAGGGCACCGCGGCCGTGGCGCTCGGTGCGCTGATCGGGGCCGTGAAGGTCGCCGGCACGCCGCTCACGGAGCAGCGGATCGTGATGCTGGGCGCCGGCTCCGCCGCGATCGGGGTGGCCGACGAGATCCGCCAGGCGATGGTCGACGAGGGCCTGTCCGAGGACGACGCGCGCCGCCGGTTCTGGGTCGTCGACATCGACGGGCTTCTGACGAAGGGCCGCGCCGGGCTGTCGGACGCCCAGGAGGTCTACGCCCGCGAGGACGCCGCGGAGCTCGCCGACGCGCCGCTGGCCGACGTCGTCCGCGCCGTCCGCCCGACCGCCCTCATCGGCCTGTCGACGGCCCGCGGGGCGTTCACGGAGGGGGTCGTCCGCGAGATGGCCGCGCACGTCGAGCGGCCGATCGTCCTGCCCCTGTCGAACCCGACGAACCGCTCCGAGGCCGACCCGCGCGACCTCATGCGCTGGACGGGCGGCCGCGTCCTGACCGCGACGGGCTCGCCGTTCCCGCAGGTCGAGTACGAGGGCCGCACGATGCGCGTCGCGCAGTCCAACAACGTCTACGTGTTCCCCGCCGTCGGCATGGGCGTCGTCGCCGCCCAGGCCGCGCGCGTGACCGATCCGATGATGCGCGCCGCCGCCCGCGCGGTGGGCGCCCTCTCCCCCGCCCTGACCGATCCCCACGGTGCCCTGCTGCCGCCGATCGGCGAGCTGCGGGCGGTCTCGGACCACGTGGCCCTGGCGGTCGCGTCGGCCGCGGTCGCCGACGGCGTGGCGCCGCACCGCAGCGACGACGACCTGCGGGAGCGGATCCGGCGGGCGCGCTGGACCCCGGAGTACCGGGACTGAGGCCGGCGGAGTACCGGGGCCGGGGACCGCGATACGTGCGACGCTGCCGCGGTGCGCGCGCGTCGTGACCGGTCGAGACGCCGAGCCGTCGCAGCTGCGTTCTGGTGCGCCTGCCTGATCGCCGCGGTCGTCTTCGTGCTGCACGAAGGGCGCGAGGGCGAGGTCCGAACGCCGGCGGGGTGGTCGCTGGAGGGGGTCGCCGACGGCGGGCACACGCTGCTCGCGCGAGGACCGGATCACGGCTCCTGCGAGGAGCCGCAACTGCGGGTCCGGGAGCTGCGCGACGGGCGGATCCTCGTGACGGCCGAGCTCGTATCGCCCCTCGGCACGTACGCGTGCAACGCGATGGGCCACGCCGGACAGACCGTGCGCCTGCCGTTGGGCCGTCCCGTCGCGGGACGCCCGGTCGTCGGGACGGGGCGACGGCTGCCGGATCCCCGCGACTTCCAGGGGCCCCAGGTGCGGTCGCGTGCCGACCCCGGCTCCCCGCCGCCGGACGTCGTCGGTCTGCGGTTCCGCGACGCCCGTCATGCGCTGTGCGTGGCCGGCTTCGGCACGCGGCTGACCACCGGGAGCGAGGACGGCACCGTCACGACGCAGGGGGCACCGGCGCTTCCCCGGCGCCGCCCGCGCTGGACGACGTTCCCGCGCTGCCGGACCGGCAAGCTGCCTCCCGTCGTCGTGACGGCGACGGGCTGAGGACCGATCGCCGGGCGTCGACACTCCGACGCCCACGACGTCTCGCCGCCTGCCGGAGAGGGGCCAGCGTTCAGGCTCCGAGGACGTGGCGCCGCCTGGCGCGGAGGGGACGTCGTTCAGCCACCGAATGACGCCGCCTGGCGCGGAGGGGTCGTCGTTCAGCCACCGAATACGTGACGCCGCGCCAGGTGCCACGTCGCGACGGTCGCCGCGTCGATCATGCCGCCGGTGCCGACGAGCTCGTCGAGCTCGTGCGGGGTGACCTTCCGGTGGCGGAGCATGCCCTCCTCCTCCGCGTCCGGCGCGGTGGCGCCCTCCTGCAGGTCGGTCGCCAGCCAGGCCGTGAACGTCTGGTCGGACATCCCGGGCGCGAAGGCCAGGTCGCCCAGGCGGCGCAGCGAGCCGGCGGTGAAGCCCGTCTCCTCGCGCAGCTCGCCGCGGGCGATCGCCTCGGGGTCCTCGTCGGCACCCTCGTCGTGGTGGGCGCCCTGCGGGAACTCCCACGACCAGCGGTCGATGGGATAGCGGTGCTGGCCGACGAGGTGCACGTGGTCCCCGTCGAACGGCACGACGACGGCGGCGTGCGGCTTGACGATCACGGCGTAGAGGCCGGGGCGCGGCGTGCCGTCCGGGTGCGGGCGCTCGATGATGTCCTCCCGCACCGTCATCCACGGGTTGCGGTACGCCTCGCGGGAGGAGACGCGCCGGACGCGGGGCTGGTCGTCGGGGGTGCTCACCGGCGGGAGTCTGCCGCAGGCGCCGGGCGTCGGCCGGTCCCGGGTCGATGCCCGTCGGAGCGGTTGAGGCGGATCGCACCCCCGCCCGGGCTCAGGCCACCCCGACCGCCACCGGCGCGGCGTCGTCCTCGACGCTCGTCAGGGGCAGGCGGATCGTGAACGTCGTGCCGTGGCCCGGCTCGCTGTCGACCGCCAGGGTGCCGTGGTGCTGGTCGACCACGATCGTGCGCGAGATCGCCAGGCCCTGGCCCGTGCCCTTGCCGACCTCCTTCGTGGTGAAGAACGGGTCGAAGATGCGGTCGCGGATCTCGGGCGGGATGCCGCCGCCGGTGTCCGCGATCTCGATCGTCGCCTCGCGCTCGTCGTGCCGCGTGCGCACCGAGATCGTGCCGCGCCCCTCCGGGTGGGCATCGGCGATGGCGTGCGCCGCGTTGACGACGAGGTTCAGGAAGACCTGGTTCAGCTCGCCGACGTTGCAGACCACGGGCGGCAGGTCCTGCAGGTCCGTCTGCAGCTCGGCGCAGTACTTGTACTCGTTCTGGGCGACCACGAGCGTCGAGCGGATCGCCTCGTTGAGGTCGGCCGGCGTGTGCTCGCTGCCCTGCGGCGCGCCGAACTGCCGCATCGCACCGACGATCGTGCTGACGCGGCCCAGCCCGCCGTTCGCCCGCTCGAGGGCCGCGGGCACCCGCTCCCGCAGGTACTCCAGGTCGACGCGTTCCGCGGCGTCGCGGACGCGCTCGGGCGTGTCGGGCGTGCGCTCGGCCAGGCACAGCTCCTCGAGCTCGCCGACGTACTCCGCGATGTCCTCCCACGCCCCGGTGACGAAGCTCAGGCTGTCGCCGACGAACTGCACGGGCGTGTTGATCTCGTGGGCGATGCCGGAGGCGAGCTGGCCGATCGACTCGAGCCGCTGGGAGAGCCGGAGCTCCGCCTCGATGCGCTCGCGTTCCTCCTCGAGCCCCTTCATCACCGTGATGTCGGAGAGGGTGCCGTCAAGCTGGACGACCTCGCCGTCGGCGTCACGGACCACGCGCCCCTCCTCGAGCACCCAGCGGGTCTCGCCGCTCGCGTGGCGGATCGGGTACCGCGCGGCGAAGGCGCTGTCGTCCTCGTCCTTGCCGACCTCCTGGATCACCGGCTCCCGGAGCTCGGGGATGATGAGGTCCGCGAAGTCGCGCGCGCCGGTCAGGAACTCCTCGGCCGGATGGCCCGTGAGCCGCTCGATGCGCTCCGACACGAACCGGACCTGGCCCTGCCCCCCGACCGTGCGGCGGTAGACCGCGCACGGCAGGTTGGCCATCAGCTCGCGGAGCTCCTGCTCGCTGGCCAGCGCGTGGGCCTCCTGCTCCCGCGCACGGGCCTCCTGCTCTCGCGCACGGGCCTCCTGCTCCAGCGCGCGGGAGTGGGCTCGCCGGGCACGCCGGTACAGCAGGCCGAGGGCGCCCACCAGCGCCAGGATCACGGCGGCCGAGCCGACCGTCGCCTGCCGGTGCGCGCGCACGCCGCGGGCCTCGTAGTCCTCTCCCGCCTCGCGGAACAGGCGGCTCGCCGACTGCTGCCGGCTGCCGGCCGACACGAGCAGCGGCGGGAGCGAGGGCTGCACCTCCTGCGTGAACGCCTCGGAGGACGTGATCTCGAGGATGGCCCAGCTGTCCTCGAAGTTCGCCTGGAGCGGGGAGCGGACGAGGCGGAGCGCCGCCGGGGGGTCCGCCGCCTCCAGGCCGCGCAGCACCGACTCGATGGTGGCGACGTCCGCGAGCATCTCCGCCTTGGCGGCCTCCGGCGAGCCACCCGCCTCGTACGGCGCACGGAACGGCCCGCCCTGCAGGTGGTTCAGGGCCGCGACGGCCCTCCCGATCTCCGTCTGCGCCCGGTAGCTGTCCGCCACGCGCTCCTGGAGCCCCGTGATCACGGCGATCGCGACCAGGGCCAGGGCCACGACGAGCGCCGGGACGGCGAGCGCCCCGGCCCGGCAGGCGAAGGGCCCTCTCCGGTGCCGGCGGCCGCGGCGGGCGGCGAGGTCGACGGGGCGATCCATGCCCTGGAGATCGGCGTGACGGCGGTCACGTTGAGGCACGTCACCGCCCCGTGGACGCTCAGGCATGGGCCAGAGGGGCCGTCTGCAGGGGCAGGCGGATCGTGAACGTCGTCCCGTGCCCGGGCTCGCTGTCGACCGCCAGCGTGCCGCCGTGCTGGTCGACCACGATGGACCGCGAGATCGCCAGGCCCTGCCCCGTGCCCTTGCCGACCTCCTTCGTGGTGAAGAACGGGTCGAAGATGCGGTCGCGGATCTCGGGCGCGATTCCGGCACCCGTGTCACGCACGGTGATCACGACGTCGTGGTCCTCGCGCCGGCTGCGCACGGTGATCGCGCCGCGTTCCGTCCCGTCCCGCTCCTCGATCGCGTGGGCCGCGTTGACGATGAGGTTGAGGAAGACCTGGTTCAGCTCGCCGACGTTGCAGACGACGGCGGGCAGCTCGGCTAGGTCCACCTCGAGCTCGGCGGCGTACTTGTACTCGTTCTGGGCGACGATGAACGTGGAGCGCAGCGCCTCGTTGAGGTCCGCCGGGGCGTGCTCTGCCTGCGGGGGCCGCCCGAACTGCCGCATCGCGCCGACGATGGCGCCGACCCGTCCCAGCCCGTCGTGCACGCGCTGCAGCGCGGCGGGGACGCGCTCGCGCAGGTACTCCAGGTCGACGTCCTCGGCCGCGTCCCGCACGCGGGCGCGCCGCTCGTCCGTCGCGTCCTGCAGGGACAGCGCCTCGAGCTCGGCGATCAGGGCGTCGGCGTCCGTCCAGGCGTCCGAGACGAAGCTGATGGAGTCGCCGACGAACTGCACCGGCGTGTTGATCTCGTGGGCGATCCCCGACGCGAGCTGGCCGATGGACTCGAGCCGTTGGGACAGCCGCAGCTCCTGCTCGATGCGCTCGCGCTCCACCTCGAGCGCCACGAGATCCGTGATGTCGGAGAACGTGCCGTCGACACGGACCACCCGGCCGTGGGCGTCGCGCACGAGGTGGCCTTCGTCCATCACCCAACGGACGTGCCCGTCGGCGTGCGTGATGGGATAGCGCGTGACGAGCGTGCCGCCCGAGCCCTCGAGCACGGTCAGGTGCTCGGCGACCTCGCCCCGGTGGTGGTCCGAGAGGAGACCCGCGTACGTGCGCTCCCCGTCGACGAAGTCGCTCGCCGGGTACCCCGTGATGTCGAGGATGCGGTCCGACACGAACTCCATGGGCCAGCCCTCGCCCACCCGACGCCGGTAGACGGCGCAGGGGATGTTGGTCACGAGCTCGCGGAACTCCCGCTCGCTGCGGCGGACCCGCCGCTCCTCGGAGCGCGTGCGCCGCAGGAGCAGGCCGAACGCGGCACCGAGCAGCAGCAGGACGCCGGCGGATCCGTAGGTCGACACGGCCTGGGAGCGCCGTGCCCGCGCGTCGTACACCTCGGCCGCGCGGGCGAGGACCAGCCGGGCCACGCCCTCCGTCGCCTCGGCGGCCTGGAGCAGGGCGAGGATGCCGGCCTGCTCCCGGTCGGCGGACGTCGTCTGCGTCATCGCCTGGAGCAGGGCCTCGTTCACCGCGAGGTTCGAGTCGATCTGCAGCCGGGCCGCCGCCAGCCCCGGCGGTGGATCGTGGGCCTGCAGCGCGTCGAGTGCCTCATCCACCCGGCGCGCGTTGGCCGTCATGAAGGCGCGGGCGCGCTGCGGGGTGCCGTCCGCCGTCGTGCGCGCGCGGAACGCGTCGCCCTGCAGGCGGCTGAGGGCCGCGAGGGCGTCACCCGTCCGTCCGCGGGCGTCGAGGTCGGCCTCCACGCGGCGCTGGAACGCGGTGATGGCCACGATCGCGACGACCGGCAGCACGAGGACGAGGACCGCCATGCGGGTCGTTCCTGACGACCGCCGGGGACGCCACGACCACCACCGCCGGGTGGGCGCGAGCGGACGCTCGCGGCGCGCGGCGCGGCCGCCTCGAGGCTCGGGCATGGCCTGATCGTCGGCGCGGACCGGCGCCCCTGTAGCTCTCGGGGCTGCGCACCCCACGTTCGTCGAGCCGCTCAAGGACGCCGTACGTGACGCCGATCACGAGGCCATGTCGACGGTCTCTCCTCCGCGCGCCCCCCGGGAGCACAAGCCGCGCGTCCTCTGCGTGGACGACGAGGTGCAGGTCCTCGAGGGGCTGAAGGACACGCTGCGGCGGAGCTTCGACGTGCGCGTCGCCGCGAGTGGCGCGGAGGGCCTCGAGCTGCTGCGCCGCGACCCCGAGTCCTTCTCCATCGTCATCTCCGACATGCGCATGCCGGTGATGCCGGGGTGGGCGTTCCTCCGCGAGGTCCGGCGCATCGCTCCGGACGCCGCCCGGATCCTGCTCACGGGCTACTCCGACGTCGACTCCGCCGCCCGCGCGGTCAACGACGGCCAGCTGTTCCGCTTCCTCACCAAGCCGTGCGGCCACGACGACCTGATGCGGGCGTGCGCAGCGGGCCTCGGCCACCACCGCGTCAGCTCCGCCGAGCGCGTGCTGCTCGAGGAGACGCTCCGCGGCAGCGTGCAGGCGCTCTCCGACGTCCTCGCGCTCTCCAGCCCCCTCGCCTTCGGCCGCTCGAACCGCGTCAAGCCCGTGCTCGCCCGGTTCGCCGACGCGATCCGCATGGACGACCGCTGGGAGCTCGAGGTCGCCGCGATGCTCGCCCCGATCGGGGCGATCACCCTGCCCGACGCCGTGGCCGAGAAGCTCTACGCCGGCCACCCGCTGAGCGCCGACGAGGAGACGATGGTCGCCCGGCTGCCCGAGGTGACCCGCGGCATCCTCGGCAACATCCCGCGGCTCGAGGGCGTGCTGAAGATCCTCGACGACGTCTACCTGCCCTTCGACGCCGAGGCCCAGGAGCGCCTGCCCGGCACCGCCGCCCGGCTGTTGCGCATCGTCTTCGACCACGACGTCCTCGAGAGCGCCGGGATGACCACGCAGGCCGCGCTCGACACCATGCGCGACCGCGACCGCAGCTACGACCCTGCGCTGCTCGAGACCTTCGGGCGCCTGTGCGGCGCCGCGGAGCGCGTCGGCATCCGCGACATCACGCTGGACGAGCTGCGCTCCGGCATGGTGCTCCTGCAGGACGTGCGCTCCGTCTCGGACGTGCTGCTCATCAGCCGCGGCCAGTCCGCCACGCCGGAGCTGCTGCTGCGGCTGCGCAACTTCCCGCAGGGCTACGTCCAGGAACCGATGCGGGTCGACACCCGGGCGCTGATGTCATGAAGCACGTCACCTTCGTCGACGACGACCCCGCCCTGCTCGAGGGTCTGCGCGACGCGCTGCGCTCGCGGCGGCGCGAGTGGCGGATGGATTTCGTCGACTCGGGCCCCGCCGCGCTGGCCGCGCTGGAGTCCCGCCCGTGCGACGTCATCGTCTCCGACCTCCAGATGCCGGGGATGGACGGCGCGGACCTGCTCAGCACCGTGGCCGAGCGGCTCCCGGACAGCGTCCGGATCGTGCTCTCGGGCGCCGCGTCGGAGTCGACCGTGGCGCGCGCCGCCGCCGTGGCTCACCGCCTGGTGGCCAAGCCGTGCGAGACCGCCGACCTCGTGCGGATCATCGAGCGGGCGTGCGCACTGCACGAGACGGCGGAGCGCGTCGGCCTGCGCCGGACGGCCGCCGGCGCCTCCGAGCTGCCCTCGGCCCCGCGGCTCTACACCGAGCTCACCGCGCTGCTCTCGGACCCCAACGCCTCCGTGGCCGACGCCGCCGAGATCGCCGCGCAGGACGTCGGGATCTCGGCCAAGGTGCTGCAGCTCGCGAACTCCTCCGTCTTCGGCACGCGCCGCCCGATCACGAGCGTGCGCGACGCGATCGCACTCGTCGGCCTGACCACGCTGCGCGTGCTCGCGCTGTCGGCGGGGGCGCTCATCGCCCTGGGCCAGGGCCGGGCGACACACGTTCCGGGGTTCTCGGTCGACGCGCTCCAGCGCCGCTCACTCCAGGTCGCGACCGTCGCCCAGCTCGTCCGCGGACGAGTGCCGGACGCCGACGACGCGTTCTCCGCCGGGCTGCTGCTCGACGTCGGGCTGCTCGTCTTCGCCACCCGGGAGCGGGCGCATCTCGCCGAGATCGTCGCGTCCGCCGCCGCCGAGGGCCACCCCGTCGGCGACGTGGAGCGGGGGCACGGGGACATCACCCACGCCGACGTCGGCGCGCACCTCCTGGCGCTGTGGGGGTTGCCGCCGGCCGTCGTCGACGCGGTCGCGCATCACGACGACCCGTGCGCGATCCCATCCCCGTCCTTCGACGTCGCCGCCGCCGCGCACCTGGCCGACGCGATCGTCGACACGCTCCACCCGGACCCGCTGCTGGGCAACGGCGGGCTCGCGGCCCTCAGCGACGACTACCTCGACGCGCTCGGCGTCCGCGACCGGCTGGACGGCTGGCTGGTCGAGGCCGAGGCGCTGCTCGGCCCGGCCTGCGGGACCGACGCGGCCCCGGCCGCGGCCTGAACCCGACTCAGCCCCCGAAGCGCTCCACCGCGCGCAGGGCGATGTCGCGGCGCAGCTGGCGGCCGTCGAACCCGATGCCCTGCGCCGCCGCGTAGGCGGCCTGGCGCGCTGCCGCGGGCGACTCGCCCAGTGCGGTGACGTTCAGCACGCGACCGCCGGCGGTGATCGGCCGGCCCTGGTCGTCCAGGCCCGTGCCCGCGTGCGTGACCTCGGCGCTCGACGGCACGCCGCCCAGGCCCTTGATGACGTCGCCCTTCGACGCGGACGCGGGGTAGCCGCGCGACGCGAGCACGAGCGTGACGGCCCAGCGGGGGTCCCACTCCAGGGGTGCCTCGGGCAGGCCGCCGTCCTCGGCGTCGGGGCCGCCGGCCGCGGCCGTCATCAGGGTCAGCAGGTCGCTCCGCAGGCGCGGCAGCACGGCCTGCGTCTCCGGGTCGCCGAAGCGGGTGTTGTACTCCAGCACCTGCACACCGCCCGTCTCCGCGTCGACCATGAGGCCGGCGTAGAGCACCCCGGTGAAGGGGGTGCCGCGGCGGGCGAGCTCGTCGACGATGGGCTGGTGGACCAGGGCCGAGATCGCGGCCACGCGCTCCGCGTCGACGCCGACGACGGGCGAGTAGCTGCCCATGCCGCCGGTGTTGGGGCCCTCGTCGCCCTCGAAGATCCGCTTGTAGTCCTGGGCCGGGGCCAGCGGAACGGCGCGCCGGCCGTCGCAGACCGCCAGCAGCGAGACCTCCTCGCCGCGGAGGAACTCCTCCACGACCACCGCGGCGTCGCCGAACTGGCCCTCCTCCAGCATGTCGACGAGGGTGGCGCGCGCCGTCTGCTCGTCCTCGGCGATCACGACGCCCTTGCCGGCGGCGAGGCCGTCGTACTTCAGGACGACGGGGTAGCCCGTGATCGCGGCCATGCCGGCGTCGACGGTGGTGACCGTCTCGTAGCCCGCGGTCGGCACGCCGGCGGCGAGCATGACCTCCTTGGCGAAGGCCTTCGAGCCCTCGAGCCGGGCGGCCGCGGCCGTCGGCCCGAACGCCGGGATCGCGGCCTCCTGCAGCGCGTCGACCAGGCCCGCCACCAGCGGCACCTCGGGGCCGACGACGACGAGGTCGACCGCCAGCTCCTGCGCCAGCCCGACGAGGGCGGCGACGTCCTCGACCGGCACGGCGTGCGTCTCGGCGTCCCGTGCGATCCCCGGGTTGCCGGGCGCGACGTGGACCTCCGGGCGCTCGGCGGACGTGCGGAGGAGGGCGCGGACGATCGCGTGCTCGCGACCCCCGGCCCCGACGACGAGAACCTTCGGCATGGGGGGCACGGTACCGGCCCCGCGCCCCGCCCTACGGCGCGGCGGTGCGGTCGCTGAAGAGCGCCGAGCTGCGGAGCTTGCCGTTCGCGATCACCGCGCGGGTCCAGGCGACGGTGTAGCGGCCGTCGGGCAACGCACCGATCGACGCGGAGCCGTAGGCGTTCGAGCGGTCCAGGAGCTGCGCGTCCGTGAACTGGTCGATCGTCTCGGGCGCGCCGAGCGGACCGGTGGCGGGCCGGAACGCGGCCTGCACGGCGACGCCGCGGTCGCCGTTGGAGCCGCCGATCGGGCGCTCCTGCTCGCGCACGAGGACGACGCCGGTCGTGGCGCCCGAGGCGTTGGCGACGGCGCCGTGGACCCGGCCGGCGGCCGCGATGTCGCGGATCGGGCTCAGGCCGCCCGTGGCCTCGGTCTCGGCCACGCGCGGGATGTCGTGCGCGGTGCCGTCGGCGACGCTGCCGACGGTCTGGTTCCACGCGAGGGTGACGCGGTTCTGCGTGTCGATCGCGGAGACGAGCGCGCCGCCGGGGGAGCGGACGGCGACCGTGCCCTTGTCGATCGGCTTGGGCACCGCGAAGCGCACGCGGTCGGTGTCGCGGGTGGTGGCGCGGACGACGTAGGGCTTCTCGTGCTCCGTGGCGACGTCCTGCTCGCCCCACGCCACGACGGCGCGGCCCTTCGCGCCGACGGCGACGGTGGCGCTGGGGAACCCGGGGCCGCCGCGGCGCAGCGTCTGCGGCTTGCCGAGCGTGCCCCGGCCCATGCTGAGCGAGCGGACGTAGAGCCGACGCGTCTTCTCGCTCGCGCCGGTCTGGTAGACGACGAGCGTGCGGCCACCCGGGCCGGTGGTGAGCGCGAGCAGGCGGCTGGACTGCGAGCCGCTGACCTGCAGGGGCTTGCCGAGGCGCACGCTGCTCGTGCCGCCCTTGCCCTCGCGCCACGCGACGTAGACGCGGACGACGCCGTCGTCGCCGACGTCGCTCCAGCCCATCGCCACGCTGCCCTTGACGTTGCCCGTGATCTTCGCCGGCTCGTCGAGCACGGCGTACCCGGACGAGCGCTGGCTGCCGAGCGTCGCGTCGCTCGTCTTGCCGACCGAGACGCCGAGGCGGTAGCGCGTGAGGGTGATCGTCCGCATGCCGCCCTTGCCGTCCGGCACGGTGCGGGAGACGGTGCCCAGCGACTTCTGGCGCGGGTAGACGACGCCGTCGCCGTTGAACGGCACGGGGTCCTCCGTCAGACCCGTCAGGGTGCGCAGCGCCCCCGCGGCGCCGTCGGCGCCGATGCCCATCAGGCGGGTGTTGACCGTCTTCTTGGCCCCGGCGCGGCGCGCGTTGACGAGCCGTGCACCGGTGCTGTCGACGGTCAGCCCCGTCACGCCGGCGTCCGTGTCCAGCTCGACCGCCGGGGTCCAGTCCGCCGACGCGAGAGTCGGGAGCGCGAGGGTCAGCGTCACGGTCGCCGTGGCGACGGCGGCTGAGCGCAGGGAGAGGACGGGGAACTGCTGCGGCACGAAGGCTCCAGGTGGGACGCGACTCGGGGGCGGGGCGGATGCCTCGCAACGGTCGACGGTAACGCACGTACCCGGGGGGCCACGCCGGTCGGCACCGCTGCCGCGGGCGCCACGCCGGTCCCGGTCGGCCCCACGCGGAGGGCCGACCGGCGGCCGCGGCTAGATGCCGGCGATGAAGTCGTCGACCGGGATCGCGGTCAGCGTCTCGAAGCTGCCGGTGCCGCGGGAGGACAGCTCGAGCGAGATCCGGGAGATCGTCTGCTCGTCCGGCGCCTCGACGACGTTGACGAAGTCGTACTGGCCGAGCACCGCCCACTGGGCCGTGACCTGGCCGCCGAGCGCCTCGACCTCCTTGTTGACCTCGCGAATGCGCTGCGGGTTGTTCTTGATCGTCTGCACGCCGTCGGGGGAGAGGCGGGTCAAGAGGACGTAGGTGGGCACCGGGGATCCCTCCAGGATCGATGGGTCGGGCCGCCGCGGGCGGACCGGGGACTCCCTCCCTTCTACCCGATCGGGTCGGCGGTGTGGGCACGACCGGTCCACCGGCCCGCCCCGCGACGTCGGCGACGTACGCCCCGGTCCCCTACGATCCGCCGCATGTGGAGCCGGAGCGCGTGGACGCGGCCGCGGATCGCGCTGCTCGCGGCCGCGATCGTGCTCGCCCTCCTGGCGCTCGGCCAGCTCGTGCTGCCGAGCATCGCGGCCGACCGCGTGCGGGCCGAGCTCGGCGACGACCGCGCCCAGGTCGACATCGCGGCGTTCCCGGCCTGGAAGCTCGTGCTCGGCCAGGCCGACCGCCTGGACGTGTCGACGCCGACGGTCGCCGCGAAGGGCCCGACGCCGCTCGGCGACCTGCTCGAGCGGGCGAAGGACGTGGGCCGAACGGACGCCCGCATCGGCACGATCGCCATCGACGAGCTGCGGCTGCGCGACGTGCGCGTGCGCATCGCCGACGGGCAGGTGCGGACGGACGCCTCCCTGTCGGTCCGGGCGCTGGCGGCGATGGTCCCCGGCGGCGGCGACCTGACGCCCCTGCCCCCGGGAACCGACGGCCGTCCCCGGTTCTCCGCGCGCGTCGGCGTGCTCGGGGTCTCGGCCGAGATCCCGGTCGCCGTCGGCGCGGTCGACGGGCGGGTCGAGGTCCGCCCGGAGGAGGGCCTGGCCTCGGCCGTGGCCGTCACCGTGTTCGAGGATCCCGGCCTGCGCGTGGAGTCCGTCACCGGCTCCGTCGCGGGCGACACCCTCCGCATCGCCTTCTCCGGCGTGCTGACCTGAGGACCGGCATGGCCCGCGACCGCACCCCTCGGGACGCCTTCGGGCGCCCGCTCGATCCCGACGCGGACTTCGGCCTGGGCCGGGTCGCGCCGGACACCGCGCCCGCCGCGACCCCGGCTGCGGCGACCGGGACGGACGCCGCGCGCCCGACGCCCTCCGCGGCGACGGAGGGCATCGAGCGGCCGCGCCGCTGGGAGGAGCGGGCGGCAGACCCGGCGGACGCCCACGCCGGCAACCCGCAGGCGACGGTCGCCCTCGTCCTCGGGGTGTTGGGCGTCGTCGCCCTCCCGTACGTGCTCTCGATCCTGGCGATCGTCCTCGCGAACCGGGCGGACCAGGTGGCCGACGCGCTGCCCGGCGCGCCGGGACGGTCCAGCGCCCGGACCGGTCGCGTCCTGGGCTACGTCGGCCTGGGGCTGTGGACCATCGTCCCGCTGCTGGCGCTCCTCCTCGCGGCGTCCGCGGTGAGCGGCGCGGTCTGACCCGTCGCCTGCGGCGACGGCGACCACCCGGACCGTCGCAGCGTCACCCGGCCAAGCCGGACGGCCTCGGCTGCGCCATGCGGCCAATCACGACAGGCCCCGACAGGCGTACGCTGCACGGCAGTGATCGAGAAGTCCTTCGACCCCGCCACCGAGCTCACGCGGACCGTGCCGATGCCGGCCGAGCACCGCCTGTGTCCCGGTGCGGGCGCCTCCCTCCTGCTGGACGGGTTCCGCATCGTCGGCGTCGCCGCCGACCTGCCCGTGCGCCACGGCCGCCGCGCGACCGTCCGCGGCCGGCAGATCGCGGTCTTCCGGCTCGGCGAGCGCTACGCCGCCATCGAGCGCACGTGCCCGCACGACCACATCGACCCGTTCGACGGCCGCGTCGTCGACGGGCACCTCACCTGCCCGACCCACGGCTGGAGCGTCGACTCGTGGTCCGGCGCCGACGCCCACGGTGGCCCGCCGGTGCGGGTGCACACCGCCGTCGAGCGCGACGGCCTGCTCTACGTGCGGCTGACCGAGGGCTGAGGGCGGCGCGGGCCGAGCGCCGGCAGGCGACGCCCGGTCCCCGCCCGCGGCCGCCGGCAGCACTGTCCACGGGCGGACGGCGGAAGGCCGCTCAGCGGCGCACGACGCGGACGACGTGGCCGTCGGCCGCGCGCCACACCGTCCGGGACGCGAACGCGTCCCCGGCACCGCGGGGCACCCGGACGGAGAACACGCCCTCCTGCACCGGGGCCGTGACGACCTCGCGGCGGGGGAAGACCGTCGGCTTGTAGTACGCGCCGCGGCTCACGCGCTTGGGGAACGTCATCTCGACCGACGCGACACCGTCCGGGACGAGGCCGGTGACCTGGGAGCGGTCGTCGCCACCGGTCGACATGACGTTGCCGTGCGTCAGGAAGAACCCGAAACGCCCTCCGCCGCCACCGCCGCCCAGCCCGCCGTCCGCGGCCCGGGCGAAGAGGAACACCTCGTCGTACGGCTCCCGCGGCTCCTCCGCGAACCGCCGCTCCTGCCGCCGGACGGCGGCGTACGTCTTCAGCGTCCGCGAGCGCAGGCGCCTGCTCGACGTCGCCGTCGTGCGCAGCAGCCGCGCGTGCACCGCGTCGGCGCACGAGGCCGGCCGCGGCGTCGGCGGCGTCGCCCGCGCCGGCACGATCACGAACTGCTTGCCGTTCGGCGCGGTGACTGTCCGGGTGTGGTCGACGTAGATGTCGTCCCCCATGCCCGGGAGGCGCCCGTCCTCGGGGATCCGGTCCGCGTCGGTCTGCGGGCGGCGGAGCGCCGCGATCGCCCCGGTGACCTCCGCGCCGGGGGCATCGTGGGTGATCCGCGATCCGCGATCGGGCGAGGGCCAGCGACACGCCTTCCGCGCGGCCCGGACGGCCGCGTCCGCGCGGTTGATCAGGTCGAGCGCCTGCTGACTCTCCTCCAGGGCGCGCGCCGCGGCAGGGCTCTTCGGCTCGAGCCGGCCGCTCTGCGCAGCGGCGACGCCGGGAGCGACGGTGCAGGCGAGCACCGCGGAGACGACGAGGGCACGGCGCGGTGCGCCGGGGAACTGGGACATGGGGACCTCTCCTGGGACGTGCGGCCGTCACGCGCGACCGCGTGGACGTTGTACCCCATCCGTCCCCGCTCCGGCGCACCCTGCCGGACACCGTCCGGCATCACTGCACCCCGCGACGCGCGGCTGGACGCCCGCCGCGCCGCCCAACGCGACGCCGCCCAACGCGACGCCGCCCAACGCGACGCCGCCAGCGCGACGCCGTTCAGCGCGACGCCGTTCAGCGGCGCAGCAGGCGAACGGCGTGCGTGAGCACCGGAGAGAGGACCGGCAGCGCCTCGGCCGCGGCCTTCGGCGTGCCCGGCAGGTTGACCACGAGCGTGCGGCCGCGGATCGCCGCGACGCCACGCGACAGCGGCCACGCGTGCGTGTGCTCGCGGGACTCGAGCCGCAGGGCCTCGGCGATGCCGGGCACCTGGCGGTCGCAGGCGGCGAGGGTGGCCTCGGGCGTCACGTCGTCGACGGTGCAGCCCGTGCCGCCGGCGGTGAGCACGAGGTCGCAGCCGTGCTCGTCGGCGAACCGCCGCAGCGCGCCCGCGATGGCGTCGTGCTCGTCACGCACGCGCTCCTCCACGATCGCCGTGGCGCCGAGGTCCGACGCGAGGGCGCGTAGGGCGAGGGTGCCCGGGTCGTCCGGCGGCCCGTCGGCGCGCGAGGTGCTGACCGTGAGCAGCCCGGCCCGGACCGGCGGATCGAGCGGCTTGGCCTTGTCGCGCGCGCCCGGGGCGGCCTGCGCGGGGGACGCCGGCGACGCGGCCGCGTCGGCCTGCGCCTGCGTGGCGTGGGGGGCGGACGCGGCAGCGACGGCGGACGACGACGCGCCGGACGACGCGGGACCCGCGGGGTCCGTGGACGCCTCGGGGTCCGTGGACGCCGCGGCCTGGTGGGCGAGGCCGGCCGAGGTCCCGTCGCCCGCCCGGAAGCCCGGCTCCCACGGCGCCGGGCCGGTGAAGTCGCCCGTGCGCCCGCCGCTCTTGTGGACCAGGCCGACGGGGCCGACGGCGATGCCCCGCTCGACGCCCTTGACCATGTCGTAGACGTTGATCGCGGCGACGAGCGCGGCGGTCATCGCCTCGATCTCGACGCCGGTGGTGCCGACCGTCCGGGCCTCGGCGGTGATCCGCACCTGGCCGGCCTCGGGGACGACCTCGGCGCGGACGTCGACCTTCGTCAGCGGCAGCGGGTGCGCGAGGGGGACGAGGTCGGGGACGCGCTTGGCGGCCGTGATGCCGGCGATCCGCGCGACGCCGAGGACGTCGCCCTTCGGCAGGTCGCCGCGCTGGATCAGCGCCGCGGTCTCCGGCGTCGTGGAGAGCAGCGCTGCCGCAACGGCCCGGCGCTCGGTGACGGCCTTCCCGCCGACGTCGACCATCGTCGCGCCGCCGTCCGGGCGCAGGTGGGGCAGCAGGCCGCCGGGGTGCCGCTCGCCGGCCTCACCCGACGCGCCTCCCGTGGTCGGGGCGTCGGCCGGCGCGGTCTCGGGTGAGGACCCGGCCGTCGCGGCGTCCCCGGACGCGGTGTCCGCGGAGGGGGCGGCGGCCGGCCCCGGCAGCGTCCCCGCGACCCAGGCGCGCTCCTCGCCGTCGACCTCCTGCTTCCAGATCGGCGCCTCGGCCTTGATGCGGTCCAGCGCCTCGCGGGCGGCGGCGAACGCCTCGCCGCGGTGCGGGGCGGAGACCGCGACGACCACGGCGGCCTCGGGCCACGGCACCTCGCCCACACGGTGCTCGGCGGCGGCGGCGCAGGCCCCGTGCTTCTCGAGCACCTCGACCAGGATCGCGGCCATCCGCTCGCGGGCCATCTCCTCGTGCGCCTCGTAGTCGAGCTGCGGCACGTCGCGCGCCATGCCCGAGAACGTCACGATGCCGCCGGCCTCGCGGCGGGCGACGCGCGCGTGCAGCGCCGCCTGGTCGATCGGGGTGGCCGTCACGTCGGCGTGGATCGGGGCCCCCGCGTCGCGGCCTCCGGCGTGCGTCGCGTCGGTCAGGTCGGCCGGACTCGCCGCGCCCTCCGCATCCGGGCCCGCGCCGCCGCTCACGGGCGGGATCAGGGCGAGCTCGTCGCCGTCGCCGAGAACCGTCTCCGGCGCGGAGTACTCCCGGTTGACGGCCAGCACCATCGCAGCGTCCCCGCCGGGCCCGTCCACGCCGAGCGCCGCCCACAGCGCGTCGCGGGCCGCCCCCGCGGTCGCGCCGGCGGGCACCTCGAGCGTCGTGCGCGCCGTCCCCGCGTGTTCGCGCAGGCCGGCGAAGAGCCGCACGTCGATCCGGATGGTGTCGGCGCTCATCGGGGGCGGCGGTCCTCGGTCGGGGTCATCGCGGCGGATGGTCGTGGACGGAGCCCCACGCGTGCGCCCAGCCGTCGGAGGGGTCCAGCGGCACGACGTCGACGACCGTCCCGGCCTGGAGCTCCTCCTCCGGCGGCACGATCGCCAGGGCGTTGGCCTGCCCCAGCGAGCCGAGCAGGTGCGAGCCCTGGCCCTCGAGGATCGACACCGCCAGCGTGCCCTCGGTGTAGACCGAGACGCAGGCGCGGCGGGCGGCGGTGCGGCCCGGCAGGCCCGTCGTCGGCGCGGTCAGGCGCCCGCGGAGCGGCGCTACCGGCGGGCGGCCCAGCGCGGCGTCGAGCGCGGCGCGTACGAGCAGGGTGGCGGTGACGAAGACGGACGCCGGGTTGCCGGGCAGGCCGAAGACGACCCGCTCACGGCGGTCCCCGGCGGCGGAGCCCTCGCCCGCCGGCAGCGCCCCCAGCCACGTCGGCTTGCCCGGCTGCAGGGCGATGCGGAACGCGTCCTGCCGCGCGCCGAGGGCCTCCAGCGCCGGGCGCACGTGGTCGTGCGGGCCCATGGACAGGCCGCCGCCGATGACGAGGATGTCGCCGGTGGCGGCGGCGATGGCGGCGCGCGTGGCCTCGCGGTCGTCGGGCAGGCCGATCGTCTCGCACACCTCGCCGCCCCAGGCGCGGACGAGCGCCGGGACGACGACGCCGTTGACGTCGTGCACCGCACCCGGCGGCAGCTCGGCGTCGGGTCCGGCGCCGCGCACGACCTCGTCGCCCGTCATCAGCACCGAGACCCGCGGACGACGGCGGACGGGCACGTGGACGAACCCCGAGCCGGAGAGCGGCGCCAGGTGGTGCGGCTCGATCCGCGTGCCCGCGAGGACGATGACGGCGCCCGCGCGCAGGTCGGTGCCGGCGTCGCGGATCGCGGCGCCCACGGCGACGGGGGCGGCGAAGCGGGCGGTGGGGCCGTCCTCCTCCACCACCTCGTAGGGGACGACCGCGTCGGCCCCGGCGGGGATGACGCCGCCCGTCGCGATGCGGATGGTCTGCCCGGGGCGCAGCTCGCGGTCCGCGGGCTCGCCGGCGCGGGACTCCGCCACGATCTCGAGCTCGGCGGGCGCCTCGGCGCTCGCCCCCTCGAGGTCGGCGGCGCGGAGCGCGAAGCCGTCCATCGCCGAGCTGGCGAAGGCGGGGAGCGCGCGCGGGGCGACCACGTCGGCGTGGAGCGTGCGGCCGACGGCGTCGAGCAGCGGCACGTCCTCGCCCGGCAGGCGCAGCCCCTCGCCGAGGCGGCGGGCGACCCGTATCGCGTCGTCCAGGGGCGTGAGCGGGGTGCGGGACGCCGCCGCGGCGGCCGCGGCGCTCGTCGGCGCGGGCGTCCCCGGGGCGGGCGTCCCCGGGCTCGGTGCCCCCGGGGTGGGCGGTCCGGCGGTCACGACCTCAGCCGCCGATGGCGCTCATGGGCCGCTCGGGCGGCCGGAATCCGGGCTTGTGCATCTCGTGGCCCCACTGCTTCGCCGCCACCGCGCCGCGGATCATCGCGACGAGGTCGTCGTCCGATGCGCCGGCGCGCAGGGCGCCGCGCAGGTCGGTCTCGTCGTGGGCGAAGAGGCAGGTGCGCAGCTGGCCGTCGGCGGTCAGCCGGATGCGGTCGCAGTCGCCGCAGAAGGACTCGGTGACGGAGGAGACGAAGCCGATCTCGCCGCCGCCGTCGCGGAACCGCCACACCCGGGCGGTCGAGGAGCGCTCGCGGGGCAGGGCGTCGACGGGCCACTGCTCGTGGATGATCGCCCGGACCTCCTCCCCCGTGAGCACGTGGTCCTCGGTCCACGCGCCGTCGGCGTCGAGCGGCATGACCTCGATGAACCGCAGCTGCAGGTCCCGCTCGCGGGCGAAGGCGACGAGGTCGACGGCCTCGTGCTCCGTGATCCCGCGCAGCGCGACGGCGTTGAGCTTGATCTTGATCCGGTCGCGGTACGGGTCCAGCGCCGCCAGGCCGTTCAGGACCGCCGGCAGGACATCGCGGCGCGTCAGCTCGGCGAAGCGCCGCGCGTGGACGGAGTCGATGGAGACGTTGAAGCGCTTGACCCCCGCGGCGACGAGCGCGTCGGCGTGGCGGTTGAGCAGCACGCCGTTCGTGGTCATCGAGATCTCGTCGATGCCCGGCACGGCGTCGATCCGCTCGATCAACGCGGGGAGATGCGACCGGGCGAGCGGCTCGCCGCCCGTGATGCGGACGGTCGTGACGCCCAGGCCGGCCAGCACCTCGACCAGGCGCACGGTCTCGTCGTCGTCGAGCCGCTCGTCCTTCGGCAGCCACGCGATCCCCGACTCGGGCAGGCAGTAGGTGCAGCGCAGGTTGCAGACGTCCGTGACCGACACGCGGAGGTCGCGGATCGCGCGGCCGAAGCCGTCGACGAGCGGGGCGGCGGAGGGCGTGGCGGCGGGTTCGGTCATGCGGGGCTCCGGGGACGGACGGACGCGGCCGTCGTGCCGAGGCCCGATTCTCGCAGACGCCCCTACCCGCTCCGGGCGGATTCGTCGCGACCCTTCGGCGGGGACGCTTCGCGCGGTGCGTCCTCGCGCAGCGCGCCGTCCCGCAGCACCAGCGTGCGCGCGCCGAGCCGGGTCGCGTCGTGGGGGTCGTGCGAGACCACGACCGCCGGGATGCGCAGCGTGGCGACGGCGCGGGCCAGCACGACCGCCGCCGCGTCGTGGGTCGCCGCGTCGAGCGCCGAGAACGGCTCGTCGAGGAGCAGCACCGTGGGACGCCGGGCCAGCGCGCGCGCCAGGGCGACCCGCTGCCGCTCGCCCCCGGAGAGGGCGGCGGGCCGGGCCTCCGCCCGGTGTCCCAGACCGAGCTCGTCGAGCAGGCCGAGCGCCGTCGCCCGCCGCGCCGCCCGCGGGCCCTCGTCGATCGCGAACGCCACGTTCCGCCAGGCGCTCAGGTGCGGCAGCAGCGCGCCCTCCTGCACGACGACGCCGACCCGCCGGTCGCGAGGGCGGCGGTCGACCCGGCGCTCGGCGTCGAACCACGCGGTCTCGCCGCACGAGATCCGGCCCCCCGTCGGGCGCAGCAGGCCGGCGAGCGCCCGCACCGCGGTGGTCTTCCCCGCGCCGGAGGGCCCCACGATCAGCACGGTCTCGCCGGGGGCCACCTCGAGCGCGACGTCGAGCTGCAGGGCACCGCGCGCCAGCCGCACGTCAGCCCGCAGCACCGGCCACCTCCCCCCGCGTCGCGAGCAGCCGGGCGACCACGAGCAGGAGCGCCGAGACGAGGACGAGGACCGCCGAGAGCGCGAGCGCGCCGGGGAAGTCCGTGCCGAACCGCGTGTAGACCTCGAGGGACGCCGTGCGCGTGACGCCCTGGAGCGAGCCGGCGAACATCAGCGTGGCGCCGAACTCGCCGAGCGCGCGCGCCAGCGTGAGCGTCGCCCCGGCGCCGAGGCCGGGGGCCGCAACCGGCACGGCGACGCGCAGGAACACCCCGGACTCGCGGGCCCCGGACAGGCGCGCCGCGTCGAGCACCGCGGGGTCGACCGCGCCGAACGCGGCCTGCGCCTGGCGCAGGTGGAACGGCCCGGCCACGAAGACGAGCGCGACCACGACGGCGGCGAAGGTCAGCGGCAACCGCAGCCCCGCGTCGTCGAGCGCCCCGCCCAGCAGCCCCTGCGGGCCGAACGCCGCGAGCAGCCCGATCCCGGCCACGGCCGGGGGCAGGACGAGGGGGAGCTCGAGCAGGCCGCTCAGCACCGTGCTCCCCCGGAACCGGGTCGTGGCCAGCAGGTACGCCGCCGGCGTGCCGACGACGACCACCAGGACGGTGGCGATCGCGGCGCCGGCGAGGCTGAGCGCGAGCGCCGTCAGCGACGACTCCGTGGTCAGCCCGTCCCACAGCCGCCCCGGTGCGGTGTCCGTGAGGATCGCGACGACGGGCAGGCCGAGCAGGAGCACGACGACGAGCAGCGCCGCACCGGTGACCGCGCCGAACGGCGATGGGCGCCGCCCGCGCACGGTCAACCGGCGTCCGCGGCGAGGAAGCCCGCCGTCCGCAACGCCGTCCCGCACGTCCCGGAGCGCAGGTCGCGGAGCAGCGCCCGTGCCGCCGCCGCGTGCTCCGTGCCGGACACCACCGCGCCCGCGTAGGACACGCGCGGGCGGAGCGCGGCGGGCAGCGCGACCGCCCGCACGGCGCCCTTCGTCGCGGCGACGTCGGTGCGGTAGACGAACGCGGCGTCGACCACGCCCTGCTGCAGCTTGGCCAGCACGCTCTTCACGTCGGGCTCCTCCGTGCGCACGTGCGCGAGGACGGCCCGGCGCTGGCGCTCCGGCAGGCGCTCGAGGGCGGTGCGCGTGTAAGCCCCGACGGGCACGGACGGCGCGCCGACGGCGAGGGTGAGGTCGCCGGGACGCTCGAGGTCGGCGAGGCCCGCGACCGCGGCGTCCCCCTCGGGAACGGCGAGGACGAGCTCGTTGCCGGCGAAGATCTCGGGGGCCTCCACCCGGCCCTCCTTCGCGAGCTCCGCCGGGAGCGCGGCGTTCGCGGCGGCGAAGAGATCGCCGCCGGCGCCCTGGCGGATCTGGGCGGCCAGCTCGTCGGAGCCGGCGAACGAGAGCCGCACCTTCGCGGGGGCGTAGTCGGCGGTGCACCGGGTCAGGGCGTCGGTCAGCGACGCGGCGGCCTGGACGGTGAGGGTCGGGCGGGAGCCGGCCGACCCGCCGGGCGCCGTGCCGCCGTCGTCGGACCCGCAGGCGCTCAGCCCGAGGGCCGCCACGGCGGTGAGGGCCAGGCCCCCCACGCGGTGGGCCGGCCGGGAGCCGGGCGCGGGGCCGGAAGCGGCCGGACGCCCGGCGGGGGTCGCTGGGCGCTGGCGCCTCACGCCCCGTCCCCCCGCTCGATCATCACGGAGGTCGACTTGACCATCGCCGTGGCGGGTACGCCCGGCGCCAGGCCGAGCTCCTCGACGGCGTCGCGCGTGACGACGGAGGTGATGCGGTGCGGGCCGGCCTCGATCTCGACGAGCGCCATGATGCCGTCGACCTCGACGGACAGGACCGTGCCGGGGAAGCGGTTGCGGGCCGAGACCGCGTCGCCCGTGCGGTGGCGCTCCGGCCGCGCGCTCAGCCGCGTGACCTCGTCGACCGGCACGCGCCGCCGGTTGCGCTCGTCGCGGGTGGTCGCGATCCGCCCCGCGGCGTCCCACCGCCGGAGCGTGTCGGGGCTGACGCCGAGCGCCTTCGCGGCCTCGCCGAGGGAGAGATCGTCGGCCATCGGTGCCTAAGCATTGCATAGGTACCGATGGGCTTGGCCTAGCGCAGCACGATCCCCGTCCAGCCGACGCTGGGCTGCCCGGCCTCGTCCGGGCCGAAGGCGAGGATCCGCTCGATGGCTGCGTCGTAGGAGGGCGACTGGAGCGCGGCCTGGGCCGCGTCGCCGAGCCGCAGCCGCTGCACCTTGCCCTTGCCCATGGGCACCCGCAGCGCGAGTGGCGCGCCGCGCTGCTGGTCCTGCGCGGTGATGACGGCCTTGCGGTCGCGCGAGAAGCCGAGGACGGTGACGGGGCGGGAGCCACCCTCGCTCGGGTGGGTCAGTCCCGTGCGGGTCCACGGGCCCCGAAGGGTGCCGAAGGCCAGCTCCTCGCGGGCGAAGATCGACGACGGATCGCCCTTCTCCGGCGCCCGGCTGGTGACCGCGATGCGGTGCACGTCGGCGTCGACGCCGAACCACGTCTCGCCCCGCGCCGACGTCCGGACCTTCGTCGCCCGCCCGACCGAGGTGCCCGCCAGCGGCGCGCGCCACAGGCTCGAGGTGTTCCGCGGCCCGACCCTCGCCGGGTGGACGACGGAGCACAGCCGCCCCGCGTCGATCGCCATGGCGCCGACCTGCAGGCCACGGCGGACGCTCGCCACCTTGCGCACCTGACCCGTGTTCAGCGCGACGAGCCGGAACTCGGTGCCGCCCGCGGCCGCCGCGGACGCGACGACGAGGACCGGGTCGCCCGCGGCGTCCTCGCCGAGCTCGACGTCGCGCAGACCCGACGCCTGCACGGGGAACTCGGCGACCTTGGCCGCCTGGCCGTCGCGGGGCGTCCACACCTCGGCGACGGGCGCCTGGGCGTCCGCGGGCGCGCCGAAGGTCACCCCGCGGACCACGACCCACGCGACGTGCCCGTTGCCCGCGGCGGTCGCCGCGAGGGTGTTCGGATCGGCCAGGCGGTCCGGGCCCGCCTGGGCCGCGAGGGGCTCGACGATCGTGCGCACCGCACCGTCGGCGGCGTGGGCGGAGGTGGCGAGGGCGCAGGACGCGACGAGCGCGCCGGCGACCGCGGCGGCGCGCGCCGCCCGGCGGGGCGCGCCCGTGGGACGGACCGGGCGGACGGCGGTGGCAGGGACGGGGGTGCTGACGGGACGGGACATGCCAGCAGGAACCCCGGGGGATCGCGAAAGTTGCTGCCCCACTCGTACACCGTTCACCCCGGGCCGCCGGGCGATCGGTGGGCGGCTCGGCGGGCGGGCCGGCCAGCGCCGCCGCCCGTCAGGCGGCCGCGCGCGCCGGGATCATCGGCGCGATCCCGTGGTGCTCGGCCAGGACGTCGCCGTTGAGCACGGCCGCGACGCGGGAGCCCTCGGCGACGGCCGTGGCCACCTGCGGCATCAGGGTCGAGACGTCGCCGGCCGCGTAGAGCCCCGGGACGGTGGTGCGGCCGAACCCGTCGACGTCGACCGCGCCGCGCTCGTCCAGCACCGCCCCGAGCTCCTCCGCCAGCCCGGTCCGCTGCGCCAGCGGCGTGAAGACGAGCAGGCCGTCGCGGGGCAGCTCGCCGCCGTCGGCGAAGACGACGGCGGACAGCTTGCCGTCCCGCGCCGTGACCCCGGCGACGGGGCGCTCGACGACCGGGATGCCCGCGGACCAGAGGACGGAGCGCTCCGCGTCGTCGAGCTCGGCCGGGCCGTCCGTGAGCAGCACGACGTCGCGGCTCCAGCCCTGCAGCAGCAGCGCGCGGTGCACGCCGTGGTCGGCGCCGAGCACGGCCAGCGCGCCGTCGCGGGCCTCCCAGCCGTGGCAGTACGGGCAGTGGAAGGCGGTGTCGCCCCAGAGCGGCGCCAGGCCGGGCAGGTCGGGTACGGCGTAGGTCATCCCCGTCGCGAGCACGACCCGCTCCGCGCGCACGACGTCGCCGTCGGCCGTGGAGAGGACGAACCCGCCGCCCTCCTCGGGGGCGCCGCCCGTGACCCGCGCGTCCCGCACCTCGACGGAGGGGTAGGCGCGCAGCTCCTCGCGGCCCTTGCGGTACAGCTCGGCGGGCGGCAGGCCGTCGTGGCCGAGCAGCCCGCCGATGCCGTGCGCCGGCCGGTTGCTCTGCTCACCCGCGTCGAGCACGAGGGTCCAGCGCCGCGCGCGGCCGAGCACGAGTGCGGCGCTGAGCCCGGCGGCGCCGCCCCCGACGATCACCACCTCCCAGCGCTCGTCGGCGGGTGCGTCCTGGCGATCGGTGTGCTCCATGACTCCATGGTGCTCCAGCGACCACATCCTGACAAGCAGGGTTGCCAAGCGGGCAAACGGATGGCCGCGAAAGCTGAGACTCCATCTCGCGGGCCAGGGTGGGACGCTCCTTCCCATGCGGTCACCCCGACCCACGACGCCCCGATGAGCGCCGCGTCGCACGCGCACGGCGGCGGGCACGCCCACGACCACGGCGGTGGGGGCCACGGGCACGACCACGGCGTCTCCGCCGACGCGAACGTGCCGAAGCTAGTCGTCGCGCTCGCGCTGATCCTCGGATTCATGGCCGTCGAGGTCGTCGCCGGCCTCCTCATCGGCTCCCTCGCGCTGCTCTCGGACGCGGCGCACATGCTCACGGACGCCGCGGCGATCGCCCTCTCCCTCGTGGCCGCGCGGTTGGCGCGGCGGCCGGCGAAGGGGGCGATGACCTTCGGGCTCAAGCGCGTCGAGATCCTCGCGGCGCAGATCAACGGCGTGACGCTGCTCGTGCTCGCCGCCGTGATCGCGTTCGAGGGCGTGCGGCGCCTCTTCGATCCACCGCCCGTCGAGGGCGGCCTGATCCTCGTCGTCGCGATCGCGGGCATCGGCGTCAACCTCGCCGCCACCTGGGTGCTGGCGCAGGCCGACCGGCGCAGCCTGAACGTCGAGGGCTCCTACCAGCACGTGCTGACCGACCTCTACGCGTTCATCGGCACCGCGGTGGCGGCCGCGGTGATCATGCTGACCGGGTTCGTGCGCGCCGACCCGCTGATCTCGCTGGTCATCGCCGGGCTCATGGTCCGCTCGGGCTACGGCCTCGTGAAGGCGTCGGGGCGCGTGTTCCTCGAGGCCGCCCCGCGGGGCATCGACCCGGACGAGATCGGCCGCAGGCTCGCCGGCCAGCCGGGCGTCGCCGAGGTCCACGACCTCCACGTGTGGGAGCTGACCTCGGGGTTCCCGATGCTCTCCGCCCACGTCCTCGTCCGCGACGGCCAGGACTGCCACGGCACCCGGCGCGACCTCGAGCACCTGATCCACGCGGACTTCGGGATCGAGCACACCACCCTGCAGGTCGACCACGAGCGCGGCGACCTGCTCACGATCCAACCGCTACGGGGGTAGGGTCCCGCGGCGTGGGCGCGACGCCACCCGATCCCGCCCGACCACCCGCCGAGAGGCCGACGACCGGCGACGGGCCGACGCCGGACGACGCGCACCGGGCGTCGCCGGGCGGCGCGCCCGGGCGGGCGCCGGCCGACGACGGACGCGCCGGCCCCGCGGGAGTCGTCGCGGCGCTCGTCGGGTTCGTCGGGTCCGTCACCGTCGTGCTCGCCGGCCTGCGGGCGGTCGGCGCCGACGCGGACCAGGCGGCCTCGGGCGTCCTCCTCCTCAGCCTCGCGCTCGGCGTCGTCGGCGCCGGCCTGGCCTGGCGCACGCGGTTGCCGCTGAGCGTCGCGTGGTCCACGCCCGGCGCCGCGCTGCTCGTCGCCGCCGGCGAGCCCTCCGGCGGCTTCGCGGCCGCCGTCGGCGCGTTCGTCGTCTGCGGCGTGCTGCTCGCGGCGGCGGGCCTGTGGGACGCCCTGACCCGGGCCGTCATTGCGATCCCGGTGCCGCTGGCCGCCGCGATGACCGCCGGGATCCTCCTGCCCGTCTGCTTCGGCCCGGCCCGTGCGGTGGCGGAGCTGCCCGCGCAGGCGCTGCCCGTGATCGCCGTCTGGGGCCTCCTCATGCTGGTAGCCCGGCGGCTCGCGGTCCCGGGGGCGCTGGTCGCGCTCGTGGTGGTCGTCGCCGTCTCGGGCGACCTGCAGCTCGGCCCCGCGTCCGGGCTGTGGCCGCGGCCGGAGGTCGTCGCGCCGCGGTTCGAGGTCGGCGCGATCGTCGGCATCGCGATCCCCCTCTTCCTCGTCACGATGGCGTCCCAGAACGTGGCGGGCATCGGCGTGCTGGCGAGCTTCGGCTACCGCACGCCCGTCCGCCCCGTGCTGCTCTCCACCGGCGTCGGTTCGACGGTCGCCGCGTTCTTCGGCGGCCACGCGATCAACCTCGCGGCGATCTCGGCCGCGCTCGTCGCGGGGCCAGACGCCGGGCCCCACGAGCGTCGCTGGTTCGCCGCCTTCACGGCCGGGCTGACGTACCTGCTGCTCGGCCTGCTCGCCGGGGTGGTCGTCGCGTTCGTCGCCGCCGCGCCGCCCGTGCTCGTCGAGGCCGTCGCCGGCCTGGCGCTGCTCGGCGCGCTCGAGTCGTCCCTCGGCTCGGCGCTGAACGAGGCCGACCACCGCCCCGCGGCCGTCGCGACGATCGTGGTGGCGGCCTCCGGGGTCTCCACGCTGGGGATCGGCGGGGCGTTCTGGGGGCTGGTGACGGGGCTGGTCGTGCACCTCGTGCGGCGGGAACGGGCGCGGCGGACGACGACGGCCTGAGGGCCGCCGGGGCGACGCGGCCGGCCCCTACGCCCGCACCCAGCGCCGCACGAGGTCGACGACGGCCGCCTCGCCGTCCGGCCGCCCCAGCGCGTCGTCCAGCGTGAGCACCCCGCGGTCCGGCGTCGCCCACGCGACCAGGCCGGTCGGGTCGTCGAAGGAGAACGCGTCGGCGTCGGCGCGCACCTTCGCGCCGCGATGGAGGACGAGCTGGAACCGGCCGCCCGGGTGCAGGCGGAACGTCGCGCGGTCCTCGCCGGCGTAGCGCAGGTTCGGCGCGTTCCACTTCACGGACTCCGACAGCCCGGGGTCCGCGTCGAGCAGCGTCGCGCGCAGCGCCGCCACGTCGTCGCGGCGCGGGTGATCGAGGCCGGCCAGGTACGTGTCGACGGCGGGGCTGCGGTTGTCGCTCATGCGTCCTGGGACCGCGCGCCGGGCCGCGACTCATCGGTCCCGGGCGAGCCGGTCGCGCCGCACCACCCGCACCCTACGCCGTCCACCGGCCCGCGCGTACGTCGACTCACCGCCGCCACTGGTCCGGGAAAAGGCCCGCTGTGCAGGGAGAACCGCACGCCTTGTCCAGCGGGACACCCGACCCCGTCCACCCGTCCAAGAACGACGGGACAACCCTGCCCACCCAACCTCTCCCGTCGGGACAAGGGCGCGGCGGCGGACCACTCCTAGCCTCGTTCGTGTCGTCCCCACCCACAGGAACGCACGCCATGAGCACCACCACCTCCGCCCCCACCGACCTGCACGAGCGCGAGCTCACCCCCGCCGACGGGCCCGGCACGCCGCCGTCGGCCACGCGCCCACCGGACCACACGCGGCGTGGCCGCTGGATCGAGGACTGGGACCCCGACGACGAGGCGTTCTGGGAGGGCGGCGGCAAGCGCATCGCCCGCAAGAACCTCGCGTTCTCGATCTTCGCCGAGCACATCGGCTTCTCGCTCTGGGTCGTCTGGGGCGTCGTCGCCATCAACCTCGCCAACGTCGGGATCGCGCTCAGCCTGTCCGAGCTGTTCTGGCTGACGGCGCTGCCGAACCTCGTCGGCTCGTTCCTGCGCATTCCCTACACCTTCGCGGTCCCGCGCTTCGGTGGCCGGGCGTGGACGGTGATCAGCGCGTCGCTCCTGTTCGTCCCGGCGCTGCTGCTGGCGATCGTCGTGCCCAGCGGCTGGCTCGCGGACCAGAGCCACGACACGCAGCTCTGGGTGCTCATGCTCTGCGCCGCGACGGCCGGCGTCGGCGGAGGCAACTTCTCCTCCTCCATGGCCAACATCTCCTACTTCTACCCCGAGAAGCACAAGGGTGCGGCGCTCGGCCTGAACGCCGCCGGCGGCAACCTCGGCGTCGCGGTCGCCCAGCTCGTCGTCCCGCTCGTGATCATCGTGGGCGTCCCCGCGGCGGCCGTGAAGGCCACCCCGCACGAGGTCCACCTGGCCTACGCCGGCCTGATCTGGATCCCGTTCATCGTGATCGCGGCGCTGGGCGCGTACCTCTACATGGACAGCCTCACGCAGGCGAAGTCCGACAAGGCCTCGTACGTCCGGGCCGCGAAGCAGCCGCACGCCTGGATCATGTCGGTGCTCTACATCGGCACGTTCGGCAGCTTCATCGGCTACTCCTTCGCGCTGCCGCTGGTCATCAAGAACACGTTCCCGGAGTTCCTGGCCGGGCACCCGTTCATCGCCACCTACCTGGCGGGGCTCGGCTTCGTCGGCGCGCTGATCGGCTCGATCGCGCGACCCATCGGCGGCTGGCTGTCGGACCGGCTGGGCGGCGCCCGCGTCACCCTCGCCTGCTTCCTCGGCATGGCGGTCTTCACGATCCTCGCGATCGTCGGCGTCAACGAGCGCTCCTTCGGCCTCTTCTTCGGCGCGTTCTGCGTGATCTTCTTCCTCGCCGGCGCCGGCAACGGCTCGACGTACCGGATGATCCCCGCGATCTTCGCGACGCTCGGCCGTCAGCAGGGCACGGACGCCGCGACGACGCTCAGCTTCAAGCGTCAGGCTGCGGCCGTGATCGGCATCGCCGGCGCGATCGGCGCGCTCGGCGGGTTCCTCATCCAGCTCGCCTTCCGCCAGGCCAGCCTCGGCGTCACCGCCGCGGTCAAGGCGGCCGAGACGCCCGCCGAGAAGGTCCAGGTCGCCGCGGCCAACGCGGACTGGTCGACCGGCGCGCTCTGGGTCTTCCTCGGCGCCTACCTCGTCATGGCCGGCATGACCTGGGCCTTCTACCTCCGCCGCTCCGGCGCGACCGGCCGCGTGCCGAGCCTCGCCGGCGCGTCCGTCTAGTCCCCGCCGCCCCGCCCTCCTCCCGAGAACGAGACGCACATGACCGACACCCTCACCACCCACACCGACGTCCTGGTGATCGGCGGCGGCATCGCCGGCCAGGCCGTCTGCGAGGCCGTCCGCGACCGCAGCGCCGAGCTCTCGATCGCGATGGTCTGCGAGGAGCCCCGGCTGCCGTTCGACCGCGTGTCCCTCTCCCACCTGCTCGTGGACGGGAAGGACCCGGCCGAGCTGCAGCTCCGGCCGGAGGAGTGGTACACCGACCAGGCGGTCGACGCGATCGTCGGCGACCGTGTCACGGCGCTCGACGCCGACGCCGGCACAGCCGTCCTGGCGTCGGGCCGCGCGCTGAGCTTCGGGCGCGCCGTCCTCTGCACGGGCTCCGCGCCGCTGATGCCGCCGCTGCCGGGGATCGACCTGCCGGGCGTGATCCCGTTCCGCGGCCCGGAGGACTGCCAGACGATCCGCCGCGCGGCGGCCGAGGGCACCGAGGTCGCGGTCATCGGCGGCGGCCTGCTGGGCCTCGAGGCCGCCTACGGCGTCGCGTCCCAGGGCGCGAGCGCCACGGTCGTCCACCTCATGGACCGGCTCATGGAGCGCCAGCTCGACGACCCCGCCGCCGAGCTGCTCGAGCCGGCGCTCGAGGGCCTGGGCGTGAAGGTGCTGCTCGAGCGCCAGACGCGCCTGATCCTCGGTCCCGACCGCGTGCGCGGCCTGCGCTTCGCCGACGACACCCAGATCGAGTGCGGCCTGGTCGTCGTCGCGATCGGCATCCGCTCGCGCACCGACCTGGCGAAGGCGTCCGGCCTGGACGTCGAGCGCGGGATCGTCGTCGACGACCGCATGATCACCTCGCACCCGCGGGTGCTGTCCGTCGGCGAGTGCGCCCAGCACCGCGGCCACGTCTACGGCATCGTCGCGCCGATCCACGAGCAGGCGGAGGTCGCGGCGCAGACGGTGCTGATGCTCGACGCGGCCGGCGAGGACACCGAAGTGCTCGGCCACCCCGCGCCGTACGAGGGCTCGATCCTCTCCGCGAAGCTCAAGGTCATGGGCGTCGACCTCGTGTCGATCGGCGACGCCGACGCCTCGGGCGGCGGGGGCGCCACGCCCGCGATGGGCCACGCGACGTCGGCCGCCGTCCACGACCGCGAGAGCGGTGTCTACCGCAAGCTCGTGGTCCGCGACGGCAAGCTCGCCGGCGCGATCCTCATGGGCGACACCCGCGGCCACGAGCTGCTGCTCGACGGCGTGAAGCACGCCATCGACGTGCCCGATCCGCTCGCGCTGCTGGCCGAGGCGTCGCAGGCCTCCCCCGCCGACCTGCCCGACACCGCACAGGTCTGCAACTGCAACGGGGTCTGCAAGGGCGAGATCGTGAAGGCGATCCAGGAGCACGACCTCGGCTCGACCCAGGAGGTCGTGGCGAAGACGCGCGCCGGCGCCGGCTGCGGCTCGTGCAAGCCGACCGTGTCCGAGATCCTCAAGGTCGTCCGCGGCGGGAAGGTCGACGAGGCCACGTACCTCTGCCCGTGCCGCAAGCAGACCCGCGAGGACCTCGCCGCCGTCGTCCGCGAGCAGGGCATCGACTCCGTCTCCGAGCTCTCGAAGACGTGCGGCGCCGGGCGCGAGTGCGGCGCCTGCAAGCCGGGCCTCGCCTACCTCGTCTCCGAGGTCAACCACAACCAGCACCGCGAGGAGCGGCACGCCCGGTTCATCAACGACCGGGTGCACGGCAACATCCAGAAGGACGGCACGTTCTCCGTCGTCCCGCGGATGCGCGGCGGCGTCACCACCCCGTCCGAGCTGCGCCGGATCGCCGACGTGGCGGAGAAGTTCGACGTCCCCTGCGTCAAGGTCACCGGCGGCCAGCGGATCGACCTGCTCGGCATCAAGAAGGAGGACCTCCCCGCCGTCTGGGAGGCGCTGGACATGCCGTCGGGCTACGCCTACGCCAAGTCGGTCCGCACCGTCAAGACCTGCGTCGGCAACCAGTTCTGCCGCTTCGGCCTCGGCGACTCCATGAACGCGGGGGTCGAGCTCGAGCAGATGATCGAGGGGCTCTACACCCCCCACAAGGTCAAGCTCGCGGTCTCGGGCTGCCCCCGCAACTGCGCCGAGTCGCTCATCAAGGACATCGGGATCGTGGCGATCGAGGGCGGCTGGGAGGTGTCGATCGGCGGCGCCGGCGCCGGCACGGTACGTCAGACGCAGCTCCTGGCCCGCGTCGATACGAAGGACCGCGCGCTCGACGTGGCAATCGTGTTCCTCCAGTACTACCGCGAGCACGGCGAGTACCTCGAGCGCACCGCCCCCTTCGTCGACCGCGTCGGCCTCGACACGATCAAGGAGGCCGTCCTGAACGAGGAGTCCGGCGAGCCCGACCGGCTGCGCGAGCGGTTCCGGATCGCGAAGGCCGCGTGCGACCCCGACCCGTGGCGCGAGCGCCGTGCCCCCGCCGTTCCGAAGCAGTTCTCCGAGCTCGACACGGAGGTCACCGCGATGGTCGGCCCGCCGCCCGGCGCCGAGAAGCCCGAGATCGCGAGCGTCGAGGGCGAGGATGCCGGCGGCCAGGGCGCGCGCCTCTCGATCCAGCGCGTCGTCGGCGCCACGACCCGGAAGGCCACCGATGCTTGACGTCGCCACCCCCTGCACCGCCGACGAGCTGCGCGAGGAGGGGTTCGTCGACGTCGGTGCCGCGGCCGACGTGCCGCGCCTGGAGGGCCGCCGCGCCACGGTCGACGGCCGGCGCGTGGCCGTCTTCCGCCTGCCCGACCGGTTCGCCGCCACCGACGCCGCGTGCCCGCACAAGGGAGGGCCGCTCTCCGACGGCATCGTCGCCGACGACTGCGTGACGTGCCCGCTGCACAACTGGCGCCTGAACCTGCGCACGGGCGAGGTCGCGGGGCAGGACGCCACGATGCCGATCCACCACGTCGTCGAGCAGGGCGGGCGGCTGTGGGTGCGGCTCGCCGGCGCGTGCGACGGCCACCGGGAGCCCGAGCGCGCCGCGTCGCGGGCGGCCGCTCCCGGTCCCACCCCGGTCCGGCCGGCGGCGCCCGCGTGACCGGCGCCGAGCGCACGGTCCGCACCGGCTGCCCGTACTGCGGCGTCGGCTGTGGCCTGCAGGCGACCGTCGCCGACGGGCGGCTCGTGCGCGTCGAGGGCGACCCGGAGCACCCCGTCAACCGCGGCCGCACGTGCGCCAAGCCGCTCGCGCTCCCCTCCGCGATCCACGCGCGCGACCGAGCAACCGTCCCCCAGCGCCGCGACCGCCCCGACGGCCCGTGGCGCGACGTCTCGTGGGACGAGGGCATCGGCTGGGCGGCGGGGCGCCTGCGGGCGATCGTCGACGAGCACGGCCCCGAGGCCGTCGCGTTCTACGTCTCTGGCCAGCTGCTGACGGAGGACTACTACGTCGTCAACAAGCTGGCGAAGGGGTTCCTCGGCACGAACACCGTGGACTCGAACTCGCGGCTCTGCATGAGCTCGGCGGTCGCGGGCTACAAGGCGACGTTCGGCACGGACGGCCCACTGCCGAGCTACGACGACCTCGACCAGGCCGACTGCATCCTGCTGCTCGGCTCGAACACCGCCGCCTGCCACCCCATCGTGTGGCAGCGCATCAAGGCCGCGCAACGCCGCACGGACCGCCCGGGCTGCCAGGTCATCGTCGTCGACCCGCGCCGCACGACGACCGCGGCCGAGGCCGATCTGCACCTGCCCGTCCTGCCCGGCGGCGACGTCCCGCTCCTGCTCGGGATGCTCCACGTCATCGAGCGCGACGGCCTGACGGACGACGTCTACCTCGCCGACCACGTCGAGGGCTGGGACGAGCTGCGGGCCCAGGTCGCGGAGTGGCCGCCCGAGCGCGCCGCACAGGTTTCCGGCGTGGACGAGACGCTGCTCGTCGACGCCGCGCGCCGGTTCGCCACCGCCGGCGCCGCGATGACGTGCTGGACGATGGGCGCCAACCAGTCCACGGTCGGCACGGACAAGAACCGCGCCCTGCACGCGCTCTGCCTCGCGACGGGCCAGATCGGCCGGCCCGGCGCGGGCCCCCTCTCGCTCACGGGCCAGCCCAACGCGATGGGCGGCCGCGAGGTCGGCGGCCTCGCCGGGATGCTGCCCGGCTACCGCGACGCGCGCTCGGCGGAGGACCGCGAGGCCGTCAACACCTACTGGCGCCTGCCCCCGACCGCCGCGGGCGTCAGCGAGCGGCCCGGTCTCGTCGCCACCGACCTGGTCGACGCACTCCACGACGGCACCGTCAAGGCCGTCTGGATCATGGCCACGAACCCCGCGGTCTCCCTCCCGGACTCGGCGAAGGTCGCCGAGGCGCTGCGCCGGGCCGAGCTCGTCGTCGTCCAGGACGCGTACCACCCGACCGAGACCACGGCGCTCGCCCACCTGGTGCTGCCTGCCGCCCAGTGGCCGGAGAAGGCGGGCACCACCACCAGCTCGGAGCGCCGGATCACGCTGATGCGCCAGGCGCTGCAGCCGCCCGGCGAGGCGCTGCCGGACTGGCGGATCCTGGCGAAGCTCGCCGCCGCGCTCGGCTGGGAGGAGCAGTTCGCCTGGCCGGACGCCGCGGCGGTGCACGCGGAGTTCGTCGGCCTGACCGCGGGGCGCACGTGCGACCAGACCGGCGTGACCCACGCGCGGCTCGCGCACGGGGGGAGCGTGCGCTGGCCCTACACGGAGGAGGATGCGCGCCGCGAGGCCGACGCCCGTGACCCGCTGCTCGCCGCCGAGGCCCGCGCCGCGAGGGCCGAGCCGCCCGCCGGCGTCGACCGTGCCACCCACAGCCCGCGGCTCTACGCCGAGAACCGCTTCCCCACCCCGTCGGGCCGGGCGCGGCTCGGCCGGCTCGACACCGGCGGGATCGCCGAGGCCCCCGACGACGACCACCCCCTGATCCTCACCACGGGCCGCACCGGCGGCCAGTGGCACACGATGACCCGCACGGGCAAGGCGCCCGAGCTGCTGGCCGGCGACCCGGAGCCGTTCGTCGAGCTCCACCCCGACGACGCGGAGCGCGCCGGCGTGACCGACGGCGAGCGGGTGCGGATCGTCTCGCGCCGCGGCAGCGTGCTCGTGCGTGCTCGGGTCGACGACGGCGACGACGGGAGCGCGAGCGGCGACGGGCGCGGCGATCGCGGGCCCGGCGGCAACGGGCCCCTCCGCGGCGCGCGGATCCGCCGCGGCGTGGCGTTCGCGCCCTTCCACTGGGGGTTGCTCCACGCCCCGGCGGGCGCGGGCCAGCTCAACGCGTTGAGCCACGACGCGACGGACCCCGTGTCGCGCCAGCCCGAGCTCAAGGCCATCGCCGTGCGCGTCGAGGCGCTCGTCGCGCCCCCGGCCGCGGACGACGAGGGCCGCGACCGCCGGGGCGCCGGGGCCGCCGGCACGCCGCGGCCGGTCGCGTCGCCCGTGTCCGCGTCGCCGTCGCCCGCCCGCCGCCGGGAGCGGCTCGTGATCGTCGGCGGGGGCATGGCCTCGGTCGCCGTCCTCGAGGCCGTCTTCGCCCACCGCGGGTCCGCCCACTGGGACACCACGATCCTCGCCGGTGAGGACGCCCCGCCCTACGACCGCGTGCGGATCTCGCACCTCGTGCGGCCCGGCGCCGACGACGACGTCGACCTGCGTCCCGCCGAGTGGTACGCCGCGCACGACGTCGACCTGCGCCTGGGCGCGTGGGTCCACCGGCTCGACACGGACGCGAAGGAGGTCGTGCTCGAGAACGGCGAGCGCGTGCCCTACGACAAGGCCGTCGTCTGCACGGGTTCCCAGCCCGCGATGCCGCCGATCCTCGGACTCGACCTGCCCGGCGTGGTGCCGTTCCGCACCCGCGCGGACGCCGCCGCGCTGAACGCCGCGGTGCGCCCCGGCGCGCTGGCGACCGTCATCGGCGGCGGCCTGCTCGGCCTCGAGGCCGCGGCCGGCCTGGCGGAGCACGGCGCGAGCGTCACGATCGTCCACCTGGGCGACCGGCTCATGGACCGCCAGCTCGACCGGGGCGCCGCGCGCCTGCTCGAGCGGCGGATCCGCGAGCTCGGGATCCAGCTCCTGCTCGAGCAGCAGACGGAGCGGATCGTCGGCGGTGCCGCCGTCTCGGGCGTGCGCTTCGCCGACGGGGACGAGCTGGCCTCCGACCTCGTCGTGATGGCCACGGGCATCCGACCCGAGATCCGCGTCGGCAAGCGCTCGGGACTGGCGTGCGACCACGCCATCACGGTCGACGACGAGCTGCGCACGAGCGCCCCGGACGTCTGGGCCGTCGGCGAGTGCGCGCAGCACCGCGGGGTCGTCTACGGCCTGTGGCCGCCGATCGCGGCCCAGGCCCGCACCGCCGGGGCCACGATCGCGGGGGCACCCGCGGGCTACCAGGGCAGCCCGCTGGCGACGACGCTGAAGATCGTCGGCATCGACCTCTTCGCCTGCGGCCACCCGTGGGCGAACACGGACGAGGACGACGTCGACGAGGTGATCTCCGTCGACACCCGCCGCGGCGCCTACCGGCGGCTCTCGCTGCGCGACGGCCGCCTCGCGGGCGCCGTGCTGCTGGGCGACCTCGCCCTCGCCCCCGACCTGACGGAGCTGACGGCCGGCGGCCCCCAGGGCGTGGGCGGCGCGACGGTCCCGGAGGAGCTGCTGGACGCGCTCGTCGGCGGCGAGACATCCTCCCGGCCGGTGCCGGACACCCAGCTCGTCTGCTCGTGCAACCAGGTCACGGCGGGCACGATCCGCGGTGCGATCGCCGACGGCTGCGCCACCGTCCGCGAGGTCCGCGACGCCACCGGGGCATCAGGCGGCTGCGGTGGGTGCGCGACGCGGGTCGAGGGGCTGCTGGCGGTCGAGCGGACGACGGCGGTCGCGGGCGACTGAGGGGGCGGTGCCGGCGCCGCGCCGGTCGGCGCTCCTGCGCCCCGGGCGCCGGCCCGGCCGGCCGGGCGGCGCGCCGGTGCGCTCGCCCGCTCGACGGCGTGCCCCCGCCGTGGTACCCATGGGGAGGCCACCCGCCCGCGCCATCACCCGTCCCGAGGCCCGACCCATGACCGCCACCACGCCCCCGGGCCGCACCATCGCCGAGGACGGCGGGCTGCGACTCGAGTTCGTCCGCACCTTCGACGCCCCGATCGACCAGGTGTGGTCGGCCCTGACGGAGTCGACCCGCACCGCGCACTGGATCGGCGCGTGGACCGGCGATCCCGCGTCCGGGTCGGTCGACCTGGTGATGAGCGCCGAGGAGGGTGCCCCCGCCGCGCCCGTCGCAATCGAGGCGTGCGACCCGCCGACCCGCCTCGTCGTCGACTTCCCCAGCCCCGACGGCGCGTGGAGCCTCGAGGTCGTCCTCGAGGCCGACGGCGACGGCACCCGCCTCACGCTTACCCAGCCCCTCGGCGACGAGGACGACCCCACGAGCATCGGCCCGGGCTGGCACTACTACCTCGACCGGCTCGCCGCGGAGGTCGCGTTCACGCAGCCGACGGACGCGTGGGATGACTACTACCCGGCGTTGAAGGACGTCTACGCGGCGCCGTAGGGGGAGCGGGGCGCCCGCCTCAGCCGCAGAGGCGGGATGGGTGCTCGCCGAGCGTGCGGACCATCCGGCGCGCAGCCGCGCCGGACAGCTCGCGTCCCCCTTCGCCGTAGACGGTGACGCACGTCCGTTCGGTGTCGGGCCGACCGTCCTCCTGCGTGATCACGGTGCGCACGCGCATCTCGCCAGTGACGACCGTCTCCTCGTCGTCGCGAACGGTCGTCCCCTGGTCGTCGCCTGGCGTCACGTTGCCGGCGCCCAGCATCACCGCCGTGAGGGCGGCGACGATCAGCAGCACGGCAGCGATCGGCCACTCCTCGGCCAGCGCCCGCCCCCACGAGCGCCCGTGGCGGCGGCCCCGAAACACCCCGACGGCGAGCGCCAGCACGACGAAGGGCAGCGGAGCGAGCACGAGCTCCAGGACCCCATGGTCGTCCGGCAGGGCCGCGCTGACCGCAGCGCCCGCCAGGAGGGCGGCCGCGACGAGGCCGTCCCGCGCCGGCTCGCACAGGACGGGACGCGGCTCGTCCTCGTCAACCGGCGGCGCGTCGGGCTCCCGCCACGCGAGGACGGCCGTCGGCAGGAACACCGCCCACGCGACGAACCAGGCGACGAGCGTCGTCACGGCGTCCGAGCCCAGCACGACACCCTCGAGCGCCCGCCCCTCCGCAGAGCGCGTCGCGTGCGGGAGGATCGAGTCCAGCGACCACAACGTCACGACGACCACGACGAGGAAGAGGGCGAACGCCGGGCGGAACGCCCGGTCGCGCGCCGCCGTGTCGCGCTCGTCCAGCGCACCGAGCTGGCTGCTGCGCAGCCGGCCCAGGCGACGGGTCCCACGCCGCAGCAGCCCGAAGACGATGAACAGCAGCAGGCCGTAGAGGACGAACCGCCCCCCGGGCCCGTCCCGCAGCAGCGCGTCGTGGATGCGGTCGTCGAGCGCGGCGGCGCCGAGCGCGAGGAGCAGCGCGGCGAGGACGACCGTCCATCGCCGGCGACTCGCCTGGCTGCGGGGGGTCAGCTCCTCGCGCCAGGGGTCCGTCGGGGTATCCGTCGAACGGCTCATCGGTCCTGCTCCTGGGTCTGGGCGCCGGGCGCGCCGTACATCTGCTGGGACATCGGCGGGAACGGCTGCCGCGAGAAGATCGCCTCGATCGGCAGGCCGAAGAAGTCGGCGAGCCGAAACGCAAGGTCCAGGCTGGGGCTGTAGTCACCGCGTTCGAGGTACCCGACGGTCTGATAGTTGACGTCGATCGCCTCGGCGAGGTCCTTGCGCGTGAGCCCGCGCTCCGCACGCAGGACGGGCAGCCGGTTGTGGAGGGGTGCGTCCTCGGTCTTCGGCTTGCGCCCCATGTCGTCAGCGTAGACGACGTGTTGTATTTCTACAACAAGCAGATCGATTGATCCGCCGGCGCTTCGTGAGTACGCTCGCCGGCATGCCCTCCCGCCCCGGCGACTCGACCACGGCGCGCATCGAGGCGTTCGGCGCGCTGCGGTGGACGGTGGCGATCGTCGGCGGCCTGGCGCTGACCGCAGGCGGGTTCGTCGCCGTCGCGGTGAGCGACCGGGAGGGTGAGCCCTGGCTCTCGCCTGGGGCGGTGGGCCTCTATCTCGCGATGCTCGCCGCCTACGCGGCTGTGACCTGGACGGTGCGGGGCCTGCGGACGCCGCGGCGTGGCCCGGGCGAGCGGATCCAGGGCGCGCTCGTGGAGACCCTGATCGTGGGCGTCGGCGCCGCGCCGGCGCTCGCGCTCCTCGTCGTCCTCGTCGCGTTCTTCGCGGGCGGCGGACCGCAGTGACCGTGCGCCGCGGCCCTCAGAGCGCCCGCTCGAACCAGTGGCTCGCCAGGCCGTTCTGGTTGTAGTCGTCGATCTCGCGATACCCGAGCGAGGTGTACAGGCGGTAGGCCTCGGGCTGGGCGCTGCCGGTGTCGAGACGCAGCACGCGGTAGCCCAGGCCGCGAGCGCGGTCCTCGAGGTGGGCCATGAGCCGGCGCGCGAGTCCCCCGCCGCGGGCCTCGGGTGCCAGGTACACGCGCTTGACCTCGCCCGTCGCGTCGTCCAGCGGCTTGATCCCGGCGCACCCGACGGGCACGCCGTCCCGGCGGACGACGATCCACGCCCCGCGGGGCGGGACGAGCTCGTCGGGGTCGACGGGCGGCGGCGACGCGTCCTCCCGCTCGGGGTAGCGTCGCCGCAGCTCGGCGAAGAACGCCTCCTGCATCGCCACGGCGTCCGGGCTGTCGGAGCGCTCGAGGTCGAAGGAGATGCTCTCGGCCGTCATGCCCCCATGATCGCCGTCGCGGCCGATCGAGGCGGGGCGCCGTGCGCCGCGGGCGTCTCCGCGGGTCAGGCGCGGCGCGGCTCAGTCCGCCGCCCCTGGCAACGGCACCACCTCGACCACGGCCCCCGCCTCCAGCGGCCCCGCCGACGGCGGCACGAGCGCAAGCGCCTCCGTCCGGGCGAGCGAGCCGAGCCGGTGCGGCTGCTGGCCGTCGAGGACCGTGGCCGTCCAGCCGCCGTCGGCGTCCGGGCGCAACGTCGCGCGGAGCGCCCGCACGCGTCGCGCGTCCCCGTGGGTCCCCGCGGCGAGCCGCGCGTAGCGGGCCGGCGCGGGCGGCCGCCCCTCGCAGGCGCGCAGGAGCGGGACGACGAGCAGCGTCGCGCAGACCACGGCGGCCCCGGGATTGCCGGGCAGCGCGACGACGGGCCGCAGGCCATCCGGGCCGGGCAACGCCCCCATCCACGTCGGCTTCCCGGGCTGGAGCGCCACAGCGCCGACGTGCTCCTCGGCTCCGAGGGCCGCGAGGGCGGGGCGGACGTGGTCGTGCGGGCCCACGGAGACCCCGCCGCACGAGACGACGACGTCGCCGCCCGCCTGCGCGAACGCCCGCCGCGTCGCCTCGCGGTCGTCGCCGACGCGCACCGTCGCGACGACCTCCGCGCCCGCCGCCGTCAGGAGCGCCGCGAGCGCGGGGCCGTTCACGTCGTGGACCTCGCCGTCGCCGACGGCCCCGGCGGCGACCTCGTCGCCCGTGACGATCAGGGTCACCCGCGGTCGGCGGCGGCAGCGCACGCGGGCGATCCCGGTGCCCGCGAGGAGCGCGATCCGCCCGGGATGGAGGAGCTCGCCCGCGGCGACCGCCGGATCGCCGAGGGCGACGTCCTCGCCCGCGCGGCGGACGTCGGCGCCGGGGCCGACCGCCACGCGCACGGCCACGACCCCGTCCCGGTGCTCGGCGTCCTCCGCCCGGACCACCGCGTCGGCGCCGGCCGGGAGCCGGGCCCCCGTGCTGATCCGCGCCGCGGTGCCCGGCGCGAGGACCGACGCCGCGGGGTGGCCGGCGCGGGCCTCGTCCGTCACCGGCAGCCGGACGGGGGCGTCGTCCCTGGCCGCGGCCACGTCCGCCGCACGAACCGCCCAGCCGTCCATCGCGGAGCCGGCGAAGAGCGGGAGCGCGATCCGCACCGGCACGTCCTCGGCGGCGACGCGTCCCGCGGCCTCGGCCAACGGCAGCGTCTCGGCCGACGTCGGTGCCGCGGCCCCGAGGGCGACGGCGGCGGCCCGGGCGTCCGCGAGGCTCGAGGGCTGCGCCATGGCCGCATCGTACGGGCGGCACCGCCGGGGGCGGCGACACCACCCGTCCCGGGCGTCCCGTCAGACTGGGGTCGTGGCCGCCCCCCGCCCCCCGGTGCCCGGCACCGCCTCCGCGCCCGACGCCGCACCGCCCGCCGCGCCCGACGCCGTCCCGCCCCGCGCGCCCGCCGCGACACCGCCCGCCGCGGTCGTGGCGATCCTCGCCGGTGGCCGCAGCCGCCGGATGGGCACGCCGAAGGCCGGCGTGCTCCTCGACGGCCGGCCGCTGCTGGAGCACGCCGTCGCCGCCGTGCGGTCGGCGGGCCTGATCCCGGTCGTCGTCGCGAAGGACGACTCTCTCCTGCCCCGGACGGACGCGGAGCGGTGGGGCGAGCCGGCCGAGCCGCGCCATCCGCTCGCCGGGGTCGCGGCGGCGTTGGGCCGTGCCGGGGTCCCCGTGGTCGTCCTGCCCGTCGACCTGCCCCGCGTGCCGCCCGGGCTGCTCGCCCACCTCGCAGCCCGTCCCGAGCCGCTCGTCGTCGTGGAGGGCGCCGGCCGGCTGCATCCGCTGCTCGGCCGGTTCGACCCCCGGCACGCGCCGGCGCTCGCCCAGGCCGCGGCCGAGGGCGCGCCGGTGGTCCGCACCGTGCGGGCGCTCGGCGCCGTGACGGTCGACGGCGACGTCCTGGCCGCGTTCGGCGACCCGGCCGCCTACCTCGTCAACGTGAACCGTCCCGAGGACCTCGACAGCGCACGGGACACCGCACCTCCGGACTCGGGCGCGGCCGGGGCCGCCGCGCCCCCGGGCTGACCCGCCAAGGGGACACGCCCGGGCGACCCGGCCGCAGCGTCTACCACTCCGTCCCGACCTCCACGGCCTTCGAACGCGTGAGGGTCCGGCCCTGGGCGTCGATCGCCTCGACGGCGACGGTCTCGTCGGCGACGGGCGAGCGGACCATCGTCTCGAAGCCCGTGCGGGTGCGCTCGGCGCGGGGCGTCAGGGCGCCGCCGGCCGGGCCCCCGACGACCCGCCAGGCGGCGACGGTCGTCGCGCCGTTCCACGACACGCGCACGGCGGTGCCCCGGCCGCTGCGCTTCGCGGCGAGCTTCGGCGCCGAGGTCGGCTGGCCCGTCCACGGCGCCTTGTAGCCGCGGTAGGACTCGACCGCGCGGTTCGTGAAGCGCGCCTCGAAGCGGACGGTGCCGCCCTTGCTGAACTCGGTGACGTTGGTGGCCGTGCCGCCCCAGCCGATGAAGACGTTGCCGTTCGGGAGGAACTGCATGTTGGCCTGGCTCGGCGAGAGCTGGGCCTTCGGGTTCGTCCACTGCCGCACGAACGAGGCCGTCTTGTCCGCTTCGTCGATCCGCACCTGCAGGCCGCGGGACTCCCGGCCCTTCGCGGGCTCGTCGGCGTTGTTGTCGAACGTCGTGATCGTGCCGTCGAGCTGACGGTGGGCGTCGTGCTGCCAGGCGGTGCGCGTGCCCTTCGCCATCCGGAACGTCGACTTCTTCCCGCCGAGGCGCCAGATGATCGCCCCCGTCCGGCGGTCGACCTTGTAGACCGTGTGCGTCGCGCGGGCCGAGATCAGCAGGTGACCGTCGGCGTCCACGTTGACCGAGTTCGCGTGGATGTAGTCGTAGGGGAACCCGTCGCGCTTCGGGACGACCTCGTAGGACTCCGTCGGCGGGATGTCCTCGTTCATCACCCACTGCAGCAGCAGCTCGCCCGTGGCGATGTCGACCTCCTGCACCACGTTGCGCATCGCGAGGTCGCGCTTCTCCCCGCCCTTCACGGTCGACAGGTCCTGCGTGACCGGCTTGTAGGCGAGGAACAGCGCCGTACCCTGCGGCGTGATCGTGAACTCGTGGAAGTCCATCTGGTAGCCGTTCTGGGCCTTCACCGTGGCGATCTGGTGGTAGGCGGCGTCCATGATCACGGCCTGCCCGAAGCCGTACCCGCGCTTGGCCTTGCCGTGCCACCACGTCAGGACGGGCTGGCCCCGGTACTGCTGCGGCTTGAAGTCCAGCACCGTCGTTCCCGGCTTCACGGGCTGGAAGAACACGAGCTGCCCGGACTCGTCGTAGATCATCGGCCCGCGCTGCTCGTCGCCGCCCTTCGGGGCCACGAAGACGTATCCGGGCGCCGTCGAACGGGCCTTCGTCGTGACCTGCACGCTCGGCGGCCGCAAGTCCGGACGGCTCGGGAACGCCTGCGACGCGGAGGCGCCGGAGGCCAGCACGCCCGATCCGGCGACGAGTCCGAGCCCGACGACGACGGCGCGGCGGGTGCGTCGGGCGTGGCGGGCGAGCCGGGCGGCTGGGGCGCCGCCGTCCTCGAGGGAGGCTGACGGCGAGAGGGGAGAGGGTGAGGGCATGGGGTCCTTCGACGGGTCCGAGGCCGGCGACGTCGATCGCCGGTCCTCCCCGTACGACCGCCGCCGGCCCCGAAAGTTGCGGTCTACCGACAAACACCTGGCGGAACCGCCGTCCCGCGGGTGCGCCGGGTCCCTTCCCCCGCGACGCCGCGGCGGGATCCCACGTTCTCCCCCGCCGCCCGGGCCCCGGGACCTACCGCTCGGGCGGTCCGGGCTGCGCGGCGGGCGGGACGTCGCCGCCCTCCGACGGGATCCCGCCGCCGAGCGCGCCGCCGTCGCCGGCGGGTCCGGCGTCAGCGTCCTCGCCCGGCTCGCACAGGCGGGGATCCGCCTCGACGAGCGCGAGCACCTCGGCGACCGGCCGTCCGCTGCGCCCCGCGATCCAGGTCGCGATCGGCGCCGCCTGCCGCTGCGAGCGGTGCGCGGCGTGGCGGGCCACGTCGAGCAGGTCCTGGAGCTCCTCGGGCGTCGGCGGTTCGCCGCCGAGCTCCGCGGCGAACGTCGCCAGCCAGCCCTGGATGGTGCTCGTGTCGTCGGCCATGGGCGCAGCCTACGCGGCAGCGACCACCGCCCGGTCGGTCTCGAGCGTGATCTCGCCGTCCGCGGCGCCGACCCGCGCGGTGTCGCCGTCCTTGATCTCGCCCTTGAGCAGGGCGAGCGCGAGGCGGTCGGTCAGGTGCTTCTGGATCGTGCGCTTGAGCGGGCGCGCGCCGTACGTCGGGTCGTAGCCCAGGTTGCCCAGCAGCTCGGCCGCGTCGTCCGTCAGCTCCACGGTCACGCCGCGCTCGGCCGCCCGGTCGATCACGCGCTGGGTCTGCAGCGTCACGATCGGCCCGAGCTGCTGCCGGTCCAGGGCGTGGAACTCGATGATGTCGTCGAGCCGGTTGATGAACTCCGGACGGAAGTGCCCCTCGGCGCCGGCCCGGCCGCCGGGGATGTTGGAGGTCAGGATCAGCACGGTGTTCGTGAAGTCCACCGTGCGGCCCTGGCCGTCCGTGAGCCGGCCGTCGTCGAGCAGCTGCAGCAGGATGTTGAACACGTCGGGGTGGGCCTTCTCGACCTCGTCGAGCAGCACCACGGAGTACGGCTTGCGGCGCACGGCCTCCGTCAGCTGCCCGCCCTCGTCGTAGCCGACGTATCCGGGGGGCGCACCGACCAGCCGCGAGACCGCGTGCTTCTCCATGTACTCCGACATGTCGATGCGGATCATCGCGTCGACGGAGTCGAACATGAACAGGGCCAGCGCGCGGGCCAGCTCCGTCTTGCCGACGCCGGTCGGGCCGAGGAACAGGAACGAGCCGATCGGCCGGTCGGGGTCACCCAGGCCCGCGCGGCTGCGGCGGATCGCGGCGGACACGGCGTCGATGGCCTCGTCCTGGCCGATGACCCGGTCGTGGAGGCGGTCCTCCATGTGCACGAGCTTCTCGATCTCGCCCTCCATGAGGCGGGCGACCGGGATGCCGGTCCAGTTGCCGACGACCTCGGCGATGTGCTCGGCCGTCACGCGGTTCTCGAGGTACTTGAACTCCTTCGCCCCCGCGTCGACCTCGGCGGCCTGCGCCTCGAGCTCCTGGATCCGCCGCTCGAGCGCCGGGATCTCGCCGTAGGTCAGCTCGCCGGCGCGCTGCAGGTCGCCGGCGCGCTGCGCCCGCTCGGCCTCCATGCGCTTGTGGTCGAGCTCCTCCTTCGCCTGCCCGACGGCGTCGACGGACTCCTTCTCGCGCTGCCACTCCGCGGTCATCGTCGCGGAGCGCTCGCGCTCGTCGGCCAGCTCGCGGTCCAGGGCGGCGAGGCGCTCCTTCGAGGCCTCGTCCTCCTCCTTCTCCAGCGAGAGCCGCTCGATCTCGAGCTGCATGATGTGCCGGTCGACCTCGTCGATCTCGGTCGGCTTGGAGTCGATCTCGATCTTCAGCCGCGACGCGGCCTCGTCGATCAGGTCGATCGCCTTGTCGGGCAGCTGCCGGTCGGCGATGTGGCGGTGCGACAGCGTGGCCGCCGCGATCAGCGCGGCGTCCTGGATGTCGACGTTGTGGTGGCTCTCGTACTTCTCCTTGAGCCCGCGGAGGATCGCGATCGTGTCCTCCACCGTCGGCTCCTCCACGAGCACGGGCTGGAACCGCCGCTCGAGCGCCGCGTCCTTCTCGATGTACTTGCGGTACTCGTCGAGCGTGGTGGCGCCGACCGCGCGCAGCTCGCCACGGGCCAGCATCGGCTTGAGCAGGTTGGCGGCGTCGACCGCGCCCTCGCTCGCGCCCGCCCCGACGATGGTGTGGAGCTCGTCGAGGAACATGACGATCTGGCCCTTGGCGTCCGCGACCTCCTTGAGGACGGCCTTCAGGCGGTCCTCGAACTCGCCGCGGTACTTCGCGCCGGCGATCATCGAGCCCATGTCGAGCGAGATCACCTTGCGGTCGCGCAGGCTCTCGGGCACGTCGCCGTCGACGATGCGCTGGGCCAGGCCCTCGGCGATCGCCGTCTTGCCGACGCCCGGCTCGCCGATCAGCACCGGGTTGTTCTTCCGGCGGCGGGAGAGCACCTGGATGACCCGGCGGATCTCCTCGTCGCGGCCGATGACCGGGTCGAGCTTGCCCTCGCGGGCGGCCTCGGTCAGGTCCTGGCCGTACTTCTCGAGCGCCTCGAACTTGTCCTCCGGGCTCTGGTCCGAGACCTGGTGCCCGCCGCGGACGTCGGAGACGGCCTTCGTGAGGGCGTCGCCGGTCACGCCGGTACCGCGCAGCGCGTCGCCCGCCTTCGAGGGGTGCGCGGCGAGCGCCAGCAGCACGTGCTCCGTGGAGAGGTAGTCGTCCCCCATGGTGCGCATCTGCTCCTCGCCGGCGCGCAGCACGGCGACGAGCTCGGACGACGGACCGGAGGCCTGGCCGCCCGAGGTGACCTTGGGCAGGTTCTCGAGCGCCGCGTCCACGGGGCGGCGGACCTCGTCGAGCGGGGTGCCGAGCTTGCGCAGGACGGACGGGACGAGGCCACCGTCCTGGTCCAGGAGGGCGAGCAGCAGGTGCTCGGGCGTGACCTGGGGGTTGCGGGCGGTCTCGGCCAGCCGCCCGGCCTCCGTGACGGCTTCCTGCGTCTTGATGGTGAAGCGATCGAACTGCATGGGCCTTCTCCGTGAGGTGAGGGGGGCGGACGGGAGGGTTCCGGCGCCGGACCCGGCTCGCGATCGGCGAGTCCGGTCCGGCGTCGTGCTCCGCGGGCAACATCTCAGTCACCCGCACTGAGATTTTGCGCTTCGTGGGCCCTGATGTCAAGCGCCGTGGGAGCGGCGTCGGACACACCCATGATGCCGCCTGGCCGCGCGCGCCCGCGGCAGTGGCGGCCCCGAACGCGACGCGGCCGGCCGGGTCGTCCCGGCCGGCCGCGTCGCCGGGTCCTGCTGGGTACCGCCCGCGCCTACTTCCGGGCGGCGGGCTTGTCGTAGGTCTTCTTCGGCACGACGAGCCAGATCAGCGGGCCGATCACCAGGAGGATCAGGCCGCTGGCCAGGCCCCAGCGCTCGGGGTAGCCCTTGCGGTCGGCCAGCCATCCCGCCAGCGCGGCGGAGCCGAGCCAGACGAAGATGATGTAGAGGGACTTCGCTCCGAGGAGCGCGAGGATCGTCATACGCCGAGGTACGCCTTCTGGACGTCGGTGTTGGTGCGCAGGCTCTCCGACGTGTCGGTCAGGGCGACCTCGCCCGTCTCGAGCACGTAGCCCCGGTGGGCCACCGCGAGCGCGTGGGTGGCGGACTGCTCCACGAGGAGGATGGTGGTCCCCGCCTCGTTGATCTCGCGGATCGTGTCGTAGATCCGGTCGACGAACAGCGGCGCCAGGCCCATGGACGGCTCGTCGAGCAGCAGCAGCTTCGGGCGGGCCATCATCGCGCGGCCGATGGCGAGCATCTGCTGCTCACCGCCGGACATCGTGCCCGCCTTCTGCTTCTCCCGCTCCTGCAGACGCGGGAAGAGCTCGAAGATCCGGTCGATGTCCGACGAGATCTCGCTCTTGTCCTTGCGCAGGTAGGCCCCCAGGTCCAGGTTCTCGCGCACGGTCATGCGCGGGAAGCACCGCCGGCCCTCGGGCACCATGCTGATCCCGCGGGCCACGATGTCCGCGGGCTGGCTCGCCGTGATCTCCTGGTCCAGGAACCGGACGGAACCGGTCCGGGCCGGCGTCAGCGCCGTGATCGAACGCAGGGTCGTCGACTTGCCCGCACCGTTGCCGCCGATGAGGGTGACGATCTCACCCTCCTCCACCGTCAGCGAGATGCCGCGGAGCGCCGAGACGTTGCCGTAGTAGGTGTGGATGTCCTCTACCTCGAGCAGCGCCATGTCAGCCCTGCTTCCCGAGGTAGGCCTCGACGACGCGCGGATCCGCGCGCACCGCCAGGGGCTCGCCCTCGGCGATCTTCTCGCCGTGGTCGAAGACGGTCACCCGGTCGCTGATGTTCATGACGACCTTCATGTCGTGCTCGATGAGGAGGATCGCCAGCCCACGGTCGTCCCGCAGACGGCGGATGAGGGCGCTGAGCGCGTCGGACTCCGACGGGTTCATGCCGGCGGCCGGCTCGTCCAGCAGCAGCAGGGACGGGTCGGACGCCAGCGCCCGGGCGATCTCCACCCGGCGCTGATCTCCGTAGGACAGGTTGATCGCGAGGTGGTCGTGCCAGCGGGTGTCGATCCCGACCTCCGTCAGCAGCTCCCGCGCCCGGTCGCGCCCGGCCTTCTCCTCCGCCCGCACCTTCGGCGTGCGGAAGATCGAGCCGACGACCCCGCCCTTCATCCGCGCGTGCGCGCCGACGAGGACGTTCTCGACGGCGGTCATCGTGCCGAAGAGCCGGATGTTCTGGAACGTGCGCGACATCCCCATGGCGGAGATGACGTCCGGGCGGGCCCGGCTGACGTCCTGGCCGCGGAACGTGATCGAGCCCGACGACGGCTTGTACAGGCCGGTCAGCATGTTGAAGAACGTCGTCTTCCCGGCGCCGTTCGGGCCGATGATGGCCGCGATCGCGTTCGGGCGGACGACGAAGTCGACCTCCGCGATGGCCTGCAGGCCGCCGAAGCGCTTCGACACGCCGAGCGCCGCCAGCAGCGCGTCGTCGGCGACCTCCGTCGTCCCCGCGCCCACGGCGGTCGCGCCGCCGGTGCCCGCGCCCTGGGGCGCGGCTCCGGTCGTGGCGTCCGCGGCGGGCCGCGGGGCGCCCTCGCCGCCGGTCATGCCGCCGGCGGCCTCGGTGTTCTCGCTGGGCTGGTCGCTCATGCCTCGCCCCTCGTCGTGGTGGGTGCCGGCGTCGCGCCCATCGGCGGGCCGCCGGGCGGTCCGTCCAGGCCCTCGGTCAGCTCGATCGCCCGCCGGCGCTCCGGGAAGAGCCCCTGCGGCCGCAGGATCATGACGATCACGAGCAGGAACCCGAACACGCCGAACCCGAGATCCGAGAACTGGAAGTCGAGCCCGAGCGCGCCCGGCACGCCGTTGAGGACGTCCGGGATGAGGTAGTTGTTGACGAACGTCAGGACGAGCGCCCCGATCACCGCGCCCCAGACCGATCCGAGCCCGCCGAGGATGACCATGGCGAGGATGAAGATCGAGAAGGAGAACGCGAACTGGTCGGCGTTGACGACCTGGATGAAGGGGCCGAGGAACGCGCCCGAGAGCCCGCCCATCGCGCCGCCGACGAGGTACGCCAGGAGCTTCGTCTTCACGAGCGGGATGCCCATGGAAGCGGCGGCGACCTCGTCCTCGCGCAGCGCGATCCACGCCCGGCCGATGCGCGAGTCGCGCAGCCGCAGGACGACGAACAGGCACACGAGGACGATCCCGAGGATGACCCAGTAGTAGCCCCGGAGACTCAGGATCGAGTTCAGAGGTTCGAGGAATGGCAAGTCGATCTGGTCGATCGGCGTGATGCTCTGCTTGCCCTGCGTGAGCGGGTAGTTCTCGCCGAACGGGCGGATCTCGGGCCCGTTGATCGCGAACACGCGGATGATCTCGCCGAAGGCCAGGGTCACGATCGCGATGTAGTCGCCGCGCAGGCGCAGCGTCGGCAGGCCGATGACCACGCCGGCGACGGCGCACAAGAGCGCCGCGATCACGAGGACCAGCAGGAAGTTCATGTGGATGCCCGGGAGGGCCTCCACCGTGCTGGTGACGAACACGTGGATGTTCGCCTCGCCGTAGAAGCCCGACATGACCCAGCCCGTCGTGTACGCGCCGATGGCGAAGAACGCGACGTAACCGAGGTCGAGGAGGCCCGCGAAGCCGACCACGACGTTCAGGCCGAGGGCCATCACGACGTAGGCCAGCGCCTGGATCGAGGTGCCCAGGAACCCGGAGAGCGGGTCGAAGAACAGCGGGAACACGATCGCGAAGGCCACGATCGCGATCGCGGCGATCGTGGAGACCGTCATGCCACGAGGGCCGACGGGCCGCTGCATGACCGAGTCGAACGTGGCCATCAGCCGGCCTCCCTCGTCTGCTCGCCGAACAGCCCGCGCGGGCGGAACACCATGATCAGGATGAGGTAGGCGAACACGATCGCCGGCGTCCACTGGGTGCCGATGCGGTTGTCCGCGATCTGCTGGATGCAGCCGATGATCAGACCACCCGCGACGGCGCCGCGGAGGTTGCCGATGCCGCCCATGACCGCGGCGGTGAACGCGAGCAGGCCCGCCTGGAAGCCCTGGAAGTACCAGACGTTGGTCTGGTACAGGGCGTAGAGCAGACCGGCGGCGCCGGCCAGCATGCCGCCGAGCATGAACGTCAGCGAGATCGTGGAGTCGACCTTGATGCCCATGAGGCGCGCCGCGTCGGGGTCCTGCGCGGTGGCGCGCATCGCCTTGCCCATCCGCGAGCGCGAGATGAACAGGGTGATCGCGATCATCAGCGGCACCGCGACGGCGATCGCCACGATGTCGGCGCGGCTGATCTCGACGCCGAGGACGGTCGCGATCGTCTCCTGCGCCCGGATCAGGTCCGGGATGCTCTTGGGGGAGCCGCCGAGCCACAGCAGGCCGACGTTCTGCAGGATGAAGCTGAACCCGACCGCGGTGATGAGCGGCGCGAGCTTGGGCGCGTCGCGCAGCGGCCGGTAGGCCACCCGTTCGATCAAGACGTTGAGCGAGCCCGTGACGACCATCGCCACGATCAGGCAGACCAGCAGGCCGACGACGACGCCGAGCGGCCCCGTCGCGAGCGTCAGGCCGAGCGTGCCGAAGAGCCCGACGGAGACGAACGAGCCGATCATGAACACGTCGCCGTGGGCGAAGTTGATCAGCTCGATGATGCCGTAGACCAGCGTGTAGCCGACGGCGATGAGGGCGAGGATCGTGCCGTTGGACACGCCCTCGAAGAGGTTGGTGGCGAGGCGCGACAGGTTGCCCTGGTCGCCCGTCAGGTCGCTGATGCCGTAGTAGACCGGCAGCGCGAGGAGCAGGATGATGAGCGCCCACTGTCCTGCGCGCTCACGACCCTGGTCGTTGAGAAGGGGAAACCGCCGGGCCCGAGGGCCCGCGGCGGGTGTGTTCGTAGCCATGGAGAGCGTCGGCGACGAGGCGCGGGGCCGAGGCCCCGCGCCGCGTCGTCAGGGCGCCTAGCGCGTGGCCGTGGCCTCGATCTGCTCGGCGAACTTGGGGTTGCCGTCGTCCCCGACCTCGTAGAGGCCGTATGCCGTCAGCGTCGTGTCGCCGTTCTCGTCGAAGCCGTACTTGCCGAGGGCCGAGTCGCGGTCCTTCGTGGCCAGCAGGCCCTCGAGGACGCCGGCGCGGTTGGCCTTCTCCGGGCCGCCCTTCTCGATCGTGTCGAGGATGAGCTTCATGGCCTCGTAGCCGTAGATGGCGTACGGGTCCGGCGCGTCGTCGTTGTAGGCCTTCGTGTAGGCCGTCAGGAACTCGTTGCCGCCCGGGTAGCTCTTCAGCTCGAGCGTCGCGACGGTGCACTTGAACCGCTCGGCCAGGGCCTTCGGCAGGCCGCCCTTGCCGGGGTTGGTGAGGCCCGACTCGCACACGCCGTCCGGGCCGTAGAGCTTGACGCCCGGGATCGCCGCGTCGACGTCCTTGTAGATCTGCGCCGCGCCGTTGGCCGTCACGCCGGAGAACACGAAGCAGTCCGCGCCCTCGCCCTTGATCTTCGCCGCGTAGGCGCGGAAGTTCGCCGCGTCGGGCTGCACGCCGGTGTTCGACGTGATCGTGATGCCCGCCTCCTGCGCCTTCAGGCCCATGACCTTCGCGAGGCCCGCGCCGTAGGTCTCCTGGTCGTTGGCGACCGCGACCTTGGTGCAGCCCTCCTTCTTGAGGGTGGCGAGCAGCGCCTGGCCCTGGATCGTGTCGCGCGGCACGATGCGCATGTAGGTCTTCTTGCCCGTCGGGGCGTACTTCTGCGGCTCGCCGGACTCGGCACCCGGCTCGTCCGTGGTCAGGCCGACGGCGGTGTTGGCCGGCGAGACCTGGGCGATCCCGGCCTGGTTGAGCACCGGCATCGAGATCTGGGAGGCGCCCGAGTTGAACTCGCCGATGTAGGCGACCACGGACTTGTCCGACACGGCCTTGCGCGCGTTGGCGCCGGTCTGCGTCGGGTCCCACTTGCCCGCCTGGGCGGTCGAGTCGTCGAGCGACTGGTACTTCACGCTGACGCTGCCGGCCTTGCCGCCGTTCTCGTCCAGGGCGAGCTTGATGCCGTTGACCATCGCGGCCAGCTGATCCTTCGAGGCGCCCTGCAGCGGAAGACTCGAGAGCACGGTCACGGAGGACGCGGACTCGCCGCCGCCCCCGCCGCCGGAGCCTTCGTCGTCGCTGCCGCCGCAGGCGGCCAGGCCCACGGCCGCGGTCGCTACCGCGGCCGTCGAGGCCAGAATGCGCATTCTTGAGTTCATCGGTTCCTACCTACTCGCTGGGACGTACGGCGCGAGCCTAGAGCCGCGGTGGGATCCCAATCTCCGACGAGGGGCGAAACGCGGACGGTGCACGTGCGACAACGGGATACGCCGTCAGTGATGGCGTGCCCCGTGGCCGAGCTGCGCCTCGTGCGCGCAGGCCCGTGAGCTCGTGCGCGCGGGCGGTACACCGGGCGCGCCACCTGTCCAGATCGGCGTGTCGCCCCACGCCGGGTGGGTACGGTGAGTCGGTCGGTCCCGCCCCTCCCGCGGTGCGTCCGGCGGGCGACCATGGAACCTTCGAGCCTCAGCACCCGTCCATCGTCTCCCTCCTCCTGGCGTGGCGGGGGCGACAGCCGCCTCGTCCGGCAGGCCGCGCGCGGCGACGAAGCGGCCTTCGCGGCCATCTTCAGTCGGCACCACGAGGCGCTCTTCCGGTACTGCCGCTCCATCGTCGGCAACGAGCACGACGCCACCGACGCGCTGCAGAGCACGATGGTCAAGGCGCTCGAGAAGCTGCCGGGCGAGACGCGACGCATCGCCCTGCGCCCCTGGCTGTTCCGGATCGCCCACAACGAGTCGATCGACCTGCTGCGGGCCCGCCGGCCCCACGCCGACCTGGACGCGGCGATCGACGTCTCCGACCGCGTGTCGAGCACGGAGCTCGAGACCCGCGAGCGGCTGCACGCCCTCGAGGCCGACCTGCAGCGCCTGACGCAGCAGCAGCGCAGCGCCCTGCTGCTGCGCGAGCTCGTCGGCCTGTCGTTCGCCGAGACCTCCGCCGCCCTCGGCATCACCCCGTCGGCCGCCAAGCAGAGCGTCTACGAGGCCCGCCAGGCGCTCCACACCCGCGAGGAGGGCCGCGCGATGGACTGCGACGCGCTCTGTCGCTCGCTGTCCGACGGCGACCGCCGCACCCTGCGCGGCAAGGCCGTCAAGGCGCACCTCGAGTCCTGCGGGGGCTGCCGCGCGTTCGAGGCCGCGCTCCGGCGGCGGCCGACGGACCTCGGGCTGCTCGCGCCGCTGCCGGCGGCGGGCGGGCTTGGCGGGCTGGGGTTCCTCGGTGCCTCGGCCGCCGGGACGGCCGGCGTCGGTGCGGGGACCGCCGCCGGCGGGGGCTTCCTCAGCGGCGTGCTGCCCGGCCTCTCGGCCACGGTCGGCACGAAGGTCGCGGCCGCCCTGGCCGTCGGCGCCGTGGCGATCGGCGGCGTGACCGTCGCCGAGCGCGGCGGGGACGGCGCCGGCGCGGGCCCGGAGGCGGCCCAGGCGGCGCAGGAGGGCGCGGGCGGACCGACGGGCGGCACGGGCGGCGCGGGCGGCGGTGGCACAGGCGCGTCCGGCGAGACGCGGGACGAGCGCGGCGTGACGGGCGAGTCGGGCGAGCGCCCGAAGCTGCGCGGTGCCGCGGACCGCCGCGAGGGCGCCGGCGCCGGTGGCGACGACCCCGACCCCTCCGCGGGCGAGCCCCGCAGCGCCACGCCCAACGCCGACACCCGCTCGGACGCTCCGCCGGCGGCCGACGCGCCGACCCGCGACCGCTCTGGCGCGGGCTCCGGCCGGTCCCGCGAGGGCGGCCGCGACGCCGCGGCCGACGCCCGCGACGACGATGCTCCCCGGGAGACCGCGCCGAGCGACCGCGCCCCGAAGCCCGACAGCTCCCCGGCCGACAAGGCCAAGGCCGACAAGGCGAAGGCCGACAAGGCGAAGGCCGACAGGGCCAAGGCCGACAAGGCGAAGGCGGACAGGGCGAAGGCCGAGAAGGCCAAGCCGGAGAGGCCGAAGGACCCGGCGCCCGGTCCCGATGCGCCGAAGGACGGCGCCGCCCCCGCGCCCAAACCCCCGACGCCGAACGGGCAGGCCCCGACCCCGGGCCCCGGTGCGGCCGGCTCCGCGCCGGCCGGCCGGCCGGAGTCCCCCGGCAGGCCCGAGTCCGCCGGCAGCGGCCGGCCCAAGGGCGGCGACGAGGACGAGGACGAGGACGAAGACGACGGGGACGACGACGAGGACGACGACCGCGACGACGACTAGCGGCCGTTCCTGCCCCGCGACGGGTTCGCGAACTACCTCCTGACCTTTCCGCCCGTCCGTGCGTTGTAGAGGCGAGGGACACACACCTCCCGCGATCTCGGCGCCCTGATCCCCCGGCGCCTGGGTCACGGCCGCGCTCGGGACGGAGCGCGGGGACAGGGTCCGGCCGCGGGACGGCGGACGGACTCGAGCGCCCGGTCGCGGGGACGGCGGCCGGGCGCTCACCTCTTCTCCCCCGGTCGCCCGACGCCGGTCGCGCGTCGGTCGGCGCGGAACCTCCTGACCTCCGGCGCGCCCGCCCGTTGTAGGAGCACCGGACCAGGACAGCGGTGGCCGCGACGGCCGCCGCGCGACGCCGACGGTCCCACCGTCCGCAGGAGGAGTCATCCATGCAGCACCGCATCCCGAGTGCCCCCGTCACCCACCCGTCCCCCGCCACCCCGAAGGGGGCGTCGGCATGACCTACGGCACCTCCCTCGCCCTGATCGCGATCGGGGCCATCCTCCGCTTCGCCGTCACCGCCAGCACCTCCGGCTTCAGCATCCACACCGCCGGCACGATCCTCATGGTCATCGGCGTGGTCGGCCTGGTCATCAGCCTGCTCTACGGCCTGACCTACGCCCGTCGTCGCGACGCGCTCGTCGAGCGGCCGGTCGTCTACGAGAACGACCCGCGTGTCCGCCGCTAGGAGCCTCGGGGGCGGCGTCGGCCGTCGCCCCCAGGACGGCGTGCTGCTGCGGGCGCTGCACGGCGAGCTCCCGGGCGGGACGCCCGCGCTCCGCCGGCGGCTGTTCGCGGTGATCTGCGTCGTGGTCGTCTGCGAGCTGCTCGTGATCCTCGCCGTGGGCACCCACCACGCCGGGGACGCACGGCCATCCGCCCGCTCCGGGGAGCTGCCCGCGCAGACCCCGGTGGCCGCGCCGGCCGTCGGGGCGGACCGCCCCCGGCCGTAACGGGTTGGACGGCCACGGGCTCGCGATGCGATGCTCGGTGGCCGTGCCCCGAGTCCTGCGCCGTCCGCTGCCCCTGCTGCTCGCCTGCGCGCTCCTGATCGCCGTCCTCGGCGTGGTGGTCCGCGGGCGGAACGCCGTCACGGACTGGGACGCCGACGTCGTCAGCTCCGTGGCCGCCGGGCGCTCGCCGTTCCTCGTCGACCTGGCGCGCGCCGTCACGAACCTCGGCGACGCGCTGTGGGCCGGGATCGCGCTGATCGTGATCGGGATCGCGCTGGTGGCCGCCCACTGGCTGCGGCCCGCCGCCGCGGCCGTGCCCGTCGTCGCGCTGCTGGTCGGCGCCGCGCTCGCCCCGCTGATCAAGCTGGTCGTCGAGCGGCCGCGGCCACCACTCGCCCTCCGCGAGGTCGTCGAGCGTTCGACCGCGTTCCCGTCGGGGCACTCCACGCAGTCCGCGGCGGGCTGGATCGCGCTCGGGCTCGTCCTGGCGCTGACCGCGCGCACCGCCCGCCACGGCCATCCCGCCTGGCGGTGGGTGCTCGCGGGGGCATGCGTCGCCGTCGTCGTCGGGATCAGCCGGGTGGTCCTGAGCGTCCACAGCCCGACGGACGTCGTCGGCGGCTGGACGCTGGGCGTGGCGTGCGCGGTGGCGGTGGTGGCCGGCGCCCGGCGGGCGGGCGTGCTCGGCGGGACGCTGGACTAGACGGCCGGGCTTGACGCCGCGACGTCGCGTTCAGCCGCGCAGGCTCGCGCCGCGGGCGACCGCCAGGACGAGCGCCTCGTCGCCGACGCCGGGCGGCACGCCGCCGAGCCGGGCGCGCAGGGCCGCGGCGATCGCCGCCGCGAGGGCGCGGCGCTCCTCCGGGTCCAGGGTGGCGTGGCGCGCCGCGAACGCGCGAGCCGTGGAGCGGTCGTGGTCCGTCAGGCCCGCGGTGTCGAGCCGCAGGTCGTCCGCCGCGTCCGTCCCGGCGCCCTCCGCGGCCGCCGCGAGCGCCCGCGACGTCCGCCGCGGCTCGCGGACGACGAGCGTGCCGCCGACCAGGTCACCGAGCCGCTGGTGGCGGCGCGTGAGCGTGACCATCACGATCCCGGGCGCGTAGGCCAGCGGCAGCTCCACGAGCCGCAGCAGGTTGCGCACCGCGCTGGACGCGCCGTCGACCCTTCGCCCGTCGTCACGCACGACCCGCAGGCCCAGGAGCGCCTTCCCGGGCGTGCGGCCGTCGTTGAGGAGCTCCCACGCGACGTCGTAGACGAAGAGCAGCGCGAAGCCCCCGATCGCCGCGAGGACCGCCGACCAGTCGGGGCCGAGCGGGTCGGCGAGCGCGTGGAGCGCCAGCGCGCCCAGGCCGCCGAGCAGGAGCTGCCCCGCCAGGTCGATCGCCCCGCTCGAGATCCGCGTGCCGGGACCGGCCAGGTCGAGGACCACGTCGACGGCCTCCGGGGTGGAGATCGCGAGGTGGTCGTGATAGTCCTGCACGGCCGTGACCCTATCCCGCTTCCTGGCCGATCGCACCCCGTCGTGGGACGCGCTCGAGGCCCAGCTGCGTCGCGCGGGATCCCGGCCAGAGCGCCTGGGGGCCGACGGCGTCCTCGAGCTCGGCGCCGCGTACCGCTCCGTGGCCGCCGACCTCGCGCACGCCCGCCGCGCCTACCCCGGCGACCCGGTCGTCGCACGGCTCGAGCTGCTCGTCCGGCGGGCCCGGGCGCTCGTCTACGGCCGCGCCGGTGCGCGCCGCTCGCTGCGCGACTTCGTGCGCCGCGAGTACTGGGCGCAGGTCCACGCGCTCGGCCGCTGGCTCGGGGTCGCGGCACTCGCCCTGCTCGTCCCCGCGCTCCTCGTGGGGATCTGGGGCGCCGTGGACCCCGCGGCCGCCGCGACGCTCGTCCCCGGCGACTTCATCGACGGCGCGGCGCCGCCCACGCTCGACCGCGGGCTGGCGTCGTCGGAGTCGGCGGCGTTCTCGTCGCAGCTGTTCACGAACAACATCCGCGTCACGCTGATCGCGTTCGTCGCGGGGCTCGGCTGCGTCGCCCCGGCGGTGTTGCTCGTCGCGTTCAACGGGGCGATCCTCGGCGCGGTGCTGGGGGTCGCGGCGGCCAACGGCAACCTCGACCGCGTGCTGCACCTCGTCGTGGCCCACGGCGTGCTCGAGCTGAGCTGCATCGTGGTCGGCGCCGCCGCCGGCATGCGCGTGGGCTGGGCCGTCGTCGACCCGGGTGACCGGCCGCGGCGGCTGGCGATCCGCGACGCGGCGCGGCCGACCGTGCTCGTGGTCGTCGGCACCGCGCCCTTCCTCGTGGTCTGCGGGATCGTCGAGGGCTTCGTCTCCCCCGCCGGCTGGTCCGCCCTCGCCGTCACGGCGCTCGGCCTCGGCCTGGGCGGGGCGTACTGGGCGCTCGTGGCGATCCGGGGCCGCACGCCGCGCGGCACGGTGACGTCCGGGACGGCGCCGTCCGCCGCGGCGCCCGCGGCACGCCCCGCCGGCTAGCCCCGGCCCGACTCGCCCCCGACCCGCGCCCCGCGCGGGGCGAACGGGAGCAGCAGCAGGTCCACGAGCTGCGGCACCTGCTCCGGCAGCTCGTCGACCGCGCCCGCCACGAGCTGCCGGTGGATCGTCTCGTGCGCACCGCCGAGCGCCATCCGGATCACCAGCTCGTCCGTCGGCGCCTCGGGATCCACCAGGGGCGCCGTGAGCTCCCGGAGGTGGTCGGCAAACCGCGTCATCGTCGTGTCGCGCGCCTGCGCGATCTCGGTCCCGCCGGCGGGACCGTGCACGAGCAGCGCCTCGGCCCGCACGGGGTCGTCGGTCAGGAAGCCGACGATCGCCTCCACGCACGCCCGCACCCGCTCGCGCGGCTCGACGTCGGCCGACGCCCGCAACGCGACGGCCGCCGTCGCCCGCAGCCCCCGGTCGATGTCGAGGCACGCCTCGACGAACGCCGAGCGCACGTCGGCGAAGTGGCGGTAGAACCCACGCCGGGCGCTGACGTCCGCGGCCTCGCAGATCCCGCGGACCGTGATCTCGTCGTAGCCGACGGTGACGACCGCGTCGACCACCGCCTGCAGCAGCCGTCGTCGCTCGTCCTCCAACAGGCGGCGCCGACGCGGGGTCAGCTCGCGGCCGGGTACGCGATCACGCGGTACGGACATCGGAGGCTCCTGGTGGAGGGACCGGCGGGACGGCCGGCGGGGACGACGCCAGAACGGCGTACGCACGCCGGGGCGCGGCTACCCTACCGCGGGGTGCGACGACCCCGGGCTGCGGGGCCCGCGGCCGCGGCGACGCGCACCACGGCGCGCCAGGACGGCGCTCACATCACGCCGCGACGCTTCGCCCGCAGGTAGGCGTCGACGCTCGCGGCGGCCAGCCCGCGCGGCGGGACGGAGAGCACCTGGGCGCCCAGCGCCCGCAGGCGGGCCGCGACGGCGTCGCGCTCCCGGCGGACGTCGACGGCGACGGCCTGGGCGAGCGCGCCGAGCTCGTCGTCCGGCGCCGTGGTCGCCAGCGCGCGCAGGCGCGGCTCCTCCACGGTCGCGACGCAGAGCGCGTGGCGGCGCGCGAGCAGCGGCGCCGCGGCGAGCAGCGGGGCGGCCGCCGCCTCGTCGAGCAGGTCGGTCAGGACGAGGACGAACGCGCGGCGGGCGCCGCCGACGGCCCGGAACGCGCGCTCGTGGTCGCTGTCGACCGGCGCCGGCTCGAGGTCGTGCAGCGCGCGGACGACGGCGTCGCCCCCGGCGCGACGCGGCGCCAGCCGGGTCCGCACGTGCGCGTCGTAGGCGACGGCGCCCACGTGGTCCTCGAGCGCGTCGGCGGTCGCGGCGACCGCCGCGGCGGCGTCGAGCCACACGTCGAGCAGGCGCGTCGCCCCGCCCGGCGAGGCGGCGTCGCCGGCGGCGTCCGCGGGGGCGGCGCCGAGCCGGCCAGCGTCGACGAGCAGCACGACATCGCGGTCGGACTCCACCCGGCGCTGGTTGCTCATCGGCCGCCCCGCACGGGCGGTGGCGCGCCAGTTGACCTGCCGGATGTCGTCCTCCGGCGCGTAGTCGCGCACGTGGTCGAACTCCGTGCCCAGCCCGTAGGGCCCACGCGTACGCAGCCCGGTCGCCGCGCCGCCGGTGCGCACGACGGCCGCGAGCGCGTGCGCCGCGCGGTAGTCCGGCAGCGCCCGCAGCTCGGCGCCGTCCGTCGCGCGGTGGTCCCAGCGCCCGAGGGCGAGCGGCCCGGTGCGCCGGGCGACGGGCGGCGGCAGCACGTGGCGGCCGCGGCGCTCGGCGGTCACCCGCGCCGTCACCCGGCCGAGGCCCTCGCCCTCCTCCACCCGCAGGCCGGGGATACCCGTCAGGCGGATCCGCAGGCCCGGCTCGGCCGTCTCGGGCTCCACCACCACGTCGACGGTCCCGCCGCGCGGCGCGATCCCCGGCGCGTCGACCCGCAGCACCGGCGGCCGGCGGCGGGCGAGGAACCCGTCGAGCACCGCGAGCAGCACGACGAGCACGGCCGCGAGCACGCCCACGGTCGGGGGCAGCAGCACGGCCAGGGCCGCGCAGGCGCAGAGCAGCGCCGCAACGCGGGGCGTCGGGCTCACCGCGCCGCCGGCACCGGGACGGAGGAGAGCGCGGCGGCCACGGCGTCGACGTCGCGCGTGCCCTCGAGCGCCGCCTCCGGGCTCAGCACGAGCCGGTGGGCGAGCACGGGCTCGGCGACCGCGCGCACGTCGTCCGGGGTCACGAAGTCGCGCCCGGCGATGCGGGCCGTGGCCTGCGCGGCAGCGAGCAGGTGCACCCCGGCGCGGGGGCTGGCGCCGAGCGTGACGCTCGGCAGCCCCCGGGTCGCCCGCACCAAGGCGACGACGTAGGCGGCGACGTCGTCGTGGACGAACGTGTCGCCCACCGTCGCCCGCGCGTCCCGCAGCGCGGCCGCGTCGACCACGGGCCGCACGTCGTGCAGCGCCGCCGGGCGCAGGCCCTCGCGCGCGGCCACGACGACCTCGCGCTCCGCCGCCTCGTCGGGATAGCCGACGTGCACGCGGAAGAGGAAGCGGTCGAGCTGCGCCTCGGGCAGCGGGTAGGTCCCCTCCTGCTCGATCGGGTTCTGGGTCGCCACGAGCAGGAACGGCTCGGGGAGCGGGTGGCGCTCGCCGTCGACGGAGACCGCGCCCTCCTGCATCGCCTCGAGCAGCGCGGACTGCGTCTTCGGCGGGGTGCGGTTGATCTCGTCCGCGATCAGCAGGTTCGTGAACACCGGGCCGGGGCGGAACACGAGCTCGCCGCCGCGGAGCGCGACGGTGCCGGTGACGTCGCTGGGCAGCATGTCCGGGGTGAGCTGGATCCGCGAGCTCTCGACGTCGAGCGCCCGCGCGAGCGCGGTGGCGGTCAGCGTCTTGGCCACGCCGGGCGGACCCTCGAGCAGCACGTGGCCGCCCAGCGTCGCGGCGGCGACGAGCAGGTCGACGGTCGCGTCGGCTCCGCGCACGACACGGCCGACCTCCTCGCGCAGTGCGGTGACGATCTCGATCATGCGGGGTCTCCTTCCAGGCGGGCGAGGGCCCGCCCGACGGCTCGGACATCGACGGGGGTGGCGGACGACGGTCCCGTGCCGGCCAGCGCGGCGGCGTCGGCGTCGTCCAGGCCCGCACGCCGCGCGGCGGCGCGCACGTCGTCGGGCGTGGGGTCGGGCGGCAGGCCGACGCGGCGGGCCAGGACGGTGCGGCCGCGGGCCCGCAGCCGCTCCGCGGCCCGGCCCCGGTCGGGGGTCCGGGCGAGCAGCGCGGCCAGCGCGTCGACGTAGGCGGAGCGGCCCGGGCTCGGGGGCTCGTCCGGCTCCGTCGGCGGCCCGAGACGGCGACCGCGCGAGAGCATCGCCGCCCCTGCCGCGAGCACGAGCAGCAACACCACCGTGACCCCGCGGGCCGGCACGCCGCCGAACGCCGTCGCCTCCTCGCGCGGCCGCAGCGCGACGACGCGTCCGCGGCCCGCCAGGGCGACGGCGAACGCGGCGTTGTCGGCCCGCACGAGGCCGGCGTTCTCGACGATCCCGCGGTCAGGCACGAGGACGACCCGCCCCCGGCCGACCGGCACGGCGACGGCGACGGCGCGCGCCCCGACCGCGAGCAGCGGCCGGGTGCGGGACGGCGTCGACGGCCAGACCGCGCCGTCGCGGGCGACGGCGACCACCGCCGCGGTCTCGGGCTCGCGCGCGACCCGCACGGCGTCCCCCTGGGCCTCGCCGCCCGGGGCGTCCAGGCGCAGGACGCGCGCGATCCGCCACGCGTCGCGGCCCACGGCGACGACGCGGGCGCCGCGCCGTGCCTCGCGGGCCACGCGCCGGGCGTCCGCGTCGTCGAGCGCGTCCTCGCCGAACAGGTAGGTCGTGCCCGGCAGGAGCCGCAGGTCCGCCGGGTCGACGTCCCGCACGCGCAGCCGCACCCCCTCGCGGGACAGCACGGCCGCCCAGCCGCCGACGCCGCCGGGCTCGCCGCTCGTCCACCCGTCGGGCGTCGGCGGGGCGGGCTCGGGGCGGGCGTTCAGCGCGGTCAGGACCATGCCCAGGGCGACGAGCGCCGAGAGCAGGCCCAGGACGATGCGGCGGCTCACGTCGCGGCCCCGGGGTCGTGCGAGGCGTCGGGATCGGCCGGCGCGGCGGCGCCGGGCCCAGGGGCGCGCAGCACGGCCGTCCAGCCCTCGCGCGCGCCGGCGCTCGCCGCGGGGCCGACGGGCGCGGGGCCGTAGGCGGCCCGGTCGTAGCCGGCGGCCAGCGCGGTCACGCGTGGGTCGCCGGCCGCGCGCGCGACCTGTCCCGCGGTGGCGAGGGCGGGGACCCGCAAACCGCGACGGTCGGTGAGGCGGCGCGCGCCCGCACGGAACCAGAGCAGGACGGCCTCGCGGTGCGCGCCGCGCGCCTCGGCGTCGCGGGCCGCCCGCTCCAGCGCGGCCAGGTCGTCGGCGGAGGCCGCCGCCGGGGCGAGCGCCGCCGCCCGCCGCCGCGGTCCGCGACGGGCGAGCCGCACCGCCACCAGCACCAACACGGCGACGAGCAGGACGAGCAGCACGCGCCACACGACACCGCCGGCGCCCTGCAGATCGAGGTCGTCCCCCGCCTCGTCCGGGTCGCGCAGGACATCGCGGGCGACGCCGCGCAGCCGGTCGGCCGTGGCGCGCTCGCCCGGCGTGGGCGGGACCGCGGTGGTCTGCGCGGCGGCGCGTGCCGGGCCGGGCCACGTCCCCGCGGCCCACCCCGGGGACGTGCCGCCCGGCGCCGGCAGCGCCGAGACGAGCAGGGCCAGCGCGACCACCAGGGCGGCGCGGCACGCCGGGGCGACGCGGAGCGCGGGCCGGACCCGCGCGCGGCGCCCGTGACTCAGGCCCGCTCCCCGTCGTCCGCGCCGCGCTTCCAGCGGTCCATGCCGGGGTCGGCGGGCGCGTCGGCGGCGGGCAGGCCGCCCGGCCGGTCGGCCGCGCCCTCGGGCCGCTCGGCCGCGTCGCCGGACCACAGCCGCTCCGAGCTCCCGCCCGCCGCGGACCCGCTCGACACGCCACCGGCGCCGCCAGAGCCCGCCCCGGCGATGGGCGGCTCGTCGGACGCCCAGCGCCGCACGCCGGGCTCGGCCGGCGGGCCCGCCGCGGCGTCGCCCGCGTCGCGGCCCGGGCCGCCCATCGCCTCGGCCGCCTGCCACAGCTCGGCGGTGTCGCGGCCGGCGAGCGTGCGGTAGGCGACGACGACCGGGGCGATGAAGCCGGCGGTCGTGATCACGCTGAGGCCGACGAGGAGCACGACGTAGGGGATGACGCTGACCGCGCCGACGGTCTCGTCGAGGGCGAAGAGGCCGCCGACCACGAGCTGGAGCCCGAGCGAGAGCACCGTGGAGACCACGCTGACGACGATGCCCACGAGCAGCAGCACACCGAAGACCGACCAGAAGCGGCCCCGGGTCAGGTCCCACGCCCGGCGGTAGCTCCGGACCCCCGTCGCCTCGCTCAGGTGCACGACGGGCCACAGCAGCACGCGGACCACGAGGTACACGAGGGCCAGGAAGGCGGCGAGCCCGACGAGGACGGCCAGGGCGCCCGCGAGCTGCGCCGCGAGCACCACGACGAGCGCCAGGCCCGCGAAGACGACGACCATCCCGAGGTAGAAGACGATGCCCAGGCCGAAGAGCTTGGGCGTGGCCGTCAGCGACTCGCGCATCGCACGGCCCAGCGGCAGGTGCGGGCGACCCTCGACGGCCCGGTCGGCTCCGCGCACGACGGAGACGTAGGCGGCGAGCAGGAACCACACGAAGACGAGCGCGCCGATCGCGATCAGCACGCCGAGCAGCACCTGCTGGCCCGAGGAGTAGTCCGCGACCTCGCGGGTGACGAGCCGGCTGTCGCCGAGGAACGTCGACTCGCGGACCTGCTCCGTCCGCGTCCGCACGTCGCCCAGGAGCAGGTAGCCCACCCCCACCAGCACGAGCCCGAACAGCGCCGGCAGCACGTTGAGCACGAGCTGCGGCAGCAGCAGCGCCCGTGGATGGCGGCGCAGAAGCGCGAATCCGCGGTCGAGGGTCAGGCCGACCGGCAGGGCCGGCCTCGGGGACTCAGGGGTGCTCACAGCGGGACGTCCTCCACGCGGACTCGGGTGCCCGGCACCCTAGCCGCTGGTCCGTCGACCCGCGAACGCCCTACTCGTCGCCCTCGTGGACCTCGTGGACGTCCTGCGGCTCCGGCGGTGCCGGGCGGAAGTGCACGATCGCCGTCGTGCGGGTGCCGTGGTAGGGCACGAGCTCGTTGCGCTTGCGCAGCTTGTCGATCTCGGCCTCCATCTCGGCGCGCAGGCGGTCGCGCATCTCGACGGTCTCGCGCTGCAGCTGCTCGAGCCGTTCGGCCGCGCGGGCGTAGCGGCGCTTCTCGCGCTCGAGCTGGTTCTCGAGCTCGAGCACCTGCTCGACCCCGGCCAGGTTCAGGCCCAGGTCGTTCGTCATCTGCTGGATCCGGCGCAGACGATCGACGTCGCTGTGGCTGTAGAGCCGGGTGCCCTTCGGCGAGCGCTTCGGCTCGATCAGGCCGCGCTGCTCGTACATCCGCAGGGTCTGCGGGTGCATCTCGGCCAGCTCGGCGGCGACGGAGATCATGAAGACGCCGCGGTCGGCGTCGACCTCGATCGTGGTCGTCGTCGTGGTGGTCGTGGTGACCCGGGCCGTCCGGCGACGCCCCGGGGACCGCCCGCCCGCCGGGGCGGACGCGTCGGCCTCGCCGGGGGTCGGGCCGTCGGTGTCGGGGTGGATGTCGTGGTCGGCCATGGGGTCACTCCTCGGCGAAGAGGCGCTCGCGTCCGGCGGACGGGAAGAGGTCGGCGAGCTTGCCGACGGCCTCGCGCTGCTCGTCCGTGGACGGCTGCGGCACCTCGATGACGAACCGGTAGCGGATGTCGCCCCGCGGCGGCGTGCCCGAGCCGAGCTTCGGCGGGCCCTCGCCGCGCAGGCGCTGCACCGTGCCGTGCTTCGTGCCCGGCGCGACGCGCAGCTTCTTGCGACCGTCGAGCGTCGGGACGTCGACGTCGGCGCCCTGGACGGCCTCGGCGATGGAGAGCGGGACGGTCACCTCGACGTCGTCCCCGTGACGCTCGAAGATCTGCGACGGCGTCACGTGCGTGACGACGAAGAGGTCACCGGGAGGACCGCCGCCGCGGCCCGCCTCGCCCTTGCCGGCCAGGCGCACGCGCGAGCCCTCCTTGACCCCGGCGGGCACGTTCACGCGGTAGCGCTTCGTCGCGTGGATCGCCCCCTCGCCGTGGCAGGTGTGGCAGGGCTTCTCGATGATCGTGCCGGCGCCGTGGCAGCGCGAGCACGGCTGGCTGATGGAGAAGAGGCCCTGGCCCTGGGACTCGACGCCCCGGCCCTGGCAGCGTGGGCAGACCGTCGGGCTCGTGCCCGGCTCGGCCCCCGTCCCCGCGCAGGTGCCGCAGGTCGCGGTCGTCCGCACGCTCAGGGGCACCTGGGCGCCGTCCATCGCCTGGCGGAAGGAGAGCGTGACGCCGGCCTCGAGGTCGCGACCCCGCTGCTGGTTGGACCGCGTCCGCCCGCCCGCACCGGTGCCCGGCCGGGTCCCCGCGCCCGTGGCCCGCCCGAAGACGTTGCCCAGGATGTCGCCGATCCCGGAGTCGCCGAAGTCGAACCCGCTCGGAGCGCCGCCCCCGCCGGAGAACGCGCCGCCCAGGCCGCCGAACGCGCGGGCCTTGTCGTACTCCTTGCGCTTGTCGGCGTCGGACAGGATGTCGTGGGCCGCCGAGACCTGCTTGAACCGCTCCTCCGCCGCCTCGTCCCCGGGGTTGCGGTCCGGGTGGTACTCGCGGGCGAGCTTGCGGTACGCCTTCTTGATCTCGTCGGCGGACGCCTTTTTGTCGACCCCGAGGACCGCGTAGAGGTCCGGGCCGTTGTCCTGTCGTGTCGCCATCGCTGCGTCTTCGGGTCAGAGGGGAAGGGAAGGGGGAACCGCGGGTGGCCGGTGGGCGAGCGCCCACCGGCCGCGCGGTCAGCCCGCGACGACGACCTTGGCCGCCCGCAGCACGTCGTCGCCCCGGCGGTAGCCCGCCTGGTAGACGGTGACGATCGTGCCCGGCGTGACGTCGTCGCCCGCCGGCTGCTGCGTGAGCGCCTCGTGGAGGCGCGGGTCGAACTGCTCGCCCGTCGGGTCGAACGCCTCGATCCCGGCGGAGGACAGCGCGGCGTGCAGCTCGCGGTGCACGATCCGCAGGCCCTCGACGAGCTGCGCGTCGTGCTCGGCGTCGCCGACGTGCGCGAGCGCGCGGTCGAGGTTGTCCAGCGCGGGCAGGAGCTCGCGCGCCAGGCGGGAGACCCCGCGGGCCTCGCCCATCGCGGCGTCGCGACGGGCGCGCTTGCGCACGTTGTCGAGCTCCGCGACGGACCGCAGGTAGCGGTCCTTCCAGTCCGGCTCCTCCTCGACGGGCGCCGCCGCCTCGGCGGGTGCCTCCGGGGAGGCCCCGCCGGTGGCAGGGTCGGCGTCCTCGTCGTCCTCGGCGTCGTCGCCCTTCGTGGTGGCGTTGACGTCGGCGGGGGTCGACGCGGCGCCCTCGCCCTCGGGACGACCGTCCGGCTTCACGCCCGGCGCCGAGTCACCGGCGCGGTTGGGCTGGAAGTCGTTGTCGACGTCACCCGAGGTGGCGCCGTCCTCCGGGGCGTTGTTGTTCGCCGCGGAGGAGACGTCGGGACGACGCTTGTCCGCCGGGATCGGGCGATCCGTCTCGGCGCCCTGACCGCCGCCCCCACCGGATCCGGTGGGGGCGGGGGTCGGACGGCCGTCCGGCGTGCCCGGGTGCTCGTTCTTCTCGCTCATGGCGTGCTCCTCGATGTCCGGACGGTCGCGGGCCGGGGCCTACTTCTCGTCCACGACCTCGGCGTCGACGACGTCCTCCTCGTCGGAGGACGAGGCCCCGGAGGGACCGGCGCCGTTGCCGTCGGCCGCGTCGCCCTGCTGCTCCTGGGCGCGCTGGTAGAGCTGCTCGGAGACCTTGTGGAAGGCCTGCTCGAGCGCCTCGCGCTTCGCGGTGATCGCGGCCGCGTCGTCACCCTCGAGGGCCGTGCGGACCTCGGTGATCGCGTCCTCGATCTCCTTGCGGGAGGTCTCGTCGACCTGGTCGCCCAGGTCGGCCAGCTGCTTCTCCGCCTGGTACGCGCCCTGCTCGGCCACGTTGCGGGCCTCGGCCAGCTCGCGCGCCTTCTTGTCGGCCTCGGCGTTCGTCTCGGCGTCGGAGACCATGGACTGGATCTCCTCGTCGGTCAGGCCACCGCCGGCCTTGATCTCGATCTTCTGCTCCTTGCCCGTGCCCAGGTCCTTCGCCGACACGTTGAGGATGCCGTTCGCGTCGATGTCGAACGTCACCTCGATCTGCGGCACGCCACGGGGCGCCGGCGGGATGCCGGTGAGCTGGAACTTGCCGAGCGACTTGTTGTAGCTCGCCATCTCGCGCTCGCCCTGGAGCACGTGGATCTCGACGGACGGCTGGTTGTCGTCCGCGGTCGAGAAGACCTCGCTCTTGCGGGTCGGGATCGTGGTGTTGCGCTCGATGAGCTTCGTCATGACGCCGCCCTTGGTCTCGATGCCGACCGTCAGCGGGGTCACGTCGAGGAGCAGGACGTCCTTGACGTCACCGGCGAGCACGCCGGCCTGGACGGCCGCGCCGACGGCGACGACCTCGTCCGGGTTGACCCCGCGGTGCGGCTCCTTGCCCGTGAGCTCCTTGACCTTCTCCTGCACCGCCGGCATGCGGGTCATGCCGCCGACGAGCACGATGTGGTCGATCTTGGAGGCGCCCTTGTCCTTGGCGTCGTCCATGGCCTGGCGGACCGGCGCGACGAGGCGGTCGAGCAGGTCGCCGGCGAGCTCGGTGAGCTTCGCGCGGGTCAGGCGGACGTCGAGGTGCTTCGGGCCCGAGGCGTCGGCCGTGATGAAGGGCAGGTTGATCTGCGTCTCCTGCGCGGAGGACAGCTCGATCTTCGCCTTCTCGGACGCCTCGAACAGGCGCTGGAGCGCCATCGGGTCGTTCTTGAGGTCGATGCCCTGGTCGCGCTTGAACTCGCCCGCGAGCCAGTCGACGATCGTCTTGTCGAAGTTGTCGCCGCCGAGGTGGTTGTCACCCGCGGTCGACTTGACCTCGAACACGCCGTCGCCGATCTCGAGCACGGACACGTCGAACGTGCCGCCGCCGAGGTCGAAGACGAGGATCGTCTGGTCGGCCTCCTTGTCGAGGCCGTAGGCCAGCGAGGCCGCGGTCGGCTCGTTGATGATGCGCTTGACGTCGAGGCCGGCGATCTTGCCGGCGTCCTTCGTCGCCTGCCGCTGGTCGTCGTTGAAGTACGCCGGGACGGTGATGACCGCGCCGTCGACCGTCTCGCCCAGGTACGCCTCGGCGTCGGCCTTCAGCTTCGCCAGGGTGATCGCGGAGACCTCCGGCGGGGAGTACTGCTTGCCCTCGGCCTCGATGCGCGCGTCGCCGTTCGGGCCGGCCACGACCTTGTACGGGACCATCGACTCCTCCTCACGGACCTCCGCCTCCTTGCGGCCCATGAAGCGCTTGACCGACGAGATGGTGTTCGTCGGGTTCGTGACGGCCTGCCGCTTGGCGACGGCGCCGACGAGACGCTCGCCCTTCGCGAACGCCACCACGGACGGGGTCGTGCGACCACCCTCCGCGTTCTCGATGACGGTCGGCTCACCGCCCTCGAGGACGGCCATGCACGAGTTGGTCGTGCCCAGGTCGATACCGATGATCTTGCCCATGTGGCGCTCCTAGCTTCCAAACGGTCCTGCGTGAAATCTGAGTGCGAGTATGGCAGATCTTCGGCGATCGACCAAGGGGCTTCTCCTCTCTGTGCCCACAACCACGGACGGCGAACACGGACGGATGGGCCGTCCGGCGGGCGCAGGTTCGCGGCGGCCCGGCCGATGACCCGGGCGTGCGCTCTCGTCCAGAAGCCAACCGCCGTGTCCGTGCCGCGCTGGTGCTGCTCGTGCTCGCCGCGATGATCGCGACGCTGACGATCGTGGCCGTGCTCGCGCCCGTCGGGGCGGCCGTGACCAGCGTGCTGACCCCGCGGGCGGTCACCACCGACGCCGCGGGGCTCCGCGACGTCGTGGTGGAGGTGCGGGACCGCCGCTGAGCGGCGGCCCCGGGGGCCGAGGGGCCCCGTGGGCGAAGCGGGCGTCAGGAACCGTTCGACCACGAGGGCCGAACGGGCGGCGCGGGCGGCGCCGGAGCCCCGCTCACCACCCGGCGGCGGCGCCGTCCTTGCGGTGGTCCGAGCCGGCGCGGTAGACCCCGCCCAGCGGCTTCGTGCCCGTCGTGGCGGTCCGCCCGCGCCGGGTCACGTGGATCGCCTGGTAGCCGCCGGCGACGAGGTCCCCGCCGCGGGCGCTCACGACCTTGTGCCCCATCGCGCGCATCCCCTTGCCCACGAGGTCGTAGAGCTCGGGCTCGAGGCTGAGCGTGTTCGAGTCCTGGTCGTGACTGAAGCGGGCGGCGTCTCCCGCGGCCTGGACGTTCATGCCGAGGTCGAGCATGTTGACCAGCTCCGTGGTCTGCGCCTGCGCCTGGACGGGACCGCCCATGTTGCCGAAGGCGAGCGTCGGCTTGCCGTCCTTCGTCACGAAGCCCGGGATGATCGTGTTGAAGGGCCGCTTGCGGGGCGCGACCACGTTCGGGCTGGACGGATCGAGCGAGAAGCCGTTGCCGCGGTTCTGCAGCAGGAAGCCGTAGCCCGGGACCGTCACGGCCGACCCGAACGGGTAGTAGACGCTGTTGATGAAGGAGACCATGTTGCCCCAGCGGTCGCCGACGGTGAGGTAGACCGTCCCGCCCTTCTGCTCGGGCGCGGGCGCCGGGGCGGGCACGGAGGCGCGCTTGGGGTCGATGCGCCCGCAGAGCGACGCCGCGTAGGACTTCGAGATCAGACGGTCGACGGGGACCGGCGTGGTGCGCGGGTCGGCGTTGTAGCGCTCGAGGTCGGCGAAGGCCAGCTTCTTGGCCTCGACGATCATGTGCCAGAAGCGCGGGGAGCGCGGGCCGGCCTTCTTCAGGTCGATCCCGAGCCGCGGGGCGCACTGGTCCAGGATGTTCAGCGTCTCCAGCACGGCGAAGCCCTGCGAGTTCGGCGGCATCTCGTGGATGGTGTGGCCGCGGTACTCCGTGCTGATCGGCTTCACCCACTCCGAGCGGAACGCGGAGAGGTCCTCCTTCGTCATCGCCCCGCCGCCCGCCCGGACCTTGCGCACGATGGCGTCGGCGATCCGGCCCTCGTAGAAGGCGTCGCGGCCCTCCCGGCGCAGGGTGTTGAGCGCCCGGGCCATGCCCGGGTTGCGGAACGTGCCGTACAGCGGCGGGGCCTGTCCGCGCCGCAGGTAGACGCGGGCCGTCTCGCGGTCCTTCTTGAGGTCGTCGACCCAGGGCAGCCAGTCGCCCCGCTCGCGCTCGGTCATCCCGAAGCCCTGCCCGGCCACCTCGGCCGCGGGCTTCAGCACCTCGTCGAAGCCCTTCGTGCCGAAGCGCTTGAGCAGGCGGTCCCATCCGTCGACGCTGCCGGGCACCGTGACGGAGTCGGCGCCGCGCAGCGGCACGCCGCTCTCCGCGTCGGCGCCCTTGGCGCGGAAGTACTCCGGGGTCCACGCCTTCGGCGACCAGCCGCTGGCGTTCAGCCCGTAGAGCTGCTTCTTCTTCGCGGACCAGTAGAGGACGAAGGTATCCGAGCCGAGGTTCGTGCTCAGCGGCTCCACCACCGAGGCCACGCCCGCGGCGGCGACGGCCGCGTCCGCCGCGTTGCCTCCCTCCTGGAGGATCCGGAGGCCGGCCTGGGTCGCCAGGGGCTGGCTCGTCGCGACCATGCCGTTGCGGGCGAGCACCTCCGAGCGCTTCTGCCCGGCCCAACCCGTCGCCCGGTCGCCCGCGACGGCGGTGATGCCCTCCCCCGGGTCGGTGTTGCGGGCCGTCGGCTCCCCGAACGGGGCGGCGGCCGGCCGCCGGGAGTCGCCGGACTGCGCGAGGCCCGCCGCCGCCCCCGCGAGCGACAGGACCACCACCCCGGCGGCCGCCCCGGCCTTCAGGCCGGGTCGGGTGCGGGGGCTCTTCGAACGGAGGGGATCACGCGTCATGGGCGAGCATCCTCGGCCTCGCCGGCCGGCCGGCACAACGCCGAGTCGCGCTCAGTCGAGCGTCCTGCGCGCACAATCGGCGGCCGCACCCGTCGGACGCCCCACGATCGTCCCCGTGACGAGCGCTCGTGCGCACCCGCGGCACCCCGACGCCCTAGGTTGGAACGCATGGAGCTGCGTCAGCTGCGCTATTTCGTCGCGGTCGCCGAGGAGCTCCACTTCACCCGGGCCGCCGCGCGCCTGAACCTCGCGCAGTCCGCGCTCAGCTCGCAGATCCGGCACCTCGAGGCCGAGGTCGGCGGGCCGCTGTTCGTCCGCAGCACCCGTCGGGTCCGGCTGACGCCCGGGGGCGAGGCCCTCCTGACCGACGTGCGGGAGCAGCTCGCCGCGCTCGACGTCACGCTGGACCGGGTCCGGGCGCTCTGCCGCGGCGAGGCCGGGAGGCTCACGATCGGGACGCTCGGGCCGGCGCCCGGCAACCTGCTCGCCGCCCTCCTGGGCCGGATGGGCAGCCGCCGCCCCGACGTGCGGGTCGAGGTGCGGGCGTTCGACTTCACCGACGTCTTCGACGGCCTGCTGCACGGCCTCGCGGACCTCGCGTTCGTCTACCTGCCGCTGAAGCACCCCGACATCGAGTTCGTCCCGCTCCTGCGGGAGCCGCGCGTCGTCGTGCTGGCAGCGGACCACCCCCTCGCCCGCCGGGCGAGCCTGCGCCCGCGCGACCTCGCCGCCGAGACGTTCATCACCCAGCCCCACGAGGTGCAGGAGCCGTGGCGCGACTTCTGGGCCCTCACGGACGAGCTCGGCGCACGCCCGCGGCTCAGCCCGCACCACGGCGACAAGCTCGAGGACTGGCTGCTCCTCATCGCCCACGGGGAGGGCATCGACACCGCGCCGGCGGTGGTCACGCGCTACTACGCCTGGCCCGAGATCGCCTTCGTGCCGCTCGTCGACGCCGCCCCCGCGACCCTGGCGCTGGCCCGTCGGCGCGACGTCGAGCACCCCCTCGCCGACGAGGTCGTCGCGCTCGTCCTCGACATCGTGCGGCACGTCGACGTGACCGGCGCGACCGTCGTCGCCCCGCCGGCGGCCGGCCGTCCGCGCGTGGCGGCCGGCGGGCCCGGCGCCCCGAGGGACGCCCCTACCAGGGCGCGGCGGAGTAGTCCTTGAGGAAGACGCCGTGGACGTCCTCCCCGGCCTCGCCGCGGACGATCGGGTCGTAGACGCGCGCCGCGCCGTCGACCAGGTCGAGCGGGGCGTGGAAGCCGATGTCGGCCAGCCGCATCTTCTGCGGGTGCGGCCGCTCGTCCGTGATCCAGCCCGTGTCGACGGCGGTCATGAGGATGCCGTCCTCCTCGAGCATCTCCCGCGCGCTCGTGCGCGTCAGCATGTTCAGCGCGGCCTTCGCCATGTTCGTGTGGGGGTGCCCGGCGCCCTTGTACCACCGGCCGCCGAACTGCCCCTCCATCGCGGAGACGTTCACCACGTAGGTGCGGCGGGCCGGGGACGCCCGGAGTGCCGCGCGCAGGCGGCTGATGAGGATGAAGGGCGCCGTGGCGTTGCAGAGCTGCACCTCGAGCATCTCCATCGCGTCGACCTCGCCGAGCGTCTGCACCCAGCTATTCGTGTCGTGCAGGTCGGGCACCAGGCCGCCGGCGTCGATCGCGGTGCCGGCGGCGATCCGCGCCGGGGTCGCGGCGCGGGCCTCGAGCGCCATCGCGGCGACGGCCTGCGGCGTCGGGCTCCAGTGGTCACCCGCGGACTCCGAGAGGCTCGTCGGCCGCACGTCGCCGGGGCGGCCGAGCGTCATGACCTCGGGGATCGTGCCGCCCGGCAGGGGCGCGGCCTCCGCGTCGGCCAGGAGCGCGTAGGACTCCGCGGAGCGCCGCACGGTCTGGGCCGCGTTGTTGATGAGGATGTCGAGCGGTCCGCGAGAGGCCACGTCGTCGGCCAGCGCCGTCACCTGGGCGGGATCGCGCAGGTCGAGACCGACGATGCGCAGGCGGTCGATCCACTCCGCGCTGTCCTCCATCGCGGAGAAGCGGCGGACGGCGTCGCGCGGGAACCGCGTCGTGATCGTCAGGTCGGCGCCGTCGCGCAGCAGGCGCAGCGCGATGTACATGCCGATCTTCGCCCGGCCGCCGGTGAGCAGCGCGCGCTTGCCCGTCAGGTCGGTGCGCTGGTCGCGGCGGGCGTGGTTGAACGCCGCGCACTCCGGGCAGAGCTGGTGGTAGAAGGCGTCGACCTCCCGGTAGCCCGTCTTGCAGACGTAGCAGGAGCGGTCCTCCAGCAGGACGCCCGCGATCGCGCCCTTCGCCTGCGAGACGAGGGGCAGGCCCTGGGTCTCGTCGTCGATCCGTCCCGCGGCGCCGGTGGCCGTGAGGTTCGTGACCGCTTCGTCGTGCGCGGTGATCGCCTGGCGGCGCTCGGAGCGCCGGCGGCGGCGGGCGGTCTTGTAGAGGGACGACGTCGCCCGCTGCAGCGTGACGGCGTCGGGGTGCTCCGACGGCAGGGCGTCCGCCTGGGCGAGCACGCGCAGGGCGACCTCGAGGTCCCGCGGGTCGATGCCCGGGGTCGCCTCGTCGCGGCCCGGCGTCGCCTCGTCGCCCTCCGCGGTTCCCTGCTGCTCCGTCGTGCTCATGCGCCTGCCGTTCCCGTCCTGCCGCTTGCGGCCAGGCAGCCTACGGCGCCCGGCGAGTCCCGGTCGACCCTGCCCGTGCGTCCCCGAACGTCCGTCCGCGGGCCCGGGTGGACGGCCACGACCCCCGGCGTCGCACGCGGCGGTGGGGTGGGCGTCGGAGGAGGACCGACTGCTCATGGTCGCAGCCGGGGCGGCGAAGCGTCGTGCGTGCGCGCACAGGCGTGGAACGGGCGCGTCGGGCACCGTGCCGATCTCGAACGGGCGCGTCGGGCACCCGTGCCGATCTCGAACCGCACACCCGTCACGGGGACATGTCTCTCACGACATGGAACATGTCCCCAGGGACATACCCCCGCGATGCGTCTGTGCTTCCGGCGCGGCCGGCGCCCCCTGTCGCGGTTCGCCGTCCCGGGGGCCGGCCGCGCCCGACGTGGCGCCGCGCCGCTATGGTCCCCCGCGACCCGCGCCGTCGCGGGGCCGGAGCCGCCGGCCCGCCGCGCGCGTCCCCGCTCCCGACGCCCGAGGAACCGCTCCCCCGTGACCTTCGACGCCCTCGTTCGCCGCGCCGGCGACCGCCTGGCCCGCCCCGCCTCCCGCCGCCAGTTCGTCGGGGCCGTCGGCCTCGGCACCGCCGCGGTCTCCGCCGGCGGCCTCATCGGCTGCGGCGACGACTCCAAGGCGACGAGCGAGCCGCGGATCCCGTGGCCGGAGGAGAACTTCCGCACCGTCCCGAACGACCGGGTCCCGAAGGGCGCCGTCGGCCAGGACGAGGTGGCCGTCTGCTACTCGCCCTACGTCGTCGTGGGCACGGAGCCGAACACGAAGAAGCTCGGTCGCACCGGCGTGGCCGTCCGCAAGGGCCCGCACCCCGACGCCGAGATCGTGCTGACGAACGCGGGCGACGAGGTCTTCGTCCACGAGGGCGCCCACTTCGCCCGCCAGAGCGCCCGCGAGGCCCCGAACTGCGGGGCGCCGCCGATGCGTCCGGCGATCAACGGGTGGATCTGGGGCTACCCCGGCGACGACGTCCGCTCGAAGAAGAGCGGCTGGATCCCGCTCGAGATCGACGGCACGACGTACTCGAAGGCGGCCCCGGACTACGAGGACAAGCCGAAGAACGACGGGTTCCTGTGCGGCCCCGCCCGCAAGGACTTCGACTGTCGCGACCCCGCGGCCTCGCAGAAGGCGTGCGGCCACGACGACTGCGGCGGGCCGCCGCTGGACGACATCCGCTGCCGCACGAAGCCGCTGCGCCGGCGGATCCGCAAGGCCGCCAACCGCAAGGCCTCGAACTTCGAGGACTACTACCTGCGGCTCTCCTTCAACTCGACCGCGTTCGGCTGGGTCGAGCCGGGCGACGTCGTCGACGAGATCTGCCGCCGCTGGGCGCCCTCCTACGGCCGCTGCTGCGTCGAGTGGAGCTTCGTCGAGATCGTGCGCTCCGAGGCGCTGCCGAAGGGCACCCGCGGCTGGATGCTCGAGACGGGCCTGCACCGCGACACCCGCAAGCCGCTCTCCCGCACCGGCCCGCCGCCGCGGCGCAAGAAGCGCTGAGGCCGCGGCCGGGGCGCCGCCCCGGCCGCGTGCGGCGTCCCGGCCCCTGGGCCCGGCGTCGCCGCGGACGTCAGGCGGCCGAGGTCGCCTGCGCCGCACGGCGCAGGCCGTCGACCCCGTCGGGCCGACCGAGCAGGGCGATCGTGCCGTCGCGCGACAGCCCCAGCATCGACGGGGTCGACGGACGGCGCAGCTCCCGCGGCAGGTCGTCGATCGAGACGGTCGGCACGCCCGGGAGCGGCCGACGGCGCAGGTGCGCCGCCGCGTCGTCGCGCCGGAGCGCCAGCACGCTGACGATCCGCGCGTCGGGGGCCTCCGTCGCGAGCTCCTCGACCGCTTCCTCGACACCGACGCAGCCGTGGCACCCCGGCGAGTGGAACACGAGCAGCGCGGGGCGGTCCTGCAGGCCGCCGAGGGTCAGCACGGGCGGGTCGGCGGCCGTGGTCCCGTCGACCGCGGGCGCCGGGACCACCGGCACGGCCACCGCGGTCACCGCCTCGTGCAGCCGCGCGTCGTCGTCCGGCGCCTCGAAGAGCTCGCCGCCGTCGAACTCGTCGAGGCGCAGCCGCAGCTCGGAGGTCTGCCGGAGCAGGGAGAGCACGACCGCCACGAGCAGGGCGATGACGACCCAGGCGAGGACGGACGAGACGACCCAGACAGTGCTCACGCCAGCGCCCCCGGACGCAGGCGCCAGGCCAGCGTCGCGAGCTGCCAGAGGCACGTCAGCCCGATCGCGACCGTCGCCGCGCCGGCCAGCTCGTCGGCCGCGACGGACCACGGCGCGCCGGGCGGCGTCAGGGCGACGACGACCGCGGCGACGATCAGGCCGGCGTTGCGCAGGAGCGCCTGGCCCGCGGGCGCGTCGCCGGCGGCACCGAAGCAGTTGCAGGCGGCGAGGGCCTGCGGAGCGCGGTCGTCCGCGACGCGGAGCGCCACGGAGAACGCGACGAGCAGGACCGCCGTCGCCGCAGCGGGGACCGGCGACCCGGCGGCGAGAACCAGCGCGACGCCCAACGCGATCTCCACCGCGGCGAGGGAGCGCGCCAGGGCACGCCCGGGCACGCGGTGGCCGACCACCCGACGCAGCACCACGACCAGGCCGTCCGGGTCGCGGAGCTTCGCGATCCCGGCCAGCACCATCGTGCCGGCCAGCAGCAGCGTGAGGGCCAGGGACATGCGATCGAGGGTAGCTGGCGCGCTCGCCGCGCCCGTCCCTGCGCCCGCCCGACGGCGCGCCGGGTCGGCGGCGTCCGTCGCCCCGCGGCTACAGTCCAGCGCGATGCAGACTGGTGGCGATCGTCCCGGCCCCACGCCGTCGGAGGACCCGGAGGCGGGGCCCGCGGACACGACCGACGGCGGCGCCTCCCCGGGAGCCGCGTCATCCGGCGCCTCCCCGGCGTCGTCCGGCGCGTCCCCCGCGTCGTCCGACGGCTCCCCCGCGACATCCGACGGCTCCCCCGCGACGCCCGGCGCCTCCCCCGCGGCCCCCGACGGCGCGGACCGCGAGACCGCGCCCGCCGGCCCGAAGGCGCCCACCCGCCGCGTCGCGGGCGGCCGCTCCGCGCTCCCCTGGCTGATCGCGCTGGCCGTCGTCGTCCTCGCCGGCCTGGCGCTGCGCCTGTGGGGCATCCGCTGGGGCCTGCCCTACGCCTACAACCTCGACGAGCGCTCGCACTTCGTCCCCCGGGCGGTGGCGTTCTTCCAGGAGAACTCCCTCGACCCGGACTACCAGCTGAACCCGTCGGGCCTCATCGAGTGGTTCGCGGCGGTCCTGTGGGTCCTCAAGGGTGGGAGCGACGGGGTCGTCCGCGCCTGGAACACCGACCCGGAGTCCGTGTGGGCCATCGCGCGGATCTCGGCCGCGGTGCTGTCGACCGCCGCGATCGCGCTGCTCTACGCCGCCGGCGCGCGGCTCTTCGACCGCCGCGTCGGCCTGGTCGCCGCCGCGATCCTCGCGTTCGCGTTCCTGCCCACCCACTACGGGCACCTCGCGCTGAACGACGGGCCCTCGCTGGCGCCGACCGCCCTGGCGCTGTGGGCGATCGCGGGCGTGGTGCGGTTCGGCCGACGCCGCGACTACCTCATCGCGGGCGCCGCGATCGGCGTCGCGTTCGGGCTGAAGTACAACGCCGCGTTCGTCGGCCTGCCCCTGCTCACCGCCGCCGCGATCCACGCGCTCGGCTGGCGGCCCGCCACGCTGCGGGCCCGCGACGTCGACGTGACCGCGGACGACCGCCGCGAGCGCGCCTCCGCCACCACGCGCCTGGTCGGCGCGGCCGAGTCCGGCGGCACGTCCGCCAAGCCGCGGCGCGTCCCGCACGTCGGCGCCGCCGTCGGCGGGCTCGTGCTCGCCGCGATCGCCGGGTTCGTCTGCTTCTTCGTCCTCGATCCCTACGCCGTGCTGCGGCCGGGCTTCTTCCTGGACGAGGTCGAGCACCTCTCGGACTACACGAAGGGCGGTCTGCTGCTCGGCGAGACGCAGCGCTCGGGCTACCGCTACTACGCCTGGACGCTGCTCTGGGGCTTCGGCGTCCTGCCCCTCGTGCTGGCCGTCGTCGGCGGGGTCCGCGGCGTGCTCCGCGACCGCTGGCAGGCGCTGCTGCTGATCCCCGCCCCGCTGATCTTCTTCGCCTACGTCGGTGCCCAGGGCCGCTACTTCGCCCGCTACGGCATGCCGGTGTACCCCCTCCTGGCGATCCTGGCCGCCGCCGGCGCCGTGTGGCTCGGGACCTGGCTGCTGAACCGGGCAGGAACCCGCGGCGGCCGGGTGCGGGTGGCGCTCGGGACCGTCGGCGTCCTCGTCGTGCTCGCCCAGGGCCTCGTGCTCGTCGTCCACAACGACGTCGTCCTCACCCGCGAGGACACCCGCACCACCGCCCGCAAGTGGATGGTGGAGAACATCCCCGCCCGCACGACGATCGTGGTCGAGCCCGTCGTGCCGCGCGAGTGGTACGCCGACGCCGCCGTCCTGCAGAGCAAGTACTCCCGCGCCGGCTACCGCTGGGAGCGCCTGACCCGCACGGGCGACGACAAGCGCGCGCTGATCAAGAAGCACCCCGAGCTGGCGAGCAAGATCCGCCGCGCCGCCGACTTCGCCAACCACGGCTTCACGCTCTTCCCCGGGATGCTCGACTTCTACCGCGAGAAGGGCGCCTGCTGGATCGTCTCCGGCTCGCTCCAATCCGGCCGCGTGATGAACAACCCGAGGCGCGTGCCCGAGGCCGTCAAGTACTACCGCGCCCTCGAGCAGCAGTCCGACCTGCGCTTCGAGATCGACCCCTTCGACGGGCCCGAGGCGAAGCACTACTTCCAGTACGACATGGCCTTCAACTTCGGCCAGCTCCGCTACGAGCGCCCCGGCCCGTCCATGCGGGTCTACCGCCTGCGGGACTGCACGCCGAGGGTGGTCCCGGAGCAGTCGTAAGGCGTCAGGGGCGGCGCGCTCGGCGACGCCGCCCGCGGCCCGCTCGGCACCGGCCCGGTCGCCGCGGCCGGCCCGGGCTCGTCCGCGCGGGCCGGGCGCGACGCGCGGCCTCAGTGGATGTAGACCGACCCGAGGAACAGCGCGACCCACGCCAGGCCGATGAGGCGCAGGCCGGGGTCGCGGATGACGAGCTCCTCCGGGGCGCCGCCACGGCCCTGGTCGACGAGCAGCGCGTAGCGCATGATGCCCATGACGAAGGGCACGATCGACAGGCCCCACCACGGGATGTCGCTCGTCTTGGGGTGCTCGAACGCCCACAGGCAGTAGGTCAGGACGGTCACGGACGCGGCCATCGTCACCACGAAGCGCAGGTACTCCACCGTGTACTGGGTGAGCGCCTTGCGGGTCCCCCCGCCCTCGCCGACCTGCAGCAGCTCGCCGTGGCGCTTGCCGGCGACCATGAACAGCGAGCCGAAGCACGTGACGGCGAGGAACCACTCCGACAGCTCGATGTCGACCGCCACGCCGCCCGAGACCGCGCGGACCACGAACCCGGTGGCCACGACCACGATGTCGACGATCGCCGTGTGCTTCAGGCGGAACGTGTAGGCGATCGTCAGCGCCTTGTAGGCCGTGAGCAGCAGCCCCAGCTGCCACGAGATCGCGTAGGCGAGCCCGAGGCCGGCCGCGAGCAGCACGACGACCGCGGCCAGCGCGATCGGGACGGGCACGGCGCCGGAGGCGATCGGCCGGTGGCGCTTCGTCGGGTGGTTGCGGTCCGCGGCGACGTCGCCCGCGTCGTTGAGCACGTACGTCGCGCTCGAGACGAGGCAGAACGCCACGAAGGTCAGGAGGGCGTCGCGGACGACCCCGCCGTCGCTGAGGCCCGCGCCGGCCGCCGGGGCCGCGAAGACCAGGACGTTCTTGATCCACTGCTTCGGCCGCGCGGTGCGGACGAGCCCGCGGGCGACGGAGCCGGCGGTCCGCACCGGCGGGTCGGCGGGCGGCCCCGGATCGGAGGCAGCGGAGTCGGGCGTCGCGCCCGGGCCGGGCGCCGCGGCGGCCCCGGGCACGGGCACGTCGCTCAGGGACCCTGGTGCTTCGCCGGACACGCCGGTCAGTCTGCCCGATCCGGCCCGCGACCGCCCCGGCCGACGGTCCTCGGCCGCCCCGGCCGACGGCCCGAGACCGCCCTGGACGACGGCCCGCACCCGTCCCCGACGACGGTCCCCGACCGCCCCGGCCGACGGCCCGCGGTCCCCCCGATCGACGGCCCACGACCGCCCTGGACGACGGCCCACGCCACCCCCGCCCGGCGGCCGTCGGGTCTTCGTCGTACGCTCTCCCCGCCCCATGAGCACCCCCGCCGACACGCAGAGCCCCGACCGCACGAAGTTCCAGCAGTGGCTGGTGGACCTGCCGCTGACGCCGAACGCGATCTCGATCGCCGGCCTGATCGGCAACATCATCGCCGCGGTCCTCGTGTGGCAGGAGCACTACGTCCTGGCGGGCGTGGCGTTCATCCTCGGCTCCGTGATGGACACCCTCGACGGCCGCTACTCGCGGATGTCGGGCAAGGGCACCCGCTTCGGCGCGTTCCTCGACTCCACGCTGGACCGCATGGAGGAGGGCATCGTCCTCGCCGCCATCGTCATGGTCTTCGCGAAGCACGCCGACGACGTCAACGCCGGCATCGCCGCCCTGGCCGCCGTCTTCTCGCTGCTCGTCTCCTACACCCGCGCCCGCGCCGAGGGCCTGGGCCTGGACGGCAAGGCCGGCATCGGCAGCCGCGCCGTCCGCGTCGTGATCCTCTCGATCGGCCTCGTCCTCGGAGGGAACGAGCTCATCGACGGCCTCGACCTGCTCCCCGCCTCGATCTGGCTCCTCGCGGGCCTGGGCATCTTCACGACGCTGCAGCGCATGTGGCACGTGCGCCAGCAGCTGAACACGCCCGGCCAGGGCTGAGCGCCCGCGGGCCGGGTCCGGCTACCCGGGGTTGTAACCGGCTCGTCCGAGCGGGGTTCATGGCTCTAGCCTCCCGCCGGCGGGACGGCCGACCCGGCAACGATCGCCCTGCGGCGGTCCGCTCTCGGGGCCCGAGCCGCCGGCTTCCCCGAGACCTAGGACTTCGAGAATCACCGTGAGCACGAGCACCACAAACGGGACCGCTGCGGCCCAGAACGACACCGGCCGCTACCAGCGCGACAAGGTGCGCGTCGCGATCATCGGCGTCGGCAACTGCGCCAACTCCTTCGTCCAGGGCGTCGAGTTCTACAAGAACGCCAAGGGCGACGAGGCCGTTCCGGGTCTCATGCACGTCGACCTCGGCGGCTACCACGTCTCCGACATCGAGTTCACCGCCGCCTTCGACATCAACGAGACGAAGGTCGGCAAGGACCTGTCCGAGGCCATCTGGGCCTTTCCGAACGACACGATCAAGTTCGCGGACGTCCCCCACCAGGACGTGCCCGTCTACCGCGGCACCACGAACGACGGCCTCGGCAAGTACCTGAAGCAGAAGGTCACCGAGGCCGACGGCGAGCCCGCCGACATGGTGCAGATCCTCAAGGACACGAAGACCGACGTCGTCGTCTCGTACCTGCCCGTCGGGTCCGAGATCGCCACGCGGCACTACGTCGAGCAGGTCCTCGAGGCCGGCTGTGGCTTCGTGAACTGCATCCCCGTCTTCATCGCTCGCGAGGAGTACTGGGACAAGCGCTTCCAGGAGAAGGGCCTGCCGATCATCGGCGACGACATCAAGTCGCAGGTCGGCGCCACGATCGTCCACCGCGCGCTGGCCCGCCTCTTCCACGAGCGCGGCGTGAAGCTGCAGAACACGTCGCAGCTCAACGTCGGCGGCAACATGGACTTCTTCAACATGCTCGAGCGCGAGCGCCTCGAGTCGAAGAAGATCTCCAAGACGAACGCCGTGACCTCGGTCGCCGGCATCGAGATCCCCGCGGACCAGGTCCACGTCGGCCCGTCGGACTACGTGCCGTGGCTGACGGACCGCAAGTGGGCGCACATCCGCCTCGAGGGCAAGGCCTTCGGCGAGGTCCCGCTCAACCTGGAGCTCAAGCTCGAGGTCTGGGACTCCCCGAACTCCGCCGGCGTCATCATCGACGCCGCCCGCCTGATCAAGCTCGGCCTGAACAACGGCGTCGCGGGCCAGCTCGACGGCCCGTCGTCCTACCTCATGAAGTCGCCGCAGAACCAGCGCCCGGACGACATTGCCCGGAACGACACGGAGCAGTTCATCGCCGACAACCACCGCAACGGTGGCGGCGCGCAGGCCCCGAAGGTTCCCGCCGGCGAGACCGCGGAGTCCGCCGCCACGGCCTAGTCACTCACCCGGTCGGCCGTCCCGCGGGACGGTCGACCGCACGCCCCGCGCGCCCGTCGGGTGGCGCGGGACCCGGACGGCCCGGGGCGCCTTCGCGCCCCGGGCCGTCGTGCGTCGTGGGGCTACTTGCCGCCGACGTAGTGGAGGTACAGGCCGCCGCCGGTGCAGCTGAAGGCGAGGTAGTTGTAGCGGGTGCTCACGCCGACGTCGGAGACGTCACCCGTCGGGCACTGACCCTGCGGGATGGCGTAGCCGCCCTTCTTGCCCGAGTCGAGCACCTGCACGATGAGGCAGGCGAACGTGCCGTTGCCGAAGGCGGTGGCGCTGCCGCCGCCGTTGATCGACGTCGGCGTGTCCGCGCGGCCCAGGCGCTTCTCGCCCTTCGCCGACCTCGTGGCGATGATCCCGTACTTGTAGGCGTTGCCGCCGCGGGTGTAGGACACCGCGCGCACCGCGCCCTGCTGCGGGCCGCCGTTCGGGAAGCCGCCGTCGGCCTGGGGGTCCTGGCCCGAGACGATCTTCTTCCGCTTGCCCTTCTCGGTGATCGTGTAGATGACGCCGTTCTGGCCGTACGCCGCCTGCTTGCCGTTCAGCGTGGTCGTCGGCGAGCTCATGCCGCCACCGGCCGCGAGCCGCTTGCCCGCGCCGCTGCCCTTGACGATGTAGATGCCCGTCGTCGTCGTGACGTAGAAGACCTTCGAGTCGCCCGAGATGCCGACGCCCGTGGCCTCGCCCGGGACCTTCAGGCGCTTGATGCCGCCCCCCGCGGAGCCCGCGACGTACGCGCTCACGCCGCCCGGGTTGCCCCCGGGAAGGTTGGTCGCCTTGGACAGGAACGCCATCTTGGCCGGGCCGGCCGCGCGGTCGCCGCGCGCCGTGAAGCCGGAGAGCGACGGCGCGAAGGAGTCACCGTTGGCCGGGCCACCCTGTCCCTGCGAGACGAGGGTCGTGGCGCCCTTCAGCCACGGCGCGCCCTCGTTGCCCGCCTTGCCGGTGCGGCTCGTCACGTAGACGTTGCGCACGCCGGGCTGGATCGCGCCGGGCGCGACGTTCTCGCCCGTGGAGACGAACGCGAGACGCTTGTTCGTGCGGCCGTCGAGCGAGAACTCGGGCTCGGTCACCTGGCCGTCGGGAACGATCGTCTGCTGCTTGGCGCCGTACTTGTTGAAGTAGTTCGGGTTGTTGTAGCTCGACGCGCAGGAGCCGGAGTTGACCCGTGGAGTGGCCTGGTTGTCCGGCTCCGCGGCCGTCGAGGACGCCGCCGAGACGCCCAGGGCGCCGACCGTCGCCACGACGCCCAGGGACGCCGCCGTCTTCGTCAGGGAGCGGTGTACACCGCGCGTCTTGATGTTCATGACGCCAAGGTAGCGGCATCCCGCCACGGCAGGACCCGGTTCTCCACCAATAGGGGACGGACGTCGTCCCCCGATCGGATGACCCGGCCGCAACCGGGTCGCGGCGTCCCGGAACGGGGCACGCCTCGCGCGCCGCGGCCACGGAACGCCCCGGGCACTGGCCTATGCTCCCGGGGTGTCCGTCATCGAGTCGCTGGCGATCGCCCAGGTCACGCCGTACCCGCTCGAGGCGGAGCATCCGGTGACCGCGCACGTGCTGCGCCTGGCGGACGAGCTGGCCGCCCACGGGCACCGGATCGTCGTCCTCGCCGCCTCGCGCGACCACGTCCGCGTGGCCGAGACGCGCCGCCTGCTGCAGGCGGACGCCGCCGGCCTCGTGCCGGCTCCGGGCGCGCCGCCCGTGGTGCTGGCCGTCGGCGAGGCGTGGGTCGGCGGCCTCGGCATCCCCGGCGTCGACCGCGCGCCGACGCTCGCCGTCGACGCGGCCCGCACCGTCGAGGACGCGCTGAGCGGGATGCCGCTGGACCTCGTGCACGTGCACGAGCCGTTCGGCCCCTCGGTGTCGACCGCCGCGCTGCGCCACAGCCGCACGCTGAACATCGGCACCTTCCACCTGCCCGCTGAGCGGTTCATCGCGGGCATGGGCGTCGGCAGCGGCGGCGGGGTGGGCGGCAGCGACATGCTGCGCAAGCGCTCCGAGCGGCTGCTGGGCCGCCTCGACGACCGCCTGGCCACGAGCTCGGCCACCGCGGCCCTCGTCGCCCGCTCCTTCCCCATCGGCCGCGGCTACGCGCCCCGGGTCCCGCCGCCGCCGGGCGCCACGCGCGCCGGCGCGCGCGACGCCGAGGCCCCCGCTGCCGACGCCGCGACGGCCACCGACCCCGCCGCGACCCCGGCGACGGACGCCGTCCCCACCGCCGCCACGACCCCCGAGGTCGACGCCACCGAGGCGCCCTCCCCCGCGCCCGTCCACCTCGTCCTCCCGCTCGACGAGGAGCGTCCCGCCCGTCGGCTGACGCTGCGGGCCGTGCGGCGGCTCGACCTGGCGCTGCCGTGGCGGGCGACGATCGTCGTGCCCGACCACGAGACGATCGCGCCGGGCCCGGGGACGAGCAGCCTGACGCCGGAGCAGCGGGCGCGGGTGACGTTCGCCCCCGCCGGGCCGCTGCCGGAGGACGCCGACGTGGTCGTGCTCGCGTCGAGCGGCACGCGGCCCGCCCCGCACCTGCTGGTCGAGGCGCTCGAGCTCGGGGCGGTGCCCGTCGCCAGCCGGATCGACGTGCACGACGAGCTGACGGAGGGCGGCCGTCGCGGGCCGCTGTTCGAGCCGGGCGACGTGGACGTGCTCGTCGCGCAGCTCGAGCGGCTGATCGCGCGGCCGGAGGAGCTCGCGGCCCTGCGGGCGACGGAGCGGGAGGACCCGGCCGTCGCGGAGGACTGGGACGACTACGCGGGCTGGGTGCTCGACCGCTACACCGGCCTGCGCGCCCGCCGGCACGACCCCGACCGGTTCGACCCGGCGGTGATCGCCCGGCTGCGCGAGCGGCCGCTGATCGACGTCGACCTGCACATGCACACGGACCACAGCGGCGACTGCGCCACGCCCGTCGAGGTGCTGCTGGACGCCGCCCGCAAGCAGGGCCTCGGGGCGATCGCGGTCACGGACCACAACGAGGTCTCCGGCGCGCACGAGGCCGCCGCGAAGGCCGCGGAGTACGGCGTGAAGATCATCATCGGCGAGGAGGTCAAGACCGCCGACCAGGGCGAGGTCATCGGCCTGTTCATCGAGGAGAAGATCCCCAAGGGCGTGACGCTGCAGGAGGCGATCGCCGACATCCGCCGCCAGGGCGGGCTCGTCTACGTGCCGCACCCGTTCGACCGGATGCACTCCGTGCCCGACTACGAGCACATGCTCGACATCGTCGACGACATCGACGCGGTCGAGGTCTTCAACCCACGCGTGGCGATCGGGGCCTTCAACGAGGAGGCCGCGCGGTTCGCCCACAAGTACCGGATGGTCGCGGGCGCCGGCTCCGACAGCCACGTGGCGCAGGGCCTCGGCTCCGTGCGGCTGCGGATGCACGACTTCGACGGCCCGGAGGAGTTCCTGGCCTCGCTCTCCCGCGCCGAGATCTCCACGAAGTCGGGCACGCTCGTCTACGTGCAGGCGCTGAAGTTCCTCGAGACCGTCGCCGTGCCGGCCCCGGCGCGCAAGCTCGTGCGCGAGCGCCGCGTGCGCCGGGCGACCCGCGGCTGACGTCCCCGGGTCGGGCACCGACCGCCTGCGCCCCGGAGGCCGCCGACCGCCCCGCCCGCGGCGCCGACGGCCTGCGGCCGACGCGACGGCCCGCCACCGCGGGCCCCCGCCGTATCCTGGGCCGGGTGCGGCGGCGACTTCCCCCGCCGTGGGCGCTGACCGCGCTCCTGGCGCTCCTGTACGTCGCGACCGCGCCGCCGACGACCGACCTCGCCGCGCAGGAGCACCGGATCCAGGTCGCCCGCGACGGGGTCTGGCTCTTCGACCTCTCATGGTTCGGCGGCCATCACCTGCCGGGCTACAGCGTGCTGATGCCGCTGCTCGGGCTCGTCCTGGGCGCGACCCTCATCGGCGCCGGCGCGGCCGTCGTCGCGTCCTGGGCGTTCGCCCGCCTCGCCGGGGCGGCGTGGCCCGGCCGCGGCGGCACCGTGGCGGCGTGGTGGTTCGCCGCGGGCGTCGGCGGACTGCTGTTCACGGGGCGGATCACGTTCGTGCTGGGGACGGCGGTCGCGCTGCTGACGCTCGTGGCGGTGCGACCGTCCGCCGTGCGGCCCGCCGGCGACCGCGGCGACGCCCCGGAGGCGGCCTCCGCCGGCCGCGCCCCGGTGCCGGCCTCTGCCCCGGTACCGCCCTCGGCCGGCCTCTCCCCCCGGCGCGTCGCCGCGGGCGCGGTCGGCGCCGTCCTCACGGCCCTGGCGTCGCCGGTGGCCGCGCTCTTCCTCGCGCTGGTCGCGGGCGCGTGGTGGTTGGGCGGCGTGGCGGCACCCGACCGGCGCACCGACCCCGTCGCGCTCGTGACCGCCGGCGCCGCGTTCGCGGCCGCCCTCGCGCTCGCGCTCGGGTTCCCGACGGGCGGCTCGGAGCCGTTCGTCGCCTCGGCCCTGTGGCCCGGCGTCGCGGTCCTCGCCCTGGCCCTGGTGGCGCTGCCCCGCGACGCCCGGACGCTGCGCATCGGCGTCGCGCTGTACCTCGTCGCCGTCCTGCTCTCCGGGCTGCTCGCAACCCCCATGGGCGGCAACGCGACCCGGCTGGCCGCGCTCGCCGGCGGACCGCTGCTCGCCGGCGCGCTCTGGGGGCGGCGGCCCGTCGCGCTCGCCCTCCTGGCGCTCCCGCTCCTCTACTGGCAGTGGTATCCGCCGGTGCGCGACGCCACGCAGGCGTGGGGCGACCCGAGCGCCGGCGTGGCGTACTGGGCGCCGGCCCGTGCGGCGCTCGACGCCCGGCTGGCCCGGGAGCCCGGACGGGTCGAGGTCCCGCCGACCGCCCGTCGCGGCGAGGCGCGGTGGCTGCCGCCGGAGATCCCGATCGCCCGCGGGTGGATCCGGCAGCTCGACCGCGACCGCAACGCGCGCTTCTACGCCGACCTGCGCCCGGACGGCCCGCCGCTCTCCCCCGCCGAGTACCGGCGGTGGCTCGACGACCACGCCGTCGCGTGGGTCGCCCTGCCCGACGCCCCGACCGACGAGGCCTCGCGCGACGAGGTGGCGCTCCTGCGCGCCGGGCGCGTCCCCGGTCTGCAGCGCGCGTGGTCGAACGCGCACTGGACCCTGTGGCGGGTGGAGGGCGCGCGGCCCCTGGCGACGTGGGTCGGGACGGGGAGCGGCGCGGGGGACACGGACGGCCCGCGCCCCGCGGACGACGGCCCGGCGCCGCAGACGGGCACTCCGGCGGCCCCCGCTTCGCCGGACGCCACCCCGCGTCCCGCGTCTCGCCCGGGCCGCGCCAGGCCGCGGAACAGCCCGGACCCCCGGGTCGTCCGGCTCACCGCCGGCGAAGCCGTCGTCGCCGTTCCCCGCGCCGGGCTCGTCGACCTGCGGGTGCGCTGGAGCCCGTTCCTGCGCGCGAGCACGACGGCGCCCGGCGCGCGGGCGTGCGTGGCGCGGGGATCCGGAGGGTGGGCACGGATCCGAACCGATGCACCCGGTACCGTTTCGGTGGGTACCGGTCCCTCGGTGCCCTGGCGAGCGCCCTCGCGGTCGGACTGCACCCCGTAGTCCTCCCGGTGGAGACGGTCGCCCCGACCGATCGTCCCCCCGATGCCCGTCGCCCTGACCCGCCCCCGCCGCTTCCTCCCCAACGGGATCGTCGATGCGCTCGTGCAGCTCGTCGTCGTCGCCGTGGCCTACGTGCTCTACCAGAGCACCCGCGGGGCGGTGGGCGACCAGATCGGTGCGAGCCAGGCGTTCGCCAACGCCGACTGGATCGTCTCGACGGAGCAGGCGCTGCACCTGGACATGGAGGCGGGGGTCCAGTCCTTCGCCCAGAGCGTGCCGGGCCTGATGGACCTGTCGAGCCTGATGTACGTCAACGCCCAGTTCTCCGTGACGTTCGGGGCGATGATCTACATCTACATCCGGCACAACCAGGCGTTCGGGTTCGTGCGCAACATGTTCCTCGGCGCGTGGGTGCTCGCCCTCGTGGGGTACATCGCGATGCCGACGGCGCCGCCGCGGCTCGTCCCGGGCCTGGGCATCCACGACGCGGTCGCCGAGCTCACGAACGTGGATCCGTCCGACCAGAACTCCAACGTCGGCAAGCTCTACAACCCGTACGCGGCGGTCCCGTCGATGCACGTCGGGTTCGCGCTCATGATCGGCGTCCCGCTCGCGCGGCTGTCGAAGCGTCGGGTCAGCCGGGTGCTGTGGGCGCTCTACCCGCTGCTCGTGCTGTTCGTCGTGATGGCGACGGGCAACCACTTCTTCCTCGACGGCGTCTTCGGCGCGCTCGCCGTCGCGATCTCGGCCCTCGTCGCGCGGCGGCTCGGCATGCTGCGGCCGCACGCGTGGCAGTTCTCGAGGCGGGCCGTGCCCGAGGGCGCGGCCTCCTAGAACCCGCGCGCGAGGGGGTGTCCGCCGTGCAGTCCGGAACTCCTCCCCGCGAGCGCGTGCAGCATGACTTGCTGCATCCGGCAACGGGGGCTGCACTCGCGAGGACGCGGGACACCGTGGGTCAATCCAAGCGGCGATGCCCGTGACCGACGACGAGATCCACGAGAAGTACCTCGAGCGTGCGATCCGTGAGATCAACGCTCTCAACCACGACGTGCAGGACGCGCGTCCCGACGGGGAGACCGTGTCCGTCATCGGCTCGGGGCACCCCCAGGCGGACGTCATGCTCCTCAAGCACCACCCCTCACGGGAGGAGCTCGACGAGGGGGTCGCGTTCTACGGCCGTACCGGCCAGGCGCTCCTGAAGAGCTTCGGCCGCCTCGGGATCGACCCGTCGACCGTCTACGGCACGGTCTGCGTGAAGTGGCCCGCCGAGGACGCCGACGCCGCCCCCGCCCACCGCGGCGGCGCGGAGTTCGTGCTCGACGAGATCGCCATCGTGCAACCACGGATCATCGTGGTGATGGGTTCCGACGCGGTCGAGGTCCTCAACGGCCTGGGCGTGCCGCTCGCGGAGCACGTCCGCGACACGCCCGGTGTCGTCCAACGCTTCACGCCCGCCTGCCAGGTGCTCGTGACGCCCCCGCTCGACGGCGCGCTCGACGAGCTGGGCGCGAAGCAGGCGTTCTGGACCGCGTTCCGGGAGCTCGGCGCGTGGCACGACGCGCTGCCGCCGTACTAGCCCGCACCTCCCCGGCCCGGCTGCGTGCCGTCGCCGGGGTCCTGCTCGCACTCGGGGTCCTGACGGTGCTGGCGCGGAGCCTCCCCGAGCTGCAGCCGCCCGCGCGGGCGTCGCTCGTCGCGGCCGTCCCGCCGCTCGCGCTGCTCGGCGCGCTGACCTACGCGCTCGGACCGCTCGTGCGGTCCCCCGTCGGCCTCGGCGTCCTGGCCGGCGTCGGCCTGGTGCTGACCGCCGCCGCCGCGGCCGCCGGCGCCCACGGCACGGGCACGGTGCCGGAGGCCCTGCTGGGCATCGCGCTCGGCCTCGTGTTCGCCCGGGTCTTCGACCTCGGCGCGTTCGTCCTCGGCCTGCCCGTCGTCGTCGGGGTGGTCGACGCGTGGACGACGCTGGCGAGCGGGGCGGCCCGGTCGTGGCCGCAGCCGCTCTCCGGCGGCGACCCGCTGCTGCTCGAGCTGCCCTCGTGGAGCGCCGAGACCGCCGCGGGCCAGGTGACGATCGCCACCGTCCTCTTCCTGGCCGCGCTCCAGGGTTACGCCGTGCGGGAGCGCCTGCGTCCCGCCGGCGCCGCGCTCGGCATGACGGCCGGCCTGCTGCTCGCCTACCTGCTCGAGTGGCGCACGGACCGGGCCATGCCCGCCACGGCGTTCGTCGCGGCGGGATTCCTGCTCGCCGAGCTCGACGCCCTGCCGCGGTGGTGGCGCGCCGGCGGACTCGAGGGGCGCGGGGCCGGGCGCCGCGACGGGTGAGGCGGGCGACCGCGCCCACCGCCGCGCCCAGGCGCCGCCTGCCGGTCCTCAGTCCATCGTGAGGACGATCTTCCCGAGCTTGCCGCCCTCGGCGAACCGCGCGTAGGCCGCCGCGGCGTCGTCCAGGCCGAAGGTCGCCGCCACCGGCACGGTGATCGCGCCGCGCTCCACGAGGGGCAGCACCTCGCGCTCGACGTGGCGGGCGGCGATCGCCTTCTCCTCCAGCGGACGGGCGCGGAGGGTCGAGCCCATGATGCGCGCGCGGGCGCTCATCAGGCGCATGAGGTTCAGCTCGCCCTTGACCCCCGCGCCGACGCCGATCACCACGATCCGGCCGCCCACGGCCACGCGGCGCAGATTCGTGTCGAGGTTCGGGGCGCCCACGAGCTCGAGGATCACGTCGAAGGGGTCGACCTCGCGCTCGGGGTCGGCCAGCAGCGCCGGCTCGACGACCTCGTCGGCGCCGAGCGTCGCGACCCGCTCGTGCAGCGCCCCGTTGCGGACCGAGGCGGTGACGTGGGCCCCGAGGGCGTGGCCGAGCTGGACCGCCGCGGTGCCGACGCCGCCGGCTGCGCCGTGGACGAGCAGGCGCTCGCCGGGACGCAGCCCCGCCTGGGTGACGATGGCGTCGTGCGCGGTCGTGAAGACCTCGGAGAACCCGCCGGCCTGGGCCCAGTCCAGCCCGTGCGGCACCGGCGTGATCTGGCGCTCGTGGACCTTGAGCAGCTCGGCCTGCCCGCCGCCGCCGGTGATCCCCGTCACGCGGGCCCCCTCGGCGAACCGCCCGGCCGCCGGGCCGCGAGCCACGACCTCGCCGGCGAACTCGAGACCCGGGATGTCCTGCGGGTGGCCGGGCGGCGCGGGGTAGTGCCCCTTGACCTGGAGCAGGTCGGCCCCGTTGAGACCCGCCGCGCGGACGCGGACGAGGACCTCGCCCGGGCCCGGGGTCGGGTCGGCCTGCTCGGCGACGGCGATCTCGCCGTTCTGGATGGTGGCGGCGCGCATCACCCCAACCTACCCCCTGCCGACGGGCATCCCGCGGGACACGCCCGAGCACCGGTTCGACGGTCACGGCGGGCCCCGGTGGGCCTGATGCCCTCGCGCCGCGGGGAGGGCCCGGGGCGCCGACCCGTCGCACCAGGGGGACCGTCGTCGTGGCGCGTTGCCGCTCCTCCGTGACCCTTGCATCGTGCACGTGCAGTACGCTGCGGGGCCACGATGGCCGCCGAGAACCCGAGGGACCCCTTCGACCATCTCCAGCTCGAGCTGGCGATCCTGGCGCGCCGCTCCGAACGGGTGCGCGTCGCGGCCCTCGACAACGCGCGCTCCCCGCTGGACCGCTCGGGCTACCTCCTGCTCGCGCTGCTCGAGAACCGCGGCGACCAGACGATGAGCCAGCTCGCGGTCGCCTTCGACCTGGACGCATCGACGGTCACCCGCCAGATCGCCCCGCTCGAGCGCCGCGGCTTCGTCCGCCGGGAGCGCTCCACGGAGGACCGACGCGCCACGATCGTCTCGATCACGGACCGCGGGCGCGAGGAGCGCCAGCTCGTCCGGCAGGCCCGCATCGAGTACCTCGACGACCGCCTGGCCGACTGGGACCGCGCCGACGTCGCGCGCCTCGCCGAGCTCATCGACCGCTTCAACCACACGCTCGCCACGGCCGGCGGCCAGGACGAGCAGGCGCTCGAGCACGACCAGCCGACGGACTGACCGCGGGACCGCGCGGGGCTCAGCCCACGCGGTCCAGCACCGCCACGCACTCCACGTGCGGGGTCTGCGGGAAGAGGTCGACCGGGCGAACCTTGCGCAGGACGTAGCCAGCCTCGACCAGGCGGGCGGCGTCCGGCGCCAGCGTCGTCGGGTTGCAGGACACGTAGACCACGCGCTTCGGCGCCGCCTCGATGATCCGGCGGCACACGCGCGGCCCCAGGCCGGCGCGGGGCGGGTCGACGATGAGGACGTCGGGGCGCCCGGCGAGCTCGATCGCGTCGGGCAGGCCCGTGCGGGCGTCCGAGGCGAGGAACTTCGCGTTGCGGATGTCGTTGAGCTGCGCGTTCGTGGCGGCGTCCTGAACCGACTCCTCCACGATCTCGACGCCGATCAGCTCGCCGACGCGTGAGGCCATCGTGAGGCCGAGCGAGCCCGAGCCGCAGTAGAGGTCGAACAACCGCTCCCAGCCCTCGAGCCCCGCGTACTCCGCGGCGAGCTCGTAGAGCCGCTCGGCCATCACGGTGTTCGTCTGGAAGAAGCCCTCCGGGCTGATCCGCAGGCGCAGGCCGCGGATCTCCTCGTGGAGGTAGGCCTCGCCCGCGATCAGACTCGTCTCGCCGCCCTGCGTCGTCTCGCCGAGCTGCGTCATCTGCGTCCAGAGCAGGCCGGTGAGCGGGCGGCTCATGTGCTCGTCGAGGTACGTCGCGAGGCCCATGACGTCGAACTCGCCGACGGAGGTCACGATGCGGGCCTGCACCTCGCCCGTGCGGACGCCCTCGCGCACCACGAGGTTGCGCAGCAGCCCCTGGTGGATCTTGCGGTCGTAGCTCGACAGGCCCTGCTCCACGCACCACGCGTAGATGCGGTCCCGGACCTCGTTGCCCAGCTCGGACGCCAGCAGGCAGTCCTCGATGTGGACGATCTTCTCCCACGACCCGGCCGCGTGGAAGCCCAGCTGCAGCGTCCCGTCGGCGGTCTCGCCGAAGGAGTACTCGAGCTTGTTGCGGTACCGCCACTGGTCCACGGCGGGGATGATCGGCTCGATCTCGACGTCGTGGTGCCCGCCGAGCCGGCGCAGGGCGTCCTCGACCTGCTCGGCCTTGATCTCGAGCTGGCGCTCGTAGGGCAACACCTGCCACGGGGCCCCCGGATGGTCGGCCACCGGGTCGATGCGCTCGGGCGACGCCTCGAGCAGCTCCTCGATGATCGCCTCGCCGTAGTCCTTCTTGCGCTTCGTGACCATCGCGCGCACGCGGTCGCCCGGGATGCCGCCGCGCACGAAGACGACCCAGCCACCCTCGGTCCGCGCGACGCCGTTGCCGCCGTGGGCGAGCGACTCGACGGACAGCTCGAGGATCGCCCCCCGGTGCGGGCGGGCGGGGCGCTGGCGCTTCGCGGGGGCCTCGCCGCCGGCGGGGGCCTCCGTGCCGGTGTCGGCCGCGGCGGACGCATCGGCCGGGGCCTCCTCCGTCGCCACGGGGGCCCCGGCCGCGACGGCGGCCTCGTCCGTCTCCGGGGCGTCCTCGAGCACGTCGGCGACCGCGGCCTGCGCCACCGGACCCGTCTCGGGCGAGTCCTCGGGGGTGGCGGCCGCGGAGGAGGACGCGTCCGCGGCGGTCACGGGATCGGTGCGGGGCGTCTCGTCGTCCATCCTCCAAGGGTCGCACGAACCCGCGCCGCCGCGCGGGTCGCGCCCGGAAGCCGGTCCGCGCGGCGCGCCGTCCCCCGGTGGTCCTTGCCGCCCGGCCGGCGCGCGCCGCGGGTCGGACGCCTAGAGCTGATCGGTCGGGAGCGGCGAGCGCACGAACCCCGTCGCCTGCACGCGCCTGAGGATCGTGCGCTCGCCCCTGCCGGTGTCGAACGCCCGCGGCGCGGGCAGGGCCCCCTCGTCCGCCGCCTGCAGGCCGTACGGGGTCGTCGAGACGTTCAGGCTGCGGATCCACGAGGCGTGGCGGGCCTCGACGGACTGCATCGCCAGCGCCACCTTGAGCGCGCCGCGCCGGTGGATCCGGGCGCCCTGCCCGGCGAACGCCTCGACCGCGGTGTCCTCGAGGAGCTGGGCCACGGCGGGGAAGCGCGCGCGGGACACGGCGTCGCCGAAGTCGAACGCCGGGGCGGCGACGGCCTGGGCGCCCAGCAGCGCCTGCAGCGTCGTGACGTGCTGGGCCTCGTGTGCCCGGGCGACCTGGGCGAAGCGCACGTAGGCCGCGTTCGGCAGGTCGTTCGCCGCGAGGGCCGCGGTGTAGAACGCGGTGTCGAGGTGCTCCAGCGTCAGCGCGAAGTTCAGGATCCGCACGTCGTTGCGGCGCGACGGCCGCGAGGAGATCGCGGCGTCGGCGAGCGTCGGCAGGCCGAGGACCGCGCCGGCCGCGCCCGCCCCCACGGCGCCGGCGCGGCCGAGGAACACGCGGCGGTCGACGCCGGCGGCCTCCGCGGCCTCGCGCAGCCCGCCGCTGCGGTCCAGCTCGTCGATGGTCACGGGACGGTGCTCGGTCGACACGATCAGATCCGGTCGGTCGGGATGGCGGACGTGACGAACCCGGTGGCGCCGACCGTGGCGAGGACCGTCGCCTGGTCGCGCGGGGCCTCGAGCGCGGCCGGGGCGGGGAGCGCGGCGTCCGGCGCGTCCGCGGCCGAGCCGCCGGCGAGGAACCGCGCCCAGGAGGCGTGGCGCGATTCGACGGTGAGGATGCGGTCGACCGCCGTGATCAGCTCGCGCGAACGCAGCCGCGGCCCCTGCGCGAGGTACGCGCCGACGCCGGTGTCCTCGAGCGCCACCGCGACGGTGAGGAACCGCGCCGGGGAGATCGCGTCGCCGAAGGCGAACGTCGGCTTCGCGACGCGCCTGCCGTCGAGGGTCGCCTGGAGGAACGCGACGTGCTGCGCCTCGTGGTCCCCCGCCGCCTGGGCGAACCGGGTGACGTCCGGGCGCTCGAAGTCGTTGACGAACAGGGCCGCCTGGTAGAAGGACGCCTCGAGGTACTCGAGCAGCAGGGCGAAGTTCAGGATCCGCAGGTCGTTCCTGCGCGAGGCGCGGCTCGAGATCCGGGCGTCGGCCAGCGTCGGGAGGCCGAAGATGCCGGCGCCGAGGGCCGTGCCCGCGGCCGTGCGGACGAACACGCGGCGGTCGACGCCCGCCGCCTCCGCCGCGTCCCGCAGGGCGCCCTCGCGATCGATCTGCTCGAGGGTCGGTGGTTCCGTCATGGGGGCTCCTGCGTCGGGTGACTGCGGTCCGCCGCGCCGGGGGACGCCGCTCCTGCGCGAGCGTACCCGCCGACGGGGTGGCCCCGGGCCACTTCCGGGGTTGGCGCGCGCGTCGACCTCGTATAGGGTCAGCCAGGCCCCGTCCTTCGGGGTGCCGAAGATCGTCGACGTGCCCCGCGGGTGCGGCCGACGCCAAGGACTTCCCCGCGTATTACGACGTCATCGCCCGTGTGAGGGCTGGCGGTGACGAGGGACCCGAACGCCCCCGCGCATTGAGGGATGCGCGGACGTGGGGCCCGGCGCTTCGGCACCGGGCCCCACGAGGGCGACGGGCCGCGCGCTCAGCGCGCGGCGAGCAGCCGGTCGACCGCCTGCAGCACGGTCTTGCGGTTCGCGTGCGCGGCCTCGTGGTCGCGCACCGCCCGCAGCTCGGCGGCCGAGAGGCCCGCGAGGCTCTTGCGGACGAGGACCGCGGTCAGGTCGTCGTAGCCCGTGATCGGCAGGGGGACGGACGGGGCGGGGGCGCTCGCCACGGTCGTGCCCGCGGCGTCCTCGTGCTCGATCGGGATGCTCACGGACTCGGCGTCCTCGCCGTCGCGACGGACGAGCCGCGGCCCGCGCTCCAGGAGCGCCTCGAGCTGCTGGCGGATCTCGTCCGTCTGCCGGCGGCTCGCGGCGAGGATGGCCGAGGCGAGCTCCTGCGCGTCGCGCCGCGTCATCCGGCCCCGACGGACGGCGTCCTCCACCGTCTCCTGCACCCGCTCGCCCGTCACGACCACGCTCTGGGCCAGCGCCTTGCGCAAGCTGGCGAGCTGGGAGAGCAGCGCCTCGTCGCGCTCCTCCCGGCCGCCGACGCCTGCCGGGTCCTCTTGGGTGCCGTCGTTCATCGCTCCACCGCGTCGCAGGGTGTGGGACCGCCGGGGCGAGCCTATCCCACCGCCCGGGCCGGATCCGGTCGACGACCGGTCCGACCGCGGGCCGGCGTTCAGGCGTCGTCGGCGAACGGCCCCGCGCGCAGGACCCACTCCAGCAGGGCCTTCTGGGCGTGGCGGCGGTTCTCGACCTGGTCCCAGATGCGCTGGCGTGCCCCGTAGAGGACGTCCTCGGTGATCTCCTCCCCCGGGTGGGCGGGCAGGCAGTGCAGCGCGATCGCTCCCGGCGCGGCGGCGTCGAGCAGGGCGTCGTCGATGCCGTAGCCCTGCAGCGCGGCGCGGCGCTCGTCGCTGTCCTCGTCGCCCATGGAGACCCAGACGTCGGCGTAGAGCACGTCCGCCCCCGCGACGCCCGTCTGCGGGTCGCTGCTCAGCGTGGCCGTCGTCTCGCCCGGCCCCAACGTGTAGCCCTCGGGCGAGACGACGGTGACCCGCAGCCCGCCGATCGCGCCCATGAGCGCCAGGGAGCGGGCCATGTTGTTGCCGTCGCCGACGTAGGCCAGGTGCAGGTCGTCGAACCCGCCGTCGTCGGCCAGGCGGTCCGGGAACGCCTCCTGCAGCGTCATGAGGTCGGCCGCGACCTGGCAGGGGTGGTGGCCGTCCGTGAGCAGGTTGACCACCGGGATCGTGCCCTCCGCGGCGAGCTCCTCGAGCAGCGCGTCGGCGGTCGTGCGGATCCCGACCGCCGCGACGTGGCGCGAGAGCACGCGCGCGGTGTCCTTCACCGACTCGCCGCGGGACAGCTGCATCTCGTCCGGGCGCAGGATGAGCGGGTGCGCCCCGAGCTCGCGCACGCCGACCTCCATCGAGATGCGCGTGCGCGTCGACGGCTTGTGGAAGATGAGCGCGACGGAGCGCCCGTCCAGGCTGTGGGGGTGCGGCAGACCGTCGGCGGGGGCCTGCGCCTTCAGCTCGTGCGCACGTCGCAGGACCGCCAGGAGCTCGGGGCGGGACAGCTCGGTCCCCGTCAGCAGGTGGCGCGTGGTGGTCACCCGCGCGAATCTATCCGTCCGTCCGCCGAGGGGCCGGCGCCGCAACGGGGCGACCGGACGGGCGACGTCGCCGCCTCGACCGGTGGCTCGCGCGGACGTACCGCGAGGCGTGGGACCGCGCCGACGCCGCGCCGGGTGGCCCCGCGGAGTGACCGCGGCCCGCCCGTGCGTCAGGATCGGGTCGTGCGCGTCGTCTCCTGGAACCTCTTCCACGGTCGTGCGGTCCCGCCGGCGGGTCGGCCGCTGCTCCACGAGTTCGCCACCACGCTCGCGGGCTGGGAGTGGGACGTCGCGCTGCTCCAGGAGGTTCCGCCGTGGTGGCCCCCGCTGCTGGCCCGCGCCTGCGGTGACGACGTGGTGTTCGCCCGGGTGCGCACCTCGCGCAACGGGCTGCTGCCCGTCCGCCGGGCGCTGTCGTCGCGGCGCCCCGACCTGCTGAAGGCCAACGGCGGTGGCGCCAACGCGATCCTGCTGCGCGGCGGGCTGAGCTACGACGCCCACGCCCGCCGGCGTCTGCGGCTGCGACCCGAGCGCCGCTGGGTGCACGCGGTGCGGCTCGTCGACCCTGCGCGTGGGCCGTTCCACGGCGCGTGGATCGGCAACGTGCACGGGCAGAAGGGGGCCTGGGACGGCGGTCCCGGGCTCGTCCACCCGCTCACCGACCTGCACGCGTCGGCCGACGCGCTCGACCGCTGGGCGGCCGACGGACGGCGCCACGGGCCGGACGGCGCCGACGACGGCCGGGGCGGAGCAGCCGGGGTGGACGCGCGGACGGGGACGGCGGGTGCCGTCCCGCCGCTGCTCCTCGGCGGCGACCTCAACCTCCCCCGCGAGGCGGTTCCCCCCGCGCTGCCCGCGGGCTGGAGCCGGATCGCTTCGAGCGGGCCGGACCACGTGACCGGTCGGGGGATCGTCGCCGCGGGCGACTCCCGACGGCCCGAGCGCGGGGCGCTCTCCGACCACGCCGCCCTCGCGGTCGCCGTCACGCCGGCGGCTACCATCGCCCCATGAGCGCCCCGCAGCCCGATCCCACCACCCGTCGGTCTTTCCTCGGCCTGGCGGCGGTGGGCGTCCTCGGCCTGACGCTCGTCGGCTGCGGCTCGGACGACGGCGGCGCGGCGACGACGGCACCGGCCACCTCGGCCGTCGAGCCGGAGGAGACGACGACGGAGACCGAGACGCAGCCGACGACGACGGCAGCCGACGCCGACGCCGTCGCGGTGGCGATGAAGGACATCCAGTTCGTGCCGAAGGTCGTGACCGTGAAGGTCGGGCAGACCGTCGTGTGGACGAACGCCGAGAGCATCCAGCACGACGTGCGGGCACTCGAGGGCGCGAAGTTCCAGTCCGCCCTGTTCGGCGAGGGCGGGACCTACGAGTACACGCCGAAGACCGCCGGGACGGTGGAGTACGACTGCTCCGTCCATCCCGGCATGGTCGGCACGCTCGAGGTCGTGGCCTGAGTCAGGCCACGACCCCCGCCGGGACCGCCCGCAGCACGGGGACGGACGCCGACCGGGAGGACGCCCCGGCGGGCGGCGCCACGCCCCCCACCGGCGAGTAGGGCTGCAGCAGCAGGCCGACCATGCGGTCGACGTCGCCGGGCAGGTCGTGCGGCCGCCCCGCCGCCAGGCGCGAGAGGACGATCTCGTTGATGCCGCCGAGCGCCATCTGCGTCACCAGCTCGCGGCCGGCCGTGGGGGCCGGCAGCCGCCGGGTGGCGTGCTGCACCAGCGCACCCAGCCAGCGCATCGTGCGCTCCCGCGCGATCGCCAGGTCCGGCCCGGCCGCGTGGCCGTGGAGGACGAGCGCCTCGGCGCGTCGCGGGTCCTCCGTCACGAACCGCACGATCGCGGCGACGCAGGCCCGGGCCCGCGCGGTCGCGTTGCCGCCGGGCGTCTGGACGTAGGCCTGCTCGATGCGCGTCCGCAGCGCGGCGTCGGCCTCGAGGCACGCGGCCAGGAACGCGTCCTGCCGGCCGGCGAACCACACGTAGAACGCCCGCCGCTCCGACAGCCCCGCGTCGCGGCACAGCTCGACCACCGACGTGCGGTGCAGCCGGCCGGCGACGGCCGCGTCGACGACGGCCTGCAGGATGCGGGCCCGCCCGTCGGCGCCCGCGCCCCGGCGCGGCGTCGGCGGCGCGAGGTCCGGGGGCGGCGGCGGCACCGCCTCGGCGGCGCGATCCGTCGATGGGGTCAGGACCGCCAGGGACCCCGGGGCGGGGGCGGGTGTGACGGGTCGACCATGCTGGCTGGGGGGCGCGGTCACGGATCCTCCGAGGGTGCGGAAGCGGGCGGGGAGACCAGCTTCGGGACGGGAACCGGTACGACTGTGCACCGGCGCGTGGGCAACGTACACCGACCGTGGACGGAGGGGGGACGGAATCGCCCCGCTGGACGGATGTGCGTGAACGGTCGTCCACCCGATAGAACGGGCGGCCGCGCCTTCCGGCTGGAGGCGCCGGGCCGGCTCAGCGGCCCCAGAGCAGCCCGAAGCCCTGGATCGCCCGGACCGCACGGTCGCCGACCGTCCCCGACTCGGGCAGCACGCCCAGCTGCACGGACGCGGCGTAGCGGTCGGCGAAGAGCCGCGCCCGGTGCACCCGGTGGGCGGTCGCGTCGAGCTCGAGCACGAGCATCCCGTGGACGTGGAGGAACCGCTCGCTCGCCGGGATCGCCCCGAGGGAGGCCGTGTGGTTGCCCGTCACCCGCAACGGGATCGCGACGATGCGCGAGCCGTCGTGGAGCAGCGGACCCGTCGCCTCGAAGCGGGCGTCGGGGAACGCGCTCCACAACGCCGTGAGGTGGTCGGCCAGCCGGTCGGGCCCGAGGAGCGGCGCGTCGGCGAACGCGTCCTCGTAGTGGACGTCGTGGGTGACGAGCGCCGCGACCGCCTGGCGGTCCCGGCTGCCCAGCGTGCGCAGGACCCTTCCGAGGAGGGCCTCGCCGTCGATCTCCATGCGCCCCATCATCCCGCCTCGGCCGCTCCGCGCTCCCGCTCGCGGTCCGAGGCGCCGCGTCGCCGCCAGCGCCGAGCCCGCGCCTCCGTCGTCGGCCGGGTCGCCAGGCCGCGGTAGACGGCCAGCAGGCGCAGGCCGACGGTGAGCACGATCGCGATGGCGATCGCCGCGACGCCGCTGCCCCAGATGCGGTCGACCGCGACGTAGGACGCGCTCCCCGCCGCGGCCGCCAGCCCGTAGATCGGTCCCGGACCGAAGATGTAGGGCCGCTGGCCGCTGAGGACGTCGCAGAGCACGCCGCCCGCGGTGGCCGCGATCACGCCGACGGCCGCCCCGGCGACCGGGCCGACGCCCGCCTCGATCCCCTTCGACGCGCCGACGACGGCGAACAGCCCGAGCGCGATGGCGTCGAAGACGTCCAGCACGTCGTCGAGCCGGCGGGCCTGCGGGTGCGCGACGACCATCACCGCAGCCGTGGCGATCGCCATCGGCAGGTAGTAGGAGCTGGTCAGCGCGATCGGCGGCGTCTGCCCGATCAGCAGGTCGCGGACCACGCCGCCGCCGAGGCCGCCGGTCACGCCCAGACCGAGCACGCCCGTGACGTCGAGGTCGCGGCGGACGGCCACGAGCGCGCCGAAGACCGTGCCGACGGCCACGGCGGCGAGGTCGAGCCACAGCGGGACGGCGACGGTCGTCGCGAGCAGGGCGGTCATCGCCGTGGTCGGCCCGCGACCGGGGTGCGGCCTGCGGCCCGGGCGCAACCCACGACCGGAACACGGGCGGCGGGACGAACGCACCCCACGACCGGAACGTGGGCGACGGGACGGATCACAGCTCGGGGGTGCCCGCGACGGGGGTGGACGGCAGCGCGTGGGTGCGGCGTGGGATGCGGCCGGCGGTGCGCGCCAGGCGGCCGGCCTCGACGCCCAGGCGGATCGCGCGCGCCATCCGCGCCGGGTCCTCGGCGCGACTGATGGCGGTGGCGCAGAGGACGGCGTCGCAGCCCAGCTCGAGCGCCAGGGCGGCCTCGGAGGCGGTGCCGATCCCCGCGTCGAGGATCACGGGCACCTCGGCGCGCTCCACGATCAGCTCGATGTTGTGCGGGTTGCGGATACCTAGCCCGGAGCCGATCGGCGACCCCAGCGGCATCACGGCCGCGCAGCCGACGTCCTGCAGCCGGCGGGCCAGGATCGGGTCGTCGTTCGTGTAGGGCAGGACGACGAACCCGTCGGCGACGAGCTCCTCGGCCGCCGCGAGCAGCTCGACGGCGTCGGGCAGCAGCGTGCGGTCGTCGCCGATGACCTCGAGCTTGATCCACTCCGTGCCGAACGCCTCGCGGGCGAGCTTGGCCGTCAGCACCGCGTCGCGCGCGGTGAAGCAGCCCGCGGTGTTCGGCAGCAGGGCGACGCCGGCGCGGTTGAGCGCGTCGACGAGCGAGCCCTCGATGTCCGTCCCGCCCGATCCCGCGCGTCGCAGCGCGAGCGTGACGAGCTCCGTACCGGACGCCGCGACGGCCTCCTCGAGCGTGCGCATCCGGCTGAACCCGCCCGTACCGAGCAGCAGCCGTGAGGCGAACGTGCGGTCGGCGATCGTGAGCGGATCGGCGGCCGGGGCGAGCCGGTCGGTGGGCGCGGCCGACGGAGCGGTGGGCGCGTGCGGGGCGGAGGCGGCGTCGACGGACGAGGACATCACGGTCAGGGTAGACGGCGGCGCGATGCCGACCGGCGCGTTGCGCTCGCCGCGCGCGGTCCGCGGCGCCGCGCCGCGCCGCCGCTACGCGAGCCCGAGCCGCTCCGGCAGGGTCGCCACGGGCGGCTCGAGGAACGCGAGGCCGGCGGCGGCCGCGCCGTCGCGGTCGACGTCCTCGTCGCCCAGGTGCGCGACCTGCGCGGCCGGGAGGCCCAGGATCTCGAGCGCGGGGACGAAGATCCGCGGGTCCGGCTTGGCCACGCCCACGCCGCCCGAGGTGACGACGCCCGCGAAGTACCTCGCGAGCCCGAGTGGCTCGAGGTGGGCGGGCAGCCCCCAGTCCCAGTTCGACACGACGACGGCGGGGATCCCGGCGGCTCGCACCACCTCGAGCGCGTCGACCACCCCGGGGAGGACGCGGAAGGCGAGGCACGCGAGGAAGCCGTCCACGAACGCGTCGTCCACCGCGGTACCCAGTGCGAGCTCGTCCGCCACGAGCCGGGCGCACGTCTCCTGCAGCGCCCGCATCTGCGCGGCGTCCCGCGCCCCGGCGTGGTGGGCGCGGTAGTAGGTGATCTCCGCCTTCAGCGCCGCCTTGAGCGCCGCGGGCTCGCGCGGCTCCCCGCGCCCCGCGACAAGCCGACCCAGGGCGGGCACGGGATCGTCCAGCGTGACGAGGCAGCCCATGGCGTCGATGGTGAGCCCGCGGATCTCGCGGCCGTCGAGGGTCGGCACGGGCCCATGGTGGCGGACGGGTCGGCGGGCGGGCCGTCCCGGGACCGCACGGGCCATGCCGCAGCCGAAGCGCACACGCGTTGCGGCGGTATGTCCTGAGAGACATGGACTATGTCCCTGAGACATACCGCCCAGAAGCGTGTGCGCTTCGGGCGCAGAGACCTACGCGACGCGAGCTTCGCGACCGGTTCGAGCGCAGCGGCTGGCACGACGGCGTCTGACACCCGTCCCGTCGGGCATCCTGGGAGGCGCCGCGGCCCTCACCGTGGCGGCCCGTCCGGCCAGGACGGCAACCCTGCGGGCTGCGGACCACGTTCTCGCCCGCAGCGCGCCTCGGCCCTCACCCGCACCACCCCTCACGCCATGACCGACTCCCCGCCCGCCGATCCGCAGCCCGTCGCCCCCTACCTCGATGCCGTCGTCGCCTACGGGCTGCGCGGCCCGTCGCGGTTCCACGTCCCCGGCCACAAGGGCGGGAGCGGCGCCGATCCCGCGCTGCGGTACGGCATCGGGGAGCGGGCGCTGGCGCTCGACATCCCGCAGGACATCCACGGCGTCGACGCCGGCCCCTCCCCCACGCCGTACGAGCGGGCGGAGACGCTGGCCGCCGAGGCCCACGGCGCCGCGCGCACGTTCTTCCTCACGAACGGCGCCACGCAGGGCAACCACGCGCTGACGCTCGCGCTCGCGCCGCAGGGCGCGCACGTCGTGGTGCAGCGCAACTCGCACGCGTCCATCGTCGACGGCCTGGTGCTCTCGGGCGGCACGCCGAGCTTCGTCGCCCCGGAGTACGACGAGGATCTCGGCATGGCGCTGGCGGTGCACCCGCACGCGCTGCGAGCCGCGCTGGCCGCGACGCCCGACGCCGCCGCGGCGTTCGTCGTCTCCCCCACCTACTACGGCATCGCGGCCGACGTGACCGCACTGGCCGAGGTCGCCCACGAGGCCGGGGTCCCGCTGGTCGTCGACCAGTCGTGGGGCCCGCACTTCGGGTTCCACCCGGGGGTCCCCGAGAGCGCGCTGCGCCTGGGCGCCGACGCCGTCCTGACCAGCACCCACAAGATCGCCGGCTCGCTCACCCAGAGCGCGATGCTCCACATCGCCGACACGGGGCGGGTGTCCGTCGCCGACGTCGCGCGCACGCTGCGCCTGCTGCGCTCGACCTCGCCGTCGTCGCTGCTGATGGGCTCGCTCGACGCCGCGCGCCGCCAGATCGCCGTGCACGGCGAGGCGCTCCTGCACGAGACGATCGCCTCCATCGCCACGCTGCACGCGAAGATCCGCCGCACGCAGGGGCTCGACGTCCTCGACGGCGACGTGCGGGACATGCCCAGCGTCGGCGGCTGGGACCCGTTGCGGGTCGTGGTCGACGTCCGAGGCATCGGCCGCACGGGCTACGACGTCGCCGACGCGCTGCGTCAGCGCTACGACGTCAACGTCGAGCTCGCCACCCACGCGGTCGTCGTGCTGCTGATCGGCATGGGCGAGGACCCCGTCGCGCTCGAGCGGATCGGCGGCGACCTCGACGAGATCGCCGCCCGCCTGCGCCGCCCCGCCGGCGAGGGCGAGACGCTGCAGGCCCCGCGCGTGCCCGACGCGGAGCCCGTCGTGCCGCCGCGCGACGCGTTCCTCGGCCGCGGTGAGACCGTCGACGCCGACCAGGCCGCCCGCGAGGGCCGGATCGCCGCGGAGTCCATCGCCGGCTACCCGCCCGGGATCCCCGCGCTGCTGCCCGGCGAGCGGGTCACGGAGCCGATCGTGGCGTACCTGCGTGCGCTCGTCGACGCGGGCGCCCGCCTGCACGGCGCGGCCGACCCGGAGCTGCGCACGATCCGGGTCCTGCCGGCCGGATTCGACACGGGGGATAGCCTGCGGGCATGAGCGACGACCTCCCCGTCCTCGGCTACCGGCTGAAGCAGATCGACGAGCGGGTGCTGCGGCACCCCGCCGATCGCGCCGCGACCGCCGCGCTGAAGACCATCCCCGGCGTGAACACCGTCGCCCGCAAGCTCATCGAGCTGGGCTACGAGCGGGCGCTGCGCCAGAGCCTGCTGGCCTCCTCCGTGCGGCTCTCGCTGCACCAGCTGCCCGAGGTCTACGACCGGCACCGCAGCGCGTACACGATCCTCGACATCCCGAAGACGCCCGAGCTGTACCTCGCCGCGTTCCCGGTGGCCAACGCGTCGACGATCGGCTCGCAGGACCCGCTCGTGCTCGTCAACTCGAGCCTGCTGGACCAGCTCGACGCGGACCAGCAGCGGGTCGTCTTCGCCCACGAGGCCGCGCACGTGCTGAGCGACCACGTCCTCTACGGCACCGTCCTGCAGATCCTGCTGAACATGGGCGGTGGCATGCTCGGCCGCACGCTGCCGACCGCGCTCCCCCTGATGGCGGTGCAGAACGCGCTGCTCGAGTGGTCCCGCGCCGCCGAGCTGACGTGCGACCGGATCGCGGCGCTCGTCGTCCGCGACCCGCTGCTCGTGTGCCGCACGCTGATGTCGATCTCGGCCGGCACGGCCGCCAGCCGGCTCGACCTGGGCGCGTTCCTGGCCCAGGCCGACGACTACGGGAAGGCCAGCCGCAGCCTGCCGGGCCGCTGGACCCGCATGAACCTCGAGATGAGCACGACGCACCCGCTCTCCGTGCGCCGCGCCCACGAGCTGATGGACTGGGTCAAGGGCGGCGACTACGAGCGCATCCGCGACGGCGAGTACCCGCGCCGCGGCGAGGAGGACCCGGACGTGAAGGCCGAGGCCAAGGCCGCCGCCGAGCACTACAAGGAGCGCTTCCAGGGCGCGTTCAAGGACGTCGTCGGCCAGGCCGAGGACGCCACGAAGAGCGTCTCGGACTGGCTCCAGAAGAACCTGGGCTGAGCCGCCGGCGGCCCGCGCGGGACGCCCCCGGGTCAGCCGCCCTGCATGGCGGTGAGCACCTCGACGTGCTCGCCGGCCTGCAGCGTGCGGGACGACCAGGCCCCGCGCGGGACGACCTCGCCCCCGATCGCGACGGCCACGCCGCGGCCGTCCTCGGGCAGGCCGAGGTCGGCCACGAGGCCGATCACCGTGCTCCCCGCCGCGGGGCGCTCCTCGCCGTTCACCGTCACCAGCTCAGCCATGGGGGGTCTCCGTCGTCGTGTTCGTTCGTCGTGCGGGTGAACCGCGCCGGGTCCACCAGGGTTGCGAGATCGTCGCGCGGGGCGTCCGCCCCGGTCAGCGCGTCCGCCCTGACCGTCGCATCGGTCCCGACCGTCGTGTCGGCCCCGGTCAGCGCGTCCGCCAGCAGTGCGCCCGTCAGCGACGCGAGCAGCACGCCGTTGCGGTGGTGGCCCGTCGCCCACCACAGGCCCCCGACCCCGGGGGCGGCGCCGATCGCCGGCAGCCCGTCCGGGGTCGTCGGGCGCAGGCCCGCCAGGGTCTCCTCCACCGCCAGGTCGAGCAGCCCGGGCACGAGCTCCGCGCCGTCGCGCAGCAGGTCGTGGAGCGCCCACGCCGTGACCTGGGTGTCGAAGCCCTGCTCCTCCGTCGTCGCGCCCAGGACGTAGCGGCCGTCGTCCCGCGGGACGACGTAGCCCGTGCCGAACCGCAGCACGCGTTCGACCAGCCCGGGACCCGACGGGTCGCGCAGCACGAGGAGCTGCCCCTTCACCGGCCGCACCGGCACGCGTGCCGCCGCCGGCAGGCCCTCGAGGCCCCAGGCGCCCGTCGCCAGCACCACCTCGCCGGCGCGGAGCTCGGTGCCGTCGGCGAGGCCGACGCCCGTCGCCCGGGAGCCCGAGCCGATCGCGTCCCCGCCGTCGAGGGTCACGCGCGCCACGTCCCCGACCGTCGTCGCGACACCCGCAGCGCCGAGCGCGGCCACGAGCGCCTCGACGACCCGCCGGGGGTCGACCGCCGCGTCGCCGGGGACGGACAGCGCGCCGCGCAGGGTGGGCGCGAGAGCGGGCTCGAGCCGGCGCGCCGCGGACGGCAGCAGGCGTTCGACCGCGACGCCGAAGCCGGTACAGACGCGGGCGAAGCGGTCGAGCGCCTCGGCCTCGTCGCGGTCGCGCGCCAGCGCGAGCGTGCCGCGGCGGTGCAGCGGGACGGCGATCCCGGAGGCGTCCTCCAGACCCGCGGCGAAGGCCGGCCAGCGCTCCACGGCGGCGGTGCCGAGCAGCAGGTGATCGGGGTCGTCGGGCTCGGCCTCGGTGACGGGCGCGAGCATCCCGGCGGCGACGCGGCTCGTCGCCTGCCCCGGCGTGGCGCGGTCGACGATCCGCACCGTCGCCCCGCGGCGGACGAGCTCCCACGCCACGGGCAGTCCGGCGAGGCCGGCGCCCACCACGAGCACGTCGGGGGCGGGGTCGGATGCGGGGGCGGGCGGAGAGGTCACGGGCGTCTGGCGCCCCGGCACGACCCGGGGGCTCGTCGGCGGTCGGGGACGACGGTCCCCCTCTCAACCCCCTCCGGGGCTCCCGCGGCTCACGGCCCATCCTAGCTCGCGACCGCGTTCAGGCCTCCCGACGCGGGGCGCCGTACTCGTCGTCCTCGACGTGCCGGCCCCAGGTGACCGGGCTGCCCGCGTCGTCGTGCTGCTGCAGCGCCACGTGCGCCATGAACCGGTTCGGGGCGGCGCCGTGCCAGTGGTTCTCGCCCGGCTCGAAGAACACGCGGTCGCCGGCGCGGAGCGTCTCGACCTCGCCCCCCTCGCGCTGGCAGAGCCCGACGCCCTCGGTGACGAAGATCGTCTGCCCGTGGGGATGCGTGTGCCACGCCGTCCGTGCGCCCGGCGTGAAATGCACGAGCGCGGCGGCGAAGGTCGAGGTCGCCTCCGGCGCGGCGACGCCGTCGATGTAGACGTCGCCGGTGAACCAGTCGGCCGGACCCTTCTGGGTGTCGACGGTGGTGCGGGTGATCTTCATGGTGCTCTCCGTGGTCGGTTTCCAGGACACTGCCCGACCATGACCCCCGAGGAGCGCCGCGCGCGGTTCGCCGCCGTCCACCTGTATCTCGTCGCGCCCCTGACGCCGCACGGGCGGACGCTGCTCGACGTGGCGACGCACGCGATCGCCGGCGGCGTCGACGCGCTGCAGGTGCGCGACAAGACCGCGACGGACGACGAACTCGTCACCGCGCTGCGGATCCTGCGCCCGCTGTGCGACCTGACGGGCACGCTGCTCGTGCTGAACGACCGCCCCGACCTGGCCGTGGCCGGCGGGGCCGACGCGGTGCACGTCGGCCAGGGCGACATGCCGGTCGAGGAGGCGCGGGCGATCGTGGGCGACGACCTGCTGATCGGCCTGTCGACGCACACCGTCGAGCAGGTCGACCTCGCCCACGCCGGGGGGCCGACCGGCAACGTCCTCGCGATCCCCGACCACATCGGCGTCGGCCCGATCCACGCGACGCCGACGAAGGCCGAGGCCGCACCGATCGGTACGGCACTCGTGCAGCACGCCGCGGGTGCCCCGAGCCGCGACGACGTCCGAAGCGATCCGGCCCGAGACGCTCGGGGTGGGGCCCGCACGCTCTCCACCGGCGGGCTCCCCTTCGTGGCCATCGGCGGGATCGACACCACCACGATCGGCGCGGTCCTCGACGCCGGCGCCCCGCGCGTCGCGGTCGTGCGCGCCATCGCCGACGCCGACGACCCCCGCGCCGCCGCCGCCCTCCTGCGGCATGCGGTCGACGCCCGCCGCCGCTGAGCCGCCGGGGGCACCCCCTGCCACGGTCCGGAGCCGCCCGCGGGGGCGGACGCGGGCGCCGGGGTCAGGCCATGCCCGTCCCCGCGCGCAGTATGAGAATGCTCGGTCTGCTTGTCATTCTCATACTGCCCCGCGCGGCCCGTGCGTCGTCCCGGCCGCACGCACGGCATGATGGGGCCGATGGCCGACCGCAAGCGCAAGAGGAAGCAGCGTCCGACCGCCCCGGCGGCCCGGCCCGCGGCCTCGGCCCCGGAGTCCGGCGCCTCCCCCGCCGCCGCTCCCGAGCGTTCAGCCGAGGAGGCCGGCGGCCGCGACGCCATGCGCCGCGGCTACGCGAAGGCGGAGCAGAAGAACATCGCCGCCCGCGAGGCACTCCAGCCGATCTCGACGGCGAACCGCCCCGGCATCGTGCTCGTCGCGTGCGCGTGGCTGCTCGTCGCGTGCGCCAGCATCGTCTACTCGCTCATCACCGCCGACGGCAAGGGCGTCGCCGCCCAGCGGGGCTCGAACGCGCTCGTCCTCGTGATCATCGTGATGGCGATCGTCGGCACCTGGCAGCTCAAGGCCTGGGCGATCCTCGGCACGCAGACGATCCTCGCGCTCGCGTGCGTGTTCACGATCCTCGCCGCCGCGCTCATGCCCGACCTGCTCGTCGCGCTGCTGCTGGTCGCCAGCGCGCTGGTCAGCGGCGCGATCTTCTACCGCATGATCAACGTGCTGGCCCGCGTGCAGAAGGCGGAGCACATCCGCCGCGGCACGCTCCCCGTCGACGTCCCGCCCGACGTCGACGGCCGCTGAGCCCCGCCGCGCGGCCGCGGCCCCGGCCCGCAGGGTCCGCCGCGTGGGCCACCGGCCGTGGCCGGCCGCGCGTCGCGTTGCACGCCGTCGTGCGCAAACCCCCCACCGCAACGGCCGATCCGGGGCGGATCGGTAGGGTCGCAAGGGCGACTTCGTAAGCGACGCAGGAAGACGTCACCAATGGCTCAGTACGACACCATCGTCATCGGCTCCGGACCCGGCGGCTACGTCGCCGCCATCCGTGCGGCGCAGCTCGGTCAGAAGACCGCGGTGGTGGAGAAGGACACCGTCGGCGGGCGGTGCCTGAACTACGCGTGCATCCCGGCGAAGGCCGTCCTGCGCACCGCGGACGTCCTCACGGAGGCGAAGGACGGCGACGAGTTCGGCCTCGTCATCCCCGAGGTCTCCGTCGACTTCCCGAAGGTCGCCGCGCGCCGCCGCAAGGTCATCGACCAGCTGACCTCCGGCGTCGCCGGGCTGTTCAAGAAGAACGGCATCGAGTACCTCGAGGGCGAGGGCAAGCTCGACGCGGACGGCAACGTCGTCGTGAACGGTGAGACCCACACGGCCAGCAAGGGCGTGATCATCGCGACGGGCTCCGTCCGCCGCGCGATCCCCGGCGTGGAGTACGGCGGGAACGTCATCGGCACGGAGGAGGCCTGGGCGCTCGACACGCTGCCGGGCTCCATCGCCGTCGTGGGCGCGGGCGCGTCGGGCACCGAGATCGCCTCGGCCTACGTGCGCCTGGGCTCGCAGGTCCAGCTCTTCGAGTTCCTCGACCGCGTGCTCCCCTCGGAGGACGTCGACATCTCCCGCGTCGCCAACCGCGAGTTCAAGAAGCAGGGCATCGACGTCCACGTCGGCACGAAGGTCTCGAACGTCCAGACCACGGAGAGCGGCGTCACGTTCTCCTACGCCAAGGGCGACGCCGAGCCGACGCAGGGCCAGGCGGACTACCTCGTGATCGCCACGGGCCGCGCCCCCGACGTCGAGGCGCTCGGCCTCGACGCCGCCGGCATCGAGCTCGACGACAAGGGCCTGATCAAGGTCGACGGGCGCCTGCGCACGTCGAAGAAGGGCGTCTGGGCCATCGGCGACCTCGTCCCGGGCCCCGCGCTCGCGCACAAGTCCTCCGACGAGGGCGTCATCGCGGCCGAGGACATCGCGGGCCAGGAGACGCACCCGATCTCCTACATCGACATCCCCCGCGCGACCTTCTGCAAGCCGAACGTCGGCTCCTTCGGCCTGACGGAGCAGCAGGCGAAGGACGCCGGCTACGACGTCGTCGTCGGCAAGGTCCCCTACGGCGCCGTCGGTGGCGCCACGGTCTACGGCGAGTCCGGCACGATCAAGATCATCGGCGACAAGAAGTACGGCGAGCTGCTCGGCGGCCACATCGTCGGCGCGAAGGCGACCGAGATGATCCAGGAGCTCGTGAACGTGAAGGCGCTCGAGGGCGGCTACGCCGAGGTCGCCCGCACGATCCACGGGCACCCGACGCTCTCCGAGGCCGTCATGGAGGCCGCGCGCGCGGCCGACGGCTGGCTCATCCACGGCTGAGCGCACGCCGTGTCCGACCGCCCCGCCGAGGACCTGCCGCTGACGCGGTGGCCCGGCGGGGCGCCGGAGCCCCCGCCCGCGCCGGCCGACGAGGGCCCGCCCGCCTTCTTCTTCGACTTCCGCGACCCGGAGTCGTACCTCGCGGCCGAGCGCGTCCTGCGGACGCTGCCCGTGGCCACTCCCTGGGTGCCGATCGACTCGGCGCGCCTGCCCTCCTCGTCGTGGGACGGGTTCCGCTGCGAGACGGACGAGGCCGCGGCCCGCGAGCGGATCGCCCGCACCGCCGCCGACCGCGGGCTGCAGCCCCTGCGCTGGCCGGCCCAGGTCCCCTTCGACAGCCGGCTGGCACTTCTGGCCGCGTGGTACGCCAAGGGCATCGGCCGCGTGGTCTCCTTCGCGCTGCCCGCGTTCCGCCAGGCCTACGCGGGCGGCCACGATCTGAGCACGGAGACCCCGGTGCTGCTCGCGGCCTCGGCGTGCGAGATGCACCCGCGTGCGGTCCTCCAGGCCTTCGAGCGGCCCGTGATCGCCCGCGCGCTGGACGACGCCACGGACCGTGCGATCGCCGCGGGCGTCCTGCGAACGCCGGCGGTCTGGACGGGCGACGCGGTCTTCCACGGCGACGACGGCCTGGACGACGCCGCGGCGCACCTGGCGCCGCGGGCGGCCGGCGACTGAGCGCCCGCCCGGGCAGGCCTCCTCCGCGGCGGCAGGGCGGCGGTGGAGCGCCGGTAGGGCGTCGGTGCGACGGACCCGCCGGTCAGTCCAGGTCCAGCCCGAGGTCGAGCTGCTCCTCGTGCTCGTCCGGGTCGGCCTGGCGGCGGCGGCGTGCCGCCTTCTTCCAGTGGCGGACGAGCTCGCGCGAGGTCGCCGAGCGCCAGGAGACGCCGCGGCAGACCGGCTCGATGCGCACGTCGCCGCCGGTCTCGACGCCGATGACGAGCGCCATGAACCGGCGACCCTTCTTGTCGACCTCGACGATGTCCCCGGTCTCGATGGGCGCCCGACGCACGGAGCCGAGGCTAGCCCATCTGCCCCCCGGCACCGGCTCGGGCGGGACGTGGCGTGTGCGCCATCTCGCGGTGTCGTTCACACCGCAACAACTTCCGTGCAGGTACCTTCGAGCACCGTGTCCGAGGTGCCCTCCCCTTCCGTCGCCGAGCGGACGCCCGATGCGCGCGTCGCGATCATCAGCGACACGCACTTCCCCCGCCGCGGCATCCGGCTGGCCGACGAGATCGTCGCCCGCATGCGCGACGCCACGGCGATCATCCACGGCGGCGACATCACGAGCCGCGAGGGCCTCGACGAGCTGCGGGCGATCGGTCCGCCGGTGCACGCCGTGCTCGGCAACAACGACGGCGAGCTCGCGGGGCTGCTGCCCGAGGAGCTCACCGTCACGATCGCGGGCGTGCGGATCGGGATGATCCACGACGCCGGCGCGCGCGCCGGCCGCCTGAACCGCATGCGACGCCGGTTCCCGGAGGCCGACGCCGTCGTCTTCGGCCACAGCCACATCCCGCTGCACGAGCAGGCGGACGACGGGTTCCAGATCTTCAACCCCGGCAGCGCGACGGACCACCGCGGACGGTGGCCGGTGCACACCATGGGCGAGCTGCTCGTGGTCGGCGGTGAGGCCCGCTTCGGGCTCATCGACCTCGAGTCCTGAGCCCGTCGGGACGTTCTCCCTGCACCGGACGGGGTTGCCGTTCGGCGTCCGATTCGCGTTTCGAATCGCGCGATACGAACCCTCAAGGTTTCTGACACGAAACCGATACAGAGAGTGCGGCCCGCCCCCGGGGCCGCGACGCAGCGAAGGCAGAACCCCGTGCTACGACTCTTCCGCACCAACCGCGGCCCCCGGTCCACCCCCTCCCAGGCCCCGACGGACCTCGACGCGGTCACGCCGTCCCCCGGCGGCTCCGCGTCCGAGACCCTGGCCGGCACGCCGATCGGCCCGGCAGGCCCCCTGCTCGACCGTCTCGAGCGCAGCGGCGTGCGCACCCGCGTGAGCGTGCGCGGCACGCTCGACGACGTGCCCGAGGCCACCGGCTCCGCCGCCCTGCTGGTCGTCCGCCACGCCCTCGACGACGCGAAGCACGACGGCACCATCGACCTCCGCGTCCGCGAGGACCACGGCGAGCTCGCCGTCACGATCTACAGCCTCCCCCGTCCCGGGCGCGGCGTCGACGCGGACCGGCCCGACACCTCGACGTGCGCGCTGCGCGAGCCCGTCGCCCGCGTGAACGGCACCGTCGTCTCCCGCTGCACCTCCGCCGGCTGGATCGTCACCGCCCGGTTCCCGCGGGTCGCCGTCGCCGCCTAGAGCGGTCGCCCCGACCCCGGCCGTCGCCGCGCGGAGCCGTCGCGACCGCCTCGCCGGCGCGACGGGCCCTTCCCCCCGTCCGGCGCTCCCACCCCGGCCGTCGCCGCGCGGCGCCGTCGGGGCCGCGTCCCCGGCACGGCCTGCACTTCCCCCCGTCCGGCGCCCCCTCGGCCGTCCGGTTCTTCCCGCGTGCCGACCCGCGCGCGCGGGCAGGCCGCCTAGCGTGGAGCGGGTGCCCGAGGTCCTGATGCCGCGCCTCTCCGACGCGACGGAGGAAGCCACGATCGTCGCCTGGCTCGTCGACGACGGGGCCACGGTCTCCCCCGGCGACGAGATCGTCGAGATCGAGACGGACAAGGCGACAACGTCGTACGGCGCCGAGGCCGCCGGCACGCTGCGCATCGTCGCCCCGATCGGCCACACCGTCCGGGCCGGGACGGCCATCGCCCGCATCGAGACCGGGAACGGTCGCGGCTCGGGCGTCGACGTCGTGGCGGGCGACGGGCCCGGCGCCCCCGAGCCGGGCCTCACGAGCCGGTCGGAGGCCGGGACCCCCGAACCCGGGCCCTCCCCGGAGCCGTCCCCCGCTCCGGAGCCGACCCCGTCGCCGTCGCCGGAGCCCACGCCCGAGCCGGGCCCGGCTCCCGAGCCCTCCGGCGCGGCCTCCGCGGCGGCGACGGACGCGCCTGTCGCCGCAGCGACCCCCGTCGCGGCGCTCGTCCCCGAGGGTGCCACCCGCCGGGTCCCGAGTCGCGTCGAGCGCCTCGTCGCCGACCGGATGACGCAGAGCCGCACCACGATCCCCGACTTCGCGGTGGCCGTCGACATCGACATGGGCCGCGCGCTCGAGCTGCGCGCCGAGCTCAAGACGGTCGGCGCCATCGGGGGCAGCGGTCGCACGCCGTCGGTGAACGACCTCGTGGTCAAGGCCTGCGCCCTGGCGCTCCGCGAGCACCCGCGGATCCGCTCCGCCTGGGACGACGACGGCACGGTCGTCGAGCACGAGGCCGTCCACGTGGGCGTGGCCGTGGCGACCGACGACGGCGGGCTCGTCGTCCCCGTCGTGCGCGACGCCGACCGGCTCGGCCTCGGCGCGCTGGCCGCCACGACCCGCGACCTGGCGAGCCGGGCGCGCGCGGGGCGGGTCACGCCGCGCGAGCTCTCCGGCGGCACCTTCACGATCAGCAACCTCGGGGCGCTCGGCGTCGCGCACTTCACCGCCATCGTCTCGCCCGGCCAGGGCGCGATCCTCGCCGTCGGCGCGGTGGCGGACCGGCTCGTGGCCGTCGACGGGGCGCCCGCGGTGCGGCCCGTGATGACGGCGACGCTGTGCAGCGACCACCGGGTGATCTACGGGGCGCACGCCGCCGCGTTCCTCGACCGGCTGCGCACGCTGCTCGAGCACCCCGGCTCCCTCGCCCTGTAGGCGGCGTCGCGGCCGGGCCCGGCGGCCAGGGCCGGCCTGCGACGCGACGGGCCTCGACGGCCGCGACCGCGCGCCCGCCGCGCCGTCCTGGCGTCCCACGGCCCACCGGCGGCGACGTGCCATGCTCGAAGGCCATGAGCGAGCCCACCGACCTCGTCACCCCGCCCTCCGACGTCACCGTCGCGGAGGGCACGAAGCGCGGCACCGCGACGTCCCGCATCCCGACGCGCGTGCAGACCGCGATCGCGCGGCGCATGGCCGAGGTCCGCGCCACGGTGCCGACCTGGACGGCCACGATCGACGCCGACGTCGAGGAGCTGACCGTCGCGCTGAGCGGGGACGTCGAGCTCGTGGACGCCGTGGCGCGCGCCACCGGCATCGCCCTCGTCGAGCACGAGCGCGTCAACGGCGCGTGGCGCGACGGCCGGCTCGAGACGTGGACGCAGGCGAACATCGCGCTCGCCGTCGACCTCGAGGGCGCCTCCATCGTGCTGCCGACGCTGCCGGATGCCGGGACGCAGCCCCTGGCCGCGCTCTCCGCGCGCCGCCGCAGCGTGGTCCAGAAGGCGCACGAGGGGACGCTGCGCGCGCCCGACAGCGCGGGCGCCACCTTCGCCCTGATCGACGGCGGTGCCGCGGGCCCCGACCGCTTCGACGCGATCATGCCCCCCGGCACCGGCGCGTGCCTGGCGCTCGGTGCACCTCGGCGCCGCCCCTGGGTGATCGGCGAGCAGATCGTGCCCCGCCACGTCGTCTCGCTCACCCTGACGGCCGACCACCGGGTGATCTACCCCTCGCACGGCGGCGCGTTCCTCCGCCGCGTCGCGGACCTCCTCGAGGACCCGACGACGGTCCTGCGCGACTAGGAGCGCCGCCGCCCCGCCCCGCCGGTCCCGCCCCGCCGGTCCCGCCCCCGCCCCGCCGGCCTCCACGGCGTGCGGCACGGGCGGCGAGTCCCGCCGGCTCCACCCCTACGGCGTGCGGCGGACCATCGGCCGCGGCGGACCGGCCGTCCCGCCGGCCTGGTCGTTCGGCCGCGTGTCGTCGTCCTTGCGGGCGCGGTAGCCGCCGCGGTCGGGACGCACGACGGTGCACCACGCGCGCTCGGGCGAGCGCGTCGGGAAGCAGACCCGCAGGATGCTCGGCGCCAGGCGGCGCGCGTCGTAGGTGCGCAGCCGCGCCTTCGTGTACTCCGGTGCGCGGCGCGCGGCCACGCGCTTGGCCTCGGCGACCATCCGCTCGACCTTCTCCCGCTCGGCGGTGAGCGCCGGCCGGTGCACGATCCCGCCCACGAGCACCGCGACGACGCCGGCGACGAGCGCGAAGGTGGCCGCGCGGTCCCGGGCCACGATGCGCGGGAGCGACGGATCGCGCCGACGCAGGCTGCGCGCGCCCAGCGCCCCGCCGACCACGGCGAGCACCAGGTCGAACGCCACGAGCTGCGCGATCGTCGTCCACGACACGCCTCCGTCGCCCTTCACCGGCAGGAGCGCGAGCAGCCCCGCCTGCGCGAGGACCGCCAGCACGAACGCGAGCCGCGCGCTCTCCCCGCGCAGGCGCCAGCGCAGGCGGGCCAGCCACAGCGGCGGCTCGCGAGCGAGGGTGGATCCGGGGCGCCACATCGCCCTGAGAGTAGCCGTGCGCGAGTCGCCGACCTCGTCCTCTACGGTGAGATGCGTGGCCCCCTCCGGACCCCCCACCGGCCCCGCCGAGCACTCCGATCCGTCCGACGGACCCCGACGCCGGGAGGCCGCCGACTGGGATTGGGGCGGCGGCTGGGAGTCCCCGGCCGAGCGCCGTCCGCTCCACGAGGACGGGGGCGAGGACGGTCCGCCGGACCCCGTCGCGACCGACCACGTCGCGGACGACGGCGCCCGCGGCGCGCAGGACGACGGCCGCTCCCGGGAGGACGCCGCCCAGAGGGACGACGCACACGGCGGCCACGCCGCGCGCGAAGCCGACCTGGGGCCCGCGGACGACGCCGACGGGTCCGCATCTGCGCCGGGCGACACCGGTACCCGGCCCCGCCGGAGGCCCGTGGCCGCAGCCGGCGACCGACGCCGTCGCGGCGCCGCGGTCGCCGCGGCCCTTGCCGTGCTCGCGGTCGTCGCCGGGGCCGTCTTCGCCCTGACCGGCGGCGGCGACGGACCGGCCGCCGCGGGGGCCGACGGACAAGGCCTGCGGGCCGACGCCTCGGCGGCCTCCGCCGCCGCGGCCGACCGCATCGAGCAGGCCGCGGCGCTCGAGCGCTACGCCCGGATCGGTCGGCCGATCTACTGCGGCGCGGGACGGAAGCCGTGGGTCGCGCTGACCTTCGACGACGGCCCCGGCGAGCTCTCGCCCCGGTTCATCACGCTGCTCTCGAAGGAGCGGGTGCCCGCCACGATGTTCCGGATCGGCCGCAACGTGCCGGGCCACGAGGAGTACGTGAAGGTCCAGCGCAACCTGGGCTGGGACTCCGGCACCCACACGCAGAACCACCCGTTCCTCGCGAGGCTGAGCGCAAAGGAGCAGCGCGCCGAGATCGAGGCCGGCAACCGCGCGAGCGAGGTCGTGCTCGGCCGTCCCGCCGCGCTGTTCCGCCCCCCGTACGAGTCGCACGACCGCGACACGGACCGCATCGTCGAGGAGCACGGCATGGTCGAGGTGCTCTGGAACGTCGACACGCAGGACGCGCTGGGCACCACGAGCGCGGACGAGATCGTCGAGACCGCGAAGAAGGGCATGCGGCCCGGCTCGATCATCCTCATGCACGAGGTCAAGCCGAACACGCTGGCCGCGATGCCGCGGATCATCGCCGCGCTGCGCGAGAAGGGCCTGGAGCCCGTGACCGTGAGCCGCATGCTGGCCGAGGACGGCCCCACCGAGCGCCAGCTCCAGCAGGGCTACGACGGCTGCAGCGTCGACCTGACCCCGGGGAAGGCGGCCTCGTGAGCGACCCGCACGCGACCCCGGGGCCGACGGACGCCCCCGCTCCCGCCGCCGTGCGCCCCGACGACGCGCCCGCTCGCGTCGCGCTCGCCGACGGCGGCCCGATCGGCGTGGCCTGGCTCGGGACGGTCCCCTACGCCGAGGCGCTCGACCTGCAGGAGCGGCTGCGCGACGCGCGCATCGCCGGCGCGATCGGCGACACCGTCCTGCTGCTCCAGCACCCGCCGGTCTACACCCGCGGCCGGCGCGCCAGCCCGGAGGAGCTGCCCATGGGGAGCGATTGGTACGCCGCCCGGGGGATCGAGATCGTCGACGTGCGGCGCGGCGGCAAGGTCACCTTCCACGGCCCCGGCCAGCTCGTGGGCTACGTCCTCGTCCGCACGGGCGACGTGATCGCGATCGTCCGCGCGCTGGAGCGGGCGATGGTCGCCGTCGCCCGCGCCCACGGCGTCGACGCCCGCGGCCGCAACGACGAGGGCATCGAGTACACCGGCGTGTGGGTGGAGGGCCGCAAGGTCGGCTCGATCGGCCTGCACCTCTCCCGCGGCGTGACGACCCACGGCGTCGGCCTGAACGTCGTCACCGACCTCGACCCGTTCGGCTGGATCGTCCCCTGCGGCCTGACGGAGCCGATGACCTCGATCGCCCGCGAGACGTCGGCCCCGGACCTGGGGTCGGACCCGGCGCTCGACGCCGCGGCGGTCGTCCGCTCCGTCGGCGAGGAGTTCGCCGCGGCGCTCGGCCGCGAGCTCGGGGCGGCGACGGAGCCTGCGGACGCGGACGCGCTGCGCGCCGCGGCCGACGCCGTGCGCCCCGCGGGCGCCTGAGCGCCCCTTTCGAGCGGGCTGGAACCCCGTCCGTCGGCCACGCGGACGCGCCCACGGGCGCTCCTCGCGGACCACTACGAATATGCACAGCCGGCTTGTCATATCCAGACTGCCGCGCGGGCTCGGCCACCCCGTCCGCCGAGGCACGTCCGGGCCGCCTGCCCGGGCCCGCGCGGCCCGGGCGCCGTGAGACCCGACACGCGACCGGTCAACACCCCCCATCCTGGTCGGGTTTCGGGGCGTGCGCGCTACGCTGGAAGGCGTGTCCGAGTCCCCGAACGCGCAGCTCCCGGTCCGGCAGACGCGGTCCCGCGCCAAACCGGGCGGGATGGACGTCGCGAAGGTCCTCGGGACCAACACGATCGCCTACCGCGAGCGCAAGCCGGCCTGGTTCAAGGTCCCCGCGCCCGGCTCCCCGAAGTACCGGGAGCTGAAGGAGACGATCAAGGCCAACAACCTCAACACGGTCTGCTCCGAGGCCGCGTGCCCGAACATCGGCGAGTGCTGGGAGCGCGGCACTGCGACGTTCATGATCCTCGGCGACACCTGCACGCGCCGCTGCGGGTTCTGCCACGTCATGACCGGCACGCCGACGTGGAACGACCCGCTCGAGCCCGCCCGCGTGGCGCGCTCGATCTCGATGATGGGCCTGCGCCACGCCGTCGTCACGTCCGTCGACCGCGACGACCTGCCCGACTACGGCTCGCGCATCTGGGCCGCCACGATCAACCAGATCCGGCGCCAGTCGCCGGACACGAAGATCGAGACGCTGACCCCGGACTTCCGCGGCGAGGAGATGCCGCTGGCCACCGTGATCAACGCGGGGCCGGACGTCTTCAACCACAACGTCGAGGTCGTCCCGCGGCTCTACCAGATCGCCCGTCGCGGCTCGACGTTCATCCGCTCCTGCCGGGTGCTGAAGAACGCGTCCGACATGAACGCCGCCGGCATGGGCTCCCCCGGGATGAAGACGAAGTCGGGGCTGATGGTCGGCCTGGGCGAGAGCTTCGCCGAGGTCGTCGAGACGATGAAGATGCTGCGCGCCGTCGACGTGCAGATCATGACCATCGGCCAGTACCTGCGGCCGACGGAGAACCACCTGCCGATCGTGCGCTACTGGCACCCGGACGAGTTCGACGAGCTCGCCCGCATCGGCATGGAGGAGCTGGGCTTCGAGCACGTCGCCGCCGGTCCGCTCGTGCGCTCGAGCTACCACGCCGACGAGCACGTCAAGCAGGACCAGCCGGGCGTCGGCCCGCTCGCCGCCCCCGCGACGTCCGAGCCCGTTGTCGCCGCCTGAGCCCGACGCGCCGGCGCTGGGCGGCGATCCGCCGGCGTTCGCGCCGGCGGACGACGCCGTCGCCACGGGGCCGATCGAGCTGCCCGTCCGGGTGCGGTTCCTCGAGTGCGACCCGCAGGGCGTGCTCGCGCACCCGCGGTACCTCGACCTGTTCGACGACACCTACATGCGGCTGAACACGACCCGCCTGGGCGGGTTCGCGGCACTCATGCAGGGCGGGATCGAGACGCTCGTCGTCAAGACCGAGGTCGAGTTCGCCAAGTCCGCCCGCGCCGAGGAGGAGCTGCTCGTGACGCTCGACCTCGAGCGCCTCGGCCGCTCCTCCGTCACCCTCCGCTACCGCGCGACGGGCCAGGACGACGGCGAGCTGCGCGCGCAGGCGAAGACGACCTACGTCTGCGCGCTCGTCGGCCAGGGGAGGTCGGCCCCGTTCCCCCGCTGGATGCGCGAGCGCTATCTCGCGCTCGGCGGGCCGGGCTCCGACGCGCAGGCCTAGTACTCGCGGCCGCGCCAGGACCGGTCGGGCACGAACACCGCGCGGGTGAACGCCGCCACGACGGGGACGTCGAGCAGCGGTGCGAGCCACGCGGGGTCCGGGGCTCGCCGCGGCGCGAGGCCCCGGACCGTCCGCCGGAGCACCACGGCCCGGGCTATCAACAACGCGGCGTCGACCGCGTCGGCGCGGCCCACCGCCAGCCGCAGCCAGGGCAGGGCCTGGGCGACCCAGAGCACCGTCAGGTCCACCGCCATCCAGCCGCGCCCGGTGACGTCGGCGCCGGTGATCGCCCGCCGCTGCACCCGCCAGGAGGAGGCCCGGCCGGGGGACGGCCGCACGTCGGCCAGCGCGGTGGCGTCGGCACCCGCCACGAGCCACCCGCGGCCGGCCAGGGCCCGGGCGAGCGCGATGTCGTCCGTCAGGCCCCCCGCCCCGAGCGCGAACCCGCCGGCCTCGCGCAACGGCCGGGCGCGGGCGCAGAGCAGCCGGCCGTTCGCCGTCGCCCGCGACGGCTGGGGCTCCGGCCCGCGCACGTCGGTCGGCCCGAACCGCAGAGGCACCGTCGCGGCGAATCCGGCGTGGACCGCGCGATCCACCCCGTGCGGCGGATCGACCCGCGGAGCGGCGCTCAGCAGGACCGGACGACGCCCCTCGGCCTCGCGCCGGCGCAGCTCGCCCACGAGGGCCGCCACGAGGCCGGGTCGGGGGCGCACGTCGGCGTCGACCGCGACGACCACCTCGCCCGCGGCGGCACGCAGGCCCTGCTCGAGCGCCCACGGCTTCCCGATCCGCCCCGGCGGCGGCTCCTGGCCCGCGATCACCGTCGCCCCGTGCGCCCGGGCGACCGCGGCGGTGTCGTCCGTGGAGCGGTCGTCGATCACGAGCAACTCGTCGGTCCACCCGTCCGCCGCGAGTGCGTCGAGGCACGGGCCGATCCGGGCCGCCTCGTTGCGTGCGGGGACGAGGACGGTGACCCGAGGGCGGTCCGCCGCGCGGGCGCCGTCCGCCGCACGGGGGCCGTCCGCCGCACGGGGGCCGTCCGCCGCACGGGGGCCGTCCCCGGGGGCCAGAGGCGCGTCGTCGCCCGTCCCCACCGGCGCCGTCAGCCGCGCGGACGGGCCGAGCGTGCGGGCCGCGCGGGCCAGGACGATGGCGGCGACGGCGATGCGGAGCGGGTGGGCCACGCGTCCCACGCTAGAGCGCGCGGGGCGGCGTCCGGGCAAGAGCCGGTGAACGTGGCGCCGGGTTCCCTTCGGCCCGCGCACGCGGTACGGTGCCGTTGACTGGCTGGCCAGCCAGGAACGACGGACGACGCCCCCAGGGGCGCGGAGGAGCAGCACATGGACCTCAACGACGATCCCGAGCAGGGCGCGTTCCGCCAGCGCGTGCGCGGCTGGCTCGCCGAGCACGCGGCCGAGGCGCCCGTGGTGATGGGCGAGGGCGCCATCGCCGACGAGCACGAGCGGATCGACGCCTGGCGCGCGTGGCAGCGCAAGCTCGCCGACGCCGGCCTGTGCGGCGTCACCTGGCCCGAGGAGTTCGGCGGCCAGGGCAAGGGCCCGATCGAGCAGGTCATCGTCAACCAGGAGCTCGAGCGCGCCGGCGTCCCCGGGCCGCTGGACTTCATCGGCCTGGGCATGATGGGCCCGGCGATCATCGTCCACGGCACGCAGGAGCAGAAGACCCGCCACCTCGGGCCGATGCTCCACGGCGACGAGGTCTTCTGCCAGCTCTTCTCCGAGCCCGCCGCCGGCTCCGACCTCGCCGGCGTCACGACGCGCGCGGTGCAGGCGGACGACGGCTCGTTCCGGATCACGGGCCAGAAGGTCTGGACGACGAACGCGCAGTTCTCCGCCTACGGCGTGCTCTTGGCCCGCACGGACGCCGACGTGCCGAAGCACAAGGGCCTGACGATGTTCCTCGTGCCGATGGACGCGCCGGGGATCACGATCCGTGGCCTGCGGCAGATCTCGGGCGAGGCGGAGTTCAACGAGGTCTTCCTCGACGACGTCGCCGTGCCTGCCGATGCGGTCCTCGGCGACGTCGGCGGCGGCTGGACGACGGCGCTGACCGTCCTGATGTTCGAGCGCCTCTCGCTGGGCACGACCTCCGTCGGCTACAGCGCCGAGCGGTTCGCCCAGGCGATCGCCGCCGCCCCGGGCGCCCGGGAGGACGCCGACGTGCGCCAGCGCCTCGGCGCGCTGGGCACGGAGCTCATCGCCGGGCGCTTCGCCGGCCACCGGCTGCTCTCCGACCTGGCGGGCGGGCGCCTGCCCGGGCCCGAGTTCGGCCTGGGCAAGGTCACCGTGGTGCGCTCCGCCATCGACGCAGGCGACCTGATCGCCGACGTCCTCGGCCCGGACGCGCTGGACGCGGACTCGGAGTGGGCGTACATGATCTCGTTCCTCCCCGGCCTGAAGTCGGCGGGCGGCACGGAGGAGATCCTCCGCAACACGATCGGCGAGCGCGTGCTGGGCCTCCCGCCCGAGCCGCGACGCGACAAGGGCGTGCCGTTCTCCGAGCTGCAGGCGCGCCAGACCGAAGGGACGGTGGCCTGATGGACCTCTCGCTGACCGACGAGCAGGTCTTCCTGCGCGACGCCGCCCGCGGCGCACTCAGCCGCGTCGACACGGTGGCCGCGGCCCGCGAGGCGCTCGAGGACGACGCCGCGCGCCCCGACCTCTGGCCCACGACGGTCGAGGCGGGCTGGACGGGGCTGTTGACCTCCGAGGCCAACGGCGGGGCCGAGCTCGGGCTCTACGACGCCCTGCTCGTGGCGCAGGAGGCCGGACGCGCGCTGGCCCCCGTCCCCCTCGTCTCGACCCTCGCGGCGGCGACGATCCTCGACGCCGGGAACGACGCGGCGGCCGAGCCCGCCGCCGCCGGCGAGCTGCGCGTGGCGTGGCTGCCGGCCGCGCCCCCGACCGACGTCGAGCCGCGCTGGACGGTCGACCCGCGCGGCGGGCTGCTGCGCGGCGACCTGCCGACCGCGACGGTCGACGGCGACGAGGCCACGCTGACCGGCGAGGTCTCGTGGGTCCCCGACGCCGCACAGGCCGACGCGCTCGTCGCGGTCGGGCGTACCGAGGACGGGCGGATCGTCGCGGTCCTGCTCGACGTGGAGGCGGCAGGCGTGAGCACCGAGGGCCTCTGGCGCTACGACCCGACGCGGCCGCTCGGCCACGTGCGGCTCGACGGCGCCCGCGGCCGGACGATCGCGGCCGACGAGGACGCGGTCGCCCGCGCCTGGCACGTCGCCCAGGCCGTGCTCGCGGCCGAGGCCGTCGGCACCGTCGACGCGATCCTCCCGATCGCCGTGGCGTACGCGAAGGAGCGCCACACGTTCGGCCGGCCGATCGGGTCCTACCAGGCCGTGAAGCACGGGCTCGTCGAGATCCTGCGCCAACTCGAGAACGCCCGCTCGCTCCTGATGTACGTCGCGTGGGCGGCCGAGAACGACCACGCGCAGCTGCCCCTCGCGGCGGCCGCGGCGCGCTCCGGCGCCGAGCACGCGCTCGACGTCGCGACGCGCCAGAACATCTCGGTCCACGGCGGCACGGGCGCGACGTGGGAGCACGACGCGCCCCTGTACTTCCGCCGCGCCCAGCTCTCCCGCCGCCTGCTGGGCGGCGCCGCCGGGGCCACGGACCGCGTCGCCGGCGAGCTGATGGCGGGGGTCACGCCGGCCTGAGGGGTGGAGGTCCGGGCGGCGCGTCCGCCCGGACCGCGGGGTGCCCCGGGCGGACCGTCGCGTCCGCCCGGGAATGCCCGGGCCCCGGACACGGGCCTGTCGCGGGCCGGACACCCGGCCGTCCCGGGTTTCGCCCCGCCCCGGGACGGAGAGAGGAAGATCGGTCCTTACGCGCGTCTGACGCGTCGTGCGCGACCCTTCATCGGCCGGCACATACGCAGGCCCCTCCGATCGCTGCCTCTCCCATGCCTCCCGAACACCGCTCCCTCTGGTCCGACGGTCCTTCCGAGGACGACCACCACGGCTGGCTCGAACCCGAACCGGAGCGCCCGGCGGAGGAGCCCACGCGCGAGCACCGCGCGGACGAGACGTCGAAGGGCCGGCGCACGCCGCGGGACTCCGACGCCCCGTCGGCCTGGAGCCGGCTGCGCCGTCGGCTGGTCACCCCGCTCGTCGCCCTCTGCGTCGTCGCGTTGCTCGTGTCGGGCATCGCGATCGGCATGCAGCTCGTCGGCACCCGCGACGTCGAGCGCACCGTGGTCCAGTCCTCCGGCGGCGCCGCGAACGCCGCGGCCGTCAAGGCGGCGTACGAGGCCACGCACGACGGCGTCGTGCGCGTGTCGACGAACTCCGGCAACGGCACGGGCTGGGTCTACGACGCGCGGGGGACGATCGTGACGAACAACCACGTCGTCTCCGGCGGCGGTGACTCCATCAAGGTGCGCTTCGGCGACCGCGGCGAGGACGTGCCCGCGCGGCTGCTCGGCACGGACGTGTCGTCCGACCTCGCCGTGCTGCGCGTCGACCCGGCCGACGTGCAGAAGCTCGTGCCCCTGAAGGTCGCGGACTCCGACAGCGTCCAGACCGGCGACCCCGTCATCGCCATCGGCTACCCCCTCGGGCTCGACCAGACGACGACCGCGGGCATCATCTCGGGCGTCGGCCGGCAGATCCGGGCGCAGAACAGCTTCTCGATCGACCGCGTCCTGCAGACGGACGCGCCGATCAACCCGGGCAACTCGGGTGGTCCGCTGCTCGACATGAAGGGCCGCGTCGTCGGCGTGAACTCGCAGATCGCCACCACCGGCGGGGGCGGCGGGAGCGTCGGCATCGGCTTCGCCGTCCCCTCGAACACCGTCAAGAGCGTGGTGCCCGTCCTGGAGCGCGGCGGCACGGTCAAGCACGCCTACCTCGGCGTGCAGGTCGCGGAGCTGACGGGCACGGACGGCGCCGCCGTCGCAGCCGTCACGCCGGGTGGCCCCGCCGCCCGCGCCGACCTGCGGGCCAGCTCGAACACCGCGACGCTCAGCGGCCGACCCGACGGCGACGTCATCGTCGAGATGGACGGTGAGCGGGTCGACCGCGCCGACGACGTGACGCGCATCGTCAACTCGCACCAGCCGGGCGACAAGCTCAAGCTCCAGGTCGAGCGCGACGGCGACCGCCGCACGGTCGAGGTCACCCTCGGGGACCGCCCCGCGACGACCGGCAGCACGAGCGGCGGCAGCGGCCCGGGCGGAGGCATCACCCCGACCCCGACGACACCCACGAACCCGACGACGCCCCCCAACCCCCTGGCCCCCTCGATCCCGTGAGCTTCGCGGCGCCGCTCTTCCTGCTCGCGCTGCTGCTCGTCGCGGCGGCCGCTGCGCTCTACGCGTGGACCGAGCGACGCCGCGGGACCGGACGCGAGGCGTTCGCCACGCCGGCGCTGATGCCGTCCGTCGCCCCCCGGCGCGTCGGCTGGCGCCGGCACGTCGGCCCGGCCGTCTACCTCCTGGCCGCCGCGGCGCTCGTCGTGGCCCTCGCCCGCCCCGAGCACACCGTCGCAGTGCCGGTGGAGCAGGCGTCCGTGATGCTCGTGACGGACCGGTCCGGCTCCATGCGCGCCACCGACGTCGCGCCGAACCGGATGGAGGCCGCGAAGCGGGCGGCGGGCGAGTTCCTCGACGACGTGCCGCGCGAGATCCGCGTCGGGGCGCTGGCGTTCAACCACCGCGTCCGCCTGCTGGCCTCCCCCACGACCGACCGCGCCCGCGTGCGCCGCGTGACGAACGCGCTCACCGCCCGCGGGTCGACGGCCGCCGGCGACGCGCTCGACGCCGCCCTGCGCTCCCTCCGCCCCCAGGGTGCGCAGCCCGACCAGACGCCCGCCGCGATCGTGCTGCTCTCGGACGGCGAGACCGTCCGCGGCCAGGATCCGCTGCCGGTCGCGGAGCGCGCGAAGGAGCTCGGCGTGCGCATCTTCACCGTCGCCGTCGGCACCGACGCGGGCACGTTGACCAGCCGCAACCCCGACGGCACGCTGAAGACGGAGAACGTCCCGCCCGACCGCGACGCGCTGCGCCAGATCGCGGAGGCGTCCGGGGGCACGTTCTCCGACGCGCCGAGCGCCGCGCAGCTCGAGGCGGTCTACCGCGACCTCGGCTCGAAGGTCTCCACCCAGCCGGGCCAGGAGGAGACGACCGCGGCGGCCGTCGGCCTGGCGACGGTGTTGCTCGTGCTCGGCGCGGGTCTCTCGCTCCGCCTCACCGGCCGCATCGTTTAACCCCGGGTTTCCCCGGAGCCGGAGTCCTTACGTTGTCCCCGCGCCCGCGTTTACGCGGGACTCAGCCCCGTGGGAGACGCTTGTTCGCGCAATGGTCGTCCCCCGCAGTGCCCTCGGGCTGCTCCTCGCCGGCTCGACCGGTCTGACGCTCGTAGGCGTCGGCGTCACCGGCCTGTCGGCCCTCGACCCCACCCTGCAACAGGCCGCGGCCGACGTGCAGCGGCAACAGCAGCACCAGCGCGTCGTCCCGGACGTCGCGCCCGACGTGCCCCGGACGCCCGCCGTCGACGCGCGCCCGCAGCTCGTGGACTGCCCCGAGGACCGCACGCCCGCCACCACGCCCGGGAAGGTCTGACCGTGCGCGTGCTGGTGGCCGAGGACCACGCGCGGGTCGCCGACGCCGTCGCCCGGGGCCTGCGCCGCACGGGCGTGGCGGTCGACGTGGCACCCGACGGCGAGCAGGCGCTCTACAAGGCGCGGGTCAATCCCTACGACGTCGTGGTCCTCGACCGCGACCTGCCCGCCCTGCACGGCGACGAGGTGTGCCGCACGCTGAACGCCGAGCAGCCGGGGACGAAGGTCCTCATGCTCACCGCCGCCGGCGGGCTCGACGACATGGTCGAGGGTCTCGCGCTCGGCGCCGACGACTACCTGACGAAGCCGTTCCGCTTCGCCGAGCTCGTCGCCCGCGTCGACGCGCTCGGGCGCCGCAGCGGCCGGGTGCGCCCCAGCGTGCTGCGCCACGGCGACCTCGAGCTCGACCCCGCCCGCCACGTGGCCACCCGCGGCGGCCGCACGCTCGACCTCTCGCCGAAGGAGTTCGGCGTGCTGCAGGAGCTGCTCGCCGCCGACGGCCAGGTCGTCACGACGGAGGGCCTGCTCGAGCGGGTCTGGGACGAGAACGTCGACCCGTTCACGAACACCGTGCGGATGGTCCTCGTGACCCTGCGCCGCAAGCTCGGCGAGCCCGGCGTGATCGAGACCGTGCGCGGCGCCGGCTACCGGATCTGACCGTGGGCGGGCGGGCGGACGTCGGACCGCGGGAGCGCGCACGACGGTCGCCCGTGCAGGGCGCCCGCCGGTGGGTCGCCCGCTCGCCGATGACGCGGCTGCCCCTGCGCGCGCGGCTGACGGCCCTCTACGCCACGCTCTTCGCCGGCACGACCGCGGTCGTGCTGGCCGTGGCCTACGGCGTGCTCTCCCGGCACCTGCACCGCACGCTGCCGGACCCGGTGGCCGACCCGATCCTCGACCGCGTCGTCCTGCAGCTCGTGCTCGTGCTCCTGGGCACGACGCTCCTGGCGGTCGTCCTGGGCTGGGTGGCCGCGCGCCGCGCGCTGCGCCCGATCGAGGACGTCACCGCGGCGGCCCGCCGGGTCTCGGACGACCGGCTGGACGAGCGGCTGGCGCTCGACGGCCCCCACGACGAGGTGCGGGAGCTGGCGGACACGTTCGACGCCATGCTCGACCGGCTGGCGGAGGGCATCGGCGCCCAGCGGCGGTTCGTCGCCAACGCCAGCCACGAGCTGCGCACCCCGCTGACGGCGATCCGCACCGAGGTCGACGTGACGCTGACCGACCCCGACGCGAGCCGCGAGGAGCTGCGGGCGATGGGCGAGAGCGTGCTGGCCGGCGCGGACGAGCTCGACGACCTGCTCGAGGCGCTGCTCGTCCTGGCCCGCAGCCAGCGCGGGGTGGCGCGCCACGGCCCCGTCGACCTGACCGACGCCGCCCGCCGAGCCGTCGCCGACGCGCCCGCGTGCCCGTCCCTCACGATCTCGGTCCACCCGCGCACCGACGGCGTCGTCGCCCGCGGCGACGCCGCGCTGCTACGGCGCGTGGCGGCCAACCTCGTCGACAACGCCGTGCGCTACAACGCCGACGGCGGCCTGGTGCGGATCGAGACCGCCCGCGGCCGTCACGAGGGTCGCGACTGGGCCACGCTGCGGGTCGTCAACACCGGCCCGCGGGTGCCGCCGGAGGACGTCGCGCGGATCTCGGAGCCGTTCGAGCGCCTGGGGCGCCACGGCAGCGGCTCGGGGCTCGGGCTCTCCATCGTGCGGGCCGCCGTCGAGGCCCACGGCGGCACCACCCGCATCGAGGCGCCCGCGACGGGCGGCCTCGACGTGACGGTCAGCCTGCCGGCGTGAGCGCGTCGTCCTCGGACTCGAGGACGAACAGCTCCGTGACGACGTCGCCCTGGACGTCGATGCCCGTGATCCCCTGGCGGACCGGCCGGCCGGCGAGCGCGCCGACGGCGGCCACCAGCGCCGCCTGGACCGCGTGCTGCTCCAGGGTGCGGAAGCTGCGCACCGTCTCCGCGTGACCGTCCTCCACCAGGCGCGTCTCGGCCGGCGTCATCGTGCCCTCGAGGATGACCAGCACGGCGTCGCGGCCGGCGAAGTGCGCCTTGCAGCGGACGGGCCCGCGGCCGAACTGCTCCTTGTAGTGCCGGGCGGCCGCGTCGGCGATGCCCTGCAGCGGGCTGCGGGACGGTGACGCGGGCGGGGCCCCGGAGGGGCTGTCGAGCTGCTGCATGGCGGGGAGCAAGGGGGACGGCGGCGCAAACGGCGTAAGCGAGACACGGTGTCTCGTCGCGGGCCACGGTCGGCGCTGCGGATGTCTCACTTTACCGTTCGCGAGGCCCGACGGCCAAATCGGGGTAACCCGTTAGGATCGACGTCCGTTCCCGAGACACGCCGTCTCGGGACCCCGCCTCCGGCGGGTCATCCAGGAAGCGTGCACCGTGTCGAGCGACCAGCACCAGGATCCGAGCCCCGTGGCCGAGGGTCGGCCCGCCCCCCGCAAGCAGCGCAGCGATGCCGCGCTGAACTACACGCGGCTGGTCGCGGCCGCGATGCGCGTGCTCCGGGAGGATCGCGACGCGAGCATGGAGCGCATCGCCGAGGTCGCCCAGGTCGGGCGGGCCACGGCGTACCGACACTTCCCCCGGCGCAGCGACCTCGTCGCCGCCGCCGCGCAGCAGGCCCGCGACGATGCCGAGGCCAACGAGCGCGACGTCCTGCGCCCGGCGGGCGAGCTCGCCTCGACGACCCCGGCGGTCCTCGACGTGGCCGACGTCCTCAACAAGGTTCCGCCCTACCTGCTCGGCGAGCAGATCGTGGCCGAGGCCAAGCGCCTCGCGGGCGTCCCGACCGTGGCGCTCTACGTCGTGGACATCGACGGCTCGCGGCTGCTGCGACTGAGCGGCTCGCCCGAGTTCCCGGACGAGTTCCCCGTGTCGCTCGGCGTGGGCCCCGAGTTGCCGCGCAGCGCAATCGCCAGCCTGCGCCACGTCGTCGGCAGCCGCATGCCGGGCGCCGCGATCGTCCCGATGTACCTGCGCGGGCGGGCGCTCGGCGTCCTGATGGCGGTGGACGCCCGCGAGGAGGACCTCCAGGACCTGGCGCGGCAGAGCGCCGCGGCCCTGCAGCTGGCCAACCACTACACCGACGTCTACGAGCAGGCCATGCGCCGCCAGCGGATCTCGCCGGCGTCCGAGATGCAGCAGAACCTGCTGCCGCCCCGCGTGGCGCGCATCGGCGGCGCGGCCCTCGCGGGCAACGTCCTGCCGTCCTACGACGTCGGCGGCGATTGGTTCGACTACGCCGAGAACGCCGACGGCGCCTGGATCGGCATCGCGGACTCGCTCGGCAACGGCCCCCGGGCGGCCGGCCTCGCTGCGGTGCTCCTCGGCGCGTTCCGGGCCGGGCGGCGCAACGACCGCGACCTCCCCGAGACGGTCGACCTGATGCACCGCACGATGGTCGAGCTCGAGACCCCCGGCTCGACGGCCACGGCGGTCATCGGCCGGTGGCACGCCCCGACCTCGACGTTCACCTGGATCAACCGCGCGCACCCCGCGCCGATCCTCATCACGGCCGACGGCCGCGTCGAGCTGCTCGACGAGCCGACGGGCGAGGCCCTGGGCGCGGACCCGGAGGCGACGTCGCCGCCGCCCGCCTCGCGGCGGCTGGAGCCCGAGGACCGGGTCGTCCTCTACTCCAACGGGATCTCGGACCGCATCACGGAGGACGGCAGCCCGTTCGGCGTGGACGGCATCATCGCCGCCGCGCGGACCGCGGCCAACCCGACGGCGCCCAACACGGTCAACGCGATCGAGGAGGCCGTCCTCAACGCGTCGACCGAGGGCCTGACGGACGACGCGACCCTCGTGGTGCTCGCCCCCACGGGCAACGACATGCCGGTCGCCTCGAGCTGACCACGGCCACGGGCTCGCGAGGCGTGGGCCGACGGCCCCGGAGCGTGGCGCGGCCGCAGTCCCGACGGACCGGCGCGGCGGGGGTCGTGCTGCGCCACGCTGGGTACCTGTCTCCCCGTCGTCCCCGCTCCGCGACCCGTCCTTATGGGCAGGTGACGGTCCGTCTCCTACCGTCCCTGAGGACGTCCTCGCCCGCCCGCCGAAAGACCGCCCCGTGAGCACCCCGATCCCGCCCTCCGCCGATCCCCAGCAGGCCGACGCCCCGACGAGCACGATCGAGGACGCCGCGCGCGACCTCGAGGCGGTGCTGCACGAGGTCAAGCGCGTCGTCATCGGCCAGGACGCGATGCTCGAGCGCGTCCTCGTGGCGCTGCTCGCCGGTGGCCACGTGCTGCTCGAGGGCGTTCCGGGACTCGCGAAGACGCTGACGGTCAAGACGCTCTCCTCCGTGCTCGGCGGCCAGTTCCGCCGCGTGCAGTTCACGCCGGACCTCGTCCCGGCCGACCTCGTCGGCACCCGCATCTGGCGGCCGGACACGGGCACGTTCGAGACGCAGCTCGGCCCGGTCTTCGGCAACCTGCTGCTCGCGGACGAGATCAACCGCGCGCCCGCCAAGGTGCAGTCCGCGCTGCTCGAGGTCATGCAGGAGCGCCAGGTGACGCTCGGCGGCGAGACGTTCCCGCTGCCCTCCCCGTTCCTCGTGCTCGCCACGCAGAACCCGATCGAGTCCGAGGGCACCTACCCGCTGCCCGAGGCGCAGGTCGACCGCTTCCTGCTGAAGGTCGTCGTCGGCTACCCGTCGATCGAGGACGAGGCGTCCGTCGTGCACGCGTCCGTCGGCGGCGGCGACGAGGTGCGGGAGATCATCACGCCCGACCGCCTGCTGGCCCACCGGCGCACGGTGCGCGCGGCCCACGTCGACCCGCAGGTCGTGCGCTTCGCCGTCGCGCTCGCCGACGCGACCCGCCACCCCGAGCGCTACGGCCTCGGCGACCTGCGCGGCGTGATCGACATCGGCGCGAGCCCCCGCGGTCCGATCGGCATGGTGCAGGCGGCCCAGGCCCTGGCCGTCCTGCGCGGCCGCGACTACGTGACGACCCGCGACGTGCGCGCGCTGGCGCCCGACGTCCTGCGCCACCGGCTCGTGCTCTCCTACGAGGCCCACGCCGACGGCACGAGCGCCGACGACGTCCTCGCCCGCGTGCTGCGCGCCGTCGACCCGAACGCCGGGGAGCCGGCGTCGCTCGTCGGTGACGCGGGTGCCGGGGCCGCCCCGCCGGCCGCCCCGCGGCAGGGTGCGTCGACCGAGGGTTCCCGGGGTGCCTACGTCGAGCAGCCGCCCCTCGGCACGCTCGGCCCCGACGCCCCGACGGCCGTGACGGGCGACGGCCGCGGGGCCGCGGCGGGCGCGGGTCCGGGCGGCGGCGCGAACGACCACGACGCCGACGCGGGCGCGTCGGACTCGCGGTGGACGCGCTGAGGACCGCGTGAGCGACCTGCTGATCGACCCGCCGGGCCGTCAGGGCCCGGGGCGCGTGGGCGGCCCCGTCGTGGGTGCCCTCGACCTCGCGCTCGCGCGGCGCAGCGGCGGCGTCCTGCCCGGCGAGCACCGGGCGGTCGGCCTCGGCAGCGGCACGGAGCTCAGCCAGCTGCGGCCCTACGTCGAGGGCGACGACGTGCGCCACCTCGACCCCGCGGCGAGCGCCCGCACCGGCGAGCCGCACGTCCGCCTGCACGTCCCGGAACGCGCACTGACGACCTGGATCGCGCTCGACGTCTCGGCGTCCATGGCCTTCGGCACCGCCGACCGGCTCAAGTCCGACGTCGCCGAGGGCGTCACCCGCGTGGTCTCGCAGCTCGGCGTGCGTCGCGGCGGCCGCGTCGCGCTCGTCCGCTGGGGCGCGGACCCCAAGGCGACGCGCGTGCTGCCGCCCCGCGGCGGCCGTCCGGCGATCGGCGCGATCGACCGCGCGCTGCGTGAGGGCGTGGCCCCGGACGGAGCTACCGGCGCCGAGGACCTGGCCACGGCGCTGGGCCGTCTGCACCGCGTCGCCCGCCGACCCGGTCTCGTCGTCGTGGTCTCCGACCTGCGCGACCCCTCCGCCTGGGAGCGTCCGATGGCGATCCTCGCCCGGCAGCACCGCGTGCTGGCCGTCGAGGTCGCCGACCGGCGCGAGTCGGCGTTGCCCGACGCCGGGCTCGTCGTGATGATCGACCCGGAGACCGGCGAGGACGTCGAGGTCGACACCGGCTCGCCGCGGGTCCGCGAGGCGTTCGCGGCGGCCGAGGCGGAGCGGCAGGCCACCGTGCACGCCGCGCTGCGTCGCGCCCGCGCCGGCCACGTGCGGCTCGATACCGACGGCGACTGGCTCCGCGAGCTCGGGCGGGCGCTGCGATGACGCGCGCCGATCACCCCGTCGCGCCGCCCGTCGCCCGTCCCGCTCCGCCCGTGCTCCCCGAACGGTGCCGCCGATGACCCTCGAGGCCCCGCTCTTCCTGCTCGCGCTGCTGCTGCTGCCCGCCGGATGGTTCGCGATCCGCGCCGCGCAGAGGCGCCGCAAGCGCCACGCGATCCGGATGCCGGCCGTGGCGACGCTGCGCGCCGTCGTGGCCGCTCAGCCGTCGTACCGCCGCTGGCTGCCCGCGGCGCTGCTCGGCCTCGCCGTCGCGCTCATGGCCTTCGCGCTCACACGCCCGGAGGTCACGGTCTCCAAGCCGGTCGAGCGCGCCACGGTGATGCTGGTGACGGACGCGTCGGGGTCGATGAACGCCACCGACGTGCAGCCGACCCGCATGGACGCGGCGAAGAACGCCGCGAAGACGTTCGTCGACGGCGTGCCGAAGCAGACCCGCGTCGGACTGGTCGGCTACTCGACCTCGCCCTCGACGGTGCAGGAGCCGACAACGGACCGCGGCGTCCTGACCCGGGTGCTCGACGGCCTGCAGGCCAACGGCGGGACCGCCACGGGCGACGCGCTCGCCGTCGCCCTCGACGCCGTGCAGGCCGAGGGCGACCCCGCGAAGAACGCCGGCCAGAAGCCGCCGGGCGCGATCCTCCTGCTCTCGGACGGCGCCTCGGACCCGGCGTCGCTCGACCCCCGCGACGTCGCGCGCCAGGCCAAGCAGGCCAACGTGCCGATCTACACCGTGGCGCTGGGCACCCCGGACGGCGTGGTCACGAACGGCTTCGGCCGCCCGACGCCCGTGCCGCCCGACCCGCAGACGATGCGCGAGATCGCCCAGATCTCCGGCGGCCAGTCGTTCACCGTCGACGACGCCGACCGCCTCGACGAGATCTACCAGCAGGTCGGCGCGCGCGTGGCCTCCGAGGCCGAGCAGCGCGAGATCACCTCCGCCTTCGCCGGCGGGGCGCTGGTCGCGCTCGTCATCGCGCTCGGGTTCGGGCTGCGCTGGCGGGGGCGCGTGGCGTAGGGGCGGAACGGCCGGGGCGTCGCGCCGGGTGGGCGGCCGATGGCCGGCGCTCGGCCCGCGACCGGCCACCCGGCACCCGGCACCCGGCACCCGGCGCAGGCCGTTCAGCCCGAGTCGCGTCCCGTCTCGCGCGCCACGCGGGCGTCCTTCTCGTGCGACGCCGCCAGCAGCTCCTGCTGGGCCTTCAGGATCGCCGCGGTCCGCTCCGCGTCGCCCGTCGCCAGGATCCGCGCCGCCAGCAGCCCCGCGTTGCGGGCGTTGCCGATGCCGACGGTCGCGACGGGGACGCCCGCGGGCATCTGGACGATGGAGAGCAGGGAGTCCATGCCGTCGAGGTGCTTCAGCGGCACCGGGACGCCGATGACGGGGAGCGGCGTGGTCGACGCGAGCATGCCCGGCAGGTGGGCGGCGCCGCCGGCGCCGGCGATGATCACCTGCAGGCCGCGCTCGTGGGCGCCCGTGCCGTAGGCGACCATGTCGTGGGGGGCCCGGTGGGCGGAGACGACGCGGACCTCGTGCGCGATCCCGAACTCGTCGAGCGCCTCGGCGGCCGCGCGCATGGTCGGCAGGTCCGAGTCGCTGCCCATGACGATCCCGACGACGGGCTGGCTCATGCGGTGCTCCTGGGGGTGGTGGTCGGGGCGGCGCTCACGCGGCCGTTCCCTCGAGGATGTTGGCGGCGCGCCAGGCCGTCGCGCGGGCGGTCGCTACGCCCGGGCCGAGCGCCGTGACGTGCCCGAGCTTGCGGCCGGGGCGGGCCGTCTTGCCGTAGAGGTGCACGTGCGCGCCGGGGACGGCCAGGGCTTCCTGCAGACGCGCGCGGGGGTCGCTGCCGTCCTCCGGGCCGACGACGTTCACGGTCACGGCCGCCGGGGCGACGAGCTCCGTGGCGCCCAGCGGCCAGTCCAGTGCGGCGCGGACGTGCTGCTCGAACTGCGACGTGACCGCCGCCTCGATCGTGTGGTGGCCCGAGTTGTGGGGGCGCATCGCCAGCTCGTTGATGAGCACGCCGTCGGGGGTGACGAACAGCTCGACGGCGACGAGGCCCGTCGCGCCGATGTGGTCGACGATGCGGACGGCCAGGTCGACGGCCTCGCGCGCCAGGGCGTCGTCGACCTCGGCGGGCGCGATCAGCTCGCGCAGCATCGCGTCCTGCTGCACCGTCTCGACCACCGGGTAGGCGGCCGTGGTGCCGTCGCTCGTGCGGGCGACCTGGACGGCGAGCTCGCGCTCGATGCTCAGCGCCGGCTCGACGAGCGCCCCGTCGGCCAGCGGCTCGAGGAACGCCGCCGCCTCGACCGGGGTCGAGACGACGGCGACGCCGCGGCCGTCGTAGCCGCCGCGCGGGGCCTTCAGGACGACGGGCCAGCCGAAGCGCGCGGCGAACTCCGCCACGTCGATCGCGACGCGCGCGTGCTCGAAGGGCGGCACCGGGAACCCGGCGCGGCCGAGCTCGCGGCGCTGGTGGAGCTTGTCCTGGGCGAAGAGCTTCGCGGCCGGGGTCGGCACGAGACGGTGGCCGTCGTCCTCGAGCGCGCGCAGGTGCGCGGGGTCGACGCCCTCGAACTCGAACGTCACGACGTCGACGTCCTGCGCGAACACCCGCAGCGTCTCGAGGTCGTGGTGGTCGCCGACGATCGCCTCGGCCCCGGCGAGCACCGCGGCGTCGGTCGGGCCGCCGGCGAGCACCCGCAGGTCGACGTCGAGCGGGATCGCCGCCTGCTGGTCCATGCGCGCCAGCTGTCCGGCGCCGAGGATCCCGACGCGCGGCCGCCGCGGCGCGTCGCCGGACTGGTCGGGGCGGGGGTTCAGGAGGTCGGTCATGCGGGGGACAGGGTAGTTCGTGGAGCGCACCTGCACGAGCGCGACCGGCTCGGCCGATCCCCCCGCTCCGGCTCGACGTCGCGTGACGGTCGCCCAGTACGAGGGCGCCCGCCACGGCGACCTCCACGAGGACCGCGCCCACGCCCACGGTAGCCTGCCGTGACCGTGTCGACCGATCACGACGCCTACATCGCTGAGGCTCCCGAGCACCTTCGCGCTTCCCTCGTGCAGTTGCGCGCGCAGCTCGCGCGCACGCTGCCCGACGCCGAAGAGGTCATCGCCTACAAGATGCCCGGGTTCAGGCTCGGGGAGTCGATCGTCGCGGGCTACGCGGCGTTCAGCAAGCAGTGCGGCTTGTATCTGTTCCCGTCGGCCATCGCGTCGCATGCCGACGACATCGCGGCGGCCGGGCTCAAGTCCACCAAGACCGGCGTGACCTTCTCCCCGAGCCGGCCGATCCCTGACGGGCTCGTCGAGAAGCTCGCTCTGGCTTCCCGGAGGGACCAGAGCCTCTGAGCCGGGGTGGTTTGCCTCATCGGCACCAGGCGACGGGACCGGCGCGCCCCGCGGCTACCTTCGCCCCATGACCGCCGAGCACTTCTCCGACCCCGCGTCCGTGGCCCAGTACGGCGAGAACGCGCGTCGCATGGTGCCCGGCCTGACACTCGTGCACGAGCTCGCCGACGCGCTGCTGTCCGAGGCGGTCCCCGAGCAGAGCCGGGTGCTCGTGGTCGGCGCGGGCGGTGGGCTCGAGCTCGCCCACCTCGCGGAGCACCACGCGGGATGGACGTTCGACGGCGTGGACCCGTCGGCCGAGATGCTGCGGCTGGCCGTCTCGACGCTGGGCCCCCACGCCGACCGCGTCGCCCTGCACGAGGGCTACGTCGACGACGCCCCGGAGGGCCCGTTCGACGCGGCGGTCTGCCTGCTCACGCTCCACTTCCTCGACGCCGAGGAGCGCGGCCGGACGTTGCGCGAGATCCGCCGCCGCCTCCACCCAGGGGCACCGCTGGTCACCTTCCACCACAGCGTCCCGGCGGGCGACGTGCGCACGACGTGGCTGCAGCGCTGGGCGCGCTTCACGGCCGCGCCGGGCACGGACGACGAGCGGATCGCCTCGACCGTCGCCACGATGGCGACCCGCCTGCCGATCCTCAGCCCCGAGGAGGACGAGGCGCTGCTGCGCGACGCGGGGTTCCGCGACGTCGGGGTCTTCTACGGGGCGCTGACGTTCCGGGGGTGGGTGGGGACGGCCTGACCGTCGGGTCCCCACGGGCCCGCGTCGGAGCCGAACGGTGCGATGTCGACCCGTTCTGGGCCGCCGGCGGGGCGGGATGCGGCGTCCGCCGCGTCGCCGAGCACCGAGGCGCCGACTTCGCGTTCGACCGATGAGTTCCGGATGGGGACGGCGTCCAAGTGGCACCCACCACCCACCCGACCCCGGAACGGAGTCCGCATGGACGCTCCCGCACACCCCTCCCGCTCGCTGATCGTGAACATGCCCGTCGCCGACGTCGAGCGCAGCAAGGCGTTCTTCCTGAAGCTCGGCTTCGGGCTCGACCCGCGGGCCAGCGACGCGGGCAACAACGCCCTGATCGTCTTCGGCGACGAGGCGTCGGTGATGCTGTCGAGCCGGGAGACCTTCGCGAAGTACTCCAAGCTGCCGGCCGCCGACCCGGCCACCCATGCGCTGGCGCTCTACTCGTTCACCGTCGCGTCCCGGGACGAGGTCGACACGATCTCCGCGACGGCGCTCGCCGAAGGCGCCACCGAGGCCGACGGGGCCGAGGACTTCGGCTTCATGTACACGCGCAGCTTCTTCGATCTCGACGGCCACGGCTGGCAGATCATGTGGATCGCCCCGGAGGAGGCTGCGGACGAGCAGCCCGCGGAAGCCTCGACCGCCGCGTAGGCCGCGGCGCCCGACGCCCGCTCGTGCGGCGGGCTCAGCAGACGGGTGCCGCGCGTACCGGGGCGGGCGCCGCCGACTCAGAAGAGCGAACCCGGATGGCGCGGCGGAACCCGCGCGACCCGGCGGAGGAGGCCGGCCGGCGGGCTGCCCGCTGCCACCACCGCCGCGGGGATCTGACTGCGCAACGTCGGCCGACGCCCCCAGTCGATCGCCCGCTTGGCACCGAAGATCGTCAGGTTCGTGTGCCCCTCGAGCGCCGCACTGGGCGACAGGATCCCCGGACACCCCTCCCCGCGCAGGCGCGAGGCGAGGCGCTGACACGGCGCCCAGTCGGCGGCGGTGAGCGCGTCGGGTTCGACGCCGTAGGACACGCAAGTCTCCGGATCCCGCAGGTCCACGAACGCGCCCCGGGGAACGCGGCAGGACCAGATCGCCCGCCGGACGAGGGTGACCGTCGCCTCGTCCGTGACCTCCTCCTGCCGGAGGAACTCGGCCCACGCGGCGGCGGGGTGCAGCGCCCAGTACTGCGTGGGCGGGTCGCCCGCCGCGTTCCACCGGGCCGCGAAGCTGTTGTCGCGCGCCCAGAACGGCACGTCGTAGTCCGTCTGCCGGAAGGCGATGAGCTCCGCGGGCGCGTGCTCGACGAGCCCGGGCAGCTCAGCCTGCGCGCTGGGTCCGGCCACGGCGCGCGAGGTCGGTGAGGTCCTGCTCGGCGCTGCGGTCGCCGAGCAGCTCCAGGGGCGTGCGGCCCTCCAGCTCGATGCGGGGCCGCACGAACCACGCCATGACGCCCTCGTCGGTCCAGCTCCGGTGCAGCAGCGCCACGAGCCGCCACACGAGCTCGAGACGGGCCGAGGGCGGCCCGGCGTCGGCCCGCATCCGCGTCACCGTACGGCGGTCGACACCGAGCAACCCGGCCATCTGCGTCACCGGCACCCGGGGGAGCCAAGCGCCCAGCTGCTCCACCTGGTCCTTCGTGGTGGTGCCGGTGGCGGGCCTGCCGTCGAGGACGTCGCGCACGATGTGGCGCACCGCCTCGGCCTCCATCAGCGCCTCGTCCGCGACGTCCAGCGGTGCGCGCGAGTCGTCACCGTCGATCGTCACCAGCCTGAGCAGCCGGCGGCGGAGCTCGTTCGACGTCTCCGCGTCCAACGGCGGCATCAGCCCGTCGTTGGCCGTCGCGACGACCTGCCGGAGCGACTCCGACAGCCGCTGGAGGAACTCCGGGTCACTCGCCCCCTGCTCCGCGGCGTCCTCGACCGTGCTCTGCCACCGCGCCAGATCGCCCTCCACCTGTTGGAGCGTCGCGCGCTGCGCGGGCTCGAGTGTCGCCGTCATCGCCCCTCCGCTGGTCGCTCGATGTCCCATCCATGGGACACCTGTGTCCATCGATCGTACTCGCGACCCTGGAGGACGGCAAGGCCAGGCCGAGCGCGAACCCTCGCCCCGCTGGGAGATACTGCGTACATGTGCGACTTCATGTCGGTGTTCGCGGAGGCGGCGGGCCCGAGCGACACGTCCCACCGCATCTATCGCGCGATCTTCTGGCTCGTCATGGCCGCGATCTTCTTCGGCGGGATGTACTACGCCTACACGACGGGCGCATTCGGGTAGGGCGACCCAGCCCTCCAGACGCGGCGGGCGGCTCCAGGCCCGAAACGACGAAACGCCGGTCGTCGACCGGCGTTCCACGATGGAGCCTAGGGGATTCGAACCCCTGACCCTCTGCTTGCAAAGCAGATGCTCTACCAACTGAGCTAAGGCCCCGTGGCCCCCAGGGTAGCGGGCGCGGGCGGTGCGTCGGCGTGCCGTTCAGCCGTCGGCCGGCGGCCGGCGGGCTCCGCGCTCCGCAGCCACGGAGTTCAGGACCGAGGTCGGTGCCGGTCGGCCGAGCGACTCGGGCTTGTACAGGCCGTCCGGCAGCGCCAGGTACTGCACGGCCAGGAGCAGCACGCCGAAGAGCACCGACTGCGCCACCCACCACGCCGTTCCGTCGGGCGCGAACACCCAGCCCGCGATCGTGCGGGACAGCACCCCGCTGGGGATGGCCCCCACAGCGCCACCGACGAGGTGCGCTGCGAACGTTGGCTCACGCCCGACTCGGCGGGTGAGCTCCGCCAACAGCGGCGTCCGTGGTCGATGACGAAGGGATCCGCCGGGGCTGTCGCTCACCAGCCGGAGTATTCCGGGCAGTCCCGCGACTGCCAACCCGGCCGGACGGTCAGACCGCCCTGGGCGTCGGCGGGGCCCGGGTGGGGTACCACCGCCTCGGTCGCGTGGTCACGTGCGCCGCGCGAGCACGTTGAGGCGGACGAAGTCGATGCGCGGCTCCGCGAGCCGGTCGGCGACCGCCTCCGCGATCTCGCGCTGCTCTGCGGCCCGCCGGGCCGCAAGGTAGGGGGCGAGCACGCCGGCCAGGAGATACTCGACGGCCGCCTCGCGCCCGCCGAGCTCGACCGGTTCCGGCGTCAGCCACACCCACGCGTCGCGGAAGCCGGCCGCGCGCAACCAGCCCGCCGTCTCGTCCGGGCTCGGGTAGTGGTTGAGGTGCGCCCACTCAACGCCGAGGTGGTCCAGGATCTCGCGGACCTCCGCCACGCTGCCCGCGCCGCCGCACTGGGCCACCAGTGCACCGCCGGGTCGCAGGACCGCGGCCAGCCGCCGGTACATCGCTCGGTGGTCGCGCACCCAGTGGAACGCGCCCGTGGACAGCACCGCGTCGAACGGGCGGCCACCGTTCACCCCCAGCATCGCGTCGTCCTCGAGGTCGAGGTCGACGACCCGCACGCGCTCGCCGTAGGGGGCGAGCCGCACGCGGGCCTGCTGGCGCATGCTCTCCGCCGGGTCGCCGGCGACGACCGTGGCGTCCGGGAGGCCGTCGAGCAGCGTCGCCGTCACGCGCCCGGAGCCGCAGCCGGCGTCCAGGACGGCCGCCGCCGACGCATGACGCCCGCCGCCGAGCTCGGAGACCAACCGTCGCACGATCTCCTCGCCCCACGCCGTCTGGGGCATCGCGACGGCGTCGTACGAGGGTCCGTCCCACGCGCTCATGCCGGCCACCCTCGACCGTGGCGTTGCCGGGACGGACGACGTGCTGCCCCCCCGGCGGTCACGGGCTTCCCTCCTCGGTGCCGGACCCGGCCGGCAGCCGCACCGTCACGCGCAGCCCCCCGCCGTCCCGCGGCTCCAGCATCAACGTCCCGTCGTGGGCCTCCGCAATCCGCCGGACGATCGCCAGGCCCAGGCCGACCCCGGTGTGCGCGGTGTGCACCCGGCCGGTGCCGCGGAGGAACGGCTCGGTGAGGGTCGAGGCCAGGGCCTGCGTGAGCGGCGCGCCGGTGTTCTCGACCGTCAGCGTGACGTTCGGGTGCCCCGCGCCGCTGGATCCCGCGGCGGTCGTCACCCGCACGGTGCCGCCCTCCCCCACGTTGTGGACGATCGCGTTGTGGACGAGGTTCGTGCCGAGCTGCAGCAGCAGCGCGGGCGAGCCGACCGTCGGGGCCGGGTCCGCCGTCGTCTCGATCGCGATCCCGCGCTCCTCGGCGAGCGGGAGCAGGGTCTCCGTGGCCTCCTCCGCCACGAGCGAGACGTCGACGGGCTCGCGCACGAACGAGCGCTGGTCCGCGCGGCTGAGGACGAGGAGCGCCTCGGTCAGCTCGATCGCGCGGCGGTTGACGAAGTGCAGGCGGTCCACGAGCTCGTCCTCGCCGCGGCGCTCGTCGCCCTTCGCGACGTCGAGCAGCGTTTGGGTGATCGCCAGCGGGGTGCGCAGCTCGTGGGAGGCGTTGGCGGCGAACCGGCGTTGCTCGTCGACGTGGGCCTGCAGCCGAGCGAGCATGGTGTCGAAGGCGTCGGCGAGCTCGCGGAACTCGTCGTTGCGGCCCGGCAGCGCGATGCGGTGGGCGAGCGAGCCCCCGGCGGCCGTGCGGGTGGCGTCGGTGATGCGGGTCAGCGGGGCGAGCATCCGGCCGGCGAGCACCCACCCGCCCGCCAGACCGAAGACGACGAGAACCACCAGGGCGATCGCCGCCGGCACGCCGAAGCCGTTGAACGGGTCGGAGCGGATCGGCGGCAGCCACGGTAGGCCGAAGGTGACCTCGTCCGGGATGTAGCGCAGGACCGACACCCACACGACCACGAACAGCAGGCCGCTCGCGAGCACGAGGAAGCCGGCGTAGCTCAACGTCAGCTTCATGCGGACGCTCAGCCCGGGCGCCCTATCCACGCTCGGGCTCCTCGCGCGAGGCGTCGGCGGCGCCGCGCCCGTCGCCGGTCTGCGCGTCGATCCGGTAGCCCACCCCCGGCACCGTCGCGATCAGCCACGGCTCGCCCAGGCGCTTGCGCAACGCCGACACGGTGATCCGCACGGCGTTCGTGAACGGGTCGGCGTTCTCGTCCCACGCGCGGTGCAGCAGCTCCTCGGCGGACACGACGCCGCCCTCGGCCGCGACGAGCTCCTCGAGCACCGCGAACTGCTTGCGGGTGAGGGCGACGTATCGACCGTCGCGGTAGACCTCGCGGCGGAACGGGTCCAGCCGCAGGCCCGCGATCTCGCGCACCGGGGGACGGTGGTGCGCGCGGCGACGGTCGAGCGCCCGGATCCGGAGGACGAGCTCCTGCAGCGCGAACGGCTTGGTCAGGTAGTCGTCGGCGCCGAGCTCGAAGCCCGACGCCTTGTCGTTGAGCCGGTCCGCCGCGGTGAGCATGAGGATCGGCATGCCGCTGCCGGAGGCGACGATCCGCCGGGCGATCTCGTCGCCGGTCGGCGCCGGGACGTCGCGGTCGAGCACCGCGATGTCGTAGGCGTTGACGTCCAGCAGCGTCAGCGCGGTGGCGCCGTCGGGGGCGATGTCCGACGCGATCGCCTCGAGGCGCAGACCATCGCGGATGGCCTCGGCCATGTACGGCTCGTCCTCCACGATCAGCACTCGCACGGGTTCGAGGCTAACGCCGGTGCGTATCGCCGCCGTATGGAAAACCGCATACGGGCCGGTGACGCCGCCCCACCTTCACTGGAGGCATGCTCACGAGCGATCCCTCCATCCATCCGGCGCGTCGGCGGCTGGCCGTCGTCGCCGCCGCCGCCGCGATCGGCCTCACCGGGACCGGTTGCTCGAACACCCCGTCCGAGTCCGGCGGCGGCCACGGCGCCACGGCGACCGGCTCGAGCGCCGGCGGCAGCACCTTCGGCTCCCCGAGCACGTCCGGCCGTGACAAGGCCGTGCGGTTCTCGGGCTGCATGCGCGACAACGGCGTGCGGGACTTCCCCGACCCCGACGCGTCGGGCGAGCTGACCCTCGACGGCGTCGTCAACGGGTCCTCCCTCGACGCCGACAGCGCGGCGTGGAAGGCGGCCATCGCCACGTGCAAGGACCTGCAGCCCTCGGGGTTCGCGGGCCGCAAGCGCGGCACCGCGCAGCAGGAGGCCGCCCTGGCGTTCGCGCGATGCATGCGCGAGAACGGCGTCCGGGACTTCCCCGACCCCACCGAGGGCGGCGCGCTCATCGACACGACACGCATCCCGTCGGCCAAGGGACGCGGGGCGCTCGAGATCCCCGGGTTCCAGGCGGCACAGGACGCGTGCGAGAAGCACGCCGCGACCGCGCTGGAGGGCCAGTGATGCGGAAGCTCTGGCCCGTGACCGCTGCCGTCGTCGCGATCGCCGCGTGCATCGGCGGTGTGGTGGCCGCGGCCGGTCCGGATGGCACGGCCTCGGCCGCCTCGGGCTCGCCCACGCCCGCCACCGCGAAGGTCACGCGGGGTCGCCTCTCCGACAGCGTCGCCCTCGACGGCACGCTGACCTACCGCGCGCGTCCCGACGGCGCGCCCCACGCCGTGATCAACCGGGCGGGCGGGACCTACACCGCGTTGCCCGACGTCGGCGACCGGATCGGCTGCGGCGCGGCGCTCTACCGGGTGGACGACGACCCGGTGCTGCTGCTCTGCGGCACCGTCCCGGGCTATCGCGACCTGGAGGAGGGTGACGAGGGCCGCGACGTGCGCCAGCTCAACCGCAATCTGCGCCGACTCGGCCATGACCATGCCGCGGGCGTGCGGCTGCGCCGCGACGACGACGCCCGCTTCACCTGGCGGACGACGGCGGCGCTGCGGCACCTCCAGCGCGCGCGGGGCCTCGGCCGGTCGGGGCAGCTCGACGCCGCCGACGTGGTGGTCCTCCCGCGGTCCGTGCGCGTGGCGGCGGTACGCGCCCCTCTGGGCGGCGCCGCCCGGCCGGGGGCCACCGTCGCACAGGCGACGTCCGACGCGCTCGAGGTGCAGGCGTCGCTGGCCGGTGCGCAGCAGGGCCTGGTCCGGCGCGGCGCCCGCGCGCAGGTCACGCTCCCGGGCAACCGTCCGGCCGCGGCCCGGGTCGACCGGATCGGCCGGGTGGCGCGCACCGCGGAGGAGGACGACCCGGGCGCCGAGGCCACGATCCCCGTCTTCCTGCGGCTCGACGACCCCCGCGAGGCCCGCGGGCTCGACGCCGCCCCGGTCGGCGTGGAGATCACGACGGAGGGCGAGGAGGACGCGCTGAGCGTGCCCGTCACCGCGCTCGTCGGACGGCCCGGGGGCGGCTTCGCGGTCGAGGTGGTGCGTCCGGGCGGCGGGCGGGCGTCCGTCGCCGTGCGACTGGGCCTGTTCGACGCCACCGGAGGGCGCGTCGCGGTGCGGGGGCCGTTGCGGGCGGGCGACGACGTGGTGGTGCCCGCCTCATGAAGGGCGACCACGTCCTGGAGCTCGACGGCGTGACCAAGCTGTACGGCGAGGAGCGCGCCGGCTCCTCGCCGGTGCCCGCCCTGCGGGGCGTCCGCTTCGCCGTCCAACGCGGCGAGCTGGTGGCGATCGTCGGGCCCTCGGGGTCCGGCAAGTCCACGCTCCTGCACGTCATGGGCACGCTCGAGCCGCCCACCACGGGCGTCGTCCGCATCGACGGGATCGACCCCGCGGGCCTGGGTGACCGCGAGCTCTCGTGCCTGCGCGCACGGTCCATCGGGTTCGTCTTCCAGCAGTTCTTCCTGGCGGAGCACGCGACCGTGCGCGAGAACGTCGCCGACGGGCTGCTCTACGCCGGCGTCCCGGCGACGGAGCGCAACGCGCGGGCCGACGAGGCGCTGCACCGCGTCGGCCTGGCCGACCGCGCGGGCTTCCGACCCCCGCAGCTCTCGGGCGGCCAGCGCCAGCGCGTAGCGATCGCCCGCGCCCTCGTCGGACGTCCGGCGATCGTGCTCGCCGACGAACCGACCGGCAACCTCGACAGCACCACGGGGGCGTCGATCATGGCGCTGCTGCGCGAGCTCCACGCCGAGGGCGCCACCATCGTCCTCATTACCCACGACCCGGGCCTCGCCGACGCCCTGCCGCGCCGCATCCGGATGCTGGACGGGCGGGTGGTCGACGACACGGCGTGGCCCCCGACCGCGGGGACCTCGACTGCCGATGCCGCGCGCGCGAACGGCGCTCCCGCATGACGCCGCATCCCGGACGCCTCTCCCCCCGCGACGTCGTGCGGACCGCGAGCGTCGGCCTGCGCGCCCGGCCGCTGCGCGCCGCGCTCTCCGCGCTCGGGATCGCGATCGGCACGGCGGCGATCGTCGCGATCCTCGGGTTGTCGTCCTCGTCCCAGGCGGGGCTGCTGGCGGAGATCGACCGGCTCGGGACGAACCTGCTGACGGTCGAGGCCGGGCAGCGCCTGACGGGCGGCGAGGCCCGCCTGCCGCTCGAGGCGCCGGCCCGGATCGGGCGACTGACCGGCGTCCACCGGGCCGCGCACACGGGACTCCTCAAGGACACGAACGTCTACCGCAGTCCCCTCGTCCCCGAGGCGAACTCCGGCGGCCTGCAGGTGCGCGCCGCCAGCCTCGACCTGCCCGTCGTGCTCGGCACGTCCGTCGCGCACGGCCGCTGGCTCAACGCGGGGACGGCCCGCGTGCCGGTGACGGTGCTGGGGTCGGCCGCGGCGCGCCGGCTGGGCGTCGACCGCGTCCGGCCCGGACAGCGGATCTGGCTGGGCGAGCGGTGGTTCGCGGTCGTCGGCATGCTCACGCCCTCGCCGCTCGCGCCCGAGGTCGACAGCTCCGCCCTCGTCGGCTACCCCGCGGCCGAGCGCTACCTCGGCTACGTCGCGGTCGCCCGCGGCGCGCAGCACCCCGGCCCGCCGAGCACGATCCACGTACGCACCGCCACCGGGCGCGAGGCGGCGACACAGGCGCTACTCGCCCCCACCGCCAACCCGTTCGCACCGAACGAGGTGAACGTGAGCCAGCCGTCCGACGCGCTGACCGCCCGGGCCGCCGCGGCGGGGGCGTTCGACAGCCTCTTCCTCGGGCTCGGCGTCGTCGCCGTGATCGTCGGCGCCGTCGGCGTGGCGAACATCATGGTCATCTCCGTCCTGGAGCGCCGGTCGGAGATCGGCCTGCGGCGCGCGCTCGGGGCGACGAAGGGCCAGATCCGCACCCAGTTCCTCGGCGAGGCAACCCTGCTGGGGCTGCTCGGCGGCGTCGTCGGCGTGCTGGCCGGGGTCGCGGCAACCGTCGTCTACGCCGGCACGAAGGGCTGGGCCGTCGTGGTGCCCGTCGAGGCGTGGGCGGGCGGGATCGCCGCGGCGCTCCTCATCGGCGCGATCGCGGGGCTGGTGCCGGCCGTCCGGGCGTCGCGGATGCCGCCGACGGTGGCGCTGCGGACGGCGTGAGGGAGGGGAGCCGTCGGCCGCAGTGGGACAGCACGCTCAGGGCGCGGACGTGCCCGACGAGGGCGCGCATGTCCTCCGCGTCGCCCGTCACCAACGGGAGCCCGAGGTCCGCCGCGGTCGCCGCGCTGATCGCGTCCAGCGGCGTCGCCCGACGGCCCCCACCGCCACCCTCAACGCCCGCCCGGCGTCACCAGCCCGCTCTCGTAGGCCAGGATCACGGCCTGCACGCGGCTGCGCAGGCCGAGCTTGGCCAGCACCGCGCTGACGTGGCTCTTCACGGTCGACTCCTCCACGTGGAGCGAGGCCGCGATCTCCGCGTTCGAGCGCCCCGTGGCCAGCTGGAGCAGGACGGCGCGCTCGCGCTCGCTGAGCATCTCGAGCGCACGGCCGCGCTCGGGGTCCGGGGCGATCTCGGCGAAGCGAGCGATCAGCCGCCGGGTGACCTCGGGGTCGACGAGGCCCTTACCGCCCGCGACCGCACGGAGCGCCTCTACGAGCACCTCGGGCTGCGCGTCCTTCAGGAGGAACCCCGCGGCGCCGGCGCGCAGGGCGCCGAACACGTACTCGTCGAGGTCGAACGTCGTGACGACGAGGACGTCGATCCGCTCGGCCGGCGGCACGTCGGGGCCGGCCAGGGCACGCGTGGCCTCGAGGCCGTCCATCCGCGGCATGCGGACGTCCATGAGGACGACGTCGGCGTCGCGACGCCGCGCGAGCGCGACGGCCTGCATCCCGTCCTCGGCCTCGCCCACGATCTCGATGTCGGGCTCGGACTCCAGAAGCACGCGGAAGCCGCCGCGCACGATGGCCTGGTCGTCGGCGATCAGGACGCGGATCATGTGCCCGGCGTCGCCGGCGCTCGTCGCGGTACTCACGCGCGCCTCGCGATCGGCAGGCGCGCCTGGACCCGCCAGCCGCCGCCCGCAGCCGGACCGGCGGTGAGCGAGCCGCCGAACTGCGCCGCGCGCTCGCGCATCCCGCCGAGCCCGTGCCCCCGGCCGTCGTCGACCGGGGTGCGTCGGCCGTCGTCACGTACATCGACCTCGAGTTCCGCGGGGGTCGCCGCCACGCGGACGGCCACGTGCGCCGGACCGGCGTGCTTGACGACGTTGCTCAGCGCCTCCTGCACGATCCGGAACGCCGCGGTCTGCACGAGCGGGGGGACCGCGGCCGCATCGCCCTCGCGCACCAGGTCGACGTGCAGGTCGCCCTCGCGCAGCCGACCGACGAGCTCGTCGAGGTCGTCCAGGCGCGGCTGCGGGCGCAGGTCGGCCTGCTCGTCGGCGGAGCGGATCCGGCCGATCGCCTCCCGCGTCTCCCCCAGCGCTCGGGTCGCGAGCTCGTCGATCTCGCGCAGCGCCTCGCCGGCCCGCGGCGGGTCGCGCTCCAGCAGCCGCCGGCCGGCGCGGGCCTGCAGGGCGATGCCGGCCAGGGCGTGGCCGACGACGTCGTGGACCTCGCGGGCGATCCGCACCCGGTCCTGCGCGACGGCCTCGCGGGCCTCGACGGCGCGCAGGGCGTCGAGCTCGCGGTTGCGCCCGTGGAGCGTGCGCAGGGTGTCACCGATCGCGGCGGCCAGTCCGCCGAGGACGATCGAGGTCGAGAGCTGCACGGACATCCCGGGCTCGCCCTGGAAGGCCAGCACCGTCGACGCCCCGGCCAGGACTGCGAACAGCACCCCGGCGGCCACGGCGCCGCGGCGGTCCGTCAGGTACGCCATCGACGTGGCCGCGAAGACGAGGCCGAGACCCGCCGCCGCCGCCGCGTAGCCGATGCCCGCCGCGACGACCAGCGCGACGCCGGTGACCAGTACGACACCGAGCGGGGAGCTGCGGCGCAGCGCGATCGGGGCCGTCGAGAGCAGCGCGAGCAGCACGGCCCAGCCGTCGGGGTCGTGCTGCACGCCCACGCCCGGCGACGGCGCCGTCCCCAGCACGGTCGCGACGCCGAACAGCGTGACGACGGCGGCGAGGAGCAGATCGCCGCGTGTGGGACGGACCCATCTCATCGGTCGAGCCTACGGCCGGCGGCGCGCGGACGCCTCCAACTTTCGAGGGATCGACGACTCCCCTCGCGGCCGATGACCAACGGCCCCCGTGGGCCCAGGATGAAGAGGCCCCTTCCCCCGTCCCCGCCCGGTTGCCCCGGACCTCGACTCCCGACCCGCAAGGTCTCCCATGCTCGCCCGCATCGTCCGCTACTCCACCAGTCGCCCCAAGCGCGTGATCGTCGCCTGGCTCGCCGTCTGCATCGCGCTCGGCGTGCTCGGAGGCTTCAAGGCCTACAGCGTCACGACCGACGACACGGCGCAGTTCCTCCCGAAGGGCTCCGAGTCCGCGCAGGCCGTGAAGTACGGGCAGTCCGCGTTCGGCGTGCAGAAGGGCACGGCCACGGTGACCGTCCTCGTCAAGCGCGAGGACGGCGCGGCGCTCACGCGGGGAGACCGCGCCGAGGTCACCGCGCTGACCGGGCAGATGCGCCGGTTCAAGCCCGACCTCGAGCCCCTGAAGAGCGAGACGGAGGGCATGGACCCGGCCGAGCGCGCCGGCGGGGTCGTCGACGCGGTCGCCGGACCCGTCGCCGGCGAGGGCCGGTTCCAGCTCGTGGCGGTGCAGTGGAAGGCCAACACGACGGACCCCGTCGCGCAGAAGGCCTACGAGCAGTTCCGCGACCGGATCGGCGACGCGGCCGCGGAGCGCGACCTGCGGGTCGGGCTGACCGGCGGGATCGCGACCGTCACGGACGCCCTGAAGGCGGGCGAGGTCCGCACCTACATCGGCCAGGGCCTGCTCTTCGGCTCCGTCCTCGTGCTGTCGTTCCTGTTCCTCCGCGGCGTCCTCGCGGCGATCCTGCCGCTGCTGACGATCCTCGTCGTGGCCGGCGGCGCGACGGGCCTCATCGTGGGCTCCGCGCTCGTCTTCGGCTTCCAGCTCGACCAGAGCACGCCGCAGCTCATCACCGTCGTGCTGCTCGGCATCGGCGTGGACTACTTCCTGTTCCTGCTCTTCCGCGTGCGGGAGCGGCTGCGTGCCGGCGACGACCGCCGCACGGCGGCCACCAACGCCGGCGTGCGCGTGGCCCCGGTCATCGCCTCGGCGGCGCTGGCGATCGTCGCCGCGTTCGCCACCCTCGGCCTCGCCGAGTTCGGGCAGTTCCGCGTGCTCGGCCCGTCCGTCGCGATCGCGGTGCTCGTGATGCTCGCCGCCGGCCTGACGCTCATGCCCGCCATCACCGCGGTCACGGGACCCAAGATGTTCTGGCCGTCGAAGACGTGGCGGCAGGAGCCGGCCGCCGGCCCCGCCGCACGCCTGGGCACCGGCATCGCCCGCCGACCCGCCCGCACGGCGCTGATCGTGACGGCCCTGCTCGTCGCCCTCGCCGGCGCGGCCCTGGGCACGAAGATGGACTACGACCTGAGCTCGGGCGGCCCCGACACCGCCGCCACGCGGACCGCCGACGAGATCTCGGCCTCGCTCCCCGAGGGCGCCAGCGACCTGCAGCAGGTCTACGTGCGGTCGGACGCGCCGCTGACGCCGGCCGCGCTGCAGCCGCTGCGCCGCAGCCTGGCGGGCGTGGAGGACGTCGGCACCGTCGCCGAGCCGGTGCTCACGGAGGACGGGCGCGGCGCGCGGATCGACGTCGCCCTCGACGTGCCGTCGACGACCGCCGAGGGCATGGCGATCGCCCGCGGACCGCTGCGCGAGGCGGCCCGCGACGCGACCCCGCCGTCGGCGACGGTCCTGGTCGGCGGCACCGCCGCGGTCTTCGCCGACGTCAGCGACTCCATCGACCGGGACCTGAAGCTCGTCTTCCCGATCGCCGCGGGCCTGATCTTCCTGATCCTCGTGGTGGTGCTCCGCAGCGCGCTGGCCCCGGTGTACCTGCTGGTCGCCGTCGCGCTCGAGTTCGCCGCCAGCCTCGGCGCCGCGACCCTGGTGTTCCAGACCATCGGCGGCGCGAGCGGCGTCGCGTTCACCCTGCCGCTCGTCCTGTTCCTGTTCGTCGTCGCCCTCGGCACGGACTACAACATCCTCATCACCCACCGCCTGCGCGAGGAGCTGCTCGCCGGCCGCTCGCCCCGCCAGGCCGTCGCCGAGGCCGTGCGCCGCACCGCGCCGACGATCGCCGCCGCGGGCCTCGTCCTCGCCGCCTGCTTCGGCACCCTGATGCTCGAGTCCGACGAGAGCGCCAAGCAGATGGGCTTCGCGATGGCGTTCGGCATCCTCCTCGCCTCGCTCGTGGTCTCGACGATCCTCGTGCCGGCGATCACCGCGCTGGTGGGGACGCGAGCGTTCTGGCCGTCGCGGGCGGGCGAGGGCTCCGCGGACGGCCGGGGGCGCGGGGACGGCGGTCGCACGCCGAGCGCGACGACCAGCGCCGACGGACGGCCGCGTGAGGCCACCCCGGCCACGACGATGTACACCTCGACGACCCCGCAGGATCGAGACGTGGATCGACCGCGCTCCAGGCGGACGATGTAGGTCTCGTCCCGGAACGGTCCGACGAGACGTACATCGTCGGGCCCGCGCGGGCTCCGCCCCTACCGCAGCCCGCCGGCCACGTGGAACCCCGCGGCCTGCACCGTGTTCTCCAGCAGGCAGGCGATCGTCATCGGGCCCACGCCGCCGGGCACGGGCGTCAGGTGGCTCGCGACGGCGAGCGCCTCCTCGTGCGCGACGTCGCCGACGAGGCCGTCGGGGGTGCGGGTGATGCCGACGTCGATGACCACCGCCCCCGGCTTGATCCAGTCACCGCGCACGAGGCCCGGGACGCCGGTGGCGACGATGAGGACGTCGGCGCTGCGGCACGCACCGGGCACGTCGACCGTCTCGTGGTGGCAGGACGTGACCGTGGCGTTGGCCGCGAGCAGCATCTGCGCCATCGGCTTGCCGAAGAGGTTCGAGCGGCCGACGACCGTCGCCTCGAGGCCCTCGAGCTCGACGCCGACCTCCTGCAGCAGCAGCATCACGCCGCTCGGGGTGCACGGGCGCAGGCCCTCCATGCCGAGCGCCAGGCGGCCGGCGGAGGGGACGGTCAGGCCGTCGACGTCCTTGCCCACGGCCACCGCGTTGGCCAGCTCGACGCCGTCGAGGTGCGCCGGCACCGGCAGCTGGCAGATGATCCCCGACACGCGCTCGTCGGCGTTGAGCTCGGCGATGAGCGCCAGGACGTCCTCGCGGGACACGTCGGCCGGCAGGCGGTGGTCGAAGCCCTGGATGCCGACCTCGGCGCACGCGCGCTGCTTGCCGCCGACGTAGACCTGCGAGGCGGGGTCGTCGCCGATGAGGATCGTGGCCAGTCCGGGCGGGTGGCCGTGCTCGTTCCGGAACGCCGCGACCTCCTCCGCCACCTGCGCCCGCAGCCGCGCCGCGATCGCCTTGCCGTCGATGAGCTGCGCCGTGCCGGTGGTCCCCGCCGTGGTGCCCGTGCCGGGGGTCGCGGAGGTGTCTGCTGCCATGGGGAAAGAGTGCCGCATCGGGGGCCGCGGGGCCGGGTGGCCGCCGGCCGCAACGTCGGCTCGGCGGCGCCCACACCCAGCAGGAGTGCCCGTCGGCCGCGAAGGACACGTCCATGCCCGGGGGGACGCTCCCCCGGGACCGGCGCGGCGCCGCTTGTCCCCCGGCCCCGTGCCCGGGAGGATCGCGGGATGCCGTCGTTCTTCGAGATGCCGCCCCCGCCGGTCCTGGGTCACGTCGCCAAGCAGCCGCGTTACAAGCGGCCGGGCTGGCAGGGCCGACCGACGGGCGAGATGCCCGGGGTGGTGCCGGTCGAGGCGGTCATCGCCGCTACGGAGCGCGTCGCGGTCGCCGTCTCGGCGGTCTTCGTCTACGCCGACGGCCTGTCCTTCGACGTCGTCGTGATGTCGTCCCTCGACGAGCCCGACGACGGGCCCGACGTGGACCCGATGCTCTACACCCACCACCACGAGCCGATCTCGGGTGCGATCCCGGACGAGATGCTGCGCATCGGCGTGGCGCTCTCCGACGGCCGCAAGGCGACGAACCTGACGCCGCCCCCGTTCCGGCCCGTCGGCGACGACGTCGTCGTGCTCCGCCCCGGCGGGGGCGGCGGGTCGAGCGAGCGGTACGAGCAGACCTACTGGGTGTGGCCGCTGCCCGCCGACGGCGCCCTGACGATCGTCTGCGAGTGGCCCGCCCACGGCGTCCCGGAGACGGCCTACGACCTCGACGGTGCCGCGGTGCTGGCGGCGGCCAATCGGTCCCGGGTCGTCTTCTCCGACGACCACCTGCCGGAGTTCCCGGAGCCGGGCACCGGTGGCGGTGGGTGGGCGTCCTACTCCTGAGGGGCGCGGAGACCGCACGGGCCTCCGGCTCTCCGGCGATCGCCGAGCAGCCGCCGACCCGTCGGGTCGGCCCCGGACCACTCCGTCGACCCGCGACCCGGGTTACGGTGGACACCGTCCCGCGAGCACCAGGAGTCCCGATGCACCCGACACGACGTTCCGGCGTCCCCGCCGCAGCCCTCGTGCTGCTGGCCGCCGGCCTGGGGGCCGCCGCGCCCGCCACCGCCGCGGGACCCCCGACCTGGGCGGGAACGACGAAGGCGGCGTTCGGCGGGGACTCCTTCGTCGTCGGGCCGGTCTCGGACGGCCGGCGCCTCTGGACACTCGAGCTCGCGGCCCAGCACCCCGCGCTGCTGCGCTCCCGCTCGATCCGCACCGGCCGGCTCGTGAGCAGCGTCCGCGTCGAGGTCCCGCGCAACGCGAGCGCGACGGTCGTCGGGCAGTCCGAGGAGGCCCCGGCCCCCCAGCTCGTGATCGGCAGGAACGTCGGCGCCGTCACCGGCACCTGGTGCGACGTCGAGGAGGACGAGCGCGGCGGCGGGGCCTGATGCGTCGGTGCGCGCTCGTTCTACGCCCGGTTCTCGCTGCGCACCGGCCGGGCCCGGGACGGGAAGCTGACCGCCGCGCCGCGGGAACTCGTCGGCGGCGACCGGCCCACGGAGCTCGTCCGTCGTCCCGGCCGCACGACGGCCCTTCGCGACGTCGTGACCCGCAGGACGGTGCTCACCGCGCCGGGGAACGCGGACGACTTCGAGGGCGCCGGCCGGTTCGTCGCGTGGAAGGTCGGTTCTTCCCGCTGGGGCTGGGACGCCATGCGGGTCGTCGAGCGCGACACCGGACGCCGGCGCTACAGCCTGCCCCTCCGACGGATCATGGACGCGGTGGGCCGGAAGACCGGGGACGACGCGCCCTGGCCGGACGTCGCGACGCTGACCCCGGGCGGCACCGTCGACCTGCACGTCTTCTACTACGCGCGCCGCCTGCGCCCGGTGTTCGTCGATGAGCGCGGGCGCGTCCGTCGCCTCGAGGCGACGTTCCGGGACGCCACCGCGTTCACGACCCGCGTACGAGGCGGGCGCGTGCTGGTCAGCGCCGAGAGCGACGGCGATCCCAGGGACGGGTGCGTCCGCACGTCCTCCTGGCTGACCGATCGCACCGGACGGGTCGGCACGACCTTCCGGACGGTGCGCGCCACGAAGCGCCTGCGCCTGTCCAACGATCCCGTGTTCGTCTCCCCCACGGCGATCCTGTGGGGCGAGCAGAACGACAACGGCGGCCCCTTCCCGTACCGCTACCGCGTGCTCCCCGACGCCCGCGACCTGCCGCTGACGACGGGCGGCCGCCCCGCCTGCTGACCGGTCGGTGCCCCCGGCGGTGGCCCGCAGGGGGCGGCGACGCGTGCCCGAACATCCGCTGTTGCCGCACGGAACTCGACCGGAATCGTGCCGAAGCAGCGGAGTGGGTGCAACGTGCACCCACCAGCGCTACCGTGGACCGATGAGCACGATCATCCAGGTGCGTGGCGTCCCCGACGACGTTCGAGACGCCCTGGCGGCCGCCGCCGCGGAGGAGGGGCTCTCGCTCACGAGCTACGTGCGCCGGGAGCTCGAGCACGTCGCCCGTCGCTCGGAGCGCGTGCGGAGCAACAAGGCGGTCGTGCGGGCCACGAAGGACCGCGTCGGCACGGTCGTCGACCGGGAGACGATCCTCGAGACCCTGCGCGCGGGACGCCCCGGGTGAACGTCGTCGACGCGGGCGTCGTCGTCGAGCTCCTCGTCGGCTCCCTCGACGGCGACGCCTTGGGCGCCGAGGACCTCGCGGCCCCGCACCTCATCGACAGCGAGGTGACCAACGTGCTGCGCGCTCTTGCTCGCCGGGGCGCCTTGGACGACGTGGCGGCCGCCGCGGCCCTGGACGGCTTCGCCGCTCTAGACATGGATCGGTTCGGTGCTGAGGCCCTACGTCCGCGGATGTGGGACCTGCGCCACAACCTGAGCGCGTACGACGCCACCTACGTCGCGCTCGCCGAGGCGGCGGACGCGACGGCCCTGCTGACGACCGACCGGCGACTCGCCGCGGCGACGGGCATCCGCTGCGCGGTGCGCGTGCTCTGAGGCGCGCACTGGCGCCCCGCCCCCAGATCCGGCAGATTGCCCCCATGGTCCGCGTCGCGTCCCTCGCCCTGGCCCCCGTGAAGGGCATGCGCCTGGTGTCGGCCGACGCGCTCGAGCTGACGCCGGGCGGGGTGACGGGCGACCGGGCGTTCCTGCCCGTCGACCCGGACGGCGCGCTGCTGTCGACGGAGCGCACGCCCGGGCTGCTCCAGGTCGTCCCGGAGTTCGACGCGGCCCGCGGGGTGCTCACGCTCAGCTTCCCCGACGGCCGGAGCGTGGCGGCCGAGACGGCGGGCGGCGAGCGCGGGCAGACCGCGCTCTACAACGGGCGGGTGGTCCCGGGGACGTTCGTCGGAGGCGACCTCGCGGCCGCGCTCTCCGACCACCTGGGCCGGCCCGTGCGGCTGCTGGCCCGCGACCTCGCGCACCCCGGGGCGGACGACGCGCCCGTCTCGCTCGTCTCGCGGGCGTCCTGCGCCGCTCTGGCCCCGGAGCTCGGCGGCACGGAGCCCGACGCCCGCCGGTACCGCATGGCGATCACCGTCGAGGGCCCGCAGGCGTGGGAGGAGGACGGCTGGGTCGGCGGCGAGCTGCGCGTCGGGGAGGCCACGCTGCGCGTGTCCGGCCGCATCCCCCGCTGCGTCGTGACCACGCACCACCCGGAGGACGGCCACCGCGACGTGCCGGCGCTGAAGGCCCTGGCCACCGTGCGCGGCAAGAAGGACGTGTACCTCGGCGTCTGGTGCGAGGTCGTCGCACCGGGCACCGTGGCGGTGGGCGACCAGGTCTCCGTCGCGGTGCCGGTGGGCGCCTCGGCCTGAACGGCCGGGCCGCCGTCCCGGTCTACGGCGCCGCGACGGGCGGCGAGACCACGGTGCGGTCGGGGCCGGCGGCCTTCGCGGTGCAGAGCGCGGTGTCGGCGGCGAGGAACGTGGTGCGGACGTCGCCCGCGACGAGCGCCACGCCCACGCACGCGGTCAGCGGGGGCACCGCCACAGCGATCTCGCCCCGCACGCGCCGGGCCAGCGCGACGGCCTCGGTCCGGGTCGCGCCGGGCAGGACGACGGCGAACGCGTCGCCCCCCACCCGCGCGAGCGTGTCTTCCGGGCCGACGCACGCCGCCATCGACTCGGCGGCCCGGCGCAGCAGGTCGTCGCCGACGGCGGTCCCGTGCAGGGCGTTGCGGCGCGCGAAGCCGTCCAGGTCGACGAGCAGCAGCGCACCGCAGGGGGCGGGCCGCTCGGCGATCAGCCGGCGTAGGGCGTGCTCGGCCACCCGGCGGTCCACGGTGTGGGTCAGCGGGTCGCGGAAGGCGAGCTCGCGGTAGGCCGCCGACCGCCGGACGTGCGTGCGCGCGAGGTGTGCGACCTCGTCGGCCACCCGCGCGAGCCGCTCGACGACGGGGTCGGGCTGCTCCGAATCTTCGAGGGGGATCGGCGGATCCTCGTCGTCGCGGACGAGGATCCCGGCGCCGGGAGGGGGCACCTGGGGCGGGTCGGCCAGCAACGCCTCGACCTGGTCCACGACCTCCATCGTGGACCGCACGTGGGGGTAGCCCGCGGCGTGCAGCCGCGGCGGTACGGCCCGGCCGCCCAGCATGATCCGGGCGTCCGGCGCCTCGAGGTGGACGGCCTGCAGCGCCTGGAGGAGCAGCCCGCCCCCGTCCTGGGTCCCGTACGCCAGGCCGACCACCGCCGGCCCGTGGCGCGCAACGAACCCGCGCAGGCTCTCGACCGGCACGTCGTCACCGAGGTAGAGCACTTCGAACCCCGCGCCCTCGAGCACGTCCGAGGCCATCTGCAGCCCGAGGACGTGGCGCTGCCCCTCGACCGCCGCGAGCAGCACCCGCTCCCGGGCGTGCCCGCGCGGGCGGCGGGCGGTCATCGCGTCGAACAGCCGCACGAGCACGCGCTGGCTGATCGACGTCGCGAGGTGCTCCTCCGCCACGCCGATGACGCCGGACTCCCACAGGTCGCCGATCCGCTCCATCGCGGGCGCGATCACGCGGGCCTGGACCGCCTCGGGCGCCATCCCCTCGGCGAGCGCGTCGGCGACCACGCGCTCGGCGGCCCGGCCGTCGCCGACCCGCAGCACGTCGCCGTAGCGGCGGGCCAGGACGACGTGCCGGCGCTCGGTGGTCACCGCGGGTGAGGGGTCGGGGGCGTCATGGGGCCACGCCCGCCCCGCGCCGGCCGGCGGGGCGAGGGCCCGACCCTACGCACCGTCGCGCGTGCCTCTCGGCGAAACGACGACGTCGGGTGATGTATCTCCTGACCACCGGCGGCCCCGGACGTTGTGCAGGTGCGGACCCGATCGGAATCCCCGATCGCGCGAACCACGCCCCCTCACCCTCACCGACCCCCAGCGCAACGAGACCGCAATGGCCACCCACCCGAAGCTCGAGGATGCGACGCGTCGAGAGCAGCACGACCTCGACCTGCTGCACCGCTACCACGACCACCACGACCTGGGAGCACGCGACGAGCTCGTCGAGCGCTGCCTGCCCCTGGTGGCCTCGATCGCCCGGCGCTACGCCACGGGCACGAAGGGCGAGCCGCTCGAGGACCTGATCCAGGCCGGCTCGATCGGCCTCGTCAAGGCGATCGACCGGTTCGACCCGTCCGTCGGCGCGAGCTTCGTCGCCTTCGCCGTGCCGACGATCCGCGGCGAGATCCGCCGCCACTTCCGCGACCACACGTGGGCGGTGCACGTCCCCCGCTCCGTGCAGGAGCTCGACGCCCGGATCCACGCCCACCGCCGCACGGTGCAGGCCGAGACGGGCCGCGACGCCACGCCGGACGAGCTGTGCGAGGCGCTGGGCGCCACGCCGGACGAGGTCGCCGAGGCGCTCGCCGCCGGCGACGCGTACTCCGCGCTGTCCCTCGACCAGCCCGACGACGAGGGCCGCGAGCTCCTGGCGGGCTACGGCGAGGCCGAGCCGGGCTACCGCCGGGTGGACGACCACAGCGTGATCGTGCAGGCGCTCGACGTGCTGGACCAGCGCTCACGCGCCGTCATCGAGGCGCGGTTCTACGACGAGGAGCTGCAGCGCGACATCGGCGAGCGCATCGGCGTCTCACAGGTCCAGGTGTCGCGGATCATCGCCACCTCGATCGACCGGATGCACCGGACCGTGGCCGAGCGCTCGGGGCCGGTCGCGGCCTGAGCGGGCGGGCGACGGGCGGCGAGGCGTCGGTAGCGGCGGTCGGCGCGCGCCGACCGCCGTCCCGCCACCGCCCGGGCGCGACCCCGGCGACCGGCGCCGGGGCCTGCGGCCTCAGCTCTGGGGCTGGGGAACGATGCGGATGTAGGGCTTGGGGGACTCCCAGCCCTCCGGGTACTGCTCCTTCGCGGCCTCGTCCGAGACGGAGCCGGCGATGATCACGTCGTCGCCGTTCTGCCACTGCGCCGGAGTGGCGACCTTGTGGTTCGCGGTCAGCTGCAGCGAGTCGATGACGCGCAGGACCTCGTCGAAGTTGCGACCCGTGGTCATCGGGTAGATCAGGACGAGCTTGACCTTCTTGTCCGGGCCGATGACGAAGACGTTGCGCAGCGTCTGGTTCTGCGCGGCGGTGCGGTCCGTCGGGTCGCCCGAGACGTCGGCGCCGAGCATGCCGTAGGCCTTCGAGACCTCGTGGTCCGTGTCGCCGATGATCGGGTAGTTCGGCGCGGTGCCCTGCGTCTCGCCGATGTCCTTGCCCCACTCCGCGCTGCCCTCGACCGGATCCGTCGACAGCCCGATGATCTTCACGCCGCGGCGGTCGAACTCCGGCTTGATCGACGCCATGTAGCCGAGCTCGGTGGTGCAGACCGGCGTGAAGGCGCGCGGGTGCGAGAAGAGGACGGCCCAGGAGTCGCCGATCCACTCGTGAAAGCGGATGCGGCCCTCGGTCGTGTCGACCTCGAAGTCCGGTGCGGTGTCGCCGATGGTCAGTGCCATGTGGGGTTTCCCTCTCGTGGACGCGCAATGACGTATTGCGGATACGGTTTCGAACCATACCCGCTGACTCGGCCCTTCGGAACCCCTGGCGCGGGGGCGGCCGGCAGCCGTGGCGGGCGAAACATGGCCCCTAGGTCGTACCGCCGGACGTCCGCGTCGCCCGATCGGCCGATGCCCGACCCGGACGAATGGCCAGAGCGCGTACGCGGTCGCCCCCGGGGCCCTAGGATCGCCGACGACCCGCTTCGCTGGTCACCAGGGAGCTCTGGGCACGGTCGACGATTGGGGGATCACGACCGTGCCCCGAGCCCTCGTTTGCTCCTCCGGGCTCCGGGTACGCACGACGCGCCAGCGTCGTCCCCCGGAGGTCCGCCATGTCACCCACGCGGCCGAGTGCCCGCCCTACCGTCGATGTCCGCCGCTCCACGCTCGTGGGCGTGCTGCTCGGCCTGGGCACCGTGGCGTTCGTGGACGAGGCGGTCTTCCACCAGATCCTCCACTGGCACCACTTCTACGACCGGTCCACCCCGGACTGGGGCCTCGTCTCCGACGGCCTGTTCCACGCGTTCAGCGTCGCGTGCCTCGTCGGCGGGTTCTTCCTCTTCTCCGACCTGCGCCGGCGTGACGCGGTGTCCAAGCTGCACCAGGCCGCGGGCTACTGTCTCGGCGTCGGCGGGTTCCAGCTCTACGACGGGCTGGTCCAGCACAAGTGGTGGGGCCTGCACCAGATCCGCTACGGCGTCGAGATCACGCCCTACGACGTGGCGTGGAACGTCGTCGCCGGGGCCGTCCTGGTCCTTGGGGTCGTCCTGCTGCTCCGCGCCCGTCGACGGACCGCCGCACCGGCGTGAGCGCCGCGGGTCCCGTCCTGCTGGTCGGCCTGCTGGCCGGCCTCTACCTCGCCGGGCTGCGGTCGCTCCGCCGTCGGGGTCGGCCGTGGGACCACCGCCGCACGGTCGCCTTCGTCGCGGGTTGCGCGACGCTGCTCGTGGCGCTCGCCTCGCCGCTGGCCGCGCGCGACGACGAGTTCCCGGTCCACATGGCCCAGCACCTGCTCTCCGGCATGCTGGCCCCGGCGCTCCTGGCGCTGTCGGCCCCGGTATCGCTCGCGCTGCGCACGGCGCCCCGCCCGGTACGCGCCCGCCTGCTCGTCCTGCTCCGCTCGCGCGTCGTCGGCGTCCTCACGCGTCCCGTCGTCGCGGGCACGCTCAACGTCGCCGGGCTGTGGGTGCTGTACCTGACCCCGCTCTACGCCGCCACGCTCGAGCATCCGCTGCTCCACGAGGCCGTGCACGTCCACGTCGTCCTGGCCGGCTGCCTGCTCGCGTGGCCGCTGATCAGCCCGGATCCCGTCCTTTCCCGCGGGGCGTTCGGGACGCGCCTGACGGTGCTGATCGTGACCGCCGGGCTGCACGCGGCGCTGGCCAAGCTGCTCTACGCCGGGCACCTCGGCGGCGGGCTCGGCGCCACGATGGCCGCCGACGAGCTGCACACGGGGGCACTCGTCATGTCCTACGGCGGCGACCTCGTCGACGTGCTGCTCCTGATCGCCCTCTTCTCGGGCTGGCACGCCGACCGCGGGCGGGCCTGGGCCCGGGAGCAGCGGCGGGCCGCGGCGGTCGCCGTCAGGCCGAGCTGACGCGCGCGCCGAGCAGGAAGTTCTCGACGGCGACGTCCGGCTCGGTGCCGCCTGCGGACGTCCCCGCGGCCGGGATCGACCACCGCTACGCCGTTTCGATCACCACCCATGGCGACTCGCGCATGCTCGACCACGCGAACCGCCCGGTGTCGTGGGCGGGTTGACGTAACCCAGAACCGAGACGTGGTGTTTCGATCATGAGAGCGTGTTGACGCCGTCATCCGAATGGTTGATGCTGGGCCCCTGATGATGCGTACGTCGGTCGCCCAGGAGCCCACGGCTCCTGCCGGCGTCACCCCTGAGCTCCTGTCCTCCGATCCGGAGGAGCTGCGGGCCGAGATCGAGGCCCTGCGGAGCGAACTCTCCACGCTGCGGGCGCTGCGCCAGCGCGACCAGGCCACCGCTCGCGGGCTGGGCGTCTCGCTCCAGCAGCTCCGGCGCGGCGCCCTGGCGCTGCGGGCCGAGAACGAGGAGCTCCGCCGGGCGCTCCACGCCGCCCGCGGCACGAAGCGCCGCTGAGCGGCGCTACATCCGAAACAGCGGTCGCGAGACGGGCTCGAGCGGGGCGTTCGCGCACGCGTCGAGCGCCAGGCCGACGACGCGCCGGGTGTCGCGCGGGTCGATGACGCCGTCGTCCCACAACCGCGCCGAGGCGTAGATCGGGTTGCCCTGCTCCTCGAACTGCGCGCGCAGGCGGTCGCCGAACGCCCGGCGGTCCTCCTCGGGCCACGTTTCCCCCCGCGCGGCGAGCTGGTCGTCGCGGACGGTGGTCAGGACCGTCGCGGCCTGCTCGCCGCCCATCACCGAGATCCGCGCGTTGGGCCACATCCAGAGGAACCGCGGCGAGTACGCGCGGCCGCACATGCCGTAGTTGCCCGCCCCGTACGAGCCGCCGATGACGACGGTCAGCTTCGGCACCCGCGCCGTCGACACCGCGGCGACCATCTTCGCGCCGTCCTTCGCAATCCCGCCCGCCTCGTACTCCCGACCGACCATGAAGCCCGCGACGTTCTGGAGGAACAGCAGCGGGATGCCGCGCTCGTCGCACAGCTCGACGAAGTGCGCGCCCTTCAGGGCGCTCTCGCGGAAGAGGATCCCCTGGTTGGCGAGGATCCCGACGGGGTGGCCGTGCACGTGCGCGAACCCGCAGACGAGCGTCTCGCCGTAGAGCGGCTTGAACTCGTGGAACTCCCCACCGTCGACGATCCGGCCGATCGCCTCGCGCACCTCGTACGGCTCGCGCGGGTCGGTCGGGACGACGTCCAGGATCGTGTCGGGGTGGTGCGCCGGAGGGACGGTCGGGCGGACCTCCCACGGCGCGACCGTGCCGGCGGGAGCGACGGTAGACGCCGGCGCCGGCCCTGCGGACGTCGAACCGTCGGACGGGGACGGACCGGACGCCGCGACGCGCGCCGGCCCCGCCTGACGTCCGCGCGGCAACGTGTCGACGATCCGCCGCACGAGCTGGAGTGCGTGCGCGTCGTCCTCGGCCAGGTGGTCGACGACGCCCGAGGTGGTGGCGTGCAGCTCGCCGCCGCCGAGTTCCTCCGCCGTCACGGTCTCGCCCGTCGCCGCCTTCACGAGCGGGGGACCGCCGAGGAAGATCGTCCCCTGCCCCCGCACGATCACGGTTTCGTCGCTCATCGCCGGCACGTACGCCCCGCCCGCGGTGCAGGAGCCCATGACGGCCGCGATCTGGGCGATGCCGGCGCGGGACAGGTGCGCCTGGTTGAAGAAGATCCGTCCGAAGTGCTCCTTGTCCGGGAACACCTCGTCCTGTCGCGGCAGGAACGCGCCGCCGGAGTCCACGAGGTAGACGCAGGGCAGCCGGTTCTCGAGCGCGATCTCCTGCGCGCGCAGGTGCTTCTTGACCGTCAACGGGTAGTAGCTGCCGCCCTTGACGGTGGCGTCGTTGGCGACGATCACCACCTCGCGACCGTGCACCCGGCCGATCCCGGCGACGACGCCCGCGGCGGGCACGTCGTCGTCGTAGACCTCCTCGGCGGCCAGCGGCGCGAGCTCGAGGAACGGCGAGAACGGGTCGATCAGCCGGTCGATCCGCTCGCGCGCCAGGAGCTTGCCGCGCGCGGTGTGGCGGTCGCGGGCGCGCGGCCCGCCGCCGCCCGCGATGCGCGTGAGCCGCGCCTGCAGGTCGTCGATCAGCGCGAGGTGCCGCTCCCGGTTCGTCGCCGGGGCGGCCGGGGACGGCGTGGCATCGGCCGGGGTCGGATGGTGGTCCGCCGCCGGGCCCGCCGGCGTGGTCGCCTCGTCCGTCATGCGCCTTCCTCCTCGACCGCCGCGAGCGTCTGCCCGCGCGCGACGTGCTCCCCGACCGCGACGTGGATCGCGCCGACGACGCCGTCGTGCGGCGCCGCGACGTCGAGCTCCATCTTCATCGACTCCAGGACCACGAGCGACTGGCCCGCGACGACGCGGTCGCCCGGGGCGGCGCGCACCGCGAGAACCACACCGGGCAGCGGCGCCGCGAGCCCGCCGGCGGCGGCGGACGGGCCGCCCGTGGCCTCGGGGGCGTCGCGCCAGGACCACGCGTCGCCGCCCGTGTGCAGCCACGTCCACGGGCCGTCGTGGGCGACGGTCGCGCGCGGGTCCGGGGCGGCCACGGTGGGAGCGCCCGATCCGTCGTCCCCCACCACGACCTCCACGCCGCCGGGGACCGCGCGGGCGCGCACCGCCACCGGCGCGTCGTCCGGGTCGAGCAGGTCGAGGTGCGTCCAGCCCGGCACCCCGGAGCGCCAGGAGTCCGCCAGGCCGAAGGGGCCGGGGTCGGCCGCGGCGACCTCGGCGTGCCGCGCGGCCACGAGGGCCCGGAGCGCCGCGTCGCGCGCGTCGGCGGGGGGCGCCGCCAGGGCGGCCGCGGCGTCCGGGTCGGCGAGCAGCTCCTCGACGAGCGTCGTGGTCAGCGCGTCGTCGGCGACCTCGGGCCGGGCGAGCAGGCGGCGGAGGAACCCCACGTTCGTCTCGACCCCCAGCAGCACGAGGCCCGCCAGCGCCCGGTCCAGCCGGGTCAGCGCCTGGGCCCGGTCGCGGCCGTGGGCGATGACCTTCAGGAGCATCGGGTCGAACGCCGTGGTGACGGCCGTGCCCGCGGCGATGCCGCTGTCGACGCGCACCCCCGCCCCGGCCGGCTCCGCGTAGGCCAGCACGGGGCCGACCGCCGGGAGGAACCGGGCGGACGATCTGGTGCCGGGGGACGCGGCCCTCGCGGGGCCGTGGGCTGCAGACCCCGCGGCGCCGGAGGGCGCAGCCGCCGTGCCACCGGGGGACGTGGACGCCACCGGGCCGGAGGGCGGCGCCAGCGCGACGCGCTCCGCCGTGATCCGCGCCTCGATCGCGTGGCCGACGGGCTCGGGCGGCCCCGCGGACGGGTCGTCGTCCAGCGGCTCCCCGTCGGCGATCCGCAGCTGCAGCGCGACGAGGTCCAGGCCGTGCACCAGCTCGGTGACGGGGTGCTCCACCTGCAGCCGGGCGTTCATCTCGAGGAAGAAGAACGGGCGGTCGCCGGCGCCGTCCGACGCGCCGCCCCGGCCGTCGCCCTCCGTGCTCGCCGCGCCACCCGAGACGTCGAGCAGGAACTCCACCGTGCCGAGGTTGCGGTAGCCCGCGGCCCGCGCCAGGCGCACCGCCGCGTCGTGCAGCGCGCGGCGCTCTCCGGGCGAGAGGCACGCGGCGGGCGACTCCTCGAGCAGCTTCTGGTGGCGGCGCTGCAGGCTGCACTCGCGCTCGCCGATCGCCCACGCGCCGCCGTGCTCGTCGAGGGCGACCTGCACCTCGACGTGCCGGGCGGGGGCGATCAGCCGCTCCACGAGCAGCTCGCCGCGCCCGAACGCGGCGGTGGCCTCGCGCCGTGCGGCGTCGACCGCGGCCGGGATCGCGGCGGCGTCGTCGACCCGCCGCATGCCCTTGCCGCCGCCGCCCGCCGAGGCCTTGAGCAGCAGCGGGAGCCCGGCCTCGTCGGCGAACCGCGCGACGGCGTCGGCATCCACGTCCGTGCCGCGCAGACCGGGCACGACGGGCACGCCGGCCTCGCCCGCCGTCGCCTTCGACGCGATCTTGTCGCCGAGCAGCTCGATGGCGGCCGGCGGCGGGCCGATCCACGTGATCCCGGCGTCGACGAACGCCTGCGCCGCGTCGGCCCGCTCGGCCAGGAACCCGTAGCCGGGGTGCACGGCGTCGCAGCCCTGGTCGGTTGCCACGCGCGCGAGCTGCGCGACGTCGAGGTACGGCGAGCCGCCGCCGGGCGGGGGCGCCAGCGCCACGGCGACGTCGCACGCGTGCACGTGCGGCGCCCCGGCGTCCTCCGGCGCGTGGACGGCGACGGACGCGACCCCCAGGCGGGTCAGCGTGCGCGCGATGCGCACGGCGATCTCGCCGCGGTTGGCGATCAGGACGCGCTCGGGCACGGGTTCCTCGGGTCGCCGGCCGGCCTACGCCAGGACCGCGCGCGAGATCACGAGCTGCTGGACCTCGTCCGTGCCCTCGCCGATCGTGAGGATCTTCGCGTCGCGGTAGTGGCGGCACACGGGGTACTCCTCCATGTAGCCGTAGCCCCCGTGGATCTGCACCGCCTCCTCCGCGGCGCGCACCGCTAGGCGCCCCGTCTTGAGCTTCGCCTGCGCGGCGGTGAGCGAGAAGTCGCGGCCCGCGTCCTTCAGCGCCGCGGCGCGGTAGACGAGCAGCCGGGCGGCCTCGATCTCGGTCGCCATGTCCGCGATCTTCTGCTGGATCTGGCCGAAGCGGGCGATCGGGCCGCCGAACGCGTTGCGGCTCTTGGCGTAGGACGCGGCCTCGTCGAGGCACCCCTGCGCCAGGCCGAGGCCCATAGCGGCGACGCCGATCCGGCCGCCGTCGAGGATCTTCATGAACTGCCTGAAGCCCTGGCCTCGCGGGCCCAGGAGCTGATCTTCCGGCACCTGCACGCCGGCGAAGCTCAACGGGCGCGTGTCGGACGCGTTCCATCCCATCTTGCGGTAGGGCTCGCCGGGCTCGTAGCCGGGCGTGCCGTTCTCGACGATGAGGTTCGAGATCTCGGGGCGGCCGTCCTCGCGCGTGCCGGTGATCGCGGTGATCGCGACGTGGCCCGAGATGTCGGTGCCCGCGTTGGTGATGAACTGCTTCGTGCCGTCGATCGTCCACGTGCCGTCCTGCAGCGTCGCGCGCGTCGACAGCGCAGCGGCGTCGGAACCCGCGCCCGGCTCGGTCAGGCCGAACGCGCCGAGCTTGCGGCCGGCACAGAGGTCGGGCATCCAGCGCTGCTTCTGCTCCTCCGTGCCGAAGGCGTTGATGGGCTGCACGCCGAGCGAGGTGTGCGCGCACATCGTGATCGCGACGGACGAGTCGATCCGCGTGAGCTCCTCGACCGCCACGGCGTACTGCAGCGTCGTGCCGCCCGAGCCGCCGTGCTCCTCGGCGAACGGGATGCCCATCCACCCCAGCTCGCCCATCTTCGCCACCAGCGCGTAGGGGAACGCCTTCGTGCGGTCGAGCTCCTCGGCCACCGGGGCGACCTCGTTGACGGCGAAGTCGCGGACCGTCCGCTGCAGCTCGCGGACGTCCTCGGGCAGGTCCAGGTCCATGGAGATGCTTATACCGACTGGACGGTCGAAGTTTCAAGCGGGATGATGTCGCCCGATGCCCGCCCCGCCCAAGAGCCCCGCCCTCCGCGAGCGCTACGACGCCCGCCAGCGCGACGTCATCGACGCGTGCGCCCGCGTCTTCGCGGAGCGCGGCTACGACGGCACCTCGGTCGACGACCTCGTCGCGGCGACGGGCCTGGCGCGCGGCGGGCTCTACCACTACATCGGGTCGAAGTCGCAGCTCCTGACGCGCATCCTGGAGGACCTGATGGCGCCGCTGCTCGAGCGCGCCGCCGCGATTGCCGAGGGGCCGGACGCGCCGGCCACGGCCGAGGAGCGCCTGCGCGAGCTGACCCGCGTCTGGATGCGCCGGGTCGAGTCGCACCGCCACCACGTCCAGGTGTTCCACCGCGAGCGCCGCACCCTGGAGCGCGAGCCCGGCTGGGACGCCGTGCGCGGCGACCGCGACCGCTTCGAGCGCCTGCTCACCGGGGTGCTGCGGCAGGGCGCCGACGCCGGCGAGTTCGTCGTCCCCGACCCGGCGCTGGCCGCCCTCGGCCTGCTGGGCATGGTCAACCACACCGCCCTGTGGTTCACCCCGGGCGGGCGGCTGAGCGCCGACGAGGTGGCCGACGGCTTCGTCGACCTGCTGCTCGACGGCATCCGCCGGGGTTGACGGCGACCTCACCCGTTCCCGCCGCCGGCCGCCACGCTGGTAGAACGCCCGCATGCCGGACGCCGCCCCCGCCCCGCCGCTCGTCCGCACCACGGTGCTCGACGGGATCGCCACGATCGCGATGGACGACCCCGGCACCCGCAACGCGCTCTCCGACGAGATGCTCGACGCGCTCATCGCCGCCTTCGAGACCGCGCGCGACGACGAGCACGTGCGCTGCGTCGTCCTGTCCTCGACCCACGACCGCACGTTCTCCTCCGGCGGCAACCTCGGCGGGTTCGCGGAGCAGCTGCCCCTCGCCCACAAGCACGCGGGGATCGCCCGGTTCCCCCGGCTCTTCCGCCTGATCATCGACCTGGGCAAGCCGACGATCTGCCGCGCGAACGGCCACGTGCTGGCGGGCGCGCTGGGCATCGCGCTGGCCTGCGACCTCGTCGTCGCGAGCGAGGACGCGACGTTCGGCACCCCCGAGATCAACGTCGGGGTCTTCCCGTTCATGATCATGGCGCTGATCTACCGCGACGTCGGCCGCAAGAAGGCGACGGAGCTGCTGCTCCTGGGCGAGCGGATCGACGCCCGAGAGGCCGAGCGGATCGGCATCGTCAACCGCGTCGTCCCCGCCGCCGAGCTCGACGACGCCGTCGGGGCGTGGGCCGCCAAGCTCGCACGCTCCTCCCCGCTGCTCCTGCGCATGGGCAAGGACGCCATCTCGCGCCAGATGGACATGCCCCTCGACGACGCCCTGGACTACCTCCGCGCCCAGCTCGCGATCGCCTTCTCGACGGAGGACATCCAGGAGGGCGTGGCCGCGTTCTTCGCCAAGCGGGATCCCGTGTGGCGCGGGCGGTGAGGGTCGAAGGCGATCTGGCCGCTGCTACCGCGGACCTGCCGTGTGGCCGGCCGGACTCGCGTACAACTCACTGATGGGCCCGTCGACCGCCGATCCCGCCCCGCGCCCGCAGACCGCCCCGCGCCGCCGCCACGGCGGCCGACGCGGCGCGCTCCCCGCGGTCGCCGCCGTGGCCCTGGCCGTGGCCCTCGCCGGCTGCGGCGGACAGGGCGCCGAGCAGGAGCACGGCGAGGCCGGTGGGACGACGGCGAAGCCCGCCGCCACGGCCACCGTCCCGACGCAGACGTCGCAGGCCGGGCTCGTCGACCGGGCGTTCGTCGCCCAGATGATCCCCCACCACGAGATGGCCGTCGACATGGCCCGCGAGGCACCGGAACGGGCCGAGCACGTCCAGCTCCGGACGCTCGCGCGGTCGATCACGACGGACCAGGAGCGGGAGATCGACGCCCTCCGCGCCGCCGCCAAGCGCCTCGGCGTGCAGCCCGCAGCGGGGCACGGTGCGCACGCCACGATGGAGGCCGACGCCAAGACGCTGGGCCTCGCCATGGACGACATGGGGATGAGCATGGAGGGCCCGGACCTGGCGACCGCGAAGCCGTTCGACCGGGCGTTCATCGACGCGATGGTGCCCCACCACCAGGGCGCGATCCGCATGGCGCGCGCCCAGCTGGCGCGGGGCGAGGACCCCGAGCTGCGGAAGCTCGCCACCGCGATCGTGACCGCCCAGGAGCGCGAGATCCGCCGCATGAACGCCTGGCGGACCCAGTGGCACGGCGCGGCGTCTCCGGCGGGTGGCGTCCCGCCGGCCTGAGACCGGCGATGGCCGCCGGGGCCGACCGGCCCCGCGACGCCCGCGGGGCGCGGTCTAGAGCCCGAAGCGCGCCCAGGTGGCGCGCTCCTCGAGGGCGCGCAGCGCCTCCGGGACGAGGTCGGGACCCAGCGCCGCGGCGGGGCCGAAGGCCGTCGACGAGCCCTGGCCCAGCAGCCGGCTCGCCAGGCCCTTGCTCGACGAGACGGGCACGATCTTCGCCTTCGGCCAGCGCTCGGAGAGCACGCCCCGGAGGGTGCCCAGGCCGTCGACGAGGCCGAGCTCCTTCGCCCGGCCGCCCGTCCAGACCTCGCCGCTGAACGCCTTCGCCTCGTCGTCCGACAGCCGGTCGCCGCGGCGCTCGCGCACCCAGTCGGTGAACAGACGGTGGAGCTCCTCGAGCTCGCCGCGCAGCCACGCGACGTCGTCGGGGTCCTCGGGACGGAACGGGTCGAGGCGGGCCTTGTTCTCGCCCGCGGTGTAGAGGCGCCGCTCGATCCCGTAGCGCTCGATCGCCTCGTCGAGACCGAAGCCGCCGCTGACCACGCCGATGGAGCCGACGAGCGACGTCGGGTGGGCGATGATCTCGTCGGCCGCGCAGGCCAGCCAGTAGCCGCCGGAGGCCGCGACGTCCTCGCAGAAGGCGATGACGGGCACGCCCTTCTCGGCCGCCAGGCCCCGGATGCGGTCGGCGACCAGGGCGGACTGCGTCGGCGCACCGCCCGGCGAGTTGATGGCGAGGGCGACCGCCTGCAGGCCGGGCAGGCCGAACGCCTTCTTCAACGGCGACTCGAGCCGCTCGAGCGAGATCCCCGTGCGCCGCATCCCGCCCGACGCCGAGATGACGCCCTCCAGCCGGACCACCGCGATCTGGCGCTCCGGCAGCGGCAGGCGGCTGCGCACCTCGTCGGGGATCGGGAGGCGACCGGCGATGTCCGCGAGGTTCATCCGCGGATCGTAGTGCGGGCAGGACGGGGCCCCCGCCGGCGCCCGCGATCGGTGCGGGCTCGGAATCGGGCTGGGTCCGTGGTCCGGCACGGACCGTGACGGTTTCGCAACACCTGTCCACCAGGGTGATGTCCGCTCGGCGCGACCGGCGGGGGCGCCGATGGGTCGGCGAGTCCACACCACACCAGGAGCACTCCATGCGTCGATCCGTCCTCACCCTGCTGGCCCTTGCCGGCGCCACCGCTGTCCCCGTCTCGTCCGCCGTCGCGCAATCCGGCCCCTCCGCCTCGGGCGCCGCGAAGGCCGCGATCGCGAAGAAGCGCACGAAGTGCGACCGCAACTACAGCGGCCGGTGCCTCAAGCCCAACGTCTCGGACTACGACTGCGCCGGCGGCAGCGGAAACGGCCCGTACTACGTCAAGGGGCCCGTGCGGATCGTCGGCAACGATCACTACCGCCTGGACGCCGACGGCGACGGCGTCGCCTGCGAGTAGCCCGGACCACCGGCGGGCGCGGTGCCGGTGCAACGCGCGCCGGGACGACCGACGGAGCGCGGTGCCGGCCGCGCCGGAGCACCACCCGCATCGCGGATGTATGTCCTGAGAGACATGTTCCATGCGTGTGGGGACATACGCCCACGTGACGTGTGTCCTTCCGGCGCGGCGTCGGCCCGGTGACGCCGACCGGGTCGGCACAATGCGCCGGTGCCCGCCCCCGACCCAGACGCGCCGCGGACGGTCGCTCCGACCGCCGGCCCCGGTGCCGCCCACCCCGCGGCCGGGACCGATCCGGACACCGCCGCGCCGCCACCCCACGAGCCGCTCGACCGCGCCGTGTTCCTGCGCGGCGTGCGGGCCGGGGTGCCGTTCTCCGTCGCGTCCGGGTTGGTCGCGCTCTCGTTCGGCACGCTCGCCGTCGACGTCGGGTTCCCCGTCCTGGCGGCAATCGCCATGTCGGCCGTCGTCTTCGCAGGGTCGGCGCAGTTCGCGACGCTGACGATCGTTGCGGGCGGCGGCGGGCTCGGGGCGGCCGTGCTGGCGGCGGTGCTCGTCAACTCGCGGTTCCTGCCGATGGGCGTGGCGCTCGCGCCCTCGCTGCCCGGCGGGCCCGTCGCCCGTGCCCTCCAGGGGCAGGCCGTCATCGACGCGTCGTGGGCGATGGCGTCACGGCCCGATGGCAGCTTCGACCGCTCGTTCCTCTTCGGCTTCACCGCGCTGCAGTACGCGACCTGGGTGGCCGGGACGGCGCTCGGGGCGTTCGGCGGCAACCTCCTTGGCGACACGGACCGGTTCGGGTTCGACGCGATCTTCCCGACGTTCTTCCTCGTGCTGCTCATCACCGAGCTACGCGAGGGACGGGGGCGCGGCGTCGCGGCGGCCGGCGCGCTCATCGCCCTCGCGCTGATCCCGTTCACCCCGACCGGCGTGCCGGTGCTGGCCGCGAGCGCCGCCGCCCTCGTCGGGCTGCGGCGGCGGGGCCTGCCCGACCCGTCCGGCACGCAGGGAGACGCGTCGTGAGCGTCGACGTCTGGGCGCTCATCGCCCTCTGCGCCGTGACCACGGTGATCATCAAGAGCATCGGGCCCGTCGCCTTCGGGGGGCGTGCCCTGCCGCCGCGGGCCGGCGCGGTGATCGCGCTCCTGGCGCCGGCCGTCCTCGCCGCGCTCGTCGTCGTGGGGATCGCGGACCACGACGGCAGCATCGGGCTCGGCGAGGAGGCCGCCGGGGTCGCGGTCGGCGGGGCGATCGCCCTGCGCGGCGGGTCGGTCCTGGTCTGCGTCCTCGCGGCCGCGGTGGTCACGGCCGTCCTGCGGCTCGTCCTCTGACGGCCGACAGGGCGGCCGTCGGGCGCCCTACCCCACGGGCGCCAGCTGCGGCAGCGGCACCGACGGCGTCCGGGCCACCAGGGCGGCGGTCAGAAGGACGTCGAACGCCGGGGTGCGCAGGGGTCGCAGCGGGTCGGGCTCCGTGATGCCGTCGGCGATCTCGAGCAGCGCCGACACGTTGTCCATCACCGCCGCGTGGCGGTCGCTGGGCGCGCGCACCGCGGCCTTCGCGAGCTCGAGCCCCTGGCCGGGCGGGTCGCCGCCGAGCATCGGGACGACCGCGCTGCAGAGGGTGACGTAGAGCCGCTCGAGCTCCGGCGCCAGCACCGGGACCTCGTCGGGCACCGGGCCCAGGTCGGGCAGGTCGTCACCGTCGAGGATCGCCCCGAGCGTGCCGCCCAGGACGCCCCGCACCTGCTCCGGCGACAGACCGGCCTCGAGCGCCAGGCGTCCCGTCATCACCGCCGCCTGGGTCGGGCTGTTGAACGGGATGTCGCTGCCGTGCAGCACCTGCCCGGGCGGGACCAGGCGGAACAGCGCCCAGATGTCGGAGACGTTCCACCACGAGGTGTCGAAGAACAGGTTCGGCGTGTCGTGCGCCTCCGGGACCACGTCCTCGAACGCCCCGATCGCGCAGTGGGCCAGGATGATCCGCGACCCGGGGTTCGCCCGCGCGCGGTCGCAGGCGTGCGCGCCCACCTCGGGCGTGCCGACCCCGGCGTGAACCATCACGGGCAGGCGACGCTCGTCCGCCAGCGCGAAGACGGCGTCGAGCCGCCGGTCGTCGAGCGCGAAGTCCTCGCCACGCGGGTGCAGCTTGATGCCGCGGGCGCCGCGGTCGACGCACCGCTGTGCCTCGCGCGCCGCGTCCGCGTGCGGGTCGACCCGGCAGAGGGGGACGAAGCGGTCGGGGTGCTCCTCGGCCAGCGCGATCATCCGGTCGTTCGCCGCGGGGTAGCCGTCCGGCTCCTTCAGCGGGAAGACGAGCGCCCGGGCGTCGGCGCGCTCCAAGGCCTCGCGGGCCTCGTCGGCCGTCGCCTCCAGGCCCGCCGGGTCGGCGATCCCGACGTGGACGTGGGCGTCGAGGATCTCGGCGTCGGGGACCTCCTCCCGGAGGGCGTCGAGCCAGGGCTGCAGCTGTCGATCGGCGTACATCGCCGCCGCCGTTACCCGCGCGTAGCCCGCGGCACCCGTCGGTGCGTCGTAGCCTCCGAAGGCGATGCGCGTGCCGTCCCCCGCCGCCACGTCCCGGGCGCACCGGGCGATCGTCGTCGCGTTCCTGCTCCACGGGCTCGCGAGCGCCAGCTGGTTCACCCGGATTCCCGACCTGCGCGATCGCGCAGCGCTCGGCGACGGCGGTCTCGGGCTCGTGCTCGCGGCGCTCGGCGTCGGCGCGGTGGTGTCGATGCCCGTGGCGGGGGCCGTCATCGGGCGGTACGGCAGCGCGCCCGTCATGCGGATCACGGTGCCGCTCATGGCCCTGGCACTGGCCCTCGCCGCCCAGGCCGGGGTCCCCTTGACCCTCGCCCTCGGCTCGTTCGCCCTGGGCGCGACGCTCGGCCTGCACGACGTCGCGATGAACACCCACGCGGTCACGGTCGAGCGGGCCGCGGGCCGGCCGCTGCTCTCCGGCGTGCACGCCGCGTTCTCCATCGGCGGGCTGACGGGCGCGGGGATCGGCGCGGCCGCCACCGCGCTCGGCGTCTCGCCCCGCGTGCACCTGCTCGTCGTCGCGGGCCTCATCGCCCTCGGGCTCGTCGCCTACCGCGCCCTGCTGCCCGCCGAGGCGGACCGCACGGAGCAGCGCGCCGAGCACGCACCCCGACCCACGCTGGCGGAGCGCGTCGCGCCGCTGCGCCACGGGTGGCTGCTGGCGTGCGCGGTCGTGGCGCTCGCGAGCTTCGTCGCCGAGAACGCCGTGGCCGAGTGGAGCGGCGTGCTGCTGCGCGACCACCGGGACGCGACCCCGGGCGTGGCGGCGCTCGCGTTCTTCGTGTTCTCCGCCGCGATGACCGTCGGCCGGCTGACGGGGGACCGCACCGTCGCGCTGCTCGGCGACCGGCGCACGCTGCTGTTCGGCGGCACCGTCGCCGCGCTGGCGTGGACGACGGTGGCGCTCGTCGACTCCACCTGGGTGGCCATGGCCGCGTGGGTCGTGGCCGGCCTGGCCCTCGCCAACACGGTGCCGGTCGTCTTCCGCGCCGCCGGCAGCCGCCGTCCCGGTCGTGACGGCAGCCCCGGCCCGAGCGCCGCGCAGGGCCTCGCCGTCGTCTCCGGCCTGGGCTACGCGGGCGGGCTGGTCGGCCCCGCCGTCGTCGGCGGGGTGGCCGAGCTCACGAGCCTGCCCAGCGCGCTGCTCGTGCCCGCGTTCCTCGCCGCGCTGCTCGCGCTGCTGTCGGGCGCGGCGGCGGGGCGGGCCCCGGTGCGGACGGCGCCGCAGCCCGCGGACTGAGCCGGGGCCGCGGACGAACGGCCCGCTGACGGCCGCGAGGTGCGCCGGTTAGCTTCCGCGCATGCGGAAGCGCACGTACACCGAGGACGAGATCGCCGCCGAGGAGCAGCGTTTCGGCGGCGCTCTGCCGGAGGAACTCCGGCGGCGCTACCTCGAGGGCATCCACCAAGAGATCGTCGTGCGGTTCCCGGAGGACGGCCGCGGCGCTGTCGCCTTCACGCTCGGCCCGTCGACGACCACCACGGACAAGAAGGGCCGTGCGTATCCGACGCCGGGGCTGACGCAGGAGACGGAGCGCTCGCGCGACCTTATGCCCGCCGGCGTGCTCGTCGCCTGGGCGGACGACGAGTCAGGCAATCGCGCCGTCGTGATGGACGACGGCCGTGTCCTGTGGTGGTGGCACGACGCCGACCCGGGGGACGAGCTCGAGGCGGTCGAGATCGTCTGGGATCCGTCGCCCGAGGCGTTCGACGCGGTCGAGAACGGCGAGCCGCTGCCGTAGCGCGCCGCGTCAGCCAGTGAGCCGGCAGGTGCGCGCGAGCCGCACGCGCAGGTCGATCGCCCGCGCGACCGACCCGCGGACCGCGGCGAGGTCCAGCCGCTTGCGGCCCAGGTCGGCCGTCAGCGCGCGCGACGCCGCCAGGGCCGCGTCCGTCGTGACGCCGTAGAGGAGCAGGTCGACACCGGCCAGGGCCGCCGCACGGGCGACCCCGGTCTGCGACGCGGCGCCGGCGAACGCGCCGGCCTCGAGGTCGTCCGAGATCGTCACCCCGCGGAACCCGAGCCGGCGCCGCAGCTCTGCGTTGACGAGGTTCGGGTTGAGCACCGCCGGCGTCGGGCCGAACGCGGGGTAGATCGCGTTCGAGAGCATCACGAGGTCCGTGCCCGCGCCGATCGCGGCGCGGAACGGCAGCTCGTCGGCGGACCGCAGCGCCTCGGGCGCCGCGGTGATCCGCACGCGGGTGTCGTCCGTGTTCGCCTGCGCCCGGCCGAGGCCGGGGAAGTGCTTCGTCGCCGTCGCGATCCCGCCGCGGCGGGAGGCCGTGACGAGGCTGCGCACGGCGCGCGCCGTGGTCGTCACGTCGTCGGCGTACGTGCGGCCCTGCTGGGCGATCGCGCCCGTGCCGACGTCGGCCACGGGCGCGAGGTTCACGTTCACGCCCGCGCGGCAGAGCGCGACGGCGCTGTCCGTCCCGGCGCGGGCGACGGCGCCGAGGCCGGCGGCGCCCTGGGCGCTGGCGCTCGCCCGCGGCGGGGCGTCCGTGATGCGGCGGACCTGCCCGCCCTCCTGATCCGTCAGCACGAGCAACGGCACGTCGCGCAGCTCCGCCGGGCGCGGCAGGGCCTGCAGCCGGCGGGTGAGGCGACGGACCTGGGCGAGCGTGGTGGCGTTCTCCGAGAAGAGGATGACCCCGCCGACGCGTCCGCGCCGGATCGCGGTGCGCAGCGCGGGCGGGATCGCGCCCGCGCCGGCGCGGCGGAACGGGCTGATGATCGTCTGCCCGACGAGCTCCTCGGCACTCAGGGTGCGGGCGATGCGCTGGCCGGCGGTGGGCTGCGACTTCGCGGCCGGCTTCGGGTCGTCCCCGCCGCAGGCCACCACGAGCACGACCACGAGCAGCAGCAGCCCGAGGACCCCCAGGAGCACCGCGCGCCGGCGCCGCGCGGCGAGCTCCTCCCCCGGCGGGCGCCGCCGGCGGGGGCGGACGAACGGGTCGTCTGCGGGCGGAGGGGCTGGCGCCGACACGTCCCCCAGGCTAGCCGTCGCGCCCGGCGGCGTGAGCGACGAACCACTCCAGCGCCGTAGGGTCCTGCAGGTTGTCCGGGTTGACGACCTCGTGGGCGGCTCGACCCATGAGGATCCGCTTCACCGGCACCTCGAGCACCTTGCCCGACAGGGTGCGCGGCACCGCGCCGACCGCGAGCACGACGTCGGGTACGTGGCGCGGCGACGCCGTCTCGCGCACGCCGCGCGCGATCCGGCGGCGCAGGTCGTCGTCGAGCGTCGCCCCGTCGCGGAGGACGACGAAGAGCTCGATCGTGCTGCCCCCGGCGTCGTCGGGCAGGTCGACGACGAGGGCGTCGACGATCTCGTCCTGCGCCAGCACGCCGGCGTAGATCTCGCTCGTGCCCATCCGCACGCCGCCGCGGTTGATCGTTGCGTCAGAGCGGCCGTGGAGCACGGCGCCGCCGTCCGGCGTGCGCTCGAGCCAGTCGCCGTGACGCCACACGCCGGGGAAGTGCTCGAAATACGCGTCCCGGAGGCGCGATCCGTCCTCGTCGCCCCACAGCCGCAGCGGCATCGAGGGCATCGGGCGGGTCAGGACGAGCTCACCGACCTGCCCCGTGGCGACGGGCGTCCCGTCCTCGTCCCACGCCTCGAGCGCCGCGCCGAGCGCGGGAGCCTGCAGCCGCCCCTCGACCACGGGAAGCGTCGGCACGCCGCCGACGAACGCCGAGCAGACGTCGGTCCCGCCCGAGGTCGAGAACAGCCAGACGTCCTTGCCGAGCTCGTCGTAGACCCAGCGGAAGCCCTCCGGCGACAGCGGGGACCCCGTCGAACCGATCGCGCGCAACGCCGAGAGGTCGCGCCCCTCGCGCGGGCGCACGCCGGCCTTCGCGCACGACTGGAGGAACGCGGCGCTCGTGCCGAACGTCGTCGCGCCCGCGTCGGCCGCCAGCTGCCACAGGCGGCTCAGGTCCGGCGCGCCCGCGTCGTCGGGCGGCGACGGCGAGCCGTCCCACAGCACGACCTCGGCGGGCGTCAGCAGCACCCCGACGAGGAAGTTCCACATCATCCAGCCCGTCGTCGTGAACCAGAACACGCGGTCGCCGTCGCGCGCGTCGAGGTGCAGCGTCATGTGCTTGAGGTGCTCGAGCAGGATCCCGCCCTGCCCCTGCACGATCGCCTTCGGCAACCCCGTCGTGCCCGAGGAGTAGAGGACCCACAGCGGGTGGTCGAAGGGGACGGGCTCGTACGTCAGGTCGGCGTCCGCGCCCGCACCGCCGTAGTCCGCCCACGCCACCGCGTCGCGGAGCGTCCCCGGGTCGGCGCCCGCGTCGAGGTACGGCAGCAGCACGGTACGGCGCAGCGACGGCAGCGCGTCCTGCAGCGCACGGACCGCGGCGAGACGGTCGAAGTCGCGGCCGTTGTAGCGGTAGCCGTCGACGGCGAGCAGCACCGTCGGGGTGATCTGCCCGAAGCGGTCGAGGACCGCGCGCGGTCCGAAGTCGGGCGAGCACGACGACCACGTCGCGCCGATCGCGGCGCAGGCGAGCACGCCGGCCATCGCCTCGGGCACGTTGGGCAGGTACGCGACGACGCGGTCCCCGGGGCGCACCCCGTCGGCGCGCAGGCCGCGGGCGATCCGGGCGGCCTCGGCCCGCAGCCGCCCCCAGGTCCACGTGTCGAGTGACCGCAGCTCCGAGGCGTGGCGCAGCGCGACGGCGTGCTCGTCGCGGCCCTCGAGCACGTGCTCGGCCAGGTTGAGCGTGGCGCCCGGGAACCACTCCGCGCCCGGCACCTGCTCGGGCGGGGTGCCGAGGACCCGCTCGGGCTCGGCGTGCCAGCGCACGCCCGAGAACGTGGCGACGGACGCCCAGAACTCCTCGAGCCGGTCGACCGACCACGTGTGCAGCGCCGCGTAGTCCGGCAGCTCGACCCCGTGACGCTCGGCGGTCCAGGCGCGGAACCGCTCGAGGGTCGCGTGCTCCAACCGCTCGGGGTCCGGCGGGTGGACGCGCGGGGCGTCCGCCGCCGTCGCCGCGTCCCCCGGCAGGCCGCCCGTCCCCGGGGCGTCGCCCGTCCCCCGCGCCGCGCTCATCGCAGGCCCCCCGGGCCGTTCGTCGCCGGGATCCGCGGGCCCGCGGTCGACAGGGCGCTCGGCAGCTGGTGCCCGACGAGGTCGCGCAGCAGGGCGCTGGCGTGCAGCAGCATCCCCAGGTCGATCCCGGTGTCGACCCCCAGGTCGTCGAGGACGGAGACGAGGTCCTCCGTCGCCAGGTTGCCCGCCGCGCCCTCCGCGAAGGGCGACCCGCCGAGCCCGCCGACGGAGGCGTCGAACCGCGTGACCCCGCGCTGCAGCCCCGCGTACGCGCAGAGCAGGGCGGTGCCGCGCGTCTCGTGGAGGTGCAGGCCCACGTCCGTGCCGACCGCGTCGAGCACCTCGTCGATGCGGCGCGGCGTGGCCATCCCCGTCGTGTCGGCGAGCGTCACGCGGTCGGCGCCCCGCTCGCGCGCCGCGGTCACGAGTCGCGCGACCTCGTCCGGCGCGATCTCGCCCTCGTAGGGAGAGCCGAAACAGCAGGAGATGACGGCGTCCAGCGGCGTGTCGGCCGTGCGGGCCGTCTCGCCGATCGCCTCGAGCGCCACGAGCGACTCCGCGATGCTCATCCGTACGTTCCGGCGGCTGTAGCCCTCGGACGCCGACAGCGTGGCGGAGAGCTCGTCGGCCCCGGCGGCCACCGCGTCGATCGCGCCGCGATCGTTCGGCACGAGCGCGACCAGGGTCACGCCGTCGATCCGGCCCAGCGCCTCGAACAGGTCGGCCGCGCCGGCCATCGCCGGCATCGCCCGCGGCGAGACGAACGAGCCGACCTCGATGTGCCTCAGCCCCGCGGCGACCAGCGCGTGCACCAGCCGGGCCCGGTCGGCGACGCTCAGCGGCTTCTCCACCTGCAACCCGTCGCGGGGACCCACGTCGCGCACGGTGACCTCCGACGGGAGGGAGCGGGACGGCGCTGGGGGCGTCATGGGCCCATCATCGCCCGCGGTAGGCCCCGAGCGCCAGTGCGGGTTCTCGCCGTTCAGGCCGCCGGGCGGCTCCGCCGGGTGGCGGAGGGCGGCCCGTCCACCCTCAGATCCACCGCCGCCACTTGAACACCGCCCACAGCACCACGCCGACGAGCACCATCATCACCAGCGCCATCGGGTACCCCAGCTGCCACTCAAGCTCGGGCATGGTCTTGAAGTTCATCCCGTAGATCGTGCCCACGAGGGTGGGCGCGAAGAGGATGGCGGCCCAGGCGGAGATCGTCTTGACCTCCTCGTTCTGGGCGATCGACGCCTCGGACAGCGCCTTCGTCTCGAGTGTCAGATTGACGTTCAGGATGTTCTGCAGCAGCTCACGGAACCCGGCCGCCTGCTCCCGGACCCGCAGCGCGTGGTCCTGCACGTCGCGCAGGTAGCGCCGCTCCTCCTCGCCGACGTGCTCGTGGGCCATGAGCCGCCCGAGCATCTCCGGCAGCGACACCGTCGCGCGCTGGAACTCGATGACCTCGCGCGTGAGCTCGTAGATCCGCCGCGACGCGCTCGGGCTGCCGTCGAAGACGTCGTCCTCGATCTCGTCGATGTCGTTCTCGATCCCCGCGACGACGGGGTTGTAGTCGTCGACGACGCGGTCGACGATGGCGTGGGCGATGGCCAGCTCGCCCAGGCGCAGCAGGTCGGGGCGGGACTCGAGCGCCGCCCGGACGCCCTTGAGCACCGACGCGTCGCCGTGCCGCACCGTGATGACGAACCCGGGGCCGACGAAGACGTGGACCTCGCCGAACTCCACCGTCTCCGTCGCGTCGAGGTAGCGGGCGGTGCGCAGCACGAAGAACCGCGTCTCGCCGTACTGCTCGAGCTTCGGCCGTTGGTGCGCCTGGATCGCGTCCTCCACGGCCAGCTCGTGCAGATCGAACTCGCGGGCGACGTCCGCGAACTCCTCCTGGGTGGGGGCGTGCAGCCCGAGCCAGACCACCGTCCCCGGCGTGCGGCACTGCGCGAACAGCGCGCCGAGGTCGTCGGGGGCGTCTTCGACGCGACGGCCCTCGCGGTAGATGGCACGTCCGACGATCACGGGCGCGAGCGTAGCGAGCGGTGCCTTGCCCGCCCGCCACGACGCGGCCCGTCCCCGACCGTGCGAGCCTCCGCCCCATGACCACGACCGCACGGGACTACACCGTCGAGCTCGACCGCATCCCCGGGGCCGGGCAGGACGAGGAGACCTTCGTCGTGCGCCAGGCGGACGGATCCGACGAGCGGATCCGTCTGCACGACTACGACCGCGTCTACGCGATCCCGGGCCTCTACGAGGAGGTCGTCCAGCAGCAGCTCGAGTGCGCCTCGCCCGCCACCATCGTCGCGAAGCTGGCCGAGGCGATCGCCGCCGACGGTCGCCACGCGGGCGACATCCGCGTGCTCGACGTCGGCGCCGGCAACGGCGTGATCGGCGAGGGCCTGCGCGACGCCGGGTTCCGCGTGCCCGTCGCCTCCGACGCCCTCGTCGAGGCGCGCGACGCCGCCGAGCGCGACCGCCCCGGCCTGTACGCGGAGTACGTCATCGACGACGGCACCGTCGAGGCGTTCGGCAAGATCGCCGGCGCCATCCGCCGCCACGAGCTCAACGCGCTGACCTGCGCGGCCGCCCTCGGGCCGGGCCACATCCCGCTCGAGCGCCTCGTCGGCATCTGGGGCCTGATGCCCGCCGGCTCGTACCTCGCGCTGACGGCGTCCTCCGCGCTCGTCGCGGAGTGGGGCGGCGCCCAGAACGCCCTCAACGCCGTCTCCGGCGACGACGCCCCGACCGAGGTCCTCGTCGCCGAGCCCTTCCGCCACCGCCTGCTCATGCGCGGCGGCAGCGTGGACTACGACGTGATCGTCGGGCGCAAGCCGCTCGAGGGCTGAGGGGACCCCGGGCCTCCGGGACCCGGCGGGCGCCGTCACATGCTCGGTCTCGTCACGGCGACGCTCGCGGGCCTGGCGCTCGTCGTCCTGGTCGTGGCGGACGTGTTCGACGTCCTCTTCGCCCGCGGGTCCCGTCCGTGGTCGCTGAGCCGACGGATCGCGGCCCTCGTGTGGCGCCTCGTGCACGCCTCCGGACGCAGCCGCCTCGGGCTCGCGGGGCCGCTGGCGCTGGTGCTCGTCGTCGTGGCTTGGGCGACGTTCCTCATCGGCGGGTTCGCGCTCGTCTACCTGCCCCACGTGCCGGACGGATTCGTGCTGCCCGCCCACCTCGCGGAGGACCACCCGGCGTGGACGTCCCTGTACTTCTCGGCCGTGACGATCGGCACCCTGGGCTACGGCGAGATGACGCCCCGCACGGGCCTGATGCAGGTCGTCGCCCCGGTCCAGGCCCTGGTCGGCTTCGCGCTGCTGACGGCCTCGATCTCGTGGTTCCTGTCCGTCCACCCCGTGCTGGCGCGACGCCGCGCGCTCGCGTACGACCTCCTGCTGCTCGAGAAGGCCGAGGCGCGCCGGCCGGCGGGGAGCCGGCCCGCGCTGGCCGACGACCTCGACGGGCTCCACCGCCGCGTCATCGAGGTCGAGCGCGATCTGGTGTCGTTCCCGATCACCCTCTACTTCTCCGAGCTGGACGAACGCCACTCCCTGGCCGCGGCGCTCCCGCGGCTGCTGCGGGCCCTCCAGGACCTCGACCCCGCGGAACTCGCGGGCCCCGAACGCCTCCACGCCGAGATGCTGCAGGCGGCCCTCGACGACTACGCCGCCACCGTGAGTACGTTCCCGGGCTACCGGGAGGGCAGCACCGCCGACGTGCTCCGCACCCACGCGGAGCGGCACGCACCCGACCGGGGCCAGGCGACGGGCTGACCCGCCCGGACCGGTCCTAGCGTCGGCGGCGGCGGGTCGCAGCCGAACGCGGCGGCGTTGCGCGCATGTGGTCGCGCACGGGCTCCAGCAGGCCGGCCAGCGCCTCGACGTCGTCGCGCGACAACGGCTCCAGCAGCATCCGGCTGATGACCTCCGCGTGACCGGGCAGCACCTTCGCGACCCGCGCCCGGCCGTCGTCGGTGATGGTGACCGTGATGCTCCGCTCGTCCTCTGCGGACGGCGCGCGGGTGACCAGGCCGGCCTTCTCGAGCAGGCCCGCCTGGTACGTCAGGCCGCTGCGGCTGTAGACGACGCCGTCGGCGAGATCCGTCATCCGGTGGCTGCCCGTCGGCGCGTCGTTCAGGCGGGCCAGGAGCTGGAACTGCACGTAGCTCAGGTCGCCGGCCTCACGCAGCTGCTGCTCGACGGCGTGGCGGAGCAGCCCCACCACCTCGATGAGCGCGAAGTACGCGTCGAGCTGGACGCGGTCGAGGGGCGGTGGTGCGTCGGCCATGCCCGCAGTCTACGTGCTTCGAATTCAACGTACTTGCTTCGAATTCAAAGTCTTGCTACGGTGCTCACCAGGTGCTTCGAACTTGAAGCACGCCACCGACACCACGAAGGCAGGCCCCTCATGAAGGCAGTTCGATTCCACGAGCACGGCGACAGCGGCGTCCTCCGCTACGAGGACGCGGAGCAGCCCGTCCCCGCCGCCGGCGAGGCCCGCGTCCGCGTCGCCGCGACGTCGTTCAACCCCGTCGACGGCGGCATCCGCGGCGGCTACCTGCAGGGCCCGTTCCCGGTGACCCTCCCCCACGTCCCCGGCATCGAGGTCTCCGGGACGGTCGACGCGATCGGCGAGGGCGTGAGCAACGTCGCGGTCGGCGACGCGGTCGTCGGATTCCTCTCCATGACGGCCGACGGCGCGTCTGCCGAGTACGTCGTCACTCCCGCCGAGTTCTTGGCACCGGCGCCCACGAGCATCCCGCTCGCCGACGCCGCCGCACTGCCGATGGTGGGCCTCACCGCCTACCAGGCGCTCTTCGACGACGCGGGCCTGCAGGCCGGACAGCGCGTCCTCATCAACGGCGCGGGCGGCGCGGTCGGCGGGTACGCCGTGCAGCTGGCCAAGCACGCCGGGGCCTACGTGATCGCGACCGCCAGCCCGCGCAGCGAGGGGCGCGTCCGGTCCGCCGGTGCGGACGAGGTCATCGACCACACCACCACCGCGGTGGCCGACGCCGTGATCGAGCCGGTCGACGTCCTGCTCAACCTCGCGCGCATCGACGCCGACGCGCTGGTCGCGTTGGCCACGCTCGTCCGCTCGGGCGGCGTCGTTCTGAACTCGGTGCCGATGATCCCGACCCCCGCCGACGAAGCCCGCGGCGTACGCGGGGTCGGCATCTTCGTCCGCAGCGACGCCGACCAGCTCTCGCGTCTGGTGGGCCTGGTCGACCGCGGCGAGCTGCGCGTCGACGTCGCGCAGCGCGTCCCGCTGGCCGAGCTGCCCGCGGTGCACGCCAAGGACGACGCCGGGGAGCCCTCGGGCCGGGTCGTCGTCGTCGTCGTCGAGCACCAGAACTGACGGCGAGGAGCCGAATCATGTCCCTGAACCTCGATCCCGAGATCGCCGCGGCGCTGGCCCCGATGGCGGAGTCCGGCTTCGCCCCGCCGCCGGTCGGCGACGTCGCCGGACGCCGCGCCATGTGGGAGCCGATCATCGGCGCCGCGAGCGCCGCCCAGCCCATCCCGGACGACGTGACCACCAGCGAGTACTACGCGACCGCCGGCGATGGTGCCCAGATCAAGATGCGCTGGTACGCCAAGGATGGTGCGACGCCGGGTCCGGCGGTGCTGTTCTTCCACGGCGGCGGCTACATCTTCGGGCACATCGACCTGTTCGACGGACCGGTCTCCCGCTACGTGTCCGCCAGCGGCGTGCCGATGCTGTCGGTCGAATACCGCCGAGCCCCGGAGCACCCGTTCCCGACACCCGTCGAGGACGGCTACGCCGCGCTGCGCTGGTTGCACGAGCACGCCGACGAGCTCGGCGTCGATCCGGACCGGATCGGCGTGATGGGTGACAGCGCCGGAGGCGGCATGGCCGCGGCCCTGGCGATCCTCACCCGCGATCGCGGCGGACCGAAGGTCGCCCGGCAGATCCTCCTCATGCCGATGCTCGACGACCGGACGAGCACCCCCGACCCGCACATCGCGCCGTACGTCCTGTGGTCCTACGACGACAGCGCCACCGCCTGGCCGGCCCTGCTCGGGGACGCAGCGGGCGGACCGGACGTCCCCGCCACGGCCGCTCCCGCGCGGCTCGAAGACGCCACAGGGCTGCCGCCGGCGTACATCGAGGTCGGACAGATCGACGTGTTCCGCGACGAGGACCTCGCCTACGCGACGAAGCTCAGCCGCGCCGGCGTGCCCGTCGAGTTCCACCTCCACCCGGGTGCCCCACACGAGTTCGACTCGATCGCGTTCGAGTCCGACGTCGCGCGCCGCGCGATCGCCGACCGCGTCCGAGTCCTCAAGGCGATCTGAAGACGGAGCGCGGCCGCGGGCTGCCCGCGGCCGACGAACGCGCTCCCCCTCACCGGCATGGCCCCCGGCCCGCCGTCACCCCACGAACCGAAACGACACCACCATGACCATCTGGAACCCCATCACCGCCGGTGCCCTCGAGCTGCCGCACCGCCTCGCCATGGCGCCCATGACCCGCGGCCGCGCCCGGGCGGACGGCGTCCCCACCGACCTGCAGCGTGAGTACTACCGCCAGCGCGCCTCGATGGCCCTGCTCGTCACCGAGGGCATCCAGCCCTCCGACGACGGGCAGGGCTACACGCTCACCCCGGGCATCTACACCGAGCCGCACGTCGCCGGCTGGCAGGAGGTCACCGGCGCAGTGCACGCCGAGGGCGGACGCATCGTCGCCCAGCTCATGCACGTCGGCCGCGTCTCGCACCCCGACAACACGCCGCACGGCCGCCAGTCCGTCGCACCGTCGGCCATCGCGGCCAAGGGCACGATGTTCACCCCCACGGGCCCGCAGGACATGCCCGCCCCCCGCGCCCTGGGCACGGACGAGATCCCCGGGATCGTCGCCGAGTTCCGGGCCGCGGCGTCCGCCGCGATCGCTGCGGGCTTCGACGGCGTCGAGATCCACGGCGCCAACGGCTACCTGCTGCACCAGTTCCTCTCGAGCAACGCGAACGCGCGCACCGACGGGTACGGCGGCTCCATCGCCAACCGCATCCGCCTCGCGACGGAGGTCGTCTCGGCGGTGGCCGACGAGATCGGCGCCGAGCGCACGGGCCTGCGGCTCTCGCCCGGCACGCAGCTGAACGACATCGTCGAGCACGACGCGCACGACGTGTACCCGGCGCTCATCGCGGCCCTCTCTCCCCTGAACCTCGCCTATCTGCACCTGCTCCACGGCGGCGACGAGGAGTTGCTGCAGACGATCCGCAAGGCGTGGCCGACGACGCTCATCCTCAACCGCCCCGGCGCCGACCTCGACACGCGCATCGCGGACCTCGACTCCGGGCGGGCCGACGTCATCACGGTCGGGACGATGGCCCTGGCCAACCCCGACCTCCCCGCCCGCATCAAGGCGGGGGCACCGCTCAACAGCGCCGATCCGGCCACGTTCTACGGCGGTGACCACGTCGGCTACACCGACTACCCCACGCTCGAGGCCCCGGCTCCGAGCGACCCCGCCGTACCGGCCGCCGTCTGATGCGCGTCGGCGCCTTCATCGTTCCCGACGCGGCGGACCCGGCTACGACGGTCCGCCAGATCGAGGCCGCCGAGGGCGCCGGCCTCGACCTCGTCGGGATCCAGGACCACCCGTACCAGCCGCGCTTTCTGGAGACCTGGACGCTCCTGGCCTTCGCGGCCGCGCGGACCCGCTCGATCCAGCTGGTCAGCGGCGTCGCCAACCTCCCCCTGCGCCCGCCGGCGATGCTCGCCAAGGCGGCCGCGTCGCTCGAGCTGCTCAGCGAGGGCCGGTTCGCCCTCGGCCTGGGCAGCGGCGCCTTCGGCGACGCCGTCGCCGCCATGGGCGGCCCGAAGCGCACCGCACCGGAGGGCGTGGACGCGCTCGAGGAGGCCATCGCGATCATCCAGGGCTGGTGGCGCGGCGACCGGCCGCTGACCGTCGACGGCACGCACTACCGGGTCAAGGGCGCCCACCCGGGCCCGCCCCCGAGCCAGAAGATCCCCCTGTGGCTCGGGGCGTACAAGCCGCGGATGCTCGGCCTGACGGGGCGCCTGGCCGACGGCTGGCTGCCCACGATCCCCTACATCGACCTGGCGGCCGACGCGCAGCGCAGTCACCACGCCATCGACGAGGCGGCCAAGCGGGCGGGCCGCGAGCCGGGGGACGTCGAACGCGCGCTCATCGCGCCGCTCGACGGCCCGCCGCCCACGTGGCCCGACCAGCTCGTCCGCCTGCACGAGACCCACCGGTTCGGCACTGCCCTGGTCACCGTCCCCGCCGGCACCGAGGGACTCGACCAGCTCGCCCGCCTCGGCGAGCAGGCCGCGGTCGCCCGCGAGCGCACCCCCGCCGGCTCCTGACGCACCCACGATCCCACCGACCCGTCCGGGCCGCCACGGCGGCCCGGACACCGACCACCAGGACACGAAGCACCATGCTCATCACCGCAAGCGACACGACCGTCCCCGTCACCGTCCAGGGCCGCACGTCGGTTCCGCCCGAGACCGCGTTCGACGTGGTCGTGCCCATCGACCTCTCGCTGATCTTCACGGGCTGGCGCGGCATCTTCCCGGGCGTCCGAGGCTCGAAGAACGAGACCGGACCGTGGGACCACGTCGGCGCCTCGCGCAACCCCGACCTGGCCGACGGCTCGACCGCCACCGAGACCCTGGCGGAGTACACCCGCCCCTCGAGCTTCGCCTACACCCTCGTCGACTTCACCAACGTCCTCGGCCGTCTGGTCGGAGGCGTCCGCGGCGAGTGGACGTTCGCCCCCGACGGGACCGGCACGCTGATCCGTTGGACCTACGAGTTCAAGCCCCTCCCCGGTCGCACCGTGATCATGCGGCGGATCGTCGGGCCGCTGTGGCGCCGGTACATGGCCCAGGCCCTGCGGGCGACGATCGAGGTGGCCGAGCGGACGCCCTCGGAGGCGTCGAGCACCGGGACGCCGCAGGACGACGTGCAGCCCGCGCGCTCCGCGGCCGCCTGAGCCGCTCAGACCCTGAGGACCGCCCGCGCCAGCCTGGCGGGCGATGTCGCGCCGTCCGCGTGCACGAGTTCGGAGGCCAGGCGGGCCTGGCGGCGGACGGCGACGCCTGACGCGCCCCGGCTACCGGCGCAACCCGTCCAGGACGGTCTGCAGGAGCGGCTCGGCGAAGGCGGCGTCGCCCGGCATCCGGGCGACCGCGACGACGAGCAGCAGGACCTGCTCCAGGGTGAGGTCGTCGCGGACCTCGCCCGCCTCCTGAGCCGCCATCAGCAGCGGCGCGCCGGCGGCGAACACCCGGGCGCGGTTGCCGTCGAAGACGGGGTCGTCGCCGGCGGCGTGCTCCAAGAGCTCCGCCGCGACGTGGCGCTTGCTCCGGAAGTACGCGAAGAACCGGCGCAGCCACGCCTGCAGCGCCGCCCCGGGTGCCTCGTCGTCCAGCTCCTCCGCCGCCCGGACGACCGCGTCGACCTCATCGACGTAGAGCGCCTCGAGCAGCTCGCGGCGGCCCGCGAAGTTGCGGTAGAGCGTCGCCATGCCGACGCCGGCGCGGCGCGAGACCTCGGCCATGGAGACGTCGGCCTCCGGGTCGGCGAAGGCCTCGCGGGCAGCCGCGAGGATCTTCTCGCGGTTGCGCTCCGCGTCGGCGCGCTTGGTGGGGGTGCGGGTCGGTTCTGGAGTCATGACTCGTAAGTGGACTGGCTATCCGCTACTCTTTACGGACAGCCTCTCCACTTCATGGTGGATCGTACCCGACCGCGAGCATCGCGGTCGCCACAAAGGACACCCATGCCCCACCCCACGCCCATCCCCGCCGTCTCCGTCAAGCCGATCGTGCTGCCCGCCCCCGACCGGGGCGACGACCTGCAGGTGCGGGTCTCCGCCCCCGTCGCCGGCGGGGACCTCCCCGTCGTCGTCCTCTCCCACGGCCACGGGCAGTCGCTGCACGGCTACGGTCCCCTCGCGGACCATTGGGCCGCACACGGGTTCGTCGTGCTCCAGCCCACGCACCTCGACTCCCGCACCCTCGGCCTCACCCCCGCGGACCCGCGCTACGGCGACATCTGGCGCGTCCGGATCGCCGACCTCGTCCGCACGCTCGACGAGCTCGACACCCTCCTCGCGGCCGTTCCCGGACTCGCCGGCCGCGTCGACCGCGACCGGATCGCGGTCGCCGGGCACTCCTGGGGCGGCCAGACCGCCAGCACGCTGATCGGCGCGCGCGTCCTGAACGCCGACGGCACGCCCGGCGAGGACCTCTCCGACCCGCGCGTCAGCGCCGGCGTGCTGCTGGCGACGACCGGCGCGGGCGGGGACGACCTCTCCCCCTTCGCGGCGGAGCACTTCCCGTTCATGAGCCCCACCTTCGCCGGCATGAGCGTCCCGACCCTCGTGGTGGCCGGCGACCACGACGACTCGCCGATGTCGACGCGCGGCCCGGACTGGTTCACGGACCCCTACACCCTGAGCCCGGGCCGCAAGAGCCTGCTGACCCTCTTCGGCGCCGAGCACGGGCTGGGCGGCATCGCCGGCTACGAGGCCGCGGAGACGACGGACGAGAGCCCGGAGCGGATCGCGCTGGTCCAGCGCGTCACGACGGCGTTCCTGCGCAGCGCGCTGGGCGTCGACGAGGCGGGGTGGGACGACGTCGCCCGGGACCTCGCGGGGGAGGGCGACGGGGTGGGGCGCCTCGAGTCGAAGGCGTAGGGTCCGCCGCTCGTCGGCCCCGCGGGCGCGGGAGCCGTCGGGCGACGGGCGCGCCTACCCCTGACGCAGCAGGTCCCGCAGCTCCGTCCGGCGGATCTTGCCCGACACCGTCTTGGGCAGCTCCGTCACGAAGTGGATCTCCCGCGGGTACTTGTACGGCGCGGTGAGCTGCTTCGTGTGGTCCTGCAGCTCCTTCGCGAGCGCGTCCGACGCGACGAAGCCCGCCGCCAGGATCACGAACGCCGTGACGATCTGCGTGCGCTCCGGGTCGTCCTTGCCGACGACCGCGGCCTCCATCACCGCGGGGTGCTCGACGAGCACGGACTCCACCTCGAACGGGCCGATCCGGTAGGCCGAGGACGTGATGACGTCGTCGTCGCGCCCCTCGAACCAGAGGTAGCCGTCGGTGTCGCGCGCGGCCTTGTCGCCCGTCAGGTACCACCCGTTCCGGAACCGGTCGGCGGTCGCCTCGGGGTCGCGGTGGTAGCCCGCGAAGAGCCCGACCGGCCGGTGGTCCTCGTCGACCCGCACCGCGATCGACCCGACCTCGCCGTCGGGCGCCCGGGAGCCGTCCTCGGCCAGCACGTCGACGTCCCAGCCCGGGACGGGCAGGCCCATCGAGCCCGGGCGGACCGGCACGCCGGGGTAGTTCGCCACGAGCACCGTCGTCTCGGTCTGCCCGTAGGCGTCGTGGACGGTCAGCCCGCCCGTGCCCTCCGCCCAGACCTTGATGACCTCGGGGTTCAGCGGCTCGCCCGCACTCGTGCAGTGGCGCAGGGTCGAGAGGTCGTGGGCGGCGAGGTCGGCCTGCACGAGCGCGCGGTAGAGCGTCGGCGGCGCGCAGAAGGACGTGATGCGGTGCTCACGCAGGATCCGCAGGATGGTGTGGGCGTCGGGCCGCCCGAGCGCGACCTGCACGACGGTCGCGCGCTCGTGCCACTGGCCGAAGAGCCCGCCCCAAGCGGCCTTGGCCCACCCGGTGTCGGTGACCGTCCAGTGGCGGTCGCCCGGCCGCAGGTCGTGCCAGAACCGCGCGGTGGCGACGTGCCCGAGGCCGTACTCCTGGGTGTGGAGGACCATCTTCGGCTGCGAGACGGTGCCCGAGGTGAAGTAGAGGAGCAGCGGGTCCTCGCGGCGCGTCGGCTGCGCGGGCAGGTCCGAGCCGTCATCCGGCGCGGCGGCGAGCAGGGCGCCGAGGTCCTCCCAGCCGGCGGGCGCGGCCGGGACCGCGGTCGCCGCCGCCAGCGCCGGCCCGGGGACCGCGGGGGTCGCCGCCCCACTCGCCGGGTCCGCGTCGGGGAGCCAGGCGATCCGCGTGCGCAGCGACGGCAGCGGCTCGTCGATCGCGTCGATCTTCGCCGCGCCGGCGGCGTCCGTGATCGCCACGACGGCGTCCGCGCGGGTCACGCGGTAGGCGATGTCCTTCGGCGTCAGCAGGTTCGGGCCGGGCATCGGGACCGCGCCGATGCGGATCGCCCCGAGCACCGCCGTGTACCACGCCGGCACGCGCGGGAGCATCACGAAGACCGGGTCGCCCTTCCGCACGCCGAGCGCCTGCAGCGCGCTGCCGAACCGCCGCGCCTCGCGCACCAGGTCGGCGACGGACTGCTCGGCCACGGTCTCGCCGTTGGGCCCCAGCGAGAGCAGCGCCAGGTCGTCCGGCCGCTCGGCCGCCCACGTCTCGAGCAGGTCGACGACGGGGTTGAAGACGGCGGGCACGTCGACGCGGAAGCGCGCCCGCTCGGCCGCGTAGTCCTGCATGCGGGGCGGGGCGTCCCGCCCGGGGATCGTCGTGGCGTCGCTCATGGGTCTCCTCGGTCCGGCGTCCGGGGCGGCACCGGGTACGCCTTCGCGCGTGCCCGGTCCGGCGGTCGGGACAAGCCTACGACGACGGCGACGCCGGGCCGTGCCGCTCACCCGCGGAGCGTGCCCTCGGCCTCGCAGACCGTCCCGCGGGGGCCGACCGCGCGTCCACGGACCCGGTCGCCGCCGGGCAGATCCCGCAGCGAGAACCGCACCTCGAACCGGCCCGAGCCGTCCAGGCGTCGCACGGCGCGCTGGACCACGCGCCCGTCGCGGACGACGACGACGCGCCACGACTCGCGCGCCCGGCCCCGCTCGAGGCCGAAGCGCACCGCGATCTCGCCGTCGCGACCGCGCAGCTCGAGCCGCACGCGCGCCGCCTGCCCGCAGCGGCGCTCCGTGCGCACGCGGTCGCCGTCGCCTCCGCGGGCGACGGCCGGGGCGGGCGCGGCGGCCGCGAGGGTCGCCGCGATCAGGAGGACGACGGGGGCACGGCGGGGGCGGCGGACGGGCACCCCTTCACGGTGGCGGTCGGGTGGTCCGTCGCGCAACGGGACCTTGGTCGCACCGCTCAGTGTCCGCCGTCGCCCGGGAACCCGCGACGCTCGGCCCACAGCGCCGCCTGGGTCCGGTCCGTCACGCCGATCTCGCGGAACACGCGCGTCAGGTGCGACTTGACGGTCTTCTCCGTGATCTCGAGACGGCGGGCGATGAGCTTGTTCGGCAGGCCCTGGACGAGCAGCGCCAGCACGTCGCGCTCCCGCGGGGACAGCGCGTCGAGCGGATCGCGCTCCGTGCGGGCGGTGAGCACGGTGCGGGCCGCGCGGGGGTCCAGCGGCGACTCGCCCCGGGCGGCGGCGCGGATGCCGTCGGCGACCTCGGTCGACGAGGCGTCCTTGAGCAGGTAGCCGCAGGCGCCCGCCTCGAGCGCCGCGAGGATCCGCCGGCGGTCCGAGAACGCGGTGAGCACGAGGACGGCGGTGCGCGGGCTCTCGACCCGCACGCGCCGCGTCGCCTCGATCCCGTCGAGCACGGGCATGTCGAGGTCCATGACGACGACGTCCGGCGTGAGCTCGCGCGCCCGCTCGACGGCCTCGCCGCCGTCGGCCGCGGTGCCGACGAGCTCGATGTCGTCCAGGGCGCCGATGAGCCGCCCGAGGCCCTCGCGCATGACGCCGTGGTCGTCGGCCAACAGGACGGTGACGCTCATGCGGGGACCTCCACCTCGATCAGGGTGCCACGGCCGGGCCAGGACGCGATGCGCGTGGTGCCACCGGCGTGGGCGACGAGCTCCTCGAGGAGCGGGAGCCCGAGGTGCCCCTCCGCCCGTCGGCGGTCGCGCTCGGCGCCCTCGAACCCGCGTCCGTCGTCCTCGACCCGCAGGCCGGTGCCGCCGTCGGTCGTCCGGCGTACCGTGACGGAGACCCGCGAGGGCTCGGCGTGCTCGCGGGCGTTGCGGACGGCCTCGCGCGCCACGCGATAGAGCAGCTCGTCGTGCCGGCCCCCGGCGGCGACCTCGTCCTCGACCTCGAGCGTCGCCTCCACCCCGGCCGCACGCAGCGGGCTGAGCAGGTCCTCGATCGCTGCCTCGAGGCCCGTGGCCGCGACGGTCGGCGGGTGGATCTCGAGCAGCAGCGCGCGCAGGTCCCGGACGCCCTGGCGGAGCCGGCCGACGGCCTCGTCGACGACCTCCGCGCGCTGCGGCCGCCCCTCGCGCCGCTCCTCGTCCGCCAGCGGCGCCAGGCCGAACGCGACGCCCGCGAGGTCCTGGACGACACCGTCGTGGAGGTCCGCCGCGATCCGCCGCCGCTCGCGGCTCGAGGCCTCGACGGCGGCGGCCAGAAGGCGCTCTCGCTCCTCGTGGCCGCGGCGCAGCCGCCGGGCCATCGACCAGGCCAGCGGGGTCTGGAAGAGCAGCAGCACCAGCAGCCCGCCGAGCAGCGGCGGGGCCAGCGCGCGCAGCAGGCGCTCCGCGCTGGCGGTGACGGACGAGAACCGCTGGTAGAGCTCGAACATCACCGGGGTGCCGTCGGGGAGCCGCACCACGGTATGGGCCTCGAGCAGCCGGCGCTCGCCGCGCTCGAACGCGTTCTCGTCGCGCCCCAGCTCGCTGAGCTCGGCCTCGGACCCGCCCGTCTCGAACAGCTCGCGCTCCTCCTCGTCGAGGACGAACCGCCGACCGATGAGGCGCGGCTCGTCCGCGTAGAGGATGCGCCCGTCGGCGGTCCAGAGCTTGACCCGCACGACGGAGCCGCCGAGGACCTGGCCCTGGACGAGGTCGTCGAGCCGCTCCAGCGCGCGCCGGTCGCCGGTCTTCAACCCGTTCGAGAGGCCGGCGGCCTGCACGAGCTGCCCGTCGATGCGCACAAGCTCGCGCGTGTCGCGCTCGGCCTCGGCGATCGTCACGGAGCGCAGCGCGAAGTACCCGCCCAGGACGACCACGAGCAGTGCCGCGAGGCTGCCGGCCATGAACCGCAGCACCGCCGCGCCCGTGCTCGGCGGTCGTGGTGCGCTGCGCGGCGCGTCGTCCTCCCTTCCTCTCACCGGCGACATCCTGCCCGCTCCGACGCGCGGCCGGGTCGGACTCGGACCAAGGTCCCGTTGCGGCTGGGACCGCGTCGGGCGCAGTCTGCCGTCCAACACCGCACCCCCCCAGTCCCAAGGAGCACCACATGCGACCCCTCACCCCCATCGCCCTCGCCGGCGCCGCCGTCCTCGCCCTCGCCCTCCCCGCCGCGGGCCAGGCCCGCCACGGCGCCGACGACGGCCCCGGCCACGAGCGCCACGCCTCCGGCGGCGTCCACCACCGCCACGACTCGAGCGACGACCGGCGCACCGCCGCCGAGCGCGCCCGCCGTCGCGAGGAGCGCCGGCGTGAGGACCGCCGCCGCCACCACGAGCGTCACGGCGCCCACCACGAGCGCGGCGACGACCACGGCCGCCACGGCTCCCGCCACGACCGGGGCGACGACCATGGCTCCCGTCACGAGCGCGGCGACGACCACGGCCGCCGGCACGGGGGCCGCGGCTCCGACGACTGAGCCCGAACGCTCGGGCGGGGCGGCCGGCACACACCCCGCCCGCTCAGCGCCCCGCGCGCGCCCCGGTCCGCGGGTCCGCACGCCCCGCCACCCGGAACGCCGGTCGCCCTCGGACGATGCGCGACCCGGGACGCCGCACCCCCTGGGACGATCCGCGACATGACCGACCCCTTCGCCCACGACCGGTTCGTGCTGCACCAGCGCATCCGGCTCGTCGTCAACCAGTACGAGTTCTCGGTCCCGGGGCCGGACGACGACGGTGAGCCCTTCTGCTTCGTCGAGCAGAAGCGGTTCAAGTTCAAGGAGGACATCCGCTTCTTCGGGGACGAGAGCAAGAGCACGGAGCTCCTGCGGATCAAGGCCCGGAAGCGGTTCGACCCCGCCGCGACGTACGACATCACCGCGGACGGCGCGGTCGTCGGCACGATCCGCAAGGCGTTCGGCGCGTCGGTGCTGCGCTCCACGTTCGTGCTGACGGACGGGCGCACGGGCGCCGAGGTCACCGCCCAGGAGCGCAGCCTCGGCGTCGCGCTCCTGCGCCGCGTGATCGGCTTCGTCCCCTTCATCGGCGGCGTCGCAGATTGGCTGCCGATCCCGTTCGACTTCGAGTTCCTCGCGGCGGACGGCCGTCGGCTCGGCGAGAACCGCCGCCGCCGCTGGAAGCTCCGCGACGTCTACGAGCTCGACTTCACCGCGGACCCCGAGCGCGAGCTCGACCGCCGGCTCGCGGTCGCCGCAGCCGTGGGCATGGACGCGCTGATGGCCCGCTAGGTCCCCCGGGCCCGCGCCGAGCCGCGCGGACCCGGACCGTCGCGACCTACGCGCTCTCGAGCACCTCGAAGGCCATGCCGGAGTCCTGCAGGCGCTTCAGGAGCGCGTCGCCCATCGCCTGGGCGGTCGTCACCTGGCCCGCCGTCTCCGGCAGGTCGTCCAGGGCGAGGCACAGGCCGGACTCGGCGAGCATCCGTGCCGTCTCGTCGTAGCCCGGGTCGCCGCCGCGGACCTCGGTGACCACGCGCTCCCCGCCGCCCTCGCCGACGAACCGCACCTTGAACCAGCTCTTCAGGCGGCGCGCCTCGGAGGGCCCGTCGCCCGCGCCCTTGGTCTTCAGGAGCAGGTCGCGCGTCGGCTTGAGCTGCGCCAGGGCGAACAGCGTCCCCACGCCGAGGGGGAGCGTGACGACCGTCTGCGCCTTCTTCGCGAAGACGTAGTGGCCGTAGGAGAAGTCGGGGCCGTAGCGCTCCAGGGCGCGGGCGGAGCGCTTCACGATCTGGGGGTCCACGGTCGGCAGCGGGATCGCGTAGCCGCCCATCGCGGACACGCGCCGGATGCCGGCCTTGACGGACCGCACCTTCCGCCCCTCGAGCCGCGGCTCCTTCGCCCGGCGGCGCTTGCCCTCGGCCGCCGTCTGCCGCGCGCGGCCGAACGCGTTGACGGCGGAGTGGAACGTGCCGCCGGAGAACTCGGCGTTGGCGCGCACGAAGCCCTCGACCTTCAGCGGCACCCCCTCCGGGAGCTGCTGCACGGTGAAGTACGCGCCGAGGTCGTGGGGGATCGAGTCGAACCCGCAGCAGTGCACCAGGCGCGCACCCGTCTCCGTCGCGCGTTCGTGGTGCAGGTTCCACATCCGGTCGACGAACTCCGGCTCGCCCGTCAGGTCGCAGTAGTCCGTCCCCGCCTCGGCGCACGCGGCGACGAGCGGCTCGCCGTGCAGCGCGTACGGGCCGACGGTCGTGACGACGACGCGCGCCGACTCCGCGACGCGCTTCAGCGACGCCGGATCGGTCATGTCGGCCTGGAGCAGCTCGAGCTGTCCGGCGTCGTCCGCGAGCCCTTGGAGCCGCTCGCGCAGCGCCTCGAGCTTCTGCGGGTTGCGGCCCGCGAGCGCCCACCGCAGGTCGCTCGGCGCGTGCTTGGCCAGGTACTCCGCGGTCAGCCCCCCGGTGAAGCCGGTGCCGCCGAAGAGGACGAGGTCGTAGGGACGAGACGCTTCCATCGGCGCAGTCTCGCACCCGACTGGCCGACCGGCCAGTCGAGAGTGGAGGAGACCGCGGCGGGCAGTGGCCAGATGAATTGATGTGGCGAACAGGCTGGGCTGCGACCATTCATCCATGAGCGACGACGACGACCGGCCCAAGAGCTTCGAAGAGACGCTGCGCAACATCGCGGCCGAGGTCACGAAGTCCGCGGAGCGCATCTCGCAGAGCGACCTCTCCGACCTCGAGCGCGTGGCGCGCGAGAACGGGATCGACCCTGCCCGTGCCCGCGTGATGGCGGACCTCGCCGGCGGCTGGCTGAAGAAGCAGCTCGACGGCAACCAGGGCTTCCCCACGGCGCGGCCCGGCAGCCCCGCGTCCTCGGCCCCCACTCCGAAGGCCCCCGATACCCCGGCCGACATCGCCGAGACGCCCCTGGCGCCCGGCGTCCCGTCGCCGGTCGACATCCCCACGGCCGCCCAGGGCCGCGCCCTCGCGGCGCTGGACTCCGGCCGCTGGACGGTCGAGCCGGGCACCGTCACGCTCGCGACGCAGACGGGCAAGGGTCCCCAGCCCGACAACGCGCAGGCCCTCGGCCTGGCGCTGCACGTGCGCGACTGGGTCGACCAGGACGGCGACCTGACCGCGGCCGGCGTGCACGCGCTCGATCGCTGGCTCGACCTCTCCTCGACGGACGAGTAGGGGAAGGGGCGCGGGCCCCGGCCCGTGCTTCTCGGGCCGGACCGCGCAGGACTGCGGCGCGGCCCGGTCCACCCGCAAAGGGGCGCGGGCCCCGGCCCGTGCTTCGCGGGCCGGGGCCTAGTCCCTCAGGCGCCGCGGGCCGGGCCGTCGGCCGACGGCTCGAGCTCGCCGACCTCGCGGTAGGACAGGTACTGGATCTCGGCCTGGCCGTCCGTGAACAGGTCGACGATCGCGAAGCCCGCGGGCGTGTCGCGGTAGCCCGGGTCCTTCGTGTCCCACCAGTTGCCGCTGACCGCGCCGCCGTTGGCGAACCGCACCGTGTTGTAGGTGATGTCGTCGCGCACGTGGTTGTGGCCGCTGAGCGCCAGCCGCACGTTGGGGTGGCGCAGCAGCAGGTCGTTGATCTCGGGCAGATCCGAGTGCACGCCCCAGCCGCCCGGGACGACGAAGTCGTCGCCCTTGCGCAGCGACGAGTCCGTGAACGGCAGGGCCGTCTGGATCGGGATGTGCGACGCCAGGACCACCGGCGTGCGGGCCGGCGTGCTCTGCAGCTCCTGCGTGAGCCACGCGGTCTGCTCGTCGCCGAGGCGGCCGACGTAGCTCGTGCCCGTCGTGAGCGTGATCGAGTCGAGCACGATGAGCTTCCAGCGGCCGAGCTGGCGCGCGTAGTACGTCTGCTCCAGGCCGAGCTCCTTCTTCGCCCAGGCCTTGCCCTGCAACGGGTCGCCCGCAGAGCCCGGACCGGTCCAGCAGTCGTGGTTGCCGATCACGTGCGCGACGGGCACGCGCACGCCACGGTAGACCTCCTGGTGGGCGGCCCACTGCGCGGCGACGGACTCGCGGCCGGCGGCCAGCGCGTCGAAGATCGTGTCGCCGCCCTGCAGGACGATGTCGGGCCGGTACCGCAGGCCCAGGCCGAGCGCACGGCGCGACTCGGTGATCGACCGGGGGCGCTCGGGCGTGATGTGCGCGTCGGTGAAGTGCAGGATGCGCACGCGACCGAACGGGCTGTGCCGGGGCAGCGTGGCACCGGCGGGCGTGGCGGCGACGGCGGCGCCGGCCGTGGCGACTCCGGCGCCGGCGAGCAGCCGGCGACGCGTCGAGGAGACGGGGGACAAGGGGGGACCTCCGGTATGGAAGCCGCGCGGGGTGCGCGGCCTGACGGACCGGCAGCACGCTAGGCGCGGCGGCCCCCCTCGGTGTTGCCAGCCGGTGACCGCGGCGGCGCGGCCGGGCGTACCCCTGCGGGCCCGGGCGCCGCGACGGCTACAGGATCAACGTGGCCAGGAGGTAGAGGCCACCCGTGATGACGCCCCCGAGGGCAAAGCCCACGAGGTACCCCGCCACGCTGACCACCGCCTTCTCCCTGACGGTCAGGTCGTCGGCGGTGCCGTCGTCCTCCGGGGGGAGCACGGCCCCGGGTTCCCTAGTCCGACGAGTCCGCGAAGTTGCCGTCGAGGATGATCACGGGGATCTCGCGGTCAGCCTTCGCCTGATACTCGTCGTACTGGGGCCAGGTCGCGACGAGCTCCTTCCAGAGGCCCGGCTTCTCGGCCGCGTCCGCCGCGCGCGCGTGCGCCTCGAACTCCTGGTCCTTCACCTGCACCATGACCTCGGGGTGGTCCAGGATGTTCAGGTACCAGTTCGGCGGGTCGCCGCCGCCGTTGGACGCCACGACCGCGAACGCCTGCTCGCCCACCCGCCGGTAGATGAGCGGCGTGGAACGCAACTCGCCGCTCTTGCGTCCCGTCGTCGTGAGGATGAGGACGGTCGTCCCCTCCCAGTCGTGGCCCTCCTCGCCCCCGGTCTCCCGGTAGCGCTTGACGTGTTCCTGACCGAAGAGCATGTCTCGACGGTACCCGGGTGAGCGCGGCGCGTCACGAGGACGGGCGGATGCGCGGGGCCTCGCCGTGAACGCGTCGCCACCGCCCGCGCGGCCGCCCGTCGTTTCAGGAGAGCGCGTCACCACGCGGAGCGGCGTCGGTTCAGCGGGCGTCGGGGGCGGTGACGCCGAAGGTCCAGGTCACGCCGAAGCGGTCGGTGAGCATCCCGAAGCCGGGCGACCACGCCGACGGCGCCAGCGCCTCGATGACGGTGGCGCCCGCGGAGAGCGCCTCCCAGGGGCCCGTGACCTCGTCGAGGGTCTCGCCGGTGACGGACACGAAGAACGGTCGGTCGGTGATGGTCATGCCGTTCTCGCGGCGGGTCGAGCCCGTCGTGGCGCCCTCCGGGATGTCCTGGCCGGGGATGTCGTAGGCCATGACGCGGAAGCCGTCGGCCGACTGGACCTGACCGAAGACGACCTTGTCGGCGCCCGGGAGCTCCTGGGGCATGCCGAAGTCGCCGTAGGTGTTGACGTGCACCTGGCCGCCGAAGACCTCGGCGTAGAAGGTGAGCGCCTCCCGGGCGGTGCCGCGGAAGTTGAGGTGCGTGGTGGTCGTGACGGGCATGTTCGGTCCTTGTTCTCGAGGGGGCGATCGACGCCGGGGCGGCGTGTTCCATCAGTCTGACGGCCGTAGAGGCCAGGTTCTGGCCTCTACTCCGCCCGGTCCCGGCCGCCGTCCGCAGCCCGGCCGGACCCGGCCCAAGCCCAGCCGGGCGCCCCCCTCCTAGGACGCACCCGCCGCTCGTTCGCAGCGCGCAGCCAAGGCGCGGAACGCGTCCGCCAGCTCCGGCGGCCCGATGACCTCGACCTCGGCGTCGAACCCGGTGATCCGGCTCGCGAGCGCGACCCACGACCACGCGCCGAGCGTCAGGCGGCAGTGGTCGTCGTCGATCGGGGCGAGCTCCGCGTCGCCGACGAACGGCTCGAGGGCCGCAGCGGCCCGGTGCACCACGACCTCACCACGGCACGGCCACTCGCCGGAGCCGTCCGTCGAGCCGCGGAAGCGGCTCGAGACGTAGGCCGCCAGATCGCCGCCCGGGACCGCGCGGGGCGTGAACCGCGGTCCCGGGTTCGAACGCGGCGCGATGCGGTCCACGCGGAAGGTCCGCCAGTCGTCACGGTCGAGGTCGAACGCGACGAGGTACCACCGCCTGCCCCACGTGACGAGGTGATGCGGCTCGACCCGCCGAGGTGGGTCCTGCGAGCCCCCGGTGTCGCCGGCCCCGTACGAGAACCGCAGCACCTGCTCGGCCCGGATCGCCTCGCCGACGGCCAGCAACGTGGCGGTGCTGACCTGCGGCCCCGGCCGCGCACCCACCGGCTCGATGACCCGGACACGGATCGCGTCGACCCGCCGACGCAGCCGCGACGGCATGACCTGCCGAACCGTCCCCAAGGCCCGCAGCGCGGCCTCTTCGACGCCGGTGCCGGCCGTCGCGGCGCTCTGCAGCGCGACGGCGACGGCGATCGCCTGATCGTCGTCGAACAACAGGGGCGGCAGCTCGCTGCCGGCGCCCAGCCGGTACCCGCCGTCGGGCCCCTTCGCCGCCGCGATCGGGTAGCCGAGCTCCCGCAACCGGTCGACGTCCCGACGGACCGTCCGCGGGCTCACCTCCAACCGGTCGGCGAGCACCGCGCCGGGCCAGTCCCGCCGGGACTGCAGCAACGAGAGCAGCGAGAGCAGCCTGGCTGAGGTCGACGCCATCCGGGGAGCATGGCGCGAGAGGCGGACAAGATCTGACCTCTACGGGCGTGATGCCGCTCCTGCGGCCGCCCCGGCCACGCCACCTCGCCTCAGCCCGCCGCGGCCGCCTGCAGCTCCGCGATGTCGAGCTTGCGCATGCCCAGCATGGCCTGCATCGCCCGCTGCGCCCGCGCCGGGTCGGGGTCGCCCAGGATCCCGCCCATGCCGTTGGGGACGACCTGCCACGAGACGCCGAAGCGGTCCTTGAGCCAGCCGCACTGCCCCTCGGAGCCGCCGTCCGTGAGGGCGTCCCAGTAGTGGTCGACCTCGTCCTGGTCCCGGCAGCCGATGACGAACGACGTCGCCTCCGTGAACGCGAAGTCGGGCCCGCCGTTCAGCGCGCTGAAGCGCGTGTCGCCGAGCTCGAAGCCGACCACCATCGCCAGACCCTCCGGCTGCGGGCTGCCGGGTCCGTAGCGCTGGACGTGCGTGATCCGCGACCCCGGGAAGACGGAGACGTAGAACTCCGCGGCCTCCTCGGCCTGCGTGTCGAACCAGAGGCTCGTGGTGATCATGGGGGCGGTGACGTCGGGCATGCGGGGTCCTCGTTCGGGGCGGGGTCGTGCTGGTGTCCGAGGGAAGGACCGCGGCCGGGCACGAAACTCATCGCCCGGGAGCGCGGTACCGGCGGGGAGCGTGGTCGCTTCCCGGTCGATGCCCACCGCTGTGGCCCGGGCGATCACGATCAAGGACCACCGGTTCCGATCACGTTCGCGCATACTGGGTCGTCCCGGCGAACCCTCGTCCGTCGGGTCCGCTCCACCCGTCCAACCGCCCCGGGACGCCGCCCAGTGACAATCGACGTAGCCATGCCCGAGACCCCCTCCACGCTCGACCGCGACACCGCCCTCCTCGAGCGCCTCCTGGGCGACGTCCTCGTCGAGCAGGAGGGCCCCGCGTTCCGCGACCGCGTCTTCTGGCTCCGCGAGCGCGCCGCCGCCCTGCGCGCCGACCCCTCCGCGCCCGACGGCGAGGAGCTGGTGCAGGCCGTCCGCCGGCTGTCCTCCTCCGACCTCGGCCCCGTCGTCCGCGCCTGCTCCGTGCAGCTGCAGCTGTCGAACATCGCGGAGGAGCTCGAGCGGCTGCGCCGCCGCCGTGCGCACGACGCCGACGATCAGGGCCCGCAGCGCGAATCCCTCGCCGCCGCGGCCGCCGCGACGGCCGGGATCCCGCAGAGCCGCCGCGCCCAGGCGCTGGCCGACCTCGACGTCGGCCTGGTGATGACGGCGCACCCCACCGAGGCCACGCGCCGCTCGATCTTCGACCACCAGCAGCGCGTGTGGGCGCTCATGGAGCACCTCGACGACCCGCGCGTCGGCCCGACCCGGCGCCGCGCGCTCGAGGCCGAGCTGCGCGAGGTCCTGACGGTCTGGTGGCAGACCGACGACGTCCGCGCCCGCCGCCCGCGCCCGGACGACGAGGTCCGCCGCACGCTCCTGCACGTGGAATCGGTGCTCTACGACGCGGTCCCGGACTTCCTGACGGAGCTCGAGACCACGCTGGGCGTGACGCTCGACGGCGGGGCTGTGGTGCCGCCCGGCGCCCCCGATCCGGCCTCCGTCCCCGCCCCCGGGCGCCAGGACCCGACCGCTGGCGGCGCCGCGGGCGCCGGCCGCGAGGGCCGTGCCACCGCCGCGCACGCCGGCCGCGGTGGCCGGGCGGGCCGCGTCGGCCGCGCGCCCATCGGCTTCGGCTCGTGGGCGGGCGGCGACATGGACGGCAACCCCAACGTCGGCCCGGACACGATCGCCGAGACGCTCAACCGCCACCGCCGCACGGCCCTGCGGCTGCTGGGCGAGCGGGTCGACGCCCTGGCCGTCTTCTTCTCCCAGGCGGACGACCGCGTCTTCGTCACCCAGGAGCTGCGGGCCTCGATCGAGCGCGACGAGCGCCAGCTGCCCCGCGTGACGTTCCCGGGCGCGAGCGCGAACGAGCCGTTCCGCCGCAAGCTCACGTTCGTCGCCGCCCGCCTGGACCGCGCCGCGCAGGGCGGCGAGGGCGGCTACGCGGGGGTCGACGAGCTGATCGCCGACCTCGAGCTGCTGCGCGCGTCGTGCAGCTCGTCCCGCGTCGCGCACGGCCGGATCTCGCGCCTGCTCGCCCAGGCGCGGACCTTCGGGTTCATCGTCGCCGCGCTCGACGTCCGCCAGTCCGCGGGCCCGCTGCAGCACGCGACCGCGCACCTCATCGAGGGCTACGCCGACGCGGACGAGCGCGGCCGGCAGGAGCTGCTGGTCGCCGCGCTGAACGGTCCCCCCTCCTACGTGCCGGAGCCGGAGGACGACGAGGCCCGCGGCACGATCGCGGGGATCGCCGCCGTCGGCCGCGCCGTCGCCGACCACGGCCCCGAGGCCATCGGCCGGCTGATCATCGCCATGGCGCGCCAGCCCTCCGACGTCCTGTGCACGCAGTTCCTCCTGCGCCACACCGCCCCGGACGAGCACGGCGCGACCACGAGCGGCGTCGCCCCGGCCGTCCCGATCGTCCCGCTCTTCGAGACGGTCGACGACCTCGAGGGCGCCGAGGGAACGATGGGCGACCTCTACGCGACCGCGCCCTACGCGGCGCACCTCGAGCGGTGCGGCGGGTCGCAGGAGATCATGCTCGGGTACTCCGACTCCGCGAAGGACGGCGGGTTCATCGCCTCCCAGTGGGGGCTCTACGGCGCGCAGGAGCGGCTCGTCGCCCAGGCCGACGCGCAGGGCATCTCGGTGCGGTTCTTCCACGGCCGGGGCGGCTCGACCTCGCGCGGCGGCGGCCCGCACCACCGGGCGATCCTGTCCCAGCCGCCCGGCTCCGTCCGCGGCCGTATCGCGATCACGGAGCAGGGCGAGACGCTCTCGCAGCGCTACCCGCACCCCGAGCTGGCGGTGCGCTCGCTCGAGCAGACGGTCTCCGCCGTCGTGCTCGCCACGCTGACCCCGGCCGACGGCCCGCCGGACCGCTACCGCTCGGCGCTGGACGACCTGACGCGGATCTCGCGCGAGACGTACCGCGCCCTGGTCTTCGAGGACGAGCGGTTCCCGCGCCTGTTGCACCAGGCCTCGCCGCTGGCGGAGCTCTCGGCGATGAACATCGGGTCGCGCCCGGCCAAGCGCGGCGGCACGACCGGCGTCGACGGTCTGCGCGCGATCCCGTGGGTGTTCTCCTGGATGCAGAACCGCCTGCTGCTGCCCGCCTGGTACGGCACGGGGACCGCCCTGGAGCAGGGCGACCGCGACCTGCAGCGCGAGATGGTGGAGAAGTGGCCGTTCTTCCGCACCATCGTCTCCATGCTCGAGATGTCGCTGTTCAAGAGCGACCTCGGCGTGGCCGAGCGCTACCTCGAGCTCGTCGACGAGGACGTCCGCCCCCTGTGGGAACCGATCCGCGCCGAGCACGAGCGGGTCCAGTCCGTCGTCCTCGAGATCCGCGGCACCCCGGAGCTGCTCGACCGCACCCCGGCCCTGCAGCGCCGCCTCGCCCACCGCAACCCCTGGATCGACCCCCTCTCCCACATTCAGGTCGCGCTCCTGCGCCGGAGCCGCGAGGGCGACGAGAACGCCCAGGGGCCGCTCCTGTCGACGATCGGCGGGATCGCGGCGGGGATGCGCAATACGGGCTAGGGTCGCCGTCGATGTTCGCCGACCGCCCGCCACGGCTCATCCCCGCGCGGCCGGCCGTCGTCGCCTTCGCCGTCTGCGTCGTACTGGGGATGGTTGCGGACCTCGCGCTGGCCGCCGAGACCTTCCGGTGGGTCGGCCCGGCGGTCTACCTCGTGGCGGGTGCCGTCGTGCTCCTCGCCGACCTGCCGCCGACACGGCGACCCGGGTGGCGCCTCATCCAGGTCGCCACCGGTGGGGGATGTGTCGCGAGCGGGATATGGATCGCCCTGGGCGGTGCCTGACCGTGCGATCCGCGCAGACCTTGAGCGAGGCCGACCGACGCACCGTCGCGGCCTGGGCCGCCGACTGCGCGGAGCGGACGCTCGGGCTCTTCGAGGCCGAGGTGCCGGGGGACGACGGACCCCGCCGGGCGATCGCGCGGGCACGCGCCTTCGCCCGCGGCGAGCTCGACGTCGCGGAGGAGATCCGCAGGCGGTTCGACAGCGACGGCGCGACGCGCAGCCGGCACTCGCCCGCGGCGTTCGCTGCGGCGAAGGCGGCCGGACAGGCCGCCGCGGTGCCCCACATGGGCGCGCACGCCTTCGGGGCCGCGGCGTACGCCGCCAAGGCGGTGCGCCTTGCCGCGCCCGACCGCGAGGACGCGGTGGCCGAGGAGCTCTGCTGGCAGCTCGGCCGGATCACCCCGCCGGTGCGGGACGCGCTGCGTCAGCTCCCGCCCGTCGGCGAGCACCGCGCCGGCCCGCTCGGCCCGGGTCTGCTCGCGTCGGGGCTGCTGGGCTCCGTCATCCGCGAGCTGCAGGCCGGTCTCGCGGACGCCAACCGGCGTGGCTGACCCTCAGGCGTAGCTGCCGATCCGCTCCCCCACGTGCCGCCGGAACTCCGCGAAGGCCGGGTCCAGGCGCAGCGCGGCGTCGCGGGTGTCCGGATCGAACGGCACGGGCTCGTCGAGCACGACGCGCCCGGGCCGGGGGCTCATCACGAGGACGCGCGTGCCCAGGTAGGCGGCCTCCTCGACGCTGTGGGTCACGAAGACCACGGTCTTGCCCGAGCCGCGCCAAATCCGCAGGAGCTCGTCCTGCAGGCGCTCGCGGGTCAGGGCGTCGAGCGCGCCGAACGGCTCGTCCATCAGGAGCACGTCCGGGTCGTTCGCCAGCACGCGGGCGATCTGGGTCCGCTGCTGCATCCCGCCGGAGAGCTCGTAGGGGGCCGCGTCGCCGAAGTCGCTCAGGCCGACGAGCGCCAGGTGCCGATCGGCGATCTCGTGCCGCTCGCGCCGGCCCGCCCCGCGCAGCTGCGGCCCGAGCGCCACGTTGTCGCGCACGGACTTCCACGGGTAGAGGTTCGGCTGCTGGAAGACGACCCCGCGGTCCGGCGACGGACCGGCGATGGCGTCGCCACCGACCGTCGCGACGCCCGACGACGGCTGGAGGAACCCCGCGAGGATCTGCAGCACCGTCGTCTTGCCGCACCCCGACGGGCCGACCACCGACACGAACTCCCCCGGCTCGATCGTCAGGTCGACGCCGGTGAGCGCGTCGACGTCGGCGCCGCGCCCGCGGTACCGGTGGCCGACATCCCGGAGCTCGATGCGGTGGCCGGCCATGTCAGCGCGTGCTTCCCGCGACGGCCTGCGCCGGGGCCGCGTCCGCCGCGCCGGTGTAGGCCTCGTCCGGCTTGACCGCGGGGATCTGCCCGACGGCCTTGTTGAACGCCGCGGTGCTCAGCAGGTCCTTGCCCAGCGCCCCGCCGAGCGCGTCCGGGCCGGCCTGGGCCCCGGCGTCCAGGAACTCGAGCCCCTTGATCTGCTCGGCCACCTCGTCGGCCGACAGGTTCAGCTCCGCGCCGATCGCCTTCGTGGCCGTGGCGGGGTCGTCCTTCAGCAGCTTCACGGCGGCGTCCTGCTGCGCCACCCACGTCTGCAGCGCGTCGGGATACTGCTTCGCGAACTCGTCCGAGACCACGGCGAGGTCGTACGTGCGGTGCCCCGCGGCGGCCTGCTTCGCGCTGTCGGTGATGACCGTCCCGCCCTGCTTCACGAGCGTCGCCAGCGTCGGGTTCCAGACGTAGGCGGCGTCGATGTCGCCCCGCTCCCAGGCGGCCGCGATGTCGGCCGGCTCGGCGTCGATGATCTTCACGTCCTGCTGCGCCACGCCGGCGTCCTTCAGCGCGGCGAGCAGCGAGTAGTGGGTCGTCGACGCCAGCGGCGCGGCGATCTTCTTGCCCTTCAGGTCGGCGAGCGTGCTGATGCCGCCCTTCGCGACGAGCGCCTCGGCGCTGCCGATGACGTCGTGGATCCACGGCACGCGGTACTCGATGCCCTGCGAGATGCCGCGCGAGACGGGGCTCGAGCCGGCCAGGCCAATGTCGAGGCTGCCGCCGGCGAAGGCCTCATTCAACGATCCGCCCGAGTCGAACTGCTTCCACTCGATCTTCGTGTCCGGCAGGGCCTTCTCGAGCAGCCGTTGGTGCTTGACGACCAGGTCGCCGTTCGGGATCGCCTGGTAGCCGATGGTCAGCGACGCGGGCGCCTTCGTGCCGCCCTCGGCCGCGGCGTTCGTCGTCGACTCGGCGTCGTCGCCGCCGCACGCCGCGAGCAGGAGCGTCGCCACGAGGGCGAGGAGGAGCAGGGGGACGGTCGCCGCTGAGCGCCGTCGGACGGTGTGGGTCATGGGGTCTCCGGGGTGGTGGTGAGGAGGGGAAGAGGGGATGCGTGGCGCCGCGGGCGACGGGCCGCGGCCGGGCGACGGGCGACGCAGGACGACGGGCGGAGCGGGCGCATCAGGCGCGGCCCTTCCACGGGACGGCGCGGCGCTCGACCGCCTTCACGGCCTGGTCGAGGGCGATCGCGGTCAGCCCGATGACGAGGATGCAGAGCACCGCCACGTCGGTCTGCTGGAACTTCTTCGTCGTCCACGCGAGGCCGCCGATGCCGGGAATACCGTCGACGGTCTCGGCGGCGACGATCGTCGTCCACGCGAACCCGAGCGAGAGCCGGATGCCGGTGAACAGCTCGGGCAGGACGGAGGGCAGCGTCACGTGGCGGATGACGCCGAGCCGGCCGGCCCCGAGCGCGTGCGCGGCGTCGATCCGGTCGCGTCGGATCCCCTCCACCCCGCTCACGACGGACAGCGCGATGGGCGCGAACGCGGCGAGGAACAGCAGCCAGACCTTCGACGTGTCCTCGATGCCGAACCAGATGATGAGCAGGCTGAAGTAGGCCAGCGGCGGCAGCGCACGGATGAAGTTCACGTACGGCTCGACGATGACCCGGAACGGCCGGACGGTCGCCAGCAGCAGCCCGAGTGGGATCCCGACGACGATCGCCAACCCGACGCCGAGCCCGATCCGCCGCAGGCTCGCGCCGAGGTGCTCCCACAGGTAGTAGCCCGAGAGCCCCTTCTGGCCGTCGTGCACCGACACGGAGTCGACGAAGCGGTCCCACACCGCCGTCGGCTTGGGGACGAACAGCTCGGACCACACCTGCAGCTCGGTCACGAGCCACCAGGCGACCAGCAGCACCGCGAGGGAGAGCAGGCGGTAGCCGACCCGCCGGGCGAGCGGCGCCCAAGGGCGCGAGGGTCCCGCGCCCGCATCGGCGACCGCTGGTCGCCGGCTATTCACGGTAAAGCCGATAGGCATTGCGGCTTTATGGCCGATGCAGCCGAGACGCACCGTCCCGCCTGCCGGGCCGCCACGTTCGCCCGGCCGCCCCCGCACGCCGCCGCGCCACCTCCCCCGCCGCGCCATCCGCCGCACTACGCTGCGCCCATGGCCACGCCCGAGCTCCCCCTGAGCGTCTACCAGTTCGAGATCTACGGGAAGGGCCTCGGCGGCGAGCGGCCGCTGCTGCCGACGTCGTACGAGGGGCTGCGCGCGCGGGCCGAGGCCGAGCTCTCCGACGCCGCCTACGGCTACGTGGCCGGCGGCGCGGGCGAGGAGCGCACGATGCGCGACAACCGCGCCGCGTTCGACCGCCACCGCCTGCTGCCGCGGATGCTCGGCGAGGTCGCCCAGCGCGACCTGAAGACGACGGTCTGCAACACGACGCTGAACGCGCCGATCGTGCTCGGCCCGGTCGGCGTGCTCTCGATCGTGCACCCCGACGGCGAGCTGGCCGTCGCGCGCGCCGCCGAGGAGGTCGGCATCACGCACTGCCTGAGCAACGCGGCGTCGACGACGATGGAGGCGGTGGCCGAGGCTACGCCGACCGCGCCGCGGTGGTTCCAGCTCTACCCGCCGAACGATCCCGAGGTGCGCCGCAGCCTCGTCGCCCGGGCCGAGGCCGCCGGCAACGAGGCGATCGTCGTCACCCTCGACACGCTCACGATGCCGTGGCGCCCCCGCGACATCCAGACGGCGTACCTGCCGTTCCTGCTCGGCGAGGGCATCGCGAACTACACCGCCGACCCGGTCTTCCGCTCCAAGCTCGAGAAGACCCCGGAGGAGGACCCGCAGGCCGCGATCGGCCTGTGGGCGATGACGTTCCCGAACCCGGCGATGAGCTGGGACGACCTCGCCGCCCTGCGCTCCGAGACCACGCTGCCCCTGATCGTGAAGGGCATCCTCCACCCCGACGACGCCCGCCGCGCGATCGACCTCGGCATCGACGGCATCGTCGTCTCGAACCACGGGGGACGCCAGGTCGACGGCTCCGTCGCCGCCCTGGACCAGCTCCCCGCCGTGGTCGCCGCGGTCCCGGACGGCACGCCGGTGCTGGTCGACTCGGGCGTCCGCACGGGCTCCGACGTGCTGAAGGCCCTGGCCCTCGGCGCCCGCGCGGTGATGGTGGCGCGACCCTGGGTGTGGGGACTGGCGCTCGAGGGGCAGGCCGGGGTGACGCAGGTCGTGAAGTCGCTGCTGGCGGACTTCGACCTTTCGATGGCGATGTGCGGGGTGGCGAGCGTGGCGGACGTGAACGCGGACGTCCTGGTCCCGGCCCCGTAGGGCCGGGACGGCTCACAGGTTGATCATGTGTCCCTCGAGGCCGTGGAAGGCCTCCTGGAGCGCCTCGGAGAGCGTCGGGTGGGAGTGGACGTTGCGCGAGAGCTCGAAGGCGCCGAGGTCCCACCGCTGCGCCAACGTCCCGCACCGCAGGAGCGTCGACGACGCGGCCGCGAGCGAGCAGCTCGGCGGCATCCTCGGCGTCCCCCTGCTCGCCGGCGACGAGACGCTCGGGATCCTGCTGGCCGCCGACCGCCGACCGCGGAGCTTCCGGGTCGGCGAGGTCGAGCTCCTGGCCTCGCTCGCCGCGCACGCGGCGATCGCGATCCGCAACGCGCGCCCACAGCACCACGCGCGCACCTGCGCGGAGCTGCACGTCCATGCCAACACGCTCTACCAACGCCTCGCCGCCGGCGATGAGCCCGCCGTCCCCGGCGACGCCCCCGCCGCCCTCCGCCCGTGACCGTCCCCCGCCCCGCCGCCCCCCTGTCCGACGCCGCCCTGCCCGGGCTGCCCAACGGGGTCCTCCGTCCGACGTACGACCGCGCTGATCTCGTGCCGGGGATCGTGCACGTCGGCGTGGGCAACTTCCACCGCTCCCACCTGGCCGTCCACATCGACGACCTGCTCGCCGCCGGCCACCGAGGCTGGGCGATCTGCGGCGTCGGCCTGCGCCCGTACGACCGGCTCGTCCACGATGCGCTCGCGAGCCAGGACGGGCTGTACTCCGTGGTGACCCTGCGCCCCGACGGAGGACGCGACGTGCGCGTCGTGGGATCGATCGTCGAGCACCTCCTGGCGGAGGACGACCTCGAGGCCGTCCTGGACCGGATGGCCGCGCCGAGCACCCGCATCCTCTCGCTGACGGTCACGGAGGGCGGCTACTACCAGCGGCCGGACCGCACCGTCGACCTGGACCACCCGGAGCTGCGGGCCGACGCGGCCACGCCGGACGCCCCGCGCACGATCTTCGGCGTGCTCGTGGCGGCCCTCGCGCGCCGCCGCGAGCGCGGCCACGGCCCCGTGACCGTGATGTCGTGCGACAACCTCCCCGGCAACGGCGCGGTGACCCGCGAGGGCGTGATCGGGCTCGCCGGGCGCGTCGACCCCGCGCTGGCGGCCTGGATCGCCGAGCACGCGTCGTTCCCGTCCGCCATGGTCGACCGCATCACCCCGGCGACGACCGACGCGCTGCGCGCGTGGCTCCGCGACGACGCCGGCGTCGTAGACGCCTGGCCGGTGCCGGCCGAACCGTTCACGCAGTGGGTGCTCGAGGACGACTTCGCCGCCGGTCGGCCGCCCTTCGAGGCCTCCGGCGCCCAGCTCGTCGCCGACGTGGCCCCGTACGAGCTCCGGAAGCTGCGGCTGCTCAACGGCGGCCATCAGGCGGTCGCCCACGTCGGGCGGCTGGTCGGCCACGACGTCGTGCGCGAGGCGCTCGCCGACCCGGACGTCCGCCGCTTCGTGACGCGGTACCTGCAGGACGAGGCGCGCACCACCCTGCCGCCCGCGCCCGGCATGGACCCCGGCGCCTACGTCGACACGCTCGTCGACCGGTTCGCGAACCCGTACGTCGCCGACACCCTGTCGCGCCTGGCCACGGACGCCTCGGCGCGGCTGCCGCAGTTCGTCGTCCCCGTGGTGCGGGCGCGTCGGGCGGCGGGCGACCGGGCGCCCCTCGCCCTCGCGGTCGTCGCCGCCTGGGAGGCCGGCCTGGTGGCCGGCGGTCAGGACGGCTCGCCGCCCGAGGTCCCCGACGCCGCGATCGGCGCCGGCCCCTGGGACGCCGGGCGCGCCGCGGCGCTCGTCCGCGACGTCCTCGGCGACCTCGCCGACGACGCGGTCGTGCAGGCGGACCTCGCCTGGGCCCGCGCCGCCGTCCGCGGGGGCGCGGGCGGACTCGCGGCCGCCCCGCGCGACTGAGCGCAGGGTGACCCGGTCACAGTGCCGCGGCCCTCCGGCATCTGACCACGCGAGCCCGCCCCCGCCCATGCAGGATCCCCACGACGTTCGCCTCCGGGGATGGAGGCTTCCTCCACCCCCGGCCCGCGGCGACCCACCCCCTACCGGTTGCGCCCCAGCTGATCGTGCGCCGACACCCACTCGCCGGCCGAGATCGCCGAGCCCAGCGAGATCTCGCCGCAGAGCACCGTCGCGGCGACGATCTCGGCGAACTTGCCGACCTTGCCCGCGCCGGAGCAGCCCATCACGTCGAGGCACTCCTTCTGCGTGGGCAGGCCGGTGCCGCCCCCGTAGGTCGCAACGATCAGCGACGGGATGGTGATGGAGTAGTAGTAGTCACCGTTCTCCCGCAGCTCTGCGTAGACGAGGGCGGTCGAGGACTCCGACACGTTCGCGACGTCCTGGCCGCACGCGATGAAGATCGCCGTGATGCCGTTGGCGGAGTGCGAGCCGTTGTTGTTCGCGCCCGACATCAGGCCGCCGAACGTCGCGATCTGACGGGCGCGGTACATCCGCTCCGTGCGGGCGCGGGTCACGCGCTCCATCAGCTCGGCGGGGATCGTCGCCTCGGCCACCACGCGCTTGCCGCGGGTCTTGAGCACGTTGATCTGCGACGCCTTCTTGTCCGTCGCGAAGTTCGACTCGAGGAAGTGGTCGCGGATCTCGGGCCGCTGCTCCAGGATCCAGCGGCACGCGGCCTCGGTCGCCTTGCCCGTCAGGTTCTGGCCGGCGGCGTCGCCCGTCGTGTAGTCGAAGCGGCAGAAGAGGATCGGGCCCGCCTGGTACTGCTCGATCTCGATCAGCTTGCCGCTGCGCGTGGTCGACTCGGCGACGTCGCGGATCTCGTCGTGGTGCTCGCGGATCCACGCGCCGAGCTCGCGGGCGCCGCGGGCGTCGTCGAAGACGAAGGACGGGGCACGCTGCATCCGGTCGTCCGTGATCGTCGTGGTGACGCCGCCGGCCTCGTGGAGGATCCGCATGCCGCGCGAGTAGCTCGCGACGAGCGTGCCCTCCGTCGTCGCCATCGGCACGTAGAAGTCGCCCTGGGCGTGCTCGCCGTTGACCTTCAGCGGCCCGGCCAGCCCGATCGGCACCTGCGCCACCCCGATCGGCGACTCGACGTTGCCGGGCAGCACCGACGGGTCGATCGACCCCGATGCGACGTGCTCCAGCGACGACTCCGTGTGCTCGCGGAGGAACGCCAGGCGGGCGTCGACGGCGGCGGGGCCGTAGTCGTTCTCGCGGTCGCGGGGGACGGGGACGCGGTCTTCGCTCACGGGGTGCAGCTCCTGTCTCGGGCGCCTCGGGCGGGCGCGTCGGCGCTCGTAACATGTCACATATGGCGCACACGTGGGGAGCATGCGCCCGCCGGCCCGCACGTCCCGGCCGTCCGCGCGGACGGCAGCTGCGCATCGTCGCGGTCGCCCGTTCCCCCGCCCTGCGCCCCGGGTACCGGCACGCCCGATCGCCACCGAGAGGACGCGCATGTCGAGCACCCAGTACTGGTTTGCCGGATCGACCGAGGAGTTCACGCCCCCGCAGCTCGTGGAGCAGGCGAAGGCGGCCGAGCAGGCGGGGTTCGACGCCCTCGGGGTTTCCGACCACTTCGCGCCGTGGTTCCCGGGCGGGCAGGGCTCGCAGGCGTGGATCACGCTCACGGCGATCGGTGCCGCCACGAAGCTCCCGCTCGCCACGGGCGTGACGCCGGTCGTCCACCACTACCACCCGGGCGTGGTCGCGCAGGCGTTCGCGGCGCTCGAGTCCCTGTACCCCGGCCGCGTCACGCTCGGCGTGGGCTCGGGCGAGGCGCTGAACGAGACGCCCCTCGGCCTGGACTGGCCGTCGCTGAAGGAGCAGCAGGCGCGATTCGACGCCGGCCTCGAGGCCATCAACCGCCTGTGGGACGGCGAGACCGTGACGATGGACGCCGGCTGGTTCGCGCTGAAGGAGGCGAAGCTCTGGACGCTCCCGGAGAACCGCCCGCGGATGATCGTCTCCGCCTTCGGCCCCAAGGCCGCGAAGATCGCCGCCGAGCGCGGCGACGGCCTGTGGACGCTGGGCGACCCCGAGTCGGCCCCGCCCGTCGTCGACGCCTACAAGGCCGCGTGCTCCGACCTGGGCAAGGAGCCGGGCACGATCATCATGCAGAGCGGCATCTCGTGGGCCAAGACGCAGGACGAGGTCCTCCGCGGCGCCCGCAAGTGGAAGCCGACGCAGCTGCCCGAGCTGTACACGAAGGACATCGCCGACCAGGTCGACATGCAGCAGCGCGCCGACGCCCAGATGTCGGACGAAGAGTTCGCCCACGAGGGCTTCATCGCGTCGGCCGACCCGGACGAGCACGTCGAGCGCGTGCGCGAGATCGCCGACCTGGGCGCCGACGCGGTCTGCCTGCAGCTCATCGGCTCGGCCGACCCGATGGGCACGATCCGCACCTACGGCGAGAGCGTGCTGCCGAAGCTGCGGAGCTAGGCCGCCTCGACCGGATCGCGGGGCGGGGCCGCGTTCGCCCCCGCGTCGTCCTCGCCCTGCGCCGCCGGCATCCGGCCCGTGTCGAAGTCGAAGTCGTGGCCGGCCTCGGAGCACCAGAAGTCCGGGTGCCGGTCGAGCCAGTCGTGGGCGTCGCGCTTGCCGGCCTCGATGAGGAGGTCGAAGTACAGGTCGTCGAAGAGCAGGAAGGACAGCAGCTCGCCGCGGGCCTTCGTGCGGCCGTTGCCCAGCAGGCGCGAGAAGAGCGGCAGGTCCGGGTTGAGCAGGCCGCGCCAGCCGGCGTAGCGGCGGTCGAAGACGTCGTCGGCCAGCTCGCCCAGCTCGCCGCGGTGGCGGGGCGAGACCAGGGCGTACTCGATCTTCCGGTAGGCGGGCTTGCCGCGGTCGGAGCGGAACCGGCGCGACGCCTTCGCGGCCTTCGAGCGCGGCGAGGCGAGCATCTCGTTCAGCGTCACCATCTGGTGCAGATCGTCGTTGACCTGGTCGACCAGCAGGCCGTCGACGATGTTCGAGATCACGTCGGCGATCCGTGGCACGAGCGGCTTGCCCGTCATCTCGCGCGGGGCCCGCTCGCCCAGCGGCTCGAAGCCGATGACGATCACCTTGTCGGCCCCGAGCGCGAGCGCGGGGGCGATCGGGGTGTTCAACCGGGTGGCGCCGTCGACGTAGTAGTCGGACTCCTCGTCGGGATGGTCGACGCGGACGGGCGCGAACAGCAGCGGGATCGCCGCCGAGGCGCGCACGTGCTGCGCCTCGAGCTCCTCGACCGGCACGTACCGCAGGTCGGCGGTGCGCCGCGACTCGGGGACGGCGGCCGTCCCCTGCACCCAGGCGACGGGGCCGCTGCGTGAGAGCGAGGTGGCGACGAGGCAGACCGCGTCGTACGTGCCGTCGCGCCCGTTCTTGGCGAGGCCCTCCCAGTCGACGATCTTGTCGAGCGTCTTGCGCAGCGGTGTGGGGTCCATCAGGCCGGCGAGCCGGACGCCCGGAACCTCGAGCATGTCGCCGACGAGCCGGAAGAGCGTCCGCGGCAGGCCGGGGCCGACGACGCTGCGGATGATGTCCTTGCGGGACAGCGCGCGCCAGTGCTCGAGACCGCGCTGCACCTGGTCGTGGACGGGCAGGTGCGCGACGGAGCCGAGGTAGGCGGCGTTGATCGCGCCGACGGAGGTGCCGCAAAAGATCGTCGGCTTCTCGCCGCGACGCTCGAGCTCGGGCAGCAGGACCGAGAGCGCCCCCACCTCGTACGCCCCTCGCGCGCCGCCTCCGGGGAGCACGATCGCGATGCGGTTCTCGGGCGGGTCCCCGGCGGTTCGGTCCTGGGGACGCATGAAGGGGGAAGTATGGCGGGCCGCGGCCGTCGCCCGCCTCAGGTGCGGACGAAACGCGACCCCGGGTAGGGCCGCGTCGGTGTCCTAGAAGTCGAAGTCCCGCGGGGGCTTCTGCTCGAACCAGAGCCGGTCGTGGTCCGGCGTCTCCTCGAGGAACTCGGGGGTCTGCGAGAGCGGATCGCTCGTGACCTCGCCCTGCGTGGCGTCGCCGTCGATGCGGCGGCGCGGCACGGCCGGCACGCTCGTCCGGTCCCCGGCCGGCGGCGCCGGGGGTACGGCCGGCGTAGGCGGCGCCTCGGGGGCCATGGCCGGCGGGGGCGGCGGCGTGGCGCTGCTGCCCGACGGGGCGGGCGGGGCCGGGGCGAAGCTCGGCGGCGGGGGCGGCGGCGTCAGGCCGGCCGGCGGGGGCGGCGGAACCGCGGCGCCGGCGGGCGGCGGCGGAGGCACGGCGGCGCCGGCCGGCGGGGGCGGCGGCACGTCGGACCCGGCGTCCCGGGGCGCAGCGGGCGGCGCGACGGGGCCGGCGCTCGGACGGAGATCCGAGGACGAGGCGGCGGACGGGGCCGGCGGCGCGACGGGCGTCGGGGGCGGCGGCGGGGTGGCCGCGGCGGGCGCGGGCGGCGCAGGGGCGACCGGCGTCGGCGCGGGCGGCGCGTCGCTCGACGCGGCCGGCGAGACGGACGTCGGCGAGGCGGTCGGCCCGGTCGGAGCCGGCGGGGCGACGGGCGGCGGCGGGGGCACGGCGCCCGTGGGCGGCGCGGGCGGCGTGTCGCCCATGCGGGTCGCGCCGTGGTCGACGGGCGCGGCGCCGCCGTCGGTGAAGTCGAACTCCTCGTCGTCCTCGTCCTCGAAGAACGGCCCGCTGGGCGGCGGGGGCGGCGACGTCGTGTCGGCCGGCGGCGCGTAGATCTCGGTCGCCTGCTGGTCCGGGGCCTGCGCGGCGGGCTGCTCCGACGCGGGCGCGTAGTAGCCGGGCGGCGGCACGCTGCCCTCGTCGACGAACGGCGGCGGCGGGGCGGCCTGCTGGGCGAAGGCCGGGGGCGGCGGGACGTCGTTCTGCGCCGGGGCAGCATCGCCGCCCCAGTTCGGCTCGTCCTCGGCCTCCAGCTCGGCAGCCGTCACCGGGCCGAGCGCCTCCCGCTCGAGTCGAGAGACCTCCACGGGATCAGACCCGTGGCGTCGCTTCAGCTCGAGGTGCTCGCGAATCGCGTCATCCAGCACGCCCATCGCTCTGATCCTACCCGGGCTGGCCCGCAACGTCAGCGGTGACCGTTCTGTTGCGTCCGCCGCGCTTGGCCTGGTAGAGCGCGTCGTCCGCGGCGGCGATGAGTCGGGGCCCGTCGAGCTGGTCCCCCTCGAGTGTCGCGATGCCGACCGAGGTCGTGAAGCGGACGACGTCGTCCTCGGACACGGGGACGGCGAGATCGGCGACCGCCTCGCGCAGGCGCTCCGCGAGGATCGACGCGCCCTCCCCGTCCGTGCGCGGCAGGAGCACGGCGAACTCTTCGCCGCCCAGGCGCGCCGCGACGTCGTTGCCGCGGACCGCGTCGTGCAGCGTCTTCGCGGTCGCCTTGAGGACCTCGTCGCCGATGCCGTGCCCGTACTGGTCGTTCACGTTCTTGAAGCGGTCGAGGTCGAGCGCCAGCAGCGAGACGGGCCGGCCGTCGCGCCCCGCCTGGTCGACGGCCGCGGCGAGCAGCTCGTCGAAGCGGCGGCGGTTGGCGAGCCCGGTGAGCGGGTCCGTGTGTGCCTCGCGCTCGGCCTCCTCGTGGCGGCCGACGTTCTCGAGCGAGACGGCGGCCTGCCCGGAGAGGTAGCCCACGAGCTCGGCGTCCGCGCTCGTGAAGGGCACGTCCTTGCGCGCGACCACGACGGTGCCGATCAGGCGGGCGGAATCCATCGCCACCGCGACGGCGTGCTGGTCGCCGTCGGAGAGCAGGACCTCCTGGCCCTTCGCGGCGCGCTCGCCGGCGCGGCGCAGGAGCGCGTCGAAGTCGCCCGTCGCACCGGCCTCGGCGACCTCGCGACGGCCGTCGGCGATCACCACGGCGCGCGCGGCGTCGGCGCGGACGCCGTCGGCGGCGGCGCGGGCGACGATCTCGAGCAGGCCCTCGCGGTCGAGGTTGGCGGCGAACGTCTCGCCGATCCGGCGGATCGCGGAGCGCAGGCGGCCGCGCTCGCCCTCGAGCTCGTCCATCCGCCGCCGCAGCTGGCGGCTCATGGTGTTGAAGCCGTCCGCGAGCTGCGCGAACTCGTCGTCGCCCCCGCCCCCGGGGATCTCGTGGTCGAAGTCGCCGCGACCCAGCCGGCGCGAGCCCTCGAGCAGGATGCCGACCTGACGCTGCAGCGACCGGGAGACCATGAGCGCGCCGGCGCCGGCGAGCACGAGGAAGACGAGCAGCGTGCCGACGAGCGCCAGCCGCTCCGTCGTCGACGCCCGGCTCTCCGACCCGCGCGCGAGCAGGACGATGTCGGTGGGTTGGTCGCCGAACCCGTTCTCGCGCAGCGTCACGGCCGTCCACGCGCCGTCGTCGACGGCCCGCACGCGGCCGGGCGGCGGGATCTCGGTCGCCGCGTCCTGCGTGCCGCCGATGACGCGGTCGGAGCGCGCGTCGCGGACCTGGACGGTGCGGCCCGTCAGGCGCCGGAACCGCGTGGCCAGCGCCTTCGGCCCGACGACCGACGTCTCGAGCGTCGCCAGCGGCTGCCGGTCGCTCGTGACGAGGTCATTGCGCTGGGGGAGCACCGCCGAGGGGCTGCCGACGTCGACGGTGCCGCCGGCGCGCAGCGTGAGTCGGATCCGCCGGGCGCTCGTGGCGGGCGAGACGAGCTGCCGGGCCCGACGCTCGACGCGGTCGGCGTCGCCGGCCCGCATCGCCGCGGCCAGGCGCCGGTCGGTGGCGATGGTGCGGGAGACGCCGTCGGCGTCGTCGCGCAGGTCGTCCGCCACGCGCGAGACGGCGCGGGCCTCGGAGGCGAGCGCGGCCTCGACCCGGCCCTGCGCCGCACCGTCGATGGTGCGCAGCAGCACCACGCCGACGGCGAAGAGCGGTGCCACGACGAGCAGCACGAAGAAGAGGTTGAGGCGGGCCCGAAAACTCACGGAAGAGGGGCAGCCTAGCCCCCGCAGGGGCCGGATCCCGTCCCCTTGGACGCATGCGCGGACGGTGGATACCGGCCGTCCGGCAGGGGTAGGTGGGCCTCGAGGCACGACCCAGATCGTCCTCGCTACACTTCGAAGTCCTGGGGCTATAGCTCAGCTGGAAGAGTGCCTGGATCGCACCCAGGAGGTCGTCGGTTCGAGCCCGACTAGCTCCACCTAGGACGCAGGACCGGAACCCCCGCCGCCGCGGGGGTTCCGTCGTTCCCGGACGGAGCCGATACCGTGCCTGCAGTGCGTACGACCCCCGACGAGGACGGTGACGGGGCGTCGAACCTGCTGCTCGAGCGCGACGACGAGGTGACCGCTCTGGCCGCTGCCATCCACCGGGCGGCGGGCGGCGAGGGCGGGGTCGTGCTCGTCCGCGGGGCGGCGGGCATGGGCAAGACCCGGCTCTTGGACGTCGCGGCGGGACTCGCGTCCGACGCCGGCATGGACGTCCAGCGCGCCCGGGGTGGCGCGCTCGAGCGCGAGTTCCCGTTCGGGGTCGTGCTCGGGCTCTTCGAGACGCGGGTGCGGACGGCCACGCGGGAGGAGCGGGCGGTCGCCATGGAGGGCAGCGCGGCGCTGGCCGCGCCGATGCTGCTGGGCATCCACGCGTCAGAGCGCGCGCTCCGGGACCTCCGCGAGGCGTCGCTGATCCACGCACTGCAGTGGCTCGCCGTGAACCTCGGCACGGTCCGGCCGCTGGCGCTGGTCGTCGACGACCTCCACTGGGCCGATCCGCCGTCGCTGCGGTTCCTGGCCTACCTGGCGGCGCGGGTGCACGAGCTGCCCGTGCTGCTCGTCGCCGCGACGCGACCCCGCGAGCCGGGGGCGGAGCACGAGCTCCTCGCCCAGCTCGGTGCCGCGCCCGAGGCCCGCGTGCTCGCCCCACAAGGGCTCAGCGTCGCGGCCACCGCCACGCTCGTCCGCCACGGGGTCGACGCAGACGGCGACGGCACCAACGCGGAACGCGCGGGCGTCGATCGACGGAACGCGGGCCAGGACCAGGAGGTCGACGCGTTCACGCGCGCGTGCTTCGAGGCGACCGGGGGCAACCCGCTGCTCCTCCGCGAGCTCCTGCGGGCCCTGTCCGCCGAGGGCCGCGGCGGCTCCGACACGGACGTCGACCGCGTGCACGAGCTGGGGCCCGAGCCGGTGGCGCGGAGCGTCCGTTCGACCCTCGGCCGGCTCGGACCCGACGAGGGGGCGATCACCGCCGCCATCGCGGTGCTCGGCCGGGATGCCGGGCCGTCGGCGGTCGCGGCCCTCGCGGGACTCCCGGCCGATGCCGCCGCGACGGCGGCCTCCCGGCTGCAGGACGCCGGGATGCTCGCCGCCACCGACGAGCTGCGGTTCGCACATCCGATGCTCCGCCAGGTCGTCTACGACGACATCGCGCCGGCCACGCGCGGGCGGATGCACCGGCGGGCGGCCGAGCTCCTGCATCGGCACGGCCACGCGCTGGCGGTCGCCGGGCACCTGCTGCTCGCCCCCGGTGCCGGGGAGGCGTGGGCGGTCGACGCCCTGCGCACCGCGGCGGACGAGGCCGAGGGGCGGACCGCCCACGCGACGGCGGCGCGGTTGCTCCGCCGGGCCGCGGAGGAGCCGCCGCCGACAGATCTACCCCTGGCGCTGGCCGAGGCCGCGCTGGCCGGCGCCAGGGCCGAGGACCCGGACGCCCGCGAGACGCTGGAGGTCGCACTCGCCGCCGCCGACGAGCGGCACCGTGCTCCGCTGCTGCTCGCGCTGGCCAAGGTCTGGACCCGGCAGGGCGACGCGGCCGAGGCGATGGCGGCCTGCGACCGCGGGCTCGCGGGGCCGGGGGTCGACGAGACCCTCCGGCACGAGCTGGAGGCCGCCTGGGCGGCCGCAGCGCTGTGGACGACGGAGGGGTCGGAGCAGGTCGCGCGGCGCCTCGCGAGCACGCTGGCCGCGGAGCGTCCCGTCCGCACCCAGGGCGAGCGCGAGCTGGTGGCCGGGCTCTCCGCGATCGAGCTGATCCGCGGCACGGACCGGGACGCGACGCTCGCGCTCGCCCGCCGGGCGTGGGGCGACGGCGCGTATCTCGCCGAGGGCACCTGCGACGCCTCCGCGCTGGGTCCGATCGTGTCGGCGCTGCTGCGCTCGGGCGCCTTGGCGGAGTGCCTGGAGGCCCTGGATGCGCTGATCGCGGACGCGCGTCGACGGGCAGCACGATCCGCCTACGCGCAGTGGCGCACCGCCCGAGGCTCCTGCCTGCTGCACCTGGGCCGGCTCGAGGAGGCCGAGAGCGACCTCGACGAGGCGCTCGGCGCGCATGCCGTGAGCCGCCTCGCCGTGCTGCCGTTCGCGGTCGACGCCCAGGTCAGCGTGCTGCTGGAGCGGGGGGAGCCGGCGCGAGCGCGAGCGGTCCTCGACGTGGCGCGGGCGGCGGAGTCGTCGTTCGCGGGGAACTCGCTGTGGAGCCTGGTGCACGCCGCGCGGGGCCGGCTCGCGATGGCGGAGGGCGATCCGGGGACGGCCCGGGAGGAGCTCCTCGTCGCCGGGCGCATCGCCACCGACGTGGTGGGGACGTCGAACCCGGCCGTCCTGCCGTGGCGGTCCGAGGCGGCGCTGGCGACCCGCCGGCTCGGCGACCTGGCGGAAGCGGCGCGCCTGGCCGCCGCGGAGGTCCAGGACGCGCGCCGGTTCGGCGCCCCGCGGCCGCTCTCCATCGCCCTGCGCGTGCAGGCGGTCGTCGTCGGCGGCGCCGAGGGCATCGCGCTGGCCGGCGAGGCCGTCGACCTGCTCGAGGGCACGGAGGTCGCCCTCGAGCACTGCCGGGCGCTCGTCACGCTCGGCACGCTCCTGCGCGCCGCCGGCAAGCGCACGGACGCCCGGGCCGCGCTCGGGCGGGGCCTCGACGCCGCGGGCGCCCTCGGAGCCCGGGCGCTGGCCGCCGAGGCGCGGGAGGAGCTGCTCGCCGCCGGGGCGCGACCGCGCCGCGAGCGCACGCGGGGGCCCGACTCGTTGACGGCGGGCGAGCGGCGGGCGTCGCGGCTGGCGGCCCGCGGACTGTCCAACCGGGCGATCGCCGACGCCCTGTTCGTCACGCCGAAGGCCGTGAGCTTCCACCTGTCCAACGCCTACCGCAAGCTGGAGATCCGTGGCCGCGACCAGCTCGCGGCGGTCCTGGGCCCCGAGGAGCCGGCCGAAACCCTGGTACCGCCGCCCAGTGTGCGGCCGGTGCCCGGGACGTAGCGTCCGCCTCCGCTCGAATGCAACCGGCATGCCGCCGGCCGCTTCCCGTCCGGAGGACCATGCTCGTACCAGCATCACCCGTTCACCCCGCGCGCCGACGCGCCCACGCCGCGCTCCTGCTGCTGCTCGCGTGTTGCATCGCATGCCTGGCGTTCGCCCCGGGGTCCCGGGCGGCCGACGTCACGCTGAAGCAGCTCGGGCAGATCAACCAGACGACGAGGTCGAGCGAGCCCTCCGGGAGCGTCGCCTTCCGCGGCAGCACCTACCAGACGGTGAACGACGAGGTTCACGGTCCCGAGCTGTGGAAGTCCGACGGCACGCGGGGCGGCACGACCCTGTTCAAGGACATCAATCCGGGTGACGGCGGTGCGAACCCGCAGGGGCTGACGGTCGTGGGCGACACGCTGTACTTCTCGGCGGACGACGGCGTCAACGGCTACGAGCTGTGGAAGTCCGACGGCACCGCCGCGGGCACGACGCTCGTCGCCGACGCCGCGCCGGGGGCCGACTCCTTGGCGCCGCGGTCCCTGACCGCCGTGGGCGACACCGTGTACTTCGTGGCGAACGACAGCACTCACGGCTCCGAGCTCTGGAAGTCCGACGGCACCGCCGCCGGCACGACGATCGTCATGGACATCCGGCCGGGGGCTGGCCACTCGTTCCCGAACAACCTGACGGCCGTCGGTGACGCCCTGTACTTCACCGCCGAGGATGGCGCCAACGGCCGCGAGCTGTGGACGTCCGACGGCACGGCAGCGGGCACGACGCTCGTCAAGGACATCCGGCCGGGCATGATCGCGTCGAACGCCCAGGTTCTGACGGCGGTCGGCGGCAAGCTGTACTTCCGGGCCGACGACGGCACCAACGGCGCCGAGCTGTGGACGTCCGACGGCACCGCCGACGGCACGACGCTCGTCAAGGACATCCGGCCGAACGCCGGCTCCAACCCGACGAGCCTGACGGCGGTCGGCGACGCGCTGTACTTCGCGGCCACCGACGCCACCAGCGGCACCGAGCTCTGGAAGTCCGACGGCACCGCCGCGGGCACGACGCAGGTCAAGGACGTCCGGCCCGGCAGCGCCAGCGCGAGCCCGCGCGAGCTGACGGTCTTCGGCAGCACCCTGTACTTCGCCACCTACAGTGGCGACTCCAACTACGAGCTGTGGAGGTCCGACGGCACCGCCGCGGGCACGACGCTCGTCCGGAGCTTCCCGCAGGGGAACGACGACTCCTCCGGTCCGTCCGACCTGACGGTCGCCGGTGGCGTCCTGTACTTCACGGCCGACGACGCCACCTACAGCACCGAGCTGTGGAGGTCCGACGGCACCGCCGCCGGCACGACGCTCGTCAAGGACATCCGGCCGGGCGCCCGGTCCTCGGGCCCGGGAAACCTGACGGCCCTCGACGGGAAGCTGCTCCTGACGGCGGACGACGGCACCCACGGGACCGAGCTCTGGAGCTCCGACGGCACCGCGGGCGGCACGACCCTGGTGCTCGACGCGAACGCCAGCAACCGGGATGCCTTCGGCGGGGACCGCGATGCGGTGTCCATCGGCGGCGTCGACTACCTCGTCGCGAGCGACGGCGTCCACGGCGGCGAGCTGTGGAGGTCCGACGGCACCGCGACCGGCACGACCCTCGTCAAGGACGTCCGCCCGGGCGAGAACTCCTCGAGCCTCGAGAACCTGACGGCCGTCGGTGGCACGCTCTACTTCACGGCCTACGACGAGACGCACGGCCACGAGCTGTGGAAGTCCGACGGCACCACCGCCGGCACGACCCTCGTCAAGGACGTTCTGCCGGGCGCCGACTCCTCGGGCCCGTCGAACCTGACGGCCGCCGGCGGCAAGCTGTACTTCGTGGCCGACGACGGCACCCACGGGTACGAGCTCTGGAGGTCCGACGGCACGGACGCCGGCACGACGCTCGTCAAGGACGTGCAGCCGGGTGGGAACTCGTCGTCTGCGCAGAGCCTGACCGCGGTGGGCAACACGCTCTACTTCTCGGCCGACGACGGCACCCGCGGGTACGAGCTCTGGAAGTCCGACGGCACGGACGCCGGCACCACGCTCGTCAAGGACCTCGCGCCCGATGGCGGGTCGTCCTACCCGGGGAACCTGACGGCCGTCGGCGGCACGCTGTACTTCGTGGCCGACGACGGCACCCACGGGTACGAGCTCTGGAAGTCCGACGGCACGGACGCCGGCACGACGCTCGTCGAGGACCTCGCGCCCGATGGCGTGTCGTCCTACCCGGGGGACCTGACGGTCGTCGGCGGCAAGGTCTACTTCATCGCCTACGACCCCACGCACGGCTACGCGCTGTGGACGTCGGACGGCACGGACGCGGGCACCACGCTGGTCAAGGACGTTGAGCCCCGCAGCGACGAAAACACCTCCCTGCAGAGCCTGACGGCCGTCGACGACACCTTGTTCTTCGTGGCCGACGACGGGACCCGCGGCGCCGAGCTGTGGACGTCCGACGGCACGACCGCGGGCACCACGCTCGCCAAGGACGTCCAGCCGGGCAGCGGCTCCTCGTCCCCGTACAGCCTGACCGCGGTGGGCAGCACGCTCTACTTCGCGGCCGACGACGGGACCCACGGCACCGAGCTGTGGGCGTCCGACGGCACGGCCGCGGGCACCACGCTTCAGGCCGACGTCGCCCCCGGCCCGGGGTACTCGTACCCGACGTTGCTGCCCTCCAGCACGCCCGGCACCCTGCGGTTCCTCGCCGACGACGGCCGGCACGGCCGTGAGATCTGGCGCCTCGGCGCGGACGACGTCGTCTCGCCGCCCGTAGTGACGACGCCGACGGAGACCCCGGCCACGCCGGTCACCCCGGCTCCGCCGACGACGCCCGTCCCGGGCTCGCCGGCTCCGACCCCGCCGACCCCGCCGGCGACGGGTCCCGGCACGCCCACCCCGGCCTCGGGCGCCCGGGTCGGCAGCGTCAGCGGCCGCGTCGTGATCCGCGACTCGAAGGGTCGGACCCTCACGCTGAACGCCGGGAGCGTGATCCCGCAGGGCGCGACGATCGACGCGACGCGCGGGCGCATCGTGCTCCTCGTCCCGAACGGGGCGGGTCGCACCACGCCCGTCCGGGTCGGGGGCGGCCAGTTCCGCTACGGGCGCGTGGCGATCCGCGTGCCGGGCCGCTCGACGGCGCGCACCACGGTCACGCGCCTGACGCTGCGGGGCGGCCGCAAGGTGACCTGCGCCGCGGGCCGGGGCCTGCTGCGCCGGCTGACCGTCACGACCTCCGGCTCCGGCTGGGTCCAGGTCGTCGCCGGCAAGGCGAGCGGGCTGACGCGCTCCGCGACGTCCACGACGACGGATCGCTGCGGCACGACGACGGTCTCGGTCGCGAAGGGCTCGGTCCGCGTGACCGACGCCAAGCGCCGCCGCACGACGCTCGTCGGGCGCGGTCACCGCTACCGCACGGCGGCCCGGTAGCCGCACCGGCCCCGGGCGGGGCGAGCCGGCCACTCCTCATACGGAGGGCCTGGCTCGCCCGCTCGCCGGGGCCACCCCACGGCGTCCGCCGGCCCCGGCGTCCCGGGGCCTCCCGCGACGCCGTGCCCGCGGATCAGCCGCGCACGATGTCGGCCAGCGTCACCCGCGAGACGTCGTAGGTGATCTTCACGGCCGGCTCGGACTCGCCGTCCTCCCGGCCCGTGAAGCGGATCGGCATGCCGGTGCCCGCGTCGACCGTGAGGCGCTCGGTGTAGGCGTGCTTGGACTGCCGGGCCGCGAGGACGAGGACCTGGCGGTCGCCCTCGGTGGCCTTGGTGACCTTGACGCTGCTCAGCGTGCCGAGCAGGTGCAGCACGCCCGCGCGCACGGCGGGGCGGGCCGCGCCCCCGTTCAGCGCGTCCATGGAGTTGACCCAGATCCGGTTCTCCTCCCAAGCCGCGGCCTCGGCGCGGGTCGGGACGGGCGGGGACGTCTTGCTGGGCACGGCGCGGGGCTCGCCGTCGTCGCCGCGCACCCACTCGAGGTTGGACGGCTTGCGGCCCGGGACGAAGGCCGCGTCGCCCATCCGCTCGCGGGCTGCTTCGATCGGGCCGTCGAACGCGGCCTCGGCGGCCGCGACGGCGCGGCCCACGAAGCTCCGGTCCGCGGTCAGGTCCTTGTCGGCCTTCTGGTCGGCGATCGCGGCCGCCAGCCCGTCCGGCTTGCCGGCGTAGTAATAGACGCCGTCGTCGGTGAAGAGGTCGGCGCCCACGGTCGCCCCGTCCTGGTGGCGGACGATCAGGGACGCGTCGCCGGGCAGCGACGCGGTCGCCCGGGCGGCACGCGCGCGCAGGCGGGTGGTCAGCCGCTCGAGCGGCGCAGCGTCGGCGGCCGGCGGGCCGCCAATCAGACGCAGGCGCGCCGACGACGGACCGTCGGCCCCGGGCTGGGTCGTCACCTGCGGGCCGCCGGTGGCCAGGACCGCGACGGCCAGGCCACCGACGGCCACGCCGCCGAGCGCCAGCCGCACGACCCTGCGGCGGCGCTTGGGCCGCCGCGCCGCCGCGCCGCGAGGAGCACCGCCGGCCATGTCGGTCATCAGCGCGGCACGCGCCCGGCGCGTGGCGGCCTCGTCCAGCTCGACGCCCCGCGGCCGGCGCTCGGCCAGCCACTCCAGGTCGCGCTCGTCCTGCTGCTCGGTGATGCTCATCGGTCGTCCTCGGTCTCGTGCTCGGCGATGTGGCCACGCACGCTGCGGCGCGCGCGGTGGATGCGGGACCGCACGGTCCCGATGGGGATGTCCAGGGCGCGGGCGATCTCGTCGTAGTCGAGCTCGCCCCAGGCGCGCAGCAGCAGTGCGTCGCGGTCGGCGGCCGGCAGGCCGCCCAGCGCGGCCGTCAGCTGCGGTCCGAGCATCTGCGCCTCGAGCTGCTGCAGCGGCTCGGCGCCGGTCCGGGCGTCGTCGGCCGCGCCCAGGGCGGTGGCCCGCCGCAGGGCCGACGCGCCGCGGGCGGCGCCGCGGAAGTGCACGCGCAGCAGGTTGGTGGCGATGCCGTACAGCCAGGGCCGCGCGTCGGCGAAGGTCAGGTCGTAGCGGTCGCGGCGCGCGAAGGCGACGCGGAACGCCTCAGCGGCGAGGTCCTCCCCCTCCGCCCCGGCCCGCGCGGTGCAGAACGCGTGGATGCGCGCCCAGTGGCGGTCGAAGACGGCTTCGAAGGCCTGCGGATCGCGCCGCGAGCGAGCGATCGCTGCGGCGTCGTCGCCGGGCGGAGATGTGGACGTGGGGGCCGGCGGCCGGGCGGGCACGGCGGCGGGCTCCCTGTGCAAGGCGGTGGCCGGCACCGCGTGGTTGTCGATCAGCGTCATGTACTGGTTCATCTGCCGCACGGCCCCGAGAAGTTCGCGGCGCGACGGCCGGACCACGCGCGCGCCGGTGCGAGGAGCGAACGGCTCGATCTCGCCGGCGCGTTGCAGCATCGCCGATGCCCTCGTCGGGCGCCGGCCTACGCCCCCCGCGCCGCCTGCAGCGCCGCCGCCTCCCGCTCAGGAGCGAGCCCCGGTGCCGGCAGGTCGCGCCGCAGCGCCGGCGGGCCGTCCAGCGACGCCAGCCACGCCCACGTGTCGCGCACCGTCTCGTCGACCGCCCGCGGCAGGAATCCCGCGGCGTGGATCCGCTCGACGTCGGCCCCGTGCAGCGCCCGCGACTCGTGGTCGGGCGGCAGCCAGATCGGCAGCTCGATCCACGGCTCGATGCCCTGGGCGGCGACGAGCTCCGGCGTCGCCCAGACCAGGGCGGCGTCGCCGCCGGTGGTGCGGATCGCCGCCTCGATCAGCGAGCGCATCGTCGCGTGGCCCCGGCGGCTCACCGCGTTGTAGGGCCCGTGGCGGCCGGCGGCCGCGGCGTCGAGTGTCCAGGCCGCCAGGTCCCGGACGTCGACGAGCTGCAGCGGCGCGTCGGCCGGTCCGGGCGCGAGCACCTCTCCCCCGCGGGCGATGCGCGCCAGCCACCAGGGCAGGCGACCGTCGTCCTCGTGCGGCCCGAGGATGAGCCCGGGGCGGACGAGCAGCGCCCGATCGCCGAATGCCTCCTCGACCGCCAGCTCGCTTCCGCGCTTGCGCACGGCGTAGTCCGGCCCGTCGCCGTCGTCGGGCGAGCCCGGGACGGTGGGGTACCCCTCGCTCACGCCCATCGGCACCGGCGGCGCGTAGACGGAGCAGCTCGACACGTACGCGTAGTGGCCCGCCCGGGACGCCAGGACCGCCGCGCTGGCTCGGACGGCGCGCGGCGCGCCCGACCACGTGTCGACGACGACGTCCCAGTCCTCCGCCCCGAGCGGCGCCAGCGTCGTCGGGTCGTCGCGGTCACCGAGGATGCGGCGCGCGGCGGGATGCGACCACGCGCCGCGACCGCGGTTGAACGTCGTCACCGCCCACCCGCGAGCGACTCCCTCCTCCACGACCGCTCGTCCGACGAACGAGGTCCCACCGAGGACGAGCAGGCGCATGGGGAGGTTGTACCGCAACCCAACGGTTGCGTGTCACGGAGGCGACGCGCCCGGCGGCCCGGTCACCGATCGGAGGATGGGCCGGTCGGGCGTCCGGCGTTCCGCGACCCGTGCCGCGCGGTACTCCTCGTCCCCGCGTGCGGCGCCGCACACGCCGTCCGCGCCCCGCCCCTTACGCTGGTTGGTCTGCACAACGATCGTCTAGCCACCCGCCTACGCCGCCGCGTCGCGGGCGCGCCACCCACCCGCGTAGAGCTCCTCGCCGGGCTCGTCACCGCGCTGGCCCTCATCCCCGAGACCATCTCGTTCTCGATCGTCGCCGGCGTGGACCCACGGATCGGGCTGCTCTCGTCGTTCACGTTCTCCGTGGTGATCGCCTTCGTGGGCGGCCGGCCCGCGATGGTCTCGGCCGCCGCGGGCTCCATGGCGCTCGTGGCCGCGCCGCTCGTGCGGGAGCACGGGTTCGAGTACCTCGTGCTCGCGACGGTGCTCGGCGGCGTCCTGCAGCTCGGGCTGGCGCGGGCCGGCCTCGCCGAGCTGCTCATGCGGCTGCCCCGCGGGGCGACGCTGGGTTTCGTCAACGGCCTCGCGATCCTCATCTTCCTCGCGCAGATGGACCACATCGTCTCCGTGCCCGTCGTGCTGCTCGTGCTCGGCGGGGTGGCGATCCTCGTCGCCGGGCGCGCGGCGGGCGTGCGCGTTCCGCCGTCGCTGATCTCGACGGCCGTGCTGACGATCTTCGCCGTGCTGCTGGTCGCCGACGCGCCGACCGTCGGCGACGAGGGCACCCTGCCGACGGGTCTGCCGGGGTTCCACGCACCCGACGTCCCGATCGCCTGGGCGACCCTGTGGGCCGTCCTGCCCACCGCGGTCAGCCTCGCGGCCGTCGGGCTCGTCGAGTCCCTGCTGACGGCGGACCTCGTCGACCGGCTGACGAAGACGGAGTCGCCGAAGCGGCGCGAGGCCTACGGGCAGGGGATCGCGAACGTCGTCACGGGCTTCTTCGGCGGCCAGCCCGGCTGCGCCATGATCGGCCAGTCGCTGCTGAACGTCGAGAGCGGTGGACGGGGGCGCGTGTCGACCCTGGCCGCGGGCGCGTGGCTCCTGGCCCTCGTCGTGCTGCTCCACCCGCTGATGGAGATCCTGCCGACGGCCGCGCTGGTGGCCACGATGATCGTCGTCGCGGTCACGACGTTCGACTGGGACTCCGTGACGCCGCGGGGCCTGCGCACGACGCCCGTGGCCGAGACCGCCGTGATGCTCGTCACCACCGTCGTGGTCGTCGCCACGTCGAACCTCGCCTACGGCGTCGGCGTAGGCGCGATCGTCTGGCTGGTCCTGCGGCGGCTCGGCGCGCCCACGCACGACGACGACGGCACGGCCGACGAGCCGCCGGCCCCCACGGCGCCCCGCGCCGCCGGGACGCCGCTCGCCGCCGACTGACCGCGGGCGGCCGGGGGGTCCGCATCCGCCGCCCCGTGCGGCCGGCCCGGGCGTCCCCCCGGACCGGCCGCCGGATCAGCTCGCCGGTGTCCCGACCGGCTCGCCCAGCGCGGCGGCGACCGCCGGCTTGACCTCGGTGCCGAGCAGCTCCACGGCCCGCAGCATGTCGGCGTGCGCGAGCCGCTCGTTCGTCATCTGCAGCGTGACCCGGTCGATCCCGCCGAGCGCCTCGGACATCGCGGTGATCTTGCCGGCGACCGTCTTCGGGTCGCCGAGGAACAGGGCGCCGCCGGGGCCCCGCTGCGCGTCGTAGCCCTGGCGGGTGGGCGGCGGGAACCCGCGCTCACGGCCGATCCGGCCGAACATCTGCGCGTAGCCGGGGTAGAACAGGTCGGCCGCCGCCTTCGTCGTGTCCGCGACGAGCCCGGGGACGTGGACGGACACCTTGAGGGTCTCCGGGTCGTGCCCGGAGCGGCGCGCCGCCTCGCGGTAGAGGTCGACGAGCGGGCGGAACCGCGCCGGCTCACCGCCGATGATCGCCACCATCAGCGGCAGGCCGAGCACGCCGGCGCGGACGAAGGACTCCGGGCTGCCACCGACGCCGACCCACACGGGCAGCTCCTCCTGCACGGGGCGGGGGTAGACGCCCTGCCCGGTCAGCGCAGGGCGGTGCCGGCCGCTCCACGTCACCCGCTCGCTCTCGCGGATCCGCAGCAGCAGGTCGAGCTTCTCGGCGAAGAGGGAGTCGTAGTCCTCGAGCGGCAGCCCGAAGAGCGGGAACGCCTCGGTGAACGATCCCCGGCCCACGACGAGCTCGGCGCGCCCGCCGCTGATCAGGTCGAGGGTGGAGAACTGCTGGAAGACCCGCACCGGGTCCGCGGCGCTGAGCACGGTGACCGCGCTGTTCAGGCGAATCCGCTCCGTCCGCGCGGCCGCGGCGGCGAGCAGCATCGGCGGCGCCGAGTCGAGGAACTCCTCGCGGTGGTGCTCGCCGATCCCGAACGTGTCGACGCCCGCGCGGTCGGCCGTCTCGATCTCGTCGAGCAGGTTGGCGACCCGCTCCACCGGAGTGGCGGTCTTCCCGGTCTCCGGATCCGTGACGGAGGAGACGAAGCTGTCGATACCGATCTGCATGGTGGAACCCCTTGCTGGGCGCCTGGCGCCCCGAGAACCCGGACTGGTCGTCCGCTCGGGTTCACCGTAGCACTGAAGCGGACCGCGGTCCACTTATGGGGCCGGGGGTGGACGACGGGTCGCGCCCCGCTCAGCGCGTGGGGGCCAGCACCGGGTCGGCAGCCGGCTCGGACACGGCGTCCTGCCCCTGTCCCGCCGCCCCCGCCGGCCGCTCCCCCAGCTTCACCACGATCACGCCGGCCACGATCAGCCCGCCCCCCACCATCTGCAGCCCGTCCGGGATCTGGTCGAGCAGGAGCCACGCGAAGACGACGCCCGAGACGACCTCGAGCAGGGCGACGAAGGACGCGACGCGCGAGCCGAGCCGGCGGCTGGCCGCAATGCCCGTCGTGTAGGACACCCCGGCGGTGACGATGCCGAGGCCCAGCAGCGGCAGCCACCACGCGACGGCATCCCCCGCGTAGACCGGTGCCTCGGTCGTGGCGCGCATCGGCATGAGGCCCACGAGCCCGAGGAGCGCCAGGCCGACGGCCCCGACCGCCAGGCCGCTGCCGGCCAGCGCGAACGGGGGCAGTCCGGAGGTCGTGCGGGCGGAGAGGACGAAGTACGTCGCCGCCCCCGTCATCGCGAGGAGCGCCCAGAGGACGCCGCCCAGGGCGAGGTCGGCGCCGGAGAGCAGGTCGAGGACGAGCACGAGGCCCACCGCGGCGATCGCGGCGCCGAGCACCGTCACGCCCGTCGGTCGCTCGCCGTGGCGCAGCCAGAGCCACGCGACCACCGCGGCCGGGGCGGTGTACTCGATGAGCAGGGCCGGACCGACGTCCATGCGCGCCACCGCGGAGAAGTAGGCGAACTGCGCGCCGGCCACGGCGAACGTGCCGTAGGCGAGGACGAGCGGCACGTTGGCGCGTAGCGCCCCCCACCGCCCACGCAGCGAACGCAGGGCGAACGGCGCGACGACCAGCGCGGCCAGTCCGATGCGCACGAGGACGACCGCCCCCGGGCTCCAGCCGGTGTCGAGCAGGCCGCGCGCCAGCGGTCCGGAGAGGCCGAAGGAGGCCGCCGAGACGACGGCCAGCGCCAGCCCCGTGAGCTGCGGGCGCACGCCCGTGTCATTCGCCATCCCCGTCATGGCCGATGACAGTAGACCGCGGGTTGTAAGGTGTCAACGTGACTTTGACCCATGACACCGTCTGCGGGCTGCGGGCGGCGGTCGCGCTCGTCAACAGCGCCGAGGAGCCCCAGACGCTCCGCACGGTGGAGGAGCTGGACGACTGGTACGCGGACCAGGGCTACACCGGCCGCCGCGACGGGGACCAGGCCGAGCTGCAGGCGCTCCACGCCCTGCGGCCCGTGCTCCGCGAGCTGCTGACGAGCGACCGCGACCGGGCGGCCGAGCTCGTCAACGGCCTGCTGGCCGAGGCGCGCGCGGTCCCCCAGCTCCGCCGCCACGACGGTCTGGACTGGCACATCCACGCCGTGCCGGCCGACGCGCCCTTGGACCGCCGCGTGGCCGTCGAGACGGCGATGGCCGTGATCGACCTGATCCGCGCGGACGAGCTCTCCCGTCTGTCCGTCTGCGCGGACGAGCGCTGCGAGGGCCTCGTCCTCGACCTCTCCCGCAACCGCTCGCGCCGGTACTGCTCGACGACGTGCGCGAACCGCAACGCCGTGGCGGCGTACCGCGCGCGGCGGAGCGGCGACGCCTCCTGACGCCGCGGGCCGGCGCGGCGCAGGGAGCGGTCCGGCCCGCCCGCCATGCTGCGGCCATGCGCCGCGTGAATCTGTCCGCCCCTCCGCTCGAGACTGATGCCGAGGACCCCGAGGGCTTTCGGGCCGCGATGTTCCGCTTCGGCGGGCAGCTCGGGGCGGAGCGCACCGGGATGACGCTCTACGAGCTGCCGCCGGGCCAGGCCGTGTGCCCGTACCACTACGAGTACGGCGAGGAGGAATGGGTGCTCGTACTCGACGGCCACCCCTCGGTCCGCACGCCCGAGGGCACGGAGCGCCTGGACCCGATGGACGTCGTCTTCTTCCCCACGGGCCCGGAGGGCGCGCACCAGGTGCGCAACGACTCCGACGCGCCCGCCCGGGTGCTGATGGTCTCGGAGCTCGTCACGCCGAGCGCGACCGCCTACCCGGACAGCGGCAAGGTGGGCATCAACCCCGGGGTCCCGGGGGAGGGCGTGATGGTGCACCGCTCCGCGTCCGTGGACTACTACGACGGCGAGCCTGGGGTCGACGCCTAGCCCGGCGACCGCGCCAGGACGCGGCACGCTCCCGCGCGGCCGTGGGCCCTGGGCGGCCCGCCCGCCCGCCGCTCAGCCCGCGCCGCAGGGCGTCGGCTTCGCCGCGCCGCCCAGGTCCAGCCCGGCCCACGCGGCCAGGTCACGTGTGTCGTGCTCGGGGACCCACCCGCTCTGCGACGCGCAGTAGGCGTGGTCCGGTCCGCGCTCCACGAGCTGCCGCAGCGCGGCGACGAGGCGGTCGGCGTCCTCGAGGCGCGAGCCGACGCCGAAGCTCGCGCGCAGCGCGCCCTCGGGGCGACCGAAGGCGGCCAGCAGGGGGTGCGCGCAGAAGCGGCCGTCGCGCACGCCGATGCCGTGCTCGGCGGAGAGGTAGGCACCGACGTGGCCGGGCGCGTAGCCGTCGACCGCGAAGGCGACCACGCCGATCGCGTCGTCGGCGTCGTCCCAGATCGAAAGGGGGTGGACGCCCGGCAGGTCGGCGATGCCGTCGAGGACCCGCTGACGCAGCGCGCGCTCGTGGGCGTGGCGCAGGTCGCTCCCGTCCTCGTCGGCCAGCGCGGCGAGCGCCTCGAACGCCGCGGCGATCGCGACGGCGCCGGCGAGGTTGGGCGTCCCGGCCTCGTGACGCGCCGGACCCGTCGCCCAGTCGACGGAGTCCGTCGTGACCTCGCGGACCGCGCCGCCCCCGGCGAGGTACGGCGGCGCGGCGTCGAGCCAGTCGCGGCGGCCGACGAGCACGCCGCTGCCGTAGGGCGCGTAGAGCTTGTGGCCCGACAGCGCGACGTAGTCGACGCCGAGGGCGGACAGCGCGATCGCCCGGTGCGGGGCGAGCTGCGCCGCGTCGACGAACAGCCGGGCGCCGTGGCGGTGCGCGAGGTCCGCGGCGCGCTGCAGCGGCAGGGTCTCCCCCGTCACGTTCGACGTGCCCGTGAGCGCCAGGAGCGCGGTCGGCCGGGCGGCCAGGGCGTCCTCGAGGCGCGAGAACGTCTCCTCGATCGTCGCGGCGTGCGCGACGCAGCGGTGGCCGCCCGCGGTGCGCTGCCACGGCAGCAGGTTGGCGTGGTGCTCGACGTCGAGCGTGACGACGTCGCCCGCCCCGGCGGGCACGGCGGAGGCCAGCAGGTTCGTCGCGTCCGTCGTGTTGCGGGTGAAGACGACGAGGTCGTCGGCGCGGGCGCCGACGGCACGAGCGACGCTCGCGCGGGCGGCCTCGTAGAGCGCGCTGGCGACCTGGGAGGGGACGCCCGCGCCGCGGTGCACGCTGCCCGCGAGCGGCAGCACGTGGTTCACGCGCTCGGCGACGGAGGCCAGCGCGGGCGCGGTGGCGGCGTAGTCGAGGTTGGCGTAGCGGACGCGGCGGCCGTCCAGCAGCGGCACGTGCAGGTCGCCGCCGAGGACGGCCAGCAGGGGCGCCTGCGCGCAGGAGGCGTCGCGGACGGGGGTCTCGATGGTGCTCATGGGGTCTCCGTTGTTCGGGACCCGCATGGGGCAGGTCCGCGCTTGCAGGCGCGACCCACCGTGGGCCGCGCGGCCTGGTCTTCACCCGGGGCACCCCACCGCGGAGGAGGGTTGCCGGCCAGCGAGCCGGGGCTTGTCGCTGGCGCTCTTGACCGTCACCCACCCTATCGGCAGCGGGCGCGAGAAATCAATCCTGATCGGCGATCCGGCTATTGGCTGGACCACTCACTCGAAAGGTGAGCGCTCCGCGAGTGAACCGACGTACGCGTCGCGGCGCTCCACCGTTCGGCCGGGGTCGCGGCGCCGGAGCGCCCGCGTGAAGAGCCATCGCCGGATCAAGATGGCGGCGGGTTTCGCCACCTGGTGGGGCTTTGTGGACTTGATCTCCCATGTTCCTCGGAGCTCGTACTCGCCCGCACCCAAAGCGGCCAGCAGGAGCGATGGCTGAGATGCCTTGGCCTGACCCCAGCGACCTTCTGCATTCGCGCCCGTCTTCCAGCCGGTTCGACGCATCGTCTTCTCGAAAGCGGAGAAGACAACCTCAGGATCGGCGGCCGTTTCGATCCATAGCGATTGCGTCGCTCGTCTGCCGGCCGTGTTCCGCAGCACGAGAACGCCTACGAGAAGAGCGGCGATTGCGATCGCGCCCGGCACGAGCCACCATGGCCGACCCCCGGGGATGGATGCAGATACGCGTACCCGCCCCTTCGACGTCCGGACAACATGAGTGTGGCGCCCCTCGCCGAGTCGGGCCTCCGCCGTCCGATACCACCGGCGCGCCACCCGCAACGCCCGCTTGCACGTGACGGTGCCGCTGGTGGCGACGACGAGCCGAACTCCCCCGATCTGCACCGTTGGGCACCTCCGACCCTTCGCCTCGGATGGTGTTGGGTGGACCCCCCAAGCCAGGCCGAGGATGAACAACAGGGCAATCGCACACAGACGCACGTCCATACCGTACAAGGCGTCCGTGCCGAGCCCCCGGATGAGCGCAGTTCCACCCTCGAAACGGGACCAACCGACGGTACGCCGCGCGCCCTCGGCCCCTCGCCAGCAATCCGTCGTCTCGGTCCCTCGCCGAGACGACGGATACCGTTCCCTAGAGCTGCCCGACCTTGAGCTTCACCCCCTGCTTCTTCACCTGGCGCATGAGCCGGTCGACCCAGTCGTGGCGGTCGTGGAAGTCGTCACCGCGCGCGTTCTTGATCGTGAACGTGACGAGCTTGTTCTTCTTGCCCGTCTGCTTGTAGGAGACCTTGGAGCGGAGGCTCTTGGGGAGCTTCGCCGCCTTCACGGCCTTCTTCAGCTTCGCGAGGTACTTCGGCGCGACGACGAGCTGGAAGTCGCGCGTCACGTCGTGCTGCTTCTTGCCACGGGACTGCTTCGGCTTCGGCAGTGCCGACTTCGGCACGTTCGGGGCCGCGGCCTGGACCGCCTGCTGCGTGACCGCGGCGGGCGCATCCTGCACCTCGGCCGCCGTGACCCGGCCGGCCGTCGCCGGCTCGGCCGGGAGCTCGGCCAGCGCCGACGGCGGGTAGAGCGCCGCGTTCAGCGCGAGCCGCTCGTCCTGGTCCTTCCAGGCCCGGAAGAACGGGTTGAACCCGAACACCGTGGAGTGGCCGGAGCCCAGCGTCGAGCTGACGACGGCGGGACGGCCGTCGAGCAGGCCTGGGCCCGTCGCGTTCACGGAGAGGCCGTACTTCTGGCCCTTCAGCGAGGCGTCGGAGTTGAGGTCGGTCGCGTAGGACACGGCCGCCTTCGACGCCGGGATGGTGCCGCCACTCGGCGTGGTGCCGCCGCCCGCGAGGGTCGCCGGGTCGAACAGCGGATCGCTGCTGGAGGAGCGGTAGATCCACCCGCCCTGGTCGAAGCCCCACGCCACCGGGTCGGTGGTGTCGAACGTGGCGTCGTACGTCGAGCCCGGCGTGCGCATCGTCGACGGGAGCGGGTTCGTGGCCAGCGACGTCAGGCCGGCGTTGCGCCCCGTGGTCGCCCCCGCCGCGCCGTAGCCGACGTAGTTGCCGCCGTCCGCGACGAACTGGCTGATGGCCTCGGCCGCGGGGCCGGAGATCGTCTGGCCCGCGTTGATGACCGCGGTGAAGCCCTGCGAGCGCAGCGCGCCGGCGGCGATCTCCGTCGACTTGATCGGGACGACCGTCGTCGCCGGCAGGTCGTCCTTCACCCGCAGGGTGAACAGCGCCTCGCAGAACGCCGACGAGCCCGCCTGGTTCGTCGTGGCGCAGTGCCCGTCGAGCGACGGGTTGCCGGTGTTGCCCCGGTAGAGCGGGTTCGGCGGGATGTCGGCGCCGCCGGTGTAGAGCCCGATCTTCGGGGCCGTCAACGGCTTGGACGCCACCGGGCGGTACGCGAGCGCCTGGACCGGGGTCTGCCGCTTCTTCGCCAGCGCGTTCAGGTCGACGCCCTTCGCCTGCAGCGACGCACCGTCGACGAGCGCCGCGCCCGTCTCGTAGTGCGTGCCGCCCGCGTCGAACGCGGAGGTGCCGCGCGAGACCGCGACGCCCTTGTCGAGCAGGTCGACGGTCAGCGCGAGCGCCTTGGCCGAGTCCGCGTCGAAGGCGTAGACCTTCGCGCCCGCCGCCGGGGCGCCGCCGAAGTCGGGCGTGCCGACCTGCGTCATGTCCGTCGGGACGGACGCCTGGTCCACGAGGAACCCGGAGCCCGCGAGACCGCGCTGCATGCCGTAGGACCAGGTCACGATGTCGTAGTAGAAGGGGTACGGGATGAACGGGTTCTCGCCCATCACGGCCTGGATCCAGTGCTTCATGCCCTGGGCCATCGGGATGTAGAGCGTGCCCGCCGGCAGGGTCGCGCTCCCTGCGTCCTTGCCGTACTCCTTGACGCCGCTGAGCGCCGTGTCCTTGTTGAGCCGGAAGACCTTGACGCCGACCTGCTGCATCTCGGTCAGGAGCTTCGCCACGTCACCGGCGTGCTCGCCGGGACGGAAGAAGTAGCCGCAGACGCGCTTGTCGGCCGGGATCGGCGTCAGCTCGTCGTGCAGCGGCGAGACGAGCTTGTTCGGCTGCAGCTCGCAGTTCTGGCCCTGTCGGACCGCGTCCTGCCACTGCTGCACCCACGCGCGGGTCGTGGAGATCTTGTCGTTGGCGATCGTGTTGATCGTCGTGTCGATCGCGAGGTAGTGGTCGTAGACCTGCTTGGAGTAGACCTCGGCGTTTCCCTTCTCGTAGGTCATGCCGGCCGCGCCCATGATCAGGGAGGGGACGGTGTCGCCGTACTCCGGCGAGAACATGTCGTACTGGCTGTAGTTCGCGTAGAGCGTCGAGGTGTCGTTGAACGCGCGCTGCAGCGACGGGCCGATCTTGTTCTGGATCGTGTCGAGCGAGAACTGCGAGATCTCGTGGTGGACCGGGTCCTCGTTCGGCGGGAAGAAGTACGACGAGCCGCCCTGCTGGTGGGCGTCGATGAAGTACAGCGCCGGGTACTCGTTCATCTTCGGGATGAACGCGCCGTTCTCGATGTAGTTCCGGGTGCCGAAGTCGCGGTTGGGGTCGAACGCGTAGGCCGTGGTGCGCGCGACCGCGTCGCGGCCGTCGGGGTTGCGGACGAGCTGGAGGAACAGGTCCATGTTCACCAGCCGCTTCACGTTGCCGCAGTCCGTGCGGGCCGCGAGCTCGTAGAGCTGGCGGGCGATGGACTCGCCGGCTGCGGACTCGTTGCCGTGCGGGGTGGCGGTGATCCAGCCGAAGGCCGGGCGCGTGATGGCGCCCTCGAGGCCCTCCTCCTCCGGGATGTCGCCCGCGCGCACGCCACGCCAGAAGGCTGCGTCTCCGCTGGGCCCGTCGAGGTTGCCGATGTTGATCGGCGTGCCGACGACGTAGAACGCGATGTCCTTGCCGAGCGAGCTCTTGCCGATCGGCTTCTTCACCACGCGCACCCGCGGGCTCGCCGCGGTCGCGCTCACGATGTAGTCCGCGTACTCGAGCAGGATGTCGCTCTTGTTGCGGCCGATGGGGTTGGCCGGGTCAGGCCCGACGCCGCCGGGGGTCGGGCCGCCGCCGGGCTGCCCGATCCCCTGGCCGAGCTTGCGCACGGCCTCCGGGTTGTGGTTGTCGGCGTAGTACTGGTCCCACGACTTGATGCCGGGGTCGTAGGTGACGCCGGCCGGGCAGCTCGGCGTCGTCTCGGCCGCAACGGACGTCGCGGGCAGCGCGGCCGCCCCCAGCACGGCGGTGGCGGCGAGCGCGAGGAGTCCCCGCGCGGCCTGGATGCGACGGGACATCAGGAGAACCTCCGGGAGCTGGATGCGGTCTTCAGCACGGCCGTGCCGCCGAAGCGGGCGCCGGCCGTGAACCGCTGCTTCGACCGCGAGGCGGTGACGGAGCGGGAGAACGTGCAGGCCTTCGAGACCTTGACCTGCTGGTTGAGGAGCGCCCGGCCGGAACGCTTGATGGTCACCGTGACGGTGCCACGGCAGCCCTGGGCCTTCGTGACGCCGGCCGGCAGCACGAGCGTGCCGCGGACCGTGCGCCGGACCTTGCCGCCCTTGACCGCCTTCCTCGCGACCGTGAGGCGGACCTTGGCCGCGAACTTCGCGACCGTGACCCTCGTGGACGCGACGGCCGTGGAGCCGTTCTGGTCGACGAGGGTCGCCGTGAGGGCCTGAGCGCCGACGTCGGCGCCGGTGGCCTTCACCGTGCAGACGAACGGTGCCTTCAGGTCGGCGCAGACGAGACGGTCGCCGAGGCGGACCTCGACGCGCCGCACGCCGGCGGGCGCATTGACGGCCAGGCGCACGGTGGCGGAGCCCTTGATCGTCACGGGCTTGGAGCTGAACGCGATCGTCGGCGCGACCGGAACCGGCGTGGTCGGGGGCGTCGGCGTGGTCGGGGTCGTCGGCGGCGCGCAGGCGACCGTCACGACGACCGCGTCGCTACGGGTGCTCTGGCCGAGCGAGTCGGTGGCGAGCGCCGAGAAGCTGCGCGTGCTGCCGCACTCGGCCGTGGCCGGGATCGCGACGGACTGCGCGTAGGCGGGCTTGGCGACGTCACCGAGGACGGTGCCGCCGTCGGAGAACCGCACGCGCTTGATGCCGAAGTCGTCCATGGCGGTGGCCGTCAGCTCGACGGTCCCGCCCGGGGCGACGGTCGACGAGCCGGCGGCGATCGTCACACCGGTCGGCGCCGCGTCGTCGATCGGCATGCCCGCGTCCGCGACGGCGAACTGGCCGCTGTCGGGATCGGACTGCACGCCGTTGCGGTACGGGAAGAAGTCGACGGCCGAGGAGGTCGTGCCCGCGCCGTCGGCGACGGCCGTGCCGTTGACCGGGTTCTCCGGCCAGATCGGGTTGTTCGTCGGCGAGACGAGCGGGCCCGGGTTGGCGTTGAGGTCGGACGGCGTCGCGATGCGCAGCCCCCACCAGTTGTTCTCGGCGCGGAAGACGTTGCCGACGCCCGTGTTGGCCGTCGTCCCGTCCGCGGCGACGTTGATCGCGCCGTAGGCGTTGTCGACGACGTTCGACCGGGTCAGCGACGTGTTGTACGTGCGCTCCAGGCCACTGGAGACCGGCGCCGTGGTCATGTACGCCCCGACGAGGCGGATGCCCGCACCGAGGGGGAGGTTCTGGTTGTTGGTGCCCGGCGTGGGCGATGCCCCGAGCGTCTCGCGCGTCGGGGCGCCGGTCCCGTTGACGAGGTTCTGCGAGATCTGGGAGTCCGCGATCTGGGCGCGGGCGCCGGCGGTCACGCGGATGCCGTCCTGACCGAACAGCGGCCCCGTCGTGACCGGCCCGACGACGGCGGCGGAGCAGTTGCCCGTGGCCGCGAAGTCGGCGCACTGCGTGCGGCCGACGACCTGCGAGGCGCTGATCTGGCCGCGGTTGATCGTGCCCGACGGCGTGAGCGGCGGGGCGTCGTTCGTCGCCCCGTCGATGAGGATGCCGTAGCGGTTGTACTTGTCGACGCGGGTGAGCTCGATCGCCAGGGTGCGCGTGCCGTCGCCCGGAGCGGTGCGCGCCGCCGAGGTCTGGACGATGCCCACGCCGGGCTGCGTGCCGCGGTAGCCGCCGGGCAGATCGAACGCCGACGCGCCCTCGGAGGTCACGGTGTTCGTCACGCGGCTGCGGGTGATGGAGCCCTTGCCGTCGAGGTAGACGATGCCGGCCTCGACCGCGACGGGCTTACGCTCCGGCGTGAAGCCGTCGACCGTGACGCCGCTGATGTCGACCGTGATCGGCCGGGTCGGCCCGCCGACGACCGCGACGATGTCGCCGACGCCGTTGCGCAGGTCGGGCGTGGCCTCCATGATCCGGCCGCCCACGGGCGACGAGGCCCTCGGCGAGATCGACACGAGGTCGGCCCCGGCGCCCTTCAGCGTCAGGCTCTTCGTGATCGTCAGCGCGTTCGTGCCGACCTGGCCCGTCCCCTCGGCGTAGGCGCCCGCGCAGACGGTGACCGTGTCGCCGGGGGCCGCGGCGTCGACCGCGGCCTGGATGGACGTGTAGGGGGCGGCGGGGCAGTCCGCGCCGTCGTCGTCGACCGCGAGCGTCGCCGCTCCCGCCGACGCCGTGAAGGCGAGGCTCCCCATGACCGCCACCAGTGCGACGCTGGGCCGCACGACGTGATTGCTCAAGGCGTGTTCCTGTCGAAGGACTTCGAGATGCCCGCACGAGCCGTGGCCCCCACGTCGGAGCCGCCGGGTCGCCCGGGGTGCTGCGGGTGCGTCGCGGGCAACGTGATCCGGCGCACAGCGAACCTAAACCGCAGATGAGCGCCCGTCCACCCCCCGGCCGTACAAGCCTTGCGGGTCCCCGAAGACCGTCTGTACAACCAGCCCTTCGGTGTACGCCGTCCGGGGCACCTGGGGGCGTCCCGCGTGCCCCGCGAGACGCCGCCGCGCGCGGGGGACCGCTCCCGGGTGCGACGGCCGGTGGACGGCCGCGGACCGCGTCCCCGACGCCGCCCGACCCGGGGGTTGTCGGGGCCCCGGGGCGGGAGTATCTTGGCCGGGGAACCCGCCCGGTCTGCGGCGTCCGCAGCGGCGCCGCCCTCTCCGCAAGGAGCCCCCGCATGACCCCGCCTTCACGGCCGACCCGCGCCCCCGGGTCGACGCCGCGCCCCCGTCCCCGCCGGTGGGGCCTGCCCGCCGCCCTGATCGTCGGCGTCGTCTGCGCGGCCCCGGCCCCGGCCGCCGCGGCACCGGCGGTGAAGGTGTCGATGACGCCGGTCGCGAAGCCCCTGTCGACGAGCCCCTCGAAGGCGACGGTCACGGTCCGCAACGCGACGAAGCGCCGGCTCACGGGCCTGACGCTGTCGGTGCGGCCCCCGAAGGGCGTGGTCGTGACCGTGGTCGGCGCCAAGCGCGGCACGACGACGCGCGCGATGAAGGCGCTGAAGGCCCGCGGGAGCGCGCGGGTCGCCGTGCGGCTGCGCCGGACGGCGACCGGCCCGACCGCCGGCCGGGTGACCGTAAAGGTCACCCGCAAGGGCAAGGCCGTGGGCACGGGCCGCCTCGCCTTCGGGCCGACGCCGAAGCCGACGCCCAAGCCCGTGCCCAAGCCGGCCCCGCCGCCCGCGCCGGCCCCGCCGCCGCTCACGGGGCGCCACTTCTGGACCGCGACCCTCGGTCCTGGCCTCACCACGGAGCGCCACAGCCTCTACTTCACTGGCCCCGACCTGGTGCACGTCGAGGCCACGGGGAGCGCCTGGCCCACGTGTACCCCGGCGGATCCGGCGTGCCGGGCCTACGCCTACGACCCCTCCGCGGGGAGGCTGGAGATCAACGGGATGCCCGCGACCCTCGAGGGTCGGGCGCTCGTGCTCGACGGCGTCACCCACCTCGAGCTCGGTGCCCCGCCAGCGGGCACGCGCTGGGACACGGAGGTCACCCACGCGAGCTCCACCGGCCTCTGCCCGTCGCTCTACTGCAACACCTACCGAGAAGACCTGACGTTCCGGCCCGACGGGACGTTCATCCGCGGCGCCGTCTCGTCCGGCACCGGCGGGGGTGGCGACTGGGCGGTGGTCCCGGACGACAGCAAGGGCACGTACGAGGTGCGTGCGGACCGCACTCTGCGCCTGGCGTTCGCCGACGGCACGGAGCGCATCGAGACCGTCGGGCAGTACATGAACGACGACGGCACCCTGCAGCCGGTCGGCGAGGGGCTGGTCCTCGGCGGCGACGGCTACTTCGACCTCCCGGACTGACGGCGTCGCGTCCGGGCCGCCCGGCCCGGACGCGACGCCCCCCTACGCCGGCAGCTCCGTCGGCAGGCCGAAGCGCGGGAACAGCGCCGGCGTGACGAGGCCCATGATCTCGACGATGCGGTCGCCGTCGAGCGTCAGGACCTGGAGCACCGAGCGCGCGCAGCGTCGCCTGCTGCCTGTGCTCCGGCCGCAGGCCGTCGAGCGCGCTCACGCCGCCACGCTCCCGGGAGCCCCGGCGGCCGTTCCCGGGCTCGCCGCTTCCCACACCCGCCGACCGGGCACAGGGGCACGCATGGCCCCCCAGGACCCGACCAGCCCGCCCGAGCGCCCGGAGGACCGCGTCATCGTGGTCTTCGGTGCCACGGGCGACCTCGCCAAGCGCAAGCTCTACCCCGGCTTCTTCCACCTGATGCTCGCGGGCCTGATGCCGGAGGACTTCCGCATCATCGGCTCCGGCCGCCACTCCCCCGGCTCGGACGACGAGTTCCGGGACAAGGTGAAGGAGGCGCTCCAGGAGTTCGGGCGCAAGGAGCTCGACGACGAGCACTGGGAGACGTTCTCCCAGCGCCTCTCCTTCGTCGTCTCCTCCGACGAGGACGGCGACGACCTGGCCGAGGCGGTGCGCCAGGCCGAGGACGAGATGAGCGCCGGCGGGCAGCGGCTGGTCTACCTCTCCGTCCCGCCGCAGGCGATGCAGCCGATGGTCGGCATGCTCGGGAAGACCGGGATCGCGGAGAACGCGGCCCTGGTCGTGGAGAAGCCGTTCGGCACCGACGTCGACACCGCGAAGGAGCTCAACGACGCGCTCCACGACGTCCTCGACGAGGAGCAGATCTTCCGCATCGACCACTTCCTCGGCAAGGAGGCGGCGCAGAACATCCTCGCGTTCCGGTTCGCCAACGGGTTGTTCGAGCCGATCTGGAACCGGGACCACATCGCCTACGTCCAGATCGACGTCCCGGAGGAGCTGACGATCGAGGGTCGCGCCGGCTTCTACGAGTCCACGGGCGCGTTCCGCGACATGATCGTCACCCACCTGCTGCAGCTGTTGGGCTTCGTGGCGCTCGAGCCGCCCGTCCGGCTCGAGGCCGACGCCCTGCACGCCGAGCGGGCGAAGCTCTTCGAGGCCGTCCGCCCCCTCGACCCGGAGCAGGTCGTCTTCGGCCAGTACGAGGGCTACCGCGACGAGGAGGACGTCGACGACGAGTCGAAGGTCGAGACGTTCGTGGCGCTCGAGGTCCACGTCGACACCTGGCGCTGGACCGGCGTCCCGTTCTACCTGCGCACCGGCAAGGCGATGGCGGCGACGGGCCGCAAGGTGACGATCGGGTTCCGCGAGCCGCCGCTGCGCATGTTCCCCCTGCACGACGACGGCGAGGGCTCGGCCGCCGAGCAGCGCCCGAACGAGATCGTCTTCGACCTCTCGGAGGACCCGAAGATCGCCATCGACCTGCTCGCGAAGGTCCCCGGCCCGGTGCTCGAGCTCGGCCGGGCGTCGCTGAACCTCGACATCGAGCAGGCGTTCGCGGGCGCGGACGGCCTCGAGGCGTACGAGCGGCTGCTCCACGACGTGATGCAGGGCGACCACACGCTGTTCACGCGCTCCGAGGAGATCGAGCGGCTGTGGGAGGTCTGCCAGCCGGTGCTCGAGGCGCCGCCCGAGGCCCAGCCGTACGCCCAGGGCACGTGGGGTCCCGACGCCGCGCTCGAGCTGCCCGGCCCGCGGGGCTGGCGTCTGCCGGAATCCGACGCGTGAGCCCGGCACCTGACGCCCCGGCCCGGGCCGAGGATCCGGCGAGCCACGAGGACCCCGTCCCGCACGAGGACCCCGACGGCCCCACCGCCCCGCCGCTGGAGATCGCCCAGCACGGGCTGATCGGCGACCTGCGCACCGCCGCGCTCGTCGGCACGGACGGCACGATCGACTGGTTCTGCGCGGGGCGGTTCGACGCGCCGAGCGTGTTCGGGGCGCTGCTGCACCCCGAGGACGGCGGGTCGTGGGCGCTCACGCCGACGTGCACGGTGTCGGGAACGAACCAGTTCTACTTCCCGGACTCCAACGTCCTGATCACCCGCTTCCTGACGGAGCACGGGGTCGTCGAGATCCAGGACTTCATGCCGCTGCACCGCTCGACGGGCGGCGGGGGATCGGCCGACGCGGACGACCTCGGGCACCGCGTCGAGCACCGCCAGCGGATCGTGCGGCGCGTCGTCTGCGTCCGCGGCTCGATGGACCTGGAGACCACGGTGGCGCCGCGCTTCGACTACGCGCGCGGCGAGCACGAGGTTCGCGAGGACGAGCACGGCGCGCGCTTCTGCGGCCCGGGGCTCGACCTCGCGCTGGGGTCGAGCGTGCCGCTGGAGCTCGGCGAGCGCGACGCCACCGGCACGTTCTCGCTGCAGGAGGGCGAGGAGGCGACGTTCGTCCTGCACGTCGTGCGGCCCGACGAGGAGTCCGACGCCCACCGTCCCGAGGGCGCGCAGCCCCTGTTCGCGCACACCGTGGACTACTGGCGCGACTGGCTCGCCAGCTCGACGTACACGGGGCGCTGGCGCGAGATGATCCACCGCTCGGCGCTGACGCTGAAGCTGCTGACCTACGAGCCGACGGGCGCGATCATCGCGGCCCCCACCACGAGCCTGCCCGAGGAGCTCGGCGGTGAGCGCAACTGGGACTACCGCTACGTGTGGATGCGCGACGCCGCGTTCACGATCTACGCGCTGATCCGCCTGGGGTTCACCGCGGAGGCCGACGCGTTCATGGGCTGGCTCACCGACCGCTTCCGCGCGTCGGACGAGGCCGACGACGACGCGGACTCCGGCCCGCTGCAGACGATGTACCGGATCGACGGCGACAAGGCGATGGCCGAGGAGTCCCTCGACCACCTCGCGGGCTACGCCGGCTCGCAGCCGGTCCGGATCGGCAACGGTGCGGCCACCCAGCTGCAGCTCGACGTCTACGGCGAGCTCATCGACTCCGTCTACCTGTTCGACAAGTACGGGACCCCCGTCTCGTGGGAGACGTGGCAGGACCTGACGCGCGTGGTCGAGTGGCTGTGCGAGCACTGGGACCAGCCCGACGAGGGCATCTGGGAGACCCGCGGCGGCCGTCAGGATCACGTGTTCTCCCGGCTCATGTGCTGGGTGGCGATCGAGCGGATGGTGCGGATGGCGCGCCGCCGCGGCCTGCCCGCCGACCTGACGCGCTGGACGTCGGTGCGCGACGACATCTACCGCCAGATCATGGAGCGCGGCTGGAGCGACGAGCGCGGGGCGTTCGTGCAGCACTACGCCGACGGGGTCCTCGACGCCTCGGTGCTGCTCATGCCGATGGTCAAGTTCTGCTCGCCGAAGGACCCGCGGTTCCTCTCGACGCTCGAGGCGATCGAGGAGCACCTCGTCTCGGACAGCCTCGTGCATCGCTACGACCCGGAGGCCTCGCCGGACGGCGCGCAGGGCGGCGAGGGCACGTTCTCGATCTGCTCCTTCTGGTACGTCGAGGCGCTCACGCGCGCCGGCCGCCTGGAGGACGCGCGCCTGGCGCTCGAGAAGATGTTCACGTACGCCAACCACCTCGGCCTGTACGCCGAGCAGATCAGCCTGACGGGCCAGCAGCTGGGCAACTTCCCCCAGGCGTTCACCCACTTCTCGCTGATCAGCGCGGCCTACAACCTGGACCGCGCGCTGGGGTAGGGCGGCGCCGCGGGGCCCGCCACGGGTGGCGCGCCGCGGCGCCGGCGCGGCCCCGACGACACGGTGCGGCGGCCCTAGGCTCGGGGGCATGCAGGGATCCCCCGACCTGAAGCCGCCCGCCCCCGTCCCGCCCGGCCACGTGCCGCCCGCCCTCGGGTTGAGCGGCGACGACGCCATCGCCCTCGGCCGGCTCTCGCAGGAGCTGGCGACGGCCTGGCGGGGGTTCCGGACCGCACGGCCCGACCAGCCGCCGATCGACGACGCGCTGCGGGGGCTGCTCGCCGAGGGGCTGCCGGCGCACGGCATGCCGCTGGCCACCGCGGTCGACGACGCGATGCACGTGCTGGACAGCAGCATCGCGCAGGCCCGCCCCCGGTACTTCGGGTTCGTCGGTGGGTCGGGGCTCGAGACCGGGGTGCTCGCCGACGCCCTCGTGTCGTCCTTCGACATCAACCTGGCGGCCTGGTCGGCGGCCGCGAGCGAGATCGAGCGGCAGACCGTCGCGTGGCTCGCGTCCTTCGTGGGGTTCCCCGCCGTCGACGGGCACTTCACCAGCGGCGGGACCGTCTCGAACCTGACCGCGCTCTCCGCCGCCCGCCAGCGGCTCCTGCCCGACGTGCGCACGTCGGGGCTCGCCGGCCGCCGGGTCGGCGTCTACTGCTCCGTCGAAACCCACGCCTCGGTGGTGCGTGCCGTCGAGCTGCTCGGGATCGGCAGCGACGCGGTGCGGGCGCTCCCCCTGCGGTCCGACCGCGGCGTCGACCCCGGGGCGGTGGCCGACGCGATCGACGCCGACCGGGCCGCGGGCGTTCTGCCGATGGCGGTCGTCGCCACCGCCGGCACGACGCTGACGGGCGCCGTCGACCCGCTCGACGCCCTCGCCGGCGTGTGCGCCGAGCGCGGGGTCTGGCTCCACGTGGACGGCGCGTACGGCGCGCCGGCCGCGGCGACCGCCACCGCGGCGCCGCTCTTCCGCGGGCTGGCACGGGCGGACTCGCTGTCGGTCGACGCCCACAAGTGGCTGTTCCTCCCCAAGGCGTGCGGCGCGGTGCTCGTGCGCGACCCGGACGTCCTGCGCGCCACCTTCGCCCACGACAAGTCGTACATGCTCGAGGAGGAGGAGCACCCCAACGCCGTGGACCGCACGCTGGAGTACTCCCGGCCGTTCCGGGCGCTGAAGCTGTGGCTCGCCCTGCGCGTGCACGGGGCCGACGCCTTCCGCGGGGCGATCGAGCGCAACCTCGCCCAGGCCCGCCTGCTGCACGGGCTCGTCGACGCCCACCCGCGGCTGCGCCCGCTCTGCGGTCCGCCCCCGCTCTCCGTCGTTCCGTTCCAGCACGTGCCGGACGACCCGACGACCGACATCGACGACCACAACGCGCGCATCGTGCGCCGCCTGCAGGAGGACGGCCGCGTCTGGGTCGCCTCGGCCGTGGTCGACGGCCGCACCGCCATCCGCCCGTGTTTCGTGAACTTCCGCACCACGGACGACGACGTGCGGGCGATCGTCGACGAGGTCTGCCGCGTCGCGGAGTGACGGGCGGGTGGCCGGGCGCGCGCGGCCCGTCTCACGTGGCCCGGCGCGCGTGGCTCCGCCCGGGTGCCAGCCGGCGTGCCTCGGCCCTCAGGCCCCGAGCAGCTCGAGCAGCGCGGGGCCGTGCTTCTCGACGAACGACGGCCCGATGCCCTTGATCGCCAACAGCTCGTCCGGGGTGGAGGGCTTGCGGCGGACGACCTCGCGGAGCGCCGCGTCGGTCGCGACGGTGTAGGCGGGCTTGCCGTCCGCGCGCTCGCGGCGCCACGCCTTCAGGGGCGCGAGCTCGTCGTCGGAGACGGGCGGGCCGTCCTCGACCGGGGCGGCACCCGAGCGGCGCGAGCGGCCCTTGACCTCGATGGGCGGCAGCCAGTCGATCGGGTCGTGCACGTCGCAGCAGCGGCCGAGGGGCGCGCCCTCCTCCGGGTCGCCGAAGTGGTCGAGCAGCTGGCGGCGGCGGCAGAGCTGGTTGTCGCCCGCCGCGTACTTCTCGATGGAGCGGTACGCCTGCCAGCGGCGGTCCGTCGCCGCCCGGCACATCTGGGCGACGCGCCCGTGGTCGAGCCGCCCCGGGAGCACGCGCACGCGCAGCCGGCCGCCCCCGCCCGGAGCCAGCGCCACGGCGCCGGCTCGCTCGGCGATGGCCAGGGCGATCCGGTCGTGGTCCTGCCCCGCGTCGGCCTCGACCTCGCCGTCCTGTCCCGCCTGCGCCTGCAGCCGGCCCACGAGGGCGCCTACCTGCTCCACGGTGACCTCGGCCTCGCGGATGAACCGCACCAGCCGTCCGAGGTCGGAGCGGGACGCAAGCAGCACCGCGCGGCTCAGCGCGCCGTCGCGGCCGGCGCGGCCGGCCTCCTGGTAGTAGGCCTCGAGCGAGCCGGGGAGCGCCCAGTGCCAGACGGAGCGCACGTCGGCCTTGTCGACGCCCATGCCGAACGCGTTCGTCGCCACGACGACGTCGGCGTCGCCGCGCATGAACGCGTCCTGGCGGCTCGCGCGCACGTCGGCGGACATGCCCGCGTGGTACCCGACGGCCGTGACGCCGGAGGCGACGAGGAGGTCCGTGACCTCCTCCGTGCTCTTGCGGGTGCCGCAGTAGACGACGGCGGGACGGTTCTCGGGGTCACCCAGGCCGGCGACGAGCGTGGCCCGCTTGCGGGCGACGGAGCCCTCGCCGTCGAAGGGCAGCACGTCGAAGGAGAGGTTGGGCCGGTCGAAACCGGAGCGCACGCGGGTGGCCTCGCGCAGCTCGAGGCGCGAGACGATCTCGTCGGCGACCTTCGGCGTCGCCGTCGCGGTGCAGGCCATGACCGGCGGGTGGCCGAGCTCGGCGATGACGGAGGAGAGCCGCAGGTAGTCCGGGCGGAAGTCGTGGCCCCACTCGCTCACGCAGTGCGCCTCGTCGACCACGAAGAGCGCGATCGCGCGGGTACGCAGCGCGGCGCGGAACGCGCCGGACGCGAACCGCTCCGGGGCCGCGAAGCAGACCTTCGCGGTGCCGTCCCGTATCTCGTCGAGCGCCTGACGGTTGCTCGCGCCGTCGCCCCCCGAAGCCAGCATGACCGCGGGATGGCCCAGGTCGGTGAGCCGCCCGCACTGGTCGCGCATGAGGGCGATGAGCGGCGAGACGACCACGGTCAGGTCGTCGCCCGCGAGCGCCGGCAGCTGGTAGCAGAGGCTCTTGCCGCCCCCCGTCGGCATGACGACCAGCGAGTCGCGCCCCTGCAGCGCCGCCTCGACGGCCTCGCGCTGGCCCGGGCGGAACGCCTCGAGACCGAGGAGGTGCAGCAGCGAGTCGGGATCGACGTCGTCGAGCGGCCGGCGCTCCGGGGCCGGCCCGGCCGGGGTCGCCGGGGCGTGCTCGGCCACCGGGTCGAACGTGCCGCCGCCCGACGGGCCGGCCCACTCCCCCGAGTCGCCGCCGTCGAAGCCCGAGCCAGAGGGATCGCCGGCGTCGCCCTCGAGCGACGCGAGGTAGGCGAGGTACTCGTCCTCCTCGCCCGGGGACGTCGTGCCGGCGTCGGGCGGGAACGCGTCGGCGACGGACGCGGACGGGGCGGCAGCGGCCGACGACGGTGCCGCCAGGGGCGGGGCCGGGGTCGCAGCCGGAGCCGGTGCCGGTGCGGCCGGGGCCGGGGCGTCGGCCGCCGCAGGCAGATCGAAGAGCGAGGGCCGGGCCGCGGCCTCGGCGGCCGCCACGCGCGCCGCCGCGAGCTTCGCCACCGGTGTCAGGGCCTCGCGCTCCTCGGGCAGGAGCGCCTTCCAGCCCGCCCGCACCGCGTCGAGCGCTGCTCGGGCTCCGGGGGCCCCGGGATCGGCGAGGACGGCGGCCAGCCGGAGGAGCGCGTCGTGCACCCCTGGAACGTAACCGGCCCGCCCGCGGGACCCGGCGCCGACGGCACAACGTCACGCCCCCGCGACGCGCTCGTCACCCTTCGACGCGGCCCCGGCACGCGTTCGGCGCGGGCCCGCGGGCACCGTTCCGCCCACGCAGGCCGGGGCCTCGGCCTCAGGCGGCGGTCACCGTGGGCCGCAGCGTCCCCACCCGCCGGGGCTCCTCGTCCGTCGTCGACCGCGGCCAGCGGGCGGCGCGCACGCCGTTGGCGATCACGAGCACCTCGGCGAGCTCGTGGATCGACACGACGGCGGCCAGGCCCAGGACCCCGGTCGCCGCGAGGGGCACGAGGATCACGAGGATCGCGCCCGAGAGCGCGAGGTTCTGGCGCATGATCCGGTTGGCCCGCCGGGCGTGCCCGATCGTGCGCGGGAGCGCGCGCAGGTCGTCGCCGAGGAGCGCGACGTCCGCGGTCTCGATCGCGACGTCGCTGCCCATGGCGCCCATCGCGATCCCGACGTCGGCGCTCGCCAGCGCCGGGGCGTCGTTGATGCCGTCGCCGACCATCGCGACCGTGCCGCGTCCCTCCCGGCGCAGCCGCTCGACGATCCGCGACTTGTCCTCGGGCCGCAGGTCCGCGTGGACGTCGGCGATGCCCGCGCCGTCGGCCATCGCGCGGGCCGTCCGGGCGTTGTCGCCGGTGAGCATCGCCACGCGCCGTACGCCGTGGGCTCCGAGCTGGGCGACCACCGCGGGCGACTCGTCGCGCAGCTCGTCACGGACGGCGATCGCCCCGACGACCTCCCCCGCGTGCTCGACGAGCACCACGGTCGCACCCCCCTCCTGGAGGGCCGCGACCTGCGGCGCCCAGGGCCCCGGGTCGACGAACCCGGGGCGTCCCAGCCGCACGGCCGCGCCCCGGACGGCGCCGACCAGCCCGTCGCCGGGGATCGCCTGCACGTCGTCGGCGGCCGCCGGGTCGGGCGACGCCGCCAGGATGGCCTGCGCCAGGGGGTGCTCGCTGCGGATCTCGAGCGCAGCGGCCAGCGACAGGACTTCGGCCCGGTCGTGGTGCTCGCCGTGGAGCACGTCGATCACGCAGGGCTCGTTGCGGGTGAGCGTGCCGGTCTTGTCGAGCGCGACCGTCCGGACGTCGCCGAGCGCCTCGAGCGCCGCACCCCCCTTGATGAGGACGCCCGCGCGGGTGGCGGCCCCGATCGCCGCGACGACGGTGACGGGGACGGCGATCGCGAACGCGCAGGGCGCCGCGGCCACGAGCACGACGAGCGCGCGTCCGATCCACTCCGCGGGGTCGCCGGAGACCGCGCTGCCCACGACGGCGATGAGGAACGCCACCACGAGGACCCCGGGCACCAGCGGCCGCGCCACGCGGGCCGCGAGCCGCTGCCCGGAGCCCTTGCGCTCCTGGGCCTGCTCGACGATCTGGACGATCCGGGCGAGGGAGTTGTCCTCCGCGGTCGCCGTCACCTCGACCTCGAGCGCGCCCCCGCCGTTGATCGCGCCGGCGAAGACCTCGTCGCCCGGCCCGAGCTCCACCGGCACCGACTCCCCGGTGATCGCCGCGAGGTCCAGCGCGGAGCGGCCACGGGCGATCGTCCCGTCCGTCGCCAGCCGCTCACCCGGGCGCACGACGAGCACGTCCCCGCGGCGCAGCTCGGCCGGCGCGACCTCGAACTCCAGGCCGCCACGCTGCACCCGGGCGCTGTCCGGGACGAGGTCCAGGAGCGCGCGGAGGCTGCGCTGCGTGCGCGTGACGGCGTAGCGCTCGAGCGCCTCGCTGATGGCGAAGAGGAACGCCAGCGTGGCCGCCTCGGCGACCTCGCCCAGCGCGATCGCCCCGGCGCCGGCGACCATCATCAGCGTCCCGACCGACAGCCGGCCGGCCAGGAGCCCCCGCAGTGCTCCCGGGACGAAGGTCGCCCCACCGGCGACGATGGCCACTCCCTGCAGGGCGAGCGACACGCCTCCCGGTGCCCCGAAGGCGCTCAGGAGCAGCGAGAGCGCCAACGCGACGCCCGCGACGGCGGCGAGCTGGATCTCGCGGACGTCGCGCAGCCGCGTCGAACCCTCGGGGTCGAGCGGCGGGATCTCGCACCCGCACGCGTCGTAGAGGACCGGACGCGAGGCCTTCGCGGCGCGGGCGCTGGGGACCTCGCGGGCGCCGGGGGCGCAGCACGTGTCGGGGACGGCCTGGGTCGGGGCGCAGCACACGTCGGCGACGGCGGGGGCGCAACACGCGGCGGCCGTGGCCGGGGTCGGCGCGCAGCACGCGTCGTCCGTGGCCGCCGCGCCGCAACCGCAGGCCGACGCCGAACCGGCCGGGCCGCAACCGCACCCGTCGGCTGGATCGATCGCGAGCGGCAGCTCGAACCGCGCGGACTCGCGCCCGGGGCTCATGCGGGCACCGCGACGTCCAGGGCGGTGAGGGCCGCGAGCAGGGACGTGCCGTCCGGCGTCAGGCGGTACATGACCATGCGGCCGTCGCGGCGGCTGGACACCAGACCCGCCGCGCGCAGCTTGCGGACGTGGTGGGAGACGGCCTTCTCCGGCCGCTCGACGACCCAGGAGAGGTCGCAGACGCAGAGCTCGGCGCCGTCGCGCAGCGCGAGCGCGATCACCAGGCGCGTCGGGTCGGCGAGCCCGGCCGCCCGCTCGGCACCGCGCTCGGCCACCTCGTCCGTCGGCCGCGCGCGGCGCAGCGCCTCGGCGCGCGGCAGGTCGAGGCAGAGGAGGTCGCACGCAGCGTCGTCGGCCATCCCGACAATCTAACGACCGTGCGGATGTTCGCAAGATGACGACGTTGGGACTCATTCCCGTATAGCCTCGGAGCCCATGACGACCCTTGAGCCCGAACTCGCGAAGGTCCCGGTGACGGTCCTCACCGGCTTCCTCGGCTCCGGCAAGACGACCCTGCTCAACCGGATCCTGACGGAGCAGCACGGTCTCAAGATCGCCGTGATCGAGAACGAGTACGGCGAGATCAGCATCGACCACGACCTCGTCGTCGAGACGGACGAGGAGGTCTTCGAGATGAACAACGGCTGCATCTGCTGCTCCGTCCGGGGCGACCTGATCCGGATCCTCGGGCAGATCCTGCGGCGCAAGCAGCGGTTCGACCACATCCTCATCGAGACGACCGGCCTCGCCGACCCGGGTCCGGTCATCCAGACGTTCTTCATGGACCAGGAGCTCGCCGGACAGCTCCAGCTCGACGGCGTCGTCACGGTCGTCGACGCCAAGCACGTCGGGCTGCACCTGGGCGAGGCACCCGAGGTGCAGGAGCAGATCGCGTTCGCCGACGTGATCGTCCTGAACAAGACCGACCTCGTCGACGAGGCCGACCTCGACGCCCTCGAGGGCCGCATCGGCGGGCTCAACGCCGTCGCGACGGTGCACCGCGCCCAGAACGCGGAGATCCCGATCGCGGAGGTCCTGGGCATCGGCGGCTACGACCTGCAGCGCCACGACGCCCTCGTCGACCGGCCGCTCGTGCCCGCGCCGACCGGCGAGCTCCCGATGGCCTCCCCCGCCCGCCACGACGACGCCGTCGGCTCCGTCGGGATCGCCACGGACGGCGAGCTCGACGCGGAGCGCTTCCACGAGTGGCTCTCGACCCTGCTGCAGGAGCAGGGGGAGGACATCTTCCGCTCGAAGGGCATCGTCAACCTGCAGGGCGAGGAGGACCCCTGGGTCTTCCAGGGCGTCCACATGCTCCTCAGCGGCGAGCACGGCCGGCCGTGGGGCGCCGCGCCGCCGACGAACCGCCTGGTGTTCATCGGCCGCAACCTCGACCGCGCGGGTCTCGAGGCCGGGTTCCGCACGTGCCTGGCGTGAGCGTGCAGCCCGACGAGGTGACGGTGCGCGCCGTCGCCTCCACCGACCTCGACGACTGGGTCGGCGCCGTGGCGTGGGATCCCACCGGGTCCGTCGTCGCGGGCGCGTGCGCGGACGGCCGGGTCGTGACCCTCGCCGCGGCCGACGGCGCCGTCCGCGAGGTCGGGCGGCACAGCGAGCCGGCCACGCACGTCGCGTGGTCGCCGGACGGCGTCCTCGCGTCGACCGGCCAGGACGGCGTGGTCCTCCTGGGCGACGCGGGACGGGTCGTGCTCGAGGGCCGGGGCTGGCCTCAGGCCCTCGCCTGGCGTCCCGACGGCCGGCGCCTGGCGGTCGCTCGCGGCCGCCAGGTGCACCTGCTCGACCAGGACGGCGCGACGGTCGGGACGTCGAAGCCGTTCCCGGCGACGGTCTCGTCGCTGGCGTGGAGCACCCGCGGCGGACGCCTGGCCGCCGGGACCTACGGGGGTGTCCGGATGCTGCAGGGCGACGGTCTGCGCACCGACCGCTGGCTGCGCTGGGAGGGCTCCGTCCTGGCGGTGGCCGTCAGCCCGGACGGCCGACGGCTGGCCCACGGCAACCAGGACGACTCCGTGCTCTTCTGGGACCTCGGCGGCCGCAACCAGCTCGAGATGCAGGGCTACGAGACGAAGGTGCAGGAGCTCTCGTGGCGCGCCGACGGCCGGCTCCTGGCCACGGGCGGTGGTCAGGCCGTCACGGTCTGGGACTTCGCCGGCCGCGGCCCGGCCGGATCGCGCCCGCTCGAGCTCGACCACCACGAGCAGCCCGTGAGCTGGGTGGGCTTCGCCCCGACCGGCGACCTGCTGGCCACCGTCGCCTTCGACGGCCGGCTGGTGCTGTGGCGCCCGCCGCACGACCGACCCGTGGCCGGGGTGGAGATCGAGGACGCCCTCACCTGCGGCGCGTGGTCGCCCGACGGCCGCCGGCTGGCGGTCGGCGGGACCGACGGCACGCTCGCGGTGGTCGAGCTGGCCTGACGGGCCGGGCGGCCCGGTGGGACGGGTGGACGCCCGTCCCCCGTGCAGTTCGGCCCCGACGCGCTGCGTCAGCCGGCGGCGCGGGCCTCGGCGAGCAGCTCCTCCGAGACGTCCCACAGGCGCCGGGCGTCGTCCGGGTCCAGCGCGTGGGGCATCACGCCGTGGACGCCGGCGATCCGCGCGACGACCGGGGCCTCGTTGCAGTCCTCGAAGTAGCGCCCGCCGACGCCCGCCACCAGCGGGGAGACCGCCAGGAAGACGGACGTCGCCGCGCCCTGCTCCGGGCTCTTCATGCGGAACATCCCGGCCTCCTCGGCGCCGCGCGCCTGCTCCTCGGCCGCGCGGCGCTTCTCCGGGCTCCAGTGGCGCTGGAGCGGCGTCCAGATCCCGCCCGGCATGAGCGCGTTGGCGGTGATGCCGTCGGCGGCCCACCGCCGCGTCGCCTCGACCGCGAAGAGGCTGTTGGCGGTCTTGGACTGGCCGTAGGCGAGGCCCGGGTCGTACGGGCGCCGCGCGAAGAAGAGGTCGTCGAAGACCACCGGAGACGACGCGTGACCGCTGGAGGAGACGGAGACGATGCGGGCGTCGCCGGCCTCCCTCAGCGCGTCGTGGAGGCCGACGGCGAGCGCGAAGTGGCCCATGTGGTTCGTGCCGAACTGGGTCTCCCAGCCCTGCTTCGTCGTCCCGTGGGGCGTGTCCATCACACCCGCGTTGTTCACGAGGATGTGGAGCGGCCCCGTCCATGCGGCGACGAACGCGTCGATCGTCGACAGGTCGGCGAGGTCGACCCGACCCACGGTGACGTCGTCCCGGCCGGTCGTCCGGGCGATGTCGGCCGCCGCGGCCTCCCCCGCCTCGAGGTTGCGGACGGCGATGGTCACCGCGGCCCCGGCGCACGCGAGGGCCCGGGCGGTCTCGATGCCGATGCCCGAGGCGCCGCCCGTGACGATCGCTCGCCGGCCGGCCAGGTCGACGCCCTGCACCACCTCGGCCGCGGTGGTCGTGTCGTCGTACGGGGTCTTGATCATGGGACCAGCCTAACAAACTAGATAGTTAGTCTCTAGTGTCGTCCGGGTGAGAGACGGGCAGCGCAGCAAGGAACGCCTCCTCGAGGCCGCGACGGCGGAGTTCGCCGCGCACGGGATCGCAGGCGCCCGCGTGGACCGGATCGCGGCGGCCGCCGGCGTCAACAAGGCGCAGATGTACGGCTGGTTCGGCTCGAAGGACGGGCTCTTCGACGCCGTCCTCGCCGGGCAGCTGCACCGCATCGTCGACATCGTCCCGTTCACCGCCGACGACCTGCCGGGCTACGCCGTGGCCCTGTACGACTCGTACCTGCGCGAGCCCGAGCTCGTGCGGCTGGCGAGCTGGTACCGGCTCGAGCGGGTCCCGTCGGGCACGCTGCTGGCCGCCCATCCGGGGCACGCCGACCCGAAGCACGAGGCGATCCGGGCCGCCCAGGCCGCGGGCCGCATCGTCGACGACATCCCCCCGGACGAGGTCTACGCGCTGGTCATCGCGATGGCCGGGACGTGGTCGCCGATCAGCGCGACGTTCGCCGCCACCGCGGGCGACGACCCCGCCGGCCACGAGCGCCGGCGCGCGGCGCTGCGCGGGGTCGTGCGGCGCGCGCTCGTGCCGTAGGAGACGGCGGCCGCCGCTCAGGCGCGGTCGCGGCTCGGCGAGGCCGGGGACGGCCCGCCCGCCTCGGCGCCCGCCTCGGGCTCGGCCTGCGCCGCCGGGTCGTGGCGGTCGCGACCGTAGAGGTACCAGTACGTCCCGGCCACGAAGACGGCGCCGCCGACGAGGTTGCCGAGCAGCGCGAAGACGAAGTTGTGCAGCGCGTCGCCCCAGCCGATGTCGGGCACGCCGGCGAAGATCGCGGCGGGGAGGAAGAACATGTTGGCCACGACGTGGTCGAAGCCCATGGCGACGAAGCCCATGATCGGGAAGAAGATCGCCAGGATCTTGCCCCCGACGTCCTCGGCGGCGAACGCCATCCAGATCGCCAGGCACACGAGCCAGTTGCAGCCCACGGCGCGCAGGAAGATCTGGGCCGAGTCCTCCGTCACCCCCTTGCCGGTGGCGATCGTCCCCAGCCTCGCCAGGGGGAGCTCCGCGGTGAGGATCCCCGTCTTCACGGAGAGGAAGTACGCGACGAAGATCGAGCCGAGGAAATTGCCGATCAGCACCATGCTGAAGTTCCGCGCCACCCCCGGCAGGCGGATCTTCCGCTCGTAGAGCGCGAGCGGGAGCAGCGCCATGTTGCCCGTGAGCAGCTCGGCGCCGGCGATCACGACGAGCACCAGGCCGAGGGTGAAGACGGTGCCGGTGAAGAACGTCGGCAGGGTGCCCCACGTCTGCGGGTCCAGGCCCGCCGAGACCGTGATCGCCAGGAGCCCGGCGAACGCGATGTAGGCGCCGCCGAGGAAGCCGGAGACGAGCGCCTTGTCCCACGGGAGCGCCGCCTTCTCCGTGCCGCGCGCGGCGGCGATCGCCGCGATCTCCTTCGGGGTCTTCGCCGCCATGGTCTCCGTGCGTACCCCGCCCATGGGGGCCGGAACCCCGGCGTCGCGTTGCTGGCGCCTCGCCGCCCGTGCCGCGGTGGCGCGCCGCGGCCCACCGTGCACCTGCACCGGCCCGGCACCCGCTGGCCGGCGCCGCCGGAGCGCCGCGACGCAAGGCCCCCAGGCCGACCGCGTACCGTGGGGCCCATGGAGAAGCGCACGCTGGGCCGCACGGGACGCGACGTCGGGGTGGTGGGCCTCGGGGCCTGGCAGCTCGGTGCGGACTGGGGCGACGTGGAGGAGTCCGACGCGATCGCCGTGCTCGAGACGGCGCTGGAGTCGGGCGTCACGTTCATCGACACCGCCGACGCGTACGGCGACGGCCGCTCCGAGCGGATCATCGGCCGGCTGCTGAAGGAGCACCCGGACGCCGGCGTCACGGTCGCGACGAAGATGGGCCGCCGCGTCGAGCAGGTCCCGGAGAACTACAGCCGCGAGAACTTCCGCGCCTGGACGGACCGCTCGCGCCGCAACCTCGGCGTCGACACGCTCGACCTCGTCCAGCTCCACTGCCCGCCCACCCCGGTCTACGAGCAGGACGACGTCTTCGACGCGCTCGACGGCCTGGTCGAGGACGGCCGCATCGCGGCCTACGGCGTGTCCGTCGAGACGGTCGCCGAGGCGCTGCGCGCGATCGAGCGGCCGAACGTCGCGACGGTGCAGATCATCGTGAACTGCTTCCGTCAGAAGCCGCTGGGGCAGGTGCTCCCGGCCGCGCGCAAGGCGGGCGTGGGCATCATCGCCCGTGTCCCCCTCGCCTCGGGGCTGCTCTCGGGCAAGTACGACGAGCACACGACCTTCGGCGAGGACGACCACCGCAACTACAACCGCACGGGAGGGGCGTTCGACGTCGGCGAGACGTTCGCCGGCGTGCCCTTCGAGGTCGGCCTGCAGGCCGTGGCCGAGCTGAAGGGCCTGCTGCGCCCGGACGAGGCGATGGCCGGCTTCGCGATCCGCTGGATCGTCGACCAGCCCGGCGTGAGCGTCGTCATCCCCGGCGCCCGCAACCCCGAGCAGGCACGCTCGAACGCCGCGGCGGCGACCGCACCCCCGCTCACGGACGAGCAGCTCGCCGGCGTGCGCGAGGTCTACGACCGCCTGGTGCGGCCGCACGTGCACGACCGCTGGTAGGGGGCGCGGCCGGACGCCGGTCGATCCCGACCGCGCGGCGGACCGGCTAGCCCCCGAGCGGGGAGCGCGGGATCCGCGTCTCGCCCGCCAGCCGGCCGATGCGCAGCCCGACCTGATCGACGAAGCACCAGGACCAGTCCTCGCCCGGCTCGATCGAGCGGATGATGGGGTGCTCCGTGGCGCGCCCGTGGGCGGTCGCGTGGCGCATCGGCGAGTCGTCGCAGCAGCCGACGTGCCCACACTCCAGGCACAGGCGCAGGTGCAGCCACGGGGTGCCCTCGCGCAGGCAGTCCTCGCAGCCGGCGACGGACTCGGGCAGGTGGTCGAGGTGGACGTGGTCCAGGTGGGTGCAGGCGGTGGACATGGGAGCTCCGGTTCTTGGGACAGGGGTGCGGGCCGGCTCAGTCGCCGTGGGGCAGGCTGAGCCGGACGACGAACGTGGTGCCCGTCGGTGGCTCGACGGAGGAGCGGACGGAGAGCGAGCCGCCGTGGCGGTCGGCGACGATCCGGCGGACGGTGGCCAGGCCGAGGCCGGTGCCCTCGCCGACCTCCTTCGTGGTGAAGAAGGCGTCGAAGATCCGGTCCCGGATCGCGGGCGGGATGCCCGGGCCGTCGTCCTCGATCTCGACCACGGCGCAGGAGTCCTCGCGGCGGGTGCGGACCGTGATCGTGCCGATCGACCCGCCGGCCTTCGCGGTCGAGGCGGCGACGGCGAGCGACGCCTTCAGCCCCTTCACGCCCTCGGCCTTCTCCTGCGCGTGCGCCTCGACCAGCGCCTGGATCGCGTTGTGCAGCAGGTTCGTCCAGACCTGGTTCATCTCCGATCCGTGGATCGTGAGGTGGGGCAGGGTGCGGTCGTAGTCGCGGACGACCGTGATGCCCTTGCCCTTGAGCTTGTGGGCGAGGACGGCGAGCGTCGTCTCGAGCCCCTCGTGGATGTCGACCTCGACGAGGTCACCCCGGTCGAGGTAGGCGTAGGACTTGACGGAGCCGACGAGGGACGACATCCGCCGCGTGGACTCCTGCAGCTCGGCCACCAGCCCGCGGGCCGACACGGACGCCGCGACCCAGCGCAGCGCCGCGTCCACGGCCGGGCCCGCCAGGTCGGCGACGCGGCGCACCCACGCCTCGTCGACGCCCGCGGAGGCCAGCTCCTCGGCCAGCGTCCACGCCTCGGCCACGCCCAGGTCGTCGAGCAGGTCCTGCAGCTCGTCGGCGGCGTCGGCGGCGTCGAGGCCCTGCAGCGCGGTGCGGCCCTCGGCCCGCTCGGTCGCCTCGCGGTGCAGCGCCACGAGGCCCGCGGCCTGCTCGCGCTCGACGCCGGAGTCGACGAACGCCGAGAACGTCGCCGTGATCGTGTCGAGCACGTCGGCGAGCTGCGCCGCGGTGCTCTGGGCGGCCGCCGCCGGATTGTTGAGCTCGTGGGCGAGCCCCGCGGCCATCGTGCCGAGCGAGGCCAGCCGCTCGCGGTCCTGCTCGATCTGGGTGATTCGCGCGGTCACCGGCATCACCTGCTGCATGACGCGCCGGTGGACCTCGGGGTGGCGGAACGCGAGCTTGAGGAACTTCTCGCCGTGGATCAGCGCGATCCGGCAGTCGCTGTCGGCGACCATCCGCACGCCGGAGGGCGCGTCGGAGAGCACGGCGATCGCGCCCATCCAGGTCGGCGCGCGGCTCCGGCCCACGGCCTCGGAGCGCTCGCCGTCGACGAGGAACGCCTGGGTGGTGCCGCGCAGCAGCAGCTGCACGCCGATCGGCACGCCCTCGGGCTCCGCGAGCCGCTCCCCGGCCGCGACGTGGCGGACCTTCGCCACCGCCAGGAACTCGCCGAGCTGCTCGTCGTCGAGGTCGTCGAAGAGGTCGATGCCGCGCAGCTCCTCGAGCGTCACCGGCGGCACCGGGCCGTTCGTGTCTCCCGGCATCGTCCACTTGGGCGCACTGGTGTCGGGCGCGGCGGGCTTGCCCGCGGGCACCGGGCCGTCACTCGCCCCGTCCGGCTCCGGAGGGGCGACCGGCTCGTCGGGGACCCGGATACGGCCCCCGTAGGCGGACATGCGCTCGACCATGGCTCAACCCTCCACGAGGTACTGGTGGACGAGGGACACCGACATGGAGCCCTCCCCGACGGCGCTCGCCACGCGCTTGATCGACCGCGCGCGGACGTCGCCGGCGACGAAGACGCCGGGCACGGTCGTCTCGAGCAGGTACGGATCGCGCGCCTGGGTCCAACCCGCGGTCTGCGCGTCGGCCCCGGCCAGGATGAATCCGCGCTCGTCGCGGGCGACCACCCCGTCGAGCCAGTCCGTCCGCGGCCGGGCCCCGATGAAGACGAAGCACGCGTCGACGTCCATCGTCTCCTGCGTGACGACCTTGCCGCCGGCGCCGTCGTCCCCCGTGACCTCGACGGTCATCGTCGACAGATGCCCGTCTGCCCCGGCGGCGGAGACGGCCACCGTGTTCGTCCGGACCTCGACGTTCGGCAGGTCCGCGAGCTGCTGGATGAGGTAGTGCGACATGGAGCGCTCCAGGTTCGGGCCGCGCACGAGCATCGTCACCTGGCGGGCGTACTCCGCGAAGTGCACGGCCGCCTGGCCCGCGGAGTTCGCGCCGCCGATGACCACGACGTGCTGGTCGGTGCAGGAACGCGCCTCGGTCAGCGCGGCGCCGTAGTACACGCCGGCGCCCGTGAGCTCCGGGAACCCCGGGCTCTCGAGCTGGCGGTACGAGACGCCGGAGGCGACGACGACGCAGGTGGCCGAGAGCGTGACGCCCGAGGCCAGCTCGACGAACCGCCCGGCGCCCTCGGCGCGCAGGCCGACGACGTCGGAGACGGTCAGCAGCTCGGCCCCGAGCCGGCGCGCCTGGTCCGTGCCGCGGCGCGCCAGATCGGAGCCCGAGAGCCCGGCGGGGAAGCCGAGGTAGTTCTCGATCCGGCTGGACTGCCCGGCCTGGCCGCCCGTGGCCTCGCGCTCGACCAGCACGGTCTTCAGCCCCTCGGACGCCCCGTAGACCGCGGCCGCGAGCCCGGCAGGACCGCCGCCGACGATCACGAGGTCGTAGTGGTCCTGGGTCGGGGTGCTCGACACGCCCAGGCGCTCGGCGAGCTCGAGGATCGTCGGGCGCTCGAGCACCGAGCCGTCCTCCATCAGCGCCACGGGCAGGCAGTCCGTCTCCACGCCGATCACGCCGAGCAGCTCACGCGCCTCGCCGTCGCGCTCCACGTCGAGCCAGCGCGCCGGCACGCGATTGCGGGCCAGGAAGTCGCGCAGGTCGTGCGAGTCCTTCGAGAAGCGGTGGCCGATGAGCCGCACGCCCCCCGCGTTCAGCGCGGCGCCGGACTCCCACGTCGTCAGGAGGTCCTCGACGACGGGGTAGAGCTGCTCCTCCGGCGGATCCCACGGCTTGAGCAGGTAGTAGTCCAGCGCGACGTCGTTGATCGCCGAGATCGCGGCCGAGGTGTCGGCGTAGGCCGTGAGCAGCACGCGCTTGGCGTCCGGGACGATCTTGCGCGCCTCGACGAGGTACTCCGTGCCCGACATGCCGGGCATCCGCTGGTCGGCCACGAGCAGCGCGACGGCGTCGCCGCGGGTGCGCAGCTGGGCGAGGATCTCGAGCGCCTCGGGGCCGGACCCGGCGCGCATGATCCGGTAGTGCTCGCCGAACCCGCGGCGCAGGTCGCGGGCGACGGCGGCCAGGACGGTGGGCTCGTCGTCGACGGCGAGGATGACGGGGCGGCGCTGGGGCGACTGCGGGGTGCTCATCGGACGGTGGTGCGTCTCTCGTGGGGGGGTGTGGGTGAGGCGGGGACGGCGGGGCGTCAGGGGCGGTCGCGCGTCAGGGACGGCGTCTCGGGGCGCTGGGGCCTGCGCCGGCCGTGGCGGCGCGGCGCGGGACGTCGAGGACGGGTCACGACGGCCCGAACCGCTCCGTGTGGATCCGGCCGGGGGCGTGGCCGCGCGCGACGAGCAGCGACGCCGCGGTCTCCACGAAGGGGGACGGTCCGCAGACGAAGATCCGCTCGGTCGAGCCGTTCCCCGCCGACAGGCCGTCGGCAGCCATGGCGGCCGCGGGGCCGGTGGCGTCGGCCGCGGGGGCCGGGCCGGCGAAGGCGTCGAGCATCGGGCCGTCCAGGCGCCGGGCGAAGCCCGTCCACTCCGGGGGCACCATGCGGGTGTACGTCCACGCGACCTGCAGCGACGCGGACCCGGGCGCGGCCGGATCGCCGCCGCTCAGGGCCAACAGCTCGCGGTGGAAGAGCGCCTCGCGGGGCGCCCGGACGGAGTGCAGGAGCCGTGCGGGGACGTCGGAGCCCTGCGCCGCGCGGTGGCGGAGCATCGCCATCAGGGGCACGACGCCGGAGCCGCCGGCCAGCAGCAGGAGCGGGCCACCGTCGTCCACGGACCACGTGAAGGGACCACCGATCGGGCCGCGCAGCTCGAGCTCGTCCCCGGGCAGCACGTCGTCGACGAGGAAGGGGGAGACCTCGCCGTCGTCGAGCCGGTCGACCGTGATCCGCAGCGCGGCATCCTCCGGCGCCGAGGCGATGGAGTACGAGCGCTGGGCCTGGTAGCCGTCCTCCGCCGTCAGGCGTACGTCGACGTGCTGGCCGGCGCGGTGGCCGGGCCAGCCCGGGACGTCGAGCACGATCGTCGTCGACCGCGGCGTCTCGCGGGACGTCTCGCGGACGGTGCCGATGCGCCAGTCCACGCTCGGGCGACGGCCGCCGGGGGCGACGGAGGGTGCGGGGGACCCGGTCGCCGCCGGGGCCGGCGGCGGAGTCCGGGGGTCGGAACCGGAGATCAGTCGCTCCAGTACCGCTGCTCGCGCCACGGGTCGCCGCGCCGGTGGTAGCCGTTCTGCTCCCAGAATCCCGGCTGCTCGTTCGGCGTGAACGTGAATCCGCGGACCCACTTGGCGCTCTTCCAGAAGTACAGGTGCGGCACGAGCAGCCGGGCGGGACCGCCGTGGCGAGCCTCGAGGGGCTCGCCGTCGAACGTGTGGACGACCCACGCCTTCCCGCCGGTCAGGTCGGCCAGGGGCAGGTTCGTCGTGTAGCCGCCGTAGGCGCGGATGGTGACCCACTCGGACCGCGGATCGACGTCCTTGAGCAGCTCGTCGACGGAGACGCCGGTCCAGCCCGTGTCGAGCTTGGTCCACGTCGTGACGCAGTGGATGTCGACCGTGAAGGTCTCCTGCGGGAGGGCCATCAGGTCCTCCCAGGTGAAGACCTGCTCGGCGCCGACGAGGCCGCCGACGTCGAACGTCCACGTCGCGGTGTCGACGGGCGGCGTCGGGCCGGCGGTGAGAACGGGGAAGCCTCGTTCGTGGTGCTGCCCGGGCGGGATCCGCGAGGGATCGACGTCGGGGCGGCGGCCACGGAAGCCACGGGTGATCGGGGGCACGGGTCAGGGCTCCTTGGTTGCGTCGCGGACTGTACGTCGTGGGGGCTGCGCGCGGCAACCGTCGAACGACGGTCCTCCCCCTCCCGGCCGGCCGGGATGGCGGTCGTCCGACCGTAGCGGAGCGGCCGGTCCGGCCCTCTAATCTCCGGCGCGTGCACGGCCTTCCCTTCGGCAACCGAGACGAGCGACCCGTCGCGAGGACCGCCTGGGCCCGCAACCTCGCCGCCCCGGTGCGGGCGTTCCTCAGCGCCGAGACGGGCGGCGCGGTCGTCCTCGTCGCCGCCGTGATCGCCGCGCTGCTGTGGGCCAACTCGCCGTGGCCGGCGTCCTACGAGGACGTGTGGCACACGGAGTTCGCGCTCACCCTCGGCGACCACGCGATCGCCACCGACCTGCGGGGCTGGGTCAACGAGGGGCTGATGACGCTCTTCTTCCTCGTGATCGGCCTGGAGGCCAAGCGGGAACTCGACCAGGGCGAGCTGCGGGAGCGCGCGCGGCTGACGGTGCCCGTGATGGCCGGCCTCGGGGGCATGGCCGTCACGGTCGGGGTCTACCTCGCCTTCAACGCCGGCGGGCCGGGCGCCGCGGGGTGGGGTGCGGCGATGTCGACCGACACCGCGCTGGCGCTGGGCTCGCTCGCGCTCGTCACGCCCGCCGCGGCGGTCCGCGTGCGGGTGTTCCTCCTGACGATGGTGGTCGTCGACGACCTCCTCGCCCTGGCGGTGATCGCCGTCTTCTACTCCGACGAGGTCAACGTCCTGGCGCTCGGCATCGCCGCCGCACTCTTCGGTGTCCTGCTCGCGCTGCGCTACGTGCGCCGGTTCCGCGCCCCGCTGGCCGTCGGCGTCGCCCTGGCGATGTGGCTGGCCATGTTCCGCTCGGGGGTGGACCCCGTCATCTCGGGCCTCCTCATCGGCCTGGTCACCAGCTCCTACCCGCCCAACCGCGACGACCTGGAGCGGGCGACGGAGCTCACGCGCTCCTTCCGCGAGCAGCCGACCCCCGAGCTCGCCACGGCCGCCCAGCGCAGCCTGGCGTCGGCGATCTCGCCGAACGACCGGCTCCAGCACAGCCTGCATCCGTGGACGACCTACGTGATCGTCCCGATCTTCGCGCTCGCCAACGCCGGGATCGTCCTGAACGGCGACGCGCTGGCGGCGGCGGCGGGCTCGTCCGTGACGCTGGGGATCCTCGTCGGCTACCTCGTGGGCAAGCCCGTCGGCATCGTCGGCGCCGCCTGGCTCGCGACCCGCAAGGTCTTCGGTGGCTCCCGGCCTGCGATCACCTGGCCCGTCCTGACGGGCGCGGGCGCCGCGTCCGGCGTCGGCTTCACCGTGTCGGTCCTCATCGCCAGCCGGGCCTTCGACGGCGCGCTCCTGGACCAGGCGAAGATCGGCATCCTCGCCTCCGCGCTCGTCTCCCCCGTGCTCGCGCTGCTCGTGTTCCAGATCACGAAGCGGCTGCCGGACAGCATGCGGGCCCGTCAGCTCGGCGCGGTGGCCGAGCAGCTCGTCGACCTGGCCGACGACGTCGACCCGGAGCGCGACCACGTGCGCGGCGACCCCGACGCGATCGTCACCGTCGTGGAGTACGCCGACTTCGAGTGCCCCTACTGCGGGCGCGCCGAGCCGACGATCCGCGAGCTCATGGCACGCGCCGGCGACGACCACCTGCGCTACGTCTTCCGGCACCTGCCGCTGGCCGACGTCCACCCGAACGCCCAGCTCGCCGCCGAGGCCTCCGAGGCGGCGGCCGAGCAGGGCCGGTTCTGGGAGATGCACGACCGGCTCTACGAGCACCAGGACGCCCTGAGTCCGAGGCAGCTCGTGGGCCACGCCCAGGCGGTCGGACTCGACGTCGAGCGCTTCACGGAGGACCTGCGTCAGCGCCGCTGGCTCTCCCGCATCCAGCGCGACGTGGACGGCGCGGACGAGAGCGGCGTCTCCGGCACCCCGACGTTCTTCATCAACGGTCGCCGCCACCACGGCGTCTACGACATCGACGCCCTGCGCGCGGCGGTGCGCACGGCGAAGCTCCGCGCCAAGTCGACGCGGCTGGCCGAGAGCGACCAGGCCGGGCGCGACTGAGACGGTCCGACCGAGGCGGTCGGCGACTAAGGCGGTCCCGCACGGCCGACCGCTCCGTGCGCCGCGGACCTACCAGGCCCGGCGGTAGAGCTCCTCGATCTCCTCCTGCGTCGGCACGACCGGGTTGCGGTCGGGGCTGCCGGAGTCCAGGGCGTCGGCGGCCATCTTCGGCAGCGCCGCGTCGAAGGTCTCCCGGTCCACGCCGCGGAGGTCGCGCAGGCGCGGCACCTCGAGCGCCGCGTTCAGGCGCTCGAGCGCGTCGAGCAGCGCCTGCCCGGCCGTCGCGGTGTCGTCGCCGTCCGTCGCGACGCCGAACGCCCGCGCCACCTCGGCGTAGCGCTCGGGCGCTCCGGGCAGCGAGAACGCGGTGACCGCGGGCAGCAGCACGGCGTTCGAGAGCCCGTGGGGCACGTGGAAGACCGCGCCGAGCGGGCGGCTCATCCCGTGCACGAGGCAGACGGAGCTGTTGGCGAACGCCGCCCCGCCCTCGTAGGCCGCGCGCGCCATCCCGGCGCGCGCCTCCAGGTCGGACCCGTCGCGCCAGGCCGCCTCGAGGTGCCGGCCGCAGAGCGCGACGCAGGAGCGGGCCAGCTCGTCCGTCTCCGGCGTCGCCTTCTGGGACACGTACGCCTCGATGCCGTGGGTCAGCGTGTCGACCCCCACGTGCGCGGTCAGGGGGCGCGGCATCGTCGCGCTGAGCTCCACGTCGACCAGCGCGACCTTCGGCACCAGGCGGTCGTCGAGCAGCATCATCTTCGTGTCCGTCGCGATGTCGGTGACCACGACGACCCGGGTGGCCTCGGAGCCGGTGCCCGCCGTCGTCGGGATCGCGATCACCGGCAGCCCCGCGCCGGCGAGCTGCCCGTAGCCCATGTACTGGCGCAGCGGCCCGGGGTTCGCGCCGCGGACGGCGATCGTCTTCGCGGCGTCGAGCACGCTCCCCCCGCCCACGGCGACGACGACGTCGGCCTCGTGGCGGACGAGCGCGGCGCGACCTTCGTCGATCGCGGCGTCCGTCGGGTCCGGCTCGATCTCGTCGAAGACGGCGACGGCGAACTCCGCCTCCTCGAGCAGCGCGACGATCTCGCCCGTCACCCCCCGCTCCGTCAGGAACGCGTCGGCGACGACCAGCGCGCGGGAGGTGTCGAGCGCTGCGGCCTCGTCCGCCACCCGCCGGCGGGCACCGGGCTCGATCCACACGGACGACGGCAGCACGAGGGCCATGGCGCGACGCTACCAGCGGCCCCCGGGCGAGCGGTCGCGGAGATGGGGGGAGGCGCGGCTCCCCTCCTCAACCGTCCGTCCGTCCGATGGCGCCGGGGGCCGGGGCGTGGTTGGCTCCAGGCGTGCGTGTACATGTTCCACGGCCTCTCCTGAGCCGGGCCGTCCTGGCGACCTCGGTCCTGGCCCTCATCGCCCCCGCGGCGGTGCTCCACGACGCGGCACCGGCCCACGCGCACGGGGCCGCGGGCCACTCCGCCGGCAGCCGGGCCGGAGAGCGCGCGCTGCAGCGCGAGGAGCGCCGCAGCATCGGTCCCCAGCACGCTGCGGAGCACGCGAGCCAGCGCGCCGCGCTGCGTCGGTGGCGGGCCCGGCCGGCGGCCGAGAAGGCCCGCGTCGCCGCGCGCGTCCGGCGGGCCGCCACGCGCGCCACGGCCGCCGCGGGCCCGGCCGACCAGGTCGGCCGGTGGTCCACGGAGCGCATCGGGATGCCCACGTGGGCCCTCAACGCCGCGATGCTGCCCACGGGCAAGGTCGCCTACTGGGGCCGCGGGGCGCTCGAGACGACCTGGCTGCGGACGAACGCCGCGCCGTTCTACCTCTGGGATCCGGACACGGGCGAGTCGAAGCGCATCGACCCGCCCCAGGAGACGATCGACTTCGACGGCGACGGGCAGGCCGACGACGTCGCCCCCGCCCCGCTCTTCTGCTCCGGCCAGTCCCTGCTGCCCAGCGGCGAGCTCTACGTGGCGGGCGGCAACGCGTTCTACCCCAGCTACGGCAACAACCGCCACGAGGAGTACGGCGGCTGGGGCGGCACGTACTCCTTCGACCCGTGGACGGAGACGTGGACGACCCAGCCCGACATGAACCACGGCCGCTGGTACCCGACCCAGGTCCTGCTCCCGGACGGGCGGATCGGCATCACCTCGGGGTACGACGAGGTCGGGAAGGGCGCGGACAACCAGGAGTTCGAGCTCTTCACCCCCGCCGCCGGGCGCGGGGGCGTCGGGACGATGACGTCGTCGCTGCCGGCGAAGCGCGAGACCTACGGCTTCTACCCTCACATGCAGATCCTCCCCGGTGGCCGGCTCGGGTTCGTCGGCCAGACCGAGGGCGACACGCGCTCGCTGGACCCCGCCGACCTGTCGCGCCCGGGCGCGGAGGGCAGCGCGTGGGACCAGGGCCCCCGGACGGCGTCGAGCGCGCGCGTGGGCGGCAGCGCGGCGCTGCTGCCGGGCACGAGCCGCATGATGTTCCTCGGCGGCTACGGCGCCGACTGGGCCACGGCGCCGAAGGAGCGCCCGCTCGACCCGGCGACGAACACTGTGGAGACCACGGACTTCGCGGCGGCGCAGCCCCGGTGGTCCTCCGGCGGCCCGGGCGACGTGCCGAACATGAACGTCGGCCGTTCCTACGGCACGCTCGTCACCCTGCCCGACGGCGGGTTCGCCTACATCGGCGGCTCGGCGGGCTTCGACCGGCAGGCCGGCCAGGACAACAACGCCTCGGGCGGCAAGCAGGAGCTCAAGAGCGTCGAGCTGTGGCAGCCCGGCCAGGACCGCTGGCGCGTCGGACCGGCGCAGGCGAAGTGGCGCGGCTACCACTCCACCGCGGTGCTGCTCCCGGACGGGCGCGTGCTCTCCGCGGGCGACGACTACTGGGGCATGGGCGACACGCCCGACCGCGGTCCCATGGACACGCCGAATCGCCCCGCCGACGCGCCGAAGGACCAGGGCGAGATCTACGAGCCCGCGTACCTCTTCGACGGGGCGGAGCGTGCCCCGCGCCCGACCATCACGAGCGGTCCCGCCGCCGTCCGCTGGGGCGCCGCCTTCGGGCTCGGCGTGGACGAGGTCCCGGGACGCAAGATCGTCCGCGCCACCCTGATCGCGCCGACCGCCGTCACCCACTCCGTCGACATGAACCGCGCGTTCGTCGACCTGCCCGTGATCGAGCGCGTGCCCGGGAAGGGCGTCAACCTCCGGGCCCCGTCCTGGTCCGACGTGGCGCCTCCCGGCTGGTACATGCTCTTCGCCTGGGACGAGACGGGCACGCCGTCCGTCGCGCGGTGGGTGCAGGTCCAGGGCGACGCGCCCAACGCGCCGCTGGTCGGCCCGGACTGGTCGCCGCCCCCGGGTCCCGGGGACGGCGCCACGGGCACGCGCGCACCGGCCACGCCGGCGCCCGGCCCGCGGGTCCGCGACACCGCCGGGCCCCGAGCGGCCCTGGCCCTGCGGCGGCCGGGCCGCCGCGCGACGGTGCTGCGGCTGCGGGTGGGCGCCGACGAGCCCGGGCGGATCACGGTCCGCTCGAAGATCGCCCGCGAGCGCGAGCGCTCCGCCACCGTCCGGCTCACGAAGTCGCGACTCAGCGGCGAGCTGCGACTGCGACTGTCGAAGAGCGCCCGCCGCACGCTGCGCGCCGGCCGGGTCCTCAAGGTCCGCCTGCGCTCCACCGCCCGCGACCCCTCCGGCAACGTCGCCCGGCGCACCGTGACGGTCCGACTGCGGCCCCGGGGACGCTGAAGGCGGCGGACGGCGGACGGCCGCCGGGCCCCGCGGGCCCGGCGGCCCCCGGCCGGGCTCGCAACGGCACCGGCGGTGCCCTCAACCGCGCTCGATCGTCCGCGCGACCGTGGCGACCTGATCGAAGAGCCGGATCCGGACCGGCGGCGTCTGCGCCAGGGGCCCGAGGCCGGAGAGTCCGCGGTGGATCGTCGTGACGTTGATGACGGCCCGCTCGGGGTGCAACCACGCGCGGTACGGGGCGAAGTCGGCGCTCCGCACGATCTGCAACGTCGCCTGCAGCGGCGAGCGGCCGGCGGCGTGGTGCTCGGCCACGGCCGCCGCGAGCCACACCCAGTAGTCGCGCAGCGCCCGCACCTCGGCGGGCCCGGAGAGCGGCCCGTGGCCGGGCACGATCGTCTCCGCGCCGAAGCCGAGGACGGTGTCGAGGGCGGCGATCCAGTTCTCCACCGGCCCCTCCCACATCACGGGGGTGACGCCGACGAAGAGGACGTCGGCGGCGAAGACCACGCCGACGTCGGGCAGGTGGACGACGAGGTCGCCGGGCGTGTGCGCCGGGCCGACCTCGACGAGCTCGAGCGCGCGTCCGCCGACGCGCTCCGTCGCCCGACCGGAGAACGCGTCGTCGGGGAACCGCAGGGTCACGTCGTCGAACGCGAACGGGGCCAGCATCGACCGGACGTAGCGGCCCATCGCCCCTGGGCGACCGGGGATCCGGGCCGTGAGCCCGGCCAGCCGCCGCAGACGCGAGAGGTCCGCCGGGGTGCCCTCGTGACGCATCGCGTCGAGGCTGCGCTGGGAGGTCACGATTCGCGCGCCGGCGGGCAGCCGGGCGTTGCCCCACCAGTGGTCCCCGTCGTGATGGGTGTTGACCGCCAGGGCGATCGGCGCGGCGGCCGTCGGCGCGCCCATGGCCGCGAGCATGGCCGCCGCGAGCCGCTCGTCCCACAGCGTGTCGATCACCGCGGAAGCGCCGTCGCCGACGACGAGGCCGGCGTTCGCCTCGCCCCATCCACCGTCCGGCTGGAGCCACGCCCACGTGCCCGGGGCGACGGGTCGCAGCCCGCCCTCGAAGCTCGCGGGTCGGCCACTCAAGGTTCCATCCATGCCGGGGACGGTATCCACCCTCCGGACGATCCCAGGGAGGGGGCTCGAAGCACATCGGAAAGAAGACCGTGGCGCGGAGCATCCGGGTGTGCCATGCTTCGGGGCGTAAGTGCTGGGCCATCCGGTCCGGCGAAGCAGTGCCAGCGTTCGCAGTCGTTGCATCAGCACCCTCCGCGCCGTTGCACAACACAATTCCCCACGGAGGGACATCACATGGCCACAGGCACCGTTAAGTGGTTCAACGAGGAGAAGGGCTTCGGGTTCATTACGCCCGACGAGGCCGGCAAGGATCTCTTCGTCCACCACTCGGCCATCAACGGCTCGGGCTTCAAGACCCTTGCCGAGGGCGCGAAGGTCTCCTTCGATGCTGAGACCGGCCCCAAGGGCCCCAACGCCACGAACGTCGACGTCATCTAAGACACCCGACTTCGTTCGTCCGGCGCTCGCGCCGGACGGCAGCAGGATCCGAAGGCCCCGCACTGCGGGGCCTTCGTCGTTCCCGGGGCCCATGAAGGCTGTACGCCCTGCGTGACCCATCGCAGCGGACCCGGGGGTACTGATGCGTAGGATCGGGGTATGGCCTGGCCCGTGCTCTCGGCCCTTCTTCCGCGTTCCGGCGCACCGTCGACGGACGCCCCGCCCTCCGTGCCCGAGCCGCCCGTGGCGCTTCCGCCCGGTCGGATCATCCACGTGCGCGGTCGCGGCGAGTTCTTCCTCCGTGACACCGGGGAGACCGATCGCCCCGCCGTGCTGCTCCTGCACGGCTGGATGTTCTCCTCCGACCTGAACTGGTTCACGACCTACGGGCCGCTGCAGGACGCGGGCTACCGCGTGCTGGCGCTCGACCACCGCGGCCACGGCCGCGGGCTGCGCACGACCGAACCGTTCCGCCTGCAGTCGTGTGCCGACGACGCCGCCGCGGTGCTCCGCGAGGTCGGCGCCGGCCCGACGATCGTGGTCGGCTATTCCATGGGCGGCGCGATCGCCCAGCTCGTCGCCCGCGACCACCCCGACGTCGTCCTGGGTCTCGTCCTCTCCGCGACCGCCACGGACTGGACCGAGCCGCGCATGAAGCTGCTCTGGCGCACGATGGGCGGCGTGCGGTTCGCGCTCGGCCTGGCCCCGAACTTCATCTGGCGGGGCGCGGTGCGCTCCATGGGCGGCAAGGACGACGCCGCGACGAGCTGGCACGCCGTCGAGCTGGGACGCGGCTCCGCCGTCGACCTCGCCGAGGCCGGTCGCGAGCTCGGCCGCTTCGACGCCCGCCCGTGGAACGGCGCCCTGACGGTGCCCGCGGCCGTCGTGATGACCCGCGACGACACCTCGGTGCCGCCCGCGAAGCAGCGCGAGCTGGCCGACTCCCTCGACGCCCCGCTGTTCGAGGCCCCCGGCACCCACGGCGCGGTGACGATGCGCGCGAAGACCTACAACCCCGAGCTGCTCCGGGCGCTGGCGTCGGTGACGGAGCGCGCGCAGCGGCCCGTCGCGGCGGTCGCGTAGGACGCCGCGCGAGTCGCCCCCGGCGGTCGCCCTAGCCCGCCGGCGTCGCCTCGCCGGCCAGCCCGAGCCGGTGGGCCACCGCCGCCGCCTCCGTACGGCTGCGGACGGCGAGCTTCGCGAGGATCCGCGACACGTGGACGCTCGCGGTCTTCTCCGCCATGAACAGCCGGGCGCCGACCTCGCGGTTCGTGGCGCCCTCCGCGACGAGCGCGAGCACCTGCCGCTCGCGAGGGGTGAGGCCGAAGGGGTCCTCGGCCGGCCTCGCGCCGTGCGCGGCGGCCACACCCGGGGGCGGCGGCATCCCCGCCGCCGTCGTCCCGTCGGCCTCCCCGGTGCCCGGGTCCGTCGCGCCGTCGGCGGCGTCGGATACTGCTCCGCCTCCGGCCCCAGAGGTCTTCGGCTCCTCGAGCCGCAGCCGCGCACGGGCCGCCAGGCCCGTCACGTCGTCGACGAGCCAGCGCGAGCCCAGCCGCCGGCCACCCGCCAGCGCGGCCCGGGCGTGCGTCGTCGCCGTCTCACGGTCGCCCAGCTCGATCTGCACCTCGGCGAGCCGGAGGTGGGTCGTCGCCACGGCGTAGGGGTACTCGAGCGCCTCCCAGGCCTCGAGCACGGCGCGCCAGGCGGCCGGGTCCGGTCGCCCGTGGGCGCAGGCCAGCTCCGCGCGGGCGACGAGGCAGCAGGCGCGCGCGATCGGCCCGCCCTCCGTGGCCGCGGCCTCCGCGCGCTCCGCCATCGCCTCGGCGCGCGCGATCGCCGGGGCGTCGTCCTCGTGCCGGTCCCGGGCCTGCTGCGCCTGCTGCGCCGCGACCCGCACGCCCCACCACGCCACGTGCGCGATCCGGCTGACGTCCTCCGTGCAGAACTCGATGCGTTGCAGCGCGGTCTCCGCCGCCCGCCACGCAGCGTCGAGGTCGCCGGCGCGCACCTCGAGCGCCGCGCGGGCGATGCCCAGCGGTCCGTGCCATTGCGGCTCCGCGGCGTCCTGCGCCCGCGGCTCGGCCTCGTCGAGCAGGGCCCGGGCGACCTCGTCGTCGCCACGCGCCAGCGCGAGCTCAGCCTGGCGCAGCACGACGTTGAGGCGTCCGCTGTCCCACGTCCGGCGGTCGAGCGGGACGAGCATCCGCTCCGCCAGGTCCCAGTCGCCGAACGCCAGGGCGTACTCGGAGATGGAGGTCTCCATCCAGACCCGGCTGAGCGTCCGCGGCTGCATCAGCGCCAGACCCTCGTGCGCGATGGCCAGTGCCTCGCGCGTGCGGCCCGCCACGTGCATGACGTCGGCGAGGTTGATGTAGGCGCTCTAGCGCCGCGCCTCACGCCCGCCGTGCTCGGCGACGGCGATCGCCCGGCGCAGCTCGCGGGCCCCGGCGTCCGGGTCGCCCGTGGCGACGAGCGCGACGCCCAGGGCGTTGCGGGCGGCGAACTCGGCGACGGGATCCTCGACCTCCTGGGCGAGCACGAGGGTCTCACGGGCGTCGTGGATGGCCTCGCGAAAGCGGCCCTGCAACATGCGGAACCTCGCCCAGTGACCCATGAGCCGCGCCCGCTCGACGCACCGATCGTGGGCGAGCAGGTCGAGGCCGCGGCGGGCCGCGGCGAGCGCGTCGTCCGAGCGCATCTGCGACCAACGCACGCGAGCGAGCGCCTCCAGGGCGGAGGCCGCGCGACGCGGCTCCGCCTCCTCGTCGACCTCCTCGAGCGCGGCGTCCAGCAGGGACTCCGAGCGCGCCGGGTCGCCGGCGCTCTCGTGCGCCCGTGCCGTCAGCAGCAGCACGTCGAACCGCGAGACGCCGGTCAGCGCCGCGGCGTCGGGCACCTGGCGCCACAGCCCGAGGGCGCGCTCGAGCAGCTCGGCCTCCTCGCCGTGCGCACGCACCCGCTCGGCCGCGGCCGCCGCGCGGACGGCGGCGCGCAGGGCCTGCGGTTGGTCGCCCGCGGCCTGGAAGTGGTGGGCGGCCGCGCTCGTCAGGCCGACGTCCTCGCCCACCGCCTCGACCCGCCGCTCCAGCGCGTTGGCGAGCCGCAGGTGCAGCTCGGCACGCTCCCCGGGGAGCAGGTCGTCGTCGACGACCTCGCGCAGCAGGGCGTGGCGGAACGCGTAGCGGCCCTCCTCGTCGACCACGAGGATGTGGTGGGCGATGGCCTCGCGCAGCGCCTCCCGCAGCAGGCGAGCGTCGGTCTCGCCGGCGTCCGCGAGCAGCTCGTGGCCGAGGCGCTGGCCGACGGCGAGCAGCCGCAGCAGCTCCTGGGCCTCGGCGGGCAACCGCTCGATCCGCAACATCAGCGCGTCGCGGAGCGTGGGCGGCAGGGCGCCGCGGCCGTCGAGGTCGGCCGCCAGGAGCTCCTCCGTGAACAGCGGGTTGCCCTCGGAGCGCGACCACAGGCGGTGCAGCAGATCGTCGTCGACCGGGCCGCCGAGGACGTCGACGAGCAGCTCGCGGAGCTCGTCGGGCACGAGCGGCCGCAGCTCGAGGCGACGGGAGCGGGCCTCGCGCTCGACCTCGGCCAGGAGTGGGCGGAGGGGGTGGCGGCGGTGCAGCTCGTCCGGCCGGTAGGTCGCCACCACCAGCAGCCGCTCCTGGCAGAGGCTGCGAGAGAGGAAGGAGAGGAACGCGCGCGTGGAGTGGTCCGCCCAGTGCAGGTCCTCGATGCTGAGCAGCAACGGGGCGTCCTCGGCCAGGGCGGCCAGGAGGGTGAGGAGCGCCTCGAACAGGCGGGCCTGGTCGGCATCGGGCCCGGACGGGGCGGGCGGGGCGAGCTCGGTCCCTGCGGGCAGCATCCCCGGGACGATGCGCGCGAGCTCGGCGCGGGTGGCGGCGGGCAGCGCGTCGAGGACGGGGTCGCCGCGGCGGGCCAGCGGCCGCAGCGCCGCGGCGAGCGGGGCGTAGGGGAACTCCCCGGTCCCCAGCTGGACGCAGTCGCCGACGAGCACGCGCCCCACCGGCGTCGCGTCGACGCTTGCGGGTTCCCGGACGTGGCGCTCGAACTCCGTCAGCAGGCGGGTCTTGCCGACGCCGCTCTCACCCGCGACGAACGCCAGCGACGGGTGCCCGGCCACCGCGTCGTGCCACGCGGCGCGCAGCTCGGCGAGCTCCGCCGTGCGCCCCACGAACCGGGCGCTCGTGACGCGGGAGACCATGCCGGGAGTATGCCGCCCCGGCGACGAGGTGCCGGGCCGTCGCGACCCAGCCGGTCCGGCCGGCGGCGTGGCGGTCGACGTCGACCCGGGCCGCGCGTGCGGCGGCACGGTCGAGGTCGGCGTGGCGGGCGTGGACGAGCTGCTGGGTGAGGAGGGTGGACACGATGCGCTCCCATCGGTCGGGGTGGTCACGTCATCGATCCTGGGCCACGGCGCCCCGCGCCACATCGGGCGGATGGTGCGGATGCGGAGGGCGCACCCCTTACGCGCGCGCCGCCGGTCCGGTCGAGGCCTTACGGCGGCGCCGCGCGCCGTCGGACGGCGTGCGCGGATCGCAGCCCACCCACCCGACCGGCGTACGCCTAAGAGCTTTGTGTGCTCTTCGGCACGTGCGGAGTAAGGTGGCCGCAGGCACCCCCGACGGCCCAGGAGAGGGACACAGTGGCGCGCATCGAGCTCCGAGGAATCCACAAGCGGTACGCGGACGGGTTCCACGCGGTGAAGGACCTCAATCTCGACATCCCCGACGGCGAGTTCATGATCTTCGTCGGGCCGTCGGGCTGCGGGAAGTCGACGGCGCTGCGGATGATCGCGGGCCTCGAAGGGATCTCGGAGGGCGAGCTGCTGCTCGACGGCGAGGTCGTCAACGAGCTCGAGCCGAAGGACCGCGACATCTCGATGGTCTTCCAGAGCTACGCGCTCTACCCGCACATGACGGTGCGCCAGAACCTCGCGTTCCCGCTGCGCATCGCGGGCCGGCCGAAGGACGAGATCGAGACGCGGGTCAACGAGGCGGCGGCGGTCCTGCAGCTCTCGGACCACCTCGACCGCAAGCCGGCCAACCTCTCCGGCGGTCAGCGCCAGCGCGTCGCGATGGGCCGCGCGATCGTGCGCTCCCCGCGGGCGTTCCTCATGGACGAGCCGCTGTCGAACCTCGACGCGAAGCTGCGCGTGCAGACCCGCACGGAGCTCGCCCGCCTGCAGCGCCGGCTCGGCACGACCACCGTCTACGTCACGCACGACCAGACGGAGGCGATGACGCTCGGCGACCGCGTCGCGGTGCTCAACGCCGGGGAGCTTCAGCAGGTCGGCACGCCGCGCGACCTCTACGCCCACCCGCGCAACATCTTCGTCGCCGGCTTCATCGGGTCGCCCGCCATGAACTTCATCGCGGCCGAGCTGCAGGGAGGGGAGATCCGCACCGCGCGCGGCGACCTGCCCGTGAACGACTGGTGGCGCGAGCGGCTGACCGGCGCGTCGCCGAACCAGTCCGTGATCCTCGGCATCCGGCCCGAGGGCTTCTCCGACGCCGCGCTCGAGGAGGGCACCGGCCCCGAGTTCGACGTCGAGATCGAGGTCGTCGAGTCCATGGGCTCCGACCTCTTCGCGTACTTCTCCCCCGAGAGCACGGGCGCCCGCTCGCAGTCCCTCGACGATCTGGCGCAGCAGTCGGGTCTGGGCGACGCCACGGCGTCGCGTCCCGGCGAGCAGCTCGTCGCCCGGCTCGACCCCATGAGCCGCGTGGCCGTCGGCCAGCACGCGCGGCTGCGCATCGACACGTCGCACATCGCGCTGTTCGACCCCGAGACCGGCCTGTCGCTCGCCGACCACGAGTCGACCGCCCCGACGCTCACCAGCGCATGACCACGTCCTCCCGCGTCCCCCGGCGCACCGTCCTCCAGGAGCACCCCGTGAAGCAGCACCTCAGGTACACCGTCCCCGCCCTCGCCAGCGCCTGCGCGCTCGCCCTCTCCGCCTGCGGCGGGGACGACGGCGGCGAGTCCTCCGGCGCGGCCGGAGGCGGTTCCGGGTCCGGCGGCAGCAAGGCCCAGGGGATCGACCCGGCGTCGATCGAGACCGCGAAGGGCAACGTCACCCTCTGCGCCCCGGCGCTCACCATCGAGGCGGCGAAGGCGGCCGTGAAGCAGGCCGCCACCGAGGCCAGCGGCCTGAAGGTCGACGTCATCACGCTGCCCGACGCCGCCGACGAGCAGAACGCGCAGTTCGTCCGCCGCCAGCGCGCGAAGTCCGGCGAGTGCGACGTGTTCGAGTCCGATGTCGTGTGGACCGCGCAGTTCGCCGCCCAGGACTGGCTGCTGAACGTCACGGACTACGTGAACGCCCGCAAGGCGGAGTTCATCCCGTCAACGCTCGAGACCGCGACCTACGAGAAGAGCTACTTCGGCGTGCCGGAGAAGACGGACGCCGGGCTCCTCTACTACCGCAAGGACCGCACCGCGACGCCGCCCGACACGTGGCAGGCGCTCTACTCGCAGGCGAAGGACGCGGGCGGGCTCGTCTACCAGGGCAAGGCCTACGAGGGCCTGACGGTGCACTTCCTCGAGGTCGCCTACGGCGCGGGCGGCAAGGTGCTCTCGGACGACGGCACGAAGTCCGAGATCAACTCGCCCGAGAACCTCGCGGCGCTCAAGCTCATGGCCGACGGCGTGAAGAACGGCGCGGTGCCGAAGGCCGTCCTGACCTACCAGGAGGGCGAGAGCCAGCAGGCGTTCGACTCCGGCAAGCCCGGGTTCATGCGCAACTGGCCCTACGCCTACTCGCTCGAGAAGGAGTCGAAGACGGAGGCCGTGAAGAAGAACTTCGACGTCGCCCCGCTGCCGACGTTCGAGGGCGGCCAGGCGGCCGGCGTGCTCGGCGGCTCCAACCTCGTGATCTCGAAGTTCTCGAAGAACCCGAGCGCGGCGCTCAAGCTCGTCGACGTCATGACGAACGCCGACGCCATGCGCCTGCGCGCCACGGAGTACTCCTTGGCCCCGGTCCTGAACGAGAGCTACGACGACGCGGAGATCAAGAAGGCACTGCCCTTCTCGGACGCGCTGAAGACGGCGGTCGAGCAGGCCCAGGCCCGCCCGGTCTCGCCCGCCTACACCCAGGTCTCGACGGCGATCTCGAGCAACGTCGCCAAGGCGCTGTCGGGTCGGACGACGCCGGAGGCCGCGCTGGAGGCCGCGGACAAGGCCATCTCCTCCGCGCTGACCACCTTCTAGGCCCCCACCATGGCCACGACCAGCCTGCGCGGGCGCCCGCCGCGCAGGCGGCGTTCCCTCTACACCGGGGAGCGCCGCCTCGCCGCGGCGATGATCACGCCGACGCTCGCCCTGATGGCGGTCGTCGCGGCGTACCCCATCGGGTACGCGATCTGGCTCTCGCTCCACCAGTACTCCCGCACCACCGCCGGCGCCTCGCGCTGGGTCGGGTTCGAGAACTACACCGCGGCCCTGTTCGGCGACACGTCCGGCTTCGCGGCCGCCGCGGGCATCGCGTCCGGCGACTTCTGGTCCGCGTTCCTGCACACCGTGGTCTTCGCGGTGATCTCGGTGAGCGCCGAGCTGACGCTCGGGCTCGTGATGGCGCTGATCATGCACCAGGCCTTCAAGGGCCGCGGGCTCCTGCGGGCGACGATCCTCGTCCCGTACGCCGTGCTGACGATCGTCTCGGCGATCGTGTGGCAGACGGTGACGGCGCCGGACTCGGGCTTCGTCCCCCAGGTCCTCAGCGCGTTCGGCCTGCCGGGCGCAGACCGCGTGCGGCTGGCGTCGACGCCGGACGCCATGGCGGTCGTGATCATCGCCGACATCTGGAAGACCGCGCCGTTCATGGCGCTCATGCTGCTCGCCGGGCTGCAGGTGATCCCGGGCGACCTCTACGAGGCCGCCCGGGTCGACGGGGCGACGAAGTGGCAGCAGTTCCGGCGCATCACGCTTCCGCTGCTGCGGCCCGCGATCGCCGTGGCCCTCATCTTCCGCACGCTCGACGCCCTGCGGGTGTTCGACCTGCCGTGGGTGCTGACGGGCGGCCAGTACGGCACGAGCACCCTCTCCACGGAGGCCTACAGCACGTTCTCCGGCGACCAGCTCATCGGCTCCGGTGCCGCGCTGTCGGTGATCACCTTCGTCGTCGTCATGGCGGTCTCGCTGATCTACATCCGCTTCGTCGGCGGCAACCTCCGCGACGCGACCTCGGAGAACACATGAGCACCGTCGCCCCCGCCCGCCCCGCGAGCCCCGAGGTCGCCGAGCGGTCCCCGAAGAAGCGCAAGGGGCAGGGGACCTCGCCGGTCCTGTGGATCGGCGTCGTCTTCGTCGTCCTCTTCTGCCTCTTCCCGTTCTACTGGCTCGTCCAGATCTCGCTGCGGACGAGCCAGGACATCGGCGTGGCCGCGCTCTACCCGCCGAACCCGACGCTCTCGAACTACAGCGACGTGTTCCAGAACGACGACTTCGTGGCGGGCCTGCGCAACAGCGCGATCGTCGCCACGGTCACGACGTTGCTCTCCGTGCTCGTCGGATCCTTCGCGGCCTACGCGCTCGCGCGGCTGCGGTTCCGCGGCAAGTTCACGATCCTGGCGCTGATCCTGTCGGTGACGACGTTCCCGCCCATCGCGATCGCGCTGCCGATCTTCCAGCTGTGGACGGACCTCGGGCTGAACAACACCCTGATCGGCCTGATCATCCCGTACCTCACGTTCGCGCTGCCGCTCACGACCTACATCCTCACCTCCTTCTTCCGCGAGATCCCGCGGGACCTGGAGGAGGCGGCGCTCGTCGACGGGGCCACGCGGTTCCAGGCGTTCCGCAAGGTCGTCGTGCCCCTCGCCGCGCCCGGGATGGCGACGGCCGGGATCCTGACGTTCATCTTCGCCTGGAACGAGTACCTCCTGGCGATCACGCTGACGACGTCGAAGGCGGCGCGGACGGTCCCGGCGGCGATCGGCAACTTCAACGACACCGCCGGAGGCGGCTACGCCCAGCCCGTCGGCCTGATCGCGGCCGCGAGCGTGCTGATCTCGATCCCGCTGATCATCCTCGTGCTCGCGTTCCAGAAGCGGATCGTGGCCGGGCTGACGGCGGGGGCGGTCAAGGGGTAGGCGCGCCGCGGCGGGGCGGGGCGGGGAGCCGGCAGGTTCCCCGCCCCGCTGCGCCTCCAAGCCCCGCGGCGCGCAACACCCCGCGGCGCCCCTACGTCCCGCTGTTGACCCCGCTGGCGGCGGCGTCGCCCGCGAGCTCGCGGGCGACCGCCTCCGTCAGCACCACGGCGCGCGCGATCGTCGCGTAGTCGAGGCCGTTCGGGGTGTCCGTCGGCAGGTGGTAGTTCGACATCGCCTTCGCGCGGTCGAAGGACACGAGGCACGCCGTCGGGTAGCCGGCGCGGGAGGGGATCACCGCGTCGGTGCTCGAGCGGGCGCGCATGCCGCGGCGCAGCGGCAGGCCCTCCCGCCACGCCACCCGGTGCACCAGGTCGCGGAAGGACCGCCAGTGGTAGTCCTCCATCACCACGGGTCCCTCCCCCTCGATCGACACCAGCTCGGGCGAGCCGATCGTGTCGAGGTTGAGGAACCACGTCGTCTCGCGGTCGAGCTTGGGGAACCACTCCTGGGCGAACGAGTAGATGCCGCCCTGGATGACCTCCTCCGCACCGCACGAGACGAGCAGCACGCGCACGCCGACGCCGTCGCCGGCGTCCTGCGCCGCGCGCAGCCGCTCCGCCAGCGCGACGAGCGCCGCGACGGCGGAGAGGTTGTCGTTCGCGCCCTGCACCACGTCGGCGCGCGCGATGTTCGCCATCGCGGCGGTCGAGCCGGCGCTGAGGCCCGCGCCGAGCAGGCCCAGGCGAGGGCGGCGCAGCGCGGCCCCGAGGGCCGAGAGCGCGGGGCCGCCGACGACGGGCCACCACACGGGGAGTGCGGTGTCGATGCGCTCGAACAGGCCCGGCGCGACGTCGAGCATCTTGCGTTGCAGCGTCTGGTCGAAGATCGCGCCTGTCGGCGCGGCGTCGTGGTGCGCCATGACCACGAGCGTGCGCTCGGCCTGCGGATCGCCGGCCTCGGCCACGACGTTCCACGTGCGCTGCGGCTTCTGCGTCGCACGGCGGGCGACGCGCGGGCCGTTCGAGACGTCGTCGGCGATCGCCGCGGCCGCCGCGACGCCGAGCGCCATGCCCAGGCCGCGGCCGCGCCTGCTCAGGCCGACGATGCCCGCGGCGGCGCCGGCCACGCTCAGCGCCCCGACGAGCCGGGCGTAGCCGCCGAGGAACGTCGCGTCCTCCACGTGGGCGGGCGCGCCCGCGCGGGTCAGGCGCTCGGCGATCCACTCCGCGGCGCGGTGCTCGTCCTCCGAGCCGGCGCGGCGCACGAGCGGGGCGAGCGTCTCGACGACCTCACGCAGCACGGCGCGGTCGACGCCCGCGACGCCGCCCGTCGGGCGGGCCGCCACGTCGCCCCGGCCCGCGTCCGTCCCGCCCGGCGTGCTCATGCCGTCGCCGCCTCCGCGGCGCTCAGGGCGGCCCGCTCGTCGTCGTTGAGGGGGCGGGCGCCGCGCTTCTCCGGGTCCCAGCCGACGAGGACGGTGATCGCCTCGGCCGCGACGGTGCCGTCGGGCTTCGCGATCCGCGACGCCAGGCGGATGCTCGAGTTCCCGACGCGGTCGAGCCACGTGTCGATGACGACCTCGCGGTCGCCCAGGCGCACCTCGTGCCGGTAGTCGATCTCGACGCGGCCGAGCACGAACGCGCCCAGCTGCTTCTCCAGGACGTCGAGGATGAACGCGACGCGCGCCTCCTCCAGCATCACGTGGTAGACGGACTGGTTGAGGTGCCCCAGCGTGTCGAGGTCGCGGTAGCGCAGCGGGATGGTCACGCGCGTGACGTGGCCGCGTTCGGTGGTCATGCTCCCGACGCTAGCGCTCCGGACCCGCACGGGGCGGCGACCGGGTGCGCTACCTTCGTGGACGGCTCCGCGCGGCGCGCGGGCGCCTTTCGGCGGGCCGCCGTCCCCACCCCGGCCCGTCCCGTCCGCCATGAGCTCGCCGCACGCCCACCGTCCGCCGCGTCCCGGCATCGCCTTCGCCCTCCGCTTCCTGCTCGCAGGGGTCCTCGTCCTCGTCGTCGTCGGCACCGCGGTTGCGACGACGATCCGTCGCGAGGCCGACCAGATCGTCCAGAACTTCGCGGAGCCGACGCAGGCGACCCAGCAGGCCAAGGAGGCGCTCTCCGACGTCGAGCCGGGCAAGCCGCAGACGATGCTGCTCGTCGGCGACGACGCCCGCAAGGGCGAGAAGAGCGGCCAGCGCTCGGACACGATGATCCTCGTGCGCCTCGACGGCGACGCGAAGGTCACGTCGATGCTCTCCCTCCCCCGCGACCTGATCGTGCAGGGCGGCTCGTCCGCTCGCCTGAACGCCTCCTTCGCGAACGGGCCGAAGGGCCTGATCGAGCAGCTCAAGCGCATCCTGTCGACGCCGCAGGAGCGCTTCGACATCCACCACTACGTGTCGATCCGCTTCTCCGCGTTCTCGGCGGCCGTGAAGGAGTTCGGCTGCTTTTACGTCGACGTGGACCGCAAGTACTTCAACGACAACAACCCGCCCGCGGGCGGCGGCTCCGAGGGCTACGCCACCATCGACGTGCCCGCCGGCTACCAGCGCCTGTGCGGCGAGGACTCCCTGGACTACGTCCGGTTCCGGCACCTCGACAACGACGTCGTCCGCGAGGCGCGCCAGGCGCACTACCTCGCGGAGGCGCGCGGCCAGATCGCCACCTCGTCGCTCATCACGCAGCAGGACAAGCTGACGAAGGCGATCTTCAAGTTCGTCGACACCGACATCCGCTCCGGCAAGGGCCTGCTCGGCGTGGTCAAGCTCGGCCTCGACGTCGTCGGCAAGCCGACGCGCCGCGTCACGCTCGAGACGACGGACACGGAGGAGGGTGCGCTCCAGACCACGCCCGCCGGCCTGGCGAAGGCCGCGAAGGAGTTCCTGCATCCCGGCTCGTCCCCCGGCGGCGGCTCGACGTCGATCGGATCCTCCCCGGATGCCGATGGCGGCTCCGGCACCACGACGAAGCCGAAGAAGAAGAAGGTCCGGCGCGCGAAGGCCCGCACGCCGAAGACCCTCACCGCCGCCCCGGCCGCGGCGAAGGCGGTGGTCCAGCAGTCCGGCATCGCTCGCGACTTCCGCGACGCGCCGATCTACATCCCGCGGCTCATGGAGTACGAGGCGCGCTACCGCGAGAACTACTCCCGCGGCTACGACATCCAGTCCCGGGGCGGCCGGGCGTTCCCGTGGCAGGGCTACCGCATCGTGGTCGACCTGGCCGGCGGCAAGGACGGCTCGGGCCAGTACTACGGGATCCAGGGCACCTCCTGGAAGGACCCGCCCGTCCTGGCGCTCGCGACGGACTCCGTCCGCCTGGGCGGCCGCACGTTCCGGATCGAGTACGACGGCAAGCGCATCCGCCGCCTGCTGTGGCAGACGCCGAGCGGCACCTACTGGGTCAACAACTCCCTGAAGAACAGCCTGACGAACAACGAGATGCGCGCCATCGCGCGCTCCCTCGTCCGCTACGACGGCTGAGGCCGGCCGCGCCCTCGCGGCGCGGCCGGGCGCTCAGCGGCCGGCGATGCGGTCCGCCAGGAGGCCCAGGCGGCTCGTGCGGTCCAGGCCGCCCATCTCGCGACGGTCGGCCGTGCGGTACAGCCGGTAGATCGCGTGCACGCCCAGGTAGCGCAACGGCTCGGGCTCCCAGCGGCGGACGCCGTCGCGCACCCACGGCAGCGCGGTCAGCTCCGTGTCGTCCCCGACGATGAGGTCGCGCAGGGTCCGGCCCGCGAGGTTCGTGGTCGCCAGGCCGCTGCCCACGTAGCCGCCGGCCCAGCCCAGCCCGGTCTCGCGGTCCAGGTGCACGGAGGGCGACCAGTCGCGCGGCACGCCGAGGACGCCGCACCACGCGTGGTCGATCGGCACGTCGGCGGTGGCCGGGAACATGTCGTGCAGCAGGGCGACGAGGCCCTCGACCGTCTGGCGCTGCGTGCGACCGTTCTCGTCCGTGCGCGAGCCGAACCGGTACGGCACGCCGCGGCCGCCCAGGGCGATCCGGCCGTCGGCCGTCCGTTGGGCGTACATGTAGGCGTGGGCGTTGTCGCCGAGCGTGGCGGGCGAGTCCCAGCCGATCTGGTCCCAGACCGCCTCCGGCAGGGGCGCCGTGGCGACGATCGCGCTGTTCATCGGCAGCCACGTGCGCCGGTGGCCCTTCAGGCCCGGGGTGAAGCCCTCGAGGCAGCGCAGGACGTAGCGCGCGCTGACGGTGCCGTGGTCGGTGATCGCGCGGCCCGGCTGCACCTCGGAGACGGTGGTGCCCTCGTAGATCGGCACCCCGAGCCGCTCGACCGCGGCGGCGACGCCCTGCACGAGCTTGGCGGGCTGCACGCGCGCGCAGTGCGGGCTCCACGTGCCGCCGATCGCGCCGGTCACGCGGACGCGGTCGGCCAGCTCCGCCGCGCCGAGCTCGGCGACGTCGTCCTCGCCCAGCCCGAACGCCCGGTCCTCCTCCAGGTGCGCGCGGAGCCGGTGCAGCTGCGCGGGGTTGCGGGCCACGTGCAGCAGCCCCGCCTTCGCGACGTCGGCGTCGACGCCCTCGTGCTCGAGGACGGCGATGACCTCGTCGACGGTCTCCTGCATCGCCCGCTGGAGCGCGACGACGCGCTCGTGGCCGACCCGCTCGGCCACCCGGGCGCGCGGGGCGACGAACTCCGAGGACAGCCAGCCACCGTTGCGACCAGACGCCCCGAAGCCGGCGAACTCTCGCTCGAGCAGCGCGATCGACAGCTCGGGTCGGGCCTGCTTGAGGTAGTAGGCCGTCCACAGCCCCGTGAGGCCGGCGCCGACGATGCAGACGTCGACGGTCCGGTCGCCAGGCAGCGGCGGGCGACGACCCGGCAGGTGGGTGTCGGCGTACCAGAAGGACGGCCCGCCGTTGCGGCGGGCGAGGGTGTCGGTACCACCGTCGCGCAGGGCGAGGCCGCGCATCAGGCGGCCGCCCCGGCGGCGACGGGCGCGGTCGGCGCGCTCGCGCCGTCGTCCGGGAGCACGACGGCGTCGTCGGCCGAGAACGTGAGCCACACCTCGTCCCCGGAGCGGCAGGCCGAGCGTGCCGCGGCGGTCTCGCGGACCGTCCCCGCGGAGCCGTCGGGCAGCTCGATCTGCAGCTTGCGGCCGTTGCCGAGGTAGACGTCCTCCGTCACCCGGCCGCGGACGGCGTTGCCGGCGGGGGCGTCGTCCGTCGCGGGGACGAGCGTGATCCGTTCGGGGCGGACGACCACGGCCGCGGCGCCCGCGGAGTGGTGCCCGCGCCCGGCGTGGACCCGCACCCCCGGCCCCTCGACGAGGGTCGCTCCGCCGTCGGGCCGGGCCGTCCCCTGCAACAGCGTCGACTCGCCGAGGAACTGCGCGCAGAAGACGGTCTCGGGGGCGTCGTAGAGCTCCTCCGCCGTGCCGACCTGCTCGATCCGCCCCGCGTTGAAGACGGCGATGCGGTCCGAGAGCGCGAGCGCCTCCTCCTGGTCGTGGGTCACGTAGACGAACGTGGTCCCCAGCTCGGCGTGGATGCGCTTGATCTCGAGCTGCAGGGTGTCGCGGAGCTTGCGGTCCAGCGCGCCGAGCGGCTCGTCCATCAGGAGCACCTGCGGCGAGTAGACGATCGCGCGGGCCAGGGCGACGCGCTGCTGCTGGCCGCCGGAGAGCTCGGACGGGCGCCGCGCGTCGTAGCCGTCGAGGCCGACAGCCGCGAGGGCCGCGGTGACGAGCCGGCCGCGCTCCCCCTTCTCCACCTTGCGCTGCTTGAGCGGGTAGGCCACGTTCTCCGCGACGGTCATGTGGGGGAACAGCGCGTACTGCTGGAACACCATGCCGATGTCGCGCTTGTGCGGCGGCAGGGAGTGCACGGCCTGGCCGTCGATGAGGAGCTCGCCCGCCGTGACGTCGATGAAGCCGGCGATCATGTTGAGCGTCGTCGTCTTCCCCGAGCCGCTGGGGCCGAGGAAGGTGAGGAACTCCCCGGGACGGGCCTCGAGGTCGATCCCGGCCACCGCGACCGCGTCGCCGTAGTGCTTGGTGAGGCCGCGGAGCGTGATGGACGCCCCGCCGGACTGCAGGTCAGCGGGCATGCTTGATCCTCCTGAGGGCCACGGCGGACGCGACGACGACGAGGCTCGTCGTGATGACGAGGATCATGGTCGCGGCGGCGGCGATGGTGGGGTCGGTGTCGCGGGTGATGGAGCCGTACATCTGCACGGGCAGGGTGCGCAGGTACGGGCTCTGGATGAACAGGGAGATGACGACTTCGTCGAAGCTCGTCACGAAGGCGAAGAGCGCGCCGGAGAGGATCCCGGGGGCGACGAGGGGCAGCGTGATCTGGCGCAGGACGGCCCAGCGATTCGCGCCGCAGATCGCAGCCGCGTCCTGCAGCCGCCGGTCCAGCCCGGCGAGGCTCGCGCTCACGGGGATGATCACGAACGGGAGCGCCAGCACGGTGTGCGCGGCGACGAATCCGGGGAGCGTCCCCAGCAGCCGGAAGCGCAGGAACAGCGCGTAGGTGCCGACCGCCACGACGATCACCGGGACGATGATCGGCGCCATCAGCGCGCCGCGGGCAAGGGTCTGACCGCGCGGTCCGAGGCGGGCCAGGCCCAGGGCGGCCGCCGTGCCGACGACGGTCGCCACGACCGTCGTGAGCAGGCCGACCTGGATGCTCGACCAGAGCGAGGCCGCCCAGGTGGGGTCGGAGAAGAAGTTCTCGTACCACCGGGTCGACCAGCCCGTGGGCGGGAACGCCAGGGACTGCTTGTCGGTGAAGCTCAGCGGGATCACCACGAGCGCGGGGGCGACGAGCCAGAACGCGACGAGGGCGGAGAAGGCCCAGAGCAGGCCGCGGCCGACGCGGCGCTTCGGCTTGCGCGGCGCCGCCGGGACGGAGGCGCGCGTAGCGCCGTCCGTGACCGTCGGGGCGCTCATGCCCGTCCCTCCGGCCGCTGGCCGCCGAGGAGCCGCAGGGCCCCCGCGGAGACCGCGAGCAGGACGAGGGTCATCACGAGGACGATCACGCCCATCGCACCACCCCGGCCCCACTCGAGCAGCCCGTTGACCTGGGTGAAGATCTGCTGCGAGACCAGCGCGGTGTCGGGCGAGCCGAGCAGCGCGGGCGTCACGTAGAAGCCGAGGCTCGAGATGAAGACCATCAGCGCGCCGGCGGCCAGGCCCGGCAGAGACAGCGGCAGCCACACCTTGACGAAGGTGGTCAGCGGCTTGGCCCCCAGCCCGCTCGAGGCCTGCAGGAGCCTGCGGTCGATGCCGCGCATCACCGCGTAGAGCGGCATGACCATGAACGGCAGCAGGATCTGGCTCATGCCGATGACCACGCCCGTCGTGGTGCGGATGAGCTGCACGGGTCCGAGCCCGAAGAACCCGAGGACGTCGTTCACGACGCCGGTGTCCTGGAGCAGGATGACCCAGGCGAAGGTGCGGACCATGAGGCTCGTCCAGAACGGCACGAGGACGAGCAGCGTTAGGACGGCCAGGCCCAACGGGCCGACGACCGTCATGAGGTACGCGTAGGGGTACGCCAACAGCGCGCAGACCACGGTGACGATGAGCGCCGTGCGGAACGTGCGGATCAGGACGTCGACCTGGACGGCGTCGCCGAAGAACCAGCTGAAGTTCTGCAACCCCGTCTGCGGGTCGGTGAACGCGCGGACGACCATGACGGCCAGCGGCGCGAGGAAGAACGCGGCCAGCAGCACGGCGGCGGGCAGGAACAGGGAGCCGTTGCGGAGCCCGCGACGGGTCCGGCCGGGCGGCGGGGCCGCGGCGGCCGGCAGGGGTGGGGATGCGGAGACGGACACGATCGTTCCTCGGGGTCAGCCGGCCAACCAGGCCGTGAACTTCTCGATCACCGCGGGCTGGTTCTCCGCCCACCACGCGCTGTCGACCTTGATGGCCTGCCGCTGGCGCTCCGGCGTCGTGGTGACGTAGGACTGCAGGAGGCGGTCGACCTTGGGGCGGGCGTCCACGTGGATCGGGCTGTAGGAGGTCAGCTCGGTGAGCTTCTCCTGCTGCTCGCGGCCCAGGTAGTAGTTGATGAGCGCCATGGACGCCTTCGGGCTGCGCACGCCCTTCGGGACCACGAGCGCCTCACGGCGCGGCACGAACTGGTTCCACACCGGCTCGAACTTCGCGCCGTTCTTCACCGCGGCGTAGGCGCGTCCGGACCACACGGTGGCCATGACGACCTCGCCGGACTCGAGCATCTGCTGCGAGCGGGCCCCCGTCTCCCAGAACACGAGGTGCTTCCGGATCGTGTCGAGCTTGCGCAGGGCGCGGTCGACGTCGAGGGGATAGAGGTCCTCCGGCGCCACGCCGTCGGCGATGAGCGCGCCCTCGAGGTCGCCCGGGGCCGCGTCGCCGGCGCCGCCGAACATGGCCCGCTTGCCGGGGAACCGCTGCACGTCGTAGAAGTCCTTCCACCCCTGCGGGGTGCGGCCGCCGAACTTCGTCTTGTCGTACGTGAGGACGGTGGCGTAGTTCATCGCCGGTACGGAGCACCGGGTCGCCTGGCCCTCGGGGACCTTGCTCGCGTCGATGATCGAGTAGTCCAGCGGCATCAGGAGCTTGCCGCACTGCCCGTCGGACCAGACCGCGTCGGTGTCGACGACGTCCCAGGTGACGAAGTCCGCCTCGACCTGCGCGCGGATCTTGGCGTACTCCGTCGGGCCGTCCTCGAGGATGCGCGCGCCGGAGAGCTTGCCGAACGGCTTGACGATGCCCTGCATCTGGCCCGTCTGGAACGCGCCGCCGTAGGACGTGAACGTCATCGCGACGTCCTTCAGCGCGTCGGGCTTGACCGTGCCGGCGCGGGCCGGGCCGGCACCGAGGTCGATGTTCGGCGGCGGGCCCTGGCCGGCACAGCCGCCGAGGGCGAGCGCGCCGGCGGCGAGCGCCGCGAGGCCGAGGCGCCGCCGGATGGTCGAGGGGAGTCTGCTCATGAGGGGATCACCGGGCTGGGGGCTAGGTCGTCGGGGGCGAGATGAGCCAGAGGACCTCGGCCAGCTCGTCGCTCGTGTTCACCACGCGGTGGGGCACCGTGGTCGAGTACTCGATGCTGTCTCCGGCCTGCAGGTCGTGGCCCGCCCCGTCGAGCTCGACCCGCACGGACCCGGAGATCACGAGGAACAGCTCCTGCGCGTCGCCGTGCACGTAGGCCTCGTCGCCCGTGGTGGCGCCGGGGTCGAACTCGCCGGCGTAGGCCTCGAAGTGGCGCAGCGGCCGCTGCGAGAGCAGGTACTTGCGCGAGCCGCCGGCGGCCGGGATCTCCGGCCGGGCGTCGCGGCGCACGACCGTCGGCTCGACGGGGCGGTCCTCGCTGAAGAGGTCCGCGACCGCGAGGCCGAGGGCGTCGGCGATCCGGCGCAGCGTGCCGATGCTCGCGTTGGCACGCCCCCGCTCGAGCTCGCTGAGGAACCCCGGCGAGATCCCGGCCAGGCCGGCCGTCGCCCGCAGCGACGTGCGCCGCATCTGACGGAACCCGCGGAGACGTTCGCCGAGGGCCTCGCGGCCCGCCTGCTCCTCGGCCTCCGTCGGCCCGCCCTCCGCTCGCCGAACAGGCTCGTCGCCTGGAGCGATCACATCGTTCGCTGACACAGAACGCAACGTACAGTGACGGAGAGCACACGACAACCCCCCGATGGCGGGTTGCTGGCGAGGCGTGGCACCCCACGTGAGGAGAGCGCGCCGGCGACGCGGCCCGGGGCCAGCGACGCGGCCCCGGGGGCGGGCGGCTCAGCCCAGCGTCGCGGCGAGCTCGGCCGCGACGGGGTGCCCGAACAGGCCGGGCAGGCCGCCCGTGTGCACGAACACCGTCCGGTCGCCCGGCACGATCGCGCCGTCGCGCACCCCGGCGAGCAGGCCCGCGAACGCCGTCGCGGTGTAGACGGGGTCGAGGACGATTCCCGCGTGGCGGCCGGCCAGGATCATCGCCTCGCGGCCGGCGGCGGAGAGCACGCCGTAGCCCTCACCCGCGACGTCCTCGCGGACGCGGACCTCGTCCTCACGCACCGTGCGGCCGGTGGCGGTGGCGGCCACGAGGCGGGCCACCCGGGCGACGGGGTCGGGGACGGCCCCCGTGTCGACGCCGAGCACGCGCTCGGGGCCGAGCCCGGTCACGAGGCCCGCCATCGTGCCGCCGGAGCCCACGGCGACGACGACGTGGCGCGCGTCGGGCACCTGCTCGGCGAGCTCCGCGGCGCACTCGACGTAGCCGCGAGCGCCCACGCCGTCCGAACCGCCGAACGGGATCACGGACACCGTCGCCCCGCCGCGCTCGCGCTCGGCGGCCACCTCGCCCGCCCGGGCGGCGAGCACCTCGTCGCCGCCCGCCCCCGCCCACACGACCTCGGCGCCGAACAGCGCGTCGAGGGCGAGGTTGCCGGTGGCCTCGCCCGGCCCGTCCCCGTGCAGCACGAGCACGACGTCGAGGCCGAGCCGCCGGGCCGCGGCGGCCGTCAGCCGCGCGTGGTTGCTCTGGGCCGCGCCCGTCGTGACGACGGTGTCCGCGCCGTCGGCCACCGCGACGCCGAGCAGGTGCGCGAGCTTGCGCAGCTTGTTGCCGCCCCCGCCGTGCCCGAGCCAGTCGTCGCGCTTGACCCACAGGTCGTCCGGATCGAGCCCGACGGCGGCGGAGAGCCGGGGCACGGGCTCGACCGGGGTCCGCCAGAGGCCGAGGTCCACGGTGCGCGCCATGCGGAGGAGCCTATCCGTGGCCCGCCGGAACCCCACCGAGCGGTCGTCGCCGTGGGCCCGCTCGGCTCGACCAGGCGCCGTTCCCGGGTGCCGTGCTGCACGTGCGGCCGGCCGGCGCGCGATGCGGCATGCTGTGCCGCGTGAGGCGTGTGGCCCTCCTCCTCGCCGCGCTTGTCCTGAGCGCGGTCCTCTCCGCCTGCGGCGGCGGCGTCGCGACGGGCGGGTCGGCGTCGGGCGACGCCGGCGCGGCGCAGATCTCGGCCGCGGCCCGCACGCCCCTGCAGGGCTACAACGGCACGCAGGCCCCCGCCGCCATCCAGATCCCGCTGCGGCTCAAGCCCACACCGGAGGCCGCCCGCGCGTTCCGCGATCCCCTGACGAAGCACCCGCGGGCCGGGCTCGTGGCCGACCTCGACACGGGCGCCGTGCTGTGGGCCAAGAGCGCCAACCGCGACCTGCCGATCGCGAGCGTCACGAAGCTCATGACGGCGCTGATCGTCGACGTGCGCACGAAGCCCACGGACCGCGTGCGCATCAGCCGGCGCGCCGTGGCGGCGCAGGGGTCGCGCGTCGGCCTGCTGCCGCTCTACAAGCGGGTCCCGCTCAGCGCGCTCCAGTACGCCCTGCTGCTGCCGTCGGGCAACGACGCCGCGGTCGCGCTGGCGGAGCACGTCGGAGGCAGCGTCGAGGGCTTCGTCGACCTGATGAACGCGCAGGCCAAGGCGATGGGGATGACGTGCACGCGGTTCGGCTCGCCCAGCGGGTTCGAGGAGGTGGAGCGTCAGCGCGACGCGAAGAACCGGTCCTGCGCGTCCGACCTCGCGATCCTGGCCCGCGTCGTCCTGGACCGCCCGCGCCTGGCGAAAATCGCCGCCACCCGCGACGTCGTCCGGTCCTTTCCCATCAAGGGCCGCAAGCTCTTCCTCCACAACCACAACCCGCTGCTGCGCGACGGCTACCCGGGCACCTTGGGCCTGAAGACGGGCTACACCGACGCCGCCGGCCGCACGTTCGTGGGCGCCGCGCAGCGCGGCGGCCACCGGCTCGTCGTGGTGCTGCTGCGCACCCCGGACATCGGCCGGCAGTCCGAGGCGCTGCTCGACGCCGGGTTCCGCGCGCTCGGCGTGCCCACCCGGGCGCGCTGAGCCCCCGGGCGTCCACCGCGGCGGACAGGCGACGCGCCCGGCCCCCGCTCAGTCCTCGCCGCGCAGGTCCGCGTCGGCGGCGTCCATGATCTCGGCGCGCATGTTGCTCTCCATCATCCGCAGCGACGCCTTCGCCAGGTCGGCGTCGATGTGCGCCACCGCGTCGCGGGGCACCACGATCTGGAAGTGGCGGATGTAGGCGTCGAGCGCGGAATAGAGGATGCACTGCTCCGTCACCTGGCCCGTGAGGACCAGCCGGCCGATGCCCTCGGACTCGAGCAGGTACTCCAGCGGCGAGCCGTAGAAGATCGAGTGGCGTGCCTTGAACACGAACGGGGCGTCGTCGCGCGGGAGCATCGGGTCGATGAGGTGGTCCTGACCCGGCCGGCGCGCGTCCTCGATCAGCTCGTCCCGCCGCGACCCCCACAGCCCGTGGTTGTCGTTGACGTGGATGACGGGCACGTCCTCGGCGTACGCCCGCTCGATCAGCCCGGAGACCACCGGCACGACCGATTCCGCCGACTCACGCAGCGGCTCGCCGTCGGGGTGGTCGTAGTTGTTGATCATGTCGACGACGAGCAGCGCGCTGCGCTCGCCGCGGCCCAGGGCGCTGCGGTTGTCGTCTTCGGGTCGGCTGCTCACCCTGGGTGACTTCCCCCTCGGGGCGACGCGCAATCGGGATGCCACGGACGGCCGTCCCCGCAGGGCCGGGGACCGCCGCCGGCCGCCGCCCGGGCCGCCGCGGTCTCCGGCGACAGAAGGTCGGACCCTGCAACCATTGACGGGTGACGAGTCCCGCCGCACCAGCTCCCCGCATGGACCGCCGCCTCGTGGTCCTGCTCGCGGTCACGTGCGGCGTCGCGGTGTCGAGCCTCTACGTCGCCCAGCCGCTGCTCGACACGATCGGCAACGCGTTCCGCGTCAGCGACGGCACCGCCGGCCTGCTCGTGACCGCCAGCCAGCTCGGCTACGTCGTCGGGCTCGCGCTGCTCGTGCCGCTGGGTGACCTGCTCGAGCGCCGCCGGCTGATCGTCGGCCTGCTCGTCCTTGCCGCCCTCGGCCAGGTCGTGAGCGCCCTCGCGCCCGGGTTCGCCGTGCTGGCGGCTTCGCTCGCCCTCGTCGGCGTCACGTCGGCGGTCGCGCAGATCGTCGTCCCGCTCGCCGCGTCGCTGGCGGCGGAGGACGAGCGCGGCCAGGTCGTCGGCACCGTCATGAGCGGCCTCCTGGTCGGCATCCTGCTGGCCCGCACGCTCAGCGGCCTGCTGGCCGAGGTCGGCGGCTGGCGCCTCGTGTTCGCCGCCGTCGCCGCCGCGCTGCTCGTGCTCGCCGCCGTGCTGTGGCGGTTCCCCCCGTCGCACACGTCCCCGCCGAGGTGCGGGCGCCGGGTCGGCCGCAGATCGTGTTCGCGCACCACGACGGCGTGACGATCGCGCCGGGGGTCGTCGCCAACGTGCTCTGCAAGCAGGTGGGCCTGGACACCGAGACCGCCCTGGCCCTACTCTGAGATGAGGCATCCGATGGACACCGTTCGCACCCTTCACACCCATGAGGCCGGGTTCGGCTGGTTCTTCACGTCGCCCGACGTAGAGGGCCTCACGGGCAGCGCGCCGACGTACGACGAGGCGCACACCGAGGCGGAGAAGGTCGTGCGCTGGCACTTGGCGGGCGAGGCCAAGGAGCGTGGCGAGGCGGCGCCGGAAGTCGAGTTCGTGCACTTCGTGCCGGACACCGCCGCCGCGGCGCTGGCGGCGTAGCCCGGACGCCGCGCCGCGTCTCCTGCTCGGCACGGGCCGTGCGGGGGCTGGGGGCGGAGCTCCCAGTGCTGTCCTGGCGTGCCGGAGGTGCGCGCCCCATGGCCCTGGCCGGTCGCGTACGGGGTGAGCCCGGGATCCGCTTCCGCCCCTCCCCCACCCTCTCCTCGATGTGGGCGGTAATCGCCACGCGCGCTGCGGGCCCGCGGCCCGACGCAGCTGCTAGCTACTTGCCTACCATCCCTGCCGCGACTGGCGCGGCCATCAGGCGAGTCCCACCGCCTTGGACGTGCAGTCCTGGCGTACGGCAGGGGGCAGGCCTGCTCCCCGCGGAGGCCGAGCAGCGCGGCGACCCCTCTCGGAGCTCAGTGCCCCCTGTCCGATCACCGGCGGTCTACCTGCCACCGTCCCGCACGTGGTGGGCAGAGCATCCGCCCTGCCCACCACGTTGTCCTCAGTGCGCCGCGGGCGCCCTGCGTGGAGTCCGGCTCAGCCGCCGTTCCAGGGAGACCACGCTCCGTTCTCGAAGATCGACATGCGCGCCTTACGAGTGCGGAGACCCGCGCACCCCAACGGTGTCGGGATTCCGAAGTGGGTGTCTACACCGATCACCCGTTCGCGGTCGGAGACGCGATCATCCTTCAAGATGACCCTGTTGATGCAATAGGTCGCCATAGCCCAACTTTCGTCACGCGCGCCACCGTCGCCGACGATCTTGCCGTTCCGGCTGCACCAGCCCGAGGTCGCAACCTGGGCGTAGTAGATCCAAACCCTCTTCTTCGACCTCGGGAGCCTGTACGACTTGCCCCTGCGGACCGGCGGCACCGTGGACCAGCACACCGAACCATCCGCTCGAGGAGCCGCTGGGCCGCGCCCCGGGGCAACGTCCTCGTCGGTGTCTTCCGCGCGCTGGAGAAGGGCCTCTGCGACGCCCGGCCTCGTCCTCGCAAGTCCGCCCGGAGCCGTGAGGTTTTCGACCGCTTCGTCGCCCATCGCGAACGCGGAATCGACCACTCCGAAGTCATCTGCGGTGGCCACGGGCGGGTTGGCCGGTGACGGCGACGGCGGGGCAGGGACGTTGGGGTCGTCGGGGGAACCAAAGTCCTGGAACCCGGACCACGCATTCAGGCCGTTCCACTGGTTGTAGTACACCCGGGACCCGCCGCGAACGTACAGCGTCACGGACTTCCCGTTCGCGATCGCGGCCGGCGCCGATGTCGCGCCCGCTTCATGGCGGAGCCAGTCAGACCACCCGGTGCCGCTCCAGCTGCGCTGGTAGATGCTGCCGTCACAAGCGGTGTAGAACACATCCACGGCACCGTTTGCGGGCGACTCAGCGGCAGGCGCGCTGCAGGCGCCGCCGCCGAAGGGTGACCAGTTGGACCAGGTCGACCAATTGTTGTTGCGGAGGATCTTGGCGTAGATCTGGTTGTCGCTGCCGCGGTAGAAGATGTCGACGCCGCCGTCGACGGTCGAGACGATCGTCGGCGCGTCCTGGGACCAGCCGCCGAGGTCGGCCCAGTCGCTCCACCCCGTCGAGGGGGTCCACTCCTTCCAGTAGATGTTGCCGCCGCCGCCGCGGACGACCACATCGATGTTGTTGGTGCCCTTACGAACGACCGCCGACGGCGCAGACGTCAGCCCGCCGCCGAGATAGTTCCAGTCGGCCCAGGACCCGTCGGGCCGCCGGAACTTATGGTAAAGCGCGTTATCGCCGCCGCGCACGAAGTAGTCGGTGGTCCCGTCCGGACGCATGCTGACCGACGGCCCCGATGAGGAGAAGCCCCCGATCGACTGCCACGGGCTCCAGCCCCACGTGGCGTTCGACCAAGACTTGACCATCGTCTCGCCGTTCGACGCTCGGGCCGCGACGTACGTCTGGCCGGAGCCGGTGGCGGCGGCGGGCTTGTCGTCGACGACATCGGCGCTCGCCGACTGGGCTCCCATGCAAAGGGATGCCACGGTGGCGGCGAGCGCAAGGCCTCGCCGCATCCTGCTGAGTTGCATTTCTGTTCCTGGTATCAGCCGGCGCGGGATGCGCCGACCGCGGCAATCTAAAGGGCGGCGAAAGGAAATGCGAAGAACCGATGTATGTCCACCCCTTCGGGTGGGTACAGCGCGCGGGGCGAGCTAGAGGCGCCCACCTACGCCCGCTCAGTCCATCGGCACTTCGACGGGCACCGGCACCTGGACGGGAACGCGGTCGATCGCGACGTCAACGCCGGTGCCTCGCGGATCCACCCGAGGTAGACGGCGAGCCCGAGCGGGGGTGAGCTTCCCTTCGCGGGTGACCCAGTCGCGGTCATGCAAGGCGATGACGCTGCGCACCTCGTCGGGCAGGTCGTCGTCTTTCCGGGCCCACCAGACCACCGCAGCGTGTTCATCACGGACAGATTGCTGCCCTCGTTCTCGACCTCCTCCACGCGCTCGGCCGCGGATTAACGAAGGCAGGAGGCTCACAAATGACCGTTATCGACCCGTGCGCGTATCGGAGGGGGCTCTGCACCGGTGACTCACAGACGGGCGTTTTAGCGACGGATTCGAAACCGCCTCAGAAAAGTCCGTCTGTGACGCCTCCTCGGTCTGGAGTGCACAAAGGGACGGGTTCTAGACCGCCCGCAAGGTGCGTCACAGGCCGGCCCCCGCCGCCGTGATGGCGCCTCGAGTAGGAACGCTGGGACGTCGCACATGTGCCGAGGGGGGGGCCGTGAATGACGTCGACGAATACTCCAGTCACAGCCGCGACGGCTGTGCGAACGCGCGCTTATTTCGTGCTCCGCGACGACTTGGTGGCGACACCTAGTAGCCGGGAGCGGAAGGAGAACCCGGGACCTCGAGGCGGTTCCCCTGTGTACGCCGCCCATGTAGGTTCGCCGTGCGCCGGGCCCTTCTGCCCCTTCCCCGGCCAGCAGGAGTGCGTGTGTCCCGTCGTGTCCCCGACGCCCCAGGCGTCGGCGTGTTGTCCCGTGTTCGCTCACTGACCCTCGGGTCCGTGCTTGCGCTCTCCGCCATCGCCGTCCTCCCGACGGCCGGCAGCGCCGCTACCACCCCGCCGCCAGGCGTGACGGGTGAAGAGGTCCCCGAACTCGCGACGGCCAAGAGCCGCGCCTTCCGCCAGTCGGACGGATCCGTCGTCGAACGGATCTACGGCGCGCCGGTCAACTTCCGAGACGCCAAGGGGACGTGGCGACACATCGACACGACGCTCCAGCGCGATGGCGCAGCCCTGAAGCCGGCCGCGGGCCCCGTGTCCACGGAACTGCCGACCAAGCTGCAAGACAGCGCCGCGTCGGTGACGGACGGAGCGTTGACCGCCACGCTGCGGCCCCTCAAGCTCGAAGGCACCGCCACCGTCAGAGGGTCGGAGGCGTCATTCGCGGACGCTGCGCCAGGGATGGACTTTGAGCTCGAAGCGCTCGGTCGCGGGCTTCGGCACACGACCGTGCTGGAGGGTCCGAACGCGACGTCCGGGCTTGAGTTCGACCTCCGTGTCTCCGCTGGCGCCACGGTGAAGTCTCACGACAACGGCGGTGCCACGGTCACCTCGGCCGACGGTAAGCGCAGCATCGAACTGTCCCCGAGCTTCGGCTGGGTCGGCGGCGACCTGAGAAATGCGAAGGCCGTTCGCAGCACCGTCCGTCGCACTGGCGACGGCTGGCGGGTGCGGACGGACCTCGGCGCCCCCTGGATCAGGACCGCGTTGCGCGACGGCAAGACGGTCACCGTCGACCCGACGCTGACGGTGCCGACGGCAAGTCACAATGCGGCACTCCTATCCACGGGCCCCGATGGCACCGGCTTTGCCGCTGCAACAGGAATTCTTCCAGTGTACAAGGGCGCTTCGGGCGACTTTCGGGCTGCCCTGAAGTTCGATCTGTCTGCGATCCCGGCGGACGCCCGCGTACTCGATGCCAAGGTCGCGATCCACGCAAATCAGGAGTACGCGTCGGAACCCGCGATGTCGACGCCACACACACTCACGATGCACGAGGCCACAGCTCCATGGGATCCGGTCGGCGCGTCGTGGAACGCCCGGGCTTCGAACCAACCCTGGACCACGCCCGGCGGCGACTTCGTGCCAGGCGCCTCAGCAACCGCGAGCGACGTACGACAAATGGACGGTTGGTCGTACTGGCGGCCCACGCAGCTCGTTCAACGCTGGGTTAGCGGCGCGTCGGACAATCATGGCGTCATGGTCCGACAGACCAACGACACTCCCTACGCCATCAACCTCGACGGAATCGACGCGGGCGGGTCGATGTTCGCCAACAAGATCCCGTACCTCCAAGTCCGGTACGTCCCCTCCGCCGGCCAGCGCCGCGACGACACCTACCTCACCGAGTCGCTGAACGACCGCGCCACCATGGGCGTCGGGGTCGGCTCGGGCAACCTGCTGCTCTCGTCGCAGGACATCTCGATCGCCGGCGTCGGCCAGCCACTCTCCCTGGCGCGCTCCTACAACACCGCGCTGGCGGACTACCAGACCGGCAGCTTCGGCAACGGCGGCACCTCCGGCCTGTCCGGCGACGTGCGCCTGACGACGCTGGCGAACGGGTCGATGTCGCTGCAGCTCGGCGACGGCTCCGTCTACCGCTACAACAAGAACTCCGGCGGCGGCTTCGATCCGGCCGCGCGCCTCGAGGCCGATCTCGTGCGCAACCCGGACGGCAGCTACCTCCTGACGTACCGGCGGTCGCAGTCGAAGTGGCACTTCCGCACGGACGGCAAGCTCGACCAGCTCAAGGACAAGAACAACAACACGATCAACCTGACCTACACCGGGACGGGCGTGCTGTCGAAGCTGACCGACACGCAAGGTCGCGAGCTGCCGGTCACGGTCAACACCAACGGGCAGATCACGAAGGTCGTCGACCCGTCCGGCCGGTCCTGGAACTACACCTACGGCGGCACCGCCGGCAACCGCCTGACGGTCTTCACCGACCCCGAGGGCAAGCAGACGAAGTACGCCTACGACACCGCCAGCCGGCTGAAGAAGATCACCACGCCCGGTGGCCGCGTCACGCAGATCAGCTACGACGACGACAACCGCGTCACCGAGTACGTCCGCATCACGAACGCGGACGAGGAGTCCGGCCCGACGACCCGCCTGCGCTACGAGCAGGAGGACCCGCGGTGCGCCGAGGCCGACGACGCGCCGAAGTCGACGGTCGTGACGGACCCGCGCGGCAACGCGACGACCTACTGCATCGACAAGCAGGGGCGGGCGGTCTTGACGATCGACCCCAAGGGCCACCAGCAGGTCACGAAGTACACCCCTCAGGGCCAGGTCGAGAAGTTCACTGACGGCACCGGTAGTGGCTCGGCGATCAACGAGGCCACCTACACCGGCCTGACGAACAACCTCGAGTCCACGCGCGGCGCGATGGGCGAGACGACCACGTTCGGCTACAAGCCGCCTACGCCGACCTCGTCGCTGACGGACAAGTACCAGCCGGAGTCGCAGACCAACCCCGACGGCCAGCAGCAGTTCTTCGGCTACGACGCCCAGGGCAACGTCAACGCCGTCCGCGACGCGGCCACCGACGCCGCGTCGCAGATGAAGGCGACGATGACCTACAACGGCGACGGCACGATCGCCACCGCCAAGGACGGCGAGAACCGCCAGAGCACCTACACCTACTGGCTGGCAACCGACGGCGGGTTCCGCAAGGGCCTTCTAAAGACGTTCGCCCCGCCCGCCGCACGCGCGGCAACGTCCTTGAACTACGACACTCTCGGCCGCGTCACGTCCGCGACGGACGGCAACAACAAGACGACGACCTACACCTACGACAAGCTCGATCGCGTCAAGACGACGACGTTCCCGGACGCCAAGACGCTCACCTACACGTACGACCCCGACGGCAACAAGACCGCCGCCGCGGACACGTACATGGGCACCGAGACCTACGCCTACGACGCGCTGAACCGTCGCACCAGCGAGACGCTCACCGCCGACCGCACCACGGCCTACGTCTACGACGGCTCCGGAAACCTGACGCAGGTCGCCGACGGCTTCGAGATCACCGGCTACGGCTACGACGAGCTCAACCGCCCCTGCTACGTCGCCCCGACCGACGCGGGCGGCGGCTCGTGCCTGACCCCGCCCGCCGGCGCGACGACGTTCAAGTACGACGCCGCCGGCAAGCGCACCAAGACCTCGTACCCCAACGGCGTCAACGTCGACGAGGCGCCGGACCTCTCCGGCAAGCCGACGACGATCACGACCGGCACCGGCACCAACGCGGTCAGCCGCAACTACACCTACGCGAACCTCGGGAACGCCAAGACCGGCGCGCTCGTGCAGACGATGCAGGTCAACAGCGGCGCCACGACGAGCTACACCTACGACAGCTCCTCGCGGCTGAAGACCCTGAGGATCGGCGCCACCCCCGGCGTCGATGAGGTGACCTACAACTACGACAAGGCCGGCAACCGCACGAGCTTCGGCGTCGCCGCCAACGCCGCGAACACGATCGCCCCCTACACCGCGACCTCGACGTACAACGGCGCCAACCAGCTCACCGCCCAGACCCGCAACACGAAGACCGACGGCGCCAGCAGCCAGACGTTCACCTACGACGCCCAGGGCAACGACGCCGCCTACACCTGGAACGTCCGCAACCAGCTGAAGTTCGGCCCGACCTCCGGCTTCAACTACCAGGGCCCGAACATGGCCGACCTGCGCGACGACGGCGACCACTCCGTCGAAAGCAACCTGCTCGGCAAGAGCCGCCGCTACGCACCGCCGAACGACGCCCCCACGTCGTACCTGCGCGCCCCCGACGGCGAGCTCCTCGGCCGTAAGGACCCCGCCGGCAACTGGAGCTACTACGTCAAGGACGCCCTCGGCTCGATCATCGGCATCTACAACGCCTCCGGCACCCTGACGAAAAAGTACGACTACGACCCCGACGGCAACACCTGGCGCGACAGCTCCGGCAAGCCCGAAGACTTCGGCTACACCGGCGCCTACACCCGCCTCGGCAGCCAGACGCTCTACCACAACGGGCTTCGGTGGTACGACCCCAAGACCGCCCGCTGGACCTCCGCGGACGCGCTGGATCAGCCCGGCGATCTTCAGGACGCCAACCCGTACCTGTACGTCGGGAGTGACCCCATCAACTACATCGACCCGCTGGGCACGTGGAGCATGAACTGGAAGGAGGGCTTCCAGAACCCGATCAAGACGATCAAGCGAGGATTCGGCCGAATCGGGCGAGCCGTGACTTCGAAGACGGGGCGGGCTATCGCTTGCGGAGCAGTCGGTGGAGCAGTTAGCGGCGCAGTCGGATTTCTCGCCGGCGGAGCCGGCGCCGCGGTGGCAGGCGGTGCAGGGGCGGGAGCCGCCGGAGCCGCATGCGCTTCACTATGAGTGGCTTGATGCCTCGCTTCGTCGCCTTTTTCCTCAGTGCCTTGATTGCTGCCGTCGTGGTCACGGTAGCCATTGGTGGACTGGATGCAGCCCCGAAGGGCGTGGGCATTGGGCTCATCGCCGGAGTCGTGGGAGGCCTCACCTTCTGGACACTCGCTAGACACCGACAGTCGTGATTGTCGGGCCACGTCATTGGCGTCGAAAATGACGTGGCCCCGGGTTCCCTATCGCCCAACACTCAACGGCAAGGGCGGGGCGGTCACAAACGACCGTCTGAGCGCCGCGCGAACGGGCCGGTCACAAACGGTCGTTAGCGACCCGATCGCCCATCGGACGGGGTACCGCACCGGTGGCTCACAGACGGGCGTTTGAGAGACGGATTCGAAACCGTCCCAGAAAGGTCCCTTTGTGACGCTTCGTCGAGGTCGTAGTGTCACAAAGGGATGGGTTTTGGGCCCGCAGTGGCGCTTGTCCGTTAATAGCCTTCAACGGGCGTGGCGCGGCCTGCCCGTGCTGGTAGCTGGCGCTGAGGACTCGCAGTAGGGTCGACTCGTGTCCACCGTCATCGGCGTCGTCATCGTGCTCGTGGGGCTCGCGCTCGTGTTCAATGTCGGCGGACTCGCGGTCTGGGGCTCAAAGAGCGAGAACAACGCCCGAGACGCCTCCGGCCACGTGAAGCAAGTGCAGCCGGTTTGGATAAGCCGAGTGATCGGCGTCGTCGCGATCATCGCGGGCATCGTCGCGATCGTCGGCTAGGCGCTCACGACTCGGGCCCACAGCGGCTCGGGCCTCGGACCCTGGTCGCGTGACCACGGCGCCCGCCCGAGCTGGCCGGTCAACGGAGACGCGGGTTTGAGCAGCCCGTGATCGTGGCCGCCGTGCCGTGTCTACCGGGAGGTTTTCCCCCTGCGATCCACCGCAGACGGCAACTGGCCGGCCACGGCCGCTTCACCACGGGCGCCAGTTCCGTGCGTCCCAGCCGCCCTCGAGCGGGGCCCAAACCTCGGGGATTAGCGCACAAACGGTCGTTAGCGACCCGACCGCCCATCGGACGGAGTGCCACGCCGGCGGCGCACAGACGGCCGCGCAGGCCGCTACGTCAGGAGGTATTTGAGCAGTCCGAGCACGAGGACGATGCCGAGCAACGACCAAGCCCAACGGCCGAACAACGCCTTATCGATTATTCGTGCCCAGCGTTCGCTCTTCGTTTCCCGTTCCATCGCGAGGACAGTACGGGACTCGTAAATCAGCCCTGCAGTGTTGTGCCCGAAACGCCCTGAAAGACGCCCCTTTCCACCAAGGCTCGAGCGCGACGCCGTCGTGTCGCAAAGGGGACCGGTCGTGACTCCCGGCACTATCCGTAGATGATGCCTGCCGGCGTGTACGTTGAGCCCGTGCTCATCCTTATCGGCCTTCTGCTCCTCGTCGTTGGCACCAGCCTCATGTTCAACTACCGGGGATTCGCTGATTGGGCGAGCCGGGGGCAGTGGTCGCGAAAGCCAGGCGCCCAACCGCAGTGGGTCGCGCGCTTCGCGGGAGCAGTCACCTTCGCCGGCGGGGTCGTAGCCCTTGCGCCCGAGATCTTCTGACGCAGCAACTCATCACACGAGGCCAGCATCACAACGGACCCTGATCTCGGTAGCGGTGTACGCTGCCGCTGCTTCGCCTGTGCGAGCGACCGTCCCTGCATCTCCGGAGCACCATGCCCATCGCTGTCACCGTCACCGGCGCTCCCGCGCTGATCATCATCGTCGTGATCCTCGCGCTCCTGATCACCGGAGTCGTCGTCGTCGTTCGGGCCGGCGGGCGCGGCGTCAAGAAGGGCGTTGACCACCTGCGCGACGAGCGGGCAGACGACCCGGGAACCCAACGGTGAGCACGGTCGTCGGCGTCGCACTGATCATTCTGGGCCTCTTCGTCATCAGCCCCGTCGGAGCGGCCCGGTCAGCCAGGAACAACCGGGACCACAAGCCCAGCGGCGTGGGCGGATTCCGCCCGACGAGCGTTCGCGGCAACCAGCTCGCCGGGATCTTCACCCTGCTCATCGGCGTCGCGTTCGTCGTCACTTAGGGACTCGACGCGGCTCTAAGACCAGTCCACCGAACAGTCGGAGATCAAGATGGGTTTTGTAATGGGTGCATTGTTCCTCGCGATGGGCTTGTTCGCGATCACCCCCCAGGGGGGCGAAACCGTCGCCCGGAAAAACAGGAAGACCGGTGGCACCGGTCAGGGGTACGCCCCGAAGTCGGCGGCGGCAGCTCGTGTCACCGGTGTCGTCTTGGCAGCGGCCGGCGTCCTCTTCATCGTGCTCTCCGCAACCTGACGGACCGCCGACCTACATGGGCCTCGGACGGCGACCGTGCCTCTAGAGAGGCGCCCTCCGGCGAGCGGCTCGGCATAGCCACATCACGCCGCACGCGACCGCCGCCCCCGCGCGGAGGCTCACAAACGGTCGTTTCTCACACGAACCGGTGGACGGCCCATCGGACGCGGACGCTACGGCCGGTCGACAGACGCAGAACCCGTGCCCACAATCAACGGCTCATCCACGGTGCCGTCCGCGGGTTTTGACACGAGGTGACCGCGACCGAGCGCCCCGGCATGCCGCCCGCGGCGCGCTCGGACCCTCAGCCCGGCAGGGACCCCTCGGCCCGCAGCCACGCCTCGACCCCGCGCATCCCCTCGTCGAGCTCGACCGCCGGGGCGTACCCGAGCACCCGGCGGGCCTTCGCGATGGAGTAGGTGCCGGTGCGGGCGAGGTAGCGCATCGAGATCGCGTTGACCTCGTTGCGGCGGCCGCGGGCGCGGTTGGCGCGGTCGGCCGCCGCGGCGAGGGCGATCGCGGCGGGGGTCGGCAGGACGAGGGGGCGACCGTGGCGGCCGAGCATGCGGTGCAGGCGGCCGAAGTAGTCGTCGCAGCGCACGCCGCACGGACCCGCGAGCGTGAAGACCTCGCCGGCGGCCTCCCGGTGGCGGAGCGCGAGCAGGACGCCCGCGACGAGGTCGTCGACGTGGACCGGGCTGTGGATCCCGCGGCCCATCGCCGGCAGGAGGAACTGGCGGGCCTTCATCGCCTCGAGCGGCAGCAGCACCCAAGGGCGCGAACCGGGACCGTAGACGTCGCCGGGGCGCACGACCACGGACTCGACCTCACCCGCGGCGTGCGCCTGCAGCGCCACGTGCTCGCTGGCGATCTTCGTGTCGACGTAGGGGTTGCCGTCGGGACGGACGGGGTGGTCCTCGGTCACGCCGTCGGGGAAGTCGACGTCGGAGAACGCCCGGATCGAGGAGAGGTGCACGACGCGACGCACCCCCGCGTCGCGGGCGGTCTCGATCACGCGCCGGGTGCCGAGCACGTTGATCCGCCACTGCTCGTCAGCGTCCACCGCGTTCGAGACGACCGCCGCGGTGTGGACGATCGCGTCGCAGCCTTGCGCGTGCAGGGCCCAGCCCGCGGGATCCGTGGTGTCGCCCGCGACGACCCCGAGCTCCGGCACCGCGAGCCGGTCGACGCCCCGCACGTCGACCCCCTCGGCCCGCAAGCGGTCGCCGACGGCGCGGCCGATGAACCCGAGGGCACCGGTGATGAGGACGCGGCCGACCGGGTCGGTCTCCCCGCGCTGGTCAGCCACGGTCGTCGCCATGGGACGTGTCGCCCGTGGGGATGGCCGGGGGTGCGTCGCCCGCGGAGCCGCCGCCCGTGGAGCCGGCCGCCGGCCCGCCCGCCGGCCGCGCCGCGCCCGCGTGCTTCTTCCCCCACGCCCGCTGCCGGCGGCGCGCCATCCGCACGATGAACGGGAGCCCCCGCGCGGAGAGGTCGGGGGTGGCCGCGTAGAAGCGGGCCGCCAGGCCGCGTCGGCCCGGGATCGCCCGCACCGCTCGCGGCCGGTCCAGCAGCGCGACGGCGGCCGCGGCCACCTGCGCCGGCTGGAGCATCGTGCCGGACCACGACGGCCACGCCTCCGGGTCGTCGATGCGGTCGAAGAGCATCGGGGTCCAGATGCCGTCGGGGCAGAGCGCGCTGATCTTGACCTCGCGCTCGCCGCGGGCGACGAGGTCGAGCTGGGTGCCGACGGAGAACCCGAGCGCCGCGTGCTTCGTGGCGCCGTAGACCGTCTCGCCCGGCGCGGGCACGAGGCCCGCGAGCGAGACGACGTTGACGACGTGCCCGGACCGCCGCGGTCGGAAGACCTCGAGCGCGGCCGTCGTGCCGTTCATGAGCCCGTGGACGTTGACGTCGAAGAGCCGGCGGCGGGTCGCCTCGTCCATCGCCCACCCGGGGCCCGTCGAAAGGACGCCCGCGTTGTTCACCCACACGGCCAGGTCGTCGTGCTCGGCCGCCAGGTCGCGGCAGGCCTGCAGGTCGGCGACGTCGAGCGCGCGCGCCACGCCGCCGATCCGCGCCGCGGTGCGCTCGGCCGCCGCGACGTCGATGTCGGCGGCGACGACCCGCAGGCCGCGCCGCGCCAGCAGGCCCGCGATCTCGGCCCCCAGCCCGTTGCCGGCGCCCGTGACGACCGCCGTGCCCGCGGTCGGCGGCCCGTAGCGGCCGCTCCCCCGTCCCCGCGGGGCGAAGGGGTCCGGGGCGCTCACGAGGCGCCGCCGCCGACGAGCTCGCGCACCCGGCCGACGAGCCCGCCGCGCCTGCGCGCGACGACCGGATCGCCCTCCGTGCGCCGCCGTTCGCGCCGCAGCAGCCGCAGGTAGTCGTGGAAGTCGACCTGGATCGTGTGGCGCTTCGACGCGACGTAGCGGCGGCGCATCTCGCCCTCCTCCTCCGCGATCGCCGCGCGCATCGCGTCGGGGGGCGGCAGGACCGTCTCGCCGTTGAGCAGGTCGGCGATCCACTCGGACTGCGCCTCGGCCAGCGGCATCACCGCGCCGAGCGGCTGGACGAGCCCGACGAAGAACAGGCCCGGCAGGTCCGGCGGCACCACGCGGCGGTAGAGGGGGACGTGGTTGTCGGCGGTCGGGACGAGGTCCTCCGCGAGGAACGGGAACCGGATCCGGTAGCCCGTGCAGTACACGACGAGGTCGATCTCCTCCTCGCTGCCGTCCGAGAACCGCACCGTGCGACCCCCCGTGAACGCCTCGATGTTCGGCTTGATCGCGATGTCGCCGTGGCCGATCCGCCCGAGCAGCTCGGACGAGATCGTGGGGTGCGCCGAGAGCAGCCGGTGGTCGGGCTCCGGCAGGCCGTAGTCCGTCATCCGGCCCGTGCTCAGGCGCAGCATGGCCGCGGCGCTCGTGCGCTGGATCGGCAGCGGGACGGGGATCCTGCCGGCGATACGCGCCTGGACCTCGTCGAGCGGCTTGCCGAACACGTACTTCGGGATGACGTAGGCGCCGCGCCGCATCGCGAGGAACGTGGCGTCGGCGATGCGCGAGGCCTCGACCGCGATGTCCGTCGCGGAGTTGCCGATCCCCAGCACGAGCACGCGCTTGCCCTCGAGCACGTCGGGGGTGTCGTAGGCGTGGGCATGCATCCGCTCGCCCGCGAACGCGTCCTCACCCGGAAACCCCGGCTCGGGCCAGCGGGGGTCCCAGTGGTGCCCGTTGGCGACGATCACCGCGCGGTAGCGGTGCGTCATGAGCTCGCCCTCGTCGCCCATGTCGGCGTCGCGCACCGTGACCTCCCACGCGCCGTCCTCCCCCGGGACGACCCGCAGGACCTCGGTGCGGAAGCGGATGCGGTCGCGGAACCCGAAGTGCTCCACGAAGTCGTCGAAGTACTGCGCGATCTGGAAGTGGGACGGGAAGTCGGGCAACGACTCCGGCATGGGGTACGCCGCGAACTCCATCAGCCGTCGCGACGTGTTGATGTGCAGCGACCGGTAGGCGGCCGACTGGCCGTTGTCGTTGCGATAGCGCCAGTTCCCGCCGACCTGCGAGCCCTTCTCGAAGCAGTCGTACTCGAGGCCCTGGGCGCCGAGGACCTGACAGGCCGCGATGCCGGAGGAGCCGGCGCCGATGACGCAGACGCGGTCGGGGATCGTGGGGTCCGCCGGCGAGGCGGCGACCGGCCGCGTGCCGGTGCCGGGGCGCGCTCCCGTCCCCGATCCGGTGGCGGTCCCCGGGCGTGCGTCGGCGCCGGGCGTCGCCTCGTCGCGCGCGCTCATCGGCCCGCCTCCGTCCTGGTCGCGGCCGATCGGGCGCCGCTCCCGCCGCGGGGCGGATCGACGGTGTAGGTCACGCCGAAGTCCGCGAGGCCGTCCAGGGTCGATGCGGGGTCGAACGCCTGGGCCGGCGCGAGCGCGCCCCGGCCGGCGAAGGACGGGTCGGCCAGCGCGAGGGCGCCGTCGGCGATCAGCCGCGCCGTGAGCCCGTAGATGTCGGGCCCGCGAACGACGCCGCTGGCGGTACGCCCGTCGACGGCCTCGGCGGTGACCGCGACGGTCCAGCGCGCGGCGCGGCGCTCGTCCTCCGGCGGGCCCTCGGGCAGGCGGTCGATCGCCCGGTCCAGGAGACCCTTGACGGGCGTGCGGAGGATCCGCTCGAGCAGCGGCTGCAGCGCGGGGAGTGCCCGCGCGGCGACGGGCGGGACGACCGAGACGGTGGAGATCCGCGCGTCGACCCGGCGGGTCTCCACGTGGCGGGGCACCATCACGACCTCACCCGCGGGGTAGCGCGCGACGGTCTGCCGGCCCACAGGCGCGGGGAAGACGACGCTCGCCCGCCGCGGCCGGTCGCCGCCCGACGCCCAGCGCCCCTCCTCGTAGGCGACGTCGCGGCCGTCGAGCATCTCGAGCGCGGAGCGCTGCGTGCCGCGTGTCATCCCGAAGCCGACCACGTGGTAGGCGACGCTCAGGCGCTCCAGGGGCGCGAGGGGCGCGCCGACGAGGTGGGCGAGCAGGTCGCCGGGCAGGTAGTCGAAGGCGGCTCCCGCCACCGCGGCGACGCCCGCGCCGCGCAGCGCGGTGTCGTGCACCTCGAACGTGCGGCGGATCCAGTCCTGCTCGCCCGTCGTGTCGAGGTAGTGGACGCGCGCGGCGATCGCCGCGCGCAGGACGGGGTCGCCCGTGCGGACGAACGGTCCCGCACAGTTCGCGACGACCTGCCCGCGGCGGACCGCACCCAGGAGCGCGGCGTCGTCGTCCAGCGACGCGACGGCGACCTCGGCCGCCCCGGTCGGGAGCCCGTCCGCCACGATCCGCAGCCGTTCTGCGTTGCGCCCCGCGAGGACGACGGGCACGCCGCGGCCCACGAGCTCCGCCGCGACGAGGCGTCCGGTGTAGCCCGTGGCGCCGTAGACCACGACCGTCGGCGTGGTGGTCGAGGTCATCGGTCCGTCCCGGCGCACATGGCGGCCAGCCTACGTTCGGCCCGTACGCCCGCATTGTGGAAGTCCCACAGGCCGGAAGGATCGAAGTGGACCCGATCCACCGACCCTGGACGGTCGGGGGGCCCGCCCCTCCGCACCGCCGGACGACGGGACCGGCGCGGCGCGCGTGACGCTCCGCGCTTCTCGTCGGTCCTCCGCCCGGCGCACACGGCGCGGGGCGGCGCCGCGCACCTCGCTCCGTCGCCCCCGTCCGTCACCATGCCCCCGAATCCAAACGAAGCACGGGGAGCACGCATGGCCGGGTCGTTCATCAGCAGGACGTGGAAGCTGCACGGGGACGGTCGCTCCGTCGCCCGCGGCGAGGTCGTTCGACCAGACGAGCGGCTCCACACGCCCAACATGCTCGGGCTGGGCTTGCAGCACGTGCTGGCGATGTTCGGCTCGACCGCGCTCGTGCCCGTCCTGACCGGGTTCCCCGTCTCGACGACGATCTTCTTCTCGGGCATCGGGACGCTGCTGTTCATCCTGCTGACCCGCAACCGCGTGCCCTCCTACACGGGCTCGAGCTTCGCGTTCATCGCCCCGGTCATCGCCGCGAAGGCCGACGGCGGCCTGCCCGTCGCGCTCGGCGGCATCTTCGTCGCGGGCGTCGTGGTCTTCCTCATCGGCCTGCTCGTCGATCGCGTCGGGACGAAGCCGCTTGAGTGGCTGCTGCCCCCGGTCGTGACGGGCGCGATCGTCGCGCTCATCGGCCTGAACCTCGCCCCCGTGGCGAAGGACCAGTTCAGCCAGCAGGCCGGGATCGCCCTGGTCACCCTCGTCGCGATCGTCCTGATCGGCGTGGCGTTCCGCGGGTTCGTGTCGAGCCTCTCCGTGTTCCTCGGCGTCGTCGTCGGCTACGTGTTCGCCGCGGTCCTCGGCAAGGTCGACTGGTCCGGCGTGCACGACGCCGCCTGGTTCGGGTTCCCCGACTTCGCCACCCCCGAGTTCCAGTGGCGCGCGATCCTCCTGATCGTCCCCGCCGTGGTGCTCGTGCTGCTCGCGGAGAACGCGGGCCACGTCAAGACCGTCGGCGCGATGACGGAGCAGGACATGGACGGCGACATCGGCCGCTCCTTCATGGGCGACGGTGCCGCGACCATGGTCTCGGGCTTCTTCGGCGGTTCGGCGACCACGACGTACGGCGAGAACATCGGCGTGATGGGCCTGACGCGCGTGTACTCCACGCTGGCCTACGTCATCGCGGGCCTCGCCGCGATCGCCCTGGGCCTGCTGCCGAAGTTCGGCGCGGTCATCGCCGCGATCCCGGTCGGCGTCCTCGGCGGCGCGGTCACCGTGCTCTTCGGCCTGATCGCCGTCCTCGGCGCCCGCGTCTGGATCGACGCCCAGGTCGACTTCCGCGACCCGGTCAACCTCATCACCGCCGCGGTGGCGATCATCGTCGGCGCCGGCAACTACACCCTGAACTGGGGCGACTACTCCTTCGCGGGCATCGCCCTGGGCACCGTCGCCGCGATCGTCACCTACCGCGTGCTGAAGACGGTCCAGCACGACGACAGCATCCCGCCCGCCCGCGGCCTGCCGCCGGTGGCCCCGGCGGACTCGGCGGGGCCCGGGACGGTCATCCGGGACGGGGCCGGCGAGCGGGGCTGACCCCTGGCGCGCGCCGCGGAGCGGGCGAGCGGGGCCGACCCACGGCGCGCCCGCATCGCGGCACCTTTGCCACCGCAGCGGTGGCGAAGGTGCCGCGAGCCGGTGGGACACGGTCCGCCGCGTCGCCGGCCACGCCCGCGCCCGTCAGTAGACCCCGAGGAAGAGCGGCCGGCGGACCTTCCGGCCGTCGGCCAGCCCGAGGACCATCTCGCTGCGGCCCGACGGGAACTGCCCGTCGTAGACGACGAGGAACGCGTTGCCGACCGCGCTCGGGGCGAGCGTTCGCACGTCGCGGGGCGTGCGGAAGGTGATCGACCGGACGCCGGCGCCGACCTGGCCGGCCGTCCACGTCAACCCGGGCGCGGAACGCCGGGCCGTGCCCTCGGCCCGCGGGGCGCCCTCGAGGTAGATCGGGTCGTCCCCGAGGTCCTCCCCGCCGCTCATCTGGTCGGGCAGCAGCGGATCGCGGCCGGCTCGTCCGCCGCACCCCTGGGGCGGAAACTGCCGGAAGGTGCCGAACCGGTAGTCGATCGTGCCGACGCGGCCGTCCGCGACCCGCCCGACGCGGCCCATGCACCACCGCCCGTTCGAGCGGGATGCCGAGAGCCCGTAGGCGGGGCCGCCGCGCGGGTCGGCGGTGCGCACGGCGAGGACCGCCCCGGTGCCCCCGCCGGCCTTGGCGCTCCTCGTCCCCCGCTTCGGGTACGTCGCCTGCACCTCGGCGCGCGGGACGGCTCCGTCCGCGGCACGCACGTCGAGCACCACGCCGTCGGCAGCGGCAGCGGCGGCCGGGCCGCCGCCCACGGTGAGCCGCACGTCGCGCGCCGCGGACCCCACCCGCCCCCAGGCGACGGTCGCCGCGAGGTGCGGGGTGGCGCCGGAGGTGCCCGTGAGGGTCTGCAGCGCATCGAGGTACGGGCGGCCGCCCAGGTCGGCGCGGCGCGAGCCGCAGCTGGCCGGGGACGCGAACAGGCTCGGACGCACCGGCCGGAACGTACCCTCGCCGTCGAGCCACCCGAAGCGGCCCTGGTGGATCCGCCCGAGCTGCACGCAGGTGTTGCGGCCGATGGTGTGCAGCCGGTTCCCGTCGCGGGGGTCGTGGAACGTCCGATCGGCGCGGAACACGCGCACCGCCCAGTCGGGTCCGCCCGCCGGGTCCGGCCGGCGTACGACGACCCGCATCGGGCCCCGCAGCCGCAGCAGGACGGCGCCCGGGTTCTTCGGCTGCGGTCGCGCGGCGGCCACGCGACGGACCTTCCCGGCGCCACCGACGGCGGGCCGCACGGCCGGCGGCGCGGCCGGCACCGCGGATGCCGGCGCCGCACCGGTCGACGGCGCCGAGCCGGCGCGGGCCGCTCCGCTCGTCGGGGCGCCGTCGCCACGACGCACCGCCGCGTTCGCCGTCCCGTCCTGCCGCTCGTCGGGGAGGGTGAGCGCCGCGACACCTCCGCCCAGCAGGCCGACGCCGATCCCCACCCCGGCGACCCACGCCACCGCACGTCGTCCGTTCGTCGTTCGTCTCAAGGCTTCGGCTCCCCGGATGGCGTCGCCGGCACGGGCCGGGCGACGAGGTTGGTGTCTCCCCGGACGGTCCGCGTGCGGCCGTCCTTCGTCGTGATGCGGATCCGCAGCGCGTCGGGCCGCACCTCGGGGGGCAGCACCGCGAGCAGCGTGCCGCCGCGGGCGAGCGACAGACGACGCGGACCCTCCGAGAGCCCCAAGATCGTCACCGCACGGACGTCGTCGCCGGCCTGGCCCCAAAGCGCCGTCCGTGCCGGCCGCCGGTACCAGCGGCCGCCGGCCGGATACTCCGAGTCGCTGATGGGCGCCAAGGTGTCGCCCGCGAGCCGGCGCACCGCGAAGAACACGCCGCGTCGGCGGACCTTCGACCCTTCCGTGACGGACAGCAGCCCGCAGGCTGCCGGGGCCCGCGGCGCTCGCGGCTGCCGACGGACCCACGTGAACGTCACGCAGCTCCGGGCGTCGCCCGAACCCATCCAGCCCTGGGCCCGCCACGCGGGGCCACCTTCTGGATCCAACACGAGCGACGGATCGCGGCCGAAGTCCTCGCGCTGCCGGTGGCCGCCCGCGAAGGTCAGGATCACCCGCAGCCCGACGTCCTCCGGGTAGCCGCGCAGGACCGCGACGAACGCCCCATCCTCGGCGACGTCCGCGGACCGCGAGCCGGAGGCCGTCCGAAGCTCGACGCGTCGCAGGCTCGGACCGCCGACACCGTTGACCACGGTCCGGACGTCCTCCGGGTGCCGCCCGGCGAGCACCTTCGCCCCGACGAGGCTCGCCTGGCCGCGCTGCTCGTGGCCGCACGCGTCGGCGTTGCCGGCGGCGAGCTCGCGGAACCGCCCGTCGAGCCCGACGAGCCCGAACGTCCCATCGCGGACCTGTCCCACGGTGCTGCACAGGTAACCCGTGCTCGAGCGGGCGATCCGCACCGTCCACGGCAGGACGCCCGCCTGGGGATCCGCGACCCGCAGCGCACTCACCCGACCCGTCGACGGCACCGGCGTCTGCTCCCGCGGCACGTCCTGCGCCGCCGGCGCGGGGATGACGCTCCCGCGCAGCACCGCGATCGTCGTCGCGGCCGTGGCGGTGGCGACGCCCGACCCGAGCACCGCGGCCACCAGCAGCGTGCGCCCCGACCAGCGCCAGCGGCGGCCGTCGCCGCGCGGGCGGACCGGACGCGGGGCCTCGCCCGCCGCCTGCCGGCGGGCGGCCGCGACGAGGTCCTGCTCGAGCCCCTCGATGAAGTCGGTCATCGCCGCGCCTCCCCCAGCTGGCCGCGCAGGGTCGCCAGGCCGCGGCTCACGCGCTTGCGGACCACCGCCTCGGAGACCGCCAGCGACCGCGCGATCTCGGTGTAGTCCCGGTCCTGCAGCACCCGCGCCCGCACCGCGTCGCGCTGCTCCTCCGGCAGGCCGGCCAGCAGCGGGTCGACGTCGTCGTGCTCGATCAGGGCGTCGATGGACGCCAGGTCGTCGTCGGTCAGCGCGCGCGGCTCGATGCCGAGACGCTGGCGGGCGCGGTCCTCGACCTGCCCGCGGCGCACCGCGTCGATCAGCTGGTGGCTCGCGATGGAGAACAGCCAGCCGCGGGCGACGCCGCGCTCCGGGTCGAACGCGTCGAGCCGCTCCAGGACGGTCGCGAAGGTCTCGGCGCATACGTCCGCCGCGATCTCCGGTCGCCCGGTGCGCCGCACGAGGTACGCCAGGAGCGCCTCGACGTGCCGCCGGTAGAAGGCGCCGAACGCCTCCGGCTCCGTCTCGGCGGCCGCGAGCAGCTGCTCGTCGCTCCGGCGCTCGTCTCCACTCCACACGCCTCTACTACGGATGGCGGTGCGCGGTTGTGACCGGCGATCTCGAGCCGCCCGCGTCAGGCGGCCGCTCAGTCCCCCGCAGCCTGCGCCGCCTCGGCCTCGCGCGAGCCGTCGGAGAGCGCCTCGCCGCCCGCGATGTGGGCGACGACCCGGTCGACCCACGGGTCGTGAGGGTCGAACCCGGTCGCGGCGACGACGACGGTGCGCAGCTCGCCCCACGCCGTCCAGCCCCCGCCGTCGGTACGGGCCGCGTAGGTGTGCAGGCCGCCGACGCGGTCGACCTGAAGAACCCGGTCGTCCGGCGTGTGGAGACGCACGGCTAGCGCTCCACCTGCCGGACGACCGGGGTCATCGGGAGGGACGGGACCGGGGACGGTCGGACGGGACACACACCCTGTAGTTGTCGGGAGCGGCCGATTCGTGACGCGATTCCCCCGCAACGGGGCGAGATAGCGTCGTTCACCCCACCCGCCGCCCGTCGGGTGCACCGTCCGACGCCCGCCCCCGGCCGCGCGGGGGCCCCGAGGTGTCCGTCCGCCCCTGAGTCGCCTCAGCCCAGCCGCGCCCGCGCCACGCCCGAGCGGCCCGGGAGCAGCAGGGCGTTGCCGCCGAACCGGGCCTGCAGCGTCAGGCGGGCGGTCCGGCCCCCGCGCAGCGCCGTCCGTCCGACCTTCACCGTGCCGGCGTAGACGCAGGCGTTGCCCCTGCGGCGCAGGCGCAGGTTCGCGCGGCCGACGCGGACGGTGCCGCGGCGCGCCTCGACGCGCACCGTGCCGACGCAGGTGGCGGTCGTGGTGCTCGCCATCCGGCCCGAGACCCGCAGGCGGAAGGGTGCGCGGCGGTCGCGTCGGGTGACGGCGCGCAGGGTCAGGCGACCGGGCCGGGCGCGGACGGCGGCGGAGCCCGGTGCCGCCGGGACGCTCGCGGCCGGTGCGCCGGGGACCGTCGCCGGCTCACCAGGCGCGGGCTCGTCGATCTTCAGCCGCCCCACGCGGATCCGCTGCGGGTGGTCGCCGACGGGGATGCTCGCGATCTCGCGCTCCTCGTCGTAGGAGAGGACGGCGACGCGGTCCGCGCCGCTGACGGAGACGTAGCAGTGGCGGCCGTCCGCGCTGTTCGTCGACCAGTACGGCTTCTCGCCGACGGGGATCACCCGTGCGGTGAAGTCGCTGCGGCGCACGATCGCGGCGTAGTCCGACATCGTGCCGGCGGCGCAGAGCTTGGTGCCCTCGGGGTTGATCGCCAGGCCGTGGTGGGCGGAGTCGAGCACGTACTCGTCGCGGCGCAGACGACGCGAGGCCTCGGTCAACGGCAGGTCGACCACGCGGGTCACGCGGTCCTCGATCAGGTCGTACTCGACGAACCCGTGGAGGAACGAGATCTGCAGGTACACGTAGCGCTCGCCCGGGGCGACCGCCATCGGGCGCACCGCGGAGCTCATGCCGGGATAGCCGGCGTCGGCCAGCTTCTTGCCGATGTCGATCCGGCGGATGACCTCGTACGTCTTCGCGTCGACGATCTGGAAGACCCGGTCGCCCTTCGCCGCGTCGAAGATCGGGTCGTCCAGCGGCGTGAAGACCGTGCCGATGCTCGCGTGGAAGATCTTCGAGCCGTCCTCGGAGTAGTTGCTCTCGTGCGGCTGGTCGCCCGACGGGATGTCCGCGACGATCTCGCCCGTCGCGGTGTCGATGGCGTGCACCACGCCGCCGGTCGAGGCCGACACGAGCAGCCGCGCGCCGTCGGGCGAGATCGCCATGTGGTCCGAGCGGTTGCCCGCCACCGGCCGCCGCCACAGGATCTCGTGGGTCCGCAGGTCGAAGGCCACGACGTCCGCGAGGCTCGGGCGCGAGACGTAGAGGACGCGGCCGTCCGGCGACGGGAAGAGGTCGTCGACGAGCTGGTCGTGCCCCATGCCGATCTGCGAGCGGATGAGGTAGAAGAACGCGAGCCGCACGGGGTCGCGGTGGATCTCGGCCAGCCGCTCGGGCAGGTCGGGGACGATGTTCATGCGGAACAGCCGCGAGAACGTGACGGGATCGACGACGTCGGCCGTCCCGGCGTGGTTGTTGCCGACGACGAGGATCGGCCTCGTGCCCGGGACGGGACCGGGTGCCGCGCCGGCGGACGCGGTCGCCGGCGCCGCCAGCCCGAGCGCCGCCACGGCGCCGAGGGCGAGTCGTCGAACGGATGGACGGTGCACGTGCTGCTCCCTTGCCTCGCTCCGCCCGCCGGGGTGGTACGGCGGACCCCGGCGCGTACCGAGGGGTGCAGCATAGGTGGCGCGCAGGCGCTCGGTCAACACCCGTTCGCCGAGTGCGCCAGCGTCGTCTCGGGCCACCCGGGGGCATGCCCCCGCACGGTCCGGGGGAACCCGACCTCGACACGACGGGGTCCGGACGGTCACACTGCGCGCAGCCCTGTTCGGTCTCCCTCACGCGGGGGGGCCGAGACCCGACACCCCGGCGGTACGCCATGAACACCATCACCGCAGCACCGGAGCAGGGCATCGCGCCCCCGTCCGCGTCGCGTTCGCAGAACGCCAAGAACACCTGGAAGAGCGATCTGGCTCCATACGCTCGGGCCGACGTCCGCAAGAGCGTGATCGACGTGCTCACGTCCGTCGTGCCCTACATGGCGCTCTTCTACGTCATGTACCTGTCGCTCGACGTCTCGTACTGGCTGACGCTGGCGCTGTCGATCCCGGCCTCCGGGTTCCTCCTGCGCACCTACATCGTCTTCCACGACTGCGCCCACGGGAACTTCCTGCCGAGCAAGCGGGGCAACCACATCCTCGGCGTCTTCACGGCGCTGCTCGTCTACACGCCCTTCTCCGCGTGGCGCCACAGCCACGCGATGCACCACGCGAGCGCGGGTGACCTCGACCGCCGCGGCGACGGCGACGTCCCGACGATGACGGTCGAGGAGTACCAGAACGCCTCCCGCGGCGAGCGCATCGTCTACCGCCTGACGCGCAACGCGTTCGTGCTGCTGACGCTTGGCCCGATCGTCTCGCTCGTGATCCAGCCGCGCCTGTGGAAGGGGACGGACCGCCCGCGCATCAAGCGCTCCATCATCGGCACGAACATCGCGCTCGTCGCGCTCGTCGCCCTCATGTGCGTCCTGATGGGCCCGCTGAACTTCTTCCTCGTGCAGTTCCCGATGGTGATGCTCGCCGGCGGCGCCGGCGTGTGGCTCTTCTTCGTGCAGCACCAGTTCGAGGACGCCTACTGGGAGAACTCCGAGACCTGGAGCTACGCCGAGGCCGCACTGCAGGGCTCCTCGTACCTGCGCCTCCCGAAGGTCCTGCAGTACTTCTCGGGCAACATCGGCCTGCACCACGTGCACCACCTGTCGGCGAAGGTCCCGAACTACCACCTGCAGGCCGCGCACGACGCGACGCCGATCTTCCAGAAGGTCCCCGTCCTGACGCTCCGCGCCGCCGTCAAGTCGACGCGCCTGAAGCTCTGGTGCCCCGACCGTGGCCGCCTCGTCACCTGGCGCGAAGCCGCGGAGCCGCCGCCCTCCACGCCCGCCGCCGCGGGCACCCCGGCGGCCTCGGCCGCCTAGCACCCGCCCGCGAGGGCATCCGTCCCGGGCCTTGCAGGAGGAGGCCCGGGACCCGGGAGCGATCATCGTCACGGCTCGCCGAAGAAGTTCTCGGCCGCCGGCGCATCGATCGGCCCGAACCCCTGTTTCGGAGGTACACGTCCCCGCGCCGCGTGTGGCGCGACCGTCCCGAACCAGGAGGCGACATGCGTCGCTCGTCCCACCCGATCACCATCGCCGCCGTGCTCGTCGCACTGACGGCGGGAGCCCCGGCCGTCGCCTCGGCCACGTCCCCGGCCGTCCAGAGCATCTACGAGGACTGCGAGGACGGCACCCTCGACAAGCGGTACTCGGACGCCCAGCTGTCCGCCGCGATGCGCGACATCGAGGCCAACACGGGCGAGTACTCCGAGTGTTCCGACGCGATCTACGCCGCCCAGCTCGGGCTCACGGGCGCGGCCGGGAAGGCTGCGAAGGCCGCCCGCGACGCCGCGGGTGGGACGCCCGGCAAGGGCGGCGACACCGCGAAGGACGGCGCTACGACGGACGGCGGCGCGGCGGGCGACCCGGCAGGTGCCGGCGCGGCCGCACCGGCGGCGGATCCGACGGACGGGCGCGGGGCGTCCGACGCGGAGAAGGCCGCGGCGGCCGCCGCCGCGACAGCCGCCGCCGATGCGCCCGCCTCCCGCGGGGCGGCCACGCTGCTGGGCGCGGCGGTCCCGGCCGCGGCCGTCGAGATGGGCGCGACCCGGATCGCGATGCCCCTCCCGGCCGTGATCGCCGTGGGCGTGTGCGCCCTGCTGGGCGTGCTCGCCGGCGTCGCGACCCTCGTCACGCGGCTGACACGTCCCCGGCTGTAGGGCGCGTCCGCGGCCGTAGGCCCGCCCGCGGCCGTAGGCCCGTCCGCGGCCGTAGGCCCGCCCGCGGCTAGATCCAGCCCTCCTCCCACGCCACGCGCGCCGCCTCGGCGCGCGTGGGGGCGCCGAGCTTGGCCATCGCCGCGGAGAGGTAGTTGCGCACCGTGCCGGGGGCGAGGTGCGCCGTGGTGGCGATCGCCCCGGCGCTCAGGCCGTCGCGGACGAGCCGCAAGACCTCGAGCTCGCGGTCGCTGAGCGGGCACGCACCCTCCGTGAGTGCGGTCGCGGCGATCTCGGAGTCGACGTAGCGCCCGCCGCCGTGGACGTCGCGGAGGATGCGGGCCAGGCGATCCGCCGGGGTCGTCTTCGGCACGAACCCCCGGACGCCGCCGGCCAGCGCGCGCCGCAGGACCCCGGGGCGCGCGTGACGGGTCACGAGCACCACCGGCACGGCCCGGTGGGCGAGGATCCGCCGGGCGGCCTCCACGCCGTCGAGCTTCGGCATCTCGAGGTCCAGGAGGACGAGGTCCGGCTCGAGCTCGGCCGCGAGCGCCACCGCGCGCTCGCCGTCCCCGGCCTGCGCCACGACCGTCATGTCGGGCTCGAGATCGAGCAGCGACGCCAGCGCGTTGCGCAGCAGGTCCTCGTCGTCGGCCAGCAGCAGGCGGATCATCGCGGCGCCCTTCCCGTCAGCGCGAATCCGCGGCCCGGCAGCGGCTCCGCGTCGACCCGCCCGCCGACCGCCGCGAACCGCTCGCGCAGCGCGACGACGCCGGTGCCGGGTTCGTCGTCCGGCGTGGCCGGCGCACGAGCCGTCCCGTCGTCCTGCACCCGGAGCACGACCTCGCCGTCGTCGACGGCGACCGACAGCGTGCAGCGCTCCGCGACCGTGTGGCGCAGCAGGTTCGTCGCGCCCTCCCGCACGAGCGAGCCGAAGAGCGGCTGGAGCGGCTCGGGCACCTGCTCCGGCGTACCCGTCACGGACGCCTCGACGCCCGCGGCGCGCAGGATCGCCACCGCGTTCTCCAGCTCGGTGACGAGCCCGACGCGCCGGTACCCGCGGACGAGCGCACGGGTGTCGGCCAGCGCGGCGAGGGTCAGCTCCTGGACCTCGCCCGCGTTCCGCCGCGCGCCGTCGTCGTCGACGCCGACGAGCCGTCGGGCCAGCTCGGCCTTGAGCGCGATCGCCTGCAGGTGGTGGCCCTGGACGTCGTGGAGGTCGGCCGCGAAGCGCAGGCGCTCCCGCAGGACGGCCAGCTCGCCCGCGGTCGCGCGCGCCTCGTCGAGCCGGAGCGTCACGTTCCACACCCACAGCTGGAGGACGTCCGCGAAGACGATCGCCGCGACCACCATCACGGGGGCGACCACGGCAGTGAGGACGACCCCGTCCCCCAGCAGCGCCGCCACGGCGCCCACGGCCGCGGCCAGCGCCGCGCCGGCCGCCACGAGCCACACGCGCCGGGGCCCGGGCGCCCAGACGGCCGCGGCGCCGACGAGCCCCGCGAACGGCAGCGACCACGACCCGAGGCCCGTCGCGTCGGGGTCCGCCGCCGCGACGGCCAGCAGCCCGAGCGCGACGGCGCCGGCGGCGAGCACGCGGGGCTGCAGCAGCGCCCGAGCGTCGACCTCGCCCATCGCGCCGAGCAGCAGCCGGAGCTGCTCGAGACCCACGAGCAACAGCAGCACCAGCAGCACGACCCGGGCCGCCGGGGTCTCGTCCCCGCCCACGAGGTCCGCGGCCGGCGCCACCACCGTCCCGGCGCCCAGGACGACGAGCGACCAGCGGGTGTACGACCGGACGCGGGCCAGATCGTCGGGGCGCGCGGCGCGGGGCATCGCGGCCAACATAGCGGCGTCCCGTCCGGCACCTACGGGATCACGCGCCGCCTCCGGAGGTCGGCGAAGATCTCGAGGAACATGGCCTCGGTGTCGACGTGCTCGTGGAACCCGTGCCGGCGGGCCTTCGAGCCGTCCGCGAAGAAGTCGTAGTCCCAGGAGAAGACGGCGTCGCCGAACGCCCAGGAGGAGACGTCGGCGTAGGCGTTGGGCGCCAGGCCGTGGCGCTCCACCATCGCGTCCCAGACCGGCTCCTTGTCCGCCATGACCGCGTCGAGCTGCAGCGGCAGCGGCGGGGCGACCTCGAGCCCGAACGCGCCGGCGATCGCCGGCCACATGCGGTTCCAGCGGAAGAGGTCGCCGTTGGCGATGTTGAACGCCCCGTCCGCGCAGCGCTCGTCCGTCCCGGCCCAGACGACCGCGCGGGCGAGCAGCCCGGCGTCCGTCATCTCCATGAGCGTGTCGTAGGCCCCCTGGGTCCCGGGGAAGCGCAGCGGCAGCCCGAGCTCCTTGCTGATCGACGCGTAGACCGCGATGACCATCGCGAGGTTCATCGGGTTGCCGAGCGCGTACCCGGCGACGACGGACGGGCGAATCGCGGACCACGTCCACGCCGCCCCGGCGCGCCGCTCCTCGAGCAGCGCCTGCTGGTCGACGTTGAACTCCGGCGGCATGTGCCCCGGCTCATCCTCGCGCGCCGGGGTCGTGAACGGCCCGAGGTGCGCGCCGTAGACCTTGTAGCCCTGCATCAGGCTCACGTGCCGCAGGCCCGGGGCCACCGGCTCGATCGCGTCGAGGACGTTGCGCAGCATCGCGACGTTCGGCGCCACGAGCTCCGACGGCGTCGGGCGGTCCTGGAACGCGGCGTAGAAGACGTGCGTCACGTCCGTGAGGCCCGCGAGCCGCTCCCGCGAGGCGGCCGGGTCCAGCAGGTCGACGGCGACGTGGCGCAGGCGCGGTGCCGTCTCGCCGCCGCGCCGCGACAGCCCGACGACGTCCCAGTCGCCGCGGCGGAGCAGCTCGTCGACGATGCCGCGACCGATCACCCCCTGGGCGCCGACGACGAGCGCCACCTGGCGCGCGGCGTCGTCGGGGGCGGCCGTGCGCGAGGCGGCGGTCGCAGGGACGTCGGGCGTGGAGCTGTCGGGCGTGGAGCTGTCGGGCGTGGAGCTGCTCATCGTGGGATCCATCCTTGGGAGGCATATCGATAGATCGCTTTTTCACGATCTTTCGAACCGAGGGCGGAGTTCTACCACGAACATCGGCAATTCGCGATGGGACGGTACGATGATGGGGTGACGCCGGACGACGACGAGCTGCTGCAGGGCCTGAAGGCACTCTCGAACCCGACGCGCCTGCGGATCATGGGATGGCTGAAGGATCCGGCGGCGAACTTCCCCCCGCAGGACCACCCGCCGGAGGAGTTCGGCGTCTGCCTGAAGCACATCCAGGCCAAGGCCGAGGTCTCGCAGTCGACCGCCTCCCAGTTCATGGCGACCCTCGGACGCGCCGGGCTCGTCACGAGCCGCCGCATGGGGCAGTGGACGCACTACCGGCGTGACGAGGAGCGGATCGCCCGGCTCGCGGAGCTGCTGCGCGCGGAGATCTGACCGGAGTGGTCGGCGGCCCACCCCGACCGCCGGCACCGGCCGGCCCTCGACTCCGGCACCCGCCGTTTGCGACCGCGGGTCGCAACCGGAGCCACCGCACACGAAACCGCTGTGTACGCCCGTCGCGTTCGGGTAGGGGACCGGCGTGACCCAAGACGAAGAGCAGAGCACGACGGGCGGGCTCGTCGGCAAGCTCGCCGGTAAGGCCAAGCAGGCCGCCGGCGGCCTCGTCGGCGACGACACGCTGCAGCGCGAGGGCCGACTGCAGGAGGCCACCGCCGACCAGCAGGCCGCGGCGAACGAGGAGGCCGCCGAGGCCCGCCGCGCCGAGGGCGTGGCCGAGACCGAGGAGGAGCGGGCCGAGATCCAGCGTCGCCGCGAGGAGCTCGAGGCCGAGGTCGAGGCGAAGCGCCGCGAGGAGCGGATCGAGGCCGAGGCGAAGACCGCGGAGCAGCGCGCCGCCGAGGATGCCGCCGCCGAGGAGCAGGCCGCGGCCGCCGAGCGTCGTCAGGGCGCCGCGCAGGCCGGCGTCGCCGAGCGCGAGGCCGCCCAGGCCCGCGCGGAGGGCGAGACGGAGGCCCAGCGCCTGGAGCGCGAGGCCGCAGAGGCCGAGCGCCGAGCGGCGCAGCTCGACCCGGAGGCGGGACGATGAAGCTGTTCGGCATCCCCGGGTTCGCGGTGCGGACCGGCGTGAAGGTGGCGCGCGTCCCCCTCGACACCGCGCTCAAGCTCGCCGGCCGCGGCGGCTCGACCGTCGTCGACCGCGCCGACGGCCAGGTGAAGGAGACCGTCGGGGCCGTGCTCGGCGACGAGGAGCTGCGCGCCGAGGGCCGGCGCCGCAGCACCGCCGCCGACGAGCGGGACCAGGCCCAGGACCTGCGCGCCCAGGCCGAGGCGGCGAAGCAGGGGGCCGACGCTGAGGCCGAGCGCAAGCAGCAGGAGGCGGAGAAGAAGCGGCAGCAGGCCGCCCGCCGCGCTGAGGCCCGCAAGAAGAAGGCCGCCGCCGAGAAGGCGGAGCGCGAGGCGAAGGCCGAGGAGGTCGCGGCGGAGCGCAAGCGTGCGTCGGACAAGGCCGAGGCCGACCGCAAGACGGCCGCCGAGGACAAGGCGCGCGAGGACGAGCTCAAGCGCCTGAAGACCGAGGAGGAGGCGCTGGCCAAGAAGGAGGAGGCCCTCGCCGCCTCCGACGAGGCCCAGCGTCTGAAGGACGCCGCCGACCGCGCGAAGGCCGAGCGCAAGTCCGACGGCTGAGGGACCGGCCCGGGCGGCGGTGCTGACCCCGCCCGGCCGCGGTCCTAGCGCCCGCCCTTGCGGAGCTTCCGCAGCTCTGCCCACGGGCGGGTGTTGGCGACGTCGTCCTTCGCGAGCCACGCCCGCCGCGCGGTCGCGATGCCCCAGCGGGTGTTCGGCAGCGTGTCGGGGCCGTGGGCGTCGGAGTCGATGGTCAGCAGCACCCCGGCGTCGCGGGCCGCGCGGGCGTGGACGTCGTGCAGGTCTCGGCGGGCCGGCGAGGCGTTGATCTCGAGGAACGTCCCCGTGCGCGCGGCGGCCGCGATGACCGCGTCGACGTCGAGGTCGTAGGCGGTGCGCCGCTCGATCAGGCGACCCGTCGGGTGGCCGATCACGTCGACGTACGGGTGTTCGCAGGCGGCGAGGATCCGCTTCGTCGGGTCGCTCCCAAACGCGGTGTGGACGGACGCGACGACCCAGTCGAGCTCGGCCAGGACGTCGTCGGCGTAGTCCAGGGTGCCGTCCGTCCCGATGTTGACCTCGGAGCCCGCGAGGACGGTGATGCCGTCGAGCTCCGCGTCGACCGCGCGGACCTCGGCGATGATCTCGCGCAGCTCGTCGGGCTGGACGTCGTTGCCGAACCCGTGCGAGGCCGAGTGGTCCGTGATGCACAGGTACTCCAGCCCCAGGTCGCGGGCGGCGAGCGCCATGTCGCGCACCGACGCGCGACCGTCGGAGTGGGTCGTGTGCATGTGGAGGTCGCCGCGCAGGTCGCCCTGCTCGATGAGCGGCGGGATCTCCGTGAGCGCCAGCTCGCCGCGGTTCTCGCGCAGCTCCGGCGGGATCCACGGCAGGCCGAGGCGCGCGTAGACCTCCTCCTCCGTGGCGAACCGCTCCGTCTCGCCCGTCTCGTCGTCGAGGATCCCGTACTCCGACACGTGCAGCCCGCGTTTGACCGCGGCCTCGCGGATCGCGACGTTGTGGGCCTTGGAGCCCGTGAAGTGCTGCAGCAGGTTGCCGAACTGGTCCGGCGCGACGACGCGCAGGTCGACCGCCATCCCGGAGTGCAGCACCCCGTGGGCGCCGTTCTGGCCGGAGGAGGCGACCTCGGCGACCAGCTCCGAGGCGCGGAAGACGTCGACGAGGGCCTGCGGATCGTCGGCCGTGGCGATGATGTCGAGGTCGTGGACGGAGTCGGCCTGGCGACGGGCCGAGCCGGCGACCTCGACGCGATGGACGCCGGCGTCCTTGCCCCGCTCGCGCAGCTCGGCGACGAGCGACTCGGCCAGGGGCAGCGCGTGGGAGAGCAGGTCGCGCTTGGGGCGGCCGACCTCGTCGCCGGCCGCGTCGAGGAGGGCCAGCAGCTTGGCCTCGGTCTTCGCACCGAAGCCCTGCAGCGCGGCGACCTTGTGCTGCTCGATCGCCGTGCGCAACGCGGCGGGGCCGTCCACGCCGAGCTCCTCGTGGAGCTTGCGGGCGCGCTTGGGGCCCAGGCCGGGGAGGCGGGTGATGACGAGCAGGCCCTCGGGGATCTTGGCCCGCAGCTTCTCGAGCGCCGGGATCTCGCCCGTCTCGACCAGGGCAACGAGCTTCTCCTCGAGCGTCTTGCCGATCCCGGGCAGCTCGGTGACGGTGCCCGCGCGCGTCATCGCGGCGACGGAGCGGGGCGCGTCGCGCGTGGCCTTCGCCGCGTTGCGGTAGGCGAGTACGCGGTGGACGACGGCCCCGTCGAGCTCGTACCGGTCGGCGAGCTCCTCGAAGAGCTCGGCGATCTGGCTGTTGCTCGGGTCCTTGGGCGCTGCGGCGTCGGCGGCCATGGGCCGACCCTACGGGGTCGGCCCACCGGTCCGCCTACTTCGCGGCGGGGACCTTCGTGGCCGGGTCGCCGTCGACGGCGGCCGCGAGCTGCGGCACGACCTGCTCGAGCAGGAACGGGCGGCTGAGCGGGCTGTTGTAGCCCAGGGCACCGGCGAAGTCGCTGTCGGCGGTGACCTCGATCACGCGGCCCTCCTTCGCGACGTCGAGGCGCTGGAAGAGCTCGTCGTCGGAGAGCTTGCGGGTGCCGTCCGTGATCAGGACGAGGACGTCCTGGTCGAGCACGTCGAGGCGCTCGGCGCTGATGTCGGTCTCGCCGGCCTCCTTCGGCGTCTCGAAGCCGAGGTCGGTGAAGAACCGCTGGCGCAGGTCGTCGTCGGTGAGCGAGAAGACCGTCTTGCCGCTCTCGAACGCGACCGTCAGCTTCTTGCCCTGGAACTCCGGGTGCGCGTCCTTCTGCGCGGCGAACTTGGCGTTCACGTCGGCGACGATCTTCTTCGCCTGGTCCTCGCGGCCGAGCGCGCGGCCCGTGATCATCATCTGCTGGTCCCACGGGGCGCCGCCGGCGCCCGCGTCCTTGGGCTGGACGACCGTCGGGGCGATCTTCGCCAGCTTGCCGTACGTCGCCGCGTCCGCGAAGGAGTAGACGCCGAGGATGACGTCGGGCCGCGCCGCGGCGAGCTTCTCGAACGAGATCTCGGGGCCGCCCACGAGGGCGGGCTTCGGGTCGTTGGCGCCCGGGGCCCACTTGCGGTTGAGGTAGTCGAACGCGCCGAGGGTCTCGCGGATCGCGACCGGCTTGATGCCGAGCGCCATCACGAAGTCCTGCTCGTTGAAGCCGACGGCCGCCACGCGCTCGGGCTGCTTCTCGATCGTCGCGGAGCCGAAGGCGTCCTCGATCGTGACGGGGAAGGCGCCTGACGCAGCAGCGGTGGTGCTCGTCGTGGCCTTCTCGTCGTCGGAGCCGCACGAGGCGAGCACCAGGGTCGTCGCGAGCGCCGCGCACAGGGTCCGAATTCGCATGAGGGGACCCTAAACGATCGGCACGGAGGGCACCCTAACCGTGCCTCCCCACCCGGGCTACGCGCGCGACGCGTGGAGCGCCGGCCCCTGGGACGCCGCCGGCGAGACGGGGGCGGCGGGGTCGCCGGCCGCGTCGAGCAGCCGCCGCAGCGCACCGATCTGCGCCCGCGCGACCCGCCCCTCGTCCCCCAGGAGCCCCGTCGCGAGCACCGCCGCCTGCGCCCGCGACACCGGCCGGACCAGCGGGATCAGCCGGCCCAGCGGCGAGCGGGGCACGCCGAGGACGTCCGCCGTCCCCGGGTCCATCCACCGGCGCACGACCGCCGCCAGCACGGGCGCGCCGAGCGCCCGCGCCGGCCCCACGGCGCGGCGGGGCAGCATGCCCTCCAGCGGCAGGCCGTGGCGGAGCAGGGCGTGCATGAGCCGGGTGCCGTCGGCGTCCGGCCCGTCGAGCACCTCGGGGATCGCGTCGGCGAGGGCGACCGCGGCGGCGTGGTCCTCGGGCAGCAGACCCTCCGGCACGCCCATGACGTGCGCCACCCAGCGCCACAGCGCACTGCGGGCCTCGCGCTCGGCGGCCGTCGTCCGCAGGCCCAGGTCGGCCATCGCGCGGGCCGGGAAGACGTCGAACCCGGCGATCGCGGTCGCCGCCGCGCCGGCCGCGCTGATCGGCACGCCCCAGGCCGGCTCGTCCCAGGTGCCCGAGCGCCGCAGGCGGTCGCGGACCAGCGCGTGCACGACCCGCACCCGCACGCTCAGGATCCAGCCGGACGCGCCCGGGCGCATCCCCCCGGGGGTCGTGACCGCCAGCAGCCACCGGCTCGTCTCGCCCAGGCGGCGCGACGCCATCCGCTCCAGCCGCCCCGTCGCGGCGAGCGGTCGGGACAGGTCGGCGTACTGGTACCCGTAGGCGAGCGCCCCGTAGGTCAGGGACAACACGAGCGCGGGCGCCCCGGCTCGCCAGAAGCTCGTCGCCCCCGCGTCCGCGAGCGCCGGGTCGTGCCACGCGGGTGTCCGCGAGGCGTCGTCGAGCAGCGCCCGGAGCGCGGCCGGAGCGCCCGGGACGGCGTCGATGCCCTCCGCCAGCGCGCGGTCCAGCAGCGCCGCGCCCTCGCCGCCCGGGAGCCCGCGGAACGCGGCGACGAGGTCGTCGGCGAGCGGGTCGCCGACGTGGCGGGCGGCCCGCAGACGAGTGCGGGCCTCGTCGTGGTCGGCGGGGCAGCGGGATCTGATCATGGGCGTTTCCCGATGCTACCCGATGCAGCAACGCCGGTTGTCACATCGTCTTCGTACCCCTCAGCCCATGGGGTTCCCGAGCTGCTTCGCCCCGTCGAGCGTGGCCAGGTCCTGATCGTCCAGCGCGACGTGGCCGGCCGCGAGGTTGTCCTCGAGGTGCGCGATGGAGCTCGTGCCCGGGATGAGCAGCATGCGGTCGTAGCGCGCGAGCAGCCACGCGAGGGCGACCTGCGCCGCGGAGACGCCGTGCTTCGCCGCGACGGACGCGATCGCCGGGTCGGCCGCGAGGACCTGCGGCCCGCCGACGTACGCCGAGCCGAGCGGGAAGTACGGGACGTACGCGATCCCCTGCGCGCGGCAGAGGTCCAGCACGGGCTGATCAGCGCGGTTGACGACGCTGAACGCGTTCTGCACCGCGGCGATCGGGGTGATCTCGAGCGCCGCGCGCACGTCGTCGGCAGAGACGGTCGACAGGCCGATCAGCGCGAGCTTGCCCTCGTCGCGTAGCGCGGTGAGGGCGCCGAGCTGCTCGGCGAGGGGGACGCGCTCGCCGTCGGGCATCAGCCGCAGGTTCACGAGCCCGAGCCGCTCCACGCGCAGCCCGCGCAGGTTCGCCTCGACGTCCGCGCGCAGCCGCTCCGGGCGGGCGGCGCCGATCCACCCGCCCCCGTCGTCGCGACGGCCGCCGACCTTCGTGGCGATCACGAGCTCGTCGGGGTACGGACGCAGGGCTTCGGCGATCAGGTCGTTGACGACGTCCGGGCCGTAGATCTGGGCGGTGTCGACGTGGTTCACGCCGAGGTCGAGCGCGCGGCGCAGGACGGCGCGGGCGGCGTCCGGGTCCCGCGGGGGACCCCAGGCGTTGGGCCCGGCGAGCTGCATCGCACCAAAGCCGACGCGGCGCACGGTGCGGTCGCCGAGGAGAGCGGTGTGGGTCGTGGTCATGCGTCCACCATGCGGCCCCGGTGCCGCCCGCACCAGGGACGGCGGCGACCTCGGACGCAGCGTCCTACCCTCGTCCTGCGGGGCGGGGTCTACAGTCGGACCATGGCCAAGAACGCCGAGCTGCGGGAGTTCCTGCGGACCCGCCGGGCCCGGGTGCAGCCCGAGGACGTCGGCATCGAGACGGACGGCCGGCGGCGCGTCCCGGGCCTGCGGCGCGAGGAGGTCTCGATGCTCGCCGGCGTGAGCCTCGACTACTTCGCCCGCCTGGAGCAGGGCCGCGACCTGCAGCCCTCCGACGGGGTCCTCGACGCGATCGCCCGGGCGATGCGGCTGACCGAGGTCGAGCGGCTGCACCTGCACAACCTCGTCCGCTCGACGGTCGCCGCCCCCGCCGCCGGGGACGTGACGTTGCCGCCCCTGGACGCCGGGTCGCGGCTGCTGCTCGACCGGCTCGAGATCCCGGGTCTGATCGTGGACTTCCGCGGCGAGGTCGGCGCGATGAACCGGCTGGGCCGGGCGATGATGGTCGGGCTCGAGCCTGCGCCGTCCCCGGCGAGCAACCACACGCGCTGGCTGTTCCTCGAGCCGTCGGTGCGCGAGCTCCTCGTGGACTGGGAGATGGTCGCCCGCGCCACCGTCTCCATCCTGCGCGAGTCGGCCGGGCGCCACCCCCGCGACACGGGGCTGCACGCCCTGATCGGCGAGCTCTCCGTCGCCAGCCCGGAGTTCGCCGCGTGGTGGGCCGAGCACGACGTCGACGGCCGGTGCCGCGGCCCCAAGCGCTTCCGCCACCCCGTCGTCGGCGAGTTCGTCGTGCACATCGAGACGCTGGGGCTGCACGACGGCGAGCGCTGGCTCTACGCCTACGCCGCCGAGCCCGGCTCGCGGGCGGAGGAGGCGCTGCGGCTGCTCGGCACCTGGGCCGCGACGCAGGACGCGGAGGACGCCCGCCTCGGCACGCCGGAGCGGGCGGCGGGCCTGCGAGAGTAGGTCCGTGTCCTCGTCCCGCGTCTACGCCGGTCAGAGCGCGGAGCACCGCGTCGAGGCCCGGCGGCGGGCGCTCCTCGACGCCGGGCTGGAGCTGCTCGGCACGCGCGGCTGGTCCGCGACCACCGTGCGCGGGATCTGCACGGAGGCGGGGCTGACGGCGCGGTTCTTCTACGAGAGCTTCGCGGGACTCGACGAGCTGGCGGTCGCGGTCTTCGACGAGATCGCGACGGACGCGACGCTCGCCGTCACGACCGCGGTCGCCGCCGCCGACGGCGGCCGGCGCGCCCGGGCGCTGGCCGCGATCGACGCGGGCGTCCGCGCGCTCACCGACGATCCGCGGCGCGCGCGGGTCGTCTTCGTCGAGGCGCTGGGCAGCGAGCCGCTCATGCGGCGCCGGATGCGCACCATGACCGCCCTCTCCGAGGTCATCGCCGGCTACGGCCGCGAGGACTACGCCCCGCCCGCCGCCGCCGAGCCGCTGCTGCGTGTGACCGCCGGGCTGCTGGCGGGCGGCATGGCCGAGCTGCTCATCGCCTGGATCGACGGGGCGCTCGACGTCACCCGCGAAGAGCTCGTCGCGGACTGCGCCGACCTCTTCGTCGGGGTGGGCGACGCGGCGCGCACGATTGCGGAGCGCCGCGGGCACCTCTGAGGACGGGGGTGCTCCGGGCTCAGGTGCCCGGCAGCTCGGTCGCCTCGTCCTCGGGCTCGAGCAGGAACGTCTCGACGGAGACGTCGTCGGCGACGTTGACGCCGCTGACCATGGTGCGGATCCGGCGACCGGTGATCTCGGCGACGATCGCGCACAGCTCGTCCTGGTGCGCGGCCTGCAGGGCTGAACGCGCCTCGTGGACGAGGTCGTCGCGGCCGACCTGCATGAGCTTCGCCTGTGCGGGGCTCTTGCTGTCCTCGAGCACGCACGTGACCACGTCCGGGCCGGCGAAGCGGGTCAGGATCACGGTCGGCCCGCGACCGTAGTGCTGCTTGTAGGCGTTCGCGATGGCCGTGGATATGCGCTCGGCCTGGGAGTTGCGGCGTTCTTCGGGCACGGTGTCGGTCGTCGTCCGTCGTGGGTCACGGGGGAAGCGGACGTGGTTACCCGTCCCCGCGCACGGGAAACCTACCGGCCGCGCATCCGGCCATCGACCGGTCTCGGCGATCGGCGGAGCGACGAACGGCGGGAGACGGCCGGCCCGGGCCACGGGCCGGCCGCCGATCGCGCCTTCGCGGATGACAGAGGGCGGGCCGGAGATTCCGACCGCCTCGCCGGCCCGACGGCTACCCCGGGTCGCAATCGCCATGCGGGCCACGACGACGCACCCGCCGTCCGGCGCCCGCCGTCCCCGGAAGCGCGGCCGCACGGTGGACGGCCCAGGGTGGGCCCTGCAGAGCGCATCGGGCCCGTCGCGTCGGGGCTTTGGCACCATTGTGCTTAAATCTTGGCATGCCTCAATCTGTATCTGGCCGAGGCCGAACCACGGTCCTACGACGACGCAGTCGTGGCGTCGCCGCCGCGCTGACCGTGGCGGTTCTCGCCCTCGCCCTGAGCGGCTGCGCGAGCACCGGGACGACGCGCCCCGCCGACGCGCCACCGCTCGTCCTCACGACGTTCACCGTCATCGCCGACATGGCGCGCGAGGTCGGCGGCGACCGCGTCGAGGTCGCGTCGATCACCAAGCCGGGCGCCGAGATCCACGGCTACGAGCCGACGCCGAGCGACCTGAAGAAGGCCGCCCACGCGGATCTGGTGCTCGAGAACGGGCTGGGCCTCGAGCGCTGGTTCGAGCAGTTCGTCGACCTGGCCGACGCGCCGTCGGCCACGCTCACCGACGGCGTGCAGCCCGTGCCGATCGGCGGCGGCTCGGAGTACGCCGGCAAGCCGAACCCGCACGCGTGGATGTCGACCGACAACGCCCAGATCTACGTGGAGAACATCCGGCGGGCGCTCACGAAGCTCGACCCCGCCGGGGCCGCCGAGTTCCGCCGCCGCGCGGACGCCTACGCCGCGCGGCTGCGGGCCGTCGGCGACGGGGTGCGGCGCCGGCTGCAGGGCGTGCCCGCCGAGCGTCGTGTGCTCGTCTCGTGCGAGGGCGCCTTCTCCTACCTCGCCCGCGACCTCGGCCTGCGCGAGGCGTACCTCTGGCCCGTCAACGCGGAGCAGGAGGGCACGCCGCAGCAGATCGCCGCGGCCGTCGAGGTCGTCCGCCGACGCGCGGTGCCCGGCGTCTTCTGCGAGTCGACGGTGAACCCCAAGTCGATGGAGCAGGTGGCCGACGAGGCCGGATCCCGCTTCGCCGGCACGCTCTACGTCGACTCGCTCTCCGCCGCCGACGGTCCCGTCCCCACCTACCTCGACCTGCTGCGCCGCGACGCCGAAACGATCGCGCGCGGGCTGGCCCCCGCCGCCCAGGAGACCCGATGAGCACGACCTCGCGCCCCACCCCCGACCCGGCCGCGACCGCCGGCCGCCCCTCCCCCGGCGACCGGACCGGGGCCGCCGCCGCGACGGGCGACGTCGTCGCCGTCTCGGGTCTCGCCGTCCGCTACGGCTCCACCCTCGCGCTCGACGGCGTCGACCTGCGGGTGCGCTCCGGGCTCGTGCAGGGACTGATCGGCATGAACGGCTCGGGCAAGTCGACCCTGTTCAAGGCGCTCATGGGTCTCGTCCGGCCGGATCGCGGCACCGTCCTGCTGTTCGGCGCGGACCCGCACGACGCCCGCCGCGCCGGGCGCGTGGCCTACGCCCCGCAGGACGAGGACGTCGACCCGCAGTTCCCCGTCTCCGTCCGCGACGTCGTGGCGATGGGCCGCTACGGCCGTCTCGGCCCGCGCCGGCGCCTGCGGCCGGAGGACCACGAGGCCGTCGACGCCGCGCTCGAGCGCACGGAGCTGACCGACCTCGCCGGCCGGCAGATCGGCGCGCTCTCGGGCGGCCAGCGCAAGCGCGCGTTCGTCGCCCGCGGCCTGGCCCAAGGCGCCGACCTGCTGCTGCTCGACGAGCCGTTCGCGGGCGTCGACAAGCGCTCCGAGGCGACCATCACCGAGCTGCTGCGCGGCCTCGCGGCCGAGGGGCGGACCATCCTCGTCTCGACCCACGACCTCGTCGCCGTGCCCGCGCTCTGCGACGAGGTGGCGCTCATCAACCGCCGGATCGTCGCCCAGGGCACGCCGGAGGAGACGCTGCGACCGGGGCCGCTCGGCGAGGCGTTCGGGGGGTTCGTGCCCGTCGAGGCGCTGCGCGCCACGGGGGTCGCCGCATGAGCCCGATCGAGTGGTTCACCGAGCCCCTGGGGTTCGAGTTCATGCAGCGCGCGCTGCTCGTCGCGCTCGTCTGCGCGGTGGCCTGCGCCGTCCTCTCCTGCTGGCTCACCCTCCTCGGGTGGTCGCTGATGGGCGACGCGGTCTCCCACGCCGTGCTGCCCGGCGTCGTCCTCTCCTACGTGATCGGGATCCCGTTCGCGATCGGCGCGTTCGTCTTCGGCTCGGCCGCCGTCGGGCTCGTCGGGGCGCTCAACCGGACCTCGCGGGTGAAGGAGGACGCCGCCATCGGCATCGTCTTCACGGGGCTGTTCGCGCTCGGGCTCGTGCTGGTGAGCGCGATCCCGTCCCAGATCGACCTCTTCCACATCCTCTTCGGCAACGTCCTGGGCGTGAGCGACGGCGACATCGTGCAGGTCGTCATCATCGGCACGGTCGTTACCGCGGCGCTGCTCTACAAGCGCCGCGACCTCGTGCTCTACGCGTTCGACCCGACGCACGCCCACGCGATCGGGATCTCGCCGAAGCGGCTGGAGACCCTGCTGCTCGGCGCGCTCGCGCTGACCGTGATCGTCGCTCTGCAGGCCGTCGGCATCGTGCTCGTCGTCGCGATGCTCATCACCCCGGGCGCGACGGCCTACCTGATCACGGACCGGTTCTCGCGCATGCTCGGCTGGGCGATCGGCTGCTCCGTCTCCGCCTGCCTGCTCGGCACGTACCTGAGCTACCACCTCGACTGGTCGACCGGCGGGGCGATCGTGTGCGTGCTCTCCCTGCAGTTCGTCGCCGCCTACGTGCTGGCCCCTCACGGGGTCCTGGCGCAACGCCGCGGCGCCCGGCGGGTCGAGCCGCCCGCGGCGGCCGGCGGGGCCGTGGCGGCGGACTGAGGGCCGCGCATGGCGGCCGGGACAGCGGCCGGGGTCGAGGACGCGCGGGCTGAGCGACGCGGGCGCGCGGGCGCGGGCGCGGGCGACCCATCGTCGTAGGCCGTCCGCGCCGCCGGCCGTAGTCCCCCCGGGGGCCGGCGGCACGAACGTCTTGCCACACCACACGATCGGCCGGGCTCGGCCGAACCGAAGGGCGGGGGGACGGATGGCCCCACCACCCGGAACGGGGGTTGACTCTCCCCCCGCCCGGCGTAGCGTGCCCACATGCGTGCCCTGGCCCTCGCCCTCGTCGCCGGTGCGCTGCTCGCCGCCGCCCTTCTCGGCACGGGCCCACGGGAGGCCCGGGCGCAGGCCCCGAGCGATTGCGTCGCCCTCGGCACGCCGGGCGACTACGGCGTCTTCGTGCACGACGACTACGCGTCGAGCAACACCCAGGTCGACGGCCGGGTCTTCGCCGGGGGCGACGCGACCGTCAGCGGGTGGGCGGTCGGGGTGCGCGGCACGCCGGACGCCGAGCGCATCGATCTGCTCGTCGGGGGCGACCTGACCGCGAACGGCACCCAGGCCCCGAACGGCAGCGTCCGCTACGCCGGCACGTTCACGGGGCAGATGGCCACGCCCAACGGGACCCTCGCGCAGGCCCCGCTGCCGTTCTCGACGGACGCCGAGTTCGCGGCGCTCGACGCGCTCGCCGACCGGCTCGGCGGCCTGGAGGCCACGGGCACGGTGTCGGCACCGAACGCTGCGGGCGCCATCACGCTGGAGGGCACGAACCAGGCGCGCAACGGGTTCGAGCTCACCTCGGCCCAGCTCGGCGACGCCCGGGAGGTGCTCATCCGCGTGCCGGCGGGCTCGACCACGATCATCACGGTGCTCGGCGACGACGTGTCGACGGCGGCCCCCAACGCCCTGACGCAGGTCGCCTACTGGAACGGCTCGTCGTACCAGCAGCTCGGGGACGCGCCACCCGCCGAGCTCGCCGCCCTGCGCGACGCCACCCTCTGGAACATCCCGCAGGCGTCGCGGGTGCAGATCGGCCCCGGGATCGCGTTCCCCGGATCGGTCCTCGCGCCGCGCGCCGCCGTCGAGTTCACGGGCAACGCGCAGCTCTACGGCCAGCTCTGGGGCGCGTCGCTCCGCGGCCAGAGCACCTCGCGGCACGGCACGTTCCGGGGCTGCCTGCCGCTGCCCGACGCCCCGGGCCCCGACGTCGCGCTCGACCCGACCTGCCGCGACGCGGTGGCCGACACGAGCACGATGCGCCTGCGCAACCGCGACGACGAGGCGGTCGACGTGACGTGGCGCGACGAGGAGAGCGCCCAGACGGGCCGCCTGCGCGTGGGGGCCCGGCGCGACGCGTACTTCACCGTGGCCGACGCCCGCAGCCCCCACGTCATCGTGGCCCGGGCCGGCAGCACGACCGTGCGGGCCACCGCCAGCAGAGAGGCGTGCCGCGGCCGCGTGCTGGTGCGGAAGCTCGTCTCCGGGCCCTCCCCTGGCGGGACGTGGGACATCGTGCTGCGGGGCGAGAACGGCCGGCGGCGGCAGATCGCGCTCGCCGCCGGACAGGCCCGCACGGTCGTGCTGCCGACGCGCGTCGCGGCCGGCGAGGTGCCGATCGGCCAGGTGCCCGGCGGGGTGCGCTACGCCGTCTCCGAGCCTGATCCCCGCGGCGCCGCCACGGTCGCGGTCGACCGTCCCGTCGTCACGATCGCTCCCGGCTCCCGGCTGTCGGCGACCGTCCAGAACACGTACGCCCCGGCCCCCGAACCTGATCCCGACCCCGACCCCGGCCCCGAGCCGGATCCCGCCCCCGCCCCCGAGCCCGACCCGGGCGCGGGAACGACCGGCACCCCGGACCCGACGGACCCGTTCGCGCCCGCCGACGAGCGTCCGGGGAACGGGCCGCGGCTGCCCGTCGGCACGCCCTCCCCGCCCCCGGGCGCGCCCCTCGTCGCCGGTGCCGGAGCGGACCTGGCGGTGCGCGAGACCATCACCCCGGCCGTCGCGCCCGTCGGGAGTCAGGCGACGGTGCGGGTCGAGGTCCGCAACCGCGGACCGGAGCCCGCCGTCGACGCCGTCGTCCGCGAGCTCCCCAAGGTCGATCCGGCGAACCTCAACCGCCGCGCCCGGGCGTTGGTCGAGGTCGTCTCGAGCACCGATCCCGCCTTCGACCCGTCGGCCGCGTCGTGCACCGCTCGCCGCCCGATCCGCTGCACGCTCGGCACGCTGCGCCCGGGCGCCCGCGTGGTCGTCCGCATCCGGGGCCGACTGCTGGAGCGCGGGACGCTCGAGAACGTCACGGTCGCGACCGCCAGGACCCCGGACCCGAACACGACCAACAACGTGTCCGCGGCCGGCATCCGCGTCGTCGACGCCCGCCCCGCGCTGGGCGTGGCGATCGACGCGCCGCGGACCGTGCGAATCGGCGAGCGCTTCTCGTACCGCGTGACGGTGCGGGGCGGCGCGCCTGCCGGGGCGCGGGCGGTGCGCGTCTGCCACAGCCCGGCGGCCGACCTGCTCGTGACGCCCCACCCCGGCGCGGTGCGGCGCGACGGGGCCCTGTGCCGCGACGTCGCCCGCCTGGGACGCGGCGCCCGCTCGAGCTTCACCGTCCGGGCGATCCCCCGCCGCTCGACCGCGGGCGTCCTGCGGCGTCTGCGGGCGACGGCCGACGCGGTGCGCCTGCCCGCCCCCGTGCGGGCCTCCGCCGTCGTGCGGGTCCTGGGCGACCCGCCGACCGGCCGGGGGTGAGTGGTCGAGTAAGGCGGCCCTAACTCCAATGGGCTAGGCTGCGCGGGCCGCGGCGGCCTGGCCGCCGCGGCGTCGTCTTCCCCCGACCGATCGCCGCCCATGCTCCGCATCCAGGTCCTCCTCGCCAGCACCCGCAGCAAGCGCTTCGGCGAGCGCGCAGCGGCGTGGGCGATGGACCGCCTCGATCGGCGCGACGACCTGCGGGCCGAGCTCGTCGACCTGCGCGAGCACCCGCTGCCCCTCTACGACCTGGCCGTCGCCCCCGCCCACGCGGGGCGCACCTACCCCGACGACGCCACCGCGGCGTGGGCCGGGCTCGTCGACGGGGCCGACGGGTACGTCGTCGTCACCCCGGAGTACAACCACGGCTACCCCGCGGCGCTGAAGAACGCGCTGGACCACGTCTCCGTCGAGCTGCAGCGCAAGCCCGTGGCGTTCGTCGGGTACGGCGGCGTGGGTGGCGCGCGGGCCGTGGAGCAGCTGCGGCAGGTGGCCGTCGAGCTCGAGATGGCCCCGCTGCGCCACGCCGTGCACGTGCTGCCCGACCTGCTCGTGCCCGCCCTGAAGGCCGCGGCGTTCGACGTCGAGATGCTCGCGCCGCTGGACCCGAAGCTCGACCGGCTCGCCGCCGACCTCGTGTGGTGGGCGTCGGCGCTGCAGACCGCGCGCGCGGGGACGTGAGCGCCCCGGGCGGTCCCGGGCTGCCGCCCGGCGTGGCCGTCCACCGCGCGCTGGCCACCGAGCCCGACGAGGCGGTGCTCGCGCTCCTGGACGAGGCGGAGCGCGAGCGGCTGGCGCGGCTGCGGCGGCCGGCCGACCGGGCGCGCTTCGCCACGGGGCGCCGGCTGGCCCGGACGGCGCTGGGCGCGCTGCTCGGGGTGGCCCCGGCGGAGGTGCCGCTGACGGTCGGTCCTGCCGGGCGGCCGCGGGTCGCGGACGCCGCCGCGCTCGACCTCTCCGTCGCGCACGCGGGCGCGCACGTGTTCGTCGCGGTGGCGGACGGGGGCCGGCGCGTCGGCGTCGACGTGGAGGGCGGCTCCGGCGCGCCGCTCCCCGACGCCGGACTGCTCGGCGTGGTCTGCACCCCGTCGGAGCGCGCCGCCCTCGCGGGCCTGGAGCCCGGCCCGCGCCACGACGCGTTCCTCGCGCTCTGGACGCGCAAGGAGGCGGTGCTCAAGGCCGACGGCCGCGGCCTGCTCGTGGACCCCACGACGCTCGAGCTGGCGCTGGAGGACCCGCCGCGCGTGCTGGTCGCCCCCGCCGGCGTGCCCGGGCCGGACCGCCTGACGCTGCGGGACCTGGACGCCGCGCGCGGCTACCGGGCGGCGCTCGCGGTGGTCGCACCCTAGGGGCGCGGCGGCGGGACGGCGAGGCGTCGCGTCGCGTGCCTGCCCGCCCGCGGATCCCGCCGGTCGACGACGCCGACGGTCTGCCGGTCGCCGCTCGCTCAGCGCCCCGCCTCCCCTCGGCTGATGGCACGCCGCCGGCCTCCCGGGACCCGCGGCGCACGCAGGACGCATTCCCGGTCTGCGGCGAGGCATGCACGGCGGCCCGCGGAGCCGACGGATGAGGCGCCGCGGTGAACCACGCGTCACGGTCGCCGGCGACGGGCCCGAACTAGGACGCCGGCGCGTCGGCCTCGCGCCGCGCGCGCGTGCGCCGCACCCGCACCACCCACGCCCCGAGCAGCAGGAGGAGCACCCCGCTCCCCGCCAGCAGCCCCGTCGGCGGCCCACCGTCCTCCGGAACCGGGTCGACGGTCACCTGCCCCGTCCCCCGCGGGCCCGCGATGTCGACCACGACTCGCTGACGGCCCACGGTGTAGGCGTCGCCCACGGGCACGATGGCCTCGTAGCCGCCCCCGATCCGACGCACGGGCGGACGCAGCGTGCGCCCGTCGACGGTGACCGCGGTGCGGACCGTCGCGTCGGTGATCGGCGTGTTCGTCTCGACGCCCGACAGGTAGACGGTCACGTCGATCGCGGGCCGCTCCCCCGGACGGACGAGGGGCGCCGCCATCACCTGCGTGCGGTAGGGCCCCGCCACGGCGCTGCCGAGGAGGATCCCGCCGTGGGCCACCGCGCCGGCCGGGACGGCGACGAGAAGCGCCAGCGCGACGAGGGGCGGCCCCGACCGGCGCCTCACGCCGACCACCCCGCCAGGCCCGGGCAGATCCGCTGCGGCCGCGGCGGCAGCAGGTAGTTGCCCCGTGCGGTGACGGTGATCCACTCGTTGATGCCGTTGTTGACCTGCGCGCCGACGCCCGCGCCCTCGTTCGTCACGCGGGCGGCGTTCATCGCCTCGCGCGTGGCCTCGAAGTCGGCGATCGACCGCCCCAGCGCCACGAAGTGCACCTGGGCGGCGTCGCCGTCGGCGCTGTCGAAGTCGCGTCGCAGGATCCGCGGGCGGCCGTTCCGGCGGACGCCGGCCATCGACTCCGCGTGGCCGACCACCCCGTGGCGACGGGCGACGGCAGCGAGGTCGCGCGCCGGGTTGTCGAGGCCCCGCGGGTGGCGGTCGACGTCGGCGGGCGTGCGGTCGGCGGCGAACATCCGGCGCACCCGTCCTGCCTCGTCGACGCCGTGGTACCAGGTGTCCAGGGTCAGGTCCATCGCCGAGACGTGCATCGTCGTCCCGCCCGCCCACGGACCGTCGGCGATCGTCACGTCGTCCTCTGTCGCCTGGTTGCGCCGCAGCCCGGAGCGGAACCCCATGTAGAGCGGGGCCTCGCGCGCGATGGGGCGGTCCGTCGGCAGGCCGACGGTGCCCGGCTGGTGACGCCGCGGCAGGCCCGCACCGACGAACCCCGTCCGCCGAGCCTGCACGCGGAGCAGCCCGGAGAGGGAGACGTCGCCCGCACCGGGCAGCGTGGCGCCGGCGAACAGCGCCCGCTCCACGCGGTCCAGCAGCGCCTCGTCGTCCGCGGCCAGGTGGACGACGACGTGGTCGTCGAGCCGGGGTGCCTCGGTCGGGGCCAGCGCACGGGGTGCCGGGACCGGCGAGGCGACCCCGATGCGACGGAACCACGCAGGCCCCCAGCCCACCGTCACGAGCACGCCGTCCGGCCCGCGGGGGACCGCGCGCTCGAGGCGGCGGAGGGCCGCCTCGGCCGCGTGGGCACGCGCGGGTGTCGGCTCGGCCGCCAGGTCGCAGAGCACGAGGCGATGGAACCGCGGGGCGAGCACGTTGCCGTCGGCGTCGCGGCGCAGGACGGCGTCCCACGCGTGCTGGCGCACGTCGGAGGTCACGGCCGGAGGCAGCGGGGCGAGGGGGCGACCGTCCGCTCCTCCGCGGCCGTGAGCCCCGCCGACGGCCGGGTCGCCATCGGCCGCCCCGCCCCCGTCCGTCCCGCCGCCCGCCGCGACGGCTGCCCCGACGCCCGCGGCGCCGGCGGTCAGGCCGCCGAGGAGCAGCCGGCGTCGGGTGATCCTCATCGCGCCGCGTCCTCCCACGTGAACGGGATCTCGGCGCGGACGGTCGTGGTCCATCGCTGCGCGACGTCGCCGTGGCGCCCGATCATCGGCGGCCCGACGACGAGCTGCGCGACGTACCTCCCGGCCTTCGGGATCGTCACGTTGTCGCCGTAGTGCATCCCCATCCCCATGCCGAACATGGGGTACTGCGGACCGGACGAGACGACCTTGCCCGCCGCGTCGACGACCCGCAGGGTGATCGTGGCGTCCGGCAGCCGCTCGCCCGTCTCGACGTCGGAGAGCATCAGCATGAGATGCGCGTTCTCGCCCTTTCGCGGCCGGTGGGTGACGAACCGCCCGCCCTCGGGGACGGTGAACGTCGTCGCGTCGGAGGCGTCGAGCTCGATCTTGCGATCCCCCGCCGTCGCGGAGCCGAGGCGCCGCATCTGCATCGTGGCGGCGTGCGCCTGCTGGTCGGCCTTCGACGGAGCGGCGGCCGCGGGCTCGCCGGTCGCGCCGTGGTCGGCGTGCCCGTCGCCGTGCGCCGTGGCCGTGGTGCCGGAGGCCGACACGCGGGCGTCGTCCTCGCCCCCGCCGCAGCCGGCCAGGACGCCGGCGAGGGCGAGGGTCGCCGCGGCGGCCAGGGCGGTGGCGCGGGAGCCGGAGGAGGTGCGGGTGCGGGGGGTCATCGGGGGTCCTTCGTGTCGGAGGGGGAGGTGGCGACGGCGGGCCGGGCGCGGCGGCGCCACAGGCCGATCAGGCCGTCGAGGAAGAGGAACGCGGCCAGGGTCACGCCGAGGGGCGGGATCGCCCAGCCGACGGCGACGGTCACCAGCGCGAGGGGGACGAGGGTCGGCCACGGCAGGTGGCGCCACGCCCCGCGGGGCATGGGCCGGCCGACCGACAGGCGCGATCCGCGCTTGGGCCGGCGCTGCCACCACATGCGGTAGCCCAGGAACACCAGGGCGAGCAGCCCGACCGCCAGGGCCGCGAGCACGAGCTGGTTGGCCAGGCCGAAGAGCAGGCCCATGTGGGCGTCGACGCCCCACTCCGTCAGCTTGGCCCCGATCGGCCAGTCCTGAAAGCGCGAGACGTCCGTCGTGCGCACGCCGGTCGCGTTCACGGCGACGGCGTCCTGGCGCACGGGCCAGCGGCGGTGGACCTCCTGGACCGTCCAGCCCGCGCCGTCCTGGGCGGGCGGGGTCACCTCGAGCGGCGCCACGAGCCCGGAGCGTCCGGCGGTGCGCACGGCGTCGTCGATCGCGGAGAGGCGCTCGGGCTCGCCCGCGCTCGTGGCGCCGGAGTCCCCACCGCCGTGGCCCGCGTGTCCGGCGTGCTCGTCGACCGGGGCGCCCGCGTCGACCCGCGGCGTCTGCCAGGACACGGCGTCGCGCAGGGCGCTCACGCGCTCACCCGTGTGCTTCGACCACGTCAGCCCGGTCGCCGAGAGGCCGACGAGCCCCACCGCGGCGACGATCCCCACGAGCGCGTGGCGGCTGACGGTGCGCCGGCGCGTGCCCTTCGGCGCGGGCGCGGCGGGCCCGGCGCGCCGGCGGGCGTCACGCCTGCGGCGCGCCCAGAGCAGCACCCCGCCCAGCACGACGACCCACAGCCACGCCGCCGCGGTCTCACTGTAGAGCCGGCCGGTCTCGCCCAGGTGGAGGTGGCGGTGCAGGCCGTCGATCCACGCGCGGACCGGCAGCCACTCGCCGAAGGTCTGCAGCGCGCCGCGCACCTCGCCGCGGTAGGGGTCGACGAAGACCGTGCGCTGATAGCCGTCGGGCAGGCCCGCCACGTCGAGGGTCACGCGCGTGGTGGCGTCGGGCTTCGGTGCCGGGCGCACGCTCGCGACGGTGCCCTCGGGGTGCGCGGCCCGGGCGATCCGGACCTGGTCGATCAGGGGCAGGGTCCGGGCACCCGGCGGCGCGTCGACGTGCAGCTCGTGGCGGTGCACGAGCGGTTCGATCTGCGGGGTCGCGGTGTAGAGCAGCCCCGTCACGCTCGCGATCACGAGCAGCGGCGCGACGAGGACGCCCGCGTAGAAGTGGATCCGCAGCACCAGGGGGCGCAACGAGGTCCGCCGGGGGTGGGCCCGTCGGGCGGCCGGCGGCGGGTCGGGGTCGGCGGGGACGGGGCCCGCGGATGGGACGGGGAAGGTGGTGTCGGTGGTCATGCTCTGGCGGGTCTCGGTGGACGGACGAGGACGCGGCGGATCCACGGGCCGACCGGGCACGCAGCGATGCGACCGGTAACGCGGGCTCGACGCCCGCGACCGTCGCGGCCCACCCCGCGGGATCGCGGAGGGGCGCGGACGGACGCGGAGCGCCCTCGGGGAGGTGACGGGCGCCCGCCGACCCGGGCCGCCGGGAAGGGCGGATCGGGACGACCCCGGCCACCGTCGTGGGACGGACCGGGTGCGGGCGGGCACGGGCGCACCCGTCCGTCACGGGGTCGGACGCGTCAGCGGGCGGACGCGGCGGGGCCGCGCGCCCACGGGCACGCCCGGACCGTCACCGGACCGGCAGCGTCAGCGTGCGAGGGCGACCGCGGGCGGCGGCCGCATGGCGAGCGCGAAGGCCCGCGAGATGCCCGAGGGGCGTGCGACGTCGGGCAGCGCGGGGCGCGGTGCGCGTCCCGGGGCCCGGACGCGTCGGGCACGCCACCGCCGGTCGCGGGCGCGGGCCAGCGCCTCCTCGCCGGGGAACACCCCGACGACGAGCACGAGCAGCAGGAGCAGCGCCGGCCCGAGGACGAGCGCCGTCTCCGGCGCGGTGAGGACCGCGACCCCGAACGCGCAGAGGACCGCGACCGCGGCGCACCAGCGCGAGAGGAGGGATCCGGACGACACCGCGGGCGACTCTAGCCGACGGTGTGGCGGTCGCGCTAGCGTCGTCCGGGTGCCTTTCCCCGCCGTCGACCTGTCCGTCCCCGGCCTCGAGGAGCTCGGCCGGCGACGCAGCGCCAAGTGGGCGGGGGTCGCGCCCGGGGTGCTCTCGTCGACCATCGCCGAGACGGACTTCCCGATCCCGGAGCCCGTCGCCGAGGCGCTGCACGCGGCGATCCGCGAGGACGACCTGGGCTACGTGCCGTCCCGGCCCGCAGGGCTCGGCGAGGCGTTCGCGGGATTCGCGCAGCGGCGTTGGGACTGGGAGGTCGACCCGGGTCACGTGCGGGTGCTGCCCGACGTGATGGACGGCCTGATCGAGCTCCGCCGCCTGCTCGCCGGGTCCGGCGGCCTGGTGGGGTTCGCGGACCCGGCGTACCCACCGTTCCACCGCGTGCTGCCGCAGGCGGGGGTCGCGGTGCGGCCGCTGCCGCTGGCGGGTGAGAGCACAGAGGATCCGTGGGCGCTCGACCTCGACGCGCTTGACGCCGCCCTGGCCGACGGGCTGCGGGTGCTCGTCCTCGCCAACCCGCACAACCCGACGGGACGCGCTCTGCCCGTCGCCGAGCTCGCGGCGATCGCCGAGCGCTGCGCTGCCGCGGGCGCGTGGGTGCTGGCGGACGAGATCCACGGCCCGCTCGTGCTCCCGGGCGCCACGCACGTCCCCTGGCTGACGGTCTCGGACGCCGCCCGGGAGTGCGGGGTCGTCCTGACCTCGGCGTCGAAAGCGTTCAACCTGGCCGGCCTGAAGGCGGCGCTGATGGTCACCGCGCCGGGGGCGGCGCGCGACGCGGTCGCCGCGCTGCCTGACCGGGCCAACCGCGCCGGGCTGCTCGGCGTCGTCGGGGCCCGAGCCGCGTTCGAACACGGCGACGCGTACCTCGACGCCCTCCTCGCGCAGCTCGACCACAACCGCACGCTCCTGGGCGAGCGGCTCGCGGCCGAGGTGCCGGCGGCACGCTGGACCCCGCCGGACGCGACGTACCTCGCGTGGCTCGACCTGCGGGATCTGGGGCTGGGCGACCACCCCGCCGCCGTGCTGCACCGCCGGGGCCGGGTCGCCCTGAGCCCCGGGCGCCACTACGGCGCGCCGGGGGCCGGATGGGCGCGGCTCAACTTCGGCACGAGCCCCGATCTGGTGGAGGAGACGGTGCGACGGATGGCGGCGGCGCTCTGACGGTCCCCTACCGCGCCCCGCGGACCGGCACCCCCGCCGTCGGCCCCGTCTCGGACGGCCGCTCGTGCTTGACGACCTTCATCGTCAAGTGCGAGTCGACCTTCGCGATGCCCGGGATCGCCGTCAGCTTGTCCGTGGCGAAGCGCTCGTAGGCGTCGAGGTCGGCCGTGCCGACGCGCATCACGTAGTCGGGCAGGCCGAACATCTTGCGCAGCTCGAGGACCTCGGGGAACGCGCTGGCGCTGCGCTCGAACGCCGTCGCCGAGTCGCGGTCCTTGCGCTCGAGCTCCACGGAGACCATGACCTCGAACCCCCGCCCGGTCGCCCGCGGGTCGATGTGCGCGTGGTAGCCGGCAATGACGCCGTCGCCCTCGAGCCGGCGCACGCGACGCAGGCACGGGGCCGGGGTCAGCCCCACGCGGGCGGCCAGCTCGACGTTCGAGAGCCGGCCGTCGCGGCGCAGCTCCTCGACTATTGCCCAATCGGTCGCGTCCACGCCCGAATTGTTGCGCACCAGGGTGGTTCTAGACGCCGAAGCGGCAACCATGTGGCTCGGGAACCTCCCTACCGTTGCTGTATGCCCGCCGTCGCGCCACCCAACCGCTGAACGATGGGCGACGGCGCCTCGATCTGGGTCCTCATCGGCACGATGCTCGCGCTCGTGCTCACGCCCGGGGCCGACACGGTCTACGTCGTGACGCGCGGCATCGGCGAGGGCCGACGGATCGCGCTCATCGGCAGCGTCGGCCTGTGCAGCGGCTACGTCGTCCACGCCGTGCTCGCGGCCGTCGGCGTCTCGGCCGTGATCGCGTCCTCCCACGTGGCGTTCACGACGTTGCGCTGGGTCGGCGTCGCCTACCTCGTGTACCTGGGCGTGAAGGTGCTGCGCGACCGGGAGGGGTTCGACTTCTCCGTCCCTCGGCAGCCGACGAGCGCGCGGCAGGCCGTCCGCCAGGGGATGCTGACCAGCCTGCTGAACCCCAAGGGGCTGCTGTTCTTCCTGTCGATCCTGCCCCAGTTCGTCGGCACCCACAGCGGCGTGGGCACCGTGCTCGGCCTGGGCCTGCTGCTGCCCGCGATGTGCCTGCTCGTCTACAGCGGCTGGGCGATCGCCGCGGGCACGCTCGGCGACCGCCTGGGCGACGACCCCCGCTTCGGTCGCATCCTGCGCTACGGCTGCGGGTCGATCCTCGTCGCGCTCGGCGGCGGGCTCGCGGCCGGCCACGGCTGAGCGTCGCCCGCGCGCTCCGCCCCGCCTGCCCCGCTCCGCCCCGCCTGCCCCGCACCGCCGTCCCCGTACTACGGTCCGGGGACCGTCCCCACCACCAGGAAGGCCCCGATGTTCACCTTCGACCGCACCCTCCGCTACGGACTGCCCGGGCTCATGCTCGTGGTCTGCGTCGTGGTGCTGATCATCAGCCCGGACATCATCGGGCTGGAGATCGTCGGCATCGTCTTCGGTGGCGCGGCGGGCGTCGCGCTCGTCAACCACATCCAGCGCAAGGGCTTCGCGGGCGACGTCGACCGCAGCAAGGAGTCGCAGGCGCGCGACTTCTTCAACGAGTACGGGATGTGGCCCGACCAGGCGCCCCGCGAGCTCGTCGAGGAGGCCAAGGAGAACGGCATGCTGAGCAGCGGCACGTTCAAGACGCGCTCCGCCAGCGGGACCTCGCGCTACGACTGAGTGGTCTGCCGGCGGGGGGACGAGGCGTCCCCCGCTCCCGGCCTGCTCCGTCGGTGCGCGGGCGCGCCGCTACGCCCCGACGCGCACGGCCCGGCCCGCGGCGACGGGGTCCCGGCGCGCCCCGGCCCCCAGCTGCGCGGTCACCCGCTCCGCCGTCGTCGTGACCGCGCACCGCTGCGCGGCCCAGCGCAGCGCCAAGCGGTGTTCCTCGGGCGAGAGGTCAGCCATCGCGTCGCCGACGAAGAACGACTGGACGTCCTGCATGAACGCTTCGCACGCGGTCATGAGGCAGCCGATGTTGGCGTAGATGCCCGTGATGATCAGCTGGTCGCGGCCCAGGGCGTGCAGGCGCTCGCGCAGGTCGGTGCGCTGGAACGCGCTGTAGCGCCACTTCGTCAGGACGACGTCGTCCTCGTTGGGGGCGAGCGCGTCGATGATGCGGTGCTCGCGCGGGCCGGCGCCGATGCCGGAGCCCCAGAAATCCTGCAGCAGCGCACGGTCCTCCGGCGCCTGCGCGGGCGGCTGGGCGGAGAAGACGACGGGCACGCCGACCCGCGCGCACGCCCGGCGCAGCGCGTCGATCCGCGGGATGACCTCGGTCATCGGCGCCCGGTCGGGCTCGTACGCGTCGACGAAGTAGTTCTGCATGTCGTGGACGAGCAGGACGGCGCGCGCGGGGTCGGGCGTCCACGCGACCCGGTTCTCGGGCAACTCGGACGCGTCGGGCAGGGCGTAGGGGGCGATGCGGGCCATGGCCATGGTGGGACTCCGGGTGGGGCGGGGGTTCGAGGGACTGCGGTGCTGGGTGCTGGGTGCGGCGGTGCTGGGTGCTGCGAAGGGGTGGCGACGCCGGGGCTCAGGCGGGCGCCTGCGCGCGGGACGCGGCGAGCAGCCGGAGGTCCTTCTTCGAGACCTTTCCGACGTTCGTGCGCGGGAACGCGTCGACGAGCTCGACGCGGTCGGGGACCTTGAAGTCGGCGAGCCCGCGGCCGCGGACGAAGCGGCGCAGCTCGACGGGACGGGGTGGGTCGACGCCGTCGCGCAGCACCACGAACGCGCAGGTGCGCTCGCCGAGGTACGGGTCGGGCATCGCGACGACCGCGGCGTCGTGGACGGCGGGGTGGGCGAGCAGGTGGTTCTCGACCTCCTCCGCCGCGATCTTCTCGCCGCCGCGGTTGATCTGGTCCTTGTCGCGGCCCTCCACGACGAGGTCGCCCCGCGGGGTCAGGCGGACGAGGTCGCCCGTGCGGTACCAGCCGTCGGGGGTGAACGCGCGGGCGTTGTGCTCCTCGGCCCGGTAGTAGCCCTGGATCGTGTACGGACCGCGGGTGAGGAGCGCGCCCGACTCTCCCAGGGCGACGGGCGCGTCGTCCTCGTCGAGCACGCGCAGCTCGTCGTGCGCGGCCATCGGCCGGCCCTGGGTGGTGACGATCGTCTCCTCGTCGGCGTCCAGGCGCGTGTAGTTCACGAGGCCCTCGGCCATCCCGAAGACCTGCTGCAGCGTGCAGCCGAGCGTCGGGCGCACCCGGCGGGCCGCCTCGGCGCTGAACTTCGCGCCGCCGACCTGCAGGACCTCGAGGCTGGAGAGGTCGTGCTCCACCGTCCCGCCCGCGACCGCGTCGAGCCACACGAGCGCGACGGGCGGGACCACGCCGGTGATCGTCACGCGCTCGCGGGCGACCAGACCCAGCGCGGTGTCGGCGTCGGGCGACGGTGCAAGCACCGCGCGCGCACCGGCGTAGAACGCGCCCATGATCCCGGGCGAGCTCAGGGGGTAGTTGTGCGCGACGGGCAGGGCGGCGAGGTACACGCTCGCCGGCGTCAGCCCGCACAGTTCGGCGCTGCGGCGCAGGGTGTAGAGGTACTCGTCGTGGGTGCGCGGGATGAGCTTCGGCACGCCCGTCGAGCCGCCGGAGAGTTGCAGGAAGGCGACCTCGTCGGGGGTCGGCGCCCACCCGCCGCGGTCGTGCGGCGTGTCGACGATCGCGGAGTACGGCCGCGGGTGCGCGCGCAGGTCGTCCAGCGCGACGAACGGGTGCCGGGCGCCCGCCGGGGCCGTGGCGTCGCCGGCCACGATCACGTGGCGCAGCGTCGGGTGCTCGGCCTGGATCTCGGCCGCGAGCTCGCGCGGGTCGAACCCGGGGACGGGCCCGCCGACCACGTAGGCGACGGCCTCGGCCTGCGCGACGAAGGAGGCGATCTCCGTCCGCCGGTGCGGGGGCAGGGCGAAGACGGGCAGCGCGCCGATCCGGAACAGCGCGAAGACCGTCTCCACGAACGCGCTCTCGTTGCCGAGCTGCACGACGACGCGGTCCCGACGACGGATTCCGAGGGCGCGCAGGCCCGCGGCGATGCGGTCGGCGCGCTCGTCGAGCTCGCCGTAGGTCCAGCGGGCGTCGGCGGCGCCCGTCGCCGACGAGCCAACCGGGGTCGTCCCCGTGTCCTGGATCGGGCCCCCCGCGGGGGCGACGAGCGCCGGGCGCTCCGGGTGCTCGGCGGCGCGCTCGCGCAGCATGGAGCCGAACGTCTCGCCCCGCCAGTAGCCGAGCGCCCGCCAGCGCTCCGCCAGCTCGGGCGGCCAGGGGACGACGCCGGGCAGCGGGCTCATCGGGCCTCCTCCACCCCGAGGACGGAGAGGAACGTGCGGAGCTTGGCGTGCGTCTCGGCCAGCTCGTCGGCCCCACGCGATCCGGGGACGACCCCGGCGCCCGCGAACACGCGCAGGGAGCGGTCGCGGACCACGCCGCAGCGGATCGTGACGACCCACTCGCCGTCGCCCGTCGCGTCCTGCCAGCCGACCGCGCCCGCGTAGGGGCCGCGGTCGAACGGCTCGAGCTCGGCGATCACGGCGCGCGCGGCGTCGGGCGGGGTGCCGCAGACCGCGGGTGTCGGGTGCAGCGCGACGGCGAGGTCCAGCGCCGTCGTGGCCGGGTCGGCGAGCCGCCCCACGACCGTCGTGCCCAGGTGCCACATCGCGTTCGTCGCGACGAGCGAGGGCGACTCCGGCACGTCGAGCGCGGCGCACAGCGGGCGCAGCGCGTCGGCGACCGCGTCGACCACGAGGGCGTGCTCGCGGAGGTCCTTGGGGGACCGCAGCAGCGCGTCGGCCCCGGAGCGGTCGGCGGCGGCGTCGGCGCGGCGCGGGGCCGATCCCGCCAGCGGCTGCGCGACGACCACGTCGCCGTGGCGCGAGACGAGCAGCTCGGGGCTCGCGCCAACGAGAGTGCCGTCCGCGCCCAGGTCGACGGCGAACGCGTGCCCGTGCGGGTCGCGCTCGGCGAGCCGGCGGAGGATCGCGCCGGGGTCGATCGGCTCCTCCGCCGTCAGCTCGAGCGCGCGGGCCAGGACGACCTTGCGCAGGGGCGACCCGGCGTCGCGACCCATCCGGGCGACGGCCGCGTCGACCGCCGCGGCGTAGTCCTCGGGGGCCGGGATCGGCCGGACGGCCCAGGCCGCGGCGACATGGGGTGGCGGCGTCGGGCGTCCGGCCGCTCCCCCGATCGCGTCGGCGTGGGGTCCGGCGTCGCCAACGAGCGGGGTCCCGGCGACGTCGCCGTCCGGGGACCGGTGCGCGTCGGGGTCGGCGTCGGCCACCGACGGCCCCGCCCGCAGCACCCGTTCGGGCACGACCAGCCGCCCGACGCCCCCGGCGGCGAAGGGCAGGGCCCCCACGACGACGGCGTCCGGACCGAAGCCGTCGAGCAGCGCGGCCATGCGCGCGGGCACGCCGGCGGCGTCGGCGAGCCCGGCGGTCGGCACCACGGCCCGCGCGCCCTCGGCCAGGAGCGCCCCGCGGGGGGACGAGAAGAGGGCGTCGCCCGGCCGGTACGCCGCGAGGAGGTCCGCGGCGACGGGCGCGACGGAGAGGGATGCGGTGCTCATGCGTCCTTGTTTCTGGGGGAGAGGGACGGGAGGGAGCGACGGGGCGCGGGGCGGCGGTCAGCCGCGCAGCGTCGCCCCGCCGTCCACGTAGAGGTCGTGCATGGTGATGTGGCGGGCGCGGTCGGAGACGAGGAACCGCACGGCCTCGGCGACGTCCTCCGGCTGCGCGATCCGGCCGAGGGGGATGCCCGCCTTGAACGTCGCGAGGTCGCCCGCGATCGTGCGGCGCTCGCCGTCCGCGTCGGCCCACAGCGCGCGCTGCATGTCGGTGTCGGTCGAGCCGGGGCAGACGACGTTGCAGCGGATGCCGTGCGGCGCGAGCTCGAGCCCGAGGCTGCGGGTGAACGACGCCGACGCCGCCTTCGACGCCCCGTAGGCGGCCATCCCGGCGCGCGGGACGCCGGCGGCATTGGAGGCGACCGTGACGATCGCCCCCGCGCCGCGCGGCACCATCCGCCGCGCGACGGCCCGCGAGACGCGGAAGACGCCGGTGGTGTTGACGGCGAACGTCGCCTCCCACGCCGCGTCGTCCAGGTCGACCGCGGCGCCGGGGAAGAGCACCCCGGCGACGTTGACGAGCGTGGCCAGTGGCCCGGCCTCGGCCTCGGCCCGCGCGACGACCGCCTCGATCGCCGCGGGGTCCGTGACGTCGAGCGCGGCCGAGATCGCGCCGTGCGGCAGCCCGTGGGCGACCGCCGCGGCGGCGTCGCCGTCGAGGTCGGTGACGACGACGCGCGCCCCGTCGGCCGCGAGCCCGCGGGCGACGGCGGCGCCGATGCCCCGGCCGGCCCCCGTGACGAGCGCCACGGGGGCCGGGCCGGCGGGCGCTGGGGCACCCGCCCGGCCGGAGCCGGCCGTCGGGACCGGGCCGTCCGCCCTGTCGGCCGAGCCGCTCATGCTCAGCGGCGCTTCGCCCCGCGGGCCTTCGCCAGACGGATGGCGGTGGAGCGCTGCGCGGCGGCGGCCTTCTCGCCCTTCGGCGTGAACTGCACCGTCAGCGTGCCCTTCACGGCCTTCTTCTTCAGGAGCGCCGCGCCGGCCTTCGTGACCTTGAGCGTCAGGCGGACGGTGCCCTTCTTCTTCGCGGTCGCGGAGCCGGAGGCGATCGTCCGGCCGCTGCTCTTGACCGTCGCGCGGAACGTGCCCGCGCCGGGCGCCTGCGCCGTCACGCGGGTGCCGATCACGCGCAGCGAGGAGAGCGAGATCGAGACCTTCGCCGTGCCGGAGGCGCCGGGCTTGCCGGCCGGGCCGGCGGGACCCGTGGGGCCGGCCGGGCCCGGGGCGCCCGTGTCGCCCTTGGGGCCGGCGACGGGCGCGGGCGCGTCGCGGGTGACCGTGATCGCCTGCAGGACGCCCTGGCCCGTGGTCGAGCCCGAGGTCTGGTTCGAGACGTACGCGACGCCCGAGGCCGGGTCGATGTCGACGTCGAGCGCGTTGCCGGCGGTCGGCACGCCCTGCACGAACGTGTCGGTCGTCGCGTCGATGACGGAGACGACCTTGCCCGTGTGGTCCGCGGAGTAGACCAGGCGGCGCTGCGGGTCGACCTTGATGGAGTTCGGCGTGCCGGCCGGCTCGATCGTCTTCAGCAGCTTGAGGTACGTCGGGCTCGCCGGGTTGGCGTCGACGACGGAGATCGACTTGCTGTTGTTGTTGGCCGTGTAGATCTTCTTGCCGACCGGGTCGTACGCCGGGCGGGCGTCGACGGCGTTCAGCGGCTCCGTGGACGCGACGACGGCCTGGGCGTTCTGGCCGAAGTCCGTCATCGACGTCGGGATGTTCCGGTCGACCTTGTTCAGGTCGATGATCTTCACCGTGTCGCTCGGCTGCGTCGTCCACGTGCCGGCGAAGAGCGTGTTGGATTCCTCGTCGAGTGCCAGGCCGACGGCGCCGGGCAGCGGGATGATCGCCTCGACCTTGCGCGTCGGGATGTCGATGACGGAGACGCTGCCCTCCGACGCGTTGTAGTTCGCGACGTAGAGCTTGTGGCGCGTGGAGTCGACGACGCCGGCGCGGACGCGGGTGAAGGCCTTCGTGGTGCCGTCGGCGAGCGTGGAGAAGAGGTCGCTGTCCTTCGGCTTGTCCTGCGAGCTCGGGAAGATCGCGACGGTGCCCGTGCGGGTCTGGACGGTGACGATCGTCGGGTCGTCCTGGCCGGCCGCGTTCTTCGTGCTGTGGTCGATCGCGACGCTGTAGGGCAGGTTGCCGGTCTGCACGTTGTTCGTCGTCGTGACGCCCGTCGTGCCGGGGCCGGCCGTGGCGGGGAACGTGAAGCCGCTGTTGAGGACGCCGTTCGTGCCGAGCAGGCCGGTGTAGTCCCAGCTCTTCTGGAAGCTGTGGTTCGCGGTGGAGAACGAGACGACCTTGCCGGTGGACGCGCGGGTGATCTCGTCGACGTAGGCGCCGGTGAACTGCCCGTCCGCGCCGCGGCTGTAGGTCCGCGTGGCCGTCGTGGCCTGCGCGTCGGCCGCGTAGACCCGGCGGTGGACGGGGTCGATCGCGGTCTCGTAGCCCAGGTTGATGCCGGTCGACAGCGTCTGGGTCGAGACGGACCAGCCGGGCTGGTTGACGGCCTCGGCGGACGCGCCGGCGGGCAGGAGGGCGATCGCGGCGGTCGCGACGGCGGTGCCGGCGGCGAGGCCGCGGGCACCACGACGGGTGCGGGAAGCGGACGGTGACAAGGGGTTCTCCGGGGGGGGATCGAAGCTGAAGGGGACCGCAAGGGCACCCTAAGAAGGGGTGCCTAAGTAGGCTAACCTAATCGAAAGCCGGCACGCGACGCGACCCGTCCCCGGCATCCCCCAGGAAGGACCCATGACCCCCGCCGAGACCTCCCCCGTCCCCCGCACCATCGAGGAGCTGCGCCGCACCGTCGGCGGCCTGGTCGGCGAGGACCCCGACGCGATCTCCGACGACGACGACCTCGTCCTGGACTGGGCGCTGGACTCCGTCCGCGCCATGACGTTCGTCGGCGGCCTGCGCAAGGCGGGCGTCGAGGTGACGCTGCTCGAGCTGACCGAGGCCCCGACGCTGAGCGCCTGGTGGGCGTTGATCTCGGCCCGGGCCGACGGGGCGCGCTGAGGCGATGAGCGGCGGGGTGGCGGAGGCGGACGACGCGATCGCGGAGGTGGTGCCGGCGCCCGCCCCGCTCCTCCCCCTGACGGCCGCGCAGGAGGGCATCTGGTTCGCCGCGCGGCTCGATCCGGACGGCGCCGCCTTCGTCACCGCGGAGTGCCTCGAGCTGCGCGGCGACGTCGACCTGGAGCTCCTGGCCCGCGCGGTCCGCACGGCCGTCGACGAGGCCGAGGGCCTGCACGTCGTGCTCGAGGAGGCCGGCGACGCGCCGCTCCAGCGCGTCGCGCCGCCGGCGGACTGGCCGTTGCCGGTCGTCGACCTGCGCGGCGAGCCCGACCCGGACGCCGCGGCGCAGCGCTGGGCCCACGCGGCGTGGCGCCGGCCGCTCGATCCCGCGACGGACCGCCTGTTCGACGAGGCCCTGCTCCGGGTCGCGGACGATGTCGTCCTCTGGTTCCAACGCGTCCACCACCTCGCCGCCGACGCGACGGCCCTCTCGCTCCTGGCCCGCCGCGCGGCCGAGATCTACGGCGCGCTGCTCGCCGACGAGGCGCCCGTCGCCGCGTGGTTCCCGTCGCTGGCCGCCACGCTCGAGGTGGAGCGGGCCTACCGCGCGTCCCCCGCCGCGGAGCGCGACGCGGAGCACTGGCGCGGCCGCTGCACGCCGGCGCCGCGCGTCACGGTGCTGAGCGACCGCCCCGAGGGCGGCACCCACGAGATTCACCGGGCGAGCGTGCCCGTCGGCGACGGGCTGCGCGCGGCGCTGCACGCCGCGGGCGACGCGACCGGCGGCTCGTGGCCCGAGGTCGTGATGGCCGGCGTCGCGGCCTACGTCGCGCGCATGGCCGCGACGGCGGGCCGTGAGGACGACGAGCCCGTGGACGAGGTCGTCCTGGGCGTGCCGCTCCTCGCCCGCCTGGGCCCCGTCGCCCTGCGTAGCCCGGCGACGATGGTCAACGTCGTGCCGCTGCGCGTGCCCGTGCGTCCCGACGGCACGCCGGCCGACGTCGTCCGCGCGGTGACGGCCGAGATGCGCACCACGCGCCGCCACCAGCGCCACCGCGGCGAGGAGCTGCGCCGCACCGTCGGTGCCCTGGGCCGCGGCCGCGCGCTCTACGGCCCGCTGGTCAACGTGCTCCCGTTCGACTACGCGCTGCGCTTCGGCGACGTCGCCGCTGTCGTCCGCACCCTCGGCGCGGGCCCGGTCGACGACCTCTCCTTCAACCTCTACGACCGCGGCGACGCGCCCCCGCGCATCGACGTCGAGGCCAACGTCGCGCGGTACGCGGCCGACGACGCGCGGCTGCACGCCGAGCGGATCGCGGTCTGGCTCGAGCGGTTCGCGCGGGCGGTGGTGGACGGGGCGGCAGCGGCCGACGGGCCGGGCCCCGACGCCGGGCGGGCGGGCGGCGGTGGGCGGCCCGAAGCGCACGGTCGGCCGACGGTCGGCGCCCTCGACCTCCTCACCCCGCACGAGCGCGACCTCGTGCTCGACGGCTTCAACGCCACGGACCGCCCCGTCGACCCGTCGCTGACGCTCGTGGCCCTCATGGACCGTGCCCTGCGTGAGCATCCCGATCGCGAGGCCGTGCGCTGCGGCGACGACGCGGTGACCCTCGCCGAGCTGCACGCCCGCGCCGCCGTTCTCGCCGACGCGCTGCGGGCCGACGGGGCGGGGCCGGGCCGGATCGTCGCCGTGGCCGTCCCCCGCTCCGTCGACCTGCTCGTCGCGCTCGTCGGCGTGCTGCGCAGCGGCGCGGCGTACCTGCCCCTCGACGTCGACCTGCCCGCCGGAAGGCTCGAGGCGATGCTCGAGGACGCGCGGCCGGTGTCCGCGGTCGTGGCGGAGTCAGCGGACGGGGCCGCAGCGTGGGACGACGCGCTCGCGCGGCGTCGACCGGACGCGACGCGGGTGGAGCCCGCACCGGTGGGCGCGACGCGGGCAGGACAGCCGACGGACGAAGGCGGGCAGGTCGCCGACGCTCTCCGCGGCAGTTCCGCCACCGCAGAGGTGGCGGAACTGCCGCGTTGCCCTGAGCACACCGAGTTCCCCACGTCAGGGGTGGAGAACTCGGCGAGGTTCGGCCCGGAAGGCGGATCCGGCGCAGCGGCCCCCGGCCCCGACTCTCCGCCCCCGAACCCCGTCGCCCCGGCCGTTCCCCCCGGCCCCGACGACCCCGCCTACGTCCTCTACACCTCGGGCTCGACCGGCCGGCCGAAGGGCGTCGTGGTGCCCCATCACGCGATCGTCAACCGGCTGCTGTGGCAGGACGCCGCGCTCCCCATCGACGCGGCCCGCGGCGACCGGATCCTGCAGAAGACGCCCGTCGGCTTCGACGTCTCCGTCTGGGAGCTCTTCTGGCCGCTGATCGCCGCGGTCCCGCTCGAGGTCGCCCCGCCCGGCGCCCACCGGGATCCGCGGGCGATCGCCGCGCTGGTGGCGCGCACCGGGGTGACGCACGCGCACTTCGTCCCGTCGATGCTCGGGCTGTTCGTCGACGAGCCGCTCGCCGCGGAGTGCACGGGTCTGCGCCGGATCGTCTGCAGCGGCGAGGCGCTGCCGCCCGAGCTGCGCGACCGGCTCCGCGCCGTCCTCCCCGACACGGAGCTGCACAACCTCTACGGCCCGACGGAGGCGGCGGTCGACGTGACCCACTGGCCGTGCGCCGACGACGCCCCGGGCGACCCCGTCCCGATCGGCCGGCCCGTCTGGAACACGCGGACGCTCGTGCTCGACCCGCAGGGCCGCCCCGTCCCGATCGGCGCGACGGGCGAGCTGCACCTCGCCGGCGTCCAGCTGGCGGACGGCTACCTGGGTCGCCCCGACCTGACCGACGCGGCGTTCGTGCCGGGCCCGCTCGCCGGGGAGGACGCCCGCATGTACAAGACCGGCGACCTCGCCCGCTGGCGGCCGGACGGCGCGATCGAGTATCTCGGGCGGCGCGACCACCAGGTCAAGATCCGCGGCCAGCGGATCGAGACGGGCGAGGTCGAGGCGCGGCTGCTCGAGGACCCGGCCGTCCGCGGCGCCGCGGTGATCGCGCGGGACGACGGGCCCGGCGGGACGCGGCTGGTGGCCTACCTCGTCCCGGCCGACGCGACGTCCCCGCCCGCCCTCGAAGCCCACGCCCTGCGCCGCCGCCTGGCCGAGACGCTCTCCGACGCGATGGTGCCGTCGGCGTTCGTCGTGCTCGACGCCCTGCCGCTCACCCCGAGCGGCAAGCTGGACCGCCGCGCGCTGCCCGCGCCCGACGACGCCTCGACCGACGGAGCCCGGGGCGCCCCCGACGGCGCCGACGCCCCGCCGGCGACCCTGACCGAGGAGCTCGTCCGCGCGCTCTTCGCCGAGCTCCTGGCCCTCCCCCGCGTCGGCCCGGACGACGACTTCTTCCTCCTCGGCGGGCACTCCCTGCTGGCGGCCCGTGCGGTCGCCCGGCTCCGCGAGGCGCTGGGCCGCGAGGTCTCGATCGGCACGCTCTTCGCTGCCCCGACCCCGTCGGCGCTCGCCCTGGCGCTCGAGGACGAGGGCGACGGCGGCGCGCTCGACGTCGTCCTGCCACTGCGCCGCGGTGGCGATCGGCCGCCGCTGTTCTGCCTGCACCCTGCGGGCGGCATCGGCTGGGGCTACGCGGGCCTGGCGCGGCTGCTCCCCGCCGACCAGCCCGTGGTCGCGCTGCAGGCGCGCGGCCTCGCCGGCCCGCACGCGCTGCCGGTGACGATGGACGCGATGGTCGACGACTACGTCGCCCGCATCCGCGAGGTGTGGCCGACCGGGCCGTACCGGCTGCTCGGCTGGTCCGTCGGCGGCGTGATCGCCCAGGCGATCACCGCGCGGCTCGAGCACGAGGGCGCGGAGGTCGACCTGCTCGCGCTGCTCGACGCCTACCCCAGCGACCAGTGGCGCGACCTCGCCGCCCCGACCGAGGCACAGGCGCTGACGGCGCTGCTGAACATCGCGGGGCACGACCCGGGTCGCCTCGGGGATGAGCCCCTCACCCGCGAGGGCGTCGTGGCGGTGCTGCGCGAGGACGGCAGCGCCCTGGCGTCGCTGTCGGAGGAATCCCTCACCGCGATGGTGCGGATCGTGGTGAACAACGCGACCCTCATGCGCACCCACGTCCACCGCCCCTTCGGCGGCGACGCCCTGTTCTTCGCCGCCGGTGCGCCGCGGACGGAGACCTGGCTCGACGTGGCGGGGTGGGAGCCCTACGTCCGCGGCGGCCTGCGCGTGCGGACGCTGGAGTGCACGCACGCGCAGATGCTCCACGCGGGGCCGCTGCGCGAGATCGCGTCGGTGCTGGAGCGACAACTGTCGGGCGCCGGAGGGCGCTGACGCCCGCCGCATTCCGTGCGAACTTCCTCGGTGGCCGCGGCCAACTGGTGACGGATGACGCACGACGACGACCCATGCGTGGCGGGCCTGTGCGGCGACGCCGAGGCGTTCGCCGTGGTCTACGAGCGCCATGGGCCCGCGATCCTGCGGTACCTGACCCGCCGGCTCGGTCCCGACGTCGGCCAGGACGCGGCGCACGACGTGTTCGTCCGGGCGTTCGGGCTGCGCGCCGGGTACGACCGGGCGCGGGGCACCGTTGCGGGCTGGCTGTTCGGGATCGCGCTGAACGTCGCGTCGGAGCACCGGCGGGCCGACGGCCGACGGCTGCGGGCGCTGGAGCGCCTGGCGGGCGAGACGCCACGCTCGAGCCCCGGCGTGGCCCCACGCGCCGAACTGACTCCGGCGCTCGCCGGCGCGCTGCGGCGCCTGCCGGCGAAGGAGCGCGAGGCGCTGCTGCTCGTCGTCTGGGGCGAGCTGTCCTACGCCGAGGCGGCCGTGGCCCTGGACATCCCGCTCGGCACCGTCCGCTCCCGCGTCTCGCGCGCCCGCACCACCCTGCACGACGCCGTCGCCGATCACCGGCGCGCGGCCCCCGCGATCACGAACGGCGATGCGCATGTCTGACCCGCAGCTCGACGACGCCCTGAGGGCGCTCGGCGACGACGGCCTGGAGCCCCGTCTCGACGCGTCGGTCGCGCGGCTCAACCGTCGCCTCGCCCACGACCTCAGCGCGCTCAACACCTCCGGGGCCATCGGGACGACCGACGCCTCCGCGACGCCCGGAGCGCCCCGGGCGACCGAGGCCCCGGGGCGCCGCGGCTCCTCTCGCCCCGCGGGCCACGCCACGACGGGCCGCCGCCATCGGGTGCTCGTCGCCGCCGTAGCGTCCCTCGCGACCGCCGCGACCTTCACCGCCACCGCCGCCGTCGCCCTCACCGCCACCACCGGCTCGCCCGTCCCGCCGTTCGCGCGGGGTGACACGACGAACGTGTTCCCCGACCCGGGCACGGATCGCGTGACCGACGCCCGGTCCCCCGACCCCACCGGCGGTCCCCCCTGGGCCGTGCGGGTCGGGCGCACCGCCGACGGACTCGTCTGCGTCGGCACCGGCCAGGTGGCCCCCGGCGGCGCGTTCGGCGTCCGGGGGCTCGACGGCCGCTTTCGCGCGCTGCCCCCGTTCGGCAACGATGCCTGCGGCCCGGCGCCGCGCACGGGACGGCCACTGGTGCAGCTGCGCGGATTCTCCGGACCGGGCTCGCGCAGCCCCACCGGGGCGACGAGCGTCGTGTTCGGCTCGGGCGGCCCCGACCTGCGCAGCGTGCAGATCGCGGCGGGTGCGGGCGCGCCGCAGCCCGTCCGGATCGGCGATTCCGGGACCTTCGTGCTCGCCGTCGCCGGCCTGCCGGAGGGCGCGGCGCCCCGGGTGCAGCTGCGCTGGGACGACGGCACGGAGCGCACGGTGCAGCTCGGTCGCAACTCCTCCGTACCCGACCCGGAAGGCCGGGTGGGCTGGACGGCCTCGACGACGTTCTCCGGGCCCGGGGGCTGCGCGACGGTCGCGATCCTCCGCGTGCAGGGGTCCGGGGGCGCCAAGGTCTGCGGGCCCCTCGGCGGGCGTCAAGCGACGCTCGCGCCCGTCCGGGCGATGCACCGCGTCGGCCCGCGCTCGGCGCTTCTCGTCCGCCGCGACGAAGGCGATCGCATCGTCGTCCGGCTGCGGGGGCGTGAGGTCGCGACCGTGACCGTCCGAATGGCGGGACGCATGCGCACCACGACGTCGCGCACGCTCGTCCGGGACCGCGCGGGGCGCCGCCGGATCGCCCAGCGCACCGTCCGGACCCCTGGGCCCGGGCCCGCGGCCTCCGTCGCGATCCTGCCCGCCGGCGTTCGCCCCGCCGACCTGCGCGTCGAGGCCCTCCGGGACGGTCGGATCCGCGCGCTGCCGGTCGCCCAGACCCGCACGGGCAGCCCGTCCCCTTCCCGGTCCTCGTCCCCGCCCCCGACCGGAGGCCGCTGATGCTCCGTCGTCCCGCCACCCGCCGCCGTCTCGTCCCCGTCGGCCTGCTCCTCACCGCGGCGATCGCCGGGGTCATCGCCGGCCTGCTCAGCGCCTTCGCCGACGGCGCACCGTCCCGCCCCGCCACCGCGACGAGCACCGCGGTCGACGTGCCGCTCACGACCGGTCCGATGCGCACCGCCCGGCCCGGCGTGACCGTCCCCGGACACCACGAGCGGCTCCCGATCGCCATGCCCGAGCGCCCGGGGCGCGACGCGCGCGTGGTGGTGCGCACGGCCGACCCGTACGGCGGCCCCGACTGGGCGATCCGGACCTTCGCCGCCCGCTCGCTGCGCTCCAGCAGCGTCCGCCCGCCGCGGCGGGTCGCGCAGACCTGCGCCCAGGTCGGGCGCATCGTCGACGGCCTGTTCGTGTGGATCGACCCGCACCGCCCGCGGGCGCTGGGGGTCCCGGTCAACACGACGAGCACGACGGTGTGCACCGGCCGCAGCCGGGCCGTGGTGCTCGGAGCCCTGCGGCTGCCGGCCGCCGCCGACATCGGCGCGAACCCCCAGATCTCGGCGACCGTGGTGTGGGGCATCAGCCCGCGGCCCGGGACCCGCGTCGCGCTGCGCTCCCCGGACGACGCGCTGGACCTGCCGGCGCTGCGCGGCGGAGCACGACTCCGCGTCGTGCGCGGCGACCTCGACGTCGGTCGCCGCACCGCCGTCGCCGACGGGAAGCCGGTCGACGGAGCGGTCGACAACGCCCAGTACGGCCTGCCCAGCTTCTGGCAGGGCAAGGCCACGGGTGCCGACAACCCGCGGCTCCCCGGCGTCACCGCCGGCCTACGCCTGGCCGCGGTCGTGTCCGACCCGTCCTCCGACCGCCCGACCCTGCTGGCGACGTCCCGCGAGCCCGCGTCGGGCCGACCGTGCTTCGCGACCGTCGACCGCCTGGTCGGGGGCGAGCCCGTGCGGACCGTCTCGCCCACCGGGGCGCTCGCGCCCTCGTCGGCCGTGTGCAGCTCGGCGTTCGACGTCCCGCCGGGACGTTGGACGCTGCTGGGCGGCGGGGCGTCCAGCAACAGCTCCGAGCGCGACGCCGAGCACCGCCGGCTCCGGGAGCGGCGGACCCTCGCGGGCTCGAGCCGGCAGGCGTGGGCGTTCCCGCGCGAGATCACCGAGGTCGACCTGGAGGACCCGCTCGGTGTCCGCACCGTGCGGACCGTCCCCGTGGGCGACGCGTCGATCGTCTACGTGCAGCGAGCCGGGGACCTCCCGGTCGGCGGCCTCGGCTTCTTCGGCGGCGAGGAGCGCCGCGTGTTCACCGGCCGGAAGGCCGACGGGACGACCGTCGCGCTGCGGTACTGGCGACCGCGCTGAGCGGTCCCCGAACGCCGACGCCACCCACAGCGCCGACGCCACCCACAGCGCAACGCGTCCCTCAGCGCAGCCCCACCATCGGCGCCGCCGCCGACCGGTACGCCGCGTCCAGCACCCGGACCACGTCGTGTGCCAGCTGCAGGCTCCCCTGCTGCGGCGGCGCGCCGGATCGCAGGCGGCCGAGGATCGCGCTCATCTCGTCCGCGTAGGCGGGGTCGACGGTGAGCGTCGGCTCGCCGACCGGGTGCGGCCAGGACTGCGTCGTCGTGCCGACCTCGAAGCCCTCGTGCGGCTCGCGGACCGTCAGCTCCACCCGGCCCGGCAGCGGGAACAGCGAGAGCGTGCCGGTCGTGCCCACCACGTCGATCCGCCACAGCTCGACCCAGTCGCCGGCCTCCCAGGCCGTGACGTCGAGGGTGACGAGCTTGTCGGGGTAGCGCAGGATCGCGGCGCCGACGTCCTCGAACATCAGGCGGCCGACACGGGTGACGTCGCCGGGGGCGGGCGGGTCGAGGAGGTCGCGCTTGACGACGTCGGAGGCGACCGGGGTGCCGCCCTGCAGGCGCGCGACCGTGCCGACCACGCCGTCCGGCGGGCCGCAGAGGTCGAGCAGGATCTCCAGCAGGTGGCAGCCCTCCGTGAAGAGGACGCCGCCGAGGTCGCCGGGGACGCTCTGCCACAGCTCGTCGCCGCAGCCGTTCGGGCAGCCGCCGTGCGCACGGATCGCGGTGACGTGGCCCAGGACGCCGGAGCCGACGATGGCGCGGGCGCGGACGACGGCGGGCGCGTGGTGCAGCTCGTAGCCGACGGTGACGTCGACCGGGAGCGCGGCGAGACCCGCGACGAGGCGGTCCATCTCCTCCAGCGTGGGCGCCCCGGGCTTCTCCAGCAGGAGCGCGCGGCAGTGGGGCGCGGCGCGGAGCGCGACGTCGGGGACCTCGGTGTCGAGCCCCTCGACGACGGCGAGGTCGAGCCTGCCCTCCAGCGCCTCGGCGAGCGTGGCGAACCGGCGCAGGCCCGTCGCGGCGGCGAACCGGTCCGCCAGCTCGACGTCGGGCTCGTGGAACCCGACGACCTCGACGTCCGGCGCGTCGCGCAGCAGCGCCAGGCGCACGAGCACGTGCGGGTGGCGGATGCCGAGGAACGCCGCGCGCACCTAGCGACCCTCGGCGGGGGTACCGCCCGCGCCGCCGGCGGGGCGATCAGCGCCACCCGCCCCCGGACGCGCCGCCCGGGCGTGTCCGATCAGCGCCACGATCGCCTCGACCGCGGCCTCGACGATCGCGCGTCCCTTCTCCGCCGTCGCCACCCGCGGGTCGCCGATCACCGGGGTGTCGGAGAGGTCCGTCCACGGAGTGGGCGTCACGTCGAACGTGGCCGGCCGCTCGGGGTAGTTCGCTTCGGCCAGCTCCATCCGCACGCCCTCGGGCGCGAGGTGGAGCATGAGCGAGGTCTCCATCTCGTCGGCGTGGAAGTACGTGCCGTGCCAGCGCTCGGCCTCGAGCACCTGCTCCTGCACCGCGGCGGTGCCCGGGTAGGTGAGCGTGAGGACCGTCATGTCGTGCTCGTCGTGCAGCTGCCGGGCCGCGAGCTTCATCGCGTCGAGGTTGCCCATGTGGCCGTTGACGAGGGCGAGGACCTCGACACCCTGGCGCCGCAGCGAGACGCCGAGGTCGACGATCAGGCCTTGGAGCGTCGCGACGGAGAGGCTGAGCGTGCCCGGGAACCCCGCCGTCGACCAGGCCTGGCCGTAGGCGATCGGGGGCAGCACGAGCGCGTCGGGGATCCGCGCCTCGACCGCGTCGACGACGCCCTGGGCCAGGTCGTTGTCCGTGCCCAGCGGCAGGTGCTCGCCGTGGTTCTCGATCGCCCCCAGGGCCAGCAGCGCGACGGGCCGCGCGGCCAGGGCGGCGACAGCCTCCGACGAGGTCAGGCGGTCGAAGCGCATCGGCTCAGGCCGCCGCGCGGCAGGCGTCCAGCGCGGCCGCGAACCGCTGGGCGCGCTCGCGGATGTCGTCGTAGCGCCCCTCGGCGAGCGACGCGCCCGGGCACAGCTCGCCCCCCGCGCCGACGGCGATCGCCCCGGCGGCGAACCACTCGTGCAGGTTGTCGGCCGAGACCCCGCCCGTGGGCATGTAGGCCAGGTCGGGCAGCGGAGCGCGCAGGGCCTTGAGGTGCGCGGGACCGCCGAGCGAGCCCGGGAAGAGCTTGACCACGTCGACACCCAGCCGGCGCGCGCGCATGACCTCGGTCGGCGTCATCGCGCCCGCCATCGTGACCTTGCCCGTGGCCTGCATCGCGGCGACGAGCTCGTCGTCCAGCCCCGGCGAGACGAGGTACTCCGCGCCCGCGTCGGCGGCCTCGGCGGCCTGGTGCACGTCGAGGAGCGTGCCCGCGCCGAGCAGCACCTCGTCGCCGTGGCGTTCCTTCAGCGCGCGCAGCACCTCGGGGACGTTCGGCGTCGTGTAGGTGACCTCGACGGCGCGGATGCCGCCGGCGATCAGGGCCTCCACCGCGCCGAGCGCCGCTTCGACGGAGGGCGCGCGCAGCGTCGCGATGACGCCGGCGTCGCGCAGGTCGGCAAGGACGCTCATCGGGCGCTCCCCTCGGTCGTGGCGAGCCGCGCGGGCTCCCCGATGGTGAAGTGGCGGGCGGGGTTCTCGACCATGACCTTGTGCTCGATCTCCGCGATCTCGCGCGCGTCGCGGCCGCGCTCGGCCAACCGCTCGCGCAGGCGGGGAAGCCAGTCCGAGAGGATCCAGCCGACGCCGGGGCCGCGGGTGTAGCCGTACATGTCGCTCTTGCGGGCGAGGTCGCCGCCGACGAGCAGCTGGTCCAGGTGCCCCAGGTCGATCAGGTCGATCAGCATGTCGATGCGGCCGCTCTCGGGGCCGTACTTCACCTTCGACAGCTGGTCGATCAGCACGTACGCGCCGGACTCCGCGACCTTGCGGTAGAGCCACGGGTCGATGTTGCGCGTGAGGTGCGCGATCGTCAGCACGCGCGGGTCGACGCCCTCCTCCCGCACGATCTCGAGCTGCTCGAGCGCCATCGTGCCCGCCTCGGTGTGGGAGTGCAGCGGCGCGCCGGTCTGCAGGTGGGCGCGGCAGGCGGCGCGGATGACGCGCTCCTCGGCGACGGAGATCGAGTTGTAGCCCGTGCCGAACTTGATGACGCCGGCGCGCACGTCGGTGCCGTCGATGCCCTCCGTGACCTCGCGCAGCATGACCTCCTCGTACTGCTCGACGCTCCAGCCCTCGGTGCGCTCGTGGAACCACAGGCCCTTGTTGAACCCGCCGCACGCGATCAGCGTCACGCCGGTGCGCTCGCAGATCTCCTGCATCTTGCGCGGGTCGCGGCCGTAGTCCCAGGCGGTGGCCTCGAACATGGCCTGACCGCCGGCGGCCTGGAACCGCTGCACGTCGACGACGGCCTGGTCGACGTCGAGGATCACGAGGTCGGGGTCCTTCGTCGCCATCCACTCCGGAGGCGTCGAGATGAGGTGCTCGTGGGAGAGCGTGATCCCGAGGTCCTCGGGGGCGATGTCACCGGTGACGGTGCGGATCATGCTGGGGGACCTCCTGCCGGCGGGCGGCTTCGGTGGTGGCCGAGGGCGAGCGCGCGCGCCGCGGCGTAGCGGGCGGCGCGCTCGCGCCATGCGGACCGGTGCTGGGGGCGCGGGAGGCAGCGGCGCTGCCTCCGCGCGACGGTGGTGGGGTCGACGTCGGCCCCGATCGCCTGCGCGGCCAACAGGGCCGCACCGATCGCGGAGACGTCGGGCTGCTCGAGGACCTCGACGGGCCGTTCGAGCACGTCGGCCAGGATCTGCACCCAGACCGCGACGTTCGTGCCGCCGCCCGTGGCGCGGATCGGCGCCTCTCCGTCCTGGCCGATGAGGCGCAGGACCTCGGCGATCTCGAACGCGATTGCCTCGAACAGCGCGACCGCGATCTGCGGCGGGCCGGTGTGCGGCGTGATGCCGAGCAGGGCGCCGCGCATCTCGGAGACGAAGTCGGGCGTGCCGGTGCCCGAGAGCTGCGGGACGAAGACGAGCGGGTCGTCCGGGTCGGGGACGACGTCGGTGGGGAAGTCGATCGTGCCGCCCGCGAGCGTACGCAGCCAGTTCAGCGCCAGGCCGCCCGTGAGCAGCGAGGCCAGCGCATAGCCGCCGAGCTCGCCCGGGAGCGGGTGGTAGGTGAGCTTGCCGCGCCACGCCGGGTCGGGCGCGGCGTCGCCGAGCGCGGCGAGGACGGTGACGGACGTGCCGAGGGACAGCGCCACGGCGCCCGGGGCGGTCGCGGCCGCGCCGATCGCCGCGGTGGCCATGTCGCCGCCGCCCGCGGCGACCGGGGTCCCGACGGGCAGCCCGGTGAGCGCGGCGGCGTCGGAGGTCACCCGGCCGGCGACGTCGGCCGCGTCGATCAGGGGCGGGAACACGTGGGCCGGCAGCCCCGCGCGCTCGATCAGGTCGAACCGCCAGGTGCGGGTGCGGACGTCGACGAAGCAGGCGTTGGCCGCGTCCGTGGGCTCCGTGACCAGCGCGCCGGTCAGGCGCAGGCGCACGAGGTCCTTCGCCGACACCCACGCGGTGGCCGCCTGCAGCAGCGCGGGCTCGGCGTCGCGCAGCCACAGCAGGCTCGCGGCCGACATCGCGGTCGTGAGCGCGTTGCCGCCGGAGGCCTCGATCTCGGCGCGCAGCGCGGGGTCGAGCGCGGCGATCTGGGCCGCGCCGCGCGGGTCGGCCAGGAGCGGCGCGGGGCGCAGTGCGCGTCCCTCGTCGTCGAGCAGCACGACGGAGCTCATGTTCCCGGACAGCCCGACGCCGACGATCGCGGAGGGGTCGACGGAGAGCCGGCCGATCGCCTCGACGGTCGCGTCCCACCACCCGTCGGCGTGCGCCTCGACGACGCCCGCGGCGGGGTGCAGCGCGTGGTCGGCGCGGACGCACTCGAGCACGCGCCCGTGCGTGTCGAGGACGAGCGCCTTGACCGACGAGGTCCCGATGTCGATGCCGAGCAGCAGCGGCGCGCTCACGGGCGGACGTCCGCCAGCGACGGCACCGGGTGCTGAGAGCCCTCGGTGGCGGGCAGCACCGTGATCTTGACCCGGTACGCGTCGGCGCGGACGAACGACTCCACGAACTCCGCGGCCCGGCCGTTGGCCAGGTACGCGGTGCGGCGCACGACGAGGACGCCCGAGCCCGTCGGCACGCCGAGCGCCGTCGCGAGGTCATCGTCCGTGGTGCTCGCGGTGTACTCCTCGTCCGCCCAGCTCGGCCGGCCGTCGGCGCCGTAGTGCTTCGACAGCTGGCTGTAGAGGGACGAGCCGGCGATCGCGTCGGCGTCGAGCTCCGCGTAGAGCGCGGTCGGGAGCCAGGAGCGCACGTCGACGACGGGTCGCTCGTCGGCCAGGATGGTGCGCTCGAGCGCCCAGACCTCGGCGCCGGGCTCCAGGCCGAGCGTCGCGGCGATCTCGTCCGTGGCGGGCACGCGGTCGCAGCGCCGCACGACCTCGCGGGTCTCGTGCCCGGCCTCGCGCAGGTCCTCGGTGAAGCTCGGCAGCCGACCGGCCTGGAGGTTGCGGGTGAAGCTGCCGGGCTTCGGGCTGGCCTTGAACGTGCCGCGGCCCTGCACGCGGACGACGAGCTCCTGGTGCTCGAGCTCGCGGAGCGCCTGCACGGCAGTGCCGCGGCTGACGCCGACGGAGCGCGCGATCTCGGACTCCGACGGCAGGCGGGTTCCCGTCGCGAGCGGCGCGAGCAGCGTCGTGAGCTGCTCGACGATCTGCCGGTAGATCGGCACGCCGCTCTGGGTGTCGATGGGCCGCAGGCTGGATGCCGGGAGCGTGGACTCGATCTGGGTCATGCGTCGTCCCTCCCTCGTGCGCCCCGGTTGAGCCGGCGGCTGACGAGCATCATGATGATCAGGATCAGGCCCTGGGCGATGTACTGCGTGGCCGAGGGCACGCCGAGCGTCTCGAGGATCGTGTCGAGGAACACGAGCACCAGCACGCCCGCGAAGGGACCCGCCAGGCCGCCGATGCCGCCGGCAAAGGCGACGCCGCCGATCACCGCGGCCGCGACCGTGGTCAGCGTGTAGGAGTCGGCCGCGTTGACCGACGCCGCGCCCGAGTAGGCGGTGAGCTGCATGCCCGCGATCGCGGCGCACATGCCGGCGATGACGTAGGCGCCGATCACCTTGCGCGAGGTCGCGATGCCGGAGAGCCACGCGGCGCGCGGGTTCGCGCCGGTCGCGTAGAGGCCCTTGCCCCAGGTCGTCCGGTAGAGGACGAACGCCACGAGGCTCCAGAGCGCGACCCAGACCACGATCGACACCGGGAGGAACCCGAGGATGCGGTCGTCGGCGATGGCGCGGAAGCCCGGGGCGACGTTGCCCTTCGGCTGGCCCTCCGTCCACACGTAGTAGATGCCCTGCAGGATCGTGCCGACGGCGAGCGTGGCCAGCAGCGGGGCGATCCGCAGCTTCGCGACGAGCAGGCCGTTGACGACGCCCACCGCGCCGCCGGCCGCGATCGTGACGGCGACGGCGAGCGGGATGTTCCCGTTCGACCCGTCCATGATCACCGCGGAGACGATGCTGGCCAGGTTCATGACCGGACCGATGGAGAGGTCGAGCCCGCCCGAGAGCATCACGACGGCCTGGCCGATGACGGCCATGCCGAGCTGCGCGTCCTGCCCGACGATGTTCAGGATCCGCTCGGGCGAGAACCCGTTCTTCGTCGTCAGGCCGAGCGCGATGACGAACAGCAGCGCGAGGCCGTAGGAGACGCCGAGCGAGCGGTGGCGGCCCAGGGCCTGCAGGCGCGTCGGCGCCGCGGGCGTGGTCGCCTCCGGGTTCTCCGCCGGCGGCGTCACGGTCGGGGCGCTCATGCGGGCGCCCCCGCGTCGGGCTTCGACCCTCGGCCGGGCAACAGCCGCACCCCGCCGATCTTCAGCTCGCCGCCGGCCGCGTTGTAGAGCGCCAGCGCGACGATGAGGATCATCCCCTTGGTGATGTACTGGTAGTACGAGAAGACGCCCGCGAGGTTGAGCAGGTTGTCGACGAGCGCCAGCAGCAGGACGCCGGGGATGATCCCCAGGAGCGCGCCGCGTCCGCCGACGACGGCGATGCCGCCGAGCAGCACCGCGGTGATCGAGTCGAGCGAGAACGCGTCGCCGATCAGCGGGTCGCCGGAGAACACGCGGCCGACGAGCACGAGGCCGCCGAGCGAGGCCAGCAGGCCGCTGAGCGCGTAGGCCACGATCAGCGTCCGGTTCGTGCGCAGCGCGGCGCGGCGGGCGCCGATGCCGCTGTGGCCGACGGCGTAGAGCGTGTGACCGAAGCGCGTCTCGCTCGTCAGCAGCCAGGCCACGACGACCACGCCGAGCGAGATCAGGAAGGTCAGGGGCACGGAGCCGAACGACCACGTCAGGCCCTCGAGCAGGCTCGCGGGGACGGTCCCCCCGGGCGAGTCCATGATCAGGAGCGCGCCGCCCTTGACGATGCCCATCGTGGCCAGGGTCATCACGAGCGGGTTGATCCCGGCCGCGACCCCCACGCCGTTGGCGGTGCCGATCACGACGCCCGCGACGACGACGAGGGCGACGTTCAGCGTGCCGGAGCCGTCGCCCAGCGAGGACGCCGTGATGACGGTGGCGAGGCTGACCACGGAGCCGACGGAGAGGTCGATCCCGCCCGTCAGGATGACGATGCCCTGGCCGGCGGCCACGAGCAGCAGCGGCGCCATGCCGAGCAGGAGCGAGCTGGCGTTCGTGCCGGTGCGGAACGGGGTCGAGACCGCGAACGCGACGACCACGGCGAGGATCGTGACGATCCAGATCGGGATCGTCGGCTTGAGGTTGGCGCGCGTGGTGGCGCCGAGGACGGCGCTCATGCGGCCGCCCGCCCGGACGCCAGAGCCATGATCGACTCCTCCGTCGCGTCCGCGCCGTCGACGGTGCCGGTGATGCGGCCCTCGTACATGACGTGGATCTCGTCGGCCAGGCCGAGCAGCTCGAGCATGTCGGTCGACACGAGGAGCACTCCCATTCCGTCGTCGGTGAGCTCGCGCAGGAGCCGGTAGATCTCGGCCCGCGCGCCGACGTCGACGCCGCGCGTCGGGTCGTCGAGCACGAGCACGCGCAGGTCGCCGGCCAGGAGCCAACGGCCGAACAGGACCTTCTGCTGGTTGCCGCCGGAGAGGTCGGCCACGCGCTGGAAGGTCGAGCTGTAGCGCAGGTGCAGCCGCTCGATCACGGGGTCGATCGCGCGCGACTCCCGGCCGGGGCTGACGACGCCGCGCGGGTGCAGGCGGCGCTGGGCGGCCGTGGCGAGGTTGTCGCGGATCGACAGCGGGAGGAACAGCCCGGCCTCGCGGCGGTTCGGCGGCACGTAGGCGATGCCCGCCTTCAGCGCGCCGCGCGGATCGCGCAGGCGGGTGTCCTGGCCGGCCACGCGGATCGTGCCGGCGTCGGGGCTGCGCACGCCCGTCGCCAGCTCGGCGACGGTGTGCTGCCCGTGGCCCTCGAGCCCCGAGACGCCGACGATGCGGCCGGCCTCGACGCGCAGCGTGATGTCGTGCACGCCGCCGCCGGTGATCCCGTCGAGCTCGAGTGCGGCGATCCCGCCCCGCGGGGCCTCCGCACCACGCGGCGGGTAGAGCTGCTGGATCTCGCGGCCCACCATCGTCTGGATCAGGCGGTCCTCGTCCCACTCGGCCTTCGGGCCGGCGGCGACGAGCGCGCCCGTCCGCATCACGGCGATGAGGTCGGAGAACTGGAAGACCTCGTCCAGGCGGTGCGAGACGAAGACGACGGCCGTGCCCTCGTCCGTCAGGCGCTGGACGGCGCGGTGCAGCAGCTGCACCTCGCCCTGCTCCAGCGACGAGGTGGGCTCGTCGAGGATGAGCAGCTTGGGGGTCGTCGCGATGGCCTTGGCCACCTCGACGAGCTGGCGCTCGGCGGCGCCGAGGTCGGCTACGGGCCGGTCGGGGTCGATGTCGAACCCGACGCGGTCCAGCGCGGCCCGGGCCTGCACCTTCGACGCCCGGTGGTCGGTCAGCCCGATCCGGTTGCGCGGGGTGCGGCCGAGGGTGATGTTCTCGCCGACCGTGAGGTTCGGGAAGAGGCTGAGCTCCTGGTGGACGATCGCCACGCCGGCGCCCCGGCTGTCGGCCGGGGTGCCGCGGAGGACGTGGCCGTCGACGGCGAGCTCGCCCTCGTCGGGCACGACCTCGCCGGCGATCATCGCCATGAACGTCGACTTGCCGGCGCCGTTCTCGCCCATGAGGGCGAGGACCTGGCCGGCGGGGACCTCGAGCGAGACCCCCGCGACGGCCTGGGTGGCGCCGAACCGCTTCGAGACGTCGGTGCAGCGGAACATCGTGGTGCCTACTTCGAGAACAGCGCGTCGACCTGGGCGTCGGACAGCCGCGTGTTGACCCAGAAGGAGTCGGGCAGGTCCGTGCGCACGAACTCCTGCAGGTCGTCGTTCGTGATCGTCGGCGGCGTGAGGACGTTGTCCTTCTCGAACGGCTCGCCCTTCAGCGCCTTGATCGTCGTCTTGAGCGCGTCGTCCGCGAGCCACGTCGGGTTCGTGACGCCGACGGAGTCGAAGCCCTGGTCCTTGAGCTCGACCCACTCCTTCATCAGGCCGTTGTTGTTCTCGCCGACCATCGGGACGAGGTCCTTGCGGGCCGCCTGGAAGGCCTGGATCGCGCCGAGGGTCATGGCGCCGCCCTGCGACCAGACACCGTCGACCTCGGGGTGCGAGGAGAGCATGTTCGAGACGGCGCGCTTGGCCTGCGCCTCGTCCCACGAGGCGTGGGCGTCGGCGACGATCTTGATGCCCGGGTACTTCTTGAAGACCTCCTTGGCGCCGTCGAAGCGCAGGGAGTCCGTGGACACGCCGGCGATGCCGTTCAGCGCGTAGATGTTGCCCTTGCCGCCGAGCTTGTCGGCGAGCCACTGGGCGCCCGCGGCGCCGAACTTCTTCTGGTCGACGGTGACGAGCGACGTGTACTCGTCCGTGTCGGCCTCGGCCGAGAGCAGGATGACCGGGATGCCGGCGGCCTTCGCCTGCTTGATGACCGGGACCGTCGCCGACGGCGAGATCGGGGTCATGATGATCGCGTCGACCTTGCGCGAGATCATCGACTGCACGTTCGAGATCTGCTTCTGGACCTGGTTGTCGGACTGCGTGTAGACGACCTTGGAGATGTCGCCCTTGTTGCGCTCGGCCGAGGCCTTGAACTCCTGGTAGAGCTGGACGGACCAGCTGTTGCCGAGCCAGTACACGTCGTAGCCGATGGTGAAGGGCCCGCTCTTGCCCTCGGGGGCCGCGTCGCTCTTCGAGCTGGACACGGAGGAGCCGCCGCAGCCGGCCACGACCGCTACCGCGGCGAGGGCGGTCAGCGCCAAGAGGAGGCGCCGGAAGGTCCGGTGGAAGGTGGAAGTCATCGTTCTTCTCGTTCGGGTTTCCGGCCCCGTATTCGCGCCGGCTTGCGGCATCCTGCCACAGGGTCAGTCGACTAGTCAACCTGTCGACTGTCCAGGCGGAGGACGGGACGATTGGGACAACGGGCCAAACGGCGTGTGCGGCAGGGCACTTCTGGGGCGTGACGGCCGGCACATCCTGGGCGTGACGGCGAACACAACAGCGCGTCGTCCCGGCTCGCCACCCGCGCGCCCCCACCCGGCCCGGACTCGTCGTTGCTGACCGCGCCGCCCTACCGCCCCCGCCGGTGCCACTCCGTGAACAGGAGCCACATCAGGTAGACGCCACCGACCGCACCCGTCATCACGCCGACCGGCAACGGCGTGGCCGGCCAGACGCGCTGGGCGGCCAGGTCGCTCGCGGCCAGCAGCAGGCCGCCCATGATCGCGGCGGGCAGCAGGCCCGGGCCCGTGGCGTGGGTCAGGCGCCGGGCGAGCTGCGGGGCCGCCAGGGCGACGAACGCGACCGGGCCCGTCGACGCGGTGGCGACCGCGGCGAGCGCGACGGCCACGATCACGAGCAGCATCCGGGAGCGCTCCGTGTGCACCCCAAGGGCGGCGGCGGTGTCGTCGCCCATCTCGAGCATCCGCAGGTCGCGGCCCGCCATCAACGCCAGCGGCACGAGCACCACGAGCGCCACCGCGACGGGGCCCACGTGCTCCCAGCCGCGGCCGTTCAGGCTGCCGACGAGCCACAGGCGTGCGCTCTGCGAGGTCTCGAGCGTGACCTTCGTGAGCAGGAACGCCGTCGTCGACGCCAGCAGCGTGCTGAAGCCGATGCCGATCAGGACGATGCGGTAGCCCTGGGTGCCCCCGGCCCGCTTGGCGAGCGCCATCACCGCCGCCGCCACCACGAACCCGCCGACGATCGCCCCGCCGGCGATGGCGACCATGCTACCACCGAAGACGGCGATCTGCAGCACCGCGCCGACGGCCGCGCCCTGCGTGAACCCGATGACGTCGGGGCTCCCCAGCGGGTTGCGCGTGAGGCTCTGGAAGACCGCGCCGGCGACGCCGAGCGCTGCACCGACGAGCAGCGCGTCGAGCACCCGCGGCAGCCGCAGCTCCTCGATGATGATGTCCGCGCCCGGCGGCCCGCTCCCGGCGATCGTCCGCAGCACCTCGGCGGGGCTGAGCGGATAGTCACCGGTGCCGACGGCGAGCACGGAGACGATCGCGCAGAGGACGAGCAGCCCCGCGCCGACGACGAGGGAGCGCAGGTGCAGGCGCAGCGAGACGGCGCCGCCGCGCAGGCGGACGACGCGCCCGGTGCCCGAGCTGACGGCCGGCGCGCTCACAGCTGGGCGATCCGACGGCGGCTGACGAGGGCGATGAAGAAGGGGGCGCCGATGAACGCCGTGACGACCGCGACCTGGACCTCGGCGGGCGGGTCGATGAGCCGGCCGATGACGTCGGCGGTGAGCACGAGCGCCGGCCCGAGCAGGGCGCAGTAGGGCAGGATCCAGCGCTGGTCCGGGCCGGTGATCGCGCGGGCGGCGTGCGGCACGGTCAGCCCGACGAACGCGATCGGGCCCGCCGCCGCGGTCGCCGCGCCGCTGAGCGCCGTGATGGCCAGCAGCGAGAGCGCGCGGATCCGGCCCGGTCGCGCGCCGAGCGCCCGCCCGGTGTCGTCTCCCAGCGCGAGCACGTTGAGCGAGCGGGCCAGCAGGAGCGCCAGGACGAGCGCGGGCACGATGAACGCGCCCATCTGGCCCACGATCCCGATCTCCCGGCCGCTGAGCGCGCCGACCTCCCAGTACCGGAACTGCTCGAAGACCTGCGGCTTGAGCAGCACCATCGCGGCGATGAACGCGGTCAGGGCGGCCGTGACGGCCACGCCCGCCAGCGCGAGCCGCACGGGCGACGCTCCCGAGCCGCCGCCCGCGCCGAGCCCGTAGACGAGCAGCGAGATCGCGCCGGCGCCGAGGAACGCGAACCACACGTACTCCGCGGGCTGCGTGACGCCGAGGGTCGCCATCGCGATGACCACGGCCGCGGCGGCCCCCGCGTTGACCCCGAGCAGGCCCGGGTCGGCGAGCGGGTTGCGGGTGAGGGACTGCATGAGCGCGCCCGCCACGCCGAGCGCGGCGCCGACGAGCAGCCCGAGCAGGGTCCGCGGCACGCGGAGCTCGCGGACGATCCGGTCCGTCGGGCGACCCTCGGCGTGCCAGAGGGCGTCCCAGACGTCGCCCGGCGGGATGGTCCGCGCGCCGACCGCGATGCTCGCGACGACGGCCACCAGCAGGAGCCCGGCGGCGGCGAGCAGGCCGAGCCAGCGCAGGCTGCTGCCGCGCGCGGCCGACCGCGACGGCGCGGCGTTCGCCGGGACGGACGCGGTGCTCACGCGGCGCCTCCGCCGGCCCGGTCGCCGCGCGTCGCGCGGCTCCGGCCGTCGTCGGTGGCGGCGGCCGGCGCGGGGCGTGCTGCCTCGCCCGACGGCGCGCGCCCGCCGCCGAGGCCGTCGCGGGTGAGCGACCGCAGCCCGTCGGCCAGCCCGCCGCGCCAGCAGAGCGCGTCGTGGCCGCCCTCGTACTCGACGTAGACGTGGTCGTCGCCCCGTGCGACCAGGACGTCGCGCAGCGCGCGATGGGCGGGCAGCAGCACCCACTCGTCCCGGCCGACCTCGACGTGGAACCGCACGCGGGCGGACGCCGCGCCGGTCGGCGAAGGCGCTGCGGGCGCCGCTCCGACGGGCGAGGGCGCGGCGGATGCCCCGGCGCCGGGCGCCGCCGCGAACGCGCGGACCGTCGGGGAGGGGGCGTCGGCCGCCGCCTGGTCCGGGAACCACAGGGAGGCGGACTGGGCCAGGACGCCGGCGACGCGGTCCGGGGCGTGCAGCGCGGCCCGCAGGGCCGCGAGGCCGCCGAGGCTCGAGCCGGCGACGAGGATCCCGCCCGGCGCCTCGTCGCGGAGCGCCGGCACGTGCGCGCGGGCCCAGTCGGGGAGCGTGCGGGTCAGCAAGTCGAGGTACGGCGCGCCGGCCGTCATGTCGCCCCAGCGGTCGGCGGTCGCACGCCCGTCGAGCATCAGCGTCACGAGCGGCGGGACGAGCCCGTCGTGGTGCAGCGCGTCGAGGATCGCGGGGGCGTCGCGGCGGCCGATCCACTCGTCGCCGTCGAGCAGCACCAGCAGGCGGTGCGGCCGACCCGTCGTGCCCGCGGGGACGTGGACCCATGCGCGGCGCACGTCGTCGAGGCCCGGGACCTCGTGCGCGGTGACCGTGCCGACGGGGACCCCGGGGCCGCGCTTCACGTGGGTCTGCGGCGGGGCGTCGGGCAGCTCGAGGACGGAGAGGTCGCAGCCGCCGCGCACGCCCGGGAACGACCGCGGGTTGCGCGGGTCGGGCTGCGCGCGCGTGGCGACGCCACGCCAGCGCGAGGCGGGGCCCAGCGCCGCGTCCTCCACGGGCGCGTCGCCGTCGTCCGGGGCCAGCGCGTAGGTGCCGCGCCACGAGGACGCCAGCCGGAACGCGCGGTGCCACACGTCGGTCCCCTCCAGCCGCTCCAGGGCGCTGTGCTCGGGCACCGTCGGGTCGGTGAGCTTGTTGGCCAGGAGCAGCACGCCCCGGGTGCCGGGGCCCGTCCCGTGGCGGTCGCGCCAGAGGAAGGTGACGATCCGCTCGCCCGGGGCGCCGAGAACCTCTTCGACGAGCGGCGTGCCGTCGCGGTCGATCCGGGCCCAGAAGGCGGCGAGGACCTGCGCTGGCCCGCCGGGGGCCGCGGCGTTGGGAGCCGCGGCGCCGGTCGCCGCGTCGAGCGCCGCCTGCAGCGCCGCCACGGCGGGCGACGGCGCCACGGGTGGTGGCGGGTCCTTCGTCCACCGCGGGGGACGGAACGCCGGGGCCGCGGGGACCGGGGCCACCGCGGTCGGGCGGGCGGCGGTCACCGCGTGGCGGCGCCCGTCAGCGCGCGCTCGACGTCGTCCAGGACCACCTGCTCGGCCAGGTAGCCGCCGGCGCTGGTCCACGCGGAGCCGTCGACGGGCACGACGTGGCCCGCCTTGTACGCCTTCAGGTCGGTGAACCCCGGCGTGTCCTTCGCGTAGCCGATCGCCTCCTTGGCGCTCTCCACGTCGGCCGGCGTCTCGGAGACGCCGCCGCCGGCCCCGCCCGCGCCGAGGGCGCCGAAGAAGATCCAGTCGCCGTCGAGCGCGTCGATCCGCTCCAGGCTGACGGGGACGGTGTGGCCCGGGCCGCGGCCGCGCTGGAACGCCGGGCGCTGCAGGCCCAGGTCCGCCAGGACGCGCGGCGCGGCGAGCTCGGACTTCAGGACGGCCGGCAGGCCGATGCCGCCCCACCGCACGATGGAGACCTCCGCCCGCGCGTTCTCGCCCAGCCGCGAGCGGATGTCGGCGACGCGCGCGTCGTAGTCCTTCAACAGCTTCGCGCCCTCGTCCTTGCGGCCGAGGATGTCGGCGGTGGCGGCGAAGGCGGTCTTCCAGTCCCCGCCGTTCTTCGACACGAACACCGTCGGCGCGAACGCCTTCAGCTTGTCGACGATGGAGTCGTCGGGGGTGGCCGTGCCGTCGATCAGGATGACGTCGGGCCGCAGCGCCGCGATCCGCTCGATGTTCGGCTGGCCGAGGATGCCGACGCTCGCCAGCTTGCCCGCGCGCCGCTGGAGGTAGGCGGAGATCGTGCCCTGCCCGCGGCCGGCGGTGGCGCCGATCGGCCGCACGCCGAGGGCGAGCGCCGCGTCCAGCGTCGGCTCGCTCAGGGCCACGACGCGCTGCGGCCGGGCCGGCAGCTCGAGCCGCTGACCGCGCGCGTCGGTGTAGGTCCGCGTGCCTGTGCCGTCGTCCTTCCCGGCGGAGTCCGACGAGCCGCAGGCGGCCAGGACGACGCAGGCGACGAGGGCGAGGAGCGAGGCCAGAAGGCGGGTCGGCGTGCTCCGCCCGGGGGCGGTGAGGAGGTGCGTCACGGGTCTCCGGGGGACGGTTTCGGGGCGCGGGTGTACGGCGGAACCCATGGGTAAGGCCCGCCTAATCAGGCTACCCTAACAGCTGCTATCGTGGCGGCCCGCGGCGCCCCGGGCAGCCCCTCGCGGACCGCCCGCCGCCCGTCCCCCGCGCCGCTCCGGCGCGTCCGGGAGCCCTCGCACGCGACCCCGAGAACCAGGCCATGCGCACCCGCACCAGCACCGCCCTCCGTCCGCTCACCCGTGGACGCGTCCTGCTCGCCACCGGCACGGCCGCCGCCAGCGCGACCCTGCTCCTCGTCCCCGCCACGCAGTCCGGCGCCGTCCCTCCGGGCGGGCCGAACAGCCAGTCCAACGGCGCCTCCGTCAGCCTCGACCGCTCCAGCGTCAGCCGCGGCGGCCGGATCAAGGTCACCGGCCGCAACTGGAAGTCGAAGGGCTCGCGCAGCTTCTCCGGCAAGGTCGTGACGATCAAGCTCAACGACCGCGACATCCTCGCCGTCGTCCCGATCAAGAACCGGAGCTTCTCCGCCTGGGTGCGGATCCCGAAGCAGGTCCGTGCCGGCAACTACTGGCTGCGGTTCCTGGCGGCGAAGCCGTCGACGAGCGTGAAGAGCAAGACCTTCCGGGTCCGGTAGCCCGTGCGCCCGCCCCGCGCCACGGGCGCCGTCCTCGTCCTCGCCGCCGCCGGCCTCACCTGGCCGTGCTCGGCGGGCGCCGTGCCCCCGGGTGGCGTGGCCGACACGCCCGGCACGCCCGCGGGGAGCATCGAGATCGTCAACCCCGCCGGTCTGCGCGAGGGCAAGGTCCAGTTCTGCGTGCGGGGCTTCGTCACCAAATCGGGCACCGCGCCGCAGCAGTTCATGGTCAAGTTCGACGACCACGGCTCGAAGGGCATCGGCCCGTTCCAGCCCGACGCGACCGGCACCTACTGCGGCGAGGTCGCCACGGACCGCGCCGCCTACGCGTCGGCCATGAGCGCCGACGACAAGATCCCCGCCGGGCTGTGCCAGGGCGGCCAGCACTGGCTGCGCATCCTCTCCGGTTCGTGGTCGCACCCCGACGCGAGCGAGCGCAGCCTCGCCAAGGACTACACCTCCGACGCCACCTGCGGCACCGGCGGCAAGGCCGCGGCACCGACCGCCGGCAGCGTGATCGGCGGGGACGCGGGCATCGGCACCGCCCCCGCGCCCCCGGCCGGCGGCCCGGGCGGCGCCGGGAGCCCGACCCCCGGCGGCGGGAGCGGCGCGGGCGGCGCGGGCGCGGGCAGCGGGCCCGGCACGGCCGCGCCCTCCCTCAGCGGCCAAGCCACCCTGCGCTCCCGCACCGCGCGGGTCAGTGGCTCGACCGTGACCCTCGCGCTGCGCCGCACGGGCGCCGTCGGCCGCGGCACGATCACCGCCCGCAGCGCCTCGCGCCTGCGTCTGACGCCGAAGGGCGCGCGCAGCGTCCGCACCCTCGTCGCCGCGCGCCCCTACACCCTGGGCGGCGCGACGACGCAGAACGTCCGCGTCCGCCTGACCGCGACGGGCAAGCGCCTCCTGCGCACCCGCTCGCGCATGACCGTCCGCGTGACCCTGACCCCCTCCGGCGGCACCGCCTCGACGACCACCGTCGTCCTGCTTGCCGCAAAGCCCCGCAAGTGACTCCGAGGACCGCATGACCCGCTCACCCACCCCCACCAGGGCGCCCGGCCGCTCACGAAGCCTCGGCGCCGCCGCCGTCGCCCTCCTGGCCACGCTCCTCGCCACCCTCTTCGCCGCTCCCGCGATGGCCCTGCCGCCCGGCGGGCCGAACGAGACCCGCAACGGCGCGACGCTGACCGTCAACCCGACCTTCGTGACGCCCGGCGGCACGGTCGCGTTCTCCGGCCGCGGGTTCACACCCGGCGAGGTTCTCGTCGTGAAGGTCGACGACGGCGACGTCAAGCCGACGGTCGTCCCGCCGACGCCGCCCGGCGGCGTCCCCAACGCCACGGACGGGTTCACCTGGGTGACCGCGGACGGCGAGGGTGCGGTGCAGGGCACCGTGAACCTCGCCGACACGAGTGCCAACGACCAGGCGAAGGTGGCGAGCGGGAAGCACCACATCCGCCTCATCTCGAGCTCGCCGCGCAGCATCCACGCCGACTTCGCCGTCCACCCCGCCGGGCCGGCGCAGAACACGCTGAGCGCCGACGTCGCCGTCGCGCCGGCCGCCGACCAGACCGTGAACTGGGGCGACCGGGGACCGTTCGTCGACATCGCGGAGCTCGTCCCGGGCTCGCTCATCCCGTACCGCATCAAGGGCTTCGGGCCCCACCAGGTCGTGGGCGTGAAGGTCGACGACCTGAACCTGCCCAGCGCGGGCATCCCGGGCGGCGTCTGGACCACGATCCAGACCGACGCCGACGGGGCGGCCAGCGGCCTGCTGACCCTTCCCGACACGCTGGGGACCCCGCGACAGGGCAGCACCGCCACCCCGGCGTCTCCGCACGGCGACGGCAGCCACTGGCTGCGATTCCTCGGCGGCAGCCTCGAGAATGCCGCCGGCGAGAAGGGCCCGTCCCGCAGCGTCGCCGCGGCCTATTCCGTCGACGCGACCGCCTCGCCCCGCACGGCGGACGTCGCCGTCGCGGCCCAGCGTGGCCGCTCCCTGAGCCTGACCGGGACCGGCCTCCAGAAGCGGTTCTTCTACCTGAGCAACACGCCGGGGAACTCCGGTGACGGGCAGACGGTCACGGCCCGCCTCGACGGCACGGGCACGCCGTTCGACGTCCGCGCGAACAACGACGGCACGCTGACCGGCGCCGTGCCGATCCCGGCCGGCACGTCTCTGGGCACCCACACCGTCGACCTCTACGTCGGGTTCCGCGCGGGCAGCGACTTCCCGCAGGCCGTGTACCGCCGCACGTTCGAGGTGACGGAGTTCGTCCCCGATCCGACGCCGCAGCCGCCGGCCGCCCCGCCGACGCCGACGGTGATCGCCATCCCGTCCCGTCCGACCCCGACGCCCGAGCGCGCCGCGCGCGTGGCCTCGACGTCGTTGAAGGCCGCGAAGAACCGCATCGCGCTGAAGATCTCCCGCGGCAGCGTCGCCCGCAAGGTCGCGGTGACCGTGCGGACGAAGGCGAAGGTCCGCGTCGGCAAGCGCAAGAAGGTCGTGACGCTAGCCAAGGCCACGACCACGGTGCGCGCCGGCACCGCGAAGCAGTCCACGACGGTGAAGCTCAAGCTCACCGCCCAGGGCCGCGCGCTGCTCAAGCGCGTCACGAAGGTGCGCGTCGTCGTGCGCGTCGCCCCGACGGCGAAGGGCGCGAAGGCGACCACCCGCACCGTCTGGCTGCGCGGCTGAGCCGCCCCTCCCGGCCGGGCCCTCGTGGTCCGGCCGGGCCCTCAGCCCGCGATCCGCGACGCGAACAGCGGCGCGGGGACGTCCGGGTCGTCCGCGTCCGAGACGAGCAGCAGGTCGATGGAGCCCAGGCTCGGGTTGTAGCGCGCGTCGACCCCCTCGAGCTTGATCGTGGCGTCCTCCAGCGGGGTGACGGACAGCAGCTCGCCGGCGGCCGAGATCACGCCTACGGCGGAGCCCGCGATGACGTTCTGCACGGGCGAGCCATCCGGGCCCTCGCCCGCGGCGGTGAAGACGAGGCGGTGCTCCGGGTCGTCCGTGACGGCGTCGAGGTCGGTGAAGTCGAGCTTGACGTCGTAGGTCTGCCCCTCGTGCTCCACCGGCAGGTGGCCCAGGTCGTACTCCCGCGTGCCGCGCAGCTCGAGCGCGCCGACGGAGAGGTCGGTGTAGATCGACTCGAGGACCTCACCCAGGTCCAGGTGGATGAGCAGGTTCTTCGCGGGCTGCCCGTCGGCGTCGATCGAGTTGCCCCGCTGGGCGAGGACGAGCGCCTGGCCGTAGACCGCCATCCCCTCGATGTTCAGGTCGCCGTTGACGTCGTCGCCCTGCTCGAGCGCCTCGTGCAGCGCCTCGAGGGAGACCTTCGCCGGCAGGCCCGAGATGTGGCCCTGGTCGTCGAGCGAGTAGACGACGCAGGTCGAGCGCCGGAACCCCTCCCAGCTCATCCCGCCAGAGCCCGACATGAGCAGCAGGCCGTGCGGGAACCGCCGCAGGATCTCGGCCTTCGCGGGGTGCTCGAGCGCCTGGATGTCGTGGCGCAGCACGACGGTGAGCGCCTCGAAGTCGGCCTTCTTCGCCGCCCGCTCCTTCGGGTCGATCGGCAGCACCTCGGGGATGATCCGCTCGGCGAACCCGGGCTCGAGGATCTCGGCGTCCTCGTTGCGGCGCAGCGCCTCGAGCACCTTGGCCGGGTCGAGGTCGAACTCCGCGACGGTCGCCTGGTCGTCGCCCACGGAGTAGAGCCGCGTGGCCGACCACGCCGTGCCGGACGCCGCCGACAGGAACGGCGGCTCGCCCGGCTGCGGGTTGACGACCCGGTGCTCGCCGAGCCGGATGACGTGCAGCGGCGCGGGGTCAGGCACGGCGGGCGGGACGGCGGCGGCGGGAGCGCATGCCCGAGACGGTACGACTCCGGGGGCGCGCGGCCAAGCGGCGGCGGCAGGCGTTCGCGGGCAGGCGACCACGTGGACGCCGGCGGGCGGGGGCCGAGGGGCGGCGGACGTTCGCAGGAGGCCCCTTCCCTTCTCCGCCCGCCCGTGGCAATCTCACTTGCCATGAGCGCAAAGGACGAGGTGGCGACCGCCGGGGAAACCGAGTCCCTCGACACGCGCGTCCGCCGGCGGCTGCGGCAGTTGCGCACGGAGCAGGGCCTCACGCTGGCGCAGGTCGCGGAGCGGGCGAGCATCGACCTGTCGACGCTGAGCCGGCTCGAGTCGGGCAAGCGCCGGCTGGCGCTCGACCACATCCCGGCGCTGGCGGCCGCCCTCGGCGTGACCTCCGACGCGCTGCTGGGCGCCGCGCCGGCCCAGGACCCGCGCGTGCGCAGCGAGCCGATCGTCATCCACGGCATGACGATGTGGCCGCTGACGAAGCGCGGACCCTCCCACGGCCCGCACGCCTACAAGGTCAGCATCAGCGCCGGCCGCAACACGCCGCCCGACCCGCTGCCCGTCCACGAGGGCCAGGAGTGGATGTACGTGCTCAGCGGCCGGATGCGCCTGCTGCTCGGCGACGAGGAGTTCTTCGTCGGCCCGGGCGAGGCCGTCGAGTTCAGCACCTGGACCCCGCACTGGTTCGGCGCCACGGACGGCCCCGTCGAGGTCGTGATGATCCTCGGCCCGCAGGGCGAGAAGATCCACATGCACGGCTGAGAGGGCGCAGGACCGCGGAGCGCTCGCGGCCGCCCGGAGCCGTCCCACGCGTGTGTTGGACTGCCGCCGTGACCGGACGGACCGAGATCGACGAGCGCTTCGCCGCGGGAACCCTCGACGCCGACGTGTGGGTCCCCGCCTACCTGCCCGCGTGGTCCTCGCGGGCGGAGGCGGCCGCGACCTGGCGGGTCGACGAAGACGGATTGACGCTGTCGATCCCGCCGGAGCAGGGCCTGTGGTGCGCCGATCGCCACGACCCGCCGCTGCGCGTCTCGGCCGTGCAGAGCGCGAACTGGTCGGGTCCCGTCGGCAGCACCCGGGCCCAGCAGCCGTTCCGCGACGGGCTGACCGTGCGCGAGGAGCAGCCGCCGCTGTGGGGGTTCACCCCGCACCACGGGCGGATCGAGGTGGAGTGCCGCGCGACGCTGACCCCGGCCGCGATGTTCTCCGCGTGGATGGTCGGCCTGGAGGACGAGCCCGACCGGTGCGGCGAGATCTGCATCGTCGAGGTCTTCGGCGACGCGCTGGAGCACGGACCCGACGGGCCTACCGCCGCGCTCGGCGCCGGGATCCACGCCTTCCGCGACCCACGCCTGCGCGAGGAGTTCGCCGCCCCGCGCACCGCCATCGACGTCACGCAGGACCACGTCTACGCGGTGGACTGGCGGCCCGGGGCGGTCGACGTCCTGGTCGACGGGACGGTAGTGCGCACGCTGCGCCAGGCGCCGGCCTACCCGCTGATGCTCATCCTCGGCGTCTTCGACTTCCCGGCCCACCCCCGCGCGGGCGAGGCCGGGGGCGCGGTGCCCGAGCTGACGGTGCGCCGGGTGACGGGGTGGACGGCGACGGACGCCTAGAGGCCGAAGCGCGCCGGCTCGGCGACGACGGCGCGCACGTGGTCCTGCGGCGCGTCGACCAGGCGACGCTCCTTCAGGTCGAGCAGGCCGTTGACCGAGGTCACCTCGGCGCTCACGGTCCCGTCGGCCCGGCGGATCGTCTGCTCGAGGTTCCACGTCTTGCCCTCGCCCCAGGCGAAGACGGACGCCACGACGATGGAGTCGGCGATCGTGAGCTCTCGGCGGAAGCGGACGGTGGTCTCGAGCGTGACGGGTCCGACGCCCCGGGCGATGAACACGGGCGGCGAGATGCCCGCAGCCTGCAGCATGGCCCAGCGGGCGTGCTCGGCGTACTCGAGGTACATCGAGCTGCGCACGTGGCCGTTGACGTCGAGATCGCTCGCGCGGATGCCGATCGGCACCTCGAAGGGCGCGTGTGCGGGTGCGTTCTCCATGGGGCTCCGAGAGTCGGGGGATCTGAACGTGCAAGATCCAAGCATGTCGCCCCCAGAACCCCCTGGCGACCGGGGATCGGGGCCGGTGGGCGGGCCGGCCGGGGCCCGTGGCCGCGTCGGCCGACCGCCCGCGACCGGGACGTGCCGGCCGCTCTCGTCGATCCCGGACGCGCCGGCGTCAGGCTCCGGCCGGCGGCTGCGCGCGCCCCGGGGCGTCCTCCACGACCTCCGGCTGCGGCCAGGCCCGGCAGGTCGCCGCGACGGCCTCCGCCCCGACCTCGAGCACGGACGCGACGAGCCGCTCCCGGTCCACGGGCAACCGCCCCGTCCCGCACGCCGGCGTGACGGCGGAGCGCACGAAGAGTTCGTCGACGGGCACCCCCGTGGCGGTGATCGCCCCGAGGCCGGCGGCGACCCGCGCGGCGACGCCCGTCGCCCCGTCCGGCGCGGCGGGATCGAGCGCACCCCACGCGATCCGGGCGCCGCCCCGGACGAGCTCGCCGAGGACGCGCGCCCCACGACCCCCGACGGGCGAGGCGGTCGCGTCGAAGGAGACCCAGTCCGGCTCGGCGGCGCGCACGACGGTCCACGGCACCGCGCAGCACACGTGCAGGCCCCACGCCGCGCCCGACGAGCGCAGGGCGTCCCACACGTGCGGGTCGGCGCCGGTCTCCTCGCGCCCCAGGCCGGCGACGGCGTGGGCCAGCCCGGGCTCGTCGACGACGACGAGCGCGTCGAGCCCGAGCGCCGCGAGCCGCGCGACCTGGCCGGCGACGTTCGAGGCGAGCCAGCCGTCGAGCTCGCGCGCCAGTGCCGCGGCGGCACGGCCCTGGCCCGACCGGCCGGCGGCGCGCTCGAGCGCCACGGCCAGCGTGACGGGCCCGGTGACCTGCAGCTTCACGAGCCCGTGGACGGGCGGGCAGCGGGTCACGCGGGCGACGAAGGCGTCCCACGCGGCGGGCCGCTCGCGGTCGCGATCGGCGGACCAACCGCACGGCGTGTCGGCGTCGCCCGCGCCGAGCCACTCCCCCACCATGTCGCCGTCGAGCGCGGGCAGCTGAGGCACGAAGGGCAGGTCGTAGGCGCGGCACGCGTGGCGGACCGCGAGCGCGGGGTCATCGAAGGGCAGGCTCCCCACGCCGGTGGTGGCCAGCGGCGGCAGGCGGTCAAGGGCGCTCATCGGGCGCCCCGGATCCGGGTGACCGAGGACGCGCGGGCCGCGGGGGTATGGTCCGGGAACAGGCCGGCCCGCGGGCGCGCGGCCGCGGTCCGGATCGTGGGGTCGGTGTGCCGCCGGGGTCGCCGGTCGGCTGTCTGGTCGGACACCGCGGTGCGGGCCATCGTCGTGCTCCTCCTGCAGCGGCCCTGTGCGCGAGGCCGCGATGATCAGAAGCACCGGGAACGCCCGGTGCAGAGCCGACAGGTCTTCGGACTTGGATGCGTCGGATCGTGGCCGCCTTCCCAGGCCGGCGGACGGGTGGTCCGCGGGTCCCAGTGGCGTCGTGGCCACGATCCGCATCCTCACCGCTGCGCGTCAGTCCCGGATTCTCACCGGATTCCCTGACCCCGCTCGTGGGGGTGGATCGACTCCGTCCCGGACCCTAGCGCGATGCCTCCGCGACCGCGAGGGCCTCGACCGCATCCGCCGCCGGCCCGGCCCCGCCCGCGCGCCGGACCTCGGAGCGGAGTTCCCGCGCCCGTCGGCCGCGGGCCAACGCGCCCCGGACGGCGCGGCGAAGCGCCTCGGGCGTGACGTCCTCGTCCGCCAGCCGCACCCCTGCGCCCACCGCCTCGAGCCGCTCGGCGTTCATGAACTGGTCGACCGCCTGCGGGAGCGCGACCGTCGGCACCCCGAACCACAGGGACTCCGCGGCACTGCCCATCCCGGCGTGCGTGACGAACGCGTCGGCGTGGTGCAGGACGTCGAGCTGCGGCTGCGTCCGGGCGGCCTGCACGCCGTCGGGCAGCGGCCCCAGGCGGGCGGGGTCCACCTTGCCCGTCGCCAGCACGAGCCGGAACTGCCCGGCCAGCCCGTCGATCGCCGCGCGGTAGAGGTCCTCGCGGTCGGTGTAGGCGGTGCCGAGCGCCAGCAGCACCAGCGGACGGGTCTCGCCCGCCGGCGCGGCCCAGCGACCCGGTTCGCCGATCCGCTCCTCGTCGATGCACGGTCCCGCGAAGACGTACTGCGGGCCCACGCGGTCGGCGTGGGGCTGCAGCACCCGCGGGATCACCGCCACGCAGGCCGCCGGCCGGCCGAGGAACGCGTCGGCGCTCAGCGCCACGCCGTGCTCGTCGAGCCACGCACGGGCGGACGCGAAGTAGCGCGCGCCCGTCGGCGACGCCCGCAGCGCGTCGTAGAACTCCGCCATCTCCTCCTCGTAGCCCTCCCACGCCACGCTCGCGGGCGAGATCTGGATCGCCGGGACACTCCAGCGGTGCGCGGCGACGCGGCCGGCGTAGCCGCCGATGTCGTAGAGGACGGCGTCGGGCCGTTCCAGGGCGAGCACCCGCGGCAGCACGGCGATCTGCTCGTCGAGGAACAGCTGCATGGCCGCGCCGGGGTCTCCCGACCAGCCGGCGTCGGTGTCCGGCAGCAGCGTGGGGTGCGCGACCACCCGCGCACCGGTGGGGGCGACGAGCGCCTCCAGGCGGCCGCCGATGACGTAGTCGACGCGGTGACCGCGGGCGACGAGCTCGCGGACGAGCGCGAGGCTCGGGTAGGTGTGGCTGGGCGCCGTGGCGCCGACGATGACCAGGTGCATCCTGGGTCCTTCCGCTCGTTCTTCTTCAGGGCAGCGACCGGCCGTCGCGGCGCGCGGCCGCGAGGCGGTTCCGTGGGGAACCGGGGGCTGCTAGACGAAGAAGCGGAAGGAGCGCATCGCGGCGAGCCTAGCGCGCGGCCGCGTCGCCCGCGAGGGCGGGCGGGAGGATCCGGGCGTTGTTGGCCACCGCAGTCAGGACGGCGATCGCCGCTGCGGCCACGAGTGCGGCGTCCCCGGAGCCGGACCACAGGTGCGGCGCGACCAGCCCGGCGCCCGCGTCGCCCACGAGGAACGACGCCTGGGCCACCCCCACGAGAGAGGCGGACGAGCCCATCGTGAACAGCACGAGGTCCTGCGTGACCGTCGCGAGGGTGATCACGGCGGAACGCAGCAGCACGACGACCACGACGAGGACCGGCCCGAGCGCCGGCACGAGCGCCAGGGTGAGCACCGCCAGGAGCAGCTCGCTGCCGCCCGCCGCCGTCCGCGAGCCGACGCGTCGGTCGACGGCCGGCACCGCCCGCAACGCCAGGAGCCGCCCGAGCGCCGCCGCCGCGAGGACGACCCCGATGGCGCCCCGCGCGACGCCGTGGCCCGCGAGCAGCAGGGGGACGTACGGGATCACGAGCGACGCGCCGAACCCCCGCGCGGCCCAGACGCCGACGACGCGCGCCCGGGCCCGCCGCGTCGGACCGGCGGCGGCCGGGCGTTCGGTCGCGACGGCCGGCCCGGCGGCGCGGTCCGCCGCCGCGCCATCCGCCTCCGCGCCGTCGCCCACCGCGGCGGTGCGGTCGGCCGTCGCCACTGCGCCCTCCGCCTCCGCCGCGCCGTCCGTCGTCCTCCGTCCCGGGACCCGTCCGGCGGCCACCGCGGCGAGCACCAGCAACACGGGTGCCGCGAGCAGCCCGATCCACAGCGCGCGCCCGGCGGTCGCGAGCACGACCGAGGCCAGCAGCGTCCCGGCGACGGTGCCGACCTGCACGGCCCCCTCGCGCCGGGTCGCCGCCGTCCGCTGGCGCTGCTGCGGCTGACGGGCCACGTCGATGCGGACCGCCGCCAGGAACGTGCTGGCCCCGAACCCGGCGATCGCCCCCGAGACGACCGCGACGAGCGCCGACCCCGTGAACACCCGCAGGGCCATCCCGACGCCGTACAGCGCGCAGCTCGCCGCCAGGACCGCCGGGATCGACCGCGGGCCCACGATGCGGTGCGCCCAGAACGCCGAGAGTCCCGCGACGGCCATCGCCGTCGTCGACACGCCGAAGTTCGGCAGGTCCCCGCGCCCGTCGAACCAGAGCGGCTGCAGCGTCTTCGACAGCCACATCGCCGTGACCATCAGGGCGGTGGCGACGAGGAGGGGGTGGCCGGCGCGCACGCCGCCGCCGGCTTTCCACCGGGACTCCGGCCCTGCCACACCCCACACGGCGGAACACCGTACCGCTGGTCGTCGGTCAGCGGGCGACGTCGTCGTCCAACGTGACGTCGATCCGCGGCCGCAGCAGCACGTGCTCCGCCCGGACGACGGGCCGCCGCAGCCGTGCCCGCCAGGAGCGGCGCGGGCCGCGGACCATGGCGAGCGTGCCCCCGTGGTCCCGCTCCCACCTCCGCAGGGAGACCGCCTCGGCGGCCGCCCCCAGGCCCATGGCGATCCACAGGACGCCCGGTGGCACCCCGTCGGTGAACCACGCTTCCAGGGCGAGCGAGACGACGACGAGGAACGCGATCCCCGCCACGCCCCGGAGCACGAGCTCCCGCGGGTGGGGCCACACACGCACGGCCTCCGGGGCCACCGGCCGTGCGGCTTCGGCCCGATCCCGGGCTCCACCGGCGAGTGCCGCGACGGCCACCGCCACGCCGAACCCGCTCGCGAGGCCCCCGAGGAGCACGTCGCTCCAGGCGGACCCGTCGCCCACCATCGCATCGAGAACCAGGGACAGCGTGCCGGCCCCGACGAGCCACACCGCACGGGCGACCATGCCGCGTCGCACCGGCGCCACCTGGGGCCGCGGGTCGTCCCGCTCTCCGCCACGCACGCGGCGGACCCTACGGCCGGGCGACCCGCCCGTCCAACCGCACCCTCACCACGTGGCCGAGTGCCGCTCCATCACGCCGAACCCCCAGGCCGACGCAGATCGACAACTCCGGGCCGTAGACGCCGACGTAGCGCCAGCGCTTGCGGATCCGCCCGGCGTGGAGCAGCGGCAGGGCGGCGGGTGGCAGGGCAACGTCCGGCCGCCCGGCCGCACCCACGAGTCCTGGTACGGCGCACGCAGTCGGCTCACCGCGCGAGTCTCGCGCAGCCGGGCGTCGGCCGGTGGGCGAGGAGCGGCGAACGGCGCCGGCCCGGCGTCACGGCCGGAATTCGTGCTGGACGGCGGGGGGCCGTCCGGTATCGTGCCGCGACGAGCCAGTCGTACCCAGCGATGGGTCAGGGAATCCGGTGGGAATCCGGAACTGACGCGCAGCGGTGAGGGGGACGGCCGGGGCACCCTGCCACTGGATCCACGGATCCGGGAAGGCGCCCCGACCGGAAGAGCCCGAGTCCGAAGACCTGCTGGCTTGCGGCCCCCGGCGTGCCCCGCACGTCGCCGGCCGGATCGCCCAACGGGCTCCGCGTACGAGCCTCTGATCGAAGGATCCACCGCGTGAGCCCACGCACCGCAGTGCCCCCTCCGACCGTCCCGGCCCGTCCGGCGATCCGTCGCGCGCTGGGCGAGCTCGTGGCGTGCTCCCCGCGGTTCCCGATCACGGCCGACCGCACGGCGGACGAACTGCACGCCGCAGGCTGGACCCGCACCGACCGGCTTGCCGACCCCGCCGCCTGGCCCGCCATCGCCCAGGGCTACGCCGCCGACCTCGGTGGCGCCGCGGTCGCCGTCGGCGGCTCGTGCGCCCTGCAGGAGTACGCCGGGCGCACCGCCGGCCTGGTCCTCGGAACCTGGGCGCTGACCGGCGCCATGCTCGACCTCGCCGCCGAGGGCGTGTGGGTCGACCTGCGCGACGGACGCACCGTCGGGATCGCCATGCCCGACGCGCGTGCGTGCGGCGGTGCCGCGGAGGACGACGCCCCGCCCGAGGCATCCGACGCCCCGTCCGACGAGCGATCCCACACCCCGTCCGCCGCGGGTCCGGACGACGCGACCGCCACCCCGGAGCGCGTCGCGGAGGCGCTGCTCGCGCACCTCTCCCCCGCGGTGGCGGCGTCGCGCACCGTCTCGGGCCTGTCTTCCCGCGTGGCGTGGGGCAACGTCGCCGCGTCCGTCGCCGGCATCCTCGGGACGCTCGACCGCGCCCAGGATCCGCGCGACCGCCCGGCGTGGCGCGCCGCAGCCACCCGCGTCCTCGCCGCGCCGGCCTGGCCGCACGCCGACCTCGTCGCACCCGTGCTCCTGTCCGCCCACGACGGCGACGGGCGCCTGCCGTCCGATCGGGGCGACCACGCCGAACCCGTGGCTCGCGACGCCCGCAACGCCCGCGACGACGCATTGACCCACGAGCGCGCCACCTGCTGCCTCATCCGCCTGGCCCCCGACCACGAGTCGTGCGCCGCGTGCGAGCGCCTCGAGCCCGCCGAGCGGCGCGAGCGCCTGCGGGACGACCTGCGCGCGGCCGTGGCGCCGCGCCGCCGCCTGCGCGTGGTCGTCGGGGCCGCCGGGTGAGCGCCGTCGCCGATCCGCCGGCGCGCGTGCCCCCGGACCGCCGCCCGCCCGCGCGCCGCGCCGCAGTCCGGCGCCTGCGCACGCCGGCCGTGCTGACGGTGCTCGCCGTCCTGCTCGTCGTGAGCGCCGTCGTCTCGATCGGCTTCGGTGCCGAGCCCCTGGCGCCGCGCATCGTCCTCGACGTGCTCGAGCACCGGCTGTTCGGCGGCGCGGCGGACCCGACCTACGACGCGATCGTCTGGGACATCCGGGTGCCGCGCACGATCCTGGCGGTCGTCGTCGGCGCGGGGCTCGCGATCGCGGGTGCCGGCATCCAGACGCTCGTCCGCAACCCGCTGGCCGACCCGTACCTGCTCGGCGTGTCGTCCGGCGCGAGCGTCGGAGCCACCGCCGTGATCACGCTGGGGCTGTTCGCCGGCGCCGGCTTGTGGGCTCTGTCCCTCGGCGCGCTGGCCGGGGCGCTCGGCGCGGCGCTGCTCGTCTTCGGCATCGCGCTGGCGCAGGGGGGCCTGACCCCGTTGCGGCTGGTGCTCACCGGCACGGTCCTCTCCTCCGCGTTCTCGGCCTTCGCCAGCTTCCTCGTCTTCCGCAGCGCCGACCCGCAGGCCGCGCAGTCCGTGCTCTTCTGGCTGCTCGGCAGCCTGTCGGGCGCCGCGTGGGACCAGCTGCTGCTGCCCCTGCTCGCGGTGCTGATCGTCGGCGGGGTGCTGTTCGCGGGCTGCGGGTGGCTCGACGCGCTCGCGGCCGGACCGGATACCGCCGCGTCGCTCGGCGTGCCCGTGCGGCTCGTGCGCAACGTCCTCTTCGTGCTGCTCGCGGCGCTCGTCGGCGCGCTCGTCGCCGTGGCGGGCGGCATCGGGTTCGTGGGTCTCGTCCTGCCCCACATCGCCCGGCTGCTCGTCGGCGCGCGGCACCGCGCGGTGCTGCCCGTCGCGGCGCTCGCCGGGGCACTCTTCCTCGTCTGGGTCGACGTCGCGGCCCGCGTGATGGTGCGCCCGACCGAGGTCCCGCTGAGCGTCGTCACCGGACTCATCGGCGCACCCGTCTTCCTGCTCCTGCTGGGTCGACGCACCTACCGCTTCGGGGGCGCGTCCTCGTGACCCACGGCGCGCGCTTCCCCGCCCCGCAGGACGACCCCCGCACGCCGCACCTCGAGGCCCGCGGGCTGGCGTGCGACGTGGGCGGGCGCCCCGGCCGCGGCGGTCGCCGGGTGCTCGACGGGGTCGACCTCACCGTCCGCCACGGCGAGATGATCGGCATCATCGGCCCCAACGGCACCGGCAAGTCGACGCTGCTGCGCGTGCTGGCCGGTGTGCGGCCGGCCGCCGCCGGCGAGGTGCTCGTCGACGGCACGCCGCTGCGCGAACGCTCCGGGCGCTCGCGGGCCCGCGAGATCGCGATGGTCGGCCAGGAGGAGCAGCCGCAAGCCGACCTACTCGTCGGCGAGGTCGTCGCCCTGGGCCGCACCCCGCACCGCCCGCCGTGGGCCGGCGGCGACGCCGCGGAGCGCGACGCCGTGCTCACCGCCCTGGCCGCGGTCGACATGGACGAAGCCGTCGACCGCTCCGTCGAGCAGCTCTCGGGCGGCGAACGGCGCCGGGTGCTGCTCGCGCGCGGGCTCGCCCAGGAGGCCCCGCTGCTCGTGCTCGACGAGCCGACGAACCACCTCGACGTCCGCCACCAGCTCTCGCTCATGCGGATGATCCGCCGCCTCGAGCGCACCGTCGTGGTGGCGATCCACGACCTCAACCTTGCGATGGCCGTCTGCGACCGCGTCGTCGTCCTTCACGACGGCGGCGTCCACGCGGCGGGCGAGCCCGAGAGCGTGCTGACCCCGGAGACCGTGCGCGAGGTGTTCGGCGTCGAGGCCGTGCCCGTGACGCACCCCCGCACGGGCCACACCCATCTGCTGTTCACCACGCACGAGGCCGGAGAGCCGTCGTGATCGCCCCGTCCCGGGCCACCCCGTCCCCCCACCGTCCCAACCCCAGGAAGTCCCACCCCATGATCCGTCCGACCCTCCCGCGCCTGACCGCGCTCCTGACCGCCGCCGTCGTCGCCACGGGCCTGACCGCCTGCGGAAGCGGCGACGCGAGCGACGAGCCGACCAACGCCGCCGCGTCCACGGCGGCGGGTCCCACGGAGGTGACGGTGCAGAACTGCGGCACCCCGGTGACGTTCCCCCGCCCGGCGAAGCGCCTGTACGTCAACGACGGGAACATGATCTCGATGGCGCTGGCCATCGGGGCCGAGCGCAGCGTGGCCGCGGTCAGCAGCATGCAGCGCGACGCGCCCGTCCTGCGGGAGCACTACGGCGCCGCCGCGGTCGACGGCCTGAAGCAGACCGCCGAGACGTACCCGTCGCGCGAGACGGTGCTGGCGCAGCGCCCCGACGTCGTGTTCGCCGGCTGGAACTACGGGTGGGACGAGACGCGCAAGCTCACCCCCGCGGGCTTGGCGAAGCAGGGCATCGCGGCCTACACGCTCACGGAGAGCTGCCGCCAGGGCACCGGCCGGGCACGGGGAACCGTCGAGCCGTGGACCGCGCTGCGCACCGACCTGACGAACCTCGGCGCGATCACGGGCCACGAGGACGGCGCCGCGAAGGCCGTCGGCGACATCGACCGCCGCCTGAAGGCCCTGCGCGCGGCGCCGCAGCCGGCGAAGAAGCCGACCGTGTTCCTCTTCGACAGCGGCACGAAGGCCGTGTACTCCAGCGGCCGCTTCGGCGCCCCGCAGGCGATTCTCGACGCCGCGGGCGCCCGCAACGCCCTGGAGGACCTCGACGACACGTGGACCGAGGTCTCGTGGGAGCGCGTCATCGCCTCGAAGCCCGACGCGTTCCTCTTCGTGGACTACCCGCCGCAGAGCTTTGAGGACAAGGTCCGCGTGCTCCGTGCTCGCGCCGGCGTGAAGGACCTCCCGGCCGTGAAGGAGGGCCGGTTCCTCAACCTGCCCTACGCCCTGTGGACGAGCGGCCCGCTGAACATCGACGCGGCGGAGCAGGCGCGGAAGGCGCTCGAGGGCTGGGCCCTGGTGCCGCGGGCGCCCGCGGACTGACCGCGGTCGGGCAGCGGTCGGGCAGCGGTCGGGCAGCGAGGTCACGGACCGGCCGCGGGCCGGGCGGCGAGGTCAAGGTCCGGCCGCGGATCGGCGGCGCCCGCGGCCGAGGCGGTCGGTCCCGCGGAGCACTCGGAATATGTTCGGTTCGCTTGTCATATCCAGAGTGCTCCGCGGCGTCGCCAGCCGCCGGGCCCGCGGCCACCGGCCTGCGCTGTGGGACGGCGCGCACAGGCGCCGGACGCCGGACTTCGGACCAGGGGTAGGGTCCCGGGGGCAGCGCCCCCTCGCACCGCGTCCTCGATGGAGTCCCGAGCATGACCGAGCCCCTGGCCGCCGACTTCCCACCGGTCCCCGACGACGAGTGGCGCGCTGCGGCCCTGAAGGCCGCGAAGCTCGCCGAGGACGCGCCGACGACCTCGACGACGGAGGACGGCATCGAGGTCCAGTGGCTCTACACCGCCGACGACGCCTTGGCGCCCGATCCCGGAGGCGTCCCCGGCCGCGCCCCCTTCGTCCGCGGCACGCTCTCGGGGACGGGTGAAGACGAGCCGGCGTGGGAGATCCGCCAGGAGCAGACGCACCCCGAGCGCCGGGCCGCGAACGCCGCGATCCTGGAGGACCTCGAGGGCGGGGCCTCCGCGATCACCGTGCGGCTGGACCGCGCCGCCCGCGGCGGCCACGCGCCGGGCAACGACGCCTTCGCCGCCACCCGCGGCCGCGACGGGGTGATGGTCTCGACGGTCGACGACCTCGACGCGGTGCTCGACGGCGTGCACCTCGACCTCGCCCCCGTCGCCGTCGATGCGGGCGCCCAGGCCGTACCCGCCGCCGCGCTGACGCTCGCGCTGCTCGGCCGCCGCGGCACCGCGCCCGCCGACGCCCGCGCCTCGCTGCGCGTCGATCCGCTCGGGGCGCTCGCCGCCGACGGTCCCCTGGCCCTGGATCCCGCCGACGCGGTCGCCGCCGCGGGCCGGTTCGCGGCCGAGGTCGCCGCGGAGTACCCCGCCGTCCGCACGCTCGCCGTCGACACGCGTGCGCACGTGAACGCGGGCGCCACGCCCGTCCGCGAGCTCGCCGTCGCGATCACCACCGGGGTCGCCTACCTCCGTGCCGCGGAGGAGGCCGGCCTCGAGCCCGCCCGCGCCGCCGCGCAGCTCGAGTTCACGCTGACCGTCGGCACGGACCAGTTCGGCGAGATCGCCAAGCTCCGCGCGTTCCGCCGCCTGTGGGCGCGCGTGCTCGAGCTCTCCGGCGTGCCGGAGGAGGAGCGGCGCTCCGTGCTCGTCGCCCGCACGAGCGACCGCATGCTCGCCGGCATCGACCCGTGGACGAACATGCTGCGCGCCACGACCGCCGGCTTCGCGGCCGCCGTCGGCGGCGCGGACGGGCTGACCGTCGCACCCTTCGACACCGTCGTCGCCGACGCCGTGGGCGCCGCCGCGCCGAGCGGCCTCGGCCGGCGCATCGCCCGCAACACGCAGCTCGTCCTCCAGGAGGAGTCGGGGCTCCGCCGCGTCGCCGATCCCGCCGGCGGCTCCTGGTACGTGGAGCAGCTCACGGACGCCCTGGCCCGCGCGGCGTGGGAGCGGATCACGCAGATCGAGGGCGCCGGTGGCGCCGTCGCCGCGCTCACCGGGGCGGACTGGGACGCCGAGCTGGCCGGCGCGGCCGACCGGCGCGCGGGCGAGCTCGCCCGCCGGAAGCGGGAGATGACCGGGGTCAACGTGTTCCCGCTGCTGGACGACGATCGCGTGCACCCCGAGCCCGCCGACCGGCAGGCGCTGGTGCAGGCCGAGGTCGATCGCCTGGCGGAGCGCGGCGCGCTGACGGGCGGTGCCGCCGGCGCGCAGGAGACCGACGGCGGCGCCGGCTCCGGCGATGCCGCGGCCGCCGACGGCGCCGCGACGCTCCCCGCCGAGACCGGCCCGCTCCTCCACCGCCTGCTGCTGGCCGCCGAGGCGGGCGCGCGGATCGACGGGCTCGCCGTCCTCGCCGGCACCGGGCCGCTCGTGGACCCCGACGCGCGCGGGCTGCCCGTCCGCCGCGACGCCGAGCCGTTCGAGCGGCTGCGCGCCGCCGCCGCCGGCGAGCCCGCGGACACCGCCGCCGACGTCGCCCCCACCACCGACGGCTCCGCGGGAGGTCCCCCCACCGGCGCGCCGTCGGGCGGTCGAGCGGACGACGACGTCGCCACCGCCGACGGCGTGGACGAGACCGCCGTCCGGCCCACCGAGGTCACCGCGGACGGTCCGCGCGTGTTCCTCGCCGGCCTCGGCCCGCTCGCCGCCCACGCCGCGCAGGCGACCTGGGCGGTCAACTTCTTCGGCGTCGGCGGACTGGCGACGGTCCAGTCCGACCCGATCGAGGATCCCGCCACCGCGGGCGAGCTGCTGAAGGCCGACGGTGCGCGGCTCGCGGCCGTCGCCGGTGGCCGGACCGCCGAGGACGACGCGCTGCGCACCGCGATCTCGTCCCTCCGCGACGCGGGCGCGCAGACGATCTACCTCGTGGGCGGGAACGACGCCAAGGCGACCGAGCTGGGTGCCGACCGCGGCGTCAAGCAGGGCGTCGACCTGCTCGAGATCCTCACGGACGCCCTGGCGACCCTGGACCGACCTGTCACCCCCCGGACGGAGACCGCGCGATGAGCAAGATCCCGGACCTCTCGCAGGCCACCCTCGGAGGGGTCGCCCAAGAGCCCACGACCACCGAGGCCATCGAGCAGGCCGCAACCGACGCGTCGGGCCGGCCCGTCGAGGAGCTGCGCTTCGCCGCCCCGGAGGGCATCGACCTGCAGCCGGCCTACGGCTCGCAGGACGCCGAGGGGCTCGACTTCCTGAACACGCGGCCGGGCTTCGCACCGTACCTGCGTGGCCCGTACCCGACGATGTACGTCAACCAGCCGTGGACGGTCCGCCAGTACGCGGGCTTCTCCACCGCCGAGGAGTCCAACGCGTTCTACCGCCGCAACCTCGCGGCGGGCCAGAAGGGCCTGTCGATCGCGTTCGACCTGGCCACCCACCGCGGCTACGACTCCGACAACCCGCGCGTGGCGGGCGACGTCGGCATGGCCGGCGTGGCGATCGACTCCATCCTCGACATGCGGACGCTCTTCGACGGGATCCCGCTCGACGAGATGTCCGTGTCGATGACCATGAACGGCGCGGTCCTGCCGATCCTCGCGCTGTTCATCGTCGCGGGCGAGGAGCAGGGCGTGCCGGCGGACAAGCTCTCGGGGACGATCCAGAACGACGTCCTCAAGGAGTTCATGGTCCGGAACACCTACATCTATCCGCCCGCCCCGAGCATGCGGATTATCTCCGACATCTTCGCCTACACGTCGCAGGAGATGCCGCGCTTCAACTCCATCTCGATCTCCGGGTACCACATGCAGGAGGCCGGGGCGAGCGCCGACCTGGAGCTCGGCTACACCCTCGCCGACGGCATCGAGTACGTCCGCGCGGGCCTCGACGCCGGCATGGACGTCGACCGCTTCGCGCCCCGGCTGTCCTTCTTCTGGGCCGTCGGGATGAATTTCTTCATGGAGGTCGCCAAGCTCCGCGCCGGCCGCCTGCTGTGGGCCAAGCTCATGAAGGACGAGTTCGGCCCGAAGAACCCGAAGTCGCTCTCGCTGCGCACCCACTGCCAGACCTCGGGCTGGTCGCTCGCGGCGCAGGACGTCTACAACAACGTCGTCCGCACCTGCGTCGAGGCGATGGCCGCCACGCAGGGCCACACGCAGTCCCTGCACACGAACGCGCTCGACGAGGCCCTGGCGCTGCCGACCGACTTCTCCGCCCGCATCGCCCGCAACACCCAGCTGTTCCTCCAGCAGGAGTCGGGCACCACGGGCGTCATCGACCCGTGGGGCGGCTCGTACTACGTCGAGAAGCTCACCGGCGAGCTCGTGACCCGCGCCCTGGCGCACATCGGCGAGATCGAGGAGCTCGGCGGGATGACGAAGGCGATCTCCGCCGGCGTCCCCAAGCTGCGCATCGAGGAGTCCGCCGCCCGCACCCAGGCGCGGATCGACTCGGGCCAGCAGACGCTGGTGGGCGTCAACCGCTTCCAGCCCAAGGTCGACGAGCAGATCGACGTGCTCAAGGTCGACAACAAGGGCGTGCGCGCCCGGCAGATCGAGAAGCTCGAGCGCCTGCGCGCCGAGCGCGACGAGTCCCGGGTGCAGTCGGCGCTCGAGGCCCTGACCGAGGGCGCCGGCCGCCAGTCCAGCGGCGCCGGCGCGTCCGACAACAACCTGCTCGCGCTGGCCGTCGAGGCGGCCCGGGCGCACGCGTCGGTCGGCGAGATCAGCGACGCGCTCGAGAAGGTCTTCGGCCGCCACACCGCCGAGATCCGGTCGATCAACGGCGTCTACCGCAGCGAGGTCGGAACGATGAGCGAGGCGTTCAACGCCACGAAGGCCCTGGTCGAGTCGTTCGAGGAGCAGGAGGGCCGCCGCCCCCGCATCCTCGTGGCGAAGATGGGCCAGGACGGCCACGACCGCGGCCAGAAGGTCATCGCGACGGCGTTCGCCGACCTCGGCTTCGACGTCGACATCGGACCGCTGTTCCAGACGCCGGAGGAGGTCGCGCGCCAGGCCGTCGAGGCCGACGTCCACGTCGTCGGCGCGTCGTCCCTGGCGGCCGGCCACCTGACGCTCGTCCCGCAGCTGCGCCAGGCGCTGGACGAGATGGGCCGGGAGGACGTCCTCGTCGTCGTCGGCGGCGTCATCCCGCCCCAGGACTTCGACGAGCTCCGCGAGAGCGGCGCCGCGGCGATCTACCCGCCCGGCACCGTCATCGGCACGGCGGCCGGCGGCCTGCTGCGCCTGCTGATGGAGCAGCTCGAGCTCGAGGTCCCCACGGACGGCCCGGCGGCGCAGGCCGCGGCGGTCGATCCGATCGACCCGCAGGGGGTCGCGGGCGAGGGGAAGACGCCGGCGCCGGAGGCGGAGGCGGAGGAGGCGGAGGCGTCGGAGTAGGGGGCGGCGGGCGGCGGGCCGCGGCGGGCGGCGGGCCGCGGCGGGCGGCGGGCGGCGGGCGGCGGGCGCGGAGGTGCGAGGGGCAAGCCGAGGCGGATTCCCCTCATGCGGCGACGGCGATCCGCCTCGACCGACCTGACCTCCCCCTCTCCCGCACGGCCGAGGCGGATTCCCGTCGCATGACCACGGGAATCCGCCTCGACCCGCGTCTCGCCCACGCGCCACGCCCACGCGCCAGGGCCACGCGCCTCGCCCCGCGCCGCGGCCACGCGCCTCGCCGACGCGCCCCGTCCCGCGCCTGCGCCGACGCCCCGATTCGCCGGCTGCCCTCCGGGTAGGGGCGGCCCATGAAGATCGGCTACTTCCTGTCCTCCGAGGAGTACAGCCCCCAGGAGCTGCTCGACCAGGCGCGGTTGGCGCGCGAGGCCGGGTTCAGCGGGCTGTGGATCAGCGACCACTACCACCCGTGGAACGACGTCCAGGGCGAGTCGGCGTTCGTGTGGTCCATCATCGGCGCGCTGTCCCAGACGGTGCCGGGCATGCCGATCACCACCGGTGTCACGGCGCCGACGATCCGGATCCACCCGGCGATCCTGGCCCAGGCCGTCGCGACGACGGCGGTGATGACGGGCGGGAACTTCCGCTTCGGCATCGGCACGGGCGAGGCCCTGAACGAGCACATCCTCGGCGACGCGTGGCCCGAGGCCGACGTGCGGCTCGAGATGCTCGAGGAGGCCGTCGAGATCATGCGCGAGCTCTGGACGGGCAAGCAGGTCAGCCACTACGGCGACCACTACGTCGTCGAGAACGCCCGCATCTACACGCTGCCCGAGAAGACGCCCGAGGTCTACGTCTCCGCGTTCGGCCCCAAGGCGGCCGGCGTCGCGGCGCGGATCGGCGACGGCTTCTGCACCGTCGGCCCGCAGGCGGAGCTGATCCAGAAGTACCGCGCGGACGCGAAGGACGGCGCGATCGTGCAGTCCGGTCTGAAGGTGCGCTACTCGTCCGACGCCGCCGAGGCCCGGGCGACCGCGCACAAGATCTGGCCGAACGAGGCGCTCCCCGGCGAGCTCCCGCAGATCCTCCCCACCCCGGCGCACTTCGAGCAGGCCTCGACGCTGGTGACGGAGGAGATGGTCGCCGAGCCGATCTCCTGCGGACCCGACATGGACCTGCACCTCGAGCGGATCCAGGCGTTCGCCGACGCCGGGGTCGACGAGCTCTACGTCCAGCAGGTCGGCGGCGGCTACGAGGAGTTCTTCGCCGCCTACCGGGAGCACGTGCTGCCGAAGTACCACTGAGGGACGCGGGGGGGCTCCGCGCGCGGCCGGAGGCCGATGCGTGCCGGCCCCCTCAACAGCCCTTGAAGCGCTTGTCGGCGGACCACCCCGTGTTCGCCCAGTCCTCCCCCGAGGCGGGCGCGAAGCCGCGGTACTGCTTCGCCAGCTCGTCGAGCAGCCAGCCCGTGAAGCGCGCAGCACCCTGTGGGCACGTGTGGATGCCGTCGGCGCTGCGGTCGGCCTTGCCGTCCCTCGTCTGCCGGTAGGTGCTCCCCCAGACGGCTGCGGCGTCGAGCACGTCGGCCTTCCCCCACGAGTCCGCGGCGACCGCGCGCGCGGCGGCGGGTGCCCGGTCGAGCTCGGCCATGTGCGGCCTGTAGAAGTCATCGGGACGGATCGGCGGCATGGTGACGAAGAGCACCTTCGCGCCGGTCGCGGTCGCGGTGGTGACCAACCGGCGGTACCCCGCCTGCTGCTCCTTCGCGCTGCCCCAGTCGTAGGTCGTCAGCTGGTAGACGACCACCGAGGGCTTGGCAGAGGCGATGCGGTCGGGAAGGGTCTTCCAGCCCTTGTCGGCGAACGGGCCGACCACGTTCCCGCCGCCGTCGGCGGCTTCGGAGCGGAAGCCGACGCCGCTGGCCTTCAGCGCCGCGGCCAGCGGCTTCGCCTGTCCGGCCGCGACCGAGTCGCCGAGGAACAGGACCTTGGACAGCCCGTGGTCGCCTGCGGTCTTCGGCGCCTCCGGAGTGCTCGGCCCGTCGGCCTCGTCCTCGGCGCAGCCGGCGGTCAACAGCAGGCTCGCGGCGAGCGCCAAGGTGATCGTTCGAGTGGTCTTCATGCCCTCGACGGTGCCGCTCGCGTGTCTCGGCGCCTCCGCCGTCGTGTCGCGATCGTGTCGCAACGCCGCCGAGGGACGGGAACGGGCCCGTCCAGCGGACATACTGGGCGCGTGGCGGCGATCTTGCTAGTGGAGGACGACCCCCTCGTCCGCCGGGGGCTGCAGCTGGCGCTCTCCCGGCACGGCCACGACGTCCGGACGTCGGATTCCGGCGAGCAGGGGCTCGAGCAGTTCCGTGCGTCGACGCCCGATCTCGTGGTCCTCGACCTGATGCTCCCGGGCATCGACGGGTTCGAGGTCTGCCGCCGGATCCGGGACGCCGGCGACGTCCCCGTGATCATCATCACCGCGAAGGGCGACGACTTCGACGTCGTCGGCGGGCTCGAGGCGGGTGCCGACGACTACGTCGTGAAGCCGGCGCAGCCCTCGGTGCTGGACGCCCGGATCCGTGCGGTGCTGCGCCGCAGCGGTGGCGACACCGGGGACCTGCTCGTGCACCGCGACCTCCGGATCGACGCCGCCGCGCTCTCCGTCTCGCTCCGCGGTGAGCCGGTGACGCTGACCCCGACGGAGATGCGGCTGTTGCTGACCCTGGCGCGGTCGCCGGGCCAGGTCTTCAGCCGGCAGCAGCTGCTCGAGGAGGTGTGGGAGCACGACTACCTCGGCGACTCGCGCCTGGTGGACAACTGCGTCCAGCGGCTCCGCGCCAAGATCGAGACCTCCCCGGCCACCCCGGAGTACGTCGAGACGGTGCGCGGCTTCGGCTACCGCTTCGCCCGCAGATGACGGGACGCCGGTGGTTGCGCGGGCTGCGCGCGCGGTTGCTGGTCGCGTTCCTGACGGTGACGGTCCTCGGGGCCGCCGCGGCGGCCTGGGCGAGCGCACGGTCCGCGAGCACCGCACTGGTCGACGGAGAGCAGCGGCGGATCAGCGAGACGATCGTCGGGCAGGTCCGCACGGTCACGCCCCAGCTGGCCTATCCGCCCGACCGACCTGCGCTCGACCGGCTGCGCACGGTCGTCGGCGAGGACACCGTGGTGGGCTACCGGGGGCTGCGGTCGGCGGACGGGGCGGAGACCCGGCTCGTGACGCCGGCCCTGCGCAGCGCGGTCCGCGCTCGCGGGCGGACCGTCACGCAACGGATCACGGCAGCCGACGGCCGGCCGTGGCTGCTGGTCGGGATGCCGATCGTCCGGACCGCTCCGAACGGCGCCCGCACGCCGTCCGGCATCGAGCTCTACGCCGTTCGCAGCCTCGGCGGCGTCGAGGTGCAGATCGACGACCTCAGCCGGTCCGCAGCGCGCACGGTGGCGTTGACCCTGCCGCTGGCCGCGCTGCTGGCGCTGGTGGCGGCGCGCAGCGTGCTGCGTCCCGTACGCGAGCTCCGCGACACGGCGCGTCGCCTCGCCGACGGGGACCTGGATGCGCGGACGTCACCGGGAGGGGCCGACGAGGTGGCCCAGCTGACGGTCACGATCAACGAGATGGCCGACGCCATCCAGACGTCGATGACGGAGATGCAACGGATGCAGGCCGACGCCGAGCGGTTCGTGGCCGACGTCTCGCACGAGCTGCGCACCCCCCTGAGCACCCTGACGGCCGTCACGTCGGTGCTGGCGATCGCCGCCGACGGGGCGGACCCCGATGCCCGCGAGGCCGTGGAGCTGGCGATCGCCGAGACCGATCGGCTCGTCCGACTCGTCGAGGATCTCATCGAGGTCTCGCGCTTCGACGCCGGCACCGCGGTCCGACGGGAGGAGCCGGTCGACGTGGTCGCCGCCGTCCGGGACTGCCTCGGAGCTCGGGGGTGGGCGGACCAGGTCGACCTGGTCGCCCCGGACGCGCCGGTGGTGCGGCTGGACCGGCGCAGGCTCGACGTCATCGTCGCCAACCTGGTCGGCAACGCGCTGCGTCACGGCGGCCCCCCGGTCCGCGTCGAGGTGACGGCGACTCCGCAGGAGCTGCAGATCGCGGTCACCGACGGCGGTCCGGGCCTGCCCGCCGACGTCGCCGAGCGCGTCTTCGACCGCTTCTACAAGGCCGACGCCGCCCGCGCCCGCACGCCGGGCAGCGGACTCGGCCTCTCCATCGCCCGCGAGAACGCCCGCCTGCACCGCGGCGAGCTGACCGCGGGCAACGCGGCGGGTGGCGGTGCCCGCTTCGTCCTGCGGCTCCCACGGGACCAGGGTTCGGAAGCAGCTCCTTGCACGCCCCCGACCTCGAGCCCCGCTCCGGAGGACCGATGAGACGGGTCGGCCTGGTCGTCCTGTGCCTGCTGCTGGCCGGCTGCGGCGTGCAGCCGTCCGCTCCGCAGGACGCCGGCGACGCGCCGACCGGCGTGGCGCGCGGGATCACCTTGTACTTCGTGGACTCGCGGGGTGCCCTGCGGCCGGACGTCCGGCCGACGGGTCGCCTGGGCACCATCTCCGAAGCACTGGCGCTCCTGCTGACGGGGCCGGGGGACTCGAGCCTGCACACCGAGATCGCGGCGAGCACGACCCAGGTCGGGACGGTCACGACGGCGCGGGCGATCCAGCTGCGGGTACCGCTGTCGATCCGTGAGGTGACGCCGAAGGGCATCGATCAGATCGTGTGCACGGCCCTGGGCGTGCACGTGCAGGGAGGTGGATCGCGGCGGACGCGGATCCAGCTCCTGTTCACCACCGCCCCGGCATCGGCGTCAGCGATGCTCCGGACCTGCCCGTTGACCGACTGATCAGCGCAGCTCCGTGACGTCGATGGTCGGCGGTGCCGGGGCGGGCGTCGCCGACCACAGCACGGCGAGCGCGACCATCGCCGTCACGAAGGCGAGACCCCCGAGCCTGCCCCTCGCCCACCGGGCCCGGAACCGGATCGGATCCTCCACCAGCACCTTCGAGAGGACGGCCACACCGATCGACACCACGAAGACCGCTGCCGTCCGGCCCCACCCGTCGAGTCCGGTCCGCTGCGGGGACAGCAGGGCGATCACGGGCCAGTGCCACAGGTAGAGGCTGTAGGAGACGACCCCGAGCCCGCGGAGCGGCCGCCACGAGAACGCGCGGGCCATCGTCGCTCCGGGCGCCTGCACGCACAGACCGATCAGGAGCGCGGCGGCCGCGGAGTGCACGAACAGCCCGCCTTGGAACAGCCACGACGACGTCGCGCCCTCGACGAGCACCCACGCGACGCCCATGCCGAGGGTCAGAGCGATCATCGACGCGCCGGCCCCGCGCCGGCCGGCCACCCGGGCCGCGGCCGTGCGCACCGGCGCGGTCGCCACCGCGGCCCCCAGCAGCAACGAGAACGCCCGTGTGTCGGTGCCGGTGTAGACCCGCGTGGGATCCGCCGGGTCGACCAGCACGACCATCAGCGCGAACGAGACGACCGACCCGACTCCGGCCACGAGCGCGACCCGACGGTCGACCGCGGCGCCCACCCGGACGACGCACAGCAGCACCACCGGCCACACGAGGTAGAACTGCTCCTCGACGGCCACGCTCCAGAGGTGCTCGAAGACCCGGTCCTCACCGAACCGGTCCCAGTAGCTCGCCGACTCCGCGAGCAGGTGCCAGTTGACGAGGTTCAGCTGCACCCACGGGCCGTCGGCGAACGTGGCGCGGACCGTCGGCGGCGAAGCCCCCAGCCGGACGACCACGGCGACGACCACGAGCATCACGGCGAGCGCGGGAAACAGGCGGCGGACGCGCCGACCCCAGAACGCCATCAGGGACACCGTTCCGGTGCGGTCGACCTCCCGCAGCAGCAGTCCGGTGATGAGGTACCCCGAGAGGGCGAAGAACAGGTCGACCCCGAGGAACCCTCCGGGAAGGTGGTCCGTGTGGAACAGCAGCACGCCCAGGATCGCCAGGCCTCGCAGGCCATCCAGCGCCGGGAGGTGCGGTTTGCTGCCAACGCGCGGCGGGGCGGTTCCGGGACGCGGCGTCATGACTCCGATGCTGCGCCGACCGTGTCGCTGCCCCGTCCGTGGTGCGTCGCAACCCCGTCGCAGCGCCGACGGCCCCGGGGGCCCGGGTCGCGCCCGCGCCGCACGCACCACGTCGCGCCACTAGCGTGCGGCGGGCCGCGCTCCCCGCCGTCGCTACCGACCGAAGGATCCTCCGCCCATGGCCCGCAAGCGCCCATCCGTCGACGAGCTCGAGGCCGGCCTGCTCGCCGGGAACCGCGCGATCCTCTCCCGCGCGATCACGCTCGCCGAGAGCCGACTGGCGTCGGACCGCGAGCTCGCCCAGGAGGTCATGGCGCGCCTGCTGCCCCGCACCGGCGCGGCGCGGCGCGTGGGGCTGACCGGCGTGCCCGGCGCGGGCAAGTCGACGACGATCGAGGCGCTCGGCGTGTGGCTCGTCGAGCGCGGTCACAAGGTCGCGGTGCTGGCGATCGACCCGTCGTCCACCCGCCAGGGCGGGTCGATCCTGGGCGACAAGACGCGGATGCAACGCCTGTCGGTGTTGGAGGACGCGTTCATCCGGCCCTCCCCCACCTCGGGCGTGCTCGGCGGCGTGGCCCGCCGAACCCGCGAGGCGATGGTGCTGTGCGAGGCCGCCGGCTTCGACGTGATCATCGTCGAGTCCGTCGGCGTGGGCCAGAGCGAGGCCGAGCTGGCCGACCTCGTCGACTGCGTGCTGCTCCTGCTCGTCCCGGGCGCCGGCGACGAGCTGCAGGGCATCAAGCGCGGGATCGTCGAGGTCGCCGACCTCATCGTCGTCAACAAGGCCGACGGGGATGCCGTCCGGGCCGCCAAGCGCGCCGCGGGCGACTACCGCCACGCGCTGCGGATGCTCCCCGAGGCTACCCCGGGCTGGAAGACCCCGGTCCTCACCGCGAGCGCCGCCGAGGGGATCGGCCTGGCCGAGACCTGGCAGGCCGTCGAGGACCACCGCACGCACATGGAGTCCTCCGGCGAGCTCGAGCGCCGCCGCGCCGCCCAGCAGCTCGGCTGGCTGCGCCAACAGGTCGAGGAGGTCGTGCTGGCCGCGTTCCACGCGCGCCCGGGCGTCAAGGAGGCCCTCGACGACGCCCGCGAGGCGATCACGAACGCGACGGCGACGGTGCCGCAGGCCGCCGCGCGGGTGCTCGAGGCCGGGTTCGGGGTCGAGGGCGCGCCGCCCGTGGAGTAGGCCCCGTACACCCAAATCCGATTCATGCGGGAGCCCGCGGATGCCGATGAATGGCGCATGCCCTTCTCCCGGCCCATCGTGGTCGCGTTCGCGTCCGCGATGTTCTTCGCCACCCCCGCGCTGGCCTCGGCCGCCACGGCCGACCTCGGCGTGACGAACCCCGTCATCACGGGCGAGACCCGGCCGGGCGCCGAGATCACGCTCGCCTACACGGTCTCCAACGCCGGCCCCGACGCCACGGCCGTGACGGTCGACGACGCGCCCAGCGAGGGCACGCAGCTCCTCAGCATCACGCCGTCGCAGGGCTCCTGCACCCCGAACGCCGGTCGCTCGCTGTGCGACCTCGGGGTCGTGGCTCCCGGCTCCACGGTCGCCATGGCCGTCAAGGTGCGGCTCGGCGCGGCCGGCAACTACCAGCACGTCGCGTGGGTCCGGCCGACGAACGCGGACCTGGAGAACCAGACCCAGGACCCGAACCGGGACAACGACTCCGGGGGCATCAACTTCAACGTCGAGGAGCCCTACGTCGAGCCGGTCGAGGTCCAGACGCCCGCCGTGTCGATGAGCGCCGGCTTCCGCCGCACGCAGACCACCGTCGGCGTAGGCGCCGAGCTGACGCCCTACGGCGCCGGCACCCTCCACTTCGAGTACGGCACGACGAAGACGTTCGGCAAGAAGACCGCCGCCGTGAAGATCAGCGGCGACAAGCTCGAGCGCAAGGCCACGATCCGCGGTCTCGGGATGAAGACCAAGATCTACTGGCGCGCGGTCATGGTCGTCGGCGGCAAGACGTACCGCGGCAAGACCCACAGCGAGACGACGCTGGGCAAGCTCCTCTTCCCGCTGATCACCCTGAAGGCGACGAAGCGCACCGCGTCGAGCACCACCTACGTCGGCACGATCGGCGACGGCTTCGCCGACGCGCCCGGGGCATGCAAGGGCACCATCCAGATGGACGTCTACACCGCGTCCGGTGGCGACGTCCTGCGGCGCCGGACGACGGTCAACGCCAAGACCTGCAGCTACAAGATCACCATCCCGTTCGGCACGAAGGACGCGCGCAAGTACGGCCGCAAGGGCAAGGGCGTCTACGTCCAGGCCGGCTTCTCGGGCTCGAAGGCCGTCGCGGCCACGCGGTCGAGCGCCGAGCGCCCGTAGGCGACGCTCCCCCGGGCCGCCCCGGGGGAGCCGTCCCGGCACCCCGCGGTCCGCGCGAACCGCCCTGCTACGGTCGTTCTCTCGGCAACCACCGCGTCGGCGCCCGGTCTCCACGACCGCGACGCCGCCGCGCATCACCGCCCCCGGAGGACCCCATGACCAAGCTCCTGATGCTCCTCACCGGCGCCGACGAGTGGACCCTCGTCGACGGCTCGAAGCACCCCACCGGCTTCTGGGCGGAGGAGTTCGTCGCGCCGCACAAGATCTTCCGCGAGGCGGGGTGGGACATCACGATCGCGACGCCCGGCGGGGTCGTGCCGCCCGTCGACGAGGGCAGCCTCGCGCCCGAGACGGTCGGCGGGCACGACGAGTCCGACGCCCTGCGCAAGTACCTGGACTCCGTCGCCCTCGAGCTCGCCACCCCGGCGAAGATCGAGGCGATCGACCCGCTCGAGTTCGACGTCGTGTTCGTGCCCGGCGGCCACGGGCCGATGGAGGACCTGGCCGTCCACGAGCCGACCGGCCGCATCCTCACGCGGATGCTCGACGACGACATGAAGCTCGTCGCGGCGGTCTGCCACGCGCCCGCGGCGCTGCTGGCGGCGAAGCGCGGCGACGGCTCGTGGCCCTTCGCCGGCTACACGCTGACGGGCTTCACGAACGAGGAGGAGCACCAGGCGGGTCTCGGAGAGATCGCAGTCTGGCTGCTCGAGGACCGGCTCCGCGACGGCGGCGCGCAGTTCGAGTACGGCGACCCGTGGAAGCCGTTCATCACGGAGGACCGCAACCTCCACACGGGCCAGAACCCCGCGTCGTCGGCCCCGCTGGCCGAGCGGCTCGTGGGCATCGTGCAGGCGCGCGAGGAGGCCCTGAAGGCCGCTGCCGAGGCGGAGGCCGCGGAGGCCGCCGGGGGCAACGAGGGCTGATCGGGACGCGGGACGCGCGACCTCGGCCACCGGGGCCGCTCGCCCTGCCCCGCCAGGCGCGGCTCAGGCCGCTTCCCGATCGCCCGTCCACCCGGGGGACGCCGTACGCGCCAGCGCGCCCCCGATCGCCCGTCCAGGACGGGCGATACCGCCCCTAGGGGCCGGCCCGCACCGCGGTACGCTTGCCTGCCGAAACCGGACCGGGGGTACGTGGAGCTCGACGCCTCGTCGACCGCCGCGCGGGGCCGCCCGCGGCCCAAGCACCGGTCACCTCGATCGAGCCTTCCATGCCGCATTCACGCCTCCTCGCCGTCCTCGCCCTGGTTCCCGCCCTCGCCCTCGCGGCGTGCGGCGAGCCGAAGGACGACGCCTCGACCTCGTCCACCGAGACCACCGCCGCCGCGTCCGCGCAGACCTGCACGAAGGACCAGCTCGCCCTCGTCTCGGGCGGCAAGCTCACGATCGGCACGGACAAGCCGGCGTACCCGCCGTACTTCGAGGACGACGATCCGACGAACGGCAAGGGCTTCGAGAGTGCCGTCGGCTACGCCGTCGCCACGAAGCTCGGGTTCGAGAAGAGCGAGGTGGAGTGGAAGACCGTCCCCTTCAACTCCGCCTACGCGCCGGGCAAGAAGAGCTTCGACTTCGACCTCAACCAGGTCTCGATCAGCGAGGCCCGCGAGAAGGCCGTCGACTTCTCGTCCCCGTACTTCGAGGCCCCGCAGGCCGTCGTGGTGCCGAAGGGCTCCAAGCTCACCGACGCCACGCTCGCGGCCCTGAAGGACGCGCGCCTCGGCGTGCAGATCGGCACCACGAGCCTGGCGGCCGTGAAGGCGTCCATCGCCCCGAACGACGAGCCGAAGGTGTTCGACACCTCCAACGACGTCGTCACCGCGCTGAAGCAGAAGCAGGTCGACGCGGTCGTGGTCGATCTGCCGACCGCCTTCTACCTCACGGGCGCGCAGGTCGAGGGCTCCTCGATCCTCGGCCAGTTCGAGTCCCCGGGCGGCGACCGCTGGGGCGCCGTGCTCGCGAAGGGCTCGAAGCTGACCCCGTGCGTCACGTGGGCCGTCGACGAGCTGCGCTCGAGTGGCGAGCTGCAGAAGATCAACGACCGCTGGCTCAGCGAGGGCGCCGACGCCCCGACGCTGCGCTAGGCGGATCGGGACGCGGGGCGACCGGCCGTGTGGTCGATGATGCGGCCGGACCCCCAGCGGGCCGGTGAGGACCCGGCGGGCGACGCGTCCGCCGGCGGCCCCACGCGCCAGGAGGTCCGCGCGGACGCGAAGCGCCGCCGGGCCACCCGCGACCGGCTCGTCGCGTTCGTCGCGGCGGTCGTCGTGCTCGGCGGTCTCGCGGCCGTCGTCCTGACGAGCCCGGGCTGGCCGAGCGTGAAGGAGCTGTTCTTCAACCGGCAGCAGTTCTCGGAGCACTTCCCCGACGTCCTCGGCGGGTTCTGGCTCGACATCAAGCTGTTCGTCGTCATCGAGATCGGCGTGCTGCTGCTCGGGCTGCTGCTGGCGCTGATCCGCATCACGCGCCTGCCCGTCCTCTTCCCGCTGCGGCTGCTCGCGACGGTCTTCATCGACGTCTTCCGCGGCGTGCCGACGGTGCTGCTCGTCTACCTCTTCGGCTTCGGCATCCCGGCGCTCGAGCTCTCGGGCCTGCCGACCGACCCGATGATCTGCGGCGGCATCGCGCTGTGCTTCTCCTACAGCGCGTACGTCTCCGAGGTCTACCGCTCCGGCATCGACTCCGTGCACCCCGCCCAGCGCTCGGCCTCCCTGGCGCTCGGCCTGTCCGAGTCGCAGACGCTGCGCCACGTCGTGCTGCCGCAGGCCGTGCGGCGCGTGATCCCGCCGTTGCTCAACGACTTCATCGCCCTGCAGAAGGACGTGGCGCTGCTCGGCATCGTCGGCGTGATCGAGGCGTTCCGCCTGGCGCAGATCGCCGCCGCGGAGCAGTTCAACTACACGCCGCTGCTGGCCGCCGCGCTGCTCTACCTCTGCGTGACGATCCCGATGGCCCGCGGGGTCGACGTCCTCCAGAAGCGGCGCGCCCGCCGCCAGAACGCCGCGGGAGCCGCATGAGCACCACGGACGCCGACCTGCAGCACGGCCACGGAACCCCGGTCCTCGAGCTGCGCGGGGTGACGAAGGCCTACGGCGGAACCCCCGTGCTGCGCGGGATCGACCTGGCGATCCACGAGCACCGCGCGGTCGTGCTGATCGGCGCCTCCGGTTCCGGCAAGTCGACGCTCCTGCGGGTGGCGGACCTGCTCGAGGAGCTCGACGACGGCGACGTGCTCGTCGACGGCGAGGTCGTCACGGAGCCCGGCGTGCGCCCGCTCGAGACGCGCCGCAAGCTCGGGATGGTGTTCCAGTCCTTCAACCTGTTCCCGCACCTGACGGTGCTGGAGAACATCGTGCTCGCGCCCGTCAAGGCGCACGGGATGGCGCGCGCCGACGCCGAGGAGCACGCCCGCACGCTGCTGAGCCGGTTCGGCCTGGCGGGCCGCGAGGGCGAGTACCCCGACCGGCTCTCCGGCGGCCAGCAGCAGCGCGTCGCGATCGTGCGCGCGCTCGCCACCCGCCCCCGAGCCCTGCTGCTCGACGAGATCACGAGCGCCCTGGACCCGCTGCTGGTCGGCGAGGTCCTCGAGGTCGTCCGCGAGCTCAAGCGGGAGGGCATGACGATGGTCATCACGACCCACGAGATGCACTTCGCGCGCGAGGTCGCCGACGAGATCTGCTTCCTGCACGAGGGCCAGATCGTGGAGCGCGGCGCCCCGGACCAGCTGTTCGTGGACCCGCAGCGGGACGAGACGAAGCGGTTCCTGCAGCGCCTGCTCGAGGCGCAGCGGCCCTAGCCGCACGGGCCCACGGGACGCACGGGCGCGACGGGACGCACCCGCGCGACGGTCGCCCTACGACAGGACGGGCACCACGCGCCGACGGCGGAAGCGGTAGCGGCCCTTCACGTGCGCGCGGAAGTAGCCGTGGACCGCGTCGCCGCCGGAGCCGTCGCCGCGGACGGCTTCGGCGGTGAGGCCGTCGAAGATCTCGCGGGGGACGTCGACGAACTCGTAGGTGCCCACCCAGCGGAAGACGACCTGCAGGGTGCCCGTCGCGGCGTCGAACCCGACCTCGGCGATGTTCCGCGAGCCGACGGGGGTGCGTTCCATATCTGGAGTTCGCTCGGCGACGGGGGAAAGTTCGCGGCCGCGTCGAACTTTCGGTGCGCCCCGAGCGAAGTACAGCCAGATGTCCGCCCACTCCGAAGACGCTCGAGCGATCGAGCGGTCGCTGCACGAGCCTGAGGCGTTCGCGGCGGTCTACCGACGTCACGCGGGCACGATCCTGCGGTACACCCGATCGCGGTTGAGCGCCGAGGTGGCGGAGGACGCGGCGCACGAGGTGTTCGTCCGCGCGTTCCGACAACGCCGGACGTACGAACCACGGTCGGCGACGGCGATGCCGTGGCTCTACGGCATCGCGGCGAACGTCATCGCCGACCTGCACCGGCAGGAGGCCCGGCACCTGCGCGCGCTGGAGCGCATGGTCTGGGACCGCGTCGACGACGCCGCACCCGAGGGTGCGGGCCCCCGCCGGCCGATCGCGCCGGAGCTCGTCGCCGCGCTGCAGGACCTGTCGTCCGCGGAGCGCGAGACGCTGCTGCTCGCCGTCTGGGGCGAGCTGTCCTACGACGAGATCGCCACCGCGCTCGACATCCCGTCGGGCACCGTCCGGTCGCGCGTATCCCGCGCCCGGGTCCGACTGCAGGCGGCGCTGGGCCGCCCCGAGACTTCCCCCGCCCAAGAGAACGGAGAGGCGCATGCCTGACGACCATCTCGACGACCTGCTGCGTGAGCTGCGCAGCGTCGCCGACCCGGACGGACCGGGGGCCGACGCGGAGCGCCGGCTCGTGGACCGCCTCGACCGCACCCTGGGGGCGCAGGATCGCTCCCTGCGTGCCGGGTTCCGCAACGCCCGCCGCGCGGTGCTCGCGATCGTCGCGGCCGCGGGCATCGCCGCGGGCGCGGCCGGCGGCGCCGCCGTCGCCCTCGCCGCCGGGGGGACCGGTGCGACCGAACAGGCGCAGGGCGAGGAGCTGCGCGCCGACGCGGCCAACCCCTCCCGGGTCGCCTACACCGCCGTCACCCGCAGCGAGGTCCGCCCGACGGGCCGCACCCGCGTGCTGCTGCGCGTGCTCGCCCGGCGGTTCCCGGACGTCGACCTCGCCGCCGCCCGCGGCATCGAGGCGGCGGACGGCACCCGCGCCTGGGTCGTCCCCGGCCGCAAGCACACGTGCTTCGGGGCCGAGAACGACGACGGCACCGGCTACACCTGCGTGACCAACGCCCGCGCCCGGCTCGGAGCCCTCTCGACCGCCGCGGTCGGACCGGACGGGCGCATCCGTGCGATCTACCTCGTGCCCGACGACGTCGACCGGCTCGAGGCCGACGGCCAGGCGTTCCGGCCGCGCGGCAACCTCGTGATCGCCACCTACGGCGAGCAGGCCCCCGTCACGATCGTGACCGGATCCGGGCAGGCCACGACGATCGAGGGACGCCCGTGATGCCGCGCCACCCCGCAATGGACACTCGTCCGGTGTGTGTCCCGTACACCCGGCGAACGGGAATAGCTTCGCGCCATGTCCCGCATACGCACCGTCCCACGCCTCCTCGCCCTGCTGCTGATCGCCGTGGCCGCCAGCCTCGCCACCGGCCTGACCTCCGCCCCGCCGAGCGACGCCTACTGGGTCTGCGCCCCGCACGCCCCCGTCGTCCGCGCCCCCGACTTCCGGTGCAACGGCGACTACAACCCCGGCATCGCCTACGTCGAGAAGAACAGCTCGCCGCGCGCCTACGGCGTGTACCGCTCCAGCACCTTCGGGGGTGGATCCGTCTCCGGGCAGGAGTACTTCAGCGGCAGCAGCGACTACTTCATGCAGGACTTCGGCTGCGGCGCCGGCTTCCCGAACGCGCACAACCGCAACACGACCACCAACACCGTCCAGTACACCCACGCGGGGAGCTGCTGATGCCGCTGCGAAGCCGCGTGCGGTTCGCCCGCACCGCCGTCGTCGTCGCCGTGGCCTCGGCCGGCGGCACCCTCGCCGCCGGGGCCCTGGCTACCGCGGACGCGCCCTCCGGGCTGAACGCCACCCCGTCCTACTCCGCCGTCGAGCGCAGCACGCAGGGCCCGACGGACCGCGTCGAGGAGATGGTCGCGGTCATGGCTCGACGGTTCCCCGACGTCGCCGGCGTGGAGCCGCAGGGGGTGCAGGCCGACGACGGCACCCAGGCCTGGGTCGTGGCCGGCGAGCGCACCACGTGCTTCGGCGCCGAGAACGACGAGGGCACCGGCTACACGTGCGCCCCGAACGCCGTCGCCGCCTCGACCGCCCTCTCCGTCATGGAGCGCGGCGACGACGGGGCCACGCGCGCGGCCTTCCTCGTGCCCGACGCCGTGCGCGCCGTCGCCGTCGACGGGCGGCAACTCGCCCCGTCGCACAACGTCGTGGTGGTCGAGTTCGGGAAGACCGCGAAGGTGCAGGCGCTGCGCCGGGACGGAACCGCGGTCACCCTCGGCCACTGAGCAGAGCGGGGCAGGCGCCGGGGCCAGCCCGCCCGAGCGGGTTGGCCCGCCGCTTCAGGCGGCGAACTGCGCGGCCGCCGTCACCGGGTCCTCCGCGAGCCGCCGCGCGCCCAGGTCGCGCGCCAGGTCGTCGTCGGCCCCGGCGCCCGCGATCGCGCACGGCCAGCGGCCCGCCAGTCGGCGCAGCGCGTCGTCGGCGCGCAGGCGGTCCGGGTCCGCGGCGGCCAGCACCACGAGGTCGGGGGTCAGGCGCCCCGCCGCGCCCTCGACCATCGAGACGGGCGTGTCGGCACCGAGCCAGACGATCCGCCAGCCGCGGGCGTGCAGGGCGATGCCGAACGCGAGGAGCCCGAACGTGTGGCGCTCGCCGCCGGGGCAGGCCAGCAGGGCCCGCGGGCCGGTGCCGCGGTCCCAGCCCCGCGACAGGGCGGAGAAGCGCGACTCGAAGAACGCCGTCGCGAAGTGCTCCTGCGCGACGGACACGTGCCCGGACGCCCACCGGTCGCCGACCTCGCGCAGGTACGGGAGCACGACGTCGCGCAGCACGGCCAGCGGCTGGTGCGCCGCGAGCAGACTCTCCAGCACGCGCTGGGCCGCGGTCTCCTCGAACGCGTCGAGCGTCGTCTGCAGGCCGTGGTGCGCGCGCTCCACCTCGGCCGCCGGCACGGCCGGGTGCTCCCCCGGCGGCACGCCGAGCCGCAGCGACGACGTGAGCTCCGCGGCCTGGGCGGCCGAGCGCCCCGCCTCGAGGTGGCGCAGCATCACCCGCACCCGGTGCTCGTCGACGGTGGAGTAGAGCCGCTGGTTGCCCGCGGTCCGCCGCGGCCGCAGCAGGCCGTAGCGGCGCTCCCAGGCGCGCAGGACGTCGGTCGTCGTGCCCGTCCGCCGGGCGAGCTCGCCGATCTTCAGCCACTCCGTCGCGCGCTGCTGGGGCACCCCCATGCGATACCCGGACAAGACCTGGACGATGCGGATGCACCCAAAGTCGCGGGGTAGCCGAACCCCCGAACGACGCGTCGCCCGACCGGGCGGCGCACCTCGCAAGAGCAGTCACAGACGGAGGAAACGCCATGCCGAACACCACCGACGTGCAGCACTGGGAGGGCCAGCACCTGCTCGGCCAGGACGGCTCGAAGATCGGGAAGATCGACGCCATCTACCTCGACGACCACAGCGGCGAGCCCGAGTGGGCGCTCGTGAACACGGGCCTCTTCGGCACCCGCTCCTCGTTCGTGCCGATCGCGCAGGCGTCGTCCAACGGCGATGGCGTGACGGTGCCCTTCGACAAGGACAAGGTCAAGGGCGCCCCGAACGTCGACGAGGACGGCCACCTCTCCCCGCAGGAGGAGGCCGAGCTCTACCGCTACTACGGGCGTGACGACTACGACCGCGCCGGCGGGACCGCAGGCACGACCGGCACGGCCGACCACGACCGCGCGGCGGATCGCGGCGACGCACACGGCACCGTCGGCCACGACACCTCGGGTACGAACACGGACGACGCGATGACGCGCTCCGAGGAGGAGCTGCGCGTCGGCACCCGCGAGCGCGAGACCGGCAAGGCCCGCCTGCGCAAGTACGTCGTCACGGAGCAGGTCACCAAGACCGTCCCGGTCTCCCGCGAGGAGGTCCGCGTCGAGCGTGAGCCCATCACGGACCAGAACCGCGACGCCGCCACCGACGGCCCCGCGATCTCCGAGGAGGAGCACGAGGTCACGCTCCACGCCGAGGAGCCCGTCGTCGAGAAGACCGCCGTCCCGAAGGAGCGCGTGCGCCTCGACAAGGACGTCGTCCAGGACGAGCGCACCGTCACGGAAGAGGTCCGCAAGGAGCGCATCGACACCGATCGGTGAGGGGGTCGGCGTCCGACACGTCGCGCGCCGGTCGGATCCCACAGCCCGCGCGTGCCGCACCGGTACGCGACGGGCAGTGGTTGCCCATGACGATCAGCGCGATCGTCGGCGGCGCGCCCGCGCTCAGGCCTTGTGGCGCATCATCCGCTCGGCCGTGCGCAGGCCGAAGCGCTTCGGAAGGATCCGTGTCGAGACGGTGGCGAGGATGCTGTTCGCACGACCGTCCACGACCGACGGCTTCCGGCCGGAGAAGGCCTTCCACGTCGTGTCGACGACCTGCTCCGGCTGGCGCTTGTTCTTCGCGGGCCCCGCGTTCATCGGCGTCTCGGTGTCGCCGGGCGACACCGCGAAGATGCGCAGTCCGTGGGCGCGGTTCTCCTCCGACAGCGCCTCGGTGAGCATCAGGACGTAGGACTTCGACGCCGCGTACGCCGCGAGATGTGGCATCGGCTGGTGGGCGGCGGCGCTGGCGACGTTGACGATCGTCCCGTGGCCTGCGGCGCGCATGCGGACGACCGCCGCGCGCGTCAGCAGGGTGAGGGCGGTGACGTTCAGATCGACCATTCGACGAAGGGCACGCTCGTCGGCGTCGGCGAGGTCGCCCTCGGGGGAGACGCCGGCGCAGTTCACCAGGTGGTCGATCCGGGGGAGGTCGTCCGCGATCCTGACGGTGAGGGCCGCGACGTCCGCGGCGTCGGCGAGGTCGGCGCCGTGCACCTGGACGGCGACCCCGTGCTCCGCGGCGAGGCCGTCGGCCAGGGTCTGCAGCACGTCCACGGAGCGGGCGACCAGGACGAGGTCGTATCCCTCTCGGGCGTAACGGCGGGCGAACTGCTCGCCGATGCCGGAACTGGCGCCTGTGACGAGGGCGACGGGGCGCGCGGGTGTGGGCGGGTCAGTCTGGTGGGCCATGCCGACATCCTAACCGGAATATGTATCCGAATAGATTATTCATCCGTTCGGATTCGCCATCCGGGTAAGATCTGGGTCATGGACGGACTGCGGAAGGACGCGGCGCGCAACCGCGCACGGATCGTCGAAGCCGCGGGCGACCTCGCGGCGCGAGGCGAGCCCCTGGCGTTCAACACCGTCGCGCGCATCGCGGGCGTGGGTGTCGGGACCGTCTACCGACACTTCACGGCGATCGAGGAGCTCGAGGAGGCTCTCGTCTGGGAGCGGTTCGACGACCTCGACCGGATCCTCCGCGACACAGGACCAGCGGAGCTTGAACGCGTGCTGACGGCGCACTTCACCCTGCTCACCGAAGATGCCCTCTTCGAGAAGGTGACCGAGCGCCCAGAGCCGGCCCTTGAGCAGACGGTGACGAAGCGGACGGCCCTCATCGGCCGACTGTCGGAACTGATGGGACGCGCCCGGGAGCACGGGGACCTGCGCGCCGACATCGACGCGCAGGGGGTGTTGCTGCTCGTCTGCGGACTCGCTCATGCGGCGCGCAGCGCCGGCGTCGCGGCCGACAGCCCGGAGGCCCGGATCTTGCTGCGCGTGGCGTTCGACGGACTCCGCGTGCCCTGAGCCCGCGACGGTCGCCCCGCACGCGGCCACCGGCCGGGTCCGGGCGCACGCGCTTACGCCCGATGCGCTCCGTTCAGGCGCGGGTACCGTGAGCGAGCGCCGGGAGTCGGCCGGCCTCGGCCGCCTCGCGCGCGACGGCGATGAAGGCTGCGGCCGGCGCACTCGGCCCGACGCCGCGCCAGACGAGAGAGACGCGGGTCTCGGGCTCGGGCCTGGGGAGCCGGCGCACCGCGAGGCCCGGGACGTCGAGGGGAGCGTTGTCCTCGATGGTCAGGAACCAGCCGGCACCGGTGGCGACCAGGGCCTCTGCCTCCTGGAGCTCGCGGAGCGGCGGGCCCAGGGTCGGCTCGACCCCGAACGCACGGCACAGGTCGAGGATCTCGTCGTGCATGGCGGGGTTCGCCCGACGGTCGAGCAGGATGAGCGGCAGCGTGGTCAGCTCCGAGGGGTCCGCGACATCGCCGGCGGCGGCCGCGTGGGAGGCCGGGATGACGGCGAGCATCCGCTCGCGCCACAGCAGCTGCGTGCGCAGGCTCCCGTCCCGGATCGGAGCGCGCACGAACGCCAGATCCAGGTCGCCGGCCTTCAGGGCGGCGAGCTTGCGGTCCGTGGCCGGTGTGTCGAGGTCGACGCTGACCCGGGGGTTCCTCGCACGGAAGGTCGCGAGGAGCAGGTTCAGGCTCGGCCCGATCCCGGGGGTCGTTCCGATGCGGAGCCGGCCGGCGCCGCCGGTCGCAATCGCTGCCGCTGCTTCGGTGAGCTCTTCGGCCGCGGCCAGGATGCGCCGCGCGAGGGGCAGCAGTTCGGCGCCCGCCGACGTCAGGGTGACGTGATGGCTCGAACGCTCGAACAGCGGAACGTCGAGGGCGCGCTCCAGGCGGCGCACCAGTTGGCTCACGGCGGGCTGGCTGATGTCCAGGCGCTCCGCGGCGCGGGCGAAGTGCAGCTCGGCCGCGACGGCGTCGAAGGCGGCGAGCTGACGGAGGTCCACGACGCCGACGATAACCATTCGTGATCGCCACCAGAGGATCCGACCCATTGCCCGGCGCGACGCCGGGCCGTTCAATGGGTTCACCGGAACGTCGGACTCGGCGCTGACCGCTTCGGTCTTCCACTGGATCACTCAAGGAAAGACGCCATGCAGACGCGCATGATCGGCACGCAGGTGCTCGCGCAGGGCGACGACGTCGTCGCGCTCCCGGGCACCGAGCGCCGCGCCTACCTCGAGCAGAACGTCGCGGCCGCCGCGATCGACCTCGACGCGGACACCCTCGCCGCCCTGGACGACGCGATCCCGCCGGCCGCCGTCGCGGGCCAAAGGTACGCATCGATGGACGAGATCGACGCATGAGCAGTGCACCCACCCTTCCCAGTCACATCCGCAGCAACAACGGAGTTTCCACCATGAGTACCGTTTCGATCGCCATCCCGTACTTCTCGGGCTACGGCCACACCGCCCGATTCGCCGACGCCGTCCGTGACGGCGCCGCGAGCGTCCCCGACAGCGTCGCGCACCTGGTCAACGTCGCCGAGCTCGACGACGCCGACTGGGCGCGGCTGGACGAGGCCGACGCCATCATCTTCGGCTCGCCCACCTACATGGGCACCGCCGCCACCGCCTTCCACGCCTTCGCCGAGGCGACGAGCAAGCGCTGGATGGAGCGGGCGTGGCAGGACAAGCTCGCCTCGGGCTTCACGAACTCCGGGTCGATGAGCGGCGACAAGCTCAACACGCTCCAGTACTTCGCGATGCTGGCCAGCCAGCACGGGATGCACTGGGTGAGCCTCAACCTGATGCCCACCTGGAACACCACGGGCGGCAGCGATCTCGAGGACAACCGGCTCGGCTTCTACCTCGGCGCGGGCGCCCAGACCCCGGTGGACGCCGCTGCCGACGCCGTTCACCCGGCCGACCTCAGCACCGCCCGGCACCTCGGCCGCCGCGTAGCCGAACAGGCCCACATCTATACCCGCGGGCGGGAGGTGCCGGCCCTGGCCGCGTAGACGTCGGCCGGGCCGTGTCACAAACGGTCGCTAGCGAGACGAACGACCATGGGATGACCTCGCACACCGGCGAGTCACAAACGGGCGGTTGAGCGACGGATTCGAAACCGCCTCAGAACGGTCCCTTTGTGACGCTTCGCTCGGCCTGCCAGCCGCTTCTGAGGCCGGTGTCAGAGGGAACGAAGGACGCGGTAGCGGTCTTGCAGGGCGCGCTGAGTGACGCCTGCGTGCTCATCCAGCCATTCGTAGGCGTGCGGCGTCCCGGGATGAACGTGGAGCTCGAGCGGGACGTCAGCGGCCGACAACTTCAGCGCGTAGGCGATGCTCTCGTCCCGCATCAGATCGAGATCGCCCACCTCGATGTACGCAGCCGCCAGACCACGGGCGTCGACCAGGCGCGCGGGAGAGGTCGTCTCCGACACCGGGCCGTCGGCACGTGCGTTCCAGGAGGTCGCGTTCATGGTCGCGGTCCATGCGAGGAAGGGCGAGAGCGCCTCGCTGGCGGTGGCTACCCGGTCGTCGAGCATGGCGTAGATCAGGATCTGCTGGGCGATTGCGATTCCACGATCCCTGGCCATCACGGCGGCAGCCGCCGCGAGCCCGCCGCCGCCGCTGTCACCCATCACAGCGATGCGGGCATGATCCACCCCGAGCTGGTCTGCGTGCTCGATGAGCCACGTCACCCCGGCGAAGACGTCCTCGCTGAGCTGCTGACCTTGACCTTCGGGGGCCACGCGGTAGCCGACCGACAGGATCGGGACGGACGTCTCAGCGACGTAGACCCGCATTCTGCGGTCGTAGTGATCGAGGGTGCCAGCCACCTGGCCGCCGCCGTGGGCATAGACGACGGCGGAACCGGGACGGGCGTCTCCCTTGGTGTACCAGCGGGCCTCGAGCGTGGCGCCGTCACCGACCGAGAGAGTGACGTCCTCTCGGTCGACACCCTTCGGGACGGGCGGCGCGAGCTTCCCCATCTCCGTGTACTGGTAATTGATCACGTCTCGCAGCGCCTCCACGTCGTTCGCCGGAGGCTCCGGCGTGTTCATGAACTCCGGAGGCAGTTGAGCAATCGCCTGGGCGAACTGCTCATCAAGCTGATATCCGGTCATTGGTCGTTCTCCTCAAGTTTTTGGGTGGCGGAAGGGTCCGCCAACCGGGGTGGAGCTCCGTTCACCCCGGGCGGAGATCCGTTCACCCCGGGGTGGGGTTTCAGACCTTTCGGGCGAGGTTTGCCCGCAGGACCTCTTCAAGGTTGAGCTCGACCTCGCGGGTGTGCGCGCCAGCCGCAAGTGCGGCCTTCGCGAGTTCCCCGGAGGCAGGGGTGAAGGTCTCTCCGAGGTAGCGGTCCTCTGCGCGAAGTGCATCTTCGAGGGGACCGTCGGCAGCGTCGATCGCCTTGGTCGCTGCGACACGCACGCCTTCGGGCAGGTTGGCGATGGTCAGTGCGACCCAGTCGACGTAGGCGTCCAGCTCCGCGGCGGGCAGGGCTCGGTTCACCCATCCCCAACGCTCAGCTGTCGCCGCGTCGACGAGGCCGCCGGTGAGCACGATCTCGAGGGCTCGAGCGCGCCCCACGAGACGGGGCAGGTGGGCAGTTGCGCCAGCGCCGGGGACGATTCCCGTGAGGGTCTCGAACTGGCCGAAGGCGGCGGTCTCGAGGGCTGCGAAGCGGAGGTCCAGGCTGGCGATCATCTCGGGACCGCCGCCACGAGTGAGCCCCGCGACCTTCGCGATCGTGGTCTGGGGCAGGCGCCGCCAGCGCTCGTGAAGCCGCATCATCGGGCCGGTTCCCACGAGCGTCTCCTCTGCGATGGGCAGGGCGGCGTACGACTCAGGGTTCTCGACGAACGTCAGGTCGCCGTGGGCCAAGAAGAACTCCGGGTTGGCGCTCTGGATGACGATGACGTGCAGGTCGGGGTCGTTCTCGGCCGACGCAGCAACGGCGTCGAAGTCGAGGAGGAGCTGGGCCGTCATGAGGTTGATGGGCGGGACATCGATCGTGACCCACAGCACGCCGTCCTGGCGCTTCAACCGGAGGGTGCTCAGAGACTGCTCGGACATGAATTTCCTTTAGTCAGGGGCGGGATCTTTGTTATACCTAGTGCATGACAGGTACTTCAACGAAACCTGGTACCCCTGGAGTTCAGACCGTTCCGGGCACCATCGTCGGTCCGCAGCGCGAGCTCTTGGATCAGCTCCTCGACAAATGGGGTCAGCTGATCCTGACGTTGCTGTGTCAGCGGCCGCGACGCTTCAACGAGCTCAAGCGTGACCTCGACGGGGTCACGCAGAAGTCACTGACGCAGGCGCTGCGCCGCCTCGAACGCAACGGGCTCGTCGAACGTCACGTGCTGGAGCAACGTCCCATCGCCGTGGAGTACCGCATCACGCCGCTCGGGCGCACGCTCGACAAGCCGTTCTTGACGCTGCTTGCTTGGACCGCCGATCACCTTGCCGAAGTCGAACAGCACAGGAAGGCGTACGACGAAGGCTGAGACCTGCCTCGATAGCCGATCCTCCCCGGGGCCCCGTCGCAGGCTCGCTTGTCGGCTGCGCCGGCATCTCGACCGCCGACCGCAACCCTCTGCCAACGGGAGCGCTAGTGAGCAGGCGCGAGCAGGCGTGGCGGCGAGCGCCCTACGCCTCCGTGATCCCCGAGCGCTGCGCGATGTCGCGGTAGACGACGGAGAAGTCCTTCGTCGACGCCTCCCCCTCGTTCAGCGCCGCGTAGACGTCGCGGGCGTGGCGGCCGAGCTCGGCGTGGACGCCGTTCTTCTCGACGGCGGCGATCGCCAGGCCGAGGTCCTTGTTCATCAGCCCGACCGCGAAGCCCGGCTGGTAGTCGCGGTTGGCCGGGCTCGTCGGCACCGGGCCGGGGACGGGGCAGTTCGTGTTCAGCGCCCAGCACTGGCCCGTGGCGACGGAGGCGACGTCGAAGAACGCCTGGTCGTCGACGCCGAGCTTCTCCGCCAGCGCGAACGCCTCGCCCACGCCGATCTGGTGGATCGCCAGCAGCATGTTGTTGCAGAGCTTCACGGCCTGGCCCGCACCGGCCGCACCGCAGTGCACCGCGCGGGCGCCCAGGACGTCGAGGACCGGCTGCGCGGCCACCACGGACGCGTCGGGCCCGCCGACCATGAACGCCAGCGTGCCGGCCTCGGCGCCGACGACGCCGCCGGAGACGGGCGCGTCGATGGCCAGCAGGCCCGCGACCTCGGCCTCCGACGCCGCCGTGCGCGCGTCGTCGACGTCGATCGTCGAGGTGTCGATGAGCAGCGCACCGGGCTTCGCGTGGGCGAGGATGCCGTCCTCGCCGCGGTAGACGCCCAGGACCAGCGAACCGTTGGGCAGCGACGTCAGCACGACGTCGGCGTCCGTCGCCGCCGCGGCCACGCTGTCGACCGCGACGACCCCGCCGGCCTCGGCCTTCGTGACCGCCTCGGGCACCAGGTCGAATCCACGGACCGCGTAGCCGGCCTTCGCGAGGTTGATCGCCATCGGCCCGCCCATGTGGCCGAGGCCCACGAAGCCGATCGTCGTGTCCGCCGCGTTCCCGGTCGGTGCGCTGCTCGTGCTCATGTCGTCTCGTCCCACCCGATGTCGAAGTTCAGGTCGTGCTCGCCCAGCGGGGCGAAGAAGCGGTCGATGCTCGCGGCGTCGACGTCCTGCAGCCGCGCGGGGTTCCAGCGCGGCTTGCGGTCCTTGTCGACCACCTGCGCGCGAATGCCCTCGACGAAGTCGGGGTGCCCGAGGAATCCGCAGGAGACGCGCAGCTCCTGCACGAGCGCGTCCTCCAGGCTCGGCAGCTCGGCCGCGGCGCGCAGCGCGCGCAGGGTGACCTTCAGCGACGTCGGCGACTTCGCGAGGATGCCGATGGCCGATGCCTTCGCCGGCAGCTCGCGGCTCGACTTCAGCTCGGCGACGATCTCCTCGACCGTGTCGTGGCTGTAGCACTCGGCGATCCAGCGCCGGGCGGCCACGAGGGTGCCGGCGGGCAGGTCGACCTCGACACCCTCGGCGGTCTCGATCGCGGCGTCGACGTCGCCGTCGCGCAGGTCCAGCAGCAGCTCCGGGACCGACTCCGCGGCCACGATCCGGTCGGCCAGGCCGGCGGCGATCGCATCGCGGGCGCCGATCCGGGCGCCGGTGAGCGCCAGGTGCGTACCGAGCTCGCCGTCCTGGCGGGAGAGCAGCCACGTGCCGCCGACGTCCGGTGCGAACCCGATGCCGACCTCGGGCATGGCGGAGACGAGGCGCTCCGTGGCCAGGCGGTGGCTCGCGTGGCCGGCCAGGCCGATGCCACCGCCCATGACGACGCCGTCCATGATCGCGACGATCGGCTTGGGGAAGTCCGAGATCCGGGCGTTCAGGCGGTACTCCTCCGTCCAGAAGATGCGGGCGTCGTCCGTGCCCTGCTTCGCGGACTCCTGCAGCGCGACGATGTCGCCGCCCGCGCAGAACCCGCGCTCGCCGGCGCCGTCCAGCACGATCACGGAGACCTGGTCGTCGAGCTCGAAGCGGTCGAGGCCGGCGTTGATCAGCCGGACCATCTCGAGCGTCAGCGCGTTGATCGCCCTCGGCCGGTTCAGGGTGATCCGGCCCATGGCGCCGTCGGCGCGGACGAGGACGGGCCCGTCCTCGGCGGCCGCGAGGCCCGTCTCGGCGTCGGTGGGATCGGTGGGGTCCGTCATGCAGGGTTCCTTCCGGGGCCTTCCGGATGTGCCGCCCCGTCCCGCCCGCCCGCGGCGGGCGGGACGCCGTGGCTCATCCCTTCCGCCCCAGGACGTCGCGAGCGACGATGACGCGCATCACCTCGTTCGTCCCCTCGATGATCTGATGGGCCCGCAGGTCGCGGACCAGCTTCTCCAGACCGTACTCGCTGAGGTACCCGTAGCCGCCGTGTAGTTGGAGACCCTGATCGGCCACCCGGATCGTGATGTCGGTGACCGTGCGCTTGGCCATCGCGCACAGGCGGGACTTGTCGGCGTCGCCCGCGTCGAGCGCCGCGGCCGCGCGCCACAGGAACGTGCGGGCCATCTCGAGCTCCGTCGCCATGTCGGCGACGGTGAACGCGACGCTCTGGAAGCCGCCGATCGCCGTGCCGAACTGCTCGCGCTCGCCGACGTAGCGGACCGTCTTCTCCAGCGCCGACTGCGCCCCGCCGACGGAGCACGCCGCGATGTTCAGGCGCCCGCCGTCGAGCCCGGCCATGGCGATGCGGAACCCGGTGCCCTCGTCCCCCAGCCGGTTGGCGGCGGGGATCCGGCAGTCGTCGAGGTTGACCGACGCCGTCGGCTGGGCCCGCCAGCCCATCTTGTGCTCCTGCTTGCCGAAGGACAGGCCCGGCGTGCCGTCCTCCACCACGAACGCCGTGATCCCCTTCGGTCCCGGCCCGCCGGTGCGCGCCATCACGACGTAGAGCCCGGCGGTGCCGGCGCCGGAGATGAACTGCTTCGCGCCGTTGAGCACGTACTCGTCGCCGTCCCGCACCGCGGTCGTCTTTAGGGCCGCGGCGTCGGAGCCCGCGCCCGCCTCGGTCAAGCAGTACGCGCCGAGCGTCTCCATCGTCGCCAGGCCCGGAACCCACCGCTCGCGCTGCGCGTCGTCGCCGAACGTGTCGACCATCCACGTCGCCATGTTGTGGATCGACGTGTAGGCGGCGATCGTCGGGCAGCCCGTGCCGAGCGCCTCGAAGATCAGGGCCGCGTCCAGGCGCGACATGCCCGAGCCGCCGAAGCGCTCGTCGCAGTAGATCGCGCCCAGGCCGAGCTCGGCGGCCTCGCGCAGCACGTCGACGGGCAGGTGGTGGGTCTCGTCCCACTCCACCGCGTGCGGCGCGATCCGCTCGTCGGCGAACTGCCGCGCCATCGCGGCGATCTCGCGCTGGTCGTCGTCGAGGTGGAAGGGCAGCGTGCCCGGGGTCGTCGTCGCCATCCGGTCAGTCCATCGTCGGGATGACGAAGGACGCGCCGCCCGCCGTGGAGTCGCTGTCACTCGCCGGCTTGGGCCAGCGCTGCGTCACCGTCTTCGTGCGCGTGTAGAAGCGGATGGAGTCCGGGCCGTGCTGGTTGAGGTCGCCGAAGCCGGACTTCTTCCAGCCACCGAACGTGTGGTAGGCGATCGGCACCGGGATCGGCACGTTCACGCCGACCATCCCCGTGTCGACGCGGCGGGCGAACTCGCGGGCGGTGTGCCCGTCGCGGGTGAAGATCGCCACGCCGTTGCCGTAGTCGTGCTCGCTCGGGAGCGCGATCGCCTCGTCCAGCGTGTCCACGCGCGAGACCGACAGCACCGGGCCGAAGATCTCCTCGCCGTAGATCCGCATGTCGCGCGTGACGTGGTCGAAGAGGGTGCCGGCGACGTAGAAGCCCCCGTCCTCGCCCGCGACCCGGCCCTGGCGGCCGTCGACGACGGCCGTGGCGCCCTCGTCGATGCCGATCTGGATGTAGTTTTCCACGCGCTTCTTCGCGTCGGCGGTGACGAGCGGGCCGTAGTCCGCGTCGGGGTCCGTCGGGGAGGAGATCTTCAGCGCCTCGACCCGCGGCTTGAGCGCCGCGACGAGCCGGTCGGCGGTCTCCTGCCCGACGGGCACGACGACGGAGATCGCCATGCAGCGCTCGCCGGCCGAGCCGTAGCCGGCGCCGATGAGCGCGTCGACGACGTCGTCCATGTCGGCGTCGGGCATGACGATCGCGTGGTTCTTCGCGCCGCCGAAGCACTGCGCGCGCTTCCCCGTCTGGGCCGCGCGCTCGTAGATGTACTGCGCGATCGGGGTCGAGCCGACGAAGCCGACGGCCTTGATCGTCTCGGAGTCGAGGATCGCGTCGACGGCCTCCTTGTCGCCGTTGACGACGTTGAGGATGCCCGCCGGCAGCCCCGCCTCGAGCGCGAGCTCGGCCAGGCGCAGGGGCACGGAGGGGTCGCGCTCGGACGGCTTGAGGATGAACGCGTTGCCGCACGCGATCGCGGGCGCGAGCTTCCACAGCGGGATCATCGCCGGGAAGTTGAAGGGCGTGATGCCGGCGACGACGCCGAGCGGCTGGCGCATGGAGAAGACGTCGATGCCCGTGCCGGCGGCGTCGGAGAACTCGCCCTTGAGCAGGTGCGGGACGCCCGTGGCGAACTCCGCGACCTCGAGGCCGCGCTGGATGTCCCCCTTCGCGTCCGGGACGGTCTTGCCGTGCTCGCTCGAGAGCAGCTCCGCGAGCTCCTGCATGTGCTCGTTGATCAGCCCGACGAAGCGGTTGAGCACGCGGGCGCGCTTCTGCGGGTTCCTGGCCGCCCACGCGGGCTGGGCCTTCGCGGCGTCGGCGATCGCGGCGTCGACCTCGGCCTTCGACGCGAGCGCGACCTGCGCCTGCACCTGCCCGGTGGACGGGTCGAACACGTCGGAGAACCGCTCCGACGTGCCCTCGACGCGGGTGCCGCCGACGAAGTGCGGGATGACGGTGGAGATCGAGCTCATGCTGGGCCTCTCGAGGTTGCGCGCTCGCGGGCGCGGGGGACGACGCCCCGGGGTGACCGGGGACACACGAGAGAGGATAGGCGGAAGTCCGACTATCGGCAAGGCGCGCTTGCCCTCTGCCGATGAGTTCGGCCGCCGCCACGGGTCCTGGGTGCATGACCGACTCCCCCACCGTCCGCCTGACCGCGGTCGGCACCGTGTTCGTCCCCGTCACCGACCAGGAGCGGGCGATCGCGTTCTACGTCGACGTCCTGGGGTTCGAGCTGCGCGTCGACGCGCCCTACGGTGGCGGCCACCGCTGGGTCGAGGTGGCGCCGCCCGGCTCGCCCGTCGCCCTCGCCCTCGTCCCGCCGACGGAGGGCCGGGCCGCGGCGAGCGACCGGACGCTCTGTGCGCTCGCGTCGGCCGACCTCGACGCCGACCACACGGCGCTCCGGGAGCACGGCGTCGCCATCGACGCGGTCGTCGGCCGCGCGGGGACCTCCCGCCCGGGCCTGATCTCGCCGTCGATCGCCGTACCCGACCCCGCGCCGCCGCAGTGCTGCTTCCGCGACCCCGACGGCAACCGGTTCCTGCTCGTCGGTGCATGACGGGGAACCGCCCGGCGGGCCGACCGCGTTCGGCGGAGGTGCGACCGGGGTTTCGCATCCCGGGCGGTCTAGGGTCGCCGCATGCCACACGCCCCCGAGCCGGAAACCCGCCCGTGAAGGACGAGCGCCTGCTGGCCAAGGGCAGCGACGAGCTGCGCGAGGCGATGGTCCGCGTGCCGCGCGCGTTCGCGTGCTGCGAGGCGCTGAACCGCCTGCCCTACGCCGACCAGGACGCGATCGGGGCCGCGTGGGCGGAGCTGACCGGCCGGCCGGCCCCGGAGCGCTTCCGCCTCGTGCCGCCGGTACACAGCGACCACGGTCTGCGGCTGCGGGTCGGCACGAACGTGTTCGTCAACCAAGGCTGCACGCTGAACGACATCGGCGGCATCGAGATCGGGGACGACACGATGCTCGGGCCGAACGTCACGCTGCTGTCCTCCGGCCACCCGACGGCCGTGGCGGAGCGACGCGCGGGGATCACCGTCGCGCCCATCGCGATCGGCGCGGACGTCTGGATCGGCGCGGGCGCGACCGTGCTGGGCGGCGTGACGATCGGGGACGGGGCCGTCGTGGCGGCCGGGGCCGTCGTCACCCGCGACGTGGCGCCCGCGACGCTCGTCGCGGGGGTGCCCGCGCGGGTGGTGCGTGACCTGGGGTGAGGGCACGACGGGGCCGCCCGGCTCGCCGTCTCCGCCGGCCCCTCAGGCGTCCGGGTGGTGTCCGGGCCACCCGCGGTCGACCGTGGCACGCTCCCCGGAGGCCGCGGCGCGCTCGATCGTCGCGATCAGCCGGTGCGGGGCGAGCGCCTGGGCGAAGTCGGGCGCATCACGCGAACCCGTCTTTCGGTCCCGGTCGAACGCCTCGTACATGCGCGCCACGTTGCGGGCCGGCGTTCCGCGCAGCGCGGCCAGCTCCGGGGTTTCGGAGGCGGCGACCTGTGGCGGCGGGAGGACGGCCAGCGGCTCGCCACCCCGCGACCCCGCGAGAGTGAGCGGGAAGTGGCCCGGATGCCCGCCCTCCGCCCGGAGCTGCAGCGTGCCGTGCGTGCCGTTGATCTCCCACAGGAACCCCGTCCCGCCGTGGTGCCCCTCCCGGAAGTGCACGGCGGCCGTGACCCCGGACGCCAGCCGACCTACGACCCCGAGCTGGTCGGGCGCGGTCTTCGTCAGGATCTCGCCCGTCTCGTCCACCCCGATGGCGGGCCGGCGGGTGTCGAGCACCGCGGACAGGTCGCGGAAGTCGCCGAGGACGAACGCCATGGCGTCCAGGCTGTGGGCGGCCGCGATGTCGAGCATCCCGGCGGCGTTGCGGCGTTCCAGGGTGTAGGCGTTCCCCCGATCGACGGTGCCCCCCGTCCGGGACGACCCGACCATCGTGGTCGACAGGACCGTACCCAGGTACCCGTCGGCGATGAGCTCCCGCACGCGCAGGACGGTGGGTGACACGCGCGGCTGCAGGCCGACGAGCGTGCGGACCCCGCGATCCGCGGCCCGGTCCACCATCGCCCGCGCGTCGGCGAGGCCGCGTCCGAGGGGCCATTCGCAGTACACGTCCTTGCCCGCCGCGAGGGCCACGTCGACGATCTCGCGGTGGTGGGGAACCTTGACGGTGACGACCACGAGCTGCACCTCGGGGTGCGCCACGAGGTCGACGTGGTTCGCGAACGTCAGCGGCACGCCGAACGCCCGGCCGGCCGCCTCGGCCGACTCCTGGCGGGTCGTGCTCAGCGCCGCGAGCCGGTAGCCCGGGAGCGCGCGGAGCGCGGGCACGTGGGCGTCCGCCGCCCAACCCCGCTCGGCGTTGACCCCGACGATTCCGACGCCGATCGGGGTGCTCATACGCCGACCCGCTCGAGGACCTCGACGCGGGTGGCGGGCGCGTCCATGGCGTCGCTGACCACCATCCCGGCGCTCGCGGCCCGCAGCACGGCCTGCGTCGCGGGCAGGTCGTCCGTCTCGATGCCGTAGACGCAGAGGTACTCCTCGGGCGCCCCCTCGCCGACCGGCCGGTAGAGGTCGGCCGAGGCGAAGCCGTCGACCGCGAGCACGGCGGGGATGTGGACGGTGACGTACCACTCGTGGAACTCGGCGTCGCGGCCGGGGAGGGCACGGGTGCGCACGGTGTGGATGTAGCGGGTCATTCGGGGACTCCCTGTCCGGTGCCGGCTCGACCCCTCAGCCCTTCGCGCGCGCCGCGCGCACGATGACCTTCGTGACGGCCGCGGGGTGCGCGTGCATCACGGAGTGCGCCGAGGCGACGGAGCTGGTGTGCGCCTTCGAGCGCTTGGCGAGGAACCGCTGGGCCGCAGGCGGGACGAGGCGGTCCTTCGTGGCCACGAGGTACCAGGACGGCAGCGTCTTCCACGCCGCGGTCTTCGCGGCGTCCTCGACCGTGCCCGAGAACAGCGGACGCTGCGTCGCCGCCGGCGCCAGGCCCTTCGCCCGGCTGGTGCCCAGGACGACCGGGCCGTAGGACGCGGGGTCGATGGACAGGTCCGCGCCCTGCGTGCCGTCGGGGAGCGTCGTGGGCACGGGGCGCGCCACCTCGCCGAACGCGCTGCCGGGGTACTCCGAGGGGACCGTGTTGAACGTCTCGCCGACGTCGGGCTGCATCGCCGCGATGTAGACGAGGCTCTTCACGTTCGGCGTAGTCGACGCGGCGCTCGAGATGACGGCCCCGCCGTAGGAGTGGCCGACGAGGACGACGTCGCCCTTGATGCTCGCCACGACCGACGCGACGGACCCCGCGTCGGAGGCGAGGTTGCGCAGCGGGTTGGCGACGGCGACGACGCGGTAGCCGCTGCGCTGCAGCTGCGGCACGACGCGGCCCCAGCCCGAGGCATCCGTGAAGGCGCCGTGGACGAGGACGATGGTCGGCTTGGAGGACGCCGGCGGCGAGTCCGGGCCCTCGACGGCCTGCGCCGCGGAGGCCGACCCGAACAGCGTGGCAGCGGAGAGCAGGAGGGTGCGACGAACGGCGTGGAAAGTCATGGTCTTCAGTCTTGGTGGGGTGCCGACGGGTGTCGGCGGGTCCGCCGGTGGGCGGCTGGATGGCGGGCGGCTCGTCGCTGCAGGTCGCCCGGCCCGTGGAACATAGAACGTTCTTTCTCTCTTTACAAGCGCATTGGGAAAGAATGTTCGTTCTGTATCGTCGGAAGCATGGACTCGTCGCCCCCGAGCACCCCGACACCGCGGCCCTCCCCCGCCCGGGATCGCCTGCTCACGACGGCGTCGCGGATCTTCTACGCCGAGGGCATCCACGGGGTGGGGGTCGAGCACGTGATCGCCGAGGCCCAGGTGACGCGGGCGACGTTCTACCGGCACTTCGCCGGCAAGGAGGCGCTGATCGAGGCCTACCTCCGCACCACGGACGAGGGCATGCGGGCGCGCGCCGCGGAGGGCTCCGCCGACGGCGCGCCCCCGCGGGAGCTCGTGCTGGCCCTCATGGGCAAGATCGGCGACCACCTCTGCACGGACGGGTTCCGCGGCTGCCCCTTCATCAACGCCGCCGCGGAGTACCCCGACCCGGAGAGTCCGGTGCGCCGGATCGTCGCGGACCACCGGGCCTGGTTCCACGACACCCTCCAGGGGCTGCTCGAGGACGACGGCCACCCCGACCCGACGAAGGCGACGCGCGTCCTCGTGCAGCTGCGCGACGGCGCGATGGTCGGCGGGTACCTCGACGATCCCGCGGGCGCGCGCCGGACGCTCCTCGACAGCACCGAGGACGTCCTGGCGGCCTGACCGCCGCGGCCGTGGTCCGCGCCGGCCGCCGACCCCGGACGCTCGTTCGACGACCGCGAGGACGACACGAGGGACCGTGCATCCACCCGCGTCCCTCCGTCGTAGAACTCTGCACCTCCGGCTTGCGACGCACGCCGGAGGAGGGTGCTTCCCCAGGGACGCGCCGTAGGCGGACGGTCCGCCATCGTCAAGGGACGGGCGATCCGGGGCTGCTGCGGGACGGCAGCGGCCCCGGTGCGGCGTTCCGTCGTGGGGCCGAACGCCCGGGAGGCCGGACACGCCGCCGCCGCTACGCTCGCGGGGTCCCGCCCGTCCCAGGAGCTCCCCGATGTTCTCATCCGTCCCCCGGACCGCCGGCGCTCGCCCGGCCGTACCCGACTCCCTCCGCCGCCGTCGTCGGGTGCTCGCCACCGCCCTCGCCGTTGCGGTGCTGCCGACGACACCCGCCTCGGCCGACGTCCTGCGCTTCACGTACGGGGAAGGCGACGACGGGACGTCGGAGCCCGTGCTGATCCGTCCGGACGGAGCGCGCGTCACCCTCGCGCCGTTCCCGGAGCCTCCAAAGTCGTCGGGTCCCCGCCCCGCCGCGGTGGACCCGACGCGCCGGTTCGTCGCCCGCATCCTCGGCACCCGGATCGCGGTGCTGCCCCTCGACGGCTCGCCAACGCGCGTCGTACGCACGCCCGGTGTCCGCGCCGCCGAGGACGCGTCGGCGTGGTGGTCGGCCGACGGCTCGGTGCTCACCGCGGGCCCCGTCCGCACCCCGGACGGCGCCGCGGCCGTCCGCCGGTGCACGATGCCCGCGCTCGAGTGCACGGTGGTCCGTACCGGGCGCTGGGTCACGGTCGGCGGCGCGCCCGGCGGCGGGACCCTGCTGACCCGCGACGGCGCTCGCGGCACCGCGGGGCGCATCGCGCGAGACACGGACGGCGAGTGGCACCCGCGCAGCGCCGCCTGGGTGCGCCGGACCCGCGCCCTGCTGAACCGGCCGCTGCCCGACGCCCTGCGGCTCGACCGCGGCGACGGGACACCGGCGCGCACGCTGTGGCGCAGCGCCCGTCCGCTGGCCGAGCGGACCACGACGATCGAGCCGCTCGCGCCGACCGGCGAGGCGAGCGGCGCCCTCCTGCAGTGGGCGGACTCTCGCGTCGCGCTGAGCATCCGCCGGCGCGACGGCGTCCTGTCGGCGCGCCTCAGCCCCGTGCGCCTCTATGCCGCCGGCTACTGGCAGGTGACCGCCGACGGCCGACGGCGGTCCCTCGGCCGCCTCGCGTCGACGCCCACCGTCCCGCAGTTTCCGACGCCGGACGGCGACTGGGTGGCCCTCCTCGACCCGCTCACGAAGTACGGCGACCACCGCCTCGGCACGGTGACGGCGGACGGTGCGGTCCGCAGCCTCACGGTCGGCGGGCGGCGGGTCACCTGGCGCAACCTCCACACCGCGCTCGGCCTTCCGCGCTCGACGCGGCTCCCCGTGCCGAACCCGGATTTCGGCCCCGACCAGTACGAGTGGGTCCCCTTCGGTGTCGAGGCCGCCACCCGAAGCGTCGTGGTCCTCACCGCCGACCGCCGCGACGCCGTGATCCTCGCGCGCGTCTCGCTGGACGGGGCCCGGCCGACGATCGTCGACCGTCAGAGGACGTTCGACCTCACCGAGGTGCTCGTCTGGTGACGTCCCCGCGCTTCAACCCCCGTCCGCCCCGCCCGGCGCCGACCCCGCCAGCCGCCACGCCTTCAACGCCATCCCCAGCCGCAGCACGTCGTCGCCGCGACGCAGGCCAAGCCCCGTGACCTCCTCGGCCCGGGCCAGGCGGCGGTAGAGGGTGGCGCGATGGACGTGGAGGTCCGCGGCAGCGGCGGCCACGTCGCCCGCGCGCTCCAGGGTCGCCTCGACCGCGGCCGCCAGCTCCGGGCCGTCGCGGCGGCTCAGCAGCGGGCCGAGCAGGTCGGGGCGCGGCGGGCGGCCGTCCGCGACCCACAGGCGCGCGGCCAGCGGCCAGGCGCCCAGCGCCGACCACGCCGCCGTCGGGCCCAGCTCGGGGCGTGCCGCGCAGACGACCAGGGCGTCCTCCGCGTCGGACCGCGCACGCCGGGCGCGCAGCAGCGACGGCGAGCGGGCCTCCCCGGCGTGGCCCGCGCCGGCGCGGGCGAGCGTCCCCGCAAGGGCGCCGTCCGCGTAGCCCGACGGGGTGCGGACGAGCACCACGAGCCGGTCGGCGGACTGGCGCCAGAGCAGGTCCCCGGCGTGCCACCGGCGCTCCGCGCGGGCGCCGACGTCGGCCGGCTCGTCCCCCGACCCCGCGGCCACGGTCGCCACCGCGACGACGCACCCAGGGTCACGGTCCCAGCCTCGTCGTCCGCGCAGCTCGTCGGCCGCGGCCCGGCGCTCCTCGGGGTCCTCCGCGTCGAGCAGGGCGCCGAGCAGCCGGCCGACGGTCTCGTGCTCCTCGGCCGCCGAGGCGCGGCGGCGCCACAGCGTGGCGGCCACCGCGACGGCCGCGCCGACCACGGCCTCGCGCTCGCGGTCGTCCAGCGGCGCCGCGCCCGGGATGACCCAGAGGAACGCCAGCAGGACCCCGCCGTGGCGGACGGGCGCGCACGTCCGCGGGCCGATCCCGATCTCGGGGTTCGGCGCCGTGTCGACCAGGACGTCGGCCCCGGGGAGGTCGAGGCCCTTGAGCCACTCCACCACCTCGGGCGGGGCGGCGCGGGCGAGGATCGACGCCTGTCGCACGCGGTCGCCCGGGTCGGTGTAGGCGCTGTAGGCGAGCAGGCGCCAGCGGCGGTCCTCGAGCGAGACCGGGCGGCCGAGCAGCTCGGCGAGGTCGTCGATGATGTCCTGGACCTCGGCGCTCACGTGCCCCCACCGTACTCCCTGCGACAGGTGTCGCACCCGGTGTGCCGCAGGCGCGGCGAAACGGCGCAGACCCGGGCTCCGCGCGCGGCCATGATCGCTCCATGTCCACGACGATCCCGCCGACGCCCACGGGTGCCGCGGTTCCCCCGGGCGCGGACCGACCGTCCGCGCCGGCCGGTCCTCCGAGCCCGGCGCCCGGCGGCTCCGGGACCACGGCGCCCTCGGGCGGCGCGCAGCCGCACAGCCCCGCCGAGCGCGAGGCCGCGATCCGTCGCGTCGGCGCCGAGCTGGACCGGGCCCTGCCCCGCCCGAGCCGGTCCCCGATGGCGTTCGCCGAGCGGCGCGCGATGGCGCAGCTCATGGACGACCCGGAGCTCAAGGCCGCCGTCTTCCGGTTCGTCGACGTGCGTCCCGCCTGCGCCGACGCCCCCGCGCTGGCCCGCCACCTGGCCGAGCTCCTCGAGGACGCCGAGGGCTCGCGGCTCGGTCGCCGCGGCGCCAAGATGGCGTCCGGCCGCGGCACCCGTCGTCTGACCGCCGGCGTCGCGTCCGTCGGCGTGCGCGGCATGGCGCAGCGGTTCATCGTCGGCGAGGACGCCGCGACGGCCGTCCCCGGGATCGAGCGCATGTGGCGCGACGGCGCCGCCTCGACCGTCGACCTGCTCGGCGAGACGACGGTCACCGAGGCCGAGGCCGAGTCGTACTACGCGCGCTGCGCCGAGACGCTGCGCACGCTGCACGACGCGGCGCAGACCTGGCCCGCGCAGCGGCTGCTCGAGGTCGACGCCGCCGGCCCGATCCCGCGGGTCAACCTCTCCGTGAAGGTCTCCGCCCTCACGCCGCTGCTGCGCGCGCACGCCCCGGAGCGCGGGATCGCCGGCGCCACCGAGCGCCTGCGCGGCCTGCTGCGGATCGCGCGCGACACCGGCGCGCACCTGCACGTCGACATGGAGTCCTTCGACACGCGCGAGTCGATCACGGAGCTGACGCTGCGGCTGCTGTCGGAGCCGGAGTTCCAGGCCGGCCCGTCCGCCGGCATCGTGCTGCAGGGCTACCTGACCGAGTCGCCCGAGCACCTCGAGCGGCTGCTGAGCTGGGCGGGGAGCAGCAACCGCTCCAGCCCGTTCACGATCCGCCTGGTCAAGGGCGCCTACTGGGACCACGAGGTCATCGACGCCACGCGCCACGGCTGGGCACCCCCGGTGTTCCAGGACCGCCGGGCCTGCGACCGCAACTACGAGGCGCTCTCCCGCCGCCTGATCGACGCGTCGCTGACCGGCCGCGTCCGGGCCGCGATCGCGTCCCACAACCTGCGCTCGATCGCCGCGGCCGCCGCGTACGCCGACGAGGTCGGGGCCGACATCGAGTTCCAGGTCCTCCGCGGCCTGGGCGACGAGACGATGCAGGCGCTGGTCAAGACCGGCCGTCGGGTGCGCTGCTACAGCCCCGTCGGCGACCTCGTGGCCGGCATGGCGTACCTCGTGCGCCGCCTGCTCGAGAACACGAGCAACGACTCCTTCCTCTCCGCCCAGGCCAAGGGCACCGACCTCGACACCCTCCTGGAGGCCCCGTGACGTTCATCAACGAGCCCGCGCTCGAGCTGCGCCGCGCCGAGGTGCGCGACCGCGCGACCGCGGCCCTGGCCGACCTCGACGCCCGCCTGCCGATCGACGTGCCCGTCCTCATCGACGGCCGTCCCGCGCCCGGCACGCCCTTCGACTCCGTCGACCCCGGGAACCCCGCGACCGTCGTCGCCCGCGTGCAGGGCGCCTCGGCCGCCCAGGCCGACACCGCCGTGGCGGCCGCCGCCGCGGCCTACCCCGAGTGGTCCGCCCGCACGGGCCACGAGCGCGCCGAGATCGTCCGCCGCGCCGCCGCGCTGCTGCGGTCGAACCGCCTGGGGGCGGCCGCGCTGGCCGTCCGCGAGTGCGGCAAGCCGTGGGCCGACGCCGACGCCGACGTCTGCGAGGCCATCGACTTCCTCGAGTACTACGCCAACGGTGCCGCCGCGATGGACGACGGCCAGCCGCTGCTCCAGATGCCGGGCGAGCGCAACGCCCTGCGCTACGTCGGCCGCGGCGTCACCGCCGTCATCGCGCCCTGGAACTTCCCGCTCGCGATCGCCACCGGCATGGTCTCCGCCGCGCTCGTGACGGGCAACACCGTGGTCTTCAAGCCGGCCGAGCAGGCGCCCGCGTGCGCCCGCCTGGTCGTTGACGCGCTGCACGCCGCCGGCGTCCCCCACGGTGCCCTCGCGCTCCTGCCGGGCGGCGACGAGCCGGGCAAGGCGCTCGTCGCCCACCCCGGCGTCCACACGATCGCGTTCACCGGCTCGTGCGCCGCGGGCCTGTCGATCCTGGAGACGGCCGCCCGCCTGGCGCCCGGCCAGCGCCACATCAAGCGTGTGGTCGCCGAGATGGGCGGCAAGAACTGCGTCGTGGTCGACGAGGACGCCGACCTGGACGACGCCGTCCCGGGCATCGTGGCCTCGGCCTTCGCGTTCGCGGGCCAGAAGTGCTCCGCCGCATCCCGCGTGCTCGTGCACGAGGCGATCGCCGACGACCTGATCGAGCGGCTCTCCGGCGCGATCGCGACGCTGCAGGTCGGCCCGGCGGAGGACTTCGCCACCGATGTGCCGCCCGTGATCGACCGCGAGGCGCAGGAGCGCGTGGCCTCGTACGTCGACAAGGGCGGCGCGCCGGCCGCCCAGGCCCCGGCCGCCGGCGACGCGGCCGCGGACGGCGGCCCGGCCGTCTCGTCCGACGGCTACTACGCCCGCCCGACCCTGTTCGTCGACCTGCCGGAGGACCACCCCGTCGTCACGGAGGAGATCTTCGGGCCGGTCCTCGCCGTCCAGCGCGTGCCGAGCATCGACGCCGCGTGCGAGATCGTCGACGCGGGCACGTTCGCCCTGACGGGCGGCATCTACTCGCGCAGCCCGCGCACGATCGAGTCGTTCGTCCGCCGCTCGCCGGTCGGCAACGTCTACGTGAACCAGCCCATCACGGGTGCGATGGTCGGCCGTCAGCCCTTCGGCGGCGGCCGCCTCTCCGGCACCGGCCCGAAGGCGGGCGGCCCGGACTACCTCCTGCAGTTCGTCGAGGCCCGGTCCGTCAGCGAGGACACCGTCCGGCACGGGCTGGTGGTCTGAGGCCCCCGGGAGGGCCGGGCTCGCCGTCGCCCAATAGGCCGTCCCGCTCGCACCGTCGAGTGGACCGGCTCGTAAATGAACACCCTCTCCGCTAGGATAAACGGAGAGGGTGTTCGCATCGTGCGGGCACCCGTCCCAGAACCACACGTCGGCCCTCTCCGGGCCGGACGGGAGAACGCATGAGCAGCAAGAAGGTCGCCCTGGTCACCGGGGCCAACAAGGGCATCGGCTACGCGATCGCCACGAGCCTGGGGGCTCAGGGCTTCCGGGTCGGCGTCGGCGCCCGCGACGCCGGGCGCCTCGCCGACGCCGTGGAGCGCCTGCGGGCCGACGGGGTCGACGCGTTCGCGGTCCCGCTCGACGTGACGGACGCCGCGAGCGTCGACGCCGCCGTCGGCGTGGTGCGGGAGCAGGCGGGTCGCCTCGACGTGCTCGTCAACAACGCCGGCATCACGGGCGGCGGGCCGCAGGCACCCACGACCGTCGACCCGGACCGGGTGCTGGCCGTGGTGCAGACGAACGTCATCGGCGTCATCCGCGTCACGAACGCGATGCTGCCCCTGCTGCGCGACGCGCCGTCGCCGCGGATCGTCAACGTCTCGAGCACTGTCGGGTCCCTCACCCGGCAGAACGACCCGGAGGCGCAGACGGGGCCGATCGCCGTGGCCTACTCGCCGTCGAAGTCGTTCCTCAACGCCGTCACCGTCCAGTACGCCAAGGAGCTCGCGGACACGAACGTGCTGATCAACGCGGCGTGCCCGGGCTTCGTGGCCACTGACCTCAACGGGTTCCGCGGCACGCGGACCCCGGAGCAGGGCGCCATCGCCGCCGTCCGGCTGGCGACGCTGCCCGACGACGGCCCCACCGGTGCGTTCTTCGACGAGGACGGGACCGTGCCGTGGTGACCCGGGGGTGACGGAGCAGGGAGTGGCCGACCCCCCCCCCACCGCGCAGACCCCCCCTCCGCACCTCACGCGTGCAGGTCGGCGTGGGCCTTGAGGACCCGCTTGTCGAAGGTCGCCAGACGCACGTCGGTCCTGCCCCGGTGCTCCAGGTCGATCGCGGTGGCGAGCGCGTAGGCATCGGGGAGCTTCAGGTTCGTACGGGCACGCACCACCGCGGCGCGCTCGGCCAGTTGCGTGTCGACCGGCGCTGTGGCGATCGAGAGGCCTCCCAGCATGGCTTTGACGTGCTCGTGCATGCCCCGGCGCATCGGCCCGATCAGGAGCTCCGAGTAGTTCACCGCGCTGATCCACCGCTCGGTCTGCGGGCGCGTCGCCTCACGTATCCAGGCCACCGCGTCGGTGTGATGAGCGTCCTCGGGGTCCACGAACCCGATCAGCACGTCGGAGTCGAAGACGACTACTCCCATTCGCCGCGCAGCTCCTTCAGGTAGCCCGGACCGTAGACGCCCGGCATGCTGCCGGCGTACTTCGCGATGAGGGCGTCCGTCTGGACGATCTCGATCCGACCCGGGGCCGGCGACACGACCTGCACGTCGTCCCCGGGGGCGAACCCGGCAGCACGCATGACCTCGACCGGCAGCGTGAGCTGGTGCTTGCTCGAGATGATGCTCATGCCTTTACGGTAGCTCGCCGAAGTAAAGGGGTCCAGGGCGCGTTCACCGAGCCTGGTCGGCGCGGTGTGGCGCGGGATCGCGGCCACCTCGTGCGACCGCGCGCCTCGTTCAGCGCCGCAGCGGCCGGTCCACGTGGTCCACGCCGCCGTCCGTCGCCCGCAGCCCGCGCGCGTCGAGCCACGCCGTGAGCGCCGCGTCGCCCTCCGGGGTCACGCCGACCACGAGTGTCGCGCCGTCGGCCGCGTGCTCCACGCCGCGGACCACCGCGTCCGTGCGTCGCAGCTCGTGCTCCAGCCGTCCGGCGCCCGCGTGGTCGACCGCGACGCGCCGCAGCAGCACCCGCTCGCGGACCAGGAGCGGGGCCTCGTCCAGCGCGGCGGAGACGGCGTCGGAGTACGCGCGCACCAGGCCGCCCGCGCCGAGCAGCACGCCGCCGAACCAGCGGACGACGACCGCCGCGACGTCGCTCAGCGCCTCGTCACCGGGGCCCGGGGCGTGGCCGTGCAGGACCGCGAGCATGGGCGCACCCGCTGTGCCGGACGGCTCGCCGTCGTCGCTCGAGCGCTGCAGGCCGCGGTCGGCACCGATGATCCACGCCGAGCAGTGGTGCCGGGCGGCGTGGTGGGCGCGGCGCGCCTCGGCCAGCAGCGCGCGGGCCGCCTCCTCGTCCGGCGCGCGGCGCAGCAGGCAGAGGAACCGGCTGCGACGCACCTCGATCTCGTGCGCCACGTCGACGCCGTCGGGGAGGGTGAGGTAGCGGGACGGGACGCTCATGCCGGCTCACGCAGCCTGTCACGCGCACCCTGCGGACCGCGTGCGCCGCCGGTCGCGGTCGTCGCGGCTCGCGCCCCGCCGCGCCCCGTCGCGCCCCGCCCCGTCGCGAGCGCGTGACCCGCCCGCCGCCCGCGGCCCCCACTAGCCTCCCCCGGCGTGACCACGCTGACGTTCGAGGACCTCGCGATCGGGGAGGTCGGCGAGTTCGGGCCCTACCGGGTCGACGAGGCGGAGATCGTGGAGTTCGGTCGCCGGTTCGATCCGCAGCGGATGCACGTCGACCCCGAGGCGGCGGCGGGAACGATCTTCGGCGGCCTGATCGCGAGCGGCTGGCACACGTGCGCGATCGCGATGCGGCTCGCGGTCGACGGGTGGCTCTCGCGCATGGACGTCATCGGCGGGACGGGGATCGACGGCGTGCGACTGCTGCGACCCGTCCGGCCCGGCGACGCGCTGCGCGCCCGGGTGGCGGTGGAGGAGCTCCTCCCCTCGGCCCCGCCGCGCTCCGGCGGCTCGGTGCGCTGGTCCTACGCGTTGCACAACCAGGACGACGTGCTCGTCATGGAGGGCGCGACGACGATGCTCGTGGCGGGCCGGCCGGGCTGAACGGCGCGGCAGCGGCCCGTTCCGGCCGCCCCCCGCGGAGGGACGGACGGCCCGGGCCACCACGTGCTCGCCGTTCCGTCCCGCGCGCCCGGTCAGAGCGCGCGGGCCGGACGGGGGCCGGCGCGGCGGCCGGCCCGGACGGGCTCAGCCCGTCACACCGCCGCCGTCGACGCGGGCCGGCGCCTCCCGCACGCGCACGGCGCGCGCGGCGTTCGCGGCCTTCGCCCCCGTGGCGGTGACGCGGGCGCGGTTGACCAGGCGGCCCGCCGCGGCGTCGCGGTCGACCCGCAGCGTCAGGGCGACCGTGGTGCTGCGGCCGGGCGCCAGGCGGCGGACGGTCCAGCAGACCTGACCGGCGCTGAGGCGACCGGCGCCGCGGCGCACGACCGTGGTCCCGTCGGGCAGCGTGTCGCAGACCCGCACGTTCGTCGCCGCCGCCGTGCCGCGGTTGCGGACGGTGAGGCGGTAGACGACGGTCCGCCCGGCGCGGACGACCTTCGCCGACGCGGCCTTGCGCAGGGCCAGGCGCACCGTGCGCTCCTTGCCGGCTCCGGCGACGCCGTCCGGCGCCGGGGCCGGCGGGACGACGGGCGGCGTCGGCGGCGTGACCGGCGGGGCGGGCGGCGTCGTCGGCGGCTGCGGCGTGGTCGGGGTCTCCGGCTGCTCCGGCGGGGCGGGCGGCTCGCCCGGCCCGATGACGATGCCGGCGTCGAGAGTCAGGTCCTGGCCGTCACGGCCCGTCGGGGACGGGTCGGGCAGCACGAACTCGGCGCTGCGGCCCGTCGTGACGTCGGCGTCGGAGTCGTCCTCGGCGCCCACGCCCGGGGCGCGCGTCGTGGTGAACGTCGTGCCGGCCGGCAGGCCGTCCTTGTGGAACTGGACGACGTAGCGCCCGGACACGAGGTCGAGCACGCCGGCGTCCTGCCCGGCCTGCGTGGAGCTCGTGAACAGGTACTTGCCGTCGGCGTCCGTGCGGGTCTGGAGGGCGATCTGACGACCGTGCTTGTCGGTCCCCGTCAGCGTCACGCGGACGTCCTTCAGCGGCTGCTCGTCGGCGTCCTGCGTGCCGTCCTTGTCCGTGTCGTTCCAGACGTAGTCGCCGATGCTGCTCGCGACGACGCGGATCGTCGCGACGTTGGAGACCGCGCCGAGCGAGCCGCCGGTGTAGCGGATGGAGGCGGTGTTGGAGTAGACGTCGGCCGAGGCGTTGCCGCGCGGCTGCAGGCGGACGCGCAGCTGCACGTCCTCGCCCGACGCCAGGGGCGTGGTGCGCTGCACGCGGATCGCCGTGGCGTCCTCGAGCTTCGCGGGGCAGCCGGCGTCACCGAGCTGGGCCTCCAGGCACCACTGGCGGCCGGCGGGCAGCGGGCCGTAGCCCGTCGTCGAGCGCGGGTCCGTGGCGGCGTAGACGTCGACGGGCGGCGCGTCGGTGTAGCGGACGGTCTCGCCGTCGGCCACGTCGACGCCCGCGAGCGGGACCGTGCCGCGCAGGGCCGTGGCGGGGTCGCGGCCGACGGTGCCGCCGTGCGTGGTGCCGTCACCCTCGAACGGCAGGACGTCGATCACGTCGAGGCCGTTCACCGGGTTCTCGGTGAGGTTGGCGTAGGTGACGGTGTAGCGCAGGGCGTCCTCGGGCTCGACGAACAGCTGGTCCGTCTCCTTCGAGATCTGCACGCCGCCCGGCGACTGCAGCCGCACGGTCTGGCGCGAGAAGTGCTGGTCGCCGGCGGGCGCCGTGCCCGCCGGGAACTCGTCGACGCCGGCGAGGTCCTCGGCGCTGTCGACGATCGCCTGGTTGACGAGGTCGCCGGCCTTCGTCGAGGCGGTCGTGGCCCAGTACGTCAGCTGCGGCTCCTGGCCGCGGGCCATGCGCGGGATGCGCCAGGTGAGGATCTGCCGGCCGTCGGCGTCGGTGGAGACGGTCGGCGCGAGGCCGGCCGGGCCCGTGGGCGCGCTCGCGTCGAACCGCATGCCCTCCGGCAGGCGGTCCTTGACGACGACGTCCGTGGCCGTCGGGTCGATCGTGGCGTCGGTCGGGGTGGTCACCCGCGGGGACAGGCCGAACTGCACGCGGCCGCCGGAGACGATGGACACGGGGCTGCCGGGCGTGGCGGCCGGGGTGAGCGCCACCTTCGTCAGCGCGACGGTGATGCCGTTGACGCGGGCGCGGTCGCCGGTGTTGCGGTTGTCGTGGCGGACCGGACCGTACGTGCTGGCCTGCCACGTGCCACCCTCGGACTGCGTGCCGAGGAAGTTCGCGAGCAGCGTGCCGCTCGGCGCATCGGCGGCGACCCGCATGTTGGCGAGGAACGTCAGCGTGACGTTCGTGCCCTGCTCGGGCAGGTCGCGCAGCAGGCGGATGCGGATCTTCGTGACGGTGCCGAGGTCGGCGGGGGCGGTGTCCGTCCACGTGTCCGACGCGTCGGTGCAGGCGGTGCGGGCGCGGTCGGCGGCCCAGCGGGTCTCGTCGTCACCCGTCGGGGCCTCAGCGGTGCCGTACTCGACGACGTAGTCGTCGCCGGCGGTCCAGCCGGCGGGCACCGAGGTCGGGCGCACGGGGGCGTCGCCGGCGCCGAGGCCGTCGCGGGAGAGGCTGAGCCAGCGGCGGTCCCAGACGTCGCAGAGCGCGCCGGTCTGGCGACGACCCGTGATCTGCAGGCGCGTCGAGATGCGCTGCCCGGCGAGGACCTGGCCGTTGCCGTCGTCGTCGTTGGTCTGCGTGGCGAGCTGGCCACCCGCGGCGCTGCGTAGGCGCTTGCCGAAGCTGATGCCGCCGAAGTCGACGCCGCTGTTGGCGGTCAGGTTGTAGGAGCGGGTGTTGTTGCCCGCGTCGTCACCGTCGAACGGCACGCGGCTGCCGTCGGCCGCGGCCGAGGAGGCGTCGAACGTGTCGATGACGTTGACCGTGTTGCGCTGCGTCTGCGCGCCCGAGATCACGGCAGTGAGCGGCACGCGCACGCGGAGCGTCAGGTGGGCGACGTTCGGGTTCGTCGACGAGGCGCCGCTGCGGAGCTTGGTGACGGTGATGCGCACGCGCTCCCCGTCGAGCACGCAGGTGGCCTCGGTGCCGTCGCGGTTGCCGCAGCTCACGAACTGCGCGTTGGGGCTGATCCCGGAGAGGTCGTCCTCGAACGTGAACGGGACGTCGGGGAGGGCGAAGCCGCGCTGACCGAACGTGCTGCGCCGCGACTGCGGCACCACGACGTCGAGCGGGTAGGAGATGTCGTAGTCGTCCGCGCTCGAGTTGTTCGCCCGCGAGATCGTGGGGGCGTTCTTCTGGAAGTCGAGGAACGGCGCCGAGCGGATGGTGACCGGGCTCGGGGTCGCGGTGGCCGGGGGCGAGGCGGCGGCGCCGTCGTACGCGACGACGGAGACGGCGTCGGCCGGCGGGGTCGCGACGGTGCCGTCGGCCACGCCGTCCGCGGCGGCGGAGAGCGTGAAGTTCAGGGTGGTGCCGGTCTGGCCCTTGCCGCCGGCCGGGACGAACACGCAGGTCAGCGCGCGGCCGTCGATCTTCCAGTCCGGCCCCTTGCAGTACGCCGGCACGTCCGCAGCGCGCCAGGACAGGCCCTGCGCGAGCGTCTGGGTGAACGCGACGCGGTCGAACGTGCCCTGCACGCCGCGGGTCTCGTTGACGTTGACGCTCCAGCGGTACGACACGGAGTCGTTCGCGCGGACGACGTCGTCGCCCGCCGTCGTGTCGCGGCCGGGGCCGGCGGTGGCGTCCCACGGCGCGGTGCCGGTCGCGGACTGGTCCAGGGCGACCTGGGTGCTGAGCGCGGCGTTCGCCACGGTCGGCGTGGCCGCAAGGGCGGCGACGGCCAGCAGCGGCGCGGCGACCCGGAGCAGCCGTCGGCGGTGCGGACGTGAGGGACGGGACGGCGGTGACGCGAGGCGCGTCACCCGGGGTGACTGGACGGACATCGGTTCTCTCTCTGGGGACGTTCGCGCTGCGTCGTGCAGCGCTTCCGGGGCCTTGTCGGGACGGACGGGGGACTTCCCCCCCCCTCCGTTTCGGGCGCCCCGGAGACCGCCGTGCCGCGGCGGACCGGGACGGGTCGTCGGGCGCGGCGGGGCTCGCGACGGATGGCGCCACCCGCGCGAGCGGACGACGCGCCGTGGGCACCGGCCGCCGTCCAGATGACCACGGCTGCGGGCTCCGGAGGGTGAAACGGGCCCCGATCACCCGGGTGAAGCGGCGCGCTTTGGCCCGAACGTCCACGGTGCGAGACTCCGTGTCTCGGGACGGTGCCCGCGCAGGCCGGGCGCCGCGCCGTGCTCCCCCCATGAACGTCTCCTCCGCGTCCGTCCGTCCCGACCCCTCCGCGCCGTCCGCGCCCCGCGTCGGTCGTCTCGTCCCGCCGCGGCTGCGGGCCGAGACGATTCCGCGGCCGCGCCTGGACCGCGTGCTCGAGGCGGGCCGCGACCGGCGGCTGACGATCATCACCGCCGCCGCCGGGTACGGCAAGACGACGGCGCTGGCCGCGTGGTCGGCGTCGCGCCCCGGGCCTCGGGCGTGGGTGACGCTCGACGCGGCCGACAACGACCCCGTCCGGTTCCTCGCCGCGGTGGCGGACGTCCTGGACGACGCGGTCCCCGGGTCGGGCGTCGACGCGCAGCGGTTGCTGCGCGGCGGCTCGGACCCGGTGTCGACCGTCGTCCCCCGGCTGGCCGCGGCGCTCGCCGACGTGCCCGCCGACCGCCGGCCGGTCGTGGTCCTCGACGACGTCCACCTGCTCTCCGACCCGGACGCGCTCGCGGCGCTCACCGCGCTCGTCGACACGCTGCCGGACGGCACGCGGTTCGTGCTCGGGTCGCGGGGGGACGTCCCGCTCGCGCTCGGCCGCCGGCGGGTCACGGGCGAGCTGCTCGAGGTCGGCCAGGACGAGCTGCGCTTCGCCGGCACGGAGATCGCGCGGTACCTCAACGGCTCGCTCGGCCTGGGCCTCGACGGCGCGACGCTCGGCGCGGTCGAGCGGCGCACGGAGGGCTGGCCCGCCGCCGTCTCGCTCGTCGGCCTCGCGCTCCAGGCGCGGCCCGACGCCGTGGGCTTCGTGTCGGCCGGGCCGCTGGGCACCTCCGGCCCCGTCGCGGAGTACCTGACGCAGGAGGTGCTCGCCCGCGTGCCCGACCGGACCCGCGAGTTCCTCGTCCGCACCGCCGTCCTGCACCGCATGAACCCGGAGCTCTGCGCCGCGCTGCTGCAGGACCCGGAGGCCGCGCAGGACTACGCCGACGCCCGCCGGTCGAACCTCCTCATCGCCTCCGTGGACGACCGCGGCGAGTGGGCCCGGCCGCACGCGCTGCTGCGCGAGCTCCTGCTCTCGGCCCTCCGCGCCCGCGGCGCCGACGGCGACCCCCGCTACGACGCGGCCGCATTGCACCGCCGCGCCGCGGAGTGGTTCGAGCAGGCGCGGCTGCCGGAGGACGCCGTCGAGCACGCGATCGAGGCGGACGACGGGGTGATGGCGGCCCGCATCGTCGCCCAGCAGTGGTGGAGCGAGAGCGTGCGTCTGTACCGCCACCGCAGCGTCCTGCGGATGATCGATCGGATGCCGCGGGAGCGCGGCCCGTACGCCAACGTCGTCGCGGCCATCGGCGGGCTGTTCACGGCCATGAGCGGCGGCCGCGAGCCCGACGTCGAGGCCCATCTGAAGTGGATCGACCCCGACGACCGCTCGCCCGAGTCCGCGTTCGCGCCGATCCTCGCCGCGGGCGTGTGGGTCGCCTACGTCTTCGGCGACGTCGGCCGCGCGGTGCGCGCGGGCGAGGCGCTGCCGCACGGGGCGCCGGAGAGCACGGGCCGCGGGCTGCTGGCCCTCGCCATCGCCCGCTGGTACGCCGGCGACGTCGAGGGGATGCGGGCCGACCTCGACCGGCTGCCGGCCACGCTCGAGACGATGCCGGTGATGGCGCCGTGGCTGTGGGCCGCGCGGGCGCTGCTCGCGCTCGAGGACGGCACGCCCGAGGTCGCCGTCGCGCACGCGACGCGGGCCGAGGGGTTCGCCCGGCTCTCCGGCGCCGAGTCGGCGCCGTCGTCGCGGGTCGTGTTCGTCGCGCTCGGGTCGGCGTTGGTCGCCGCCGGGCGGCTGGACGAGGCCGTCGAACCGCTCCGTCGCGGCCTGACGCTCTCCGCCACCCCGGCCGGAACGGTCGCCCACGCCCACGCCCACATCGCGCTGGGCACGCTCCACGCCGCCCGCCGCGAGACCGCCGAGGCACGCCGCCACGCGACCGCGGCGCGGGACATCGTCGACGGGTGCGCCGACCCGGGGGCGATCGCCGCGCGCGTCGACGCCCTCGAGGCCCGGATCGCCGCCCGGCCGACGCTCGACTCCACCGCCGGCTCCGCGCCGACCGAGGCCGAGCTGCGGGTCCTGCGCCACCTGCCGAGCGACGCGAGCCTGGCCACCATCGCCGGCGAGCTCTTCCTCTCCACGAACACGGTGAAGAGCCACGTCCGACGCCTGTACCGGCGGCTCGGGGTCGGCAGCCGCCCCGAGGCGGTCGCGGAGGCCCGGCGCCGCGGGCTGCTCTGAGGTGGCGGGGCTACGCCGGGCGACCGGCAGCGTCGCGTAGGTGGTCGTGCAGGTCGCGGGCCGCGCGGGCCAGCTGCGCCTCGGCCGCCGGTTGGCGGGCGGCGGGGACGGAGGACTCCGAGAGGGCGACGACGGCGATCCGCTGGCCGTCGGCGTGCTCGACGACCCCGATCTCGTGGCGCAGGTTCAGGAGCGTCCCGGTCTTCGACGCCCACGTCATGTCGTCGGCGGTGAACTCGGGTGCCAGGCGGTGCCGGACGACGTTGGCCCCCAGCAGGTCGCGCACGGTGGCCGCCGTCCCCGGGTCCAGCCGGGCCGGGGCCCAGAGCTCGGCGAGGAGCGCCATGCAGGCCTGCGCGGTACCGATGCTCGCCCGGGCCACGTCGAGCTGGGCGAGCGGGTGCCCGCGCCCCTCGTGTCCGGCGGTGATCGCCAGCGCCTGGGCCAGGTGCGTCTCGTCCGTCGGCAGGCGCTCGGCCGGGGTGTCGGCCAGGACGGACATGCCGTGGCGCACCGTCAGGCCGGCGACGTCCAAGTCGTCCAGCGTGCGCATGACGGCCTCCGGCGGCACGAGCCCGAACAGCACGTCGGCCGCGGCGTTGTCGCTGACCGCCGTGCTCAGGTAGAGCAGGTCCTCGACCGCGATCCGCGCGGGGTGACGGAACCGGCTGATGCCCATCGGCCCGGGCGTGGTCACCCGGCCGGGCGGCACGTCGAGGAGGGCCGCGCCGTCGAGCTCGCCCGTCCGGATCCGCTCGAGCACCGCGACGGCCAGCGGGACCTTCGCCAGCGACGCGAGCGGCAGCTCGATCGCGGGGTCCAGGCCCAGCTCGGACCCGGTGTCGAGGTCGCGCACGAGGAGCGAGCCGCGCAGGCCCGCGTCGCCCAGCCGGCGGCGCACGTCGTCGAGGAGGGCGAGGGTGCTCATGCGGACGGCGCGCCCGTCGGCGGGACGCCGAGGCAGCCTGCCACATCGACCCCGAGCCGCTGGCGCAGGTCCCTTGCGTCGTCGCGGACGGCGGCGCTCACGACGTAGCCGCGCGCCACGTCGGGGTCGCCGAGCGGGTGCCAGGACAGGCCCAGCTCGCCCGCCTGCACCGCCGAGCAGAGCAGTAGATCGGTCGTCCGCAGCACCTCGGCCACGGCCGCCGCCAACGTGCGGGCGACCGCGACCTGCGACGGCAGCAGCCCGGCGCTCTGCCCCTCGCGCACCATGCGGTCGCGGACGTGCGGCACGTCGTCCTCCGGCTGCAGCCACACCGTGCGCGACGACCGCTCCGTGCGCGACGGGCGCAGCGCCTGCAGGCGGACGACCGGGGCGACCGGGGCGTCGGGTGCCCTCGTGGCGTCGGGCGCCGTCGCCAGCCCCAGCGGGACGGTCCAGACGGCGTCGGCGGCCGGGGCGGGGACGAGCGCCGCACGGACCTGGGCGGTCTCGGCCAGCCGTCGCCGGGCCGCCGGTCCCGCGGGAACGAGCTCCAGCGCGGAGTACCCGTGCGCCCGTGCCGCCACGTCGAGCGCCGCGAGGTCGCGCGTTGCGATCGTCTCGGGCACCGCCAGGCTCAGCGGCCGGAGGGCCGCGCGCGCAGCGTCGTGCTCCAGGGCGTCGGCCAGCTCGGCGAGCCGCCGGGCGGCCGGCAGCACGTCGCGGCCGAACGGCGTCAGCACGATCCGCCGGGTGGTCCGGTCGAACACGCGCTGGCCCAGGTGCCGCTCGAGCGCGGCGACCCGGCGGCTCGCGACGGACTGCGGGACGCCCGCGATCGCGGCGCCGTCGGTGAAGCTCCCACGCTCGGCGACGGCGACGAAGGCCCGAGAGGCGGCGACGAGGTCCACGGCCCAAGATTATGCCGAGAGCGCATCAATGAGGCACTCCCAGCATTGGACCGCATGAAGGGGCCCCGGTATCCCTTTGGGGCATGGCTTTGCGCTCCCTCTCCCTCATCCCGCTCTCCCTCGTGGCCGTCGCAGCGGCCACACCCCTGGTCGCCTGCGCTTCCGCCTCGGCTCCGGCCACCACGTCCGCCGCGGTCGCCCCGATCTCCGCCGCCGCGCCGACGCGGCCCGCCGACCCGTCCGCCCCGCGTGCGCGTCCCGCGGATCGCGCCGAACCCTCCCGGCAGGCCCGTCCGGCTTTCGCCCGGCTCGAGCGCGAGCACACGGCCCGCCTGGGGGTCATCGCGACCGACACCGGCACCGGCCGCACCGTCTCGTACCGCGCGGGCGAGCGGTTCGCGTTCGCGTCGACCAGCAAGGCGCTCACGGCCGGGCTGCTCCTCCAGCGCGCGAGCGATCGCGACCTGCGGCGCGTCGTCCGCTACCGCCCGTCCGACCTGCTCGAGTACGCGCCGGTGACCCGCCGCCACGTCGCCACGGGGATGACGCTGCGCGGGCTCACGATCGCCGCGCTGCAGCACAGCGACAACACCGCGGCGAACCTCGTCATGCGCGAGCTCGGGGGCCCGCGGGGCGTCGAGCGCGGGCTGCGCGCCCTGGGCGACCGGACGACCGAGGTCGAGCGCACCGAGCCCACGCTGAACACGGCGATCCCGGGCGAGCGCCGCGACACGACGACCCCCCGGGCGATCGCCCGCGACCTGCGGTCCTTCGTCCTGGGGACGGCCCTCACGCCGCCGCGCCGTGCCCTGCTCGCCCGCTGGATGGTCGGCAACACGACGGGCGGCAAGTACGTCCGCGCCGGGGTGCCGGCGGGCTGGGTCGTGGCGGACAAGACCGGCTCGGCCGGCTACGGCACCCGCAACGACATCGCCGTCGTCTGGCCGCCGCAGGGCCGCCCGATCGTCGTCGCCGTGCTCTCCGACCGGCGGCGGGACCCCTCGCGGGCGTCCGACGACGCGCTCATCGCCCGGGCGACCCGCACCGCGGTGCGGGCGGTGCGCTGACGTCAGCGCGAGGGCACCGTCGCCCGCTCGCCCGCGCCGCGCCGCGCCAGCAGCGGCCGCCCCTCGACCGCGGCCTCCGCCGCCAGCCCGAAGCCGAAGGCCAGGGCGCTCCACAGGATCGCCTGCGTCCCCAGGTTGGCCAGGCGGAAGTCCCACAGGACCTGCGGCGGGAAGCCCGCACGCACCTCGTTCTGCGCCGGCAGCGCCACGTGCGCCACCCCGATGAGGACGACGAACAGCAGGACCGCGGCCGCCAACGCGTTGCCCGCGCCGATCCGCGGGGCGAGCTGCCGGCCGAGCCGCACGGCCGCCACCGCGGCCGCGAGGGCGATCATCACGAGCACGAAGAAGAACCCCGTGCGCTCGTCGATCGTGTCGCCGCTGCCGACCGCGGGCGGGTTGGCCGGGTACTTCGTCAGGGGCGCGAGCACGATCGCGACGAAGCCGATCGCGCAGATCGCCAGCACCGTGCCCCGCGCCCGCAGCACGCCGACGCGGCCGTAGACCATCGCGAAGACGAGGGCCAGGAACCCGCCGATCGCGACGGAGAAGAGGACGACGCCGACGCCGAGACCCCACGTCTCCTGCGTGCTGCGGGTGATCGCCGGTGCCTCTTCCGCGGCGCCGGTGACGGCGGTCTTGGCGGCCGCGGCCTCCTCGACCGCGATCGCGGCGCGGACGGGCGGCTCGCCGACGAGGTGAGCCCACAGGAACGCGAGGACGCCGGCCAGGAGGCCGGCGAGCATCCCGCGCACGAGGAGGGTGCGCATCATGGTGTCTGCTCCTTCCGTGGCTGAGCGGGGCTCAGTGGCAGGGGAAGCCGAGGAGGTGGCGCGCGTCGTGGACGAGCTCGTGCACGTTCGAGCCGGCGAAGACGGACGTCGCTCCCTCCTCCGCCCCCACGAAGTAGATGGCCAGCATCAGAACGATGCCGGCGAAGATCCAGTACGGCAGCAGCCCCCGGAGGGAGACGACGGGGACGGGGACGGTCGTCGGCGCGGTGCGCGGCTCGACGGCGGCGGGCGTGCTCATGGGGCGTCCTTCTCGGGATCTCGCGTCCCGGGTTGGGTGGATGCGGGGCGGCGGAGTCTCTGGCTCCCGGGCCTCTCGACCCGATCACAGTGGCGCGACCGCGCCGGACTCTCACCGGCTTCCTCGCTGCCGCCCTGCGGACGATGTAAGCCTATCGCGGCGGAGCGACCGGCGGCAGCCGCCCCGAGGTCGCACGGCGGCCCGCCCCGGCCCCCCGGCTAGAACGTCCCGAGGGTCCAGGGCGCCCGCTCGACGTGCAGCGCGGCGTCGAGAGCCGCGCACGCTCCCGGGGTCTCCTCCGTCACGACGCCCGCGTCGCGCAGGGTCGACAGGGCCACGCCGCCCAGGTAGACCGAGCCCAGGTCGCGGGCGTGCAGCCGCAGGTCGGCGGGGCGCTCCGTGCGCTCGGCGGCGCCGCCGTCGGGGCCCGCGCGCAGCGCCCAGCGGCCGGCGACGAGCTCGTCCTCCGGGTGCTCCACGTCGAGAACGACGTCGACGGGGGCCGCCCAGGCGCGCGCGGCGACGGCCTCGGGCAGGTCGAGGATCCGCAGCCACAGCGCCTCGTGCTGCTCGAGCGGGCGGACCGCGCGGGCGTCGACGGGGGCGAGCGCCAGCGGGTCGTCGACGGGGCGCTGGCGTAGGACGAGCTCGTCCGCCAGGTCGATCCGGGCGACGAACGTGAAGAGCGCCCGCTCGGCCTCGGGTGTCGCCGCCACGAGCTCTTGGACCTCGACGGTCGTGAACGCCGCGACGGGGTGGGTCTCGCGCCCCTCGCGCACCCGCCACAGCGCGTAGCCCTCGTCGCCGGCCGCCACCGCGACCCGCAGGGGGCTGGCGCCGCCGCGGTCCTCGGGCTCGTCGGCCAGGACCCGGTCGGCCCACCACCGCTCCGGGCGGCCCATGATCCCGGGGCGCCGGCCGCGGGCGCGCTCGTGGATCGCCGGCAGGACGGGCAGCGCCTCGGCGGCGTCGAGCAGCCGCACGCCGAGCGGCTCGGGCGCGGGCTGGCGGAGCACGGGCTCGGGGACCACGCGGACGTGCTCGTCGCGGGACCACGTGGCCGGCCCGAACCCGAAGCGCCCGTAGATCGTGCCCTCGGACGCCCACAGCGCCGCGACCGGCTCGCCGCGCTCCCGCGCCCGCTCCGTCAGCTGCGCCATCAGCGCGCGCAGCACGCCCCGTCGGCGGTGCGTCGGGCGCACCGTCACACCCGTGACCGCCGCGCACGGCACTTCGCCGCCGCCCGGGACGACCATCGGCCACGGGAACGCCGCGGCCGTGCCGACGATCAGGCCGTCGTCGTCCGCGACCACGGTGTCGACCTCGTCGGCGGCCGCCAGACGGCGCTCCCGCCCGAGCGGTGTGGACCCCCGGTGGAACGCCAGGTCGGCGAGGTCGTGGACCGCGTTCAGCTCGGACTCGTGGGCGGGACGGATGGTCGGACGTTCGGCCATGGCCGCGACCCTATCGGGCACCGCACCGCGTCCCCGCGGCGCCCGTCAGACTGCCCGCATGGCCGCCCGGCGCCCCTCCCCCGCCGCCCTGCCCGCGCGGGTGCTGCTCGCGATCGGCGTCGCGCTGGCCCTGGCGGACGCGTCGGTCGTGACCCTGGCGCTCCCCGAGATCCTCGATCGCCTCGACACGACCGTGGAGGGGCTGGCGGCGGTCATCGGCGTCTACACCGCGGTGCTCGCGGTCGCCGTGCTCGTCGCGGTGCCGGTGCGCCGGCTGATCGGCAGCCGCGTGCTCGGGCTCGTCGGCATGGTGGTGTTCTCCGCCGCCTCCGTCGTCTGCGGCGGGGCCGACGACCTGAACACGCTGCTCTGGGCCCGCGGCGCCCAGGCGGTGGGCGCCGGCGCCGCGCTCGTGGCCGCCTTCGCGCTCATGGGCCGCGGTGCGGACGGCCGCCCGTCGGGCCTGTGGGTCGCCGCGGCGGTCTTCGGCACCGCGATCGGACCGGCGCTCGGCGGCGCCCTCACCCAGCTCTTCGACTGGCGCGCGATCTTCCTGGCCCAGGCGCCGATCGGGCTGCTCGCCGCCGCGGCGGCGCTCGTCCGCCAGCCAGGGGCGGCCGACCCGCGGGACGCCGACGGGACGACCGGCGCGGTCGGCACCCGGGACGGCCTCCGCCCCCGTGATGCCCCCCGCCCCGACGGTGCAGCAGGCGCCCACGACGCCGCCGGGGGCACGCTGCCCGCCCCGTCCGCCTGGCCGTCCCGGCCGCCCGCCGGTCCGCCCAGCGCGAACCGTCCCGCGCCGCCCGAGGCGCCGACGCGGGTGCACCGCCCGGCCGAGGCGGAGACCGTCGTCGACCCGTTCGGCGACCGGCCCCGGGCGCCCGTCGGACCAGCCGCGCCGCGCGCAGGTGCGGAGGGCGTCCGCCCCGCCGGCGCCCGTCCGGCCGACGACCGTCCCGCCGCCGCACCCCCTGCCGACACCCGTCCGGCCGCCGCACGCCCGGCCCGCCCCCGCATCACGTTCGCCGGCGTCCGCGCCGGCGTCGCGTTGGCCCTCGTCTCGGCCGCGCTCACGTCCGTCGTGTTCCTGCTCGTCCTGCTGCTCGTCTCGGGCTGGTCCGTCGAGCCGCTGAAGGCCGCCGTCGGCGTCAGCCTGCTGCCCGCAGCCGCCGTCGTCGGCTGGCGGATCCCCGGCGACGCGTGGGTCCGCGCGTGCGTCGGCTGCGGGCTCGTCGGGGCGGGCGTGCTGGCGCTGGGCACGCTGCCGACCGCCGGCTGGGTCTGGGTCGTGCTGCCGCAGGTCCTCGCCGGCGTCGGCATGGGCCTGGCCCTCCCGGCGCTGGCGGGCGAGCTGCTGCCCGAGCGCACCCCGGCCCAGGCCGGCGGCCTGCTCTCGCTGCGCCACGTCGGCATCACCGTCGCCCTGCTGGCTCTCGCGCCCGTCACCGCCCAGCAGCTCGAAACGACCGTCGACGACGTGCGCGAGCAGGTCGCCGCCCTCGTCCTCGACGCGCGCCTGCCGCCGCGGGAGAAGCTCGCGTCCGTCGGGGGCGCCCTGGGCGACGTCTCGACGGACGACCCGCGCGCCTCGCTGCAGGCCGCGCTCGACAAGGAGGCACCGCGGTTCGCGAAGGACCGCGAGGACGCCGCCGTCTACGCGGGGCTGACCGCGCGCGCCGACGACACGCTCGTGACCGCGATCAACGGCGCGTTCCGTCCCGCGTTCCTGATCACGGGCGGCCTGGCGCTCCTGGCGGCGCTCATCGCCCTGCCGCCCCTGACCCGCCGACCCGTGCTGGCCGCCGCGTCGGTCGGCGCCGTCGCGGTCGCCCTCGGCCTGGCGGGCGGCCAGGCGCTGCTCGCTCGCGACCACCGCCCGGAGCCCGTCGTCATCGCCGACCCGTGCCAGGACCGCGACCTGCCGAGCACCGGCGGCCTCGACGGCCTGATCCAGGACGGCGCGCTCAAGCTGCTGGACCGCGCGGCGTGCCGCTACGGCTCCTCCCGCGAGGAGCTGGCGCTGGCCATCGGCGACGACGCCGCGGCCCGCGAGTACGAGCGCCAGCACGGCACGAACCCGCGCAAGGTCCCGGGGCTGCTGGGTGGCGCGGTGGCCGGGGGCGACGGCGGCGGGCGCGGCCGGGTCGAGGAGATCCTCGACGGGATCGCCGGGCTGTTCTAGCCGGGCCGGTGGCCCGCAGGTGCGGCTGACCCGCGGTCCGACCCGCCCCGTCCGGGCCGGCGGCAGGCCGGTGGCCCAACCGCCGACCGGGCCCGCGCCCTCAGGCGACCGGCGTGGTCTGCTTCGGGTCGAGCGCCAGCGCGGCCTTCGCGCCGGCCGTGTCGGCGTCGGCGATGACCTCGAACTCGCCGGCCTGCACGCCGTCGAGCGCGGCGCGCGCCACGTCGGCGGGGTCGTTCTTCGGGATGTCCCAGCCGGCCATCATGTCGGTGTCCGTCGCCGCCAGGTACACGCCGGTGACCTGGGTGCCCTGCTCCGCCAGCTCGACGCGCAGGTGGTTGGTCAGGCTCCAGGCCGCCGCCTTCGACGTGGCGTAGCCGCCGGCCCCGTTCGCCGTCGCCCAGGAGAGCGCGGAGAGCACGTTCAGCATCCCGCCGCCGCCGTTGCGGGCCAGCACGGGCGCGAACGCCCGGGCCATCGAGAGGATGCCGAAGTGGTTCGTCTCCATCTCGCGCCGGATGACGTCGAGGTCGCCGGTGAGCAGCGATCCCCCCGACGTGTAGCCGGCGTTGTTGACCACGAGCGTGGCGTCGCTCGCCGCCTCGGCGGCCGCGGCCACGGAGGCGGGGTCGGTGACGTCGAGCTGCAGCACCTCGACGCCGGGCAGGTCGATCGACGACGCGTCCCGCGCGGTGGCGTAGACCTTCGTCGCACCGCGCTCGAGCAGCTGTGCGGCGAAGTGGCGGCCGATGCCGCGGTTGGCGCCCGTGACGAGGGCGACGCTTCCGGTGATGTCCATGCATTCACCGTACGACCGCCCGATGCGCGGAACAATGCCTGTTCGTCGCCCATCTGTAGCCGATCGTCTCACGGCGATGGTCGCCAAACCACGGTCGATCCGCGCTACTGTTGACCGATGGACGTGCTCGCCGAGGTGCTCGCGGTCTCCGGGGTGCGCGGCACGGTGGGCAACCGGGTCGACGCCGGCGCGGACTGGGCGTGGTGGTTCCCGCAGGCGCCCGCCGCGGCCTTCCACGCCGTGACCGCCGGGACGATGTGGGTCGCGCTGCCCGGCGAGGACCCGATCCAGCTCATGCCCGGCGACGTGCTGCTGCTGCCGGGCGGCGCGGCGCACGCGCTCTCCGGCGACCCGGAGAACCTGGAGCGCGCCCGGGCCGGCGTGTCCGACGGCTACGAGCGGACCGGGGCGGGCACGGTGCGCCTGGGCCACGGCCCCACCCGCACGCACGTGCTCTGCGCGCACTACGCGCACGACCCGGCCGTCACCACGCAGGTGCTCGAGACGCTGCCCGCGGTCGTCCACCTGCGCGCCGACCACGCCGGCGGCGCGCTCGACGACACCGTGCGCCTGCTGGCCCGCGAGATGGCCGAGCCGCAGCTGGCGACGAACGTCGTGGTCGACCGGCTCGTCGACATCCTGCTCGTCCAACTCCTGCGCGTCTGGCTGGCCAGCGGCGAGGGCGTGCGCGACCGCTGCTGGCTGCACGTGCTGGGCGATCCCGTCGTCGGCACCGCCGTCGCCAAGCTCCACGAGGACCCGGCGCGTGCCTGGACGACGGAGACGCTCGCGAGCGAGGTGTCCGTCTCGCGCGCCACCCTGGCGCGGCGGTTCCCGGAGCTCGTCGGCGAGACCCCGGCGGCCTACCTCACCCGCTGGCGCATGGACCTCGCGGCCCTGCGCCTGCGCGACACGGACGAGCCGCTCGAGACCGTCGCCCAGGCCGTGGGCTACACCTCCGTCCACGCGTTCAGCCGGGCCTTCAGCCGGGCGCGCGGCGAGGCGCCCGGCCGGTTCCGCATCACCGCGCGGGCGGCCCGGGCGCAGGCCGAGGCGGTCGACGGGGACCCCGTCGACACGCCGCCGGCCACCCGCGAGCGGGAGCCCGCCCTCAGCGCGGGGTGACGAGCCCGCGCAGGTGCGGGACGGGGGGGCGGGACGACGATTGCCCGTCCTGCAGCGCGAACCCGACGCGCCCGTCGCCGGCCTCGACCGAGCCGTACTCCACCGTCGCCGGCAGCAGCACGGGCTTCTGGAACCGCACCTCGACGTTCACCGCGTCGGGGATCAGGTCCTCGATCGCCGCGAGCGAGCGGGCCTTCGTCCACATGCCGTGGGCAATGGCGCGCGGGAACCCGAACGCCTTCGCCGACAGCGGGTGCAGGTGGATCGGATTGACGTCGCCCGACACCGCGCCGTAGCGGCGGCCGATGTCATCCGGCACGTCCCACCGCGTCGTGGTGAGCGCGGAGAGGTCGACCGCGACGGCGTCGATCGGGTCCGCGCCCTTCTCGGCCGCGTCACCGGAGCCCTTGCCGCGGCGGAAGATCGTCGCGGTGCACGTCCACACGGTCTCGCCCGCGACCTGCACGTCGGTCTGCAGCTCGAACGTGCGGCCCTTCGGGTGCGGCTGCAGCTTGCCCGCGCGCACGCGCACGTCGAGCGGCTCGTCCGGGCGGATCGCCCGGTGCTGCTCGATGCGGTTGCGCATGTGGACCAGGCCGATCGCGCCGAACGGGAACCGGCCGTCCGTCATCAGCGCCATGTGCAGCGGCGCCGCGAGCACGAACGGGTAGGTCACGGGCAGCGCGTCCGTGCGCAGGAACCCGCAGACGGCGTTGTAGCGCCGCAGCCGCTCGGCGTCGACCCGCAGCTCGGGCACGTGCAGCTCGAGGTCGGGGATCTCCTTCGCCCCGCCCGCGACGAACGGCAGGCGCGAGGCCAGCGGGATCATCGGCAGCGCCGCGCGGCCGTAGAGCAGCGCGGCATTCGGGACGGACTTGAGCTCGCGGACGGTCGTCATGGGCTCAGGCCCCGATCAGGCCCTGGCCGCAGACGCGGACGACGTTGCCGTTCACGCCGCCCGACCCGGCGGACGCGAACCACGCGATCGTCTCGGCCACGTCGACGGGCTGGCCGCCCTGGCCCAGGCTCGACAGGCGCCGGCCGGCCTCGCGGATGCCGATCGGGATCGCGGCGGTCATCTGCGTCTCGATGAACCCCGGCGCGACGGCGTTGATCGTGGCGCCCGCGGCGGCGATCTCGTCCTCGAGCGCGTCGACGAATCCGATGACGCCGGCCTTCGACGTGGCGTAGTTCGTCTGCCCGTTGTTGCCGGCGATGCCCGCGATGGAGGACACGCCGACGATGCGCCCGCCGCGGTGGAGCGCGTCCTGCTTGAGCAGCTCGGCCGTGATCCGCTCCGGGGCGATCAGGTTCACCGCGATGACCTGGTCCCAGGTCTCGGGCTTCATGTTCGCCAGGCGCTTGTCGCGCGTGATGCCAGCGTTGTGGACGACGACGTCGACCCCGCCGTGCTCCGCCTTGAGCTGCGCGACGAGCTTCTGCGGCGCGTCGTCCTCGGTGACATCGAAGGTCAGCGACGAGCCGCCGATGCGCTCCATCACGCGGTTCAGGTCGTCCGCCAGCGGCTCGATGTCGAGGCCGACGACGTGCGCGCCGTCGCGGGCGAGCGTCTCGGCGATCGCCTCGCCGATCCCGCGCGAGGCGCCGGTGACGAGCGCGACCTTCCCCTTCAGCGGGTGCTCCCAGTCGACGGCCGGCACGGCGCCGCCCTTGCCGATGCGCGTGACCTGGCCGGAGACGAAGGCCGACTTCGGCGAGAGGAAGAACCGCAGCGTCGACTCGATCTGGTCCTCCGCGCCCTGGCCGACATAGACGAGGTTCGACGTGGAGCCCTTGCCGAACTCCTTGCCGGTCGAGCGCACGAAGCCCTCGAGCGCGCGCTGGGCGACGCGGGCGGCCCCGTCGAGGTCCTCCGGCGGCGTGCCGAGCACGATGACGCGGCCCGACGGGCGCAGCTTGCGCGCGACGGGATGGAAGAACGCGTGGAGCGCCTTGAGCGACTCGGCGTCGCTGATGCCGGTGGCGTCGAAGACGAGCGCCTTGAAGCGCTGGTCGCCGGCGGCGGAGGAGCCGTCACCGTTGACCGAGAAGATCTTGGGCGACAGACCGGCCTCGCCGGCGGCCTCGCGCAGCTCGCCCTCGGCCGTCCAGACCTCGGCCTCGGCGTCCTTCAGCACCTTCGCGAGCTGCGGCACGAGCCGCCCGCCGGGGGCCGCGCCGACGAGGACGGCGCCCTCGACGGTGCGCTGACCCGGGCGGTAGCGCTCGAGGATCGGCGGCTGCGGCAGGCCGAGCCGCGGCGCGAGCTGGCGGCCGACGAAGGAGGTGGTGAACTGCTGGTACAGGTCGGGCATTCGGGTTCTCCTGTCGTTCCGAGGATCAGCGCTCGACGATGGCGACGACGCCGATGCCGCCGGCGGCGCAGATCGAGATCAGGCCGCGGCCGCCGCCCTTCTCGTCCAGCGCCTTCGCCAGGCTGGCGACGATGCGGCCGCCGGTCGCGGCGAACGGGTGCGCGGCGGCGAGCGAGCCGCCGTTGACGTTCAGCTTGGAGCGGTCGATCGGGCCCAGCGGCGTGTCGCGGCCGAGCTTGACCTTGTTGAAGGTCGGGTCCTCCCACGCCTTCAGCGTCGAGAGCACCTGGGCGGCGAACGCCTCGTGGATCTCGAAGAGGTCGAAGTCGTCGAAGGTCAGGCCGTGGCGGTCGAGCAGCTTCGGCACGGCGTAGGCCGGGGCCATCAGCAGGCCCTCCTCGCCCTTGACGTAGCCCACGGCCTCGGTCTGGGCGTCCGTGAAGTACGCCAGGACGGGCAGCCCGTTGGCCTTCGCGTACTCCTCGCTGGCGAGCAGCACGGTCGACGCGCCGTCGGAGAGCGGGGTCGAGTTGCCGGCGGTCATCGTGCCGTCGGGGCCGCCGAAGACGGGCTTGAGCTTCGCCAGCTTCTCGAGCGAGGAGTCCGGGCGCAGGTTCTGGTCGCGCTCCAGGCCCTCGAAGGGCGTGATCAGGTCGTCGAAGAACCCACGGTCGTACGCGGCGGCGAGGTGCTGGTGCGACGCGACGGTCAGCTCGTCCTGCGCCTCGCGGGTGATCCCCCACTCCTTCGCGGTGATCGCCTGGTGCTCGCCCATCGAGAGGCCGGTGCGCGGCTCGCCGTTCTTGGGCGCCTCGATCGAGATGTCGCCCGGGCGGATCTGCAGCAGCGCCTTCACCCGGTCGCCGTTGCCCTTGGCGCGGTTGACGGCCATGAGCTTCTTGCGCAGCTTCTCGCCGATGGCGATCGGGGCGTCGGACGTGGTGTCGACGCCGCCCGCGATCCCGACGTCGATCTGCCCGAGGGCGATCTTGTTGGCGATGTAGATCGTGGCCTGCAGGCCGGTGCCGCACGCCTGCTGCAGGTCGACGGCCGGCGTGGCCTTGTCGAGCCGCGAGCCGAGCACGACCTCGCGCACCATGTTGAAGTCGCGCGCGTGCTTGAGCACCGCGCCGGCGGCGACCTCGCCGAGCTTCTTGCCCTCGAGGTCGAACCGGTCGATCAACCCGTCGAGCGCGGCGGCGAGCATGTCGCTGTTGGACGCCTGCGCGTAGGGGCCGTTCGAGCGGGCGAACGGGATGCGGTTGCCGCCGACGATGGCGACACGACGGACGGTCTGGGTCTCGGGCATGGCTGACTCTCCGGGGCGATTCGTACCGTCGGTAGGACGGAGGATGCATCAAGGGTAGCGGGCCGGGGGTCGACGCCCGCCTCGGGCGGGCGTGATGGTCGCTTTCGCCTCGCTGAGCAGCGGATGCCCGAAGACCTCGCGCTGACGCTGGGGCGTTGCCGGATCAGCCCTCCGATCCCGGGAATCCGCACTCTGCTGGCCCTCATGCGCCGCGTGACTTGCCGGCACGCGCATGCCCGCCACCCGCGTCTCCGGGTGCCCACCAGAGCAGCAGGGTTGCCGGCACGCTCGGGCACACGGGAGCCCGAATCCATCGCGGACAGTCGGGAGACCCGAGCGCACCCGGCGCAGGGCCTGAAATGACCTCGGGCCGACAACTCGACGTGGCCGGTCGGCCGGCCACCCCTGCGACGGCAACCTCGAACGCCCTCATCAACCCGGCAGGCGGGACGGTCCGCACAAAGATGTCTCGGGGCCGAGGCTCGTTCGGTCAGGTTCGCGCCTAGTCCCTGCCTCCAGAGCCAGTGCGCCACGGAAGATGGTCCCGATTCGTCCCGGAGCTGTAGTACTGGACCTTCGACCCGTCACCCACCGCATCCGCGATTCGGTCCGCCAGATGGAGACCCGCGTCGTCTAGTGCGAGGATCCGTTCAAGATTGGTGCCGGATGGCGCCTTGAGGCTTCGCGGAAGCAGAGGCTCGTACTCGTCCTGCCAGCGAAGGATGTCCCTCTGGAGATCATCGGGAAGGCCCAGTTCGCCCATGTCAACAGGGCCCTCACCAAGTTCAACAATCGAGACTTCATAGAAGTCGGCGAACAGAGTCAGGTACTTCACCGCTTCCCGTCCCGCCTATCGGAGCTCTTCTTATTACGGAAGCTGCGGTGCACGATGGTTCGATCCTCTGGGTTGATGGCGAGTTCGAAGTATCCGTCTCGGGAGTTCACGCCCCCACGCTGTCGAAAGAAGATCGAGCCGTCCTCCTGCAGCCGTGACGGCTGGGCAAAGATTTCGCGATCAAACGAGAACGGGTACCCGTGTCCGACCGGGTCCTTTATCCCCTTGTGGATCGCCGCTGGGTGGTATCGGTACCCGCGGTCAAGAGGCGTATCCGCAATCTCGCGAAGGCCACGACCGATGCGGGTCCCCTTGGTTGCCGTCCGGACAACTGCACCCGCTCCTTTCGCTCCTGCGAGCCCGGTGAAGAGACGTCCGGCGCATCGCCCGACCGTAGTCCCGTCGCACTGGTCGTGCAGCATCGCCTCCCATGCATCGGCACCGTTCGGCCCGACGAGTTCAGCGAAGCCGGCGCCCGTGGCGCGAAGCGTCGCCCCGGGGTCCCTATAGAGCTGTTTCGCATAGTCCACCGTCTCTTTTGCAGCGTCCACGCCGCCCTTCGCCGCCTCGACCTCGAACTCTCCGAGCGCGCGCTGCGGGTTGTCCAGGAAGGAGGACCCGCCACCCCCTGCCGCGGCCTCGGCCACGCGCAGCGGTGGCAACGGCCCGATATGCGACCCCTCGCCCTCTAGCGGACGTCCCTTCGCAAGGAAGCTGTAGTGCTCGGCATTCGCTACGTGCTGCTTGTACTCCTGCCGCTCCGCCTGCCGTCCCGGCGAGTCGGCGCCGTTCGCCTGCGCATCCCGGTTGTGCTTGTCCTTCGGCTCCCGACCACTCACGTACGCCGGAACGTGCCCGTCGTACTCGCTGTACGTCCCCGGGTTCCCCGCCGTGAACGAGTAACGCGAGTTCGTCAACGGGTCGCTCGCCAACGTCAGATCCGCCTCCGGGTCCTCGAAGCGGTCCTGTTGCAGGAACCGGCCCGTGCTGGGCTGGTACGCCCGCGCCTGCATGTCGTAGGTGCCGGTCTCGGCGTCCTTGTAGAAGCCCTGGAAGCGGAACGGGTTCGCCGCCGCCTCGGCCGAGACGTCCTCGTCCTTGCCCACCGGGGCACCGAACGGGTCGGTGTCGTACGTATTGAGCTTCGTCTCGCCGGTCTTGGGGTCCACCTCCGGCGTCGTCTCGCCGGTATCCGGCTTCTCCAGACCGACGACGGAGCCCTGGGCGTCGGTGTCGTACGCGCGCCACTCCTTCGTCGCGCCCGAACCCTTCAGGCGGCCCAGCCGCTCGCCCGACGCGGCGTAGTCGTAGGTCTGCTCGCGGCCGTCGCGACTTTCGCGCGAGAGCTGTTCGGACAGCCCCACGTAGCTGTAGTCGAACGCCACCACGCCCGAGGTCGGGTCGTCCGCTGCCGTCGTGCACGCCGCCTGTGCGCGCGTGCGACCCTCGTTCTCGTCGCCCGCGCCCGCCGGGTCGGCCGCGCCCTCCAGGCCCGTCACGCGCCGGTCGCGGCGATCGAGCGGGTCGTAGCAGAACGCCTGGGTGCCGTTCATCGTGCCGGGGTCGGAGTTGTCGACCTCGCCGTGGGCGCGCTGCTGGCCGGCCGTCTGGCGCTCGAACGTGTCGTAGACGTTGCGATTCTCGACGACCCACGGCGAGTCGTCGCTGCCGGCGCAGCTCGAGGTCGGGGCGTCGGGCGTGATCTCGTCCTTCGGCGACCCACCCTTCTTGGTGGTCGTCTTCCGTGCGGTCTGCGTCTGCGACCCGAACGTGTTGTACGAGAAGCAGTCCGTCTGCGTCGACGCCGACTGCACCGCGTTGGCGTCCTTCGGCGGAACTGCCTTCGAGGTCCGCTCGGCCCGTTCGAGCTGGTCGCCGCGGTAGACGTTGTCGGTCGTGATCGTCGTCTCGACCTCGCCGATGTCGTCCTGCTCGGCCGTGATGACCTCCACCACCTCAGCCGGCCGCCCGGCGCCGTCGATCCCCTTGTAGCGCGTCGACTTCGCCGGGCTCGCGGCCGTCGGGGCGACGTAGTCATCGTCGTCCGGATCCACGTCCTCCGGGATCGCCTCGCCGCTCGCCGTGCGGCGGATGCGGTCCCACTCCGTCAGCTGGTCGCGGGCGTTGTACTTCGACGCCCCGCGCTCGTCCTTCGTGCGGTTGCCGTGCTCGTCGTAGGAGTAGTCGTAGGTCTTCGTGTCGCCCTCGGCCGGGGCGGCGCGGCGGCGGATGAGCTCGCCACGGCTGTTGTAGAAGCGGCTGTCGACGGTGCGCCTGCCGGGGCTGATCGCCGGCTTGGCGGTCGACCGGCGCTCACCCGACGGCCACCACGTCATGTCGGTGGTGCGGTCGGCCTCGCCGCCGAGCGACCCGCCGTCGCGGACGCGCACCTGGGTGTTGCGGTCCTGCTCGTCGTAGGAGTAGGTCGTCGCCTTGCCGCCCTGGTACTCGTCGTCCTCGGCGTCGTACTGTCCGTCGGCCTGAACGGACCGCACGAGGTTCGGGACGCGCCCGAAGTAGCGGAACACCGTGTCCTTGCCGCCGGTCCACGTCTCGTCGACGAGGGTCGGGCGCTCCGCCCGGTCGCGGCCGATGTTCGTCTTGCGGACCTCGAGATCCAGGTCCGACGGCTTGTCGTCCTGCTCCGCGGGCTGGCACTTCTCGGCCTCCTTCGGCGCCGTGTAGTGCATCCAGTCGACGATCTGCGTCAGCGATCCACCGGCGTTGTAGCGGTAGCTGTAGACCTGCTCCTCGCTGCCCCCCGACGTCCGCCGGCCGCACTTCACCCGCAGCTGGCCGGAACGGAAGAAGGAGCGCTGGATCGTGCGCCCGCCGCCGACGCTCGACCACAACGTCTGGTTGCCGAGCTGGTCGTAGTCGTACTTCAGGGGGTCGCCGACCGTCGACAGTGCGGCGCCGGTCCTCGCCCGCGCCTCCGGGCCGGAGGCCGCAAGAGGACACCCCCTCGCCGTGATCACCATCGTGCCGCGCCAGTCGGCGAACGCATGGTTCGGCGCGGGCGCGGCGGGCGGCACGCGCGAGAGCAGGACACCGACACCAACCGTGAGGCGAGAGAACGGACCGGGAGGCCCGCAAGCCGCGAGCGCCCCGCCTACCCCGTTCCGGTCAGTTCACCACTGGCGGTAGCCCGCGGCGATGTTTGCGTTTCGCGCGGTGCGCTGGGCGAGCCCGTTGGGAACCTCCAGCTCCCGGCGGCCGCCGGCCCGCACCGGCGCTGCGCCGCGTCGCACCACCGCCGCAGCGCCTCCCCCAAGCGCGCCGCTCCGGCGCCAGCTGCGGACGGCCCTCGTCTCTCTCGGACGTGGCCGCGGGCCGCACGGTCGGCGTTTGGCAGGCCGATCCACTGGCTGACGAGCGAGTGCCGGCACCGAGCTCGGCGGAGCGTCAGAGCGCCCCCGCCGCACAACATGACGATGGCGACGCGGCGGACGGTCTGGGTCTCGGGCATGCGGCAATGCTGGTAACCACCCCCTTCAGAGGGGATCAAGAACGTCGCGCGCCTCGTCGGACCAGATGGGGAGGTGCGCGAGCGGGCCGGACGCCACCATCTCCCTCAGTGCATCGACCGTCGAGGCGTCCGCGCAGAACGGCAGAACACGTTCGGAGATGAAGTGGCACAGCCCCTCGCGCCGTTCCTCTGGTGGCACGTCGGACTCCGCGTCCAGGAGCGCGGAGATGTGCTGCTCCTCCGCGGCGAACATCCCCTCGGCCCGGGCTCGGATGTGCGCGTCATTCGGTCTTGGATACCGCTCGTGGCCTCCATCCACGGTCGTCAGGCAGAAGCCGACGTTCCAATAGAACGAAGCGGCGTACTGCGACTTCTGCAGCGAGAAGACGACAATCACCTCGGAAGATCGGACGTACCACAACGCCCCCTTCCGCTCGACGCCGGCTCGCTTCATGCAGGCAGCGAAGGCGGCACGAACTTCTTTGCTGGTGGTCTCCGTCATCACGGGCGATCGTACGTATCGACCCGCGTAGTCCAGCCGTCTCACGCCTGATGCGTGAGGAGCCGCAGCCGCCGGGCGATCTCCTGCCGCGGCTCGAGCGGCAGCTCCCCGAGGCGCTTGATCAGCCGGTGGCGGGAGAGCGCGCGGGTCTGCTCGGGCATCGCGTAGGACACGCGGCGCGGGGTCTGGTTCGGAATCTCGACGCGCACGTGGAGCTTCGGCCCCGGGGTGGTGGTGAGCGGGACGGCGAGCACGATCTGCAGCGGCGTGTCGTTGAACTCGTTCCGGGTGAGGACGAGCACCGGCCGCGTCTTCTGCACCTCGCCGCCGACCACGGGATCGAGGTTGGCGAGCCAGACCTCACCCTGCTTCGGGGTGGTGGTCACGCGTTGGCGCTCAGGCCGTCGCCCGCGACGGCCTCCCAGTCGGCGAGCTCCTCTTCGTAGGCGCGACGCTGATCGGCGGGCAGGCTCCGCAGGTCCTCCGCCCACTCCCGAACCTCGTCCTGCTCCTCCGCCTGGGCGGCGAGCTCGTCGAGGATCGCCCCCGTCGAGACGCCTCGGCGCTCGGAGAGCCTGCGGAGGCGGTCGCGGGTGTCGACGCTGACCCGGACGGTGGTCGTCGGAGCGCCCATGGGGCGAGTGTAGACGGCCCGTCTACACGTGTCCACGGGCCCTCGTGACTTGCCGGCCGCCGCCGACCGCGCCCGCCCCGTGCCTCCCTCAGTGCCCGCTCAGCGCCGCCACCATCTGCGCGTGCGTCCCCCGCGCCTCGGCGAAGCGCAGCGGGTGCACGTTCTCCACGAGCACCTCGTCCGCGTCGGGGTGCGCCGCGAGCAGCTCCATGACCTCGTCGGCGAAGGCGTCCAGCGGCATGCCGCCGAAGTCGCCCGCCATCAGGTCGGTGTCGACCGCCGGCGGGACGAGCTCGATGACCTGGAGCGGCGTGTCGGACAGCTGGACGCGCAGGCTCTGGGTGAAGGAGTGGACCGCCGCCTTCGTGGCGTTGTAGGTGGGCGTCATCGCGAGCGGGACGAACGCCAGGCCGGACGACACCGTCATCAGCACGCCGTCGGGGCGGGCGGTCAGGTGGGGGACGAACGCCGCGATCGTTCGGATCGTGCCGAGCAGGTTCGTCGCGATCGTGGCCTCGCTCGTCTCGAGGAAGCCCGGGCCGTGGAGGTCCTCCGGGACCATGATGCCCGCCATCGCCACCACGACGTTGAGCTCGGGGTGCGTGCGCAGCAGCTCGTCGCGGGCGGCCTCGATCGACGCGGGATCGGCCACGTCGACCGCCACGGCGGCCATCCCGTCGTGCTCGGCGACGATGCGGTCCAGCAGCTCGCGGCGGCGTCCGCCGACGATCACGACGTTGCCGGCGGCGTGCAGCCGCTGGGCCAGCGCGAGCCCGATGCCCGACGTGGCGCCGGGGATGAAGATGGTGTTGCCGGTGGTCTGCATGGTGGTCCTCCGTGGACAGGGCTGGGGTGCCCGATGGACCCAGGATGCGCCCGCGCGCCGGCAGGCGAAAGAGGAGCGTGGATCCATGGATCGGCGATCCCTGGTTGCGGGGGCGCGCACCCGGCACGATGTCCCCATGGACCGGGACGGACTCGCGGACTTCCTCCGCCGACGGCGCGAGACGCTGCAGCCGGGCGACGTCGGCATGACGGTCGGCCCGCGCCGCCGCGCGACGGGCCTGCGCCGCGAGGAGGTCGCGAGCCTCTCCGGGATGTCCACGGACTACTACGCCCGGCTGGAGCAGCGCCGCGGCCCGCGGCCGTCCGAGCAGATGCTCCTGGCGATCGCCCGCGGCCTGCGGCTGTCGATCGACGAGCGCGACCACCTCTTCCGCCTGGCCGGCCACACCCCGCCGGTGCGCTCGCGGCGCTCGGACCACGTCAGCCCGCCGCTCATGCGGGTCTTGGACCGGCTGGAGGACACGCCCGCGCTGATCCTCTCCGACCTCGGCGAGACGCTGGTCCAGAACCGGCTCGCGGTGGCGCTGCTCGGCGACCACTCGCGGTTCACGGGTCCGGAGCGCTCGGGCTTCTACCGCTGGTTCACCGACCCGGACGAGCGGCGGCGCTACCCGGAGGACGCCCACGAGCACCAGACGCGGCAGCAGGCGGCGGGCCTGCGGGCCGCGGTGACCCTGCGCGGCGACGACCCGCGCGCCGGCGAGCTCGTCGCCGACCTGCTCGCCCGCAGCCCGGAGTTCGCGGCGGTCTGGGACCTCCACGAGGTGGGCCAGCGGTTCGACGAGCACAAGACCCTGATCCACCCCGAGCTCGGCCCGATCGAGGTCGACTGCCAGGTGCTCCTGACCCAGGACCAGGCGCAGGTGCTGCTCGTGCTGACGGCACCGCCGGGGACCGCGGGCTACGAGCAGCTGCAGCTCCTGTCGACGATCGGGACGGAGCGGTTCGGCACCGCCCCGTCCGGGGTGTAGCGGCGCGACGCCCCGTCAGGGCTGTCGCGGCGCGGCACGCACCCGAACCGCACCGCCGGGCGCAGGTCGCCCGAGCCTCAGCCGAACCGCACCGCCACCTTCGCGGCCTTCGCGCCCGTCCCGATCCGCAGGGTGTAGCGGCCCTGCGTGATCGTCCGCGTGCGCACGAGGCGGCGCAGCGGGCCCTTCGCGTAGACGCGGCCGCTGCGGGTCAGGCGGGCCGTGGTGCGCGACGAGGTCTTGGTCTTCGTGCAGGAGATGGTGCGCGTGGAGACGCTGCAGCGCAGGCCGCTGTTGCGCACGACGGTCACGCGGTCGCCCTTCGGACCCTTCGCGCCGGTCTTGCCCTTCGGGCCGGCCGGGCCGCGGGCGCCGGTGTTGCCCTTCGGGCCCTGGGCGCCGTCCTTGCCGTTCGTGCCCGGATCGCCCTTGTCCCCCTTGTCGCCCTTCTCCGGCGTGCTCGGCGCGGGGGTCTCGCCCTCGCCCGCGCCCTCCGCGACCTGCAGCGCGGCGGCGTCACCGTCGAGCAGCGCGAACACGTCGGCCGTCAGCGAGGCCTCGGCCTTGGTCAGGCGGGCGCGGAACGCGGCCCAGCGGCGCTCGACCGCCAGCGGCAGCAGCGCCGCGCGCAGGTCCGTCGGGATGCCGCGCAGGGTGGCGACGAGCGAGGCCACGCCGGTGCTCGTCGCGCGGACCGTGAACCGCGACTCGGCGGTCGCGGGCTGGCCGGCCGCGCCCGGGGCGCTCACGCGCAGGACGTGCTCGCCGAGGGCCAGCGCGTCCGGGTCAATCGTGTCTCCGGGGGCGATCGGCTTGCCGTCGAGGGTGGCCTCGATCGACGTGTCGCCCTCGGCGTCGAGCGCCAGGGAGACCTGCTCGCCGCGGGTCAGCTCGGCGCCGTCCTTCGGGGCGAGGATCGCGGCCGTCGCGGGCTTGGCCGGGGCGGCAGCGCCGCCCTGGGCGTAGCGCAGGTTCCAGCCGACGAGCTCGCCGGCGCGGTTGGTGATGATGCCGTCGACACCCAGATCGCGGAGCGTCAGCCAGTCCGCCGGGCTGTCGACGGTGTAGGGCATGACGGCGATGCCGGCGTCGTTCAGGGCCTGGACGACCTCGGGCTTGCCGCGCAGCGCCGCGGCGGACGGGTTGTACGAGACGACGCCGAGCTCCTTCGCCGTCGCAACGGGGTCGGCGTCGAGCCCGCCGCGCAGGATCATCGTCGGGATGTTCGGCTCGTAGGCCTTCGCCCAGCGGACGATGTTGTCGTCGAAGCTCTGGATGACGGTGCGGCGGACCATCCCCTTCGCGCGGACGTGGTCGATGATGTTCCGGACCTCGGCCTCCGTCTCGGGGGACTTGATCTCGAGCAGCAGCTTCGCCGTGCCGCCCTTGACCACGTCGAGCTGCGAGTCGAGGCTGGGCAGCGGCTCCTTCTCGAACGCCGAGCCGAACCAGGATCCGGCGTCGAGGCCCTGGAGGTAGCTCGACGTCAGTGTCGCCAGCGCGCCGGTGCCGTCCGTGGTCCGGTCGACGGTGTCGTCGTGGATGATCCACGGCTCGCCGTCGGCGTTCGTGGCGACGTCGTCCTCGACGAAGTCCGCGCCGGCACGCGAGCCGATCGCCATCGCGGCGTTCGTGTTCTCCGGCGAGACGGAGGAGTAGCCGCGGTGCGCGACGACCTTCGGCACGGCCGTCGCGTCGTTGGGCAGCACGAGGGAGGGCGCCGCCAGCGGCGTCACCGTGATGTCGTCGAACTGCACCTTCGCGCCGTTGGCCACGAGACCCAGGCCACCGTCCTCCGAGCGGAACAGCGTGTTGGTGGTCTGCACCTTCGCGCCGTTGAAGAACCACGTCGCGCTCGTGCCGTGCACCTCGATGGCGACCTTGACGTCGGTGCCGACGCCCGCCGCCGTCGGGGCCGCCGCGGTGTTCGTCACCGACCACTGGTTCGTGGGGGTGCGCTGGGCGAACTCCGTGCCGTTCGTGGCCGTGGTGTTCGACCGCATCGCCGCCTGCCCCCAGGGCGCGACGCCCGTCGCGGGCATGTCGAGCGCGAGCGCGAGCCAGCGGTTCCCGTCGACGACGGACTCGAAGCGGACCGTCGCCTCGAAGCGGTAGTCCTCGAGGTGCGGGCCGAACGCGATCGTCGAGACCTGGCCGCTGTTCGCGGAGCGGCCGATCAGGCGCCCGTTTTCGACGTCCCACGTGCCCGAGCCGGCGCCCGGCGTCCAGCCGTCGGGGACCTTGCCGTCGTCGAAGGTCTCGGAGACGACGGGGCTGCCCGCGGGGGTGTCGGCGCGGCGGGCGGCGGTGGGCGTGGCGGCGGACTGCGCGGTGGCGCCGGCCGGCACGGACGGGTCGACGTTCGACGGGTCCGCGGTGTGCGCGGCGGCGGTCGGTGCGGGGGTGGCGGCGTGGGCCGCGCCGGGGAGCGCGACGGGGACAGCGAGGAGGGCGGCGGCCGCGAGGGTGGTGCGGAGCGACGCTGGGGGAGCGATACGGGGGAAGGACATCCCCGCCGACGCTAGGTCCGGGGGGCGTCGGCCATGTGGCGCGGACGTGACGAACGGGTGACCGGGCGGTTACCGGCGCTACCCGCACGCCCCTCGCCCGCTCACCGACCGAGCGGCACCCGGATCCCCGCCCGCGGCGTCGCGGCCTCCGCCTCGTCGAGCATCGCGGCGGCGACCGTCGCGCGGCTCACCGGGCGGGGGAACAGACGCCGCGGCGCGTCCGCGAGGTCGACCGTCCGGCGGGCGCTCGACAGCGCGCCGTTCGTCAACGGTCCCGCGTGGAGGACGGTGCCGCCGGCCGCGACGACGAGGCGGTCGGCTGCCGCCTTGTCCTCGAGCTCGCCGCGGAGCGCCAGGCGCAGGAGGGCGCGGGTGGGCGCACCGGCGGGTCCGGCCGAGTCACCCGTCCCGAACGCGCCGAGCCAGACGACCCGCGGCACCCCCGCGGCGACGACGGCGCGGGCCCCCGCGGCAAGGATCTGCGGACCGCCGCCGGGTCGGTTCCCGAGCGCCGAGACGACGACGTCGCTGCCGTCCAGCGCCGCGGCGAGCCCGTCCGGATCGTGGACGTCACCCGCCGCGCGCAGCAGCAGGTCGTGGTCCGGCACGTCGATTCTCGTCGGGTCGCGGGCGACGGCCACGACGGAGTGGCCGCGCTCCAGCGCCTGCCCGACGAGCAGCACGCCCGTCGCGCCGGAGGCGCCGAGGACGGCGATGGTCACGGAGCGGCTCATGCGACGGCCGCGAGGACGTCGGCGGTCGCGGCGTGCACGCCCGGCGCGGCGGCCAGGACGTCGCGCACCCCCGGTCGCCACGGGGTCCCGTCGGGGCCCGTCACCCGGCCGCCGGCCTCCTGCACGACCAACGCGCCCGCGGCGATCCCGGGCAGGACCGCCTCGTACTGCCAGAACGCGTCGAGGTGCCCGCCCGCGACGAGGAGCAGCGGGAACGTCGACGGGACGGTCGCGCGGACGAGGACCGCGTGGCCGAGCATCGCGGTGATGGAGTCGCCGATCCGCCGGTAGCTCGCCGTCTGCCCGGCCTCGGCCTGGCCCGTCGCGACGAGGGCTGCGGCGAGGCCGTCCTTCGTCGACACGCGCAGCGGCCGGCCGTCGCGCTCGGCCCCGCCGCCGCGGAGCGCCGTCGTGGTGCGGTCGAGCACGGGCTCGCGGACGGCGGTCAGGACGGGCACGCCGTCGCGCAGGAGCGTCGCGGTCACCCCCCACTCCGGCATGCCGTGGACGTGGTTGACGTTGCCCTCGACCGCGTCGACCGCCCACCACTCGCCGGGCGGCAGCGCCGCCGTCTCGAGCTCGCCCTCGGCCCACCCGGCGTCGGGACGCAGCGCCGTGAGCGCCGGCCGGAGGATCGCCGCCGACGTGGCCTCGTTGGCCTCGAGCGCCGCGAAGAGCTCGTCGCGATCGCCGGCCCGGGCGGCCGGGTCGTAGCGCCGCAGGAGGGCGGCGCCGGCGGCGGTGACGGCCGCGACGACCTCGGCGAGCAGCCGCGCGTCGTCGGGGTCTGCGGACGGGTTGCCGAACGCGGCGGTGCGGTCGGTGGGCTGGTGCGTGGTGCTGATCATCGGGAGCTCCGGGAAGTCGGGCGTGCTGGTCCATTCATCGTGCTCCGGGGCAGGCATAACCACAAATGCATGTTCGGTAGGTTGAGATTTACCGTGGTGCACTTGGATCTGAACCTGCTCGTGGCCCTCGACGCCCTGCTCGAGGAGGGCAGCGTCGGCGGCGCCGCGGCGCGGCTGCACCTCTCGTCCCCGGCGATGAGCCGCACGCTCGGACGGATCCGCACCGTCACGGGCGACCAGATCCTCGTCCGCACGGGGCGCACGATGACCCCCACGCCCTTCGCCCTCGGGGTGCGCGAACGGGTCCACGCCCTGGTGGTCGAGGCGCAGACCGTCCTCGCCCCGGAACGCGACCTCGACCTGTCGACCCTCACGCGCACGTTCACCGTGCAGGCCCACGACGCGGTGACGACGGCGATCGGCCCACTCCTGCTCGAAGCCGTCCGCACCCAGGCCCCCGGCGTGGCGCTGCGGCTGCTGCCCGAGCGGGCCGTCGACACCCTCGAGCTCAAGCACGGTCACCTCGACCTCGAGATCGGCTCCGCGACGAACGTGCTGCCCGAGATCCGCACGCAGACGCTCCTGGAGGACCGCCTCGTCGTCGCCCTGCGCGCGGGCCACGACCTGGCCGCGCGGGAGCTGACCCCGGAGCGGTTCGCGGCGGCCGACCACGTGATCGTCTCCCGCCGGGGTCGCCTGACCGACCCCATCGACGACCTGCTCGAGGCGCAGGGCCTGCGGCGCCGCGTCCTGGCGACCGCCCCGACGAGCACCGCCGCCCTGCACTTCGCGGCCGCGGGCGACCCCGTCGTGGTCGTCTCGGAACGGCTGTGCCGCCCGACGATCGCGGCCCTGGGCCTGCGCACCGCGCCCGTCCCGCTGGACGTACCGCCCGTGCCGCTCGTCGTCGCGTGGCACGAGCGCTACGAGGGCGACCGGGCCCACGCGTGGCTGCGGTCGGTCGTCGCCGGAGCGGTCGAGCGGGTGGCCGGCGGTGACCCCGGCCCGGACGCGGCCTGAGTCGGGCCCGGCCCTTCGCCGCGCGGGGTCGTTCCCCCTCAGCCCGCGGGCGGCACCACCACGCGCTCCCCCGGGGCCGTCACCCGCCGGCGGATGGCCTCGGAGATCACGAGTGCCGCGAGCAGCTCGACGGCCAGGAGCGCGAGCAGGACGACGAGCTGGACCCGGGCCGCGGTCGCCGGGCTCGCGCCGCCGAGCACCAGGCCGACGAAGGTGCCCGGCAGCGTCACGAGCCCGACACTGCGCGTCTGGTCGATCGCGGGTACGAGCCCGGTGACCATCGCGGTGCGGATCGTCGGGCGCAGGGCCGTGCGCACGTCGTCGCCGAGGGCGAGGCGGGTCTCGATGACGTCCTGCTCGTCGCGCAGGCCCTCGAGCAGCCGGCGGCCCGTCAGCGTGGTGGCGGCCATCGCGCCGCCGATGAGGATGCCGGCCGTCGGCACGATCGCCCGCGGCGCGGCCTCGAACGCGCCGACGGCGAGCAGCAGGCCGGTGGCGGCCAGGGCGGGACCGGCGATGGCGGCGGCCGCAAGGCGGCGGGACCCGGCGATCGTCCGCAACCGTCCCCCGGCCGTGATCGCGGCGGCGAGCACCATCAGGGCGACGAACGCGACCGCGAGCTCGGGGACCCGGAAGACCGCCGCGATGAGTCCGCCGACGACCGCGAGCTGCGCCGTGGCGCGAGCCGCCGCGACGACGATCTCGCGCCCCAGACCGAGACCGAGGCGCGCGGCCAGCACGGCGGCGAGCCCCGCGAACGCGAGGGCGGCGACGACCTGGGCGACCGCCTGGCTCACGCGGCGCTCCCGTCCAGCGCCACGCAGCGGTCGGCCACCCGGCGCGCGAGCGGCAGGTCGTGGGTCGCCAGGCAGACGGCCAGCCCGCCGTCGGCAAGCGCCCGCAGGGCGTCGACGACCAGCAGCGCCACGTCGTGGTCCAGCGCGGCCGTCGGCTCGTCCAGGAGCAGCGCCTCGGGACGGCGCACCAGGGCGCGGGCGATCGCGACCCGGGCCCGCTCGCCGCCCGAGAGCGCGTGGGCGTCGCGGTCGTGGAACGTGGCGTCGAGGCCCGCGGCACGCAGCGCGTCGTGCGCCGCCGCGGACGACAGCGGCGCGTCGAGCCCGTAGGCGAGGTTGTTCCGCACCGTGCCGGGGAGCATCACCGGCGTCTGGGCGACGAGCCCGACCCGGCGGCGCAGCGCCCGCGGGTCGAGGTCCGCGACGGGCACCCCGTCGAGGCTGATCGCCCCGGCGTCAGGCGCGAGCAGGCGGACGACGCACCGCAACAGGCTGCTCTTCCCCGCACCCGAGGGGGCGATGAGTGCCGTGACCTCGCCCGGCGGCACGCGCAGCTGCGCGCCGTCGAGGACCGTGCGGCCGTCGCGGGCAAGCCGCACGCCGCGGGCGAGGAGGCCCCGGTCGGCGGCGCCGGTCTCACCCCACCTCGACAGCGACGACCTCGAGCCCCTCGATACCGTCGAAGTCCCGAGCGTTCGTCGTGTAGACGGGCAGCCCGTGGGCCAGAGCCGTCGCGGCGATCAACGCGTCGTAGGCGCGCGCGGCGGGCTTGCGCCCCGACGCGCGCAGTGAGGCCGCGACGCGCCCGAAGACCCGTGCGGCGCGATCATCGAACGGCAGCGGATCAAAATCCGCCTCCGCCTGCTGCAGATGGGCCTGGCGCACCAACCGCTCGTGCCGGTCGTCGGTCACGAGCGGCCCGACGGAGAGCTGCGCGAGCGTGATCGCGGTGATCAGCGGCTCCTGGGGCAGCGCCTCAGGAGCGCTCAGCCGCGGCAGTTGGATGACGGTGGACGTGTCGAGCACGCCCCGCTCGTGACGCGGACTCACAAGGACGGGTCCAGCACGGCATCGAGGTCACGACGCAGCGCATCCGGATCGCCGGTGGGCAGACCGCGCCACCGCGCGAGCAGCGCCTCGGCCGAGAGCGGCACGGGGGGAACCGGGCGGAGCGTTGCGACCGGGCGCCCGTCCCGCGTGACGGTCACACCTTCGCCGCGCGACACCCGGTCGACGACCTCGCCCCCCTGGTTGCGGAGGTCGCGGATCGAAACGCTGCTCTCCATGCGCCCACCGTATCACCGGTGAGACCCGAGGTCGAGGATGTCGTCGGCCTCGGTTCGTGCCCGGGCGACACACCCCTACGCCGGCAGCGTCTGCCCCTCGCGGTCGCGCTCCACGAGCGCCGCGTAGTGCCCGCTGAGCGCGAGCAGCTCGTCGTGGCTGCCCTGCTCCACGATCCGCCCCTTGTCCAGGACGACGATCCGGTCGGCATCGCGGACGGTCGAGAGGCGGTGGGCGATGGCGATCGTGGTGCGGTCCTCGGAGAGGCGCTCCAGGGCCTGCTGGACCGCGTGCTCCGTGCGGGTGTCGAGCGCGCTCGTGGCCTCGTCCAGGACGAGCACCGGCGGGTTGCGCAGCATCGCGCGGGCGATCGCCAGGCGCTGCTTCTCGCCGCCGGAGAACCGGTAGCCGCGCTCGCCGACCACGGTGTCGTAGCCGTCGGGGAGCGCCGCGATCAGCTCGTGGATCTGCGCGGCCTTCGCGGCCTCGACGAGCTCGTCGTCCGTAGCGTCGGGCTTGGCGAAGCGCAGGTTGTCGCCGACGGAGGAGTGCAGCAGGTAGGTCTCCTGCGCCACCACGCCGACCAGCCCCGAGCGGTCGTCCTGGGAGAGGTCGCGCACGTCGACCCCGTCGATCGTGACCCGGCCCTCGTCCACGTCGTACATGCGCCCGACGAGGTAGCCCAGCGTCGTCTTGCCCGAGCCCGTCTCGCCCACGATCGCGAGCGTGCCGCCGGCGGGCACCTCCAGGTCGATGTCGTCCAGCGTCTTCCCGCTGCGCTCGTCGTAGGCGAAGGAGACGTGCTCGAACCGCACGGCGCCGCGGGCGGTCGCGGGATCGAGGCGCACGGGGTGCTCCGGCTCGCGCACGTCGATCGGCGTGTCGAGGTACTCGAAGACGCGCGTGAACAGCGCGAGCGAGGACTGCACCTCGACGCCCAGGCGCAGCAGCGTGACCATCGGCATCAGCAGCCGGGTCTGCAGCGTCGTGAACGCGACGAGGGTGCCGATCGTGACGAAGGTGCCGCCGTTCGCGCTCGTGTAGCCGGCGATCCAGTAGACGAGCGCGGGCATCGCGGCGAACGCGACCTGCACCGAGGCCATGCGCCACCGGCCCGCCATGGCCGAGCGCACCTCGAGGTCGGCGACCGTCGAGGACGAGTCGGCGAAGCGCGAGACGAGGTCGGGCGCCCGGCCCATGGTGCGGGTGAGGACGATGCCCGAGACGGACAGCGACTCCTCGACGATCGCCGACATGTCGGCCAGGCGCTTCTGGCGCTGCGTGACGATCTTTCGCCGCATCCGGCCGACCGTGCGGGTGAGCCACACGAACAGCGGGACGACCGCGAGCGTGGCCAGCGCCAGGCGCCAGTCGAGGAACAGCATCGCCGTCAACGTGGCCGCCACCGTGGTGAAGGAGGACACGAGGCTGGTGACGGTCGAGGTGACGACGCCCTGCATGCCACCGATGTCGTTGGCGATCCGCGACTGCACCTCGCCGGAGCGCGTGCGCGTGAAGAACGCGAGCGACATCTTCTGCAGGTGGTCGTAGACCTTCGTGCGCAGGTCGTGCATGACCCGCTGGCCGACGGTGTTCGACAGCAGCGTCTGCCCGACGTCGAGCGCCGACCCGATGATCGCCGCGCCGACCATGCCCAGCACGAGCCACGTCAGCAGCGTCGTGTCGCGGTCGGGCAGGGCGACGTCGACGATCTCGCGGATCAGGAACGGCTGCGCCAGGCCGAGGATCGCCGACAGGAAGATGAGCCCCGCGACCATCGCCACGCGGCGGGAGTAGGGGCGGAAGAGCGCGACGATGCGGCGCAGGTCGAGCGACTCGTCGCTCTTGGTGATGGCGCGCACCGGGCGCGGGCCTGAGGGGGTGGGGTTCGTCTCGTCCATCGCGAACGGCTCCTTCGTCGCGACCGCCGCGTCCACGGCGATTCAGTGAGGGGTGCTCAGTACTCTAGCAAGTACTGAGTCAAACTCACAATGCGTGGGGTTCAGTATGCTCATGCCCATGTCCGACGCTCCCCACGCGCCGGCCGACGTGGACGCCGATGTCGCCACCCTGGGCGAGCAGCTCTCCCGGGCCGCCCGCGCCATCCACGTGCAGTCGCGTGAGCTGCTGGCCCCCCTCGGGATCACCCCCGCGGCCGCCCGCGCGCTGCGCACCCTGGCCCGCCACGGCGAGCCGCTGCGGATGGCCGACCTGGCCGAGCGCATGCACGTGGTGCCGCGCACCGTGACGACCCTCGTCGACGCGCTGGAAGAGGCCGGGCTCGTGGAGCGGCGGCCCGACCCGCACGACCGGCGCTCGACGCTGGCGTGCCTCACCCCGCGCGGCGAGGAGCGGCTGGAGCAGATGCGCCGTGCCCGCCACGAGGCGACCGGCGAGCTGCTCTCCGCCCTCTCCGACGAGGAGCGGGAGCAGCTCGGTGGGCTGCTGCGCAAGCTCGACCTGGAGCGGCGCGAGCGGCCCTGCTGAGGCGACCCCGCCCTTAGGCCAGGGCGCCGCCGAGGAACCCGATGGTCTGCGCGATCGCGCCCGCCGCGGCGTTCGTCTCGCGCAGCGCGTCGAGCATCATGAAGTCGTGCAGCGCGCCGTTGTAGCGGGTGGCGGTCACGTCGACCCCGGCGGCCCGCAAGCGCCGCGCGTAGGCCTCGCCCTCGTCACGCAGCACGTCGGCCTCGGCGTTGATGACGAGCGCCTTCGGCAGGCCGGCGAGCTCCTCGTCCGTCGCCCGCAGCGGGCTGGCGGTCGACTGCGCGCGCTCCTCGGGGTCCGTCGTGTACTGGTCCCAGAACCACTGCATCCCGTCGCGGCGCAGCCAGTAGTTCTCGGAGAACTGGTGGTAGCTCTCGGTGTCGAAGCTCGCGTCGGTGACGGGGTACAGCAGCGCCTGGGCGAGGAACGACACGTCGCCGCGCTGCTTGGCCATGATCGTCAGGGCCGCCGACATGTTGCCGCCGACGGAGTCGCCGCAGATCGCGATCCGCGTGCCGTCGAGACCCGCCTCCGCGCCGCTCGTTCCAATCCACTGCGCGACGGCGTAGGACTCCTCGATCGCGACGGGGTAGCGCACCTCGGGGGAGAGGCTGTACTCGGGGAACACGACCGCGGCCCCCGTCCCGACGGCGAGCTCCCGCACGAGCCGGTCGTGCGACGCGGCGTTGCCGAACACCCAGCCGGCGCCGTGGATGTAGAGGATCACGGGCAGCGTGCCGCCGGCGCCCTCGGGCTTGACGATGCGCACGCGCACCTCACCCGTGGGCCCGCCGGTCACGGTGCGCCACTCCTCCTGCACCGGCGCCTTGTAGACGCCCTCGCCTGACTGGGTCTGGTCGACGAGCTTGCGACCCTCGACGGGACCGAGGTCGGCGAGGTGGGGCGGGTCGGCGGTGGCGGCGGCGAACGCCTGGGCGGCGGGCTCGAGGACGACGGCCGGGACGGTGGTCTGATCGGACACGGGGGCTCTCTTCGGATCGGATGCTGGGCGAGCGGAACGCTCGGCGGCGAGTATCCGGCGGGACCGCCCGCGGACCTAGTCGTGTCGCCACCGCTGCCAGCAGCCGTCGTGATCGCTGCCGCCGCGGCGCGTCGCGGGGCCGTTCGGCGCCCCGTCCGTGACCGTCACCCGCCCGTGACGTCGGCCACCGCCCCGCGCCCGATGGCGACCGTCAGTCCCGGTCGAACGGGTGGTCGGCCAGGTGCGTGGCGAGGCCGCACCGCACGAGCCGGTGGGCCGCGGTGGTGGGTTTGCGCGCCGCCTGGTCCTCGACGCTCGCGGTGAACTCCTCCGCCAGACCCAGGCGCGGATAGGCCTCCAGGACCTCGCGGAGGAAGGGCCGGGGCAGGGCGTCGGGCCGGTCGCCCGAGATGTCCAGGCCGGTCGCGATCTCGAGGAGGTGGCCCTCCACGTCCACCTCGGGGTCGACGGACGGCCAGTTGTGGCGCACGATCACGTCGAGGACCCGCCGCCGCCGCTCGGGCGTCCACCCGGCGCCGGTGGTCAGCGCGACGGCGACGTGGCCGCCGGCCTCCTCGTAGGCGAGGACGGCGTTGTCGAAGGCCGTGGTGATCCCGATGTCGTGCAGCAACGCCGCCGTGTAGAGCAGCTCGTGGTCGACGTCCTCCCGCCCCTGGATCCGCGCGAAGGCCTCGGCCCACAGCCACGACCGGATCACGTGGTGGAGCAGCGCGGGCGAGTGGTAGGCGGTCGCGAGCTGCAGCGCCGCGCGCGCCGCCTGCGTGTCCGGCGGGGAGAAGTCGTTCAGGCGCACGGCGCGATGCTCCCAGGAGAGCGGGGGGTCGTCGGTCCGCGCCTCAGCCCGGCCCGCCGCCGTCCTGCGGGGGTGCGTCGAGGAACGTCCACAGACGGTCGATGCGGCCGTCGCGGAACGTCGCCACGTCCATCCCGTGCACGGCGGGGGGACCGTCCGGGGGCCCGAAACCCCAGCCGATGCGGCCGAGCCCGTCGACGACGGCGGGCTCGGCCTCGACGACGAACCGGAAGTTCGGCGGGACGTCGTCGAGGATGCGCCCGACCGCCGCGTCGACGGCGTCGCGGCCCTGGACCGTGCCGCCGGCCTCGGCGAAGCGGGTGTCCGCCACGTAGAGCTCGTCGATGACCGCCCGGCGCCGCGCGGGGTCGCGCTCACCGAAGACCTCGAGCAGGTTGCGCCGCAGGATCGCGGTCGGGTCGTCATGGGGGACGTCGGTCATGGGGACTCCTGCGGCTGGGTGACGGGTCGCGGGCCATCGTCGGTGGTCGCGGTTCCCGCAGCAAGTCGGATCGACGATGCCGCCAGCACCCGTCGCGATGGCGCGGCGGCGGCGGCCCCGGTCAGCCGCGGGACGCGTCGGCCACGGCGTCGCGCAGCGCCGCGGCGAGCTCGACGCGGCTGCGCACGCCGAGCTTGGAGTAGATCCGCGAGAGGTGCATCTTCACGGTGCTGCGCGACACGAACACGGCACGCGCGATCTCGGGGTTCGTCAGGCCCGTGGCCGCGTGCTCGGCCACCCGCCGCTCGACCGGCGAGAGGCTCTCCCAGCCCTCGGCGGCGGGGAGGCGTCGCCCCCGGCCCCGCAGCGCGGAGGCCAGGACGTCGTCGAGGGTGCTGCGGGCGCCGGCCTCCCAGGCCTCGCCGAACGCCGCGTCGCCGACCGCGCCCCGTGCCTGCTCCTCGACCGCGTCGCACACCGGCGCGGGCGGCGTCGTCCGCACGAGACCCCGCTCCCGGCGCGCCGCCACGACGGCACCGAGGTAGCGGGCGGCGCGCGCGCCGTCGGCCTGCGCCGCGGCGGTCGCCGCGAGCAGCTCGAGCCCGTCGATCGCCGCCAGGGTCCAACCCCCCTCGACCAGCGACGCGAGCGCGTCCTTCGCCAGCCGCTCGGCCTCCCGGGCGTCGCCGTCGAGGTGCGCCGCCCAGGCCGCGCCCTGGTGGGCGACCCCGAGGAACCGACCGTCGCCGACGGATCGCGCGAGCGCCTCGAGCTGGGCGGCGTGCTCGCGCGTGCGGCCCGCGTCCCCGTCCAGGACGGCGACCCGCATCCGGGCCTCGAGCGCGTAGGGCCGCAGGGCGAACGTGCCGTACCGGGGGGTGTCGAGGGCGTCGAGGTGACGGCGGGCGGCGTCGAGGTCGCCCGCGGCGAGCGTGCACGTGACCAGCCCGTTGAGCAGCGCCCCGGTGCCGGCGCCCACGTCGTGGCGTTCTGCGCGGGGCAGGAGCGACCCGAGGCGCTCCACGCCGGCCGCCGCCGTGCCCGTATGGGCGTCGACGATCGCCGCGCACGCCTCGAGCGCGCACACGGAGTTCAGGTCGTCGCCGAGCTCCGGCGCCTCGGCGCGGCGCAGCAGGGCACGCGCCTGCTCCGGCCGGCCGTGGTGCAGCTCCGTGAACACGGCCAGGTGCAGCACCCACCGCACGTTGACGCTCGGCCCGAGGCGGCCGTTCACCCGCATCGCCGCGGGCAGCGCCTCTTCGAACGCGACGCCGTCCGCCCGCCAGAAGGCACAGAAGCACAGCATGGTGCGCAGGTCGGACTCGCACGGCAGGTCGTCGATGCCGGCCAGGAGCTCCAGCCCGCGTTGCAGCGGGACGACGGCGCCCTGGGGGTCGAGGTGCCCGAGGACCGCGCCGAGCTGCGCCGACGCGTGCGCCAGGGCCCGCGGATCGCCGGCCTCCTCGGCGAGCGCGACCGCCTGCTCCGCGGCGGCGAGGGACCGCTCGCCCTCCGCGCGCCACAGCAGCAGGATCGCGAGGACCGACGTGGCGAGCGCCCGCTGCGGCGTCGCGTCCGGGGCCGTGGCCGCGAGCGCCTCCTCCGCGATGCGGACGCCCTCGCAGTGGCGGCCGGTCTCGCGCCAGAACCGGCCGAGCCACGCGACCATCCACAGCGCGTCGTCGCCACCGCCGGCCGTGGCGTCGCGCGCGGCGGCGCGCAGGTTCGGGGCGTCCGCGTCGAGGCGCCGCCGGCCCGCGGGCGAGCAGGCCCACGCCTCGCGGTCGGCGCGCTCGGCGAGCGCGAGGAAGTACGCCCGGTGGCGCGCCCGCAGCGCGTCCGCCTGGCCGGGGCGGAGCAGCTCCGCGGCGTACTGACGGACGAACTCCGGCAGCCGGAACCGCGTGCCGTCGCCCGCGTGCTCCACCATCAGCAGCGAGTGGTCGACGAGCGTGCCGAGCCCGTCGAGGGTCGCGCCGTCGCAGACCTCGGTCGCCGCCTCGACGGTGAACGGCGGCGCGAACACGGAGAGCTGGGCGAAGAGCCGCCGGTCGGCCGGGCTGAGCAGCTCGGCGCTCAGGTCAAGCGACGCGCGCATCGTCCGGTGGCGCGCCGCGGCGTGACGCGAGGGGCTGCCGAGGACGTTCAGGGCGTCGCGGAGGCCGTCGGCGATCTCGCGGAACGACAGGAGCCGCGCACGGGCCGCGGCGAGCTCGATCGCGAGCGGGATCCCCTCCACGCGGCGGACGATGCGCTCGACGTCGGTGGTCGCGCCCATCCCGTCGAGGTCGGGCCGGACCCGGGCAACGCGCTCGAGGAACAGCTCGACCGCGTCGGACCGGCCGCCGTCCTCCGCGGTCAGCCCGAGCGACGGCACCGTGAACACCGTCTCCTCCTCCAGGCCGAGCACCACGCGGCTCGTGGCGAGCACCCGCGTGTCCGGGGAGCTGCGCAGGACGGTCCGCGCCAGCTCGCGCGCGACGTCGGCGACGTGCTCGCAGTTGTCGAGCACCACCAGCGCACGGCTCCCGCGCAGGTACTCGCCGACCGCGCGGAGGGACGCCGGCGCGCCGTAGACCCCCAGCGTCGCCGCGAGCGCGGCCACGGGGTCGTCGTCGCCGCGCAGCCCCGCGAGCTCGACGACGTGCACCTCGCGCTCCGCCGCCACCCGTTCCGCGACGTGCAGGGCCAGCCGGGTCTTGCCGATCCCGCCGATCCCCGTGAGGGTGATCAGCCGCGTGCCGCCCCCTAGGCGCTCCAGCAGCCAGTCCGCCTCCCGGGCACGCCCGATGAACGGGGTCAGCGGCGCGAGTTCGCCCGCGATCACGCCGCGGCTCACGGGTGCTCCACGAGACCGTCGCGGACGACGGCGGCGAGCTCGACGCGACCGCGCACGCCGAGCTTGGGGTAGATCCGCGAGAGGTGCATCTTCACGGTGCTGCGCGACACGAACACCGCCCGCGCGATCTCGGGGTTCGTCAGGCCCGCGGCCGCGTGCTCGGCCACCCGCCGCTCGACCGGCGTCAGGCTCTCCCAGCCCTCGGCGCCGTCGCCGCGCCGACCCCGCCCCCGCAGCACGGAGGTCACCACGTCGTCGAGCGTGCCGTCCGCGCCGCCCGCCCAGGCCTCCTCGAACGCGGCGGTGCCGCTGGCCCGCGTGGCCCGGTCCATGACGTCCCGCCACACGGCGTCCATCGGCACGGCCCGCACCAGCCCGCGCTCCTCCCGTGCCGCGGCGGCGGCCCCGAGGTACCGGGCGGCACGTGCGCCCTCGCCCTGGGCGGCCACGGCGGCGGCGAGCAGCTCGAGTCCGTCGATCGCGGCGAGCATCCACCCGCCCGCCTGCAGCACCTCGAGGGCGTCCTTGGCGAGGCGCTCGGCGGCACGGGCATCGTCGTCCAGGAGCGCCGCCCACGCCGCCCCCTGGCGCGCGAGCCCCAGGAACCGCGAGTCGCCGGTGAACTGCGCCGACCGCTCGAGCGCCGCGGCGTGCTCGCGCGCACCGTCCGCGTCGCCGTCGAGGATCGCGAAGCGGATGCGGGCGTCGAGCACGTAGGTCCGCCACGCGAAGGTGCCGTAGTGCGGATCGTCGAGCGCATCGGTGTAGCGGCGCGCGGCGTCGAGCGCGCCCGCGGCGTACGTGCAGGCGACGAGGCCGTTCACGACGGCCGCCACCCCGGTCCCCGCCTCGGAGCGCTGGGCCCGGGGCAGCAGCCGCTCGAGACGGTCCGCGCCCTCTCGCGCCCGGCCGGTGTGCGCGTTCACGAACGCCGCGCTCGACTCGACGGTGCACACCGAGCCGAGGTCGTCGCCGTCGTCGGGGGCGACCGCATCCGCCAGCAGGGCCCGGGCGCGTCGCGGGTGCCCGCGGTGCAGCTCGGTGAACACGGCCAGGTGCAGGACCCAGCGCATGTTCGTGCTCGGACCGAGGCGGTCGTTGACGCGCATCGCCGGCCCCAGGACCTCGTCGAGCGCCGCACCGTCCGCACGCCAGAAGGCGCAGAAGCAGAGCATCGTGAGCAGGTCGGACTCGCACTGCGGATCGTCCGTGCCGTCGAGGAGCTCGAGCCCGCGGTCCAGCGGCGCGACGGCGCCCCGGGGATCGAGGTGGCCCTCGACGGCGCCGAGCCGGGCCAGCGCGTACGCGAGCGTGCGCGGGTCGCCCGTCTGCTCCGCGATCGCCACGGCCTCGTCCGCGGCCGCCTGGGCCCCGGCCATGTCGGCGACCAGCAGGCGCAGGATCGACAGCACGGAGAGCGCCATGGAACGCTCGGACGTGGGTTCCGGCGACGTGCGGGCGAGCGCCTCCTCCGCGGTGCGCGCCCCTTCGTCGAGCCGGCCGGTCTCGCGCCAGAACCGGCCGAGCGACGCCACCATCCGCAGGGCGTCGCCGCTGCCGGCGGCCGTGGCGTCCTGCGCGGCGAGGCGCAGGTTCGGGGCGACCTCCACGAGGCGCCGCCGCCCCGACTGCGTGAAGCCCCAGTGCTCCGCATCGGCGCGCTGCGCGAGCGCGAGGAAGTACGCGCGGTGGCGCGCACGCAACACGCCGCGCTGCTCCTCGTCGAGCAGCTCGGCCGCGTATTGGCGAACGAACTCGGGCAGGCGGAAGCAGACCCCGTGATCGCGGTGCTCGACCATCACCAGGGACTGGTCGACGAGGCTGCCCAGGCGGTCCAGCGTCGCGCCGTCGCAGACCTTCGTGGCGGCGTCGAGCGTGAACGGCGGGGCGAACACGGAGAGCTGGGCGAAGAGGTCGCGATCCTCCGGGCTCAGGAGGGCCGTGCTCAGGTCGAGGGACGCCCGCATCGTCCGGTGGCGGGCCGCCGCGTGGCGCGACGGGTTGCCCAGCAGGGACAGCGCGTCGCGCAGGCCGTCGGCGATCTCCCGGGTCGAGAGCAGCCGGGCGCGCGCGGCGGCGAGCTCGATCGCCAGCGGGATCCCCTCCACGCGGCGGACGATGCGCTCGACGTCGGTGAGCGCCGTGTCGGCGTCGAAGTCGTGCCGCGATCGGGCCGCCCGGTCGACGAAGAGCGCCACGGCGTCGGAGCGCTCGCCGTCCTCCGCGGTCAGCGCCAGCGGCGGCACCGTCAGCCGGGTCTCCTCCTCCAACCCGAGCACCACGCGGCTCGTCGCGAGGACCCGTGCTTCCGGGGAGCTGCGGACGACGGCCCGCGCCAGCTCGCCCGCCGCCTCGGCGACGTGCTCGCAGTTGTCGAGCACCACCAGGGCGGGACGGCCGCGCAGGTACTCGGTGATCGCGTCGGGCGACGCGGGGGCCCCGTAGATCCCCAGCGACCCGCTGAGCGCGGCGAGCACGTCGGCCCGGCTCGCGAGCGGGGCCAGCTCGATCACGTGCACCTCGCGCTCGCCCTCGGCCGCCACCCGCTCGGCCAGGTGCAGGGCCAGCCGGGTCTTGCCGATCCCGCCGATCCCCGTGAGGGTGATCAGCCGCGTGCCGCCCCGTAGGCGATCCAGCACCCACTCGGCCTCGCGCGTACGCCCGATGAACGGGGTCAGTGGCGCGAGGTCGCCGGCGATCACGCCGCCACCGTCCCCGTGATCGGCGCCGCCGGCCGCCCGACCGCGCGGGCCCGGACGGCGACCGCATCCCGCTGGGCCGCCTCGCGGAACGCGCCCCCGGCCAGCTCGACGAGCGCACGCAGGGGGGCCGACGTCGCCCCGCTCCGCCACACGAGCTCGCGCTGCAGCACCGGCGCGTCGTGCACCGGCCGCCACAGCAGCCGCTCCTGCAGCGCGAGAGCCGCCGAGATCTCGGTCAGCACCGTGTCTCCCGATCGCACGGACGCCATCATCGCGAACCCGGGACCCCCCGGTACGAGGCGGGGCTCGATCCCCAGCGCGCGGAGCGCCGCGTCGACGACCTCGTCCCCCGCCCGGCCGCCCCGCCCACCCGAGACCGCGAAGGACTCGTGGCGCAGCTCGAGCGCGGACACCCGGGCGACCCGGGCGAGCCGGTGGCCGGGCGCGATCGCGACGCCCATCGGCAGGCGGACGAGCGGGGCGGTCTCCAGGCCCGGCACCGGGGGCCGCGGGCCCCGGACGACCGCCGCGTCCAGCCGGCCGTCGCGGACGTCGCCCAGGAGCGTGCCGGTCTCCGCCTCGACGACGGTCAGGTCGATCTGCGGGCGCGCGGAGCGGAGGGCGTCGACCAGGGCCGGAGCGAGGTCGTAGCGCGTGCGCCAGTCCGCGCCGAGCCGCAGGCTGCCGGTGAAGCCGTCCTTCACGTCGCGGGCCGCGGCGAGGGCGTCGTCCGCCGCGGCGACGGTGGCGCGGGCGCGCTCGAGGAAGACCTCGCCCGCCTCGGTGAGCACCACGCCCCGGCTGAGCCGCTCGAACAGCCGGATCCCCAGCTCGCGCTCGAGCGCGAGGACCTGCTGGGAGAGCCCTGATTGCGCCATCCACAGCCGCTCCGCGGCGCGCGTGACGTTGCCCTCCTCCGCGACCGCCACCACGTAGCGGAGTTGTCGCAGATCCATCCTCGTGCTCCCTCTCGAACGATCCGAACTTCGTGAGAGGGACGGTACGGCCGGAGCGCCGCCGAACCTACGGCCACCTGGCCACTTCTTCCGGGGGATCCGGATGGCCACCTGGCCATCCGGATGGCCGCGGTTCCGCTGCGGCCCGTCGCCAGGCCGCAGCGCCGGCGTCTCCGCCGGTCCTACCCCGCGGGGTGCCGGTCAGGCGGGGGTGAACGGGACGCCGGTGAGCCGCTCGCTCAGCGTCCACAGCCCGTAGGCGGCGACGGGGTCGACGGCCCAGCGGCGGACGCCGTGGGTCGCCCGACCGTCGACATCGACGAGCGGCGCCACGTCGTTGTCCTCGAGGTACGCGCCACCGTGGGCGTCCAGCCGCGGGTCCGTCGCCGCGAAGACGATGGTCGCGGCCCCCTGGGGGATCGTCTTGATGCCGTCGGGGAGGCGCTCGCCCCGCTCGTCGACGACGCCCAGCGCGCGCAGATCGCTCTGGTCGAGGTGGCGGGTCAGGCCGGTCCAGATGTTGCCGGGGTGCAGGGAGAACGCGCGGACCCCGAACGGGGCGGCACGGGCGTCCAGGCCCGCCGCGAACAGCGCGTTGGCCGACTTGCTCTGGCCGTATGCCTTCCACTTGTCGTAGGGCCTCGTCTCGAAGTTCGGGTCCTCCAGGTCGACGCCCGAGATCTGGTGCCCGAGGGAGGAGACGCTGACGACGCGGGCCCCGTCGGGCGCCCGGCGCAACGCGGGCCACAGCCGCGCCGCGAGCCGGAAGTGCCCGAGGTGGTTGACCCCGAACTGCAGCTCGTTGCCGGCGGCGTCGCGGCCGAGCGGCGGCGCCATGATCCCGGCCGCCCCGATCAGCAGGTCCAGGGAGCGGCCGCTGCGCACGAACCGGTCGGCGAACGCGTCGACCGACGGCGGGTGGGCCAGGTCCAGCTGCTCGACCTCGATCGTGCCGGGCAGCCCGTCGATCGCGTCGCGGGCCACCTGGGGTCGCCGTGCGGGCACGATCACGGTGGCCCCGGCGCCCGCCAGGACGCGTGCCGTCTCGAGGCCGAGCCCCGAGTAGCCGCCGGTGACGACGGCGGTGCGGCCGTCGAGCCGGCGCGCTCCCAGGACCTCCTCGGCGGTCGTGGTGGCGTCGAAGCCGGAGCCGAACGGTGTTTGCTGCGCGATGGTCGTCATGCGGCGACCCTAGGCCGCGCGGCGCCCCATTCCGGGCCGTGAGCAGCACCGCTGATGGCGTCATCGGCGACACGTCTGGGCCCGTCGGCCGCCCGGCCGTAGCGTGGCGACGATGGCGGGAGCTCGGGCTCCGGGCCCCGGGCTCCCGCTGCGGATCCGCCCGCCCGGAACAGCGGACGAGGTGTCAGATGGACCTGGGACTGGACGGGAAGAGCGTCGTCGTGACCGGCGCGAGCAAGGGCATCGGCCTCGCCGTGGCGCAGGCGTTCGCGGCGGAGGGCGCACGCGTGGTGGGCGGCGCGCGGACGGTCACGCCCGAGCTCGCCGGGGTGCCCGGGGCGACGGCGGTCGAGGTCGACCTGGCGACCGCCGAGGGTCCGGCGCGGCTGGTGCGCGAGGCGGTGCAGGAGCACGGCGGCGTCGACGTGCTCGTCAACAACGTCGGCGGCATGCTCGCGCCCCGGCCCGGCGGGTTCCTGTCCGTCCCGGACCCCGACTGGCTCCCGATGATGGAGTGGAACCTGATGACGATGGTCCGCGCCAGCCGGGCCGCCATCCCGCACCTGCTCCAGCGCCGCGGGGCGATCGTGACCGTCTCCTCGATCAACGCCCGCCTGACCGAGCCGGCCGTCGTGGACTACGCGGCGACGAAGGCGGCGGTGAGCAGCGTCAACAAGGCGTTGTCGATGGAGTTCGGCGCCCAGGGGCTGCGGGTCAACACGGTCTCGCCCGGACCGGTCCGCACGCCGTTCTGGCTCGCGGAGGACGGCCTGGCCAACCGCCTGGCCCACGCGCAGGGGACCGACGCCCGCACCGCGATGCGCGGCGCGTTGGCGGGCACGGGCGGCTCGGCCACCGGGCGGTTCAGCGAGCCGCACGAGGTCGCCGCGCTCGTGGTGTTCCTGGCCTCGGAGCGCGCCGGGAACACCACGGGGGCCGACCACGTCGTCGACGGCGGGATCGTCAAGACGACGTAGGCGCGCCCGGCCTGCTCTACGGCCGCAGCAGCGACTTGATCGCCGTGCGCTCGTCCATCGCCGTGTAGGCGTCGGCGACGTCGGCCAGCGCGAAGGAGCGGTCGAACACGCGGCCCGGGTCGATCGCGCCGTTCAGGACGTCCTCGAGCAGCTCGGGCAGGTACTGGCGCGCCGGGGCCACGCCGCCCGCGACGCCGACGTTCGTGCCGAACATGCGGTCCAGCGGCAGCCCGCCCTCGCCGTGGGGCACGCCGACGTAGCCGACCATCCCGCCGGGGCGCGTGGACGCGATCGCCTGGCCCATCGACTCCTCCGTGCCGACGCACTCGAGGACGGCGTCGGCGCCGATGCCGCCGAGCAGCTCCTTGAGCTCCTTCGCGCCCTCCTTGCCGCGCCCGGCGATGACGTCGGTGGCCCCGAACTCGCGGGCGAGCGCGGCGCGGTCGTCGTGGCGGGAGAACGCGACGATCCGCTCCGCGCCCAGGCGGCGCGCGGCGAGCACGCCGGACAGCCCGACGGCCCCGTCGCCGACGACGGCGACCGTCCCGCCCTCGCGCACCCGCGCGGCCACGGCGGCGTGGTGCCCCGTCGCCATGACGTCGGAGAGCGTCAGCAGGCTGGGGATCATCGCGTCGTCGGGGGTCTCGGGCGTCGCCACGAGCGTGCCGTCGGCCTGGGGGACCGTCACCCACTCGGCCTGGCAGCCGTCGACGGGCCGGCCGGTGCGGCCCGGGCGGCCGGCGCCGAAGACGCCGCCGCTGACGCACGAGGTGTGGATCCCGTTGTGGCAGTGCACGCAGGTGCCGTCGCTGAAGACGAACGGGGCGATCACGAACTGCCCGGGCTTGACCGTCCGCACGTCCGCCCCGACCTCCTCGACCACGCCGACGAACTCGTGCCCGATCCGCGAGGGCTCCGGGGTCTCCTTGACCCCGCGGTACGGCCACAGGTCGGACCCGCACACGCACGCGGCGACGACGCGGACGATCGCGTCGGTCGGCTCGAGGATCGTCGCGTCGGGCACCTCCTCGAGGCGGATGTCGCGGGGGCCGTGGATGAGGGTGGCGCGCATGGGGTCCTTCCGGTCGGCGGGCGACCCCGTCGGCCGCCCGTCCCTTGCACGCTGAAACTACCCGCGCGGGCCGCGCCGCAGTCGGGTCCGCGTCGCCGGCCCCGCCCTTCGTGCCACCATGGCGCCCGTGCCCGACCGCTCCCCCCGGTCCGCCCGCCCCCGTCGTTCCCGGGCCGGCGGAGCCGGCGCCACCCGTCGGACCCCTGCCCGCCGCGAGCCGCCGTGGCTGCTGATCGCGGCGGTCCTGGCGGTCGTCCTGGCCCTGGTGGTGCTCGTGTCCTCGTGCGGCGGGAAGGACGACGGCGGCGACTCGAACTCGCCGGAGGCCAACCCGGTGCCCGGCTCGGCGACCCCGCTGGGCAAGCAGGCGCTGCGGATCCTGCGTCCCGACACGGAGGACCGCGCGAAGGATCTGACCCGGCGCGCCGAGGCCGGGTTCGCCAACCCGCTCTACCGGCTCGTCCCGGGCGGCGCCGTCGAGAGCGCGGCGCGCGTGCAGCGCTACCGCTCGCTGATCGAGGACGTGGCGAAGGAGGCCGACGAGGACCCCGACGTGCTCGAGGGCATCGTCTACCTCGAGAGCGCCGGCCGGCCCGACGCGATGGCGTCGGACTCCATCGAGGGCGCCGCGGGGCTGACGCAGATCGTCGCCGGCACCGGCACGCAGCTGCTCGACATGAACGTCGACACCGGCAAGTCGGGGGCCCTGACGCGCCGGATCACCCGCGAGCTGCGCCGGGGCAACGCGCGGAAGGTGGCGACGTTGCGTCGGTCCCGCGCGAAGGTCGACGAGCGCTTCGACCCGAAGAAGGCACTCGAGGCGACCACGCGGTACCTCAAGTTCGCCCGGGGCGAGCTCGACGACCGCGACGACCTGGCCGTCGCCAGCTACCACATGGGCGTCGGCAATCTGCAGAACCTGATGAAGGCGTACGGCAAGGGCACGGTGCCCTACGTCGAGCTGTACTTCGGCATCGACCCGCTCGGCTCCCCGAAGGCCGCGGCGCTGGCGCTTGAGCTCAACGACGACTCGACGACGTACCTGTGGCGCGTCGGCGCGGCGCGGCGGATCATGCGGCTCTACCGCGACGACCGCCCGGCCCTGGTCCGCGAGGCCGAGCTGCAGACCCGCAAGGCCTCGAGCGAGGACCTGCTGCACCCCGTCGAGACGACGAAGACCTACGACGACCCGGACGAGCTGGCGAAGGCCGAGCGCTCCGGCGAGGTCGCGGCCCTCCCCCGCACCGCGCTGCGCGCCAACGGGATCGCGATCGATCGCTCCATGGGCGAGCTCGCGCCGCGCCTGGACCAGCCGAAGACGCGCTACCGCGGCCTGCGTCCGGGCGCCCTGGCGGGCCTGTTGACCATCGGCGCGGCGGTCCGCGCCCTGAACGACGACGCGAAGCCCGCAACGCGGCTCACCGTCACGAGCACGGTGCGCGACAAGCGCTACCAGGCGCTCCTGGGCGCGGAGAACGTGCAGGCCACCCGGGCGCTCTCCCAGCACACCACGGGCTGGGCGATGGACATCTCCCGCACCTACCCCCGCGGCCAGACCGCCCCGCTCTTCCAGTGGACCCTGACCCGCCTGCAGGCCCTGAACCTCATCGCCTGGGTCCGCGAGCCGACGGCGATCCACCTGACGTTCAGCTCGGCGGCGGAGAAGGAGCTGGGCGGGGTGCTGAAGACGGCGCTGGGGCGGTAGCGCCGATCACGTTCCCCCGACGAGGACGTCCTCTGCAGCCCTCACGGGACCACCGAGCAGGTGCGCCCGAGGTCGTCGCGGCCACGCTCGGTCCCCGACGCGCGAGGGGGTCGATGCTCCGCCGGGGCGAACAGCGGGGGCCGTTGCAGAGACCTGCATACCCTGCGGACCGACTCCTGTGCCTCCGTCCGGCTGAAACCCACCCGTCGCAAGAACCGTATGCACTCGACGCCGCCAACGACGCAGAGGTTCTGGCGATAGGCGGTCCGCAAATGCCGCAAATGCCCCGATCCGTCACGCACCGTGACCACCGGATCCGCGAACCGCACGGCCGTCCCCCCTCGAGCTGGCCCGCGCAGGACGGCGATGAGTTCCCAACCCTGGCCGGGCGCCAGCTTGGCCCCGGAAGGCTCGCGGAACCCATCACACGGAAAATGGTCCCCCGTCTCACGCGCGACGCGCGCGTCATTGTCGAACCCGATGTGCCCACCGGGACACCGGTTCCCCGGGCGGGACGAGAGCGATCGCAAGCGGTACCGGATCGCGACCCGCGGCCGGACGGTAGCGAAGCGCCATCCGACGATTTCGTACGTGGGGCCGTCTTCTTCGACCTGGAGGCGCAAGCCACCAAGACCGTCGAGTTCCCCGGGCAAGCCCAGGACGGAGCCGCCGGAGAACGAGTGGGTGAGCGTCACCCCCTCCGGCGGTCGGTGGTCGTCGCCGCGCCCCGCAGCTACGAGCAGCCAGACGATGGCGGCGACAGCGACGCAGCCCGCGACCGCCACGAAAGTCGTTCGCCGCTTCACTTCTTCCGTTGGCCCGCGTAGTTCCGGTCCGCGCTCGACTACCCCGCGGTCGGGCGCCGACCCTCGTCCGCCGCAGGCGCCGCGGAAGAGGGTCCGCGCTCGACGCGGAGGTCGCCGCCCCGCACCGGCAGCCCGTCGAGTCGCCGCTCGAGCGAGAGCGCGAGCAGGACCCGGCGGCGCGCGATGCGGCGCTGGTCCTCTACGCGCACGGGGCGGGGGTCGGGGGGACGGTCATGCGGGGACGAAGGAGGTCGCACGCCGCCGCGACGGTGAGGCGCGGCGGCGTACGGGGACGGGGCGGCCGTGGGCCGGCGACCAACACACACGTTGGGCCTGGCGCAACCTAGTCCATGGCGTGCGGGGCCCGAGCGACCCGTTCGCCCCACCCCCCGCACGACACCCCCGCACATCGCCCCCGTCACTGCGCCCCCGCACCGCGTCCCTGCCCGGGGCGCGCCCGCGAAGCCGGCCCGACGCGGGGTGGGCCATCCGGCCCCGGATCGTCCCGGCGCCCGTAGCATGCGGGCCGTCGTGTCCCCGCTCGCTCGCCCCCGCCCAGCCCGGCCCGCCGCGACGCCGGCCGCGCTGCTCCTCGCCGTCCTGGCGACGCTCGTCGCCCTGTCGCTCACGGCACCACGGGCGTCGGCCGCCACGTACGAGGTCTGGTCGTGCCGCGGGCCGCAGGCCGCTCCGACACCGTCGGGCGCGTGGGTGCCGGCGACGGCGCCCGAGACGGCCCCGAAGGCCGTGACCGCCGACACCTGCGCGGACGGCGGTGCGCTGCGCGCCGCGCTGATCCCGAACGAGAGCCACGCGAAGGGCGCGGCCTCGCTCACGTTCGGCGCGCCCGCGGGCACGCGGATCGTCGGGTTCGACGTGGACCACACCGTCGCCACCGGGACGATGGGCTTCTTCTCCCCCGGCAGCTACGTCTCCGAGCTCGTCGCGACCGACCCCGGTCCGGGGCAGCCGGCGACCGCGCTCACGGCGTGCTCCGCTCCGCGCCTGGGCAGCGGATGCTCGACCGCGGCCGTCGCCCGCCGCGACGCGACCGCCCCCTCCCTCGGCGGCCTCGTCCTCCGCGCCACGTGCCCGTCGAACGGTTGTGGGTCCGCGAACGGCGTGGGGGCCGAGGCGGTCCTGCGCAGCGCCCGCGTGGCGCTCGACGATCCCGCGGCCCCGGTCGTCGAGAGCGTCGGCGGCACGCTCGCCGGCAGCTCCACGGGCGGGACGCGCACCGTCACCGTCGCCGCGCGCGACACCGGCGGCGGGGTCGCCGGGATCACCGCCTCGGTCGACGGTGCCCGCCCGATCGTCGACGCCGCCGGCGGGACCTGCGCCGTGCCGTACTCCGCCGCGCAGCCCTGCCCCGCGGCGCGCGAGGCGCTCTTCGGCGTCATCACCTCCACGCTCTCGCCCGGCACCCACAGCATCGCGGGCACCGTCGCCGACGCGGCGGGCAACCTCACGCCGTGGGGTCCGGTCGCGTTCACCGTCCCCACGAAGGCCTCGAACGGCGCGAAGAGCACCGCTCCGGGGGCCGTCCCCGTGCCCGGCGGGTCGCCCGTCGCCGTCGACGGCCGCCTGACGGTGACGAGCACGCGCACGAAGAGCGGCCTGCTGCGCCCCTCGGGCCGCCTGACCACCGCGAAGGGCACGCCGATCGCCCGGGCGAAGGTCCGCCTGACGCGCACACGGATCGGGGCGAAGCGCCCGGTCACCACCGAGCTGAAGACGGTCCGCACGGACCAGGACGGCCGGTTCACGGCCGCCACGCTCCCCGAGGGGGCGTGGAACGTCGGCGCCGCCGCGGTCGTCCGCGACGGAACCGCCACCGCGGCGCGCCTGCTCAAGACCCCGCTGCGGGTCACGGCCGACGCGAGCCCCCGCCGCCTGCGGACGGGCGGACGGGCCGTGCTCGCGGGACGCCTCACGGGCGCCGGGCTGTCCCGCAAGGGCGCGCCGGTGCGGATCCAGGTCATCGCGGGCGGCCGGTGGCGCACGGTCGCCGCGGTCCGCACGGACGCCGTCGGCCGCTGGCGCTGGCGCCACCGGTTCACGAAGGTCTCGCGCCCCACGCTGTTCTCGTTCCGCGCCGTCGTGCCGCAGGTCGGCACGTGGCCGTGGGCCGACGTCGCCGGCCGCGCCCCGACCGTCCGGGTCGACCCGTGAGCCGGACCGCGATGGCCCGGCGGGTCGGGCGCGTCGGCCGCGCCGCGACCACCGCCAGCACCGCGACGGGAGCGCGCCGGTGAGCCCGGCGATCCCCCGCCCCGAGCGCCCGGCCCCCGTTACGAGCGCAGCGGGCGACGGCGACGGCCCGCGCCTCCCGCGTGACCCCCGCGGCTGGGCACCGGTCGCCCTCACCGCGGTTCTGGTGACCGTGACGGCGGCCGGCACGCTCGGCGCCTTCGCGGGCGGCGACGGCCCTCCCGCGACCGACACCGCGCGACTCGCGGCCGTGACCACCGCGCCGCTCACGGCGACCGTCCCCGACGACGCCACGAACGCCGCGGTCGCGACGGAGGCCGCCGCCCGCGCCGTCGAGGCGCGTCGGCGCGAGCGCGCCGCGATGCGCGCGGCCGAGGAGCGGGCGCAGCGGCGCCGCGAGGCCGCCCGCGAGCGCTGGGAGACGCGCCAGACCGCCGAGCGCCGCGCCACGCAAGCCCCCACGCAGACCCCGGAACCGGCGGCCGCGCCGTCCCCGGACGCGACGCCCTCGAGCGCCGCTACGCCGCAGCCGACGCCGGCGCCCACGCCGCAGCCTGCCGCTCCGGCGCCGAAACCGACCCCGAAGCCCCAGCCGGCCCCGAAGCCGAAGCCGCGCCCGGAGGGCACGACGACGACCGCCGATCCGCCCGTACGGGACGGCGCGGAGGAGTTCGGGGACTAGACCCGCCGCCGACGGGCGGCGGACGCCGCGCCACCGACCCCCGGGGCCGGGGGCGCGGTCCGGTCCTACTCGCCCAGCAGCTGCTTGGCGCGCGCGGCGACGTTCGCGCCGGTGATGCCGAGGCGCTCGAGGACCTCGGTGCCCGGGGCCGAGGCGCCGAAGCGGTCGATGCCGACGGCCGTGTCGACGTACCGCTCCCAGCCCATGGTGATCGCGGCCTCGACGGAGACCTTCGGCACGTTCACCGGCAGGACCTCGAGCTGGTAGCTCTCGTCCTGCTCGTCGAAGAGCTCCCAGGAGGGCATGGAGACGACGCGGGCCTTGATGCCGTCGGCGGCCAGCACGTCGGCGGCCTCGACGGCGGTGCCGACCTCGGCGCCGGTGCCGACGAGGATCACGTCGGCGCCACCCTCGGGCTCGCGCACGACGTAGGCGCCGCGCGCCACGCCCTCCCAGGCCGCGTCGTCGCCGCCGTCACGCGGCAGCGGCGGCAGGCCCTGACGCGAGAGCGCCAGCACCGCCGGGCCGTCGACGTCCTCGAGGATCGTGCCCCAGGCCGCCATCGTCTCGACGGAGTCGCCGGGACGGATGACCGTCAGGCTCGGGATCGCGCGCATCGACGCGAGGTGCTCGACGGGCTGGTGGGTCGGGCCGTCCTCGCCCAGCGCGACGGAGTCGTGCGTGTAGACCCAGGCGACGTGCAGGTTCTGCAGCGCCGACAGGCGGACGGCGCCGCGCATGTAGTCGACGAACTGCAGGAACGTGGAGCCGTAAGGCCGGACGATGCCGCCGTGCGCGGCCAGGCCGTTGACGATCGCGCCCATGCCGTGCTCGCGCACGCCGAAGTGCACGTTCTGCCCGACCTCGTCCTTCGTGTAGAAGGACGCGTTCGGCAGCACCGTGTTCGTGGAGGACGAGAGGTCCGCCGCGCCGCCGACGAGCGTCGGGACGAACGGCTCGAACGCCGCCATGGCGCGCTTGCCGGACACGCGGGAGGCCTCCTTCTCGACGGAGACGGCCTTCAGCGCGTCCTTCACGCCCGGGAGCGGCTTGCCCTTCCAGGCCAGGTCCCACTCCTTCGCGCGGTCGGCGTCGGCCGCGCGCCAGGCGGCGTAGCGCTCGTCCCACGCCTTGCGGGCCTCGGGGCCGGGGTTGCCGGCGCGGAACTGCTCGTACACGCCGTCGGGAACGAGGAAGTGCGCGTCCGGGTCCCAGCCCATGGCCTCCTTCGTCAGGCGGACCTCGTCCTCGCCGAGCGGCGAGCCGTGGGCCTTGTTCGTGCCCTGCTTGTTCGGGGACGGGAAGCCGATGACGGACTTCACCGAGATCAGCGTCGGGCGGACCTCGTCGGCCTCGGCCTCGTCCAGCGCCTTGCGGATCTGGTCCAGGTCGTTGACGTCCGTGATCGTGAGCGTCTGCCAGCCGTAGGCCTCGTAGCGCTTCGGCACGTCCTCCGAGAACGAGAAGGACGTCGGGCCGTCGAGCGAGATGTCGTTGTCGTCGTAGAAGACGATCAGGCGGCCCAGGCCGACGTGGCCGGCGAAGGAGGACGCCTCGGCGGAGATGCCCTCCATGAGGTCGCCGTCGGAGGCGATGCAGTACGTGTGGTGGTCCTGGACCTCCTTGCCGTACTTCTCGCGGAGGAACCGCTCGGCCATCGCGATGCCGACGGCGTTCGAGATGCCCTGACCCAGCGGACCGGTCGTGACCTCGATGCCCTCCGTCAGCGGGAGCGGCGTCGCGTCCGGGCCGGAGTCGGCGTCCGGGAGGTGGAACTCGCGCTCGGGGTGGCCCGGCGTCTTCGAGCCCCACTGGCGGAAGTTCTCGAGGTCCTCGACCGAGATGTCGTAGCCCGCGAGGTGCAGCGTGGCGTACTGGAGGATCGAGCCGTGCCCGGCGGAGAGCACGAAGCGGTCGCGGTCGACCCACGCCGGCTCGGCCGGGTCGTACTTCATCCGCTCGGCGTAGAGCACGTAGGCGAGGGGCGCCAGGGCCAGCGGCAGACCGGGGTGTCCCGAGTTCGCCTTCTGGACCGCGTCGATCGACAACGTCCGGATCGTGTTGATGCTGAGGGTCGCGTCTGCGGAGCTCACCCGCCCAGTATCCCGATCCTGGGCCGGAGTCCAAGGGCCAGGGTGTGAATGGGGGTCGGATGACGGAGGCCGAGCACCGGCGCGACGGGCCCGGCGACGCGTCCGCCGCGCGGCCCGGCGCTCGCCGACGATCGCGAACGCTGCTCGCGTCAGCACCCACCCGACTGGCTCCGGCCGGGACCCGGGCCGACACTCCCGGGGCTGGCCGCACGGCCCGCCGCCGCCCCCCGAGCCCGGAAGACCCCGTGTCCGACCGCACCCCCGCCCCGCCCGCCGTCCCCGAGCCCGCCGCCACGATGCGCGCCGTGCAGCTGCACGGGTTCGGCGGCGCCGACGTCCTGGACGTGACGGACCTGCCGCGCCCCGAGCCGGGACCGGGTCAGATCCTGATCCGCGTGACGGCCGCCGGGGTGAACTTCGCCGACGTCCTGCGCCGGCGGGGCGACCTCTACCCCGTGCCGACGCCGCTGCCGTTCGTGCCGGGGGCCGAGGTCGCCGGGACCGTCGCGGCCCTCGGCCCCGGCGTCGACGGTCCCGCCGTGGGGACGCGCGTGATGTCGGTCGTGGGCGACGACGCCTCGGGCGGGTACGCCGAGTTCGCCGTCGCCTACGCCGGGAGCGTCGTCCCGATCCCCGCCGGGCTCGACGACGACACCGCCGCCGGCGTCGTCGTCGCGGGCCTCACCGCGGTCCTCCTGCTCGACGCGGCGGCGCGGATGCAGCCGGGCGACGCGGTGCTCGTCCCCGCGGCCGCGGGCGGCGTCGGCGGCTTCGCGGTACAGGTCGCGAAGCTGCTCGGGGCGGGGACCGTCATCGGCACGGCGAGCACGGAGGAGAAGCGCGCCGCCGCCGCGGCCCTGGGCGCCGACCACGTCCTGGACCCGGAGTCCCCGGGCTGGGCGCAGCGCGTCCGCGACCTGACCGGCGGGCGCGGCGTGGACGTCGCGCTCGAGATGACCGGCGGCGACCGCCTGGCCGAGACCCTGGCCGCGCTGGCTCCGTTCGGCCGGCTCGTCGTCTACGGCGCCGCGGCCGGCGTGGCGGGCAGCGTCGACGGGGCCGCCCGTGACGCCTTCCTCTACGACCCCGCCCCGAACCAGTCCCTGACGGGCTTCACGCTCGGCGGGTGGTTCGAACACCGGCCGGCCGTCGCGGGCGCGGCGCTCGGACGGCTCGTCGAGTGGGTCGCGAGCGGCCAGGTCGAGGCACCCCGCCCCCGCGCGCTGCCGCTCGACGAGGCGCGCGAGGCCCACCGGGCGCTCGAGGCGGGCGAGGTCACGGGGAAGCTCGTCCTCCGGCCCTGAGCCGCCTGGGCGGAAGCCGGGCGCGCCCCCGTCCGGTCAGTCGGCGGCGGTCGACTCTCGGCCGCCGTTGCGCCGTGCTCGTCAGTCGGCGGCGGCGCGACGGGGCGGGGCCACGGGGAGCCGGGCGCGCAGCTCCGTGCCGCCCGCCGCACCGCGGCGCAGGGTGAGCGTGCCGCCCGCGAGGTGCGCCCGCTCCCGCATGCCCGTGACGCCGAAGCCGCCGCGCTGGACGAGCGCCGCCTCGTCCACGCCGCGGCCGTCGTCGCGGACGGACACGTCGACGCCCGTCGCGTCGCGGGTGACCTCGATCGCGCAGCGCGCGGCCTCGGCGTGCTTGACGACGTTCGTCAGCGCTTCCTGCACCAGGCGGTAGATCGCGGTCTCGACCTCGGGGTCCAGCCGGTCCTCGCCCAGGTCGACGTGGAGGTCGATCTCGAGCGCCGCGGTCTCGCCCACGCCGCGCGCGAGGCTGTCGAGCGCCGGCGCCAGGCCGAGCTCGTCGAGCGCCGCGGGGCGCAGCTCGGTGATCAGCGTGCGCAGCTTCGTGATCTCGCCGCCGAGGGCGTCGAGGACCTCGCCCACGGCCTCGGCCGTCGTCTCGTCCGGGCTGCGCTGCTGGGCGACGGACAGGCGCACGCGCAGGCCGGCCAGGCCCTGCAGCGTCTCGTCGTGCAGCTCGCGCGCCCAGCGCCGGCGCTCCTGCTCGGCGGAGTCCAGCGCGTCGCGCAGGCGGCTCTCGCTGACGTTCTGCGCGGTGGCCACGGCGGTCGCGGCGCTGGCGGCGAACGCGAGCAGCAGCTCCTCGTCGTCCGGGGTGAAGGTGCCGTCGTCGCTGTCGATCCGGTCGACGGCCACCAGGACGCCGAGCCCGCGGCCCCGGAAGACGAGCGGGACGAGCAGGCAGCTCGTGGCGTCGGCGATCCCCAGCGCGGACGCGGGCACCCGCAGGTTCGCGGCGCTCTCGCGGCGCGGGCGGCCCGCGCGCAGGACGTCGCCGGCGGTCGACCCGGCGAGCGGCACCGCGGTGCCGGCGAGGGATGCGCCGCCCACGCCCGCCGCGGCGGCGATCTCGATCTGGTCGCCCTGCGGCAGCGAGATGAACATCGTGCGCGCGCCGACGAGGGCGCGGCCGCGCTTCACGATCAGCTCGAGCACACGGTCGAGGTCGGTCTCCGCCCCCACGGCGCGCGCGATCGTCGTCGTGGCGGCCAGCACCTGGTTCACGCGCTGCAGCTCGTCGTGGCGGTTCTGCACCTCGTTGACGATGCGCGCGTTCTCGACCGCCACGGCCGCCCAGTCGGCGAGGACGATGAGCGCCTCCTCGTCGGCCCCGTCGAAGGGCACCCCACCCTCCTTCTCCGTCAGGTAGATGTTGCCCCAGGACGCGCCGCGGACCACGATCGGCACGCCGAGGAACGTCGTCATCGGCGGGTGGCCGGCGGGGAACCCGAACGACTGCGGGTGGTCCTGCAGGTCGTCGAGCCGCAGCGGCTCGGGCTCCTCGATCAGGACGCCGAGGATGCCGCGGCCGTGCGGCAGGTCGCCGATCGCGCGCTGCGCCTCGGCGTCGACGCCGCGGGTGAGGAAGCGCGCCAGCCGCTCCCGGTCGCCGTCCAGGATGCCCAGCGCGGCGTAGTGCGCGCCGGTCAGCTCCTGGGCGGCGGACAGGATGTTGGTCAGCAGCGCCTCGGGGTCGAGCTCCTCCACGAAGGAGCGGCCGACGGCGATCAGGCGCCGGAGGCGGGGTTCGTCGAGCGTGTCGGAGGCCATGGGGTCGGAGGGACCGTAGAACACCACGACGGCTCCGCGGAACCCCCCGATGGCGCGACGCACGGCGGCGGGCACCATGGAACCGTGTCCAGCTCCACCCACCTCCAGCTGTCCGCGCTGCTCGCCCGCGACGCGATGCGCCGCCGGCTCGTCGTCTGCGCCGGGGCGATGGGGGTGCGCGAGGCCGCGGCCGAGATGACGCGCCAGGGCGTGCGGTGCCTCCTGATCGAGCGTCCGCTGCGCGGCGCCGGCACGGACGGCCCCGGCTGGGCGGTCGTGACGGACGAGGACCTGCTCGCCGCCGTCGTCGACGTCGCCGGCCCCGAGCGGCTCGTGCGCGCGATCGGCCGCCCGCTCGTCGTGGTCGACGCGGACGACGACCTCGCGGCCGTCGGCGCCGGCCTGCTGCGCGCCGGCACCTCGCACGCGCTCGTCACGGAGCACGACGAGCCGGTCGGGCTCGTGACCGCCGCCGACGTGCTCGCCGCGCTGGGCGGCACGCACGTCGCCGAGCTCGACGTCAGATCTCGATGCGCGGCTTGAGCTGGTCCATCCCCCAGACGCGCCGGCGTCGGGCGACCAGCACGGTGAGCGCGAGCGCGACGACGAGGTAGCCGAGCAGCACGACGGCGTCGAGCACCGCGTGGGCGGCCTCGCCCCCGGAGATCGTCACCCGCAGCGCCTCGACCGCGTAGCTCATCGGCAGCAGCGGGTGCAGGAGCTGGAAGATGCCGTCGCTCGTCTGCAGCGGGTAGAGCCCGCCGGCCGAGCCGAGCTGGAGCATCAGGAGCACGAGCGCCAGGACGTCGCCGACGGCCCCCAACAGCGCGCGCAGCAGCTGCACGATCGCCACGAACGCGCCGACGGAGAGCACCATCACCCCGAGCGTCGCGACGGGCTGGACGGCGTCGAGCCCGAGCCCGATCTCGAGCCCGAGGAACAGGACGAGCGCGCCCACTGCGCCGAGCGCGAAGGGCGGCAGCCAGCCCGCCGCCACGATCGTCGCGGCCCCGGCCGGGCTCGCCAGCAGCCGCGGGTTGAGCGGCCGGAACAGCAGGAACACGAGGATCCCGAACACCCAGAGGCCGACGGGGAAGAAGAACGGGGCCAGCCCGCGGCCGTAGACGCGCGCCGGGTGGTCCTCCGTCGTGACGATCCGCACGGGCGAGCCGAGGACCTGGGCGGTCCGCTCGCGCTCCGCGGCGCTCTGCGCGGGCACCTGCGACAGCGCCGCGCGGAGCCGCCGGGAGATGCGGGCGACCCCGGTGTCGACCGCCTCGGTCGCGGCCGCGAGCCGACGGGCGCCCGGCGCGGCGGCGCGCACCGCCTCGTCGACGGCGTCGAGGCCGGAGGTCGCCTCGCGCGCCGCGCTGACCAGGGGCGCGGTCGCCGTGCCGGCGCGCAGCTCGCGCACCGCCCCCGCACCGCCTCGCTGGATCTCGCGGGTGCGGACGACGAGCCGCGCGATCGCCCGGTCGCTCTCCCCCAGCCGCGCGTCGGCGAGCTCCGCGTCGGCGCGGGCCTTGCGGGCCGTGCGGCGCACGGCGGCGAAGCCGTCCAGGCGCCGCAGCTCCGGGTTCTCGCGCGCCAGCCGGCGCAGGGTGCGGTCGACCCGGCGGGCGCGGGACGCCACGTCGGAGGCCGCGTCGGCCGCGATCCTCGAGGGGCCGCGCGCGGCGACGGCGGCGTCCGCCAGCGCCCCGGTGAGCGGTCCGACGGTGGCGGCCGTCGCACGGCCCAGCGCGTCCGTCGTGCGCGCGACGGCGGCCAGGCCCGCCGCCAGGTCGCGCGAGGAGCGGGTCAGCGAGGACGTGCCGCGGGTCAGCGGCACGAGCCCCGCCACCACGCTGCGGCTGCCGGCGGAGAGCTCGCGCGTCCCGTCCCGCACCCCGTCGACGGCCTTCAGCGCCTCCTGCAGCTGGGAGCGGAGGCCGCCGACGTCGCCGAGCGCGCTCTGGGCGTAGGTCGTCACGGCCGCGGTGTTCGCCTGCTGCTGCAGCTCCGCGCGGGCGCTGTCCGCGATGCGGCTGATCACGAACCCGTTCTGGTCGTCGATCCGCAGCCCGAGCTGCGCCTGCCGTGGCCGCGTGCCCGCCGAGCTCGTCAGCCGGGCGCTGAAGTCGCGCGGCACCGTGATCGTGAAGAGGTAGTCGCCCTCGCGCAGCCCCTCCGCCGCCCGCTCGCGGGGGACGAAGTGCCAGTCGAACGCCCCGCTGGCGCGCAGCTGCTGCACGAACTCGTCGCCCCCGGCCACCCGCTCGCCGCGGACCCGCACGGCGGAGTCCTCGTTCACCACGGCCACCGGGATGCGGTCGACCCGGCCGAACGGATCCCAGCTCGACCAGAGGTAGACCGCGCCGTAGAGCAGCGGGACGAGCGCGATCGCGAGCAGGGCGACCCGCGGCAGCCCGCGGCGGAACGCCCGGAACTCGAGGAGGGCGAGGCGCAGGGCGGTCATGCGGTGGCCTCGTCGTCGGCGGGACGGTCGTCCGGCGGGGCGGGGGTGTCGGGCGCGGGGTAGCCGCCGCGGGGGCCACCGGCGGGCGACACGCCCGGGTCGGAGGGTCCGGCCGACGCGGGGCAGGCCGGCGTGTCCTCGCCCGGCCGGGCGCGGCCGCCGCCGGTGGGGTGGTCTTCGCCCGCGGGCCGGGTGCTCCGCCGGCGCTCGCCGGGGTGGCGCAGCGCCACGGGGACGTGGTCGATGCCGACGGGGGTCTCGAGCGCCGAGGCCACCACCGTCACGCCGGACGACGCCACGGCGTCCAGGGCGTCCCACGCGCGCTCGCGCTCGGCCGGGACGAGCCCGTCGTCGATGTCGTCGACGAGGATCAGCGGGCGGTGCTCCGCGACGGCGAGGGCGACGACCAGCAGCAGCGACTCGACGGGCGGCAGGTCGCCGAGCACCGCGCCCGCGGGAGCGTCGACGCCGACCAGCTCGCGGGCCAGCGCGACGTCGTCGTCGCCCACCGCCCCGCCCGACGCGAGCCCGTGCTGGCGGACGACGTCGCGGACGCGCATGCCCTCCTCCGGCTCGATGCCGGGACGGATCCGCGCGACGGCGGACAGCTCGCGCAGGGCCCCCAGGCCGTCGGCCGCGTCGTGGTCGCCCACGCGCAACTCGCCCGCCACGAGCCGGAAGCGCCCCCCGAGGGCGAGCAGGAGCACGCTGCGGCCCGAGCCCCCGGGGCCGTGCACCACGCCGAGCCCGCCCGCCGGCAGGTCGAGGTCGACGCCGGAGAGCACGGTTCCCCGCGGTCCGCGAGCCGCGAGGCCCCGGGCGACGACGGCCACGCCGCGAGGGCCCGGGGCGCCCAGGCGGCCACCGCGGCGACTCAGGGTCGGCACGGGAGGACCTGGTGTGCGATTGGGCGCATGTGTGTGCTTCCGGTGTGGGGGGTGGGGGGACCCGCGTCGTGGGTTCCACGCGAGGACGCACGACGATCACTCCACCCTATCCCCGCCCCTGCTGCCGCTCCGTGCGCTCCGACGCACGGCCCCCGCCCGGGGTCCCGGGCCTCGGCAGCGAGCCTCCGAGGGCGCGATGTGCCGTTGCAGCGCGGCCGATGGCCCCGCGCGCGCCGACGCGTCGCCGTGCGCGAGGGCGCCCCTGCACGCATCCGCCCGCCCTGTGTGACCTCCGCACCGTAGAATGGGCGGGTGTCCGACGATCTGCTGATGTTCGTAGAGATCCCCAAGGGATCCCGCAACAAGTACGAGTGGGACGAGGAGGTCGGCGCCATCGTCTTCGATCGCTACCTCTACTCGTCCGTCGTGTATCCGGCGGACTACGGGTTCATCACGGACACGCTCGGCGAGGACGGCGACCCGCTGGACGCCCTGACGCTCGTCTCCGACCCGACGTTCCCGGGCTGCCGGATCCCGGTCCGCGTCATCGGCCTGTTCAAGATGGTCGACCAGGGCGAGGTCGACGACAAGGTCATCTGCGTACCGGTCGCCGACCCGAACTGGAAGGGCGTCGACTCGCTCGACGACATCTCGGACCAGCTCAAGACCGAGATCTCGCACTTCTTCGAGATCTACAAGCAGCCCGAGGGCAAGATCGTCGAGGTCCAGGGCTTCCGCGACACGCAGGAGGCGCTCGACACGGTCAAGGCCGCCAAGCAGCGCCTGATCGACCAGAAGCAGGGCTGAGGAGCCCGCCGCGGTCACGGGATCGAGGCGGCGCCGACGCGCTCGCCGACGACCCGCGGCCCGGCGGGAACAACCCCAGCAACGACGAAGCGCCCCCGGATGGGGGCGCTTCGTCGTGCTGGGGTCCCGCGCTGCCCGTGGGCGGCGCGGGAGGAAGCGGAGCTCTAGGGGGCGGGCGTGGCGGTGGGGGTCGCGTCCCACTCGTAGTTGGCCGTCGCGGCCTTGCCCTGGTCGCCGTTGGGGGCCGTCTGGTTCAGCGTGACGGTGAAGCGGTACGTGTGGGCCTCGTTGACCGCGAAGGAGCCGAGCGTCTTCTTCGCCAGGCCGCCGAGGTCACCGGTGTAGACGTCCGTCGGGGCCGTCGGGACCGTGATGTCCTGCACCTTGACCGTCAGCGAGCCGGCGGAGAAGCCGTTGGTGGCGCCGCTCTCGGTGAGGACGAAGTCGCCGGCCAGCGTGCCGGTGTTCTTGATCGTGACCTCGCCGGTCTTCGTGTCGCCGGGCTTCATGTTCGCGCCGGTCACGATCGAGGTGCCGTTCTTGGAGTTCGTCTGCAGCAGCGTGCCCGACGTGAACGTGTTCGCCGCGTTGGCGGTGCGGGAGGAGAACGTCGCGCCGGACCCGACGGCCACGCCGGTGGCGGCGAGCAGGACGACGAGGGCGGAGAGCAGACGACGGGGCGAGGAGAGCAGAGCGCGAAGCATGAAGAGGAGTCCTGGGGGTGGGAGTCGGAGAGCG
>NZ_ATUD01000002.1 GCF_000420025.1 Patulibacter americanus DSM 16676
ATGCTCTCCGCCACGGACCCGCTGCGCGAGCTCGTCGGCGCGGTCCACGGACACGTCCTGCGCCGCGAGCTCGAGCGGGAGCGCGCCCGCCGCCCGGCCGCGTAGCCCCGGGCGCTCCGGCCCGCGACGCTCGGGACGGGGCCCGGCGTGGTTCCCGGGTGGCCCGAGCCGCGCCGGCGTCGTGCGCGCTCCGGCCCGCGAAGCTCGGGACGGGGCCCGGCGTGGTTCCCGGGTGGCCCGAGCCGCGCCAGCGTCGTGCGCGCTCCGGCCCGCGAAGCTCGGGACGGGGCCCGGCGTGGTTCGCGGGTGGCCCGAGCCGCGCCGGCGTCGTGCGCGCTCCGGCCCGCGAAGCTCGGGACGGGGCCCGGCGTGGTTTACCGTCCCGTAGGAGGACGGGGGTATAGTCACTGACTGACCAGTCAGTCAACACCCGGAGCACCGTGCGCGCCGCCGTCGTCCAACTCCTCGCCACCCCTGACGTCGCCGCCGCCCAGGCGGCGGCCGACCGCCTGGTCCGCGAGGCCGCTGCCGCCGGGGCCCGGCTCGTCCTCCTGCCGGAGAAGTGGTCCGTGCTGGGGCGCGACGACGACGTCGCGGCCGGCGCCCAGCCCGCGGACGGGACGGCGGTGACCTGGGCCCGCGAGACCGCCGTCGAGCTCGGGATCGACCTCTTCGCCGGTTCGGTCGCGCTGCGCCGCGAGGACGGCCGCCAGCAGAACACCGCGCTGCACGTCTCCCCGGACGGCCGGCTGACGGCCTACGGCAAGCTGCACCTCTTCGACGCCGACGTGGCCGGGACGCGGTACCGCGAGTCCGACCGCGAGGTGGCGGGCGACGGCCTCGTGACCACGACGCTGGCCGACGACGCACGCACGAGCGTCGGCATGACCGTCTGCTACGACCTGCGCTTCCCCGAGCTGCACCGCGCGCTCGCCGTGCGCGGCGCGCGGATCATCACCGTCCCGGCGGCGTTCACGGAGCGCACGACCCAGGCGCACTGGGAGATCCTCCTGCGCGCCCGGGCGATCGAGAACGGCGTCTTCGTGCTCGCCGCCAACCAGCACGGCGAGCATGCGCCCGGGGTCCGCTCGGGCGGCCGGTCGATGATCGTCGACCCGTGGGGGACCGTCCTGGCCGAGGCGCCCGACCAGGACGAGGCCGTCGTCCTCGCCGACCTCGACCTGGACCGGGTCGACGCGGTGCGCGAGGGGCTGCCCGTGCTGCGCCAGCGCCGCGCCGACGTGGCGGCCGCGCTCGCCGGCCTGCCCGCGGGCGAGCTCGCTGCCGCGTGGGACACGGCGGCGCCCGAGGCGTCGACCGCCGGCGGAGGGACCGCTCCGGGCGTGACCGGCGACGCGTCCGCCGCGGCCGGCCCGGGGGAGCGCGCCTGATGGCCGCCCGCACCACCGCGGCCAGCGCCGAGAAGCGCCGGGCGATCCTCGACGCCGCCGTCCGCGTCTTCGCCGAGCGAGGGTTCAACCACTGCCGCGTGTCGGACATCGCGGACGAGGCGGGCGTGGCCTACGGGCTCGTCTACCACTACTTCAAGAGCAAGGACGGCATCCTCGACGAGGTCTTCCTCGAGCGCTGGGGCCTCATGCTCGACGTCATCCGCCAGGCCGCGGAGGACGAGTCGCTGAGCGCCCGGGACAAGCTCGCGAAGGTCGCCACGTTCATCGTCGAGAGCTACGGGCGCCACCCCGACGTCATGCAGGTCGTGATCGTCGAGGTCACCCGGCAGGCGAACACCTTCGGCCGCAAGCACTGGGCGACGATCCAGGACGGCCACGCGGGGCTCGCGCGGATCGTGGAGGAGGCGCAGGCGCGCGGGGAGCTGCGGCCCGACATCCCGCCGGCGTTCGCCAGCATCGTGTTCTACGGCGGGATCGAGCAGATCCTCACGTCGTGGATCTTCGACACGATGCCGTCGGAGCCCGAGGACCGCCGCGCCGCGGTCAAGACGCTCGTCGAGACGATCTGCGGTGGCCTCGACGCCCGCTGACCGGCCCGGCCGGTCCGGCGGCACGGGTGGTGCGACCGCATGCCCCGCCGTGGGCGTGGGTAGGATCGCTACCTATGGACAACGAGCTCGTCAAACGACTGGCCTGGTCCGGCCTGATCGCCGGCCTCGGCGTCGCCAGCAGCATGCTCGCGCAACGCGCGGCCGCGATGATCTGGCGCCGGGTCTTCAACGAGGAGCCGCCCGAGTGAGCGACCAGACCCCATCCACCGGCGGCGACCGCCCGTGGGTCCCGACCGCGGAGCAGCCCGTGCCCCCCACGACCGAGTTCACGGCCGTGACGCCGGAGGGCACCGCGCCCGCCGGCGCGCCGACCGCCAGCCCCACGAGCGTGACGCCCCTGGCGTCCGGCGCCGCCGGTGACCGTGGCGGCGCCACGGCCGCCTCCGGCTCCGACGCGCCCCCGGCCTGGAAGACGCCCCCGGCGTCCGACCTGCCGCCGGCGTGGGGCGACCCGGACGCGGAGCAGGACGCTCCGCAGTCCACCAACCAGGCCAAGAACCTCTGGGGCCTCGTCCCCGAGGACCGTCCCGAGGTCCTCCTCGGCGTCGCCCTCGCGGGCGGCGTGCTGGCCGCGATCCTCCTCCGGTCCCTTGCCAAGCGTTGATCCCGGGCGCCGCGAGGCGTCGCTCAAGTCCGTCGTCGAGAACCTCGCCACCGTCACGGAGCGGACGCAGCACATCGTCCGCGACGAGATCGAGCTCGCGAAGGCGGAGGTCGCCGAGAAGGCGGCCGCGCTCGGCCGCGGGGCCGCCGTCGGCATCGCCGCCGGCGTGTTCGTCGCCGTGGGCGCGCTGTTCTTCCTGCACTTCCTCGCCTTCTTCCTGGGCCAGGTCGTCTTCAGCGACAACATCTTCTGGGGCTACCTCGTGGTGGCCGTGCTGCTGTTCGTGCTCGCGGCCGTCGCCGGGCTCCTCGCCCGCAAGTTCGTCAAGAAGGGCGCCCCGCCCGTCCCGACGATGGCGATCGACGAGGCCAAGCTGATCCGCGAGAGCGTGCAGAACACGGGCAAGGGGTCGTCGAACGCCCTGGAGTCCGCCCCCCACGGTCCCTCGCGGACGCTGGGCGCCACCGAGATGAAGGAGCGTCGATGAGTCCCGCCCGCACCCCGGAGCAGATCCGGGCGTCCCTCGAGGACCACCGGCGCGAGCTGACCTCGTCGATCGAGCTGCTGCGCGACGACGTCGCCGAGCTGTCGGACTGGCGCGCCCAGATCCGCAAGCACGAGAAGCCCGCCGTCATCGCGGTGGCCGTTGCCGGCTTCGTGCTGGCCGGCGGCATCGGCGGCCTCACCGGCCTCCTGCGCCGCGGCTGAGCGGTCCTCGGGCCGGGCGCGCTCCCCGGCCAATCGGCCCCTCGTAGGGACCGGCACGACGAAGGGCCCGCCGATCGGCGGGCCCTTTCTCGTCCCGCAGGTCTACACGGCGGGGCCCGCACCCTTTGCGGGTGCGCCGAGCCGCGTCGACGTCCTACGCGGCCGGGCCCGCGACGCTCGGGGCGGGCCCCGCACCCCTCTCCAGCAGGGTGGTCGGGATCCCGCCCACGCCGAGCAGGCCGGGGCCGACGTGGGCGCCGATGACCGGGCCGATCTCGCTGACGAAGAGCGGGGGCGTGCCGATGATCTCCTGGGCCGCGTCCGCGAGCCGCTGGGCCTCGCCGTGCGCCTGGATGTGCTGGACGCACCAACCGTCCGAGCCGTCCTGCTTCAGCGCCTCGGCGACGGCGACCATGCGGTCGAACGCGCGGCGCGAGGTCCGGACCTTCTCGATCGGGGTGATCTCGCCGTTGAGCGTGAGGATCGGCTTGATCTTCAGCGCGCCGCCGATCCACGCCTGGGCGCTGCCGACGCGGCCGCCGCGCCGCAGGTACTCCAGCGTGTCCACGGCGAAGATGAACTTGTCGAGCATCGTGTCGATCGTCTGTCGCGCCCGGGCCGCGACGGCGTCGACGTCTTGGCCGCCCGCCGCCGCGGCCGACGCGGCGAGCACGGGCAGCCCGAGCGCGCCGCACGCGAGCCGCGAGTCGATGACCTCGATGCGGCCGCCCCCGGCGTTCTCCACCGCGATCTCGGCGGCCTGGCGCGCGGCCTCGACGGTGCCCGAGATCCCGCCCGCGAGGTGGACCGAGACGATCCCGTGGCCCGCGGCCAGCAGCGGCTCGTAGACCGCGAGGAAGTCGCCGGGGGACGGCTGCGACGTCGAGGGCAGGTCGCGCTCCTCGCGCAGCCCCGCGTAGAACGCGTCGAGGTCGGTGATGTCGAGCTCGCGCTGCGCGTCGTCGCCGCGGGTCACGTAGAGGCTGACCTCGTGGATCCCGTGCTCCGTCACCAGCTCGCGGGGGAGGTAGTGCGTGGAATCGGTGACGACCGCGACGGACATGCCGGCCAGCCTAGCGACCGATCCGTCGGCGTCAGCGCGGGGCGAGCAGGAGCCCGAGCAGGACCCGCTCGCCGCCGTCGCTCTGCCGGCGGAAGGCGGGGGAGAAGCCGAGCGTGAGGACGTGGCCCGCGCCGAACGCCTCGTCGACCACCAGGGGGCGTCCCGCCAGGCCGTCGGCGGCGCCGACCGCCCCCGACGGCGCGAGCGCCGCGCCTCGAGCCGCCCGCAGCGGGACCGCCGCGCCGGGCGGGGCGTGCAGGCGCGGCTGGCCGGCGACGACCACGGTGGCGTCGGGACCGAGGGTCCGGCCGACGGCATCCGTCCCCGGGACGGCGGACACGGAGACCGCGGCGCGGCCTGCCGCCGGTGCGGCGACGACCCGCGTGAGCCCGAGGCCCCACGCGGCCTCGACGCCCGCCGCGTCGACTACGAGCGCCGTGCCGCCGGCGCGCACCCAGGCCACGACGGCGTCGCGCGCCGCGGGCCGCAGGGCGGCGGCGATCCCCGGGCCGAGCACGAGGTGGGTGACGCCGGCGGGGACGCCGGCGCTCAGCGCGTCCGGCAGGACGGTCTGCGGGGCGGCGCCGGCCGCGCGGAGCGCGTCGCGCAGCCAGCCGGCGGGGCGGTCGCGCACCGGCAGCAGCGCGGGAGGGCCCTGCATGAGCGGCGTCAGGTCCGGCAGCACGGCCACGCGGGGCGCGCGCAGGGCGACGGCGCCGGCGTCGGTGTCGGGGGCGCCCGTGGCGGCCCGCACCGCGACGCCGGTGCGCGCGGCCGCCCTCGCCCACCCCTCCGGGGCGACGGTGCGGAACCGGCCGTCCGGGGTGCGCGCGACCGGCCGACCGGCGCCCAGCGCCGCGACCGCCAGGCGCGCGGCCGCGGCGGAGTCGGCGGCGAAGCTCACCGTGGCGCCGTCGGCGACCCGCGGCGCCCGCGGGCCCGCGAACGGCACCGAGGCGGAGGCCGGGAGGGGCGCGCGCAGCGCGGCCGCGGCCACCCCCGCCAGGCGGGGCGCGGACCAGGTGTCCGAGCCGCCCGAGGCCCGGCCGGCCTCGTCGGCGTCGCGGCCCAGGAGGACGTCGGCCCAGCGGCCGAGCGGCTGCGCGGCGGGCACCACCAGGGTCCCCGCGGGCAGGAGCGCGCGGCGCGCGCGTGGCGGGCCGAGCGGGTCGATCCGCAGCCGCGTCGCGCGGCGGAGGGCACGCACGCGGACGCCCGTGGCGCGCAGCCGGGTGGCGAGGGCGGTCGCGTCGGCGGCGTGGGCGTCCGTGCGCAACACCCACCCGTAGGTGCGGTCGCCCGTCGTGCCGCGGCCCGCGCGCCCGTTCCGCACGGCCGCGGCGAACCCGCTCGCCCAGGCGCGGACGGCGGCGACGCGGCGGCGCGCGACGGCCCCCAGCGCGGCGTGCAGCGCCGTCTCGTGCCGCACCGTCTTGGCCTGGAGCGACGGATCGGACCCCTGCTCGAAGGTCATCCCGCCGGCGCCGTAGAGCAGGCTCGTGGCGGAGTCCGCGTAGCCCGGATAGAGCAGGTCGTAGCCGCCGTGCTCCGCGGCCGGGCCGCCGCGGCGCAGCGCCGCGTCCACCGCCGCGGAGACGGGGCCGTCGGCGAAGCGCCGGATTGCCCGCGGCAGCCCGGCGACGACGGGCGAGGCGTAGGGCGGTGCGAAGTACGCGCCACCCGTCTGCTCGTGCGCGTCGATCGCCAGCACCGGCGGGAACCGCTCCAACGTCCGCAGACGTGCGCGGGTCTCGGGCTGCGACGCGGCGAACCAGTCGCGGTTGAGGTCGATGTCCGCGGCGTTCGTCCGCGTGCCGAGCACGCGGCCGTCCGGGTTCTGGTCCGGCACGACGACGGCCAGCGTCCCGCGCAGGGTGCGCCGGTCGGCACAGGCGTTCGACGCGGCCATCCGCGCGAGCAGGGCGAGCGCCGCCGTGGTCCCCGACGGCTCGTTCGCGTGGACGCCGGCGCCGATCCAGACGACCGCGGGCCGGCGGGCGGCGCGGGAGACGGCGGCGCGGCCGGTGCGTCCCGCCCGCACGGCGCGGACGGCCGCCGACGTCGCCGCGAGCGCGGCGGGACGCAGCGCGTCGGGGTCGCCGAGCAGCGCGTAGCGCAGGGGGCGGCCCTCCGGCGTGCGGCCGGCGAGCACCGTCGTGATCCGCGGTGACGCGGCGTCGAGGGCGAGGAGGTAGGCGTCGACCTCGCCCGGCGTGGGGGCGGAGGCCGTGAGGCGGTGGCCCAGTACCTGGCGGGCCGCGGGGACGGCGCGCGCGCCGGCGACGACGGGGCAGGCGCGACTCGTCGCCGCCGCAGCGGCGGGCGCGGCGACGACGGCCGGCGCGGCGAGCGCCACGACGGCGAGGCCCGCGGCGGCGAGCCCGAGGGCCGCCGCCGGCGGGAGGTGGCGTCCCCCGCGGGGAGCGCCGGTGCGGGCGGGCGTCACCGCACGCTCACGACGCCGCCCGGAGGCCTCAGCCGAGGCGGTTCTCGGGCTGCAGCAGGCCGGAGTCGGCGACGGGCGGCTCGCCCGCCGGGGCGGCGTCCGCGTCCTTGTCGCCGCCGACGAGCTGCGCGAGCTCGCCGCTCTCGTACATCTCCATCACGATGTCGCAGCCGCCGACGAGCTCGCCCTCGACGAAGAGCTGCGGGATGGTCGGCCACTGGGACAGCGCGGAGAGCTCCTGGCGGATCCGCGGGTCGGGCAGGATGTCGACGCTGGCGAAGGAGACGTCGAGCGCCTGCATCACGCCGACCGTCCGGGCCGAGAAGCCGCAGGCCGGCTGCTCCGGCGTGCCCTTCATGAAGAGGATGATCTCGTTCTCCTTGATCGCCTCGGCGATCGCGTCACGGAGCTGGTTGTCGCTCATGCTGGTGTCCTTCAAGACGGGGTCTTGGTGGTCAGGGCCATCGCGTGGATCGAGCCGCCGAGCTCGCCCGCGAACACGTCCATCACCATGCGGTGCTGGGCGACGCGGGTCTTGCCGGCGAACGCGGGGGACGTGACGACGGCCTGGAAGTGCACGCCGTCGGCGCCGTCGACCTGCGCGGAGGCCTCTGGGATCGTGCTCTCGATGCGCTGCTTGATCTCGTCGGCGGTGGGCATTCGTCCAAGAGTAGAGGGTCCGCAGCTGGGCCTTCCAGGCCGGGCTTCGAGGTCGCTACACTTCCTGAAGTACTGGACCTGTGGGGAACCTCCCCACGCTTCGGAGGACGGCACGATGATCACGATCACGGACAAGGGCGCGGAGAAGGTCCGCGAGTTCCTCGACAGCAACCCGCAGGAGGGCGAGGCCGGCCTGCGCGTCGGCGTGCGCGGCGGCGGCTGTTCGGGGTTCCAGTACGTCCTCGCGTTCGACGAGAAGCGCGACGGCGACATGAGCTTCAACACGCACGGGATCACCGTCCTGTGCGACCGCCAGTCGTTCCCCTACGTCACGGGCTCGACGATCGACTACCTCGACGCCATGACGGGCGCCGGCTTCAAGGTCGAGAACCCCAACGTCACGGCCGCCTGCGGCTGCGGCTCCTCGTTCCGCGTGCCGGACGAGGAAGAGGTCTCGGCGGTCTGACCGCCCCGGGCGGCCCTCGCGGCCGCCCACCTCGCGCGGCGACCCCACGGGCGGCGATCCGCCAGGCGCGGTCGCCCGACGGGTCCGTCCGGTCACCGGCGCCGCGCGACCGACTGGTCGGTCCGGCTGTCCGGCCACCGACCCGCGCGTCGCCGCCCGCCGGTAGCGTCCCGGCGGTGCCTCCCGTCCGCTCCCGGACCCTGCGCCTGGTCCTGCTCGGCGCCCTCGTCGTCGTCCTCCTGGGTGCCGGCGTACTGCTCGGCCGCTCGACGGCCGTCTCGCCGCGCGAGGCCGCCACGCCGCCCGCCCCGACGGGCCCCGACCGCCGAGCGGAACGACCGCCGCTGCGGGAGCCGACCCTGGCGGTCGGCCTCGTCACCACGGACGCGGGCGCGCTCACGCCGCCCGGCCAGCCCGTCGCCGGCTTCTCCGCCGCGCAGGCGGTCACGGACGCCATCGCCCCGCGGTTCGTGCGGGTCGACGTGCGCTGGGACCTGCTGCAGCCGGACCAGGGCGCCCCGTTCGACGCGGCGCGCCCCGTCGGCGACGGCTGCGGCCGCGAGGGGGCGAAGCCGTGCTCCGGGACGGCGTCCCTGCTGCGGACCCTGCAGACCCTGAAGGCCGCGCAGGACGCGCACCCCGGCCGCTACCGCCCGCTCATCACCTTCTGGGGCATGCCGGCGTGGGCGGGCGCGCCCGGCGAGGGCTGCCGCGCGGCCGAGGCTCGCGAGGGCGCCCGCCCCCTGGCCCCCGGTGCCGAGCCGGCCTACCGGGCCGCCGTCGCGGCGGTCTGGGGAGCCGTCCGCACCGCGGGCCTGCCGGGCGCGGATTGGACGCCCTGGAACGAGCCGAACGCCCCTTACTTCCTCGACCCCCAGCGGGCGACCTGCGACGCGGACGCGAAGCCGGCGTCGCCCGCGCAGTTCGGCCGCCTCGCGGTCGCGATGGACGAGGAGCTCGACCGCCTGCGGGCGGCGGCCCCGGCCGACTCGCCCGCCCGGGAGGACCGCCTGGTCCTGGGCGAGCTGGCGGCGTGGGCCGCCCCCTCGGAGCGGGCCGTGCCTGCGGACGAGTTCCTGCGCGCGCTCCCCGACGACGTGCTGTGTCGCGCCGACGTGCTGTCCCTCCACGGGTACCTCGAGGCGCGGCCTCGCAGCGGCCGCGGCGAGCCCGTCGCCGCCGGGCTACGCGAGTTCGACCGCCGACCGTGCCTCGACGGCCGCCCCGCGTGGATCACGGAGACCGCGGTCGGTGCACCCCGCGCGGGCGGCAAGCGCGACGAGCGCTCCTCGACCCTCCGCGCGGAGTGCCGGCTCATGAACCGCCAGCTCGACCGCTGGTACCACGACCCCCGGGTCACGGCCGCGTTCCAGTACGCGGTGCGCGAGGACCCGGCGTTCCCCACGGGGCTCACGAACGAGGCCGTCGACCGCACGTACCCCGTGGCTGGCGTCTGGGCGGCCTGGGGCGGAGACCGCGAACCGGACGCCGCGCCGCCGGCCCCGCCCGCCGACTGCGCGGACGACGCCTCCGGGGCCGCGGACACCGCGCCCCCGGGCTGAGCCCCGCCTGCGCGCTCACGGGCGAGCGCCCATCCTCCGGGGAGTGCGCACACCCGTCGCGGGATCGGTGTGCGGGACGGCGCTGTTCCCTTTTCCGGGTTCGCGTGTACTGTCCTTTCGATGCGCGTTGCGCTGGTATCGCCGTACTCGTGGACGTATCCCGGAGGCGTCGCCCGGCACATCGAGTCGCTCGCGCGGGAACTGCAGGAGCAGGGGCACGACGCCCAGGTGCTCGCGCCGTTCGATCCGCCCGATCGCCTCGCTGCCCGGATGCACCGAGGTGCGCCACCCCAGGATCGGACTCCACCGGAGTGGCTCGTGCCGCTCGGTCGCACCGTGGGCATCCCCGCCAACGGTGGCGTCTCCAACCTCGCGATCAGCCCCGGCGCGATCCGTCGGCTCCGCCAGGCCCTCGACACCGGCGGCTACGACGTCATCCACCTGCACGAGCCGCACGCGCCGCTGCTGGGCTGGGACACGCTGCTCTCCTGCGAGGCCGCGCCGCTCGTCGGCACGTTCCACTGCTACTCGGCCAACAACCTCACGAACGGCATCGGCGTCGCCGCCGGCGCCCGGCTGCGGCTGAACCGGCTCGTCGAGCGCATCGCCGTCTCCGACGCGGCGGCCTGGACCGGTCAGCGCTACTACGGCGGCCGCTACCGGGTGATCCCCAACGGCGTCGACCTCGGCGACCCGGAGGCCGTCTCCCAGGCGCGCGAGGACCGTCCCGCCGGCACGATGCGGATCGGCTTCGTCGGCCAGGCCGTCGAGCGCAAGGGCCTGCCGATCCTGCTGCGGGCCTTCGACGCGCTGCGCGAGCAGCTGCCCGTCGAGCTCGTCGTGATCGGCCCGGAGGAGGAGGAGGTCCGGCGCGTGGCGCTCGACGACCGCCTCCGCGGCGTCCGCGTGCTCGGCCGTGTCGACGACGAGACGAAGCACCGCGAGCTCGCGGCCTGCGACGTCCTCTGCGCGCCCTCGCTCGGTGGCGAGAGCTTCGGCATGGTGCTGACGGAGGCGTTCGCCCAGGGCGTGCCGGTCGTCGCCTCCGACATCGTCGGCTACCGCGACGTCGTCACGGCCGGCCGCGACGGCGTGCTCGTGCCGCCCGGCGACGCGCTCGCCCTGGCCCACGCCCTGCGCGACCTCGCGCTGCGGCCCGCCCGCCGGCGCACGATGAGCGAGGCCGCGGCCCGCTCCGCCCACAAGTACGCCTGGCCGCGCATCGCCCAGCGGGTCACCGCCGTCTACGAGGACGCCCTGACGGCGCCGGAGCCCGCGACCCGGATGGCGCGCTTCGCCGTCCGCCGCGGCCTGCTCCCCGCCGACGGCCGCCCGGCCGTCCCCGCCCGCCGGCTGCCGCGCCCCGACGCGCCGACGGAGCCGCCGACCCGCGACGAGCGCTCACGCTCCCGCCGGCGGCTGGCCCGCCGCGGCCTCGTCGCGGCCGGCGCGGTCGCCACCGTCGGTGCCGGCGCGCTCGCCCTGCAGCGGATCGGCCTGGAGTCCATCGGCCGCAGCCTCGTCCAGTCCTCCCCCCTGTGGGTGCTGCTCGCGCTCGCGGTGATGAGCCTGTCCATGGCCTTCCGGGCGATCTCGTGGCACGCCATCCTGCGCGCCGCGATCCCCGAGGCGACGATGACGCGCCTCGACACCTTCCGCGCGACCGCCATCGGCGTGATGATGTCCGCCACCCTGCCGGCCCGCCTCGGAGAGCCGTCGCGTGCGCTGATCATGGCCCGGCGGATCGGCCGGCCCCGCGAGCGGCTGCCCGTGGTGCTCGGCACCCTCGTCTCCCAGACGCTCATCAACGTGCTGGCGCTGATCATCCTCGGCACGGTGATGATCAGCTCGATCCGGCTCTTCCAGGGCCATGACGGCGCGCTCGTCACGCTCGCGATCGCCCCGGCGGCGCTCCTGCTCGTCCTGCTCTTCGGCCCCGTCCTGCTGCGCGTGCGGTGGGGCAAGGGCGAGCGCTCCGGCCGGCTGCACCGGTTCCAGGCCAAGCTGCGTGGCTGGGCGCACGCGCTGCGCCACGGCCTGCGCGTGTTCCGCAGCCCCCGCCTCGGCAGCGTCGCCGTCAGCTCCCAGCTGATGGCGTGGGCGCTGCAGTGGATCTCGTGCTTCCTGCTCCTGCGGGCCTTCGGCATCGACGAGGGGCTTGGCGCCGCCGCCGCCGTCCTCTTCGCCGTCAACGTCACCGCGGTCCTGCCCCTCACGCCGTCGAACCTCGGCGTCTTCCAGGCGGCGTGCGTCACGGTGCTCGGCGCCGGATACGGCGTCGGGTACGCCGACGCCCTGGGCTACGGCATCGTGCTCCAGGTCGTCGAGGTCGGCACGGCGCTGATCCTCGGCGTCCCGGCGATGCTCGGCGAGGGCGTGACGTGGCGCGACGTGAAGGCCCGCGCGCTGCACGCCACACCCGTCGAGCTGCCGCCGCTCCCGCGCGGCGCCGCGGTCGGCGTCGAAGCCGAGTCCTAGGGCGGGTCGACGCCGCACGTCGCAGCGCTCCCGACGGGGCGGCGCGTGCCGGGCTCGCCGGGGTACGTCGCCGCGCCGCCCGGACCACGCGCTGCGTGCCGCCGTACGCGGGACGCGGCGTCTGCGGTGCGTCCCAGGACGCACCCCCTGACCGGGCGGAACCGCCCCCCTGACCGGGCGAGAGACTGCGCGCACACGGCGTTCAGGCGCGGTGGCCGGGCTACTCTGGGATTGGATGAACGACGGTGCACCGGTGACCGAGACCCCCTACGAGGCCCGGCCGCTCGAGCTGGCCGACGGCACGGTCCGCACGGTCATGGAACGCGGCGACGGCCGCCCGCTGCTGCTCGTGCAGGGCATGAGCGGCACCCACCTGCACTGGGGTCGCGCCCTGATCGACGGCCTCGTCGAGGCGGGTCGGCACGTCATCTCGATCAACCACGTCGGGGTCGCCGGCTCCACCCGCTCCGGCGGTCGCGAGTACACCATCTGCGACCTTGCCAAGGCACAGGAGCTCGCCCTGGACGCCCTCGGCGTGGACGAGCCCATCGACGTCTTCGGCATCTCCATGGGCGGCATGACCGCGCAGGAGCTCGCGCTGCAGCACCCCGAGCGGATCCGCAGCCTCGTCCTCGGCTGCACCACCCCGGGCGGCCCCGGCGCCCATTGGACGGACCCGCAGGACATGGAGGGCCTCGTCCGCGCGCTGCAGAGCCGCGACGCCGAGCGCGCCCTCCGCGCGGCGTGGGAGATCAACGTCTCGCCGGCGTTCGCGGCGCAGGACTCGCACGCCTACGCCGAGTTCGGCGAGGTCTCGGCCCAGAGCCGCGTCTCGCTCCGCGTGCTCTCGGAGCAGATGCACGCCCTCGCCCGCCACGACGCCCGCGACCGCCTCGGCGAGATCCGGGTGCCGACCACCGTCGCCCACGGCACGCTGGACCGCATGCTGCCCTACCCCAACGGCCTCGTCCTGGCCGAGCGGATCCCCGGCGCGGTTCTCGAGACGTTCGAGGGCGCCGGACACCTGTTCTTCTGGGAGGACCCGGAGCGGGCCGTTCGGATCGCGCTCGAGGCGGCGGCGCGGGCGGACTGACCGTCTACGACCTGCGCGCGCACCTGCGCCTCCGGCGTGCCGTCGCCTCGTCCTGATCCACGCTACCGGCCGCCCCGCCCGGCGCCAGAGCGCTCCGTCAGCGCGCGATGAGCTGGACGGCCTCGCCGTCCTTGCTCACGATGGCTTCGTAGATGGAGCCCTCCGAGCCGTCTGCGCCCTCGGTGACCTCGCAGCGGTAGTGGCGCTCAGCCGGCAGCTCCACGCAGCTCACGGACTTGACCGGCTGCTCCGGGCTCTTGGCCGCCACGAGCTGCTCGACGTTGCGGCGGGCATCCCTGTCGCGGCTCTCTTCCGATTCCGAGCAGCCCGTGCTCATCAGCACGGTGCTGCACAGGGCGGCTGTCCACACGAAACGCATCTGCACGCGAGCGTACCCGGCGAGGACATCATCGACGAGTTCTTCGCGGCGATCCGAGAGGCGCACGCGGCCAACCCGTCGATGCGGCGCAGGATCCATACGGCACTGTCGGCCGCGTTCACCGGTGCGGTGAAGCGGCGGAGGATGGAAGTCAGCCCGTGCCGTGACGCGCAGCTCCTGCGTCCCCCAGGGAACGTCCGACCGGCCGTTCGGGCGAGGGCGCGGACGGCCGACGTCCGCGCGTGAACCCCTGTACGCGGTGCGGTACGCGGTGCGGCCCCGCAAGCCGCCGCCGCCGTCGCCGGCACGTGGGGCTCAGCCGTTCGCGTGCTCCGCGGCCGCGGCGACCTGCTCGTCCGTCGGCCGCTGCCCGGTGTAGAGCACGAACTGCTCCACGGCCTGCAGCGCTACCACCTCTGCGCCCGTGATGACGTGGATTCCTCGCTCGCGGGCACGGCGGATCATCGGCGTCTCGGGCGGGAGGGCGACGACGTCGAAGACGTAGGACGCGGCGTCGACCGTCTCGGCGGCGAAGGGCAGGTCGTCGGCCTCGGGGCCGCCGGCCATGCCGACGGGCGTGGCGTTGATCAGGACGTCGGCCCGGGCGTCGCCCAGGTCGGCGGCCCAGGCGAAGCCCGCGCCGTCGGCCAGCGCGCGGCCCGTCTCCTCGTTGCGGGCCACGACGGTGCCGGAGCGGTATCCGCCCTCGCGCAGCGCGAACGCCACGGCCTTGGCCATCCCGCCGCTGCCGCGGAGCGCGACGGTGGCGCCCGTGGGCACCTCGTGCTGCTCGAGCAGCTTCGCCACGGCGATGAAGTCCGTGTTGTAGGCCGAGAGCCGGCCGTCGTCGTTGACGATCGTGTTGACCGACTCGATCACCGCGGCGGACGGGTCCATCTCGTCCATCATCGGGATCACGTCCTCCTTGAACGGCATGGAGACCGCGCAGCCGCGGATCCCCAGCGCGCGCACGCCGCCGATGGCGGCCTGCAGGTCGGTCGTGGTGAAGGCCTTGTAGAGGTAGTCCAGCCCGAGCGCGTCGTACAGGTGGTTGTGGAAGCGGGTCCCGAAGTTGCCGGGTCGCCCCGACAGCGACATGCAGAGCTGGGTGTCCTTGGAGATCGGCGGGCGCACGCCGCGAAGCCTCGCACGGCGGGACCTCCGAAGGCCCTCCGACGCGGGCTTCTCCGCCGTATTCCGTACGGTCGGGGGACCGGAAGCGACGGCGCCCGCGGGCGCCACCCAGGAGCCCCATGACCGAGACCACCCAGCGCACCGTCCTCGTCACCGGATCGACGTCCGGCATCGGCGAGGCGATCGCCCTCGCCTTCGCCCGTGACGGCCACCGCGTGATCGTCAACGGCCGCGACGAGGAGCGCACGGCCGCCGCAGCCGACGAGATCCGCACGGCGACGGGCAGCACCGCCGTCGAGCCCGTGGCCGCCGACCTGGCGACGGACGAGGGTGCGCAGGCGATGCTGGCCGCCGTCCCGCACGTCGACGTCCTCGTGAACAACCTCGGCATCTTCGGCGCCCAGCCCGTGTTCGAGATCCCCGACGAGGAGTGGCGCCGGTTCTTCGAGGTCAACGTGCTCAGCGGCGTGCGCCTGACGCGCCTCTACGCCCCGGCCATGGCCGAGCGCGGGTGGGGCCGGGTCATCTTCATCGCCAGCGAATCCGCCGTGATGACCCCGACCGAGATGGTCCACTACGGCATGACGAAGACGGCGCAGATCGCGGTCTCCCGCGGGTTCGCCCAGGAGCTGAAGGGCACGGGCGTCACCGTCAACACCGTCCTGCCCGGCTCCACCCTGACCCCGGGCGTGGAGGAGTTCCTCCGCGACCGCGTGGGTCCCGACGTGCCCCTCGACGAGGCCGAACGCCGGTTCATGGCCGAGGAGCGCCCGACCTCGCTGCTGGGGCGCCTGATCCGCCCGGAGGAGGTCGCGAGCATGGTCCGCTACGTCGGCTCGGACGAGGCCTCGGCCACCACGGGGGCCGCGCTGCGCGTGGACGGCGGGCTGATCCCGGCGATCGTGCCGTAGGGGGCGCGAGCGCCGGGGGACCAGGCCGGGTCCCGGGAGGGCCGGGGCGGCCGACCGCCGTGGCATGCTCAGAGCATGGTGCCGGAGGATCCGCCCGCGCCGGCCGCTCGCGTGGAGGCCGTTGCCCGCAAGGCCGAGCACGGCCCCGACAAGCCGCTGGTCGAGGTCATCGAGCTGGTGGAGGAGCGGGGCGTGGTCGGCGACGCCCACTTCGGGGCGACGGTCCAGCATCGTTCCCGGGCGCGGACGCACCCGACGATCCGCAACCTCCGCCAGGTCCACCTGCTGCAGGGCGAGCTGTTGGACGAGCTGACCGCGCGGGGGTTCGACGTGGCGCCGGGGACGCTCGGCGAGAACGTCACCACGCGGGGCGTGGACCTGCTGGCGCTGCCGCGCGGGACCGTCCTCAGGCTCGGCGGGGCCGTCCTCGAGGTCACGGGCCTGCGCAATCCGTGCCGGCAGCTGAACGCCCTGCGGTCGGGGCTCATGCAGGCGGTCCTGGACCGCGATGTCGACGGCGGCCTGGTGCGCCGCTCCGGCGTCATGGCCGTCGTGCTGGGCGGTGGGACGGTGCGCCCCGGCGACGCCATCGCGGTCGAGCGGCCGTCTGGCCCGTTCGAGGCGCTCGAGCCGGTCTGACGGCCGCCCCGTCCGGGGACGGCCCCGCGGCACGACCGGCCCCTGTCAGGAGATCGGGAGCCACCCTTGAGGGCCGCTTGAGCACGCGTCCGTAACGTCCGTCCGGTCGAAGGGGAGTACCCCTCGGCGGGCGCCGTCAATACGGGGATCCCCCGGTGCCCGCACCCCCGGTGAGCCCGGGGGCGGGGAGACCTTCGCGAGCCGTATCCACGACCCGCGAAAGGCCCCATGCTCGTCCTCTCCTCCGTCCTCGGCGGTGCCGGCCCCTGGCTGGCGCTCATCGGCGCGCTCGCCGTCCTCCTCGTGATCGACTTGGCCCTCGTGCGCGGCCGGGGCGGCGAGATGGGCGTCCGCACCGCCGCGATCGCCAGCGCCGCCTGGGTCGGGGTCGCGCTCGCCTTCTTCGGCGTCCTGCTCCTGACGAGCGGCGGCGAGCAGGCCAACGCGTTCCTCGCCGGCTATCTCGTCGAGAAGTCGCTGTCGCTCGACAACGTCTTCGTGTTCCTGCTCGTCTTCTCGGCGTTCGCGCTGCCCGTGGCCGAGCGCCACCGGCTGCTCACCTACGGCGTGGTGCTGGCGCTCGTCCTGCGCGGCATCTTCATCGTCGCCGGCGCCGCGCTGCTGGACACCTTCGGCTGGGTGAGCTTCGTCTTCGCCGCGTTCTTGATCTGGACGGGCTGGCGCATGTTCCGCCACCGCGACGACCACGAGGGCGAGCAGCGGATGGTCGACGGCCTGCGCGCCCGCCTGCCGCTGAGCGAGAAGCCCGCAGGGCGCAAGCTCGTCGTCCGCGAGGACGGCCGGCGGCTCCTGACGACCGCCGGCGCCGCCCTCGTCGCCATCGCGCTGGTCGACATCGTCTTCGCCGTCGACTCCGTGCCCGCCATCCTGGCCATCACGGACGACACGTTCATCGTCTTCGCCGCCAACGCGTTCGCGTTGCTCGGCCTGCGCCCGCTGTTCTTCCTCGTCGCCGACCTCGTCGAGCGCCTGCGCTACCTCAAGACGGCCCTGGCGGCGCTGTTGATCTTCATCGGCCTGAAGATGTTCGCCGGCGAGCTGTTCGGCAAGATCGGGCCGGAGTACAGCCTGCCCGCCATCGCGCTCATCCTCGGCGCGGGCGTCGTGGCCTCGCTGGTCGCCGACCGCCGTGACCGGCGCCGCGGGGTGGCCCCCGACGCCGTCTGACCCCGGAGAACGACCGAGGCCGGCGCTCGCGCGCCGGCCTCGGGTCCTGCGGGGGTGCCCCGGGCGGGGGCGCCGCGGCTCAGCCGGCGGGTGCGGCGTCCGGTGTCGGCACGTCGCCGGTGGCCGGCGCGCCGTCGGCCTGGACGCCCTCGGTCTGCTCGTCGACCTCGGACTCGAGGAAGTCGGCCTCGATCCGCGTGGCGTCGCGCTTGGTGCCGCGGATGATGTCGTCCGGGGCGCCGTTCTCGAGGAACCGGCCGTTGCGCATGCCGTAGTACACGGCCTGCGGGTGGTGCAGGACCATCGCCAGCGTCGACTGCTCCGGCGTGGGGGAGTAGCCGTCGGTCAGGTCCATCCCGATCTGCCCGATGTCGAGGAGGTCGCGGACCTTCTCGTGCTCGGACTGGTCGGGCACCGCCGGGTAGCCCCAGGACAGGCGGCGGCCCTGCGTCTCGGGGATGCCGAACCAGCCGCGGACCTTCCAGTGCAGCCACTCCGACAGGCCCTCGGCCGTCTGCACGCCCAGGCCGTGGACGAAGAGCTGCTCGGCGTACTCGCCCTCCTGCTCGAGCTTGGCCATCAGCTCGGTGACCTCGTCGCCGACCGTCAGCGCCTGCACGGCGACGACGTCGAGCTCCTCGGGGGGCCCGACGGTGCCGTCGTCCTGCTTCACGCCCGGGCGGAAGAAGTCGGCCGTGCACATGCGCGCGCCCTTCTGCTGGCGCGGCGAGACGAAGCGGTTGATCTCCGTCTTGCGGTCCTCCGGATCGAGCACCACGACGTCGTTGCCGTCGGCGTAGCACGGGAAGAAGCCGATCAGCGCCCGCGGGTGCAGGTAGTCGGCCTCGGCCCACATGCGCTCGAGCTTGGGACGGAAGCCCTCGCCGGCGTCCGGGTCGGTCGGGTCGCCCTCGATGAGCTTGCGCCAGGCCTCGCCCTTGATGCCGCGCCCACCCCAGTGGAGCTTGAACAGCACGTGGGTGTCGAGGTGGTGGTAGAGCTCGTCCTTGTCCACCGGGATCTCGCGCACGCCCCAGAACGGGGGCTCGGGGACGGGCGCGTCGGTGGCGACGGGGGAGCGGACGGAGGAGTCGTCCAGCGGCGGCAGGTCCTCCTCGACCTTCGCCTGGTTGCGCAGGTCGATCGCGCCCTGCTTGATCTCCTCGATCATCTCGGGCAGCTCGCCCTTGTCGATCATGCGGTCCATGACGCCGAGGCCCTCGAAGGCGTCCTTGCAGTAGAAGACGCCGCCCTCGTAGGTCGTGTCGTCGTCGAACCCGTTGGGGTGCAGCGCGCGGTACGAGAAGTTGCGGTTGATCGCGGCGCCGCCCAGGAGGACGGGGTACTTCAGGCCCTCGCGGTGCAGCTCCTGCACGGCCAGCGGCATCTGCTTCGACGTCGAGACGAGCAGGGCGGAGAGGCCGATCGCCGTGGCGTCGTGCTCCTTCGCGGCCTCGAGGATCGTGCCGACCGGGACCTGCTTGCCCAGGTCGATCACGGTGTAGCCGTTGTTGGAGAGGATCGTGTTGACGAGCGACTTGCCGATGTCGTGCACGTCGCCGAAGACCGTCGCCAGGACGACGGTGCCCTTGGTGTAGTCCGCGGTGCGCTCGAGGTAGTTCTCGAGCTGGGCCACGGCCTTCTTCATGACCTCGGCCGACTGCAGGACGAAGGGCAGGATGAGCTCGCCGGCGCCGAACTTGTCGCCGACCTCCTTCATCGCCGGCAGCAGCACGTCGTTCAGCGTCGGCACGGCGCCGAGCTTCTCGACGGCGCGGTCGATGTCGGCCTCGACGCCCTGCTTCTTGCGCTTGAGGATGCGGAAGTGCAGCGCGTCCTCCGGCTCCATCTCGGCCGTCGGATCGGCCTTCTCCTCGGCCTCCGCGCCCGGGCCCTTGGACTCGAAGTGCTGGATGAAGTGCTCGAGCGCGTCCTCGCTCTTGTTCCAGACGAGGTTCTCCGCGAGCTCGCGCTCCTTCGGGTCGATCTCGCCCATCGGGATGATGTGCGCCGGGTTGACCATCGCCAGGTCCAGCCCGGCCTCCACGCAGTGGTAGAGGAAGACCGAGTTCAGGACCGACCGCGCGGCCAGGCCGACGCCGAAGGAGACGTTCGAGACGCCGAGCGACGTCTTCACGCCCGGGAGGCGGTCGCCGATCTGGCGGATCGCCTCGATCGTCTGCACCGCGGAGTCGCGCCACTCCTCGTCGCCCGTGGTCAGGGTGAAGGTGAGCAGGTCGAAGATCAGGGCCTCGGGCTCGAGACCGTGCTCGTCGACGGCGATCTTGTGGATGCGCTCGGCGATCTCGAGCTTGCGCTCGACGGTCTTGCCCATCCCGATCTCGTCGATGGTCAGCGCGATGACCGCGGCGCCGTGCTCGAGCGCCATGGGCACCACGAGGTCCATCTTGTCGCGGCCGGCCTCGAGGTTGACCGAGTTGACGATCGCGCGGCCCGGGATCTGGTCGAGCGCGACCGAGATGACGTCGGGCTCGGTCGAGTCGATCTGGATCGGCGCGGGCTGCGTCAGCGAGATCTTCTTGACGACCTGCCGCATCTGCTCGGCCTCGTCGGCGCGCTCCGTGAGCGCGACGCAGACGTCGAGGACGTGGGCGCCGCCCTCGACCTGGCCCTCGGCGATCGTGACGAGCGAGTCGTAGTCGTCGGCGAGCAGCAGCTCCTTGGCCTTGCGGGAGCCCTGCGAGTTGACGCGCTCGCCGACGATCGTCGGGCGCGGGTGCTGCACGAGGTCGGCGGCGCCGATCATCGAGGAGACCTGGATCGCGCGCTTGTCCTTCGAGTTCGCGCCGACATTGAAGGCGGTCGCGCCCGGGGCGGACTTCGCGACGCGCTCGGCGATCGCGGAGATGTGCTCCGGCGTGGTGCCGCAGCAGCCGCCGACGATGGAGACGCCGAAGTCCTCGACGAACGTGCCCAGCGCGTCGGCGAGGGGCTGCGGCTTCTCCGGGAAGACGGTCTCGCCGTTGATGCCCTGCTGCGGGATGCCGGCGTTGGGGATGCAGTGGACCGGCACCGAGGCGTACTCGCCGAGGTAGCGGATCGCGTCGCGCATGTCCTCCGGGCCCGTCGAGCAGTTGAGCCCGATGACGTCGGCCTTCAGGGCCTCGAGCGTCGTGACGACGGAGGCGATGTCCGTGCCCAGGAGCATCTTGCCGCCGTTGGGCAGCAGCGAGACGGAGATCTGGAGCGGGACCTTGCGGCCCGTGGCCTTGAACGCCTCGCGGGCGCCGAAGATGGCGGCCTTGACCTCGAGGATGTCCTGCGCGGTCTCGATGATGAGCAGGTCGGCGCCGCCCTGGATCAGGCCACGGGACTGCTCCTCGAAGACCTTGACGAGGTCGCGGAACCTGATGTTGCCGAGCGTCGGGTCGTCCGAGCTGGGCAGGAAGCCCGTGGGGCCGATCGAGCCGGCGACGAAGCGGTCCGGGCCGGCGGCCTTGCGGGCGATCTCGGCCGCGCGGACGTTGATCTCGAGCGTGTGGTCCGCGAGGCCCCACTCCTCGAGCTTCAGGCGCGAGGCCTGGAAGGAGTCCGTCTCGAGCACCGTGGCGCCCGCGTCGAGCATCGTGGTGTGCAGCTCCTCGATGACGTCCGGGCGGTTGAGGACCAGGACCTCGTGCGCGCGGCCGGGAAGCTTGTAGTCGTCCTCGAGGGAGAGGTTCTTGTCCTCCAGCAGGGCACCCATCGATCCGTCGAAGACCACGACGTGATCGCGGACGGCTGCCAGGTAATCGCGCTCGGCCATGCAGGCAGTCTACCGAAGGCGCGGCCAACCTTGCCACAGCTGTGTCAAGGTTGGCCGATCCGGGCGTCGGAAGCGGCGCGCGGGCCCGACCCCGCGGGCGAGGGACGACGCGGTGAGAGCACCTCGCGGCCCCTACGGCAGCTCCCCCGCCACGAGGTTCTCCGGTCGCTCACCGCGCGCGAACGCCGCGACCTGCGCGGCCGCCACGGCCCACTGGCGAGCCTGCCATCCGCGCACGTCGCCGCCCACATGGGGCGTGATCAGCAGGCCCGGCGCCGTCCACAGCGGGTGGTCCTCCGGGAGCGGCTCGGGGTCCGTCACGTCGAGCGCTGCCCGCAGCCGTCCGGCGTGCAGCTCGCGGAGCAGGGCGTCCGTGTCCACGAGCGGCCCGCGCCCCGCGTTCACCAGTACCGCTCCGTCCTTCATGCGCCCGAGGAACGCGGCGTCGACCGTGCCACGAGTCGCTTCCGTCAACGGGAGCACGACGACGACCGCGTCCTGCTGCGGCAGCAGCGCGGGCACGTCCTCCATGGTCACGACGCCGTCCCGGGCGGTGCGGCCGACGAGGGTCGCGGTGGCCCCGAACGGGGCGACCATCGCGCCGACGTGCGCCCCGAGGTCGCCCGCCCCCAGGACGAGCACGCGCGCGCCCGCGAGGGACCCGGTGTCCTGCGGCTCCCACGACCGCCGCGCCTGCGCGTCGGCGAACGCGGGCAGCTCGCGGAGCGTCGCCAGCAGCAGGGCGACGGCGAGCTCCGCGGTCGCCCGCCCGTGGGCGCCCCGAGCGTTGCTGATCGCGACGCCGTCGGGCACGCGGCCGTCCCACGGGTCGAAGCCCGCGCTCAGGTTCTGCACGAGCCGCAGCTGCGGGAGCCGCCGCAGCAGCGGCAGCGTCGTCTCCGCGTGCGGGTTGTCGACCACGACGACGGTGGCAGCGTCGGCGCCGCCCGGCAGCGAGGAGCCGCGCGGGTCGTACGCGAGCGCGCGCACGCCGGGCACGTCGGCCAGGGCGTCGAGCCCGGCGGGCTCCGGCACCAGGACGAGGGTGACGTCGGAGTCGCCGGTGGGGGAGGGCGGGGTCATGGCCCCCACGCTAGGCGACCGCGCCGCGCGGCCCGGGTGAGCCCCGGACGCGCCCGGTCGTCCGCCCCGTCCGCCCGGTGTCGTCGGCACGCCGTGCGAGGGTGGGGGCATGCCCGCACGCCCCACGCTCTGGACGGTCGGCTACGAGCGCCTGCCGCCCGACGCGCTCGTCGCGACGCTGCAGGAGGCGGGGGTGCAGCGCCTGATCGACGTGCGCTTCCGCCCGCAGTCCCGCCGCGCCGGGATGTCGAAGACGAAGCTCGGCCTGCTGCTCGGCGAGCACCGGATCGCGTACGAGCACCGCCGCGCGCTCGGCACGCCGCCCGACATCCGCTCGGACTACAAGCACGGCCGGGTCGCGGCGGGCCACGAGCGCTTCGAGCACTACGTGGAGGAGGAGCACCACGCCGCGCTCGACGAGCTCGCCGCGGAGCTCGTGGCCGACGACGCGGCTCGGACCGTCCTCATGTGCCTCGAGGACGACGCGAAGGAGTGCCACCGCCACGTCCTCGCGCAGCGGCTCGGCGACCGGATCCCGGGGCTCCGCGTGTTGGATCTCTGAGGGACGAGGGAGCCGCGTCAGGGCGACGTCGGGGCCCGGCCGCCGCGTCCGGCGACGTGGCTCTGCCGGCCGGCCCGCCCCTGTTCGCCGACGCGACGCCTCAGGGCCGTCCGTAGCCGGCCCGCAACGACGGAGGCCCCGCGTCGCGGGGCCTCCGGGTCCTGCTGGGCTCGCCCGCCGGGGCGGACGGGGCGCTACTTGATGAAGAGCATCTCGGAGTAGAGCGGCAGGGGCCACAGCTCGTCCGCGACGACCTTCTCGAGGCGGTCGGCGACGCGCCGGACCTCGTTCATCGCCGGGATGACCTGGTCGCGCTGGAACAGGATGTGGTTCATGTCGTTGAGTTCACCCTCCTTGCGGTTGAGCTCCTCCAGCTTCAGGATCGAGGCGTAGAGCTCCTCCGTCAGGCCGCGGACCTCCGCGGTCGGGGCCTCCAGGCCGGCCTCGTCGAAGCGCTTGATCTGCGCCGTCGCGGCGGGCAGGATCAGCGTCCGCGCCATCTGGGCCGCGGTCTCCGCCTCGATGTTGAGCTTCACGCCGTACTGCTCGACGAGGACCTCGAAGCGGGCCTCCATCTCGCGCTCCGACAGGACCTCGTACTTCTCGAACAGCGCGATCGCGTCGGGCGTGACGAGCTCGGGCAGCGCGTCCGGGGTGGTGCGGTGGTTGAGCAGGCCGCGACGGGCCGCCTCCTCCTGCCACTCGTCGGCGTAGCCGTCGCCGCCGAAGACGATCCGCTTGTTCGCGGTGTACGTCTCGGCCGTGACCTCGGTGACCGCCGCGGCGAGCTCCGTGCCGGACTCGATCTTCTTCTCGAGCTCGTCGGCGAGCTCGTCGATGGCCTCGGCCGTGATCGTGTTCAGCACGGTGTTCGTGAGGCCGAGCGACTGGGACGAACCCAGCGCGCGGAACTCGAACTTGTTGCCCGTGAAGGCGAACGGCGAGGTGCGGTTGCGATCGCCGCCGTGGCGGGGCAGCGGGGGCAGGACCGGGGTGCCCATGCCGAGGAACGAGCCGGGCGCGGACGGGTCGCCCTCGCCGGCCTCGATGGCCTCGAAGACGGCCTCGAGCTCGGAGCCCAGGAAGATCGAGATGATCGCCGGCGGGGCCTCGTTGGCGCCCAGGCGGTGGTCCTGGCCGACGTTCGCCGCCGTCGCGCGCAGCAGGCCCTGGTGCTTGTTGACGGCCTTGATGACGGCCGAGCAGTAGAACAGGAAGACGAGGTTGCTGTGCGGCGTGTCGCCCGGGTCCAGCAGGTTGCCGCCCAGGTCCGTGCCCATGGACCAGTTGTTGTGCTTGCCCGAGCCGTTGACGCCGGCGAAGGGCTTCTCGTGCAGCAGGCAGATCAGGCCGTAGTGGGGCGCGGTCTGCTCCATCACCTGCATGACGAGGTGCTGGTGGTCCGCGGCGACGTTCGAGGTCTCGAACAGCGGCGCGAGCTCGTACTGGCCCGGGGCGACCTCGTTGTGGCGGGTCTTGACCGGCACGCCGAGGCGCTGGAGCTGGCGCTCCGTGTCCATCATGTACGCGAGGACGCGCTCCGGGATCGACCCGAAGTAGTGGTCGTCGAGCTCGTGGCCCTTCGGCGGCTGCGCACCGAACAGCGTGCGGCCCGTGATCTGCAGGTCGGGACGCTCGTAGTAGTACTGCTCGTCGATCAGGAAGTACTCCTGCTCGGCACCGATCGTCGTGAAGACGCGCTGCGGGTCCGTGTCGCCCAGCAGGCGCAGGGCGCGAACGGCGGAGCGCGAGAGCACGTCCATCGAGCGCAGCAGCGGGATCTTCGTGTCGAGCGCCTCGCCCGTCCACGACGTGAACGCCGTCGGGATGCAGAGCAGCGCGCCGTTGGGGTTCGTGAGGATGAACGCCGGCGACGTCGGGTCCCACGCGGTGTAGCCGCGGGCCTCGAACGTCGCGCGGATCCCGCCGGACGGGAAGGAGGACGCGTCGGGCTCGCCCTGGATGAGCTCCTTGCCGGAGAACTCGGCGATCGCGCCGCCGTCACCGGTGGGGCCGAAGAACGAGTCGTGCTTCTCGGCCGTGGAACCCGTGAGCGGCTGGAACCAGTGGGTGTAGTGGCTCGCGCCCTTCTCGAGCGCCCAGTCGCGCATCGCGGAGGCGACGGCGTCGGCGAGGGTCACGTCGAGGGCCTCGCCGCGCTCGAGCGTGCGCTGCAGGCGCTTGTAGACGTCCTTCGGGAGCCGCTGACGCTGGACCGCCGGGCTGAACGCGTCCACCCCGAAGATCTGGTTCTGCGGGCGGGTGAGGTCGTCGATGCCGAACGCGACGTCATCGGCGTTCCAGCGGGCGGCGGAGACGTTCCTCTGGCGGGGATGGGTCATGGGCTGCAGGTGCTCCTCGGGGTCGGTGACCGGCCATCGCGCGGGAGATTGCGGCCCAGCGCGAGGGGACCAGCGATGACAGTAGGTCCGACTTGGGGTGGCAGACCTTATCCCGATGTCCAAGGGGGCGGTTCGTCCGCTCGACACGAGGGATGCCCCCCGCCGATGTGGAGCATCTGTACATCGCGGCTTTCGCCAACCGTCCAGCGATCCACCCGCCGGCGACCGGGAGCCTCTGTGCTGTCCGCTCAAGGAGGAACCCCGCATGTCCCTGACGCTTCGCAGGGCCGGCGCGCAAGACGCTGCCGGCGCACCCCAGCACTCATCCGCACCCATCGCACGGCCCGCCGCTCGGTGGACCATGCCGTCCCGCAAGAAGCTCAGCATCGCTGCGCTGATCGCGATCGTCACGTCGGCGATCGCCGCGCCGACGATGTCCATGGCGATCTACGCGCCGGAGGCCTACGACGGCAACACCGGCAACGAGCCCGGGCAGATCGGCGGGGACCTCCTCCGCATCGCCAACGAGCTCAACGCCGTCTGGCTCATCCTCGGCGCCTGCCTCGTCTTCTTCATGCAGGTCGGGTTCCTCGGCCTCGAGGTCGGCTTCTCGCGCGGCAAGAACGTCGCCTCCGGCATCGCGAAGATCTTCGTGAACATCGCGATCGCCGCGATCGTCTGGTGGGCCATCGGCTACGCCGTCGCGTTCGGCGAGGGCGGCACGAAGCTCATCGGCGGCGGCAGCGACGCCTTCTACAAGATGTCCTGGGACGCCGGCGCCCCCACGGCAACCGGCGGCGCGGACGGCTTCGCGTTCTTCTTCTTCCAGTTCACCTTCGCGGCCGTCGCGCTGGCGATCGTCTGGGGCTCGACGCTCGAGCGGATCAAGTTCATCGCCTACCCGATCTTCGGCATCGTCTTCATCGCCGTGATCTACCCGCTCGTCGCCCACGCGACGTGGTCGGGCATGGGCCTCTTCGGCGGCGAGAAGGGCATCACCGTCGGCGACGCCGCGGGCGCCCTCGACTACGCCGGCTCCGGCGTCGTGCACCTCACGGGCGCCACGGCGGCCCTCGCTGCCGCGATCGTCCTCGGGCCGCGCCTGGGCAAGTACGACGCGAACGGCAAGCCCCGCGCCATCCCGGGCCACTCCATGCCGATCTTCGGCATCGGCGTCATCGTCCTGTGGCTCGGCTGGTTCGGCTTCAACGGTGTCTCGTCGCTCAACACGGACGGCGGCTTCTTCGCCCACGTCATCGCGGTCACGAACCTTTCCGCCGCGGCGGGCGTCGTCGGCGCCGGCCTCATGATGTGGCTCAAGACGAAGCAGTTCGATGTCGGCATGCTCGGCAACGGCGCGATCGCCGGCCTCGTGGCCATCACGGCGCCCGCGGGCTACGTCGAGATGTGGGCGGCGCCGATCATCGGCTTCGTCGGTGGCCTGATCGTCGTCTTCGGCATCATCGCGATCGACCGCATGGGCATCGACGACCCGGTCGGCGCCACCTCCGCGCACGGCCTGGCCGGCATCTGGGGCACGCTCGCCGTCGGCCTGTTCCTGTCGCCCGAGCTCTCGAAGTACAACGACCTGGGCGGGAACCCGAACGGTGGCCTCTTCACCGGTGGCGGCTTCGACCAGCTCATCGTGCAGGCGATCGTGGTGGTCATCACCTTCGTCTTCGTGTTCGCCGCCTCGTACCTCGTCTTCTGGCTCATCAAGAAGACGATCGGCCTGCGGGTCAGCGCCGAGGAGGAGCGTGCCGGCCTCGACATCTCCGAGCACGGCATGTATGGCTACCCTGAGCAGTTCATCCCCGAGGCCGAGCTCGTGGGCGCGCAGCACGCCGCCTCCCCGTCGGTCGGTCCGGCCCCCCGCACGGAGATCCCCGCATGAAGATGGTCGTCGCATATGTCCGCCACGAGGCCTTCGAGCCCATCCGGGGTGAGCTCCTGGATCTCGGCTTCCCGAGCCTGTCCGTGAGCGAGGTCAAGGGCTCCGGCCGCCAGAAGGGCATCACGGAGCGCTACCGCGGCGCCGAGCTGACGAACTACCTGCGCCCGAAGCTCAAGATCGAGTGCGTGGTGGACGACGGCGACGTGCAGACCATCGTCGACTCGATCCTCAAGCACGCCCGCACCGGCGCGGTGGGCGACGGCAAGGTGTTCATCGTCCCCGTCGAGGAGTCGTACCGGATCCGTACGGGCGAGGCCGGCAGCGAGACGCTGCAGGCCCACTCGGCCCAGGACATGCCGCCGAAGTGATCGGCAGGGCGGCGGGTTCGGCCCGCCGCCACCGTGGTTTCCTCGGGCGTCGCCAGCAGCTGGCGGCGCCCGTCCGCGTTCTCGGGCGGCTCAGTCCGCGACGGTGACCTTGATGGTGCCGCTCGAGGCACCACCGAAGGCCTTGACCGGCGCCCGCTCGGAGAGGCCGCCGACCACGCGCCAGCGCACGGTGTGCTCGCCGGCGACCACCGGGGTGAGCTTCCACGTGAACGTGCGCTGCTCGCCCGCCTTCAGCATGCCCATGGACCAGGTGTTCACGTACGCCGTGGAGGCGCCGCGCGGCGGCTCGTCGACGATCCAGATCGGACGCCGCGGGTCCGAGACGCGCCCGGCACCGTTGTCCTCGTCGTTGATCGTCCGCCCGAGGCCCTCGAGGACGATGCCCGCGTCGGGGATGCGACGACGGTCCTCCTCGTTCGTGATCGTGATCCGCAGGGTCTCGGCGCCCGAGAGCTCCTGGGTGCGGTCGAAGGAGGCCTTGGCGGAGACGCGGAAGGGCGTGCCCTTCGAGGCGTCGACGAGCGTCTTCTCCTCGCTGCCGCACGCGGAGAGGGCGGCGGCGCATCCCGCGAGCACGAGGGCCGTGCCCAGACGGATGGGGGGAGAGGGGCTCATCGCGCGGGCAGGCTAACACAGGGTGCGGCCCGGACCAGCACGTTTCCGGGCCGGTCTACGGAGTCCACACCGACGGTCGCGAAACCCAACAGGAACCAAACCTACCCGCGGTCGAACCCGCGAGTAGCCCCGGAACCCCCGTGGACACTGGGGATGCGTGTGGCCGCTGGCACACAACGGGGCCATGGCGTACGCTTCCCGAGTCCGGTCGAGCCTTCTCGTCCGGCGCCGAAACCTCATGGTCCGCACCGTCTCCGATCGCATCTTCGAACCGGCCAAGGGGGCGCTGGAGGAAGTCGGCGACATGATGCTCCTGACGGGGAAGACGATCGTCTCCGCCGTCCGGCCGCCGTACTCCTACGGCGACGAGTTCGTCCACCAGTTCCTCTTCGCGCTCCGGCTCTGCTGGTTCCCGCTCCTGATCTCGACGGTCGCCATCTCGTACGGCGCCCCGGGACTGCAGGGTGCGAACTTCCTCATCCTCTTCGGCGCGATCGACCGCCTCGGCGGCTTCTTCGTCCTGGCGACGATCCGCGAGTTCGCGCCGACCGTGACCGCCATCGTGCTCGCCGGCATCGCCGGCACGGCCATCACGGCCGACCTCGGGGCCCGCAAGATCCGTGAGGAGCTCGACGCCCTCCAGGTGCTCGGCGTCGACCCGGTGAAGAGCCTGGTCGTCCCGCGCTTCCTGGCGCTGATGATCGTGACGGCGCTCTTCGACGTCTACGCGATCATCTTCGGCGTCTTCGGCGGCATCCTCGCCACGCTCGTCAACGGCGCCCCCCTCGGTCCGTTCTGGGCCACGTTCTTCTCCAACGCGTCGACCACCGACCTCTGGGCGTCCTTCGTCAAGTGCTCGCTGTTCGGGGCGATCATCGCCATCGTCTGCTCCTACAAGGGCATGACGGCGAAGGGCGGCGCCGAGGGCGTCGGCCGTGCGGTGAACCAGGCGGTGGTCATCGCCTTCCTGGGCATCTTCGCCTTCAACTACGTCTTCACGCAGACCCTGCTGGCGACGAACCCCGAGATGCTGGTGATCAAGTGAGCACGTGGCTCGAGCAGCCCAAGGAGCTCCTGGCCTCCGTCGGCGAGACCGCCAAGTTCTCGGCGAAGGTCGTCGGCCAGGTCTGGTCGCTCCGCGTCCTGCGGTTCCTGGGCGAGGCGCTACGGCAGGCCGGCGTGCTCATCACGAGCTCGACCGTCGTCATCTGGGGCCTGGTCTTCTTCATCGGCCTGCAGTGCGGCATCGAGGGCGCGTACTTCACGCGGTCCGTCGGATCCCCCGCCTACGCCGGCGTGTTCACCGCCTGGTGCGACCTGCGTGAGCTCGTCCCCACGGTGTTCGGCTACATGATGGCCGCGAAGGTGGGCACCGGCATCGTCGCCGAGCTCGGCTCCATGCGGATCTCGGAGGAGATCGACGCCCTCGAGGTGATGGGCTTCGACTCCGTGCTCTTCCTGTGCGCGACCCGCCTGCTGGCCGCGTGGGTGGTCCTGCCGTTCATGTACATCGTCGCGATCGGCGCCGGTTTCTTCGCCAGCTACATGGCCGTCGTCATCCAGGTCGGCGACGTGTCCTCCGGCGGCTACCTGCTGATCTTCTGGATGTTCCAGAACCCGCCCGACCTGTTGTACAGCCTGATCAAGGCCATGCTCATGGCCACCGTGATCGTGTTGATCGGGTGTTACTACGGGTACAATGCGAGTGGTGGTCCAGTGGGAGTGGGGACCGCCACCGCCAAGTCGATGGTGGTGAACCTCATCATGGTCCACCTCATCGCCATGCTCGGCACCCAGCTCTTCTGGGGAGCCAACCCACGAGCACCCATCGGAGGGTAGAGAGGCCCCATGCCGTTCATCCCCAAGCGCCACGACGGCGCGCAGGACGAGGTCTCGGACCGCAAGGCCGACGACGCCGTCCCGGACAAGTCCGGGCTGTTCGTCGACCCGGACGAGCCGACTCGCGAGGAGCGGGAGCGCGCCGAGCAGGACGCGGAGCGCGAGCACCCCGCGGGCGAGCGCGGCGCGTCCGTCGCCACGCGCGACGGCGAGCAGGTCGCCCGCGACGAGGACGACGACGCGAAGCAGGGCTCCGGCGGCGTCCAGGTCGTGCACGAACCGGCCGTCGAGGATCCCGACGACGAGTACCAGTGGCACACGGGCCAGCGCCGCCCCACGGGCGCGCCGGACGCCGTCGAGTTCGTCGAGACCCACAAGGCGTTCGGCCGCAACCGCATCCTCCGCGGCCTCAACATGGGCCTGCCGGAGGGGATGATCTCGATGATCCTCGGGCCGTCCGGTACCGGCAAGTCCGTCTGCATCAAGCACATGGTCGGGCTGCTCTATCCCGACGACGGCGACGTCCTGGTGCACGGCGAGTCCGTCCCGGCGATGCCGCTGGACGACCTGCTGGCCATGCGCCGCAAGTTCGGCGTGCTGTTCCAGGACGGCGCGCTGTTCGGCTCGATGGACATCTACGACAACGTCGCCTTCCCGCTGCGCCAGCACACGGACAAGGGCGAGGACGACGTCAAGCGCATCGTCGACGCCCGCCTCGACGAGGTCGGCCTGGCCGAGGCGCAGGACAAGTTCCCCAACGAGCTCTCGGGCGGCATGCGCAAGCGCGCCGGCTTCGCGCGCGCCCTCGTGCTCGACCCGTCCATCGTCCTCTTCGACGAGCCGGACTCCGGCCTGGACCCGGTGCGCACCGCGCTCCTGGGCGAGCTCATCAAGGAGATCCACGCCGAGACGATGGAGAGCGCGAAGGAGAAGAACTGGCCGCACCTGCCGGCCTTCACCCTCATCACGCACGACATCATGACCGCGCGACGCGTGTCGGAGTACATCAACGTCGTGTGGCGCGGGCGGATCGTCGAGGCGGGACCGGCCGACGAGCTGTTCAACTCGGAGAACGCCTTCGTGAACCAGTTCCTGGCGGGCGCCTCGCGCGGCCCGCTCGGCATGAACTAGGTGGGCGGCGCAGGCAGGGGCTGTCGGCTGGCCGCTGCCGCGGGTTCGCCCGCTCGCTCGTCCGTGCGACGGGCCGGCCGCGGCCGCCTGCGACGCCCTTTGGCGGCGTGGGTCCTCGCCGGGGGCGGGGTGCGCCCGGCTGTCGTGGGCTGCCCGCCTGGCGGTGCACCGATGTGCCGGCGAGTCGATGTCCGTCCCGCCGTCGACCGGCGCTCGGGTGAGCCCTCCGCCGCTAGGCTCGCGGCCGCATGACCCGCATCGTCGAGTGGTCCCTGCGCCACCCGCGGCGCGTCGGTGTGCTCGCGGGGCTGCTGCTGCTGCTCGCGGTCGCCGGCCTGACGCGCGGGGGGACGAGCGCCGCGGTCAGCACGATCACCGGCACGGGCTCCGAGGCCTACCGCGCCGACCGGGCGTCGGCGAAGGCGTTCGGGGACGAGGCCATCGTGGTCCTCATCCGCGCGTCGGCCCGCGACATCGCGCTCACGGACGACGTGGGCCGGGTGCTCGGGCTCGAGGCGTGCCTCGGCGGCAAGGTCCCCGAGGAGCAGGAGCTGCCCGGCGGCAAGGACGGCCCGTGCGAGGCGCTGCGCCGCATGGACCCGGTGCACGTCGTCTACGGGCCCGCGACGTTCATCGGCACCGGCGTCGACCTCGTCAACGGCGAGATCGCCCGGGCGGCGCAGAGCGCCCAGACGGCCCCCGCGCAGGCGAAGGCCGACGCCGAGGCCGCAGCGCGCAAGGCGGGGCGCTCGGCCGCCCAGGTCGCCGCGGCCGGCCGTGCCGCCGAGCGCGCCGCGAACGAGGACACCACCGCAGCGCTCCGGGTCGCCCAGTCCTACGGCGTGAACCCCACCGGCGTGCAGATCACCGACGCGCCGTTCGTCTCGCGCTTCGTGTTCGGCGGCGAGGCCGCGAACCTGCGGACGCCGAAGGCCCTGTTCCGTCCCGTGCTGCCGTCCCCCGACGCCGGGCTGATCGCGGTGCGGCTGCGCCACGACCTCGGCGACGACGCCCGCCATCGGGTCGTCGAGCTCGTGCGGCAGGCCGTCGCGCTCCCCGACTTCCGGCTGGCGCGGGGGAGCGGGTACGTCGTCTCCGGCACCCCCGTCATCGTCGGCGCCGTCGCCGACGAGCTGCAGGGCGCGCTGCTCGCGCTCCTGGCGGTCGGCGTCCTCGTGATGGCCGTGGTGCTCGCGCTCACGTTCCCGGAGCGGCGGCGCCTGCGGCCGCTGCTGCTGGCGCTCGGCACCGTCGGCGTCGTCTTCGGCGCGATCGGACTGCTCGGGCTCTCGTTGAACCTCGGCACGATCGCCACCCTGCCCGTGCTCCTCGGGCTCGCCGTGGACTACGGCGTGCAGCTCCACGCGCGCGTCGAGGAATCCCGGCGCGCGGGGCTCGACGGGCCCGACGCCGTGCGCGACGCGGTCCGGCGCGGCGGGCGGCCGGTGCTCCTGGCCGCGGGAGCCACCCTCGCCGGGTTCGTCGCCCTCTTCGCGTCCCCGACGCCGCTCGTGCGCGGATTCGCCCTCGTCCTCTTCGCCGGCGTCGCGCTGGCCGTGGTGGCCTCCTTCACGATCGGCCTGGTGCTCCACGCCGGACTGTGGCGCCGCCGGGACAGGGCGTCGGGTGCCGACGCCGTCGAGGGAACGGCCGGTGTGGTCGCGGCCGACGGCGCCGGGACGGCCGGTGTGGTCGCGGCCGACGACGCCACCGCGGCCCATGTGGCTGCGACGGACGCCGGAGCAGCCGGGGTGGGCGCGGTCGACGGGACGCGCGCCGACGGTGCCGCAGCGGCCGGCCAGGACGCCGCGACGCCCGGTGCCCCGCCCGCGGGCGCCTCGGTCGTCGCCACGGGGAGCGCCCCCGCGCTGGCGACGGGCGGCATCGGGAGCGGCCCCGTCGTCCGGCGCCTCGTGTCCGGGGCGCACGCCCGGCCGTGGCCCGTGCTCGTCGTCGGCACGCTGCTGGCGATCGTCGGCGTGGCGGTCGGCTCCACCGAGGCGGTCGAGACCGACATCCAGCGGCTCGTCCCGGGCGACCTGCCCGCACTCCGCGACGCCCGGGCGCTCGAGGCGGCGACCGGGCAGTCGGGCGAGGTCCGGGTCCTCGTCCGCGGTCGGGACCTCGCGACGCCGAGGACGCTCGCGTGGATCGACGACACGCGCACCCGTGTGCTGCGCGAAGCCGGCTACGACGCCGCGCGCGGCTGCACGGACGGGGCGGCGCTCTGCCCGCTCTCGGCACCCTTCTCGACCCTCATGCTGACCTCGCCGCCGAAGACGCTGAAGAGTGCGGAGCAGACGGAGGCCGCGCTCGCGGCGCTGCCCGCGTACTTCACGGAGTCGGCGATCACGGAGGACCGGAGCCAGGCGCTCATCAGCCTCGGCCTGCCGCTCGCCCCGCTGGACGAGCAGCAGCGCACGCTCGACCGCGTACGCGCCGCGGTGGCGAACCCGCCGGCGGGGGTGACGGCGACGGTGACAGGGCTCCCGGTCCTCGTCGGCGACGCGAGCGAGGCCGTCTCCTCGCCGCTGCGCCGCCTGCTCACGCTGCTGGGGAGCATCGTGCTCGTCGGCGGGCTGCTCGTCGCGGTCACGCGCTCCTGGCGACGGGGCCTCGTCCCCGTGCTCCCCGTCGCGCTCGCCGCGGGCTGGTCCGGCGTCCTGACCTGGGCGTTCGGTCTGCCCCTCAACCCGCTCTCCGTGGTCCTGAGCGCGCTCATCGTCGCCATCGGCACGGAGTTCGGGGTGCTGCTCGTCGAGCGTTACGGGCAGGAGCGCCGGGCCGGACACCCCGACGCCGTCGCCATTGCTCGCACCGCCGCCTCCACGGGGCGCGCCGTCGGGGCCTCCGCCGCCACCACCGTCGCCGGCTTCGGCGTCCTGGCCGTCAGCGACATCCCGCTCCTGCGGCAGTTCGGGCTGATCACGGTCCTCGACCTCTGCGTCGCGGTGCTCGCCGTCGTCCTCGTGCTCCCGGCGGTGGCCGCCGTGGCCGCGCGCCGGGCGGCCTCCGGGGCCCCGGAGGCGACGCCGCCGGCGCCCGACACCGGGGTCGGCATCGCCCCCGCACCCGCCCGTGAGGAGCTGCGCGCATGATCGACCGGGACGACCCCCACCCCGACCGCCCGGAGGACGACGACCCGTTCGCCTTCGCGCCCGACGAGCGCGACGCCCTCGAGACGGGCACGACGTCTGGCCCCAGCGCGGGGCCGGGCTCGGACGCGGAGCCCGGCACGCGTGAGCAGACCGACTCCGGGGGCCCCGTCGGCGACCCCGCCGACGTGGCCGCGGAGCGCGAGCGCGAGGCGGCGCGGGCCCGGGTGGCGGAGGAGGCGGCCGCCCGGCGCGCGCTGCTGGCGGACGAAGCGTCCCGCACCGCCCAGGCGGCGTCGACCCGCTGGCTGATCGCGGGCGTGGTGCTGATCCTGATCCTGGCCGTCGGCTCGACGCTGCTCGCCGGGCGCGGGGGCGACGACGCCCAGGTGCGCCCCGGCGAGCGGCTGCCGGCGTTCGCGGCCCCGCTGGCGACGCGGCCCAAGCTCGCCCAGGACGACGTCAACCTCGCCCAGCGCGACGACCAGGGGCAGGCCGGACGCCGCGCGGCGTGCAGCATCCGCAACCCCTCCGCGGTGACCTCGTGCGCGCTCCTGCGCGACGGGCCGCTCGTCATCGTCGTCTTCAGCCGCGGCGTCGACGCGTGCCTGCGGGCGGTCGACGACGTCGAGGCGGTGCGCCGCGCCCTGCCGCGGCTCGGCACGCTCGCGGTCGCCACGAACGCCGAGCACGCCGAGGCCGCCGAGGCCGTGCGCGCGCGGCGGTGGGGCCTGCCCGTGGTCTACGACCGCGACGGCGCTCTGGCCTCGCGCCTCGGGGCCGCGGTCTGCCCGCTCGTGCTCTTCGTCCGCCGCGACGGCTCCGTGGCGGACCGCATCGTCGGGGACGTGACGGAGGCCGGGGTGCGGGTCCGCGCCGAGCGTCTGCTGCGGACCGGCGCGACGGCCCCCGCAGCGGGCACGACCACGACGCAGGCCGCGCCCGCGGACGGCCGGTAACCTCGGCTCGCCGTGGCCCAGTCGAGGAACAGCAAGCGCCGGTCGGCGCGCAAGCGTCAGGGGTCCGGCGGGCGCCGCGCCCCCGGCGCCCCGCCGCGTCCGGCACCCGCGCCGCGCGTCACGCCGCCGCCGACGGGCACCCCGTCGATCAAGGCGTCCCGCGACGAGGCTCCGAAGCCGATCTGGGCGCCGCTGCCGGTCACGGAGCTGCTGATCCTCGTCGGGATCGTCACGGCGGTCGTGGGCGTCGTCCGCGCCACGCCGGCGGTGGTCCTCGCCGGTCTCGTGATCGTGATGGTCCCCTCCCTCGAGCTCGCGCTGCGGGAGCACTTCGCCGGCTACCGCTCGCACTCGGCGATGCTGGCCGGGGTGCTCGCGCTGATCGTCGGTCCCGGCGGGGCGGTCGCGCTGCGTGCGCTGGACGTCGTCGCGTTGCCCGTCTGGGCGCTCGCGGCGATCGTCCTGCTCGTGTTCGCGCCCGCCTTCACCCTGCTGCGCCGGGCGTTCCGCCGGCGCAGCGGGGGGCTGTCCTTCAGGGTGTGAGCCCCGGGCGGCCGCTCACGCCGCCCAGGAGCGCGACGAGCGCCGCCCGCTGCCGGGGCGTCAACGCGGCCAGGACCTTCGTCTCCGGCACGGGCACGCGGCGGAGGGTCCGCGCGGCCCGCGTGTCACCCCAGCGGTGCTGCGCGGCCAGGAGCTCGCCGACCGACATCGACCGGGCCTCGGGAGGCGGGTCGGCGACGACGTCGGCGGCCAGGCACGAGCCGTCGTGCACGGCGCGCCGCAGCGCGGCGCGGGCGGTCCGCACGGCGTTGGCCTGGGCCAGCGCCGCACGGCGCTGGTCGTCCCGCGACGGGGTGGCCGTCCGGGGAGGATGGATGTCCTGGGTCGTTGCGAGCACGCGGTGCGCGCCTCCTTCGGGGCTGCTGATCGCCGGGGACGAGGACCTCGCCCGGGGGAGGTATGGGCGCGGAGCCAGTCGCCGACGACCGTGCGCGCGTGCTCCGCGAACCCCACGAGGTCCACTCGCCTCGAACCTACCCGCGGTCGACGAAGGCGGTCAACGGCCCGAGCGCTCGGTGCACGCTCGTAGCGGGAAAAACGGACCGCGCACTCCGCCGGAGGTCGTAGACGACCGGCGGGTCCGCCATCCGGCGGGCCGGGCCGGCGCGGGGGCGGCGGCGAGCGGCGGCCCGGACGCGGCGGCCCGGACGCCGGCCCCCCCGGGGGCGGCCGATGCCGCGACTCAGGCGTGGACGCCGGGACCGGGGAGCGCGCCGTGCTCGGCCTCGAACGCCCGCTTGACCCGCGCGAAGACCTCGAGCGCCTCGTCGAGGTGCTGCCGGGTGTGCGTCGCCATGACCGAGGTGCGCAGGGCGGCGCCGGCCGGCGGCACCGCCGGGTGCAGGGCGGTGTTGACGAACACGCCCGCGTCGAACAGCGCGCGCCAGAGCAGCACGGCCTTCCAGTCGTCGCCCACGGTGACGGTGACGATGGGGGTGACGACGTCGGTGCGGCCCGTGGCGACGTCCGTCGGGATCGGCTGGGGTTGGACGACGGCGTAGCCCAGAGCCTCCAGCCCGTCGCGGAGGTAGCGCGCGTTGTCGAGGACGGCGCTCAGGAGCGCGGGGCCCTCGTCGGAGCGGACGATCCGCAGCGCCGCGAGCGCCGAGCCGACGGCGGCGGGCACGGCCGAGGCCGTGAACAGGAAGGCGCGCGAGCTGATGCGCAGGTACTCGACGACCTCGGTCGTGCCGGCGATGAAGCCGCCGCACGAGGCCAGCGACTTCGAGAACGTGCCCATCCGCAGGTCGACGCGGTCCTCCACGCCGAGCAGCTCGCTCGTGCCGGCCCCGCGGGCCCCGAGGACGCCGGCGCCGTGGGCCTCGTCGACCATCAGCCGGGCGCCGTAGCGCTCCGTCAGGTCGGCGATCTCGCGCAGCGGGGCGATGTCGCCCTCCATGGAGAACACGCCGTCGACGACGACCAGCACGCCGCCGCCGTCGCCCCGGGCGCGCTGCAGCTGCTTCTCGAGCTTGTCCAGCCGGTTGTGGCGGAACGGACGCAGCTTCGCCTTCGAGAGCAGGCAGCCGTCGAGGATCGACGCGTGGTCGCCGGAGTCGGCGATGACGGTGTCCGTCGGCCCGAGGATCGTGCCGAGCGTGCCGACGTTCGCCTGGTGGCCGGTCGAGAAGACGATCGCGTCCTCCGTGCCCATCCACTCCGCGATCTCGCGCTCGAGCTCGAGGTGCAGCGGGATCGTGCCGTTGAGCAGGCGCGAGCCCGTCAGCCCGGTCCCGTACCGGTCGATCGCGTCGTGGGCCGCCGCGATCACGCGCGGGTCCGACGTCAGGCCGAGGTAGTTGTTGGACCCGAGCTGGATCCGCTCGGCGCCCTCCATCGTGACGACGGGCTGCGCGGCGCTCTCCTGCACGTGGAAGTACGGCAGCAGGTCGGCCTCGCGCGCCGCGGCGAGCTGCTCGGCGCGCTCGTGGCCGCGGACCTTCGCGAAGACGTCGACGGGGGCGGGTGCGGTGGCGGGGTCGGTCATGGGCGTTCCCGTCCAATCTACGGACCAGCGTCTTCGGCGTGCAGGCGCACGCGCACACGACTCGCGCCTCCGTCCGCCGCCGAGGCCGCCCGGCTTCCGAACCGCGAGCTCGCCCGGCGCCCGCCCGCGACGCCTGGGGGCGTCCGCCGCGGGCGCACCGGGCCCCGGTCCGACGGTCGGTAGGGTCGAACCGTGACCCTGCAGATCCGTCCCGTGCTCACGCGCCGGGACCTCAACGCCTTCATCGACCTCCCCTTCCGCCTGTACCGCGACGCGGAGCACTGGGTCTCGATGCCGCGGCTGTTCCTCAAGCAGGAGCTGGACCGGGGGCGCAACCCGTGGTTCGAGCACGCCGAGGCGGAGTACTTCCTCGCGGAGCGCGACGGGCGCGTCGTCGGGCGCATCACCGCACAGGTCGACCGGGCGCTGCACGAGTTCCAGGGCACCCGCTGGGGCCAGTTCGGCTGGTTCGAGTGCGAGGACGACCAGGAGGCCGCGTCGGCCATGATCGACGTCGCGGCCGCCTGGGTGCGGAGCCGGGGCTGCGACCGCGTCGTCGGACCGTTCTCGTTCACCACGAACGACGAGTGCGGGCTGCTCGTCAACGGCTACGACCGTCCGCCGATCGTGCTGACGGGCTGGCACTTCCCCTACTACCGGACGCTGCTCGAGAACGCGGGCCTGGTGCGGGCGATGGACACCCTGATGTGGGACCTCCACGTGCGCGACCGCGAGCGCGTGCACCCCATGATCTGGAAGATCGCCGACCGCGTGGAGTCCGAGCACGGGATCGTCTCGCGGCACTTCCGCAAGAAGGACATCCGCGAGGAGGTCGGGCGGTTCCTCGAGGTCTACAACGCGGCGTGGGAGAAGAACTGGGGCTTCGTGCCACTGAACGAGAAGGAGGTCCGGCACTACGCGAAGGAGCTGGGGCCCATGCTCGACGAGAACTGGGCGATGGTCTCCGAGATCCCGGAGACGGGTGAGGTCGTCGGTGCCGCCCTCTCCATCCCGGACTACAACCAGGTCCTCGCCCGCGTCCGGAACGGCCGCCTGCTGCCCTTCGGCTGGCTCACGCTGCTGCGCCACCGCAAGGAGATCGACCGCGTGCGGGTCTTCGCCCTCGGCGTCAAGCCGCAGTACCAGCACACCGGGGTGGGGGCCAAGCTCTACGAGATGCACTACCAGTCCGCGATGCGCACGCCCCAGGGCGGCGGTGAGACGGGCTGGATCCTCGAGTCCAACACCGCCATGAACAAGGCGATGCAGAAGATGGGCGGCACGGTGGCGCGCCGCTACCGGTTCTACGAGCGCCTGCTCGAGCCGGGCGCCGAGCCGTCCGCGCCGGCGAAGGCGACGAAGTTCACGGGCGACTGGGTCGACGAGGACTCCGTCCTCGCGCACGGGTCCGTCGCGTCCTGACGGCCGGTCCGGCGGCTGCCGCCGCTATCCTCGGACGCGTGTTGCCGCCCGAGTCCGCCAAGAACGGCGAGGAGCAGGACGTCGCCGAGCTGGTCGACGCCGAGGTCGTCGCCGTCACCGCGCTCGGGACGGAGTCCGCGGTCCACGCGCCCGACGTCGTGCGCCGCCGCCCCGCCGTCGTGGCCGCCCAGGCGGCGGCCGTCGCCACCACCGGCTTCGTGGCCGGCGCGATCGCCACCGCTGTCGTATCGGGGCGCGTGACCGCCGTGCGGCGCCGCCGCGACGCGAAGCGCCTCCCGCCCGTGGTCGGCACCCGGCGGTTCCTCGTCGACGTGCACGTCCTCGGCGACCGCTGATCCAGCGCCGCCCGTCCGGCCCGCCGCGTAGGGTGGCTCGGTCGTGAACGGGCCGATCGAGCAGCGCGCGGAGGTCCGGCCTCCCGGGCCCTACCGCCTGCCGCGGCCGTCCGCGGACGGCCTGCTGCGTCGCCGCGGCGACGTGCTCTTCCGGTTCCTGCGGGTCGAGGGGCACGGGGTGCTGCTGCGCGCCGCGCAGCTCCGCGACGGGCGGGTCGTGCTCGGCGCCCGCACGGCGGACGGCCCCGCCGGTCCCACCGCGGCGCGCGACGCCCTCGGGCACGCGCTGCAGCGGTGGCGGTTCTCGCTCGGGGTCGACGTCGACCTGTCCGCCTTCGTGCGCGCCCACGCGGACGACCCGCTCATCGGGCCCTCCGTGCGTCGCCGCCCGTGGCTGGCCCCGCAGCGTCGGCCTTCGGCGTTCGAGGCGCTGCTCTGCGCCGTCTGTGAGCAGCTCATCGCGTACGAGGACGCGGTGCGGATCGAGCGGCGGATCATCGCCCGCCACGGCGCGACCCGGCACCCGGACGTGGCGAGCCACCCGCGCCTGCGCGACGCGCCCGACGCCGTCCGCGTCGCCACGCAGCTCGTCCCCGCGCAGCTCGAGGCCTGCGGGCTGTCGCCGAAGCGGGCCGCGGCGCTCCACCGCGCGGCTCGCGAGATCGCGGCGGGGCGGATCGACGCCTCCGCCGGCTGCGATCCCGAGCGCCTGCTGCTGCGCCTGGGTCGCCTGCCCGAGATCGGCACGTGGACCCTGGCGCTCGTCTCCTCCCAGGGCCTGGGTCGCGACGACCGCCCGCCCTCGGGCGACCTGAACCTGCGCAAGGCCCTGGGCCGCATCCTCACGGGCGACCCGCGTGCGCGGGTGCCCGAGGCCGACGTCGACGCGTGGCTGGCCCGCTACGCCCCGTGGGGCGCGCTGGCCGCCGCGCACATCATGGCCACGCGGGGCGATCTGCTCCCGGGCCGCGCGGCGGCGGAGGCACGCCCGGCCCGCGGAACCCGAACGGGCCCCGACGCACCGGACGCGATCCCGGCCGCGGCCTGAGGCGGGGACGGGGGCCGCCGGTGGCTCGCGCCACGCCGGGCCACCCGAGGACGAACGCGGGTGGACCGTGCCTCGCGAAGTCCGACGAGGCCCGAACCCGAGAAGCACGGGCCGGGGCCCGCACGTTCTCCCCGGGCCGGGGCCCGCATCAACTCCCGCGGTAGCCCGGGAGGGTCTGGTCCGGCCGGGCGGCGCCGTCCGGAGTCTTGCGGCCGACGCCGGCGCCCTCGCCGGCGAGGAAGTCCGTCGTGACGGCGGTGTCGAGGGGGATCTGCTTCTGCAGCAGGCCGTTGTCGAGCATCCACTGGGCGTAGCGGGCCCACTCGTCCGTGTCGAGCCAGCCCCACGGGCGCTTCGGGTCCTTCGGGAAGAAGGCGCCGACGGTGCGCTCGAGCGACGCCGTCTGCAGGTCGGGGTCGAGCTCCGGGTTCGCGCGCAGCAGCGGCTTCACGCCCTCCCGGGGGTTGTCGCGGACCGTCGTGTAGCCCTGGCCGATCGCGCGGACGAGCCGGCGGATGGAGGACTCCTTGCGGCGCAGCGTGTCGCCGCGGGCCACGAGCACGAGCTCGGCGTAGTTCGGCACGCCCAGCTCGTCGACGGGGAGGACGCGGGGGCTGCGGTTCTTCTGCTGCAGCTCGACGCCCTCGACGTTCCAGAAGGCGCCGAGGGTGGCGTCGACCCGCCCGGAGATCAGCGCCTGGTTGAGGTTGAAGCCGACGTCCACGCGCTTGATGTCCGTCGGCTGCAGGCCGGCGGTCTTCGCGATCGTGTCGAGGTAGGCGTCCTGGTACGGGATGCCCGCGGTGCCGACCGTCTTGCCCTTGAGGTCCTTCGCCCCGGTGATCCGGCCCTTCGGCAGGCTGATCAGCGAGGTGAGCGGCCGCTGGACGAGGGCGGCGATCGCCGTGACGTCCTGGCCCTGCGCGCGCGCGAGCAGCAGCTCGGGCTCGTAGGTGATGCCGACGTCGACCTTGCCGGACGCGACGAGCTTCAGCACGGTGGCGGGGTCGTCCGGGGTCCGCACGTCGACGTCGAGGCCGACCTTGCGGAACGACCCGTCGTCCTGCGCCTGGAAGATCCCGGCGTGGTCGGGGTTGGGCAGGTAGTCGAGCAGCAGGGAGAGCTTCGTCTGCGGCGGCCCCTGGCCCGCGGCGACGTCCTCCTGCTTCTCGCCGCAGGCCGCGAGGCCCAGGACGGTGGCCACGGCGAGGAGCAGCGCCAACGGGCGGGTCCTCGAGGTCGTGCGTCGACGCGCCGGTCGTTCCATCGGTCGTGCTTCCACGGTGCTCCCTCCGCCGGTATGAACCGGATCAGGTCGTCGGGTCGACGCGGCCCAAGCGTCCTCTCAGCCCCTGCCAGGACTCCCCGGTTGTACGGACGGCGAGGGTATCGCGTCGTCCCGGACCGCCGCCGCGGGGCGGGCCGGTGGGGTCAGCGGCCGTCGGCGCCGCGGTGGGCCCACGGGGCCAGCAGCCGGCCGAGCCCGGCGAGCGCCCCGGTGGTGACGATCGCGAACGCGGCGAGGATCGCGACGGCCGCGAACGCCCGCGCCGTGTCGAGCTGCGCGGTCTGGATGACCCCGCCCAGGCCGCCGCGGCCCTGCTCGTAGCCCGCGTACTCCGCGAAGATCGCCGCGATCCCGCCGATCGCGACGGAGACCTTGGCTCCGGAGATGGCGGCGGGCAGGGCGGCGGGCAGCTCGACCCAGCGCATCCGCTGCCAGCGGCTCGCGCCCATGGTGCGCAGCAGCCGGTCGAGGTCCGGGTCCGTGCGGTCCAGCGCGTCGAGGGTGGCGATCGTGACGGGGAAGAAGCAGATGATCGCGACGATCGCGAGCTTCGGCTGCAGGCCGAACCCGAGCCAGAAGACGAGCACGGGGGCCAGGACGGGCAGCGGGATGGCCTGGCTGCCGACGACGAGCGGGCCCAGCGTGGCGCGGACGACGCGGGAGAGGTGCATGGCCACCGCGAGCAGCGCGCCGACGACGAGCGCGATCGCCAGGCCGAAGAGGATCTCCTGCGCCGTGCGGAGGAAGGCCTCCCACAGGAGGGCACGGTCGTCCACGAGGGTGTCGAGGACCGTGGTCGGCGCGGGCAGCAGGATCTCGTCGACGCCGGCGATCCGCACGTACGCCTGCCAGCCGCCGAGCAGCAGCAGCGGTCCGAGGACGCCGAGCAGCACGCGGAGCGGGCGGGGGAGGGGGGAGCGGTCGTTCACGCGGCGGACGCCTCGCGGCCGGCGGCGATCGCGGCGTGCAGGGCGTCGTGGACCGCGCGGCGGGCGGCGACGATCGCGGGATCGGCCGGGTCGCGGCGGGCGACGGTGCCGCCGGCCGCGGTGCGCGGGTCCGCCACGGGGATCGTGGCCACGACCCGCGCGGGACGCGGGGAGAGGACGACGACGCGGTCGCCCAGCAGCACGGCCTCCTCCACGTCGTGGGTGACGAGCAGGACGCTGCGCGGTCGGGCGTCGAGGAGCTGGGCCAGCCAGGTGCGCAGCTCCTCGCGGGTGATCGCGTCGAGGGCGCCGAACGGCTCGTCCAGGCAGACGAGCTCGCGCTCGGTGGCCAGCGCGCGGAGGAACGAGACGCGCTGGCGCATGCCGCCGGAGAGCGCGTCGGGCCGCGAGCGCGCGAACCGCCCCAGGTCGACCCGCTCGAGCAGCTCGCCCGCGCGGGCGCGGGCCTCGCGGCGGCCGGCCCCGGCGATCCGCAGGGGCAGGGCGACGTTGTCGCGGGCGTCGAGCCAGGGGAGCAGCAGGTCGCGCTGGGGCATGAGCGCGGCCGCCTGCGCGGTCAGCTCCCCGGCGTCGGGGGCCTGCAGGCCGCAGACGATCTCGAGCAGCGTCGACTTGCCGCAGCCGGACGGGCCGACGAGGGCGACGACCTCGCCGTGGGCGATCCGCAGGTCGATCCCGTCGAGGACGGGGAGGGTGCCGAGCCGGCGCCGGACGCCACGCGCCACGAGCGGGTCGGCGACCGGGGCGGCCGCCTGCGGAGTCGTCTCGTGCACCGGCACGGCAGGCTATCCGACCGCCGCGCCGATCCCGCGGCCCGACGTGCTGTCGTGTGATCGGGCGGGCCGTCGGCCGCGGCGGAGGCCACAGCCGCTCAGGCCGCACCCGGCCCCGGCATGATCAGCAGCGAGCTCTGGGCGGTCGCGAGCACCTTGCCCGCCGCGTCGACGACCTCGCCCTCGGCGAAGGCCACGCGACGCCCCGGCTTGGTCACGCGGCCGTGCACCCGCACCTCGCCGGCGTTCGCGTGCACCGGACGCAGGTAGTTCACCTTGATCTCGATCGACGTGTAGCCCACCCCGGCCGGCAGCGTGCTGTGGACGGCGCACCCGAGCGCGGAGTCGAGCATCGTGCAGACGTAGCCGCCGTGGACGAGGCCGATCGGGTTGTAGACGGACTCGTCGGGCACCCCGACGAACGTCACGGCACCCTCCGCGACCTCGCCGAGATCGAAGCCCATGAGCCGGGCGATGGGCGGCGCGGGGATCCGCCCGGCGGCCATCTCGCGCAGGAACGCGATGCCGGGCAGCGCCGTCCCGGCGGCCGCGGTCGCCATCGGGTCCTCCCAGGTGATGGTCTTCTCGCGCGTGGCGAGCGGCGCGGCGGGCTGGGTGGGTTCGGTCATGCGACCCACCCTACCGCGGGTCGCAACGGCCGGTCGGACGGCTCAGCGCCGGCGCAGCGGACCGTCCGGCGGCGGCGCCTGGCCCGTCAGCGCGGCCACGAAGTCCTCGAGCTGGTCGGCGGTCCAGCACTCGTGGACCTCGCAGAACGGGGCGTAGCGCGAGATCACCGAGTCGCCGTAGTCCCAGTACAGCGCGGGCTCCGGGTTGAGCCAGAACGTGCGACCGGCGCGCTCGGCGATGCGGGCGAACGCGGCGTCAGCGGGGTCGCGGCCGTTCGTGCGCGCGTCGCCCAGGACGATCACCGTGGAGCGCCCGTGGAGGTCGTCCTCGGTCTGCTCGAGGAACTCGCGCCAGACGCGGCCGTAGTCCGTGTAGCCCGTGACGTCGGCCACGCCGGCGTCGCGGCCGATCGCCAGCGAGACCTTCTCGAACTCGCGCTCGCGCTCGAAGAGCTCCGTGACCTCGGAGATCCGCTCCACGAAGACGAAGGAGCGCATCTTGCGAAACGCGTCGTGCAGCGCGTGCAGCACGGAGAGGAAGAAGAGGGACGCGCTCGTGACGGACGTCGAGACGTCGCAGAGCACGAACAGCTCGGGCCGGCGCGGGCGGACGGCGCGCTCCTTGATGACCACGGGCACGCCGCCCGTCTGCAGGGAGGCCCGCATCGTGGCGCGCAGGTCGACCTGGGTGCGGCGGCGCTGGCCGCGCAGCTCGTGGCCCTGGGTGTTCAGGCGGCGCTTGAGCTGGCGGACGACGCGGTGGATGTCGGCGAGGCTCTGCCCCGCGGCGCTCGGCAACGCGCGGTCCATCTGGTTCAGCGGCCGGGCGGGCGGCAGCTCGCCGAGGCGGGCGATGCGGCGACGCTCCAGCTCGCGACGCAGCGCGGCCTCGAACTCGCGGATCCCCTCGCGCGGCAGGCCCTTGCGCCGCGGGTCGTCCTCGGGCGCCTGCGGGTCGGGGTCCGGGCGCAGGTCGAGCGCGCGGCGGATCCGCTGCACGTCGACGCCCACGACGCCCGTGTCGGTCACCGCCCCGCCGACGGAGCCGATCGCGAGCGCGGCGAGGTCGGCCATCTGCGCGTGCGCGCCGGAGGCGATCGCCTGGGCGATGGCGTCGCGGATCGCGTCGAGGTCGAGCTCGCCGCTCTCGCCGGTCGCGTCGGCGCCCTCGTCGACGCCCTCCCCGCCCTGCTCCGCGTCGCCCTCGCCGGCCTGCTCGTCGGCCAGCGCCGCGGCGACGTCGGCGTCCGTCGCGTTCCGGAGCACCGCCTCGGCCTCGGCGGCGCGGAAGAAGAAGCGGTCGAAGACCAGGTCGAAGACGTGGCGGTCCTCGGGCGACTTCGCCAGCGTGGCGGCGAGCGTCTCGCGCACGTCGTCGCGGCTACCCCAGCCGATCGCGCCGAGGGCCACCGTGGCGTCGAGCAGCTCGCTCGTGCCCACGGCCATCCCCTCACCGCGCAGCTCCTCCGAGAACACGACGAGCTGCCCGGCGAACCCGCCGGGCACGCGGCCGGGCGCCCTCGCGTGGATCGCGGCCTGACGCAGCTGGCGCGGCGTGGGGGCCTTCGGCGGCTGGGAGGGCGAGGGGGCGATGGCGTGGACCGGGTCGGCGGGTGCGGGGGCGGGGAAGCGGGAGGCCGAGGGGCCTCAGTCCGCGGAGGCGGAGGCCTGCGGCAGCCGCAGGCCGACGCGCTCGGCGACGAGGTCGAGATCCGTCCGGTGCTTCACGATCACGGAGAGCGTGTCGCGGAAGACGTCCTGGTCCAGGTCGTCCGCGCCGAGCAGCAGCAGTGCGCGCGCCCAGTCGACGGACTCCGCGATCGACGGCGGCTTCTTGAGGTCCAGGCCACGGATCTCGGCGACGACCTCGACGAGCTTGCGGGTGAACGTCGCCGACAGCTCGGGGACGTGCTGGCGCACGATCGCGAGCTCGTGCTCCAGTTCCGGGTAGTCCAGCCACAGGTAGAGGCAGCGGCGCTTGAGCGCCTCGGTCAGCTCGCGCGAGTTGTTCGACGTGAGCAGCACGACGGGCTGGCTCGTCGCCTCGACCCGGCCGAGCTCGGGGATCGTGATCTGGAAGTCCGAGAGCAGCTCGAGGAGCATCGCCTCGAACTCCTGGTCCGTCTTGTCGATCTCGTCGATGAGCAGCACGACGGGGCGCTCCGAGGCGATCGCGCGCATGAGCGGGCGCTGGAGGAGGAACTCCTCGCCGAAGACGTCGTCCTGCACCGCCTCGAGCGCGTCGGGGTCGCCGCCGGCGTCGGCGACGGTGCTGCGCGCCTGGATCCGCAGGAGCTGCTTGCGGTAGTTCCACTCGTAGAGCGCCTTGGCCTCGTCGAGCCCCTCGTAGCACTGCAGGCGCACGAGGTCGCGGTCCAGGACCTTGGCGAGCGCCTTGGCCAGCTCGGTCTTGCCGACGCCGGCGGGCCCCTCGACCAGCACGGGCTTGTCGAGCGAGATCGCGAGGTGCGACACGAGCGCGGTGCGCTGGCCCGGCAGGTAGCCGACCCCGCGCAGGGCGGCGGCCAGATCGTCGACGGTCCGGGGAACGGTGCTCACGATCCTCCGCATCATAGGGGCGTCCTCCGCCACCCCCGCCCCGCCGCGCGCCGGGTGCCCCGAGCCGCGCCGACGTCCTGCGCGGTTTGGTCCGGGACGCTCGGGGCGGGAGCCGCACCCCTCCTGTGGCATGCTGCCGCGGTGCTCCCGCAGACGGTCCGCGACCGGCCGGCCCGGTCGGCCGTCCTGGCCGCCCTGCTCGTCGCCCTCGCCTCGCTGCCGCTGGGGCACGCGCTCGCCTTCGACGCGTCCGCCTGGGTCGTGTGGGGCCGCGAGGTCTGGAACCTCGACCTGCAGACCGGGGCCGGCCCCTCCTGGAAGCCGTTCCCCGTCCTCTTCACCGCGCCCTTCTCCGTGCTGGGCGACGGCGCCGGTGCGGCGTGGCTCGTCGTCGCCCGGGCCGGAGCGCTGATGGCCGTGGTCGGCGCCGCGCGGCTCGCGGCGCGGGCGGCGGGACCGTGGGCCGGGGTCGTCGCGGCGGGCACGCTGCTGCTCTCCCCGTGGTGGCTGCTCAACGGCGCGTTGGGGAACGCCGACCCGCTGCTCGGCGCCCTCGTGGTCTGGGCCCTCCTGGCCTTCGACGACGGTCGGCCGCGCACCGCGTTCTGGTTGGCCGTCGCCGGCGCCCTGATCCGCCCCGAGGTCTGGCCGTTCCTCGCGCTCTACGCCCTGTGGTTGCTGCGGACGGGGCGCCTGCCGTGGGCGCACGCGCTCGGCGCCGGGGCCGGGGTGCTGGCGCTGTGGGTGATCCCCGACGCGCTGTCGTCGGGGCTCGCCTCGACCTCGGGGGCGACGGGGACGGCGAGCGCCGGGTCCGCCGGCCTCACGTCCTTCCCCTTCGGCACGGTGCTCGTCGACCTGGGGGAACAGGCGCCGTGGTTCGGTCTGACCGCCGCGCTCGCGGGATTGGGCGCGCTCGACACGCTGAGGCACCGCGGCCTCGTGCGGCGCGGCGGGAGGGGCCGCCCCGTCTGGTGGTTGGCACTCGTCCTGGCCTACACGCTGCTCGTGGCCGTGATGGCCCAGGTCGGGTTCGCCGGCAACCCGCGCTACCTCGTGCCCGCGCTGGTCCTGCTCGCCGCCGTCACCGGGGTCGTCGTGGCGCTCCCCGACGCCTTCCGCGCGACGGTGGCGGACGCGCGCGCCGGTGCGGCGGGCACGGTGCCCACCGCCCAGGGGTGGGCGGCGCGGGGACCCGCGGCGATGGCGGTGTTCGTCCTCGTCGTCCTGGCGGTCGTGGGCGCCGGCGAGGTGCGGGACCAGGCGCGCCAGCTCGACGAGCGAGCGGCGGTGCGTCGCGGGCTCGCCGACGCGGTGCAGGACGCGGGCGGGCTCGACGCCGTGCGCCGCTCCGGGCCGGTCCGCAGCGGCGACCCCGGGCTCCGGGCGCTCGTCGCGGAGACGCTGCACGAGTCCGTCCCCGCCGCGTCCTCGCGGCCCCGGCCGGGCGAGACGGTGGCCCGGCCCCTGCCCGGCGGGCGCTGGACCCTGCGCTAGGTACTCGACGCGGGGAGGCGCAGCCGCCGCACCCGGGGGCGGCCTGTGGGATCCTGGGGTGCGTGCTCCCCGTCACGCTCGCGGTCGCGATCTCCTCGACGACCGTCGTCGCGCTCATGGGCGTCGCGATGGTGCTGGCCATCCTCGGCCACATGACCCGGATCCGCGGTCTCCTGACCTCGGGCCTCCTGCTGCTCTTCCTCGCGACCTTCGGGATGCTCCTCGGCGGCTTCGGCGCCTGGAGCGCCTCTCCCGGCCCCGCGCCGGATCCGCTGCGCGGCGACGACCGCCAGCTGCCGCCGAACGAGACCGTCGGCGAGGCGCGCCAGAACCGCGCCATCGAGCGCGGCGACGGTCAGCGCTAGGCGCGGCGGTCAGGAGCGGTCGCGGCGGTGGACCCGCGTGGGGTCGTCCGCGGGCGGCGCGTCCTCTCGCGGCGGAACGGCCCGCGTCGGATCCTCGTCCCGGCGGATGGCCCGCGTCGGGTCCTCGTCCGGGCGGACGGCGCGGGTGGGGTCCTCGTCCGGGCGGACGGCGCGGGTGGGGTCCTCGTCCGGGCGGACGGCCCGCGTCGGGTGCTCGTCCTGGCGCACTCCCCGGGTGGGCGCGTCGTCGTCGCGGGCCGGGGTGCGCGCCGGGGCGTCGAGCCCCAGGCCCGAGTCGCGCAGGACCGCGGCGGCGTCGTCGCGACCGAGGAACCGGGTGTCGTCCTCGTGCCCGGCGGGCCGGCGCGGCGCGCGGTCCGGGGACGCGGGACGGTCGCGGCCGCGCTCCTCGCGGGGACGCCCGTCGGCGGCGCGGTCGCGGGGGGCCGGGCCGGACCAGGCCACGTCCTCCTCGCCGGCGCGCGGGCGCACGACGTCGGCGGGGTCGACGACGGGACCGTCGTCGGCCGCGCCCCGGCTCTCGCGGCGCGAAGGCACGGCCCGGCGCTGGTCGAGCCCGGTGGCCAGCAGCAGCCCGACCGCCACGAGGCTGGCGAAGATGCCCCACGAGAGCCCGATGAGCGTCGTGCTCGACGGCGTGCTCTGCCCCTCGGGGCGGTCGAAGAGGCGGTAGACGACGAGCAGCCCGATCCAGCCCGCCGCGATCGTGACGAACGTGCCGTCGCGACCGGGGAGGGAGAACGCGCGGTCCGTGGCGCGCGCCCACGTGAGCACGAGGACGGCGACGGCCACGAGCAGCACCGCGGCCTCGACGAAGGAGAAGGCGGAGAACCCCGACATCGTGCCGTGGGTGATCGGGGCCTGCTCCCCGGGCCGCGCGCGGAACACGACCTCCGTGGCGTACCACGGCGTGCCGAGGCTCAGGAGCAGCAGGAGCGCGGCGGCGGCCGTCCGCTTCTGCGCGGTGGACAGCGCGGTCCACAGATGCGGTCCGCCGTGGCGGCGCTCGCGCGGCGGACGGGAGGGGGCGGGCGCCGACATCGCGCTCAGCCGATCGGGATGTCTTCGACGCGCGCGCCGGGACCGGCCGTCGCGCGGGGGTACGGTGCGGCGGACTCGAGCTCGAGCCGGTCGACCCACCAGTCGATGATCGCCCGCACGAGCAGCAGCAGCTGGCGCAGCACCTCGGTGACCTGCGCCTGCAGCTCGGTCGGCACGAGGTCGCGCAGGGCCCGGACGAGCTCGGCGAGCGCGTGGACCTCGTCGGCGCGCGCGCCGCGGTCGGCGGGCGTGGCCCAGCCGTTCGGCGGCACCTCGCCGCGATCCTCGGTGGCGCGGGCGTCCTCCGCCTGGGCGTGCAGGCGCTCCGCGGCGGCCTTCGTCTCGGCGATCCGCGCGCGCAGGTCGGCGAGCGGGTCGTGCGCGGCGGTCGTCGGATCGCCGGCGGGCGTGCCGCCCGCGAGCGGAACGGCCGGGTCGTCGGTCGGGGGAGTCGTGCCGCGCTCGGTCATGGGGCGTCCGGGTGCTCCGGGGGACGCAGGGTGACGTCGAGCACCCCGTCCCGCAGCACCGCTCCCGTCGGACGATAGTGCGCGATCGCCGGGGGCAGCAGCACGGTCCGCCGCCGCCCCGCGACCTCGACCACCAGCTCGTCGCCCGCGCGCCGCAGCGCGACGTCCTCGCGGGCGGTCAGCGGCACGGCGATCCGCAGGCGCGCCTCGTCCTCCGTCATCTCGAGCTCGCGGGCCAGACCCGTGTGCAGCACGTCCTGCGCCCGCACGTCCTGAAACAGCGCCTCCCCGAGCCGGTCGAGCGCCTCGGGCCCCACGACCTCGCGGTCGAAGTACGGGGCCTGCAGGATCGGCACGGGCGCGAACGCCTCCTCGATGCCGGCCAGCGCGTCCTGCTGGCGGCGGCGCCACGCGGCGAAGTAGGGACCGACGTCGGCGGGGAAGAGCCGGTTGACCACGACCGCGTCCGTCGCGACGCCGTGCAGGCCGAGCGCCGTGAACGTGCGACGGGTCTCCTCGACGACCACGCGGTCCGCGGTGGTCACGAGCCGCATCGTCACGGATTCCCGGTCCACGAACAGCTCGTGCATGGCCAGCAGGCTCTCCATCGTCCGGCCGACCTCCTCCAGCACCCCGGTGTCGGGGAGCGAGACGTCGAGCAGCGCGCGCGCGAGCGGGCGGACGGCGCCGAGCAGCTCGTCCTGGCGCGGGGCGATCCGCCCGAGCCACCAGCGGGCGACGTCGGGGAACGCGAGCAGCCGCAGCGTCTCCGCGGTCGGGGCGCAGTCCACGACGAGCACGTCGTACTCCCCGGAGTCCCGCAGCGCGACGAGCCGCAGCAGGCTGAGGAGCTCCTCCAGCCCCGGCGGGACGCTGAGCTCCTCGGCCGAGATCCGGTCGACGCCGCGGGCGACGAGCGTGCGCGACGCCCAGGCGCGCACGGCGCCCCAGTGCCGGGTCAGCTCGGCCCGCGCGTCGACCTGCAGCGCGTCGAGGCCGGGCCCGAGCCCCGTCGGCTCGGGGCCTACGGGCACGCCGAGCACGTCGCCGAGGCTGTGCGCGGGGTCCGTCGAGAGCACGAGCACGCGGTCCCCGCCCGCAGCGATGCGGCGAGCGGTGGCCGCGGCGACCGAGGTCTTGCCGACCCCGCCCTTGCCGGTGTAGAGCACGATCCGCGTCGCCATCGGCCCGCGAGCGTACCGGCCGGCCGGCGCGCGCCCGCCGGCCGCGGCCCGCCCGGGGCGGGCCGCCCCGCGCTCAGGGGCGGGTCAGCGCGGGCGAGCCGAGCGTCGCGGCGGGATCCGCCACGGGCGCGGGCGCCGGCGCGGAACCCGAGCGGGTCGTGGCGCGCGCACCGGCCTTGGGGCCCGCGGGGGTCAGCAGGAGGTCCTGCGCGAAGCGCTCGCCCATGGTGCAGTACGGCTCGGCCGGCGCGGGCGGGAGCCCGCCGGCGACGGGCTGCCCGGCGGCGAACGCCACGGCGTCGGCGCTCAGGGTCCGGCACAGCCCGCGCAGCAGGTCGCGCGAGAGCGTGTGGTAGCTCGGCGTCTCCGGCTTGCCGCCTGCGCTGTAGCGCGCCCAGGTGCCCAGGTCGTACTCCGGCAGCTCCGCGCGCAGCTGCCGCTCGGCGCGCACGTACGTCGCGGCGACCTTCGTGTCGCCCGTGGCGGCGGCGATCTCGTGCAGTCCCGACACGGCCTGCGCGAACCCGTTGAGCACGCGCATCTTCGTGAACGTGTAGAGCAGCAGGTGGTCGCCGCCCGGCTGCTTGAGCCGCGCGCCGGTCGGGGCGGTGCGCCGGAGCAGCCCGATCGCCGACAGGGCGGTCGTGCGGTAGGAGTCCTGCCCGAGCTTGCCGGCGGTTCGCACGAGGGACTGCATGCCCGTGACCTGCGCCATCGCCGAGCCCCACGGCGGCGCGCCGCCGCCGAAGTCGAACAGGTACTCCCACGAGGGGCCGCCGGCGCGGTCCGAGGCCAGGCGCACGGCCTCGTCCTGGATCGCGCGCAGGGTCTCGAGCTTCGCCGGCGTGTTCGTCGTCGCGAGGGCGTTCGCGGTCCCGAAGGTCGCGAGCCACTGGATCTGCAGCCCCTCGCCGCGGTAGTACTGCCACGTCAGCGGGCTGCCGGCCACCACGGGCCGGGAGTTCGGGGCCGGCGTCGGCGCGGTCCCCGTCCACCAGTCGCGGTTGACCTGCAGCGTCAGGAAGACGCTGGGGGCGAGCGAGGCCGTGAGCTTGCGGCGACCCGCGATCTCGTCCGTGTTCTTCAGGACCTCGAGCAGCTCGGTGCGGCGGGTGCCCTTCGGCAGGACGGCGGCCTTGGCCTTCGCGTCCCGGTAGAGGGTGCGCCACGTGCGCAGGTCGGTCGCGCCGATCTCGCGAGCGGCCCGGAGCTTGCGCAGCTCGCCCTCCACGGTGTACTTCGGCTTGGCGGGCTTCTTCGGCTTCTTCTGCGTCGAGCCCTTCGTGGCCGCGGCGGCCGCGTCCGTCCCCAGCGGGCCGCCCGTCGCGGGCAGCACCGCCGGCAGGGCTCCTGCGGCGATCACCGCCGAGGCGACGAGCGCACGGGCGCGGGGGCGGGGGAGAACTGCGAGGGGCGACACCCGACCGATGGTAGGCTCGCGCCCTTCGCGGCCGCGCAGGTTCTCGTGCGCCCCGGGTCGCCGCCAGAAGGAGCACGCATGTCCGAGTCCGCCTCGCCCCGTCCGCCCCTGCGCCCCCGCGTGTCCGTCGCCGCGCGGCGACGGCGCGCCATCCTGGCCGCCGTCCTGGCGGTCGTCGTCGTCGCGGTGATCGCCGCCGTCACGCTCGGCGGTTCCGAGTCCGCCGCCGACACGGTGCAGCGCGCGTTCGGCAAGGGCGAGGCGGTGAAGTCGGCCCAGGTCGACGCGAACATCGCGCTCACCGGCAGCGCCGCCGGCGGCGACCAGCCGCTGAACCTCGCGGTGAAGGGGCCCTACGAGGCGGGGAAGGAGGGGCGCGCGTCGTTCGACCTCGCCCTCGGCCTCGACGGGCAGGCGGCCGGCGGCGCGGACGGCCTCGGGCTGCTCGGCGCGGGCGGCAAGACGTTCCTCAAGCTCGGCGGCCAGCCGTTCGAGGTCTCCTCCGCCGTCGTCGACGACGCCAAGGACGACGGCTCCGCGAAGGGTTCGGGCCTCTCCTTCTCCTCCCTCGGCGTGGACCCGCGCTCGTGGCTGAAGGACCCCGAGACCGTGGGCGACGAGGAGCTCGCCGGCGAGGACGTCACGCACGTCCGCTCCGGCGTCGACGTCGACCGTCTCGGCGCCGACCTGAAGAAGCTGCTGGGCAAGGCCACGAAGGTCGCCCAGACGTCGTCGCAGAAGAAGGAGGCGACGCAGGCGTCGAAGACCATCGACCGCCTGAAGAAGGACATCAAGACCGCCCGCATCGACGTCTGGGCCGCCGACGGCGAGGGCGCGCTGCGGCGCATGAAGGTCGACATGCGCCTCACCTCCGGCCGCGTCGTGCTCGACCTCGGCCTGTCGAAGGTCAACGAGCCCGTGAAGATCACGGCGCCGAAGAACGCGCTGCCGCTCGAGCAGCTGCTTCAGGCGATCCAGGCGTCCGGCACGGCCGGCACGTCCGGGAAGACAGGCGCCGCGGCCGACGACGGTGCCGCCTCCTCCGGCTCCGGCTCCGGCACGGCGTCGGGCACGGGGTCGGCGTCCGGCTCCGGCACGGCGCCGGGCGCCGGCACGTCCGCCTACGACGAGTGCGTCGCGGCGGCCGGCACGAGCGTCTCCAAGCTCCAGGCCTGCGCCGACGTCGAGTAGCCGGCGCCGCCTGCGACCCTGGCGCTAACCGGCGCCGATGGTCCGCAACAGCTCGTCGACCTCGGCCTCGAAGTCGCCCTCGGGCTGTCCGCGGCGCCGGCGGCGGGACTGGCGGGCGGTGACGATCGCCTCGGCCTCCGCGCGCACCTCGCCGGACACCGGGGCGTTCGACGCCTCGGGGGCGAGGAGCGCCGCCAGCTCGGCCTCGACGTCGCCGCCGGGCTCGCCGCGGGCGATCCGCCGGCGGTTGCGGGCCTCGAGCATCTGCCGCACGTCGTCCTCGCGCATCTCCGCCGGCTCGCTGCCGGACGACGGGGCGGGGGGCGCGAACCCGCCGCCCCCGATGGAGCTGTGCGGCGGCCCGGCGAAGAGGAAGGCGCCGATCGCGATCAGCCCGGAGATCCCGACGACGGAGAAGACCACGATGCCGAACACGGACTGCACCCCACCAGTCTGCCCGACCCGGCCCCGCGGGGGGACGATGCGCTCCTCGCGCCGTGCCGCACCGAGCCGGCGACCTGTCCCCCGAGCCGATGCGTGCGCCGGGGCGGCGTACGGTGCCGACGGCCGCCCGTACCGCCGGTAGGGTTCCGCCATGCGTGCCCGTGCGCTCCGTCGCTCCCTGCCGCTGGCGGCCGTCGCCGTCCTCGCGGCGGTGCCCACCGTCCAGGCCGCCGGACCGCAGACGTCCGAGGTCCGCGTCGAGGCGCGGGTCGCCCCGGGCGCGGAACCGTCCGCCCGCCGGCCGCGCCCCGTCACGCTCGACGTCGGCCTGCGGTGGGAGCTCCCGAAGGACGAGGAGCGGGTCACGCTGCAACGGCTCGTCATGCGGTTCCCCCGCGGGGCGGTCTACAACGGCGGCAGGACGCCGGCCTGCGCCGCCGAGCGGATCGCGCGCAAGGGTCCGTCGGCGTGCCCGAAGGGGTCGATCGTGGGCCGCGGGGGCGCGAAGGCCGACGCCGACCTCGCGGAGACCCGCCCGCGGATCACCGTCGTCAACGGCGGGGCCACCCGCGTCTGGTTCTACGTGACCATGACGAACCCGGCCTCGATCGCGGTGGCGGTTCCCGGGCGGATCCGCCGGATCGGCGCCCCCTGGTCCTACGAGCTGACCGTCGACATCCCCGGCACGCTGCAGGTCGTCGCCGGGACGCCGGTGTACCTGCACGAGATGACGGTGACGGCCGGCAAGGGCGACTGGATCGCGGTGACGCGCCAGCCCACCGCGATCTCCACGACGACGACCCTGGGCCCGCCGCGGGCCTGAGCCCAGGGTGCGGCGGCCGGCGGGTGCCGGTCGGCCCGTGGGCCGGTCGGTCCCCGGCCGCTCCGTGGCACGCGGGGCACCACGCGGTCGCGGCTCGCGCGGGCCCCGTCCCGCCTGCGATGCTGCGGCCGTGGCGTCGGACGGATCCACCACGGAGCGCCGCCAGCAGGCGCGCCGCGCCGCGCGCGAGGCGGCGCGCGAGGCCGTCCGACCCGAGCAGGGCGCGGACGAGCCCGCTGCCCGCGGCGGGCGTCCCGGCGGGCCGAGCGACCCGCTCTCCGGGGCGCTGCGGCGCGCGGGTCTCGTGCGGCTCCTCGTCCTCCAGCTCCTCGACGGCGACGAGCCCGCCTACGGCAACCGCCTCATCGAGCGGATTCGCGAGCTCTCGGCGGGGCTCGTGACGGTCAACCCCAACACGATGTACCCGCTGCTGCGCACGCTCGAGGAGGAGGGGCTCTGCGTGGGAGAGTGGGAGCATCCCGTCCGCCGCTCGCGGCGCTTCTACCGCATCACCCCGGCGGGGATCGCGGCGCGGGAGGGGCTGCGCGACGACGTGCTGCCGGCGCTGGACGAGGTGGCGGAGGCCGTCGCGGCGCTCCGTCGCGAGCTGCAGGACTGAGCCGCGAGCCCCGCGGCACGTCGTCGCCGAGTTCGGTCGACCAGCCAGTCAACGGCACCGATAGGCTCCGGGACGTCCGGCCCACGCGCGTCCGCGCTGCGGCCGGGGTCGCCACCGCACCCGATCCCCAGGAGCAGCACCGCGCCATGTCGTTTGTCTTCAAGGCCGCCGTCGTCGGCGCCGGAACCATGGGCGGGCAGATCGCCCAGACGATCGCCGCCGCCGGCATCGACGTCGTCCTCAAGGACGTCAAGCAGGAGCTCGTGGACCACGGCATCGCCGAGGCCCAGAAGGTCACGGAGCGCCAGGTCGGCAAGCTCGTGAAGAAGGGCAAGCTCGAAGAGGGCGCGGCCGCGGCCCAGGTCGCCGAGATCGTCGGCCGCATCCACGGGACGCTGAGCTACGACGGGTTCGGTGACGTCGACTTCGTCATCGAGGCGGTGCCGGAGAAGCTCGAGATCAAGCAGGCGGTCTTCGCCGAGCTCGACGCCGTCACCCCGGGCCACGCGATCCTCGCGTCGAACACCTCGGGCCTCATGATCTCCGACATCGCGGCCGCCACGGTGCGCCCGGACAAGGTCATCGGCTGCCACTACTTCTTCCCCGCGGCCGTCATGCCGCTGCTCGAGATCGTCGAGGGCGAGATGACCTCGCCCGACACCGTCGCGACGGCCTTCGCGTTCGCGCAGACGACGAAGAAGCAGCCCATCGTGGTCGGCGAGGTCCCCGGCTTCGTCGTCAACCGCATCCTCGCGGCCGGCACGTCCGAGATCTTCCGCGCCCAGGAGGAGGGCGGCCTGTCCATCCAGAAGATCGACGAGGGCCTGAAGGGCAAGGCGCTCCCGATGGGCCCGTTCGTGCTGATGAACTCGCTCGGCCTGGATCCCTCGCAGCACCTGCAGCAGCAGATGGTGGAGGAGTACGACGGGGGTGACACGTCCCCGGCCGCCCGCTTCTTCGTGCACGCCCGTCAGGGCGAGCTCGTGGCGGAGGGCAACCTCGGCCTGAAGACCGGCGACGGCTTCTACAAGGCCGACGGCTCCCCGAACGTCGCGGGCGACGCCGATCCCGACCTCGACGAGATCGCCAACCTCGCGCACCTCGCGCAGGTCCGCGAGGCCGCGCTGCTCATCGAGGAGGGCGTCACGAGCCACCGCGACATCGACCTCGGCATGGCGGCCGGCACCGGCATGGACCCCCGCCGCGGCATCCTGCCCCCGCTCCTGAAGGCCGACGTCGACGGGCTCGACGTCATCCTGGAGCGCTTCGAGGAGGCCGCCGAGAAGCACGGCGAGCGCTTCGAGGCCCCCGTCGTCCTGCAGCGCCTCGTCGCCCAGGGCCGTCTCGGCGCCAAGAGCGGCCAGGGCTTCTACGCGTACCCGCAGTACGACGAGACGCAGCCGGCCGAGAAGGTCAAGCTCGAGACCCGCGAGGACGGCGTCGTCATCGCCTGGCTCGACAACCCGCCGATGAACTCCATCTCGCCGCAGGTCATCGCCGACCTGCAGGCGGTGTGGGACCACCTCGAGGCCGACGGCAGCACCCGCGCGGTCGTCTTCGCCTCGGCGTCGCCGATGTCCGCCGTCTTCTCGGCCGGGGCTGACATCAAGGCGTTCACGACGATGGACGCCGCGGGCGGCCGCACGCTGCTCGACGACGCGCACAACGCGTTCCGCCGCCTGGGCCACTCGTCGATCGTCACGATCGCCGCGGTGAACGCCCTCGCGTTCGGCGGCGGCTCCGAGCTGGCGCTCGCGACCGACATCCGCATCGCGGCCCGCTCCGCCGTCTTCGGGCAGCCCGAGGTCAAGCTCGGCCTGATTCCCGGCTTCGGCGGCACGCAGCGCCTGCGCCGGCTGGTCGGCGACCCCAAGGCCCTCGAGCTCAACCTCATCGGCGACCCGATCCTCGCCGACGAGGCGTACGCCCACGGCCTCGTCAACGCCGTGGTCGACGACCACGAGCTGCTCGACGTCGCCCTGAACTGGGCGCGTCGCGCCGCCGGCCAGGCCCCGCTGGCCGTGCAGAAGATCAAGCAGGTCTCCGACGTCGCCGACCTCACGGACGGCATCGAGGCGGAGAAGGAGGCCTTCGCCGAGATCTTCGCGACGGAGGACGCCAAGGAGGGCATCTCGGCCTTCCTCGGCAAGCGCGACGCTCGCTGGCAGGGCAAGTAGCCCGCAGACCCCGGAGCCGCCGGGCCCGGGCCTCGCACGTGCGAGGCCCGGCGTTCCGGCGGGTACACAGGACGCCATGACCGACCAGACCACCGTCACCACGGACCACGAGCGCCTCGCGAGGCTCGTGGCCGGCGCGCGGTCGGTCGTGGCGCTGACGGGCGCGGGCATCTCCGTCCCGTCCGGCATCCCGGACTTCCGCACCCCCGTCACGGGGATGTGGGCGAACGTCGACCCGATGGAGATCGCGCACGTCGACGTCTGGCGGAACGACCCGCAGCGGTTCTGGGCGTTCTACGGGCAGCGCTTCGCCCAGCTCGGCCACGTCGAGCCCAACGACGCGCACCGCGCCCTCGTCCAGCTCGAGCAGCGGGGCCACCTCGAAGCGGTCCTGACCCAGAACATCGACCTGCTGCACGAGAAGGCCGGCTCGTCCGAGGTCGTCGAGCTGCACGGCAGCATCGCGGGCTGCCACTGCCCGGGCTGCGGCGCGCTCGTGCCGCTGCCCCGGGTGCTCGAGCTCATCGCCGAAGCCCCCGACGGCGTCCCGCGCTGCCCGGTCTCGGGGGACGTGCTCAAGCCCGACGTCGTCCTCTTCGGCGACCAGCTCCCGTTCGACGCGGTGGCCGGGGCGGAGCGGTTCGCGCTGCGCGCCGACCTCATGCTCTGCATCGGCTCGTCCCTGGCCGTCTTCCCCGTCTCCGAGCTGCCGGCGCGCGTGCTGGCCACGGGGGGAGCCGTGGCGGTGCTCACCGCGAGCGAGACCCCGTACGACGACGTCGCGGCGGTCCGCCTGGGTGGCGACGTCGTCGACGAGCTCACGGGGCTCGTCGCCGCGCTGGACCGCCTCGAGGGCTGAGGGCCCTGCGCGGTCCGCGCTGCCGGGGCGTGAGGGCCGCTCAGCCCGCGCTGCCGGGGCGCGGCCAGACGGCGCGCTCGCCCACGCGCCGGCCGCCCGCGCGCCGCGCCAGCGCGACGCTCAGCGCGTGCAGGACCTCGCGCACCGCCTGGACCTGCGTGTCGTCGAGCCCGCCCCGGACGGCGGCCGCGGCGGCGTCGGCCACGCGCGGGCGCTCGGCGCGCAGCGCGTCGAGGGCGGCGTCGAGCTGCGGCGCGTCGCGCCACGGCTCGAGCTCCGCGATCCCCGCCTCCAGCGCCATCCGCAGCCCGAGCGCGGCCTCGCGCGTGCGACCGGCGACGAGGTCCTGGCGGGCGCGCAGGGTGACGACCTCGGAGGCCAGGACCGCGTCGCGCCCGCTGAGCAGGTCGGCGAGCCGCTCGTCCGAGCCGACGCCGCGGCCGCTGCGGCGCACGCGGTCCGGCTCGTCCGCCGGCACGCGCAGGCGGCGGCCCGCCGTCCAGCGGCCGTAGGCCCCCTCGGCTCCCGTGCCGTACGCGAGCACGGCCCGCGTGAGGTCGCGCAGGCGCAGGGGGCGCGGGTCCGGGTCGGCGGCGGCCACGGCGCTCAGGTGCAGCAGCCGCCGCACCACCGACACGGCCTCCGTCAGCGCGGCCTCGCCGTCAGCGTGCTGCAGCCACCGCTCGGGGCGCGCGGCGTCCAGCGGGTCGGCGTCCACCACCGTGACGATCGCCGCCGGCACGGGCGCGGGCTCCTCCGGGCTGCGGCGGTCGCGGCGGAAGCGCCGGCGCGGCCGGGGCGTCGTCTCGACGACCACGACGGCGCGCGGCCGGTTGGCGTGGCCGCGGACCGTCCAGCGGCCGTCGTTGAGGTCGAGCTCGCCCGCGACCTCGAGCTGGACGATCCGGAAGAGACCCGGAGCGGGGGCGTCGGGCACGCGGTCAGTCGCCGGCGGTGCCCGAGCGCTTGCCGGGCTGCGGGGCGCGCACCGCGTACTTCGAGGGCTTCTCGAACACGGTGGGGTTGTCGATGTCGGCGATGCGGTCGATCAGCTTGATCCACTGACCGGGCTTGAGGACCTGCGCGACCTGGGCGCCGAGCTTCGGGTCGTTCTGCACCGACGGCCGGAATCCGACGTGGATGTGGTCCGCGTGGTCGGGCAGGTACATCGTGTTGTCCGCACCCTCGAACGTCATCAGCGAGATGATCTGGTGCGGCTTGAGGGTGCCCTGCAGCTGCAGGAGCAGGCGGATCGTCTGCTCCGTGATCGAGCCGGCGCCCTGCGTCTTGGCCGAGATCACCTGTCCGTTGACGGACGAGATGTCCACGGCGTTGCCCGAGTCGTGCTCGGAGAGGTTGCCCGACGTCGTGATGGAGCCGGGACGGCGCAGGGACGAGACGCCGATGCGCAGGCCGTTGGCCGTCAGGTACTCGAGGCTCGCGAGCACGCGGCGGTCGATGGCGCCCGCACGGATCTGCTGACGGCCGGCCTCGTAGATGTCGAGGTTGCGGTCGGCGAGCACCCGCTCCTGCAGTTGCTCCTTGCTCATCAGCAGCACCTGGCCGGCGGAGGCGCCGTCCGTGGTGCGGAACAGGGGGGAGGAGTCCTTCGCGCGGTAGACCGTCGTGGACTCGAGCAGCTTCCAGCCGTCGAGGATCGGCTTGGGATCGACGCGCGGGGCGCCCTTGCCGGCGGGGCGGATCTCGAACTTGAGGTGCGGCGCCTCGTCCTCGCGGGTCTCGCCCAGGCGGCCGAGGATGGTCCCGGCCATGACGCGCGAGCCCTTCCGGAGCCGCACGAAGCGGACGTCGTCCTTCGACAGGCCGTGCAGCGTGGAGAGGTAGCTGGAGTAGTTGCCGTCCTCGTCGGCCGCCGCGTCGACGTCGGCGGCGGCCAGCTGGTCCGCGCCGCCGTGCAGCTTGGCCAGCGGCCGCGCGGGGTTCGCGAACACGGGGGTGCGCTCGGCCGCGGGCGGCACAGGGCCGGAGGACGCAGGGGCCTCGGGGGCCGGCGTGACCTCGCGGGCCCGGGTGGCGCGCGGGGCGGCGTCACGGCGCGCCTGCTCGCCGGCCGACGCGGCCGCCGTCGGAACGGGGTCCTTCGCGTCCGCGGCGCGCGTGGCGGCCGCGGCGTCGCCGGCCCGGTCCTCGTCCTTCGCGACGGGGTGGACGGCGGAGACCTTCTTGAGGTTGCCGTACGTGTAGACGTTGCCGTAGACGTCGCGCAGGCGCACGAAGCGGCCGAGGCGCTTCGACTCGCCGAGGGCGACGACGGTGCCGTCCTGCACGGCGATCGCCGGGGCGCCGGCCTTCGCGAACAGGTCGATGGAGTTGCGGGAGCCGGACTCGACGGCCTTCGCCGCGTTCTTGCCCTTCGCGGTGCGCGTGCGCGCCTTGCGGTTGGCGTCGTCGCCCACGTACTGGGTCTTGGCCGCGACGGGGAAGACGCCCTGGGTCAGGCCGGTGAGGGAGCCGACGAGGTCCTCCGGCAGGCCCGACACGAGGCGGGCGCGGAGCAGGACCTGGTCGACGTACCAGTCCGCGTGGTTGTAGGCGAAGATCGCCTTGCGGATCTGGTCCTGGCCGCCGGCGGCCTTGAGGTAGCGGGCGGCGGCGAAGATCGCGTCGACCGGGTTGTACGGGTCGGCCTTGCCGTCGCCGTTGGCGTCGACCCCGTAGGCCTTCCACGTGGCCGGCATGAACTGCATCCACCCGAGCGCGCCGGCGGAGGACACGTTCAGGTTGCGGCCGTAGTCCGTCTCGATCTCGTTGATCGCCGCCAGGACCTCCCAGCGGATCCCGTACTCGATGCCGGCCGCCTGGTAGATCGGCAGCAGGAACGGCGGGATGCGGAACTTGTCGATGAAGTAGTTCGGGACGCCGATCGGCGCGGGGCCGGGGCCGACCTCGGAGAAGGAGGGGTCCGTCGGGTCGGGCGTGCCGGCGTCGCGGGCCTCGGCCGCCGCGTCCGGGGCGTCGTCGGCCGGGGCGTCGGCGCGCTCGGACTGCTCCTCGCGGGCCGCCTTGCGCTCCTTCCGGGTGACCTTGCGGCCGTCCGTGCGGTCCTTGCGGGCGGCGGCCTCGCGGCGGCGCTTCGCCTTCGCGGCCTCGGCGCGGCCCTGACCGCCGCTGTCGTCGCCGCGCGGGGCATCGTCCGCGGCGTCGGGGGCGGGCGTCGGCGTCGTGCCCGTCGTGGTCGGCGCGGGGGCGGGCACCGTGGGCGCCGGGGCGGCGGGCGCGGCCTCGGTGGTGGCCGCGGGCGCGGCCTCCGTCGTCGTCGCGGCGGGCGCGGGCGTCGACGTGTCGGACACGCGGACGATCGGGGCGCCGAGATCCGGGAGCGGGATCTGCGCGACGGGGGTGCCTGGAGGGACGTCGATCGTGAGCTGGACGACCTTGCCGCCGAGCAGCGTGACGCTGAGCGTCCGCGCCTCCGCGCCGGCCTGGGCGGTGACGCCGAATCCGGCGGCGACCGCTCCGGCGGTCGTGAGGCCGACGAGCAGCTTGCGTGTCGATGACGCCATGGTTCTCCGTAAGCCTCCTGGCAGGCGACCGCAGCAGCGATCGCCCGGGTGCCGGTGTCGCACCCTACCACGGGTATCGGCTGCTCCGTGCGGGTTCTCGACCCCCTGCACGACATCGTTCGGGCATGGGCTAGGGTGCGCCCCAGACCGCCCTCCGGCCCGGAGGATCGCGGCGCCACCACGCGGGAGCACACGCCATGACCGACGACCCGTCCCCCTCCCAGAAGGACCTCCGCGACCGCGTCCGCGGCGCCAGCGAGGACACCATCGGCAAGCTCGCGCAGGAGCTGCTCGGCAACCCGATCGTGACGGGCGCCGTGCAGCGCGCGATGGAGGTCCGCGAGCGGGCCACGCAGGCGCAGGAGGCGGCTTTCGGGGCGCTGAACGTGCCGTCCGCGGCGGACATCGAGCGGCTCACCCGCCGGGTGCGCAACGTCGCCCAGCGGCTCGAGTCGATCGAGGACGCCGTCGACCGCGTCGACGAGCGGCTCTCCTCCCTCGGCGGGAAGGGCGAGGCCGCCGTGCTGAAGGAGATCGATGCGAAGCTCGACGCGCTCAAGGCGCAGGTCGCCGCGCTCGCCGATTCCCCGGCGTCCGCGTCGAAGTCCTCCGGCACGAAGAAGGACTCCTAGCCGACCTCAGGCGCCCAGCGCCGCGGCCGCCGCGGCCCCGACGGCGCGCCAGCCGGCCTCGCGGGCGTCCTTGTCCTCGTCCGGTCCCGGGATCCCGAGGACCGCGGCGGCCGGCACCCCGAGCCGTCGTGCCGCGGCGAGCACGGCCGCCGTCTGGCGGTCCACGAGGGTGGCCTGCGGGTGCCCCGGCGGCGGCGGCCCGCCGTCGGCCGGGAGCAGGTCGACCGAGACCACGCCGGTACCGACGATCCCCGCCGCGAGGAGCCGCTCGAGCAGGACGGGGTCGGGGGTGAGCGCGGACCCGTCGGCGACGCCGAGGGCGCGCGAGGTCCCGTCGCGGGCGACGGCGAAGGTCACGGCCCGCAGCCCGCCGCCCTGCCCGGTCGGCGCGTGCGGGGTCGCGACCGCCGCCGAGCCCGCGCGGACGACGCGCGTGACCCCCTCGGCGGCGAGCTCCCGCAGGACCGCGGCCGCGCTCGGCCCGCCGACGCCCGTGGCCTGCACCGTCAGGGGCGCGCCGTCGGGGCCGGTCCCCGTGTAGCCCCACAGCCCGCGGGCGTGGTTGCTCATGAGCGGGTCGGTGAGGACGGACTGCGCGAGGACGAGGGCCCGGCCGGGGTCGCCCACGAGGACGGCGCGGTCCGCCACGGCGTGGCCGATGCGCAGGATCGGGGGCAGGCGCAGGTCCTCGGTCACGGCGACCGCCGAGGATAGACTGGCCGCGTGGAGCCCGATCGCCGCACCCCAGATCGCCGCACGCCACCCGCCGGGGCCGACGCTCCGGAGCCCGCCCCGGCCGACGGGGCCCCGCCGGTGGACGCGGTGGCGGCCGACAGCCGGCCGGCGGACACGCGGCCGCCGGACCTCCCGACGGCCGACGGGACCGCGACGGCCGATGCCCCCGCGGGCGACGACGCGGCGGCCGGCGAGGAGTCGCGCGCGCGCCGCACCGACCGGGTCGAGGCCGTGCGACGCGCCGTCGACCAGGCGCTGACGGCCACGGCGGGCGCGCCCCGCTCGACGCGGGCGCGGGCGCAGGAGCTCGCGGACGAGCTCGGCTCCGTCGTCACCCGGGTGCGCGGCACGATCGAGGAGCTCAGCGCGGCCGGCACGATGCAGGCGGGCGCGCTCGCCGACGAGCTGGGGCAGGCCGTGGGCCGCCTGGGCCGCACCCTCGAGGAGGTGCGACCCGGCGGCGGCGACGAGGTCCGCCGGCTGACGGAGCGGGTGGAGGCGCTCGAGGAGCGGCTGGCGCGCCTCGAGAACGCCCCCGCCGACGGTACGCCGTCCACCGACGGCTGAATCCGGCTTGACGGCACGACCCGCGAGCGGGTATGACTGACCCAACGAAAGCCTCAGGCCAGAACGTGGGTGATCCGTCACCCGCGAGGCGCCGCCCGTTGTTGGGACGAGCGCCGAGGGCCGACGGTGCGGGACGTGATGCCCGCGGACGGCGGGGCCCGAGAGGACCCCGCCGTCGTAGCTTGCAGCCCGAGCCCGCGTCCGTGGAGCCGACCGCTCCTCGGGCGCGGGGCGGTCTGACGCGCGGTCGGGTCGCCGCGCTCGTCGGGGTCTCCGAGAGCACGCTGCGCCGCTGGGCCGACCTCGGCCTCGTCCCCGTCGATCCGGAGCACGGCTGGACGACCTCCTCGCTCAATCACGCGCGGGTCGTGCAGCGCCTCCGCTCGAAGGGTCGATCCCTCGCGGAGATCGCGCTCGTCGCGGAGCGCAGCGGCCTCGCGCTGCACTACCTCTCCGGCGTCATCGACCCGGCGACGGAGCACCTGACGCCGGAGCAGGTCGGCGAGCGCACGGGGCTGCAGCCCGCGCTCGTGCGGCGCGTGGCCGAGGCGTTCGGGTTCAGCGCCACCGGCGTCGAGGCGCTGGGCGAGGACGACGTCGCGCTGTTCGAGCACGTCGCCCGCGCGCTCGACGCCGGGTTCCCGCTCGTCGCGATGCTCCAGCTCGCCCGGGTCTACGGGCAGGCGCTGGGGCGGGTGGCCGACGCCGAGGTGCGGATGTTCCGGCTCTACGTGCGCGACCCGCTGCTCCGCGAGGACACCACGGCGCTCGAGGCCGCCGAGGCCGTCGGCGCGCTGGCCAGCCTCGTGACCCCGCTGGCCGAGCGGATCATCCAGGACGTGCACCGCCGCTCCCTGCACTGGTTCATCGAGCAGGACGCTGTGAGCCTCGTGGAGCAGGCGCTCGACGCGGAGTCGTTGCTGGGCCTGGGGCGCCTGCGCGTCGCGATCGCGTTCGCCGACCTCGCCGGCTACACGCGCCTGACGGAGGAGCAGGGCGACGAGGAGGCCGTCGAGGCGGTGGAGCGGTTCGTCGACGCGGTCGACTCGTCGCTGCCCGACGACGCCCGGATCCTCAAGACGATCGGCGACGAGGTGATGGTGATCGGCGACGACGCCGCGGCCCTCGTCGAGTGGGCGGTCGGCTTCCAGGAGCGCCACCGCGAGGAGCCGCGCCCGCGCATCGGGATCCACGAGGGCGAGGTGCTCTTCCGCGACGGGGACTACTTCGGGCGCGAGGTCAACAAGGCCGCCCGGGTGGTCGCGCGCGCCGGCGGAGGCGAGGTCCTCACCACGGAGGAGATCGCCGCCCGCCCGCGTCGCGACGTCGCCTTCACGCCGATCGGCGCGGTCCGTCTGAAGGGCTTCCGCGACCCCACGGCGCTCTACGTGGCCACCCGCCCCGCCGGTCGCTGACGGTGGGGGAGAGGGCGGGCACCGGGCCGGGCGGGTCCGAGGGGCGAACCGCCCGCGGCGCTTCGGCCCGGGCCGACGAGCTTTTCGAGCGCGTCCGGGCGACGGGGCTGTTGCGCCCGGGCGCGCCGGTGGTCGTCGGGCTCTCGGGCGGCCGGGACTCGCTGTGCCTCCTGGGACTGGCCGCGCGGGTGGCCGGCCCGGAGCACGTGCTCGCGGTGCACGTCCACCACGGCCTGCGTGGCGCGGCGGCGGACGGCGACGCCGCGGCGGCCGCGGCCGCCGCGCGGACGGCGGGCGTGGCGGTGCGCGTGGTGCGGCTGACGCCCCCGGCAGCGCTCGTGGCCGGGGGCAGGTCGCCCGCCGTCTGGGCGCGCGAGGGCCGGCGTGCGACGTTGCGGGCCGCGGCGGACCGCTGGGCGGGGGCGGGCACCCCCGTCGCGGTCGCGCACACCGCGACGGACCAGGCCGAGACGGTCCTGCTGCGCGCGGTCTCCTCGCCGGGCACACGGTCGCTGGCGGGCATGGCCCTCGCCGATCCGGAGCGGGCCGTCGTGCGTCCGCTGCTGGCCGCGGGGGTCACGCGTGAGGAGGCCGGCGCCTGGTGCGTCGCGCACGGACGGCCCTGGCGCGACGACGCCACGAACCCGCTGGGCCCCCGCGGGCGGGTCCGGTCCCTGCTGGCGGCGCTGGAGAGCGTCGACGCCCGCGCGGTCCCCGCCCTGCTGGGCACGGCGGCCCGGGCGCGGGAGGACGACGACGCCCTGACGGCGGCCGCGGTGGCGCTCGTCCGCCCCACGAACGCGGACGCAGGACCGACGACGGAGGTGTCGCGCGACGCCCTGGCGGGAGCCCCGGCGGCGATCGGGCGACGCGCGCTGCGCCTGCTCGCCGAGGCGGCCGTGGGCGCGTCCTGTCCCCGGGTGGGGGCGCGGCTCGAGGAGGTCCTCGCGCTGCGGCCCGCCGGCGGGGAGGCCGCGGCGCTCGACCTGGGGGACGGCGTCCGCGCCGTCGTGGCGCGCGGTCGCGTGCGGTGCACGCCGTCGCCGCCCCGCTCCTGAGGCGCCCCGGCGGCCCCGCCGGGGCGGCCCATGCGTCCCCCGGAGGTCCTACACTGCTGCCCCGTGCGCGACCCAAACATCGGCGAGATCCTCATCCAGGCCGACGAGCTGCAGGCTCGCATCGCCGATCTGGGCGTCGAGATCAGCAAGGACTACGAGGGTCGCGAGATCCTGCTCGTGTGCGTGCTGAAGGGAGCGGTGCTGTTCGTCTCCGACCTCATGCGGCAGATCACGGTGCCCTGCGAGATCGACTTCATGGCGGTCTCGTCGTACGGCTCCGCGACCCGCTCGAGCGGCGTGGTGCGGATCCTGAAGGACCTCGACGGGTCCATCGAGGGCAAGCACGTCCTGATCGTCGAGGACATCATCGACTCCGGTCTGACGCTGCAGTACCTCATGCGCAACCTGCGCTCGCGGGGCCCGGCGTCGATCGAGGTGTGCTCGCTCCTGACGAAGCCGAGCCGCCGCGAGGTCGAGGTGCCGATCCGCTACACCGGCTTCGAGCTGCCCGACCGCTACGCCGTCGGCTACGGCCTCGACATGGCCCAGCGCTACCGCAACCTCCCCTACGTCGCGGCCCTCACGGACGAGGCGATCGCCGCCGCGGGCTGAACGAGGCCCGCCCGCCGCGCGTCGAACGGGCGCGCACCACAGGCGAAACCCTCTTGGAACACGTACCCAGCGTGGCGGTTACACCGGCGTTGCTACGCTAGGTGCCCGGTTTCGCTCCTCGCTCAATCGTGAGGGGGAACGCAGTCGGTCACCCACATGAGCCGGTTCTTCAAGAGCGCCCTCTTCCCCATCCTGATCGTGTTGCTGCTGGCGTTCTTCGCCCAGCAGCTCTTCGCGAATCAGTCGCAGGAGAAGTACACCTACGGCGAGTTCACCACGCAGCTCGCCAACAACAACGTCAAGAGCGTCGTCATGAAGACGAAGGACAACGCTCTCGACGTCGAGCTGAACTCGGGCAAGAAGTTCGAGGTCGGCTACGTGCCCGACCAGGGCAGCGTCGTGTCCAGCCAGCTGTCGACGGCCCTCAAGGCCCGCGACATCCAGAGCTTCGACGTCAAGTCGTCCAAGACGTCCGGGCTGCTCAGCGCCCTGATCTACATCATCCCGTTCGTCCTGATCCTGGGCGTCTGGTTCCTCATCATGAACAACGTTCAGGGTGGCGGTTCCAAGGTGATGCAGTTCGGCAAGTCGAAGGCGAAGCGGATGTCGCCCGACACGCCGAAGATCACGTTCCGCGACGTCGCGGGCGCCGACGAGGCCGTGGAGGAGCTCCACGAGATCAAGGAGTTCCTCGAGAACCCGAAGAAGTTCCAGGCGCTCGGCGCCCGGATCCCGAAGGGCGTGCTGCTGTTCGGGCCTCCCGGCACCGGCAAGACCCTCCTGGCCCGCGCCGTCGCCGGCGAGGCCGGGGTGCCGTTCTTCTCGATCTCCGGCTCGGACTTCGTCGAGATGTTCGTCGGCGTCGGCGCCAGCCGCGTCCGCGACCTCTTCGAGCAGGCCAAGCAGAACTCGCCCTGCATCATCTTCATGGACGAGATCGACGCCGTCGGCCGCCACCGCGGCGCCGGCATGGGCGGCGGTCACGACGAGCGCGAGCAGACGCTGAACCAGCTCCTGGTGGAGATGGACGGCTTCACGATGACGGACAACATCATCCTCATCGCCGCCACGAACCGCCCGGACATCCTCGACCCGGCGCTCCTGCGTCCGGGCCGCTTCGACCGCCAGATCGTCGTCGACCGCCCGGACCGCAAGGGCCGCGCCCGCATCCTCGACGTCCACACCCGGGGCAAGCCGCTCGCGCCGGACATCGAGACGGAGGCCCTCGCCGGCCAGACGCCGGGCTTCACCGGCGCCGACCTGGCGAACCTCGTCAACGAGGCCGCTCTGCTCGCCGCCCGCTCGGGCAAGAAGCAGATCGGGCAGCACGAGCTCGAGGAAGGGATCATGCGCGTCATCGCGGGTCCCGAGAAGAAGACGCGCGTCATGACGGAGAAGGAGCGCGAGATCACCGCGTACCACGAGATGGGCCACGCGTTCGTGGGTCACTTCCTGGAGCACGCCGATCCCGTCCACAAGATCTCCGTCGTCGGCCGCGGCCAGGCGCTCGGCTACACGATCTCGATGCCGTCCGAGGACAAGTTCCTCACGACGCGTCAGCAGCTGCTGGACCAGATGGCGATGACCCTCGGCGGCCGCGCCGCGGAGGAGATCGTCTTCGGCGAGATCACGACGGGCGCGTCGAACGACCTCGAGAAGGTCACGGGCTCCGCGAAGCAGATGGTCATGCGCCTCGGCATGAGCGAGCGCCTCGGGCCGCGGGTCTTCGGCACGGACTCCGGTCAGCCGTTCCTCGGTCGCGACATGGGCTCGACGCCGGACTACTCCGACGAGATCGCCCGCGAGATCGACGACGAGATCCGCCGGATCGTCGAGGACGCGCACCAGCGCGCCACCGACATCCTCAACGACCACCGCGAGCTGCTGAACACGGTCTCGGAGATCCTGATCCGTCGCGAGACGATCGAGCGCACGGAGTTCCTCGCGCTGCTCGAGGGCCGTCACGAGGACGACGTGTTCGACGACGAGCCGCCCGCGCCGGCCTCGGGCCTGCCCGCGGCGGCCGAGGACGAGGCGCGCACGGAGCGCCCCGCCCCGCGCCCGCTGCCCCGCCCGGGCCTCGGCACGGCGATGGACGCCGGCGACGGCCCGGACGGCGTCCGGCGCGTCTGAGCCCTCCGCGGTCGCTCCGGCGACCGCACCCGCGCAGCACCGCGACGGCGGCCCCCAGAGGCCGCCGTCGTCGTTCTGGGGCGTAGGCTCGGGCGATGCCCGCGTCCTTCTCCGTGATGGGGATCGTCAACGTCACGCCCGACTCCTTCTCCGACGGCGGGGAGTGGTTCGACACGGATGCGGCGGTCCGCCACGGCCGCGAGCTCGCGGCCGCCGGCGCGGAGATCCTCGACGTCGGCGGCGAGTCGACCCGGCCCGGCGCCCCGGCGGTCGAGGCGGAGGAGGAGCTGCGCCGGGTCGTGCCCGTGGTCGCCGGCCTGGCCGAGGCGGTCCCCCGCGCGGTGATCTCGGTCGACACCACGAAGGCCGTCGTGGCCGCGGCGGCGCTCGACGCCGGCGCCTCCTACGTCAACGACGTCTCGGCGCTGCGGTTCGACCCCGACATGGCGGCGCTCGTCGCCGAGCGCGGCGCCCGCTGCTGCCTCATGCACATGCGCGGCGACCCGCGGACGATGGCGGGCGAGGCCCGCTACGACGACGTCGTCGACACGGTACGCGCGCACCTCGAGGAACGCATCGAGGCCGCGACGCAGGCCGGGATCCCGCTCGCGGCGATCGACGTCGACCCGGGCATCGGGTTCGCGAAGACGGGGGAGCAGAACCTCGAGCTGCTGCGGCGCCTGGACGAGATCGTCGCGATCGGCCCCCGCGTGCTCGTCGGCACGTCGCGCAAGAGCTTCCTCGGGCGCCTGACGGGCCGCGACGACCCCCGCCAGCGTCTGGCGGGCACCATCGCGACGAACGTCCTCGCGCTGCAGTCCGGCGCCCGCGTCTTCCGCGTCCACGACGTCGGCGCGGTGTACGACGCGCTCGCGGTGGCCGCGCACGTCGTGCCCGTCGGCCGCGCGGCCCCCGGTGCTAGCGTGGCGCGCCATGGATGACGAACGCGACGAGCGCCCCGCCGACGACGGCGACGAGCACACCGAGGGCGGCGACCGCGGACGGTTCGAGGACTCCCCCGGCGACGCCCGGGGCCGCCGGGACGACCCGGAGCCCGAGGAGGACGAGGACGACGACGACGACCTCGACGAGCTGGAGGGGGAGGAGCGCGACGAGGTCACCGTCGAGATCCGCGGCCTCTCCCTCTACACGCACCACGGCGTCTCCGCCGCGGAGCGCGAGATCGGCCAGCGGCTGCTCGTCGACCTGCGGATGGCGGTCGTCGACTGCGACGCCGTCGTGACGGACCGCGTCGCCGACACGATTGACTACGGCGAGGTCTGCCAGCTCGTGGCGCTCGTGGCCCAGCAGCGCTCGTACAAGACCCTCGAGCGGCTCTGTGCCGCCATCGCCGACCGCGTCGTCGCCGACTACGGTGCCGAGGAGGTCTGGGTGAAGTGCACGAAGCCCGAGCCGCCGATCCCGCTGGCGGTGGAAGAGGTCTCCGTCGAGCTCTGGCGCGCCGGGGACGGCGCTTGAGCGCGGCGGCCGACACGGCCCGCACCGGCAGCACCGCGTTCGCGCGCGCCACGGCCGTCGTCCCGCAGGGGGACGGCCGCTACGCCGCCGCGGTCGACGCCGGATGGGAGGCCCCGACCGGGCCGAACGGTGGCTACCTCGCCGCCATCCTCGTGCGCGCCCTCGAGGCCGAGGCCGCCCCGGGCGGCGAGCGGCGCCTGCGCTCGCTCACCGTCCACTACCTCCGCACGGCGCAGACGGGCCCGCTCGACCTCGAGGTCCGCACCGTCCGGGCCGGCCGGCGGCTCGCCTCGACGACGGTCACCGCCCGGCAGGACGGCCGGGAGGTGCTGCTCGGGCTCGCGGCCTTCGCGGTCCCCGACCTCGCTGCGGCGGGGACGTGGGCGCCGACCGCCCCCGACGCCGGCGCGCCCCCGGCCCCCGACGCCGCGGCGGTCCCGGTCGAGGCGTACCGCGCCGACGCCGGCGCGTGGGTCGCGCCGATGCCCGGCATGCCGGCCATCACGAACCAGCTGCGACTCTCGCCGCGCATCGGCGGCCTGCCGTTCGCCGGCCGCACCCCCCGGCCCGGCCAGGCCGCGGAGACCGGCGGCTGGATCGGCTCACCCGAGGACCAGCCGATCGACGCCGCGTACGTCGCGCAGCTCACCGACTTCTGGTGGCCGCCCGCGCTCGGCGCGCTCGATGGCCCCGCCGCCGCGCCGACGATCGATCTGACGATCCACTTCCGCGCCGACCTGCCCCTGGGCGGGCTGCCCGCCGCGCCGGTGCTCGGCCACTACGCCTCCTCCGCGGCCCAGGGCGGACTCGTCGAGGAGGACGGCACGCTGTTCCTCCCGGACGGCACGCTGCTCGCCCAGTCCCGCCAGCTCGCGCTCCTGGCACCGCTCTCGTGAGCTCCCGCGACGACCTACGCCCCGGCGAGCGGCTCGGCTACCTCGGGCTCGGGACGAACCTCGGCGACCGCCGCGCGCACCTGCAGGCCGCGGTCGACGCCCTGCCGGGGCACGGCGTGCGCGTGCTCGCGGCGTCGGCGACGTACGACACGGACCCCGTCGGCGAGATCCTCGACCAGCCCGCGTTCCTCAACGCCTGCGTCCGCATCGCGACGGCGCTGCCGCCCGAGGGCCTGCTCGACGCGTGCAAGGCCGTGGAGCGCGAGCACGGCCGCACCACGGACGTGACGTCGCCGGACTACGTGCGTCACGGCCCGCGGCCGATCGACGTCGACCTGCTGCTCCTGGGCGACGAGCCGTACGTCTCGGGGCGGCTCACGCTGCCCCACGCGCAGGTCGCGGAGCGCCGCTTCGTCCTCGTCCCCCTCCTGGAGCTCGACCTGGGCCTGACGCTGCCGGACGGGACGCGCCTGTCCGAGCGGCTCGAGCAGCTCCCGCTCGACGAGGGCGTCCGCCGCGCGGGCGACCCGCTCTCCGTGCCGGCGGAGGGCTGAGGTGGCCCCCCGCCTGGTCCTCGGGCCGCTGCTGCGCCACGTCGACGCGACGTCGGCGACGGTGTGGGTCGAGACGGACGCCCCGGCCGAGGTCGAGGTCCTCGGCCACACGGACCGCACCTTCGAGGTCGCCGGCCACCACTACGCCGTCGTGCGCGTGGAGGGCCTGGAGCCGGGCACCGTCACGCGCTACGCGGTCGCGCTGGACGGCGCGTCCGTGTGGCCCGAGCCCGACGACCCGTATCCCGCCCCGGCGATCCACACGGTGCAGCCGGGGGAGCAGCTGCGCGTGGTCTGGGGCTCGTGCCGCGTCTCGCGGCCGCACGAGGACCCCTACGACCTCGACCCGGAGGAGGACGACGATGCCTTTGGGGTCGACGCGATCCAGGCGCTGGCGGAGGGCCTGCGCAGCGGCGCCGCGGAGGACCTGCCGCACCTGCTCCTGTGGCTGGGCGACCAGGTCTACGCCGACGACATCCCGCCGGCGGTGCAGGAGCGGATCGAGGAGCGCGACATCGACCGCCGCGGGGCGCCGGAGGACCAGGTCTACGACTACGAGGAGTACACCTGGCTGTACTACGACGCCTGGAGCACCCCGGCCGTGCGCTGGCTGCTCTCGACGGTCGCCAGCGCCATGGTCTTCGACGACCACGACGTCCACGACGACTGGAACACGTCGCGCTCGTGGCGTGCCGACATCCAGCAGGAGCCGTGGTGGCACGAGCGCATCGTCGGCGCGTTGGCCTCCTACTGGGTCTACCAGCACCTCGGCAACCTCTCGCCCTCCGCCGTCGACGACGACCCGCTGCACGCCCGCATCCGGGCGCAGGAGGGCGACGTGCTTCCGCTGCTGCGCGAGACGGCGGCGCGGGCCGACGTCCATCCCGAGAGCATCCGCTGGAGCTACGTCCGCGACCTCTGCGGCACCCGCATCGTCGTGGTCGACTCGCGTGCGGCACGCGACCTCGGCTCGGACGACGGCCGTCCGCGGCGGATGGTCGACCGGGAGGAGTGGGCGTGGGTGCGCGAGCAGGCCGCCGGCGACCACGACCACCTCTTCCTCGCGACGTCCGTCCCCGTCTTCGTCGGCCACGGCATGCACTGGTTCGAGGCGGCGTCGGAGGCGCTCGCCGCCGGGGCCTGGGGTTCCCTGGTGGCGCGGCTGACGGAGGTCGCCCGGCGCGCCGTCGACCTGGAGCACTGGCCGGCGTTCGGCCGGTCCTTCGACGAGATGGCCGAGCTGCTCGACGACGTCGCCTCCGGGCGCACAGGGCGCCCGCCCGGCTCCGTGGTGCTGCTCTCGGGCGACGTGCACCACGCGTACGTCGACCGCGTCGGGTTCCGCGCCCCGGGCGCCCGCCACAGCCTCGTGCTCCAGGCGGTCTGCTCGCCCTACCGCAACCCGCTCCCTCCGGGCCAACGACGGATGATCGGCGCGCTGCACACGCGGACCTCGTGGGCCCTGGGCCGGGCGCTCGGTCGCGCGGCCGGCGTGCCCGACCCTCCCGTGGGCTGGCGCCGCGAGCTCGGCCCGTGGTTCGACAACCAGCTCGCCTGGCTCGAGCTCGACGGCCGCCGCGGGCGCCTGCGCTTCCAGCGCTCCGCGCCGGGCCCGCTGCTCGAGGACCTGGGCGAGGTCTCCCTGACGGACTGACCCTGCCGCTCAGGCGCGCGTCGCGCCGGAGGAGCGGGGCGCCACGGGCAGCCCGCGGAGCCACTCCTCCGGGAAGGCGCCGGCCGGGACGTGCCCGTCCCACTCCGGGAAGATCCGCAGCGCGAGCTCGCCGGCCGGCCGCTCGCGGAAGGGGCCGTCGAGGTCCTCCATGGTCATCAGCAGGCGCAGCCCCGCAGCGATCTGCAGGTCGGCGGCGTTCTGGCCCGGCCCCCCGAGGGTGCCGTCGCGGAGCCAGTCGTCCACCTTGTCCAGCGCGAGGGGCAGGTCGCGCAGGTCGGCCCGCACGCCCTTGTCCGTCACGTGGTTCAGGCGCCGCTCCACGCCGACGATCGCCGGGGTGAGCAGCGGGCGGATCGCGGGCGGGAGGGGGAGGGTCGAGTGCTCCTGGAACGACCCGATGGCGGTGGGCCGGTGGTCCAGCGCCCACCAGAGCACGCGGCGCACCAACGGCTGCAGCCACTCGTCGCCCCACCGCTCCGCCTCGAGCACCCGCTCGCGTGCGATGCCGTCGGCCGGGACGAGCGGCGGGTCGGGCACCAGCTCGTCCAGGCGGCGGAGGATGGCGCGGGAGCCGGAGATCCGGTCCCCGTCCTCGAGCTTCAGGCCCGGCACGGTCCGGCGACGGAACAGCAGGGTCTGCGGGACGACGTGCGCCGCGGGCGGCCACTCGACCACCCGGTGCTCGACGCCCTTGAGCTCGAGCGCGCGCTTCACGGTGGCGCACGGGTGCGAGCCGTGGACGACATACAGGGTGGCCAGCATCCGCAGAGCATATGGAGAGGACGGGCGGGCCCCACCTCGCGTGCGGCGGGCCGGGCCGCGATACTGCCGCGATGCTCCTCGTCGTCGACGTCGGCAACACCCAGACGCACTTCGGGGCGTTCCGCGGGCGCGAGCTCGTGGAGCACTGGCGGTTCGCGACCATGCGGCAGTCCACCGCCGACGAGCTCGGTGCCAAGCTCAGCAACCTGCTCGAGCTGCGCGGGCTGCACATGTCCGACGTCTCGGCCTCCATCGTCTCCTCGACCGTGCCGCAGCTCGCGGACGAGTGGCGTGGGATGTCCGACCGCTACCTCGACCACGAGATGGTCGTGGTCCGGCAGGGGATCCGCACCGGCATGGCGCTGCGCTACGACAACCCGCGCGAGATCGGGGCCGACCGCCTCGTCAACGCCGTCGCCGCCTACGAGCGCTTCGGCGGGGCGTGCGTCGTCGTGGACTTCGGCACCGCCATCACCTACGACCCGGTCTCCGCCGACGGCGAGTACCTCGGCGGCATCATCAGCCCCGGCGTCGAGATCTCGCTCGAGGCTCTGACGTCCCGCGCCGCCGCGCTGCCCCGCATCGACCTCGTCGCACCGCGGCAGCTCATCGGGAAGTCGACGATCGAGGGCATCCGCTCCGGCGTCATCTACGGCTTCGCCGGCGGCGTCGACGCGATCTGCACCCGGCTCATGGAGGAGCTGGGGGAGGACATCGACCTCATCGCCACGGGCGGTCTCGCCCGCCACATCGTCCCCCACTGCAAGACGATCCACGAGGTCGACGACCTCCTCACCCTCACGGGCCTCCGCCTGCTGCACGAGCGCAACACCTGACCGACACGGTCCCGCCCCCGGGGCAGCGCGCTAGCTTGGGGACATGGCCAGTCACCTCGTCCACACCTGCGTCCGCGTGCGCGACATCGACGCCTCCGTCCGCTTCTACGAGGCGCTGGGCTTCGAGAAGCGGGGCCGCCTGAACTTCGAGACGGCGTTCAACGTCTACATGGGCCTCCCCGGCGACGGCGACCGGCTCGAGCTCACGGTGAACGACGACCGCGAGCAGCCCTACGACCTCGGCGACGGCTACAACCACATCGCGCTCGTGGTCGACGACCTGGAGCAGCAGCTCGCCGACCTGAAGGCCGGCCTCGGCGTCGAGCCGGAGAAGCCGCCGTTCCACCCCGGCGGGCGCGCCGAGCTGCCGCACATCGCCTTCGTGCAGGATCCGGACGGCTACCGCGTCGAGCTCATCGACGGCGGCTTCCCCACGCCCCGCGACCCCGACGAGCGCTAGACCGCGGGTCGGTACCCTGGGGGGTGCATGCCGTCCGCACCCCTCACGTCGTCCTGGACCCTCGCCGGCCTCGAGATCCCCAACCGGGTGACGCTCGCGCCGCTCGCCGGCATCGGCAACTGGGTGGTCCGCCTGCAGGCCAAGCGCTACGGCGCGGGCTACGCGGTCTCCGAGATGGTCTCGTCCTTCGCGATCCACCACAAGAACGACAAGACGCTCCGCGACCTCCTGAAGTTCAAGGCGGAGGAGCGCGAGGGCGGCCCGGTCGCGATCCAGCTCTTCGGGCAGGACCCCGAGGTCATGCGCTCCGCCGCGGCGTACGTCGCCGAGCACGTCGGGGTCGACGTCATCGATCTCAACATGGGCTGCCCGGTACCGAAGGTCATCAAGACCGGCGCGGGCGCCGCGATGCTGAAGGACCCGGACACGGCCGTCGCCGTCGCCCGCGCCGCGAAGGAGGGCTCGGGCCTGCCCGTCACGGTCAAGCTGCGCTCGTCGACGAAGAAGGACGGCGAGGCCGATGGCTACGCGCTCGCCTCGCGCCTCGTCGACGAGGCCGGCGTCGACGCGATCGGCTTCCACCCCCGCTCCGCCCAGGTCCACCACAAGGGCTTCCCGGACTACGAGCTCGCCGCGAAGCTCGTGCAGGAGCTGCCCGTGCCCGTCGTCCTCTCCGGCGGCCTGCACGACGACGCGCAGACGCTCGCCGCCTACGAGCAGGTCGGCCCCGCCGCGGTGATGCTCGCGCGCGGCGCGCTCGGCAACCCCTGGCTCTTCTCCACGCTGCTGGGGCTCCGCGAGGACGTCCCGCCGACCCCGGCCGAGGTCGCCGACGAGCTCGACTGGGTGCTCGACCGCACCACGGAGCACCTCGGGCCGGAGCGCGCCGGCCGCTACCTGCGCAAGCACTACCCCTGGTACGTCGAGCGGCTCGCCGAGGCCGGCGTCGGCACCCGCGCCGTCGACGGCCGGATCCTTCCGGACAAGCGCCTGCAGGAGGCGCTCCAGGCGACGGACGACGTCGAGGTGGCCCGCGCGCTGGTGCGCGACGCGGCCGGCACGGTGCTCGCCGCCTAGCCCGCGCACCGAGCGGGGCGGGGGATCTGCCGGCCCTCTGGCTATACTGCGCCGCTCCGCTGAGCGGACGGCGCCGCCGTCCGCGACCACAGAACATCCCCATCGGCGCGCGCTTCCGCCCGCGGCGCCGAAGGCGAAAGGCCGTACGTTGCCCAAGGACGTCATCCTCACCCCCGAGGGTCTCGAGAAGCTCAAGCAGGAACTGGATCACCTCACGACGACGAAGCGTCGCGAGGTCGCGGAGCGGATCAAGGACGCGCGCGACTTCGGCGACATCTCGGAGAACTCCGAGTACGACGACGCGAAGAACGAGCAGGCGATGATCGAGCGTCGCATCCTCGACATCGAGGAGCAGCTCCGCTCCGCCTCCGTCATCGACGAGTCCTCCCTCTCCACCGACGTCGTGCAGGTCGGCACGCACGTCACCGTGAAGGACGAGAAGGGCAAGGACCGGGAGTACGCGCTCGTCGGCTCCGCCGAGGCGAACCCGGAGGAGAACAAGCTCTCCAACGAGTCGCCGGTCGGCAAGGCGCTGCTGGGGCAGGCGAAGGGCGACAAGGTCACCGTGAACCTGCCCAACGGCCGCACGCGCACGCTCGAGATCGTCTCGATCTCGCGCTGATCGCTCCCCTCCGCCCCGCATGAGCGACCCCACGCCCGAGCAGGCCGGCACCGCCGCGGCCGCCGAGGACGGCACCGACCTCCTCGCGGTCCGGCGCGCGAAGCTCGACCGCCTGCGCGCGGCCGGCGTCGAGCCGTTCCCGCACGACTTCGACGGCGTGGAGGCGATCGCCGGGATCCGCGAGCAGCACGCGGGCCTCGAGGACGGGGCGGAGACGGACGTCCGCCACCGCATCGCCGGGCGCCTGCGTGCCCGCCGCGGCCAGGGGAAGATGGCGTTCCTCGACCTCGACGACCGCTCCGGCCGGATCCAGCTGCAGGCCAAGCTCGACGTGCTCGGGCCCGAGCGCATGTCGCGGCTGCTCGACGACGTCGACCTCGGCGACCTGCTGGGCATCGACGGCACGGCCTTCGTCTCCCGCCGCGGCGAGCTCACGCTCCGCGTCGAGGACATCACGGTCCTGGCCAAGTCCCTGCGGCCGCCGCCGGACAAGTTCCACGGCGTCGCGGACCAGGAGCTGCGCCAGCGCCGGCGCGAGCTCGACCTCATCGGCAACGACGACACCCGCCAGGCGTTCATCATGCGCTCGCGGATCGTCTCCGAGATCCGCCGCTTCCTCGACGCGGACGGGTTCCTCGAGGTCGAGACCCCGGTGCTGCAGCCGCTCTACGGCGGCGCGCTGGCCCGGCCCTTCGTCACGCACCACAACGCACTGGACCGCGACCTCTACCTGCGGATCGCGACGGAGCTGTACCTCAAGCGCCTGATCGTGGGCGGCCTCGAGCGCGTCTACGAGCTCGGGAAGAACTTCCGCAACGAGGGCATCTCCCACAAGCACAACCCCGAGTTCACGATGCTCGAGTGGTACGAGGCCTACGCGGACGTCGAGGACGCCGCGAACCGCCTCGAGGCGTGCGTCTCCCACGTCGCCGCCGCGGTGGGGTACGAGGGCGAGCTCCGGTGGACGGAGCCGTGGGCCCGCAAGACCCTCGCCGGCGCGATCGAGGAGGAGACGGGCATCGACGTGCTCGCCCACCGCACCGCCGAGGAGCTCGCCGCCGTCGTCCGCGCGTCGGCCCGGACGGACGTCGACCCCGACGGCCGCACCTGGCCGCAGCTCGTCGACGACCTGCTGAGCAAGGACGTCGAGCCGAAGCTCGTCCAGCCGACGATGCTCTTCGACTACCCCGTCGAGCTCTCGCCCTTCGCGAAGCGCAAGCGCACCGCGGACGGCCAGGACACGGGGCTCGTCGAGCGCTTCGAGGCGTTCGCGCTGGGCATGGAGATCGCCAATGCCTTCTCCGAGCTCAACGACCCGGACGAGCAGCGCCGTCGGTTCGAGGAGCAGGCGCGCCTCGAGCTGGCCGGCGACGACGAGGCCCAGCCCTACGACGAGTCGTTCGTCGAGGCGCTCGAGCAGGGCATGCCGCCCACGGGCGGCCTGGGCCTCGGCATCGACCGGCTGGTCATCTGCATGACCGGCCGCAGCACGATCCGGGACATCGTCCTGTTCCCGACGATGCGCGACTGAGGGATCCCGTCTCCGCCCGGTGGGTATCCACCGGACGAACGGTCATTACGGCTTTTGACGCATCCAGGCAGGGCCTGAGCGTCGTAAGTCCTGTACGGGAGGGGTGTCTGGCAGGGCCGGGTGAGGCCGCTGGTAGAGTCTCTCTTGAGCCACGGAAGGATCCCCAGGATGTTCGAGCGATTCACAGAACGAGCCAGGCAGGTTGTCGTTCTCGCCCAGGAAGAGGCGCGGACGCTCAAGCACAACTACATCGGGACGGAGCACATCCTTCTCGGTCTGTTGCGTGAGGAGGAGGGGCTCGCCGCGCGCGTGCTCGAGTCCCTCGACATCACCGTCGAACGCGTGCGGGCGCAGGTCGTGCGGATCGTCGGCTCGGGTGAGGAAGTCACCTCGGGCCAGATCCCGTTCACGCCCCGCGCGAAGAAGGTCCTCGAGCTGGCGCTGCGTGAAGCGCTGAGCCTTGGGCACAACTACATCGGCACGGAGCACATCCTGCTCGGCCTGGTCCGGGAGAACGAGGGCGTCGCCGCCCGCATCCTCCTCGACTTCGACGCCGACAGCGAGAAGATCCGCAACGAGGTCATCCGGATGCTGTCCGGCCCGGGCGGGCGCCGTCAGACGACGGGCTCCTCCGTCGGCGGCTCCGGCCAGACCACCGAGGGGTCGCCGAAGCAGCGCTCCTCCAAGGTGCTCGACCAGTTCGGTCGAGACCTGACGAAGCTGGCCGCCGAGGGCAAGCTCGACCCGGTCGTCGGTCGCGAGACCGAGATCGAGCGGATCATGCAGATCCTCTCGCGCCGCACGAAGAACAACCCGGTCCTGATCGGCGAGCCGGGCGTCGGCAAGACGGCCGTCGTCGAGGGTCTGGCGCAGGCCATCTCCTCGGGCGAGGTGCCCGAGCTGCTGCGCGACAAGCAGATCTACACGCTCGACCTGGCGGCCCTCGTCGCCGGCTCGAAGTACCGCGGTGAGTTCGAGGAGCGCCTCAAGAAGGTGATGAAGGAGATCGCCAACAAGGGCGACGTCATCCTCTTCATCGACGAGATCCACAACCTCGTGGGTGCCGGCGCGGCCGAGGGCGCGATCGACGCGGCCTCGATCCTCAAGCCGGCCCTGGCGCGTGGCGAGCTGCAGACGATCGGCGCCACGACGATCGACGAGTACCGCAAGTACCTCGAGCGCGACTCAGCGCTGGAGCGTCGCTTCCAGCAGGTGCGCGTCGAGCAGCCCGCGCCGGAGGAGGCCGTGCAGATCCTGAAGGGCCTGCGCGACCGCTACGAGCAGCACCACAAGGTCGAGATCACCGACGAGGCCCTCGAGGCCGCCGTCGAGCTCGCCGACCGCTACATCTCCGACCGCCAGCTCCCGGACAAGGCGATCGACCTCATCGACGAGGCGGCCTCGCGCAAGCGGATCCGCTCGATGGCGTCGCCGCCGGTGTTCCAGGAGGTCGAGGAGCAGATCGCCGAGGCGCGCCGCAAGAAGGACGCGGCGATCGAGGCGCAGGAGTACGAGACGGCCGCGTCGCTGCGCGACGAGGAGCGCAAGCTCGTGCAGAAGAAGCGCGAGCTCGTCGAGCAGTGGGAGCAGGGCGAGGGCGAGCAGCCGCGCCTGTCGATCGGCGAGGAGGAGATCGCCGACATCGTCTCCATGTGGACCGGTATCCCGGTCTTCAAGCTGACGGAGGCGGAGACCCGTCGCCTGATGCGCATGGAGGAGGAGCTCCACGAGCGCGTCATCGGCCAGGAGCAGGCCGTCAAGGTCGTCTCGAAGGCCATCCGGCGCTCGCGCGCCGGCCTGAAGGACCCGAAGCGCCCGACCGGCTCGTTCATCTTCCTCGGCCCGACGGGCGTGGGGAAGACGGAGCTGGCGAAGTCGCTGGCCAACTTCCTGTTCGGCGACGCCGACGCAATGGTCCGCGTCGACATGTCGGAGTACATGGAGAAGCACGCCGTCTCGCGGCTCGTGGGCTCGCCCCCGGGCTACGTCGGGTACGACGAGGGCGGTCAGCTGACCGAGGCCGTGCGGCGCAAGCCGTACTCCGTCCTCCTGCTGGACGAGATCGAGAAGGCCCACCCGGACGTCTTCAACCTGCTGCTCCAGATCCTGGAGGACGGGCGGCTGACGGACTCGCAGGGCCGGACGGTCGACTTCCGTCACGCCATCGTGATCATGACGTCGAACATCGGCGCCTCGGAGATCGCGAAGTCGACGCCGCTGGGCTTCCAGCTCGGTGACGACGACGAGGCGCTCACGTACGAGGACATGAAGCAGCGCGTCACGGGCGAGCTGAAGAAGGCCTTCAAGCCGGAGTTCCTCAACCGGATCGACGAGGTCATCGTCTTCCACAAGCTCAACAAGCCGCAGATCACGCAGATCGTCGAGCTGATGATCGACCGCGTGCGCAAGTCGCTGCGCGACCGTGAGCTGACACTGGAGCTGTCGGACGGCGTCAAGGACCTCCTGGTCGAGAAGGGCTGGGACCCCGCGATGGGTGCCCGTCCGCTCCGCCGGGCGATCCAGCGCTACATCGAGGACCCGCTCGCGGACTTCGTGCTCGCGAACGAGGTGCCGCCGAAGGCGCTCGTCAAGGTCGACGTGGCGCCGGAGGGCGACACGGAGAACGCCGTCACGCTGACGGTCGTCGAAGCTCCGGTGCCGGTGGCCGCCACCGTCGGCGCCACCGAGGACGAGGCCGAGACGCCCGAGCCCGAGGTCGAGCCGACGGGCGAGGCGCCCGCGCAGGACGCCTAGCACCGCCGCAACACCGCAGGACCGCTGAAGGGCGGGGCCACAGGCCCCGCCCTTCGTGCGTTCCGGGTCGGGGCCCTCCGGGTGCCCCGAGCCCGGTCGCTGCCCGCGGTCACGAGCCCGCGACGCTCGGGGCGGGGCCCGGGCCGCTCTCCCCGGCGGCGGTACGCTGCTCGGGTGACGCAGCCCAGTGCCCCTCGCCGCGACGTCGGCGTCCCCGTCCCGACCGCCGACGACCGCGCGGAGCGCTCCGCATGAGCGGGAACGACGACGCCGGGGACACCTGGGTCAAGGGGGAGGCAGGGGTCCTGCCCAAGGGCGTCGCTGCCGCCGCGCGTGCCCGGCTCGACGCCCAGCGCGAACGGCTCGCCGCGGAGCGGACGGGCGACGCGCCGGCCCCCGAGCCGGCGTCCGCGGGACCGTTCGGCGACGCGGAGGCCCCGACGAGCGCCGGATCGTCGTCCGCCACGCCGCCGGCCACCGGTCCTTCCGGCGAGGACGGTGCGCGCTCGCCCGAGCGGGCGGCCCTGGAGTCCGACGGGCCCGGCGGCGCCGGCGTGGTGCGCGGCAACGTGGTGGAGCACGAGCGCCACCGAGACGAAGCGGGCATGGCCACACGCGTGGTGACCGCCGGTCTCTCCCCGGCCGTCCAGGGCGAGCCGTTCCTGCAGGGTCCCGTCTTCGCCGGGCCGTACCACGCCGCGGGCGACCCGCAGGACGTCAGCCACGTCTACGGCCGGATGAGCAACCCGGGGTTCGAGCGCTACGAGGAGGCGCTCGGGGCGCTCGACGGCGGCGGCACCGTCGTCTTCGCCTCCGGCATGGCGGCCGCCACAGCGGTGCTGCAGTGCATGCTCGGGCCGGACGACACGCTCGTCGCGCCGAGCGACGGCTACCCGGGGGTCCTTACCTTCGCCCGCGAGCACCTCGCGCCGCGGGGCGTCGGCGTCCGCACGGTCCCGACGACGGACGAGGCGATCCGCCGCGCCGCCAAGGGCGCGGCGCTCGTGTGGATCGAGACGCCCGCCAACCCCGGGCTGCAGATCCTCGAGCTGGGGGAGACGATCGCGATCTGCCGCGAGGCCGGGGCGAAGGTCGTCGTCGACAACACGCTGGCGACCCCGCTGCGCCAGCGGCCGCTCGAGCTCGGTGCCGACCTCGTCGTCTCGTCGGACTCCAAGCACCTCACGGGGCACAGCGACCTCATCCTCGGGCACGTGTCCTCCCGCGACACGGAGCTGCTCGAGCGGATCCGTGGCTGGCGCACGCTGGCCGGCGCGGTGCCGGGCCCGTTCGAGATCTGGCTCGCGCACCGCTCGCTCGGCACGCTCGACGTGCGGTTGCAGCGGCAGGAGGCCGTCGCCGCGGCGGTCTTCGCGGCCCTGAGCGCGCGCGACGACCTCGACGACGTGCGCTACCCCGGCATCTCGAGCGTCGTGGGCTTCGACCTGGGCACGATGCGGCGGGCGAAGGCGTTCCTCGGTGCCCTGCGCCTCGTCGTCGAGGCCACGAGCTTCGGCGGCATGCACTCCTCGGCGGAGCGCCGCGACCGCTTCGGCGACGGCCAGGTCGGCCCGGGCTACATCCGCTTCAGCGCCGGCCTCGAGTCCGCCGAGGACGTCGTCGCCGACCTGACGCAGGCACTCGACGCCGCGGGCTGAGCCCCGCGGGCGACTCCGGGCCCGGCGGCCCCGAACCGGCGGCTCCGGGCCCGGCGGCGCCCGCGTCGCCGGAGACGCGGCTGCGGGACGCCGCACCGACGTTCGACGGGCTCGTCACGCACGCGGGGCAGGGTCGAGACCGGCTCGTCACGGAGTCGCCACGGAGGCGTCACGGAGGCGTGACGCCCCGCCCCTGGTCTCTCCGCCGGTGCTGGGCGTAGCGTCCTTCGGTCCATGGCCCGCACCGCCACGATCCACGTCTGCACCGCCTGCGGCCACGAGACGCCCCGCTGGCTCGGCCAGTGCCCGGGCTGCGGCGCCTGGGGCACGATCACCGAGGAGCGGGCGAACAAGCCCACGGGCGGTCGTGGCGGGACGAAGGCGGCGGGGGGCGCGGCCGCGGCCCCCGCCGGCGCCCGGGGCGGCGGCGTGCCCGCGGGCGCACCGACCCGGCTGCGCGACGTCACCGCTCCTCGCGTCCCCCGCATGTGCACCGGCCTGGGCGAGGTCGACCGCGTGCTCGGTGGCGGCCTCGTACCTGGCTCCCTCGTCCTGCTCGGCGGCTCGCCCGGCATCGGCAAGTCGACGCTCCTGAACACGGTCCTCGGCCACCTCGAGGGTGCGGGCACGCGCACCCTCTACGTGTCCGGCGAGGAGTCCGCCGCCCAGGTCCGCCTGCGCGCGGAGCGCCTCGCGGCCCCGCCCGGCCCGGAGGACGCCGGGAGCGCGGCGAAGCCCGGCGACGGCCCGCCCGTCGGGCTCGCCTCGGCGCTCGACGTGCCGATCCTGGCCGAGACCGACCTCGCCACCGTGATCGCGACCATCGAGGCGGAGCGGCCCGAGGTCTGCGTCATCGACTCCGTGCAGACGATGCACGATCCGGACCTCTCCGGGGCCCCCGGCTCCGTCTCGCAGGTGCGTGAGGTCGCCGGCCGGCTGATGGAGGTCTGCAAGCGTCTCGACGTCGCGACGGTCCTCGTCGGGCACGTCACGAAGGAGGGTTCGCTCGCCGGACCGCGCGTGCTCGAGCACCTCGTGGACTGCGTGCTGCAGTTCGAGGGCGAGCGCGAGCGCACCTACCGCACGCTGCGGGCCAGCAAGAACCGCTTCGGCTCGACGAACGAGGCCGGCGTCTTCGAGATGCGCGGCGTCGGGCTCGTCGAGGTCCTGGACCCGTCCGCCCGGTTCGTGGGGGAGGCCACGAAGGCCGCCGGCTCCGTGGTCCTGTGCGCGATGGAGGGCACGCGGCCGCTGCTCGTCGAGGTCCAGGCGCTCGTGTCGCCGAGCGAGCTCGTCCCGCCGCGTCGGGTCTGCAACGGCATCGACCGCAACCGGCTGGCGCTCGTGCTCGCCGTGCTCGCGCGCCACGCCGGCCTCTCGACGAGCACCCACGACGTGTTCGTCAACGTCGTCGGCGGCGTGCGGGCCGACGAGCCCGGGGCCGACCTCGCCGTCGCGCTGGCCGTCGCCTCCGCCGCGCGGGGGATCGTCCCCGGGGTGGCGGGGGACGGCAAGGCCGAGCTGCCCGTGGCCTGCTTCGGGGAGGTCGGGCTCACGGGCGAGCTGCGTGGCGTGGCCCACGCGGACCGCCGGCTGGCCGAGGCGCGCAAGTTCGGCCTGGGCACCGTCGTCCAGCCCGAGCGCTGCCCCACCCTGCGGGACGCCCTGCGCACGGCGCTGCCGCGGCCGAAGCGCGACGGCTGAGCGCCCCCGCTCGGCGCGCCGTTATGCACGGCACCCGCGGGGCGGATAGTGTCGGCCTCAGCGGGGGAGTACGGCCCCGTCGCAGGAAGCGAGCGCCACCCCCGGAAGGCCCCTACACGGGCCGCAGAACCGGTGGGCAGAATCGATCAGGACCGCACACCCTGGAACATGGGGTTGGGGCCGGTACGGCCTTGATACAATTGTTGCGATGGTTCAGCGCTCCGGCGAAGAGTTCGGCGAACTCGAAGGTCGTCAGGAACCCCGGCTGGTGAAGGCGCTCGAGATGATTGCGCCGGGTACCGCTTTGCGGGAGGGGATCGACTCGATCCTCAACGCGCACACCGGCGGCCTGCTGGCCATCGGCGAGCCGGAGGAGATCACGCACCTCTGCTCGGGTGGCATCCGCCTCGACATCGACTACACGCCGGCGCTGCTCTACCAGCTGGCGAAGATGGACGGCGCCATCACCCTGAACGCCAACGCGACGAAGATCGCGATGGCCAACGTCCAGCTCGTCCCGGACCCGACGATCCTCACGCAGGAGACGGGCACCCGGCACCGCACCGCGGAGCGGGTGTCGAAGCAGACCGCCGCGCTCGTCATCGCCATCTCGCAGCGCCGCGAGGTCGTCTCGCTCTACGTCGACGGCATGCGGTACCAGCTCGACCAGATCCCGGTCGTCCTCGCGAAGGCCAACCAGGCGCTGGCGACGCTGGACAAGTACCGCGCCCGCCTCGACCAGGTCTCGACGCGGCTCTCCGCCCTCGAGTTCGAGGGCGGCGCGTCCCTGCACGACGTGCTCACGGTCCTCCAGCGCGCGGAGCTCGTCTCCCGCATGGCGGTCGAGATCGAGCGCTACATCGTTGAGCTGGGCACGGACGGCCGGCTCATCGAGATGCAGCTCGAGGAGACCACCGTCGGCACCGCGGGGGAGAAGGCCGCGCTCGTCCGCGACTACTCCACGGACCCCAGCGAGGAGGCGGTCGCCGAGGCGCTCGAGCAGCTGCCGCGCCTCCCGCACCCCGATCTTCTCGATTTCGGTCGACTCGCCGAGCTCCTCGGCTTCAACCGGAAGCTCAACACGCTGGACTACCCGGTGAGCCCTCGTGGCCACCGGGTGCTGGGGCGCATCCCGCGCCTCCCCAAGCTCGTCGTGCAGCAGATCATCGATCGTTTCGGTGGCCTGGACGAGCTCCTCGTCGGAACCGACGCCGAGTTGGAATCGGTGCCGGGTGTCGGCGAGATCAGGGCGAAGGACATCCGAGAGGGCCTTCGCCGTCTGCAGGAGATCAACCTCGTCGATCGCTACCTGCAGACGTGATGCGCCCAACGCACCACGTCCGCCGGGGCGATCTTCCCGCCGCGCATCATCGCGCGGGCCATCCCAGGAGGGACCATGACTGAGACCATCGACGACGACCTGTTCGAGATTCCCGTTCCGAGCACGGAATGCGACTTTCAGGTCGGCGACAACGTCGTGTACCCGCACCACGGGGCGGGTGTCGTCAAGTCCCGGGCGCCCCGCAAGGTGCTGGGCGAGGAGCGCGACTACCTCAAGATCCGCATCCTGCACAACGACATGACGGTCCACGTGCCGTGCGACCAGGCCAACGCGGTCGGGCTGCGGCGCGTGATCGACGAGGAGACCGTCCGCAAGGTCCTCGACGTCCTCGAGGGTCCGGTCACGGACATGCCGAAGAACTGGAACCGGCGCTTCAAGCACAACCGCGAGAAGATCAAGACCGGCAACATCTACGAGCTGGCCGAGGTCGTCCGCAACCTCGCCACCCGCGAGAACGAGAAGGGCCTCTCGACGGGTGAGAAGCAGATGTTCACGCGGACGAAGAAGGTCCTCGCGTCCGAGCTGATGTACGCGCTCGAGAAGACCGAGGACGAGGCCGAGGAGTACCTCGACGGCATCCTGGCCCCGCCGGCCGAGGGCTCGCCGCAGTACATCGCGGCCGCGGCCCGCGCCGCCGCGCTCGAGGACGAGGACGACGACGAGTCGGTCGACGAGAGCGACGCGGAGCTGGCCCTGCAGGAGTAGCAGCATGACGGTGCACCCCGGGTGCGCCCACGGGCGACGATGGCCGTAGCGGTCGTCGTCGCCGCAGGACGTGGCGAGCGCCTCGGCCATTCCCGGCCGAAGGCGCTCGTCCCGCTTCTGGGCCGCCCCCTTCTCTCCTGGTCGCTGGAGGCGTTGATCGCCACCCGGCCGCTCCGGCGGATCGTCGTCGTCCTTCCCGTCGGGGAGGAGCTGCCCGACCCCGCGGAGTGGGGGCTGCCCGACGGGGCGTGGGACGGGACGAACGGGGTCCGCGTGACCGCCGTCCCCGGAGGTGCCGAGCGCTCGCACTCGGTCCGGGCCGGCCTCGCCGCCTGCGGGGAGGGCCCGCCGCAGGAGCCGGTGCTCGTCCACGACGGCGCCCGCCCGCTCGTGACCCCCGAGCTCGTGCGCGCCTGCCTGCTGGGCGTGGCCCAGGGTGCCGACGCGGCCATCGCGGCGGCCCCGATGACGGACACCGTCAAGGAGGCCACGGCGCCGCACGGCTCCGCGTCGGGCACGGACCTGCCGCGCGTGGCCCGCACGCTGGACCGCTCCGTCCTCTGGGCGATCCAGACGCCGCAGGTCTTCCGGCGCGACGTGCTGGAGCGGGCGTTGTCCCAGCCCGACGACGTCCTCGCGGCCGCCACGGACGACGCCTCGCTGGTCGAGGCGGCCGGCGGCGACGTCCGCCTCGTCCCCGCCCCGCGCAACAACCTGAAGGTCACCGTGCCGGAGGATCTGCACCTCGCGGGGCTGCTGCTCGCCGAGGTGCGGTCATCGCACGTCCCGATATCGCGCGATGTCTAGTTCGGCTGAACGACCGTCTGGCGGCGGCCATCAAGCACAACCGTTCCGTCCGCCGGCCACTCGAATGAGCTGGGCAGCGCTGGGGCAGATAGCAGCTTTGGTTCCTATGCTGCTGATCGGTGGGTATTCCGTCGCAGCTGTAAAGGGGGCGTGGCTCGGAGTATCAGTGCCCGCGATTCTCGAGGCGACTCCCGTCAGGGAGGCGGGATACGAGGCCGTGCGAGTGGCTCTTGTAGGCGGTTTGTTCTTGCCGCTGATCACCGTCGCCCGATTTGCGCCAGAAGGCGTGGTACGCCGGTATGCGGCCACGGCTCTGGACATCATCGGGGCGGTTTGGATGGGGCTCGCAGTCGCAGGCGTCGGCGTTGTAGCCGACTGGTCCGGCGGAACGGGGCCGGTCGCCGGCCAGATGCTGGTGTGGCTGGTCTTGTCCGCGGTACTCGCCGCTCCGATGCAACTCGTTAGGCCAAGCCATGGCCGAGTGCGGGGACGATGGTTGCGGACCGTGTTCTATTTCGTGGTCTGCATCGCCGTGTCGGCCATCGTCGCGGCCGTCACGCGCGGGGATTCCAGCGCTGCTGCTTTGGACACGGGGACTGTCCTTCGGGTGGCGGTCACGCTCGCTGGCTACCTCTTCGTCGTGATGTTGGTCTACGTGTCTGCCTTCCGCGACTTCTCGCAGCGGGTCCAGAACGGGGACGTGTTCTCGCTGCGTGAGACCCTTGATCGCATCACGGCGGTCGCAAGACGAGGCACGCGAAAGCTTGCCGCGTGCTTTCCCAAACCGGACGCTTGGGATCGCCTGCGGCTTCCTTCATTCCCGTGGCTTCTCAAACTCGGAGGCGCCGTTCGTCGCTTCGTAGCGTGGTTCCAGCTGGGCAGCATCGGGCGCGTCGGGGGTGCCACGATCGCAGCCGTGCTCGCGCTCATGCTGGTGTTCTTCCCGGTGTTCCCGCTCCTAGCATTGACAGTGCCTCTCGCGGTGTTCGTCGTTGCGAAGTTCGCAGACGGAGCGAGTTCACTCGGCAACGGGTGGTGGCGGCTGCACGAGGTATGGCTGAGGCCGTCGTCCGTGTCGCTTGCCCTCTGCGTGGGCGTCTTCGTGGCAGCGGCGCCCGCTTTGGGTTCCGGTTGGAGGCCGTGGTCAATCGTAGGCGTGAATCCTGCCCTTCGTGCGACGCTGCCGACCTGTGCTGCACAGCGCGACGCCCTACTCGTTGTCGGTCCCGTAGGAGCGACGGCTAACGTCGTCCCCCTGCGGGCGTTGCATGGCCCGGGGATGAGAACCCCAACGGGCAGCACCTTCGATGTTGACCGTGGCTGCCCGGCCTCGGCAGTGCCCGCGGCGGCTCTCGGTACGGCCATGCCGGAGGCCGAAGTGCGTCTCACTGCCCATCCGTCGATCGGCATGGCTTTGACGAGTGTTCTTTTCGGGGACTTGGGTGGCGTCCCGACGGATTGGATCGCGGCCGATTCGTAGAGACCAGCCACCGCTGCCGCACCTGGTGCGACAGAATCCCGCCCCGTGCTGACCGACCTCCACGTGCACCTGCGCCCGGACGCGCATCCGTCCGAGCCGGAGCAGTTCTTCACGGCCAAGAACGCGGAGCGTTACCGCGAGGCCGCGACGGGCCGCGGGATCGCCGAGCTGGGCGTCTCGGAGCACATCCACCGCTTCGAGCAGGCGCTCGACGTGTGGCAGCACCCCTTCTGGCGGTTCTCCGCCCGCGACGACCTGGACGCGTACTGCGCGTTCGTGCGCGAGGAGACCGACCTGCGACTCGGGATCGAGGCCGACTTCATCCCCGGGCGCGAGGACCGGATGGCGGAGCTGCTCGAGGCCCGCGACTGGGACTACGTCATCGGCTCGGTCCACTTCCTCGCCGACCGCGGCGTGGATGCGGAGTACAACGAGACCGGGACGAACTGGGACGTCTGGCAGGGCGCCCGCAATGCCGACGAGGTCTGGACCCGGTACTTCGAGACCCTCGCCGAGTGCGCGAGCAGCGGGCTGTACGACCTCCTGGCGCACCCCGACCTCGTGAAGGTGTGGGGCCCGGCCCGCCCGATGCCCGAGCGCGACCTGCGCTACTTCTACGAGCCGGCCGTCCAGGCGATCGCCGACGCCGGCATCGCCGTCGAGCTCTCCACGGCGGGGCTGCGCAAGCCCGTCGGCGAGCTCTACCCGGCCCGCACGTTCCTCGAGATGGTCGCGGACGCGGGGAACCCCGTGACGTTGTCGAGCGACGCCCACACGCCCGACCACCTCGGCTACGGCTACGCCGAGGCGCTCGACCTCCTGCGCGAGGTCGGCATCACCGAGCTGGCGACGTTCGAGCGCCGCACCCGCCGCCAGATCCCGATCGAGCAGGCCGACGCAGAGCGCGTGCACCGCCACGGCGACACGCCGCCGCCGGCGATCGACCCCGAGACCGGGCGGCCGGGCTGATGCCCGCCGGGCTCCCCGACGTCCGCACCGGGCTGGGCTGGGACAGCCACCGCCTCGTGGAGGGCCGCCCGCTCATCCTGGGTGGCGTGCGCATCGAGAGCGCCGTCGGGCTCGACGGGCACTCCGACGCCGACGTCCTGACCCACGCGGTGATCGACGCCCTGCTCGGCGCGGCCGGGATGGGCGACATCGGCGAGCACTTCCCCGACACGGACGAGCGCTGGCGCGGCGCCGACTCCATCGCGCTGCTCCGGCACGTGACGACGCTCGTCGCCGAGCGCGGGTGGACCGTCACGAACGTCGACGCCACCGTGATCCTCGAGCGGCCGAAGCTCAGCCCGCACAAGGCGGCCATGGCCGCCACGATCGCGGGGACTCTCGGCGTCGACGTCGAACGGGTCAACGTGAAGGCGACCACCGCGGAGCGGCTCGACGCCGTCGGCCGCGGCGAGGGCGCCGTGGCCCAGGCCGTCGCGACGATCGTGCGGCAGCCCTGAGCGCTCCCGGGCGCGTCGGGCCCCGCCGGGACGACGGTGCGGCCCCGACGCCGCGGACGGGGGCTGCTGAGTACGATGTCGCGCGCATGGGCGGCCGATCACGCACGCCCGTGGCCGCCGCCGCCGGAGCCGTCGTGCTCCTGGCGCTGCTCTCCCTGATCCTGCCGTCCACGGCGACCTACGACCCGTGGGCCTGGATCATCTGGGGTCGCGAGGTGGTCCACGGCGACCTCAACACGATCGACGGACCGTCGTGGAAGCCGCTGCCCGTGGTCGTCACGGCGCTCGCCGCCCCGCTCGGCTCGATCGCTCCGACGATCTGGGTGCTCGTCGCCCGGATCGGGGCCCTGGCCGCCGTCGTCGTCGCCTTCGCCCTCGGCCGGCGCATCGCCGGCACGCTCGGCGGGCTGCTCTCCGCCGCGCCGCTGCTGCTGGCGCCCTGGTTCTTCTGGCACGGCTGGCTCGCCAACAGCGAGGGCCTGCTGGTGGCGTTCGTGCTCGCGGCGGTCATCGCCGAGCTCGACGGCCGTCGCGGCCTCGCGATGACGTGGGGCGTGGCCGCGGGCCTGCTGCGGCCCGAGGCGTGGCCGTTCCTGCTGCTGTACGCGGCCTGGGTCGCGTGGCACGCCGGCTGGCGCGGGCGCTTCGGGGTGCTCGCGGGCCTGGCGATCCTGCCTCTCGCGTGGCTCGTCCCGGAGAAGTGGGGCTCGGGCGACTACTTCCGCGCCTCGACCCGGGCGCAGAACCCGGACCCCGGCGCGCCCGCGCTGACGGAGCATCCGTGGCTCACGGTCGTGCGCAACTTCGCGCGGATGATCCCCACGACGACGTGGGTGATGTTCGGGGCCGCCGTCCTCCTGCTGATCGCCCTGACGGTCCTGGCCCGGCGCCGGGCCGCGGCCGCCGGCGGCACCTCGACGCCCGCGGGCGCCGCGCCGCCGGACGCCGTCCCGCCCGGGTCGGCCCCCGCCTGGCGGGACGCCCCCGGTGGGACCACACGCGCCTTCGGCCCCGGGAGCGCCGTGAACGCCCCCTGGCTCGTGGTCGGGGCGCTCGCCCTGCTCGGCGTCGCCTGGCTCGTGCTCGTCGCGATCATGACCGAGCGCGGCTACTCCGGCAACGAGCGCTACCTCATCCAGCCGGCGGCCTTCCTGATCGTCGCGGCCGGATGCGCGCTCGCCCTCGCGCTGCGCGGCCTCGAGGAGACGCCCCGCCGGGTGGTGCTCGGCGCCGTCGCCGTGGTGGTCGTCGCCACGGCGGTCCAGCAGCTGCCGATGCAGGTGCGGCGCGTCGTCTACGAGGGCAACCTCGTGCACGAGCTGCCGAAGGCGATCGACGCCGCCGGCGGGCGTGAGCGCCTGCGGGCGTGCGGCGGCATCAGCACCCTCAACCTCATGGTCCCGCAGGTCGCCTGGCAGCTGCGCATGCACGCCGTCGACGTGCGGGATGCGAAGTACCGCCGCACCCCCGTGGTGTTCCGGGTGCGCCTCCTCGAGGGCGACATCCTGCGCCCGAGCGTCGGCCGCGTGCCGGCGCTCCCCGTGCTGGCGCGCACGGACCACTGGCAGATCGAAGCGCGGAGTTGTCCGCCCACACCCGGAGGAGAGCGATGAGCTCCGCCACCACCTCGCGCCCCGCGAACGCCCGCCGCCGCGTCGGCGCCGTCGTCGACTGGCTCGCCGGGCCGGGCGCCGCGTTCAGCGTCGGCCTGCTCCTGCTGTGGTCGCTGTTCCTGCGCACCCGCAACATCGACGCGCCCTTCTGGATCGACGAGGGCATCAGCGTCGGCGTCGCGAACTTCCCGTTCACGGAGATCCCGCACGCGCTGCGCCTCGACGGCAACCCGCCCGTCTACTACCTGATCCTGCACGTCTGGCTGCGCATCTTCGGTGACTCGGTGACCGCGGCGCACTCGTTGTCGCTGCTCTCCTCGCTCGCCGCTATCCCGACGGCGTACCTGCTCGCACGACGGCCGCTGGGGCCCCGTGTCGCCCTCGGGGCGACCGGCGTGGCCGCCACCCTGCCGTACCTCACGTACTTCGCGCAGGAGACGCGGATGTACTCGCTGGTCGCGCTGATCTCGTTGATCGTCGCCGGCCTGCACCTGCGGATCTTCGACGCGGGCGCCCGCCGCTTCCAGGTCGCGCTGGCCGTCGTCCTCATGGTGCTGCTCTACACGCACACCTGGGGCGTCTTCCTCGTGGGCGGCAGCGTGCTCGCCGTCGGCGCCCGCGCGCTGCTGCAGGGCGACCGCGCCGAACGGGTGCGCGTCCTCAAGATCGGGTTCTTCATCCACCTCGCGACCGCCGTCGTGTGGGCGCCGTGGGTGCCCCGCCTGATGCAGCAGGCGAAGGAGACGGGGGCGCCGTGGTCGCTCAAGCCGACGGTCCAGATGCTCGTGGAGGGCATGGCGTCCATCGCCAGCCCGACGGTCCCCGCGGTCGTCTTCGTGGCCGCGATGGTCTTCGGCGCGAGCGTCCTCGGCGGCGCCCGCCGCGGCGTCGTCACCGCCCCCGGTGTCGCCCCACCCGCCGAGGCGAAGATCCTCCGCGACCACGCGATCGTGCTCGCGGTCCTCTTCCTCGCGACGCTCCTCTTCGCCTGGTTCGCGTCCCAGGTCAGCCCCGCCTGGGCCAACCGCTACATGGGCGTGATCGTCGGTCCCGCGATCCTCCTGGCCGGCGTCCTGCTCGCCCGCTCGGGCCGCGCCTCCATCGGCACGCTGATCCTGCTGTGCGTCGTCTGGGGCACGAACACCCAGGGTGCCCGGCTGCACGACAAGGCCACGCCGCAGGCGATGGTCGACGCCGTCGCCCCGGAGCTGCGGGCCGGCGACCTCGTCGTAAGCATCCACCCGGAGCAGCTGCCGGTCGTCGCCTACGGGTTGCGCAAGAACGGCGTCGCGGACGGCCTGCGCTACGCGACCTCGCTCGGGCGCCAGACGGACACCCGGCTGCTCGACTGGCGCCACGGGATGGACCGCCTGCGGGCCGCCGAGCCCTACCGCCTGGCCGACGCCATGATCCGCGACCAGGCCCCGGGATCGCGCATCCTGCTGGTGCTCCCCGTGCTCTCCGGCGGCAACTTCCAGGGCCCCTGGACGAAGCTCGTCGCGGACCGCACGCGGGCCTGGCGCGCGCTGCTGTTGTCGGACCCCCGACTCCGGATGGTGGGTCGTCGACCGGTCATCGGACCGGGTCGGGGCGTCTTTGGCGTACTCTTCACCGTTCGACCGTGACCTTTTCCCCGGTTACGGGTACTGGTCCCTGACCATGCTGACCGCACCCCGACCGTAGGAGTCCCGATGCACGGCACCCCCTCGTCCTCGATCACCCCCACCGCCCCTGAAGGCCGCACGCTTGTCATCGGTGGTGGCCCTGCCGGCCTGACCGCCGGCTACCTGCTCGCCAAGCGCGACGCGGACGTGACCGTGTACGAGGCTGCCGACCAGGTCGGCGGCATCGCGATGACCGTCGTCCGCGACGGCTACCGCTTCGACCTCGGCGGGCACCGCTTCTTCACGAAGGTCCGTGAGGTCGAGGACCTCTGGTACGAGATCATGGGCGACGAGTTCCTCCGTCGCCCGCGGATGTCGCGCATCTACTGGAACAAGAAGTTCCTGGACTACCCGCTCAACGGGATGGACGTCATCAAGAAGCTCGGCCCGGTCGAGCTGACGCGGTCGGGTCTCTCGTACCTCTGGGCCGTCGCGAAGAAGCCCTTCCGGCGCAAGCCCGAGGCGTCCCTGGAGGAGTGGGTCTCGGCCCGCTTCGGCAAGCGCCTCTACGAGCACTTCTTCAAGACCTACACCGAGAAGGTCTGGGGCCGCCCCGCCAGCGAGATGACGGCGGACTGGGCCGCCCAGCGCATCAAGGGGCTCTCCTTCGTCACGGCGGCGAAGGACGCGTTCTTCCCGTCGAAGAACGGCGACATCAAGACGCTGATCACGGAGTTCGACTACCCCCGCTACGGCCCCGGCCAGATGTGGGAGAAGATGACGAACGCGATCGAGGAGCGCGGCGGCTCCATCGAGATGGAGAGCCCGATCGAGCGGATGAAGGTCGAGGGCGACCGGATCACCGAGATCACGGTGAACGGCGAGACGATCACCGACTTCGGCAACGTCATCTCCTCTCTGCCGCTGCGCAACCTGCTGCGGATGACGGAGGGCGCCCCGGCCGAGGTGCGCGCCGCCGCCGAGGCGCTGCGCTACCGCGACTTCCTCACGGTCTCCCTGATCCTCGACGGCGAGGATCCCTTCCCGGACAACTGGATCTACATCCACGAGCCGGGCGTCATCGTCGGTCGCATCCAGAACTTCCGCTCGTGGAGCCCCTGGATGGTCCCGGACGAGACCAAGGGCTGCGTCGGGATGGAGTACTTCTGCTTCGAGGGGGACGAGCTCTGGACGTCCTCCGACGAGGACCTCGTCAAGCTCGCCACGAAGGAGCTCGAGCAGATCGGGCTCTCCAAGCCGGGCCAGGTCGACAAGGGCTACGTCGTGCGCGTCCCGAAGGCGTACCCGGACTACGTCGACGGCTACGCCGAGAACGTCCAGATCATCAAGCGCTGGGTCGCGTCGATCGAGAACCTGCAGCAGGTCGGCCGCAACGGGCTGCACCGCTACAACAACTCGGACCACTCCATGCTCACCTCGATGCGCGCGGTGGACAACCTCTACGGCGAGCAGCACGACCTCTGGGAGGTCAACGCGGAGGACGAGTACCTCGAGGAGGGCGAGACGAAGCAGTCGCCCTACCCGTACCAGGCGGGCAAGACCCCGTCCGGCGAGGTCGGCCTGCACGACGAGGTCGCCATCAGCACCAGCCGCGAGGTCGCGGGGGAGTAGCCCGCCGGGCGACGCTCGTCGCCCACCCGGCTTCACCGACGGCCGCCCTCCGGGGCGGCCGTCGTCGGTGGCGGGGCGCGTGCGCGGCCATCCCCGCCGGGGGTGCGGCGGACACGGGCGTCGTCACGCCACCCCCGGCCGATACCCTCGACGGTCGTGCGCACGATCCGGATCCACGACACCGCCAGCGGCGCGCTCCAGGAGCTGCGCCCGCGCGTCCCCGGACAGGTGGGCATCTACGCCTGCGGACCGACGGTCTACAACCGCATCCACGTCGGCAACGCGCGGCCCTTCGTCGTCTACGCGCTGCTCAAGCGCTTCCTGCAGCACGAGGGCTTCGAGGTCACGCTCGTGGCGAACCTCACCGACGTCAACGACAAGATCTACGCCGCCGCGGTGCGGCAGGGCACGACGTCGACGGCGCTGGCCGAGGAGATGTCCGCGCACTACCGTGCCGACACCGAGCTGCTCGGCCTCGGCCGCCCCGACGTCGAGCCGCTCGCCACGACGTCGATGCCGGGCATCATCGCGCTGATCGAGGACCTCGTCGCGCGCGACGCCGCCTACGAGGCCGAGGGCGACGTCTACTTCCGCGTGCGCTCCGACGCGCGCTACGGCAGCCTCTCGCGCCGGGACGTGGACCAGATGGACCAGGGTGAGGGCGACGACCCGGTGGGGCTCGAGCTCAAGCAGGATCCGCTGGACTTCGCGCTCTGGAAGGCGAACAAGCCGGGCGAGGACACCGCCTGGGACAGCCCCTGGGGCCGCGGCCGCCCCGGCTGGCACATCGAGTGCTCCGCGATGGCGGAGGAGGCCCTGGGGCTCGGCTTCGAGATCCACGGTGGCGGCAACGACCTCGTCTTCCCGCACCACGAGAACGAGGCCGCGCAGACCCGCTGCGCCCGCGACCACGAGCTCGCGCAGATCTGGATGCACAACGGGATGCTGCAGCTCCGCGGCGAGAAGATGGCGAAGAGCGTCGGCAACGTCACGGCGCTGCACGAGGCCGTCGCCGAGGTCTCCCGCGACGCCCTGCTGCTGCTCTTCTGCTCGGCGCACTACCGCCAGCCGCTCGCCTACTCGGAGGACACGATCGAGCAGGCCCGCGGGGGGATCCGTCGCCTGCGCGAGATCGCCCGCACGCTCGTGCCCGGGCCGTCCCCGGAGGCGCTGGCGCCGGAGCGCGACGCGTTCCTCGACGCGCTGGCCGACGACTTCAACACCGCCCGTGGTCTCGGCCACCTGTGGACCTGGGTCCGCGACGCCAACCGGCGCACCGCGGCAGGCGAGCAGGTCGGCGACGAGCACCTACGGGAGATGCTGGGGATCCTGGCGCTGGACAACGTGCTGGACGCGCCCGACGACGACGGGCCCGACGACGCGGCCCTCGGGCTGCTGCGGGAGCGGGACGCCGCTCGCGCAGAGAGGGACTGGGGGCGCGCGGACGAGCTCCGCGACGCCCTCGCGGCGGCCGGATGGACCGTCCGCGACGGTGCCGACGGGGCCGAACTCGTACGAGCGGAGGACACAGCGTGACGCCGAAACAGGGTGGGGGCGGGGCCGGGAAGCCGCGCCGCGACAAGCCGGCCAAGGGGCCCAAGGGCGCGGGCGGCGAACCGCGCGACGCGCGAAAGGCCGCCAACCTGAAGGGCGGCAAGGCCGCGCGCGACGCGCGCCGCGCCGAGGCCGGGAAGAAGGGCAACAAGCCGCCGGCGCCCGGCGCGCCCGACCCGCGCGGCGAGGGCTACTGGGGCGACCAGCGCGGCCCGGAGTACTGGGCCGCGCGCAAGGCGGCGAAGAAGGCCGGCCGCCCGCTGCCCGGACCGGGGGAGACCACCGGTCCGTCCCGCGGCCCGCGCCGCGACGGGCCCGCCCGTCCGCCGCGGGGCGGACGTCCCGACGGTGGACGTCCCGAGAGCGGACGTCCCGACGGCGAGCGTCGCGGTCGCGGCGACCGTCGCGAGGCCGACGCGCCGCCGCTGCCGCGTGACTTCCAGGGTGACGGGCAGCTCCTCTACGGTCGCAACGCGGTCCACGAGGTCCTGCGGGCCGGCAGGCGCCCCGTGCGGGCCGTCTGGGCGACCGCGGCGACCCTCGAGGGGGAGAGCTGGCTCGCGGAGCTCGACGAGGTCGAGGTGCGCCTGGCGGACTCCGACGGACTGGCGGCGCTCGCCGGCTCCCCGGACCATCAGGGCGTGGTGGCCGCGGTCGACGCGTACCCCTACGTCGAGCTCGCGGAGCTGCTCGCGCAGCCCGACCCGCTCATCATCGCCCTCGACGAGGTCCAGGACCCGCAGAACCTCGGTGCGATCGCCCGCACGGCCGAGTGCGTCGGCGCGACGGGCATGATCATCTGCCGCCACCGCGCGGCCGAGGTGACGCCCGCGGCCGTGAAGGCGTCGGCCGGCGCGACGGAGCACCTGCCGATCGTGCAGGCCCGGAACCTCGCCGACGCGCTCGCCGAGGCCAAGAGCACCGGCGCGTGGATCTACGGCGCCGCCGGGCGCGAGGACGGGGCGGTGCCCTACACCCAGCCGGACTACACCGGCGGCTGCGTCCTCGTGATGGGCGCGGAGGGCACGGGCCTGCGGGCCCGCGTCAGCGCGAGCTGCGACCAGCTCGTCGCGCTGCCCCTCCGCGGGCACCTCGACAGCCTCAACGTGGGGGCCGCGAGCGCCGCGCTGCTGTACGCGATCTTGCAGCAGCGCGAACGTGTTGACACGGGGACATAACTTCTGTCACAGTCCTGCTCGTCGTGACCGTCGACCTCAGGTCTAGACCGGGCCCTCGGGGTCGGCGACCGCGACACGCAGGAACTATTTTTGGCTCATAGCGCCGTGGGAGGCGCGCGTTACGAGGCTTGTCAGTCCGCGTGGAGGCGGACGGAAAGGCATCTCGTGGCACAACTCAAGACCAGCCCTAACGCTCAACGTCAGGTTGAGGATGGGTTTTTGATCGCCCGCGCGAAGCGTGGCGATGACGTGGCGACCAACCGGTTGATCGCGCGATACCACGGGTTCGTCCGGATGAAGGCCAGTTCCTTCTTCCTGAACGGTGGCGACCGCGACGACCTCATCCAGTACGGGCTCATGGGCCTGTACGAGGCGATCCGGGACTTCCGGACCGACCGTGAGTCGAGCTTCCGCAACTTCGCGGAGCTCTGCATCACGCGCCGGATGATCACCGCCATCAAGGCCGACAACCGCCACAAGGCGAAGCTGCTCAACGACGCCGTGTCGTTGTCCGCCCCGCCCCCCGGTGCGTCCGAGGGCGAGTCGACGATGCACGACGTCATCGCCGGCCCGCAGAAGCACGACCCCGCCCGTCTGGCCGTCGACCGCGACGAGCTGCGCGCGCTGGTGTCGTCGGTTCCCGAGCTGCTCTCCGACCTCGAGTCCCGGGTGCTCGCGCTCTACCTGCGCGGCCGCACCTACGAGGAGATCGCGGAGAAGCTCGGCTCGGACACCAAGCGGGTCGACAACGCGCTCCAGCGCGTCAAGCGCAAGATCGGCGACTTCCTCCACGAGCGCGAGCGCGTGCCGCTCCGCGCCGTCTGAGCGCCGACGCGCCAACATCCGGTGCGTCCGGACTAGCATGCCCGCCATGCCGTCCGCCGCGCCGATCGCCCTCACCGACCCGACCGGCCACGTGCCACTGGCCGTGTCGGTGGTGGGGGTGGCGGTCCTCGTGATCGTCGCGCTCGTCGCGCTCCTGGTCCTCTCGGGCTGGATCGCCGGCCGGCGCCACGACCACGCCCGCCGGGACGTCACCGACGCCCGGATCCGGGCCGCCAACGCCTCGCTCGCCGCCGCGCACGCCGCGGACGAGGGCTGGGATCCGGCGGTGCTCCACGCCGCCGCCCGGCAGGCCGCCACGGCCGTCGGGGTCGCCGACCCCGACGCCGTGGAGCTCGTGCTCGTCGCCGTCGACGACCAGCCGGGCGTCGACGCGGACCGCGCCGTCTTCACCGTCCGCGACGGGGAGCGCGAGATCGAGCTCGTGCTCGGCCGCGCCGGCGGGGCCTGGGCGCCCGTCGCGCCCTGAGCGCACCTGGCCGCGACGCGCCGTTCGTCGTCGCCCCGCGGCCGGCGCCGGGGAGCTCCGTCCCCGCCGGCCCGCAGGTGCGGCCGGGGACTCAGTCGTCGCCGCGGGCCGCGCGGTCCAGCAGGCCGTCGGCGATCTCGCCCGTCTGCACGGACCACAGGCCGGCGTAGCGCCCGCCGAGCGTCACGAGCTCGTCGTGGGTGCCCGACTCCGTGACGCGGCCGGCGTCCATGACGTGGATGCGGTCGGCGTGGCGGATCGTCGAGAGCCGGTGGGCGATCACGATCGTCGTCCGGTCGCGGGACACGCGCAGCAGGGAGCGCTGGATCGCGGCCTCCGTCTCGTTGTCGACCGCGCTCGTCGCCTCGTCCAGGACGAGGATCGCGGGATCGCGGACGAGCGCGCGGGCGATCGTCAGCCGCTGGCGCTGGCCACCGGAGAGCTTGATGCCGCGCTCGCCGACCGGGGTGTCGTACCCGTGGGGGAGGGCGGCGACGAAGCCGTGGGCCTCGGCCAGCTCGGCGGCGCGGACGAGGGCGGTGTCGTCGGCGTCGGGCGCGCCGTAGCGCAGGTTGTCCGCGACGCTGCCGTCGAAGAGGAACGTGTCCTGGCCGACGTAGCCGACGGTCCCGCGCAGCGCGGCGAACGAGAGCTCGTCCGCCGGGACACCACCGACCGTGACCTGGCCGCTCTCCGGGTCGTAGAGCCGCAGCAGCAGCTTGACCACGGTGGACTTGCCCGCGCCGGTCGCGCCCACGATCGCGTGGGTCTCGCCCGCGGGTACGTCGATGTCGAGGCCGCGCAGCACCTCGACGCGCTCCTCGGGCTCGCCCGACTCGGCGGCGCGCGCGGCCCCGTAGGCGAAGCGCACGTCGCGGAAGGCGACCGCCAGCGGCGTGCCGCGGGGCCCCTCGAGCTCGCGGGCGCCGCCACGGATGAACACGGGGGTGTCGAGCAGGTCGAGGATCCGGCGGATCGAGGCCACGCCGCGCTGGTACAGATCGAGCGTCTCGCCCAGCGTCGTCAGGGGCCAGAGCAGGCGCTGGGTCATGAACACGAGCACGGAGTAGAGGCCGACCTCGAGCGTGCCGTCCAGCGCGGCCTTGCCGCCCAGCACGAGCGTGAGGATGAACCCGACGAGGATCGCCATCCGGATGAGGGGGACGAACGCCGAGCTGAGCGCGATCGCCCGGCGGTTGGCCGTGGCGTACGCCGTGGAGGCCTCGTGGACGCGCGCCGCCTCGCGCTCCTCGGCGCCGAACGCCTTGATCGTCGCGATGCCGCCGAGGTTGCCGCCGATGAGCCCGCCGAGCCGGCCGGCGCGGTCGCGCACGGCCTCGTAGCGCGGGCCGAGCCGCCGCTGGAAGAGCAGCGAGCCGGCCATGATCACCGGGATCGGCAGGAACGCCACGAACGCCAGCAGCGGCGAGACGACGAGGAAGACCGCGCCGACGGCGACGACGTTCGTGACCGTCAGGATGATGTGCGCCGCCCCGACGTCGAGGAACCGTTCGAGCTGGTTGACGTCGTCGTTGAGCACCGTCAGCAGGCGCCCGGACTCGCGGTCCTCGAACCACGCGGTGTCGAGGTCCTGGACGTGCCGGTAGGCGTCCATGCGCAGGTCGTGCTGGAGATCCTGCGAGAGCCCCCGCCAGAGCCGGTCCGCCAGGTACTGGCTGGAGGACTCGAGGACCCACGCCACGACGGTGACGGCGGCCAGGACGTAGAGCTGGGTCTCGCGGTCCTCGATGCCGAGCAACCGGGAGACGAAGGAGTCCTCCGTCCGGACCACGACGTCGATGGCGACGCCGATCAGGAGCTCCGGCGCGATGTCGAAGAGCTTGTTGAGGACCGTCGAGACGACCGCGAGGACGATCCGTGGGCGGAACGCCGTGGACCGGCGCCAGAGCCGCTTCAGCGGGTGGACGGTCGCTGAGGGATCGGGGGAGGCGGCCATCCGGTCAGGCTACGACAGGAACGCCCATCGCCGACCGCTGAGGTCGGGATGGCCGTCGGTCGTCGTGGCGACGGGCGGCGAGTGGTGGCGCGGGGGCCGAGGGCGTGGGAGTCGGCCCGGAACGGGTAGTACGATCGCGATTGTGCCCGTGTAGCTCAGTTGGCCAGAGCAGCGCTCTTGTAAAGCGAAGGTCGCCGGTTCGAATCCGGCCATGGGCTCCTGAACCCGGGGAGCGCGGTGGGCCCGACCTCTCCCGGATGGACCGGGCCCTGCCGACGTCCGACGCGTCGCTGCCCGAGACGCCCGGGCCGGGGCCCGGTCCCTTCCGGGTGGACCGGGCCCTGCCGACGTCCGACGCGTCGCGGCCCGAGACGCCCGGGCCGGGGCCCGGTCTCCTCCACGTCCTGTAACCACGGGAGACCTGTGGGGTCCTTCCGGGTGAGATGGCGCACGATCCCCAGACTCCGACCGCCCCGCCTCGCGAGGACCGCTCAGCCCCGTTGCCGGCCGTCGTCGTCGACGCGGCGCCGCAGCCCGGCACCGCTCCCGCCAAGCGGGAGCGCCCCGACCTGGACCGCGACCAGCGCCTCGCGCTGCACGCCCGCGTCGGCAAGGGCGTCAACCCGCTCGTCTACTGGACGGTGCGCGCGTTCTTCCAGCCGTTCTTCCACGTGTACTTCCGGCTCTCGCGTATCGGTCGCGAGCACATCCCGGCCTCGGGCCCGGTGATCTTCGCCGCGAACCACCGCAGCTTCCTCGACCCGTTCGTCATCGGGGCGATGAGTCGCAGGCCCCTGTACTTCGTGGCGAAGAAGGAGCTCTTCCGCAAGCCGCTGCAGCGCTGGTTCCTCAACAGCCTGGGCGCGTTCCCGATCGACCGCGGCAACGCGGACGGCGACGCCATGGGCACCGCGCGTCAGGTCCTCGAGCGGGGCGACTGCGTCGTGATCTTCCCCGAGGGCACGCGCACCCGGCCCGGCGGGATCGGCCGCGCCAAGCGCGGCGTCGGCCGCCTGGCGCTCGAGACGGGCGCGCCCGTCGTCCCCGTGACCGTCCACGGCACGACCCACATCCGCACGAAGTGGAAGATCCGCCCGCACAAGGTGATCGTGCGCGCCGGCCGGCCGCTGACCTTCCCGACGGTGCAGGACCCGACGGCGGAGCTCGCCAACGCCGTCACGGCCCGGATCTGGCCCTGCGTCGAGCTCGGCTGGAACAGCCTGGGCGGCCACACGACGGAGCGTGGCATCGGGGTCGACCCGGCGCTGCTGCGTCCCGAGCTCGCGCCCGCCGGCCTGGCGCCCGTCGCCGCCCTGTCCGCCGCACCCGACCAGGGGGCCCGCTCGGCACGCGGCTGACGACGTCCGGGGTCGCGCCGAGGGCCTCAACGCCCTGACGGTATGGTGACCCGGTGGACAAGGCGGAGCTCGACGATCGGTTCTCGGAGCTCTACCGCGCCCACCTCAAGGACGTCTACTCCTTCGCGTACTACCGGGTCGGGAACCACCACGACGCGGAGGACCTCACCGAGCAGACGTTCCTGCAGGCCTACCGGCACTTCGAGCGAGCACTGCGGGAATCCGACGGCCGGCCACTGAGGCCCTGGCTGATCCGGATCGCGCACAACCTCGCCGCGAACCTCTTCCGCGACCGGTCCCGCCGCCCCCAGACCTCGATCGACGACGACGACTCGACGACGATCCTGCGGGCGACGCACACCACGGAGGACCTCGTGGAGGAACGCGACGAGCTCAGTCGCATCCTCGCCGCCGTCCAGGACCTGCCCGACGACCGCCGTGAGGCACTCATCATGCGCTTCGCCCTCGGGATGGACAACCGCGAGATCGCCCGCGCGATGGGGCGCTCCGACGGTGCGACGAAGGTGCTGATCCACCGCTCGATCAAGCAGCTCGAGGGCCTCGTGGCCCAGACGCCGACGCAGGGGCTGTCCTCGTGAGCCGTCCGACCGTCGACATCGAGACGCTGCTGCGCGAGGCGATGGCGCCGATCGAGCCGCCGGAGCGCCTCGGTGCCCGCGTCGAGGCGACGCTGCAGAGCCTCACGGAGCTTGCGGCCGACGAGCTCGAGTCGTGGGAGCTCGCCTCGATGGGCAATCCGCGCAACTGGGTGCGGCCCGCCGTCGCCGTCGCCGTGGGCGGCGCCGCCGGCACGGGGCTCGCCGTCCTGCGCTGGCGCCAGCGCGGCAAGGCCCGCCGCGCCCGCGTCCCGTCGCCGCTGGACCGGGCGGCCGGGGATGTCGCCGAGGCCGTGCGCCGGGGCGTCGAGCGTTTCGGGAACCGTTGAGGGCCCCCTCAGGTCCACACGGTACGCTCGAACGAATGGCCACCTGCTACCGCCACCCGGCACGCGAGACCGGCGTGCGGTGTTCGAACTGCGACCGTCCGATCTGCCCGGACTGCATGACTCCGACGGCCGTCGGCATGCGGTGCCCGGAGTGCGCGAAGGACCGGACGAAGGTCCACACGATGGGGAGCATCGGCGGCTCGGGCGAGCCCCGGGTCACCCAGGCGCTCATCGCGATCTGCGTGATCCTCTTCGTCGCCGGGGGCAACTTCGGCGTCACGGGCGGGACGGGCGGCAGCTCCTGGATCTACCAGAACGGTGTCCTCTACGGCTTCGGCATCCAGGACCACGAGTACTGGCGGCTCATCACCGGCGGGTTCCTCCACTCGGGGCTCCTGCACATCGGCTTCAACATGCTGCTGCTGTGGTTCCTCGGCTCGGAGCTCGAGCCCCGGCTCGGCAGCGGCCGCTTCGGGCTCGTGTACGTGACGGCGCTGCTGGGCGGTTCGTTCGGCGCGCTCGTCCAGACCCAGGGTGCGACCGTCGGGGCGTCCGGCGCGGTCTTCGGGCTGATGGGGTTCCTGGTCGTCGAGATGCGGCGACAGGGCCTCAACCCGTTCCAGAGCCAGATCGGGTTCCTCATCGTGATCAACCTCGTGCTCTCGCTGCGCCCGGGCGTCTCGTGGGGCGGGCACATCGGCGGTCTCGTGTTCGGCGCGCTCGCCGCGGTCGCGCTGCACGAGGGGTCGCGGCGCGGCCCGCGGTGGCTCGGCCCGGCGCTCCTCGGTGCGCTCTGCGTCGCCGCCGTGATCGGTGCGGTCGTGATGGCCGGCCAGTCGAGCGTCACCTCCTTCGAGTGAGCCAGGGGGCGCTCGCCCCCCCGGCGCGAGGCGGTGGCGGTGCGCGTGCTCCACTATCCCTCGCTATGGCAGACCTGATCGAAGACGGACGGCTCCGGACGTGGCTCGAGGGCCGCGAGTGGGAGCTCCGCGACGGCGGACTCGAGCGCGACCGCGTGTTCGCCGACTTCTCGGCGGCGGTGAGCTTCGTCACGGCGGTCGCCGGGCTCGCCGAGGCGCAGGGGCACCACCCCGACATCGCGCTCCACGACCTCAACCACGTGCGGCTCCGACTCGTCACGCACAGCGCCGGCGGCGTGACGGAGAACGACACGGAGCTCGCTGAGCGCGTCGACGAGCTGCAGTGACGGATTTCGGTCGAATTGGCCCGTTCGGGTCACTCTGATGACCGAAACCTAAGACTCGTCACGGATCTGGCCCAAATGGTCACTCCAGCGGCAACCGGAAGTGACGTATCGGCGAATATGTCCTTGTCCGAGCCGATCCTGGTGCGGCTGGACGGGACAACATGGTGCGGTGCCCGGGACGGCGCCGTACCAACATACGGGAGGGGCGATTCGTCGCCCCAACCACCACACACACGCACGGATGACCCCGAGGAGCTTGCTCTTCGGGGTCATTTGTTTGTTGGGTGCGGTGCGGCGAGGGGCAGCGCCGCGCCCCGACGACGGGGCCGGCGCCGGAGCGCCGGCCGGGAGCCTCAGCGGCTCCAGTCGAGGAAGCCCTCGCCGGACTTGCGGCCGAGCTTGCCCTCGGCGATGAGCCGGTCGACCTCGGCGGGGATCGGGGCGCCGATGGTCTCGCCGATCGCCTTCGAGACGTCGAGGCCGACGAAATCGAGGAGCGCGAACGGCCCCATGGGCTGGCCCGCGCCGAGCTGCATGCAGGTGTCGACGTCCTTCGCCGACAGGCCGGTCTGCTCCTTGAGCTCGACGGCGCTGAAGAGGAACGGGAACAGCAGCTTGTTGACGACGAAACCCGGGACGTCGGGGATCTCGACCGCCGTCTTCTCCCAGGCGACCGCCAGCGCACGGGAGCGCTCCTTCGTGTCCTCGCTCGCCGCGGCGGGGAAGATCAGCTCGATGAGCTCCATCTTCGTGACGGGGTTGAAGACGTGGAGGCCGACGAACCGCTCGTGGATCCCGGACGCCTCGGCGAGCTTCTCGATCGACAGGGAGGACGTCGTGGTCGCCAGGATCGCCCCCGGGGAGAGGACGGCCTCGAGCTTGGCGAAGACCTCGGCCTTCGTGGCGTGGTCCTCGGAGACCGCCTCGATGACGTAGGACGCATCGCGGACGGCCTCGACGTCGGTCGTGACGGTGACGCCGGCGACGTCGACCCCCAGCTTGCCGGCCTGCTTGTCGATCGCCTTCTGGGCCCGGGCGACGCTCTCCTCCGAACGCGCGAGGAGGATGACGCTTCCGGTGCGGGCGGCGGTGACCGCGATGCCGGTGGCGATGGTGCCGGATCCGGCGACGGCGACGGTCTCAGACATGGGTTCTGGGGCTCCAGGGTTCGCTGTTCGGGGGTGGGAGGGCAGGACCCTACCGGCCGTCGGAAAAGCGGGGGTGGAGCTGTACGCGGGACGTCTCAGCCGCCGGCCGCGAGGCGGAACCCCGTGGGTGCCGGGCGGAGCGGGAGGGGGTAGGCCGGCAGGTCGGCGGGAAGCTCGACGTCGTTGAACACCGTCGGCGCGAGGTCGTTCGGTCCGTCGGGGTGGAAGGTCGCGGCCAGCAGCTGCGCCTGGCCGCGTCCGGGCCCCAGCTCGGTCTGGCCGCCCGAGTACGCACCGATGCCCCGCGCGCGGCAGGCCTCGTACAGCGCCGAGAGCTCGCGGATGCTGCCGATCCGGGACGGCTTGAGGTTCACGATCCGCGGGGCGAAGGGCAGCGCGTCGAGGTCGGCGACGTCGTGCAGCGGCACGTCCCACGTCAGCCGGGCCTCGTGCGGGGCGAGGACCCCGCGCGTCTCGTCCGTCACGCCCGGGTCCTCGAACAGCGCGTCCGGCAGGGCCTCGAGCAGCATCGCGTAGACCGCAGCGTCGACGGGGGTGTCGACCGGGGTTCCGCGGTAGAGGCCCTTGAGGTCGACGATGCGCACCGCGCCCGTCGCCTGCAGCGCTCGGGCGGACGACGCGTCCCAGGCGAGCCCGAGGTCGAGCTTCATCCCCAGCCCGGGCGAGCGGCGCCGCAGGTCCTCGACCGTCGCGGGGTCGGGCGGGTCGCCGACGCCGCGGCTGGAGACGAACGTCAGCGGCCGGACCGTCCGGCCGAGGGCCGCGTCCCACGCGAGGCCTGCCTGCCGCAGGGCGAGGTCGAGGGCGGCGGACTCGAACGCCCACCGGCGGTAGCGCTCGTCCACCGCGTGCACGGGCACGGACGGGAACAGCGAGACCCCGTCGAGCGCGGCGGAGAAGGACGCGATCGTCCACTCTCCGCGCAGGTCCGGGAGCCCGTCCCAGGCCAGGAGTGCCGGGTGGGCCTCGGGGTCGTAGGTGACGTCCTCTCCCACGCCCTCCCGCCCGTCGGCGCGGAGCCGCACGACGGTCGTGCGACGCGTGAACGCCGGCGTCTCGCGCTCGAGGATGTCGAGCGCCACGTCGTCGACCCGCAGCGCGAGGCCGGCGACGGCCTCCCACAGCGCGGGGCCGGGGGTGGGCGGCGCGACGGCGGGAGGCATGGGGACGTCGCCCCGGCTCAGCCCTTGGGGAGGGCGGTGGAGGGCAGTCCGGGCATGCCGGGCTGCGCGGAACCCCCGCGGACCTCACCGGAACGGCCGAGCGCGGTGAGGCGCCGGATCTCGGCCTCGCCCACGCGGCGGACCGGGTCATCCGCGGGCAGGCCGTCGATGAGGCGGGCCACGCGGTTGCGGATCTGCTGGGCGAAGTGCGGCGTCGCCGCGCCCGTGAGCTCGCGGAGGTCGTCGATGGTGACGCGGGTGCCGAGGTCGCGTTCGGCCGGGCTCTGCGCTTCGCTCATGCGTCTGTTGTACCGCGCCGGGACGGCGGCCGCCTGCGGGCGACCGTCGACGGGGTCCGGGAGCGGCCGGTCAGGGGGCGGGCGTGGGGGCGCCCGACGCACCGGTGCCGGTGGTGCCCGTGCCGCGTCCCGTGGTGCTCGTGCCCGCCGGCGGCGCCGGGGCGGTGCCCGTCGACGGCACGCTGGACGCCGTCGGGTTGGCCTCCGTGCTGACCGGGGCGATCTCGAGAAGCGCGTCGAGCTGTGCCTGCAGGTTCGGGGTGATGGCGGTCCCGTCCCCGGTGAGCCAGGCGCGGTTGTAGCCGCCGGCCTGCGTCGCGTCGCGGTCGGGGTCATCGGCGTAGAACCCGGGCTGGATGTCCAGGAGGTAGTCGCGGACCTCGGTCGGCATGCGGGCCGCGTCGTCCAGGAGCAGCAGCGGCCCGTGCAGGCCGGACGTCGACAGCGGTGCCAGCGAGATCGCGCCGAGCACGTCCGTGGTCCGGGCGACGGTGAACCCGTGGCCCGGGGTGTTCACGTTCCAGCCGAAGTCACCGTCGTCGTAGCGCGCGAATCCGACCGCGTTGGAGACGGGGGTCAGGCCGCCGACGCGACGGACGGTCCCGTACGCGCGGAGCTTCTTCGTCACCGCGGGCGGCACCACGGCGCTGGGGCCGAGCACGTAGAGCGTCGCCTTGGGGTGGGCGGCGAGCTGCCGTGCCGTGGCGGGCGGGATCCCGGTCTTCGTGACGAACGCGACGGGGTCGCCGCTCTTCGCCAGCCAGGCGGCGGCGGGCGCGGCGAACTCGGGGTTGTCCGCGCTGACCACGAGCACGCGCGGGCTCACGCGGTTGCGCACCGCGGTCGTGAAGCGGTCGATCGCCCGTGCCGTCTCGTACGGGTCGGCCCCCGCGATGTCCGTGGTGCGCAGCCCGGGCGGGCGCCCGACGTCGCCGACCCGGATCGCCTGCGCCCCGCCGGCGGCCTCGCTGCCCGTCGGCCGCAGCGCGCCGATCGCCTGCGTCGTCGCCTCGGGGAGCTTCGCGCCGTCGCCGAAGAGCACGGGCGCGCCGATCGGCGGGGCGACGAGCGCCGTCGCGGCGAGCGCGCTGCGCCAGTCACGGCGGTCGACGATCGTCACGGCCTTCGCCTGGTTCGACGGCGCGCCGCCCGGGAACGCCGCCCGGGCCACCGCGGCGGCGGCCACGACGGGGTCGTCCGTGGCGGTGCGCGTGGTGTCCCGGGTCGCGACGAGCGGGATGCCCACGTCGGACGTCGCCTTCGACTCGCCCGCGGGCGTGGTGAAGGGCGAGGGCGACGCGTCGCCGCCGCCACAGCCCGCCAGCGCCAGGGCCCCGGCCGCGAGGGGGAGGGCGATTCCCGGAATGCGGCGGCGGAGAGGCGGGTAGGAGACCATCGCGGGCAACGCTACCCGCACGGGCGCCGGTTCGCGCCCGTCCGACACCCGCCCCGGCGGCGCACAACACGCGCGTGCACCTCGCCCCGGGGGACCCTCCGGCCTGCAGCCGACCTTGCAGGGTTGGGTGACCTCTTGCGGTAGTCCTGCTACTGTGCGCGAAGCCGAATCGCCGGGGTCGTTCCCGGCGGGCGGGGGAACCACGTGTTCTTGGGGCTAATTCGCCGGACTCCGGCGGAAGCGCTGTCTCTTTCTGCGCTAGCCCGTCAGCTAACCCCGTAGGCCGACGAAAGAGAGCAGTTCAGTGCGTTCGACTTCACGAGCCATAGCGTTGTCTGCGGTCGTCCTCGCCGGGTTCGCCGGTGCCGGATCAGCCGCTTCAGCCGCCACCCCGCGTTCCGGCGGCCTCACCGCCACCCCCGCGGCGACCACGCCGGCTCCCGCCACCCCGGCCGCTCCGGCCCCGGGCGCCGTGGCCATCCCCGACGGGATGCGCACCACGAACGGGATCCGCGCCAAGCGGTACAAGGGCACCACGACCGACGGCCGCACCGCGTACTTCGCCCGCGTGCCGCTTCAGGCCCCGGCCCCGGTCCAGGCCGCGATCGTCGCCGCGAACAAGATCGTCGGCAAGCCCTACAAGTGGGGCGGCGGACACGCCCGCGTCGAGGACTCCGGGTACGACTGCTCCGGCACCGTCTCCTACGCGCTCATCGCCGCGAAGCTCCTCGACGCCCCGCTCTCCTCCTACGAGTTCGACGGCAACTGGAAGGCCGGCCTCGCCGGCGAGGGCCAGTGGATCTCCGTCTACGGCAACAGCGGCCACGCCTACGCCGTCATCGCCGGTCTCCGCCTCGACACGTCGACGGCGAAGGACCCGAGCGGCATCCGCGGCCCGCAGTGGCGCCCGGACAACCGCACGGACGCGACGGACTTCGTCGCCACGCACCCCGCGGGTCTCTAGACCGCACAGGACCCCGTCCGGCGCTCCGCGCGCCGGCCCCGCCGAAGAGGCGCCGCATCGCGGCGCCTCTCGTCGTTTTGGGGTCTGCTCCGGCCTGGCACCCAGGCCTTCACGGCCGCTTGAGCCAGGACCGATAGGCTGACGCGGACCTCTTTCTGCAACGCCACAAGGGAGCACCACATGGGTCTCGGCGGCCGCATGTCCACCACCATCAAAGCGAAGCTGTCCCGCGTTCTGGACAAGGCTGAGGACCCGGGCGAGACGCTCGACTACAGCTACCAGAAGCAGCTGGAGAACCTCCAGAACGTCAAGAAGGGCATCGCGGACGTCGTCACCGCGAAGAAGCGCCTCCAGCTCCAGACGGACAAGCAGCAGCAGTCCATCGTCAAGCTCGACACGCAGGCCCGCCAGGCGCTCGCGTCCGGCAACGAGGACCTGGCCCGCGTCGCGCTCGAGCGCAAGACGTTGATCCAGAACGAGCTGCAGGGCCTCGACGGTCAGATCCAGGACCTCGAGAAGCAGCAGCAGGCCCTCATCGACTCCGAGGCGAAGCTGCGCACGAAGATCGAGCAGTTCCGCACCAAGAAGGAGGTCATCAAGGCGCAGTACAGCGCTGCCGAGGCCCAGGTGCGGATCTCCGAGGCCGCCAGCGGCGTGGGCGAGTCCATGGCCGAGGTCGGCATGGCGATGCAGCGCGCCACGGACAAGACGGAGAACATGCGCGCTCGCGCGGACGCCGTCGCCGAGCTCGAGGAGGCCGGCACCTTCGGCGACATGATGGAGCTCGGCTCGGGCAAGGACGACATCGACCGTCAGCTCGAGGCGCTCACGAGCGGCTCGCAGGTCGATTCGGAGCTCGAGCGCATGAAGGCCGAGCTCGGCCAGGGCAGCGCCCCGGCGGCGGAGCTCGGCCCCGGCGAGCCCGGTGGCACGGGGACGACGCCGGGCACCGCGGGGACGCAGGTGCCACAGGGCGAGGAGAAGGGCGCGTGATCGTCCGGATCTTCAACGATCAGCAGTACCGTCTGGACGACGCGCAGCACCCCGCGCTGAACGACCTCGACGACGCGGTCGTGGCGGCCGTCGACGCGGGCGACGAGCAGGCGTACCTGCAGGGCTTCGCGGCGCTGCTGGCGTTCGTGCGCCAGCACGGCACGCCCCTGGCGGAGGACGAGCTCATCGGCAGCGACGTCCTGATCCCGGCCGACGACTTCTCGTTCGAGGAAGCCGGCCGGGAGTTCACGGGCGAGGGGCTCGTCCCCGACCCCGCCGAGGCCTGAGGGCCGGAGGGGTCACCCGCGCGGGCCGGCGGTGCGCCGGCCCGCGATCCGGGCCGGCCGCCGGCCCGTCGGAGGCCGCGGCCTCCGCGCCCCGTCGTGCGGCGGGCGACGCGCCCCGTGCGGGGCAGCGCTCGTGGCTCAGGAGCCGCCGAGCGGGGCGCCCCAGAGGGGGTACCACCGGTCGAGCGCCGGCTCGATCGGCATGAGCGGGTCGAGGATCGCCCGCAGCTGCATCTCGCGCTCGCGGTTGCGCTCCTTCGCCGTGCCCGGCTGCGGCACGAACGGGTACCAGGTGCCGCGCTTCGCGAGGTACACGAGGTGCACCGTCTGCCCCTCGGTGCCGCGGAGCGCGAAGACGGCGCACAGCACGCGATCCGCGTAGCCGCCGGCCTGCAGCGACTCCATGACGGCGTTGACGCCCACGACCTGATCGTCGACGTCAGGGTCCTGCAGGACCATCCAGCGATAGCCGAACTCGTCGTCGCGGCGGACGACCGTCGTGCCCGAGTCCTCCCCGGTGCCCCGCAGGACGGCCTCGGAGTCCTCGGCGATCTGCGTGAAGTCCCCCGTCGCGAGGGGCTGGAAGACGATGGCGGCCTCGCCCGTCGTGACGAGCCCGTGGGCCGTCTCGAGGTCGAGCGCGGCGGTCGTCAGGGCGAACAGCCGGTCCGGGCGGACCTGCTTGACCGTCTCGCGGCGCCCGAAGAGCGTGTCGAGGAAGCCCACGATCAGGCCGTCCGGCCGAGCTGGAGCTGGGCCTCGATGCGCTGGAGGGCGGCGATCCGCTTCTCCATCGGCGGGTGCGTGGAGAAGAGGGCGCTGGCGGCCTTCTTCGCACGCGGCGGCAGGATGTAGAAGGCGGCGACGGGGCCGACCTCGCGCAGGTCCTGGTCCGGCGTGCGGGCGATGCCGTCGCTGATCCGCACGAGGGCGGCGGCGAGCGCGCTGGGCCGGCCCGTGACGAGCGAGGCGCCGCGGTCCGCCGCGTACTCGCGGTACCGGGAGAGGGCGCGCAGGAGGAAGAAGCTCACCGCGTAGACGACCGCAGCGACGGCGACGACGGCGAGGAGGCCGGGGCCGCTGTCCTCGTCCCGGTCGCTGCTGCCGCCGCCGAACCAGAACGCGTTCTGCACGATCATCGCGGCGAGCGAGGCGAAGAAGCTGGCGACCGTCATCACCAGGACGTCGCGGTGGGCGACGTGGGCGAGCTCATGGGCGAGGACGCCCTCGAGCTCGGCGGGCGGCAGGAGCTCGAGCAAGCCCGTGGTGACGGCGACGGTCGCGTTCTTCTGCGAGCGGCCGACGGCGAAGGCGTTCGGCATCGGGTCGTCCGCGATGGCGACCTTCGGCTTCGGCAGGTCGGCCTGCAGGCAGAGCCGGTCGATGAGGGCGTGCAGCTCGGGCGCCTGGTCCGGCGTCACCTTGTGCGCGTGCATGGAGCGCAGCGCGAGCTTGTCCGCCGTGAACAGCTGGAACAGCAGCAGCGCTCCGCAGATGACGATCACGAGCCCGGCCTGGCCCTTCAGGGCGGCGGTCAGGATCGCCGCGAACACCACGTACAGCAGCCCGAGGGCGAAGAGGGTCCCGACCATCCGGGCCTGCAGGCCGGAGTCCTTGCCGAATGAGGCGCCACGAGACATGCGTCCATCGTTCCACACCCCAGGGCGCAAACGGCGTTCATCGGGTGCCTGCGCGCCAACATTTACCCGGCGCACAGCCCGCCCGAACCCGGCGGAGGGCCTGCGCGCAAACCGGCTTGCACCCCTTGGTCCCAGCGCCGCGTCCCCGTACCGTCGAACCCCTGTGCCTCGCCCCCTGCGCCAAAGCCACCACCGCCTCGTGCCCGCGACGGGGGTCGCGCTGCTCGTCACGATCGGCCTCGCCACCGGCGTCGGTCCCGGGGGAGGCCTCGGCGGTCCCGCCCTGGCCGACGCGGCCTCGCAGCAGAAGCTCGAGCAGCTGCGCGGGAAGATCGGCTCCACGAAGAGCAAGGTCGAGACGCGCCGGAAGCGCGAGCGGGTCCTGACGGGCGACGTCCAGGCGCTCTCCACGAAGATCAACGGGCTCCAGGGCCGGATCGACGAGCTCCAGACGCGGCAGAACGGGGTCCAGGCGGACCTCGACCGCAGCGAGACCGTCCTCACGCGCACGCAGTCCGAGCTGCGGGAGGAGCGGGCGCGGCTCGTCCGGCTCCGCGCCCGCCTGAAGGAGGCGCGCCGCACGCTCTCCGCCCGCCTCGTCGAGCTGTACCAGGCGGACAAGCCCGATCTGGTCTCCGTGGTCGTCAGCTCGAACGGCTTCGCCGACCTCATCGAGCGTGGCGAGTTCCTCGCCCGCATCGGCCAGCAGGACCAGCGCGTCATGAAGACCGTCTCCGCGGCGAAGAAGGACGCGGTGCAGACGGAGGACCGCCTGTCCGGCCTCGAGCGCACGCAGCGCGAGGCGGCGGAGCGGATCCAGGCCCGCCGCGACGAGATCGTCCAGGTCAAGGGCCGCCTCGTCAGCGCCCGCAGCACGATCGGCGACGCCCGCGCCCAGCGGACGAAGCTCCTGCGCACGGTCCGCTCCCAGCGGCAGAACCTCGAGGAGAGCCTCGAGTCGATGGAGAAGGAGGAGAGCAAGATCCAGTCCCAGCTCTCCGGGATCCCCAGCGGGGGTGCGGTCAAGCAGGGCAGCGGTCAGCTCGTGTGGCCCGCCAACGGCCAGTTCACCTCCCCCTTCGGGTACCGCTGGGGCAAGCTCCACGCCGGCATCGACATCGCCGTGCCGGTCGGCACCCCCGTGCACGCCGCGGACGCCGGCACGGTGCGTATCGCCGGCTGGGTCGGCGGCTACGGCAACTACGTCTGCATCGACCACGGCGGCGGGCTCTCGACGTGCTACGGCCACAACTCGCGCCTGGGCGTCAGCGTGGGGCAGAAGGTCTCGAAGGGGCAGGTCTTCGCGGCCTCGGGCAACACGGGCCACAGCACCGGCCCGCACATCCACTTCGAGACGCGCGTCGGCGGGGTTCCGCGCGACCCCATGGGCTACCTGTAGGCCCCGTGGGCTAGCCTGGGGCGCGTGCAGCCCGAGATCGACCTGCTGGGACTCCCGGTCAAGACCTTCGGGCTCTGCTTCGCGCTCGCGTTCCTCTGCGCCGGGGCGATCCTGGCCCGGCGCTTCAAGGAGCTGCGGTGGCCCGCCGACCAGGCCACGGAGGCCCTCCTGGCCGCCCTCGTCGGCGGACTCGTCGGCGCCCGCGTCTACTGGCTGCTCGACAACTGGGACGAGGCCTCGGGCGATTGGTTCGGCTCGATCTTCGGCGGCTCCGGGCTCACCTGGTACGGCGGCGCCCTCGGTGGTGCCATCGCGGTCCTGCTGTGGGCGAGGTGGCGCGGGCGGCTGAGCCTCTCGCTGCTCGACGCTTCCGCCCCGGCCCTCGCGCTCGGCTACGCCATCGGCCGCGTCGGCTGCCAGGTCTCGGGGGACGGCGACTACGGCCGGCCCTCCGACGTGCCGTGGGCGATGGCGTACCCCAACGGCGTCGTGCCGACGGACGAGGTCGTGCAGCCCACGCCGATCTACGAGACGCTGGGCATGGGGCTCGCCGCGCTCGTCCTCTGGCAGCTGCGCGATCGCCTGCCGCCCGCCGCGCTCTTCGGCCTGTACCTCGTCTTCGCCGGCACGGAGCGCTTCGTCGTCGAGTTCTGGCGGCGCAACCCGGACGCGGACCTCGGCCTGACGTCGGCCCAGATCACGAGCCTGATCATGCTGGTCGCGGGCGTGCTCGTGGTCGCGTGGCGCCTGCGCGGACCGCGCACGCCGGCGACCGCGTAGCCGACCGGGCTAGGACGTTCGTCCAACTTCGGGCTCGTCGCTCATGTTTCGGGACCGATCTGCCGACCCACATCCCGTGGCCCCCTCACGTCTTCTTGGATCCGTCGCCCCTGGCGCCGGACTCGGCGCCGTGCCCGTCGTCGCGGCGGTGGTGCTCGCCGCCGGCGCCGCCGGCGTGCTCGAGGGCACCGGGGTCGTGACCCTGCCGGGCAGCGGCAGCGACGCCCCGATCGTCCTGCGCGACGCGCGCACGAGCGGCGCGGTCCTCGTCGCCACGGGCAACGCGGACCTGGCCGCGACCCCCGCGGCGACCGCACCGTCCACGGCGGACGGCGCGGTCGTCGTCCCCGACGCGGTGCGCGGGACCGCACGCACGACGCGGTCCGGTGGCGGCTCGCCGGCCGCCGCGACCGGCCCCACGCCGCGGGCCGGGGTGGCCAGCACGGCGCCCGCCCCGGGCGCCGGCACCACCCCCGGACCGAACGCCGGTGGAGGCAGGGGCCGGGAGAGCACGAGCACGGGCACCGGCTCCGGGTCGGGTTCCGCGGCCGCCACGAGGCCCGTCGTCGCCGCGCCGGCACCCGCCGCGCGCACGCCGAGCCCGTCGCCCGGGGGCAGCACCCCGGCAGCCCCCGCCAGTCCCGTCCCCGTCCCCGTGCCGGTCCCGGCGCCCACGCCCGGGCCGGTCGCCGACGGCCTGGGCCGCGGCGCGGCCGCGGCCGGCGCCGGGGTGCGCGACACCACGGCCGGCGTCGCGAACGCGGTCACCGGCGTCACCGACGGCGTGGCGAACGCCGTGGGAGGCCGCGGCACCGTGGCCGGCGGGGTCGTCGGCGGCGTGGGCGACGTGGTCGACGGCGTGACCCGCGGTCTCGGGGACACGTTGGGCGGCGTGCTCGGCGCCCGCCCGGGCTCCGGTCGCTGACCCGCGGTCCCCTGGCATCATCCGGCGTCCATGACCGCCGACCCGCTCGCCGTCTACCCCCTGGGGAGCGCCCTCGACGAGCGCGGCCGCCTGCACCTCGGCGGCGTCGACGCCCTCGAGATCGCGCGGCGTCACGGCACCCCGGCGTACGTCGTCGTCGAGGACGACCTGCGCGCCCAGGTCCGTGCCTACCGCGAGGCGTTCCACCGTCACGCCCCCGGCAGCCACGTCTCCTTCGCGTCGAAGGCGAACCCCTGCACCGCCGTGCTGCGCGTGGTCGAGCAGGAGGGCCTGGGCTGCGACGTCGCGTCGGGCGGCGAGCTGGCCCTCGCCCTGCACGCCGGCTTCGCCCCCGAGCGGATCCACGTGCACGGCAACGCGAAGTCGGAGGACGAGCTGGCGCAGGCCGTGGAGGCCGGCGTCCGCCACGTCGTCCTCGACGGCCTGGACGAGGTTGACCGGCTCGCGCGCGTGGCCCGGGAGCGCGGCCGCGTGCAGCCCGTCCTCGTGCGCGTGACCCCCGACGTGCGCGGCGAGACGCACGACGGCATCTCGACGGGGCAGGCCGAGTCGAAGTTCGGGTTCGGGCTGCAGGACGCGCGCACCGCGATCGACCGCATCCGGGACCACGACGCCCTGCGGCTCGACGGGCTGCACTTCCACGTCGGCTCGCAGCTCCTGGACCTCGCGGTCTTCCGCCGCGCCGTCGCCGCCGTCGTCCCGCTCATGGACGGGCTGGACGAGATCAACCTCGGCGGCGGTCTCGGCGTCGCCTACACCGCGGACCAGGCCGCGCAGCTCCCCTCCGTCGACGCGTACGCCCGGGAGAAGGTCTCGGCCGTGCGCGACCTGCTCGGCGAGCGGGTCCGCATCGGGGACGAGCCGGGGCGCTCGCTCGTCGGCCGCGCCGGCGTGACCCTCTACACCGTCCAGACCGTGAAGCGCAACGTCGCGACCTGGGTCGGCGTGGACGGCGGGATGGCCGACAACCTGCGGCCCATGCTCTACGACGCCCGCTACGAGGCGCAGATCGTCGACCGCTTCGCCACCGACGGGGCGGCGGGGGCCGTGCACTGCCGCGTGACGGGCAAGCACTGCGAGTCCAGCGACGTCCTCGTCCGCGACGCCGTGCTCGACGCGCCGGCGTCCGGCGACGTCCTCGTCACACCGGTGACCGGGGCCTACGGCTACGCCATGGCGAACACGTACAACGGCGTGCCGCGCCCGCCGGTCGTGTTCGTCGGCGGGGGCCGGTCGTGGGAGGTCGTCCGCCGCGAGCGGACGGACGAGCTCTGGCTGCGCGACGTCGCGCAGCCCGCGGCCTAGGTCAGACCCTCCGCGCGGAGGAAGGCCGCCACGTCGTCGACGATCTCGTCGGCCGCGGCGAGGTCCGCGTCGCGGGGGTGCGAGCAGCGGACCGCGACCACGCGCATGCCCGCCGCGCGTCCCGCGGCGATGCCGGCCGGCGCGTCCTCGAGGACCACGCAGTCCGCCGGGTCGACACCCAGCTCCTGGGCTCCGAGCAGGTAGGGGTCCGGGTCCGGCTTGACCCTCGTCGTCCGCTCCGCGGTGACCATCGTGCGCGGCTCGGGCAGGCCCGCCGCGCCCAGGCGGGCGAGGGCCAGCGGGACGGTGCACGAGGTGACGACGGCCACGGGGACGGCCAGCCCGCGAGCCGGGAGGCCCGCCGCGGCGGCCAGCAGCGCCTCGGCGCCCGGCAGGGCACGCACGCCGTCGAGGTCGGCGATCTCCCGGCGCTCGAGCTCGCGCGCCTCCTCGGCGGCATCGAGCTGCGGCGCCAGCATCTCGACGACCCGCCGGGCCGGGATCCCGTGCGGGTGCTGGTCCGGCGGGGTGACGGGCAGGTCCCGGTCCCGCATCCAGCCGTGCCACACGCGCAGCACCGCGTCCGTGGAGTCCACGAGGGTGCCGTCGAGGTCGGAGAGGATGGCGCGCATCGGCTCCACCCTGCCAGCCCGCCCCTCGTGCGGGTCGTCACACCCGCTGCCGTGCGATGATCCGCGTCCGATGTCGCCGGACGCTCCCGCCCCGTTCCGCGTCGGCCTGCTCGGTCACGGCACCGTCGGCTCGGCCGTCGCCGCCCTGTTGCCCGAGCGCGCCGACGCGATCGCCCACGTCACCGGCCTGCGGCCGGAGGTCTCGGGGGTGCTCACGCGCAGCCGCGGCGACTTCGAGGAGATCCTGGAGAACAGCGACCTCATCGTCGAGGTCATGGGCGGCATCGAGCCCGCCCGCGACTACGTCGTCCGGGCGATCCGCGCCGGCAAGCACGTCGTCACCGCGAACAAGCAGCTCTTGGCCGAGCACGGCGAGGAGCTGTGGGGCCTGGCCCGCGAGAACCAGGTCCAGCTGCGCTTCGAGGCCGCGGTGGCCGGCGTCGTGCCGATCATCCGCGTGCTCCAGGAGTCGCTGACGGGCCAGCACATCGACCGCCTGCACGGGATCGTCAACGGCACGACGAACTACATCCTCACCCAGATGGCCGCGACGGGCGCCTCGTACGAGGCGGCCCTGAAGGACGCCCAGGAGCTCGGGTACGCCGAGAGCGACCCGACGGACGACGTCACGGGCAAGGACGCCGCGGCGAAGATGGCGATCCTCGCCCGCCTGGCGTTCGACACCCCGGTGCACCTCTCCGACGTCCCCTACGAGGGCATCGCGCACCTCACGGCGGAGGACATCGAGTACGCCCGCGACCTCGGCCTCTCGCTGCGCCTGATCGGCACCGCCGAGCGGATCGGCGACGAGCTCGCCGTGCGCGTGCACCCCGCGTTCCTCTACGCCGGCCACCCGCTCGCGTCGATCGACGGCCCGTTCAACGCCGTGACGATCGAGTCGCCCTCCATCACGGAGATCACGCTCTCCGGGCCCGGCGCCGGCGGCCCGCAGACGGCCACCGCCGTGATCGGCGACGTCATCTCCGCGATGATCCCGCCGGCGCAGACTCCGCCGACCCAGCACCGCCTCGGCTTCGTGGAGGACGTCGCCTCGAGCTTCTACCTCCACGTCGAGGTCGCCGACCGCCCGGGCGTGCTCGCGCAGATCGCGCAGCTGCTGGGGCTGCAGGGCGTCTCCGTCAAGAGCGTCGTCCAGAAGGGCACGGGCACGGGCGCCCGCCTCGTCCTCGTGGTGCATCCCGTGCTCGAGTCCCGCTTCTTCGGGGCCGTGCAGATGATCGCCTCGAAGGACTTCGTCACCGCGCCGCCGCGCGCGATCCGCGTGATCGACGAGGAGTTCGCGTCGTGAGCCCCTCCGAGCTCCCCGCAGACCTGCTGACCCCGCCCGCAGGCGAGCGCTCCGGCGACGGCTCCCGCGGCCCGCACCGGCTCACCGGCTCCGACTCCATCCGCCGGATGGGGCTCATCGAGCGCTACATGGACCGCCTGCCGTTCGCGCCGGGCGACCCGATCGTGTCGCTCAACGAGGGTTCGACGCCGCTGATCTTCGCCCCGCGGCTGTCCGAGCGCGTCGGCGCCGAGGTCCACCTGAAGTACGAGGGCCTCAACCCGACCGGCTCGTTCAAGGACCGGGGGATGACCTGCGCGGTCTCCGCCGCAGTCCGTGAGGGCGCCGAGGCCGTCATCTGCGCCTCGACCGGGAACACCGCCGCGGCACTCGCCGCCTACTCGGCCCGCGCGGGCATCCGCGGCGTCGTGCTCGTCCCCGACGGGAAGATCGCCGCCGGCAAGCTCGCCCAGGCGCTCATGCACGGCGCCCAGGTCGTGGCGCTGCGTGGGAACTTCGACGAGGCGCTGCGGCTCGTGCGCGAGATCACCCAGCACCACCCGATCGCGCTGGTCAACTCCGTCAACGACTTCCGCATCGAGGGCCAGAAGACCGCGGCGTTCGAGGTCATGGAGGACCTCGACGGCCAGCTCGACGCCCTCTGCATCCCCGTCGGCAACGCCGGGAACATCACGGCGTACTGGAAGGGCTTCCGGGAGCTCGCGGCGGAGGACGACTCCGTGCGCCTGCCCGCGATGCTCGGCTTCCAGGCCCGTGGTGCGAATCCGCTCGTCCGCGGCGAGATGGTCTCGGAGCCCGAGACCGTGGCCTCCGCCATCCGCATCGGCAACCCGGCGCGGTGGGAGGAGGCGATGGAGGCGATGACCGGCTCGGGCGGGACCGTCGCCGACGTGACGGACGAGGAGATCCTCGACGCCTACCGCTTCCTCGCCCGCGAGGAGGGCGTGTTCTGCGAGCCGGCCTCGGCCACGTCCGTCGCCGGGCTGCTCAAGCACGGCGCGGGGGACGCCGGGCGCATCGTCTGCGTGCTCACGGGCCACGGCCTGAAGGACCCGCAGACCGCGATCGACGAGTCCTCGCCGGTCATCCCCTGCGAGCCGAACCTGCAGGCGCTGGAGAAGGTCCTCGTCGGCTGACCGTGGGCGCCCGTGCGGCGCTCGCCGACCCGGCTCTGCTCCGGCGCGGTCGGGTAAGGTCGGCCTCGCATGGGTCGTACCGTCACCGTCTCCGTCCCCGCGTCGAGCGCCAACCTCGGCCCGGGATTCGACTGCATGGCCGCCGCCCTCGGGCTGTGGCTGCACGTCGAGGTGGAGGAGACCGGCACGTTCGCGGTCGAGCACGACCTGCCGCTGCCGGCCGACCGCGAGAACGCGATCGTCCAGGCGTTCGAGCGCCTGCGGCCGGCCGACGGCATCACGTTCCGCGTGCGCACGGAGATCCCGCTCGCCGGCGGGCTGGGGTCCAGCGCGACGGCGATCGTCGCGGGCCTTGCCGCCGCGGCCGCGCTCGACGGCGGCTCGACCGAGCCCGAGGCGCTGCTCCCGCTCGCCGTCGACCTCGAGGGGCACCCGGACAACGTCACCGCGGCCCTCCTGGGCGGGTTCGTGCTCACGGACGGGACGTGGACCGTGCGGATCTCTCCGCCGCCCGGGCTCGAGGCCGTCTTCGTCGTCCCGGACGAAGCCGTCCGCACCGCCGCCGCCCGCGCCGTCCTGCCGCAGCACGTCCCGCTCGAGGACGCGACGGCGAACGTCGCCTGGGGCGCCTCCCTCGCCGTCGGCCTGGAGCGCGGCGACCTGGACATCGTCGCCCACAGCCTCCGCGACGTCCTGCACCAGCCGCACCGAGCCGCGCTCTTCCCGCGCTCGTCCGAGCTGATCGATGACTGCACGGAGCTCGGCGCGATCGGCGCCACCGTCTCCGGGGCGGGACCGACCGTGATGCTGTGGACCCGGGCGGAGGACGCCGCGGGCGTCCTCGAGGCGGCGCGCGAGCGCACCGCGGGCTGGGCGAGCGTGCTGCACGCCCCGTTCGTCGGCGACGGCGCCCGGGTGACCGTCGGCGTGTCCGACTGAGCCGACCGGCCTGCCGCGCCCTCAGGCGCGGACGCCGGCGGACAGCCCGTCGATCCGCGCCGCGGCGTCGTCCTCGCCCAGCGCGCGGGCCAGCTCGCCGGCCAGGTCGAGGTAGTCCACGCCGAGCTCCGGGCGGTGGTCGAGGATCGACACGCCGCGCTCGGAGGACTCGGCGTAGGCGATGGACTGCCGGATCACCGCGTCGAGGATCTTGCCCGGGTGCTCCTTGCGCAGCGCCTCGACGGCCTCCCGGGAGTGCACGGTGCGCAGGTCGGCCTTCGTGACGACGGCGCCGAGCCACTCCAGGTCGGGGTTCAGGCCGTCCTTCGCCAGCTCGATCACCTGCAGCGCCTGCTCGACGCCCTGCAGCGCGAAGTACTGGGCCTCGCAGGCGATGAGCGCGTGGCTCGCCGCGACGAGGGCGTTGACCGTGAGCAGCCCGAGGTTGGGCGGGCAGTCCAGGAGCACGACGTCGTACTCGCCGTCCGCGTCGCGCAGCACCTTGCGCAGCGTGAGCTCACGGCCCATGCGGCCGGCGAGGGCGAGCTCGGCCTCGGCGAGCTGCAGGTTCGCCGGGATGACGTCGTCGTGGATCGCGTCGGCCGCGGGGGCGCGCCCGACCAGCACGTCGGCGACCGTCGGGCTGGCGTCTGGCGGCACGTCGAAGTAGTCCGAGAGGTTGCCCTGGGGGTCGAGGTCGATCGCCAGGACCCGCAGCCCGCCGCGGCGGAAGGCGTCGGCGAGCGTGCGGACGGTCGTCGTCTTCCCGGTGCCGCCCTTCTGGGACAGCACGGCGATCCGGTGGGCCATGGTCGGCAGTGTATGCCGGGACACGGCGGCGCCCCCGGGAGGCGGCGCGCGGGGAGGAACGGCGGCGACGATGGCGAACGGGGGCGTCATGCGCCGCCAGCCGATCTCCGAAGCCGACCTCGAGCGCCAGCTGCTGCGGCGGTCCGTCTCCTCCCTGCACGCCGACCGGCTCTGCTGCGACCGTTGCCGGCGGACCCCGCTCGTCGGCGAGGTCGTCTACCGCTACGCCCGCGGGCGCACGCTCTGCGCCCTCTGCTCGCCGCGCCGCAGGGAGCAGCCCGTCGCCTCCATCCCCGTGCGCCACGGCGAGGAGATCCGGGCGCAGCGTCTGACGCCCCGCGTCTGACGGTCAGGCGGTCCGCGCCCCCGCCTGCGGGCTACACTGCGGGCGTGGAACCGGTGACCGAAGAGATCGTCCTCCAGCGCCCGCGCGAGGAGGTGTTCGGGTTCCTCGCCGACGTCGCCAACGCCCGTCGCTTCCTCGACCACGTCCTCACGGACTGGCACCTCACGCGCGAGGACTCCATCGGCCGCGGTGCCGGCGTGCGCTTCAAGGTCAAGCTGCTCGGCAACCGCTTCGCGTACTACGACGCGACGCTGCTCGAGGTCGAGCCGCCCTACCGCCTGGCCTACGTCGGCCGTGGCGGCAAGTACGACCGCACCCAGCTCCTCGGCGAGATCACGCTGACGGACGAGCACGGCGGCACCCGCCTGCGCTGGACGGTCGAGACGGCCCCCGGCCTGGCGTCGGACGGGCTGATGGAGACGCTGACGATGCAGCGCGGCCTCGCCAAGCGGGGCCTGAAGCGCGGCCTGTCGCGCCTGCGCGGGATCCTGGAGGACGGCGACGCCGGCTCCGCACGGGTCTCGATGGCCGGCGGCGCGCGCAAGCCGGCGAGCGGTTTCCGCCTCGATCCCCGCCTCGCGGACACGCCCGAGGGCGCCGGAACGACGAGCCCGTCGCCCGCGCACGCGGGACGCGGACCGGTCGAATAGACTCCGCCCTCATGCGTCAGCGGCTCATCCCTCTGCTTGCGGTCGCCTTGGCGTCCACCGCCCTCACGGCGTGCGGCTCCAAGGAGGACGTGGTCACCCACGCTGAGACCGAGGCGGTCTACGTCTCCGTCGGACCAGAGGGTGGCCCGTACCTGAAGTACCAGGTCCAGGTGTCCCGTCAGCTGAACCCGGGCGACTTCCAGAACACCGCGTCGCGCGGGGACCAGGAGAAGGTCGACCCGGAGGACTCCGAGTACCTCCGCGGCATCCCGGCCTCGCAGCTGCAGCTCAAGAAGAACCCGCAGACGCCGCTGGACGACGAGGTCTACTTCGGCGTCTTCATCCAGGCCGCGAACGACACGCAGAAGCCGCTGCGGTCCGCCGCGCTGGAGGGCTTCGAGATCCACGACAGCCTCTACGTCGAGGGTGCCCCGGACGAGGAGGAGCACGTCTTCCGTCCGATCTCGGGCCCGGACCCGGCCAACCCGCCGAACCCGTTCCTCTACCGCCAGGCGATCGTGCCGCACGCCGTCGGCACCGGCAGCGGCGTTCAGCCGCTCCCGAACAGCCCGGCCGGCTCGAGCACGACGGCCGCCGAGCTCCTGGTCTTCAAGATCCCGCAGGCGTCCCTCGAGAACCGCCCGTTGGCGCTCGAGATCACCGGCCCGAACGGTGGCAAGGCCGAGGTCGACCTCGACGTCTGATCCGATCGGCGCCCCGGCGCCGACCGACCAGCAGGACCCGCGGGGCGCTTCGGCGCCCCGTCGTCGTTCCGGGGGCAGGGGTCCGGGGCCGAGGTCGGCGGGGCCCGGGGGCGCGCGCGTTCGAATGGGCTCAACCGTCGCCCTGCCGCCGGGCGGCGGCAGGGCGACGCAGCTAGGGTCGGCGCGAGGGTCGCCGTTGGGGTGGGCGCGAGGGTCGGCGCCGAGGACGGGCGTCCGCCGGCCCCCGCCCGGACCCCGCGCGGGGCGCTCAGCCGCCGAGGGCGGCGGTGAGGACCTTCCGGGCGACCGGCGCGGCCGTGGCACCGCCCTGGAAGTTCCGGGCGCGCAGGACGCCGACGGCGACGGGGTCGACGTCGCCGCGCTTCGTCGTAGGCGCGAACGCTGACATCCACGCGGTCGTCGACTTGCCGTCCGCATTGCCGCAGGCGGACGGGGGCTCCGGGGCCTCGGTCACCGCGTCGGGCTGGGCGGCCGCGGCCTTCGCGGCCGCCTCCGCGTCGCACTGCGGGCCCTGGGTCGACGCGAGCTCAGCGGTGCCCGTCTTGCCGGCCGTGGTGATGCCGGAGAGCCCGACGCGGGCCTCCTCTCCGGTGCCGTCGCTGATCACGGCCGTCATCAGCTGCCGCATGGCGGCGGCGGTCTTCGCGCTGACGACGCGCTTCGTCTTCGCCGTCCTGCTCGTGCGGAGGAACGTCAACTCGGGCTGGCGGCCGCCGTTGGCGATCGTCGCCGTCATGAGCGCGATCTGCAGGCTCGTGGCCTGCACCCGGCCCTGCCCGATCGCGGAGGACGCGACCTCGCTGCCGACCATCGCGGACGCCTCCGGGATCGTGCTGACCGCGGCACTCGGCACGCCGGGCGTCTTGCGGTTGAACCCGAACCGCTCGGACATGGCGACGAAGCGCTTGGCGCCGAGCTTCGCGCCCATGGGGACGAAGACGGAGTTGCACGAGTGCGCGAAGGACTGCACGAGCGTGCCGCCGCACACCTCGCCGTTGGAGTTCTGGATCCCGAAGCCCTTCGCCTCGGTCTCGCGCGGGTAGACCGTGGTGGTCTTGGCCACCCCGTCCTCGAGGGCCGCCGCGGCCGTGACGATCTTCATCGTCGAGCCCGGGGGCTGCAGGGCGGACCACGCGCTGCCCTGGAACCCGAGGACCTCGCCGGTGCGCGAGTCGATGACCGTCGTGCCGCTGGCGTCCGGGGCGTCGCTCTGCGCCTCGACGGCGGCCTTGACGACCCCGACGGAGATCGAGCTGCGGACGGCGGAGGCCTTGCGGGGCTCGACGCGCGCGAGGGTACGGTCGCCGGCCTTCAGCGTGCCGCCGGGCGTGCCCACGAGCTGCGGGTTGAGGATGCGCTCCAGGCCCGAGACGCCGACCTTCGCGTCGGCCGGCACGCCCAGCCGCTTGAGCTGCGCGGCGTCGACCGGCGTGGCGGTGCCGAGCTGGCCCACGACCTGACTGGCGATGTTCGGCACGTCCGACGTGCGGTCGGCACCGCCGGCCAGGACGGTCTTGCCGTCGCGGGCGAGGATGTCGGCGCGCGGGGGGAGGTCCGTCGTGCGGGTCAGCGTCTCGCCGGTGCGCAGGCCCGGCAACGCCATCCGGCGCGACCAGCGGATCCGGGCGTCGTCGCCCTCGCCGACCACGGGCAGGACGACGTCGCCCGCCAGCGTGTCGAAGAGCCGGGTGCGGGCGCTGACACGGACGGTGAAGTCGCCGCCCTCCGTGCGCCGGACGGGACCGGGGGCGAGGCGCGAGACGGTCGCGGTGCTCAGGGCGTCGCGCATCACGCTCGTGAAGCGCGCCTCGTCCACCCGCGACCTGGACGCGGCGTCCAGGCTGCCGTACATCGCGGAGAAGTCGCCCTGCTGCCACGCCCGGACGTAGCCCGCGGCGAGGTCGCGCTCGGCGGCACGGCTGGCGCGGGCGTCGAGCACGAGGTAGGCCCCGATGCCCACGGTGAGCAGCAGGACGGCCACGATCGCCGGCACGAGGCGACGGCCGCCGAACGGCCCGGCGGGTCCGCGACCGACCGGGCCCCGACCGGAGGATCGGGTCCGCGACGACGACGACGGGGTGACCGGCGAGAACGGGCGCGTACCGCCTGACGAGCGTCGCTGCGGAGGGCGTCGGCGACGGGCGGTCATCGAGCGCCCCATACTACCCGCGCGTGCGGGGGTGCCGACGGACGCGAGGGGGTAGCCTCGTGCGACGCATGACCGGGCTCGACTGGGCACTGCTCGCGCTGCTGCTCCTGGCGGCCGCGGGCGGCACGACGCAGGGGTTCCTCGCGTCGGCCCTGGGCTTCGTCGGATTCATGGGTGGCGCGCTGGCCGGTGCGCGCCTCGGACCCCTCGTCCTGCCCCAGGGCGCCGACGACATCAACGCCCCGGTCGCCGCGATCTTCGGCGCCACGCTGCTCGGCGTGCTGCTCGGCGTCGGGCTCCAGCGGCTCGGCGACCGGCTCCACCACCGGCTGCGTGGCCCGGGCCACCGCGTCGGCCGCACGCTCGACGCCGCACTCGGAGCGGTGTTCACCGGGGCGCTCGTCGTCCTGGCCGCGTGGTTCGTCTCCGCCATGGTCCTCCAGACGCCCGGGGTGCCCGGCTCGTGGCGCACCCAGGTGCGGGAGTCGGCGCTCCTGCAGGAGCTGCGCCGCGACCTGCCGCCGGCGGACGACGCCCTGGCGCTGCTCTCCCGCTTCGACCCGCTGCCCGGGTTCGCCGGGCCGCGCGCGCTCGTCGACGCGCCGGACCAGGGGATCGTGAACGACCCGGGCGTGCGGACCGGGCGCCGCGGGGTCGTGCGCGTGGAGGGCAACGCCTGCGGGGTCGGGGTCGTCGGAACGGGCTGGGTAGCGGGGGAGGGGCTCGTCGTGACGAACCAGCACGTGATCGCGGGGGAGGACGAGACGACGGTCGTCTCTGCGACGGACGGGCAGCGCTACACCGGCCGCCCGGTGTACGTCGACCGGCAGCAGGACGTGGCGGTGCTCGCCGTCGAAGGCCTGCCCACGACGCCGCTGCGGGTCGTCGAGGACCCCCGGACCGGCAGCTCGGCCGCGATCCTCGGCTACCCCCTGGCCGGCCCGTTCCGCTCGCGCGCGGCCCGCATCGGCGCGGCCCAGACCGTCACGGGGGAGGACTCCTACGGCGTCGGCCCCGTCCGGCGCCGCGTGCTCCCGTTCCGCGGCCGGGTCGAGCAGGGCAACAGCGGGGGACCGCTCGTCGACCGCCGCGGGCGCGTCGTCGGCACCGTGTTCGCCTCCTCGACGCAGGAGGGGCAGCGTCGCGGCTACGCCATCCCCAACGACGTCATCACGGAGGCCGTCGCCGCCGCCGACCCGGCCCGCACCGTCTCGCCCGGGCCCTGCAGCCACTGAGCCCGCCGGCGGCGGCGTTCCGGCACGGCCCCTGCGCCGATTCGGCACGGGGCGTGGCGGACCCGCCTCCCGCGTCCCGCTACGCTGCGGCGCGTGGGCAAAACGCTGGTCATCGCCGAGAAGCCGTCCGTCGGACGGGACCTCGCCAAGGTCCTCCCGGGGTCCTTCGCGATCGGCAAGCCGTCGGGCGAGCGCAGCGCGCGCTGGATGGAGGGCCCCGACCACGTGATCACGTGGGCGATCGGCCACCTCGTCCAGCTCGCCGAGCCCGACGCGTACGACAAGCGGTTCAAGCGCTGGAAGATGGAGGACCTCCCCATCGTGCCCGAGGAGTTCAAGCTCGTCGAGCGCGACGACTCCTCGAAGAAGCAGATGGCGGTCATCAAGAACCTGCTGTCGCGCCCCGACGTCGACCACGTCATCAACGCCTGCGATGCCGGCCGCGAGGGCGAGCTCATCTTCAAGTGGGTGTTCACCGCCGGCGGGGGCACGCAGCCCGTGGAGCGCCTGTGGCTCTCCTCCATGACGGAGGCCGCGATGCGCCGCGCGCTCGAGTCGCTGCGGTCGCCGGACGAGCTGATCCTGCTCGGGGAGGCCGCGCAGTCGCGGTCCGAGGCCGACTGGCTCGTCGGCATGAACGCCACGCGCGCCGCGACGATCCGGCTGCGCTCGAGCTTCGACGGCGCCGTCTCGCTGGGCCGGGTGCAGACGCCGACCCTGGCCATCCTCGCCCGCCGCGAGGAGGAGATCCGTGCGTTCGTCCCCGAGCCGTACTGGCTCGTCGACGCGAAGTTCGACGCGGGCCCGGCCGACGGCACCACGAAGGCCCGCACGTACCTCGGCCGCCTGTATCAGGGCACCGAGCCCCGGCTGAAGACGGCGGAGGAGTCCGACGCCATCGCCGCGGCCGTCAAGGGCCGCACGGGCACGATCACGAAGCTGGACAAGGTGCGCCGCAAGGAGCGCGCACCGATGCTCTACGACCTGACGTCGCTGCAGCGCGACGCGGGCAGCCGCTTCGGATTCACGGCGCGCCGCACGCTCGCGGCCGCCCAGCGCTGTTACGAGGAGCACAAGGCCCTGACGTACCCGCGTACGAGCTCGCGCTACCTCACGACGGACATGATCCCCGAGATCAAGCCGACGGCCGGGCAGGTCGGCTCGCGTCCCGAGTACCGCGAGGCCGCCAAGTACGTGCAGGGCCTCGACAAGCTCCCGCTGGGCAAGGTCGTCAACGACGAGAAGGTCGCGGACCACCACGCGATCATCCCGACGAACGCGCAGCACACGCTCGAGAAGATGAGCGACGACGACCGCCGCATCTACGACATGGTCGTGCGGCGGTTCCTCGCGGTCTTCCACCCCGAGGCGGAGTTCGAGAACACCCGCATCGAGACGACGGTGGAGACGCCGGACGCGCCCGAGATCGCGAAGGGCCCCCACGTCTTCCGCACCCGCGGCCGCGTGCTGCTCGTCCCGGGCTGGCGCGGCGTCTACGGTGAGCTCGAGGAAGGCTCGGGCTCCGACGACGACGAGGGCGCGAACCAGACGCTGCCCAAGCTCGAGAAGGGCGAGGACGCGAAGGTCGCCAAGGTCACCTCGGACGAGAAGGTCACGAAGCCGCCGCGGCGCTACTCCGACGCCTCGCTGCTGGGCGCGATGGAGACCGCCGGGCAGCTCGTCGACGACGACGAGGCCCGCGAGGCGATGAAGGACGCCGGCATCGGCACCCCGGCCACGCGCGCCGCGATCATCGAGCGGCTCATCGACGTGGGCTACACGGAGCGCGACGGCCGGGCGCTGCTCGTGACGGAGAAGGGCCTGAACGTCATCCGGCTGCTCGACGGCCACCAGCTCACGTCCCCGTCGCTCACGGGCGACTGGGAGAGCCGGCTGGCGAAGATCGAGTCCGGCGAGGAGACCCGGCGCACCTTCATGGACGCCATCGCCGTGTTCGCGAAGTCGACCGTCGAGGAGCTCGACGCGAAGCTCAAGGACGTCCGCATCCCGCGGGCGAACCTCGGGCCGTGCCCCGTGTGCGGGCGCGACATCAGCGAGAACCGCAAGGGCTTCTCCTGCTGGTCCAAGGACGACCCGGGCTGCGGGTTCGTGATCTGGAAGAGCAAGGCGGGGAAGACCCTGGCGCCCGCCGTCGCCAAGGAACTCATCAAGACCGGCCGGACGATCAAGCCCGTCACGGGCTTCAAGAGCCGCGCGGGCCGCAGCTTCCGCGCCCGTCTGGCGCTGCACCAGACGGACGAGGGCAAGTGGCGCGTCGAGTTCGACGAGCCGTGGGCGCAGGACGGGCTGAAGACCCCGACGCCCGAGGAGATCGAGGCCGCCGAGGCGGCCACGGCCGCCGCGACCGGCGAGGCCGCCGTCGCGGCCGTCGCCGCGGAGGCCGCCGCCGCGGCCGCGGGCGGCAGCGACCGGGCCGCCTAGCGGCCGGAGGCCCGTGCGCACGGCGTTTTCGGGCTGCAAGCGCGCGTGCGCGCCGTCCGGTCCGCGTGGGACCTTCGACGGGTGACGCTGCAACTGGTCACCGGGCCGACGAACGCCAGCAAGGCGGGCGTCGTGCTCGGCCTCGTCCGCCGGTGGGCCGCCGAGGGCCGCCGCCCGGTCCTCGTCGTGCCCACGGGCCCGGACGCCGAGCGCTACCGCCGCGAGCTGCTGCGGGTGAGCGGCGGGGTCTCCGTCGGCGTGACCGTGGGCACCTTCGCGCGCCTGGCCGAGGACGTGCGGCGGGCCGTCGACGTGACGGCCGCGACGCTCGGCCCGCTGGCCCGCGACCGGCTACTGGCGGGCGCGCTGCGCGCCGTCCCCGCCGGCCGGCCGCTGGGCGGCACCGCGGGCCGGCGCGGCGTGCGCCGTCGCCTGGACGCGCTGCTCGAGGAGCTCGGTGAGCGCGGGTTCGGACCGGGGCAGCTCCACGCCGACCTGCTCGCGCTCGACCCGGCGGAGCACGGCGTCGACGGGCAGCTCGTCGACGACCTGCGGCAGGTGCTCGAGGCCGTGGCGGCGTCCGCCCTGCACCTGACCGACGGCGGTGGGCGCCCGCTGGCCACGCCGGCGGCCCAGGGACTCGCCGTCCGCCGGCGCCTGGCGGCCGATCCGGCCGCGTGGGGCGGGCGGCCCGTGGCCTTCTACGGCTTCGACGACCTGACCTTCGCGCAGCTCGCGCTCGTGCGGACGCTGTCCCGCGCGGCCGACGTCGTCGTCTCGCTCCCCTTCGAGGACGACCGGATCGCCACGGCCGCGCGCCGACCCGTGGTGGAGGAGCTGCGCGCCGTCGCGCTCGACGTGGCCGGCCGGGCGGTCGGCGGCACGGGCGCGCTCCCCCTGCGCGCGGGGGCGTCGGAGCTCGAGGACGCGCGCGTCGCCGGCGTGGACGCCCACGAGGTGCGACTGCTGCCGCCCGCCGTCGCCGACGGCGGCCTCGCCCGCCTGGAGCGCCGGCTTTTCGAGCCGGCCGCGGCCGACGTCACCGTGGCCGCGGACACCGGCCGGGCCGCGGGGTCGCACCCGCTCGCGGACGGCTCTCCCGAGGACGCCGGGGCCCGGTCCCCCGACGCGGCGGCGGACGGTGCGGCGGACGGGACCGAGCTGCACGACGTCGTCCTCGTCACCGGGGGGAGCGCGCGGGCCGAGGCCGAGGCCCTGGCGGACGAGCTGCTCCGGGTCGTGGCGGCCGAGGGGCTGGACTGGCACGACGTCGCGATCGCCGTGCGCGGGGCGGCGGGGCCTCCCGGCGCACGGCTCGAGCGCGAGCTGGTGGCGCGGGGCGTGCCCGTCGCCCGCCCGCGCGACCTGCCGGCGCGCCGCACGGCCGTGGGACGCGCCGTCGCGGCGCTCGTGCGCATCGGGACGGGCGGGGCTGACGCCGCCGACGTGGTCTGCGTGCTGCGGTCCGGGGCGACCCTGGCCAACCTCGAGGCGATCGACGCCTTCGCGCTCGCGCTCTCCCGCTCCGGCGTGACGGACGCGGGGGCGGCCGAGGTCCGCGCGCACCAGTTCGTGCCGACGCTCGAGGGCCGCGACCTGCTGGGCACCGTGCCCGTCGACGAGCGGCCGCTGCGGACGGAGCGCCTGATCGCCGCCCTGCAGCCCGCGATCACGACGCTGGAGGAGCTGCTGCGCTCGCCCACGCTCCCCGCCGCGCGCGACCCCGAGCTCCGCGCCGCCCGGCGCCTGCGCGAGCAGCTGCGGGGGCTCGAGGCGCTCGCCGCCGCCGACGCCGCGCTCCTGCCCGACCCCGCGGAGCTGGCGGACGAGCTCGGGGAGCTCCCCGTCCCCGTCGGCGAGGCGCCCGGGCGCGGCCGGCTGGAGATCGCCGAACCCGGCGCCCTGCGTGGCCGGCAGGTCCAGGTACTGGCGCTCGCCGACCTGCGCGAGCAGGCGTTCCCGGCGCCGGAGCGGGTCGACCCGCTCGTCGACCGGGACGCCCGCGAGGTGCTCTCCCGTGCTGGGGGGACGACGATCGAGGTGCCCGTCGAACGGCTGGCCGCCGAGCGGGTGCTGTTCCTCGAGCTCGCGGCGCGACCGACCCGCCGGCTCGTGCTCTCGCGACCCGCGGCGTCCGACACGGGGGAGGCGCTCCCGCCCGCGCCCTTCCTCGGCGACGCGCTCGCGGCGTTGCTGCCCGACCGGCCCCGCGCCGTGCTCCACGGGGCCTCCGAGGTACGCGCGCCGTCCCGCCGACCCGTGGCGACGGCTGCCCCGTTCGGCGCGGACCTGGACGACGCCGGCCGCGAGACCGTCCGCCGCGTGCTGCTCGAGCGCTCCCGCTTCGCGGTGCGCGAGGTCGAGCGGCTCGCCCGCTGCCCCGTCTGCTGGACGGTCGAGCACCTCGCCCGCGCCCAGGACGACGAGCCGCAGACCGAGCCGCAGGTTCACGGCAACCTCGTCCACGGCGTGCTCGACCGGGCGCTCGTGGAGGTCGCGGGCGACGGGACCCCGTACGGCGACCTGGACCCCGAGGTCCTCGTGGCGGCCGGCCGTCGGGCGCTCACCGCGCTCGGCCCCCGGGCCGTGGCGATGCTGCCCGAGCACCGCGCCAGCGTCCTGCTGCGCCGGGTCGACGTGGGCGTCTCGGCCGTGCTCCGCGCGCTGCCCGACCGCTACGCGACCGCGAGCCTGCGGGCGACGGAGGTCGTCGTGGACGACGGGGCCGACACCCCGCCGGTGCAGCTCGGCGACGGCGCCCGGGCGATCGGCCGCATCGACCGCGTCGACGAGGTGCCCCTGCCCGACGGGTCCACCGGCGTGGGCGTCGTGGACTACAAGCTCGGCACGGGCGGGGCGATCGGCTGCGGGCGCTGGTCGTCGACCGCGACGCTGCAGGCCGCCCTGTACCTGTCGGCCGTCGCCGAGCCCGCGCGGCCCGCCGCCTACGCCCTGTACCAGCCGACCTCGCCCGTCTCGGGCGTCGACCCCGGCGCCCGCCCGCCGGCCGGCCTGGAGCTGCGCGGCGTCCTCGGGGGCCGCACGCGCGGGCCGAAGGAGCTCGACGAGGTCGCGGCGATCGTGGAGGCCGCGCGCCGGCAGGCCGCGCGCGCCGTGGCCGACCTGCGGGCCGGTGGCGTCACGCCCCTGCCCGGCGCCTCGACGCACGCCGACACGGGCGAGTGCGACCACCCCGCCGTCGCGAGGCTCCTGACGTGAGCACGACCGATCGCGACACCCCCGGGACCCCCGGGGCGGGCGACGGCGCCGGCGAGCTGCGGGCGTCGCCCGTCGACCGGCGGCTGCTCTACACGGACGACGGCGGGCTGCGCCGGGCACTGCCCGTGGAGGGCGGCCCGGACGAGGTGTTTTCGGACCGGCAGGCCGCCGCGATCGAGCGGCAGGGCGAGACGCTCGTGTCCGCCGGAGCCGGAGCGGGCAAGACGAGCGTGCTCGTCGAGCGCTACCTGCGGCTCCTGGAGGGCGACGACCGGCTGAGCACCGGCTCCGTCCTCGCGATCACGTTCACGGACAAGGCCGCGGCCGAGATGCGGGAGCGCGTCCGCCGCCGGCTCGAGGCGCTCGTGGGCGGCCGGGTCGAGCTGCCGGAGCGCTGGCGGCTCGAGGACGCGTGGATCGGCACGTTCCACGGCATCGCCCAACGGCTGCTGCGGCGCTACGCGCTCGCGGCCGGGATCGACCCCGACGCCGAGGTCGCCGACGAGGGCCGGGCGCGGGAGCTGCGCCACGTGGCCTTCGAGCGCGCGCTGTCGGCGTGGCTGGCCGACCCCGCCCGCGCCCGCGGGCGCGGGCGCCCCGACCGCAACGGCCACACCGAGCCCGACCCGCTGCGCGGTCCGGAGGGCGCGCTGCCCGCCGATGCCGACGCGGCCCTCGCCCTCGCGGCGTCCTCCGGGCTCGACGCCCTGCGCGACGACACCCTCGGCCTGCTCGCGCTGCGCCGCACCCAGGGCCGCGATCCCGCGACCACCCCCGGCCGGGCCCTGCCGGCGCCGCCGGAGGGCGATGACGACGTCCGCGCGGCCGTCCGCCGGCTGCGCGCCGCGGCCGGGCCGGCGCAGGCGGAGGCCGAGGCGGTCTTCGAGGAGGGCAAGTCGACGCCCGCCGGCCAGCGCGCCCTGGACCTCGTGCACGACACGGTCGCGGCGCTGCACGTCGAGCTGCCCGACCCCGACGCACCTGCTCCCGTGGAGCTGCCCTCCGCGGCGGCGATGGAGGGCTGGGCGCTCCCCACCCGCCAGCCCAAGGTCGGCAAGGGGCCGGCCGTGGGCGAGCTGCGCGCGGCGGTCGAGGACGCCCGCGAGCTGGCCCGTGCCCGGGAGCTGGCCCCGCACGGCGAGCGCGAGCTGCGGCTGCGCGAGGCGCTGCTCGTCGCCACGGCCCGGGAGTACCGCCGGGCGAAGCGGGAGCGCGCGCTCGTCGACTTCGACGACCTGCTGCTCGCCCTGCTCGAGCTCCTGCGACGCCGGCCCGACGTGGCCGGGCGCCTGCGGGCGCGGTTCCAGCAGGTGCTCGTCGACGAGTACCAGGACACGAACCCCGTGCAGCTCGAGCTCGTCGAGCGGCTGTCGAACCCGGAGAGCCGGTTCCAGGTCGGCGACCGGCTGCAGGCGATCTACGGGTTCCGGCACGCCACCGTGGCCGGCTTCGATGCCGCCGCGGCCCGCGCCGACGCCGCGGGCGGGCGGCTCGCGCTCGACGAGACGTTCCGTTGCCCCAGCGACGTGCTCGCGCTCGCCAACCGCGTCGGCGTGCCCGCGCACGAGGGCTACCAGCCGCTCGTCGGCGGGCACGACCGGGCGCCGAAGGACGAGCGGCCCACGCCGCCCGTCGAGATCCACGTGCTCGCGATCGACCCGAGCACGCCGGACGCTGGACAGGAGGCGGAGGGGGAGGCCGAGGAGGCACCCGTCGCCCCCGGCGAGCCGGAGTACGTGGCCGGCGTCGTCTCCGAGCTCGTGGCCCAGGGCCGCCGGCCCGCGGAGATCGCGATCCTCGTCCGCCGCACGGCGCCCGTCGAGGCGCTGGGCCGGGCGCTCCTGGACCGCGGCATCGACGCCGTGCCCGTCGTGGCCACGCCGCTCCTGCGCACGCTCGAGGCGCGGGAGCTCGAGGCGTGGCTGCGCGCGGTTGCCAACCCGCTCGACGACGTCGCGCTCATGGGTGCGCTGCGCCTGCCCACGGCCGGGGTCGACGCCGACGCGCTCGTCCCGTTGGCGGCGGAGCACGGCGCCGCGCTCGAGCTCGCCCGCGAGGCCGGCCGTCCCGCGCCCGTCCTGTGGGACACCCTGCGCGAGCTCGGTCTCCCCGGACGCAGCCCGCGCTACCCGATGTCGGAGGACGCCCGCGACGAGCTCGACCTGCAGGCCGTCGCGCTGGCGCGGCACCGGGGGTTGGCCCGCCGCGCCGGCCCGGCCGAGCTGCTCGCCGACCTGCGCGGCAACGACGCCTACCGCGCGTCGATCCTGGCCCGTCCCGGAGGTGCGCGCCGGTGGGCGACGGTCGAGGCGTTCGTGGCCTGGGCCGAGGAGCAGGAGGAGGCCGGCGACGACCTGCCCGGCCTGCTGCGCCGCATCGCCGCCGACCGCGACGGCCCCGACGCGCCGGTGCTCACGGACGGCGACGCCGTGCGGATCACCACCGTCCACCGCTCGAAGGGCCTGGAGTGGCCCGTCGTGATCGTCTGCGACCTCGGCGCCCGCATCAACGCCGACCGGCCCGGCGTCCTCGTCGGCACGGCCCCCGAGGACACCCGGATCGGCCTGCGGCTGCCCGCGGGCGGCTCGCCCGTGCGCCTGTGGGACTACGACGCGCTGACGGCCGAAGCCGACCGTGCGCAGGCGGAGGAGGAGCGCCGGCTCGTGCACGTCGCGACGACGCGGGCGAAGGAGCGGCTCATCCTCTGCGGCGGCTGGCCCCTGGCCTGCGAGGGGACGGGCTCCGACCGCGAGGCCACGGACCGCCTGGACCCCGAGCGCGCGGTCGCTGTCGCCCCGGGTGGCGGCCATGACGCGGCACCGCGTACCGCCCCGTTGCGCTGGCTGCTGCCGCTCGTGGCGCCCGAGGAGGCGTGGCCGTCCCGCGGCGACGAGCGGCTCGTGCCCGTCACCGACCCGACGGGCGCGGTCACGTCGCCCGCCGAGGTGCTGCTGCGCGCCGTCGACCCCGCCGAGGCCGCCCCGACGGCCCCGGCCGCCGCGGCGCCGGCCGTGCCCGCCGCCCAGGACGGCGACGCCGGTGACGCCGAGGACGTCGGCGCCCTCGGCGTGCTGGTGGGCCCCGGCGAGCCCGATTCGTTCGAGGACGAGGACGACGAGGACGGCTTCCGCCCCGGCCCGCCGCCCCTGCCGCTGCCCGACCCGGTGAGCTACACGGCGCTCGCGGCCCGCCTGGGACTCGAGGTCGATCCCGGCGACGTTCGCCACGAGCGTCCGGCCGACCCCGTCGACGAGGAGCCCGCCGAGGACGATCCCGCCGCGCTGCCCGCCGCACCCCCGGCCACGCTCTTCACGACGGCGTCCCTCGACGGCCGGGCGCGCGGGGTGGCCGTGCACGGGCTGCTTGAGGCCCGGCTGTCCGGTCCCGCGCGGCCCGGCCCCGCCGCGGCGGGGCCCGGCGCCCGCGGCGCCACGCCCGACGACGCCCGGCGGATCCTCGCCGAGGAGGCCCCGGGGCTCGGCCCCGTCGACGAGGCCGACGCCCGGGCGCTCGTCGCGATCGCCGCGCGGCTCGAGGCCACGGACGTCGCCCGGCGCGCGCTGGCCCTGCCGCCGGCCCGGCGCCACGTCGAGCGGCCGTTCCTGTTCGACCCGGGCGCGGGCCGCCCGCTGCTGCAGGGCGTGGTCGACCTGTGGCTCGACGAGGACGACGGCCGGGTGACGATCGCCGACTGGAAGACCAACCGGCTGCAGGGCCGCAGCCCGCAGGCCGTGGTCGACGGGCACTACGCGCTGCAGCGCGACGTCTACGCCCTGGCCGCCCTGCTCTCCGGCGCCCGCGGCGTCGAGGTCCAGTTCGTCTTCGCGGAGGCCCCCGACGAGCCCGCCTCGGCCGTCCTCACCGCGGATGACCTCCCGGCGCTGCGCGAGCGGGTCGGCGCCGAGATCGACCGCGCCGCCCGGACGGTCCCGCGGGGCTGATCCGGGGCTGGCCCGCGCCGGTCCCGGCCTGCGCCGGTCCCGGCCCGCCCCGGGCATCCCGGGCCGGGGCCTGGGGCCGTGCCCGGCGATCCCGGACACGACCGGGCCGGGAACCGCCGACCCTCAGACCGGCGGCGTCCCCACGGGCGGGGTCGGCATCGCGGCCGGCGGGCCGTCGCCGCGGACGAGCCGCGTGCGCTCGAGCTCGGCCTCGACCTGGGCGCCGAAGAGGAACGCGGCGGAGGACAGCCAGAGCCAGAAGAGCAGGACGACCGCGCCGCCCAGAGCGCCGTAGGCGCTGCCAAAGCCGGCGATCCGCACGTAGAGCGCGAAGCCGATCGTGGCGAGGATCCAGGCCGCGAGGGCCGTGAGCGCGCCCGGGGTCAGCAGGCGCAGCCCGTTCTCGTGCAGGTCGGGCGCCCGGGCGTAGATCAGCCCGATCACGAGCAGCAGGGCGCCGAGGCCGACGGGGATGCGGACGATCTGCCAGACGATGGGCGCGTCGCCGAGCCCGACGGCGGAGAAGACGGTGTCGGCGACCGAGCCGCCGACGACGAAGAGGATCGCCGCGAAGGCCATGAGCGCGATCGCCAGCACGGCCGTCAGGACGTCCGCGAGCTTGTGGCGGACGAAGCCGCGGGTCTCGGGCACGTGGTAGACGACGTTGAGCGCCCGGCCGGCGGCGGAGAACGCCCCCGAGGCGCCGTTCATGGCGAGCACGATCGAGATCGCCAGGGTGATCGACGCTCCCCCGCGGGCCTGGTCCAGCGCGGTCTCCACGAGGCCCCGCACCGCCTCGGCGCTGTCGCTGGCGGTCGAGCTCGACGTGCGCTCCGACACGAGCGACGAGAACTCGTCGGCGATCGTGGTCGGCAGGGAGTCGGCGCCCAGCAGCGTCAGGAGCGACGCGCCGACGAGCAGCACCGGCACGAGCGCGAGGACGGAGTAGTAGGCGAGGGTCGCCGCCCAGTCCGTCATCCCCTGCTCGCGGAAGGCGTTGAAGGCCCGGACCACGATCCCGCGCCAGTCGCGCGCGCCGAGGTCGGTGTCCCGCAGCGGGCGCAGCCGGCGTGGTCGTCGGTTCTGCGCGTCTGAGGCCATCCGCGGCGCAGCGTAGCGGCCCGTCGGCGGGCGGGACGACGGTCACCGGGGGTGGACGACCCGGTCGGCGCGTCGACGCCGTGCGCCCGGCCGGGGACGCGGGCCTCCGGGGGGCCCGCCGGCGGTCGCCCGTGGGGGCCTGCTCTTCGTCGCCCCTTCGCCTCCGACGTTGAGGTCCCTGCGAACCCCGGTGTAGAATCCGCCGTTCCCTCCGGGATGCATTGTCGCCCACCCCGGAGCGCTCCACACGGGCCCTTCCCGCAGGAGCACCCCTTGCCTATGACCCGATTCACTCGCCTCCCCGCGGCCAACGGCCTCTACGACCCACAGAACGAGCACGACGCCTGTGGCGTAGCGATGATCGCGCGTCTGGACAACGTCCCGCAGCACGAGACGATCGTCCGGGCGCTACACGCGCTGGAGAACCTGGACCACCGCGGGGCCGCCGGCGCGGACGCGCGAACGGGCGACGGCGCGGGCATCCTCGTACAGCTGCCCCACGACTTCCTCCGGTCCGTCGTGGACTTCGAGCTCCCCGAGCCGGGCCAGTACGCCGTCGGCATGTGCTTCCTGCCGCAGGACGAGCGCCAGCGGCACAAGGTCGAGGACATGATCGAGCGCAACGTGCGCGTCGAGGGCCAGCGCGTGCTGGGCTGGCGCGACGTGCCGGTCGTCGAGGACGCCATCGGGCAGACGGCGAACGAGGCGCGCCCGTACTTCCGCCAGATCTTCATCGAGGCGGGACCGGGCTTCGATCACGACCAGGAGGCGTTCGAGCGCAAGCTCTACGTCATCCGCCGCACCTGCGAGCTGGCGACGCCGGAGTTCTACGCGTCGACGTTCTCCTCGCGGACGCTGGTCTACAAGGGGATGCTGCTCTCCGCGCAGGTCCCGCAGTTCTTCCCGGACCTCCAGGACGAGCGCTTCACCTCGGCGATCGCCCTCGTGCACTCGCGGTTCTCGACGAACACGTTCCCGAGCTGGGACCGCGCGCACCCCAACCGCGTCATCGCCCACAACGGCGAGATCAACACGCTGCGGGGCAACATCAACTGGATGCGGGCGCGCGAGTCGCAGCTGCAGTCGCACCTCTTCGGCGGCGACGTCGGCAAGATCAAGCCCGTCGTCCGCCCCGGCGGCTCGGACTCCGCGACGTTCGACAACGTCCTCGAGCTGCTCATGCTCGCCGGACGCTCGCTGCCGCACGCGGTGATGATGATGGTCCCCGAGGCCTTCGAGGACCGGGACGACCTGAGCCCGGAGCTCAAGGGCTTCTACGCCTACCACTCGCTCCTCATGGAGCCGTGGGACGGCCCCGCCGCCGTGCTCTTCACGGACGGCCGCACCGTCGGCGCCACGCTCGACCGCAACGGGCTGCGCCCGGGTCGCTGGGCGGAGACGAAGGACGGCTGGATCATCCTCGGCTCCGAGGCCGGGATGCTCGAGATCCACCCGAGCAACATCAAGCGCCTGGGCCGCCTCGCGCCGGGCGAGCTGTTCCTCGTCGATCTCGAGCAGGGCCGGGTCGTCCCGGACGCCGAGGTCAAGAAGCAGGTCGCCACGCAGCGCCCGTACGAGGCGTGGCACCGCGACCAGGTCGTGCACTTCTCCGACCTCGAGGAGCGCAAGGCGGTCCACGAGTCGGGCGAGCACCTCCGCCAGCTCCAGCAGGCGTTCGGCTACTCCCAGGAGGACGAGCGCGTCCTGCTGACGCCGATGGCCTCCGGCGGCGCCGAGCCGATCGGCTCCATGGGCAACGACGCGGCGCTCGCCGTGCTCTCGGACAAGCGCCCGCAGCTGTTCAGCTACTTCAAGCAGCTGTTCGCGCAGGTGACGAACCCGCCGATCGACCCGATCCGCGAGGACATCGTGATGTCGCTGTCCTCCTCGATCGGCGGGCAGAAGAACCTGCTCGAGGAGACGCCGGAGCACGCGCACCACCTCGTCCTGAAGCACCCCATCCTCCGCAACGACGAGATGGAGACGCTGCGGCAGGTCGACCAGGGCATCTTCCGCTCGCACACGATCGACGTCACATGGCCCGTGGCGGAGGGGCCCGAGGGCATCCATCGCCGGCTTGCCAACGCGTGCGACGAGGCCTACGACGCGATCCAGGCCGGGCGCAACGTCCTCATCCTGTCCGACCGCGCGGCGAGCGCCGAGCGGGTCGCGATCCCCTCGCTGCTCGCCGTGGCGGCGGTGCACCACCACCTCGTGCGTGAGGGCGTGCGGCTCGAGGCCGGGCTCGTCATCGAGTCGGCCGAGCCGCGCGAGGTCCACCACTTCGCGACGCTCCTGGGCTACGGCGCGGCCGCGATCAACCCGTACCTGATGTTCGACACGGTCGACGCGCTCGTCGACCAGGGCCGCATCCCCGGGGTCGACGACCACCGGACCGCCGAGAAGAACGTCGTCAAGGCCATCGGCAAGGGCCTCCTGAAGACGATCTCGAAGATGGGCATCTCGACGATCGCGTCGTACTCCGGCGCCCAGATCTTCGAGGCCGTCGGCCTGCACCCCTCCCTCATCGACCGCTACTTCACGGGCACGGCCTCGCGGATCGGCGGCGTGGGCCTCGAGGTCCTGGCGCAGGAGGCGCTCGAGCGCCACGCCCGCGCGTGGATCCTCGACGCCGACCACGACCCGACCCAGGTCGGCGCCAAGGTCGAGTCGCTGCTCCCCGTCGGCGGCATCTACTCGTGGCGCCGCGACGGCGAGCACCACATGTGGAACCCCACCACGATCTCGCTGCTCCAGCACGCCGTCCGCACGGGCGACCGCTCCGGGCCGGACGACGGCGCGCGGACGAAGTTCCGCGAGTTCTCCGACGTCTCGAACTCGGACGCCACCCGCAAGGCGACGCTACGCGGGCTCATGACCTTCGACACGGACGGGGTGCAGGCGATCCCGCTCGAGGAGGTCGAGCCGGCCAGCGAGATCGTCAAGCGGTTCGTGACGGGCGCGATGTCGCTCGGCTCGATCTCGACGGAGGCCCACGAGAACCTCGCGATCGCGATGAACCGCCTCGGCGGCAAGTCCAACACGGGCGAGGGCGGCGAGGACCCGCGACGGTTCACGCCCGAGCCCAACGGCGACCGCAAGCGCTCCGCGATCAAGCAGGTCGCGTCCGGGCGCTTCGGCGTGACGGCGCACTACCTCGCCAACGCGGACCAGCTCCAGATCAAGATGGCGCAGGGCGCGAAGCCCGGCGAGGGCGGCCAGCTGCCCGGCCACAAGGTCGACAAGTACATCGGCTCCGTCCGGCACACGACGCCGGGCGTCGGCCTGATCTCGCCGCCGCCGCACCACGACATCTACTCCATCGAGGACCTCAAGCAGCTCATCTACGACCTGCGCTGCGGCAACCCCGAGGCGTCCGTCTCGGTGAAGCTGGTGTCCGAGGTCGGCGTGGGCACCATCGCCTCCGGCGTCGCGAAGGCCGGGGCCGACCACATCGTGGTCGCCGGCCACGACGGAGGGACGGGCGCGTCGCCCCTCTCCTCCATCGTCTCCGCGGGCGTCCCGTGGGAGATCGGCCTGGCCGAGACGCAGCAGACGCTGCTGCTCAACGACCTGCGCTCCCGGGTGCGGGTGCAGACGGACGGCCAGCTCAAGACGGGCCGCGACGTCGTCATCGCCGCGCTGCTCGGTGCGGACGAGTTCGGCTTCTCGACCGCGCCCCTGATCGCGACGGGCTGCATCATGATGCGCGCCTGCCACCTCAACACCTGCCCGGTGGGCATCGCGACGCAGGACCCCGAGCTGCGCAAGAAGTTCCAGGGCACGCCGGAGCACGTCGTGAACTACTTCCTGATGGTGGCCGAGGAGATCCGCGAGATCCTCGCCGAGCTCGGCGCCCGCACGGTCGACGAGATCGTCGGCCACTCCGAGCTCCTGAAGGCGGACGAGGCGGTGGACCACTGGAAGGCGCGCGGCGTCGACCTGGCCAACCTCTTCCACCGTCCGGAGATCCGTGAGGACGTCGCCCTCGGCGGTGTGGCCCCGCAGCGCACGGGCCACATCGACGACCACCTCGACTGGAAGCTGCTGCCGCAGGTGGCCCCGGCCGTCGAGCGTGGCGAGGCCGTCGCGATCGAGTCGCGGATCCGCAACGTCGACCGCTGCGTCGGCGGGATCATCTCCTCCCGCATCGCGACGCTCCAGGGCATCGACGGCCTCCCCGAGGGCACGCTGAAGATCGCGTTCTCCGGCTCGGCCGGCCAGAGCTTCGGCGGCTGGCTCGCGCCGGGCATCGAGTTCTCGCTCTCCGGCGACGCGAACGACTACACCGGCAAGGGCCTCTCCGGCGGCGTGCTCTCCGTGCGCCCGCCCGAGAGCGCCACGTACGTCGCCGAGGAGCAGCAGATCGTCGGCAACACGGTGCTCTACGGCGCCACGAAGGGCCGCGCGTTCTTCCGCGGCCGCGCCGGCGAGCGGTTCGCCGTGCGCAACTCGGGGGCCTCGACGGTCGTCGAGGGCGTCGGCGACCACGGCTGCGAGTACATGACGGGCGGCCGCGTGGTCGTCCTGGGCTCCGTCGGGCGCAACTTCGCGGCCGGCATGTCGGGCGGCTTCGCGTTCGTCCTCGACGAGGAGGGCACCTTCCGGCGCAACGTCAACCCGACGGTCCTCGACCAGCTCGAGGATCCGGACGAGGCCGACCTGATCGAGCTGCACGCCCTGATCACGGAGCATCGCGAGTGGACCGGCTCCGCCGTCGCCGAGCGGGTGCTGGGCGATTGGGAGCACGCGCAGACCCGGTTCGTGAAGGTCTTCCCGGCGGACTACCGGCGGGTGCTGGAGCAGCTGGCGCACGAGGAGGCGGCCGTGGGTGCACGGGCCGCGAAGGAGGAGACGACGGAGATCGTCGGGGCTCCGCAGACGACCGACGAGGAGAAGTACTGATGGGCGAGCTCGGCGGGTTCCTGAAGATCGATCGGTCGCCGGTCCGGTGGGACGACGCCCGTGAGCGGGTCACCCGCTACACGGAGTTCATCAAGGAGCGTCCGGTCGAGGAGGTCCAGCAGCAGGGCGCGCGCTGCATGTCCTGCGGCGTGCCCTTCTGCCACAACGGCTGCCCGCTGGGCAACCTGATCCCGGACTGGAACGACCTCGTCTACCACGGGCGCTGGCGCGAGGCCATCGACCAGCTGCACGCGACGAACAACTTCCCGGAGTTCACCGGCCGCGTCTGCCCCGCCCCGTGCGAGGCCGCGTGCGTGCTCGAGATCAACGAGGGCGACGCCGTCACGATCAAGCAGATCGAGAACACGATCATCGACCGCGCCTGGGCCGAGGGCTGGGTCACCCCGCAGCCGCCCGTCGCGGAGTCGGGGCAGTCCGTCGCCGTCGTCGGTGCCGGTCCGGCCGGCATGGCCGCGGCGCAGCAGCTGCGCCGCGCGGGCCACGCCGTGACGCTGTTCGAGCGCGACGAGGCCGCGGGCGGCCTGATCCGCTTCGGCGTGCCGGACTTCAAGATCGAGAAGCGCATCGTCGAGCGCCGCGTCCAGCAGCTCGTCGACGAGGGCGTGGAGCTGCGCTGCGGCGTCGAGGTCGGCACGGACGTGACGGTCGAGGAGCTCCGCGAGGAGTTCGACGCGGTCGTGATGGCCACGGGCTCGCGCGTTCCCCGCGACCTGCCCGTGCCGGGCCGCGAGCTCGACGGCGTGCACTTCGCGATGGAGTTCCTCTACGAGCGCACGCGCTGGGCGCAGGACGACCAGGGCGTGCCCCACCAGGCGCCGCGCCCGGAGCCGCGCGGCATCAGCGCGCGCGGCAAGCACGTCGTCGTCATCGGCGGCGGCGACACGGGCGCGGACTGCGTGGCGCAGTCCATCCGCGAGGAGGCCGCCTCCGTCGTCCAGATCGAGCTGCTCCCCGAGCCGCCCTCGAACCGGCCCGACGAACGCACGCCGTGGCCGCTGTGGCCGGCGAAGTTCCGCCTGAGCTACGCGATGGAGGAGGCGCGCGCCATCGGCAAGGGCGTGCAGAACTTCTCCGTCGCCACCCTCGGGCTCGAGGGCGACGACCAGGGCCGCGTGGCGACGCTCCGCTACGCGCAGGCGCAGCCGGCCCCGCCCTTCGCGCCCGTCGAGGGCACGGAGCGCGAGCAGCCCGCCGAGCTCGTGCTGCTCGCCATGGGCTTCCTGCACCCCGAGCAGGGGCCGATCGACGCGCTCGGGCTGGACAAGGACGCGCGCGGCAACATCAAGGCCGGCGCGTACGCGACCTCCGAGCCGGGCGTGTTCGCCGCGGGCGACTGCCGCCGCGGGCAGTCCCTCATCGTGTGGGCGATCAACGAGGGCCGTCAGTGCGCCCGCGTCGCCGACCGCTACCTCGCGCAGCAGGCGGGCCGCAAGGCCCGCCCCGCCGCGCTCTCGGGCACCTGAGCCACGTGGAGCCCACACCCCGCCGGACCGCGGCCCGGCCGGCGGGGGGCGTGCTCGGGAAGCGCGAGCAGACGAAGGCCGCCAACCGGGACGAGATCCGCGCGGCGGCGGTCGACGCGTTCACCGAGCTCGGGTTCGGGGCCACGACCGTCCGCGACATCGTGCGGCGCACGTCCCTGGCCTCGGGCACCTTCTACAACTACTACGCCGACAAGGACGCGATCCTGCTCGAGCTCTTCGCGGAGCACGTGGGGGAGGCCGACCGCCGCATGGCCGAGGCCCGCGCCGTAGCGACGACGCCCCGCGAGGCCGTCGAGCTCGGCGCGGCCGCGTACTTCCGGCTGCTCATGGAGCGGGCGGATCTCCTGGCGATGTTCCGCCGCAACGCGGGCACGCTGCGCGCCTACGCCGCCGGCGACCTCGTCGCGCACATCGTCGAGAGCCTGCGCGAGGACCTCGACCGCCTGCTCGCGGACGCGGGCAGCCCCGACCTGGACACGGAGCTCCTCGCCGCCGGCGTCATCGGCGCGGGGATGGACATCGTCATGCGCTTCGCCGAGCGCGGCGGCGACGACCCGGAGCCCGCGATCGCGGTGATCCGCGCCCTGCTGGTCGACGGCATCCTCGGCGGCCGCCCCACGGGCTGAGCTCGGTTCTTCTCGCAACGTGTCGGGCGACACCCCGGGGCCGGCGGGACGACCTACAATCGCTCCGTGTTCTGCCGCCATGGTCGTCGTGAAGATCGGTGCGTGATCTGCCTCCGGGAGAAGCGCGCGAAGGCGGCCAGCAAGCCCAAGAACCCCGGCAAGGTGACGAGTGCCCGCCGGACGGAGAGCTCCCACGCCGCCTCGCGCAGCGCCGCCTCGGGTGCGCTGGCCGGCCGGCGCCGCGCCGCGACCTCCTCGAGCGTGAAGGTCACGAAGCTCACCCGTCACGCCGGCGATGGCTGGGGCAACGAGCTGGTGCCGGGCCTGAACGCGAGCCGCGACGCGCACGACCTGCTGAGCGAGCTCTCGCGCGCCCGGGTGCGCCTCGACCGCCTCGCGACCGACGCCCCGGGCCCGTACGCCACGGCGCGGGCGCTGGCCGGCGGCGAGGCCGAGGACCGCGAGGAGGCCGCCTGGATCCTCTTCCAGACCGCCTACTACGGCCCGCTCGAGGGCGGCGAGCCGTTCCGCGAGATCGACCGTCTGGTCGTGCGTTGGGACGAGGCGCTGCCCGACGCCGAGGCGCTGCAGAACGCGCAGGTCGGCCCGCGCGGCGCGCACGCCCACGACCGCGGCGTCGCGACGCTCCAGGGCTACCGCGAGTGGGCCCGCAAGGTCGGCGGCCAGCTCAAGGGCCTCGGCGCCGGCGGCACCGACCCGGCCCGCCGCTTCGACGCCGCGTACCGCGCGCTCGCGCTGCCGGGTCTCACGCGCCCCGCCCGCTACGAGTTCGTGGTCACCCTCGGCCGCCTGGGCCTCGTGGACGTCAACCCGTGGTCGCTGCTGCTCGACGCGGGTCGCGACCCCGTCTCCGTCGCCGCGAAGCGCGCGTTCCTCACGGGTGATGCGGTTCTGCTGCAGCGCCGGTTCGGCGCGTTCCAGCGCGAGCTCGGCGTCCCGGTCGCCGCGTTCGACCTGGGCCTCCTCAACTGGGACCTGCGCCCGTCGCCGACCGCGCCGAAGGGCTACCTCGAGGGCGGTGTCCCCTGCGAGCCCGACGCGGACGAGGTCGCGATGCTCGCCGAGGCGCTGGGTCTGCCGGGCGAGGACGCGCCGGACGCCGCCGCGGGCTGAGCGGGGTCCGCGGCCGGGGCGCCGCCGACGGCCCGCGAGCGGCTCGGTGGCGCGGCATACGTTGTCCACGGAGAGTGGCGTCGCAGGTCGGGGGGTGATTTGATGCGGCGCGGCGGGTCCCCCCGGTGAGCCGCCCTCCGTCCTCGTCCCGTACTCGCCCCCGCATGCCCGACTCCCCCTCGGCGGATCTGTCCGATCCGCCCGCCCGTCCGCTCGACGCCGTCGGCGCACGCCCCCGCCCGCTGCCCGGCGCGCGCCCGCGGTCATCGACCGGCGGGGGCCTCGACGCGGCGCGGACGCTCGAGGACAACGCCCGCGCGATGCTCCGGGTGGCGCGCCGGTACTCCTACTGCGAGGACGACGCCCACGACGCGGTGCAGGCGGCCGCCGAGCGGTTCCTGAAGCACCAGGGCGAGATCGTGGCGGAGACGGCGACCGGCTGGCTCGTCACGGTGGCCCGCAACGAGGCGCTGCGCGTGCGGGAGCGCCGCGGTCGCACCGGGGCGTTCGAGGACGACGACGACCGGCGGCTCGTGCACACGGGTGACGGCCCGGAGGACCTGGCCTCCCGCGGGGAGGAGCTGTCCCTGGCCCGCGAGGCCCTCGGACGGCTCAAGCCGCAGGAGCGCCTGGCGCTCTGGCTCCAGGCGGAGGGCCGCTCGTACGACGAGATCGCGGCGGAGCTCGACTGGAGCAGGACGAAGGTCAACCGGAACATCGCGGAGGGCCGGGCCAGCCTGCGCAAGACCCTCGCGGGGATCGCGATGGGGGAGAGCTGCGCGGCGGCCGGCCCCCGGATCGACCGCCTGGCGTCCGGGCACGCGTCGCGGGACGACCTGGCGGAGCTCCGCCCGCACCTGCGCCGCTGCTCGAGTTGCCGCGGGCGCCTGCGGCGGGCCCGGGGCGGGCGCTGGGGCACCGTGCCGCCCGTGCTTCTGGCGTGGACGGGCTGGCTCGGGCGCGCGGGCCAGACCGTGCCCGCCCCCGCCCGTCCGCGGGTGGCGGAGGTCGTGGCCGAGCGCCTGGCCCTGCTCGTCCCCGCCAGCGCCGGCGCGGTGACCGAGGCCGGCCTCGCGCTGACGGCCGGGGTCGCGGCCGTCGCCCTGGGCGCGGGCGTGGTCGCGGGCGGGACGGGGCAGGACGCCCCGCCTCCGGCCGAGCGCCGCGCGCCGTCCGTGGCCCGCGCGGCGGCGTCACCGGCCCCGTCCCCGGCCGTCCGGCCCGTGTCGCCCGTCGTCGCGGCGCTCGGGGCGAGCGTCGCTCCCGCGGGGGCGGCCCGCACGGGGACCGAGGCGGCGGCGCGCGCCGCCGAGCGGCGGCAGGCGACCCGCGCGGCTGAGCGGCGCGCCGAGCGGGCGGCCCGGCGGCGGGCCGCCGTACGGCGGGCGGCGGCGCGACGGGCGGCGGCGCGACGAGCGGCGGCGCGACGAGCCGCGGCCCGCCGAGACGCCGCGGCGCGGTCCGCGGCGCCCTCCGGCCCCGCCGCGCCGGTCGCGCCGGCGGCCTCGGCACCCGCCCCGACCCCGGCTCCCGTCCCCGCCGCCGCCGCGCCGTCCGGCGGCGGCACCTCGTCCCGGAGCGGAGCCGCGAGCACGGGGGGCAGCGCCGCCGACGAGTTCGGGTTTGAGTAGCCGTGCCCGCCGCGCACCCCACCGCGGGCTCCGTCCGCCCCTGTCCGTAGCGTCCACCGCGTCGTCCCCGAGAACGGATCCCCGTGGAACTCGTCTTCATCAATCCCCAGGACGCCATCCGCGTCATCGCCGAGTCCATCGGCCGCGAGGCGCGCCGGCAGCTCGTCGGCGAGGTCGTCCGCGCCTGGGTCGACGAGATCCCGGAGCCGGAGCTCGTCGGGCAGTACTCGCGCACCCTGGCGGAGCTCGACGACAACGACCTCTCGATGCTTGCCGCGTGGCACGCGTCGATGGAGGTCGGCCAGCCCCTGGCCAACCGCGACTTCCTCGTGCGCGTCTTCCCGACGCTCGGCGAGAACCGTCGCGAGGCGCTGAAGATCGCCGCCGGGTTCCGCGGCGAGGACGCCTTCGACGCGGGCGTGGCCGAGGAGCAGGCGCTCGGCGCGATCCTCCCGCACCTCTCGAAGGAGAGCGCAGCGCTCATCGTGCAGGAGGCGCTCGAGCTCTACTGCTGGGACCGCCTCGGCTCCGAGAACTAGCCGGTACGCCTGAGGCGGCCGTATGCCGGCGCATCTCGGCCCGGCCGGGGCTCGGCAGTACTTGCGTACAGCTCTCACCCCGGCCCAGCCGACCTGCGTGGCCTACGCCCACCTCAGACGCACCGGCGCGGGCGTTCGGGCCCGCGCCGCGTCAGTCGATGCGGCGGAGCACGTCGTAGCGGCCGACGCCCTGGCGGCCGCGGAGGCGCCAGCGGAAGAACGCCATGTCCAGGCGCATCCGGCCGAGCTCGATCGTGGTGCCGGAGATCGCCTCGCCCGTCGCCGTCCACACCGGGCCCTCGTCGCTCTCCCACAGCTCCACCGTCGCCAGCGTGTGGCGTCCCGTGGCGTCCGTCGTCGTGGAGATGCGGGGCTCCGGCGCGTCGACCGCCTGCGGCGGCCCGACGGCGACGACGTCCTCGTCGTCCTCGTCCTCCAGGTCGTCCTCCTCGCGCGCCTCGGGCAGTGCGGGGCGGACGACCGTCGACCACGCGATCTCGTCCGCGTGCGTGTGGCCCTTCGCGGGGCGCAGCGCGCTGACGTTGAACGCCAGGTCGTCGCCGAACCAGCCGGTGACGGTGCGGGAGAGCGAGATCGTCGTCCAGTCCGGGGCGCCCCACTGGTGGCCGCGCTGTCCGACGCCGTCGATCCGGATCGTCCGCTCCTCGTGGGCGGGGGCCAGCAGCGTCAGCGTCCCCGTCACGCGGCACGGCTGCTCGTAGCCCTCCATGCCGCCGAGGCGCGCCGCCCGGGTCTTCGGCTCCAGCACGAGCGACGGGCCGGCGGCCTCGAACGTCAGGTCCAGGCGCCCGGCGACGGAGTCGACCGCGGTGCGCCAGCGACGGTGCGGCTCGAGGACCTCGTGGTCGATGCCGGCGGCCTTCACCGCGGCGTAGTCCTTCGGCGTGCCCTCGACGGCGATCGCGCCCTCGGCCTGCGCGATGGCCGGCTCGCCGTCGACGAAGACCATGATCAGCCCGGACGCGCCGTCGGCCGTCAGTCCGATGCGCACCGAGCCCTGCACGCCCGCGGCCTCGTCGGCGAAGGCGCAGGTGACGGCGTCGCTGAACGTCGGGTCCTCGGAGAGACGGGGGCGTTCCAGCGCGGGGTCCAGGGCCATCGCGCGATGATCGCACGGGGACCCTCCGCGGGCTCGTCCCGCCCCAGGGCCGCGGGCCCCTGCCGCTGGTGGTCGGCCCCGGCGCGCCCCCGAGCCGGAGGCGCCGACGCGGGCGCCACCGGGAGGCGTCGACGTGGCCCGGGCCCGGAGGCGCCGGCGCGGCGCCGTTCCGGTCAGGCGCCGGAGCGCGGGGCGCCGTCGCCGTCGACCCGCGGGGGCAGGATCGTCGGCGGGGCGTCCGCGTGGGGCGCACGCTCGGTGGCGTGGCCCTCGACGTCGGCGGGCGCGCCGGGTCGCCCGGTGCGGGCACGGTCGAACGCCCAGCCGGCACCACGGGCGCCCAGGACGACCGGCAGCGCGAAGCGCCGCAGGACGAGCGCGCCGATCACGGGGCGGAGCACCGCCCGCACCGGCGGGAGTAGCAGCAGGAGCCCGAGGGCGCCGCTGACGAGGCCCGGGAGGACGAGCAGCACGCCGGCGAGGACGACGAGGCCGGTGTCGGCCACGCGGCGTCCGACGGGCCCGCCGCCCTGGGCGGCGGCGCCGACGCGCCTCCAGGCCTGGATCGCCCGGCGCGAGAGCACGCGGGCGCCGAGGAGCGAGCCACCCAACAGCAGGAGCACCACGGGGAGCACACCGATGAGGTCGGCGACGCGGACGGCCACGAGGACCTCGACCACGGCACCGCCGAGCAGCAGGGCGAGGAGCACGAGGGGCATGCCCCTACGGTACGCCGAGCCGGCGCGGGCCGTGTGCCACACTCGGTGCATGGCCACCGTCGAAGATGTCGAAGCCGCGCTCGCGAACGTCATCGACCCCGAGTTGGGGCTGGACTTCGTGGAGCTCGGCCTGATCTACGGGATCGAGATCGAGGGCGGGCACGTGCAGGTCACGTACTCCCTGACCACCCCGGGCTGTCCGATTGGCCCGCAGGTCGAGTCGCAGATCGAGGAGTTCGTCCAGGAGCTCGAAGGCGTCGAGTCCGTGGGCTCCGAGGTCACGTTCATCCCGCCCTGGACGCCGGAGAAGATGAGCGAGGACGCGAAGTTCGCGCTCGGCTTCTGACCGGCGCCGGCGTCGGACCGCCCGAACGGGCGGCTTTGCGCCCGGCACCGAAACCCGCGGCCTCCTCACGGGTTGAGGACCGCGACACCATGAACCGCCCCGTCCTCCGTCATCGCCCCCTGTCCGTGCTCGGGGTGGTGGTCGCCTGCGCGACGCTCGCGGGGACGACCCTCGGAGCCGCGACGCCCGCGGGGGCGGCCACGCCGCCAGCCGCGCCCACGACGTCGGGCCCCACGGGCCGGCTGCTCGTCACCGTCCGCGGCGCCCACGGGAACGCGACGCACGCCGTCTCCGACCGGGTCGAGGACTCCGTCCGCCAGGCCGGCTCCCGTGCCGTGGCGGCGGACGCGACCGGCACGACCGCGGCCGTCCGGGCGGGGGACGCGGCGTCCCGCGCCCGGCTCAAGGCCCGGCTGGAGCGCGACCCCGACGTCGTCGAGGTCGTGGAGGAGCACCGCGCGGCGGTGCGCGCGCTCCCCAACGACGCCGTCCTGCACGACCAGGACCCCGCCGCGCCGCCCGGCGTGGAGTTCGGCTGGTGGGCCAAGGGCATGAAGCTCCCGCAGGCGTGGTCGCTGGCCAATGGCAAGGGCACCACCGTCGCCGTCATCGACTCCGGGTTCGACCTCACGCACCCGCAGCTCTCGGGCATCGTCGACCGCGCCCTCGTCATCGAGAGCCAGGGCGTGCCCGGCACGGCCCGCACCGACGAGTACGGCCACGGCACGCACGTCGCCTCGCTCGCATGCTCCGCCTTCAACGACGGCGCCGGCACCGTCGGCGCCGGCGGGCGCTGCCGCCTCATCACGATCAAGAGCGACCTCTACGACACGAGCGTCGCGAAGGCCGTGAAGAAGGCCACGGCGCTCGGTGCGGACGCGATCGTCATGAGCTTCGGCGTCGACGGCGACGTGCCCGCGCCGGAGTTCCTGAAGCAGGCCCTGCAGGACGCCGCCGACAAGGGCGTCGTCCTGGTCGCCGCCGCGGCCGACAAGGCCACGACCCAGCAGGGCTACCCCGCCAACGTCCTGCAGCCGACGGGCACGGGGGCGGACCTCGAGGCGGGCATAGGCCTGTCCGTCACCGCGGCGCTCGCGACCGGCGTGCGGGCGAGCTTCGCCGGGTCCGGCAGCCAGATCAGCGTCGCGGGCTACGGCGCGTTCGCCGACGTGAGCGGCCCCCCCGGGATCCTCGGGGCGTTCCCCGCCGCGGTCACGGCGAACGAGCAGCCGTCGAAGGACGGGCCGGCGGTCGCGAAGCGGGTCCCGTTGCGGGGCGACACGCGGTACGCGTACCAGGCGGGCACGTCCATGGCGACCCCGATGGTCGCCGGCGTCGCCGCGCTCGTGCGCACCGCGAACCCGGGGCTGACCGCCGCCGGCATCGTCCGCGTCATCAAGGACACCGCGTCCCGTCCGGAGGGCTGGACGACCGGTACGGGCTGGGGCGTCGTGAACGGCTACGCCGCGGTCGACACTGCGCGCCGCATCGACCTGCGCGCGCCCCGCGCCACGTTCCGCAGCCGCTCCCGCACGATCTCGGGGTCGCGCACGACCCTGAGCTGGACCGTGACGGACAAGGCGCCGAAGCCGCTCGTCGCCTCGGGCGTGCGCCGCGTCGAGGTGTGGCGCAGCGTCGACGGGAGGCGCTTCGCCCGCGTGGCCGCCACCGGCGCCACGCGGCTGGCGGTCTCGGTGCCTCGCGGCACGGTGCGCTACGCGCTGCGCGGCGTCGACCGCGCCGGCAACCGCGCGGGCATCACGAAGCGCGCGACGGTCACGATCACCCGCTGACGCGGCGCCCGGTCACGACCCGGCGCCGCCCGGTCGCGCCTGAGGCCGGCCGCTCACCCCTGAGGCTCCCCCGTCCCGGCCGCTGCCGCCCGGATCAGTCGCCCGCCACGGCCGCCCGGTCGGCGGCCCGGTGCGCGTTCACCGTCTGCGCGAGCGAGTCGAGATCGTCGACGGCCGCCGCGATCCCGTCCGCGAGCAGCTTCAGGTCGGGTACGGCGTCGCGGTCGGCGATCAGTCCGAAGTTCACGGCGCCGTCGTAGGAGAGGATCGCGATCGCCAGCGCGTGGTCCTGGGGGAGGAACGCGATCGGGAACGCCCGCTCCATCCGCCGCCCGCGGAAGTAGAGCGGGAACTGCGGCCCCGGCACGTTCGTGACGAGCAGGTTGAAGAGCCGCGTCGAGAACGTCAGCCGCGACGCCTGCGCGAGGATCGTCGGCGGGGCGAAGCTCTGCACGTTGGCGATCGTCTCCGCGCCGAGCGCCTGCTTGCTCTCCTTCAACCCCTTCATCGCCTCGCGGATGAACGTCAGCCGCTGCACCGGGTCCTCGATGTAGACGGGCAGGGGTCCGCGCATCGCGGTCAGCCGGTTGCCGAGCTGCCCTTGCTCGTTCGGCGACCGGATGGAGACGGGGACGAGCGCGCGGAGCTCGAGGCCCTGGGTGCGCACGCCGCGGTGGCGCAGCCATTCGCGCAACGCGCTGGTGACGGCCGCGAGCATGACGTCGTTGACGGTGCCGCCGAAGGCGTCCTTGATCCGCTTGTAGGCGGCGAGGTCGCCCTCCACCACGCGGTAGCGGCGGTGGGGGCCGATCGGGACGTTCAGGGGCGTCGGCGGGGCGGGGTTCAGCAGCGCCCACGCCATCTCGCCGACGCCCTCCCCGACCTCCTTGACCCGGTGGATCGCGGCCTTCGGGCGGCCGAGCGCCTCGACGGCCCGGGCGGCCCCGAGGACGGCCGCGCGTCCGACGCCGAGCACGCCGTCCGTCAGCAGCTCCGCGCGCGACGGGACGGGGCGGGCCTGCCACGCCTCGTCGGGGTGGGGGATCTCCATCGGCTCCGGCCCGATGTCGAGCAGCGCGGTGGCGATGTCGATCCCGCTGAGGCCGTCGATGAGCGCGTGGTGCGTCTTCGAGATCATCGCCCAGCGGTCCGTCTCGAGCGCCTCGATGATCCACAGCTCCCACAGCGGCTTGGAGCGGTCGAGGCGCTGGGAGAAGATCTGCGCCGTCGCCTCCCGCAGCTGGTCCCGGCCACCGGGGGAGGGGAGCGCCGTGCGGCGCACGTGGTACTCGAGGTTGAACGCCGGGTCGTCGATCCAGACCGGGTTGCCCGACTGCATCGGGGCGTGCTCGAGGCGCTGGCGGTAGCGGGGCAGCAGGTGCAGGCGTCCACGGATCGTGTCGAGGATCTCGTGGAACGCGGGCGGGGGGCCCTCGAAGAGCGTGAGGCCCCCGATGTGCATGTGCGACGCCGGCCCCTCCTGGTGGAGGAACCCGGCGTCCACGGCCGTGAGCCGGTCCGTCTGCTGCTGGGCCATGCGGTGGGGTCCCCTCCGTCGGTGTGCGCGGGCGTCCGGGGCGCGGGCCCCGGACGATCCACCCTACCCGCCGCGACGGGCCCCGGCCACGGGTGTCTACGCTGGGGCGATGCCCGTCCGCCGCGCCTCCGACACCGGCCGCCCGGGCGGCCGTTCGCGGGCGTGGATCGTCGCCGCGGGGGCGGTCGTCGCCGCGGTGCTGGTGGCGGTCCTCGTGCTGATCCCGCGGGGCGAGGAGGCCACCCCCGCGGCGGGTCGCGGGCTCGACGCCGACCTGGCTGCGGCCCGACGGACCGACGCCGCGGTCCCGGCGGCGACCACGCGCCGGTTCGACGCCGACCGGGCGCTGCGGCTCGTGCGGCTGCAGCTCCAGGCGGGCCCGCGGCCCTCGGGAAGCCCCGCGCTGGAGCGGGTCCGGCGCAGCCTGCTGGCGCGCCTGCCCCGCGCGCGGCGCGAGGCGGTCCCGGGCCACCCGGGGCTCTTCAACCTCGTCGGCACGATCCCGGGCCGCCGGCCCGCGATCGTGCTCGCCGCGCACTACGACACGCAGATCGAGCCCGCCGGGTTCGTGGGCGCGAACGACTCCGCCGCCGGCACCGCGGTCGTGCTCGAGGCCGCCCGCGCGCTCACGGGGACCAAGCGGCCCGCGGGCGCCCGCGAGGTGCGGTTCGTGCTGCTGGACGGCGAGGAGCTGCCGCCGGGCGCGGCCGACGCGGACTTCCTCGCCCAGGGCCTGCGCGGCTCGAAGGCCTACGCCGCGGCGCACGCGCGGAAGCTCGGCGCCGTCGTGGTGGCGGACTACGTCGCCGGGCGTGGACTGCGGCTCCCGCGTGAGCCCGGGTCCGACGAGGAGCTGTGGGCCCGGGTGCGGGCCGCCGCGCAGCGGGCGGGCGTGGGATCCGTCTTCGCCGGCACGGGCCGCGTCGGCATCGTCGACGACCACGTGCCGTTCCTGCAGGCCGGCGTGCCGGCCGTCGACCTCATCGACTGGGACTACGCGTACAAGCAGACGGCGCAGGACACGCTCGACCGCCTCTCCGCGCGGGCGATCGACGCGACGGGGGAGACCGTCGTCGACTGGCTCCTGACGGAGCGCCGCCGCCGCTGAGGGCGACCACCCCACCGGGCCCCGGCGTCTGCAGGCCGCGTGTGCGTCATGTCCGATCCGTCGGGTCGGGTATCCGCCCACGGCTCGCCCGAAGGCGCGTACCATGGAGGAGTGAGCTCGCTCCCCACCCCGGACACCGTCCTGCTCGCCCGCCCGCGCGGCTTCTGCGCCGGCGTGGACCGGGCCGTCGTCACGGTCGAGCGTGCGCTGGACCTCTACGGACCCCCGGTGTACGTGCGCAAGGAGATCGTCCACAACAAGCACGTCGTGGAGAGCCTGCGCGCCCGCGGCGCCGTCTTCGTCGACGAGCTGACCGACGACGTCCCGCAGGGCGCCGTCACGGTCTTCTCCGCGCACGGCGTCAGCCCGGCCGTCCACGAGGACGCCGGCCGCCGCGGCCTGCGCACCATCGACGCCACGTGCCCGCTGGTGACGAAGGTGCACCGCGAGGCCGTGAAGTTCGCCGAGGAGGGCTACCACATGATCCTCATCGGCCACGCGGGCCACGAGGAGGTCGAGGGCACGATGGGCGAGGCCCCCGACCACATCACGCTGGTCGAGACGATCGACGACGTCGACAAGCTCGACATCGACCCCGAGACGGAGAAGCTCGCCTACATCTCGCAGACGACCCTCTCCGTCGGCGAGACGCGCGACATCATCACCCGCCTGCGCGAGCGCTTCACCCACATCACGGGTCCGCGCAAGGACGACATCTGTTACGCCACGACGAACCGCCAGGCGGCCGTCAAGGAGCTCGCCGAGCAGTGCGATCTGGTGCTCGTCATCGGGTCGAAGAACTCCTCGAACTCGCTGCGCCTGGTCGACGTCACGCGCGAGCTCGGTACGGACTCGTACCTCATCGACCACGTGGACGAGGTCGACGACGCGTGGCTCCAGGGCCGCCGCACCGTCGGCATCACGTCGGGCGCCAGCGCGCCGGAGGAGCTCGTCGAGGGCCTCGTCGACCTCTTCCGCCAGCGCGGCACGACGGAGGTCCGCGAGCTCGAGGTCGTGCGCGAGGACGTGCGGTTCATGCTGCCGAAGGCCATCCGCGTGGAGCAGGCCGCCCGCGAGGCCGTTCAGGCCTAGGGCGCCGGTGCCCGACCCGGCGGGCGGCGCGGTCGTCCCGACCCTCGTCGTCTCGGACCTGCACCTCGGGGCGAACTCCGGCATCGACCTGCTCCGCGAGGACGGCGTCGCCCGACGACGCCTGTTCGACGCGATCGACGGCGTCGGCCGACTCGTGGTCGCCGGCGACCTGCTCGAGCTGCGCCACGCCCCGCCGCGCGAGATCCTCGACCGGGCCCGCCCGTTCCTCCGGGCGTTGGCGGAGCGGCTGGGGCCCGACCGCGAACTGCTGCTGCTCCCGGGCAACCACGACCACCGGCTGATCCGCTCGTGGCTCGACGCGCAACGCCTGGACGGCCACCCCCTGCCGCTGAGCACCACGCTGGACCCCGCCGACGCGTCGCCGCTGGCCGCCACGCTCGCCGAGGCCCTGGCGCCCGCGCGGCTGCGGGTCGCGTACCCCGGGGCGTGGCTCGTCCCGCCGGGCGCGAACGGCCGCGGAGGGGTGCTCGTCATGCACGGGCACTACGTCGACGCCCTGTGGCGCATGCCGACGTTCGAGCGGCTCTCCGCCGGCCTCGCGGCCCGCACCCACGGGGTCACGCCGGACGACCTCCGGGGGCCGGACGACTTCGAGCGGGTCCTGGCCCCCGGCTACGGCTGGATGGACGGGCTGGCCGACCACGCGACGGGCCTGGCCGTCGGCGCCACCCAGCGGGCGTCCTCGACCACCTGGGAGCGCCTGAACGGCGACCGCGGCTGGACGGGGCGCGGCCTGCGCCTGGCGGTGCCGCGCGTGCTCGCCGCGCTCGAGCGCGCCGGCCTGGGGCGCTTCGAGCGCGAGCTGACGCCCGAGACGCTGCGCGCCGCCGGCCTGCGGGGGACGGACCGGGTCGCCGAGGCGCTCGGCGTGGCGCCCGACGCGCTGATCTTTGGGCACACGCACCGCGCCGGGCCGCTGCCGGGCGATCCCGCGTGGGAATGGGCCACCCAGCGGGGCGGCCGCATGCTGAACACGGGGGCGTGGGTGCACCCCCGCACGGCGCCCATCGGTCCGGAGGCCGGTCCCGGATCGGCCTACTGGCCGGGGCGGGCGGTGTTGGTCGACGCGGACGGGGCGGCCCGCCCCCTGCGCCTGCTCGACGACGTCGCGGACCTGCGCGGCCTGCAGGACTGACGGGGCCGGGGGCTCAGGCGGGTCGGACGCCCCGGGCGCGAGGCCCGGGGCTCAGGCCGCGCCGGACCCTCCGGGCGCGAGGCCCGGGGCGAAGCTCACGCCGTGGACGACGGTGCCGTCGCCGGGCTCGAGCACGAGCTCGGCGGTCGTCGAGACCTCGTGGGCGACCAGGCGGTAGGCGCCGGGATGGTCCACGACGACGGTCTCGCCGTCCACGACGAGCGAGCCGGGGCCGTCCGGACCGGGCTCGAGCACCGCCCACACCTCGCCGGCGGTGTAGGTACCGGACCAGGCGCCGGGCTGGTCCGGCGTCGGCATCGCGAGCAGCGCGTCGTCGTCGTCCAGGGGCCGCAGCGGCGCGAGCGGCTCGGCGTCGGACCCGAGCAGCTCGAGGATCGCCTCCTCCGTCTCGCGGTAGCCGCCCTCGCCGTGCTCGTAGTGCACGAGCCAGCTCGTGCCGTCGAAGAGGTAGCGGGCCGGCCAGCCCGGGGTCTCGAACTCGTCGCGGTAGGCGCCCTGGTCGTCGATGAGGACCGGGAAGGTCACCCCGAGGCGCTTGATGGCCGCACCGACGCGCTCGTAGCCGCGGGAGAGGTCCGAGGCGGGCCAGTGCACGCCGACGACCCGGAGCCCGGCCTCGCCGTAGCGGGCGTCCCACGCCTTGAGGTACTCCAGGCTGCGCACGGACGCGGGGTTGGCGAAGTCCCAGAACTCGATGAGCACCGGGCGACCCTTCTGCTGGTCCATCCGCAGCATCGCGACGTTCGCCCAGAGCGCCGGGCGGGGGAACGGAGGGGCCGGGATCGTCTCGGCGGGCACGCGCATGAAGGGCGACACGGTACATCGTCGGAGGGGGTGGACAGGAGCGTCCCCCGGGCGCCCCGCTTGCCTACCATCCGCGGGATGCCTGATGCTGCACCGGCCCGGACCGCACGCTGGCCCGGGGTCGCGGGCGCGGTGCTCGCCGCGGCGCTGCTCGCCCCGGCGGCGGCCGACGCCCACGGGCTCGGCGGCACCCGCACGCTGCCCATCCCGGAGTGGCTGTTCGCCTGGGCCGCGGCGATCGTCCTCGTCCTCTCCTTCGTCGGTCTCTCCGTCCTCTGGCCGCGGCCGCGCCTCGCGGCGCTGGCCGTCGGGCGCTCGTGGGCCGTGCCGGCGCCCGTCCGCGTCGCGGGCCGCGTGCTGCTGGGCGCGCTCGGCGTCGCCCTGTGGGCGCTCACGGTCTGGGCCGGCATCACCGGGACGGACAACGTCCTCTCGAACGTCGCCCCGGCGATGGTCTACGCCGGCTTCTGGGTGGGCCTCCCCGTGCTCTCGATCCTCGTGGGCGACCTGTGGCGCGCCCTGAGCCCGTGGCGTGCGATCGCGGACGCCGCCTCCTGGATCGGCCGGCGGGTCGCCGGTCCCGACGGGCTCCCCGCCCCGACGTCCTGGCCGGCCCGCCTCGGCCTGTGGCCCGCCGCGGCGGTGCTGGTCGCCTTCGCCTGGCTCGAGCTCGCGGCGCCGAACAAGGACGACCCGGGGCTCCTGGGGGTGCTCGCCCTGCTCTACGGCGCCGCGATGCTCGTCGGCTGCTCCGTCTTCGGCACCCGCTTCCTGGACCAGGCCGACGGCTTCGACCGCTACTTCCGCCTGGCCGCCTCCCTGGCCCCGCTGCGCTGGCACGACGGCCGGCTGACGCTCCGCTGGCCGGGCACGGGGCTGGCCGAGGTGCGGGCCGAGCCGGGCCTCGCGGCCGTCGTGCTCGCGCTGGTGGGCTCGACAACGTTCGACGGCGTCTCGGGCGGCGAGCTCTGGACGGCCGACGGCTCCCCCGGCGTCGCGCTGCAGGACGCCCTGGGCTCGCTCGGTCTCGGCGCGAGCTCGGCCGCCACCGTGGCGGCGACGATCGGCCTGATCGTCGTGACGCTGCTCGTGACGGGCTTCGTCCGCCTGGGCATCGCGGGCGTGCGCAGCGTCGACCCGAAGCACCAGGACGCCCGCGAGCTGATGGGCCGCTTCGCGCCGACGCTGGTGCCGATCGCGATCGGCTACGCCGTCGCGCACTACTTCTCGTTCCTGCTGTCCCAGGGCCAGGCGCTCGGGTTCCTGCTCTCCGACCCCCGGGGCACCGGCGCGGACTGGTTCGGCACGGCCGGCTGGAAGGTCGACTACGAGGTGCTGAGCGGCAACGCGACGTGGTACGTCCAGGTCGCCGCGCTCGTCCTCGGGCACGTCGCCGGCCTCGTGGCGGCCCACGACCTGGCCCTGCGGACGTTCCGCGGTCCGCGGGCCGCCGCCCGCTCCCAGTACTGGATGCTCGCCGTGATGGTGGCGTTCACGTCGCTCGGTCTATGGTTGCTCTCGTGACGCTCCTCGCGCACATCGGCCACTGGTACCACGCGGTCCTGTACCTCGTACCCGTCCTGATCGTGGGCGGCGGCCTGTGGTGGGCCGGGCGCCACCTGCCCGAGGAGGGCGACGACGCGTTCGACGACGCCGACGACGACCGTCGGGACGGCCCGCGCCCGGAGGACGCGCGCGGCGTCTCCTGACCGCCCTCGGGCGTCGGGCCACCCGCGCCGCCCGAGCATCGGGGCGTCCCGGCGCGGTCGTCGCGGTCCGCTGCGGCGACCGTCTGCGGTCAACGCAATGGTCGTCGTCTCGACGGCGTACTCCCGGGCTCGACCAGGTCGCAACCGCCGGGTGTTGCGGCCCGTATCCCGGGTACGACCTCCCCCCAACGGCCCGTCTCGCGTGCGACGCGACACGCGACTCCTTTCACGTGGAACCAGATCTCGTGTACGGAGTGCTCAAGAGTAGGGCGAGCCCGTCGATCAGAGAAGCAACATGACCACCCGCGAAACGCACACGCTGCACGAGCTCCTCGACTCCGTCGAGGACACCCGCGACATCGTCGTCCGCCGCTACGACGCCGACGACCTGGCGCAGGCCGTGTGGAAGGCGGCGCGCGACGACGCCCACGAGGCGTGGACCGCGTGGGCGCGCCGCCCCGGCCGCGAGACCTGGGCCGTCTACCTCGCCGCCCAGGACCGCGAGGACGCCGCCTTCGCCCCCTTCGACCCGGCGCCCGCCCGGGCCTGAGCGCCGCCGTCCGGCGGCGCGCGCAGGCCCGGGCGCTCCGGGCCCGGCCGGCGCACCTCAGCCGGCGCGCGTGACCCGCCCCGCCCCGGCCGGCGCGCCTCAGCGCGCGGCGGCGGCCTGCGCCGCGTCCTGCCGCTGGACCTCGCGCACGTCGTGGGCGAGGCCGTCGGACTGCAGCTTCTCGCTGGGCCACGACACGCGCTGGCGCCCCTTGCGGTCGATGATCAGCGCGTAGGCGGAGTGGTCGAACCCGGCGCCCTGCGGCTGGATGCCGTAGGCCTTCCAGACCGGGGCCAGCTCCGCCCGCGTGCCGAGCACGAACCGCGCCCGGTCGCGCAGGCCCATCTTGTTCAGGAAGCGCTGCGCCGACCCCGGCGTGTCGCCCTCGGGGTCCACGCTGATCAGGAGCGTCGGGACGTCCTCGCCGAGCGTGTCGAGCGCCGTGGCGATCTGGCGCGCCATCGCGGGGCAGGTGTCGTCGCAGGTGGAGTAGACGAAGGTGACGATCGCCGCCGATCCGCGGAGGTCCTCGACGGACACGGGCCGGCCCTGCTGGTCGCGCAGGGCGAACGTGGGGGAGGGCGCGGGCGGGCGCGTGGCGCCCTGGAACGGCGAGCCGTCCGTCCGGATGCCCTCGGCCGCGGCCTCGGAGTCGGAGCCGGCAGGGCGCATGAGCGCCAGGGCGACGAGGACGCCGAGGACCACGACGGCGGTCGTCAGGAGGGACAGGCGAGCACGGGCGTTCACGGCCCTTCGAGGGTAGTCCCTCGGCGGTCGCGGGCGCGCCCGGTCCCCGCCCCGGCGACGGTCCCGGAAGCACCCGCCCGGCCGCTACACTTTGTAAAGCCGGTAATCCCTATGGAACTTCAGGTGAAGCCATGACCCCTTCGGGTGCGGAGTTCGTCCGCCAGATCAAGGGCCAGATCGCGGAAGTCGATCCGGCGCAGGTCCACGACGTCCTGTGGAACGAGGACGTCGTCCTCGTCGACGTCCGCGAGAGCGACGAGGTCGCCGCCGGCAAGCTGCCGGGCGCCGTCCACGTCCCCCGGGGGTTCTTGGAGTCCCGCATCGACGGCGCGGTCGGCGACCGCTCCAAGCGCGTCGTCCTCTACTGCGCGTCGGGCAACCGCTCCGCGCTGGCGGCCCGCACGCTGACCGAGGACCTCGGGTACGAGCGCGTCGAGTCCATGACGGGCGGCTACACGCTGTGGAAGGACCGCGGCTACGAGGTCGACGTGCCCCGCACGCTCACCGCGGAGCAGCGCGAGCGCTACAGCCGCCACATCCTGATCAACGAGGTCGGGCTCGAGGGCCAGATCAAGCTCATCGACGCGAAGGTGCTGCTCATCGGCGCCGGCGCCCTCGGCTCGCCGAACGCCCTCTACCTGGCGGCGGCCGGCGTCGGCACGATCGGGATCGTCGACGACGACGTCGTGGATCTCTCGAACCTGCAGCGCCAGGTCGTCCACGGCACCGCCACGATCGGCGTGCCGAAGGTCGAGTCGGCCGCGACGCGGATCAACGACCTCAACCCGGACGTCACCGTCGTCCAGCACAAGGGCCGGCTCGACGCCGACTCCGTGCTCGAGCTGTTCCGGGCCTACGACGTGATCGTGGACGGGACGGACAACTTCCCGACCCGCTACCTCATCAACGACGCCGCCGTCCGCCTGAACAAGCCGGTCGTGTCCGCCGCGATCCTCGGCTTCGAGGCGCAGCTCTCCGTGTTCGACACCTCGCAGGACGGCCCCTGCTACCGCTGCCTGTTCCCGGTGCCGCCGCCCGCCGAGCTCGCCCCGTCCTGCGGCGCCAACGGCGTGCTCGGCGTGCTGCCGGGAACCGCGGGCCTGCTGCAGGCCACCGAGGTCATCAAGCTCATCATCGGCGTGGGCGACTCTCTCCGTGGTCGCCTGCTGATGTACGACGCCCTGGCGGCCGAGTTCAACGAGGTCAAGGTCCGCAAGGATCCGGAGTGCCCCGTGTGCTCCCGCGACCGCGCGTCGATCTCCGACGAGGAGATGGGCGTCTTCCCCGACTACGAGGCGTTCTGCGCCGCCGCGGGCTAGGGTCCCGCTCTCTCATGGCCACGATTCGCATCCCCCCGGTCCTGCGCCCGTCCGTCGGCGGTGAGCGCCAGGTCAACGCCGACGGCAGCACCGTCCGTGAGGTCCTCGACGGCCTCTCCACGGCGCACGAGGAGCTCAAGACGCAGCTCTACGGTGCCGACGGCGAGCTCAACCGGTTCGTGAACGTCTACCTCAACGACGAGGACGTCCGCGTCCTCCAGGGCCTCGACACCGCGGTGGGGGAGAGCGACACGCTCCAGATCCTCCCGGCGATGGCCGGCGGCCGCTAGCGCGGCCGACGCCCATCGCGGCCGGCGGCCGCTAGCGCGGCCGTCGCCCATCGGCCGCCCGGCGCGGCCTAACCGCTCCGGGCGGCCCCCGGGTCGCCTGACGCACCGCGCGCCCGAGCGTCCGTTCCTGATCGGGCGCTCAGGTCCGCTCGCTACCCTCGACGGGTGCCCGACGGTCCGTCCGACAAGTCCCCCGAGTCCGCCGGGGAGCTGCCGACGGGGCGTGTCGCGCGGACCGCGCGCGTCGGCTCGCTCGTCGCCGGTCAGGGCCTGCGCTGGGCCGGCATGCGGGCCGCGAACCGGGTCCGCACGCCCGAGCGCTCCGCCGAGGCGCGCGCCGAGCGCACCGGCGCCCTCGTGCACCAGCTCGTCGACCAGCTCGGCCAGATGCGCGGCGCCGCGATGAAGATCGGCCAGGTCTTCTCGATGATCGAGTTCGACGGTCTCCCCGAGGACCAGCGCGACGAGCTGCGTACCAAGCTCGCCCAGCTGCGCGACGACGTCCCGCCCGTCCCGTTCCGCAAGCTCGAGAAGCTCATGCGCCAGGAGCTCGGTGGTCCGCTCTCCTCCGTCTTCGCCGACTTCGACGAGCAGGCCTTCGCCGCGGCGTCGATCGGGCAGGTCCATCGCGCCACGACGCTCGACGGCGACGACGTCGTCGTGAAGGTCCAGTACCCGGGCGTTGCCGAGGCGGTGGAGACCGACCTGCGCAACGCGATGATGCTGTTGCCCCTGGTCAAGCGCATCGCGCCGGGCCTCGACGCCAAGTCGCTGGCCAACGAGCTGCGGGAGCGGATCTCGGAGGAGCTGGACTACGAGCTCGAGGCGCAGAACCACCGCCGCATCGAGCGGATCTACCGCGGGCATCCGTTCGTCAAGGTCCCGCGGGTCTACACGGAGCTCTCGACCCGCCGCGTGCTCGTCTCGGAGTTCGTGCAGGGCCAGCGGTTCGAGGAGGTCCGGCGCCTGGACCAGGACGATCGTGACCGCTACGGCGAGATCGTCGTCCGCTTCTTCTTCGGGCTCCTGTTCCGCGACGGCATCGCGTTGGGTGATCCGCACCCGGGCAACTACCTGCGGTGCGCCGACGGCCGCGTCTGCTTCCTGGACTTCGGCCTGCTCCGCGACGTCGGCCCGGCCTACCTCGACGGGGAGCGCGCGATCGCCCGCGCGACCCGCGACGCCGACGCCGCGGGCCTGCGCGACGCCCTGATCGGCACGGGCTACCTGCCCCCGGAGCGCGCCGCCGCGATGGACGAGGACCTCGTCCTGCGCCTCATGCGCGCCATGGCGGGGTGGTACGCCGTCCCCGGCGACCGCCGCTTCACGCCCGACGCCGGCGACCCGCGCGTGTGGACCACCCCGGAGGGCGAGCCGGCCCCCGGGGCGCCGGGGGAGGCCCCGTCGCCGGTGACCGTCGACGGGGAGACGCCGGTCGACGAGGCCGCCGAGCGCGCGGCGCAGCGCGCCCAGTTCAAGGCCGTGCGCGCCGAGGCCAACCGCTTCACGCTCCCGCCCGAGGCCGTTCTCGTCCGCCGGATGGCGGACGTCGTCGCGATCGTCCTCGGTCAGCTGCACGCGGGCGGCGACTGGGGCGCGATCGTCGGCGAGTACCTCTACGGCGACGAGCCGACGACCGAGCTCGGCCGCGAGGAAGCCGACTTCGTCGCGGGATCGCGGCTCGATCGCGCCTGATCCGGCACGCCCCGTGACCCACGCGGCACGGGTACTCAGGCAGCATGGACCGGGATGTCGACCCTGACGGACACGCCCCTCGCCGACGAGGCCCTCGGCCGGCTGCGCCAGCTGACCGGCAACGGGGAGGCCACGTTCCGCGAGCACCAGCTCGACGCGATCCGCGACCTCGTGGAGGACCGCGCCCGCGTGCTCTGCGTGCAACGGACGGGCTGGGGCAAGAGCGCCGTCTACTTCGTCGCCACGGCGCTGCTGCGGGCGCGCGGGGCGGGGCCCACGCTCATCGTCTCGCCGCTGCTCTCGCTCATGCGCAACCAGCTGCAGGCCGCGGAGGCGATGGGCCTGCGCGCCCACACGATCAACTCGACCAACCAGGCGGAGTGGTCGACGATCGAGGGCCTGATCGCGTCGGACGACGTCGACCTGCTGCTCATCGGCCCGGAGCGGCTGAACGCCGACCGCTTCCGCGAGCGCCTCCTGCCCGTGGTGGCCGCGCGCACCGGGCTGCTCGTGATCGACGAGGCCCACTGCGTCTCGGACTGGGGCCACGACTTCCGGCCGGACTACCGCCGCATCAACGACGTGCTGGCGGGCCTGCCGGAGGACGCGGCGGTGCTCGGCACGACGGCGACCGCGAACGACCGCGTGGTCTCCGACGTCGTGGAGCAGCTCGCGGTCGAGGGCGACGCCGGGGCGGGCGAGCTGCGCACCTACCGCGGGTCCCTGGCCCGCACGAGCCTGCGGCTGGAGACCGTCGAGCTGCCGCACCCCGCGGAGCGCCTCGCGTGGCTCGTGGAGCACCTCCGCGGCCCGGACGCCCTGGAGGGCTCGGGCATCGTCTACGCCCTGACGGTCGCCGACGCCCAGCAGGTCGCGGCGTTCCTCCAGGAGCACGGGATCTCGGCCGAGGCCTACACGGGCCAGCAGGCGTCGGAGGACCGCGTGGCGCTCGAGGAGCGGTTGCAACGCGACGACGTGAAGGTCGTCGTCGCCACCAGCGCGCTGGGGATGGGCTACGACAAGCCCGACCTCGGGTTCATCGTCCACTACCAGGCGCCCGGCTCCGTCGTGGCGTACTACCAGCAGGTCGGGCGTGCGGGCCGTGGCGTCGACCACGCCGAGGTCGTGCTGCTGCGGGGCCGGGAGGACCGGCGGATCCAGGACTTCTTCATCACCCAGGCGTTCCCGAGCGCCGAGCGCGTGGCCGAGGTTCGCGGCGTGCTGGCCGACGCGGGCGACGCGGGGGCCACCACCCGCGAGATCCAGGCGCAGGTCAACCTCGGCCTGACCCGGCTGGAGGCCATGCTGAAGGTGCTGGACGTCGAGGGGGCCGTCGGACGCTCCGGCGGCCGGTGGGTCGACGTGCCCGGCAGCACCTGGACCTACGACGCGGAGCGCTACCGCCACGTCACCGAGCTGCGGCGGGCGGAGCAGGAGGCGATGGCCGCCTACGGCACCGACGGCCGCTGCCTGATGCGGACGCTGCAGGAGCAGCTGGACGACCCCGACCCGTCGGACTGCGGCCGCTGCGCCGTGTGCGCCGGGCCGCGGTACGCCGCCGCGCCGGACCGCGAGCTGGTCCGTGCCGGGCAGGCGGCCCTGCGCTCGCGACCCGTCGACTTCGACCCGAAGCGGATGGCGCCCGACGCCACCACTGGCGCCATGCGGAAGATCCCCGAGAACGTGCGCGTCGAGCCCGGCCGTGCGCTCGCCCGGCGCGGCGACGCGGGCTGGGACGAGCAGGTGCGCGAGGAGATCGCCGCCGGACGGGTCGGCGACGACGTCGTGGCGGCGATGGCCGAGCTCGTGCGGGGCTGGCGCATCCGTCCGGAGTGGGTCGCGGCCGTCCCGTCGCGCCGCGCCGGCGACCCGTCGTCCGACCTCGGCGCCCGGCTGGCCGCCGCGCTCGAGCTCCCGTGGCACCCCGTGGTGGTCCGCCGCGAGGAGCGTCCGCGCCAGGCGGACCAGCGAGGCGCCGCGCAGCAGGCGGCCAACGTGCGCGGGGCCTTCGGGATCGCGGGCGAGGTACCGGCGGGCGCCTGCCTCCTCGTCGACGACGTCCGGCAGAGCGGGTGGACGGGCGCGATGGTCGGCGGGCAGCTGCGCCGCCACGGCGCGGCCCGCGTCCACCCCGTGGTCCTGAGCACCGGCGGCTGAGCGGCCCGGCGGACGCGGCTTGGCACGCTACCGCCGGTCGCACGGCGCCGGCCGACGACGCGGACCAGCCGCCGCCGGCCCGGAGCCCCCGTCGCCCGGCGGCACGGCCGCTCAGCGTGTCTACACTTCGGTGTCCATGGCCCTGCCTCCCCTCGAGAACCGCCCGTGCGCGGGACGCTACGGCGACATCGTGCAGTCCATCGGGCACACGCCGCTGGTGGAGCTGAAGCGCCTGTCCCCGAAGCCGGGAGTGCGGATCTGGGCCAAGATGGAGTCGGCGAACCCGACGGGCTCGATCAAGGATCGCGTCGCCCGGGCCCTCATCGAGGACGCCGAGGAGCGGGGCACGATCGGCCCGGACTCCGTGATCCTCGAGCCGACGTCGGGCAACACCGGCATCGCGCTGGCCATGATCTGCCGGCGCAAGGGCTATCGGCTCAAGGTCGTCATGCCCGACAACGTCACGCAGGAGCGCACCGACCTCCTGCGGATGTACGGCGCGGAGATCGTCTACTCGCCGGGCGACCGGGGCAGCAACGGCGCCGTCGCCCTTGCCGAGAAGATGGCGGCGGAGGACGCGACGTACGTCATGCCGTACCAGTACGGCAACCCCGCCAACCCGCTGGCCCACTACAACGGCACGGCGCTCGAGGTCCTCGACGAGCTGGACGGCCAGGTCGACGCGTTCGTCGCGGGCCTCGGGACGGGCGGCACCCTGATGGGCAACGGCCGCCGGTTCAAGGAGGAGCTCGGCGACCGCGTCAAGATCGTCGCGGCCGAGCCCATGCAGGGCGAGCCGGTCCAGGGCCTCCGCTCGCTCGACGACGGGTTCATCCCGCCGATCATCGACCTTTCCCTGCTGGACCGGAAGATCTTCGTCACGAACAACGACGCGATCGTCTGGACCCGGCGCCTCCTCGACGAGGAGGGCATCTTCGCGGGCGTCAGCTCCGGCGCCATCGCCCGCGTCGCCGTCCGGATCGCGAACGAGATGGACGAGGGCAACGTCGTCTTCATCGTCTGCGACGACGGCTGGAAGTACCTCTCCTCCGGGATCTACACCCGCCCGCTGGAAGAGATCGAGAACCTCGAATCGACCCTTTGGTGGTGATGTGATGCCCGGTATCGGCGCACCCGAACTCATCGTGATCCTCGTGATCGCGCTCCTGGTCCTCGGCCCGAAGAAGCTCCCGGAGGTCGGCAAGTCGCTCGGCCGCGGGATGCGGGAGTTCAAGGACGGAATCTCGAACGCGAACCCGTTCGAGGACGACGACGAGGACGAGCGCCCCGCGCGCCGCGCCAAGCAGGTCGCGGCGGCCCCGGCGGCCCCGGTCGCCCCGGCGCAGCCCGTCGAGGCGGAGACGGACAGCCGCGAGGCGCAGGACGCCTTCGGCGCCAACAAGTCGTGACGGCAGCCCGGCGCCGGGCCGGCCACCCCGTCGCGTCCTGGGCCCGGACGTGAGGATCGCCCCGGCCCTCCTGGACGAGGTCGTCGCGCACGCGCTGCGCGACGCCCCGGACGAGTGCTGCGGGGTGGTGGCCCTGCGGGACGGGGTCGCCGTCTCCGTGCACCCCATGGAGAACGTGCTGCAGGGCCCGAAGCCGCTCGGCTTCGAGCTCGACGGCCTGACCCTGCTGCGCCTCATCGACGAGATCGAGGACGCCGGCGCGGAGCTGGGGGCGATCTACCACTCCCACACCCGGTCGCCGCCCTATCCGTCGCAGACGGACATCAACTTCGCGGGCGGCTGGCCCGGCGTGGAGTGGCTCATCGTCGGCACGAAGGGCGCCGAGCCCGAGGTCAAGAGCTACCTCATCACCCGGGACGGGGACATCACGGACGTGCCCGTCGCCGTCGCGGACTGAGCGCCCGCCCGCGGCCCGGGCCCGCGGCCTCTCCGGCAGGCCGCGACGGCGGTGGCCTCGATGCCCCCCGCGCCACGGAACGACGAAGGGCCGCCCTCGGGCGGCCCTTCGTCGTGCTGCACCCCCGCCGCGAGGTGTCGGCGGCGGGGGGAGAGGGGGCGCGTGCCGGGCCCAGGGCCCGCGGCGACGCCCCGGGGGGGCTAGGCCAGGGCCGGGAGCGCGGCGCGCTCGGCGGTGCCGTCCAGGATGGACTCGATCTGGTCCGTCGCGCGGGTGAACTCGTCGTCGGAGAGGACGGGCGTGCCCTCGAAGGGCAGGTCGCGCTGGATTTCCAGCCACGAACGGCATCCACCGAAGTCGTCACGCACGCGGACGGTCACCGGACGCGGGATGCGGTAGGCACGCAGCAGCACGACGTGCAGCGGGTGCCGGTGCTTCCAGTTCAGGCGCTTCTCGGCGTAGTCCGGCGTCCAGATGTAGTACGGGGACAGCGCCTCGACGACACGGGCATCCGTGACGGTGTAGTGCGCGACGGCCTCGGCCCAGGCCCGGATGCGGACGCGCTCCGGCTGCGGGATGCCGCCGTCGTCGGTCAGAGCCGTGGGGGGCGGATCGCCGTCCGGCCACACGCCCTCCTCGAGGGCACGACGCAGCTCGGGGAGGTGAGACTCCCGGATGACGTCGTTGCGCTGGTGATCGAAGGTGGGGTACAGAAAGAAGCGATCGTGGTCGAGACGGAAGTGCTTCTGCTCCTCCCGAATCCCGCCCTTCCGTAGCGTGAGCAGCTGCTCACCCTCGGCGAGGGCACGGACCGTGACCGCCCATTCCTTGAATGCAATAGGCATGGCGGTAACCAACTGTTGGTGATGAGACGATCCTGCGCGCAGCGTTACGAACGAAGATCGCAACAGGACGGAGACATCATCGTGACAGACGACGCTGCAAAATCCAAGGGCTGAAGCACTCTCCGTGCGGCAGCGCACGGATCTTGGCGATTCGTGCTAGGGCCCGTCGGGCAGCCCGAACGGTGTTCCCCGGCCGCCCGCGCCGGAGTCGCGAGGCGCAGCGTCTCGCCCCGCTCGCGGTGCCCGCGGCCTACGGCGGCAGCTCCCGGCCGGCGGCGAACGCGCGGCCCGACGCCCCGTCCGCCCCGCGCGCCGTCGGCCCGTGGTCGCCGTCGTCGACGGCGACCGGGTCCGTGGGGGTCCCGCCGACGTCGACGTCGACGAGCATCGGGGGCGAACGTCGCGCCGCCGGCCCCCCGCCGGCGGCGCGACCCCCGGCCGATCAGGCGGCGATCGGCAGGTCGGTGCGCTCGATGAACTCCTCCATCGGCTCCTCGGTCTCGCTGAGGTGCTGATGGGAGGGGCAGTAGCGCGAGCCGGTCAACGGATCGCGCTGGCACGGCTGGCCCCGACGGGTGGTGGCCTGGCACGTCGGCTTGGTGCCCGTCAGGTCGTGGCCGAGGTCCGGGCGGCGCCGGAGCTCGTCCGCGACCGTGCCGACGTACGTGTCCACGGTGCGCCAGACCTGGGCCTGGGCGGCCATCGGGAACAGGAAGCGGATCTCCCCGAACAGGTGCTTCGCCGGGTGGGCGAAGTAGTGGGGGTCCGTGACGAGTCGCTCGATCGTGCACTCGCAGGCCCGAAGCACGCGCTCCTGGGTGGTGCGAGAGCCGCCACCGGGCAGGTGCCGGGTGACGTCGCGGTAGAGAGTCCTGGAGAGGTGGTACATGGCGGGAAGCGACGGTGGGTTGGAACCGTCTACTTGTAAGAACCCGCCGAATGTTGGGTTTGAGTGAAGAAACCGGCCGATTCGTACCAGACCGCTCCTTAGCTGGAGCTTATCCGTCCCACCGCTCGTGGTGCGCCGGTGGGGGCGCGGAGCCCTCCAGGGGGCCCACCACGGTGTGCACCGCGTCGAGGGTGGGATCGAGCTCCGGGTGGTCCAGGCGGCGGTGCGCACCGCGGCTCTCCTCGCGGGAGAGGGCCGCCGCGCCGATCGCCCGTGCCAGGGGGTGCGGGTCGTCCCGCAGGGCGTGCAGTCCCTCCGCGTCGCGCTCGAGTCCGGCGTGACGCCACAGGGCCTCCCGGGTCTCCCGCGACGGCGGGATCACCGCGGAGCCGGCGGGAGCAGGGTCCAGGGAGCCCGGGAGCGCGGGCGCGTCGAGGGCCGCCCGGGCCGCCCGGCCGCCGAAGACGATGCACTCGGCCAGGGAGTTCGAGGCCAGCCGGTTGGCGCCGTGCAGGCCCGTGCAGGCGGTCTCCCCGACGACGTAGAGGCCGGGCACGCTGGTGGCGCCGTGCAGGTCGCAGGCCACGCCGCCCATCGTGTAGTGGCAGGCGGGGGAGACCGGGATCGGCGTGGTGGCCGGGTCCAGGCCCGACTCGCGCAGCGCGCCGACGACGTTGGGGAATCCGCCCGGGTCGACCTCGCGCATGTCCAGGAGCACGTGGTCGGTGCCCTCCTCCTTCATGGTCCGCCAGACCGCGAGCGCCACCTCGTCGCGCGGCGCCAGCTCCTTCACGAAGCGCTCGCCGCGACCGTCCAGCAGCAGCGCCCCCTCGCCCCGGATCGCCTCCGTCACGAGGAATCCCTCGCGGCCCGGGATGCCGGCGACCGCGGTGGGGTGGAACTGGACGAACTCGAGGTCCGCGAGGTCGGCGCCCGCCGCGTACGCCAGCTGCGCCCCGACGCCGACGGAGCCCGGCGGGTTCGTCGTGCGGCTCCACAGGGCCGCCGACCCGCCGCAGGCCAGGATCGTCGCGCGGGCCGCGACGGCTTGACCGTCCTCCGTCACCGCCCCGACGCACCGGCCCTCGGAGGTCCAGACGGCGCTTGCCCGCGTCGGCTCCATCACCGTGACCGCGGGGTGCGCGACGAGCTTCGCCGAGAGCTGGCGCACGAGCCGGCGTCCCGTGGCGGACCCGCCCGCGTGGACGACGCGCCGGTGGGTGTGGCCGCCCTCCAGGCCGAGGACGAGCCGCCCGTGGCGGTCGGCGTCGAACACGACGCCCAGCGACTCGAGGTCGGACACGGCGTCCGGGGCCTCGCGGCAGAGCACGTCGGCGGCGGAGCGGCGGACGAGTCCGCGGCCCGCCCGCTCCGTGTCGGCCAGGTGGGCCGCGGCGCTGTCGTCGACGGCCAGGGCGGCGGCCACGCCCCCCTGAGCCCAGTACGAAGCGGTCTCCGCGAGGGGCGTCGCGCTGATCACCGTGACGCGGGCGCCGTCGCGTGCGGCGCGGAGCGCGGCGTAGAGACCCGCCGCTCCCGCGCCGACGACCAGGACGTCCGTGTGCGCATCGGGGGCCGGGGGCATGGCGGGTACGGTATCCGGCGTGGCCCACCCCCTCTTCGCCCACGAGTCCTCGCAGCGTCACGACACCGGCTCGCACCCAGAGCGGGCGGCGCGGATCGTGGCGATCGAGCGCGAGCTCGCGGCGCGGGACTGGTGCGGCTTCGAGCGCCTGGAGTCGCCCGCGGCGACCGTGGAGCAGCTGCAGGCCGTGCACCCCGCGACGCACGTCGCGCGGATCCGCGCGCTCGCGGCCTCCGGGGGCGGCCGGATCGACGCGGACACGATCGTCTCGCCCGGCTCGTGGGACGCCGCGGTGCACGCCGCCGGCGGGGCGGTCGCCGTCGTGGACGCGCTGCTGCGGGACGGCGCGGGCCGTGCGGCGTCCGTCCACCGTCCGCCGGGGCACCACTGCGAGACCGCGGAGCCCATGGGCTTCTGCCTCTTCAACTCGGTCGCGGTCGCGGCGCGCCACGCCCGCGACGCGTACGGGATCCGGCGGGTCCTGGTGTTCGACTGGGACGTCCACCACGGCAACGGGACGGCCGAGATCTTCGCGGGGACGGACGAGGTCCTCTTCGTCTCGATCCACGAGTTCCCGCTCTACCCCGGTACGGGACGACCCGACGAGCGCGGGCACGGCGCCGGGGAGGGCCTGACGGTCAACCTCCCGGTGCCGGCCGGCAGCGGGGACGACACGTGGGTCGCGATGACGGAACGTGTCGTCCTGCCCGTCGCCCGGGAGTACGCCCCGGAGCTGATCCTCGTCTCCGCGGGCTACGACGCCCACGTGGAGGACCCGCTCGCCGGCTGCGAGGTGACGGACGGGGGGTTCGACCGCATGGCGGAGGCCGTGCACCGTCTCGGCACGGAGCTCGGGGTGCCGGTCGGCATGGTCCTCGAGGGCGGCTACGCCCCCGACGCGCTGGCCCGGTGCGTGGCGGGTACGCTCGGGACGTGGTCGTCGCCGGCGCCCGGGGCACCCGCGGCGGTGCCACAGGACGGCATCGTCGACCGCGCCCGCGCGTTCCTCGCGGAGCGCTGGCCCGGCGTGGCCGCCGACGCCGGCTGAGCCGCCCGCCACGCCCGGATCGGCCGGACGGGCGGGGGCGGGTGCTACGGCGTGGCGCCGCCGCTCGGGGCGTCGTCGCCGGGGGCGGGCTCGGGTGTCGACGTGGCGGGGCCCGGGGTCGTGGCGGCCGGGGCCGGGGTCGAGGCCGCGGGGGCCGGGGTGGCGGACGCCGCTCCCGGCGTGGGCGCAGCCGCGGCGCCGGGGGCGGGGGTCGCGGGCGCCGGGGCGGCCGCCGGCGGCGGCGTGACGGCGGCCGGTGGCACGGTCGTCGTCGTGTTCGCGGGGGGTGCGTCCGTCGTGGTCGTGAGGGCCACGAAGGCGCCGAGGGTGCCACCGGCGACGACGAGCACGGTCGCCGCGATCGCCGCGATCGGCAGCTTCCAGTTCGGCGTCGGGCTCATTCGGGTGCGGGCCGGGGCGCCGCAGCTCAGGCACCACGCCTGCTCGGCGCCCACGGTGTTCCCGCACCGCGGGCAGACGACGGGCTGCGGAGGGGTGCGGCTCATCGGTCCTCGCGGCCCCCGCGGCCCTTGGGGTCGCTGGGCGTGGACGGGCTCGCCCACGGCGGGGCGCCGCCCGGCGTGGTGCCCTCGGCGTTCGGTCGCGGCTCGCGGTCGCCGGGCTCGGTCGGGGCGGGCGTCGAGCCCGTGATCCGGGTCGGCTGGTCCGGCCGGTCCTCCGCGTCGCCGCCCTGACCGGACGCGGACCCCGGGTCGCCGGTCGGGACGGGCTGCGCGGGCGCCGGGTCGCCCGCCGGGACGGAGGTCGCCGGCTCGGGATCCCCGGTCGGGACGGGCTTCGGCGCGGGCGCGGGGTCCCCGGTCTGCACCGGCTTCGGGGTCGACCCGGTCGCGGTGGCCGGGGTGCCGCCGGCCACCGGGCCGGCTCCCGTCGGCTGTCCGGACGCGGCGGCCTGCGCGCCCGTCGTGCCGGCCGCGCTCGCGCCCGTGCCCGTCGCCTGCGGCGTCCCGGGGACCGCGCCGGGCGCGCCCATGACGGTGGCCGGATCGCTCGCCGGCGCCGCCGCGCCGTGCTGGCCGACGCGGATGCCGCACTGCGGGCAGAAGTTCGCGTCACTGCCGTGCAGCGCGCCACAGCGCAGGCACACCGAGACGCCCGGCTCGTGCAGCTCCTCGATGGTCTGGTAGTCCCGCAGGCCGTGCTCGAGGGCGTGCAGCTCGCTGTCGATGGCGCGCAGCGCGTCGACCTTCGCGCCGACCAGGACCTCGTTCTCCGTGCCGGCGCGGCGCAGCTCGAAGACGAGGCCACCCAGGTCGCGGTACCCCAGCTCGCGGACCCGGCGGAGGTAGCCCAGGCGGCGCCGCATGCGCCCCCGGTTGCGGACGCTGACGCGGGTGGGCACGACCGCGGCGTCGGCCGGCGGCGCGGCGGGCGCGGCGCCGAGGGCGCCCGGCTGGCCCGCCGGCGCGCCGGCGGCCTGCGGCGTGGCACCCGTGGCCTGCGGCGTGGCGCCGGCGGCCTGCGGCGTGGCGCCCGTGGGCTGGCCGGTGGCCTGCTGTGCACCCGTGGGCGTGGATGCGTCGCCCGTGACTCCGACGGCGGCCGTGCCCGCGGCACCGCCGGTGCCGGGCGCTCCGCCCACGGGCTGGGACGGGTCGCCCGTGACCGTGGCGGGCGGGGCCGGGCCGTCCGGCTGACCTGTGGGCGGCTCGCCGCCGGCCGGGACCTGCGGGTGGAACGCGGTGTCGGCGGCCCCGGGCACTGTGTGCACCTGCGTGGGGGCCTCGGCCGGAGCGTCCGGCCGCGCGTCGCCACCGGTCCCCGTGCCGGCCGTCGGCCCGGCGTCCGGGCCGGACGTCCCGGCGGCGGTGTCGCCGTCGGGAGGGCCGGACGGGGTGGCGCCCGCGTCCGACCCGGAGGCCGAGGGCGCCGCAGGGGCGGGCGACGACGTCTCGGGCGCGGCGGTGGCCCCCGCGGCGTCGGGCGGCGCGGCACCGGGGGGCGGGGTGCCCTCCGCGCCGACGCGGGGAGCGTCGTCCTTCCCGGAGCGCTGGCGGATGCGGTCGAAGAGCTTGCTCATGGGATGAGGGACGGGCCCCGCGGGGTCACCCCGCCGGACCGCGCTGCGAGTCTAGCGGCGACGGCAGGAGCGTCCGCCAGGCGTCCCGGAGGGCTCGGGCACAGGCGTCGGTGCCCAGGGGGAGCACGGCCCGGCGGCCGTCCACACGGGGATCCGGCGCGTCGAGGTGCGGCCGCAGGGCGGCGAGCCACCCGTCGGGGTCCCACGGGGCGCACAGGCAGCCCGGCGTGCGGCCGACCGTCGCCGGGTGGATGCCGGTGGGGGTCGCGAGCACGGGCACGTCGCAGGCCAGCGCCTCGACCGCGGCCAGCCCGAACCCCTCGTGCATCGTCGGGGCGACCACGGCGGTGGCGGCATTGATCCACTCGGGCATGCGGGTCGGGTCGACCCCGCCCAGCGTGCGCAGGGGCAGGCCGGCGCGGGCCGCGAGCTCCCGGGCCCGGTCGACGCGCTTGTCCGCGCGGGTCGGGTCCCAGGGGAAGAGCAGGAACCGCTCGGCGGGATCGAGGCCGAGCGCGGCGCGGGCCTCCGGGCGGGGGATCGCCCGGAACCGGTCGAGGGCCACGCCCACGGGCAGGACCTGTGCGCGGCGGCGGGCCCAGCCCGGGAGCGCGTCGCGCAGCTCCGTCGTCGAGGCGGCGACGAGGGACTGGGTCGGCAGCACCGCGAGGCTCACCAGCCGGCTCCGGGGCACGTGGACGTCCGTGCCGTGGAGCGTGACGCCGCGGCGGCGGGCCCGCACGACGAGCGCCGGGACGGCGGAGAGCCCGAAGTGGGCGTGCGCGACGTCGAACGTGCGGCTGCGGTAGCGGCGGTGGAGCGTGCGCGCCGCGGCGCGGTAGGCGCCCGGCGTCAGCTCTTCGAGGGTGACGTCGAGATCGGGCAGCCGGCGGAGCGCCGCGACGTGGTCGCGCACGAACCCACCCCGCTCCGGGTGCTCGGCGTCGGGCGCCATGTTCGACACGACGAGGACACGCATCCGGTGCGGATTGTGCACGGTCGGCCCCTGGTGCCGTCACGGGCCCCGGGCGGACCATGGCCGTGCAGTCCACGACCCGTCCAGCTCCAGGAGCCACCATGACCCACCAGCAGCTCGTCCCCACCTCGCCGTCCGCCGCGCGCCGCGCCGCCACCCGTCCGTCCGTCCCGCTCGCCCTGGCGCCCCGGGCGCTCGCCGCGCGCGCCCACCACGGGGCGCTCCGGCTCCGCGACGGCGAGCGCGGGCAGGGCACCGTCGAGTACGTCGCCCTGGCGATGCTGATCGCCGCGATCATGGTCGGCGTCGTCTCGGTCGCCGGCGGGCTCAAGGGTGGCGGGATCGCCCAGGCCGTCGTCGAGAAGGTGAAGTCCGCGATCGGCGCGGCCGGCACCGCGCCCGGGGGCAAGGGCTGACGGTGGACGGCCCGGGCGCGCCCGGACCGTCCCCGGAGCGCGCTGCGAGCGCCGATCCGCGCCCGTACCGGGTGCCTAGGATGGGGGTGTGAGCACCCTCATCCTCGCCACCGGAAACCCGCACAAGGCCGAGGAGTTCGCCGAGCTGCTGCGGCCGTGGTCGGTCGCCCCGCTGCCCGACAACGTCGACCTGCCCCCGGAGACGGGGACGACGTTCGCCGAGAACGCGCTCGGCAAGGCCCGCGCGGCCGCCGCGGGCACCGGGCGGGCGTGCTTCGGCGACGACTCCGGGATCGCGGCCGACGCCCTCGACGGCGCGCCGGGGGTGCGCTCCGCCCGGTTCGCGGGGGAGGACGCCACGGACGAGGAGAACCTCGCGCTGTTCCGCGAGCTCGTGCCCGCCGGCAGCGCCGTGAGCTACGTCTGCGCGATCGCGTACGTCGATCCGCGGGCCGGCGTGGAGCACGTCGTGGAGGGCCGCTGCACCGGCACGGTCGCGCCGGAGCCGCGCGGCGAGGGCGGATTCGGCTACGACCCGATCTTCGTCCCCGACGAGACCGAGATCGCCCGTGGACGCACCGTCGCGGAGCTCACGCCGGCCGAGAAGGGCGCCATCTCCCACCGCGGGATCGCGGCCCGCGAGCTGCTGGCCTGGCTGGGGTCGCGCGACCGCTGAGCCGGCGGCCGGGGAGCGACGACCTCGCGCCCGGCGCCGGTCCGGTCGCCGGGCTCCGAGGCCCGAAAACCCCTGCTCAGCGCAGGTTCGTGGCGGCGGCGAGGCCGACGGCGGCGGCGACGCCGCCGTAGCCGTAGCGGTGCCCGAGGACGAGCACGATCGCGGTCACGAGGCACGCCAGGATGACGATCGACCAGGCGATCCGCTCCAGAGTCATGGCCGGTATCCAAGCACCTCGCAGGCGTCCCGGCGCGACGCCCGGCAGGGGGCTCGTCGGGCGGTCGCCGGGCCGGCCGAGGGGGGACCGCACGACGTTCCGTCCTGCCGGGACGGCACACTCTCGCCGTCCGTCCCTGCTCCCCAGCAGGCGATGGGTCGCTCTCCCGCTCCTGCGGGGGGCGTGCAGACGCGATAGCGTCGCAACAAGAAACGTGCCCCACCACAGGAGGAGCGGTTAGATGACCAAGGCAGAGTTCGTGGACCACGTGGCCGAGAAGGCCGGTCTCGGCAAGAAGGACGCGCAGGCCGCCGTCGACGCCGTGCTCGACACGATCACCGACGCGCTGTCCCGCGGGAGCGACGTCACGTTCTCCGGCTTCGGCAAGTTCTCGGTCGCCGAGCGCAGCGCCCGCAAGGGCATCAACCCCGCGACCGGTCAGCAGATCGACATCGCGGCGAAGAAGCTGCCGAAGTTCTCCGCTGGCGCCGCGCTGAAGAAGTCGGTCGCCTGACGACGAACGTCCTCGACGACCGGTCGGCTCCCGGGTTCGGGAGTCGGCTGGCGTCCGCGGTGCGGCGGCGCGAGAGCGCCATCGCCGTCGGGCTGGACCCCGACCCGTCGCGCCTCTGGCGTGGCGGGACCACCGTTCCGGTCGATGCGACCCCCGCGGCCCGTGCCGCGTTCGCCGTCGCCGACCACTGCCGTCGCGTCCTCGACGCGGTGGCCCCGGCCTGTGTGGCCGTGAAGCTCCAGAGCGCCTCCTTCGAGCGCCTCGGTGCCGATGGCGTCCGCGCCCTCCACGAGGTCGCAGGTCACGCCCGCACCCTCGATCTCCTCGTCGTCCTCGACGCCAAGCGCGGCGACATCGACGTCTCCGCCGCCTCGTACGCCCAGGCGGCCTTCGGCGGTGTCGACACCCCGTGGGGCCCCGTGCCCGGGGTGGGCGCCGACGCGGTGACCGTCGCCCCCTACATGGGCGGCGACAGCATCCGGCCCTTCGTCACCGCCGGCCGCCGCACCGGGGGCGGGCTGTTCGTCCTCGTTCGCACCTCGAACCCCGGGGCGGCCGACCTGCAGGAGCACGTCCTCGTCGAGGGCGACCCCGTCTGGGCGCGGGTGGCGCGCGCGGTCGCCGCGCTCGGCGACGACGCCTCGCCGGAGGGACCCGTCGCCGACGTCGGGGCCGTGGTGGGCGCCACCGCGCCCGACCGCATCGGCCGGCTGCGCGAGCTCATGCCGCGCGCCCCGTTCCTGCTCCCCGGCGTCGGCGCGCAGGGTGGGCGCGTCGAGGATCTGGCCGCCGCGTTCGCGCCCGGACCGGGCGCCGCCCTCGTGACCGCGTCGCGCTCCGTGGTCCACGCCGCGGGCGACGGCCACGAGGACCCGGGCCCCGACGCCCGCCGTGCCGCCGAGGCCCTGCGGGCCGCCGCGGCGGGCCTGCGCTGAGCCCGACCTCCCGCTCTTCCGCCCCGACGCCTATCCTCCCTGCGATGCCGCCGCGCAGCCCCACCCGCTTCCTCGCGCCCGGCGCCCTCCTGGCCGTGCTCGTCGCGGTCTTCCTCGTCGTCAGCGGCGGCATGGGCGGGGTCTCGGACCCGGCGCCTTCAGCGGGCACGACCACCGAGGCCGTGGCCACGAAGAAGCCGTCGACGCGCAAGCGCTACACGATCCGCTCGAACGACAACCTGTCGTCGATCGCGGAGCGCTTCGGCGTCTCGGTCGACCGGCTCGTCGAGCTGAACCCGAAGATCGACCCACAGACGCTCCGCGCCGGACAGCGCCTTCGCCTGCGGTGACCCGCGTGCTGCGACGCCCCGCCGGCGCGCGGGGCGCGTCGGCCCTGCTCGCGATGGTCGTCCTGCTCCTCTCGGCACTCGCGCCGACCGCGCGGGCCGCGGAGGACGACGCCCCCGACGTCGGCGCCCCGGCGGCCCTGGCCGTCGAGCTCTCCACGGGCGACGTCGTCTTCGAGCGGCGCAAGGACGACCAGCGCGGCATCGCGTCGACCACGAAGCTCATGACGGCGCTGGTCGCCCTCGAGCGCGAGCCCGACCTCTCCCGCCGCTTCACCGTCCCCGCCTACGACGCGAGCCCGGGCGAGTCGCTCGCGAACCTCCACACCGGCGACCGCATGACCCTGCGGGACCTGCTCACGGGCATGATGCTGCCGTCGGGCAACGACGCCGCCACGGCGATCGCACGGGCGGTCGGCGGATCGGTCCCCGCCTTCGTCCGGCTCATGAACGACCGCGCGCGGAAGATCGGCATCGACGCGCGCTTCACGAACCCCGTGGGCCTCGACGCGCCCGGCCACCACGCCAGCGCGGCCGACCTGGTGAAGATCACGCTGCTGCTGCGCCGCTACCCGGCGTTCCGCGAGATCGTCGACGAGCGCTCCGCGACGCTCTCCTCCGCCAGCCCGCCGATCACGGTGGTCAACCGCAACACGCTGGTGCAGAGCGTGCCGTGGGTCGACGGCGTGAAGACCGGCCACACCCGCGCGTCGGGCTACGCGCTCGTGGGCTCGGGCCGGCGGCGCGGGATCGACGTGGTGACGGTCGTCCTGGGGACCTCGTCCGAGGCGGAGCGCAACAGCGACAGCCTGGCGCTCCTGCGCTACGCCCTCGCCCGCTACGAACGCGCCCGGCCGCTCCGGCGGGGGGAGGCGCTCGAGGCGCTGCCGCTGCGCTACCGCGACTCCCGCGTGCGGATCGTGGCGGCCGGGTCGGTCACGCGCACGGCCCGCCGCGGGGAGCGCTTCACGACCCGCGTGATCGGCCTGCCCCGCGACGTCGAGGGGCCGCTGAAGGCCGGAGCCCGCCTCGGCACGGTCGAGCTGGTGCAACGCGGGCGCGTCGTCGCCCGGGTCCCCGCGGTCACGGAGCGCGCGGTCGCGGCCGCCACGTTCTGGGAACGCCTCGACGACCACCTCGAACGCGGCTGGGTGCGGTTCCTGCTCGCCGCCGCGGTGCTGTGCGTCCTCGCGCTCGCGCTCCTCGTGTACCGCGCACGGCGTGTGGCGCGCCGCCCCAGCGGGAGCCCTCGTGGCTCGTCCCCGACCACGTAGGGTGGCCCCGAGCGATGATCATCACCGTCACCCTCAACGCGGCCATCGACCGCTCCCTCGTCGTCCCGAACATCCGTCTCGCCCACCGGCACCGTGCCGTGGAGCAGACGACGCTCGCGGGCGGCAAGGGCGTCAACGTCGCCCGGACGCTCAAGACGCTCGGGCAGCCGGTCATCGCGACGGGCTTCGCCGGCGGGGCGACGGGCACGCGCATCGTCGAGCAGCTGACGCGGGAGTCGATCCTCAACGACTTCGTGCGCATCGCGGACGAGTCGCGCACGAACACCGCGATCTTCGATCCGACGTCGGGCGTGCAGACCGAGGTCAACGAGAAGGGCCCGCGCGTCGACGAGCGCGAGCTCGAGCTCTTCCAGGACAAGCTCCTCTACCTCGCCCGCGGCGCCGACATCGTCGTGCTCGCCGGCTCCCTGCCGCGCAACGTGCCCGACACGGTCTACGGCGATCTCGTGCGCGAGCTCCACCGCATGAACGTCCGGGTCTACGCGGACACGGACGGCGAGCCGTTGCGCCACCTCCTCAAGAGCGAGCCGGACGGGCTGACCCCGAACCAGCTCGAGACGGAGGAGATCGTCGGCCACGAGTTCACGGGCGACGAGGACCGCGCGCTGGCGATCCGCGAGCTGCTCGACCACGGCGTGCGCGAGGCCGTGATGACGCTGCAGGACGGCTGCGTCGCGGGCATGCGCCACGACGGGGGAGCGGGCGGCCCGCTCGGCCAGCACCTGCTGCGCGCCCGGATCGACGTGCGTGAGACCGTCGCCCGGATCGGCTCGGGCGACGCGTTCCTCGCCGGGCTCGTGGCTGCGCGCTACGAGCAGCGCTCGGACGAGGAGAGCCTCCGCTACGCCGTCGCGTGCGGTGCCGACGCGACGCAGCGGCTGGGCGCCGGCCTCGTCGATCCCCGGCAGGTCGAGCGGCTCGTGCACGACGTCGTCATCGAGCCCATCGAGCTCGACGACGAGGACTGACCCCGCCCGGTCCTCCCGCCGGGCGGCGCGGCGCGGCGCGTCCCACGGCCGTGCGGCGGTCGCCCGCGGGCTGCCGGACGACGTGCCGCCGCCTGCTGCGCGATCCTTCACGGAATGGAGATCGAGATCGGCCGGGGCAAAAAAGCCCGCCGCGCCTACGGCTTCGACGAGATCACGATCGTGCCGTCGCGCCGGACCCGCAACCCCGACGAGGTCGACGTCGCGTGGAAGCTCGGGCCCTACCGCTTCGAGCTGCCGCTCGTGGCGTCGCCGATGGACGCCGCCGTCTCGCCGTCCACCGCCCGCACGATCGGCCGGCTCGGAGGCCTCGCGGTCCTCGACCTCGAGGGCGTCTGGACCCGCCACGCCGACGCGGAGGAGCAGCTGGCGAAGCTCGCCGACCTGTCCGAGGCCGAGGCCCTGGCCCGCCTGCGCGAGCTGCACGCCGCGCCGGTGCAGGCCGAGCTGATCCGGGAGCGCATCCGCGAGATCAAGTCCGAGCCGGGCGTCGTCGTCGCCGGGTCGCTGACCCCGCAGCGGGTCCGCAAGCACTACGAGGTGGCGCTGGACGCCGGACTCGACGTGCTGGCGATCCTCGGCACCGTCGTCTCCGCGGAGCACGTGGCGAAGGCCGACGCGGAGTCGGGTGAGCCGCACCACGAGGTCCTGAACCTCAAGGAGTTCATCGCCGAGGTGCCCGTGCCCGTCGTCGTCGGCGGCTGCTCGAGCTACCACACGGGCCTGCACCTCATGCGGACCGGCGCGGCCGGCGTGCTCGTCGGCGTCGGCGCCGGGGTCGGCTCGACCGTCCGTCGCGTGCTGGGGGTCGGGCTGCCGCAGGCCACGGCGATCGCCGACGTCGCGGGTGCCCGCTCGACCCACGTCCTCGAGACGGGGGAGTACGTGCAGGTCATCGCCGACGGCGGCATGCGCACCGGGGGCGACCTGGCCAAGGCCATCGCCTGCGGCGCCGACGCCGTGATGCTCGGCGCGCCGCTCTCGCGGGCCGAGGAGGCCCCGGGCCGCGGCTGGCACTGGACCCCCGGTGCCGCCCACCGCGAGCTGCCCCGCGGCAGCCGCGTCCACGTCGGCACGGCCGGTCCGCTGGAGGAGGTCCTCCTGGGCCCCGCCAAGGACGGCGCCGGCACGACGAACCTCATCGGGGCGCTCAAGCGCTCGATGGCCACCTGCGGGTCGCTCGACCTCGCGGAGTTCAACCGCGCGGAGATCGCCATCGCGCCCGCCGCCAACCACCCGATCGCCTGACCCCGTGACCGACTCCTCCACCCCGCCCGCCGACGACGCTCCCGTTCCCGAGAACCCGCTGCCCGACGGCGCGAACGTCGACGAGGTCGTCGTCCTCGACTTCGGCGGCCAGTACTCCCAGCTCATCGCGCGGCGCGTCCGCGAATGCGGCGTGTTCTCCGAGCTGCTCCCGCACCACGTGGGCGCGGAGGAGGTTCGCCGCCGCAAGCCGAAGGGCGTGATCCTCTCCGGCGGCCCCGCCTCGGTCTACTCGCCCGAAGCCCCGCCGCTCGACCCGGAGCTCCTGAACCTCGGGGTCCCGGTCCTCGGCATCTGTTACGGCATGCAGCTCCTCGCGAAGGAGCTCGGCGGGCGCGTCGAGTCGGCCGAGGTCGGCGAGTACGGCCGCTCCCAGCTGACGGTCCACGACCACGGCACGCTGCTGAAGGACCAGCCGGACGAGCAGCCCGCCTGGATGAGCCACCGCGACACGGTCTACACGCCCCCGGAGGGCGCGACGGCCCTGGCCAGCTCGACGGCGTCGCCCGTCGCGGCGTTCGAGGCCCCCGACCGCGGCCTGTACGGCATCCAGTACCACCCCGAGGTCGTGCACACCCCCTACGGCCAGCAGACGCTGCAGACGTTCCTGCGCGACATCTGCCACTGCGACCTCGACTGGTCCGCGGCGAACATCGCCGAGGAGCAGATCCGGCTCGTGCGCGAGCAGGTCGGCGACGGCAAGGTCATCTGCGGCCTCTCCGGCGGCGTCGACTCGTCCGTGGCGGCCCTGCTCGTCCACAAGGCCGTCGGCGACCAGCTCACCTGCGTCTACGTCGACCACGGCCTCATGCGCAAGAGCGAGACCGAGCAGGTCGAGAAGATGTTCGGCGAGCACTTCCAGGTGCCGCTCGTCGTCGTCGACGCGAAGAAGCGGTTCCTCGAGCGCCTCAAGGGCGTCACGGAGCCCGAGGCGAAGCGCAAGATCATCGGCACGGAGTTCATCCGCGTGTTCGAGGAGGAGGCGCTGAAGCTCGCGGTGGGCGAGCAGCCCTCCGCCGAGGGCACCGAGACGCACGTCAGCGGCGACGTCGCGGTCGAGGGCGCGCGGTTCCTCGTGCAGGGCACGCTCTACTCCGACGTCATCGAGTCCGGTGGCGGCACGGGTGCCGCCACCATCAAGAGCCACCACAACGTGGGTGGCCTGCCGGACGACCTGACGTTCGAGCTCGTGGAGCCGCTGCGCGCGCTCTTCAAGGACGAGGTCCGCGCGGTCGGCGCCGAGATCGGCCTGCCCGAGCGCATGGTGTGGCGCCAGCCCTTCCCGGGCCCGGGCCTCGGCATCCGCATCGTCGGCGGCGAGGTCACGGAGGAGAAGCTCGACATCCTGCGCGAGTGCGACTCCATCCTCCAGGAGGAGGTCCGCGCCGCGGGCCTCTACCGCGAGCTGTGGCAGAGCTTCTGCGTGCTGCCCGACGTCCGCACCGTCGGCGTGCAGGGCGACGAGCGCACCTACGGCTACGTCGTCGCGATCCGCGCCGTCACCTCCGACGACGCGATGACCGCCGACTGGGCACGCCTGCCCTACGACCTGCTGGACCGCGTCGCCGGCCGCATGGTCGGCGAGGTCCGCGAGGTCAACCGGGTCGTGCTCGACATCACGAGCAAGCCGCCCGGCACGATCGAGTGGGAGTAGCGAGCCGCTCGGGACGGCCGACCGGCCGCCCCGCCCGCGCCACCCGACCGGCGCCGCTCCGCGCCGCGCCGTCGTGGCGCCCCGGCCCCGCGCCCGCGCGGGGTCCACGGGCCGTCCTCTACCTGCTCGGTGCCGCCGGCCTGCTGGCCGCGGCGCTGGGCACGGACCTGCAGCTCGGGCACGTCGGCCTCGCCGTGGCGCTCGTGCTGGCCCTGGTGGGCCTCCTGGGCGGACGCGAGGACGGGCCCTGGGGGGCGGCGCTCGTGCTGGCCCTGGCCGGCGCAGGTGCGCTGCTGATGGACCAGGCCCCCGCCCGCATGGCCCTGACCCTGGACACGGCGGGCGCGATCGGCGGCGGTGCGGGTCTGCTCCTGGTCGGCCTGGCCGAGCTGCGCGGCGTGCGCATGGGGCTCCTGGCCACGGCCGCAGCGGTCGCGGCGCTCGTCGCGATCGTGGCCGCGCGCTACGACGTGCCGGCGCTCGTGCGCCCCGGGACGTGGGCCGCGCTGCTCTTCCTGCTGGGCGCGGTGAACCTGCTCCTGTGGGCGCGGGACCGCGAGGCCGGGCTGACCGGACCGCGTACCTAGCCCCTCCTGCGCTAGGATCGCTCGCCGCTGCGCGTCCATCCCTGCCCGCGCACGCCGAGATCCTTGTGAAGACGTACGTAGCTAGCTCTGAGACCCGTGAACGCTCCTGGTACGTGGTTGATGCCACGGGCCAGACCCTGGGTCGCCTCGCCACCCAGATCTCCGAGCACCTGCGCGGCAAGCGCAAGCCGGAGTACACGCCGCACGTCGACACGGGCGACTTCGTCGTCGTCGTGAACGCCGAGAAGATCGACGTCACCGGCAAGAAGCGCACCGACAAGCTGTACCACCGCCACTCGGGCTTCCCGGGCGGTCTGTACACGCGCACCTTCGAGGAGCAGCTCGCGAAGCAGCCCGAGGAGATCATCCGCAAGGCCGTGAAGGGCATGATGCCCAAGAACCGCCTCGCGAAGAAGCAGCTGACCAAGCTCAAGGTCTACGCCGGCCCCGAGCACCCGCACGTGGCCCAGAAGCCGCAGGCCCTGGAGATCAACGCCCGATGACTGACGACGTCACCCCCGACGAGACGCCCGAGGAGCCGACCACGGCCCCCGAGGACGCGCCCCAGGCCGAGGCCGAGGGCACCCCCGTCGACGAGACGCCGGCCGAGCCCGTCGCCGAGGAGGCCCCGGAGACGGAGGCCGCCGCCGACGAGGAGGCCGACGAGGCCGACGACACCCCGCGCGAGAAGCCGGCCATCCCCGGCGCCGACCTCGAGGTCGACATCGTGCTCGAGGGCGGCACGAGCGGCGAGAAGGACGAGTTCGGGTACTACTTCGAGGGCGACGCCGAGGGCGAGTCCGAGGGTGGCGAGAACGCCGACGGCGACGAGGCCGCCAACGAGCCGATCGCCGACGTCTCGATCGACCTGTCCGAGGGCGCGCGCTACGCCGCCACCGGCAAGCGCAAGTCCGCGATCGCCCGCGTCATCCTGGCGCCCGGCACCGGCGCCTACACGGTGAACGGCAAGGACCTCGACACGTACTTCCCGCGTGAGGCCCTGCGTCGCAACATCCGTCAGGCCCTCGAGGTCGTCGGCCAGGACGGCAACCTCGACGTCCGCGTCAGCATCAAGGGCGGCGGCGTCTCGGCCCAGGCCGGCGCGCTGCGCCACGGCATCTCCCGCGCGCTGCTGGTCGCCCAGCCGAACCTGCGTGGCGAGCTGAAGAAGCGTGGCTTCCTGACGCGTGATGCGCGCGTCAAGGAGCGCAAGAAGCCGGGCCTCAAGAAGGCTCGTAAGCGCCCGCAGTTCTCCAAGCGCTAACCCGCACCACCGAAGGACTCGCACCCGTGGCCCGACTGTTCGGCACCGACGGCGTGCGTGGTCCCGCCGGAATCGTCCTCACGGCCGAGCTCGCACTGCGACTCGGCCGTGCGGCCGTTCTGGGGGGCATCGCGCCGCGTCCCGACGACGAGGGCGGGCAGCGGCCCCGCCCGCGGGTGCTCGTCGTGCGCGACACCCGGGCCTCCGGGCCGATGCTCGAGGCGGCGTTCGCCGCAGGGGCCGCGGCCTCCGGCGCCGACGTCCACCTGGCCGGCGTGGTGCCGACGCCCGCGGCGGCGCTGCTGGTGCGCCGCCTGGGCTACGACCTCGCGGCCGTGGTCTCCGCCTCGCACAACCCGCACGCGGACAACGGCATCAAGCTCTTCGGCCCGGACGGCCGCAAGCTGCCCGACGCGCTCGAGGAGGCCGTCTCCGGTCTCGTCGAGGCGCTGCCGCCCGACGCCGTGCGCAACCCGGGGATCGGCGACGTCGCGCCGCTCCTGGGCGCCGCCGAGGACCACCTGTCGGCACTGGACGAGCGCTTCGCGGCGCTCGACCTCACCGGCACCAAGGTCGCGCTGGACTGCGCGCACGGCGCCACCGTGCCCGTCGCGGCCGAGGCGTTCCGCCGGCGCGGGGCCGAGGTCGTCGTGATCGGCGACGCCCCCGACGGGCGCAACATCAACGACGGCGTCGGCTCGACGCATCCCGAGGCGATCCAGGGCCTCGTCCGCGAGAGCGGCGCCGCCATCGGCTTCGCGTTCGACGGCGACGGGGACCGCATGCTCGCCGTGGACGCCGACGGCCGCGCCTACGACGGCGACGAGCTCCTCGCCATCATGGCGCTGCACCTGCGCGCCGCCGGCCGTCTGCAGGGGGGCGTCTCCGTCACGGTGATGTCGAACTACGGCTTCCACGCCGCGATGGACGAGGCCGGCATCCCGGTCGCCACGACCCCCGTCGGCGACCGGCACGTCGTCGCCGCGCTGGGCGAGCGCGGCTGGAACCTCGGTGGCGAGCAGTCCGGGCACCTCATCGAGACGGGCTTCGTGCCCTCCGGCGACGGCGTCGCCGCCGCGCTCCTGCTCATGGAGGCCCTGGGCGGCGACGCGCTGGCCGATCGCCGCGCGATGGAGCGCCTGCCCCAGACCCTGATCAACGTGCCCGTACAGGACCGCGACGCCGCGATGACCGACACGGGGCTGCGCGACGCGATGGCCCAGGCCGACCGTGACCTCGAGGGCCGCGGTCGCGTCCTCGTCCGCGCGTCCGGGACGGAGCAGCTCGTGCGGGTCATGGCCGAGGCGCCGACGGAGGACGAGGCCCGCCGCGTGTGCGAGGCGCTCGTCGCCCGCGTCCCCGGCCGCATCGGGCGCTGAGTCCGCCCGTCGGCGCCTCCGCGCCGGCCGCCCGCCGGTGGGGCGCCCAGGCTGCTTCGCCCGCCACGAGGGTTGCCCGCGGCCGCGCTTCCGACCTCTCCGCACCGATGGCCCGGGGCGGGGCCGCTCGGCCGGGCGGATAGCATCGCCGCCATGCGAGAGGGCGTCGGCATCGACCTGCTGGACGTCGCGCGGCTCGAGGAGGCGCTCGGGCGCCGGCCCGGGCTGCGCGACCGGCTGTTCACCCCGGGCGAGCAGGACTCGTGCGCCCGCGGTGCACGGCCCGCGCGCTCCCTCGCCGCCCGCTTCTGCGCGAAGGAGGCGGTGACGAAGGCGCTGCGGATGGACGCCCTGCGGCCGCTGGAGATCGAGGTCGTCGGCACGGGCGGGCCGCCGTCCGTGCGGCTGCACGGGGCCGCCGCGGACCGGGCCGCCGAGCTCGGCGTGGACGTGGCGATCTCGCTCACCCACGAACGGCACACCGCCGGCGCGGTCGCGTGGGCCTTCGTCCCGGCCGGAGCGGCGTCGTGAGCGGGGCGGACGGGGCCCGTCCGCCCCTGCCCGCCGGCCTCGAGCCGCTCGTCGACGCCGAGGCGATGCGCGCCACGGACCGGTGGGCGATCGAGGACGTCGGCATCGCCGGCCCGGCGCTCATGGAGGCCGCCGGGGCCGCGCTGGCCGACGCCGTGACGTCCGTGGCCCCTGACGGGCCCGTCGCGGTGGTCTGCGGGGGCGGGAACAACGGGGGCGACGGGTACGTGGCCGCGCGGCTGCTGCGGGCGGCAGGCCGGCCCGTGCGGCTGCTCTCCGTCGTGCCGGACCATCGCCTCGGGGGCGACGCGGCGGCCGCCCGCGACGCGGTCGGTCCGGCGGAGCCGTGGGAGCCCTCCGCCCTGCACGGCGCCGCGGTCGTCGTGGACTGCATCCTGGGCACCGGGGCGACGGACGCTCCGCGGGGCGTGGCCGCCGAGGCCATCGAGGCGATCGCGGCGGCGGCCGAGGGAGACGACGCGCGGGGCGTGGCGGCCGTCCCGGTCGTGGCATGCGACGTGCCCAGCGGGGTCGACGCGAGCACGGGGGAGACGCCGGGCGTCGCCGTCCCGGCCACCGCCACGGTCACGTTCCACGCCGCGCCGCCCGGCCTCTGGATCGCCCCGGGCAAGACCCTCGCCGGCCGCGTGGCGGTGGCCGACATCGGGATTCCGGCGCGCGCGAGCGCGGCCGACGCGATCCCCGCGCCGTGGGCCGGCCTGATCACGCCGGGTGTCGTGGCCGGCCTGCCGACCCGCGGGGCGAGCGGCACGAAGTTCCGCTCCGGCCACGTCGTGGTCGTCGGCGGCGCCCCCGGCATGAGCGGCGCCCCCTGTCTCGCGGCGCACGGAGCGATGCGGGCGGGGGCCGGCTACGTCACCGTGGCCGCGCCGACGAACATCGAGGCGGCGATCCTGGCCCGCGCGCCGACCGAGGCCCTGGGCGTGCTCCTCCCCGCCGGCGAGGACGGCGGGGTGACGGCCGACGCCTCCGACGCGGTGGTCGACGCGCTCGGCTCGCACGGCGGCACGCTCGTGATCGGGCCCGGCCTGGGCCGCGGCGGCTCCCGCGGCGCACTCGTGCGGACCCTCGTGGACCGGCTCGACGGTCCGGCGCTGTTCGACGCCGACGCGCTCGCGGCCGTGGCCGGCGAGCCCGAGGCGTTGGCCGCGGCGGGCGGCCGCGGCCTGCACACGGTCCTCACGCCGCACGCCGGCGAGCTCGCGCGGCTGCTGGACGTCGAGACGCAGGCGGTGGCGGCGCGCCGGCTCTGGCACGCCCGCGAGGCGGCCCGGCGGGCTGACGCGGTGGTGGTGCTCAAGGGGGACGACACCCTCGTCGTCGCCCCGGACGGCCGCACGGCGATCAGCCCCGGCGGAGTGCCGGGACTGGCCACGGCCGGGACGGGCGACGTGCTCGCGGGCACGATCGGCGCGCTCCTGGCCCGCGGCACCGACGCGTTCGTCGCGGCGGCCGCCGGCGTCTGGCTGCACCTGCGAGCGGGGGATCTGGCGACGGCGGAGCACGGCGCGGACGGGGTGATCGCCCGGGACGTCGCCGAGCGGCTGGGGCACGCCCGGCGGTCCGCCGCTGCCACGCACGACGGGTAGCGTTGGGAGGGATGCGGACCGTCGCCAGGATCAACGTCGCCGCGATCGAGCGCAACGTCGCCCACATCGTGGGGCACGTCGGTCCGGGCACCGCCGTCTGCGCCGTGGTGAAGGCCGACGGCTACGGCCACGGCGCCGCACCGGCCGCCCGCGCCGCCCAGGCCGGGGGCGCCACGTGGCTGGCGGTGGTGACCGCGGGGGAGGCCCGCGCCCTGCGCGCCGCCGGCGTCGAGGGCCGCCTGCTGGTGCTCGGCCCCCTCGGTGACGACGACGTCGCCACGGCCCTGGCCGCCGACGCCGAGGTGGTGGTGTGGGACCGCGACGGTCTCGAGCGGCTGCGCGGGCAGCGCCGCCCCGCCGCCGTGCACGTCAAGGTCGACACCGGGATGGGGCGGCTCGGGCAGCGCGACCTGGACGAGGCCCTCGCGCTGTGCGACGCCGTCGCGGACGACGGGCTGCTCTGCCTCTCGGGCGCCATGACCCACTTCGCGACGGCCGACGAGCCCGGCGACGCGTTCTTCGGCGAGCAGCTCGCCCGCTTCGAGCGCTTCGCCGCGGTGGTTCGCGATCGCCATCCCGGGGTCGTCCTGCACGCCGCCAACAGCGCCGCGACGTTCCGCGACCCCGCAGCCCACTTCGACCTCGTCCGCCCCGGCGTGGCGATCTACGGGCTGGACCCGCTCCAGCAGGACGCCGCGGCCCGGGGCGTCGAGCCCGCGCTGGAGTGGCACAGCAGGCTCGCGTCGGTCAAGCCGTTGCTCCCCGGGGAGAGCGTGGGCTACGGGCGCCGGTGGGTGGCCGACCACGAGACGCAGGTGGGCACGGTTCAGGCCGGGTACGCCGACGGCGTGCGGCGCGCGCTGGGCGTCTCGGGGGCCGAGGCGCTCGTCCGCGGCCGCCGCGTGCCGCTGGTGGGCACGGTGTCCATGGACAGCTTCGGCGTCGACCTGGGGCCGGACGCCGCGGAGCGCCCCGGGGACCGTGTCGTCCTCGTCGGACGCGACGGCGACGAGCACCTGCCGGCCGAGGAGCTGGCCCGGTGGATCGGCACCATCAACTACGAGGTCACCTGCGCGATCGGCGCCCGCGTCCCGCGGGAGTACCACCGCGACGGGGTACCCCTCGACGGCCGGGCCGCAGCGGCCGGCGTCGCGTGACCGCCGTCCCCGCGCCTCCGTCGGGAGACGGCCGGTCCTACGGGCCCGCCGCCGACGCGGTGCTGTCCGCGCTGCGGGAGGCCCTCGCCGCCGACGGCACGGAGGGGTGGGTCGTGGGCGGCGCGGTGCGCGAGCGCCTGCGCGGCCGGCCGACGCACGACCTGGACGTCGCCCTCGCGGGCGACGGCGACGCGGTGCGGCACGTGACCCGCCGCGTGGCGCGGACCGTCGGCGGTCACGCGTTCCCGCTCTCGGACGCGTTCGGGGCGTGGCGCGCGACGTCGCGGCCGGAGGAGGAGCGGGCGTGGCAGCTCGACGTCACGCCGCTGCAGGGCCGCGAGCTCGACGACGACCTCGGGCGGCGCGACCTCACCGTCAACGCGCTGGCCGAGCCCGTCGGTGGCGGCGCGCTGGTCGACCTGTTCGGCGGCCGGGTCGACTTGGGGGCCTCGCGACTGCGGCTCGTCGCTCCCGACGCCCTGGAGCGCGACCCCGTCCGCGTCGTGCGGCTGGCCCGGTTCGCCGCGGAGTTGGAGGCCGACCCGGACGACGCCGCGCTCCGGGCGGCCCGCGCGGCCGCGCCGGCGCTGGTCGGCGTGCCGGGCGAGCGCGTGCTCCCCGAGCTCCTCCGGGCCCTCGCCGGCCCGGCGTGGGAACGCGGCCTCCGGGCGCTCGAGGCGACCGGGGCGCTCGCGGCCCTGCTGCCCGGGACCGCCGGGGCGGACGGGTCCGTGCCCGCGACGACGCGCACCGCCCTCCGCGGCCTGCTCGGAGCGCCCGAGGGCCCCGGTTTCCCGGGCGACGTCGGCCTCCTCGGCGTTCCCGAGGCGCGACCGGCGGACGACGCCGCGCTCCGTGCACGCGCCGTCGAGCCGCGCGCCCGGGAGGTCCTGGTCCTCGCCGCGCTGCTGGCCGGCTCCGCCGACGCCGGGGCGGCGCTCGACGGCCTGCGCCCGAGTCGCGACCTCCGTACGGCGGTGGCCCGCGCCGTCGCCGCGGTCCGTCGGATCGCCGGCCTGTCCGCGGACGCCGACCCCGAGGCGCTCTTCGCCGCGCTCGGGCCCGCCGGCACGGACGCGCCCGAGGGGGTGCTGCTCGCCCGGGCGCTGGCGGCCGGTACGGGTCCGCCGTGGGCCGCCCTCGCGGCCCGCGCGGTCCGCTGGGCCGGCGGCCCGCCCCGGCCGCCCGTCACCGGGGACGCCCTCGCGCGCGAGCTGGGCCTGCGTCCGGGCCCGGAGCTCGGCCGGCTGCTGCGCGCGCTGGCGGTGGCGCACGACGCCGGCGCCGTCACGGGTCCCGACGACGCCGTCCGTCTGGCCCGGGCTCTGCGGGCGTCGGAGGCCGAGCCGGCCCCCCCCGGCGGGTAGGGTGGCGTCCATGGCCGAACGGGATCCGGACTGCATCTTCTGCAAGATCGTCGCCGGCGAGCTGCCGTCGCTCGTTGTCGCCGAGGACGACCGCACCGTCGCGTTCCTCGACGTCGCGCCCGCGACCCCGGGGCACACGGTGGTCGTGCCGAAGGAGCACCACCGCGACCTCCTGACGATCGACCCGGAGGCCCTCGCGGCCTGCGCCGCGATGGCCCAGCGGGTGGCGCGGCTGGCGACGGAGCGGCTCGAGCCGGCCGGCGTGAACGTCCTGAACAACTGCGGCTCCGCGGCGTGGCAGACGGTCTTCCACTTCCACCTCCACGTCGTCCCGCGCTACGTCGACGACCCGCTGCGGCTGCCGTGGATCCCCGCCGCAGGGGACCGCGACGAGATCACGGCGACCCACGAGCGCCTGACGGCCTGACGGCCGGGCCGTGCCGCGCGGGCGGGGCGTTGCAACGTCGCCCTCCGCGCGCCGATCGGGCACGATGGGGGAAGCGGGCCGTCCGCGCGCGACGCTGCGGCGTCCGGCGCCGCGGGGCCCTCGCGGCCACGTCCCCGGCCGCCGTCGCACGCGCACACCGGCCCCGGACCGGACCAGGCGCACAGGGCCATCGCCCGCAACTTCCAGCCCTCGGGAGGGTTTTCGATCACCATGAGCAGTCGTCGTCTCGTCGTCTCCCTCGGCCTCGCCGCCGCGGCCGTCATCGCCCTCCCGAGCGGTGCCTCGGCGGCCAAGATCAGCGAGATCGGCACCGTCACGGACGGCAAGCAGCCCCGCTGCCCGGAGTCGTGCTCCGTCGTCACGCGCACCACGTCGATGCCGACCAACGTGGACGGCAACCGCGACGTCTACGCGATCCCCTCCGACGGCCGGATCGTCGCCTGGAGCATCATGCTCGGCGCCCCGTCGGCGGACGACCGCAAGGCGCTGGAGAAGCAGCTCGGCCGCGCCCAGGCGCAGCTCGTCGTCCTGCGCCGCGGCAAGAGCGTGAACGCGACGGTCGTCGCGGCCTCCTCGGCCAAGAAGCTCGACCCTTACTTCGGTGGCGAGGTCACGTTCTCGCTGCCCACGACGATCGCGGTGAAGAAGGGCGACAGCATCGGCCTGAGCGTCCCGTCGTGGGCGCCCGCGCTCGTCCAGGGCTACGGCACGAACACGTCGTGGCGCGCCAGCCGCCCCACGGGGCGTTGCGGCGGCAGCACCGCGGAGCGCCAGAAGGACTACTACGTCGACACGACGCTCCGCCCGGGCGCCGCCGGCACCTTCAACTGCCTCTACAAGGCCGAGCGGCTCGCCTACACGGCGACGTTCGTGCCGACCCCGACGCGCACGGCGACGTCGCGCTAGTCCGCTCCGCGCTGCCGTCACGGCGGCGCGCACGGGCCGTGCCGGCGTCCCACGACATATGCGGTGCGGCGCCGCGTGGCAGCGTGCCCGGCGGGCGTCGCCCGTAGGGGGGGCGAGGCCCGGCGTCAGCAGACGCCGGGGTTCGTCTCGCAGAAGGCGCTGAACTCGCTGGGGGCGGACCCGCCCGAGCTGCCGGAGTCGGACGTCGAGGTGCCCGAACCGCCGCCCGACGGCGTGCCGGAGCCGGACGATCCACCGCTCGGGGTCGTCGTCCCACCCGTGCCGCCGCTGCCGCTGGAGGGTGCGCTGCTGGCGGGCGGGGTGGCGTCGCTCGCGGTGCCGCCGCCGGACGCCGCAGTGCCGCCGGAGGAGCTCGCGGCCCCGGAGCCCGAGGCGGCGCCGGACGCCGCGCTGCCGGACGAGGCGGCCCCGTCGGCGCCGGACGACGCCGCAGCGTCGCTCGAGGCCGCCGCTGCGGGTGTGGGGCCGGTCGTGGTGGTGCCCGTCGGTAGGTCGGCGATCTGGCCGGCCTGGTCGCCCGCGCCGGGCGCCTGACCGTCGCCGGTCGGCGCGTTCAGGGCGGGGCTGCGCTTCGGGGCGACGTCGGAGGACAGCTCGTCGCTCCCGCACGCCGTGAGGCCTCCGGCGCCCGCCGCGAGGGCGAGCGTCACGAGGAGGCGTGTGGCGACGGGCTGCATGGTCGTCCGCTCCCGGATCCGGAGCCGGACTCAGCCGCCGACGACGACGCCGATCGGGTCCAGCCGCCGTCCGCAGGTCGGGCAGTCGTTGAGGTCCTTCTGCGCCATCTGCCCGCAGTGGGGGCAGTGACGGAGGTTCTCGACCGCCCACGGGAGGTCGGAGGCGCTCGGCGCGAGCGGCACGAGCTTGCCGACGGGCTCGAGCGTCTCGCCGGTCTCGCGGTCCCGGTAGGTGTGGCCGGGCTGGGCCTCGATGATGACTTCGCGGCCCGTGGAGGGCGCGCGGAACCGGTAGCGCTGACGTGCGGCCATGCGCAAAATCTACCTGCTCCCCCGGGGTGCGGGGGTCAGGCCGCCGCAGCGGTCTGCTCCGCGGCCTCCCGCAGGTCGCGCAGCCGGCCGATGTGGCGGCCGATGCGGTACTGCGAGGGCGCGACGCCGTGGTGGCGGCGGAAGGCCTTGGCGAACTGCGCCGGCTGGCGGTAGCCGACGGACCGGGCGGCCTCGCGGACGGAGACGGGGCCGCGGGCGAGCATCTCGGCCGCCTGCTCCATGCGGATCTCGATCAGCGCGGAGCGGAAGCTGGTCCCACCGATGTCGTGGAACGCCCGCTGCAGCTGGCGGCAGGAGCACGCCACGCGGTCGGCCAGCTCGGCGACCGTGAGGTCGGAGGCGTACTCCTCGCGCATGACGGAGACGGCCTCCTCGTAGAGGGCCGTACGGATGAAGATCGTGTCGGGACGCCGCATGTCAGGGGGAGTACGGATCACCCCCGGTTCGGGATCACTCGGTGTCGCACGAACCGTCGCGGTCCCGCCGGCACGCGCGCCGTGGCGCCGCACCGTCCGGGTCGCCGGCGCCGAGGGGCTGCCGAGCTACCGACGGTAGGACGTTCGCGCGTGGCGCGATCCTGCTCTACACTTCCCCGACATCGTGCGGATCGGCACGAGTAGGAGTGCCGCAGGGCACGAACGAGCGACGGAAGGACACCCATGCTGGTACGAGACGCGATGAGCCCCCTGGTCGTCGAGGTCGGTCCGGGGCACACGCTGCGCCAGGCCGCCAAGCTGATGTCGGACCGCAACGTCGGCGCCGCGGTCGTCATGGACCCCGACGGCGAGGGGCCGGGCATCATCACTGAGCGCGACGTCATGCGGGCGATCGCACGGGGCGACGACCCGGGCGAGGTCCTGGTCGCGGATCACGTCACCACGAACGTCGTCTACGCCGAGCCGTCGTGGTCGCTCGACGACGCGTCGGTGGCGATGGTCCAGGGCGGGTTCCGTCACCTGGTGGTCCTGCAGGGCTCCGAGCTCGCGGGCGTCATCTCCGTCCGCGACATCGCGCGGGCGTGGGCCGGGGAGCGGGGCCTGCTCGAGAAGGCGGCCCGCGACGGCGAGCCGGTGGACGCGGAGTCCGAGGTCATCGGCACCGCGTGAGGGAGGAGCGGCCGCGCCGCGCGACGAGACGTCGCGCGCGTCGGCCGATCGGGGGTGGGAGCGGGGCTCCGCCCGGGGGCTAGTGCTTGCGGCGGTCCGCGTCGCGACGGTCGTCGCTGCGGCGGTCGTCGGTCTGGGTGCCCGCGGCCTCGCGGCGCGTGGCGCGGAGGCTCTCGCGCAGCTCGTGCGGATCGGCCGGGGACACCTTGGGGAAGCTGTACGTGTGCTGTTCCATGGTTCTTCCTTTACGAACACCGGAAGGGGCGAGAGGTTCCGCCCGTTCTCATCATTGCCCTGAGGATCGGCCCCGGATCGGACGCCACGCAGCCGGCACGGGGGCTGGTGGACGAACGACCCAGGGCCATCGCCCAGGCTCGCGGACATCGGCCAGCGCGCGGGGGCGGACCGGAGCGTCCTTCGGGGTTCGTCGGGGAAGCCGCGGGTCCTCCCGGCGCGGGGCCGGGAGAACGGGGGATCAGACGGTGGCGACGTCGTCCGCGAGGACGGGCACGTCGCGGAGGTAGCGCTCGGCGTCGAGCGCGGCCTTGCAGCCGGAGCCGGCGGCGGTGATCGCCTGGCGGTAGGACGGGTCGACGAGGTCGCCCGCGGCGAAGACGCCGGGCAGCGAGGTCTCCGTCGTGACGCCCTGCACGCGGACGTAGCCCTCGTCGTCCGTGTCGAGCTGGCCCTGCACGAGCTCGCTCTGCGGGTCGTGGCCGACGGCGATGAACGCGCCGGTGATCTCCATCGTCTCGGTCTCACCGGTGATGGTGTTCTTGAGCACGACGGTCGAGAGCGGCTTCATGCCCTCGCCAGGGGCGGACTCGAAGCGCTCGACCTCGAAGGGCGTCTTGAAGTGGATGTTCTCCACGGCGCGGGCGCGCTCGACCATGATCGCCGAGGCGCGGAATTCGTCCCGGCGGTGCACGATCGTCACGGAGCGGCCGAACTTGGCGAGGAAGATCGCCTCCTCCATCGCGGAGTCGCCGCCGCCGACGATGAGCGTGTCGTGGTCCTTGAAGAACGCCGCGTCGCAGGTCGCGCAGTAGGAGACGCCGCGGCCGGAGAGCTCGTCCTCGCCGGGCACGCCGAGCTTGCGGTGCTCCGCGCCCGTCGAGACGATGACCGCGCGGGTCTTGTACTCCGTGTCGTCCACCCACACGGAGTGGAGGCCGCCGGGCTCGGAGGAGAGGTCCACGCGGGTGACCTGCTCCGTCTGCAGGCGGGCGCCGAAGCGGGCGGCCTGGTCGCGCAGGTCCTGCATCATGTCCGGCCCCAGGATGCCCTTCGGGTAGCCGGGGAAGTTCTCGACGTCCGTCGTCTGCTGGAGCAGGCCACCCCAGTTCCAGCCCTCGATGACGAGGGGCTCGAGCTCGGCGCGCGCGGTGTAGAGCGCCGCCGTGTAGCCGGCGGGACCGCTGCCGATGATGATGACGTTCTCGGGGTCCGGCATGGAGGGGTTCCTTCTGGTCGTCGGGCGCTCCCCGACAGTCTGCCCACGCGCGTCTGCGCGTGTCGCCGTCGGGTCGCCCCGCAACACACTTTACAAAATGAAGTACCCCGGCGCTAGGGGGTCGGATCGGGTCGCCGGGCGTAGGCGGCGTACCGCCCGATCGCGGTCGCGACGTGCGAGACGGGGCCCGCGGCGCGGGGCGTGACCCGGCGGACGAGCTCAGCGAGCGAGCCGCCTGCGACGAGGTCGGTGACGTAGTGCTCGCCGAGGTAGACGAGCGCGAAGCCCAGCGTGGCCGCGTAGGTCCAGCCGACGGCGCCCGCGACGGGCCCGGTGTCGCGCAGCACCTGCGCGGCCGCGACGGAGGTGCCGAAGTGCAGCGACGGCATCGCCGCCAGCGGGTTGCCGCCGAACGCGTCGTAGAGCTGCGGCCAGCGCTCGCCCCACAGGCCCTCGCCGTACTCGCGCATGAGGCGCCGCAGCTGGGGCCCGTCGCCCGGGTCGATGCGCCCGGCCTCGGCCGCGAACCACGGGGGCGCCGTCGGCACGGCCCAGTAGATGACGGCGCCGAGATCGAACGTGCCGTAGATGCGCGCGGCCGCGCGCGGGAACTGCTCGGGGTGGCGCAGCAGCACGTAGGCCGCCGCGGTGTGGGGGACGGCGAACCACACCCAATGGCTCCAGCTCAGCACCTTCTCCCAGGTCTGGAAGGCGCCGTCGCGGTGCAGGGCCTGCTGGAGCCGCACGGTCGGGATGCGGCCCCGCCCGATCACCGTGTCGCTGCGCACGGGGTAGTCCACGCGCACCCGGCCGCGGAGGCGCTCGGGGTCGTCGGCCGGCATCTCGTAGGCGGCGAAGTACGCCCACATCTGGAGCGCGCAGACGGCGACGTCGCGGGCGCGCGAGCGGGGGACGACGAAGGTGAGCGCCACCGGGGCGGCGGCGGCCGTGGCGAGCACCACGGGCGCGCGGAGGCGGAGCCTGCGGCGGACGAGCGGCGCGGCCACCCCGAGTCCGACCGCCGCCCAGGCGGCGGCGCGGATGGCGTTCCGGGAGGACACGAGGGCGAGAGGCTATCGAGCCGGCCCGGAGCGGCCCCTTCCGGTCGCGGGGCCCCGGCGGGCCGGGTCGGGACGCCCGCCCGCCGGCGTGCGGGCGGCACCGACTGGCCGTCCGGCCAGGACCGCGGCGTCCTGTCATCCTGCCCGCCCATGAGCAGCTTCGAGCCGGCCGAGAGCCTCGAGACGGTCACCCTCCTGCGCGACGGCCCCGCGGCCGTCGTCGAGATGCGGCGACCCGAGGTCCTGAACGCGTGGAACGCCCAGATGGGCAAGGACCTGCTCGCGGCGCTCCGCGCGTGCGAGGCCGAGGATGTCCGCGCCGTGCTCGTCACGGGGGAGGGGCGGGCGTTCTCCTCCGGCGCCGACCTCGGCTCCGTCGGCACGGACGACATCCCGCTGCGCGCCAGCGGGCGCCCCGACCTCGAGCATGTGCTCCAGTCGCGCTACCACCCGATCATGCGCGCCGTCCGCCGCCTGGACAAGCCGGTGCTCGCGGGCGTCGACGGCACCGCGGCGGGCATCGGCATGTCGTTCGCCCTGGCGTGCGACCTCGTCACGGCGAGCGACCGCGCCAAGCTCAATCACGCCTTCACGAAGATCGGCCTGGGCCCGGACGGTGGTGCGTCGCTGTTCCTCCTCGCGCGCGTGGGATGGACACGGGCGGCAGAGATCATGTTCGAGGGTCGCGTCGTGCCCGCGGAGGAGGCGCTCGCCATCGGGCTCATCAATCGCGTCCGGCCGACGGAGGGGTTCCGCGAGACGGTCGAGGCCCAGGTCCGCGAGCTGGCGGCGGGTCCGACGAAGGCCTACGCGGCGATCAAGCGCACGCTGAACGCCCAGGTGGCCCGCCAGCTCGAGGAGCTGCTCGAGCTCGAGGGTCGCGAACAGGGGCGGCTCGGCGACACGGAGGACTTCGCCGGGGCCGTCATGGCCTTCATGAGCAAGCAGCCGCCGACGTACGTCGGCCGCTGAGGCTCGCGACCCCGACCGACCCGAGGCCCGAGAACCCCGCTGCAAAAGGGTTTCCGGGCCGCTGACCCCAGGGTGGTTCCTTCCCGTGCACTTCGCCACTAGAATCGGCCCCGCTTTGCGACGCTCGAACCGGATCCCTCACCTCTCACGGGCATCCCTGCTGGCGATGACGTCGGCGATCGCTCTCGCGATCGCTTTGACGCTCGTGCTGGCCGGCCCAGCCCACGCCTCGTTCTGGGCGCCGCAAGCCGGCGGATCCCCGAACGCCGACCGCATCCACACGCTCTACGCGATCATCTTCGCGATCGGGGCGATCATCTTCGTGGCGGTCGAAGGCGCCCTCTTCTACGCCCTGTGGAAGTTCCGCATGCGCCCCGGCGCGAAGGCGGAGCAGCTCCACGGCAACACGCGCCTCGAGATCGGTTGGACGGCCGGTGCCGCGGTCATCGTGCTCGTGATCGGCATCGTCACGTTCGCGATGCTCCCGGGCATCCGCAACCCCGACAACTCCGACGCCGCCGGCTGGCAGGTGCCCGCCTCGTTCCAGACGGCGAAGGACTCCAGCCTGCTGCCGCCCGACGGCCGCTCCCTGAACATCGACGTGAACGGCCAGCAGTACGCCTGGCGCTTCACGTACCCCGACGGGGACAAGGACCGGCAGAACAACGTGCAGGCGTACGAGGAGATGGTGGTCCCCACGGGCACGACCGTCACGCTCGACATCCGCTCCTCCGACGTCGGGCACTCCTGGTGGATCCCGAAGCTCGGCGGCAAGGCCGACGCGCTCCCGGGCTACACGAACCACACGTGGTTCAAGGTGCCGCTCGGCAAGGAAGGCGTCTACACCGGCAACTGCGCCGAGCTCTGCGGCCGCAACCACGCCAACATGACCGCGCGCGTGCGCGCCGTGACCCCGGCGCAGTTCGACCAGTGGCTCGCGCGGCAGAAGGCGGCCATCGCGGCGTCCGGTGCCGGCGTCCAGGCGTACCGTGCTCAGCAGGCCAAGAACGACGCCGCAGAGGCCGCTGCCTCCGCCGGCGACGAGCGCGCCGAAGGCGCCCCGCAGACCCCCGACGCTTCGCCCTCCGGCGCCGAGCGCTAGCCCTCCGGTATCGAGGAACCACCCATGGCCACCGTCACCGCCACACCGATCCCGCAGGTCGTCGCCCACGACGTCGAGAAGCCGAACCGCGGCTGGGTCGACTGGATCACCACCACCGATCACAAGAAGATCGGGATCATGTACCTGGTCCTCACCTTCGCCTTCTTCGGCGTGGGCGGGGTCGAGGCGCTCCTGATCCGCCTACAGCTGGCCGTCCCGGACAACACGCTCCTGGACTTCAAGACGTACAACCAGCTGATCACGATGCACGGGACGACGATGGTCTTCCTGTTCGTCGTCCCCGTCATGGCCGGCTTCGGCAACTACTTCGTGCCGCTGATGATCGGCGCACGGGACATGGCGTTCCCGAAGCTCAACGCGCTCTCGTTCTGGCTGCTGGCCGCGGGCGGACTCGTCTTCTACGCGTCGATCTTCTTCAACCCGCCCGAGTGCGGCTGGACGTGTTACGTCCCGCTGTCCTCGAAGGACTACCTGCCCAACGGCGGCGTCGACGCGTGGATCTTCCTCGTCCACCTGACGGGCCTCGGCTCGCTCGTGGGTTCCATCAACTTCTACGTCACGATCGCGAACCTGCGGGCGCCGGGCATGACCTGGAGCCGCCTGCCGCTGTTCTGCTGGACGATCCTGACGTACTCCGTCCTGCTGATCCTCGCCCTTCCGGCCATCGCCGCGGCCGTGACGCTGCTGCTGACCGACCGGCACTTCGGGACGAACTTCTACGACCCGTCCGAGGGTGGCTCGCCGCTCCTGTGGCAGCACCTCTTCTGGTTCTTCGGTCACCCCGAGGTCTACATCATGGTGCTGCCGGGCTTCGGCATCATCTCCGAGGTCCTCCCGGTCTTCGCCCGCAAGCCGATCTTCGGCTACAAGGCGATCGCGGCCTCGACGCTCACCATCGCCTTCCTGGGCCTGATGGTGTGGGCCCACCACATGTTCACCACGCCGAGCCCGAGCGTCGTGCTCGTGTTCTTCATGGTCTCGTCCATGCTGATCTCGATCCCTACGGGCATCAAGATCTTCAGCTGGATCGGCACGCTCTGGCGCGGTACGATCGTGTTCCGGACGCCCCTGCTCTTCGCGGTCGGCTTCCTCGGCACGTTCCTCATCGGTGGCATCACGGGCGTGTTCCTCGCGATCTACCCCGTGGACTGGCAGCTGCACGACACGTACTTCGTCGTCGCGCACTTCCACTACGTGCTGATGGGTGGCGCGGTCTTCGCGGTCTTCTCGGGCCTCTACTACTGGTACCCGAAGATGTCCGGCCGGATGATGAACGAGAAGCAGGGCCAGATCAGCTTCTGGCTCATGCTGATCGGCTTCCACACGACGTTCCTCGTGCAGCACTCCATCGGCCTCGACGGCATGCCGCGACGCATCCCGGAGTACGCGGACGTCGGAAACCTGGCGCTCTACAACATGATCTCGACGATCGGCTCGTTCATCCTGGGCGCCGGCATCCTCGTCACGGCCTGGAACGCGCTGCGGAGCCTCAAGCACGGCGCGGTCGCCGGCCCGGACCCGTGGAAGGCCAACACGCTGGAGTGGTTCATCCCGTCGCCGCCGCCGCAGAACAACTTCGACGCGGTGCCCCGCGTGCGCTCCGTGGAGCCGATGAAGGACATCCGCGCGGAGATCGAGCGTCGCAACCACGAGTCCAACCCGCGGTCCGCGGACGCCTCGGCGACGGCATGACCCGCGTCGTCCCCACGGCTGCGGCGAGGGGCTGACGGCGTGCCGTCCTCCCTCTCCGCACCGCGCCGTGCCGGCGCGTCGGCGCTGCTGACCGACGGCGCGCGCCAGCGCGTCGCCGATCTGGTGGCGCTGACCAAGCCGAAGGTGCAGGTGCTGCTGCTCCTGACGACCGTCACCGCGATGTACGCGGCCGGCAGCCCGTCGCCGTGGCTCGTCCTCGCCACGGTGATCGGCGGCTCCCTCGCCTCGGGCGGGGCCAGCGCGATCAACCACTGGTACGACCGCGACATCGACCGCCTGATGGTGCGCACGCAGGACCGTCCGATCCCCTCGGGGCGGATGGAACCGCACGTCGCGCTCTGGGTCGGGCTTTGGCTGACGATCGCCTCCTTCTTCCTGCTCGCGATCGCGGCGAACATCACCGCGGCGCTGCTCGCCCTGGCGGGCTTCGCCTGGTACGTCGGCGTCTACACGATGTGGCTCAAGCGCCGGACGACGAACAACATCGTCATCGGCGGCCTCGCCGGGGCGTTCCCGCCCATGGTCGGGTGGGCCGCGGTGACCGGCGGCTTCGCCGTCGACTCGCTGTACCCGTTCGCGATCGTCTTCGCGTGGACCGCGCCGCACTTCTGGGCGCTGTCCATGCTCATCAAGGACGACTACGCCGCGGCGAACATCCCGATGCTCCCGGTGGTCCGCGGTGACCGCTACACGTACCGGGCGATCGTCGTGTGGTCCGCGATCACGGTCCTGGTCTCCGTCGTCCCGGTGATCACCGGGGCGTTCGGCACCATCTATCTCGCCGTGGCCCTCGTGCTCGGTGCCGAGCTCATGCGGCAGTCGTTCCTGCTGCTGCGCGCCGGCACCCGCGCACGTGCTCTCTCCCTCCACCTCTACGCCTTGGTCTACCTGACGGTGCTGTTCGCCGGCATGGTCGTCGACGCCAAGCTCTGACCCAAAGGACCGATCTGATGGATCGCAACCTCGCCAAGCGCAACCTGCGCGACGCCATGATCGCGGGCGTCGTCGTCCTCGTGATGTTCCTGCTGACCTTCGTCGCAGCCGTCATCTACGTCTCCTAGAACGATGAGCGAGCACGAGACCCCCGTCCCGCCCGCCGGCGACGAGATCCACCTTCCCGGCGGGAGCCTGCAGCCGCTGCTCCTGACGGTCGGCATCACGATCCTGCTGATCGGGCTGACGACGAGCCTCTGGATCCTGGCCCTCGGCCTGATCATCACGGTCGGCGTCCTCGTCGCGTGGGTGCGCGACGCCATCCGGGAGACCAACGCGTTCCCGGTGCACCACCACGACGACCACCACTAGGCCGTCGCCGGCGGCGTCGCTCAGCCCACGGGCGGAGCGGCGCGCCGCAGGCGTCGCGCGGGCCGGCCCCGCCGCGCGAGGCTGAGGAGCTCCTCGAGCGTCCGCTCGAGGCCCTCCGTGACGACGTCGATGTCGTCGAGCTTGTCCAGGTCGCCGAGCAGCCCGAACTGGGCCGTGCCGGCGTAGGACATCACGGCGACGGCCAGCGCCCGGTCGCCGGACAGGAACGGGATCGGGACCACCGTCTCCATCTCACGGCCGAGCAGGTACATCGGCGTCTGCGGGCCCGGGACGTTCGTGACGATCAGGTTGAACCGGCGCTCGTCCAACCGCAGGCGCGACGCCTGCGCCAGCACGGATGGCGGGGCGAACTCCTCGTCGGCCGCCGCCAGCGTGCTCGCCGCCACGGCGTGGCGGCCGGCGGTGTTCTCCGACATCGCCCGGCGGATCCGCTCGAACCGCACGAGCGGGTCGGCCTCGCCGACGGGCAGCGGCGCGTGCAGCAGGGCGATCGGCCGCGGCTCGCGCTTTCGGGCCTCGATCGCCACGGGCACGCCCGCCCGCAGCTCGATCCCCGCGGTCCGCAGGCCGCGGTCGGCCATCCAGTGGCGGATCGCGCCCGTCACGACGGCGAGGACGACGTCGTTGACCGTCCCGCCGAAGGTGTCCTTCACCCGCTTGAGGTCGGCGATCGGCACGGCGGTCCGCGCGACACGCCGGTGGGGGCCGATCGGCACGTTCAGCGGCGACGGCGGGGCGGGGCGCAGACGCACGGAGACGCGGTCGCCCAGGCCGTCGGCCTCGGCCCACGCGCGGGCGGCGGCCTCGACGGGCCGGCCCAGGGTGCTCGCGGCCCGCAGCGGCGTGGTCAGCGCACCGCGTGCCACGTCCGCGACCCCCGACGCCACGAGCTGCGCGGTGGACGGGAGCGGCGGCGCGAGCCAGCGACCACGGTCCTCGTCCTCCGGCGGCGTGTCGGGATCGGCGTCGAGGAGGGCGGTCATGAGGTCGAGGGCCACCACGCCGTCGACGAGCGCCTGGTGCGACTTCGAGACGACCGCGAACCGCTCGTCCGCGAGGCCCTCGACGATCCACAGCTCCCAGAGGGGGCGCCGGCGGTCGAGTCGCTGGGAGAAGAGGCGGGCTGTCGTGGTCCGCAGCTCGTGCTCGTCGCCGGGTCGCGGCAACGCGACGTGGCGCACGTGGTAGTCGATGGAGAAGTTCGGGTCGACGGCCCAGTGCGGACGACCGAGACGCAGGGGCGGCTTGACCAGGATCGTGCGGTAGCGCGGCACCCGTTCGAGCCGGCGCAGCACGTGGGCGCGGATCTGGGCGATCGGCGGGGGAGGGCCGGTGAACACGGACACGCCCCCGACGTGCATGTGCGCCGACGCGGCGCGTTCCTCCCGCAGGAGGGAGACGTCGGCGGCGGTCAGCTCGGAGGGCGGTGTGGACGGCATACGGGGCTCGGCGCCGACCATAGCCGACGCCGGGACCTCGGCCCCGCCGGCGTCGCGACCTCGCCGGTGCCGTGGCGGTGCTCGGGGCGCCGCCGACGCCGCGATCTCGCCGGTGCCGCAGCGGTCCGCGGGTCAGCGGCCGGTCGCCGTCGCAGTGGCCCGCGGCGGCGACCGTAGACTCGCGGCCATGGTGACCCGGAGCGTGAAGACCCCGTGCGGCTGCTCCTGATCGGGGCGGGGGACCGCGGCCTGCGGCTGGCCCGGCTCCTGACGGCCGAGGGCCACGCGGTGCGGGTCGTGACCCGCGACCCCGGGAAGCACGCGGCCATCGCGGCGGCCGGTGCGGAGCCCTACGACGGAGATCCCGACCGCATCGGCACGCTGCGGTACGCCCTGGACAACGTCACGGTGCTCGTGTGGGCCCTCGGCACCGCCACGGGGCCCGACCCCGCCGGCGTGGCCGCGCTGCACGGCACGCGGCTCGAGATGCTCCTCGAGCGCACGATCGACACCACGGTCCGGGGGGTGCTCTACGAGTGCTCGGGGCCGCTACCCGTCGAGCTCCTGAGCCAGGGGGCGCAGATCGTCGAGCGCCTCTGCCGGCGCAACGAGATCCCCTACGGCCTGCTTCACCACCCGCCGGAGGACGCCGACGGCTGGGCCGCCTCCGCGGCAGACGCGGTCGAGCGGCTCCTGAGCCGCCCGCGCGCCTGAGCGGGGGCTAGCGCGCGGCGGGGTCGATGGCGCCGACGAGGTCCGGCGGCAGGCGGGCGAAGAGGTCCTTCAGCATCCGTCCCGTGGCGCCCCAGACCTCGTGGCCGTCCACGGTGTAGGTGTCGGTCAGGAACGGGACGCCCTGCCGCACGAGCCGGCGCTGCTCGTGGCTCTCGCGCAGGGCCTCGAGGTCGAGCTCGAGCACCGCGTCGACCTCGCGCGGCGACAGCTGCCACCGGCCGGGGTGCTCGACCCAGCCGACGACGGGGTAGACCGCGTAGCCCGTGACGAACGTGCCGACCGGGGAGAGGGCGCCGAGGACCTCGACGTTCTCCGGCCGCAGACCGATCTCCTCGTGGGCCTCGCGCAGCGCGGTCGCCGTGGGGGTGGGGTCGTCGTCGTCCGAGCGACCGCCGGGGAACGCGATCTCGCCGGCGTGGCGGCGCATGGTGGCCGGCCGGCGCGTCAGCACGACGTGGATCCGTCCGCGGAGCTCCACGAGCGGGACCAGGACGGCCGCGCGGGTGGTGCCGTGCGCGTCGAGCTCGGCGGCGTGCTCCGTCGGGAGCAGCACCGCCCGGATGCGCTCGCGCGCGTCAGCCGACGTGGGCAACCCGCTCGACGCGCTCGTCGAACATGACCTCGCCGTCGAGGACCCGGTGCACCGGGCACTTCGTCGCGATGACGCGCAGGCGCTCGAGCTGCTCGTCGTCGATGGTGCCGTCGACGCGCATGACGAGCTCGAACCGGGTGGGGCAGCCGCGCTCCGGGGCGGGCTTGTAGGTGCACTCCACCTCGACCTCGCCGATGTCCCAGCCCTTCTTGTCGGCGTACATCTGGAGCGTGATCGCGGTGCAGGAAGCCAGGCTCGCGGCCATCAGCTCCTGCGGGGTGGGGCCCGAGTCCTCGCCGCCCATGTCGATGGGCTCGTCGACGGTCGTGCTGTGGTGCCGCATCCTGACGGAGTGGCGGAGATGGTCCTCGCGGGTGGCGCGAGCCTTGACCTGCATCGTTGTTCCCTCTGTTTCCGGGATCGAGGCCGAAAGTCCAGTATGCCACCGTGGCCGCCTATACTCCGCCGGCCAGCACGGGGCGTGGCGCAGCCTGGTAGCGCACCGACTTTGGGTGTCGGGGGTCCCCGGTTCGAATCCGGGCGCCCCGATCATCGGTCACGGCGAGTGGGGACCCCGGATCCGCGGGGCCTCCCGCTCGCGGCGGCCCCCGACACGAGGGACGATCCGGGTGCGCGCAGAGTGCGTCCGGAGGCCGGTCGGTGCGCGTGCCAAGATGTCCACGTGGCCATCGACCAGCACGAGCACGCCGCGACCCGTCCAGGGCCTGAGCAGGTCACGAGGACGGAGGTGCTCCGGGCCTCGCCGCCGATGTTCCGCACGCCGACGGTCGACCGCGTCACCCGCGTGCACCCCCTGGTCCCCGTCGTGCTCTTCGTCCCGGCGATCGGGGTGCTCTTCGCGCTCGCCCTCGGTCGCGGGCTGGGCGTCGGCACCGTGCTGCTGCTCGCGTTCGCCGGGTGGGCGTTCTGGGGCCTCGTGGAGTACTGGGTGCACCGCATCGTCTTCCACATCGAGCCGGAGCAGGGCTTCGGCGCCCGGCTGCACTGGATGGTCCACGGGGTGCACCACGACCACCCGAACGACCCGCTGCGGCTCGTGATGCCACCCGCGGTCTCCGTCCCCGGCAACGCGCTGTTCGTGCTCGCGTTCGTCGCGCTGTTCGGCCTCGGATCCGGGCTCGCGGTCGGCGTCGGCTTCGTCACGGGGTACCTCGTCTACGACGTGATCCACCACGCGCTGCACCACCATCGCCCGCGCACGCGGCTCGGCCGGCGGATGCGCGAGCTGCACATGCGCCACCACTTCCAGGACGACACGCGCGGCTACGGCATCTCGGCGCCCTGGTGGGACCGCGTGTTCGGGACCGCGCCCGAGCGGCCCGGCGCCCGCCCGCGCTAGCCTCCGGGGCCTCGCCCCCATAGCTCAGCTGGATAGAGCAGCGGCCTTCTAATCCGCAGGTCCTTGGTTCGAATCCAAGTGGGGGTGCCTCGGGCGACCGGACGCTCCGCGCGACAACCGGGTAAAGTTCCCTGGGCGCGGCGGACGTAGCTCAGTCGGTAGAGCTCCTGGTTGTGGTCCAGGCGGTCGCGGGTTCGAGTCCCGTCGTTCGCCCCTCGCGCCCCACGGCGTCGCTGCCCTGCAGCGGCGCCGTTCTGCGTTCCGGGACCGCCGGCGTGGGCGATCCCTTGCACGGCGGATCGATTCGGTGGCGACCGCAACCTTTCGCACGGGGACCGGTTGGGAGGGATGTACGAACCCCCAGTACCGAGGAGACAACCCCCATGTCCCGCATCACGAACACCGCCCGCAGCTTCAAGTCGGGCCGCGTCATGACCGTCACCGCCGCCGCCGTCGTGGCCGCCGCAGTGGCCGCGCCGCTCGCGACGGGTGCGAACGAGGGCACCCCGCTCAAGGGCGGCCAGCGCAGCGGCACCTTCAGCTCCGAGACGAAGGTCATCGCGAAGAACAACGCCTTCGGCACCCGCCAGTCCAACCTGGGCGCCGGCGGCGGCGCCATCTACGGCTGCCGCGCCGCCACCGCCGGCAAGGGCTGCATCGAGGCGTCCAACCTGAACAACGGTCAGGCGTTCAACTTCCGCTTCCGCGGCGAGCTGGGCGGCACCATCACGACGCTGCTGCCGAACAAGGACGCGGCGCGCCCGTTCACCACGAACGCCACGGGCGTCGCGACCGGCCTGAACGCCGACCGCGTCGACGGCAAGGACGCGCAGCAGATCGTCGAGGAGGCGCGGTCCGGCACGAAGACGACCGTCGTCACCGCCGAGGGCGCGCTCGCGAACCAGCGGGGCTTCACGGCCGCGGGCCGCGAGGCCGCCGGTCGCTACCTCGTCACCGCGGACGCCGACATCTCGAAGTGCGTCCCGCAGGTCACGGTCTACGGCACGGACGCGACGCCCGGGTCCAACGCCACGGTGGAGCCCGTCGGCGCGAACCAGATCCGCGTGCGCACGCAGAGCGCCGGCGACGCGACGACGGACCCGACCGCCGTCGACCGCCAGTTCGCCCTCACGGTGACCTGCTGATCCACCGGCCCCCGCGACGCCGAGCGTCGCACGGCCGTACCCGGCGCCCGAGGGCGCCCTAGCAGCACGTGGCGCACCGACGGCGCCATGCAGGACCACGCGGCGCCCTCACGGGCGCCGCGGCCCGTTCCGGGGTGCTGTGCCCTCAGTGGGAGCGACGGCGCGCCACCGCGGCGGCGGCCCGCTGACGGAGCGCCCCGCCGGCGATCGTGGCGAGCTCGAGGAGCGTCCCCAGGAGGTGGCCGACGGGCCCGGAGGCGAAGGCCAGGACGGTGCGGTCCAGCCGCGTGGGCGCCTCGGGGTGCATCACGCCGCTATCGTTGCCGATCCTCATGTCCGCTGTCTCCACGACCGTCACCGAACTCCCCGATTCCCGCGTCAAGGTCGAGGCCGAGGTGACCCCCAAGGCGGTCGAGCAGGCGATGCTCGCCACCGCCAAGGTGCTCGCCCGCGACCTCCGCATGCCGGGCTTCCGTCAGGGCAAGGTCCCGCCGCCCGTCGTCCTCCGCCGCTACGGCCGCGAGACGGTGCTCGACGAGGCCCTGCGCCGCGAGATCGGCACGTGGCTCGTCGCCGCCGTCGAACAGGCCGGGGTGAAGACCGTCGGCGAGCCGCAGGTCAACATTGGCGACATGCCCGCCGAGGGCGAGCCGCTGAAGTTCGACTTCGAGATCGGCGTGCAGCCGAAGGCGACCCTCGGCGACCTCGAGCCCTTCGAGGTCGGCCGCCGCGAGCCCGCCGCCGACACCGAGCGCGTCGAGCAGGAGATCCAGACGCTCCGCGAGCGCCAGGCCAAGCTCGTCCCCGTGGAGCGCGAGGCGAAGGAGGGCGACACCGTCCTGATCTCGTTCGTCGGCCGCATCGAGGGCGAGGAGTTCGAGGGCGGCGCCGGACGCGACCAGCTCGTCGAGCTCGGCTCCGGCCGCCTCGTCCCCGGCTTCGAGGACCAGCTCCAGGGCGCCAAGGCCGGCGAGGACCGCGACGTCACGGTGCAGTTCCCGGACGACTACGGCGCGGAGCAGCTCCAGGGCGTCGAGGCGGTCTTCGCCGTCACGGTCCACGAGGTCCAGGAGAAGCAGCAGCCCGAGCTCGACGACGCGTTCGCCGAGGAGGCCGCGGGCGTCGACACGCTCGACGAGCTGCGCGAGGACATCGCCCAGCGCCTGAGCGAGGAGGACGGCACGGCCATCGAGCGCGAGTACCGCGAGGCCGTCATCGACACCCTCATGCTCAAGGCCGAGGTCGAGATCCCGGACTCGCTCGCGAAGGCGCGCGCCTCCGAGCTGCTCGAGCGCACCCTGAACCAGCTCTCTCAGCAGGGCATCTCGCGCGACCTGTACTTCCAGATGTCCGGCAAGAGCGAGGACGAGCTGCTCGCCGAGGCCGCGCCCGAGGCCGGCCGCTCGCTGCGCCGCGAGGCCGCGGTCGAGGCGTACATCGCCCAGGAGGGCATCGAGCCCGCCGACGGCGACCTGCTCGACGTCCTGAACGCCCCGGCCGCCCAGCAGGGCACCACGCCGGAGAAGCTGCTCAAGCGCCTCGAGCGCGACGGCCACCGCGACGAGCTCGTCGCGGACGTCGCCCAGCAGCAGGCCATCGAGCGCCTCGTCGAGAAGGCCACGGCCGTCTCCGTCGAGGACGCCCGTTCGCGCGGCCTGCTGTGGACGCCCGAGGCCGGCGAGGACCCCGCCACCGGCGGCGGTCGCCCGTGGGCGGCGGAGGAGGCTCCGGCCGCCGACGACGCGCCGGCGGCCGACGCCGACGAGACCCCGGCGGAGTCCGCCGAGGCCGACCAGTCCTGAGCCTGCGGCCGGGCGCCGATGGCGCCCGGCTCCCCGGCCCCGCAACGCTCGTCCCCTGCTGGCAGGGGACGGCGGGTGCGGTTGGTAGGCTGAGCAGCAGGTTCTTCCGAGCCCCGGCCCAGGCGCAGACGCGCACAGGCCGGGTCCCTGCACCCCACTCGAAAGAGGGAACCCCAGCATGAGTCCGATGGTCCCCATGGTCGTCGAGCAGACCGCTCGCGGCGAGCGCGCGTTCGACATCTACAGCCGTCTGCTGAACGAGCGGATCATCTTCCTGGGGACCCCGGTCGACGATCAGATCGCGAACCTCATCGTCGCGCAGCTCCTGCACCTCGCGTCCGACGACGAGGACAAGGACATCTCGATCTACATCAACTCGCCCGGCGGGTCGGTGTACGCGGGCCTCGCGATCTACGACACGATGCAGTTCATCAAGCCGCAGGTCCGCACGATCTGCGTCGGCATCGCGATGTCGATGGGCGCGGTCATCCTCTCCGGCGGCGCGCCGGGCAAGCGCATGGCGCTCCCGAACTCGAAGATCCTGATCCACCAGGTGAGCTCCGGCTTCCAGGGTCAGGCGACGGACGTGGACATCCACGCCCGCGAGATCATCGAGCTGCGCGGCAAGCTCGACCAGATCATCTCCCACCACTCCGGCACCCCGCTCGAGAAGGTCAAGCGGGACACGGAGCGCGACTACTTCATGGACCCGGAAGAGGCCAAGGAGTACGGGATCATCGACAACGTCGTCACGAAGGCCTAGCCGGCTCCTCGGACCGGACGGCTCGCGCGAGCGACCCACGAGACACAGGACGCGACCATGGCCCGAGCCACCGAGAGCGGCGAGCAGCTCCTCTGCTCCTTCTGCGGCAAGTCGCAGCGGCAGGTCAAGAAGCTCATCGCCGGCCCCGGCGTCTACATCTGCGACGAGTGCATCGAGCTCTGCAACGAGATCATCGATGAGGAGCTCTCGGCGCAGCCAGGCTTCGACGTCGAGCACCTGCCCAAGCCGCAGGAGATCTTCGGCATCCTCGACGAGTACGTCGTGGGACAGGACGCGGCGAAGCGCACCCTCGCCGTCGCCGTCTACAACCACTACAAGCGGGTGCGGTTGGCGCAGCGTCCCGACGTCGACGTCGAGCTGCAGAAGTCGAACATCCTCATGCTGGGGCCCACGGGCTGCGGCAAGACGCTGCTCGCCCAGACGCTCGCCCGCATCATCAACGTGCCCTTCGCGATCGCCGACGCCACGGCGCTGACCGAGGCCGGGTACGTGGGCGAGGACGTCGAGAACATCCTCCTCAAGCTGATCCAGGCCGCCGACTTCGACGTGAAGAAGGCCGAGACCGGGATCATCTACATCGACGAGATCGACAAGATCGCGCGCAAGGCCGACAACCCGTCGATCACGCGCGACGTCTCGGGCGAGGGCGTGCAGCAGGCGCTCCTGAAGATCCTCGAGGGCACCCAGGCGTCGGTGCCGCCGCAGGGCGGGCGCAAGCACCCGCACCAGGAGTTCCTCACGATCGACACGACGAACATCCTGTTCATCTGCGGCGGCGCGTTCGCCGGGCTGGACGACGTCGTCAAGCGCCGCACGGGGCAGCACAGCGTCGGCTTCGTCGACGCGGAGGAGCACGCGCAGGACGACGTCCCGGACGATCGCCTGTTCGAGAACGCCCTGCCGGAGGACCTGGTCGAGTACGGCCTGATCCCCGAGTTCATCGGCCGCCTGCCGGTCGTCACGGCCGTGCGTCAGCTCAAGCGCAGCGATCTCATCACGATCCTCACCGAGCCGAAGAACGCGCTGGTCAAGCAGTTCCAGGCGAGCTTCGCGTTCGACGACATCGAGCTGGTCTTCCAGGACGAGTCGCTCGACGCCGTGGCCGACAAGGCGCTCGAACGCGAGACCGGGGCCCGTGGCCTGCGGTCGATCCTCGAGGAGGCGCTCTTGGACGTGCAGTTCGAGCTCCCGAGCCGCCGCGACGTGCGCAAGTGCGTCGTGACCCGCGAGACGATCTCGGACGGCCGTCAGCCGACGCTCGTGACGGAGGCCGTCGCGGGCGACGACCACGGCGGGCTCACGGCCGAGTCCGCCTGAACGGGGTCTGTGCGCCGGGGCGGGGGCCGTGTCGCGGCCGCCCGCCCCGGGTACCCTCGAAGACATGGGTCTTCTCCGCCGTGCCCCCGTCGTCGCCGGTCGCCGTGCCGTGCCGTGGCTGCTCGTGCTCGAGCTGCTCCGTCAGGGCCAGCAGCACTGGAACCAGCAGCTCAGCCCGCGTGAGCGCAGCCGCGCCCTCTCCCTGCTCAAGGCGAGCAAGGGCCGTCCCGGGTCGCTGAGTGCCCGCGAGCAGGAGGAGCTGCGCGCCCTCGCCACGAAGCTCGACCTGAAGGGCTTCGGCACCCGCGCGGCCCTGTCCACCGCCGGCCGCCGCGTCGGCCGCCGGCACTAGGGCGCAACCGCGGGCCGGGCACCGGCCCCGGACTCCGGTCGACCTGTCCCGCACCGCGGGCGGCCGTCAGGCCGCTCCTGCGGCTGCACCGTGGCTGTCGGCGGCCGCCAGCAGCACCGTGACGATGCGGTCCGGCTGCTCGAACATCGGGAGGTGCCCGGCGCCGTCGAGCACGTGGACGTGGACGGCGGCGGGCAACGCCGCCCGCGGCGCGGTGACGGCGCGGTCCAGCGTCGCCCACACGACGTGCACGGGGATGCGCGCGGCCAACGGTGCCAGCCGGCTCCGCACGTCGTAGACCCGGGCCCGCATCGCGGCGCTGACCCGCTCGTAGTCCGCGGCGCGGACGTAGCCGCGGACGACTGCGAGGGCGTCGGTGTACCCGAAGCCGCCGCTGCCGCCGAGGACGCCGTGTAGCACGGCGTTGCGCACCCGCCGGGGCGCGAGCAGCGCGGGGAGGACGGGGGACAGGCGCCGACCGGCCTTGATGGCCCGGCCCTCGTGGGCGGCGAGCGGGCGGGACCAGAAGCCCGCGGGCGTGATCGCCACGACGGAGCGCACCCGGGCCGGCGCCAGCTCGGCCAGCTCCAGCGCGACCCAGCCGCCAAGGGAGTGCCCAACGACGTGGACCCGCTCGACGCCTGCGGCGTCCAGCGCCCGCACCACGTCGGCGGCCAACGCCGCCGGCGTCGGCTCGATGTCGTCCGGCAGCGGCGGCGCGACCCCGAACCCCGGGAGCTCGGCCACGAGCACGTCGCGCGTCTCCGTCAGCCCCGGCAGCAGCGGGGACCAGGAGTGGCGGTCGCCGCCGAGTCCGTGGACGAGCAGCAGGGGCGCCCCGTCGGGCGCGGGAGCCTGCGGGGACCGGCGGGCGTCGTGCCGCTCCAGGTGGGTCTGCATGAAGGGTCCTCCGCGGCCGATCGTCGGCCGGACGCGGTGTCGGATGCACGAGCGCACCCCGAACGCAGGGGGATCCTAGACTGGAGGGGATGTCCGACACGACCGATTCCCCTCGCCCCGAGCCCGCCCAGGTCGAGGCGGAGGTCTTCGCGCGCTGGGAGGAGGCCGGGGTCTTCCGTGCCCGGGAGGACGTGGAGGGCGCCGAGTCGTTCTCCGTGGCGATCCCGCCCCCGAACGTCACCGGGGCCCTCCACATGGGTCACGCGCTGAACGGCTCGATCCAGGACGCGCTCGTGCGCCTGAACCGGATGCGCGGCAAGAACGTCCGCTGGACCGTCGGCACGGACCACGCCGGCATCGCGACGCAGACGAAGGTGGAGCAGGCGCTGGTCGCGGAGGGCACGAGCCGCGAGGAGCTCGGACGCGAGGCCTTCGTCGCCCGCACGCAGGAGTGGCGTCAGCAGTACGGCGGCACGATCATCGGCCAGTTCCGGCGCCTCGGCTGCTCCGCCGACTACGAGCACGAGCGCTTCACGATGGACGAGGGCTACGCCCAGGCCGTCCTGAAGGTGTTCGTCGACCTCTACGAGCAGGGTCTGATCTACCGGGACACCTACCTCGTGAACTGGGACCCGGGCTCCCGCTCCGCGATCTCCGACCTCGAGGTCGAGGACCGCGAGGAGACGGACACGCTCTTCCAGATCGCCTACCCGCTCAAGGACGCCGACGCGTCCGCCGACGGCGTGACCGAGCTCGTGGTGGCGACCGTCCGCCCCGAGACGATGCTGGGCGACGTCGCCGTGGCCGTCCACCCCGAGGACGAGCGGTTCAAGCACCTCATCGGCCGCACCGTCCTGCTGCCCTTCGTCGGCCGCGAGCTCCCCGTCATCGGCGACGACTACGTCAAGACGGACTTCGGCACCGGGTGCCTGAAGATCACGCCGGCGCACGACCCCAACGACTTCGAGATCGGCCACCGCCACGGGCTCGAGCAGCTCAACGTGATCGGCGAGGACGGCCGGATCACCGGCGGCTACGCCCCGCAGTTCGAGGGCATGACGACGGCCGAGGCGCGCGAGGCGATCGTCGCCGCGCTCCGCGAGCAGGGCGCACTGCGGGCCGAGGAGCCCTACACGCACACCGTCCCGTTCTCGCAGCGCTCGGGCCAGCGCATCGAGCCGCTGATCTCGCTGCAGTGGTTCATGCGGATGGACGAGCTGGCGCAGCCCGCGATCGACGCGGTCAAGGACGGCCGCGTGCGCATCCACCCCGAGAGCCAGCAGCGCCGCTACATCGCGTGGCTCGAGGAGATCCGCCCGTGGGTGCTCTCCCGCCAGCTGTGGTGGGGCCACCAGATCCCCGTCTGGTACCGCGGTGACGAGACGTACTGCGGCGTCGAGCCCCCGGAGGGCGAGGGCTGGGAGCGCGACCCCGACGTCCTCGACACGTGGTTCTCGTCCGGGCTCTGGCCCTTCGCGACCCTCGGCTGGCCCGAGGGGACACCGGAGCTGCGGGCCTTCTACCCGACCTCCGTGCTCTCGACGGCGCGCGACATCCTCTTCCTGTGGGTCGCCCGCATGGTGATGCTCGGCCTGCGCTTCGCCGACGACGTCCCCTTCCGCGACGTCTACTGCCACTCCGTCATCCAGGCGCCCGACGGCCGCCGCATGAGCAAGTCGCTCGGCACGGGCATCGACCCGCTGGCCCTGATGGACGGCGGCCCCCGCCCGGCCGTCTTCGCCAAGAAGAAGGGCGCCGACGCCGGGGAGTTTCCGGCCTACGGCGCCGACGCCGTGCGCTTCGGCCTGCTCGCGATGTCGTCGACCCAGGACGTGCGCTTCTCGGAGGAGAAGATCGCGCAGGGCAAGCAGCTCGTGACGAAGCTCGGCAACGCCGTGCGCTTCGCGGCCGGCCGCCTGGGGGACGCGGACCAGGCCGTCGCGGCCGCCGGCGTGTCGGGCGCCGACCTCCCCACGCGCCTCGAGGACCGCTGGATCGTCTCGCGCACGGAGCGGATCGCCCGCGAGACCGCCGCCCGCATCGACGAGTACGACTTCGCGAAGGCCGCGCTCGGGCTCTACGACTTCGTCTACGGCGAGCTCTGCGACTGGTACCTCGAGCTCGTGAAGGGCCGCGAGGCCGCCACGGACGCCGACCTGTCCCGCACGCTGGCCTGGGCGCTGCGCCGCACCCTGCAGATCGCGCACCCGGTCATCCCGTTCGCCACGGAGGAGGCCTGGGCGTCCATCCCCGGCACCTCGGGCCTCCTGGCGGCCTCGCTGCTGCCGGCGCCCGACGACGGGCTGCTGGACCCGGAGGCCGAGGAGCGCCTGGCCCGGGTCATCGACGCCATCACGACCGTGCGCTCGTGGCGCAACGGCGCCAACGTGCCGCCCGGCCCGATCCTGCCGGCGCGCCTCGAGGCCGACGGCTACGACGACGAGGCCACGACGCTGATCGCGCGGCTCGCCCGCCTGCAGCCCACGGACGAGGCCGGCGACGCCGTGCCCGTCGCCATCCCCGGCGGCCAGGTCGCGATCCTGGCCGGCGAGCACGTCGACCCCGCCGCGGAGCGGGCGCGCGTGGAGAAGCGCCGCGCCGAGGTCGAGGGGCAGATCGCCTCGACGGAGAAGCGCCTGGGCAACGAGCAGTTCGTCTCGCGCGCCCCCGCCGAGGTCGTGGCCGCCGAGCGGGCGAAGGTCGAGGCGCTCCGCGAGGAGCTCCGCACGCTGTGAGCGGCCCGGAAGCTCCCGGCGCGGGGGCGCTGCGGGCGGCCGAGGAGTGGCTCCTCGGCCGCGAGCTCTTCGGGATCCGCCCCGGCCTGGAGCGGATGCGCGTGCTGCTCGCCCGCCTCGGCGACCCGCAGGACCGCTTCGACGCGATCCACGTCGTCGGGTCCAACGGCAAGACCTCGACGGTGACGATCGCCGAGGCGCTCCTGGAGCGCCACGGGGTGCGGGCCGGGACGTACGTCTCGCCCCACCTCGTAAGCTTCCGCGAGCGCGTGGGCATCGCGGGGGAGCCGGCGGCCCCGGAGCCCTTCGCGGCGGCCGTGACGCGGGTGCGCGAGGCCGCAGAGGCCCTCGAGGCCGAGGCCACCCGGGCGGAGGCCGCGGGGGAGGCCCCCGCCATCGACGGCCCCGTCACCCAGTTCGAGGCCGTGACGGCGGCGGCGTTCGTCGTCCTGGCCGAGGCCGGCGTCGCGTGCGCCGTGATCGAGGCGGGGCTCGGAGGACGCTGGGACGCCACGAACGTGCTGCCCCCGGCGACGCCGGGGGGCGGAGCGCCCGTCGCCGTGCTCACCTCCGTCTCGCTCGAGCACACCCGCTGGCTCGGCGACACCGTCGAGGCGATCGCCACGGAGAAGGCCGCGGTCCTCCGGCCCGGCGGCGTGCTGGTGCTCGCCCACGGCCTGCCGGCGGGGGCCCGCGAGGTCGCCCTGGCCCGCGCGGCCGAGGTCGGGGGGACGGTCGTCGAGGCCCCGGCGGACCCGGGGCCCGACGTGCCGACCCCGGGCGCCGCGCATTACCAGCGGCGCAACCTCGCCACCGCGATCGCCGCGGTGTCGGCGGCGCTGGGGCCCGACGTCCCGCGCGACCCCGGCGCCGAGCGCGACGTCGCGGCGCACCTCGCCGTCCCCGGCCGCTTCGAGACCGTCGAGCCCGGAGGCGGTCCCGACGGCGGTCCGCGGGTGATCCACGACGGCGCCCACAACGAGGCGGGCTTCGTGGCGCTCGGCGACGCCCTGCGCGCCGACCCGCCGTCGCGACCGCTCGTGCTGCTCGTGGGCGTGCTGGACGACAAGGATCCCGTCGGAATGCTCGCCGCCGTGGCCCCCTGGGCGGACGCCGTGGTCGTGACGGAGCCGACGAACCCCCGGCGTCTGCCGGCGGCCGACCTGGCGCGCGTCGCGGCGCGGGCGCTGCCCGACCGCGAAACCCGCGTGGTCGCCGGCGTGCACGACGCGCTGGCGGCGGCCCGTACACTTGCCGGATCGCGCGGCACGGTGCTGGTCACCGGGTCGCTGCACCTCGTCGCGGATCTTCGCCGTGGCCGGGGAGCCGGCCCCGGCGCGCGCTTCTGACCATGCCTTCGTCCACCCCTCGCCACGACGACCAGATCCCGTTCCTGCGCATGGTGCTCGCGGTCGCGGCCGTCGTCGCGGTCGTGATCCTCGTGTTCTTCGCGATCGGTTACGGCCTCGGCCGGGCCTTCGTCTAGCCCGCGCGTGTCCGTACCAGGAATCACCCGACCCGGCGACGAACTACCGTTCCTGTGAACCCCATGCCTGCTCCTCTCGCCGTGTTCGGCATCAACAACAGCACGCTCGACACGGTCGTGAAGCTGCTGGTCCTCTTCGTCGTCCTGATCTGGCTGGCGCTCGTCTACTACACGTGGGCCGACGCGCGCCGCCGCATCTCCGACCCGATCCTCATCGGCACGGCGACCCTCGCGGCGCTCGTGCTGCCCTTCGCGGGCACGATCATCTACATGGTCGTGCGGCCGCCGGAGTACCTCGACGACGTCCGCGAGCGCGAGCTCGAGATGCAGGCCGCCGAGGCCCGCCTGCTGCAGTCCGGCGTCCTCCTGTGCCCGCACTGCGAGTACCAGGTGCAGAAGGACTTCCTGCGCTGCCCCTCCTGCCTGAAGAAGCTGCGCGACCAGTGCACGGGCTGCGCGCGCCCGCTCGATCCCGAGTGGCGCATCTGCCCGTTCTGCGAGACGGAGATCCCCGGCCGCACGCCGCGTCGCCGCCGCGCCCGTGCCGCAGGACCGGGCGGGCCGGGCGAGGACGAGCCGCAGGCCGAGCCGGACCCCCGCGAGGGCCGCCGGGGCGAGCCCCGCGCCCGGCGCTGATCCGCCGCGGCCACCGGCCGCGGCGCACCCCGCCGACACGCGCCCCCGCGCGGCTGCTTCACTTTCCGCGTCCGTACCTCCCAGACGCGCGGATCGCCGCGCAGGAGACCCATGTCCCGCACCCTCATCCTCGTCAAGCCGGACGGCGTCCAGCGCCAGCTCGTCGGCGACGTCCTCGGCCGCTTCGAGCGCAAGGGCCTGAAGATCGCCGCCCTCAAGCTCGTGCAGCTGCAGACGGCCGTCGTCGAGGAGCACTACGCCCACCTCAACGACAAGCCGTTCTTCGGCGAGCTCGTGTCCTTCATGACGCAGAGCCCCGTCGTCGCCGCGATCCTCGAGGGCGACTCCGCCGTCGAGGTCGGCCGCCAGGTCATCGGCGCCACGAACCCGCTCGAGGCCACGATGGGCTCGATCCGCGGCGACCTCGCGATCTCCGCCGGCGAGAACATCGTCCACGGCTCGGACTCGGACGAGAACGCCGAGATCGAGATCAAGCGCTTCTTCTCGGAGCTCGGCTGAGCCGATGACCCCCGGCGGGAGCGGCACCCCGGACCCTGACGGTCCGGTGCCCGCGCCCGCCGGCCCCGCGCTGGTGCTCGCCTCGGCGTCGCCCCAGCGCCGCACGATCCTCACGACGCTCCGCGTCCCGCACCGCGTGCGGGTGGCGGGGGTCGAGGAGACCGCCGACGGCGAGCCCGTCGCGGTCGCCGTCGAGAACGCGCTGCGCAAGGCGCGCGCCGTCGCGGCCCTCGAGCCGGCCGGCACCCTGGTGCTCGGCGCCGACACGGTGATCGTCGACCGCACGGAGCCGATGCCCCGCGCCGTGGGCAAGCCGGGCGACGCCGCTGAGGCCGCCGCGATGCTCGCCCGCTGGTCGGGCGCCGACCACCACGTGGCCTCGGCCGCCGCCGTCGTGCGCGCCGGTGCGGGGGAGGGGCACGAAGTCCTGCTCGCGGACGCCGACCTGACCCGCGTGCGGTTCCGGCTCTTCGACGAGGCCGACGTCGCCTGGTACGTCGGCACGGGCGAGTGGGAGGGCCGCGCCGGCGCCTACGCCATCCAGGAGCGCGGCGGCCTGCTCGTCGACGGGATCGACGGCGACTGGTGGACCGTCGTGGGCTTGCCCGTCGCGATGCTCGCGCGGCGCATGCCCCAGCTGCTGCGCTGAGCGCCTGCCCGCCCCGGCGGCCGACCGGCGCGTCGGTGGCGCCGCGGCACTCCTCGTCGCGGCGGCGCGCCCACCGCGGGTGCGCCCGCGCTTGCAGGCCCGCCTGCACCTCTGGGCCGGGGTGGAGGCTCCGATACACTCCGCGTCCGGTCCGCGGCGGTGGGTCCGCCCGGCGCGCGTCCCTCGCGCGCCCGTTCCCACCGACATCCACGAGGACCCGGAGCCCCTGCCTCGATGAGCATCTTCAGCTATCTCACCGGGATCGGCAGCCGCGACATGGCCGTCGACCTCGGCACCGCCAACACCCTCGTCTACGTGCGGGGCCGCGGCATCGTCCTGTCGGAGCCGTCCGTCGTGGCGATCGACTCGCGCTCCGGCGAGGTCCACGCCGTCGGCATCGAGGCCAAGCGCATGCTCGGCCGCACCCCGGGGACGATCCAGGCCATCCGTCCGCTGAAGGACGGCGTCATCGCCGACTTCGACGTGACGGAGGAGATGCTGCGCCACTTCATCCAGAAGGCGCACCAGAACCGCTTCGCGCACCCCCGCGTCGTCGTCTGCGTGCCCTCCGGCGTCACCGGCGTCGAGAAGCGCGCGGTCGAGGAGGCCTCGATCTCGGCCGGCGCCCGCCAGGCGTACCTCATCGAGGAGCCGATGGCCGCCGCGATCGGCGCGGGCCTGCCCGTCGCCGAGCCGACCGGCTCCATGGTCGTCGACATCGGCGGCGGCACGAGCGAGGTCGCCGTGATCTCGCTCGGCGGCATCGTCGTCTCCCAGTCCGTCCGCGTCGGCGGCGACGAGTTCGACGAGGCGATCGTCGCCTACGCCAAGCGCGAGTACAAGCTGCTCATCGGCACGCAGATGGCCGAGGACGTCAAGCTCGAGGTCGGGTCCGCGTACCCGATGGTCGAGGAGGTCCAGACCGAGATCCGCGGCCGCGACATGGTCTCGGGTCTGCCGAAGACCGTCGTGATCACCTCGGAGGAGGTCCGGACGGCGCTCGAGGAGCCCCTCTCGACCATCATCGAGGCCGTGAAGGAGACGCTCGACCGCACGCCGCCCGAGCTCTCCTCCGACATCATGGACCGCGGGATCATGCTGGCGGGCGGCGGTTCGCTGCTGCGCGGGCTGGACGAGCGGCTCCGCGAGGAGACGCAGATGCCCGCACACCTGGCAGAGTCCCCGCTGACGTGCGTGGCCGTCGGCTCCGGGCGCTCGCTGGAGGAGTTCGAGGTCATCCACCGGATGAACCGCGGACACTCCCGCAACGGGCGCCGCCGCAACCGCTACTGAGCACCCGCCGCCGCCCGAGCCGGCCTCCGCGCGCCGTCCCCCACCTCGCGCACCCCCTGTTTTGATCGATCCCGCCGCCCGCCGTCGCCGTCGCCTGCTCCTCGCCGCCCTCGTGGTGGTGTGCCTCGTCCTGATCACCGCGGGCTTCGGCTCGACCGGCGGCTCGTCGACCGGCGGGCCGATCGGCGCCCTGGGCGAGGGTGCCTCGAAGATCGCCAAGCCCGTGCGCGACCTCGTGCGCTGGGTCGGCGACACCGCTGACGCGAAGGGCGAGGCGGAGGAGCTGCGGGCGGACGCCGCCCGGCTGCGCAAGGAGAACGTCGACCTGACGTCGCGCCTGCGCAAGTTCCCCAACGAGCGTCGGCTGCAGGCGCTGATCGCCCGGTACGACCTGCAGCGCAACAGCCCGGTGCCGGCGAACGTCATCGGGCACTCGCCGACCGCCTGGGCCACGACGATCACGATCGACCGCGGCGCGAACGACGGGGTCGAGGAGCGCCAGGCCGTCGTCGGCGCGGCGGGGGAGGGTGCCGGGCTCGTCGGCTTCGTCAGCGCCGTGAGCGGCGGGCAGGCGACCGTCTCGCTCCTGCCGAGCCAGGACGTGGCCGTCGGCGCCCGCCTCGTCACGAAGGACCTCGCGACGAACCGGCTGATCCTGACCGTCCACGGGGCCGGGGCCGGCACCGTCGACGACCTCGAGCTCGACTTCGTGCCGTCCACGACGGACATCGAGCCGGGGACCCTCGTCGCCACGTCCGGCACGGTGGGCGACACGACGCAGTTCCCGTCGAACGCCCCGCCGGAACTGCCCATCGGCAAGGTCACCCGCGTCGACAACGAGCGCACGGACGAGCAGGTCGCCCACATCAAGCCGCTCGTCGACCTGCGGACGCTCGAGAACGTCCAGGTCCTCACCCGCGTCGTCAACGGGAACCGCGGGCAGTGAGCACCCGGCCGCCGGTCCGCCGCGCGGGCCCGCGCCGGCGCCGTCGGCCGCGACTCCCCGACCACGCCCAGCTCGGCCCGCAGCCCGTGCTGCGGCTCGTCGTGCTGGGAGTCTTCGTCGTCCTGCTCCAGGCCGCGATCTTCGGACGGCTCCACTTCTTCGGTATGCAGGTCGACCTGGCGCTGCTCGGCGTGCTCATGGTCGCCCTGCTGGCCGGCCCGCTCCACGGCGTGGCGTTCGCCTTCGGGGTCGGCCTGCTGCTCGACCTGATCACGGGCCAGACGACGGGCATCACCTCGCTCGTCTACATCACCTCCGCCTACGCGATCGGACGCCTGGGCGAGCTGCGCGACCCGGAGAGCAGCGTCGTGCCGGTCGTCGTGGGCCTCTTCGGCACGGCGGGCGTCCTGGTCGTCTACGGGGTCGTCGAGCTGCTGCTCACACAAGGCGTCCGCGTGTCCGGGAGCATGGCCTGGGTGATCGTCGGCACCTCGGTGATCAACGCCGTCCTGTCCCTCCCCGTGCATAATCGGGTGAAGGCCTGGCTGCTGCCGATGCTTCCCGAGGAAGCGCGCCGCCGCCGTCGACGCCGCAGCTACGGCCGGCGTTCCCCGTCGTCCGACCTCGACGTGCGTATCCGATGAGCTCCCGTGACCGCAGGACACCGACCCCGCAGCTCGCGCTCCGCGTCGCGGCGTTCGGCATCATCGCCTTCGGGATCTTCGCGATCCTGTTCCTGCGGCTGTGGTTCCTGCAGATCCTGCAGGGCGAGCAGTACCTGACCCAGGCCGCGAGCAACGGCGTGCGTGTCGTCCGCGTCGCCGCGCCGCGCGGCATGATCGTCGACCGCAACCGCAAGCCGCTCGTCGAGAACCGCGCCTCGATCGTCGTGACGATGCAGGCCGACGCGATCCCCGACGACGACCGCGACACGATCGCGGACTGGGGGCAGAAGACGGGCGAGTACGAGGTGGCGGTCGACCGCCTGTCGGAGCAGCTCGTCGACGTGCAGCGGAAGGAGGACGAGGCGCGCGCCGAGACCCGCACCGAGGCGCAGCAGCAGCGGCTCGAGCGTCGCCTGAACCGCCTCACGCCGGCCGAGGCCCGCGCCCGCCGCCAGACGTTGAGCCGCCGGACGGCCCGTCGCAAGCGCGCGGCGGACCGCGAGGCCACGCGGCGCCTGGCCGACAAGCGCCCGAGGGCGCTGCGGGTCAGCCGCGACGCGACGCCCGAGCTGCGGGCCAAGCTCGACCGGATCGGCGAGATCCTCGGCGAGTCCACGCCCGCCCTCTACGAGCGCGTCGTCTCCAACACGCTCAAGCTGCCCTGGGCCGGCGTCCCGCTCAAGAGCCGAGGGGTCAAGCCGCAGATCCGCAACTACCTCCTCGAGCGTCAGGCGGACTTCCCCGGCATCACGGTCACGAAGGAGTACCTGCGGCGCTACCCGCAGGGCGAGCTCGCCGCGCAGCTCTTCGGCAACATCGGGCAGATCAGCGAGGGCCAGCTGAAGGAGACGAAGTACCGCGGGCTGAAGGCCGGCCAGAAGATCGGCCAGGACGGGCTGGAGTACGAGTACAACAGCTACCTCCAGGGCCGCGACGGCGAGCAGCGCGTCGAGGTCGACGCCCAGGGGCGTCCCACCGGACGGGTCCAGGAGACAGAGGCCCAGCAGGGCAGCCGCCTCATGCTCTCGCTCGACACCGCGCTCGAGAAGACCGGCCAGTACGGCATGGAGAAGGAGATCGGGAACTCCATCGACTCCAAGACGAACTACCGCGCCGCCGGCTCCTACGTGGCGCTCGACCCGCGCAACGGCGAGATCCTCGCGATGGGGTCCTATCCGACGCTGAACCTCAACACGATCTACGGGCAGATCTCCCAGCGCCGGTCCAAGCGTCTGACGGGGCGCCGCAACGGCTCCCCGATGCTCAACCGCGCGATTCTCGGCCAGTACCCGACGGGCTCCACGTTCAAGATCGTCTCCGCCATGGCCGGGCTGTCGACGGGCGTCGTCACGCCCGACGCCCAGACGGCCGGCGGCGCCTGCCGGACCTTCGGCACCGCGGGGCAGGAGTTCTGCAACGCCGGCAAGGAGGACCTCGGGCCCTCGGACCTCGTGCGCTCTCTCCAGGTCTCCTCCGACGTCTACTACTACGACATCGGCGCCGCGCTCTACAAGCAGAAGGACAAGCCGCTGCAGACGTGGGCCGGCCTGTTCGGCTACGGCAAGCGCACGGGCGTCGACCTGCCCGGCGAGGCACCCGGCGTCATCCCCGACAGCGCGTGGCGCAAGCAGCGCAACCAGGCCGAGCTGGACTGCCGCCGCGACGAGGGCAAGGCCTCCTGCGGCCTCGTCGGCGACATCAACGGCCAATTCCTCCTGGGCGACAACGTGAACCTGTCCGTCGGGCAGGGCGACTTCCTCGCCACGCCGCTGCAGGTCGCCGTCTCCTACGCCGGGCTCTACGACGAGCCGGGTAAGGAGACGTCGCAGCTGCACTTCCCGACCCCGCAGCTCGGCACGCAGATCCAGACCTCCACCGGCGTGCTCGAGCAGAAGTTCGACACGAAGAAGCGCCGGACCGTCGACGTCGGCGACCCGACCTGGAAGCAGAAGATCCTCCAGGGCCTGCACGCCGTGACGCTCCCCGGCGGCACCGCCGCGGGCGTGTTCGACGGCTGGGACCACGGGCGCTACCCCGTCTACGGCAAGACGGGCACGGCCCAGCGCTGCAACGACTCGACCTGCCCGGACCAGGCGTGGTTCGCCGCGATGGTGCCGGACGCCGAGAGGCCGATCGTGATCGCGGCCACCGTCGAGAACGGCGGCTTCGGCACCACGACCGCCGCGCCGATCGTCTGCCGGATGCTGCGCACGTGGTTCGAGCAGCCCCCGTCCACCGCGACCTGCGCCGGCGCGAAGAGCGACGCGAACGCGACCGAGTGATGGCGACCGACCGCTCCACCGCCGGCTCCGTCGGGCTGCGCGCTCCGCGTCGCCGGCGGCGGTCGATGGCCGACGTCGTCGACGTCAGCCTGCCCTTCGATCCCATCCTCGCGTTCGCCGCGGTCGCGCTGAGCCTCTGCTCCGTGATCGCTCTCGCCGGCGCGACGGAGGGCAACTCCTTCGTCGTCCGCCAGGCCGCCTACGCGCTCGTCGGCCTCGGCATCGCCGCGGTCGTCTCGCGCGTCGACTACGCGCGCTGGCAGGCCATCCGCTGGCCGCTCTACGCGTTCACGCTCGGGTCGATCGTCGCCGTGGCGCTGTTCGGGCAGAACGTCAACGGCACCACGCTGTCGATCAACCTCGGCTTCTTCAGCTTCCAGGCCTCCGAGCTCGGCAAGGTGCTCGTGGCCGTCGTCGGCGCGAGCTTCATCGTCGACCGCCGCCACGACGCGCACTCCTGGCGCACCACGGGCGGCGTCCTGCTGCTCGTGCTGCTGCCGGCGGCGCTCACGGCCGACTTCGGCTCGTCCCTCGTCTACGGGGCGATCGCGCTGGCCGTGCTGCTGATCGGCGGGGCACCGGGCAAGCACCTCGCGACCATCGGGGTCGTGGGGGTCGTGGCCGTCGTCAGCGTGCTCGGCGTGCTGCCGGCCGCCGGCGTCGACGTGCTCCGCCCCTACCAGGTGGACCGCATCACGGCCTTCCTGAACCCGGAGAACGACGCGAACGAGGCGACGTTCCAGCTCAAGCAGGCGAAGGCGGCCGTGGGCTCGGGGCAGAAGACCGGTCGCGGCGACGAGGCGACCCAGCAGAAGCTGGGCTACCTGCCTGAGAAGCAGACCGACTTCATCTTCGCCTCGATCGGCGAGCGGTTCGGGTTCGTGGGCACCGCGATCGTCCTCTCGCTGTTCGCGTTGGTCATGTGGCGAGGGCTCCGGATCCTCTCCACGGCCAGAGACTTCTACGGCGCGGTGCTCGCGGCCGGTATCTTGGCCATGCTGTTGTTCCAGGTCCTGGTCAACGCAGGGATGAACGTCGGCATCATGCCGATCACCGGCATCCCACTCCCACTTGTGAGCTACGGCGGGTCCTCCGTCCTGTCCACCTACCTCGCGATCGGCCTGCTCCAGGCGATCTACGCGCAGGGTCGGGCAGCGACGCGACGAGGCCCGACCGTGGACAGAACCGACTGATAGGCAACCATGAGGAAACAGGTCCTCGTGAGCGTGGACCGCGGGGAGACCCGCGTCGCGCTCCTGGAGTCCACCGAATCCGCCGGGCAGGGCAGCGACGGCGCAGCCGCCGCCGCCCCCAACGGCGAGAGCACCTCAACGGGTGGCCGTCGCCGGCGAGGCCGCGGACGGGGCGGCAAGAAGCCGTCGTCCGACTACCGCGTCGCCGAGCTCTACTTCGAGCGGCGCTCGAACCGCTCCATCGTGGGCAACGTCTACAAGGGTCGCGTCGACAACGTGCTGCCCGGGCTCGAGGCGGCGTTCGTCGACATCGGGCTGGAGAAGAACGCGTTCCTCCACGTCGACGAGATCCGTCTCCCCGGCGTCAAGACCGTCCGCCGCGGCCACGGTGGCCACGACGGCACGAAGATCTCCGACCTGATCAAGCCCGGCGACGAGCTCGTCGTGCAGGTCACCAAGGACCCGCTGAAGACGAAGGGCGCGCGGGTCACGATGGATCTGACCATCGCGGGCCGCTACCTCGTCTACGCCCCGAAGGGCGAGGGCGTCGGCGTCTCGAAGAAGGTCGACGACCACGAGCGCAACCGCCTGCGGCGCGAGGTCAAGGACCTCGAGCTCAACGGCGGCGGGGCGATCGTCCGCACCGCCGCGCGCGGCGCGGTGCGCGAGGACTTCGAGCGTGAGCTGCCGTACCTCTTCAAGCTCCACGAGGTCCTGGAGCAGCGGGCGCAGGAGCTCAGGGGCCCCTGCATGGTCTTCCAGGAGGCCGACCTCTCCGTCCGCGTCGTCCGCGACATCTTCTCTTCGGAGTTCGAGAAGGCGATCGTCGACGACCCGGCCCAGGTCCAGCGCCTGAAGTCGTTCTTCACCCGCACGGCCCCGGAGCTCGTCGACAAGGTCGAGCTGTGGGAGGACTCGGCCCCGCTGTTCGAGGCCTACGAGGTCGAGGACGTCATCGACGGCCTGCTCGGTCGCCGTGTCGACCTGCCCTCGGGCGGCTACCTCATGATCGACTACGGCGAGGCGTTGACGGTCATCGATGTCAACTCCGGCTCGTTCACGGGCAAGGGCAAGCAGGCCCGCCTGGAGGACACGATCACGCGGACGAACCTCGAGGCGGCCGAGGCGGTCGTCAACGAGCTGCGCCTGCGCGACATCGGCGGCATCATCGTCATCGACTTCATCGACATGGCCCGTGCGCGCAACCAGCGCGAGGTCTTGAAGACGCTCCGCGCGAAGCTCGCGGAGGACCGGACGAAGACCTTCACCGCCGAGATCTCGAAGCTCGGGCTCGTCGAGATGACGCGCCAGAACGTGACGGAGGGCGCCCGCGAGGTCATCACCCGCGCCTGCCCGACGTGCGACGGCGACGGCGTCATCAAGAGCGAGGAGACCCTCGCGATCGAGTTCGAGCGCCAGCTGCGCGAGATCGCCGCCCGCGCCCCCGAGGCGTCCCAGGCGTTCCTCGTGCGCATGCACCCCGGCGTGGTCGCGGAGTTCACCGGCCAGAGCGCCAAGGTGCTGCACCAGCTCGAGGCCCAGACGGGCCGCTACTTCGTCTTCGAGGGCACGGAACGTCTGCCCCTCGACGACTTCGAGGTCGTGATGGAGGGCTCCATCGACGACGTCCGCGAGCGGGCGATCCCGTTCGGCGAGGGCGAGGAGGTCCTCGTCCAGATCGTCGAGCCGCACATGTACAACGTGGACGACGCCGTCGCGAAGGTCGGCGGCTACGTCGTCTCCGTGACGAACGGCGGCCGCTTCGTCGGCGAGAAGAAGCTCGTCCGCATCGAGCGCGCCGGCCGCACGTCGGCCAGCGCCGTGCTCGTGGGCCCCGACGCGGTCCTGCCGGCCGACAAGGGCGCTGCGGCGCCGGACCCCGGCACCGCCACGGGCACGACGTCCAAGCGCTCCTCGCGCCGCCGTCGTAGCCGCTCGGCCGCCGCGCGCGCCGAGGAGGCCGCCCAGGAGTCGGTCGACGAGGAGGCGACGGAGGACGACGTCCTCGAGATCGACGCCCCCGTCGACGCCGACGAGCTCGAGGCCGCGGCCGACGAGGTCGTGGAGGCCGCGGACGAGATCCTGGACGCCGTCGAGGAGGTCGAGCTCGTCGCCGCCGTCGAGGCGGGGGAGGCCGACCCGTCCGAGCTGGGCGAGGACAAGCCGCGCCGCCGCTCGCGCGGCCGCGGTCGCCGTGGGCGCGGTCGTGGTGAAGCACGGCCCGACGGCGAGGCCGCGGATGACGTATCCTCTTCCGTCCGGCGTCGCACTGGTGGTGCGCGCCGCTCTGCCGCGTCCCCCGAGGACCCGCCCACGGGTGAGACCGCAGAGACCATCTCGTCCGAGTGAGCCGTATGTACGCAATCGTCAAGACCGGTGGCAAGCAGTACCGCGTCGAAGAGGGCCAGGAGATCCTGGTCGAGAAGCTCGACGCCGATGCTGGCGCTGCCGTCACCCTGGAGCCCGTGCTCGTTCGTGGAGACTCCATCGCGATCAGCGCTGACGCGCTGAAGTCCGCGAACGTGGGCGCCACGATCGTGGAGCACACGAAGGGCCCGAAGATCCGCATCTTCAAGTACAAGCCCAAGCGTGGCTACAAGCGGACCACGGGCCACCGTCAGCCGCTCACGCTGATCCGCATCGACTCGATCTCGGCCTAGCGCCGAAGACTCGAAGGAGCACCAGAACTCATGGCACACAAGAAGGGCCTCGGCTCCTCTCGCAACGGCCGCGACTCGAACTCCCAGCGCCTCGGCGTGAAGGTGTTCGGCGGCCAGATCGTCACGGGCGGCGAGATCATCGTCCGCCAGCGTGGCACCCGCTTCAAGCCGGGCACCGGCGTCGGCATCGGCAAGGACGACACGCTCTACGCGAAGGCGCCGGGTACCGTCGCCTTCAAGCGCGGCTGGCGTGGCCGTGTCGTCGAGATCGAGCCCGTGGCGGCCCCCGAGGCCGTCGCCGCCGACTAGCGACCCCGCGTCACCCCGCCGCGCCCCACGCGCGGCGGACGCAGCACCGCAGGACGAGAGGACGGCCCGCCATCGGCGGGCCGTCGTCGTTCCGGGGGCGGGACGCCGGGGCGCTAGGCGCTGCGGCGCAGCCACTCGCTCGTGGCGATGCTCAGAACGGCGCCGGCACCCGCCAGGGCGGCGGTGGCGACGACGCCGGAGCGGGGGAGCAGCTCGCGAGCGTTCAGCGTGGCGGCCAGGTCGACCGCGTCGCCGATCGCGCTCGTGCGGGCCCAGCGGTACCCGCGGGCCGGGTCGCCGGCGCTGTGGGCCACCGCCATGCCGATGAGGGCGTCCCGGACGCCCAGGCCCTGCAGCGCCACCTTGGTCGGGGCCGTCTTCCCGCCCTCGCCGAGCCACGCCTGCCCGACGCGCCCCGGGGCCGCGATGAGGGCGACCCCGACGGCGATGCGGCTGACGCCGATGGCGCGGGAGACGTTCTGGGGCGTGAGGATGCTCATGGCCTCCCCCTACCCGAGAGAGGTGTGCGGGACCCACCCCGGACGTCTCGGGGCGGGCCTCGTCGGACTGCGGCCCGGCCCGGGGCACCCGCGGAGGCGCGTGACCCACCCCGGGCGTCTCGGGCGGCTACGAGTCCTGGGCCGTCGGGCGGATGAGGATGTCGTTGACGTCGACGCGCGCGGGGCGGGAGAGGGCCCAGAGGACCGCCTCGGCGACGTCGTCGGCGTGCAGCGCCTCCATCTCGGGCTTCTCGTCGAAGAACGGGGTGTCGACCATGCCCGGCTCGATCAGCGTCACGCGGGCGCCCGTGCCGTTGAGCTCGGCCCGCAGCGACTCGGCCATCGCGCCCACGGCGAACTTCGTGGACGAGTAGAGGCTGCCGGGGAAGGCCTTGCGGCCCGCGACGGAGCCCGTGAGCAGCACGTGACCGCCGACCGCGCTGATCGGGTCGATGACGGCGCGGATCGTGAGGGCGGCGCCGAGGACGTTCGTCAGCACCATCTCGCGCCAGTGCTCCGGCGTCTCCTCGCGGAACCCGCGCGCGGCGCCGAAGCCCGCGTTGGCGAACGCGGCGTGCACGCCTCCGAACCGCTCCGTGGCGGCCGCGACGGCCGCCTGCTGGTCCTCGAACGAGGTCACGTCGCAGACGGTCGCCAGCGCGTGGTCGGCGCCGAGCTCGGTCACGAGCGCGTCGAGCTTGTCCTCCGAGCGGGCGGCGAGGGCGACGTTCCAGCCCGCGGCGACGGCCGCGCGGGCGGTGGCCGAGCCGATGCCGGAGGAGGCGCCGGTGATGAGGAGCGTCTTACGATCGGTCATGACCCGAGTCTGGCACGCGCTCCGGGCCGCCCCGTGGGCACGCGGCGGGGGGCAGGGCGTCCGTGCGACCATCGGTGGGTGCTGTCCGATTCCGCGCACATCTTCGTCCAGGGTGGGAACGGCGGCGACGGGTGCACCTCCTTCCGCCGCGAGGCGCACGTACCCAAGGGCGGGCCGGACGGCGGGGACGGCGGACGCGGCGCCCACGTCGAGCTGATCTGCGACGACTCCTACCGCGACCTGCAGTCCTTCTCGCGGCGCGTGCACTACAAGGCGCCCCGCGGCCGCCACGGCGAGGGTGCCCTGAAGAAGGGCCACGACGGCGAGGACCTGATCGTGAAGGTCCCGCCGGGCACGCAGGTCACGGGGCTCGATGGCACGGTCCACGACCTGCTCGTCCCCGGGCAGTCCGTCGTCGTCGCCCAGGGCGGCTCAGGGGGACGCGGCAACGCCCGGTTCGCCTCGGCCACCCGCCAGGCGCCGCGCTTCGCCGAGAAGGGGCTCCCCGGCGACGAGGGCTGGATCGACCTCAAGCTCAAGCTGCTCGCCGACGTCGGCCTGATCGGGCTGCCCAACGCGGGCAAGTCCTCGCTGCTGACCCGCGCCACCCGCGCCCGGCCGAAGGTCGCCAACTACCCCTTCACCACGCTCGAGCCCGTGCTGGGCACGATCGACGGCGAGCGCCGCCAGCTCATCGTCGCCGACATCCCGGGCCTCATCGAGGGTGCGAGCGAGGGCAAGGGCCTCGGCCACGAGTTCCTCGCCCACGTCGAGCGCTGCCGGATGCTCGTGCACGTCCTCGACATGAAGCCGCTGGACGGCAGCGATCCCGTCGAGAACTACGCGACGATCGAGAAGGAGGTCGCGGCGTACGACGAGCGCCTGGCGACCCTCCCGCGCGTGCTCGTGCTGAGCAAGGCCGACATCGTCACCCCCGAGGAGGTGCAGGACGCCGTCGCCTACTGGCGCGAGACCCTCGACGGGCCGGACGTGCCGGTGCTCGAGGAATGGGAGGAGCCGGTCGAGCCGGAGATCCCGATCCTCGTGACCTCGTCCGCCACCGGCCAGGGCATCGACGAGCTGCGCGCGCTCCTGCTGCGCAAGGTGCCGTCGCGTCCCGCCGTGGCGACCACCGCCGGCGTCGACCTCGGCGACGCGCCGCTGGCCGAGCACAAGGTCTACCGGCCGCGCGTCGCGCGCGACTGGTCCGTCGAGCCCGACGGCGAGGGCGGCTACCGCGTCGTCGGCGACGGCATCGAGCGGCTCATGGCCCGCCACGACCTCGACAACGAGGAGTCGCTGGAGTACGTCGAGCAGCGCCTGCGCAAGATGGGCGTCATCGAGGAGCTCCAGTCCCAGGGCTTCGAGCCGGGCGACGACGTCGAGATCGCCGGCCTCGTCTTCGAGTTCGACCCCGAGGCCTAGCGGGCGGAGCGCCCCGGGCGGCGGTCCCGCGGCCGGCGCGGGCCGGCCGCCCACGCCCTAGGTGGGGCGGCGCGGCAGCTCGCCGTCCGCCGTGGTGTGGGCACCCAGCAGGCGCGAGAGCCGGGCGGCGGCGGCCGCCACGCGGGTGACGACGTCGTCGACCCGGTCCTCCATCACGCGGCGCTCGCCCGAGACGTTCACCGCGGCGACGCGCTCGCCGCGGAAGTCGTGCACGGGGGCCGAGACGCCGATGGCGCCCTCCTCGTGCTCCTCCCGCACGACGGAGATCCCCGTCGCGCGGACCTCGGAGATCGCGGCGTTCAGCTCGTCGACGCTCTGGACGCGGCTGCGGGGCGCGACCCCCGCCAGCTCGGCGGCGCGGTAGCGGTCGCGCAGCGCGGCGGGGGAGAGGCCGGCGAGCAGCACCCGGCCCGCACTCGTGGCGTGCGCCGGCGCGGTCTCGCCCTCCCACGCGCCCCACGCGGTCGCGCGGGTCGGAGGCGACTCCGAGCGCAGCGTGAGCACGTCGATGCCGTGCAGCGTGCAGAGGTGGACCGTCTCGTCGAGCTCGCCCGCGAGGTGACGGAGGACGTCGGGCGCCACGGACAGCAAGCGGCGCTGCGCGGTGGCGGCGGCCAGCGCGTAGAGCTCGAGGCCCAGGTGGTAGCGGCCCGTGGCCGGATCGCGCTCGACCAGCCCCGTGTCGACGAGGGCGCGGAGACTGCGCGAGACCTGGCTCTTGTCGCGGCCGATCTGGGTGGCCAGGCGCACGACGCCGAGGCCCTCGCCCGTCGGGTCGGCGGCGAGGCCGCGCAGCAGGTCGAGGTCCTTCGTCAGCCGCACGGCGCGCGGGCGACGGCCCGCGGGGGCCGGGGCCGAGGCGGACTCGTCCGGCGCGGCGAGCGTCTCGTCGGGTCCGGCAAGCGTCTCGTCCGGTCCGGGGAGCGCGTCGTCCCCCGCGGCGAGCGCGTCGTCCGGTGCGGCGAGCGCGTCGTCGCCGAGGGCGGCCGGCGGCGCGGCGACGACGTCGACCGGACCGGCGTCGGGTGTGTCGAGGGGGTGATCGGGTACGGACACCGCCACAGCATGACGCGCGGTCGCGCGGGTTGCCGAGGAGTTGCGGACGGCCGCCCTCCGTGGGGGCGGGCGGCCCCGGCGGTGGAGCGCCGGCGCCCCCGCCGGGGTCGCTCGCGGTCGCGCCGTGGACGACTTCACCGACGGGGTTGCGCAACGGGCAACACGCCGTGCGTCTGCGACATCGGCTACCGTCCCCTCCAGTGTTCGTACCACCGGTCGCATCGAGCTTCTTCGAGTACGTCGGGGACAACTCCGACTCCGTCCTGCAGCTCGCGTGGGGCCACGTGTGGGTCGTCGCGCTCTCCATGGCCATCGCCACGGTGCTCGGGATCGGCCTCGGCGTCATCACGTACCGCTCACCGGTGGCGTCGTCCGTGACGCTCACGGTCGCGGGGCTCTTCCTGACGTTCCCGTCCTTCGCGCTGCTCGGCGTGCTACTGGCCGTGCTCGGCCTGGGCGTGACGCCGGTCGTCATCGCCCTCGTCATGTACGCGCTGCTGCCGATCGTGCGCAACACGATCACCGGGCTGCGCGAGGTCGACGCGATGGTGCTCGACAGCGCCCGCGGCCTCGGCATGTCGACGACGCGCCGGCTCGTCCGTGTGGAGTTGCCGATCGCGTGGCCGGTGATCCTGGCCGGCCTGCGCACCGCGACGCAGCTCGTCGTGGGCATCGCGGCCATCGCCGCCTACGTCAACGGCCCCGGCCTGGGGACGTTCATCTTCTCCGGGCTCTCGCAGCTCGGCGGCGCCAACGCCACGAACCAGATCGTCGTGGGGACCCTCGGCGTCATCATCATCGCGCTGATCTTCGACGCCCTCCTGGCGCTCCTCGGTCGCGCAACCATCTCGAAGGGGATCCGTGCCTGACACCTCCACCGCCGTGCCGAGCTCCGATCGCTCCGGCGCCACGCAGACCCTCCGCGAGGCGATGTCCACGGGCAACGCCGTCGAGATCGACCTGCAGTCGGTCACGAAGCGCTACCCCGGCAGCCCGAACCCGGCCGTCGAGGACTTCTCGCTGACGATCCCCGCGGGACAGATCGTCGTCTTCGTCGGCCCCTCGGGCTGCGGCAAGACGACGACGATGCGGATGATCAACCGCCTCGTCCGTCCCACGGGCGGCCGGATCCTGATCGGCGGCGAGGACGCGGCCGAGATGAAGCCGGACGACCTGCGCCGCCACATCGGCTACGTCGTCCAGCAGGCCGGGCTGCTGCCGCACCTGACCGTGCGCCAGAACATCGAGACCGTCCCGCGGCTGCTCGGCTGGAAGCGCGACCGCATCGCGGAGCGCTCCACGGAGCTGTTCGAGCTCGTCGGCCTGGACGAGGGCGAGTTCGCCGGGCGCTTCCCGCGTGAGCTCTCCGGCGGCCAGCAGCAGCGCGTCGGCGTCGCCCGCGCGCTCGCGGCCGACCCGCCGATCCTGCTCATGGACGAGCCGTTCGGCGCGCTCGACCCGATCACGCGCGACCGCCTGCAGTCCGAGCTGCTCAAGATCCAGCGCCGGGTCCGCAAGACGATCGTGTTCGTCACCCACGACATCGACGAGGCCATCAAGCTCGGCGACCGCGTCGTCGTGCTGAAGGAGCGCTCGCGCATCGCGCAGGCCGGCCCGCCCGACGAGATCCTCGCCGAGCCCGCCGACCGCTACGTCCGCGCGTTCATCGGCGGCGGCGCCGCGGTCAAGCGCCTGCACCTGGTGCGGGTGGAGGACCTCGAGCTCGAGCCGTACCCCGCGTTCACGCAGGGCGAGGGCTACGACACGATCATCCGCCAGCTCCAGGCGAGCCAGCGCGACTACGCGCTGCTGCTCGACGACCAGCGTCGTCCGCAGCGCTGGCTGCACACGGACGAGCTCGGCGACCGCCCGGGCCAGCCGCAGCACGTGGGCCAGGCCGTCTCCGGCGTCGTCATGGCGACCACCACGCTGCACGACGCGATGGACGAGATGCTGAGCTCCGGCACGGGCGTCGTCCCCGCCGTCGACGACCGGGGCGCCTACCTCGGCGTCGTCCGGCTCGACCAGGTCACCGCCGCGCTCGAGGCGATCCACACGAAGCCCGTCGCCGAGCAGGCGGACGCCACGCCGGTGCAGACGCTCGCCGAGATCACGGGCGAGATCGACCGCCGCGAGATCGAGGCGGAGCAGGCGCGCCAGGCGGCCGCGATGTCCGGGGACGACGCGTGACCCGCGTTCCCACGGCGGTCCGCCTCTTCGCCACGCCGGTCGTCGTCGCGATCGCGCTCGTGGTGCTCTACGTCGCGATCGGCAAGCAGACCGACCCACTGTCGGTCACGGCCCTGACGGACGCGGAGGGCGCCACGAGCGCCCACGCGTTCGACTCCAAGGTGATCGACGCGCTGCTCCGGCACCTGCGGCTCGTCGGCATCTCGGCCGTGCTCGTGCTGTTGATCGGGATCCCGCTGGGCATCGTCCTGACCCGCACGCGCTCCAAGATCGTCAGCCTGCTGCTCAACGGCATCTTCAGCGCCGGCCAGGCCGCGCCGGTCATCGGCGTGTTCGTGCTGCTCGTGGCGATCTTCGACCTCAAGGGCTGGGTCCCGTACGCGGGCCTGACGCTCTACGCCGTGCTGCCCGTCATGCGCAACACCGTCGAGGGGATCCGCAACGTGGACCCGGGCCTCGTCGACGCGGCCCGTGGCCAGGGCTTCTCGCGGGCCCAGGTGCTCACGCGGGTCGAGCTGCCGCTCGCCGTCCCGATCATCCTCTCCGGCGTGCGCACGGCCCTCGTGCTGCTCGTCGGCACCGCCACGCTCGCGACGTTCATCAACGGCGGCGGTCTGGGCAACATCATCAACGACGGCATCAAGAACCAGCGCGACGCCGTGCTCCTGACGGGTGCCGTGACGGCCGCGCTGCTCGCCGTCCTCATCGACTGGATCGCCGGGCTGGCGGAGCGCTACATGAGCCCCAAGGGCCTGCGGGGAGAGAGCGCATGATGCGTCGACGGATCGTGTCCCTGGCGGCGGCCGCTGCGCTGATCCCCGCGCTGGCGGGGTGCGGCGCCCAGTACAGCGGCGGCGGCGAGGGGCCGCTGAAGGGCGCCCAGATCGCCTTCGGCTCGAAGGACTTCACGGAGCAGAAGGTGCTCGGCCAGATCGCCGTGCAGTACCTGCGCTCCCAGGGCGCCGACGTCTGGGACCAGACGGGCCTCGTCTCGTCCCAGGCCGTGCGCAGCTCCATCGAGCGCGGCGACATCGACGCGAACTGGGAGTACACGGGCACCGCCTGGATCACGTACCTCGGCAACGCGAAGCCGATCGCCGAGACCAAGGCGCAGTTCGAGGCGGTGAAGAAGCAGGACGAGGAGGAGAACGGCCTCTCCTGGATCGACCCCGCCCCGCTGAACAACACCTACGCCCTGGCGATCAAGCGCTCGAAGGCGGAGGAGCTGGGCATCACGAAGCTCAGCGACCTCAAGGAGCTCGTCGCGAGCCCGAAGGGCAAGGACCTCACGCTCTGCGTCGAGTCCGAGTTCGCCAACCGCCCCGACGGCCTCCCCGGCCTGCAGAAGACGTACGGGCTGAAGTTCACCCGCGACAACACGAAGCGCCTGGACACCGGCCTCATCTACTCCCAGACCGGCAACGGGACCTGCACCTTCGGCGAGGTCTTCACGACGGACGGCCGGATCCAGAACCTGGACCTCTTGACGCTCGAGGACGACAAGAAGTTCTTCCCGATCTACCAGGCCGCGCTGAACATCCGCACCGAGGTGCTCGGGAAGCACCCGCAGATCGAGCGCATCATGGAGCCCGTCGCGCGGCGCCTGACCACGAAGACGATGCAGCGGCTCAACGGGCGCGTCGACATCGAGGGCGTGCTGCCCGACAAGGTCGCGCGCGAGTGGCTGCAGGACGAGGGCCTGATCCCGAAGGACTGAGGACCCGGCCCGCGGGCCGCGGGCCGAGGGTTCGAACCCTCCGCCCGCCCCGCCCCGGCCGGGCGGGGACCGCATCCGCCGCCGTGCGGCGACTACCCTGACGCCCGATGTCCCTGACCGTCATCAAGCTCGGCTCGAGCGTCGTCGTGCACGACGACGGGTCGCTGCGCGCCGAGGGCATCGCCGCCCTCTGCGCCACCCTCGCCGGTCGCCACCGCGGCGGCGAGCGGTTCGTCGTCGTCTCGAGCGGCGCGATCGCCCGCGGCGTCCGCGAGCTCGGGCTGGCCGCGCGCCCGACGGGGACCGACGCGCTGCAGGCCGCCAGCGCCGTGGGCCAGGGTCGCCTCTTCCGCCAGTGGGACGACCGCTTCGCCGCCGAGGGGCTCACCGCCGCCCAGGTGCTGCTCACCCGCTACGACCTCGGCGACCGCGAGGCGTTCGTCAACGCCCGGCGCACCCTGGCCAAGCTCGTCGAGCTCGGCACGGTGCCCGTCATCAACGAGAACGACACCACGACGACGGAAGAGATCTCCTTCGGCGACAACGACCTGCTCGCGGCACAGGTCGCGATGATGCTCGGCGCCGACCGGCTCGTGCTGCTGACGTCGACGGACGGCCTCTTCTCCGCCGACCCGCGCGTCGACCCCGCCGCCACGCTCGTGCGCGAGATCCACGACGTGGAGCGGGCGCTCGCCGACAACGACGTCGGGGCCACCACGTCCACCCTCGGCACGGGCGGGATGCGCTCGAAGGCGCTGGCCGCCGACGTGGCGGCCTCGGCCGGGATCCCGACCGTCGTCGCCTCCGGCCTGCGCCCCGAGGCGCTCGGCCGCGTGCTGGCCGGCGAGGACGAGGGCACGGCGTTCGTCGCCGGCCCCGCCCGGTGGTCGAGCTTCAAGCTCTGGCTGCGCCACGCGAAACAGGCGCGAGGCACGATCGAGGTCGACGAGGGCGCCCGCCGGGCCCTGCAGCGCGACGCCACGTCGCTGTTGCCCGTGGGCGTCGTGGGCGTGACGGGCGACTTCCGGGCCGGCGACGCGGTCGACGTGGCCTGCGGCGGCGTCGTCGTCGCCAAGGGCATCTCGGGCTACGCCTCGGGCGCCCTGCGGCTCGTGCAGGGCGAGCGCACCGAGCGCGTGCGCGAGCTGCTCCCGCAGGCCCCGGAGGAGGCGGTCCACCGCGACCGCCTCGTCGTCCTCTAGCGGCCGCGGGCGGCGTCTCGACGCTACGTCAGGCCGGCGTCGTGCACGAGCAGCGCGACCTGCACCCGGTTGGTGAGGTCGAGCTTCTGCAGCAGGCGCGAGACGTGGGCCTTCACCGTCGCGACGCTCATGTGCAGCTCGGCGCCGATCTCCGCGTTCGAGGCCCCGCGGCCCAGCGCGATCGCGACCTGGAGCTCGCGCTCGGTGAGGTCGTCGAGCCGCCCGGACGCGCTCCTGCGGCGGTCGTGGGCGGACGCGTCCGCGACGTGGGCGATCAGGCGCTTCGTGACGGTGGGCGAGAGCATGCCCTCGCCCGCGGCGACGAGCCCGATCGCCCGCACGATCTCCGCCGGCGGCGTGTCCTTGAGCAGGAACCCCGCCGCGCCCGCCCGCAGCGCGTCGAGAACGTGGTCGTCCGTGTCGAAGGTCGTCAGCACGATCACCTCCGGGCGCCCGCCCGTGCGGGCGGCGTGCTCCCGGGCCGTGCGGGTCGCGGCCACACCGTCGACGCGCGGCATCCGCAGGTCCATGAGGACGACGTCGGGGGAGTGGGCGTGCAGTGCCTCGGGCACCTCGGCGCCGTCGGCGGCCTCGCCGACGACGCGCACCCCCGGGGCGCCGTCGAGCATGAGGGTCAGCGCAGAGCGGACGAGCGGGTCGTCGTCGACGAGCAGCACGCGCACGGGCACGGCGGCGGGCGCGCTCATGCCGTCGTCCCCCACGGCATCCACGCGCGCAGCACGAAGCCGCCGTCCCCGGTGTGGCCGTGCTCGAGGCGCCCGCCGGCGAGCGTGGTCCGCTCCGCCAGACCGACGATCCCGGTGCCCGCGCCGGGGAGCGCCGGCCCCTCGGAGGAGCCGTTCGTGCCGCCGACGGGGGCGGCGTTGCGCACCTCGACGGTGAGGCCGTCGGTCGGGGAGCCGGTCACCGCGACCCGCGCCCGCGTGCCGGCGGCGTGCTTGCGGACGTTCGTCAGGCCCTCCTGGACGACTCGGTAGGCGTTGCGGCCGAGGCTGCGCGGCACGTCCTCCGGCGCGTCGACGGTCACGTCGCCGTCGACCCGCATGCCGGCGGCGCGGGACTCCTGGAGCAGCGCCGGGACGTCGCAGAGGGTCGGCTGCGGGCGCTCCGGGGCGGGCTGCCCGTCGGGGATCTCCGTGTGGCGGAGCACGCCGATGACCTCGCGCAGGTCCTCGAGCGCCTCGTGGGCGCTGGCGCGGATGACGCCGGCGGCGCGCCCGACGTCGGCCGGGGACGCGTCCGGGCGGAACTCGAGCGCTCCCGCGTGCATGCTGAGCAGCGAGATCCGGTGGGCGAGGGCGTCGTGCATCTCGCGGGCGATGCGGGCGCGCTCGGCCTGGCGCGCCTGGTCCACGAGCAGGCTCTGCTCGCGCTCGGCCCGCTCCGCCCGCTCCCGCAGCGAGGACAGGAGCTGGCGGCGCGAGCGCACCACCACGCCCCAGGCCGTCACCGCGACGATCAGGGCGGAGACGACGACGATCGCCGACCAATAGCTCATCTCGGGGTCGGGGTGGATCCGGAAGAACGGGACGAGCCCCGCGAGCTGCAGGAGCGTGACGGCCGCCACGACCCGGAACGGCCGGTGGACGGCCAACGAGAACAGGAGCACGATGGACGGGCCCCCCGTCGACGCCGCGAACGCCCCGAAGGGCACCGTCGCCAGCGCGAGGGCGACGGGCCACCGCCGGCGCCACCACATCGCCACCAGGAAGGCGACGCCCGCGACGAGGTCGACGACGGCGAGCGCGTCGCCGCTCGGGCCCTCGGGGAACGTCGTGGCGAAGGACGCGCCGGCGAACCCGGCCGCCAGCACGAACGCCACGACGTCGACGAACCAGTCCCGGGCGCTCCGGCGCGCGGGCCGTTGCGCGCCGTCCTCGGCCGCGCCGTCCAGGAGCAGGGACGGGAGGAACGCGCGGGCCCGTGACCACCGGGAGACGGGGAGCGGGGGAGACGTCGTGCTGACCACGGGACGAGCGTACGGTCCGGACGGCGGACGCACCACGGCCGGAGGTCGATGGCGGGGCAGACCCTCGGCCGATGTGGGGCCGGGGGCCCGCGGGCAGGCTGGTCCCCGTGATCCTCTGCGAGCAGTTGACGAAGCGCTACGGCACCCACGCGGCGGTGCAGGACGTCGACCTGCGCTGCGAGCCCGGCACCGTCACCGGGTTCCTCGGGCCCAACGGCGCCGGCAAGTCCACCACGATGCGCATGATCTGCGGGTTGACGATCCCCACCAGCGGGCACGCCACCGTGGACGGCGTGCCCTACGCGGAGCTCCCCGACCCGGGCCGCACCGTCGGCGTCCTGCTCGACGCGAGCGCCCAGCACGCCGGGCGCACGGGGCGGGAGGTCCTGACGCTCTCGGCGATGGTCCTCGGCCTGCCCCGGACCCGCGTCGAGGAGGTCCTGGCGACCGTCGGCCTCGACGCCACCGCGGCCCGCCGCCGGACGGGCGATTACTCCCTCGGCATGCGGCAGCGCCTCGGGCTCGCCCACGCGCTGCTCGGCGACCCGCGCATCCTCATCCTCGACGAGCCCGCCAACGGGCTGGACCCCGAGGGGATCCGCTGGATGCGCCGCCTCCTGCGCGACTTCGCCGACGGGGGCGGCACCGTGCTCCTGTCCTCGCACCTCCTGCACGAGGTCGAGGCGGTGGCGGACCACCTCGCCGTCGTCTCCGGCGGCCGGATCGTCGCGCAGGGCACCGTGGACGAGCTCCTGAGCCGCGGTGGCGTCGTGGTGCGCTCGCCCGAACCCACCGCACTGCGCCGCGCGCTCGCCGCGGCCGGCCTGCCGTCGACGCCCACGGCGGAGGGCGGGCAGCTCGTCGACGGCACCGCCGAGGCCGTCGGCCGCGCGGCGGCCGACGCCGGCGTCCCCCTCGTCGAGCTCCGGGTCGCCGAGCGCGCGGGCCTCGAGGACCTCTTCCTCTCCCTGACCTCGAGCCCCGACCCGGCGGCGTCCGCGTCGACGGCCCAGGAGGTGGCCGCATGAGCACCGCGACCGTCACCGCGCCCGCCGGGCGCACCACCCCGCGGACGAGCGGGCCCTCGCTCGGCCTCCTCGTCCGCGTCGAGCTGCGCAAGGCCACGGACACCCGCGCCGGCCGCTGGCTGCTCGGGATCACCGCGGGGATCGCGTTGCTCGTCGCCGTCCTGGGCGGCCTGCTCGGCAGCGACGCCGACCGCACCCTGGGCGACATCTTCGCGCTGCAGATGCTCCCCCTCAGCGTCTTCCTGCCGGTGGTCGGCATCCTGACGGCCACGGGCGAGTGGTCGCAGCGCACGGCCCTGACGACGTTCGCGCTCGTGCCGCGCCGGGGGCGCGTGGTCGCCGCGAAGGTCCTGGCCGCCCTGCTGCTCGGCCTCGCCGCGCTCGTCGTCGCCTTCGGGCTGTCGTGCCTCGGGGCCGTGCTCGCGTCGTCGTCCGGGGCTCCCGACGCCTGGGACGCCTCGGGCGCCGTCGTCGGCCAAGGGTTCCTCGCGCTCGAGGTCGGCGTGCTGTGGGCGATGGCCTTCGGACTCGTCCTCGCGAACCCGGCGGCGGCGATCGTCGCGTACTTCGCCCTGCCGATCGCGTTCTCCGTCGTCGGGGAGCTCGTCCCGGGGCTCGACGACGCGTGGCAGTGGCTCGACCCGAACCAGGCGCTCGAGCGGATGCCCACCGAGACGCTGGCCGCGGGGGACTGGGGCAAGTTCGCGGTCTCCTGCGTCCTGTGGATCGCGATCCCACTGGCCGTCGGCGTGGTCCGCACGCTGCGCCGCGAGGTGAAGTAGCGCCGCGAGGGGACGGTCGGGACGACGGGCTAGAGTGGGACGCATGGCCACCACCAGCGTCGAGGTCCCCTCCGTCGCCGACGTCTGCCGGCAGGCCCGCGACGCGGGCCGCCGGCTCGCGGCGCTCGACACGGCGACGAAGGACCGGGCGCTCGGCGCGATCGCCGACGCGATCACGGCCCGGTCGGCCGAGATCCTCGCCGCCAACGCGCTGGACCTCGAGGCGGGCCGCGAGTCGGGCCTCTCCACCGCGCTCATGGACCGCCTGCGGCTCGACGAGGCGCGGCTCCAGGGGATGGTCCGGGGCGTCCGCGACGTGATCGCGCTGCGCGACCCCGTCGGCGAGACGATCGAGGGCTACCGCCTGCCCAACGGCCTCGACGTCCAGCGCCAGCGGATCCCGCTCGGCGTCGTCGCGGTCGTCTACGAGGCGCGCCCGAACGTCACGATCGACGCCGTCGCCCTGACGCTGAAGAGCGGCAACGCGATCGTGCTGCGCGGCTCCTCCAGCGCCCTGCACTCCAACCGGGTCCTCGCCACCGTGGCCTCGGAGGCGGCCGCCGCGGCGGGCGTGCCGGAGGGGGCCATCGGCCTCGTGTCGGGCGGCGGGCGCGACGAGCTGACGGAGCTGGCCACGCAGGACCGCTACGTCGACCTCATCGTGCCCCGCGGCGGCGACGGCCTGAAGCGCGCGCTGAAGGGCGTCGCCACGGTGCCGGTGATTTTCGCCGCCGCCGGCATCGGGCACGTCTACGTGGACGCCGAGGCCGACCTGGACCAGGCCCTCGCGATCGTCGAGAACTCGAAGGTCCAGCGCCCGAGCGCCTGCAATGCCGCGGAGACCGTGCTCGTCCACCGGCACGTCGCCGAGGCGTTCCTGCCCGCGATGGCCGAGCGGCTCGGGGCCCGCGGCGTCGAGCTGCGGCCCCACGCCGAGGCGCTCCCGTTCGTGGAGGACCGCGGCGCCGCGGTGGTCCCCGCCACGGACGAGGACTGGGACACGGAGCACCTCGCGCTCATCCTCGGCGTGCGCCTGGTGGACGACGTGTGGGCGGCGATCGACCACATCGAGGCCCACGGATCGGGCCACAGCGACGCGATCGTCTCGCGCGACGCCGGCGCGATCCGGGCGTTCGAGCGCAGCGTGTCCTCCGCCGCCGTCTACGTCAACGCGTCCACGCGGTTCACGGACGGCGCGGAGTTCGGCATGGGCGCCGAGATCGGGATCTCGACGCAGAAGCTGCACGCCCGCGGCCCGATCGGCCTGCGCGAGCTGACGACGTACCGCTACCTCGTGCGCGGCGACGGCCACGTGCGCGGCTGAGCGTGCGGGTCGGGCTGCTGGGCGGGACGTTCAACCCGCCGCACCTGGGCCACCTCGTGCTCGCGGAGTGCGCCCGCGACGCGCTCGGACTCGACGAGGTGCTGCTCGTCCTCGCCGCCCGACCCCCGCACAAGGTCGTCGACGGCGACCCGGGGCCCGACGAGCGCCTGCGGCTCTGCCGGGCCGCCGTGGCCGGTGAGGAGGGGCGGATCGGGGTCTGCGACGTCGAGCTGCACCGCGAGGGCCCGTCCTACACCGCCGACACGCTGGTCGAGCTGCAGGAGCGCCACCCCGACGCGGAGTACGTGCTGCTCCTCGGCGGTGACGCGGCCGCCGGGCTGGCGTCGTGGCACCGCCCGAAGGACATCCTCCGGTTCGCGGCGATCGGCGTCGCGGAGCGGGGGCGGGACACCCACGAGCGGGCGCTGGAGACCCTGACGAAGCTGGGTCATCCGGACCGGTTGCTGCCCTTCGCGATGCCGGCGCTCGAGCTGTCCTCGACGCTGATCCGGGCCCGCGTGCGGGCCGGGCGGACGGTCCGTCACCTCGTCCCGCCGGAGGTCGAAGCGCGCATCGACCTCCTGGGGCTCTACCGTGGGGGGCAGAGCGAATGAGCAAGCGTACGTACATCACCCAGAACGCGTCCCCGGACGCCACCGATGAGGTCCTGCCCCCGGACCCCGAGCTCGAGGCGCTCGTCCGGCGCGTCGTGACCCTCGTCGCGGACCGCAAGGCGCTCGACGTCGTCACCGTCGACCTGCGCGGAGCCTCGGCCTACACGGACGCGTTCGTGATCTGCACGGGCCGCACGGACCGCCAGGCGAAGGCGATCCACGACAGCGTCCACGAGGGCATGAAGCACGACGGCGAGCGGCTGCTGCCGCGCCGCGTGGAGGGCGTCCAGGAGGCCCGCTGGATCCTCATGGACTACGGCGACCTCGTCGTGCACGTCTTCGTCCCGGAGACCCGCGCCTTCTACCGGCTGGAGTCCCTCTGGGGCGACCGCCCGCGCTTCGACGTGGCCGACCTGCTCGAGGGCGGGTCCACGGACGAGACGGCCACGGCCGACGCCGAGCCGCTCGACGGCTGAGCCCGGTCGCGGCGGGCGACCGCCGTCGCCTCCGCCGACCGGCGCAGGCGGCGCAACCGGTCCCCCGGGGCCGTCGACGAACGACCCCCGCCGATCGGCTGGTGTGTGCTGCGACACAGAAGCCGGCGTGTCATCATGGGGTGCTCGGAGACCCGTCATGCTCGATCTGACCCCCCACGGCCGGCCGGCCGCCGCACCGTGAGGGTCGACCGCTGCTTCGCGTTCCTGGACCTCTGCGGGTTCAGCGCGTACACCGAGCTCAACGGGGACGAGGAGGCCGTCTCCGTCCTCTCGATGATGCGCTCCGTCGTGCGTCGCGCCGCCGACCGCCGTGGTGTGCGCGTGATGAAGTGGCTCGGCGACGGCGTGATGCTGGCCAGCGGCGACCGCGGGTCGATCGCCGCCGCGACGCTCGAGATCCGCCACCACCTCGGCGGCGCCAGTCCGCTCAGCGTCCGCACCGGCATCTGCCGCGGCGACGTCCTCGTCTTCGACGGCGACGACTACGTGGGCGCCGTCATCAACGCCGCCGCGCGCCTCTGCGACCGCGCCGGCCCGGGACAGATCCTGATGGCGGAGCACCCGGACGCGACGGTGCCCCCGTGGGCCACGACGCGCCCCTACGGCCTCGTCGACGTGCCGGGGTTGTCGAAACCGCTCGCGGTCCACGAGGTCGACGTGCTGCTGACGCCCGACACCCAGCCCGTGATGGACCCGGTCTGCGGCATGCCCGTGGACCCGTCCGTGGCCGTCTCCCCGACGGGCGAGCACGGCCCGGAGCTGCGCTGCTTCTGCTCGGCGGAGTGCGCCGAGCACTGGGGTCGCGCCGCCGGCCGCCGCGTGCACCGCGCCGCCTGAGCGACGCGGCCCGCCGACGGCGGTAGCCGGCCACCCCGGCCGACCAGCCCGACCAGCCGGGCGCGGGCCCGGTCAGACCCCGACGGTTTCGCGCTCGATCTCGCGCCGGCGGACCGGCGTCGTCTCGTACTGCTCCTCGTCGAAGCGGGCGACGCGGCGGCGGTAGAGGAACGTGAAGTCGGGCCAGAGCGTCGTGTTGCGCCCCCGGGCGTCCATGTACCAGGACGCGCAGCCACCCTCGGTCCACACCGTGCCCTGCAGCCGGCGCTGGACCTCGTCGTTGTCGGCCTGCACCGCCGCGGGCTTGGGCGTGAACGCGGCGAACCGGCCCTGCCGCGCGCGGCGCAGGGCGTCGCGCACGTACCGGACCTGCGACTCGATCATGTAGATGATCGAGTTGTGGCCGAGCCCCGTGTTCGGGCCGACGAGCATGAAGAGGTTGGGGAAGCCCTCGATCGTCGTGCCCCGGTAGGCCTCCATGCCCTGCTGCCAGTGCTCGGCGAGCAGGCGGCCGTCGGCGCCGCGCAGGCGCTCCGCGATCGGCTGGTCCGTCACGTGGAAGCCGGTGCCGTGGATGATCGTGTCGACCTCGTGCTCCACGCCGTCGTGGTCGACGATGGAGTGCGGGCGGACCTCGCGGATGCCGCTCGTGACGACGTCGGCGTTCGGCGCGCCCAGCGCCGGCAGGTAGTCGTTCGAGATCAGGACCCGCTTGCAGCCCACCTGGTAGTCCGGCGTGAGCTTGGCGCGCAGCGCCTCGTCGTGCGGGATGGAGCGCTTGAGGTGGGCCAGGCCGACCTGGCGGGGCAGGCCGCGCAGCGCGCCGACGTGGTTGAAGGAGAGGACGAAGCTCTCGCGCGTCAGGTAGACCCCGAGGCGCGCCAGGCGCTGCGTGAACGGCAGGCGGCGGAAGAGGAACCGCTCGAACCGCGTGATCGGGCGGTCGGGGCGGGGGAGGACCCACGGCGGCGTGCGCTGGAAGAGCACGAGCGACTGCGCCTGCGGCTGGATCTTCGGCACGAACTGGATCGCCGAGGCACCCGTGCCGATGACCGCGATCCGCTCGCCCGTCAGGTCGTGGTCGTGCCGCCAGCGGGCGGAGTGGAAGACGGTGCCCTCGAAGGTGTCGAGGCCGGGGAGGTCGGGGTACTTCGGCTCGCACAGGGGGCCCGTGCCGGCGACGAGGAACTGGGCGCGCAGGCTGCCCCGTGGGGTCTCGACGTGCCAGCGCTGCTCGTCCTCGTGCCACGTCGCCGAGGTGACCTCGGCGCGGGTGCGCACGTAGGGGCGAAGCCCGAACCGCTCGACGACCTTCTGCTGGTAGGCCCAGATCTCGGGCTGCGTGGCGAAGGAGCGCGACCAGTCCGGGTTCGGTGCGAACGAGAACGAGTACATGTGGGACGGGACGTCGCACGCGCACCCGGGGTAGACGTTGTCGCGCCACGTCCCGCCGATGTCGTCCGCGGTCTCGAGGATCACGAAGTTCCGCTCGCCGTCCTCGAGGAGGCCGACGGCCATGCCGAGGCCGGAGAAGCCGCTGCCGACGATGGCGACGCGGACCTCGTCGGGCAACGGCGCGGCGGTGGGGGACTGCGGCGAGGCGGCGGTGGTGCTCATGCGGGCGATCCTAGGGCTCGGTGACCGGTTACTGGTGAGTAGGTTACGCCATCGTAGCCAGAGGGGGAAGGCCCCGGCGTGGCGGGCGCGGCGGGGCCGGACCGCACCCGCGCTCCCCGGTCGCGTCGCCGGCCGTCCGGGCACGCTCCGTAGTCCCTACGGTGCCCGCCCGGGTCGAGTCCCGATGGCGCGGGGCCTGCTCGTCCGTAGCGTCGAGCGCATGGATCGCACCCCTCCCTCCGCGACCGCCGGACCCGCGAAGGCGCACACCCGCGTGCTCGTCGTCGGCGGGGGCGTCGCGGCGCTCGAGACGCTGCTCGCGCTGAAGGAGCGCACGGGCGGGGCGCTGCGTCCGACGCTGCTGGCCCCGCACGCCCGCTTCCGCTACCGGCCGCTGGCCGCCTACGCGGGCCTGGTGCCGGACATGACGCAGACCGTCGACCTGGCCCGCATGGCCGCCGAGCAGGGTGGCGGGCTCGTCTGCGACCGGCTGGCGGCCGTGGACGCCGACGCCCACGAGGTCCGGACGGCCCACGGCGCCCGCATCGGGTACGACGCGCTGGTCGTCGCCACCGGCGCCGTGCCCCAGGAGGGCCTGTCCGGGGCGCTCACCCTGGGGGACCCCCACGACGAACCGGCCCTGGCGCGGCTCGTCGCCCGGGTGCGGGCGGGCGAGGTCGGGCGGCTCGCCGTCGTCGTCCCGCCCGGGGTCCTCTGGTCGCTGCCGGCGTACGAGCTGGCGCTGCTGCTCCGCCACGCGGCGCCCGCCGGCACCACGCGCCTCGCGGTCGTCACGGCGGAGGAGGCCCCGATGGTCGCCGCGGGCGCGGACTTCGGCGCGGCCGTGCAGGGGCTCCTGGACCGCAACGACATCGAGCTGCAGACGTCGACCTGGCCGGACGCCGTGGCCGACGGACACCTGTGGATGCCGCTCCAGGGCGCGTCGCCCGTCGACGCCGCGGTGGCGCTCGCACGGCCCGGCGGGCCGTCGCTCCCGGGGCTGCCCTGCGACGAGCACGGGTTCCTGCCCGTCGGCCCGGACGGGCGCGTGGCGGAGCAGACCCGCGTGTGGGCCGCCGGCGACGTGGCCGCCCACCCGCTCAAGCAGGGCGGGCTGGCGGTGCAGCAGGCCGACGTCGTGGCCGACGACGTCGCCCGCCACCTCGGCCTCGAGCCGCTCACGAGCGAGGGCCCGGCGCCCGCCGTGCTGCGTGCCGCGCTGCTCGACGGCGCGGGCACGCTCTACCTGCGCTCACGCCCCGTCGTCGGCGGCTTCGACACCGAGGTCTCGCGGGAGCCGCTGTGGTGGCCGCCGTCCAAGATCGCGGGCGGGCGGCTGCCCTCGTACCTGGCGGAGCGGGAGACGGTCTGACGCGGCGGGCGGGCCCCGGCAGGTGAGCGGGGCGCCGGACGGTCGGGCGACGGGACGCGGGGGAGGCATCGGGCCGAGCAGAACGTCCGCCGAGGGTGTTTGGCGAACGCCGGTAGCCACGTCATGATCCCCCGTCGGCCATGAACGACGCGCTCCACCACGACGACCAGACGCCGCGCCTCAGCCGTCGTCACCTCCTGGCCGCGGGCGGCGCCGGCGTCGCCGCCCTCTGGCTGGCGCCGATCGGTGGCGTGGCCGAGGCCGCGACGCTGCGCCCGGAGCTCAAGCGCGCGACGTGGCTCGGGCTCGCCGATCCCGCCGTGACCGTCGACACCGGGGGCCGGCCCGTCGCGCTCCGGCTCGTCGAGGTCGCCGACCTGCCCGTCGCGACCGTCCTCCCCGCGTTGCACGGGCACGACGGCGCGTTCGCCCTGCGTTTCACGGGGCCGGCCGGGCTGCCCCAGGGCACCCACGCGCTGCGCCACGCCGAGCTCGGGGCGTTCGAGCTGTTCCTCGTGCCCGTGGGCGGCGCGGGCGCCGGCCGGCGCTACGAGGCGATCGTCGACCGCACCGTGCGCGTGGCGGGCGTGAACGAGGAGGGGACGCCGGTGCGGGTCTCGGTCCCCGATGCGCGGGGCGCCGCGCCGCGCGCCGACGCGCCGGCGACCCCGGCCGTCACGGCGGCCGGAACGCCCGTCGCCCGTACTGCGGCGCCCCGGCCCCGCCGTCGACCGCGGGTGCGACGCCTGGCCGCGCGGCGGGCGACGGGCCACCGCTCCGCGACCCTCGACCTGTCCGTCACCGACCTCGGCACGACGCGCACGGTCAACGCGCTGCTCCTCGCGCGCGGTCGGGTGGTCGGGCGCGGCGCGCTCGCCGTCCGTCCCGGACGGCCCCTGCGGGTGCGGGTCGCGGCGTCCCGGGGCAGGCTGACCTCCGGGCGGCACGAGCTGGTGCTCACGCTCGTCGACGCCCAGGGCCGCATCACGCGCATCCGCCGCCGGGTCCGGCTCGTATGACCGACCTCTCCGCCCTGACCGTCGACGACTTCGCCGCGACCGTCGGCACCCCGTACGCGTTGGACGTCGGTGCCGCCGGGACGCTCGCGCTCGTGCTCCGCAGCGCCACGCCCGCGGCAGCAGCGACGACCGGCGCCCCGCGCGAGCCGTTCTCCCTGCTCTTCGTCGGGCCCGCCGACCCGATGCTGCCGCAGGCCACGTACCTCCTGACCCACCCGGAGCTCGGCGAGTTGCCGGTCTTCCTCGTGCCGGTCGGCCGGGACGCCGACGGCGCGCGCTACGAGGCCGTCTTCGCCTGACCGTCGCCCTCCCGCGGAGGGCGCAGGAGCGTGAGGTAGGCGGCCGGACCGTCGCCGGGCTGCGCGTCGGCGGTCGGGCGGAACCCGAGGCGGCCGTACAGCCGTTGCGCCGGGTTGCCCGCCGCGACCTGCAGCGTCACGGGCACGGCGAGGTCGTCCGCCCGCGCGAGCACCGACCGGAGGATCGTCGTGCCGATCCCCCGGCCCCGGTGCTCGGGCAGCAGTGCGACGTCGACGACACGGAGCTCGTCCTCGGCGTGGTCCACCGCCAGTCGCCCCACCGCGACGCCGTCGAGCTCGACGACCTGGGACGACGCGTCCGGATACGCGGCGGCGTGCTGCTGGGTGCGGGCCCGGTGTTGCTGCGCGACCAGCGCCGTGCGCGCCGGCACGGGCAGCGGGAGCGCCAGCAGGTCGTCGCGGGTGCTCGCGTAGAGGCGCTCCAGGAACGGCGCGTCGTCCGCGGTCGCGGGCCGCAGCGCCACGGCGCCGCGGGCGGTCACTGGCGCTGTGGGAAGACGCCCTGCAGGGCGATGCAGTAGTTGATCGCGAGGACGGGCGGCATGTTGTTGTGCCCCTCGGTGCTCCCCACGGGCGCCAGCGTGCCGGCCGCCATCCACACGCGGTCCGCGTTCGGATCGGTGCCGTAGGGGCGACCCGGGGCCGCCCGGGCCAGGGCGCGGTCCGGTCCGGGGGTCTGGAGCTCGGCGGGATCGCTCGACGCCTGCAGGACGTGGGTGTGCTGCGGCATCTCGGCCTCGAGCAGGATCACCTGGGCCGAGCCCGACTCCTGACCGAGGGTGTAGTTCGACAGCCCGTTGCCCTGACCCGTCCCGATCGGGGCCCGGCCCTTGAGGTTGGGGAGCGCGAACGTCGACTTGCCGTCGCCGCCGTAGGCCGTGCCGAGCAGCGAGAAGAGCGCGGTGTTCTGGGAGATCGGCATGAGCTGGCCGTCGCAGAACGCCCAGCCCTTCGGGGCGAAGGTGAACGGGAAGGGGCGGATCTCCGCCACGAACGGGTCGGCCATCAGGTGGGTGAGGGGAAGATGCCGAAGAGCGAGATGATGTAGGTCATCGCGAGCGACGGCATGAGGTTGGAGTGGGGTTGGGACTCGCCCGTGGGCGTCACGAGGTTGGCGGGCAGCGCGGTGCCCGGCGAGTCGCGGATGAACATCGTCACGCCCGGCGGGCTCGCGACGACCGCGTGCTCCGGGCTGCCGAACGAGCCGGGTGCCGTCGAGGCGGCGAACGTATGGGTGTGGACCGGGATCTGCTGCGCGCTCAGCGTCTCCTGCTCCGTGCCCGCGGCCTGGGAGAGCGGGTACGACCCCTCGGGGGCCGAGCCGAAGTGCACGGCCGCGCGGCCCCGCAGGTCCGGCATCCCGAAGTTCGACTGCCCGTCGCCCCCGTAGGTGGTGCCGATGAGCTGGTAGAGCGTCTCGTTCTCGGCGATCGGCAGCAGGCTGCCGTCGCACGACTGCCAGCCGACGGGCACGAAGTCCCCGGCGAAGAGGCGGATCTCTCCGACGTACGGTTGCGCCATGGGTCAGTTCTGGCTCGGGAAGATGCCCTGGAGCGCGATGCACCAGTTCAACGTCAGGTACGGGGACATGTTGTTGTGCGGCTGGCTGCCGCCGACGTTCGAGACCGTGGCGGGCGCGAGGGACGTCAGGTCGCTCGGCGGGGCGTAGACGTTGTTGGCGGCCGCCAGGACGGACGGCGTCGGGCTCGATCCGGTGACGGACGTTCCGCCCACCGCGTGCTGGTGGCTCGGCAGCTCCGACATGGTGATGGTGTGCGCGGCCTCGCCGAAGCGCGCCCCGAGAACGGTCCCCGACGTCGCGTCGACGTGGATCGGCGCACGCCCCTGCAGGTTCGGCAGCGCGAAGTTCGTCTGGCCGTTCCCGCCGTAGGTCGTCCCGAGCAGGGCGAACAGCGCCTGGTTCTGGTTGATGGGGAGCAGCTGCCCGTTGCAGAACGCCCACCCTTTCGGCGGGAAGTTAAAGCTCATGAGCCGCAGCTCGGACATGAAGGGCTCGGCCATCGGCGGCGAGCTTACAGGTGCAACCGGGCCCTGCAAGAGCGGATTCTCCGCGGGTCGATCCCCGTCCGGCCGCGGTCGGACGCTGCGCAGGTGAACAGATAGCCAACGATCGTCCAGGGTGGCTAACGGCGTACTCCGTATCGGTGTACGCTCCTGCGCGCAGCGGTGCCGGACTCGTCGGTCGAGCCCAGATCGCCGGGAACCTGCGCACCGCACCATGCCCCGATCGCTCCGTCCCGTCGTCCCCACCCTCGCCGTGGTGGTGGGACTCGTCGCCGCCCTCCCCGCGGGCGCCTCGGCGGACACCTCCTCGTCGGCCGCCGCGCGCAAGGCGGTCGCGGCGCTCGGCGTGCGGAAGGGCACGAAGCCTGTCGTCGTCTTCCGTCAACCGCGGCCCGTGCCGGCACGGACCGCGATCGGGCAGGCCGGTGCGTCGACCGCCGCCCGCGCCGACGCCAGGCCGGCCCGGGAACGCAAGCTCCGGCGCGCCGGGGTCACCGTCACCTCGGCGCCCGTCGTGACGCGGACGGGCAGCGAGGCCGCGTGGCTGTTCTACGCCGACGAGGCCCCCTACCAGGCCTACCAACACCGCGGACGGGTGGTCCTCGTCGGGCAGCGCACCGGGCGGGTCACCGTCACGCGTGCCCTGCCCTGGCCGCCCGTGATCGCGGGGCGGCTGCCCGTCTTCCTGCGGTCCTACGAGGCCTACCGGGCCAAGCGCCATCGCGTCTTCGTGCGGGCCTACCGGCTGCGGGGGAGCGCCCCGACCGCGAAGGTCCGGACGGACACGTTCGCCGGCCCGCTCGCCGCGCCGCTGCGCGACGTCGTCGGCGCCCTGCGCTCCGTCTCCGACGCTGCGCCCACCGCGCGGGCCGCGGACAAGCCGGCGGACCCGGCCGCCGCTGCCGCCAGCAAGGCCGCCGCCGACGCGCTCGCGGCCGAGCGCTCCTGCGCCATCCGCGTCAGCGACACGCTGGGCGACTTCTACGACGTCGGGCCGGTCGACCGCACGCGCGCCGAGCTCGGCACGGTCTTCGAGCGGCTCGCCGGCCAGAACCCGGGCTTCCGCACCGCGCGCTACCGCTACCTCAGCGGCACGACGCCCGCCGGCTTCGTCGCCCGCGCCGTGCGCAACCAGGGCTGCAAGGACGTGCTCCTGTACCTCGGCGGCGGGGGCTACGCCGACGGCGCGCCGGCCGTCAACGTCGGCACGCGCAGCGGCGCGGGAGGGCGCATCGAACAGCAGCTCGTGACCGCGACCGACGTGCGGGCGATGCTGCGCGCGCACCGCGACGTGACGTTCAAGGTGCTGATCGACGCGCCGTACTCCGGCGCGTTCCTGCCCGTGCTGCGCGGCGAGTCGAACCTCGTCCACTTCGCCGCCTCGTCCGGCGCGGGGGAGGGCAGCTTCACCGCGCTGTCCGACGTCACCGACGCCCAGGGCCGCCCGGTGCCCAACGCGTACAACGCGGGCGGCCACCTCGAGTTCACCAACCGGCAGCTCGAGGGCCTGAAGTGCTTCCTGTCGCGGCCCGACGAGGTCGCCGCGGCGGCGCGGGCCAAGGCCGAGGGGCGCACGCGCTCCTTCTTCGCTTGGATGCTCGCCCGCTCCTTCGCGCTCTGCGCCGAGGGCAGCCTGACGGACCTCATCGACGGCGCGCCCAGCCCGGTCATCGACGTCGACGGCGGCATCCCGCCCGCGCCGCCGAAGGGGCCCTCCGGCCCGCCGACCCCGCCCGTGCCACCCGCCCCGGTCAACCGCGCCCCGTCGGCCGTCGGCACGACGCTGGCCACGACCGAGGACACCGCGGTCTCGGTCACGCTCGCGGGCGCCGACCCCGACGGCGACCCGCTGACCCCCGCCGTCGCCGACACGCCCACGAAGGGCACGCTCAGCGGCGAGGGCGCCACGCGCGTCTACACCCCGTCCGCCGACGCGACCGGGACGGACACCTTCACCTTCACCGTCTCGGACGGCCGGGCCGGCTCGGCGCCCGCGACGGTCACCGTGCGGATCGACCCCGAGAACGACGCGCCCCGGATCACGCCCGGGGCCGGCACCTCCACCTTCACGGAGGGCGGCGCGGGGGTCGCCGTCGACCCGCAGGTCGTGCTCGTGGACGTCGACGACGACGAGCTCCAGGGGGCCACCCTGGCCGTCGGCCCCGGCTTCGCGGCCGGCGAGGACGAGCTGCAGTTCGCCGACACCGCGACCATCACCGGTGCCTACGACGCCGGCACCGGCGTCCTGGCGCTGACGGGCACGGCGACGGTCGCCGACTACCAGGCCGCCGTCCGCTCCGTCCGCTTCGCCACCTCCGGGGCGAACCCGTCCGCGGCGCCCCGCGAGATCTCGATCCGGGCCACGGACGGCGAGCTCCAGAGCACGCCTGCCGTGCGGACCGTCGCCGTCGCCACCGTCAACGACGCCCCGGTCCTGGGCGGCGGCGGCACCACGGCCGCCTACACCGAGGACGACGCCACGGGTGTCACGGTCGCGCCCGCCCTCACCGTCGCCGACGTCGACAGCCCGACGCTCGCCTCCGCCACCGTGCGCATCACCGGAGGCCTCGTGGCCGCGGAGGACCGCCTGACCTACGCGGACGCCGACGGCATCGCCGGCAACTACGACGCCGCCACGGGCGTCCTGACCCTCACGGGCTCCGCGACCCTCGGGCAGTACCGGGACGCCCTGCGCCGCGTGCGGTACCGCAACGTGGAGGGCGGCGACCCCTCCACGGCCACCCGCACGTTCTCCCTCGCGGTGAACGACGGCGCCGACGCCGACGCCGTGAGCAACACGGTCACGACGACGGCCACCGTCGCCGCGGTCAACGACGCGCCGACCGTCACCGCCGGCGGCACCACCGCCACGTTCACGGAGGACACCGGCCCCGCCGCCGTCGATCCCGGCCTGATCGCCGACGACGCCGACGACGCCACGCTCGCCGGCGCGACCGTTCGGGTCGCGGGCGGCGCCGACGCACCCCGCGACGCGCTCGCCCTGCCCACGACGCCCGGGCTGACCTCGAGCTACGACGCGGCGACGAGCACGCTCACGATCACGGGCACCGCCAGCACGGCCGCCTACCAGGCCGCGCTGCGGTCGGTGACCTTCGCCACGACGGGCGACGACCCGTCGACCGCCCGCCGCGCGGTGCGGTTCACCGTCACCGACGGCGACCTGACGTCGGACGTCGCCGACGCCGCCGTCGACGTGGTCGCGGTGAACGACGCACCCGTCCTCGGCGGCGGCGGCAACACCGTCACGTTCGAGGAGGACAACGTCACGGGCGTCCCCCTCGACCCGAGCCTGACGGTCACGGACGTCGACTCCGCGACCCTGGAGTCCGCCACCGTGACGATCACCGCCGGCCTCGTCGCCGGCGAGGACCGCCTCGAGTACACCGACGGCGACGGCATCGCCGGGGCCTACGACGCGGCCACCGGGGCGCTCACCCTCTCGGGTACCGCGACGAAGGCGGAGTACCAGGCCGCGCTGCGTCGCGTGCGCTACCGCAACACGAACACGGCGACCCCGTCGGACGCCGTGCGCACCGTCCAGTTCCGCGTGAACGACGGAGCGGCGTCGAGCAACGTCTCCACGGCCACCGTCACCACGGTGCAGGTGACCCCGTCGAACGACCCGCCGACGGCGACGCCCGGCGGCGGCACGCCGACCTTCACGGAGGGCGGCACGGCCGTCGTCGTCGATCCGGGCCTGACGCTCGATGACGTGGACGACACGAACCTCGTGGGCGCGACCGTCACGGTCAACGCCGGCTTCGTCGCCGCCGAGGACCGCCTGGCGGTCTCGACGGACGCCAGCGGCATCACCGCGAGCTACGCCTCGGCGGCCGGCGTCCTCACCCTCTCGGGCTCGGCCACCGTCGCCCAGTACCAGGCGGTGCTGCGCACGGTGACCTACGAGAACGTCAACGGCACGAACCCGTCGCCGACGTCGCGCGGGGTCCGCATCGTCGTCGACGACGGCGACCGGACGAGCGTCCCCGCGACGACGACGGTCGCGATCCAGACGGTCAACGACGCCCCGGTGCTCACCACCACGGCCGGGCTCTCGGCCTACGTCGAGGACGACGACCCGGTCGCCGTCGACCCCGGTCTGACCGTCGCCGACATCGACCACGCCACGCTCTCCGGCGCCACCGTCACCCTGGACGCCGGCCAGCTCACCACGCCGCAGGGCCGCCTCGCCTTCGTCGGCAGCGGCGGGATCACCGGCGTCTACGACACCCTGACGGGCGTCCTGACCCTGAGCGGGACCGCGAGCGTCGCGAACTACCAGGCCACGCTGCGCTCGGTGACGTTCGAGGATCCGAGTGACACACCGAACACCACGAACCGCCTGATCACGTTCCGCGTCACGGACTCCGCCAACGCCGCCAGCGCGAACGCGACCAAGGGCGTCTCGGTGACGCCGACGAACGACCGGCCGGTCACGACGGCCGGCGGCGGCAGCCCGGTCTACACCGAGAGCGGACCCGCGGAGACGGTCGATCCGGCCGTGACGGTCAGCGATCCGGACAGCCCGGTGCTGGACTCGGCGACCGTCTGCCTGTGCATGAATTTCGCCCAGGGCGAGGACGAGCTGGCCTACGACCAGGGCACGAGCACCATCGCCGGCACCTATGACGCCGCCACCGGCACGCTGACGCTGACCGGCTCGGTGTCGGCCGCGGAATACCAGGCGGCGCTGCGTCGCGTGACCTACAGCAACTCCTCCACGCAGCCCTCGACAGCCGCGCGGCGGATCGACATGCGGGTGTCCGACGGCCCGCTCACGAGCACGGCCGCGTCGACGACGCTGACCATCGACCCGATCAACACCGCCCCGACCCTGACGGGCGGCGACAACACCGTGGCCTACACCGAGGACGACCCGGCGACCGTCCTCAACGCGTCCCTGGCCGTCACCGATCCGGACGACACGCAGCTCGACGGCGCGACGGTCCGCATCACGGCCGGCTTCGCGCCGGCCGAGGACCGCCTGCTGTTCACGAACGCCGGCGCCATCAGCGGCAGCTACGACGTCTCGACGGGCCTCCTGACGCTCACGGGCAAGGACACGCTGGCCAACTACCAGGCCGCGCTGCGGTCGGTCCGCTACCGCAACCTGAACACGACAGCGCCCAGCACGGCGCCGCGCACCGTCGGGTTCGTGGTGGACGACGGCGACGACGAGAGCGCCGCGGCGACCACGACGGTCACGGTGGCTGAGGAGCCCGACGTCCCGGTCGTCACGCCCGGCACGGGCAACGTGTCGACGTTCGTCGAGGACGGCTCCCCGGTCCTCGTGGACGACACGGTCACGGTGACCGACGTCGACAGCACGGTGCTCTCGGGCGCCACGGTCTCGATCACGACCGGCTTCTCCAGCCCCCAGGGCGACACCCTCGAGTTCACGAACCAGAACGGCATCGCCGGCTCGTACAACACGGCCACGGGCGTGCTGACGCTCTCCGGCACGTCGAGCGTCGCGAACTACCAGGCCGCCCTGCGCTCGGTGCGGTTCGGCAACACGAGCCAGGCGCCGACCGGTTCTCGCACCGTCACGACCATCGCCCGCGACGACACGTCGACCGCCAGCGCCGGCGTGACCCATGCGGTGAACCTGCAGGGCGTGAACGACGCCCCGACGCTCGGGGGACCGGGCGCACTCGCCTACACCGAGAACGACCCGGCCACGTCGATCGCGCCGGCGGCGACGCTCACCGACGTCGACAGCGCCACGATGAGCGGGGCCCGGGTCCGGATCACGACCGGGCTGAACCCGGCGGAGGACGTCCTGAGCTTCGCCGACACGGGCGGCATCACGGGCAGCTACGACGCCGCGACCGGCACGCTGACCCTGAGCGGCGCCGCCAGCACGGCCGACTACCAGGCCGCACTGCGCAACGTCCGCTACCGCAACACGTCCGACGCGCCCTCCGAGGACGGCCGCACGGTGGTCTTCGAGGCCACGGACTCCGGCACGCCCGGGCTCACCGCCACGAGCACGTCGACGGTCGCGGTCACCGCGGTGAACGACGCGCCGACCACGGTCACCGACACCGACAGCGCTGTGGGCAACACCCGCCTGGCGCGCGGCGTCGCGGTGCCGGCCGGCGAGGCCGGCAAGGCGAGCTCCGGGCCGAGCGTCGTGGCCAACGACACCGACATCGACGGCCCCGGCCCGATCACCGTGGACCCCGCGGCGTCGTCGGCGACGAGCTCCCAGGGCGGCACGGTGGGCTGGAACGCGGACGGCACGTTCGTCTACGTCCCGCCCACGGGCTACACCGGCACCGACACGCTGACCTACCGCGCCACGGATGGCGACGCCGCCAGCAACGGCACGGTGAACGTCACCGTCGCCGAGCGCGTCTGGTACGTCCAGAACACGGCGACGGCGAACGGCACGGGCCGCTCGAGCGCCCCGTTCGACACCCTCGCCGAGGCCGATGCCGCGGCGGACGCGGCCAACGATCGGATCTACGTCTTCCGTGGCACGGGCGACACCACCGGCCTGACCGGCGGCGTGTCGCTGCTCGACGGCCAGCGGCTGATCGGCGAGGCGCAGGACCTGCAGGTCGGCGCCGACGTGCTCTACGACAGCGCCCCTTCGCAGCGGCCCTCGGTCGCCGGCTCGGTGGCGGTCGAGGACGGCAACACCGTCACCGGCCTGGCCATCGACGGCGGAGGCGGGGCGGCGATCGCCGGCAACGGCGACGCGGGCGGCACGCTCGCCGACCTGCAGCTGACGGCCGGGGCCGGTGGGACCGGCCTGGCGCTTTCGAGCACCACCGGCACGTGGAACGTCTCCGACACCACCGTGGTCGCGACGTCTTCGGGCGAGGGCATCACGCTCGCGAACGCGGGCACGGTCGCCTTCGCCTCGGCCGGGACGGTCAGCGTGAGCACCACCAACGGCCGCGGTCTCACCGTCGCGGACACGTCGCTCTCCGGGACGATCGACAGCACCACCGTTCAGGCGTCGCCCACGACGGGCGTCTCGCTCACGAGCACGACGGGCTCGCTCGTCCTCGACGACCTCAACCTCACGACCACCGGTTCCGGGCTCCTGCTCAACGGCGCGATGGGCGTCACGGTGAACGCGTCCGGCGACGCCGACGTCACCTCGGCCGGCCCGGCCGTCGACCTGAGCAGCGACGCCGCAACGCCGCCGGTTCAGCCGAAGGTGGCGCTCGACCAGGTGACGTCGACGGGCGGCGCGAACGGGATCCGCCTCTCGAACATCGGGACCGGGACCTTCACCGCCAACGGCGGCAGCCTCAGCGGGCACGTCACGGCCGAGGTCTCCGTGGCCGGCGGGTCCGGCGACGTGACCTACCCCGGCACCATCGGCAACGGCGCGGGCCTCAGCGCCCGGGTGCACAACCGGACCGGCGGCACGGTCACGCTGGCGGGCGCGATCAACGACACGGCGGACGCCGGCGGCGGCATCGCCTCGAGCGGGAGCTCCGGCGGCACGGTCCTGTTCTCCGGGGCGACGAAGACCCTCAACACCGGGGCCTCGAACGCCGTCGACCTGTCGCTGTCCGGCGCCGCGGCCGTGCGGTTCACGGGCGGCAGCCTCGACATCGACACGACGTCCGGCACGGGCCTGCGGGCCTCGGGCGGCGGGACGGTCGGCGTGACCGGCGCGGAGAACACGATCGCAGCGACGGCGGCCACGGCCCTCGACGTCAACGGCCCCGACATCGCCACGGGGGACCTCACGTTCCGGTCCCTGAACTCGGCCGGCGCCGTGAACGGCGTGCGACTCGCCGACACCGGCACGGACGGCGGCCTGAACGTCACCGGCTCGCCGGTCGGGACGCCGGCCGTCGGCAGCGGCGGCACGGTGTCGGGCGCCTCGGGTGCGGGCTACGACCTCACGAACGCCAGGGACGTCCGGTTGGCGGGCGTCACGGTCCAGAACGGCCAGGACGACGGCATCCGGGGCACCGGGGTCAACGGGTTCGCTCTGACGGCGGGCTCGCAGATCCTCGCCAACGGCAACGCGGACCAGGAGCGTGGCCTGGACTTCACCGAGCTCGCCGGCGTGGCGACGCTCACGGGCGCGACGGTGACCGGCAGCGCGGACGACAACATGGCCGTTGCGAACGACTCCGCGACGCTGTCGAACCTGACGGTGGACGGCGGCACGGTCGGCCTCAACGATGCGACCGACGTCGGCGAGGACGGGATCCGGCTGCAGAGCAACGGCACGGGAGCGTTGACCGCGACGATCCAGAACGTCACGTTCGACCGCAACCGCGGCGATCACGTCCAGGTCACCACGGACGGTTCGACCTCGGCGACGCAGAACGTGACGATCCAGAACAACACGCTCCGCGCCAACGGCAACCAGCCCAACACGCGGACGCTCGGCGGCGGGATCACCGTCAACGTGTCCGGCAGCGGCGCCACGACCGCCACCGTCTCCGGGAACGACATCGAGCGGGCGAACGATTCGGCCATCCTGGTCAACTCGCCCCTGGGGAGTTCCCGGACGGTGCGGGCGACCGTGCGGAACAACGTGATCGGGACCGCGGGTGAGGTCAACTCGGGCTCGTACTCCGGCGACGGCATCTTCGTGAACGGCCACGGGGCCTCGATCATCAATGCGCTCATCCAGGGCAACGACGTCCGGCAGCACGGGGCCGTCGGAATCGACGTGCTCCAGAACGACGGCAACGGGACGGTCAACGCCACGGTCGTCGGCAACACGGTGGAGGAGACGGGCCCGGACGGGACGGGGGCGATCCGGGCGGTGATCGGCAGCGCCGCCGGGGACGTAGGCACGTCGTGCCTCGACATCGGCTCTTCGTCCGACGCGGTGCGGAAGAACAAGGTCGCAGGGACCGCGCTGAACGGCGGATTCGACATCCGGCTACGCATGGCCGGTGACCCGGGCAGCACCGCGAACCTCGTGGGCTACGGCGGCGGCCCGTCGGACACCGGCGCAGTCGGCGCCTACCTGCAGGCCCGCAACAACCTGGGCGGCACGCCCACCGTGAGCGCCACGCAGCGGGTCGCCGGCATCGTGTTCGGGCCCGCGGCGTCCTGCCCGCAACCGTAGGACGCCGACGGCGGGGACACGCGGCGGACGCGCCCGCCGTCGGCCGCGGTGCCCGTGGTGGCCCTCAGCCGTCGGCCGCCGTCTCCAGCGCCGCGATGTCGAGCTTGCGCATCGTGAACATCGCGGCCATGGCCCGCTGCGCCCGCGCCGGGTCGGAGTCGTTCAGGAGCTCCTCCCACCCCGCGGGTACCACCTGCCACGAGACGCCGAAGCGGTCGGTCAGCCAGCCGCACTGGCCCTCCTTGCCGCCGTCGGCGGTGAGCGCCGCCCAGTAGCGGTCGACCTCGTCCTGGTCGCGGCAGGGGATCTCGAGCGAGATCGCCTCGGAGTGCGGGAACTCGGGGCCGCCGTCGATGGCCACGAAGGCCATCCCGTCGAGCTCGAACGTGACGGTCATGACGGTGCCCTCCTCGCGCGGGGCGTTCGGGCCGTAGCGCGTGACGGCGGTGACGCGGGAGTTGGGGAAGATCCCGCAGTAGAACGCGGCGGCCTCCTCCGACTCGCGGTCGAACCAGAGGTTGGGCCTGATGGTGGGCATGGTGCGGTCCTCTCGAGGGGTGCGTACGTCGAGAGGACCGCCGGACCGACGGGAACTCATCGGTGGGCCGCCAGACCCCGGCCGGGAACCTGCGTCTCCGGGCCGGAGCTGTGTCATCGCCCGGGAGGGCCGGCGCTCCCCGCGCCGGCCGGGCCGGGTGGCCTAGAAGAAGTGGTCCTGGCCCTGCTGCTGGACCGCGGTCTGGAACGCGTCGGCCGCCTTGAAGCAGAGGCCCCGCTGGAGGGCCTCGACGTACTCGCGGTCGAAGATCTCCTCGCACTGGTGGTCCATGTTGCTGCCGAAGCGCGTGTCGATGGACGCCCGGCGGGACTCCGTCGGGTCCAGCTTCAGGCCGTCGGAGTTGGACCCGTAGTTGCGGTAGCCGAAGTCGTGACGGTCGCAGGACTTCTGGAACAGGCCGGCGTAGTACGACACGGGCTTGCCGCGCAGCCACCCGCCGGCGCCGACCTCGATCTCGAGGATCGCCTTCGGCACGCTGCAGCCGTTCTTGTCCCAGATGATCTTGCCCCTGAACTTGTTGTAGTACCGCCCGTACCGCGGGCCGTAGACCTGCTCGTAGGCGACCTTCTCGACGATGCGGGCGAGCTTGGCGCGGCTCGGGCCCTTCGGCTTCGGGGGCGCCTGATCGCACCGGGGGACGCCCGGGATGAACCCGTCGGTGTAGGTCTTGAGGTGCGCGTCGGGCACGTAGAGTCCCCGCACCCGCGTCCAGACCGTGGAGCCGTAGGCCGCCTCGCCGGTGGTCTGGCACTCGATCCGCACCCACTGGCCCTGCTTGACGTGGTCGACCTTCGCGCGGGGCTCGAGCTTGGGGGCGGCGCGGCCGTCGAGGTTCGTCTGGACGAGGTAGCGGTTCGCAGCCTGCCACGGCCCGGGGGCGGTGACCCTGGCGGCCGACGCGGCGGCGGGCGGCAGCGTGGCGGCGGCGGTGACGGCCAGGCCGACGACGGCCAGGCGACGGAGGGTGGACGGGGACGGGGAGGGGGACATCTCGGCTCGCTCGGGTGGGGGGGTACGGGGTACGCCGCGACCTTTCCACCGCTGTGGCCTCGCGCCGAGGGCGCTCTCACGAGCTTCTCAGCGCTCGTGAGGCGACCATGAGAACGCCACGCGCCGCCGTGTTGACGACCGGCCCTCCGCGCTGACCGATCCCTCCGCGCCGCCGGCCCGGCTGTCGGGCCGGGCCGACCTTCAGTCCGTGTGGCTCGCCGGCCCGAAGGACAGCGTGCGGATGACCGGCTCGCCCGCGGCGTCCGAGGCGTCGAGGTCGACCTCGGCCACGAACTGGAAGTCGTGGTTGCCCTCCGGGTCGTCGACGAGCTGGCGCACGCGCCAGCGGCGATGTCCCTCGCCCGCCGACGGCGGGTCCTTGTCGATCAGGAGCAGCGCGGGGGAGCGGGCGGCCGGGCCGGCGTTCAGCTCGTCGTACTCGTCCCAGTACGCGTCGAGCGCGTCGCGCCAGGCGGGGGCGCGCATCGCGATCTTGCCCGGCGGGTCCGACAGCGCGGCCGCCGCGGCGTCGAGCGACGCGAGCTCGTCGGCCCGGTCCCGCGACGCGAGGCGGACCTTGAGGAACATCGCGTTGCGGATCATCACCGCGAAGTTCTTCGCGTTGCCCGTGATGGGCCGCGGCGGGGGCGGCGGCGCGCCGGCGGCGGCCGCGGCCGAGGCGGCGTCGACGGCCTCGGGGTCCGTCAGGGCCTCCCACTCGTCCAGCAGGCTCGAGTCCGTCTGCCGCACCGTTTCGCCGAGCCACTCGATGATCTCCTCGAGCTCGGGCGTCTTGACCGCCTCCGGCACCGTCTGGCGCAGCGCCCGGTAGGCGTTGGAGAGGTAGCGCAGGAGCAGGCCCTCGGAGCGCATCACGCCGTAGTGGGCGACGAACTCCGTGAACGTGCGGCCCCACTCGTACATGTCGCGCACGACGGCCTTCGGCGACAGGTCGCTCTCGCGCACCCACGGGTGGGTCTCGCGGTACGTCCGCAGCGCGTCGAGGAGCGGCTCGCCGAGCGGCTTGGGGTACGTGACCTGCTCGAGCAGCTCCATCCGCTCGTCGTACTCGATGCCCTGCGCCTTCATCTCGGCGATCGCCTCGCCGCGCTCCTTGTTGGCCTGCGCCATGAGCACGGGGAAGGGGTCGTCGAGGATCGCCTCGATGACGGAGAGGACGTCGAGGGCATAGGTCTCGGCCTCGGGGTTCAGCAGCTCGAACGCCACGAGCGCGAAGGACGCCAGCGGCTGGTTCAGCGCGAAGTTCTCCTGCAGCTCGACCGCCAGGCGCAGCGTGCGGCCGTGCTCGTCGGGCTCGTCCATCCACTGCAGCACCCCGGCCTCGACGAGCTCGTCGCCGAGGGTCTGGGCCTGCTCCGCCAGCCGCATCCGGCCGGCGTCGTCCTCGTGGTTCTCCTCCATCAGCGCCCGCATCGTCACGACGGGGTCGGCGGGCTGGTTGACGACGTTGAGCAGCATCGCGTGGTCCACCCGCATGCGGGAGACGAGGGCCTCGGGCGTCGCGTGCTTCAGCCGCTCGAACGTCTCCTCCGTCCACTGCACGGCGCCGTCCTGCGGCTTCTTCGTCTGGACCTTCCGGCGCTTCTTCGGGTCGTCGCCGGCCTTCGCCAGCGCGCGCTGGCGGTCGATGACGTGCTCCGGGGCCTGCACGACGACGTAGCCCGCGGTGTCGAACCCTGCGCGGCCGGCGCGGCCGGCGATCTGATGAAACTCGCGGGCCTTGAGCAGGCGGTGCTTCGTGCCGTCGTACTTGGCCAGCGCGGTGAAGACGACGGTGCGGATCGGCACGTTGATGCCGACGCCGAGCGTGTCGGTGCCGCAGATGACCTTGAGCAGCCCGGTCTGGGCGAGCTGCTCGACGAGCCGCCGGTAGCGGGGCAGCATGCCGGCGTGGTGCACGCCGATGCCCGAGCGCACGAGCTTGGAGAGCGTCTTGCCGAACCCGGCGGTGAACCGGAACGCGCCGATCGCCTCGGCGATCGCCTCGCGCTCGGCCTTCGAGACGAGCTTGGCCGACATGAGCGACTGCGCGCGCTCCATCGCCGAGGCCTGCGTGAAGTGCACGACGTAGAGCGGCGCCCGGTCCGCCTTGACCTGCTCCTCGAGCAGCTCGTGCAGCGGCTCGACGGACCAGTCGTAGTGCAGCGGAACGGGCCGCTCGGCCTGGTCGATCAGCGCGGTCTCACGGCCCGTGCGGCGGGTGAGGTCGTCCGAGATCCGGGAGACGTCGCCGAGGGTGGCCGACATGAGCAGGAACTGCGCCTGGGGGAGCGAGAGCAGCGGCACCTGCCACGCCCAGCCGCGCTGCCCGTCGGCGTAGTAGTGGAACTCGTCCATCACGACCTGGCCGACGTCGGCCTTCGCCCCCTGCCGCAGCGCGATGTTCGCCAGCACCTCGGCCGTGCAGCAGATGATCGGCGCGTCGTCGTTGACGGCCGCGTCGCCGGTCAGCATGCCGACGTTCTCCGCCCCGAAGATCGCGCAGAGGGCGAAGAACTTCTCGGAGACGAGCGCCTTGATCGGCGCGGTGTAGAACGTGACGCGCCCCTCGGCCAGCGCCGCGAAGTGCGCGGCGATCGCGACCATCGACTTGCCCGAACCCGTCGGCGTGGCGAGCACGACGTTGTTGCCGGAGAAGAGCTCGATCGCGGCCTCCTCCTGGTGCGGGTAGAGGTTCAGTCCCTCGTGGGCCGCCCAGTCGGTGAAGGCCTCGTAGAGCGCGTCGGGGGACGGGTCGGACGGGAGGGCGGAGACGAGCTTCATGGGACCGGGGGGACGGTATCGGTCAGCGGCCCGCCGGCCCGCGGCGCGCTACGAGCAGCCGCCTCCGAACGTCGCGCGCTGCCCGCGCATCCGCGCCTCGACGACGCCCGCCCCGGCGTCCCAGCGGAAGGCGCTGGCGAAGGCGTAGAGACACCCGTCGGAGTCCCCCGGGTCGCCGGGGACGACGCCGATCGCCAGCGAGGTGCGCAGGCGCTCCGCCACCGCGGGGTCGGCGGGATGCACTGCGGCCACGGCCACCGACCCGTCGCGGTACAGGGGCGTGCCCGTGCCGTCCGCTCCCTGCAGGGTGAACTCCGCCTGCGGATCCGGGGTGGCGCCCACGACCACCGTGGTTCCGTCCGCGACCCAGGCGACGTCCCCGCCGCTGGCCACCGCGAGGGCGTCGACCCGTGCGGACCGGCGCGGCACCCCCGGCGCCGTCGCGGGCACGGCGGGCACGGCTCGCAGCTCGCGGCTGGGCCAGCGCAGGTCGAAGAGCGAGACCCGGTCCGTCCGCGCGTCGCCGGTGCCCCGCGGGGTGGTCCAGGCGACCGTCTCGCCGTCCAGGCGCACGAGCCCGGTCGGCACGCGCGTGAGGACCGACGTCCGCGCCCGGCCGCTGGGCAGGACGGTGCAGCCGTACGTCACCCCGCGCGAGCGCCAGACCCGCGACTCGGGCCGGGCCTTCGGACCCACGACGGCCAGGGTCCGGCCGGCCGTGGAGCACCGCTTCTCCGCCGGGGCGGCGTCGGCGGGCGCGGGCCAGCACGCCGCGGCGACGGCCAGGGTCAGCGCGGCGACGGCGGCCGCGTGCGGCCCGGGCCGCACGCTCCGTCGTGGACGGCCGGGCCGAGCGGGGTCGAGGCTCATGTGTGCACGCTACACCCGGGGGTTCCCGCCGTTCGCGGTCGCGGGCCGGCGGGCGTCGGCCTCCGGGTGGTGTGGGGGAGGGTCGCCTACGTGAGGGCGGCGTGAGAGCCGGTCGCCCGGCCCACGGCCGCCCGCCTAGGGTGCGGGCATGTCCCCGCGTACTGCGTCCCCGTGCCGGCCCCACACCGCCCCGACGGCCTCGATCGGCGGCCGTTCCATGCGCCGGTCGTCGGTGCTCGTCGCCGCGCTGCTGCTCGGCCTCGGCGCCGCGGGCTGCGGCTCCGGCGGCGACGCCGGCACCTAGGGCGCAGGCGGCGGTGGCGCCGAGGGCGGGGTCCCCGGCAAGGACGAGGGCGCCGTCCGCGACGCCCTCGGGCGCACCGCCGCGGCCATGAAGGAGGCGAAGACCGCCCGCATCGCCAGCGTCTCGAAGCAGGCGAGCGGCGAGACCATCAGCCAGGGCACCGGCACCGTCGACCTGGTCGAGGACCGGTACCGGGCGTCGGCGTCGATCGGCGACGGAGCGAAGGCCCTGAAGGCCGAGACGTACGTCGAGGGCGGCAAGACGTACACGCGGATCCCCGTCGGCGACGCGGGGTGGACCATCGACGACGCCACCCCCGCGACGCTGGCGAGCCCCGTGTCGCTGTTCGGGCGGCTGTCCCGGGCGACGATCACGTCGGTCGGCGACACGCAGCAGCTCGGCGGCGCCACGTGCCGCTCGTTCGCGGGCACGCTCGCGCTCGTCGCGTTCGCGGGCGACACCGCCTCGCGGTCGGGCACCGACGCCGAGCGGCTGCGGGACGCCCCCGATATCACCATCCGCGGCTGCGTCGACGGCCGCGGCCTGCTCCACGCGTTCGACTACGACGTCGACTTCTCGAAGCTCGTGCCGAACGGCAAGGCCACGCTGAAGGTCTCGAGCACCGCGCGGATGACGGACTACGGCACCGCGCCTGCGCCTGAGCGCCCGGCGGGGCTCGACGCCGCCGAGCCGCTCGGGGGCTGACCCGGCGCGGCGGCCGCTCGTTCGCGGCCGCCGTCGCCCCCGCCTGCGCCCCACCCGGGCGCGAGGCCCGCTGGGCGGGCGAGCCCCGCTAGCGGCGGGCGACCTTCAGCGGCACCGTGACGGTCCGGGCGCGGATGCCGGTGTCGCCCCGGTAGGTGACGGCCAGGGCGTGGCGGCCGGCGCTGCCGAAGCGGCTCAGCCGCAGCGTGGCGCGCCCGCCCCGGACCGTCGCGCGGCCGAGGACCCGGTCACCGACGCGGACGACGATCCGGCCGGCGGGACGCAGACCGGGCGCGGTGACACGCACGCTCACGCGGGACCGCGTCCGTCCGGCGACGATCCGGCCGGGGGCGACGGCGGCCGTCACCTTCGGGGTGGTGCTGCGGACGACGACCGTGGAGGTCGTGGCGGATCCCGCGACGCCGGCGTCGCCGGCGAAGCGGACCGTGAGGCGGTGGCGGCCGGGGCGCAGCGCGGTGCCGGGCACCACGACGCGCGCGACGCCGTCGCGGACGCGGCCGGTGGCCAACGGCTCGCGGCCCTTGCTGACCGCGACCACGCCGGAGGCGGCCCCGGCGACCCGCACGCGGACGGTGGCCGCCGTGCCGTACCGCGCGCTGCCCGCGGCGGCGAAGGTGCGGGAGGGCTTGGTGCCCGGACCGCCGGGGGCCGGCGCGCCGGGCGCCGCCGCACCGGTGGCGGCGCCGCCGACCGCCGGGGGCTGCGGCGCATCCGCCGCCGGGGTCGCGGTCCCGTCAGCCGGGCTCGGGGTCCCGTCTGCCGCCGGGGTCCCGGTCCCGTCCGGGCCCGCCGGGCGGCCGAGGGAGAAGCGGTCGAGGACCTTCGGGCGCACCGTCGGGGTACGCACGTCGTAGATGTAGGAGACGACCTCGTTCTTCGCCGTGTCGAGCACCGTGAAGACGTTGTGGTCGTTGCTCTGCACGAACGGCATCGGGACGCCGTTGGGCGCTAGCATCGGGCTGTCCGTCGGCAGGATCGGCGCGAGGCCGCCGGGGTTGCCGATCGACATGTAGTTCGACGCGAGCCACGGCGCGGGCGGCAGCGGCCGCGAGCGGCCGCTCAGGTGGTGGAACGCGCCGTAGGTGTTGCCGGTGTTCGAGGTCTCGAGGAAGTGGGTGCCGCCGGCGCCCTGGAAGCGGTTCCACAGGTGGCTGTGGCCGTTCTGGACGAGGTCGACACCCGCCTGCTCCAGCATCGGCTGGAGGTCGTTCACGAGGTGGTTCTCGGACGACGGGTACTCGTAGCGCACGCCCTCGAGCGCGCCGGTGGCGTCGCGCTCCTCGGTGCGGACGGGGTCGGTGAAGACCGGCATGATGTTGTCGCCGAGGCCCTGGGGACCCTCGTGCAGCATCGCGACGCGGAAGCGGGCGTTCTTGAACTCGGGGCTCTGCAGCTCCTTCTCGAGCCACTTCAGCTGCTCCGACTCCGCGTCGACGGGCTCGAAGATGTGCTCCCCGTATCCCTGGGCCAACGGATCGGTGAGGCTCGTGCGGCTCTCCTGGTACCGGGTGGACGACGCGCGGTCCGCGGGGGCCGGGTTCGCCGTGCTGCTGCGCCAGATGCGCGTGGAGTACAGCGAGATCAGGCGGACGTCGCCGATCGTGATCGCGTAGTAGGTCTCGCCGCCGGGGGAGTCGCTCGGCAGGGTGAAGAGCTCCTCGTAGGTGGAGGTGCTGAAGGAGTTCTCCCGGATCCAGTCCTCCTTGATCTGCGGGTCGCGGCCCGGGTTCACGGTGTCGGCGGCCGCGGCGTACGCGCGCTCGACGATCGCGCGCGGGACGGGCGCGTTGAACGACCCGCCCAGGGTGGTCGCGCCGGCCCGGCGGCCCTGCACCTCGTGGTTGCCGACCGCCGGGAAGATCGGGGCGTTCTGGATGATCTCGGCGCCCTTGTAGGTCTCGCCGTGGGTCGACACGCGCCCGCCGCGGCCCTGCAGCACGGGGAAGAACGCGCTGCCGCGGGTGTCGTCGAACCACTCCGAGGCGCGGTCGGGGATGTTGGCCAGGTCGCCGGCCATGAAGACGGCGTCGATGTCGCCGATCGTCTTGGCGGCCATCTCGAGGTTGGCCGGGGTGTTGACCATGGCCTGGTGGTCGCTGGTCAGCAGGATCCGCTGGCCCGCGCCCTTGGGCGGCGCGGGGGCGAGCCGGAACGCGCCCGAGCTCACGTACGACCCGTCCCGCCCCGACACGACCCGGTACGGGGTCTTGCGGCCGGGGGTCAGCCCGTCCACGACGGCCTCGTGCCGCCAGACCTCGCGGTCCACGATGCCCGCGCCGACCGCCGGCTTGCGGTCGGCGGGCAGGAACGACGCGCTGTCCTCGCCGACGCGGCTGAGCCGGCGGCTGGACGCGGGGACGACGCGCACGCCCGGGGCGCGCCCCGTCCGCGCGGCGTCGGCGGCCGCGCCGGCGGAGAGCCCGCCTACGCCGTCGCCCACCAGGACCACGTGGTCGGCGCCGCGGAACTCCGTCATCCAGGCGACGGTCACACCGTCGGCCGTCGGCAGCTGCAGGAACGGGTCCGTCAGCAGCGTCGGGTCGCCGGCGGGCGCCTGGGCGTGGGCCGCGGTCGGCGCCGCGGCCTGGTGGGCGACGACGGTCGTCCCCGCGCCGAGGGCGAGGCAGGAGAGGGCGGCGACGGAGGAGAGGCGTCGGGGGAAGCGGGTGGTGGCGGTGCGCACGGAAGAGGTCCGATGGAGGGGGCGGCTGCGGGCCCGGCCGAGGATCCAGTGCCGAGGGGGCCCGGGTGTGACGTGGTGGTGACCCGTCGGACGAATCGCCTGCCGGTCCCTTGGCTACGGGGCCGTAGTTTCGCTACGCTACGGATCCGTAGCCACCGGCCTCGCCCGTGCCCCTCACGCAGGGGTCCGGAACGACCCCGGTGCTCCATCCCACCGAGCAGGGAGCAACCCGATGAGCACCACCGCCCCGAGCACCCGCACCCACGACGACGAGTACGAGGCGATGCTGAGGACCCTCTCCGAGGGCTCCGTGCACGTCCACTTCGATCCGTACGAGGACATCGCCTGGGACGCCCCGGAGATGCAGATCGACCCGGCGGACCCGCGCTGGATCCTCTCCGCCGACCTCGATCCGCTCGGCGCGACCGCCTGGTACCAGGCGCAGCCCCGCGAGCGCCAGATCGAGATCGGCCGCTGGCGCGTGACGAACGCGATCAAGGTCGGCGGCGCGTTCGAGAGCATCCTCATCCGCGGGCTCATGCACTACGCGATGGGCCTGAAGAACGGCTCGCCCGAGTTCCGCTACTGCCTCCACGAGATGACGGAGGAGTGCAACCACATCCAGATGTTCCAGGAGCTCGTCAACCGGACGGGCACCGACGTGCCCGGGATGCGCCCGACGTTCCGGGCCGCCGCGCCGGTCCTCGGCTTCGTCGGCGGCTACCTCCCCGTGCTCCTGATGGTCGGCATCCTGGCCGGCGAGGAGCCCATCGACCACTACCAGAAGTCGATCCTGCGGGAGGGGGCCGAGATGCCCCCGGCGGTGCTGCGGACGATGGAGATCCACATCGCCGAGGAGGCCCGCCACATCTCCTTCGCCGACGAGTTCCTGCGCCTGCGGATCCCGCGCATGAGCCGCGTCCAGCGCCTGGGCCTGTCCATCGCGTTCCCGGTCATCATGCGCTGGCTCGCGGGCGAGATCATGACGATGCCGCGGACGATCAAGAAGCGCTTCGCCGTGCCGGACGACGTCTACCGCGAGGCGTTCTGGCACAGCCCGCACTCGCAGCGGGTGATGGCGTCGTACTTCGGGGACATGCGCGCCCTGGCCACCGACGTCGGCCTGATGAACCCGATCGCCAAGCGCGTCTGGAACCGCCTGGGCATCGGCGGCGCGCCGTCGCTCTACCGCGGCGAGCCCGACCGCCGCGCGAAGCTGGTGGCCTGATGCCGCACGTCGTCACGCAGTCGTGCGTGGGCGACGGCTCGTGCGTCTTCGCCTGCCCCGTCAACTGCATCCAGCCGACCCCGGACGACCCGGCGTTCGAGCTGGCCGAGATGCTCCACGTCGACCCGACGGCTTGCGTGGACTGCGGCGCGTGCATCAGCGCGTGCCCGGTCGACGCGATCAAGCCGCACTCGCAGCTGACGGAGGCGGAGCGCGCCTTCGAGGTCATCAACGCGCAGTACCACGCGACCCCGCGGCCCCGCCCGAAGATGGCCCCGGTCCGCCCGCCGCTGCGGGTGCGCGACCGCGGCGAGCCGCTGCGCGTGGCGATCGTCGGCTCCGGCCCCGCCGCGATGTACGCGGCGGAGGAGCTCCTGACCGTGCCCGGCGCGCGGGTCGACGTGTACGAGCGGCTCGACCGTCCGCACGGGCTCGTGCGCTCCGGCGTCGCTCCGGACCACCGCCGCACGCGCCGCGTCAGCCGGCAGATGGAGCGGATCGCCGACCACCCCGGGCTGACGCTCCACCTGGGCGTCGAGGTCGGACGCGACGTCACCCACGAGGGCCTGCTCGAGGATCACCACGCGGTGATCTACGCGGTCGGCGCGGCGTCCGACCGCAAGCTCGAGGTCGCGGGCGCCGATCTGCCGGGCGTGGTCTCGGCCACCCAGCTCGTCGGCTGGTACAACGGCCACCCCGACCACGCCGCCCGCGCCATCGACCTCTCGTGCCGTCGCGCGATCGTGATCGGCAACGGCAACGTCGCCCTCGACGTCGCCCGTGTCCTGACGATGGACCCCGAGGCGCTGGACGGCAGCGAGATCGCCCCGGAGGCGCTCGAGGCCCTGCGGGCAAGCCGGATCGAGGAGGTCGTGGTCGTCGCGCGCCGCGGCATCGAGGGCTCCGCGTTCACGCTGCCCGAGCTCGTGGGCCTGCGCGCCACGCCCGGCGTCGCGGTCGACGTGGAGGACTCCGAGCTGGCGGGCGTCGCGCCCGGCAACGCGAAGATCGACCTGCTGCGCGAGCTGCCCGCGGCCACCGACGGGGACCGGACGATCGCGCTGCGGTACCGCCGGGCGCCGGTGCGCGTGGTCGGCGGCGGGACGGCCGTCGGCCCCGAGGCCGGGAGCGACGCCGTCGCCGGGCTCGAGGTCGAGCGGACGACGGTCGACGCGACCGGCGCCGTCGTCGGCACGGGGGAGACCGAGATCCTCGACGCCGGCCTGATCGTCACCTCGATCGGCTACCGCGGGCTGCCCGTCGGCGACCTGCCCTACGACGCGGCGCGGGGCGTCGTGCCGAACGCGTCCGGCCGGGTCGTGGACCCCGCCACGGCCGAGCCGCACCCCGGCACCTACGTCGCGGGCTGGATCAAGCGCGGGCCCTCCGGGTTCATCGGGACGAACAAAGGCTGCTCGCAGGAGACGGTCGCGGCGCTCGTGGAGGACTACAACGCCGGACGGCTGCCGTCGCCGGTGATCGAGCCCGAGCCGGAGCCGGCGGCGCCCGGGCGGCGCGAGCGGCTGCGGGCGCTGGCCGGGGAGCTGCTGGCGGCGCGGGGCTGAGGGGGCAGGGCCAAGGGGCGGGGCTGTGGGGGCCGACTGGAGGGCGTCCGCGGGGGTGAAGTTGCCCTCCACGGTGGTGACGGAGGCGACGAGCCCTGGGTCGAGGTCAGCACGCGGGGAGTGTTCGCGAGGATCCGGGCGGTGCGTTCTTGCGCCCGACAAGCCCGTATGTATATGGTGTACGCGACGCCCGCCGGTGGAGCCGGCGGTTTGGCGTCGGGGGTCTGTGCGGCGGTGTCTTCACCGTGGCGCGGGCCGTCACCAGAGACCCAAGCAGAGGAGATCATATGAAGCTTCGTCACTATGCGGTCGGGCTGGCGAGTGCCGCCGCACTCGCGCTCGGCACCGCCGGACCCGCTGCCGCCGGTGGGACCCCGGCGTTCACGTGCTGGGCCAACCAGAGCAACGTCTACCTCTACGGCGACGGCCCCGGCGTCGGGCCCGTGGACTGGATCCTTCACACGGGCGACGCTTTCTACGGGCACTCGACGACCCTGGTGAACGGCGTGTTCTGGTCCTACGGGCACACGAAGAACAACAACAGCGACCTGTGGGTGCGTACCGGTCAGCTCCGCTGCTAGAGGGCGCCGCGTAGTCCAGCGCGACCCCGCCCGTCAGCGCCGCAGGAGCGCCTCCACCGCCGAGACCACCTCCTGCGGCGCCGACTCCGCCATGAAATGCCCGGCGGTCGTGGTCTGGTGGTGCAGGTCGGGCGCCCAGGCGCGCCAGACGCCGGCGGCGTCGTAGCCGAGCGCGGCGCCCCAGTCCTGCTGCAGAACCGTGGTCGGCATCGCGAGTCGCGCCCCGGCGTCGCGGTCGGCCTGGTCGTGGTCGACGTCGACGCCGGCGGATGCGCGGTAGTCGGCGACGATCGACGGGACGGCCCCGCGGCACGCGTCGAGGTAGGCGGCGCGCACGTCCGCCGGCAGGGCGTCGGGCCCGGCGCTCCAGGCGTCGAGGAAGTGGCCGAAGAACGCGTCGGCGCTGGCCGCGATCATCTGCTCCGGGAGCCCGGGCGGCTGGGCCATCAGGTACAGGTGGAACGCGACGGCGGCGCCCGTGCCGCTCAGCACCTCCCAGGTGTCGAGGGTGGGGACGACGTCGAGGCACGCCAGGTGGGAGACCGCCTCGGGGTGGTCGAGTGCGGCGCGGAACGCCACGAGGGCACCGCGGTCGTGGCCGACGAGCGCGAAGCGGTCGTGGCCGAGCTCCCGGGCGAGGGCGACGACGTCGGCGGCCATCGTGCGCTTGGAGTACGTCTCGGGATCGGATGCGTCGGGCTTGTCGCTGTCGCCGTAGCCGCGTAGGTCGGGGCAGATGACGGTGTGCCGGTCGGCGAGCGCGGGGGCGACGTGCCGCCACATCAGATGGGTCTGCGGGAACCCGTGGAGGAGCACGATCGGGGTGCCGGCGCCGCTCACGGCGGCGCGGAGCGTGACGTTCGGGGCGACGCGGAGTCGGTGGTCGGCGAAGCCGGGGATGGTCGGGTGCATCGTTCGGGAGGGCCTTCGTTCGTGGGTGGAGCTGGAGCCTCCCGGGGCCCGATCAGCGATCGATCAGCGCGCGGTACCGTGAGCGGCCAACGGTGCGAGAGGGCGGGCGAACGTGGTGGAGGTGACCTTCGGAGTGCTCGGCCCCGTCGTGGCGCTCCGCGACGGGCAGGCGCTCGCGCTGCGGGGGCGCCGGCACCGCGAGCTGCTGGGCCGCCTGATCGCGGCCCGGGGGCAGGTCGTGACGGTCGCGGGGCTGACGGAGGACCTGTGGGCGGACGCGCCGGCGGGCGCGGCGGGCGCGATCCGCACGTTCGTCGGCGAACTCCGGCGGGTGATCGAGCCCGACCGGGCGCCGCGCGCGCCGGCGGGGGTCCTCGTGACGCACGGCCCGGGCTACGCGCTGCACCTGGACGCCGGGGCGGTAGACGCGTGGCGCTTCGAACGTGCGGTGCAGGCCGCCGCGGCGCTCCCGCCGGACGCGGCGCTCGACGCGCTGGGCGAGGCCCTCGCGCTGTGGCGCGGCGCGGCGTACGCCGACGTCGGCGACGGTTCGTGGGCGCAGGGCGAGCGGGCACGGCTCGAGGAGCTGCGGCTGCTGGCGCGCGAACGCCACGCGGCGGCGGCGCTGGCGCTGGGTCGCACCGGCGAGGCGGTCGCCGACCTGGAGCGCCTGACGGTCGAGCAGCCCTGGCGGGAGGAGGCGTGGCGGCTGCTGGCGCTCGCCCTCTACCGCAGCGGGCGTCAGGGGGACGCGCTGGCCACGCTGCGCCGCGCCCGCTCACTCATGGACGAGGGGCTGGGCGTCGAGCCGGGAGCCGCCCTCCGGCGGCTCGAGGTCGACGTCCTGCGGCAGGCGCAGCACCTCGACCCGCCGGCGGACTCGGCCGTCGGCCGGCTCTGGGCGAGCACCGCGGCGGCCTACGACCGCTCCGTGCCGCCGCGGGTCCGGCTGCGGTCGTCCGTCGACATGCTGCGCGGTCTCGCGGTCGGCGCGGGTGGCCCGGGGCTGCAGGCCGTGCAGGCGGGCCGGCTCGAGGCGGTCGAAGCGGCCGAGGAGCTGGGCGATGCGGAGTTGACCGCGCGGGTCATCGGCGGCTACGACGTGCCCGCGATCTGGCCGCGCGGCGACGACCCCGAGCAGGCGGCGCGGATCGTCCGGGCCGCGGAGCGGGCGCTGATCCGGCTCGACGCCGGCGCCGGCGACGGGCTGCGCGCCCGCTTGCTGGCGACGATCGCGGTCGAGTCGCGGGGCACCGGTGGCCGTCGTCCCGCCGAGGCGGCCGCGGAGGCCGAGCGGATCGCGCGCGGGCTGGGCGACCCGTCGCTCCTCTCCTTCGCGCTCAACGGCGTGCTGATGCAGTCCTTCGGCCGAACCGGGTTGGCGCCGCGGCGGGACGCCCTCGGCGCGGAGCTCATCGAGACCGCCGCGCGCCACGGGCTGACGAGCTTCGAGGTGCTCGGGCACCTCGTCCGCCTGCAGGCCCGCGGGGCCCTCGACGACCCCACGGGTGCCGACGGGCACGCGGCCGCGCTGACGGCGCTGGCGGAGCGGCACGAGGTCCCGCTGATCGCCGTCTTCGTCCGCTGGCACGAGGTGCGGCGCTTGACGCTCGACGCGACCGTTGGGTGGGATGCCGTCGCGGGCGCCTACGCACGGGCCGTCGCCGCGCTCGAGTCGGCGGGGATGCCGGGCATGGCCGGCGGCCTGCCCGCGCTCGTCCGCCTGTGCCTGCGGGTGTGCCGCGGCATGGACGCGCCGGTCGACGCCGACGAGGACTGGGGGCCGTTCGAGCCCTGGGCGCGCCCCTTCGTCCTGCTCGCCGCCGACGACGCCGTCGCGGCGGGGGACGCCGTGCGCGCGGTGCCCGACCCGCCGGCCGACCTGCTGCAGGAGGCGCTCTGGTGCCTCGTCGCCCGCGCCGCGACGCTGCTGAACGACGCCGAGACGGCGGAACGGGCCCGGGTCGCTCTCGAGCCCGCCGCCGCCGAGATCGCGGGGGCGGGCAGCGGCCTGTTCGCGCTCGGTCCGGTGGCGAGCTACCTGGGCCCGGCGGAGCCCTCGTCCTCCCGGTCGCCGTCGCGCTAATCGCCGACCCCGCGTCGGCCTAGTTCGTGGTGACGAGCAGGATCGCCATCCCGATCGCGATCACACCGACCGCCTTCGTGACCCACAACGGCCGGACCTGCCCGACCTCGCCGTCGGCGCCGCGTGGACCCGACCGGTCCTGCGAGCCCCACGTCGCCAGGCCGCCGAGGTCGAGGACGACGGCGAGCCCGAAGAGCACGAGGAGGGCGGCGACGACGTAGGACATGGCGCGAGGCTACTGGCGGGTGCCACGGAGCACCCGGCGGTTGGTGCCGTACGCGACCGGCGGTAGGGTCGGGCGTCATCCGGACCAGCCGCCCCCGGCCGCGAGACATGACCGCACCGCTCTTCCTCTACGAGTTCAGCTCCCCATACGCGTACTTCAGCGCCCACCGCATCAACGGCCTGATGCCGATGCCGGTGCGGTGGCAGCCCATCCTGTTCGGGGCGCTGGCACAGTCCATCGGCAAGGTGCCGTGGTCGCTGCAGCTCGGCGCGGAGCGCGACCGGCGGATGCGCGATTGCGAGGAGCGCGCCGCCGCACTCGGCTTGCCGTTGACGTGGCCGCGCGACTGGCCGCTCGGCACGTACTCCGTCCTGGCGGCGCGGGCGGCGCTGGCCGCCGGCGAGCAGGGCCTGCTGCGGGAGTTCTCGCTCGAGGCGTTCCGTGTGGGGCTCGGGCTCGGCCAGGACCTGACGGACCCGGAGGTGGTGTGGGACGCCGCCCGGGCCGTCGGGGCCGACGTGGACGCGCTGGCGGCGGCGGTCGAGCGGCCCGACCTGAAGGCGGCGCTGCGGGACGCCACCGAGACCGCGGCGCGTCGGGGCGTCACGGGCGTGCCGACCGTCGAGGTCGGCGCGGAGCGGTTCTGGGGCGACGACCGGCTCGAGGACGCGGCGCGCGCGCTCGGGGCATCGGCCGACTGAGCGCGGCACGTCTCCGACGGCGGCACGGGATGCGTCGCGACGGGCAGCGCTCGCGGCCGGGCGTTGGGCGCCATGCCCCGGGCGCCGCGACGCCGAGCCGCCTCGCGTTGAAACACTGCGTCCGTGACCACGCTGCGACAAGGAGCGCTGCTGGCGCTCGCCGTGGCGCTCGTCGTCGCGGGGATCGCGGCGGTGTACGTGAAGACCGAGCTGGCCGAGCCGGAGGCGTTCGCCGACCGCGGCGTCGCCGCGTTGCGGTCCGACGCGGTCCAGACGGTGATCGCCGAGGAGGTCGCCGTCGACGTGCTCGAGCGTCAGGCGCCCGACCTGGTCGCGGCGCGCCCGCTCGTCCTGACCGCGATCGAGGCGGTGCTGCAGACCCGGCAGTTCGAGGACGTGTTCCGCCGCGCCGCGGTCACCGCCCACGGAGTGCTGCTGCGCGGCGACACCGACGTCGCGGTCGAGCTCGCGGCGCTGCGCGAGGTGCTCGTGCCCGCGGTGCGGACCGCATCCCCCGAGCTCGCGCGCAGCCTGCCCCAGGACCTGCGCCCGCAGATCGCCACGATCCGGCGGACGGACGCGGCCTCGGCCGTCACCCGCACCGCCGACCGAATTTCGAACGTCGCGTGGCCCCTGCTGGGCCTGGGCGTGCTGAGCGTCGTCGCGATCGTCGCGCTGGCCCACGACCGGCGGCGCGCCGTCTTCCGCGCCGGGGTCGCCCTCACCGCCGGCGGACTCCTCGGGGCGCTCGCCGTCTCCGCCCTGGGGACGGAGGTCGTGTCCCACGCGCAGGCCGTCGGCGTGATCTCCGACGACGAGGCGCAGCAGGCGGCGCGCGCCACGTTCGACGCGTTCGCCGGCGACCTGCGCAGCGTGCTGCTCGGCGTCGGCGCGCTCGGCGCGCTGCTGTTCGGGAGCGTCGTGATCGCCGACCGCCGCATCGACCGGGCGTGGGTCCTCCGCCGCGCCTCTGCCGTGCTGGGCGACGGATCCCTGCCCGTCGCGGCGCGGGTCGCACGCGGCATGGCGGCTGCGGCGCTGGGCGCGGTCATCCTCTTCGACGCCGGGCTGCTGGCCCGGATCATCATCGCGACCATCGGCGTGGCGATCGTGCTCGCGGGCCTGGCCGAGGTCGTCTCGCCGCTGCGCACCGCCCGCCGGGCGCGCTCCGCGGAGGACCGTCGACGCACGCGGCGCCGAGCGCTGGTCGGGGGCCTCGCCGCCGGCGCGGTCGCCGCGACCGTGGCGGTCGCGATCGTGCTCCCGAACGGCGGGGGCGCGGATCCGCTGAAGCCGGCCGACGTCACGGCCTGCAACGGCCTGCCGGAGCTCTGCGACCGCCGGCTGGACCAGGTCGTCTTCCCGGGCACCCACAACTCGATGTCGGCCGCCGACCGCCCGGGCTGGCTGTTCGCGAACCAGCGCCTGCCGATCCCGCGTCAGCTCGACGACGGCATCCGCCTGCTGATGATCGACCCGCACTACGGCGTGGTGAACCGCGAGGGCCGGATCCGCACCGACCTCGAGGCCGAGGGCACGACCCGCAACCGCGTGGCCGCCGAGCTGGGCACCGATGCGATCGGCGCGGCCGAGCAGCTCGCGGGTCGCCTGGGCCTCGTGCCCTCCGACGGCGAGCGGCGGATCTACCTGTGCCACTCGCTGTGCGAGCTCGGCGCCGAGAGCTTCGGCGGCACGCTGAAGGACATCCGCGGGTTCCTCGAGCGCAACCGCTCCGAGGTGCTGATCGTGATGCTCGAGTCCAGCGTCGACCCGACCGAGATCGAGGAGGCGTTCGACAAGGCAGGCCTCGAGGACTACCTCGCGACCCTCCCGCGCACCGGCCCGATGCCGCGCATGAAGGACCTGATCACCACCGGCCGCCGCCTGATCGTCCTCGACGAGCGCGACGGCGGCGACGAGCCGTGGCACCAGCCGGCGTTCGTCCTCGCGCAGAACACGTCGATCGACAAGTTCACCGACGACCAGGCCTCGTGCGCCCCGGGCCGCGGCACCCCGGACAACCCGTTGCTGATCGCCAACCACTGGATCGACCGGTTCCCGCCGCCGGCCGGGCGGGCCGCCCGCGCGAACGAGGCGGGCGTGCTGCGCAGGCGGGTGAAGAGCTGCGAGGAGCGACTCGGGCGCAAGCCCAACTCGATCGCGGTGGACTTCTACCAGCGGGGGGACCTGCTGAAGGTCGTGCGGGAGCTGAACCGGGACGGGGTCTGAGGGACGATCCGGGGGCCCCTCCGGTGGGCCGCGCTCCCCGCGTCGTCAGCCGCCTCCCGCGTCGTCAGCCGCTTCACGCGTCGTCAGCCGCTTCACGCGTCGTCAGCCGCGCCTCACGCGCCGCCGGCCGCGCCTGCGTCGCCGGGCGCGTAGGTCCCGAACGACCAGACGTTGCCCTCGCGGTCCCGCAGCACGCACTCGCGGCCGCCGTACTCGGGGCCGCGGGGCGCGATGACCGACGTCGCGCCCGCCGCGACGGCGCTGGCGTGGACCGCGTCGACCGCCGCGGCGTCGTCGAGCACCCAGTAGGTCGCACCGGTCCCGGGCGGCTGGCCGACGCGCTCGTCCCGGGACGTGCCCGCCATGATCCAGCCGTCGCCCAGCCGCAGCTCGGCGTGGTCGACGGCCGGCCCGTCGGCGGGGTGCACGGAGGCGAGCTGCAGGCCGAACGCGTCGACCCAGTGCTGGAGCGTGGCCCGCTCGTGGACGCGGAACGTGGGGATGACCTGGGACATGGACCGCAACCTACGGGCGGTCCCGGCCCCCGTCTTGAACGGACGTGACCGTCGAGGGGGCGTCGGCGCGCATCCCGGCGGGCGTCAGCCCCGAGAGCGCCCGCACCTCGCGGGTCAGGTGGGCTTGGTCGCTGTAGCCGCACGACGCCGCGACGGTCGCGAGGTCCATGGCGCTCTGCTGCAGCAGGTGCTTGGCCCGGCCGAAGCGCACGAGGCGCGCGTACGCCTTCGGGCCGACCCCGACCGCCTCGCGGAACCGGCTCGAGAGGTGACGGCGGGAGCAGCCGAGCTCGCGCTGGAGCCGCTCGACGGGCACCTGGCCGCCCGTCGCGTCGATGCGCGCAGCGGCCCACGCGACGTCGGGCCGGGGGACGGGGGCGTCGCGCACGCGACGCCCGATCCAGTCCTGCAGCAGCGCGAAGCGGGCGTCCCACGTCGTCGCGCACGCCAGGCGTTCGACGAGCAACGCGCCGTCCCGCTCGCCGACCAGGTCGCCCAGGCCGACGACCGCGCCCGCCAGTGCGGCCCCGGGCACCCCGAGCACCGCGGCGGTCCCCAGCGGGGTGAGGTCGACCTGCAGCACGTGGACCCGGCCCTCGTGGCGGGAGACGGCGGGGGTGAGCGAGATCCCACCCGCGAACGACGCGCCCATGCGCTTCAGCGGCGCGTCGGGTCCCGTGCCGATCGCCCAGTCGTGCTCGAGCACGAGGATCAGCGCCGTCCCGGGGACGCACGGCTCGGTGTGCTGCTCCGGCGCGCCGATCGACCGGACACCCCAGAGGCGTCCCAGGTGGCCGGCGAGCTCGGGGCGGGGGAGGGCGGTGGCGACGTCGGGTGCCACGGGCCCATCGTCCGGGGTGCGGCGGCGGATGTCCAGGCCCGTCGTCATGGCCGCCTACGGCGCGATGACGTGCAGGCTCGGCAGCAGGTCGGCGTGGCGGGGGCGATCACGCGTGAGGAGCGCACGGTCGGTGAGCGCTGCGTGGGCCGCGATGTAGAAGTCGGGGAGAGGGGCACGCTTGGTCCCGCCGCCGCGGCGATAGCGGAGGAAGCAGCGGCCGGCGAGGAAGGCGGCGTCCCACGGCAGGTCCTCGCGCTCGATGCGGGCCGGCAGGACGTCGTCCAGCTCCTCGATCCGCTCGAATCCCACCGACAGCTCGGCGTAGATCAGCGGGTTGATGATGACCGGACCGGCGTCGAACGCGGCAGCCAGGTGCTTCACCGACCAGGCACTCCACCGTGGGTCGTCGGTGAGGACGTCCAGGAGGACGTTCGAGTCCACCAGCGTCCCGTGGGGCACGCTCAGTCCTCGCCGCGCGTGAGCGCGAGGAGCTCGTCCGTGGTCATCCGCGTGGTGGCGCGCCCGCGCATCCCGGAGACGAGGGCCTCGCCGTCGCCCCCGGTACGGCGGACGAGCCGGGCGCCCTCCGCGTCGACGCGGAAGTCGACCTCGCTGCCCGGCTCGATGCCGAGGCGCCGACGCACCTCGAGCGGGATGGTCACCTGGCCCTTGCTCGTCACGCGCATGGGGTCAGCGTACCGGGTAATACCGGGCGGTACTACTGGGCGCGGGGCCTGGTTCGGCCTCCAACGCCCGGGGTGTTCAGGCCGCCGCCGGCACCCGCCCGAACGCGATGCCCTCGTCCGCGCGGCGGTCGAAGCGGTACGCCGACAGGGCCTCCCAGCGCTCCACGATCTCGGCCTCGCCGGCGCGGATTACGTCGTCGAGCACGACCACGGCGTCGGGGGCGAGGCGCGGCAGGCACACGGGGAGCGCCGGGTAGCGGGCCAGGGCGTCGCCCGGCTCGAAGGCGGGCGGACCGTCGACGATCAGGACCTCGACCGGCGGGCCCTCGAGCACGGCGTCGAGCGCACCCTCCTCGTACCACGGCAGCCCATCGACCCCGTGCAGGTGCGGCGCGAGCGGCGCCATCGTGACCCGCGCGAAGGACGAGAGGTCCTCGGCCGCCAGCATCTCGTTGACCCGGTCGGCCCAGCCGGCGTGGTGCTCGACGGCGTCGAGCGTGCCGCCGCGGTCCTGCTCGCGGAGCAGACGCGCGAGCAGCACGGTGCTCGTGCCCGAGCCGAGCTCGACGATCCGCCGGCGCTGGCCGAGCACGATCTCGTTGCAGATCGACACGAGGCCGGAGGCGCGCATCGCGCCCGAGCTCCACGGCAGGTAGGGGCCGGCCGACAGCAGCGGCCGCAGGATCTCCAGGCCGATCAGGTCGTGCTGGGTCCAGGCGACGGTGCCCTGGTTCTGGGTCATGCGGACACCACGTTCGTTGCGGGGATGGAGGCTTCGCCGAGCGCGGTGGCGCTCGCGAGCTCACGGTAGGAGGCGGCGTAGCCGGCGGCGACGCGGTCGGTCGCGAACCGGCGGGCGTAGGCGCGGGCGCCGACGAGGTCGATCTCGCGGCGGCCGGCGAGCACGTCGTCGATCGCCCGGGCCAGCGCGGCCGGGTCCTCGGGCGGTACGACGATGCCGCGGTCGTTGCCGAGGGTGTGCGGCAGGCCGTCGACGTCGGTGCCGATGACGGGCACCCCGTGGGCCATGCCGAGCACGGCGGTCTGCGACCACGACTCGTCGCGGGAGGGGACGACGAGGACAGAGGCGCCGGCGATCGTGAGGCTGGGGCGTGCCTGCCACCCGCGGAACGTCACCCGGTCGCGCAGCCCGAGCGCGTCGGCCTGCGCCTCGAGCGCGGGACGCATCGCGCCGTCGCCGAGCATCTGCAGCGGCGGGGCGTCGGGCAGCAGGGCGAGCGCGTCGAGCAGGACGTCGGGGCCCTTCTCGGCGTGCAGGCGCCCGGCGAAGACGATTCGCGGCGACGGCAGGGCCGGGTCGGCGGCACCGCCCAGGTCGGGGAGGGGAGAGACGCCCTCGCGCATCCGCCGCGGGTCGAGGCCGGCGGCCAGGATCGCCGCCCGCGCGCCGGGCCCGTGGGCGTAGAAGCGGTCGACGCGCGCCAGGGCGTCGGCCAGGCGGACGCTCGGCGGCCCGGTCGGCCACGTCAGCGCGTTGTGCTCGCTGGCGACAAGCGGCACGCCCGCGGGCACCGCGCCGGCCGCGGCCCACCAGGCCCCGAACATATGCGCGTGCACGGCGCAGGCGCCCTGCAGGCGCGGGGCGAGCCAGCGCCGGAAGCCCTCGTCGGCGCGCCACTGCAGATCGCCCGCCGCGCCGTAGACGTCGACCTCGACACCCATCCGCGCGGCGAGCGCCAGGCCGTCGTCGGACGCCCAACCGACCAGGACGCGTGAACGCACGCCGAGGTCGTCCAGGCCGCGGACGACCCGCAGGGCGGAGAGCTGCGCGCCGCCGGGCTCGAGCTTGGCGAGCACGCGGACGACGAGCTCGGAGGGGCCGGAGGAGCCGGAGGAGCGGTCGGCGGGGCCGACCGGGCCGGCCGGCCGGGACGAACGCTCGGCGGGCCCGGTGCCGTTGCGGACGGTGCGGCCAGGACGGCGGGCGGGGAGGTCGACGACGGTCGCGCCGTCGCGGCCCGCAGCGCGCGTGGTCGCGCTGTCGCGGGCTGCCGAGCGGGTCGCCGTGGACGGGCCGGACGCCGTGTCTCGATCCAGGGTGGAGGACCGCACGGAATCACGACGTCGAGGCACGAGAGCGACGCTACGCCGATCGTGCGGCCGTCCTGTGTCTTTTCGGGACTCGTGGGTTTGGGGTCTTGGGGCAACGGGCATCTACGCTGGCCGGCCTGCAGGGCAGGCCGACGCGCAGACCGGGCCCGTCCTCAGAGGACCCGGTTGACCGCGTCCGGGTGCGCGGCCGCGGCGGGCTTGTCCGCCCGCAGCAGGGCCTGCGCGCAGCGGCGAACCCAGGTCGCCACGTCCCCGGCGCCCAGGTCGTCCAGGTCGGAGGGCAGCTCAACCGCCTCTCCCACCGTCTTGTTGTGCTCCGCCAGCCAACGGACGAGGTAGCGGTCGAGCTGCGCCTGGACCTGCCCGTCCGTCGCCTCGCCCGCCAGACCGCGGGGCGCGCTCGTGTCCCAGGCGGCCGGGACGGCGTCCCCGCCCTCCGAACCGTCCTCGTTGCGCACCGGCCGGTGGTCGGGCACGACGTACTCGCGCGAGGGCGCGTCGCCGCCGGTCGAGCCCTCGTCGTACCAGTTGTCGCCGCCGCGGGGCTCGGGTCCGTCGCCGGGGCGGAACACGCCCTTGACCGGCGCGGGCGCCTTCGGCCCGGAGCTCTCGCCGAACGTCGCCTTGATCTCGGCGGGCGTCATGTCGCCCTTCGCCACCTGCCCGGCCAGGTCGATCGCCTGCTTGCTGGTGATCGTGCCCTTGTCGGTCTGCCGGCGCAGCAGGTCGGCGATCGTCAGCGACAGGTCGCCGTCGGCCACCCGCGCCTGCACCTCGTCGGGCAGCTCGAGCAGCTTGAGGTGCCGGCGCACCCACGTGGGGGAGAGGCCGATGGAGCGGGCGACCTGGGCGGCGCTCGCCCCATCGCGGCGCTTCATCAACAGCCGCAGCCCGCGAGCGGCCTGCATCGGCTCGAGCTGCACCCGCTGCACGTTCTCGAGCAGCTGGATCTCGAACGCCTCGTCCTCGTCGATGTCGACGATCTCGTCGACCGGCGTCATCTCCCACCCAAGGGCTTGAATCGCCGCGTGCCGCCGGTGGCCGGCGACGAGCAGGAACTCCCCGTCGCCGCCGGGCTTGCGGCGGACGAGCGGCGGGGTGAGCAGCCCACGCTGGCGGATGGACAGCGCGAGATCGTGGATCTCGGGCAGGTCCGGCCGGATGTTGCGATCGGCGGCGATCTTGTCGACGCTCACGACCTGCCGGACGTGGTCCTTCTTCGCCGTGTCGTACTCCGGCTCGGCGGCCAGTTCGGCCGCGAGGCGCTCGCGCTCCTTCTCCGCCCGCTCGGCGTTGAGCTGCGCGACCGCCTCCTCACCGCTCTGGAAATCGTCAACCGACATGGGGCACCGTCCTGGTCATCGACGGGGCACCTTAGAGCGGTGGGGGGGCGGAGGGGCGGGCCCGCTCAGCCCGAAGCCGGCACCCGGCCGAAACGCGATGTCCTCGTGGGCCCGGCGGTCGAAGTAGAACGCCGACAGCGCCTCCCAGCGGTCCACGATGTCGGCCTCGCCGGCGCAGATCACGTCGTCGAGGACGACCACTGAGTCGGGTGCGAGCTTCGGCAGGTACGCCGGCGGCGCGGGGTAGCGCGCGAGGGCGTCGCCCGGCTCGAACGCGGGCGGACCGTTGAAGATCAGGGCCTTGACCGGCGTGCCTTCGAGCACGTCGGCGAGCGCGCCCTGGGCGTACCCCGGCAGGCCGTCACGGCCGTGCGGGTGCGAGGCGAGCGGGACGAGGGTCTCGCGGGCGGAGGACGCGAGGTGCTCGTCCGCCAGCATCTCGTTGACCCGGTCCCTCCAGCCCGCGTGGTGCTCGACGGCATCGAGCGCGCAGCCACGTCCCTGCTCCCGGAGCGGGTGCGCGAGCAGCACGGTGCTCGTGCCCGAGCCCAGCTCGACGACCCGACGGCGTCCGCCGAGGACAGTCTCTTCGCAAACCGACACGAGCCCGAGAGGCGGGTAAGGCTCCGGAGATCTACCGCAGGTAGCCCCGGCCGAGAGCAGCGGCCCCAGGATCTCGATCCCGATCAAGTCGTGCTGCGCCCGGGCGACGGTACCTTGGTCCTGGGTGGTGGCCTGCTGCGCGGTTGTGGTGTATTCCCGGGCCGTGCGCCGAGACGGCAGTGTTGCACGGTCTACGAGGTCACCGCCGCGACCACGGATGCCCGTTCGCTCGGCGTCGGAGCCCGTCGAAAATCTCACGCGACATGCGGAAAATGGGTTCCGAGATCGAGCGACTCGACAAAGCTCGCGTTAAGTGAAGGGTCTCGCTTCGAGCCGCCCGCCAACCGTTAGGGCGGAGCCGGACGTTTGACTCAGGCGCCGTTCCGAGGCTCCCGACGCCCAGCTCGCAGTCCGCTTCGACCGACCGCGGACCCCCCGACGTCGAGGTCGTCCTCTGCTCGGTTCGCAACAGGGCCGTGTCGAGGACGTGGTTGACGGTTACTGATCCCGAGTCACGGCTAGTCGCCGCCACTCTGTGGCAGAACGCGTCAGTCGTAAATGATTCCGCACCGACCCCGATGGGGTGAAGGTACGATTTCGGCCGCTGGCAGATTGGGAGGCGGCAGTATCCCCCAGCTCTGTGTTGGTGCGGGTCACTACGCAAAACGGATAGGGACCCCCGCCTCACTTGGGCGTCTGGGGCTGGGACCCGGTTCCCAGTTTGCGGCTGGGGCCGACCGGTCCCGCAGCGAACGGGTGAGGGGGAGCTCAAGGAGGAATCGTTCGAGCACCGGCAAAAGAGACCAGTACGGGGCGGTCACCAAGGTGTCCGCCCGTCGTGAACAATACGTCCTTGCCCCTGACGAATACTACCGTCACTCAACTGGGAGATCCGATGACCACAGGCGACTTCGACGACGCGATCGTGATGAGGTTTCGAGAGGCGCAGGAGGCGGCGGTCCTTGAGGTTGCGGACCAAGGGCTGCTGACCCTCGCGTCACTGGTTGCCTCAGGGGCGATCGACGTTGCGCCGAGCTTCCAACGGCGCGATCGCTGGGATACGCATCGTCAGTCACTCCTAATCGAGTCCCTGCTCAGCAATATCCCCGTGCCTCCCGTGTACCTGGCTGAAGACGCTGCACGGATGGGCAGCTACGCCGTGATCGACGGAAAGCAGCGGCTAACGTCGATCTCGGCATTTTTTAGTGACGAATTGCAGCTTCGTGGGTTGTCGCGTTTCCCAGTGCTCAACGGGTATCGCTACTCGGATCTGCCGGATGGGGTACGGAATCCGCTTGGCATGAAGAGTCTCCGTGTGACGACTCTGCTGCGTCAGTCTGACGAGGCACTCAAGCATGAAGTGTTTCTTCGCCTGAATACCGGCGGTGAGGTTCTCAACGCACAGGAGATCCGCAATGTCGCGTACCGAGGCCCCCTCAACGACCTGATCGTCAGCCTCGGCGAGAACGTGTTTCTCAGGAAGCAGTTCAAGGTCGAGCCGCCGAACTCGCAGGCATATCGGCAGATGATGGACGTGGAGTTTGTGCTCCGGTTCTTCATGCTGAGTGAGACCTGGCGGACCTTCAGTGGCGGGCTCCGGGATGAGCTCGACAGATTCATGGCAGAACGGAGGTTCGCAGCGGCGAGTGAGCTAGAACCACTGCGGCGGAGGTTTGAGGATGCGATGGCTGACGCGCAAGCAATCTGGGGTGACCGTGCGTTCAAGCGGCCTGGTCGCGATCAAGCCCTAGCTGGGCTCTTCGACGCCGAGATGATCGGGCTCGTCGCCCTCAGTCCGAAGCAGCGAAAGGCCCTCCGCTCTAAGGCTGCGGAGGTTGTCCAAGCGACAGACGCACTATTCGCTGATCCGGATTTTGACGAGAACGTCCGGCGGGCTACGAACACACCACAACGGCTTCGGGACCGCACGAACAGCATGATTGAGGCGCTATCACGGGTGGCGTCCTAGCGCCATGGCATCTACCACTAGGGATGATCTTCTCGTCGCCGTCGAAGCATTCAAGACCGCGGTTGACGACCCAGTAGTCCGCGCCGGAGATGCGGTGGGCGATCTTCTAAGAAGGGGGCTGACCGTCTCGGGGTTCAACCTTCTTGAGACATTCATCGCCGGACGAATGGGAGAAATCGCCAGTCATGTTAATTCCGGTAGCTCGCAGTTCGTAGACCTTCCGGACGCACTCCAAGTTCGAGCCATTAAGAATACCATTTCCGTGGCTAGCGGCCGAGTGCGTCGTATGGGGCGCGAGCCGGCAACCCTCCGTGCATTCGCACGCAGTCTGGGGGCCTCGCTTTCTGCGGTTGATCGAACGCTCGAGCTGTCGCCGCTGACGTGGATGTGGTCTGGAAGCAACATGGCATCGGACGATTACCACCAGATACTAAGGGCCTTTCACGTCAAGGATCCATGGGTCACAGCCAACGCCATTGCCACCAGGATGGGGTACGGAAGTCTCGACCTCAGGGTGGCCATTGACGATCTAGCCAGGGAACGCCATAAATGCGCCCACGAGGCCCGGCACGGGGTCACCGCCCTCTGGTTGCGGTCCGTTCCCGAGCGGGTTACGGCGGCCGCGGCGTGTTTCGACGTGTTGGCGTCGATCGCTGCAGCTCAGCTCAGGACAGGCAGCCAAGCGTTCTTCAAGAACACGGACGCGATCGACGGAACGTCGCTGCAGTTCCGGAGAGTCGTTGACCGCGGTCGCGACTCCGCAGAGATGCTGGAAGGTGCGAGGCGCGCCTACCGGACGGACCGGGACGCGAGTGCGTTGTTCAGCGCGGCTGCGGGGCGCTGTACCGACCGCGAGGCGGTGATTGCACAGTCTGCGACTGGCGATCTCACACGATGGGCGGTGCCGGCCATCGGTTAATCGGACGGTGGTGGCTAGGGCGTGGTCAGCCTAGAACGCTGGGTGGCGAGCATGGTCTTGAGCTCCCCAGACGCTCGGATTCCGGCGTCCATGAGCGTCCCCTTGTTGAGACCACTATCGACCGAGCGCATACCACCAAGGGGCTGGGCTGCGGTGATCGGGGCCTTCGACGCCCATGGCCTCATCATCACGGTGCACAGGCCGGAACCTCTTGATGCGGTGTAGGCGCGGCGGGTGTTCTGTCGCCTTAACGTAGAGGCGTGCCTGCGTCCCGGAATGACGAAGGCCCCGCGGTGCGGGGCCTTCGGTCCTGCGCCTGAGGTGGAGCTAGACGGGCTCGAACCGTCGACCTCCTGCATGCCATGCAGGCGCTCTTCCAGCTGAGCTATAGCCCCAGGACGACGATCAAAGTAGCACGGCGTCGTGGGGGCGCGTCGTGCGGTCGGGGTCAGCGGCCGCGGAGGAACTCCGGGGGCTCGAGGGGGTCACCGGACTCGCCGGGGCCGCGGCGGGTGGTGCGGGCGCCCTCGGGGCGGCGGGGGTCACGCGGGGCGGTGCGGGGCGGGCGGCCGCCGGCGTTCGGGGTGACGCGGTCCAGTGCGCCGATCAGCGCGGCGTGGGTGGCGCGGACATCGTCGAGAAGGATCTTCGCGTTGACGTCCAGGGAGCGGCCGAGCTCGCGCAGGTCGCCCGCCAGCGTCTCGCCCTCGCGGAGGACCAGCGCGGCGGTCTCGCGGGCCTTGGCCAGTTGGGTGCTCGAGCGGCGCTGGACCTCCTGCTCCGTCGCGGCGGCCAGGCGCTCGGCCTCCTCGCGCGTCTGCTGGGCGTCAGCCGTGATGCCCTGGGCCGCGTTCGTCGCCCGCTGGTGGACGGCCTGCGCCCGTTCCTCGGCCGCCTGCACCTGTGCGGCGGCCTCGGCCTGCGCGGCCTGCACCCGCGCCTCCGCGTCCGCCTCGGCGCGGCGCAGCAGCTCGGCGGCCTGCTCCGTCGCCCGGCGCGTCGCCTCCTCCGCCGCGGCCTCGGCCCGTCGGCGGGCGCTCTCGAGCGTCGCGGTCGCGTCCTGGCCCAGCCGGGCGGCCTCGGCACGCGCCTCCTGCTCGGCCTGCGCGGCCCACTCCTCGGCCTCGCGGGCGAGGCGCTCGGCCTCCGCTCGTGCCCGTTCGGCTTCCGCCTCGGCCGCGACCCGGGCTCGTTCCGCCTCGGCCTCGGCGTCGGCCAGCGCGCGCTCGGCCTCCCGCCGCAGGCGTTCGGCCTCCGCCTCGGCCGCGCCTCGCGCGTGCTCGGCCTCGCGTCGCGCTCGCTGGGCCTCCGCCTCGGCCTCACGCCTCGCCTGCTCCGCCTCGGCTTCGGCCGCCCGCTGCCCCCGGGCGGCTTCCTCCTCGGCCTCCCGCCGCACCTGGGCCGCGCGGACGTCGGCCTCGCGCTGGAGGCGGGTCGCCCGCTCCTCGGCGTCGCGCGCCACGCGCTCGGCCTGCTCGTCGGCCTCGCGCAGCACGCGGTCGGCCTCGGCCTGGGCCTCGCGGGCGGCGATCTCGCCGTCCTGCTCGATCAGCGCGCGGCCCTGCTGGACGAGCCGCTCGGCGTCGCGGCGGGCGTCGCGCAGCAGGTCATGGGCCTCGGACTCCGCGGCCTCGATGCGCAGGTGGGCGGCGCGCTCGGCCTCCGCGATGCGCTCGTCGGCCCGGCGCTCGGCCGCGGTGATCCGGGCGGTGGCGCGCTCCTCGGCTTCTCGACCCAGGCGGGCGGCGGCCTCCTCGGCCGCGGCGACGATCCGGGCGACGCGGTCGCCGGCCTCGGGAGCCGTCGCGGACGCCCCGGCGCCGGGGGCGGGGGGACCCTCTGGGCGCGCGTCGGGCGATCGCGGGGTTCCGGCCATCCGGCGCAGGATTCCAGGTCCGCGTGTGGGGCGTCGACCGTCGGCGGCAGGGGGCGACCGGCGGGTAGGCCTTTGGGACTACCGGGTCTGGCCGTCGTGCGGACGAACGCGTCTTAACCCGGCTGGGTTCTCGAGATCGCGGCGTGCTTGCCCGCCTCGAACTTCCCCGCGTCGAGCTCGTCCGCGTCGAACTCCACGAGTCGCCGGTGTGTCACCCAGATCGCCGCGATCGATGCCGCCGTCAGGATCCCTCCGGTCCAGAACGCGGCGTGCAGGCCGGCGAGGTCGGCCGTCACCCCGGCGCGGGCCTGGCCGAGCGGTGGGCCGCCCGCATAGCTCAGGACCTCGACGCCCGCCAGGCGGCCGCGGTAGTCGTCGTCGATCGTGAGGTTCCAGAGGGCGTCGCGGAAGACGGCGCTGACGACGTCCGCGGCGCCGGCCACGGCGAGCAGGACGAAGGCGAGGGCCAGGCTGTCGATCACGCCCAGCAGCCCCAGCGCGACGCCCCACGTGGCGGCGGCGAGCAGGACGACGCGGCCGTGGCGACGCACCCGGCCCGTCCAGCCGCTGGTGACCGAGGCGAGCAGGCCGCCCGCCGCGATCGTCGCCAGTAGAAACCCGCCGGCCCATGGGGCGCCCAGGTCGTCAGCCAGGAACGGCAGCAGGGCGTAGGGGAACGCGAAACCCATCGCCGCCAGGTCGGCGAGGTATGACCCGCGCAGCTCCGGGTGACGCCAGGCGTAGCGGGCGCCGCCGGCGATCTCGCGGACGATCCGCCCGCGCGCCGTTGACCGCGTCGGGATCGGCCGCAACCGCCACAGCAGGGCGGCGGAGACCACGAACGTCGCGGCGTCGAGCGCGTAGGCAACGGTGACGCCGGGTCCCGCGGCGAGGATGCCGCCGAGGGAGAGGCCGACGATCGAGGCGACGTCGGCGGCGACCGTCAACAGGACGGCGGCGGCCGTCAGGTGCTCCGGCGCGACGACCCGCGGGACGGCGGCGTCGAGGGACGGCCGCTGCAGTGCGAAGAGCCCCGCGATGACCGAGGCGCAGACGAAGATTGGCCAGAGCGCGGGGTCGGGCAACGCGGCGTTGACGACGAGCCCCACCGCGGCGACGGCCAACCCGAGCTCGCAGCCGACCGCCAACGTGCGGCGGTCCATGCGATCGGCGAGCGCGCCGCCGAAGAGGCTGAGCAGCACGATCGGGATCACCTCCGCCACGCCGAGCAGCCCGACGGCGAGCACCGAGCCGGTCAGCGCCTTGACCTGGAACAGCGCCGCCACCAGGGTGATCCGGCTGCCGAGCGCGGTGACGGTCCGGCTCGCCAGCAGCAGCCGCAGGTCGGGCGAGGCACGCAGCGGCGAGAGGTCGATCGCCACGCCGCGCCGCACGGGTGCGGACGCTACCGCGTGGTGTCGAGCCCGGGTCCCTCGGGCGTGCCCGGCTCCAGCGGGTTCAGCGGCACGAGGTACGTGACGTGCTCGGGGCGGATGGGCCTCGGCGCCAGCCCCGAGAGGTCGGGAACCGGCGGCCACGGCTCGCCCGTCTCGGGGTCGTCGTCGAGCTGGGTCCCCGCGTTGTACGGCTGGCCGACCCGCTCGCCGGTCGACAGCAGCACGACGTCGGCGTGCTCCCGGCCCCACGCGAGCGCCTCGTCGGCGTGCACCTTCTGAGGGCCTCGCATCGACTTCCCCTCGCCGGTGACTTCGCACGAGAACGTCGCGCTCCACCGTGCGCCGTCGGCGGTCGGCTCCTCGTGGAGCAGCGCCAGGCTCTGGTCGGGCGCCGGCGGATCGACATGAGGGCTGAACGGCGTGTCGGGCTCGCCCCGACGGCCGTGGAGTTCGGCGTACAGCAGCGCGATGGTAACCGCGGGGTCGCGCATGCCGAGGGCGAGGCGCGGCATCTCCCCCGCGTCGATGCACTCGAGCGTGGGGTCGATCGGCGGCTCGGCCACGTCCGAGAACGCGCAGAACACGGCGACCTCGTCGACGTCGCCCTCCGCGACCGGGAAGTACGCGACCGGGTGCAGGTCGGAGTCCGTCACCCACGGGTGGAACCGCGTGTGGACGAGGTGCAGCGCGACCCGCTCTCGCTCCTCCATGTCCCGCGTCGGGTCGGCGTAGCCGACGAGCAGCGAGGGGGCGAACTCACCGTCCTCGCCCTGCCGGGGGACGACCCAGACGCCGTCCGGCGTCGCGATCGCCACGGCCACTCGCACGGTCTCGGGCATGGCGCGCACGGTAGTCGAGCCGCGGGGCGCCGACCGCTCTCGGCGTCTCGTCGGCGCGGCGCGCCGCCGAGCCAGGCCGTCCGGCAATCGGATCAGGCCGGGGGCGGGAACTTCAGCCAAGCGCGGCGAACCGCTGGGTCGCCGATACGAGCGCCGCGGCCGTTGCAGCACCACCGCGATGTCCTTCGTGCTCCACAACGACGAGCTCGCTGCCCTCCCATGCCTGTGCCAGCTGCCACGGCACGTCGAGTGGTGAGCTGACGTCGCGGCGCCCATGGATGAGCACGGCCGGGATATCCGCCAGACGGTTCGCTCCTCGGAGCAGTGCCTCGTCCGCAAGCCACGCGGCGTGCGTCCAATAGTGGGTCACCAGCCGAGCGAAGCAGAGGCGAAAGGCAGGGTCTTCGTAGCGGGGATCCGGGGGGTCGTCCTGATGCGTTCTCACATGGGCGTCCTCCCAGCGGCACCATCGGCGGGCTGCCGGCTCGTGGACGTTCGGGTTCGGACTCATGAGCAGACGGTGGTACGCGGCCGTCAGGTCCCCATCGCGCTCCGGGGGCGTCACGCCGTCACGGAACCGCGCCCATTCGTCCGGAAAGAACCGACCGACGTCGCGTGTGACCCACCGGACCTCGCGGTGCGTTGTCGTGACGACCGAGGACAGCACCATCTGGGAGACCGACTCGGGATGGGCCTCGGCGTAGGCGAGCGCCAGCGTCGAACCCCAGGACCCGCCGAGCACCAGCCACCGCTCCACACCGAGATGCTGGCGCAGACGCTCGATGTCCTTCACGAGATGGTGTGTGGTGTTCGTCGAAAGGTCCACGGCCGGGGTGCTCGCGTGCGGCCGACTGCGGCCGCTTCCGCGCTGGTCGAACGTCACGACCCGGTAGGTGGTCAGGTCGAAGAGGTCGCGCCACCCGGGCGAGGCCCCGGACCCGGGGCCGCCGTGCAGCACCACGGCTGGCTTGCCGCCCCGCACGCCGTGCACCTCCCAGTAGATGAGGTGGCCGTCGCCGACGTCCAGATAGCCCTCGTCGTGCGGAGCCGCCGCCGCGTCCACGTGGTCCGTTCGCGGTTGCGGCATGGTGAGATGCAACCAGAAGCGAGACGCGCTTCGGGCGCGAACGCGGCGAGCTATGCGGTCGAGTCCCTCGCCGCCCGGACCCCGCGCACCGACGGCGACGCCACGACCGCCAGCGCCACCGGAACGGCGATCGCCGTCTCGATCGCCAGCAGCGTGTGGATGCCGATGGCGTCGGCGATGGGACCCGCGACCGCCAGGCCGATCGGCATCAAGCCCGCCGAGGCGAGCCAGTCGATGGACGAGACGCGGGAGAGGGTGTGCTCGGGGATCTCGCGCTGCAGGGTCGTCTCCCACAGCGTGAAGCCGATCGTCACGGCGATGCCGGTCACGGCCTCGAGCGCCGCGATCGCCGGGATCGGCAGGCCCGAGCCGATGATGATCGCCTGGCACGACGCGACAACGAAGGCGATGGCGGCCACCAGCAGCGGGCGGCTGGGGCGGATCCGCAGGACGATGAGGTCGCCGACGATCGCGCCGACGCCGAACCCGATGCTCACGATCGCCCAGGACGCCGCCCCGCCGTACTCGCGCTCGGCGAGGACGGGGCCGAGGACGAAGATCGCCGGCAGCACGACCACGTGGTAGACGGCGAGCAGCAGCAGGAACCCGCGCACCCAGCCGCGGCTCCACGCCTCGTGGATCCCGCCCCGGACGTCGGCCCACATGCTCTTCGTGGCCTCCCGGACCCGCGTGGTCGCCGGCGGACGCATGAGGGCGAGGGCGACGGAGCTGACCGCGAACGTCAGGGCGTCGATGGCGAACGCGAAGCCCGCGCCGGCCAGGGCCACGAGCGCACCGCCCAGCGCCGGGCCGGCGATGTGGGCGGTCGACATCGTCAGGCCGCGCAGCGCGTTGGCGTCCTGCAGCAGCTCGGGCCGCACGATGCTCGGCATCAGCCCGACCATCGCGGGCTGGAAGAACGCGTCGGCGGTCCCGAAGATCGCCATGAGGACCGCGAGATGCCAGACCTCCGCCGTGTCCGTGAGGAGCAGGACCGCCGCGACGGCCTGGACCAGCATCCGCACGACGTCTGAGCCGAGCATGAGCCGGTGGCGGGACAGGCGGTCGGCCCATACCCCGCCGACCAGCGCGAAGAGCAGGAACGGCACCGTCATCGCGCCGGCGACGATGCCGACCTCGGTGGCGGATCCGCCGATCGACAGCACCGCGAAGGGGAGGGCGATCATCGTCGCGCGGTCGCCGATGACCGACAGCGCCTGGCCCAGGAAGAGCAGACGGAACTGGGGCTCCTCGCGGAGGACACGGGGGACGGCGGGGATCACGCGGCGGGAGATGATGCCGTGTGCGCTGTCCGCGTGCGGCGTGGTCCGCCATGTGGCGGGCCCCCGTTCGCGAGCACGCGTCCGTCGCGCCGGCCTCAGTCGGGCTGTTGGCGCGTGGCGCCCGCGTCCGACGTGCCGGTCGCGTCGGCGCCGGCGGCCGCCGCCTCGTCCGCCTCGCCCGAGGCCTTCGCCTCCTTCTCCGTCGGCGCGAGTTCGGCCGGGTCCGGGCCGTCGAGGGTCTCGTCGCCGTCGAGCCAGCCCGCGGCGGCCGAGACCGAGGCGATCACGGGGGCGGCGAGGAACGCGCCCGTCAGGCCGATCAGGGCGGTGCCCGCGCCGACGCCGAGCAACACCGTGATCGGGTGGAGGCTCACGGAGCGGCCGATGAGGATCGGCTGCAGCACGTTGCTCTCGACCTGCTGGACGATGAGGACGACGACGATGGCGCCGATCGCCCCGTTGACCCCGTTCGTCGAGAGGGCCACGAGCACGGCCGCCAGGCCCGCGACGATCGCGCCGACGAACGGGATGAACGCGAGGATGAACGTCAGGATCCCGAGCGGCACGGCCAGCGGCACGCCGATGATCGTCAGGCCCACCGCGACGCCGATGCCGTCGATGGCGGCGACGATGACCTGGCTGCGCACGTAGCTCGACACGGCACCCCACGCGCGCAGACCGCCCTCGTGCCACGCGGTGCGGCGGTCGGCGGGGGCGAAGCGCAGGAACCCGCGCCAGAACCCCAGGCCGTCGATCAGCAGGTAGATCACGAGCATGACCGCCAGGACGACGCCCGCCGCGGCGTTCGCCACGCCCGCGGCGGCGGTGACGACGCCGGAGCTCAGCACGCCGCCGATCTGGCCGATGGAGTCCTGCAGCTTCGCGGTGATGTCGCGCGAGTACTTCTGGATGTCGGCGTCCTTCAGGCCCAGGTCGCTGAGCGCCGCGGGGATCTGCGTGATCCCCCGCTCGACCTGCCCGGCGATGTCCTCCGCCTGCGACGCGATGTCGGGGGCGACGAACGCGAGCATCCCCACGAGCAGCGCCAGGAGCAGGAGCACCGTGACGAGCGCGGCGGCGACCCGCGGCAGCCGGATGCGGCCGTGCAGCACCGTCGCCACCGGCGCCAGCAGCGCGGTAAGGAGTACGGCGACGAAGAACGGCAGCAGGATGAACTGCAGGCGCGACCACACCAGCAGCACGCCGTAGCCGGCCACGCCGATGATCAGGAAGCGGAGCGCCGCGAGGCTCAGGCGATCGAGGGCGATCCGCTGGGCCGGGCCGGTCTGAGGAGTCACGTCCCCGTCCTTCTGGACGCCGCGCTCGGACCCTTCCGAGCTGCGCGATGATCCGCCGATGGGCGAACTCGTGCGTGAGGAGATCGCCGTCGAGGCGTTCGACGTGCCGGGGGACCGCGAGCTGCGGCTGTTCTTCCTGCTGCCGGAGACGTTCGTCGCCGAGGCGACGCTGGCGGAGGACGACGACGGCGGGCCGATCGGGGTCGCGCTCTACCGGCGGGTGATCCGGGCCACTGAGCCCGGGGAGCACGACGAGAGCGACGCCGCGTTCTTGGTCGTGGGCACCCTGACCTTCGCGCTGCGCGAGCCGTGGGCGGACCGGCCGGTGGTCCGGCTGGGGTCGGCCGCGCCGGTGGCGACGCTGGCGGGCGCGGGGCGGCGGAACGCGTACGGCCAAGAGCTGCTGCGCGCCGCGGAGGGCCGTTCGTTGCGATGGCGGCGCGCGGACGACGAGCCGCCGGTCGCGACGATGTCCGGGGGAGACGAGGCCCCACGGGTCCAGGGCGCGCCGACGCCGGCACCGTCTCCGGAACCGCGCTCGGTGCTGGACCTCCTTCGGGTGGACGCGCCCTTCGACCCCCGGCAGGGGCGCGCGCTCGTCCATCGCCTCGGGCGGTGGCTCGACGCGGTCGTGCCGGACGGTGTCCGCGTCGCCTCGGACAAGGATCTGTACCTGCAGCTGTGGTCCGGGACCGCGCCGCGGACGCGCCGTGCGGTGGACCTCGGGGTGTTGGCCGAGGTCGACTCGTGGGAGGAGGCCGGCGAACAGCTCTGGTTCCTGTTCGAGGAGGAGCTCCCCGACGCGGTCGCCGCCCTCGGCGGTCGGCCGTTCCCGGACCCGCCCGCTACGAAGCGCTGCGGGCCCGGCGGGGCGTCCCCGTTTGTGCGGTTGCGCGACGGCGCACTCGAGTGCGGGTGGCGTCGGGAAGACGGGTGGCAGCTCTCGATGGACCCCGTCGCCATCGGCCACGCATCGGCGGCCGACAGGCCCGCCGCCCCGTAGCGCCCCCCGGGGCCCGGCCCCGCACGCACCCCCACGTACAATGGGTGGTCGCGATGGAGCACCGTTACGACCCACAGGAGATCGAGCCCCGCTGGCAGCAGGTGTGGGCGGACGAGAAGACGTGGGAGGTCGACAACGCGGTCCTCCAGGACCCAGCGGTCGACCCCGTCTACGTGCTCGAGATGCTGCCCTACCCCAGCGGCGAGCCGCACGTGGGGCACCTGAAGAACTACGCCATCGGCGACGCCGTGGCGCACTTCAAGCGCCGCCAGGGCAAGACCGTCGTCCACCCGCTGGGCTACGACGCGTTCGGGCTGCCGGCGGAGAACAACGCGATCAAGACCGGCCAGCACCCGCGCGACGCGACGGAGGGGTCGATCGCGTCGTTCCAGGAGCAGTTCCGCCGCTGGGGCGTCTCGATCGACTGGTCCCGCGAGCTCGCCACGCACCGGCCGGAGTACTACCGCTGGACGCAGTGGCTGTTCCTGAAGTTCTTCGCGGCCGGCCTGGTCGAGCGGCGAAGCGCCGCGGTCAACTGGGACCCGGTCGACGAGACGGTCCTGGCCAACGAGCAGGTCATCGACGGTCGCGGCGACCGCTCGGGCGCGCTCGTCGAGATCCGTCAGCTCGACCAGTGGTTCTTCAAGATCACGGACTACGCGCAGCGGCTGCTGGACGATCTCGACACGATCGAGTGGCCCTCCCACGTCAAGACGATGCAGCGCAACTGGATCGGCCGCTCGGCCGGCGCGCGCGTCGCGTTCCGCTGCGAGGAGACGGGCACGGACTACGAGGTCTTCACGACCCGCCCGGACACGCTGTTCGGCGCGACGTTCTTCGTCATGGCCCCGGAGCACCCCGACGTCGACGCGCTCGTCGCCGGGACGCCGCAGGAGGCCGAGGTCAAGGCCTACGTGCAGAAGGCGCTGACCGCCGAGCGCGGCGAGCGCGGCGCGGCCGACAAGCCGAAGACGGGCGTCGCGCTGGGCCGGCACGTCATCAACCCCGTCAACGGCGACCGCCTGCCGATCTACGTGGCCGACTACGTCCTCATGGACTACGGGACCGGCGCGATCATGGCCGTCCCCGGGCACGACCAGCGCGACTTCGACTTCGCGCAGGCCTACGGTCTGCCCGTCAAGCGGGTCATCGCCGGCGCCAACGTCGGCGCGCCCGACGACCACCTGGGCGACGAGGCGGCGTGGGAGCTCTCGGAGCAGGCGCTGCCCTACGTCGGCGACGGGCCGGTCGTGAACTCGCATCCCGACTTCGACGGGCGCCACAACCGCGAGGCGCTCGAGGGGATGAACGCCTGGCTGGCCGAGCAGGGCAAGGGCGAGGCGTCGATCAACTTCCGGCTGCGCGACTGGCTCGTCTCGCGCCAGCGCTACTGGGGCTGCCCGATCCCGGTCGTCCACTGCCCGGAGCACGGGATCGTCCCGGTGCCCGAGGACCAGCTGCCGGTCGTCCTGCCCGACGTCGAGGACTACAAGCCCAAGGGCAAGTCGCCCCTGGCGGCGGCCGAGGAGTGGGTCAACACGACCTGCCCGACCTGCGGCGGCCCGGCGAAGCGCGAGACCGACACGCTCGACACCTTCGTCGACTCGTCCTGGTACTTCCTGCGCTACACCGACGCGCTGAACGCCCAGGCGCCGTTCGACCCCGCGATGACGAACGCGTGGATGCCGGTCGACCAGTACATCGGCGGGGTCGAGCACGCGATCCTGCACCTGCTGTACTCGCGGTTCTTCTGCAAGGCGCTCACCGACATGGGCGTCCTGAACGTCAACGAGCCGTTCCAGAACCTGTTCACGCAGGGGATGATCACGAAGGACGGCGCGAAGATGTCCAAGTCGAAGGGCAACGTGGTCGCGCCGCGCGCGATCATCGAGCGCTTCGGGGTCGACACCGCGCGGACCTACGTCTGCTTCCTCGGGCCGCCCGACCAGGACGCCGACTGGTCCGACGAGGGCGTCGAGGGCGTCCACCGGTTCCTCTCGCGCCTGTGGCGCCTGTCGGCCGAGGCCGCCGAGCACGGCAGCCCCGACGCCGCGGTCGGCCGGGGCATCGACTTCGAGCCCGAGGGCGACGACCTCGAGCTGATCCGCAAGACGCACTGGGCGATCGACAAGGTCAGCCAGGACCTCGACGGCCGCTTCGCCTTCAACACGGCGATCGCCGCGGTGATGGAGCTGACCAACGCGATCTCGTCGCGGCGCAACGCCGTGGCCGGCGGCGACGGCGGCCCGGCGACGGTGACGGGCGAGGACGCCGACCGCGCCTGGGCGGCGATCCGCTTCGCGGCGGCGACCGCCAGCTCGCTGCTGCAGCCCTTCGCGCCGCACCTGTCCTCCGACGCCTACGAGCGCCTGACGGGCGTGCGGGTGTGGGAGCAGGAGTGGCCGACGGCCGAGCAGCGCTTCCTCCAGCGCGACGAGTTCGAGCTCGTGATCCAGGTCCAGGGCAAGGTCCGCGACCGCGTGATGGCCCCGACCGGCGCGTCGAAGGACGAGCTGCAGGAGCTGGCGATGGGCCGCGAGAAGCTGCAGCCGTTCCTCGAGGGCAAGACGATCGTGAAGACGATCGTGGTCCCGGGGAAGCTCGTCAACGTGGTGGTGCGGTAGAGCGACGGGCGCGCGGCGGGGCGGCCCGCCGCGGCACCTCGTCGTGACGCAGGCCGGCGTCCGGACGGCCCTGCGTCCGGACGTAGACCGGCGATTGCCGCATCGCATCGTCGGGACACGGGATCGTCACAAGGGGCCGCGGGACCGCGAACTACCGTCGGTAGCGTCGCCGCGCGGCGGGGAGGACGTCGCCTGCAGGCGACGTCCTCGTGAGCCGCGTGCCCCCGGCCGTCGTGGCCGGACCGCGACGTCTCGTCCCCGCCCGAGGTCGCCATGCCCCGCCGCTCCGCGTCACCCGCCCGTGCCGTTCCCCGCCTCCTCGCCGCGGTGCTCGCCGCCTCGTGTGGCCTCGCCGTCGGGGCCACCGGCGCCGCCGCGCAGGCGCTCGACCCGACGCCGTCCGCGACACCGGACCGCATCGCCCTCGGCCTGACCACGACACCGCAGCACCGCCAGGCGATCACCTGGCGGACCGACGAGGCGGTGAAGAGCGGCCGGGCCGAGGCCGTGCCGGTGGGGGACGGGCCGACGACGACGGCGGACGCCGACAGCCGGACCACCGTCGGCTTCGGCACGTGGACCTACACCTCGCGCCACCACACCGCGGTGCTCACCGGGCTCCGGGCCGACACGGAGTACCGCTACCGCGTCGGCGACGGCGACGGCGAGCGCTGGAGCACGTGGCGCCGGTTCCGCACCGCCCGCGACGACGACCCGCGACCGTGGTCCTTCCTCTACTTCGGCGACGCGCAGAACGACGTCCTCGCGAAGTTCGCCCCCGTCGTGCGGCAGGCGCAGGCGACCGTTCCCGACGCTGCGCTCGCGGTGCACGCGGGCGACCTCATCAACAACGCGGACCAGGACCACCAGTGGTCCGAGTGGTTCGCCGCGACGGACGGTCTGAGCGACACGCGGCCGTCCGTGACGACGCCCGGCAACCACGAGTACTCGGGCGACCAGCTCACCCGGCAGTACGGGGCGCACTTCCCGGCGGGCGGCACCGCGGGCCCGATGTCGTCGTTCTACGCGGATCACGGGGGCGTGCGCTTCGTCTCGGTCAACGCGAACGACAAGGTGCCGTTCCTCACCGGTCAGCAGGCCTTCGTCCGCAACGCGCTGCGCGACAACCCGCACCGCTGGGCCGTGGTGGTGGCCCACCAGCCGGTGTTCTCCAACTCGGACGGCCGGGACAGCTCCGGCGTCCGCCTGAACTGGCGCTCGATCTACCAGGAGGAGAACGTCGACCTGGTGCTCCAGGGCCACGACCACACCTACGGCCGCGGGTACGTCAACGCGGACCGGACCGGCACGCCCGGGGTCACGACGGGCCCGGTGTACGTGGTCGCGAACGCCGGGCCGAAGTACTACGACCTGGCGCCGGACGACGCGAACGACTGGACGGCGAACGACGCCACCCGCGTCGTCGGCTACGACCAGACCTCCACGTTCCAGCACATCCGCGTCGAGAAGAATCGGCTGGTGTACCGCTCCTACGCCGCCGCGAAGGGCCCCGAGGCCGACGCCCCCGGCCAGCTCGGGGACGTCGTCGATGCCTTCACCGTCACGAAGACCGCCAACGGCGGCAAGCGCGTGGCCGAGGGCGCGGACGGGGAGGACGGGACCGAGACGCCGGCGCCGGAGGACGGAGACGGATCCGGCACGCCCGCACCGGGGGACGGGGACGGCTCCGGGACCGCCGGCAGCCCGGACCCTCCGGGCGCGGGCGACGGCCCGGGCGGCACGGTCGGCGGCGGCGGACCTGTCGGTGGGCCGTCGCCCCTCCCGACGCTGACGGTGCCGGGCGGCAGGCCGGGCGCCGCGACGCCGCGTCGGGCTGCTGTGCGGTGGCTCGCCGTTCGGCCCGTGCGCCGCGACGGCTCGGTGCAGGTGCGGGTGCCTGCGGGCGGGCGGCTCGTCGTGACGTCGAAGGCCCGCGGGGCCCGGGCGTTCACGACGACCAGGCGCGTGGGGCGCGCCCGCGACCGGGCCGGCACGGTGGCGCTCCGTCTGCGCCCCACAGCGGCCGCTCAGCGGCGGCTGCGTCGCACCGGCCGGCTGGCCGTCCGGCTGCGCCTGAGCTTCCGCGACGACGGCGGGCGCACCCGCACGTCGACGCGCGCCGTGACGCTGCGCCGCCGGTAGGCGGGCGGTCGCCGGGCCGCCGCCCCGCCGCGATGCGCGGTGGGGCGGCGGGGTTTGCGCTCGGCCGGCCCGCGCGGCCCGCGCGCGACCGCGAAGGCCGGGGACTCAGTCCCCGGCGACCCCTGTGTCGACCCGCCGCGTCTCGGCGGCGGCGACCGCCCGCTCCACCGCATCGACGTCGCGCACCGCGCCCGTGTCGGCCGAGGTCGCCATCGCCGCGTAGGCGCGCAGGGCGGGGGAGACGACGCGGTCGCGCGCCACGGGGACGTAGCCGCCGGACGCCTCGAGCCGCTCGCGACGCTCGGCGAGCTCGTCCTCGGGCACCTCGAGCGTGATCGTGCGGCCCGGGATGTCGATGGCGATCGTGTCGCCGGTCTCCACCAGCGCGATCGTCCCGCCGGAGGCCGCCTCGGGCGAGACGTGGCCGATGGAGAGGCCGGACGTGCCGCCGGAGAAGCGGCCGTCGGTGATCAGCGCGCACGCGGCGCCGAGGCCGCGGCCCTTGAGGTACGAGGTCGGGTAGAGCATCTCCTGCATCCCCGGGCCGCCGCGGGGGCCCTCGTAGCGGATGACGACGACGTCGCCCTCCTTCACGCGGTCGCCGAGGATCGCGTCCACGGCGTCCTCCTGCGACTCGACGACGACCGCCGGGCCGGAGAACCGCAGGATCGACTCGTCGACGCCCGCGGTCTTCACGACGCAGCCGTCCTGCGCGAGGTTGCCGTAGAGGATCGCCAGGCCGCCGTCGGCCGAGTAGGCGTGCTCCACGTCGTGGATGCAGCCGTCGGCGGCGTCGGTGTCGAGCGACTCCCAGCGCTCGGACTGCGAGAACGCCAGGGCGGAGCGCTTGCAGCCCGGGGCGGCGTGGAAGAGGTCGACGGCGCGCTCGCTCGGCTTCGGCCCGCGGACGTCCCACTCCGCCAGCCACTGGGTCAGGTCCGGGGAGTGCACCGTGTGGACGTCCTCGTGGAGCAGCCCGCCGCGGTGCAGCTCGCCGAGGATCGCCGGGATGCCGCCCGCGCGGTGCACGTCCTCCATGAGGTACGTGCCGTTCGGAGCCACCTTGCACAGGCACGGGACGCGCTTGGACAGCTCGTCGATGTCGCGCTGCGTGAAGTCCAGCTCGGCTTCCTGCGCGGCGGCGAGCAGGTGCAGGACCGTGTTGGTCGAGCCGCCCATCGCGATGTCGAGCGCCATCGCGTTCTCGAACGCCTGCCGCGTCGCGACGGCCCGGGGGAGGACGGACGCGTCGTCGCCGTCGTAGAAGCGCGTGCAGAGCTCGACGACCGTGCGGCCGGCGTCCTCGTACAGCGCCTTGCGGGCCGTATGGGTCGCCAGCGTCGAGCCGTTGCCCGGGAGGGAGAGGCCCAGGGCCTCCGTCAGGCAGTTCATCGAGTTGGCCGTGAACATGCCCGAGCACGAGCCGCAGGTGGGGCAGGCGGCCTCCTCGATGATCGCGATGTCCTCGTCCGAGACCTCGTCGGCGACGGCCTCGGCGATCGCGGTGACGAGGTTCAGCCGCTTGCGCACGGTGCCGTCGACGAGGGTGGCCGAGCCGCCCTCCATCGGCCCGCCGGAGACGAAGACCGTCGGGATGTTCAGCCGCAGCGCGGCGTTCAGCATCCCCGGGGTGATCTTGTCGCAGTTCGAGATGCAGACCAGCGCGTCGGCGCAGTGGGCCTGCACCATGTACTCGACGCTGTCGGCGATGAGGTCGCGCGAGGGCAGCGAGTAGAGCATCCCGCCGTGACCCATGGCGATGCCGTCGTCGACCGCGATCGTGTTGAACTCGCGCGCGATGCCGCCCGCGGCCTTCACGGCCTCGGACACGATCGTGCCGACGGGCGCCAGGTGCGTGTGCCCCGGGACGAACTGCGTGTACGAGTTCGCGACCGCGACGATCGGCTTGCGGCCGATGTCCGCGGCGTCGACCCCGGACGCCCGCATGAGCGAGCGGGCACCGGCCATGTTGCGCCCGTGGGTGACGGTCCGTGAACGGAGAGGCGGCATGACGGAAGGGTAGCCGCGCCGCTCCCGGAGCCGCCCGGGAACGCGCGTCCCTGCGTCGGATCGGCACGGGACCGGCGCGAAGACGGGGTCCCGCGCAACGCCGCGACTCGTAGCGTCGTCGGGGTGCTCGACCGTCCCTGGGTGCGCCTCGTCCTCGGGGTGCTCGCCGCCGCTGCGCTGGGTGCGCTCGCGGCGCGCGTGGCCCTGTCCGTGCCGTCGGGGAGCGGGGCCGGGGCCGGTGGGAAGGCGGCGTCCTTCGGCGGCTCGGGGAGCGGCCCGGGGGCCGGTCGCTCGGGTGGCTCGGGGGGCGGGGGCGGGTCGTGGTCCGCGGGGTCCGGGGCGGGCGGCGACTCCGGCGGCGCCTCGGCGGGCGGCGGGTCGGGGTCGGGCGTGTCGGCGACGGTGGGCGGCGGCTCGGGCACCGTCACGGTCCACGTCACCGGGGCGGTACGGCGGCCGGGGGTGTACGAGCTGGACGAGGGGGCGCGCGTCTTCGAGGCCGTGCGCAAGGCGGGAGGGGCGAAGCCGGGCGCGGACCGGCAGGGTCTCAACCTCGCCGCACCCGTGCGCGACGGTCAACAGGTGCTCGTCCCGGAGCGGGCGCCCGCTCCGGCACCGGGCGGCGGCGGGACGGCGGCGCCCGGAGGGAGCGGTGGCGCGGCGGCCGGCGGCGCGGCCGGCGCGCCCGTCGACCTGAACACCGCGAGCCTCGAGGAGCTGCAGACGCTCGACGGCGTGGGCGAGGCGACGGCGGAGAAGATCCTGAAGCTGCGCGAGGAGCGCGGCGGGCTCGGCGGCGTGGACGACCTCGACGAGGTCCCCGGGATCGGTCCGAAGAAGCTCGAGGCGCTGCGGGAGCAGCTCGGCGGATGAGCGCCCGGTGGCCGCAGCACCACGTCGCCCTGATCGCCGCCGTCGGCCTGGTCGTCGGGCCGCGCTGGCCCGTGGCCGTCGTGGTGCTGTGCGCGCTGGCGTGGGCGACGCAGCCGCGTCCGGGCTGGGCGTCGGTGGCGGTGGCCGTCGCGCTGCTGGCCTCCGTCGGCGGCGCCTGGCGTGCGGCCCAGGCGCAGGAGACGGCGCGGGTGCCGCTCGCGTCGGGCCCGGCGGTGGGCCCCGACGAGCCGGTCGAGGTACTCGAACCCGCCGAGCGGGCGCTCGACGGGCGCTGGCGGACGACGGTGCGCCTGCGGGGCGCCACGGTGGAGCTGCGCACTCCGGTGGCGGCGGCCGCACCGGCGCTCGTCACCGGACGGCTCGTGCGGGTGCGCGGCAGCGTGCGCCCGGTGGCCGAGGGTGCGGTCGGCGCGCGGGCCCGGGGGATCGCCCTGACGCTCGACGCGGTCGTCGTCGGCGACGCGGGTCGTCGCGGCGGCTGGCGGGGGTGGATCGACCGGGTGCGCGAGCGGGCGGAGGCCACGCTCGCGTTCCGGGGCGAGGCGTCGGGGGCGGACGCGGGTGGCACCAGCGCCGGTCGGGGCGAGGCGTCGTCCGCGGACGCCGGCGGCGCCACGGGACCCGGTGAGAGCGGACCGCGCACGGCGCTCCTGCGCGGCATGGTCCTCGGTCAGGACCACGCGTTCACGGACGAGCAGGAGGAGACGTTCCGGCGCTCCGGGCTCTCGCACCTGGTGGCGGCGAGCGGGCAGAACGTGGCGCTCGTCGCGGCGCTCGTGATCGGGCTGGGGGCGCTCGCCGGCATCCGGCGTCCGTGGCGGATCGCGTGGGCGATCGCCGCGGTGGCCGTCTACGTGCCGCTCGCCGGGGCCGGGCCGTCCATCCGCCGCGCGGGGGTCACCGGCATCCTCACGCTGCTCGCGCTCGGGCTCGGGCGCCCGGCCGACCGCTGGTGGGCGCTGCTGCTCGCGGCGATCGCCACGGTGCTCGCCGACCCGTCCTCGCCCGGGCAGCTGGGGTGGCAGCTGAGCTTCGCCGCGGTGCTGGGGCTGCTCGTGCTCGTCGACCCGCTGACGGCCGCCGCCAAGCGCGTGGGCTGGCCGGGGTGGCTCGGCGCGGCGGCCGCGGTGCCGCTCGGCGCCGGGCTCGCGACCGCGCCGGTGCTGGCCGCGGGCGTCGGCGACGTCTCCCTCACCAGCCTGCCGGCCAACATCGTGGTCGAACCCGTCGTCGCGCCGCTGACGTGGATCGGGATGGTCGCCGGGGTGCTCGGGCCCGAGGGCGCCCCCGTCAGCGGCTGGCTCGTCGCGGCGACCGGACCCCTCCTGGACTGGACGACGGGGGTGGCGGTGTGGGCCGCGTCACCGGAATGGGCGGTCGTGCGCCCCGCGCCCGCGACGGCGCTGGCGCCCGTGCTGGCCCTGCTCGCCGTCCTCGTGGTGGTGCGACGCCCGCCGTGGCTCGTGCACGCGCAGGATCTCGGACGCCGCCGCCTGCTCCGCGCGCCCGGCGGTCGGCGCGTGCTCCGGGTGCTGCGCGCACGCCGGGGGCCGCGGGGGCGGGCCGTCGCCGTGTGCGGTGCCGCGGCCGCGGCGGGGGCGATCGCGGTCGGGGCGCGAGCGGCCACTGCACCGGTCCCGGTCGGCCCGGACGGCGTCGTGGTGCTCGCGGTCGGGCAGGGCAGCGCCACGCTCCTGCGTCAGGGCGGGAGGACGATCCTGGTCGACGCCGGGCCGGCCGACGGGCGCATCCTCGACCGGCTCGCGGAGCACGGGGTGCGGCGGCTCGACGCGCTCGTCCTCTCCCACGCAGCCGCCGACCACACGGGTGGTGCGCCCGCGGTGGCGGCCCGCCTGCGGCCCGCGCTGCTCGTCGACGGACGCAGCGGCCACGACGACCCGGGAACGGCGGTGGCCGCCCAGCTCGTGACGGCCGCGGGTGGGCGCGTCGTCCCCGCCCGGACGGGTCTGTGGGTGACCGCCGGCGCGCTGCGGGCCGAGCTGCGCTGGCCGCCACCCCGGACGGGGCCCGCGCCCGCGGGCGAGGATCCGAACGACCAGGCCGCGGTCCTGCGCGCCACCGTCGGCGGGGTCCGCGTCCTGCTGCCGAGCGACCGAGAGGGCGCCCCGCTGCGCCGGGCGGCCGGCGGGCCGGTGGACCTGCTGGTGCTCCCGCACCACGGCAGCGCGGACCCGGACGTGCCGCGGCTGCTCGAGGCCGTGAGCCCGCGGATGGCCGTGGCACAGGTCGGCGCGGGCAACACCTACGGCCACCCCGCGCCCGAGACGACCGACGCGGTCCGGGCCGCCGGCGTGCCGCTGCGGCGCACCGACCGCGACGGCAGCGTCACCGTCACCGCGGCGGACCCGGGTCCCGCCGAGGGGACGGCCGACCGCGCCGCGCGGAGACCAGGCGCCCTGCTCGTCCGGACGACGGGGCAAGGGAGGTGAGGCGGGGCGCCGAGGCGGGGGGACGCCCAGCGCCCCCGCGGTCTCAGGCGGCGGCGCCGTTGCCGTTCGGGGCGTCCGGCAGGCGGACCCCGCGGCCGTGGGGCTCGAGCTCGCCGACCCGCTTGAGGCGGCTGACGGTCGAGGCCACCACCGTGCGCTTCATGCCGCTGATGCGGGCGATGTCGGCGGCGGTGACCCCGGGCTGCTCGGCGATGACGGCAAGGATGGCGCTCTTGTTCGCGCCCTGGCGGCGGCGGACGTTCGGGGCCGGCTTGGGCGCGGCGTCACGCCCTTCGCTCGCGGCGAGGATCGCGCGGAGCTTCTCGGCCTCGTCGAGGTAGGGCTGCAGCTCCTCGAGCCGGGCCTTGACCGTCTGGACCACCTCGTCGAGGACGGCGGGATGGTCGGAGTTCGTGTGCGGAGCCATGGGGGAGCGCGCTGGTCCGGAGGAATCGTCGGGGAACGGGACGACCGCCGGCACGGGGGAGACTGAGAACTTCGTCGCGTCCGCGTGACGGTCGTTCACGTCATCATGACATCGCGCGGTGCCCACGGCCTCCGTCATGGGGCTTCCCGCCCGCGCATCGGGGGGTGCGGACCCACCAAGACGTCCTGCAACCGCGACCTTCTCGGTGCCCGGACGCGCGGCGGGTGGCGAGGTCACCGGCCGCAGCTCGTCGCCCGCGGGGCCGCGGAGCAGTCGCGCACGGCGCGTCCCGCGCTCCGGCGCTGCGCGTCGAGCGGCCGCACCCGCGGCACGACCTCCGCGCCGCCGCGGGGGCGGCGGAGCACCACCGCGAACGAGCGGGGACCGTCCGGCTCGTCCAGGGCGACGGTGCGCACGGTGCGCCGGCGCTCGCCCACGGTCACGCGCACCGCCCGCACGCCGGGGCCTGCCAGGCCGCCGACGACCACACGCTCGGCGGTCAGCGTGGTGGTGGGCACCACGTCCGTCCCCGTCGGCGCGGCGACGCAGTCCGTGGACAAGGCCGCGCCGGGGGCGGAGGAGCCCGAGACCACGAGCGCGGGACAGAGGCGCCCCTCGCTGCGGGTGACCTCGAGCCGCCAGGAGGCACCGCCGACGGCGCCGGAGGCCACGACGCCGGGCGACGCGTCGCCCCCATGATCGGACGCCAGATTCAGCGCCGTGGCGGTTGCGCCCACCGTGCAGCCCAGCAGGGCCAGCACGGCGCCGCGGCGCAGCAGTCGGCCGGTCGTCCCACCGGCGCCGGAGGTCGACCGCCCGCGCGGCCGGGAGACCGGCCGTTGGAGGGTCTCGGAGGCCGTCCGCTCACGAGGACCCGAGAACGGCCGTCGCCGGGCCCGTGGCGCCTCGGCGGTCGACGGGGGCGGCGCACCCGCCGACGATCCGGTCACCGCCCCCGCGGGTGCGGCCTCGGCCGCGAGCGCCAGGCCCCGGATGTGGTCCTCCAGCTCGGCGAGGATCGGGAGCTGCGGGTCGTAGTGCATCGGTGCTTCGGGTCGTCTTGGGCTCATCGGCCGCCCCGCCAGTCGTCGAGGGCGGGACCGAGGCGGTCGCGAAGGGTGCGCAGTGCGCGGTGGACGCGGGCGCGGGCCGCGTCCTGGCGGATCCCCAGCCGGCGGCCCACCGCGGCGTAGCTCAGGCCGTCGACGACGTGCAGCTGCACGGCGGCGCGGGTCTCCACCGGCAGGTCGCCGAGGTGCTGGGTCACGGCGGTGCGGAGCGTCAGGGTTCCCGCGAGCTCCTCGACGCGCTCGAGCTCCTGGTCGGTGAGCGCGCGGCGCTGTCGGGTGGACGTGCGCTCGTGCTCCTCCTCCCGGTGCTCGCGCGCCTGGGCGCCCGTCAGGACGGACTGGGCGATCCGCCACAGCCAGCCGCTCAGCTCGGACTCGTCCTTTCCGCGGAACTGCTCGCGGCGGGCGATGACGAGCTCGAACGTGTCGGCGACGAGGTCGACCGCCCGCTCCGGGTCGTGCACGCGCCGCTGGAAGAAGATCAGCAGCGTCTCCGCGTTGCGGCGGTAGAGGTGGGTGATCCCGTCGGCGTCGAGCAGGAGGGTCGGATCGGGCATGCTCAGGGCCGGACGCTGAGGTCGACGTCGGCGAGCGTGGCGCTGAGGGTGCCCGACCGGACCCGCTCGCGCGCGAGGAACGCGTCGAGGCCCATGCCGGGGCGCGGGCGCACGAGGCCCTGCGTCCGGAGCGTCCGCGCCCACGACGGCCCCGTGACGACGCGTCGCAGCCGCGCGCGCAGCCGCCGCAGCTCGTGGGCCGGGGTGCTGCCGGGCGCCACGAGGGCGATCCACCGCGTCGGGGCCTGGCCCCCCGGCCACGCGCCGGAGAGCCGCCGCAGCCGGTCCACGGGGTCGACGCCCTCGGCGGATCCGCGCGTGCCGACGACGACGTCGGCGTCGCGACCCGCGACCGCGCGCGACGCGTCGCGCGCGGAGACGAAGGTGCGGTAGGAGACGGTGCCCTCGACCCGCGCGTCCTGCACGAGCCGGGCCAGCGCGGCGCGGGACCAGGAGTCGAGCCCGACGCCGAACACACGGCGCTCGGGGGCCGCGCGCATCACGCGGGCGAGCTGGGCGACCGTCCGCAGCGGCGAGCCGGGGGCGACCTCGAGGGTCAGCGGGTCGGCGGCGACGAGGGCGACGGCCCGCGCGTCCTCGAGCTGGTGCCACGCCCGCTCGGCCCGCAGCGCGACGCCGGGGACGATCGTCTCGCCGCGGTCCTGCTGGAGCTGGACGAGCGTCTGCGGCGTGAGGACGAGCAGCCGCCTGCGGCTGCCCTCGCCGACGCCGAGCACCGACTCGACCGCCGTCGTGGTGGCGCCCGGCAGGCGCTCGGCCACGGTCCGCGTCGCGTCGGCGCGGTCCTCGTCCTCGTCCTCCCGGTCGGCCTCGTGGGACCCCTCGGCCCGGCCACCACCGGGCGTGTCGCCGCCCGTCGCCGCACTGCCCGTCGCCCGGCCGGCCGGCGCGTTGAGCGCCGCGGCCAGCGCCTGGGTCATGGCGCCCACCGGGTCCGCGGCCTCCGTCCCGGTGACGGAGAGCCGCAGGCCGCTCGGCCGGCTCGCCGCGTCGGCGGAGGGCTGGAACGGGCGGAAGGGGTGACGGAGGAAGTCGCTCAGGACGAAGACGACGACGACCGTCAGGAGCGCGGGCCACGCCAGGCGCTGCCAGGCCGGAGCGGACGACACGGTGCCGCCTGCCCCGCCTGTCGCCCGCCGCCCGCGCCGCCGGTCCGGATCAGGCGCGGTCGCCGGAGTTCTGCTCGGCGTCGTGGTGCGCGCGGTCGACGCCGGCGCCGAGGGTGCCCGCGGCGGCCGTCGGCAGGGCGATGGTCTCGATCGGGGTCTCCTTCACCGCCGCCAGCAGGGCGTCGAGGGCGTGGCCGGAGAGCGTCTCGAACTCGACGAGGGCGCGGGCCGTCTCATGGACGGTCTCCCAGTTCGCGCGCAGCACGACCGTGGCGCGCGCCTCGGCCTCGCCGACGAGGCGGGCGACCTCGCCGTCGATGAGGTTCAGCGTCTCCGGGCCGGTCGATCCGAGGTCCTGCAGCGCGTTGCCGAGGAACACCTCGCCGCCGGCCTCGCCGACGGTGACGTGGCCCAGGCGGCGCGACATGCCGAAGGACGTGACCATGGAGCGCGAGAGCTTCGTCGCCGCGTGGAGGTCGTCGCTCAGGCCGGTGGACTCCTCGCCGAACTCGATGAGCTCGCCCGCGGTGCCGGCCATGATGGCGGCGAGCTGGCGCTCGAGGTCGCGGCGCCCGTGCATCACGGCGTCCTTGTCGGTCATCATCGACGCGGCGGTGCCGAGCTGGCGGCCGCGGGCGACGATCGACAGCTTCTGGGCCGAGACCGTCTGGCCGACGGCGCGGGTGACGACGGCGTGGGAGGCCTCGTGGACGGCGATCGTCCACTGCTCGTCCTCGGACAGCACGTGGCGCTTGGCGGGGCCGGCGACGACGCGGTCGATGGCCTCCTCGAGCGTCTTCTGATCGATCGTGTCGCGCTGCTCGCGGACCGTCAGCAGCGCGGCCTCGTTGACGAGGTTGGCCAGCTCGGCGCCGGAGAACCCGGGGCAGAGCTTGGCGATCTGCTGCAGGTCGACGTCCTCGTCGAACTGGCGACCGCGGGCGTGCAGGTTGAGGATCTCGAGGCGGCCGTGGACGTCGGGCACGTCGATGACGACCTGGCGGTCGAACCGGCCCGGACGCAGGAGCGCGGGGTCGAGGATGTCCGGGCGGTTCGTGGCGCCCATGACCACGACGCCGGCGTCGCCGCCGAAGCCGTCCATCTCGACGAGCATCTGGTTCAGCGTCTGCTCGCGCTCGTCGTTGCCCTGGCCGACGCCGGCGCCACGCTTGCGGCCGGCGGCGTCGATCTCGTCGATGAAGATGATGGACGGGGCGGCCTTGCGGGCCTTCGCGAAGAGGTCGCGGACACGGGCCGCGCCGACGCCGACGAGCGACTCGACGAACTCGGCGCCCGAGGCGGAGAAGAACGCCGCGTCGGCCTCGCCGGCCGTGGCGCGGGCCAGCAGCGTCTTGCCGGTGCCGGGAGGACCGACGAGCAGGACGCCCTTCGGTGCCGCGGCACCCTGGGAGAGGTACTTCTGCGGGTCGTCGAGGAAGTCGCCGATCTCGCGCAGCTCGGCGAGCGCCTCGCCGGCGCCGGCGACGGAGGCGAAGGTGATCTGCGACGCGCCCTTCTTCTTCTTCTTGCCCTTGCCCCGGAAGGACGAGAACCCGGCGATGCCGGAGCTCGCGTCCCCCGCCTGGCGCGTGAAGAACGCGAACAGCGTGACGAGCAGCAGGATCGGCAGGAGGAACTGGACGATCACCGTGCGCGTCGGCTTGTCGGACTGCGGGTTGATCGTCGCCAGCGCGCCGGAGCGGTGCAGGCGCAGCAGCAGGTCGTTCGTCGCCGTGTCCGAGGACGGGTAGTCCGCGTAGACGAGGCTGCCGTTGTCGAGGCGGGCGACGACCTGGTGGTCGCGGTCCAGCAGCTCGGCGGACCGGATGCGCTCGGCGCGGGACAGGCTCAGCACGTTGCTGTAGGAGATCTGCTGCCCCTCACCGCCCGGCTTGAGCGACCCCAGCAGGCTGAAGAAGGTGATGGTCACCGCGATGGCGGCCACCAGGAGGAACAAGGCCATCTTGTCCCGGATCAGCCACTTCCAGATCGCGCGGAGGACGTCGACGACGACGGTCCCTGCGTCCCGTAGAGGGGAGCGCTTGCGGTTCTGGGCGGCCAGGCGTGGGTTGCTCACGGAGTCTCGCTGCAGTCGTTCGGACGGAGGGGGTGTCGATGAGGTGCGCGGCGGTCGCTCTCGGCGCCCCGGTCGCGCGAGGCGAACCGGGGGCCGGGGGACGGGACGCACGCACCACAGCGAGCCGCGGGCACCATATTCGACCTCGTCAGCCGCAAACCGTGAACAGATGCAAGTTCACGACATTGACACAGCCGACGTTCACAACTGGTTCACCGGGCGGTCGGCTGACGCTCCCGGTAGGCGCAGCGGAAGCGCTCCGCGGTGCCGACGGCGACGCCACCGGCGAACCCGCCGACGTCGCCGTTGTCGAAGACGGTGACGTACTGCAGCGTGCTCGGCGTGGGGTTCTTGAAGGACCCCGAGGCGGCGCTCCCGGTGGTCGTGGTGACGACCGTGGAGCTCAGCTCGCGCAGGTGGCGACCGGACGGATCGACGAGGGCCTTCGAGGGGCGGTCGTCGCCGCGGCTCGAGAGGCGGAGCTTCGCGGCGGCGCCCACGAGCTGCCCCGCGGTGGGCAGCCGGCCGCCCAGGCGCACGCAGGCGCGGGCGGCGGCGGCGTGGGTGGCGACGCCGCGGACGCCCCGGTCCATGCACCACGTGCCCAGGTCGGCGGCGTCGGACGGGCACCCGAGCACGGCGTTCTGGGCCCGGAGCTTGCCGATCCGCAGGGCGACCTTGGCCTGGTCGACCGTGGGGATCGCCGCGGCCGGGAACTTGGCCTTCGCGTCGAGGCGCAGGACCTTGCGCGGCTGGGGCTTCGTGGTGGCGCTCACCTTCGAGCCGGCGAGGCTGGTGCCCGTGGCGACGAACGTGACGGCGACCGCCGCGACCAGCAGCGCGAGGACCCCGAGGACGAGGGCGAGGGAGGGGCGGCGCAGCGGCATGGCGGACTCAGCGGGTGGAGGAGGACTTCGGGGACGGCGCGCGCTTCTTCTTCTTGGGCGCCTTCGACGTCTTCGCGGGGCCCGGCACGCGCACGGACTGGCGGACGTTCGTGACGTTGCCCGCCACGTCCTGGGCGCGGACGAGGATCGAGACGGTGGCGGCCTTGCGGTACACGTGGCTGGCGCTGCGGTTCACGGCGTCGGACGTGTCGTCGTCGCCCCAGTCGATCGTCGTGCCGCCCTCGGCGGGCCCGGAGGCCTTGCCCTTGCCGCCCGGGTCCGTGATCCGCACGCGGACGCGGCGGCCCTTGCGGGTGACGGAGACGAGCGGCGGGCGGCGATCGGTGCCGAACGTGGCCTCGGGCGAGACGGTCTCGCCGCCGCCCGTGCGGCTTGCGGCGCTCACCTGGACGGTGTGCTGCCCGTCGCGCAGGGCGCCCGGCTCGAGCTGCAGGCGCCGGGAGTAGACCTTGCGGGCGACGACCTCGCCGTCGATCCGCACGGTGTAGTGGCGCGGCCGCGGGTCGTTCGGCGGCGCCTGCCACGTGATCAGCGGGCGGCGGACGTTCGTCCACTCCGGCGGCGCCTCGACGAGGAACGAGACCGGGGGCGCGTTGACCCGCGCTACTGCGATCTGCCGGACCGCCTGCGCACCCTGGGAGAAGGCGACGAGGGCGTTGCCGTTGCCGGCGTCGCCGATGTCGAGGCCGTCGACCGGGCCGCCGGCCGCGCCCGAGACCGCCTGCATGCGGGTGACCTGGGCGCCGGAGAGCTCGCGGACGACGACCTGGCCGCCGCCCTCGGCCGACGCGTGGGCGACGGTGCCGCGACCGTCGACGCCCTGGGCCGTCACGGGGCCGGGCGCCTCCGGCACGCCGCCGAAGCCGACGAGGTTCGGCGTGGTCGCGCCCGTGCCCTGGGCGACCGTGGCGCCCCCGGCGCCGGACCACGCGAGCAGCACGCCGAAGCGCCCGCCGATCGCCACGCGAGGCGTGCCCGTGATGCCGGCGGGCGGGGCCTGGGCGACCTGCGCGCCGCCGAAGCTCGTGCCGGCACCGCTCTCGGGCTCGTCGAGCTGGTTGAGGTAGATCCGCGCCGGCTGGCCGCGATCCGTCGGGTCGGGCTGCTGGCGCACGGCGACGACGACGCGCCCGTTGTCGGACACCGCCACGTCGACTCCGTCGGCGGCCCCGCGGGCGGGCTTGCCGTCGGCGGTCGTGGGGCTGGCGGGGAGCACGACCCCGAGGCGCTGGCCGAAGATCCGGCGCGTCCACACGCGGTCCTGCAGGGTCTCGTCGGGCTCCTGCCAGGCGACGGCGGCGGAGCCGTCGGCGCCGATGGCGACCTTGGGGCCTGCCGCGGCGGTGGGTAGGCGGACCGGCGTCGTGGGCACGCGGTTGGCGGGCACGCCGAGCCCGCTCCAACGCGAGCCGTTGAACCGCGAGAGCTTGATCTGGGTGCCGACGTAGTTCAGGCCCAGCAGGGGATCGCCGAAGCGCGTGACCCGGTGGTAGACGAGGAGCGCGTCGCCGTTGGGGGCCATCGCCAGGTCGGGGAACGCGGCGCGGGAGTCGCCGATGGTGAAGTCGACGAGCGTCGGTGCGAGGAACTGCGCGGACCCGCGGGGGAGGGCCGCGGAGTACATGGAGTCCTGGCTCGGCGGACCCTCCTGCACCCACGTCACCACGAGCCGGCCGCCGTCGGCCGCGCCGATCCGCGGCCACGTCGACGTGAAGCGCTGGCCCGCGTCGACGCGTTGCGGGGCGTGCCAGCGCTCGCCGTCGTACCGCGCCGCGTAGACGTGGGGGATGCCCCCCTCGGAGCGGCGGAACACGACGCCCCCGGTCCCGTCGGGCGCCATCGCGACCCCACCGACGTCGATGATCGCCGGGTCGGGCCCGGCCACGGTGACGGCGGCGTCCACGTGCGCGGAGGCGGAGGACGGGAGGGTGAGGGCGGTCGCGGCCGCGAGGGCCACGAGGAACGCGGGGCCTGGGCGCAGCGACATCGCGGGGACCGTAGCGGAGGGGAGAGGCCGTTCCCGAACGTCGAGGCCGGTTTCACCACATGGTCACAGCGGCGTCAACCGGCGGGGCGGTTGGTGCCGGCGTTCATCGTCTGGTCACGCGTCGGTCACGAGTCGTCGACATGACGCGTGCCGCGGCGGCCTCAGGCGGAGGACTCGGCGTGAAGTTTGCGCATACGTTGTCGCGCTGATTGCAGAATGTTGACGTTTGGAAGGGCGGTGGTCCGGTTGTGTGGTCGTGCCGCCCACCGCGGCGCGGGACGCCGTCCGACCGGGCGGGCCCGTCGTCTCCCCGGAGCACCCATGTCCGTCACCCGCCGTTCCCTGGCCACCGCCGTCGCGGCCGCCGCCACCCTCGCCCTGGCCGGCGCATCCAGCGCCTCAGCCCAGACGGCCCCCGCCCCGGTCGTGTGCGACGGCACGCTCTCCGGCGTCACCGTCGGCGACGTCACGGTGCGCTACGACAAGAGCTGCACGCTGACGAACGTCGTGGTCGAGGGGACCGTCACGGGCCGGCTCGGCTCGGGGACGATCACCCTGGACCGCACGGCCGTGTCCGGCGACGTCACGACCACGGGCCACCGGCTCGTCGCGACGACGGCCGCCGTCGGTGGGGACGTCGTGGCGACGGAGTCCGACCAGGGCGTGGTCGTCTCGCAGAGCGTCGTCCGCGGCGACGTCACGGTCAGCGCGCCCCAGGGTGAGCTGCGCCTCGGGAGCCTGGAGTCCTCGCGCTACGGCAACGTCATCGGCGGCACGCTCAAGGTCGACACCGCGTTCGTCGACGGCGTCGTCGCGCGCAACGTCGTGGCCGGGGGCCTGCTGCTGACCGGCAACCAGGCGGCCATCGAGGTGCGTCGCAACATCGTGCGTGGCGCGCTGGACTGCCAGGGCAACGCCCCCGACCCCATTGGGGGCTCCAACCTGGCCAGCTCGAAGCTGGGGCAGTGCAGCGCCCTGTAGTCCCCCGCCGCACCGCGGCAGCGTAGGACCCGAGGCCCGCCCGAGTGCGGGCCTCGATCGTTCCCCGCGGCCCCCCCGTGTGCGGGCGCGGTCGTTTCCCGCGGCCCCCCCCGAGTGCGGGCTCGATCGTTCCCCGGATCTTCACCGGAAGGGCAGGCCGGGCGCCTCATGGCGTTAACGTCATATGTACGTGATAAGTAGCAGACTGTTCACGATTGGGGTGCATCCCGGGGCGACCATGCGTACAGCGGCTCGACGAGGCCGCCGCCGCCCCCGGGCGGCGAGCCAGTCCCCCATCCCAAGGTGAACTCATGTCTCACAACTCCATGATCCGTACGGGCATCGCGGTGGCCGGCGCGGCCGCCGCGCTCGCCCTCATCCCGGGCAGCGCGAGCGCCGCGTTCGACGCCGCGCACGACACCCAGTGCGAGAACGCAGGCTCGATCGCCGGCATCGGCGCATCGTTCCAGCGCGACGCGCAGCTGGCCTGGGGCGCCAGGCTCCTCCTCCCGAACGAGGGCGGCCCGAACCCCACCGGCTTCGGCTACGCGACCGCCGCCAACGGCGGGTGCGCCGCGTTCGCCGTGGGCGGCAGCCGCTCGGTCACGTACGAGCCCCGCGGCTCCGGCGACGGCCGCAACGCGTTCGGCGCCACGGGCGGCGTCCGCAACACGAACTTCGCCTTCGGCGGCGCCGACGAGCCGCACAACACGGCGCAGCTCGCGGCCGCCAACGCGGGTCCGACGACGGCGACGACCGACAACGCCACGCTGCACACGATCCCGGTCGCGCAGTCCTCGGTCGCGGTCGACGTGCGGCTGCCGGCGGGCTGCGAGGTCCTGGAGGCCGCCGAGGATCGTCAGATCAGCCGGACGGCGCTGGCCGGCGTCTTCGCGGCGAAGTCCGGCTACACGACCTGGGGCGCGGTCCTGCCGGCGATCACGGGCACGACGGCCGGCGGCGACTGCGCCGACGCGCCGGTCAAGCGCGTGGTGCGCGCGGACAGCTCCGGCACGACGTTCGCGTTCAAGAAGTACCTGGCGTCGATCGATTCGGCGAGCTTCGGCCCCAGCGCCGGTCTCACGAACCAGCAGTGGCCCAACGACGCCGGCGCCACGACGGTCGTTCGCGGCGGAGCGAACGGTGCCGGTCCGCAGCTGGACGCGCTGAACGCGCGGACGGCCGAGGGCGGCATCGCGTACGCCGACCTGGCGACGTCGCGCGACAAGACGTTCGACTGGAGCGGTGACAGCGACGCGACGTTCTGGACCTACGTCCAGCGCGCCAACGGCACCTACGCCACCCCGGCCGTCAACAACAGCTCCTCCGCCACGGGCACGGCTCGGGGCTCCAACTGCACGACGGTCTCCTACGCCGACCCCACCCTCCCCGCGACGTCGCCGCTTCCGACGACCACGGGAAGCTGGTCGAACGTCGACGCGGTGACGACCGCCACCGGCTACGCGATCTGCGCGCTGACCTACTCCCTCGCCTGGCAGCAGGCGTCGCTGGCGAACGTGAACCGCCCGGCGGGTCAGCCGGCGATCACACAGGACCAGGCCCGCGCGGTCAAGGACTACCTCGGCTTCGCCATCAACGCGGCCGGCGGTCAGTCCCAGCTCGCCGCGGCCGGCTATGCCCCGCTCCCGGGCGGCGTTCGCGCGATCGCGCAGACCGGCGTTAACGCCCTGAACTACTAGGGCGCTTGCGCCCGCGGTCCGGCCGCATCGCGGCCGGACCGTAGGTCGCAAACCGACGCGACCCAGGGTTGCTCCGCTTGGGCGGGCCCGAGGCCGCGACCGATCATCAGGGACATCGACGGCCGGAGCGCTTCGCTCCGGCCGTCGTGCGTCCGAGGCGTGCGTACGCCTTCACCGAATCGTCACCGGGGCTGTGGGTCATAACACTCAGGCGTCAATCGACGTCAACCGACACGTCGTCGGTTGCAAGTCGTTCACGTTCTCGAGCGGCGAGAGTCCTAGCGTGTCCCCGGCATGCCGTGTCGGCGCCCCGCGTGCCGCTCCCGTCCCGAACCGATCGGATCCTCGATGTCAGTGTCACCCCCAGATCCCCGCTCATCCGTGCGCCGCTCGAGGCGCCTGCTCCGCTCCACCGTCGTCGGCGCGCTGGCCGCAGCCGCACTCGGCGGAACCGCCGGTGTCGCGCAGGCCGCGACGGACTCGGGGATCCTCCCGGGTTCGCGGATCGTCGCGGGGAGTGAGGTCCACGCCACCGAACAGCTAGGCGACACCCTCTACCTGGGCGGGCCCCTGGCCGTGGGAGTCCGGGCGGCCGGCGTCGCCGCGGTCGACCCGACGACGGGCGTGCTGGACCGCGAGGTGCCCGAGGTGGTCGCCGGCGCGACCGCGAACTACGCCACCGCCGACCGCGTCGTGGCCGACCGTGACGCGGGGGTGTACGTCGTCGGAGTCGGGGCCTTCAACCAGGGCGGATCGGCGCCATCGATCGCGGGAGCGCCGCTGCCGAGCAACTGGACGCACCTGGACGCGTCGGGGTCTGCGGACATGTCGTTGGCCTTGCGGTTCACGAACGATGCCGGCGAGCCGGCCGCCGTTCGCGACGTGGCCGTCTCGGCAGACGGCACGGTGTACGTCTCGGGGGCGTTCACGAAGGTCGATGGTCAGCCGCGTGCGGGTCTGGCGGCGGTGGATGCCGGCGGCGCGCTGACCGACTGGGCGCCGGCGTTGAACGCCGGCCGGGTTGCGCGGCTGTACGCCGCGGGGTCCGACGTGCTGCTCGTCGGGAACATCCCGAACGTCAACGGCGGCGACCCGACGTTCTCCAGCGTGGGTGGGCAGCCCCGGTCGGGTCTGGCGCTGGTGTCGGGTGACACGGGCGCGCCGCGTCCGTGGGCGCCGGCCGGTTTGACGCCGAACGACGCCGAGCTGGTGGCAGTCGACGGGTCGACCGTGTTCCTCGCGTACAACGCCGCGCCGTCACCGGGGTCGAACACGTACCTCGGGACGGTCAGGGCCGTCGACCTCGCCGGCGTTGGCGCGGTACGGAACCTCGAGGCGAATCCGGACGGGTCGATCGCCGCGATCGCTGCACGATCAGGGACGCTGTACGTCTCGGGCGCGTTCACGAAGATCGGGTCGCAGGCGACGCAGCCGTCGCGGAGCGGACTGGCGGAGCTGAATCCTGCGACCGGGGCAGCGGCAGCGTGGAACCCGCCCGCGAAGGCTGGGGCCGGGAGCGCGCTGACGGTGACCGACGACGCGGTGTACGCAGGGGGCAGTCTCGCGATGTCCCCCGAGTATGAAGTCTGTCCCGCGGCGTACTCACGCTCCACCGGCCAGCGCACCGCGTGGGACCCGCGCCTCGGCTCACCTGACGTGTGCGGCGGCGCGAGCTCGCTGGCGGTGTCCGACGGTCGGGTCTGGGCCGCGGGGGCGTTCACGGCGGCGAACACCCAGGCCCGTAAGGGCCTCGCGGCGATCGATGTCGTGCGCGACGAGATCCTGGAATGGGCGCCCGAGGTGACGGGCGGCGGCAACATCAACGACCTCGAGCTCTCCCCGGACGGCTCCACGATGTACGTGGCGGGCTCGGCGATGACGGCGCTCAACGGCGTGCCGCGGCTGAAGGTCGGCGCGGTGGCAACCGCCGGCACGGGTTCCGGCGCCGACGCCGTCCGTCCGTGGGACCCTGCGCCGAGCGCGGCCGTGGTCGACATGGCGGTGTCGCAGGACGGCAACGCCGTCTACCTGGGCGGCTCTTTCACGACGCTGGGCGGGGTGGATCGTCCGCGGCTCGCAGCGACCGCGGCGACCACCGGTGCGCCCACGGCATGGCGTCCGGCGCCGACGACCGGGACGGTCAACGCGATCGAGCTGGCGGAGGACGGCACGATCTACGTCGGCGGCACGTTCACGAAGATCGGCGCACCGGTGGTGGACCGCCTGCGCCTCGCGGCGTTCGCGGGGCAGACGGATGTGCCGACCGCCTGGGCGCCGCAGTCGCCCGCCACGATCCACGACCTAGCTCTGGCCGCCGACGTCGTCTACGTCGGCGGACAGTTCAACGGCGTGATCGGTGGGCAGACGCGCCGCGGAGCGGCGGCATTGGATCCCACGACGGGCGCGGCCACGAGCTGGGATCCGGCGCTCGACGGCAACGTCGGAACGGTCTCGACGACGGCCGACGGCACGGTCTACCTGATCGGAGCCTGGAGCAACGGCTTCACCACAGCGCAGGGGCGGCCGCGTCCTTCCGGCCTGGCCTCGGTCACGCCCGCGGGTACCGTGACGGGCTGGAATCCGGGCAACGTCGCCGCAGATGTCAACCCGCCGTTCCGCGCCGTCAGCCCCGTCTCGACGGAGGTCCGGGCGGCCGGAGATCTGGTGCTCGTGCCGGGGGTGATCGCGGGCGGTTTCGACGGCGTCCCGCAGGCGGGGTTCCTCGGCTTCGGCGTCGTGACGAAGGCACCCGTGTCGACGGCGAAGCCGACCGTGCTCGGCAGGCGGGCGGAGGGCAGCACGCTGACGTGTCGCGCGGGGTCCTACGAAGGCGGCTCGGTCACCCGCAGCTACGCGTGGTTGCGTGACGGTGCGCCGATCGCCGGCCAGACGGGCGTGACCTACACGGTTCGCGAGGCGGACATCTCGAAGCAGGTCGCGTGCCGCGAGACGGCGGAGAACGCGGTCGGGCCGACGAGCACCGACAGCGAGTCGGTGGCGATCGTCCAAGGTGTGCCCGTCAACGACGGCGCCCCCGGGGTCACGGGTACGCCTCAGGTGGGGCAGACGCTGACGTGCACGGAGGGTCAGTGGAACCCGGTGCCGACGTCCTACCGGTACGCATGGCTGCGCGACGGCGCGGTGGTCGAGGGTGCGACGGGCGCGGCCTACCGCGTGACGGATGCGGACGCCGGGAAGGCGTTGCGCTGCCAGGTCCGGGGCGTGAACGAGGCCGGTGCCTCGGAGCCCGCCCGCAGCGCGACGGTCCGGGTGCCCGCGCCGCCGGTGATCGACCCGGGCAACCCGGGGAACCCCGGCGGCCCCGGCAACCCGGGCGGCCCCGGCAATCCGGGGGGCAACCAGCCGCCGACGCCGACCACGCCGACGAACCCGACACCCGTCCCGACAAGGCCCACGCCCCCGCCGGGCCCGGGCCCGAAGCCGCCGGCGCAGGTCGCGAAGCCGAAGGTCTCGGTCTCCGCCAAGGCGGTCGGCGGGAAGGGCCGGAAGATCACGCTGACGGTGGCGCCCTCCGCCGCGGGCCGCGTGACGGTCTCGGCGACGACCGGCAAGGGCCGCAAGCGCGTGACGGTTGGCTCGGGCCGCGCGACGGCGACGAAGGCCGGCGCGCTCAAGATCACGGTCAAGCCGTCGTCCCAGGGCAAGAAGGCCCTGAAGGCCGGACGCACCGCGAAGGTCACGTTCAAGGTGACGTTCACGGGGGAGGACGGCGTCAAGGTGACGGTCACCAAGACGCTGAAGGTCAAGATCAAGCGGTGACCGCAGGTCTCGTGCGCCGCCCGTGGGCGGCGCACGAGCTCGGGACGTGCGCGACGGCGGCGGGGTGGTGCGCGGAGAGCCGCGCCAGCGGGGCACCAGACGGGCCAGTCTGCCCGTCGCGCGCGCCGCGCCGCGGCACCCGCGTCCCGCCCGTACGGACTACAACGTCCGTCGACACGGTGACGATCGCGTGAACAGGTGTGACGTAACGGTCACGTCCTGGCTACGCGATGTTCACCGGTGCGGGCTCCGTGACAACGAGAGTGCGCGTGTCCCGGCGGCGCCGTCGCCCGGGTCCACCTCTCTCAGGAGCACCAACACGATGAGGACCACCACCGGTCTGCGCGTAAGCGCGGCCGCGGCGGGCGCCGTCTGCGCGCTCGCCATCCTTCCGGGCGGCGCCAACGCCGCCTTTGACGCCGCCCACGACACGCAGTGCGAGGGCACGTCGTCCATCGCGGGCATCGGCGCCTCCTTCCAGCGCCAGGCCCACCTGGCCTGGGGCGCCCAGATGCTTCAGCCCGACCCGGCGGCCGCCGAGGACAACGGCTTCGGCCGCGCCACGTTCGCCAACGGCGGCTGCGTCGACTTCCGCGTCGGCTCCAGCTCCGGCATGAAGGTCACGTACGAGCCCCGCGGCTCGGGCGACGGCCGCAACGCGATGGGCGCGTCGACGAGCGCCGGCGTCGCCGGCGTGCGCAACACGGACTTCCAGTTCGCCGCAGCCGACGAGCCGCCGAGCACCGGCCAGCTCGAGAAGGCCAACCAGGGCCCCTCGACCGCGTCCACGACCGACGACGCCGTGCTCCTCACCGTGCCGGTCGCCCAGAGCTCCGTCGCGACCGTCGTCAAGCTCCCGGCCGGCTGCACCGTTCCCGGCTCGGCCCGCCGGATGACACGCGCCGTCCTCGAGGGCGCCTTCGCCGCGAACGCGAACTACACCCAGTGGGGCCAGATCCTGCCGGGCATCACCGGTGCGGGCTGCGACACGGCGCCGGTCAAGCGCGTCGTGCGCCTCGATTCCTCGGGCACCACGTTCGCGTTCAAGAACTACCTGCGCGACATCGACACGTCGGACTTCACGAGCGCGCTGACGAACCAGCAGTGGCCGAACGACACCGGTGCCACGCAGGTCGTCAAGCCGACCTCCAACGGCGCCGGTCCGCTGCTCGACACGCTGAACGGGCTCGCCGGCGGTGGCATCGGCTACGCCGACCTCGCCGCCGCCCGCGCCCGCGGGTTCGACAGCAACGTGGAGCCGGCCAAGATCCCGGGCTCCAACCCGCCCGTGGACAACCCGAAGGCGGGCCAGGTCGACGAGTCCGACACGACCTTCTGGGTCAGCGTGGCGAACCGCAAGAACGAGTTCCGTAGCCCGGCGCTCGGCGACACCGCCGGCACGTCGAACACCGGCTCCAACTGCCGCAACACGAGCTACCAGAACGGCACCAGCCCCACGCTGCCCGCCGTGACGGAGAGCTGGGCCAACGTCAACGCCAGCGCGTCCGAGACGGACTACCCGCTCTGCGCGCTCACGTACGAGCTCGTGTGGCAGGACATGTTGAAGGCGAACGTCGGCATCGCCGCCGACAAGAAGCCCTACACGCAGGGCCAGGCCCGCGCTGTCAAGGACTACCTGGGCTACGTCCTGAACGCCAACGGCGGCCAGGTGGCGCTTGCGGCCAACGGCTACCAGGGGCTCCCGACCGTCGACGAGAAGACGGGCGGCGCCGCGAAGGGCAGCATGCTCGAGGTCGCCCAGGCGGCGCAGAGCTCGCTGACGTGGAACGGCAACCCGGTCGTCGTGACGCCCCCGGGCGGCGGTGACACCGGCGGCGGCGACACCGGCGGCAACGGCGGTGGCAACACCGGCGGCGGCAACAACCCGACCCCGGTCCCCGCACCGGCTCCGGCCCCGAAGCCGGCTCCGGCGCCCGCACCGGCCCCGAAGCCCGCTCCGGCTCCGGCGCCCGCTCCGGCGGCGAAGGTCACGCTGTCCAAGGCCGTAGGCGTCAAGGGCCGCCGGATCGCGCTGACGGTCTCCCCGTCGGCCGCCGGCAAGCTCTCGGTCACCGCGACCACCCGCAAGGGCAAGAAGCGCCTGACCATCGGCAAGGGCACGCTGACGGTCAAGAAGGGCGGCAAGCTCCTGCTCGTCGTCACCCCGTCGGGCGCCGGCAAGCGCGCGCTGACGCCCGGTCGCACCGAGAAGGTCACCTTCAAGGTGACGTTCACGGCGAAGACCGGCAAGAAGACGACGGTCACCAAGACCGTCAAGGTCAAGATCAAGCGCTGAACCGCGCTAGATCCGCAGCGGCGTCCGGGCCGGTCCTCAGGGGCCGGCCCTCGCCGTTCTGTGGCCGTTTCCCGTGCGGTTCGGCGCGTCCGCTCCGGCGTTCACGAGTCGTTCACGATGTGTTTTCGTCGGGTTCCCATGAAGTTCACGAGTGGGTCGAGTGCCGCCCGTACAGTCCCCGGCCGGTGTTCCGTCAACCTGCCCTCCGTTCCCTGCGTCTACCGGTGACGGCCTCCGTGCCGAGCCCGCGCCGCTCCGGCGTCGCCCTCTTCTCCGCCGTGCTCGCCGCCGGCGCCGTCGCGACGGTCGCCGCCACGCCGGCCTCCGCCGCCTGGAAGCCCGGCGCCACCCCGGCGTCCGCCACGGGCTTCCTGCTCGGCGACGACCGCAGCGCCTCGGCGCTGCTCTCCGGTGACGGCCGCTACGTCGTGTTCGAGACGCAGGCCTCCGTGCTGCTCGGCGACCCGCCGGACGAGGACGAGCGCTACGTCGGCGGCATCGTCCGCAAGGACCTCGTGACCGGCGAGATCCTCCTCGTCGCCCCGCCGCAGCGGGTGCGGCGCGAGGACGGGACGCCGCGGGGCACGGGCACGCGCAGCGCGCCCTCGGGCATCAGCCACGACGGGCGCTACGTCCTCTTCGGCACGACCGCCCGGCTCGCGGGCGCGGACGACCGGGGTTCCGCGAGCCCCGACGTGTACCTGCGCGACATGACGAGTCCGGTCTCGGCCGCCGCGTCCTACGAGCTCGTCTCGGCCCAGGACGGCGGGATCGTCGGCGCCGACTACGCGGATCCGGCCGTAGGCAGCGAGCCCGGCGTGGCCGGCTACGCCCTCAGCGCCGACGGGCGCCGCGCGGTGTTCGTGTCCCGCGGCGTGTCGACCCTGCCGGCCGCGGTCGCCGCCACCACCCCGGCGCAGCAGGTGTGGGTCCGTGACCTCGACGCCCGTACGACGCGTCTGATCAGCCGGGCGAAGACCGATTCCTCGGCCGCGGGCACCCCGGCGCCGCAGCCCGCCCCGGGACCGGGCGTCCAGGCCCCCGATGTCGCCATCAGCGCCGACGGCGGGAAGGTCGTCTGGATGGCGGGGAACGCCGAGCTCCAGACGCCCACGCTTCCTCGCGAGGGTGCCATCGGGTCGCCACCCGCGCTCCTGTGGCGCGACCTCGATCGCATCACGGCACCCAGCCGTCGTGTCGCCGGCGCCGCGGACCCGGACGACCCCGGGTGCGATCCGCAGTCCTACTCGCCGAGCGATACGGCGACCGGGCCGTGTTACGGGCCGTTCGTCACCAGCGAGGGGTTCGACCAGCGCAGCGCGGGCGACACGACCAGCAACTCGAGCGCCCTGCGGCTCCAGGGGATCAGTGGCACCGGCGGACGCGTGCTGTTCAGCTCGTCCGCGTACCGGCGTCCGTACGACGTCCCGGCGTTCCGGCCGTCCACGGCCTACCTCGCCGACATGCGGGCCGGCCTGCCGCGGCGGACGGCCGTGACCGTCGCGTGGTCCAACCCGGTGACGAACGGACGCCAGGCCGCGCAGAACGGCCGCCTCGCGGCCGACGGTCGCCACGCGACGTTCGTCTCGCGCGACAACCGCTTCGACGGGCTGCAGGCCGTGGGCAGCTTCCCGACCGCGAGCCTCCTGCCGTTCAACGTCTTCTCCGTCGACCTCGACGCGCGCACCGTGGAGCTCGTCACGCGCGCTCCCAACGGGAGCGACTACGCCACTGAGTCGCAGACGACGACCCCGCCGTCCGCCGCGTTCCCGTCGGCCGACGGCTCGGCCGTCGCCTTCCCCGCCCCGGACGGCAACCTCTTCGTCGGCGACGCCAACGGCGTCGAGGACGTGCTGGTCGCCCGCACCGTGAGCCAGGGCGGCGCCGGCGGGGGTGGCGAGCATGCGGTGCCGCCGGTGCTGCCTGCGCCGCCGGTCGACACGACGGCTCCCCGGGCGCTCCCGTCGCGGTACTTCGTCACCCTCGGCCGCGTCGTCGTCTCGAAGCGCACCGGCACCGCGACCCTCGCGGTGCGGCTACCGACGGGCGGGCGGCTCACGGCCACTGCGCGTGGCACCGCGACCCGCAAGGTTCGCGGGCGCAAGCGCTCCACGACCGTCACGGTGGGCACCACGACCCAGCGCCCCAAGCGCGCCGGCACCGTCCAGGTCAAGGTCAAGGTCGGCGCGAAGGCGCGGGCGGCCCTGCGTCGCTCGCCGCACCGCCTCGCCGTGAAGCTGGCCGTGACGTTCCGCCCGCAGGGCGCAGCGCCGACGTCCGCCACGAGGTCCTACGCGCTCCGCCGCGCGTACGTGACCGCGGCGACCCCGAAGAAGCAGCGCAAGACCACGAAGGCCTCCGCGGCCACCCGGAGGACCCGATGAGGCGTCTGTTCACCACCCTCGTGGCCAGCGCGGCCCTCGCGGTCGCCGCCGGTGGCGGCGTCGCCGGTGCGGCGGAGTGGGACGAGGTCAGGCTCCCCGCTCCCGCCGGCGGCACCCTGTCCGTGCCGGCCGGGTTCGTCGGCGACCTCTCCTTCTGGGCGCCGAACCGCGGGCTCATGACGGTCGCGGGCAACAACAGCGTCCCCGCCGGGCTCTACAGCTGGGACGGCGAGTCGTGGCACCAGCTCTCGACCGTCTGCGGTGGCGGGCAGAACTCCCGCATCGCCTGGGCGGGACCGACGGAGTTCTGGACGATCACCGTCCCGAGCGCGGGCTCCGCCGCGAGCGGCACCGGCCTCTGCCACTTCAAGGATGGCGCCGTCGTCGGCTCGTACAGCTTCTACAACGTGCCCGCGTTCGGTCCGTCGGTGCCCGTGAACGCGGCGACCTGCCGCTCCGCGAACGACTGCTGGTTCGGAGGCGTCGGCTCGCTCGGCGCCGACGGCACCCAGCCGGGGGCGTTCCACCTGCACTGGGACGGCACCGAGCTGCGCCCCGTCGTCAACGGCCAGGGCCGCGGCGTCTCCGACCTGATCACGCACGGCGGCGCCGTGCTCGAGAGCACCTTCGCCGGGATCGGCGCCGGCGTCGGCGCCCAGCCGCCGTTCCTCCGCAGCCCCGAGGACGTCCCCGCGCTGCTGCACCGCATCGACGGGTTCTCCTTCGTCAACGACCCCTTCGTCCCGACCCCGGTCGAGGGCGTGCCGGCCGACGGCACCGACCTGCGCTCCATGGACACGGACGGGAGGACGGCCTGGGCCGTCGGCGGCGGCGCGGGCTCCGGGCCCGCCGCGGCCAACGGGGTCGTCCAGCGCACGCCGGTCGCGGTGCGCAAGGACGGCGACGGCCCGTGGCAGGAGGTGCCGCTCTCCGGCACGCTGCCGACGGACCGCTGGTTCGGGTCCGTCGCCGCCGTGCCGGGCGCCGGCGAGGCCTGGGCCACGCTCACCGACTCCGAGGTCGGCGGCGGGTTCATCTCGGGCGACTCGTCCGCTCCGTCCGTCGCCCATATCGCCGCCGATGGCGCGGTACGCACCGTCGAGCTCGACCGCCGGACCGGCCCCGCCGCCCGGGGCGCCGCGACGGCCGTCGCGTGCACGGCGAACGACTGCTGGGCCGCGACCGCGAAGGGCTATCTCTACCGCCGCTCGACCGGCGCGACCTCCGCCCGGGACACGGACCCCGCGTTCCAGGGCACGATCTCCATCCGGCCGAACGAAGCGGCGGCACAGGCCATCGCCGACGATCCGCCAGCGGACGACTCCCGCCTGCTCGCCCCGCCCGTCGAGCTGCCGACCGAGGCCGACGCGGAGGCCGCCATCGAGTGCGCGGCACCCCCGGCGCTCGTCACGCGGGTCAAGGCCACCACGGGCAAGCTGACGAAGCTGCAGCGCCGCCAGGCCAACGCGAAGGTCACGCTCATCATCCGGTTCCGTCTCGCCCGTCGCGCCCGGGTCGGGGTGACGTTCAAGCGCGGCAAGCGCACGGTGGCCCGGGTCAAGCCGCGCGCGCTGAAGGCCGGCACGCGCAAGCTGACGGTGTCGGTGCGCCGCAAGAGCTTCCCGAAGAACATCAAGTTCTCGCTGAAGGAGCTGACGACGCCGGAGTGCACCGCCGGCTCGGGCGACGTCGCCGGCACGGGGCCCGCGTCGTGAGCCCCCGCATCCGTCGCCGGCGCCGCCTGGGTGCGGCGCTCGTCGCGCTGCTCGCGGGTGCGCCCGCCGCGGCCCTCCTCCTCGACGCTCCGGACGCCGTCCGGGCGCAGTCCGCGTCAGGCCCCGTCGGCATCGAGTCGCAGATCGGCCCGGCCTCCCACGCCACGCTGCTCGGCGGCGCCGCGCAGGGCGGCGCCCCGAACGAGGCCTGGGGCTTCACGGACGCCGACGCCACGGTCCCGCAGCCCAAGACCGTCGACGGCGCCGAGCTCCCCGAGACCCCGACGGGAATCGTCCGCTACCGCCCCGACGAGGGCTGGCGCACCGTCCAGTCCCCGCAGGACGAGCAGGGCGCCCCGTACCCGGGCGACCTCACCGACGGGCGCGTCACCGCCCGCGGCGGGCTCGTGCTCGCCGGCAACGACCGGCGCCGGCCGGAGGGCCAGCGCGCCGTCCTGCTCGCCCGCGACGCGGTCGGCCCCACGCGGGTGCTGTCGCGCCCCGGCACCGACGTCCTGCGCCCGGGCTCCGGCAGCACCCCCGACGAGAGCCTCTCGCCGACGGTCTTCGCCGGCCGCGCCCTCGCCGACGGCCGCACCGAGGTCTTCGCGGGCATCGCCGGGCGGCCCCTCGAGGACGGCATCGCCCGGTGGGACGGCAACGCGTGGTCCCGCGAGCAGCTCTGCGTCGCCGACGACGCCGCCAACACCACGCCCGCGGGCTGCGACGACGCGGACACGCTCGACGACTCGCGCTCCGGCCTGACCCTCGTCTCGGCCGCCGCGAGCGAGGGCGGGAGCGCGTGGCTGCTCGCCCGCGCCCACGCCGACGCGGGGCGCGGCCTGGTGCTGTTCGAGCGCACGGGGGAGGGCCCCGACGTACGCTGGCGCCTGCGTGATCTCGGCGCCCCCCGGTTCGCCGCGGACGCCACGCCGGCCGACGGCATCACCGAGGTGGCCGGACTCCCGGGCGGCCGTGCGCTGACCTCCACCGCCGGCGGCGTGTGGATCGACGCGACGTTCCGCCAGAACGGCACGGTCCGCAGCGTCATCCTGCACCGCACAGCCTCGGGCACCCGCACCTGGTGCGACGGCGGCCTGTGCGACGACACTCTCGGGTTCGACGTGAGCCGGAGCACCCGCTCCCAGGCGTTCGCGGGCCCCGGCGACGGCACGCGCGTCATCGGCCTCGGCGCGCGCTACGCGACCTTCGACGGCCGGGGCTGGTCCGTCTCCGCCTCGTTCGGTGCGGGCAACGGCGGGATCGCCTTCTCGAGCCTGACCGAGGGCTGGATCGGCGACGTCCACATCACGACGTCGCGCCCCGCCTCGCCGCTCGCGGCGTGGTCCGTGCCCGTCCGCCGGCCCCTGACCGCGGTGGCCTCGGCCCCCGGCACGCCCGGCGACATCGGCACTCCGGCGCTCGCCGTCGGGCTCGCGGGCAACGTCCTGCGCTACACCCCTGGCCAGGGCTGGGACAGCGAGGTCCGGCTCGAGCCCGGTGGCGTCGCCCGCGACAACCTGCGCGGCGTCGCCTGGCCGACGGCCGACACGGCCTACGCGGTCGGCGACGAAGGCACGATGTGGCGTTGGCGCCGCGTGACCGGCCTGTGGGAGTCCGATCCCGCCGCGCCGTACGACTTCGTCGGCCACCTCACGGGCATCGCGTTCCAGCCCGGCGATCCCGAGCGCGGGTTCGCCGTCGGCCGCGACGGCGTCCTCCTGCGGTACGGCAAGAGCTGGGAGCCGATGGAGCTGCCCGCCGACGCCGCGACGGCCGGCCCGGGTGGCGGGAAGGCCGACCTCTACGGCGTGGCCTTCGCCGGAAGTCAGGCCCTGGCCGCGGCCGGCTCCTCCGGCGTGCTCGTCGAGGACGGGTCCGGCTGGAAGACCGACGAGGGCGTCGCCGCGCTGATGAAGCGCTCGGGCGGGCGGGTCCTCGCCGTCGCGGGGCTCCCCGACGGTGGCGCCGTCGCCGTCGGGACCACCGGCGACGACAAGGGCCTCGTGATGGAGCGCGACCGGGCCGGCGGCCCGTGGCGCTTCAGCGACCAGCCGCTCACCGGCTCGGCGATCGCCGTGGCGGCGTTCCGCGAGGGCGAGCGCGTGCGCGCCCTGGTCTCGGTGAGCAACCAGATCTGGCCGACCACCAGGGACACGACGATCCCGGCGGCCGACCCGGCGCTGCCGTCGCCCCGCCGCGACGCGTTCAGCCTGCCCGCCGAGGGCTACCTGCTGCGCGAGACCGCGGCCGGCTGGCGCGACGAGGAGCGCACGAAGCTCAGCTCGCCGACGTCGGAGCAGGCTCGCAAGTCCGACCCGAACCTGGCGATCGTGGCGGACGCCACCGGCCGTGGCTGGGCCGTGGGCGGCTGGAACGGTGCCCCCGACCTGACCGGCCACGGCAACGCGCGGCTGGACGAGGAGGTCGTCGAGGCCCAGACCGCGTCCGTGAGCCGCTACGACCCGGCGGGACCGCAGGGCTCCTCGAACGTCGCCCTGGCGGCGCCGGCGATGCCCGCCGGGCGCGCCCGACTGCTCGTCGGCGGGCACGCGGCCTGCGCGAGCGCCTGCGCCGACCTGGCCCCGATCGACACCGCTCCGGACCGGACGCTGTCGCGCGCGGCCCAGCTCGCCAACCAGCTCGGCGCCGAGGCCCGTGGCCCGCGAGCCTTCGTCTACACGGGCGGCCGCGTGGCCCCCGGCGCGGCGAGCGCAGCCGAGCACGGGCGCTATGGCGCGCTGCTGGCCGGCAACGCGTTGCCGACGTTCCCCGCCGTCGCCCCCGGCGACCTGTCGGGCGGCGGCTCCGCGTCCTTCGAGGCGGCCCTCGCCGGCGCGGCCGCGCCCTTCGGGCAGAGCCCGGCCGCCGGCGGCACCACGCCGGTCACCATCGGCGAGGCGCCGGCCCCCGGCCGGGCGCGCACCCACTACGCGGTCGACGTCACCACGGGTGACGGGCCGGTCCGCCTGGTGGTCATCGACAACGCCGGCGGGTCGCTCGCCGCTCGCAACGCCGCGGGCAACCCCGCCCAGGACCAGGCCGCGTGGCTGACGGCCGTGCTCGCGGACGCGAAGACCCGCGGGATCGCGGTCGTCGTGTCCGGTAGCCGCAGCCTGGACAGCAGCGACACCGGCGCCGCGAGCGACGCGGGTCGCGTGGCCGCCCTGCTGCGCGACGGCGGGGCCTCGGCCTACGTCTACGACGGCGACGGGTCCCAGCGCCGCAGCGCGATCCCGTTCGGCTCCGGGTCGACCATCCCGACCTTCTCGAGCGGCACCCTGGGGTACCGCCCGCTCGCCGACCCCGAGGGCCGCGGCGTGCCGGGGCTCCTGCTCCTCGAGCTCGACCTCGCGGCCCGCAACGCCACGACGAACCGCGCGCCGGCCGCCGTGCGCCTGATCCCCGTCCTCGACGACCTGGCGATCGACGCGGTCGACGGCCGCGTCCTCAACCGCAGTCAGCCCGCGCTGTTCGAGGGTCTCGGGCGCCGCCCGCGCTCCGGCAGCCGGTGGACGGCGGAGGGCGCGGGCGACGGTGACGGCGCTGACGCCTACGTCAGCCTGCCCAGCCCGATCTGCGCCCCCGTCACGCGCGCCGCCTGTGCCGCCACCCGGATCGACCCCGAGGTGACGTTCACCTCGAGCGACCCGGACATCGCGAACTTCGTGCGCGTCGACCCGTCGTCGACGAACCCGCGCAAGCCGTTCGTCGACCCGGCGACGGATAAGCCGGTGGCCGACCCCACGTCCGGGCTCGTCTGCCCGTTCAACGCCGGCACCACGACGATCTCGATCTCGTCCGGCGGGTTGACGTACAAGACGACGCTCACGGTCCGCGACGGCAGCGTGCTGCGCCCCTGCGGCACGGTGCCGCTGAACCCCTCGCGGTTCACGCAGCCGTCGGCGAGCGCCGGGGCACCCGCCGCGCCGCCGCCGCCCGGCTCGGCGCCGCCGAACGGCAGTCCGGCCGTCGACGTGCCGATCCCGGCCGCCGTCGTGCCGCCGCCGCCGGTGCTGCCCGCCCCGGCGCCGCCCGTCACCCCGGCGGCCGTCACGCCGCCGCCGACGCCGCGACCCGCGCCGACCCCGGCGCGGCCGCTGCCCCTGCCCGGCCCGGCGTTCATCGCTCCGCTCGTCCCCGGGGCGCTGGCGGTACCGCCTCCACCTGCGGCTGCGTCGCCCGCACCGCCGCCCGGCACGAGCGGGGCGAGCATCAACGTGCCCGTCTCGCAGCCCGTCACGCAGGCCGAGCGCCAGCGCGACGAGGAGGTCGCGGAGGAGTCGTCCAAGGCCTACGCCCGCTACGACGCCGTCGCCTCGCAGGACGGCGGTCACGGCACCGGCCAGGCCGCCGCCGTGATCGGACTCGTCCTGATCGCCGCCATCGGCGGCGGCACCGCGGTCGGCACCCGTCGCCGCCGCCAGTACCCCTACGACTACGCCCGGGCGACCACCCGGGACCACGACTCCCGGGTCACCGCCCGGCACCGGAGGCCCCGATGAGGACCCGCCAGCTCCCCTCCCCGACGATCATCGCCGCGGCCGCGTTGGTGGTGTCCCTGCTCGCGCTGCTGTTCGCGATGTCCGGCGTGGGCGCCGCCAAGCCGGCGCCGAAGCCGAAGTACCCGCAGACCGCGAGCACCAGCCCGCAGAAGTACGGGATCCTGCGGCTCGGCAAGAACAAGAAGTTCCCGGCCAAGGCGATCCCGACGGTCAACAAGGCCCGCACCGCGGTGCGGCTCGGTGACCTGACCGCGACGCAGATCACGACGGTCTGCCCGGCCGACACGGTCGACCTGGGCTCGTGGTGCATCCTCAGCTCGGTCCAGGCCGTGCCGACGGAGGACAACGGGAAGAACGACTACTTCTACGCCACCCAGAAGTGCGTGGAGCTCGGCGGCTGGCTGCCGTCGGCCGAGGAGCTGATCGGCGCCGCCGACGAGGTCAAGCTCTCGAGCACGCTCGACGACAACTCGACGACCGCCTCCACGGACATCCTGCCCGAGGACGGCCTGGGCGACCGCCGCGAGATGAGCTCGACGCTCGTCACGACGACGGCCGGCTCGAGCGCCGCGGGCAGCGCGGGATCGACCGCGGGCGCCACGGGCGACCCGGGCTCCGGCGAGGCCGCGCCCATCCCGCAGCCGGCCGACCCGGCCCCGGACTCCCTGCAGTACGTGACGGTGTTCGACAACAAGAACGCCGGCGGGTTCGCCGGCTCCAAGCCCGTGTCGAGCCCGGAGCGGTTCCGTTGCGCGTTCGCGAAGAAGCAGGGCGAGAACGCCCCGGAGGACTGATCGTGCGTCCGCAGATCCCCGTGCTGGCGGTCCTGGCCGTCCTCGCCATCCCGCCGTCCCTGGCCCTGGGCCAGGACGACACGCCCGCAGCGGTGCCCTCGTCGGCGACCACGACCGGGGCGACCGCGCCAGCGGCACCCGCCACGACGACGGACGCCGCGCCGGCCCCGACCCCCACGTCGGACGCCCCGGCCCCGCCGGCGGGCACCGCGCCCGCGCCGCCCGCGTCGACCACGACGCAGCCGGCCGTTCCCGCCCCGACCCCCGGCCTGGGCGCGACGCCTCCGCCGGCGTTCGAGCCGGACCTCACCGACCCGGACGGCCCCAAGCTCTCCACGGCGCGGCCCGAGGGTCGCGAGACCGCGAAGGAACGCCGCGCCCGCGAGCGCCGCGAGGCCAAGGCCCGCAGGGCCCGCAAGGACGCCAAGGGCGAGAAGGGCGGGAAGGACGCGAAGGAGGAGGACGACGCGAAGAAGGACGACGCCCGCACCCCGGCCGACATCCTGGCCGCCCCCGCGACGGGCCTGTCCGCGCTCTCCGTCGCGCAGTTCCGGATCCCGCCGTTCCTGCTGCCGATCTACCAGGCCGCCGGTATGCAGTACGGCATCCGCTGGGAGATCCTCGCCGCGATCAACGAGATCGAGACGGACTACGGTCGCAACCTCAACGTCTCGAGCGCCGGCGCCCAGGGCTGGATGCAGTTCATGCCGCCCACGTGGGCGAGCTACGGCGTCGACGCCAACGGCGACGGTGAGAAGGACCCGTACAACCCGGTCGACGCGATCTTCGCGGCCGCCCGCTACCTCAAGGCCGCGGGCGGCATGAGCGACGTCCGCCGCGCGGTCTTCGCCTACAACCACGCCGACTGGTACGTGAACGACGTCCTGAAGCGCGCCCGCGCGATCGCCTCGCTGCCCGCCGACGTCGTCTCCTCCCTGACGGGCCTGACGCTCGCCCAGCTCCCGGTCTACGTGCCGGAGGACGAGGACGCGAAGGCCGACGCGCAGCGCGACGCCGCGAAGGACGAGGACGACGCGACGGACGGCGGCTCCGCGAAGACGGACGCTGACGACCAGGCGGACGTCAAGCGGGACGACGCCAAGGCCGAAGACGACCGGGCCGAGACCCGCACGGCGAAGGCCGATCGCGCGAAGGGCGACGACGCGAAGGCCGAGACCCGGACCGCAAAGGCCGACCGCACGAAGGCCGACGCCGTCGTCGTGCGCCGCGGCGGCTCCTCCACGTGGGCGCCGGTCTCGGCGCCGGAGGACGCGGCGGTCGTGGCCGTCCAGGACGGCACGATCACGCGCATCGGCGAGGGGGAGCGGCTGGGCCGCTTCGTCGAGATCCGCGACGCCTACGGCAACTCCTACACGTACTCCGGCCTCGGCACGCTGGCCGAGAAGCACCTCGTCCCGCGCAAGCGCGCCGAGAAGGACGAGAAGCACGACCACGACCACGAGGACGAGGCGCACGCGGGGGAGGAGCACGCGGAAGAGCCGCACGCCGACGCGCGCGAGGACGCCGCCGCCCCGGACGTGACCGCCGGCACCCCGGGCGCCGAGGACACGGCGCCCACCGCCGACCCCGTCCCGACCACCCCGGCGACGGCCGGCGAGCAGCCGCGCCGCCGCGCCGCCGGGAAGGCGGCCGACGCGGTCGCCGCCCCGGCTACGGCCGGCCGCGCGGCGGCGAGCGTCGGGCCGTCCCGTCCCCGCACCGCCGCCGAGAACGCGGGCGGCAACGCCGGTCGCGGCAGCGGCACCGCCGACGACCGCGGTCTGGGCGCCCCGGCGGCCCCGGCGGCCCCGGCCTTCCCGGCGCTGCCGTCGACGACGCCCGCCCCAGGCACCACGACGCCGGTCCCGGGCGCGACCACGCCTGCGCCGGCCGCACCGCTCCCGGGCGCCCCGGCTCCGGGCGCGGCCCCGGTCCCGGGCACGACTCCCGCGCCCGACGCCGCCCCGGCCCCCGGCGGGCCTACCCCGGGCACGACGGCCACCGAGGCCGTCCCGGCCCCGGGCGACCCGGTCGCTGCGGTTCCTCCGACGACGACGGACGGCGTGCCCGCCACGGGCGCCGGCGCCGTGCCGCCGACCGTGACCGACGCGCTCCCGCCGTTCCCGGCGCTGTCCCCGGGGCTCCCCGGGGGCCTCCCGACGGCCCCGCCCGCCGAGCCCACGACGCTCGCGCCGCCGACCGGGCTGCTGGGCGCCGCCACGCGCTTCTCGACCGTCCCGTTGTGGCAGATCCTCGCGCCGGAGATGCCGCCCGTCCCGGTCCCGGAGCCCGCCGCCCCGGCGTCGCCGTCGGAGCCCGAGGCCGAGCCGGAGGAGCGGGTCGACCGGATCAGCACGTACCTCGTGCGCGCCGGCGACCTGCGCCGCTCCGACGTCCGCCTGCGGACGCTGAAGGTCGGCAGCCGTGTCATGGCGGGCACCGTCCTCGGGCGGATGGGTGGCGACGACATGCGGTTCGCGATCCGGCCGGCGGGGGAGGGTGCCCCGCGCATCGACCCGCGGCCGATCGTCGCGGGCTGGCGCCTGCTCGACGACGCGTCCGTCTTCGGGCACGACGACCGCAGCGAGCTCGTCGCCGAGCGGGCGGACGAGCCCGACGTCGGCCGCCTGCTGCTCCTGAGCAAGGAGCGCCTGCAGGCCCGGGTGCTCGCGGATCCGAAGCTGCAGATCTACGAGGCCGGCCGGGGTGACATCCGCGCCGGTCAGATCGACCGCCGCGTGCTGGCGGCGATGGAGTTCCTGACCGCCAACGGCCTGCGGCTCACGATCACGTCGCTGAAGACGGGACACAGCATCCTGAGTGCCTCGGGCAACGTCTCCGCGCACTCCTACGGCGCGGCGATGGACATCGCGGCCGTCAACGGCGTCACGATCACGGCCGGCACGCAGGGCGCCGGGTCGATCACCGCCACGACCATCCGCATGCTGCTGCGCCTGCAGGGCACCGCCCGCCCGAACCAGATCATCTCGCTGATGACCTTCCCCGGCGCGGACAACACGATGGCCATGGGCGACCACGCCGACCACATCCACGTCGGGTTCCCCCGGGACGCCTCGTCGGGCGACGCGAAGCTCGGCCGTCAGGTCAGCGCGATCCTCAAGCCCGCCCAGTGGGAGCAGCTCGTCGGCCGCCTGGCCGAGATCGACAACCCGAAGGTGCCGACGACGCCGTCGAAGGCCGCCCGCAAGGCGAAGCGCGGCGAGCGGTAGAGCGGGCGGGGCGCCCGACCGCTGTCCGCGGTCGCACGCCCCGCCCGCCCAGTGCCTCAGGCCGCGGCCGCGTCCAGCCGCGCGAGCGCCGCGCGGTAGACCGGCTCGCGGTGCCGCGGGACCGCGGCGAGGTGGTCGCGCAGGTCGGCGCGGTGGACGGCGATCGCCAGCGTGCGGGCGGGGCCGGGTGCCGCGAGCAGGCGCCCGACATGGGCCTCGAGGGACTCCTCGCGCGGACGCGTCAGGAGCTCGAGCGCCGCCCGCTCGTCCGGGGTCAACGCCACCCGCGTGGCCACGGTCTCCACATCGAGGGCGGAGTGCTCCGGCACGTCGTGCACCCAGGCCAGCACGCGGGCCCACGCCGGTACGGCGGCGGCCACGCGCTCGACGTGGCTGAGCATCGCCGTGCCGTGGCGCGTGAGCTGCTCCGCGTGGACCTGGTCGGCGAGCGCGCGGGCGGCGCGCAGCCGCGCCGCGGCCTGCCGCCGGCCGCCGCGCACGATGCGCGGGGAACGGTTGCTCATCACGCCCCGCGGGCCGCCGCGCAACACGCGCCGCAGGCGCGGGGCGAGCGAGGCGGCCGGCCGGGGAATGGCTCAGCCGTCCGCGGCCGGGAGCTCGAGGGCCGGCACGTCGTCGGCGCCGGCGGCGCCGGGCGGGTCGACGCTCAGGGTCGACGCGGCCAGGCGGGTGAGGGCCAGCAGGTCGGCCGGGGTGTCCAGCTCGGAGCCGGGCTTCGTGTCCGACCGCAGCACGACGGTCGGCGTCGGGGCCAGCGTACCGTCGGCCGCCAGGGGCGGGACGGGCGCGGGGACCGCGGGGTCCGGCGGCGTGGCGGGGCACGGGTCGGCGGCGCCGACAGCCGTGACCACGATGAGGCCGTTCTCCTGGTACTCCGTGCTGGACGTGATCGCCGTGACGGCGTCCGAGACCTGGTCGGGCAGCGCGACGGCCGTGCGCTCGGGCGGGGCGCAGCCGCCGAGCGCGGCGTAGGAGAGCTCCGGGATGGAGTCGCCGGCGGAGACGTCGTTGCCCAGCGTCTCGAGGCTCTTGATGCCGTCGCCGCACGCGTCGCCCTCGGCCAGGCCGGCGATGCGGCCGAACGGGAGCCGGCCCGCGAGCGCCGCCGCGGCGGCGTCGCCGACGGGCGGGACGCTGCAGGCGCCGGGGAGCGCCGCACCCTTGCTGGGCTGGACGTCGACGTAGGCGCGCCAGGACGCCCCGGCGGTCGTGAGGATCTCGGGCAGGGACGGGGTGACCTCGGGCGGCGTGGCGCCGGCCGGCACCGGGCGCACGCCGGTCATCAAACCCGTCACGTTCTGTCCGGTCTCCGGGCCCAGCGGCTTGACCCCGGTGAGCGTCACGCCCTGGTCGGCGATGCGCTTCACCGCCTCCTGGGCCTGGGGCCCGTCGAGCGCGAGCATCCAGACGTGCGGGGTGATCGGCTCGTCCTCGGGGAGCTCCTCCTCCGGCTCCTCCTCCGCGGGGGCGTCGTCGACCGGCGTGTCCTCCACCGGTACGTCCTCGACGGGCGTCTCCTCGAGCGGCGTCTCCTCGACCGCGGCGGTCTCGGCCTCCGGCTCGGCCGCGGGGGCGTCCGCGTCGTCGCCGGCGTCCGCGTCGGCGGTGGGCTTCTTCGGGGCCTTGACGACCACGGGTGCCGCGGGCGCGGCGGCCGGGGCGCGGGCGATCACGGCGGCGCGGGCACCACCGTCGCCGCCGGCGACGAGCATCCCGCTCACGCCCGCGACGAGCACGGCCGTCGCGGCGGCGGCGAACGGCACGGCGCGCGGTGGGCTGGCGGCGACCGGGACGGGCGCGGGCTGCGCGGCGGCGGCCCGGGCCCGGAAGGTCTCGAGGGGATCGAGCCGGCGGGCGCCGATCAGGCCGCCGCAGTCCAGGCAGTACCGCTGCCCGACGACGACGAGCGCTCCGCAGGAGCGGCAGTCGCCGGCGGGATCTTCGGGGGCGGGGTCGCCTGGGCGCACGTCGGACACGAGCGCGCAGGATGGCAGGCCGTCAACGGCCACTTGTGAACGGGGGGTCATCGCGGTGTCGACCATCCGTTGACGGCAGGGTCTCACCGCGATAGCCCCGAGGGGCGGTTTGCTCCGTGACCGCCGTGTGAACGAACCCGTTTACACGGATGCCACCAGATGTTCACAGTCGAGGGCCCACGAGCCCGCATGATCCCGTGCCGCTGCGCTCCCGCCTTTCGGCGTGCGCTCGCTCGACGCTTCGGCGTCTGACCCCAACCCTGGAGATCCTCACCATGCGCCTTCCCGTTCCCGCCCGCGCGGCCACGGCGACCGCCCTCGCGCTCGCCTGCACCGCCCCGTTCGTCGCCGCCGCCCCGGCGTCGGCCGCGAAGAAGACCACCATCACGATGAGCGGCTCGACGTCCGTGGCCCCGCTCGCTCAGGCCCTGACGAAGAAGTACTCCACGCTGAACTCCAACGTCAGCTTCCGCGTCGCCCAGGGCGGCTCGGACAAGGGCATCACCGACGTCGCCAAGGGCCGCGTCACGATCGGCAACTCCTCGCGGGACCCGCGCAACGGCAGCGACCCGAAGGGCCTGAAGTTCTACAAGGTCGCCAAGGACGCGGTCTGCCTGATCACGAACCCGGGCAACAAGCTCGCCAACGGCCTGACGCAGAAGCAGGTCGCCGACATCTTCTCCGGCAAGATCCGCTCCTGGTCCGACGTCCCCGGCGCGCAGCAGACCGGCACGATCAGCCTCCAGGCCCGTAACGAGGCCTCGGGTACGCTCGACGCGTTCGAGAACCTGTTCATGGGCGGCGCCTCGCTGTCCTCGACGGCCGCCCGCCAGGCCTCCAACGGCCTGATCCAGGCCGCCGTCAAGCGCGACCCGAACGCCATCGGCTTCGTGTCGATCGAGTTCACGGCCGGCGTCAGCGCCGCCAGCTACCAGGGCGTCGCGTGCACCACCGCCAACGCGAAGTCCGGCTCCTACAAGGGCACGCGTAACTTCTGGATGGTCACGAAGGACGACGCGAAGGGCGAGACCGCGCGCTTCATCAGCTGGATCGTCAGGAGCTCCGCCGCCCGCAAGATCATCGTCAACGAGAAGGCCGTCCCGCTCTCCTAGGTCCCGGTTCCCGCGCGACCGCCGGCCACCGTGCTGAGTCGAATCCGCCGCCCGATGACGGACCGCCGCGCCGAGCTCATGCTCGGCGCGGCGGCCGTCGCCGTGGTGCTCATCATCGTGGCCATGGTCGTGTTCATCGCGATCTCGGCCTGGCCGTCGTTCCAGTACAACGGCCTCAAGTGGTTCGGCTCCGGTGGCGACATCGACGCGGAGCTCGGCGACATGGTCAACGCCGGCGGCGACCCGACGGCGGCGGACTACCGCGTCCGCGCCTGGCCCCTGATCTACGCGACCGCGCTGACGACGGTCCTCGCCGTGCTCATCGGCGTCGTCGTCGCGGTCCTGGCCGCCATCTTCATCGTCGAGCTCGCCCCTCCGCGCGTACGGGCGATCATCGTCCCGGTCGTCCGGCTGCTGGCCGCCGTCCCCTCCGTCGTGTACGGCCTCGTGGGGATCCTCGTGCTCGTCCCCTTCGTCAACGACCACCTGATCTCGGAGAACCAGCGGGAGTCCGTCGCCTACGTGATCACCCTGAACGGCCCGGGCGTGCTCGTCTCGGTCCTGATCCTCACGCTGATGATCACCCCGATCATGATCGCCCTCACCGTCGACGCCCTCAGCGCCGTGCCGCGCGGCTGGCGCGAGGGCGCGCTCGCCCTCGGTGTGACGCGCTGGCGTGCGGTCATGTCCGTGTCGATCCGCGCCATCCGGCCCGCGATCGTCGCCGCCGCGGTGCTCGCCAGCGCCCGCGCGCTGGGCGAGGCGATCATGCTCTCGATGGTCTCCGGCTCGAAGGGCTTCGCGCCCCAGCCGTGGGACGGGGTGCTGTTCCTCTTCGAGCCGCTGCGCCCGCTCGCCGCGACGATCGCCGAGCAGGCCGAGGGCATCCAGGCCCCGGCGCTCAAGGCGAGCATCTACGCCATGGCGCTCGTGCTCCTGGTCTCCTCGCTGATGCTCTCCGTCGGCGGCTCCCTCATCAAGCGCTCGCTGCGCCTGGGGACGGCGCGATGAGCACCGCCCCGACCACCGGCGGCCCCCGGGCGACGCCCCCGGGCCGTCGTCAACGCCTGCTCGGCGAGCTGCGCCTCTGGCGGCCGCTCGACCTGCTCGGCGTCGTGGCGGCGTGGACGGTCGGCGCGCTCCTGCTGCTCGTCGCCGCCTCGCTGCTGCTCTACATGGGGATCAAGGGCCTCCAGTACGTCAGCCTCGATCTGCTGATCACGCGCCCGCAGCCGGGCGCGGACCAGTCCGAGACGGGCGGGATCCTCGACCCGATCCTCGGCACGCTGATGATCATCGCGATCGCCACCGCCATCGCGCTGCCCCTCGCGGTCGGCGCGGCGCTGTGGATCGTGGAGTACTCCCGGCCGCGCTGGCTCGCCCGCGTGGTCGAGTCGGGCATCGAGGTCATCGCCGGCGCCCCGTCCATCGCCATCGCGATCTTCGGCCTGGCGATCTTCCAGCTCCCGATCTTCTCCTGGGCGTCCTTCTCCGCCGCCGACGGCGGCGGGGTGTTCGGCCGCAGCTTCATCGCGGCCGGCTCGGTCATGTCGCTCATCGCCCTGCCGTCGATCTTCGCGACGACCCGCGAGGCGCTGCAGTCCGTGCCCCGCCACGTGCGCGAGGCGAGCTACGGCCTGGGCAAGACGAAATGGGCCACGATCCGCCGCGTCCTGCTGCCGACCGTGAAGCCCGACATCGCCACGGGCACCGCCCTGGGCATGGGCCGGATCGCGGGCGACACCGCGATTATCGTGCTCCTCCTCGGCGCCACCCTGCAGCTGCAGGCCGGCAGCGGCATCCCGGGCGTCGGCACGCTCCAGGGCACCGGCTCGACCCTGACGAGCTACGTCTACAACAACTCGCCGACGGGTGAGGGCAACGCGCCGGAGAAGGCCTACGCGGCCGCCTTCGTGCTCATGCTGCTCATCATCGGCCTCAACCTGCTGGTCGCGGGCATCGGTCGCCGCCGCGCCGGCACCGACCTCCCGAGGTGACCATGGTCGAGTTCCCACCCCCTGTCCGCCGGATCACGCCGAACGGGTCGCCGAACGTCGTCGACCCGGCGGACCGCCAGGGCATGCCCGAGCCCATCGCCCGGGCCACGCGTCCGTCCTACGGCCCGGAGCGCCTGCGCATCGACGGCGTCTCCATCCACTACGCCGGCACGGAGCGCCCGGCCGTCAACGCGGTCACGCTGCCCGTCCGGCAGGGCGAGGTGCTCGCGCTGATCGGCCCGTCCGGCTGCGGCAAGACGACGCTGCTGCGCTCGCTCAACCGGCTCGTCGAGCTGACGCCCGGGGCCTCGCGCCAGGGTCGCATCCTGCTCGACGGCGAGGACGTGGACCATCTCGAGATCACGCGCCTGCGCCGCCGGGTGTCGATGATCTTCCAGCAGCCCAACCCGTTCCCGATGTCGATCTTCGACAACGTGGCCTACGCCATCCGCGAGCAGGCGATGCGCCGCCCGGGCAAGGCCGCGCTGATGCCGCGCGTCGAGACCGCGCTGCGCCGCGCCGGGCTGTGGGACGAGGTCGCCGACGACCTCGGGCGTCCCGCCCTGCGGCTCTCGGGCGGCCAGCAGCAGCGACTGTGCATCGCGCGGGCGCTGGCCGTCGAGCCCGACGTGCTGCTCATGGACGAGCCGTGCTCGGCGCTCGACCCGATCTCGACCGGGGTGGTCGAGGAGCTCATCCACGAGCTCCGCGAGAACCTGGCGATCGTCATCGTGACGCACAACCTGGCGCAGGCCCGCCGCGTCGGCGACCACGTGGCGTTCATGTACCTCGGCGACCTCGTCGAGTACGCGCCGACGGAGGAGCTCTTCACCCGCCCGCGCGCCGACCGCACCCGCGAGTACGTGCAGGGGAGCTTCGGTTGAGCCACGGCCGCCGCATCCGCCGGGTCACCCCGGGCGTGCTCGCCGGCGCGCTGGGCCTCGTGGCCCTCACCGGCTGCCAGACCACGCAGGATCGCTCGGCGGCCCTGCGGAGCAAGGCGGCCGCGGTCGACGGCCCGGGCCGCGTCAAGGTCGGACGGCCACAGTCGGGCGTCCGCGTCGGGGCCCGCACCGAGCTGCGCGCTCCCGACCGCGCCGCGCTCGTGGTCGAGCTGCAGAACACGACGGGGCGCGCGATGCGCCGCGTCCCGGTGTCCGTGCGGGTCGTCGTGACCGGCAAGGAGCAGTACTCCAACGACCGCGAGGGCTCGGACGAGCTGCTGCTCCGCGTCCCGGTGCTGCCGCCGCGGACGCGCACGACCTGGGTCAACGCCGACCTGCCGCCGCTGCCGAAGGGCGCCGACGTCGTCGTGCGCCTTGGCGCCGCGAAGGGCACGGCCCGCGCGGGCATGAAGCCGCTCCGGGTGACCGGCGTCAAGCGCGTGGCCGGGGACTCCGGCGAGTCCGGGGTCGCCGTGGAGGGCGTCGTGCACAACGACGGCCGCCGCGAGCAGACCGAGGTCCCCATCTACCTGACCGTCCGCCGAGGCGGACGGACCGTGGCGGCCGGCACCAGCCGCGTCGTCTCGCTGCCCGCACGGAAGAGCGCCCGCTTCGAGGCGTTCCTGGTCGGCGACGGGCGCACCGGGCGCCTGAGCGCCGTCGCCCTGCCCACGAAGCCGCAATCCCCGAGGTCCTCCCGATGAGCACCAGCCCGTTCCTCCCCGCCGACGACCCGCGGGCCGGCACGTGCGCGACCTGCGGCGCCCCGTTCGCCGCGGACCAGCGCTACTGCCTCTCCTGCGGCGCGCGGCGCACCCACGCGCGCCTCCCGTTCCAGGACGCCCTGGTGCAGACGACCCCGGTCGGTCCGGCCGGGCACGCCGGGGTCCCGCCGGCGCTCTGGGCGGCGCCGCCCACGACGGGTCCGTCCGCGCAGACGATGCTCGCCGCGCTCGCGTGCGTCCTGCTCGCCTTCGGCCTCGGGTTCCTCGTGGCCGGGGGCAACGACGACCCGCAGCAGCCCATCGTCCTGGGGGCGGGAGCCCCCGCCGCGGCCGCCGCGCCCACCGCCACGACCCCCGAGGAGGAGGTCGAGGAGGACGCCTCCGCGAGCGCGGGCGACGACGAGGAGGAGGAGGAGGCCGACGCGTCCGACACCGACGTCTCGGAGCCGGAGCCGGCCAAGAACCTCAACGCCGAGGAGAAGAAGGAGGCGGCGGAGCTGAAGAAGATCCCCGCCACCGTCCCGAAGGCGAAGCCGCTGAGCGACGCCGCCTCGAAGGCGCTGGACAGCAAGGACCCGGACAAGGCGCGCGAGGCGTCCAACTCCCTGCCCGACGTCGTCTCGACGGGGGACTGAGATGGCGCCCCGCATGCCGTGGAGCAAGGCTCCCGAACCCGTCCACGTCCCGTCGGTGACGCCCCAGCGCGCCGCCCTGGACGACGAGCGCCGCCGGCTGGCCGAGCTCGTCGCCGAGAGCACGTGGGACCTCGGCGGCCTCGTCTACGAGATGGCCGTCCGCGACCACTTCCGCGTCGACGTCCTGACCCAGCGGGCCGCCGAGCTGCAGCGCCTCGACGCGCGCCTGAGCGAGGTCGAGCGCCTCGTCGCCGACCACGAGGGCATCGGCGGGCACTGCCGGTTCTGCGGCGCGCCGCACGGCCGCTCGGCCGAGTTCTGCTGGAGCTGCGGCGAGCGACTGCTCGTCCGCCAGGTGCTGGGCACGATCGAGGGCACCGTCGCCGCGCCGCCCGTCTACCACGCGCAGCCCGCCGCGACAGGCCCGGACCAGCCCACGCGCGAGCAGGCCGTCGTGCCCGGCGACGCGTACGACCCCTCGCCCCGCGAGGGCTGACCGCCCGCCCGTGGCCCGCCGCCGCCCCGAGGGCGCCGGCGGGCCGCAGGCCGTAGCCTCCGGGGCCATGGCCGTCTGGTTGCCCGCGTACCTCATCCACGGCGACGACCACGACCGCGTCGGCGAGCGGCGCAACCGGATGAAGGCCTCCGCCGAGCTCGAGGTCGGCCCGGAGGGCGTGGAGCACCTGGACGGCGATGCCGCCACGCCGCCAGCGATCGCCGCGACGCTCTCCGCGATGACGCTCGGCATCGGCCGCCGCTTCGTCCTCGTCGACGGGGTGGAGAAGTGGAAGGAGGCCGAGGTCGTCGAGCACCTCGTGCCCGTCCTGAAGGTCCTCGACGGCGCGACCACCACGGTCGCCTTCGTCGCGATGGAGGACAAGCGCCAGCAGGTCGCACCCGCGCTCGTGGCCGCCGTCGACAAGCTCGGCGGCGCGCAGGTGACGGAGGAGGCCCTGAAGGCCCGCGACCTGCCGCGGTGGGCGAAGGAGCGCGCGGCGCAGCTCGGCATCGAGCTCGACGGCGCGGGTGCCCAGGCACTTGTGGCCCAGGTCGGCGAGCGGCGCGTGCGGCTGGAGCGCGAGCTCGAGAAGCTGGCGCTCGAGCACGGCCAGGGCGCGCGGCTGTCGACGCGCGACGTCGAGGAGGCCGTCGCCGACGGCGCCGAGCAGCAGGTGTGGGGGCTCGTCGACGCCATCGTCACGGGCGACCGCAAGGCCGCCGTGGCGTCGTACCTCGCCCTCCGTGCCCAGGGCGAGCCGCTGGCGCGCCTGACCGGCCTGCTCAACTCGCGCATGCGGACGGCGCTCGAGATCGCGCGCCGGCTGGACGCGGGGGAGGACCGAGGGCAGATCGCCCAGTCGGCGCGGATGCCGCCCTGGCAGCTCGATCGCCGGATCTCCGAGGCCCGCGACGCGGGGTCGGCCACACTCTCGACGGCCGTGGATCGCCTGGCCCGCCTGGAGCTCGCGGCTCGTGGCGACAGCACGCTGGACCCGGACACCGAGGCGATCCGCACGATCGGTGCGGTGACCGCGCGGCGCTGAGGGTCCCGTGCTGAGGCCCCGGCGCTGACGGCACCCGGCGCGACACCGGGGCGCAGGCCCGCGGGAGCCTGGCGCTCAGCCGCCGGTGTGCCCGAGGATCAGCTGCGCCGTCTCGAGCGGCACGTCGAGCTGCGGGGCGTGGGCGACGCCCTCGAGCTCGATCCAGTCCGCCTGCGGCATGACGCGCCGGAGCCGGCGGGCGGCCGTGGGCCACGGGAGCAGGCGGTCGGCGGTGCCCCAGACGATCCGCACGGGGCAGTCGATCCGCTCCGCTTCGACGACGTAGGGATCGCTGGCGGCGAAGGCGAGCATCGGCAGCGCGTCGCAGCGCGCGACGCCCAGGACGAGGTGCGCCACGAGGTCGGCGGGCAGACGCTCGGGGCGCGAGGTCAACAGCTCCGTGGCGCGACGACGGCCGGCCGCGGTTGCGGCGATCGCCCCGGCGTGGGGTGCCAGGGCCTTCGTCGCCTCGTGCATCGCGGTCTGCGCCGCCAACGTCCGGCCGAGGGTGGGGTCGTTCGGCTCCCAGCCGCCGGCGGGGGCGAGGGCGACGACGGAGCGGGCTCGGCCGCGCGCGGCCAGCTGCAGGGCGACGAAGCCCCCGAGGGAGTTGCCTGCCACGTGCGCGGTCTCGAACCCGGCGTCGTCCATCGCCCGCTCGACCGCGTCGGCCATGGTCGCGTGGGAGACGGCGTCCTCAAGCGGCGGTCCGCCGGCGTGGCCGGGCAGCGTGGGGGCGAGCACGTCGTGATGACGCTCGAGGGTCGGAAGGACGAGCTCCCAGGTGCGCCACGTGTCCATGAACCCGTGGAGGAGGACGAGCGGCTCGCCGCTGCCGCCACGATGGGCGGGGGTGAACGAGAAGCTCACGGCGTGGTCCGTCGGCGCATCGGGTGGGTGGCCCGTCGAAGGGCCGGCGGGCGGGGTGCGCCGGCCTTCCGGAACGACGAAACGGCCCGTCGTGGACGAGCCGTCATGCGGGCGCTCAGGGGCGCGGGTGCGGGCGTGGGGCCCGCGAGGAGACTCAGGAGGCGGAGGCGCGCTTGGCCAGGCGCGTGGCGCGCGCGACCTTGCGGGAGCCCGTGTTCCGGTGCAGCGCGCCGGACTTGACGGACTTGCCGACGAGGCTCACGTACTTGGAGTGCGCGGTCGCGATGGCGTCGGCCTCGCCGGCCTTCACCGCGTCCTCGAGGTGACGGAACTGCGTCTTCAGTGCCGACGTGTAACGCCGGTTCTCCAGGCGCTCCCGCTCGGAACGGAGGATGCGCTTCTTCTGCGATGCGATGTTTGCCATAAGCCGACGAGGGATAGTAGCGGCGACCCCCCGGTCCGTGCGTGCCGCCCCTCCCGCGCGGGCGAGGGGTGGGCGGCGCGACGCCCGCGTCGCCGGGGACGGGCCCGTCGCCGGAGGGCCCTCCCCGGGTCGAGGCGGCCTGGGGGCGAGCGTGCGGCTCGTCCGCTCCGGGAGCGTAGGATGCCGCACCGGTGCGTGAGACCGAGGACCGACTCCACGCCGCGGTCCCCGCGGATCCGTCGCCCGTCGGCGGCGCCGCCGAGGGCGTCCTGTCCGAGAACGAGGACGCCGGGGGCGCGGCGGGCCGCGCACGGAACACGATCATCTTCTCGGTCGCCACGGGGTTCTCGCGTGTCGCTGGCCTGATCCGCGAGATCTTCGCGAGCTTCCTCTACGGCGCGTCGGGCGCGGCCTCGGCGTTCACCCTCGCCTACGCGGTGCCGAACCTGCTGCGGAGCCTGTTCGCGGACATGGCGCTCTCGGCGGCGTTCGTGCCGGTGTTCTCCGAGCTGCTCGAGCAGAAGAAGCGCCGCGAGGCGCTCCTGCTCATGTCGACCCTCTTCTGGGTCCTCCTCGGCGGCCTCACGATCCTGACCGCGGTGGCGATGGTGACCGCCCCGCTGTACATGCCGCTGTTCGTGGGCGAGGCCGTGAGCGACAAGCTCGGCTCGCAGGCCGACAGCCTCACGGTCGGGCTCTCGCAGGTCATGCTGCCGACGGTCCTGCTGCTGGGCATCAACGGCCTGTTCGTCGGGGCCCTCAACGCCTACGACCACTTCACGATCCCGGCGCTCTCGCCGCTGGTGTGGAACGTCGTCATCGTGGTCGTGAACCTCGCGCTGCTCCCGGCGTTCGGGGGATCGGGCGAGACCGACGCGATCTACGCGCAGGCCATCGGCGTGCTCGTCGGCACGGCCGTCCAGCTCGGCATGGCGGTGCCCGTGCTGCGGCGCTACGGGATCCGCCTGGTGCCGAAGGTCAACCTCCAGGACCCGCACCTGCGCCAGGTCCTGACGCTCATGGTCCCCGTTGCGCTCTCGCTCGGGTTGATCAACTTCAGCGCGCTCATCGACTCCATCCTCGCCTCCCGCGTGTCGGACGACGGACCCCGCGCGATCGAGGCGGCGTTCCGCCTCTACATGCTGCCCCAGGGGGTGTTCAGCGTCGCGATCGTGACGGTGCTGTTCCCGGTGCTGAGTCGCGCGGTGGCCCGGGGCGACCGGCCCGGCCTGCGGGGCCTCATCGGCAGCGGCATGGGCCAGATCCTGGTGCTGCTCGTGCCGATCGGGATGCTCTTCGCGAGCCCTGTCATCGCGCACGACATCATCCAGACCCTCTACCAGTACGGGAAGTGGACGGACGCGAACACCGACGCCGCGGCCACCGTCCTGTCGTTCCTCGGCCTCAGTCTCGCGCTCAACGGCGTGAGCCTGCTCATGAGCCGCACGTTCTTCGCGCTGCAGCGCCCGTGGGCGAACACGGGCCTGGCGCTCGGCAGCCTGGCCGTGAACATCGCGGTGTCCTTCGCCCTGTACCGGCCGCTCGGCCTCGCGGGCATCGTGATCGGCACGTTCGTGGGCAACGTCGTGCTCGTGGGCCTGCAGATCCGGCTCCTGCGCAAGGAGACCGGCGGGGCGCTCGGGCTGCTGCCGGTCCTGCGTTCGTTGCTGCAGGTGCTCGTGGCCTCGGTGGTGGCCGCGCTGGCCGCCTCCGGTGTCGCGCTCGTCGGCCGGATCGCGACGGACGCCCTGGGCGTCGGCACGCCCGCCACCGTGGTGACCGTCCTGTACCTCGGCCTGGCCATCCTCGCGGGCGGCGTCGTCTACGTCGGTCTGGCGCGCGAGCTCGGCCTGAGCGAGCTCGAGCAGGCCGGCGGTCGGTTCGTGCGGCTGTGGGCGCGCGTCGAGCGGCTCCTGCTCCGCCTCCCCGGCGTGCGGCAGGCCGTCGCGGTCGTCCGCCGGCCGGTCGTCCGCAGCGCCGGTCGTCGCGCCGACGCCGTCCTGTCCGTCCTCGCGCTGCCGATCGGCTGGCTCGCCCGCGTGGCCGAGGTCCTGTCCCGTGCGCTCGTGGCGCTGGTGCCGGCGGGCCCTGGGCCCGCCACCGCGGGAGCCGGGCCGGGACCCACCGCGCCGACACCGTCTGGGCCGTCTGGTCCCGTCGCGCCGCCGTCGCAGCCGCGCGGCCGGGGGCGCCAGAACGCGCCGCCCGTCGAGGACGCCCCGGCCGCCGGCCCGGACGACGAGACGCTGCGCCACCGCGACGACCGGGCTTCCGACGCGTCGGCCCGGGCGGTCCCGCCCGCCGACGGACCGTGGGAGGACGACGCCCCGTCCCCCGAGTCCCGCCGTCCGCGGCGGTTCGGCCGCCGCGCCCCGGAGCCCGCCCCGGAACCGGAGCCCCTCGAGGACGAGGCCCCCGACCTCTACGACGCCGCCGAGGACTGGCCGACGATCGGGCAGCGCGGGGGAGAGACCCTCGACGTGCCGTGGCCCGGCGTGGAGCGGGCCCAGGACGACGACCCCTACGCCGAGCCGGAATGGGGCGACGACGTCGCGCCGTCGCGGCTCGACGTCTACGGGATCGAGCTGCCCGAGGGCACGCAGCGGACCCCGGAGCAGGAGGCCCGCGCCGCGCAGCGGGAGCAGGCCAAGCGGCTGATCGCGGCCCGCGAGGCCGCGCTGGAGCGGATGGCCGAGCGCGAGCGTCGTCGCAAGGCGCAGGACGAGCGTCGCGGCCGTCGCGGCCGCCGCCGCGACTGAGGCCGGCTGCCGGTCCCGGCCGGTGCCGGCAGGCTGCTGGGCGCGCGAGCGCGCGGCGAGCGTTTCGCCGGGGGCCGCACCGGGGTACCCGCGGGCCGAACCACGATGGAGGCCCTGATGACCCCCGCACCCGACGCCAGTGTCGATCCGGATCAGCACCCCGAGGTCCCCACCCCCGACACGGGCCGCGAGACCGTGATGCCCAACCGCCATGCGGGCGAGCCGGCCCAGCATCCCGGTCCGGACGAGGACGACCCGGACCGCGGCCCCGCGACCACCCCGGACCCGCCCGGTCCGCACCCGGATCCCGACCCGGACCCGACGACGCCGCCGGACCCGATCCCGGACCCGCAGCCGCAGGACCCGTCCGTCTCGACCTGACGTTCGCACCCGCCGTTCCCCCGGGGGCGCGGCCGGGAGGCTCCGTCGGCGTCGCGCCCGCCGCGCGGCCACGGGCGGCGGGTCTCAGTCGTCCTCGGCCAACAACCCGTCGAGGACGCGCCCCGGATCCGCGAGGAACGTCCGGGTGAGCCGCACCGGCGGTGCGTCGTCGAACGCGATCTCGCGCAGGCCGTCCTCGTCGCAGAGCAGGATGCGCGCGCCGGGGTAGGCGAGCAGCAGCGGCGAGTGCGTCGCCACCACGAACTGGGAGCCCTCGCCCGCGAGCGCGTGCATACGACGCAGCAGCGTCAACACGTTCTGAGGCGAGAGCGCCGCCTCCGGCTCGTCGAGCACGTAGAAGCCCTGCGGGCCGAAGCGGTGCAGCACGATCGCGAGGAACGACTCGCCGTGCGAGACCTCGTGCAGCGAGCGCCCGCCGTAGGAGTCGAGCACCCCGAGCTCCTCGAGCGCGGTGGCGAGCGTGAAGACGCTCTCGGCGCGCAGGAAGAAGTCGCTCTTCGGCCGCCGCGTCCCGCGCACCACCTGCAGGTGGTCGCCGAGCGGTGCGTGCGACTCGCGGGTGGCGTGGCGCATGTTGCGGCCGCCGCCCTCCGCGTTGAGTCCGCACGCCACCGCGATCGCCTCGACCAGCGTCGACTTGCCCGAGCCGTTCTCGCCGACGAGGAACGTGACCTGCGGGTGCAACGCGACGCCGTCGCGCAGCGCACCCACCGCCGGCACCCGGGCGGCGTGCCCGAGCTGGGCGTCCGGGGTGCCGTCGATCAGGCGCACCTCGCGGACCATCGCCTGCTCCACGCCGCCGCGGCGCGTGCGGATCTCGCGCAGGATCGCCTCCCGCTCGGCGCGGCTGTGCAGGGCCATGGCGGGCATCCTCGCAGGAGCCCCGCCCAGAATGCGTAACCGAAAGGTTGCACGACGTCGGCGCAATGTGTAAGTTCGCGGTTACACATCAATCCCCGAGCACCGGAGGCACACCATGATCCAGGACACGATCGAACGCGAGATCGACATCGAGGCCCCGCCCGAGCGGGTTTGGGCGCTCGTCACCCAGGCGGAGCACCTCGGCCGCTGGTTCGGCGACGCCGGCGCGTCCGTCGACCTCCGGCCCGGCGGCGCGCTGGCCTTCCGGTGGACGGAGCACGGCGAGACCGACGGCCGCGTCGAGGCGGTCGAGCCCCCGCACCGGTTCACGTTCCGCTGGCGCGCCCCCGGCGAGTTCGGGTACGGGGAGGGGCCCCTCGGCCCGGAGAACTCGACCCTCGTGGAGTTCGCGCTCACCCCGCACGGCGCGGGCACCCGGCTGCGCGTCGTGGAGCAGGGGTTTGCCGCCCTCGCCGGTGCGGACGAGGCGCGCGGCCGACACCGCGACGGCAACGTCCGCGGGTGGCAGGCGGAGCTCGGCGAGCTGGCGGAGTACGCGACGGGCGCGACCGCGGGTGCCTGAGCTCCTCGACCCCGACGCTCCCGAGCTGCAGGTCTTGGCCGCGCTGGCGGACCCGACGCGGTGGCGGGTCCTGCAGCTCGTCGCGCAGGACGGCGAGGCGACGGCCACGGCCGTCGCCGAGCGGCTGCCCGTGAGCCGGGTAGCGGTCGTCAAGCACCTCGGCGTGCTCGACCGGGCGGGACTCGTGGTGGGACGGCGGCAGGGGCGCGAGGTGCGCTTCGCCGTCCGGCCCGAGCGGCTGGCGGGCGCGGCGCGCGAGCTCGACGCCGTGGCGGCACGCTGGGACGCCCGGCTCGCGGCCCTGAAGCGGCTGGCCGAGGCGCCGGATCCGCCGCCCGGTGAGCCCGTGGCGTAACGCCCGGCCCGTCGGATCCCGGGGTCGTCAGGCCTCGGGGCCGGGGTCGGTTCCCGCCCCAGACCCGGGACGAGCCCGGCCCCGGGGGGCCGGCTCGGTCCGGGCTGCGGCCCGGGGCTCGTCGAGCGCGCGTCCCGGCGCCGCGAGCACGGATCGCGTGACCCGGACGGCCGGCACGTCGTCGTAGGCGACGGTCCGCACCCCGTCCTCGTCGCACAGCAGGATCGTCGCGTGCGGGTAGGCCACGAGGATGGGGGAGTGGGTGGCGATCACGAGCTGGCCGCCCGCCTGCACCAGCTCGTGGACGCCCCGCAACAGCGTCAGCTCGTTCTGCGGGGACAGCGCCGACTCCGGCTCGTCCATCACGAAGAACCCCCGAGGGCCCAGGCGGTGGTGGAGGAGGGCGAGGAACGACTCGCCGTGGGACTGCTCGTGGAGTGAGACGTTGCCGTAGGCCTCGAGTCCGCCCTCGCCGGCGTTCTGGTCCTGCTCGATCGCGGTGGCGAGCGTGAACACGCTCTCGGCCCGCAGGAAGAAGCGGTTCAGTGGCGGCGTGCGGGTGCCGCGGAGCACGAGCAGGTCCCGCCCGACGTCGAAGTGCGACGCCCGCGTCGTGAACCACCAGGTCGAGCCGCCGCCCTCCGGGTTCATGCCCATCGCGATGGCGATCGCCTCGGCCAGCGTCGACTTGCCCGAGCCGTTCTCGCCGACGAGGAACGTCACCGCCGGGTGGAGCGCCAGCCCGGTGCGGAACGCCGACAGCGCCGGGACGGTCTCCTCGTGCTCGATCCCCTTTCCGGGGCGGACGACGAGCTCGCGCACGAACCCGCCCCCGACGAGCGGCTCGTCCGTCGCGGGGTCCCGCCAGGGGGCGCCGTCGGTCGCGTCAGGCCCGGGGTCGGTCACGCCGCGTCCTCAGTCCCGCGCCCGGCGGTGGGCCGCGCCGCGGGGCCCGGGCGTGGCGACGGCGGGGGACGCGGGCATGGTCGCGAGCGTACGCGCAGCGGTCGCGGAGGGGCGGACGACGCGACACCCGTACTCTTGGGGGTTCCGCATGAGCGACCAGTCCAAGATCCGCAACTTCTCGATCATCGCCCACATCGACCACGGCAAGTCGACGCTGGCCGATCGCATCCTCGAGCTCACCGACACGGTCGCCGACCGTGACATGCAGGACCAGCTGCTGGACTCCATGGAGCTCGAGCGCGAGCGCGGGATCACCATCAAGTCGCAGGCCGTGCGCGTGTACTTCGACGCCGACGACGGCGAGACGTACATGTTCCACCTCATCGACACCCCCGGGCACGTCGACTTCACGTACGAGGTCTCGCGCTCCCTGCAGGCGTGCGAGGGCGCCCTGCTCGTCGTCGACGCCTCCCAGGGCGTCGAGGCGCAGACGCTCGCCAACACGTACCTCGCTGTCGAGGCGGGGCTCGAGATCATCCCCTGCCTGAACAAGATCGACCTGCCCGGCGCCGAGCCGGAGCGCGTCGGGGGTGAGGTCGCCGAGCTGCTGGGCGATGACCCCGACACGATCCTGCGGATCTCGGGCAAGACGGGCGAGGGCGTCGACGCGGTGCTCAACCGCCTCGTGCAGACCGTTCCCGCGCCCGAAGGCGACCGCGACGCGCCGGCCCGCGCGCTGATCTTCGACTCCGAGTTCGACCAGTACCGCGGCGTGGTGGCCTACATCCGGGTGGTCGACGGGGTGTTCAAGAAGGGCGACAAGATCGCCGCGATGGCCGCCGGCACCGAGGCCGACGTCGACGAGCTGGGCATCTTCAGCCCGCAGATGGTGCCGATCACGGAGCTCGGCCCGGGCGAGGTCGGCTACGTCATCACGGGCATCAAGGACGTCATGCTGCTGCGGGTCGGCGACACGCTGACCCACCGCTCCGGCGTGCGCGGCGCGGGCGAGAAGCTCGTCCCCGCCGAGGAGGCCCTCCCGGGCTACCGCGAGATCAAGCCGATGGTCTTCTGCGGCCTGTTCCCGACGGACAACGCGCAGTACCCCGACATGCGCGACGCCCTTGAGAAGCTCTCGCTGAACGACGCCGCGCTCGCCTGGGAGCCCGAGACTTCCGACGCCCTGGGCTTCGGCTTCCGCATCGGGTTCCTCGGCCTGCTGCACATGGACATCGTCCGCGAGCGGCTCGAGCGCGAGTACGACCTGGACCTCATCGCGACGATGCCCTCCGTGGGCTTCGAGCTGGAGCTCCAGGACGGGACGATCCAGGAGATCCACAGCCCGTCGGCGTACCCGGACCCGACGTTCATCAAGACGGTCAGCGAGCCGTTCGTGAAGCTCAACGTTCTCACGCCGACGGAGTACGTCGGCACGACGATGGAGCTGTGCCAGGACAAGCGCGGCGTCCACCAGGGGATGCAGTACATCTCGGCCGACCGCGTGCAGCTGACCTACGACGTCCCGCTCGTCGAGATCGTCCTGGACTTCTTCGACCAGCTCAAGTCGCGGACCCGCGGCTACGCCTCCTTCGACTACGAGCCGATCGGGCTGCGCGAGAGCGACCTCGTCAAGCTCGACATCCTGCTCTCGGGCGACCCCGTCGACGCCCTGTCGCTGCTCGTGCACCGCACGAAGGCGCAGGAGATGGGCAAGAAGTTCACGGAGAAGCTCAAGGAGAAGATCCCGCGTCAGCAGTTCGACGTGCCGATCCAGGCCGCCATCGGCGCCCGCGTCGTGGCCCGCGAGACCGTCAAGGCGTACCGCAAGGACGTCACGGAGAAGCTCTACGGCGGCGACATCTCCCGCAAGAAGAAGCTGCTGACGAAGCAGAAGGCCGGCAAGAAGCGCATGAAGCAGGTCGGCAACGTCGAGGTGCCGCAAGAGGCGTTCCTCGCGGTGCTCGAGCTCGGCGACGCCTGAGGGCGGACCCCTTCGCCGCGGCTGGGGAGGCCGCGGCGCTCAGGACGCCTCGGCCGCGTCGTCCGTCCCGGGCGACCCCGCCGCTCCCCGGCGGCGCGTGAGTCGTCCCCGGGCCACGCGTCAGTAGGCGGCGGTGCGGTCGCGCATCGCCTGCAGCGCGTCGGAGGCCTGCGACCGCATGCCGCGGTCGGGATCGGTGCCGTCGGCGGCCCGGCGCAGCGCATCCCGCGCGACGGCGCAGGGCAGCGTCCCGAGCGTGTAGGCCGCCGAGCGCCGCACGTGGCGTGTGTTGGTCCGGTCCTCCAGGACGGCGGCGACCGCCTCGGGCACCCCGTGCGTGGTGAGGCCGCGGGTCTCGCGCAGGATCATGGCGATCGCGTCCGCCGGGGCGCGGAAGGCGACGGCCCGCTCGAGCTGCCGCCGCAGCGCCACGGCGTCCCCGCGCTGCCGCGCCTCCCGCGACTCCCGCGACGCCCGTCGGATGGCGTTGGCGGTCTTCCAGGGCGTCGGCATCGTGGGGTCAGCCGACCACACGCGGATCGCGGCGAGCTAAGGACGGTGTGGCTGCCGTGTGACCGTGCGGCGGGTCGCGATCGCGGCACCGCTCCCCCGAGCAACGCGGCGCCGGCGCACGTACGGACCGTACGCCACGGACGGCGCCGCTAGCCTGCCGCCGATGACCGCACCGTCGCTCGCACCGTTCGCGACCCTGGACCGCGCGGCGTGGGCGGCCCTCGCCGCGGGCGGTCCGGGCGACGACGTCCTCGGCCCGCTCGCGCGCCTCGTGGCGGTCCGCCGCGAGCAGGACCTGCGACGCCGCTCGGCCGTGGCCGAGCTCTCCGGCGCGCTCGTCCGCGGGGGTGGCGGGGCGCGCGGGTACGTCGTGGCCGTCGCCGGTGGGGTGGCGGCGGGCAAGAGCCGGATCGCGCGGGAGCTGGCCGCGCTGCTCGCCGACCACGGCGCCGGGCCGGTCGCGCGGATCTCGACGGACGACTTCCTGCTGCCCAACGCCGAGCTCGAGGCGCGAGGGCTGAAGGAGCGCAAGGGATTCCCCGAGAGCTACGACCACACGGCGCTGGTGGCGCTCCTCGATGCGGTGCGCGCGGGGCACGGTCCCGTCGCGGTCCCCGTCTACGCCCACCGGCTGCAGGATCGGGTGCCGGGCGAGACCACCACGGTCGACCGGCCGGGGGTGCTGATCATCGAGGGCCTGCGCTCGCTGGCCGGTCCGGAGGCCGGCGAGGCCGTCGGCGTCCGCGACCGCGTCGACCTGGGGATCTACGTCGACGCCGCCGACGAGCACGCCCGCGGCTGGTACCTCGAGCGGTTCCGGTCCTGGCGCGTGGACGCGGCGGACGACCCCGGCGCGTTCCTCCACCCGCTGCGCGCCATGCCCGACGTCGAGGCCGACGCCCTGGCGCTGCGGGTCTGGGACGCCGTGAACGCCCCGAACGTCCGCGACCACGTCCTGCCGACGCGTGAGCACGCCGACGTCGTACTGCGCAAGGGCGCAGGGCACGAGGTGACCGAGGTGCTGGTGCGCCGGGTGTGAGGGCGGGACCCGCGCCGCCTGCCACGATGCGCCCATGGACCTGGGACTGACCGGAGAGGCCGTCGCCGTCACGGGGGCGACGAGCGGGATCGGGCGCGCCGTCGCCGAGCGGCTCGCGGCGGAGGGCGCCCGCGTGCTGCTCGTCGCGCGCGACGAGGACCGGCTCACCACGACCCGGGACGAGCTGTCGGGCGGCCCGCACGCCGTGCTGTCGGCGGACGTCACGGACGTCGCCTCGGGTCGTGAGATCGTGGTCGCGGCGAGGGAGGCGTTCGGCCGGCTCGACGCCGTCGTGGCCTGCGCCGGGTTCTCCACGAACGTCGCCCCGGAGGACCTGACCCCGGAGGACTGGGACGCCCAGTGGCGGATGAACGTGCTCGGCCCGCACGCCCTGCTCGTCGCCGCCGCCGACGATCTGGCCGCGGCGCCGGCCGGCGGTCGCGCCGTGCTCGTCTCGTCCTCCTCCGGCAAGCGCCCGTCGCTGAGCAACATGGCCTACTCCGTCACGAAGGCCGCCGAGCTCTCGCTCTCGCGGGCGTGGGCGCAGCACCTCGCGGGCCGCGGGGTGCGCGTCAACGCCGTCGCCCCGGGCCCGATCGACAGCGAGATGTGGCTGCAGCCCGGCGGGCTGGCGGACCAGGCGGCGGAGGCGTCGGGCGCCTCGCGGGAGGAGGCGCTGCAGGCCGCGCGGGCCCGGGTGCCCGCGGGGCGCTTCGGCACGCCGGAGGAGATCGCCGACGTGATCGTCCTGCTGGCCTCGCCGCGCGCCGCGTTCACGACGGGGTCGGCGTGGTCGGCCGACGGCGGCGCCGTCGCGACGATCCTCTAGTCCGTCGCGGCCGGGACCCGGATCAAGCGCTCGAGCGTCGTGGTCCGCTCCCCGGGCAGCAGCACGCGCACCCGGAGCTGCGGCCCCGGGGTGGGGTTGCCGGCCTGCGTCGCCACCCGGACCACACGCCCCGTCGCGCCGGACGGCAGGCCCGAGAGCCGCACGGTGAACCGCGCCCCGACCGGGGTGGTGATGCGCAGGAGCCGGCGCAGCGCCTTGGGGCCGAGCGTCTGCCCGACCCGCAACGAGCCGCGGGCGCCGCGGCCGTACGTGGGGATCCGCAGCTCGGCCTGCACGGCCGTCGAGCGAGCGTTGCGCACGCGATAGGTCGTGCGCAGCGACCCGGACGCGATCCGGTGGGTCACGTCGAGGTCGACGCCGTCGCTCGCCTCGCCGCCGCGCACCGTCATCTCCCCGGAGAGCGGCGCTGCGTGGTCGCGCCGGGACTTCGGCACGGCGAGCTCGGTGTGCCCCTTGCGGCGGACGCCCGGCTGGGTCTCGATCAGCCGGCGGGGGCCGGCCGTGATCGTCAGCCCGAGCGCCCCCTGGCCGCTACCGCCGACGCCCGTGAGCGCCCGGCCGCGGGCGTCGAGCAGCCGTGCGGGCTCGAGGCCGCCGACGCGCAGGGGCGTCCAGGGCTGCAGGAACGCCGTGGAGTAGCGCGGGGTCGTGACCGCGAGGCGGCCGATGTCGCTGTCGTGGGAGTACGCGGCGGGGAGCGGGGTGACCGGCGCGCGCGCCCCCGGCGGGCTCGCGAGTCCGCGGTCGGCCAGCTCGGCCAGCGTCGACGCGAAGCGTGCCGTGCCCGTGAGGCCGTCGAAGGTGTTCTTCACGAGCGCGCTGCCGGAGACGCCGAACGCGCTGGCGGGCAGGATCACGGACCCGCCGGTGTCGGCGCGGCGCTGGTACAGCTCGACGGCGCGGCGCACGAGCCAGCGGGTCGTCGGGACCTGGGCGGGCAGGTAGCCCGCGCTCGCCGAGCCCTCCGTGCCGGCCGCGTAGCCGCGCAGCGCCAGCAGCCAGTACTGGGTCAGGTGCAGGCGCCCGACACCCTTGCCGGAGTCCCAGTTGGGGTAGCCCGCGGCGGTCCAGTCGCCCCAGGTCACGCGGCGGGCGAGGCGCCGGAAGACGTCGCGCGTGCGCTTGGGCAGTTGCGGCATCCCGGCCGCGCGGGCCTCGTCGACGTACGCCAGCGCGCCGAGCACGATGTTCGCGTACTCCACGGTGTCGGAGCGGTTCGTCGGGTTCGTGGCGGCCCGCTGGGGGAGGTAGCGGAAGGCGAATCCCGACCCGAGGTTGGGGGCGCCACCGGGGTAGGCGGCCTTGCGGGCGTGGTCGGCGAACCAGATCAGCTGCCGGCGATAGTCCTGCTTGAGCAGCCGCGGGTCGCCCGTGACGGTCGCGTCGGCGGCGTAGAGGTCGGCGCTCCAGTTGATCTGGTTCAGCAGCCGGCTCGGGGAGCGCCAGAACGGGGAGCGCGCGACGGCGCTGACCCGGTCCTGGATCAGCTCGCGGGCCTCGGCGGACAGGCCGACGACGTCGCGGGCACGCCAGGCGACGGCCAGCGCACGCGCCACGACGGCGTCGAGCGCCTGGTGCATGGAACGCACGTCGCCGCCGGGGTCGGAGAACCCGGGGGCGTGCACGGTGACGCTGTGGCCGGGCGCCGGCGCCTTGGCGACCCTGCCGTTCAGCCGCGCCACGTACATGCGGCCGGTCAGGAGCCGCACGAGCGGCTCGACGCGCTCGGGGTGCGACGCGGACCCCTCGCGCCCCGCCAGGGCGGCGTAGGCGTGCACGAGCAGCATCTCGGCGTTGAGCCGGGCGCGGGCGACGCCGGAGACGACGTAGGCGCCCTCGCCCGGGCTCCAGAGCGGGTCGATCGGGGAGATGACCGCCCCGGCCGCCGCCCACAGGTCGCCCGGGTCGGCGTCCTGGAGCCGGTCCTCGGCCGACGCGAGCGCCCCAGGGTCGGCGGCCGCGCCGTCGCCGGCGTCGGGCGGGTCGATCTCCGACTGTGGGCGCACGACCGCCGCAGCGGGCGCGGCGGGCGAGGAGACGTCGGTCCCGGCGGCCGTCGCGTCCGTCGGGAGGCCGGCGAGTGCGCCGGCGAGCACGGCGAGGGCGGCGGTCCGTCGGGGGGCAGGGGGCACGGGCACGAACGGCCATGGTGGCGCAAAGTGCCTGCTCGGGGCGTCACACCTTCGGCGCAGGAGGCGCGCGCCGCCGGGCCACCGCCCCACCGACCCGACGGTCCGGGGATGGGCCGCCGGACGGGCGCGGGGTACGATCCGCCCCCGCGTCCGCCGCCCGGCGGGCCGCGGCGATCACCACCGAAGGACGAGCCCCCGTGGCCGAGACGACCGCCCCCGTGGGCAAGCGCTACCCCGCCGTCACCTACGCGGTGGGGCGCGAGAAGATCCGCGAGTACGCCCGTGCCGTGGGCGAGACGAACCCGCTGTACCTCGACGTCGCCGCCGCGCGCGCCGCGGGCTATGACGACGTGGTGGCGCCGCCGATGTTCGTCGTCGTCTACTCCTCGGCCGCGATCGGCGCGGCGCTCTACGACCCCGAGGTCGGGATCGACATGCAGCGCCTGGTCCACGGTGCCCAGGAGTTCGCCTGGGAGCGCGTGCTCGTGGCCGGCGAGGAGGTCTCGACGGTCGTGGCGCTCGACGAGGTCCGCTACGTCGAGACGGCGGACCTGACCTACTACGTCTTCGGCGCGACGACGACGGACAGCGAGGGCGCCGTCGTCTCCACCGGGGTCTGGAGCAACATCGTGCGGGGAGCGGGTCGATGACGGACACGACGACGGACGGTGCGACGGAGCCCGTGCGCTGGGAGCCCGGCGCGGAGCTGCCGACGCTGACGATCACCCCCGACCGCTACGTGACGGTCCGCTACGCCGGGGCGTCGGGCGACTTCAACCCGATCCACATCGACGAGGAGTTCGCCCAGCAGGTCGGCTTGCCGGGGCGGATCCTGCACGGCCTGTGGACGATGGCCCAGGTCGCGCGCGCCCAGACCGACGCGGTCGGCGGGGCGGAGGGCCCGGGTGCGCTGCAGCGGCTCGAGGTCGGCTTCCGCGGCATGGCGTTCCCCGAGCAGGAGATCGTCGTCACCTCGAAGGTCACCGCCGTGGAGGACGGCGTCGCCGTCGTCACCTCGACCGCGAAGCAGGGCTCGACGCGCGTCGTCCGGGGCGGCAGCGCCCACGTGCGCGTCCCCGACCGCGGCTGACTCAGCGCGGCGGGTCGCCGTCGCGGTCGCGGGCCGCGCGGTGCGACCCGGCGGCCGGGCGGAACGCCACGGTCGGCTGGTCCTCGGCGGGACGGCTCCCGTTCGCCGTCTCGGTGTCGTCGGGCGCCCCGGCGTCGTCGGCCGCGGGCTCGTGCACCTCGGTCGCCGGCTCGTCCACCTCGGCCGCGGGCTGGTGCACCTCGGTCGCCGGCTCGTCCACCTCGGCCGCGGGCTGGTGCACCTCGGTCGCCGGCCCGTGCGCCGCGGCCACGGGCTGGCGCCCCCCGGCCGGCCGCTCGTGCACCTCGGTCGCCGGCTCGTCCACCTGGGCCCCGGGCCTTCGCGTCTCGCTCGTCGGCCGGTCGCCGGCGAGGTCCTGCCGGCGCACCGGGCGGTCCTCGTCCTCGCCGTCCGGCCACTCGTCGTCGTCGAGGCCGTCGTCGCCGCGGGCGGTGCGGCGCAGGCGGCGCCGGGCGCGCGGCTCGCGGATCGAGACCGGCTCGCCGTCGGGGCCGAGCGGTCCGCCGTCGGGGGACCGGCCCGCGACGATGAGGATGGAGGCGTTGAGCTCGGCCCCGAGCAGGAGCGCGCAGCTCGAGAGCCAGAGCCAGATCACGACGACGATCGCCCCCGTGAACGCGCCGTACAGCGCGCCGACGTTGACGACGTTCGAGATGTACTCCGACAGGCCCCAGGAGACGACGAGCCAGCCCACGACGCCCAGCACCGCGCCGGGCGTGACGAGGTGGAACGCGCGCCGGCGGTAGTCCGGGGTCACGTAGTAGACGTAGGAGAATCCGAGGAGCGCGCTGGCCACGGCCGCCGGCCAGCGCAGCGCGGTCCAGACCGCGGCGGCGTTCTCATCCGCCCCGACGAGCCGCAGGATGTCCTCGGCCAGGCTGCGCCCGACGACCACGAACACGAGCGTCGCGAGCACGAGCGCAAGCAGGACGAAGGTCGAGAGCACGTCGATCGTCTTGCGCCGGAAGAAGCTGCGGCCGCCCTGCACGCGGAAGGCGACGTTCAGCGCCCGGCGCATCGACTCGAGCACGCCCGTGGTGCCCCAGAGCGCGAACAGCGTGGACAGCACGAGCCCGGTCGTGGCGGTGCTCTTGTGCCGGAACGCGTCGCGGAGCGAGTCGTCGATGGGCTGCACGACGGAGTCGGGGGCGACGTCGCTGAGGTAGCGGACGATCGCGTCGTACGTGCGGGGGTACTCGCCCACGACGCCCAGGATCGACAGCGCCAGCAGGATCACCGGGAACAGCGACATGAGGCTGTAGTAGGTGATCGCCCCGGCGTGCTGCGTCATCTGGTCGTCGTAGAAGGCGACGACGGTGCGTTTGATGACGGCGAGGGCGCGGCGCATTCGGACCGGCGGAGCTTGACGGGTGAGCGCCCGGCGAGCGCCGCGGGGTCCACCCGTACCCCTCCCACACGCCGCCAACCGCGCGTCGAGGACGGCGGCCTCAGCGGCGCAGCAGCGCGCCGCCCGCCAGCGCGACCGCGGCCGGCGGCGCGAGCAGCTGCGCCAGGAAGCTGAGCGGCGCCGCCGCGTCGGTCAGCAGCCGGGTGCCGTCGCCCGCGTCGACCCCGCCGCGCCAGGCGACCCAGGCGACGGCCGCCAGCGTGAGCAGGATGAGCGCGCGCGGCAGGTCCTGGTGGTCGACGGGGGAGGGCAGCAGGCCGATCGAGGCGCTCAGGGCGAGCAGCAGCCAGAGGACGCCGCCGACGGACGCGCCGTCCCCGAACAGCCCGCCCACCAGGTCCACCGGCGGGTCGCCGAGCGCGACACCCGGGACGAGCACGCAGCCCGCGGCGTAGACGACGGCGGGCACGAGCAGGAGCGGCGCGAGGCCCACGAGCGCGCGCCCGATCGCCCCGCCCAGGACGGGCAGCCGCGACGGCTTCCAGCGCACCTCGCCGAGCAGCACGCCACCGTCGGGCAGGGGTCGCGGGGCGAAGGGCACGAACCGCACGACCCGGCCGAGCAGCGCCGTGGCCGTCACCGCGTGCGAGGCCTCGTGAAGCGTCACGCCGGGCGCGAGGACGGTCCAGGTCGCCCACCGGCGCAGAGGCCCGGAGCGCGCCGCGCGGGAGACGAGGCCGTCGAGCAGGCGGCGGCCGAGCACGTAGACGCACAGGAGCTCGAGCGCGAGGATGCCGAGGACGACCATCGGTCGGGGACGATCGCAGGCCCTCCTGAGCCCAGGCTGAGGGGAGGGGGCTCGGGGCACCCGGAGGCGCGGCGGTTGGCGCGATGACGCTCGGTAGGATGGGTCGACCCATGCTGACTCCACGCCAGGAGCTGGTGCTCGGCAAGGTCGTGGCCCGCTTTCGCGAGACCGGCCTGCCGGTCGGCAGCAAGAACCTCGCCTCGGACCCGGAGATCACCTTCGGGCCGTCCACCATCCGCTCCGAGCTCTCGCAGCTCGAGGAGCTCGGGCTGCTCATGCACCCGCACACGTCCGCCGGCCGCGTGCCGACGGACGGGGGCCACCGCTACTTCGTCGACCACCTGCTGCCCGCCACCGCGGGCGGCCCCGGCGTCGAGCTGCAGCTCGTGCAGCGCGAGGTCGACGAGGCGATGCGGGTGACGAGCGAGACGCTCTCCACCGTCACCGACCTGCTGGCCGTCGTGACGGCGCCCCCGGTGTCGACGGCGACGATCCGCCACGTCGAGGTGCTCCCCCTGCAGGCGCGCACCGTCATGGTCGTCGTGATCACGTCGGCGGGCGAGATCGCCAAGCGCATCCTCCAGTTCGAGTCCCCGGTCGACCCCGGCCTGGCGGCCTGGGCGAAGGAGTACCTCAACGAGCGCCTCGCGGGCATCGGCCTGGGCGCCCGGATGCTCCGCGCGCGGCTCGACGACCCCGGCCTGGGCGCCACGGAGCAGCGGTTCCTGACCGCCCTGCGTCCCGCGTTCGACGGCCTCGGTGCCACGGGCGGCGAGAGCGGCGGCGTCTACGTGTCGGGCGCGGCGCGGCTGCTCCACGAGTCCCGCGCGGCCGAGGTCGCACACCTCGATGCGCTGGTCGACGAGCTCGAGCGCCGGGCCACGCTGCTGGGCCTGTTGCGCCAGGCGCTGGGGGGTCAGGACGTGGTCGTGCGCATCGGGGCGGAGAACCCGATCCCCGCTCTGCGATCATTGACGGTCGTTGCCGCGGGATATGGACCCCCGCAGCGGAAGTTGGGCAGCGTGTCGGTGATCGGTCCCGTCCGGATGGACTACCCGCAGGCCATCCGTGCGGTGCGTGACGTCGCCTTCCAGCTGTCCCGGTATGTCGAGGAGCTGTACGAGAACGTATGAGTCAGACCGTGCCGCGTGATCCGTACGAGGTGCTCGGCGTCGAACGCGACGCCGACGACGCGCAGATCAAGAAGGCCTTCCGCCGCCTGGCGCGGACGCTGCACCCCGACGTCAACCCGGACGACCCGGAGGCGCAGGACCGCTTCCGCGAGGTCGCCGAGGCCTACGAGATCCTGTCGGACGCCGAGCGCCGCTCCACCTTCGACCGCTACGGCCACGATGGCCTGAAGCAGCGGGGGATGGGGTCGAACTTCGAGGGCTTCGGCTCCATGTCCGACCTCTTCGGCGCCGTCTTCGGACAGGCGTTCGGCGGCGGCGGGGGCGGGGCCTCCGCGGGCGGCCCGCGCGCCGGCGGCGACCTCGCCGTCGACGCCCAGATGTCGCTGCACCAGGCGCTCACCGGCGCCCGCATCGAGCTGGAGTACGAGCTCATCGCGCGCTGCGAGACGTGCACGGGCTCGGGCGCGAAGCCGGGCACGAAGACGAAGACCTGCGCCACGTGCGGCGGCCACGGCGTCGTCGACCAGGTCTCCCGCACCCCGTTCGGCGACATGGTCCGCCGCACCTCGTGCGAGACCTGCTCGGGTCGCGGCCGCGTGCCGGAGGAGCCGTGCACCGACTGCCACGGCCGCGGGCTCAAGCCGACGACCCGCACGATCGAGGTCGACGTCCCGGCGGGCATCGCCGACGGCCAGCGGATCCGCCTGAGCGGTCGCGGCCACCAGGGCGAGCCCGGCGCGCCCGACGGCGACCTCTACGTCGTCGTCACCGTGCTGCCCGACGCCCGCTTCGTGCGCGACGGCGACGACCTCGTCACCGTCGTCCCCGTCTCCGCGTCGAAGGCCGCGCTCGGCGCCACGATCACCGTCGACGCGCTCGACGAGCCGATCGACGTGGACGTGCCCGCCGGCACCCAGCCGGGCAAGACGATCAACCTGCGCGGCCGCGGCATGCCGCGCATCGGCGGCGGGCGCCGCGGCGACCTGCACGTCGTGGTCGACGTGTCCATCCCCCGCAAGCTCAACGACCGGCAGAAGGAGCTCCTCCGCGAGCTCGACGACTCGCTCGACGAGCGCCAGCTGAAGGACGCCGACGAGTCGGTCGTGAGCCGCCTGCGCCGGCTCTGGCGCAAGGGATGATCCGCCTGGCCTTCCGCGTCCGCCCGGCGGACGCGGAGACCGTGCTGGCCGAGCTCACCGAGCTCGCGCCCACGGGCGTCGAGGAGCGCGACCTCGGCGAGACCATCGAGTACGCGGTGTACGGCGCCGAGGGTGAGCTCCCGTCGCTGCCCGCCGTCCGGGCGCTCATCGGCGACGCGCTCGTCGATGTCGTCTCGGAGGAGGTCGCGGACGACTGGGCCGACCGCTGGCGCCAGTTCCACGAGCCGATCCTCATCAAGGACCGCCTGTACGTGCGGCCCCCGTGGTGCCCGCCGTACGCGGAGACCCCGGCCGGCGACATCGCGACGAACGACGACGTGGTGGCCTCGGACGTCCTCGAGCTCGTCGTCGACCCCGGCCAGGCCTTCGGCACGGGCGCCCACGCCACGACGCGGCTCTGCCTCGAGCTGCTCGTCGAGCTGGCGGACGAGGCGGAGGCGCCTGCGGACAGCCGTGGTCCCGTCCTCGACCTCGGCTCGGGCTCCGGCGTGCTCGCGGTCGCGGCTGCCCAGCTGGGCTGGGGCCCGGTCCACGGCGTGGACCACGAGGAGGCCTCGGTCGCCGCGACGATCGAGAACGCCCGGGTCAACGGCGTCGCGGTCACCGCGGACCGCTTCGACCTGCTGCGCCAGGGCGCCTCGGGCATGGGCGCCCTCGACGACGGCCGCCCGCCGCTCGTCCTCGCCAACCTGTTGCGCCCGCTGCTCCTCCGCGTCGCGGCGGACGGCTTCACGGGCACGCCGCCCCACGCGTTGATCGGCTCGGGCCTGCTCGTCCACGAGCTCGACGGCGTCGCCGCGGCCTTCGCCCGCCTCGGGCTGGTCGAGGCGGACCGTCGCACGCTGGGCGACTGGGGCGGGCTGCTGCTCCGGCGCGCCTGAGGGCCGGCTCCTGGACGATCGGCTTCGGGTCGCCGGACGCCCGTCCTACGACCCGACCGCCCCCGCGGACCGACCCCTCGATCCGTCCGGGGGAGAGGCGTATGATCCATGGCGGATGAACTGCGTTGCGGCCGGCTCGAGGCAGCCCCGCTCCTCCGACCCTTTCGGCGGGGCGCACCGCGACGCGACGAGCTCAGGGAGAACGTTCTGAGGCGACGGCTCGAAGTGCCGTATGAGGTCGCGGTCCAGCTCAGCGACGCCGGCGAGGCCGGCCTTCGCGCGCTCGAGGAGCACGTCGACTGCGACGTGCACCTGCGCGGGAACCTGCTGACGCTCGACGGCGAAGCGGAGGCCGTGCAGCAGGCGGCCACCGTGGTCCGGGAGCTCATCACGCTGGTCGGGCGCGGCCACAAGCTCGAGGCCGGGACGATCCCGGCCGTCGGGTCCGCGCTGGGCGCAGCCCAGGAACCGGCCGAGGTCCTGACGGACGTCGTCTGGCAGAACCCGTCGCGCGACGTGCGCGTGGCGCCCAAGACCGCGCTGCAGAAGCGCTACGTCGACGCGATCCGCGAGAACACGGTCACGTTCGGCATCGGCCCCGCCGGCACCGGCAAGACGTTCCTGGCCGTCGCCGCGGCCGCGGACGCGCTCGCCCGCCACGAGGTCAAGCGGATCATCCTGACGCGCCCCGCCGTCGAGGCGGGGGAACAGCTCGGCTTCCTGCCGGGCGACCTCATGCAGAAGATCGACCCGTACCTGCGGCCGCTGTTCGACGCGCTGCACGACATGCTCGACCCCGAGCGCGTCACGGCGTACATGGAGAACGGCGTCATCGAGGTCGCCCCGCTCGCGTTCATGCGCGGCCGGACGCTCAACGACGCGTTCATCATCCTCGACGAGGCGCAGAACACCACGCCGGAGCAGATGAAGATGTTCCTGACGCGCCTGGGCTACCGGTCGAAGATGGTCATCACCGGCGACGTCACGCAGGTCGACCTGCCGCGGGAGCAGCGCTCCGGCCTGGTCACCGTGGCCGACGTGCTCGACGACGTGGAGAAGGTCGAGTTCGTGCGCTTCCAGCGCGGCGACGTCGTCCGCAACGACCTGGTCCAGAAGATCGTGGCGGCGTACGAGAACCACGCCGAGAAGCTGGCGCCTGAGCTGCGTCCGGCCGAGCGGCGCAAGGAGCGCCGGCCGGCGTGAGCCCCGCAGACCCCGCCCCCGACGGCCGGGCCGAGGCCCCCGTCGACGGGGCGGAGTCCGCGCCGGGCCTCGAGATCGAGCTCGAGGTCGAGCACCCCGAGGACGGCCTGGACGACCCGGCCCTCGCCGAGCTGCCGGTCGGGGACGACCTGCGGCAGCTCGTCGAGGTCGCCGCCGCGTCCGCCGGCGTGACCGACGGCCACGTCGCGATCACCATCGTCGACCCAGGTGCGATCCACGAGCTGAACCTCGAGCACCGGGGCAAGGACAAGCCCACCGACGTGCTCTCGTTCCCCATCGACGGGGCCGGTCCGGTGGCCGGTCCGCGCGAGATCGGCGACGTCGTGATCTGCCCCGAGCACACGGTGTCACTGCGCGAGGCCGTCGTGCACGGCATCCTCCATCTCGTGGGCTTCGATCACGAGACGGACCACGGCGAGATGCTCGCCGTGCAGGCGCAGATCCTCGACTGGCTTCCCGGCGACCCGCCGGCGACCCGGGGGATGGCGTGATGAGCGACGGCCCCGGGGCCTCGGACGGCCCGGATCTCGAGGACGGCCACGACTTCGAGGACGGTCACGAGGTCGACGGCCCGGATCTCGAGGACGGCCCGACCCGCGAGCCGACGTACGACTCGGACGTCGGCGTCGAGCTCCCCGTCCCGGTCTTCGACCCCAACCAGGCGCCGCTGACGGACCCGGACCTCGATCCGAACGCCAAGCGCTCGGGCTTCGTCGCGTTCGCCGGCCGCCCGAACGCCGGCAAGTCGACGCTGACCAACGCGCTCGTCGGCGCGAAGGTCGCGATCACCTCCGACAAGCCGCAGACGACCCGCCGCGCGATCCGGGGCGTGCTGACGCGCCCCGACGCGCAGATCGTCTTCGTCGACCTGCCCGGCGTGCAGCGCCCGAAGGACTCGCTCACGGGCCGCATGCAGCGGCGCGTGGACTCCGAGATCCGCGAGGCCGACGTGCAGCTCATGGTCCTCAACGGCCAGGAGGGCGTGGGCCCCGGCGACCGCTACATCGCCGCCCAGCTGCGCGAGCAGCGCGCGCCGACGGTCATCGCCGTCAACAAGGTCGACAAGCTGAGCCGCGCCGAGACGATCGCCGTCCTCGTGGCCGCGGCCGAGCTCGAGATCGGCGAGGACGTCTTCCCGATCTCGGCGCGGACCGGCGTCGGCGTGCAGCCGCTGCTCGAGCACCTCGTCGAGCTGCTGCCGAAGGGCCCGTTCTACTTCCCGACGGACGAGAAGTCCGACCAGCCGCAGCACGTGCTGCTGGCCGAGCTGATCCGCGAGCAGATCCTGCGCCGCACCTTTCAGGAGGTGCCGCACGCCGTCGAGGTCGCGATCGAGGAGGTCGACCGCCCCGGCGCCGACCTTCACGTCATCGTCGCGAACGCCTGGGTCGAGTCGCCGTCCCAGAAGGGCATCCTCATCGGCGCCGGCGGCCGCATGGTCCGCACGATCGGCACCGCGGCCCGCAAGGAGCTCGAGCGCGAGCTCGGCACGAAGGTCCACCTCGACCTGCAGGTCAAGGTCCGGCGCAACTGGCGCTCGGACGACACGATGCTGGACCGTCTCGAGATCGACTGAGGGCTGGGCTCAGCCCGTGTCCGGCCGCAGCGTCCGCGTGATCGTCGTGCGGCGGTCGAGACGGAACCGCAGCGTCGCCTGCCGCCCCGGCTCGGGGACGGTCGAGCGCTGGCGGGCGCGGCGCAGCGAGACGTCGGCCCGGCGGGGGAGGCCCTCGAAGGCGACGTGCATCGAGGCGCCGCCGGCGGCCTGGACGAGCAGGTCGCGGCCGGGGCGGCAGCCCGGGATCGTCACGGCGTGGTCCAGTACGGTGTTGCCGGCGCAGCGGACGGTGCCCTCGCCTCCGGCGGACGGGATTCGCACCTCGACGTCGACGGGGCGCTGCGGGTCGACGACGTAGCGGGTGACGATCCGGTCGACCTCGAAGCGGTGCGTCACGCGCACCACGGCGTCACGGCCCACCACGCGGCCCGAGAACGTGCGGGGCTCGCCGTCGACCGGGCGCAGGCCGAGCGCCGCGGAGCGCCCCTGGCCCGGCTGGGTGTCGAGCACCTCGCGCGCGCCACGGGACAGCTTCAGGCCCAGGGTGCCGGGGCCGCCTCCGCCAAGGGCGCCGAGGGGGCGCGCCTGGTGGTCGAGCAGCCAGCCCGGCTCGAGCCCGCCGCCCGTGGGGACGGCCACGGGAGAGATCGCCGTGGAGTAGGACGGGCCGTTGACCGCGAGGCGGCGCAGGTCGCCGTCCAGCGCCACGTGCAGCGGCGAGGTCGACGGGTCCGCCGACGGCAGCAGGCCGCCGCAGCCGCAGGAGGCGGCCCACTCCGCGACGGTCGCCGCCAGGCGCACGCTGGCCGTCGTGCGGTTGTTGCGGACGCTGGCGAACCGGGAGGGGAAGCCGAACGCGGTCGCGGGCAGCAGCACGGAGCCCTCGCGGGCCGACCAGCGCCGGAAGAGCGCGTCGGCGCGGCTGAGCAGCTCGTCGCCCTCCGACGGCGGCAGGCCCGTCAGGTCGGCGGCGCTGCGGGCCGCCGCGACCGCGCCGTCCAGCGCGAGCGCCCAGTACTGGCGCAGGTGCAGGCGGCTGCCCGCCTTGCCCGTCTCCCAGTTCAGGTAGCCCGACGCCGTCCAGTCCGCGTCGAGCGTGTGCTCCGCCCAGGCCCGCAGGGTGGCGCGGTCCTCGGGCTCCAGCGGCTCCATGCCCGCGCGCACGGCCTCGTCGTAGTAGCGCAGGCTGCCCAGCACGATGCTCGCGTACTCCACCGTGTCGCTGCGGTTCAGCGTCGCGGTGCGGTCCGCCTCGGGCTGGTAGGTGAACCCGTTTCCGCCGCTCAGATTGGGGGTGCCTCCCGGGCGGACGGGCGTGTGGGCGTGGTCGACGAACCACTCCAGCTGCGCCCGGTAGTCCTCGCGCAGGAGCTCCGCGTCGCCCGTCACGGTCGCCGCGGCCGCGTAGAGGTCGGCGTTCCAGTTGATCTGGTTCAGCAGTCGCGCGGGGTGACGGAACGCGCGCGAGGACGCCACGGCGCCGACGGTCGCGCGGATCGCCTCTTCCGTCGTCCCCGGCAGCGAGGCCGGCCGGCGGGCCAGCCACGCGGCGCGCAGGCTGCGGGCGACGGCGGCGTCGATGCTCGGGTGCTGGTTGACGATGTCGGCCGAGGACTGGCGCCAGCCCGGGATGTGAATCGCGTTGTGGCGCGAGGACCCGAAGCGCTCCCCGTCGGGCGACCCCACGTAGGCGGGTCCCGTGAGGTAGGCGGCGATCCGGCGGACGCGGTCGTCGTTGCGCGCCGCCCCGGTGTAGCCGGCCTGCGCCGCGGCGGCGTGGATCCGCAGCAGCTCGGAGTTCAGGCGCGTGCTGACGCGGCCGCCGGGCGACACGTACGCGCCGACGCGGTCGTCCCACAACCGGTCGACGGGCTCGAGCACCGCGTTGGGGACGGCCCACGCGTCGTCGGAGGCCACGGCCCGCAGGCGCCGCTCCGCCGCGCGGCCGGCGGCGTCGAAGCGCGGGTCCGTCGTGACCTCGTCGGCGTCCCCGCGGTCGTCGGACTCGGGCGGGGGACCGCTCTCGATGGTCGTCGTCCCCCGCGAGGCGGCCGGGGTGTCGTCCCCTCCGCCGCCGCAGCCGGACAGGAGCACGGCCAGCGCCCCGGCGGCGACCAGCCGCCGGACGTTCGGCGCGACCCTCATCGGGATCCATCGTATGAGGGGAGAGCCGCCGGGCGCGCCGCCCCGCGGGCAGCTCGGGCTCCGCGCCGTCATCCGCGGTCCGATCGGCCGTTTCCGGCACCGCCGGACCCCGTGCCGCCGGAGGCCCGACATGCGGACAGGAGTTGGCCGCGGAGGCGGCGACACTCGCCACATGACGCAGATCGCTCTCTTGCACTCCGCCCTCGGGATCCGGGCCGGCATCACGGACGCCGCCGCGCGGCTCGAGGCGGACGGCCACGAGGTCGAGGTCGTCGACTACTACGGTGCGGGCCGGGTGTTCGACGACTACGGCGAAGCGTCCGCGTTCGTCGACGAGATCGGCTTCCCCGAACTTATGCGACGCGCGTTGGCCGGGTGCGAGGGACTCGCCGACGGGTTCATCGCGATGGGCTTCTCCAACGGCGCGGGGATGGCGGAGCACGTCGCACTCAACCGCTCCGTCGGCGGGGTGGTGATGGCGTCGGGGGCGCTGCCCCTCGAGATGCTGGGTGCGACGCGTTGGCCGGCGGGCGTCCGCGCCCAGATCCACTCCGCGGCGGGGGACGCCTTCCGGGACCAGGTCTGGCTCGACGCTGTCGCCGCCGCCGTGCGGGGGGCCGCCCCGCTCGACCTGCACGACGACTACCCGGGGACCGGCCACCTCTTCACGGACGAGTCGCTCCCCGCGGAGTACGACGCGGACGCGGCCGCCTTGTTCTGGGACCGCGTCCGCGCGTTCTGCGGCCGGTGACCCGGAGTCGGAGCCGAGCCGCCGGGGCATGCGCCGGGCGCGCCGCCCCGCCCACTGTCAGAATCGCCGGCGTGCCCGAGCTGCCGGACCTGACCGACACCGTGCGCTTCGACGACGCCGGCCTCGTGCCGGTGGTGATCCAGGACTGGAGCACCGGCGAGGTGCTCACCCTGGCCTACGCCAACGACGAGGCCCTGCGGCGGACGCGAGAGACGGGCGAGCTGCACCTCTGGTCCCGCTCCCGGAACGAGCTGTGGCACAAGGGCGCGACCTCCGGCAACGTCCAGCGCGTCCGCGACCTGCGGATCGACTGCGACCAGGACGCGATCCTCGCGCTCGTCGAGCCGGCCGGTCCCGCCTGCCACACGGGCGCCCGCACCTGCTTCCACGCCGTCGGCGCCCCGGAGGGCCCGGCCGGCGACGACGTCGGATCGCCCGCGGCCGACGGCACCCCGACGCCGCGCACGCTGGCGCCCCACGAGGTCCTGCCCGACCTCGTCCGCGTGCTCGCCGCGCGCCGCGCCGACGCGCCCGAGGGCTCCTACACCGCGCAGCTCCTGAACGACCGCGCCTTCGCCGGCGCGAAGGTCGAGGAGGAGGCGGAGGAGGTCTTCCGCGCCGCGCGCGAGGAGACGGACGACCGCGTGGACAACGAGGCCGCCGACGTCCTCTACCACCTGCTGGCGCTCATCCGCGGCCGGGACCGCACGCTGTACGACGTGCTCGAGGTGCTCCGTGAGCGCCGCGCCTGAGTCCGCCGGGGCCGCCTCCAGTGACGCGGGCACCGCGCCGGCCGGGGGCCCAGTTTCCGACGTCGACGCCGCGCTCACCCGCGCCGCCGCCCTGGGCCTGCGGATCCACCCGACGCTCGACGAGGTCCGCGGCCTGACCGCCGACCACGACGTCGTCCCCGTGATCGCGCGGACGATCGACGACACCGAGACCCCGGTCTCCGCGTACCTCAAGCTGCGCGCCGCCCACCCGGGCGAGCCGTCGTTCCTGCTCGAGAGCGCCGAGCAGGGCCGCTTCGGCCGCTACTCGTTCCTCGGCGTGCGTCCCGCCCGGACGATCGAGTGGCGCCTGGGCGACGAGGGCGACCCCTACGCGCTGGCGAGCGAGGCCGTCGGCGGGCGCCGACGCGTGGCGCAGATCGAGGGCCTGCCGCCGTTCGTCGGCGGCGCGGTCGGCGTGTTCGCCTACGACCTCGTGCGCACCGTCGAGCCGCTGGCGGAGCCCAACGAGGACGTCCTCGGCACGCCCGACCTGGCCCTGCAGGTCACGGACGCGATGGTCGTCTTCGACCACCTCCAGCACACCGTCACGCTGCTCTCGCCGGTCCACGCCACGGGCGCCGCGGGGGAGGCCTCGGACGTCGGCGCAGCGGCCGCGGGGGAGACCGCCGCCCCGTCCGGCGCCGCGCCCGACGACCTCGACGCGGCCTACGTCGCCGCGGTCGAGCGGATCTGCGAGCTGCGCGAGGCGCTGCGCCGCCCGGCGCCCGAGACGCCGCTGCGTCCGGACCGGTCGACCGACGTCACCTGGGAGTCCAACCGCACCCGCCCCGAGTTCGAGGCGATGGTCGCGCGGATTATCGAGTACGTCCGCGCCGGCGACGCGTTCCAGGTCGTGCCCTCCCAGCGCTGGACGGCCGAGGTCGACGCGGACCCGTTCTCCGTCTACCGCGGGCTGCGGGTGGTCAACCCGTCGCCCTACATGTACTACCTCGACTTCGGCGACTGGCAGGTCGTGGGCGCCAGCCCCGAGCCGCTCGTCACGGTGCGGGACCGCAACATCTCGATGCGCCCGATCGCCGGCACCCGGCCGCGCGGCGCCACCCCGGCCGAGGACGCCGAGCTGGCCGCAGGCATGCTCGACGACGAGAAGGAGCGGGCCGAGCACGTGATGCTCGTCGACCTCTCCCGCAACGACCTCGGACGCGTCTGCGACTACGGCACGGTCTCCGTCGACGAGCTGATGGTCGTCGAGACGTACTCCCACGTCCTGCACATCGTCTCGGCCGTCTCCGGCAGCCTGCGCGACGACGTCTCGGCCACGGACGCCCTGCGCTCCGTCCTGCCCGCCGGCACGCTCTCGGGCGCGCCGAAGGTCCGGGCGATGCAGATCATCGACGAGCTCGAGACCGTCAAGCGCGGGGGCTACGGGGGAGCGGTCGGCTACCTCTCGTGGGACGGCGACCTCGACTCCTGCATCCACATCCGCACCGCCGTCTTCAAGGACGGCAAGGCGCACGTGCAGGCCGGCGGCGGCACCGTCGCCGACGCGCTGCCCGAGTACGAGTACGAGGAGTCCGTGAACAAGTCGCGGGCGATCCGCCGCGCGGTCGAGGTCGCCCTGGAGCAGCCGGACTGGCCCTAGGCCCGTCCGCGCTACCGTCCTCCAGGAATTCCCACATGACCCGCGTCCTCGTCATCGACAACTACGACTCGTTCACCTACAACCTGGTCCAGGAGCTCGGCGAGCTCGGGGCCGAGGTCGACGTGGTGCGCCACGACAAGGCGACCGTCGACGAGCTGCTGGAGACGAAGCCCGACCGCGTCGTCGTCTCGCCGGGCCCCTGCACGCCGGACGACGCCGGGATCTCGCTCGAGGCCGTCCGCCGGTTCCCCGAGGAGGGCATCCCGCTGCTGGGCGTCTGCCTCGGCCACCAGGCGCTCGGGCAGGCGTTCGGCGGCAAGGTCATCCGCCACGAGCCCGTGCACGGCAAGACCTGCGACATCCGCCACGACGGGCTCTCGATCTACCGCGGGCTCGACGACGAGGTCCAGGTCGGCCGGTACCACTCGCTCGTGCTCGACGAGGCGGCGCTGCCCGACAGCCTCGAGGTCACGGCCCGCGGCGGCGGCGTCATCCAGGGCGTCCGCCACCGGGAGCTCCCGGCGGAGGGCGTGCAGTTCCATCCCGAGTCCGTCCTGACCCCCGTGGGGATGGGCATGCTCGGGCGGTTCCTCGCCGACGGCGTGACCCGCTAGACGCCCCATCCCCCTTCGGGCGGACGTCCTCTGCGGACACCGCCCCCGGATCCTTTAACCTCTCCGCACCGTATGCCGCACCCCGTGCTCACGCCCGCGATCGAACGGGTCGCGTCCGGAGGGGACCTCGAGCTCGAAGAGGCCCAACGGGTCCTCAACGAGATCATGGCCGGCAACGCCTCGCACGTCGAGATCGCCGGCTTCCTGATCGCGCTCCGCGCCAAGGGCGAGACCCCGGACGAGATCGCCGGCCTCGCCGCCGCGATGCGCTCCCACGCCGCCAAGGTCACGACCGTCCGCGAGAACCTCGTGGACATCGTCGGCACCGGCGGTGGCGCGCTGACCTTCAACGTCTCCACGACGGCCGCGTTCGTGATCGCGGGCGCCGGCTGCGCGGTCGCCAAGCACGGCAACCGCTCCGCGACCTCGAAGTCGGGCGCGGCCGACCTGCTCGAGGCGCTCGGCGCGCAGATCGACCTCCTCCCGGGGCAGGTCGGCACGGTGCTCGACGACGTCGGCTTCGGGTTCCTCTTCGCTCCCCGCCACCACGCCGCCACGCGGTTCGTGATCCCGGTCCGCAAGGAGCTCGCGGTCCGTACCGTCTTCAACATCCTCGGCCCGCTCACCAGCCCCGCCGGCGCGCCGCGCCAGGTCATCGGCGTGGGCTACCCGAACGTCATCGAGCGGATGGCCGAGGCCGTCCACCGCCTGGGGACGGAGCGGGCGCTGCTCGTGCGCTCCGAGGACGGGCTGGACGAGATCTCCATCGCCGCGCCGACGACCGTCTACGAGGTCACCCCGGAGGGCGTGCGGTCCTACACCGTCACCCCCGAGGAGCTTGGCGTCCAGACGCACGCCCTCGACGCCGTCCGCGGCGCGAGCCCCGCGGAGAACGCCGACGTCACCCGCCGCGTCCTCGCCGACGACCGCACCGCCGCGACCGCCGCGGCGACGGAGCTGGTCGTCGCGAACGCCGGCGCTGGGATCCTCGTCGGCGGCGGCGCCGACACGCTGGCCGAGGGGGTCGAGCGCGCCCGCGAGGCCATCTCCTCCGGCTCCGCGCACCAGGTCATGGAGCAGTACGTGAAGCGCACCACCGAACCCTTCGAGGGCACGCCCGCATGAGCGTTCTGGACGACATCGTCGACCGCACCCGCGAGGAGGTCCGCCGGCGCCGCAAGGAGGTCCCGGAGGACCAGCTCCGCGCGCGCCTGAGCACACGGGAGGACGGCCGCCCCTTCGCGGAGGCCCTCGCCTCGCAGCCGGGGGTGTCGATCATCGCCGAGCACAAGCGCCGGGCGCCCTCGGCGTCCGAGCCGCTGCGCGAGGGCGGGGTGCTGCCCGAGATCGTCGGCGCCTACGAGCGCGCCGGGGCCACGGCGCTGTCCGTGCTGACGGACGGCCCGTTCTTCGGCGGGGCGCTCGAGGACCTCGCCGCCGCGCGGGCGGCCTCGAGCCTGCCGATCATCCGCAAGGACTTCATCGTCCACCCGTACCAGGTGGTCGAGACGGCCGTCTCGGGCGCCGACGCGATGCTGCTGATCGTCGCCGCGCTCGAGGACGACGAGCTGCTGCACCTCTACCGCGACGCGCACGAGCTGGACCTCGACGTGCTCGTCGAGGTGCACAACGGCGAGGAGCTCGAGCGCGCGCTCGAGGTCGTCGACGCGGACGTCATCGGCATCAACAACCGCAACCTGCGCGACCTCTCCGTCGACCTCGACACGACGTTCGACCTGCTCAGCCAGGTGCCGGCCGGCAAGGTCGTCGTCTCGGAGTCCGGGATCACCCGGCGCGAGCAGCTCGAGGAGCTCGAGCGCGTGGGCGTCGACGCGGTCCTCGTCGGCACGCACCTCATGCGCCAGCCCGACATCGAGGCCGCCGTCCGAGAGCTCACCGGCAGCGTCTGAGCGCCGCCCCGCGCAGGTCTCACGGCGGACGTACCGGCGCTTGACCTGCGCTTTCAGAACCCGGCGCATACTGGCTTCATGACGAAGCTCGCCACTCCTGCGGTCGTCGGCGTCTCCGCCGTCCTCGGGGCCGGCCTCGCCCTGGGGGCCGGGGCGCTCGGCGTCGGGGGCGGCGGCACCACGACCACCGTCCTGCGCCAGGCGCCGATCGCGGCCAACGCCGCCCAGACGGACGGGGAGGCCGCGCCGACCGCCCGCGAGATCTACGAGCGCGACGCCCCGGGCGTCGTCCTCGTCAAGGCCGCGGTGCGGCAGACGAGCCAGTCCACGAGCCCGTTCGGGCTGCCGCAGGAGCAGGACGGGAACTCGACCGGCTCCGGATTCGTGATCGACGGCGACGGCACCATCCTCACCAACGAGCACGTGGTGGAGGGCGCCACGAAGGTGCAGGTCACCTTCAGCAACGAGAAGACCGTCGACGCGAAGGTCGTCGGCGCGGACCAATCCAACGACGTCGCGGTGCTCAAGGTCGACCCGAAGGGCCTGGGCCTCAAGCCGCTGCAGCTCGGGTCGGCGAAGGACGTGCAGGTCGGCGACCCGGTGCTCGCCATCGGCAACCCCTACGGGCTCGACCGCACGCTCACCACCGGCGTCGTCTCGGCGAAGGCGCGGCGCATCCAGGCGCCGAACGGGTTCCCCATCGAGAACGTGCTCCAGACGGACGCGTCGATCAACCCGGGGAACTCGGGCGGGCCGCTGCTCGACGGGGCCGGGCGCGTGATCGGCATCAACAGCCAGATCGCCACGGGCGGCAGCGGGTCCACCGGATCCGTCGGCATCGGCTTCGCCATGCCGATCGACACGATCAAGCGGATCCTTCTCGACCTGAAGAAGACGGGGCGCGCGAACATCGCCTACCTCGGGGTGAGCACGACGGACGCCCCGGAGGAGGGCGCGCTCCCCGCCGAGCTGAACGCCCCGACGGGGAAGGGCGCCTGGGTTCAGACCGTCGCTCCCGGATCGCCCGCCGCGAAGGCCGGGATCCGCGGCGGCCGGGTGACCGTCAACACCACGCAGGGCCCCGTGCAGATCGGCGGCGACCTGATCACGAAGATCGCCGACCGGGCGATCGAGGACGCCGACGATCTCACCGCCGTCGTGGCCGAGCGCAAGCCGGGGGACCGCATCGAGGTAGAGCTGCGGCGCAACGGCGAGCCGGAGACCGTGACGGTCACGCTGACCCGCCGCTCCGACGACGCGAACGCCGCGGGAAGCACCGGCGACGGGCAGGGCGGCGGCAGCGCCGACCCGTTCACCACCCCCTGAGGCCCGGGGCCCGGCGGCGACGGGCCGCACGGCCTACGATGGAGGGGTGGAGGACCAGCCCCAACGCCCCGCCGATCCGGCCCCGCAGGCCCGGCCGCGCCCCGTGCGCATGCCGGCCGGCACCGCCGTCGCACCGGCCCCGGACCAGCCCGGAGGGGCGCCCTCCGGGCCGCCGCCCGCCAAGGGCCCGGTGCGCACCCGCATCAAGGTCTGCGGCATCACGCGGCTCGAGGACGCCGAGATGGCCGTCGAGGCCGGCGCGTGGGCGATCGGCCTGATCTTCTTCCGGGACTCCAAGCGGCGCTGCCGGATCACGCACGCGCAGCAGATCGGCGCCGCGCTCAAGCGGCAGGTCGAGATCGCCGGCGTGTTCGTCAACGCGACGCTCGACGAGATCGACCGCACCGTCGACCAGGTCGGGTTGACGCTCGTGCAGCTCCACGGCGACGAGGGCCCGGCCTACTGCGCCGAGGTCTCCCGCCGCACGGGCGCGAAGGTCATCAAGGCCGTCCGCGTGCGCACCGGGTCCGACGTCGCCGCGCTGCGCACGTTCTCGACCGACTTCCACCTGCTCGACACCTACGTCCCCGGCGTCGCCGGCGGCACGGGCGAGAGCTTCGACTGGGAGCTCGCGGCCGTCCGGCGGGCGGCCCCGGGGGAGAAGCAGCCTCCGCTGATCCTCTCCGGCGGCCTGCGCCCGGACAACGTCGCGGAGGCGGTGCGCGAGGTGCGCCCCTACGCCGTCGACGTCGCCAGCGGCACGGAGGCGGCCCCGGGCCGCAAGGACCCCGAGCTCGTCCGCGCGTTCGTCCGCGAGGTCCGCGGCGCGTTCCGGTACGAGGACCAGGCCGACGCGGCGCCCGCAACCGGGACGGGTGCGGCCGACGCACCGTCCTCCGGGAGCCCCGCCGAGCCCGGCGGTCCCCGGACGAGCCCGACCCCGACGACGGAGACCCGATGACGCCCGCCACCCACAGCCCCGAGATCGGCAGCGAGCGGCGCTTCGGCCCCTACGGCGGCCGCTACGTCCCCGAGACGCTGATCCCCGCCCTCGACGAGCTCGAGGCCGCGTGGAGCCGCCTGCGCAACGACACGACGTTCCGGAGCGAGCTCGACGGCCTGCTGACGAACTACGTCGGGCGTCGCACCCCGCTCTACCTGGCCACGCGCATGAGCGCCGCCGTCGGCCGCGAGATCTACCTCAAGCGCGAGGACCTCAACCACACGGGCGCCCACAAGATCAACAACGCGCTCGGGCAGTGCCTGATCGCGAAGTACATGGGCAAGAAGCGCGTGATCGCCGAGACCGGCGCGGGCCAGCACGGCGTCGCGACCGCGACCTCCGCCGCCCTGCTCGGCCTGGATTGCGTCGTCTACATGGGCGTCGAGGACATGCGCCGCCAGGGCCCCAACGTCCAGCGCATGCGGCTGCTCGGCACGACGGTCCAGCCCGTCGAGTCCGGCGCCCGCACGCTGAAGGAGGCCACCTCGCAGGCCATCCGCGACTGGGTCGCCACGGTCGAGGACACGCACTACGTCATCGGCACGGCCGCCGGCCCGGCGCCCTACCCGGCCCTCGTCCGCGACCTGCAGCGGGTCATCGGCGACGAGGCGCGCGAGCAGGTCCTCGAGATCGCGGGCCGCCTGCCCGACCGCGTCGTCGCCTGCATCGGCGGCGGCTCGAACGCCATCGGTCTCTTCTCCGGCTTCATGGACGACGAGGGCGTGCGCATGATCGGCGTCGAGGCCGGCGGCCACGGCCTGGACTCGGGCCAGCACGGCGCGGCGCTGACCAGCGGCGTCCAGTCCGGCGTGCTCCACGGCTCGCTGTCCCCGGTGCTGCAGGACCACAACGGCCAGATCCTCGAGGCGCACTCCGTCTCCGCCGGCCTGGACTACCCCGGCGTCGGGCCGCAGCACGCGTGGCTCCGCGACACGGGCCGCGCCGAGTACGTCGCCGTCCGCGACGAGGACGCGCTGCGCGCGTTCCGCGAGGTCGCCCGCCTGGAGGGCATCATCCCCGCGCTCGAGACGAGCCACGCGCTGCACTACGTGCTCCACGAGCCCGCGCCGGACGTCGAGATGGAGATCGTCTGCCTCTCGGGCCGTGGCGACAAGGACATGGCCCACGCGCTGGAGGGCCTCGAGGAGCTCGAGGGCCCCGACTTCCTCAAGCACGACGGGCACGACTCCGTCGCGGAGCCGCTCGGCGAGGACCCCGTCGCGGACCAGCAGGGCGACGGCCCCCAGGACGGAGCGGAGATCCGATGAGCACCGAGGAGACCACCGGCACCACCCTGCGCGGCGGCGCGGGCGAGGAGCGGATTCGGCGCGCCTTCTCCGAGGCCCCCGGCGACGCCGCCCTCGTCGCCTACATGATGGGCGGCTACCCCGACCTCGAGACGTCGCGGAAGATCGCCCGCGCCTACGTCGACGGTGGCGCCGACGTCGTCGAGCTCGGCATCCCCTACAGCGACCCGCTCGCCGACGGCCCGATCATCCACGCCGCGGGCACCGTCGCCCTGCGCGCGGGCATCGTCGTCGACGACGTGATCGAGCTCGGCCGCGAGCTCTCGCCCGACGTGCCCGTCGTCCTCATGACGTACGCGAACCTCGTGCTGCACCCCGGGGCCCCGGTCTTCCTGCAGCGCCTGGCCGACGCGGGCTTCAGCGGCCTCATCGTGCCCGACCTGCCGATCGGCGAGGAGGCCGAGGACGTCATGGCGGCCTGCGACGCCGTCGGCCTGGCGTTCATCCCGCTCGTCGCGCCGACGACGGCCGAGGACCGGGTGCGCGAGGTCCGGCAGGCCGCGCGCGGGTTCCTCTACGCCGTCTCCGTCACCGGGACCACCGGCGAGCGCGGCTCGATGGCCGAGCAGTTCGGCGAGGTCGTCCGGCGCGCGAAGGCCTCCGGTGGCGACGCGGGGGACACCGGGATCCCCGTCGGGCTGGGCTTCGGCATCGCGACCGGCGAGCACGCGGCGCAGGCCGTGGCGGCCGGCGCCGACGGCGTGATCGTGGGCTCGCGCCTCGTGCGCGCGGCCGGCGACGAGGACCCCGTCGCGTCCGTTGCGGCCGTGATGGCCGACCTCGTCTCCGGCCTCGGCCGTTGACGCGCGGGACAGGGCGGACGGCGCGCCGTCCGCTCCGGTAGATTGACGGGCCGTATGGGCCTCATCTACTCGCTCACCATCGCGGTCTTGGTCTGGATCGTCCTCTGGGCGCTCGGCCTCAAGTCCTTCGACGCGATCCTCATCGCGTCCGGTCTCATGGTCGCCGCCATCGCGATCTGGCGGGTGCTCGGCTACGCCACGAACCGCAGCACCGAGACCTCCGGCCACGACGCCGACGCCCACCGCCTCTAGCGCGTGAGGCGCGCGGCCCGCCGCGTCGCCCTCGGCCTGTCGCTGTCCGCCCTCGTCGCCGGCGCCGCGGGCTGTGGGGACGACCCCACCGGCGAGAAGGCGTACGAGACGAAGGTCGCGGTCTACGTCGGCATCCCGACGCGCGGCCCCTGGGGCGTGCAGGGCCAGCTGTTGGCCCGCGGCGCCGAGCTGGCGCTCGCCGACTCCGGCGGGGGCGCCGGACCGTTCAGCGTCCGCCTCTCCGAGCGCGACGTGACCGACGACGATGGCCGCACGGTCGGCGTGGCGGGCGCGTCCCGCGAGGCCGGCAACTTCCTTCGCGACGGCGGGACCGTCGGCGTGCTGACGGGCCTCTCGCCCGTCACCGTCCGCTCCTTCGGCCTGACGGCCGCGCAGACCGGCGCGGCGTTCGTCTCCGTCTCCGGCGATCAGGTCGACGCCACGCCGGACGACCTCAACCCCCGCGGTCGCCGGCTCTCCGTCGGCCTGGCCCCGGGCGACGCGGCGGTCGCCCGCGGCCTGGCGCGGCGGGCCGACGCGGCGTCGTGCCGGTCGACCGTGCTCGTGGTGGCCCCGGACGCCGGGGGCGGCGCGCTGCGCGGCGCCCCGGGCCTGGACCCGAAGACGACCGTGCGCGGCAAGAGCTACGCCGACCCGGGTCTGGTGTCGGGTCTGCGCGACGCGCTGGACGGCGGCGCGGACTGCGTCGTCGTGGCGGGCGAGCCGACGGCCGGCGACCCTGCCCGGCTGCTGCGCGAGGTCCTCCCCGATCTGCGCGACACGACGATCCTCCTGAGCCGCGGCGCCGCCTCGCAGGGCACAGCGGCGCTGGCCCGTTCCGCCGACCTCGAGATGGAGGCCGTCGTCGACGACGGCGTGCCCGAGGCCACCGAGGAGGGCCGCCGCATCGACGCGGCGTACCGCGAGGTCCACGGCACCCCGGCGCCCGTGGGCGTGCTCGCCGGGTGGCGCGGCATGAAGCTCATGCTCCGGGCCATCAACGAGGCCGGTCCGAAGGGCAACCGCCGCGACGGCGTGTCCGACGCCCTCGTGCGCGTCGCCGTGCCGGGCCCGCCCGCCGAGGGTCGCCAGAACCCGGACGGCACCGTCACGAACCCGACGGTCAGCCTCGCGCGCCCCGAGGCGTACGGCTGGCGCGCCGTCCGCCCGCTCGACGCCGGCTAGGACCCCGACGGGTCATCGCGGCGCTCGACGCCGGGCGCGCCACGCAACCGAGCAGGTCGTCCAGGGCCCCGCTCCACGGGGCGCTCACCTTCAGGACCCCAGGAGATCGTCGAGCGCCCCGTGGAGGCCCGGGTGGTCGAAGCGGTACCCCAGCTCCTCGGCGCGGGCCGGGACCATGCGGCAGCTGTCGAGCACGAGCGCGGACATGTCGCCCAGGGCGGTGCGTAGCGCGATCGCGGGGACCGGGACGAGGACGGGACGGCTGAGCGCCCGGCCGACAGCCTTCGAGAACGCCTTGTTCGTCGCGGACTCCGGGGCCGCGGCGTTGATCGCGCCCGCGAAGTCCGGGTGGTCCAGCGCCGCCAGCAACAGGCCGACGTGGTCGTCGACGTGGATCCACGGCACCCACTGGCGGCCCGCGCCGAACCAGCCACCGAGGCCCAGGCGGAACGGACGGGCCATCACCGGCAGCGCACCGCCGTCGGCCGCGAGGATCATGCCCGTGCGGACGACCGCCACCCGCATGCCCAGCGCGTCGGCGCCGTGCGCGGCGTCCTCCCAGCGGCGGGCGAGCGTGCCGAGGAAGTCGTCGGCCGGGCCCCGGGCCTCGGTGACCTCGGCGTCGCCCGTGTCGCCGTAGTAGCCCGAGGCGGAGCCGCTGACCAGCGTCGCCGGTCGGTCGTCGCCCAGGGCGGCCAGCGCCTGCACCAGGTGCTCCGTGGTGCGGATCCGCGAGGCCTCGATGCGGGGGCGCGAGCTCGCCGTCCAGCGCTGGAAGACCGGCTCGCCGGCCAGGTTGATGACCGCGTCGCGGCCCGTCAACGACGCCGCGGGCGGCGGGCCCGACTGCGGGTCCCAGTCGAAGGCCTCGACGTCGCCGAGCGCCGCGCGGGCCTTCGCGGCGTTCCGCGAGAGCACGGTGACGCGGTCGCCCCGCTCGAGGAGGCGCGCGACGATCCGCGTGCCGATCGTCCCGGTGGCGCCGGTGATGGTGACGTGCATGGGGGCATTGTCGCGGGTGGTGCGTCCGGGACCAAGCGGGCCGGCACGCCGGTCCTCCCGCCCGTCCTCCGGCCGGTCCAACCGCTCATCCCTCGCGGAGGAGGGGCGACCGCCCTACCGCCCTACCGCCCCCACCGGACCTCAGGCGCCGGCGGCGGCCAGCGCCTCCTCCGCCACCGCGGCGGCCACGGCGGGCGCGACGTCGCGGTCGAAGACGGAGGGGATGATGTGGTCCTCGCGCAGGTCCTCGTCGCGCACCAGTCCCGCGATGGCGTGGGCGGCGGCGAGCTTCATGCCCTCGGTGATCTGCGTGGCGCGCACGTCGAGCGCCCCGCGGAAGATGCCCGGGAACGCCAGCACGTTGTTGATCTGGTTCGGGTAGTCCGAGCGGCCCGTGGCGATGATGCGGGCGTAGGGCGCGGCCTCCTCCGGCGAGACCTCGGGGTTCGGGTTGGCCATCGCGAAGACCATCGCGTCGGGGTTCATCGCCGCGAGCTTCTCCGCCGGGAAGATGCGGGCGCCGGAGAGGCCGATGAAGAGGTCGCGGCCCGCGAGGTGGTCCCCGGGGTGGCCCGTGAGGCCATGGGGGTTGCTCATCTCGGCGTACCAGCGCTTCACGCTGTTCATGGTGCCGTCGACGTAGTCCTCGCGGCTCGTCGAGACGAGGCCGCGCGAGTCGGCGCCGATGATGTCGGTGACCCCGGCCGAGAGCAGGATCTTCGTGACGGCGATGCCCGCCGCGCCGAGGCCGGTGACCAGGACGGAGACGTCCTCGAGCCGCCGGCCGGTGATCTTGCACGCGTTGATGAGGGCGGCGAGCGTGACGATCGCCGTGCCGTGCTGGTCGTCGTGGAAGACGGGGATGTCGAGCTCGGCCTTCAGGCGGTCCTCGATCTCGAAGCACCGGGGCGCCGAGATGTCCTCGAGGTTGATGCCGCCGAAGGTGGGCGCGATCGCCTTGCAGATCGAGACGATCTCGTCCGGGTCCTTCGTCGCCAGGGCGATCGGGAACGCGTCGACGCCCGCGAACTCCTTGAAGAGGACGGCCTTGCCCTCCATGACCGGCATGGACGCCTCCGGGCCGATGTCGCCCAGGCCCAGGACCGCGGTGCCGTCCGTCACGACCGCGACGGTGTTCTTACGGATCGTCAGGTCGTGGGAGAGGGACGGGTCGGCCGCGATCGCGTCGCACACGCGGGCGACGCCCGGCGTGTAGGCCATCGCCAGGTCGTCGCGCGTCTTGAGCGGGTGCTTCGGGGTGGTCTCGAGCTTGCCGCCCTCGTGCACCTGGAACGTGCGGTCGGTGACCGCCAGGACCCGTGCGCCGGCCCGCTCCGTGATCGCGCGGGAGATCTCGTCCCACGCCGCCTGCGCGCCCGCGGAGACCGTGATGTCGCGGATCAGCGTGTCGCCCGAGACCGATACGAGCGCGACGTCGCCGATGACGCCTCCGGCGTGGCCGATGGCCGAGGCCACCTCGCCCAGGGCCCCCGGGCGGTGGTCGATCTCGACCCGGACGACGATGGAGTACTGCGCGGACGGCGTGACGCTCACGCGGCGAAACAGTAGTACGCAGGAGCGCCGCCGGAGGGCCGACCTAGTATGCAAGTCCCCAGTGCTGGAGCGGGTTTGCGGGCCGTTCGTAGTATGCAAGCACCGGTGCCCGGGCCGTTCGTCTCCGCCGGAGTCCTCACCCCGGAGGCGGCTTTCGCGGACCCGGTCCGCGCCGCCCGGCGGGCTATGGTGCCGGGGTGGCCTCGCGCGAACCCGCCCTGCTCCTGATCGACGGCAACTCGCTCGCGTACCGGGCGTTCTTCGCGCTCCCGGAGTCCATCGCGACCTCCACGGGCGAGCCGACGAACGCGCTCTTCGGCTTCGCGTCGATGCTCGTCAAGCTCTACCAGGACCTCGGCCCCGTCCCGACCGCCGTGGTGTGGGACGCCGGCATGTCGGGGCGCACCGAGGTCTACCCGGAGTACAAGGCGCAGCGGGCGAAGAAGCCCGACCTGCTGCGCCAGCAGTGGCCGTTCCTCTCCGAGATCTCGGCCGGCTTCGGCTACGCCAACGTGTCCTCGAAGGGGTGGGAGGCGGACGACGTCATCGGCACCCTCGCCCTGCACGCGCGCGAGCGGAAGCTGCGCACGGTCATCGTCACGGGCGACCGCGACCAGTTCCAGCTCATCGACCCCGACGACTGGGTCGGTGTGATGGCGACCGCCCGCGGGATCACCGAGACGAAGGTCTACGACTATCAGGCCGTCATCGATCGCTACGGCCTGAAGCCCGAGCTGATCCCCGACTTCTACGGCCTGAAGGGCGACACGTCGGACAACATCCCGGGCGTCCCCGGCATCGGCGACAAGACCGCCGCGCAGCTCCTGCAGCAGTTCGGCGACCTCGAGACGGTGCTCGCGTCCATCGACCAGATCTCGGGCGCGAAGCGGAAGCAGAACCTGGCCGAGCACGCCGAGAACGCCCGCATCTCGCGCGAGCTGGCGCGCATCCATACGGACGTCCCCGTCGACTACGACCTCGACGCGCTGCTCGTCGCCAAGCCCGACGCCCACGCGCTGCGCGAGACGTTCATGCGCTTCGAGCTGCGCGACCCGTGGCGCCGCCTCGAACCGCTGCTCGAGTCCGACGGCCGCCCGTCCGCGAAGGCGGGCGACGGCCCCGTCACCGCCAGCGTCGTCGACGCGCCGCTGCGCGAGGTGGCCCTGGACGAGCTGCGCGGGATCCTGGAGGAGGCCGACGCGGCCGCGCCCGAGGGCGCCGCGCCGCTCCCCGTCGCCGTCGCCGTGGTCGAACCCGTCGCCGCGGAGCAGGAGCAGTCCGGGCAGCTCTTCGACCCCGACACGACGGTCGAGGCACCCGCCGAGGATGCGGACGCCGCGAGCGAGGGCGACCCCGGGCAACTGGCCCTCGACGTGCCCGGCGACGCCGGAGCCGCACCCACGCCCGCCCTGCCGCTGCGCTTCGCCGTCGCCCGGCTCGACGACGGCGGCCGGCCCGTCGAGCTCCTCGCCGGCGGCTGCGCGAGCTCGGCCGACGTGCTCGCGGCACTCGAGGGCCGCCCGCTCGTCTGCCACGACGGCAAGGCCCTGGCCGAGGGCGGCGACCCGGACCGCGGCGCGGCGGCCGACCGTCCGCCCGCGCCCCGTCTGGCCCACGACACGCTGCTCGCCGCCTACGTGCTCGAGCCGCAGCGCCGCGGCTACCCGCTCGACGAGCTGGCCGACGAGGCCGACGTCGCCGTCGCCGACACCGTGGGCGACCTCGCCGCCGCCACGGCCGGGCGTGTCGCGCTGCTGGCCGTCCACCAGCGGGGCCTCGTCCACAACGCCGGGCTCACCGAGCTGCTGCGCGACGTCGAGCTGCCCCTGGTCGACGTGCTGCGCGAGATGGAGCGCGAGGGCGTGCGGCTGTCCGTCCCGCGCCTGAGCGAGGTGCGCGACGAGGTCCACGCCGAGATCCTCGAGCTGCAGGCCAAGATCCACGAGCACGCCGGCCGCGAGTTCACGATCGGCTCGCCCAAGCAGCTGGGCGAGGTGCTCTTCGAGGAGCTCGGGCTGACGAAGAAGCGCAAGGGCAAGACGGGCTTCTCCACCGACGCGCGCGTGCTCCAACAGATCCGCGACGAGCACGAGGTCATCCCGCTCATCGAGCGCTGGCGCGAGCTCTCGACCCTCGCCAAGACGTATCTCGACGTGCTGCCGCAGCTCGCCCAGGCCGACCCGCGCAGCCGCATCCACACGACGTTCCAGCAGACCGTCGCGCAGACGGGCCGGCTCTCGTCGACCGACCCGAACCTGCAGAACGTGCCCGTCCGCACCGCGCTGGGCCGCCGCATCCGCGGCTGCTTCGAGGCGGAGGAGGAGACCGTGCTGCTGTCCTGCGACTACTCCCAGGTCGAGCTGCGGATCCTGGCCTTCTACGCGGAGGAGGAGACGCTGCGCGACGCCTTCCGCGAGGACCGCGACGTCCACACCGCGACGGCCATGACGGTCTTCGGCGTGGGGGAGGACGAGCTCGACGCCGGCCTGCGGTCGAAGGCGAAGATGGTCAACTACGGCATCGCCTACGGCCTTACGGACTTCGGCCTCGCCGAGCGGCTGAACATCCCGCGGGAGGAGGCGAAGGAGGTCATCGACGCCTACTTCGCCCAGTTCACCGGCGTCAAGCGCTTCATCGACTCCACCATCGAGCAGGCGAAGGAGGCCGGCGAGGTCCGCACGATGTTCGGCCGCCGCCGGCTCATCCCCGAGCTGCGCGCCCGCAACCCGCAGATGCGCGGCCTGGGCGAGCGCCTGGCCGTCAACACGATCATCCAGGGCACCGCCGCGGACATCATGAAGCTGGCGATGATCAACGTCCGCCGCGCGCTGGACGACGCCGGCGTCCGCTCCCGCATGGTCCTCACGATCCACGATGAGCTCCTCGTGGAGGGCCCGGCGAGCGAGATGGAGGGCCCCGACGGCGTCCGCGCCCTCGTGGAGCGGGAGATGGTCTCGCCGTGGACGCAGGACCCGCCGCTCAAGGTCGAGGGCGGCATCGGCAAGACCTGGGTCGACGCGAAGTAAACCCAGGCTGGCCCCGCCCGAGCGTCTCGGGCCGGGCCGCGTCGGACTGCGGCAGGGCTCGGGGCACCCGCATGGGGGGCGGGCCCCGCCCCGAGCTTCTCGGGCCGGGCCGCGTCGGACTGCGGCACGGCTCGGGGCACCCACAAAGCCCCACGCGGTCCGCGGTAGCGTGCGGGGCGTCCCCCGTCCGCCCCGCCGCGCGGTGGGGCCGTCCCCTGGAGTCCCATGTCCCGCCTGTCCCGGTCGCGCGGTCCCGCCGCGTCCTCCCTCCTCGTCGGGGGGCGGGCCGTTCCGCTCGCCCTCGCAGCGCTGCTCGCCGGCGCCGCACCTGCGGCAGCCGACGTCGCACGCATGGCGGTGGACGAGCCGAACGACCCGCGGCAGCCCAGCACCGTGCGCATCACGGTGACGGACGGCGCAGGTGCGGAGCGGAGGCTCGGCCCGTTCACGACCGTGGAGGCGCCGAGCGGGCTCGTGGCGTCGCCGGACGGACGTCACCTCCTCGTGCTGCCCTCCGACGACGGAAACGGGGAGGGGCGGGCGTACGTGGTCGCCAGCGCCGGGGGTCCGCTGGTGCCGCTGACGATGCCCACGAACGTCGCGGCGGCGCCGCCCTACTCCGAGCTCTCGTGGACGCCCGACGGATCCGAGGTGATCATCGGCGACGCAGCACGGTCGACGCCTCGCCCGGACGACGCCGACGAGACGACGCTCACGTGGACGGCGCTGCGCTGTCCAGTCGCGTCGGCGGTCTGCGCCGAGCTCCCCGGGCCGGCCGGCAGCGCGGTGGGCGTGCCCGGCGGGGCGCTGGTCAGCTCCTCGCCCTTCTCGCTGTTCCCCGCTGAGTACCTCTTCGCCGGCATCAGCGACACGCCGAGGCCCGACTGGGTCCGTCCCGGCGGCGCCGACGGGCGCCTCGTCCGGAACCTGCACGGAGCGACCCGGGTGTCGGCGACGCACATCGAGGGGGTGGTGCCGCGCACCGTCGGCCGGTTCGTCGGCCGCGCGGCCGACGGCCTGCCCTACACGCTCGGGCTGACCGGGGGCCCGTCGGGAGCCCTCGCCCTCCGGTACACGCTGACCACCCGGGTGCGACGCCGCGCGGACGGACGGATCCGGCTGGCCCAGCGCGGCAGCGGCCCGCGGCTGCTCACCGTGGCCCCGAACGGGGAGGCACGTACGGGACCCGCGCCGCGCGTGCGGATCCCCCGGAGGGATCTCGACGGCACGGCTCGCAAGCGGATCCGTGGTGTTCCGCGGTGGCCGTTCGTGCCGAGGCTGGGCCGCTCGGACGGCGGCTGGGTCGGATTCGCCTTCGAGGATCCGGCGAGCCTCGCCCCGGACGGGGTGCTCGCGACGATGGGCGACGACGGCCGGCCCCGGGCCGTGCAGGTGGGCGGTCGTTCGGCGACGGCACGCAACCTCATCGAGGCGCTGCCCGATGCGGGGTCCTTCGACTACGCGTCCGAGTTCCGGGTCCTCGGCTACGAGCGGGCGAGCCGCAGCGCCGTCGTCCGCGTCGACTGGTCCTCAGGGGAGGGCCGCTCCCGCACCCGCCGCGTCGCGATGCGGGTGCCGCTCGACGGCGGCGGGACTCCGCGCACGATCCCGGGCGGGGCCGACGCGGCCTGGTGACGGGTGACGGCAGCGCCGACCGGGGCGCCGCTGCAACCCCGTCGCCACCCCGCAAAGACCTGCACTGTGACTGCGAGCACGCTAAGGTCGTAGCGCCACTGGTCGAACCCGGGCATCCATGAGCGGTTTGCCCCGCACATGGTGAAAACGCCCAGGTTCGAACATTGGCCGGTCTCGCTTCCCCCCGCGCGGCCGTCCCCCGAAGTTCAGGAGCAGAGATGCGTCGCAGGGAGTTCGTGCAGAGGACATCGGCCACGGCCGTGGGCGTGGGTGCGCTCGCGACCTGGCCCGGAGCGGCCCGCGCCACCCGCGGTCCCAAGCCGGGCCGCACGCCGGCCCCGCTGGCTTGGCCGCAGGCGACGAGCCAGGCCAAGCCGTGGACCCGCTGGTGGTGGCTCGGCAGCAACGTCGACGAGGCCGGCCTGAAGGCCAACCTCGGCGCGTACCGGGACGCCGGCATCGGCGGCGTCGAGATCCAGGCGATCTACGGTGCGAAGGGCGACGAGGCGAAGAACCGCCCGTTCCTCAGCCCGTCGTGGGTCGAGGCGGTCGACAGCGCCAGTCGGATCGCGAAGGACCTCGGCCTCGGCGTCGACATGACGACCGGCTCGGGCTGGCCCTTCGGCGGCCCGTGGGTCGCCGACGACGACAGCGCGGCGAAGGTGCTCACGGAGCGCTGGACGCTCGCCGCCGGCGGGCGCCTGGCCGAGCCCGTCCGGGTCAAGAACCCGCCGGCGAACAAGCCGATCCCGCCACTGGACCGCATCGTCGCCCGCGCCCCCGACGGCACCACCGTCGACCTGACCGACAAGGTCGGCGCCGACGGCACGCTCGACGCCGTCGCCCCCGAGGGCGGCTGGGAGCTGACCGCCGTCTTCGTCGGCCGCGTCCGCATGGCCGTCAAGCGCGCCGCGCCGGGCAGCGAGGGTCTCGTCATCGACTACATCAGCGAGCGCTCGCTGCCGAACTACCTCGCGCGGTTCGACCAGGCGCTCGGCAAGGGCTCGCACGGCCTGCGGTCGATGTTCCACGACTCCTACGAGGTCGGGGCCGCGAACTGGACCGACACGATGCTCGAGGACTTCCGGGAGCTCCGCGGCTACGACCTCGTGCCGTTCCTCCCCGAGGTCACGGGTCAGGGCGACGAGGAGACCCGCGCCCGCGTGCGCTCCGACGTGCGCGAGACGTTCGCCGACCTGCTGCTCACCCGCTTCACGAGCCGCTGGTCGGACTGGAACCACGAGCACGGCTGGCTCACGCGCAACCAGGCGCACGGCTCCCCGGCCAACCTGCTGGACCTCTACGCCCGCGTCGACATCCCGGAGACGGAGAGCTTCGGCCCCAGCGCGTTCCCGATCCCGGGGCTGCGCGCGGACCAGAACTACTCCACGGACGACTTCGGCCGGCCCGACCCGCTCGTGATGCGCTTCGCGTCCTCCGCCGCGCACGTGGAGGGCAAGCCGCTGGCGTCCTCCGAGAGCTGCACGTGGCTCGGCGAGCACTTCCACGTCTCGCTCGCGCAGATGAAGCCCGAGCTCGATCAGCTCTTCGCCGCCGGCATCAACCACGTGTTCTTCCACGGCACGACGTACTCGCCCCCGGGTGAGCCGTTCCCGGGGCTGAACTTCTACGCGTCGACGGACCTCAACCCGCAGAACCCGCTCTGGCGCGACCTGCCCGAGCTGACGGACTACGTCACCCGCGCCCAGTCGCTCCTGCAGGAGGGGACCCACGACAACGACGTGCTCGTGTACTTCCCGCAGCACGACCTGTGGCACACGGCGAAGGATCCGCTCGTCCCGCAGTTCACGGTCCACGGCGCCGAGGAGTGGCTGCACGAGCACCCGACGGGCTTCGGCGAGGTCACCGTCGGACTCGAGGCCAAGGGCTGGCAGTTCGACTACGTCTCCGACCGCATGCTCGAGGGCATCTCGGCCGGGCGGAACGGCGCGGTGCACACGAAGGGTGGCGACTACGCGACCGTGCTCGTCCCGGGGGCGAAGATCGTCCCGCTGGCCACGCTCCGGCGCCTGCGCGACCTCGCCGCGGGCGGCGCGACCGTGGTCTTCCGCGGCGGACTCCCCGAGGACGTCCCGGGCCTGGCCGACCTCGAGGCGCGCCGGAAGGAGCTCGCGGGCCTGCTCACCGAGATCCGCCGCTCCGAGCGCCGCACGCGGATCGGCACGGAGCACCGCATCGGCCGCGGCCGGTTCGTGGTGACGGGCGACGTCGACGCCGGGCTCGTCGAGGCCGGCGCGCGCCGCGAGGCCGCGGCCGACCTCGGCGTCCGCGTGCTGCGGCGCCGCCACGCGCAGGGCCGCCACCTGTTCGTCACGAACCTCGGCGCCCAGCCCGTCGACGGCTGGCTCCCGTTGGCCGACGACGCGCGCTCGGCCGCGATCCTCGATCCCTCCGACGGCGCCTCGGGCGTCGCGGACCTGCGCCGCCGCGGCGGCCGGACCGAGGTGCGCCTGCGCCTCGAGCCCGGCGACTCGCTGTTCGTGCGGACGTTCACGAGCCGCCGCGTCCACGGCCTGCGCTGGGCGCTGCCGCGCGACGCCGGCCGCGCCGTCGACCTGACCGGCCCGTGGGAGCTGCGGTTCCTCGACGGCGACGGCAAGCCGGGCGCGCCGCGGACGCTCCCGGAGCTCGTCTCGTGGACGGAGCTGGGCGCCGAGGCGGCCGCGTTCTCCGGGACGGCGCGCTACACGCTGCGGTTCCAGGCGCCGAAGGGTCGGGCGGACGAGTGGCTGCTCGAGCTCGGCGACGTGCGCGAGTCCGTGCGGGTGCGCCTGAACGGCCGCGAGCTGGAGACGGCGTGGCGGATCCCGTTCGAGGTCACGATCGAGGACGGGCTGCGCCGCGGCGAGAACGTGCTCGAGCTCGAGGTCACGAACCTCGCGGCCAACGCGGTCCGCGACCTCTCGCTCAAGGGCAAGGTCTGGGACCGCTTCTACATCGTGAACATCAACTACAAGCCGTTCGACCCGAAGACTTGGGGGCCGGAGCCCTCCGGCCTGCTCGGGCCCGTCCGGCTCGTGCCCCAGCGGGTCGACGGCCCGCCGCGGGCGTAGGGGCTACCCCGCGGGCGGTGGCGCGGCGTCCCTCGGGGGCGCCGCGCCCTCGCGGCCGGCGAGCCACCGCGCCAGGAGCGGCGCGGCGAGCAGCATCGCGAACAGCCGCAGCACCTGGACCGCCAGGACGAAGGTGGCGTCGACGTCGCTCGTGGCGGCGGCCGCCAGCACGGCGTAGAGGCCGCCCGGCGTGGTGGCGAGGTAGGCGTCGAGCGCGCCCACGCCCGTGAGCGGGACGAGCAGCAGACCCAGCCCGGCCGAGACCAGGATCAGCAGGGCGATCATGGCGAGCGTCGCGGGCAGGATCCGGGCGGCGTGGCGGAGGCTCGCCACGGTGAACCGCAGGCCGACGGAGAGCCCGATCGCCACGTAGGCGGCCTCGAGGACGGCCGGCGGAACCGGGGCCATGAGCGACACGTCGAGCAGCGCGAGCGTGGCGGCGACGAGCAGGGGGCCGAGCAGGGAGCCGGCCGGCAGGCGCACGAGCCGGGCCAGACCCGCCCCGACGACCACGCAGAGCACGAGGGCGACCGTCCCCTCGACCCAGCCGCCGGCCACCCCGTCCGCCACCGGGCGTCCGCCTCCGCCGCCCCCGGCGATCCCGGCGACGACGGGCGCGAGCACGACGATCACGAGCACCCGCAGGTACTGCATGACCGCGACGAGCCGCTCGTCCGCGCCGAGCTCGCGGCTGATCGCCACGATGCCCGAGGCGCCGCCGGCGACCATGCCGAACGAGGCCGTGGGCCGGTCCAGGCCGGTCAGCCGGCTCATCGCCAGTCCGGCGAGCACCGTGGCGCCCAGGGTGGCGAGGGTGACACCGACGATCGGCCCGGCGTTCTGCCCGATCTCCGTCAGCGTCGACGACTGCACGAGCACCCCGAGCGAGACGCCGAGCACGCCCTGGGCGAGGCGGGCGGCCGGGCCCGGCACGTCGAGGCCCCACGGGGTGCGCAGGGCGAAGACCAACCCGACGAACAGGCCGGCGAAGAGCGCGGGGGAGGGCACCCCGACCGCCGCGCCCCCGAAACCCGCGACCGCCGTCGTCAGGAGGAGCAGACCCCAGCGGCGGGCGCCGGCGGCCTGGAGCGACGGTCGTTGCATCCACCAGGGAGTCTGGCACGGGGAGGCGGACGATCACCGCCGGATGCTTTAGGGTGGCCTACATGGCGCAGGCCCAGCTCTCCCCGGCCGCAGCCCGGGCACGCGACCGGCCGTTCCCCCTGCGGACGGGACGCATCGAGGTCCGGCACGTCGCCCGCCCGACGCCGAACGTCGCCCGCATCGTCTTCAGCGGCGAGGATCTGCGCGACCTGCCCGACGAGGAGCCGGGCGAGATCATCACGCTGATCTGGCCGGCCGAGGGCCGCGACGAGCCCGTGCTGCCCGCCGCCGGCTGGAAGTTCCCCGATGGCTGCCCGGAGCAGCACTGCCGCAACTACACCGTGCGGTCCTACGACCGCTCGCGTCCCGAGCTGACGATCGACTTCGTGCTCCACGGCGACCACGGCGCGGCGTCGCGCTGGGCCACCGCCGCCCGGCCCGGGCAGGTGCTCGGCTTCGCCGGCCCGCGAATCCACTTCATCACGGAGCCCGACGCGGACTGGACGCTGCTGGCGGGCGACGAGACCGCGCTGCCCGCGATCAGCGCCACCCTCGAGCGGCTGCCCGCCGGCCACCCGACCCGCGTGTTCGTGGAGGTGGCCGACGCGAGCTGCCACACGACCCTGTGGTCGGCCGCGGACCTGACGCTGGAGTGGATCCACCGCGACGGCGAGGCCCCGGGGCGTTGCACGCGCCTGGAGGAGGCCGTGCGCGCCGCCGAGCTGCCCGAGGGCCAGGGCAAGGTCTGGGTGGCGGGGGAGTCGCTCGTGGTCCGGCGGCTGCGCGAGCACCTCAAGGGCGAGCGCGGCCTGACGATCGGCCCGCTGCAGGCGATCGGCTACTGGAAGCACCGGGACACCCCGGCCGACGTCGAGTAGGCGTGGGCGTCGCCACCACCACCCGCGCGCCGGTCCCCGAGTCGCCGGCCGCTCCGGCCGCCGCCGCTCGCCCACGGTCGATCCGGGCGGTCGGGCTGCTGGTGGCGCTGGCCGTCCTCGGGCTCGTCGTCCTCCTGAGCATCAGCATCGGCTCGCGGCAGATCCCGCTGGATCGCGTGTGGGACCTCGTCCTGCACCCCGACGGCTCGGACGACGCGATCGTCGTGCGCGAGCTGCGGGTGCCGCGGACCCTGCTGGGGCTCCTCGTCGGCGCGGCCCTCGGGCTCGCCGGTGCGCTCATGCAGGCGCTGACCCGCAACCCGCTGGCCGACCCGGGCATCCTCGGGATCAACGCGGGCGCCGCCGCGGCCGTCGTCGTCGTGATGGCGCTGACGGGCGGCGTGGGGCCGCAGATCCAGGTCTGGGTCGCGTTCGTCGGCGCCGGCCTGGCCACGCTGCTCGTCTACGGGGTGGCCGCGCGCGGCAGCTCCGGCGCCACACCCGTCCGCCTGGCGCTGGCCGGGATCGCCCTGACGTTCGCGCTGTACTCCGTGGTGCAGGGCATCACCACGCTGCAGCCCAAGGTCTTCGACCAGTACCGCTACTGGGCCGTCGGCTCCCTCGGCGGCCACGACGCCGACGTCGTCGGCCAGGTCGCCCCGTTCGTGCTCGTCGGTGTCCTCCTGGCCCTCGTGCTGGCGCGGCCACTGAACGCGCTGGCCCTCGGCGACGACGTCAGCCGCGCGCTCGGCGCCAAGGTCGCCCGCACCCGGTTCCTCGGCGCGCTCGCCATCACGCTGCTGTGCGGCGCGAGCGTGGCCGCGGCGGGGCCGATCGGGTTCGTCGGCCTGACCGTCCCGCACGTCGCCCGGGCGATCACGGGTCCCGACCAGCGGTGGGTGCTGCCGTACTCCATCGTGCTCGCGCCGATCCTGCTGCTCGTGGCGGACATCGTCGGCCGCATCGTCACGCGGCCGGGTGAGCTGCAGGTGGCCATCGTCACCGCCGTCCTCGGCGCCCCCGTGTTCATCGCGATCGTGCGCCGCCGGCGCATCGCCCAGCTGTGAGCGCCGCGCCCCCCGTCGCCTCGCCGCCCCGCGGCCCCTCCTCGCCGGTCCGGCCGCCGCGGTCCGCGGATCCGGTGCGCCCGGACGGCCTGGGCCGGACCGTGCGGCTGCCGGGCGGCATCAGCTTCCGCGTCGAGCCCCGGGCGATCGGCGTCGCCGGCGTCCTCGTCGGCCTGCTGCTCGTCCTGCTGGTGCTCGCGGTCGGCACGGGCGAGTACTCCATCCCGCCGGGCGACGTGGTCGCGACGCTCCTGGGCGGGGGCGACGCGGGTACGCAGTTCGTCGTCGAGACGCTGCGGTTGCCACGTGCGATCACCGCGATCCTCGTCGGCGCCGCCCTCGGCGCGGCGGGGGCGATCTTCCAGAGCATCACCCGCAACCCCCTGGGCAGCCCGGACGTCATCGGCTTCACCGCCGGCGCGTCCGCGGGCGCGCTGACCGTGATCGTCCTCTTCGGTGGCGGTGCGGCGGCGGTGGCGGGCGGCGCGCTCGGCGGGGGCGTCGTCACGGCGGTCCTCGTCTACCTGCTGGCGTTCCGCGGCGGCGAGGGCGTCCAGGGCTACCGCCTCGTGCTGGTGGGCATCGGCCTGTCCTTCGTGCTCTTCGCGGTGCGCGACTACCTGCTCACGCACGCCAAGCTCGAGCAGGCGACGGTCGCCAACGTCTGGATCACGGGCAGCCTGAACGGCCGGGGATGGGAGCACGTCGTGCCCGTCGGCCTGGCGCTCGCGCTGCTGCTGCCGCTGGCCGCCCTGATGAGCCGCGAGCTGCGGATGATGGAGATGGGCGACGACGCCGCGGTGGCGCTCGGCGTCCCCGTGGCGCGTGCCCGCGGGGGGCTCCTGGCGATCGGCGTCGCGCTGACGGCGGTCGCGACCGCGTCCGCGGGGCCCGTGCTGTTCGTGGCGCTCGCCGCCCCGCAGATCGGCCGGCGGCTGACCCGGGCGACGGGGCCGGGCGTCGGCAGCGCCGCGCTGACCGGGGCGGTGCTGCTCATCGGCGGCGACTTCGCGGCCCAGCGCGTCTTCGCCGACAGCCAGCTGCCCGTCGGCGTCGTCACGGGCGTCGCGGGCGGGGCGTACCTGATCTGGCTGCTGTACCACGAGTGGAGGGACGGACGAGCATGAAGCACACCGACCACGACCGGCAGGACGGCGGTCCGCGGCTGCACGGCGACGGCCTGACGCTCGGCTACGACGAGCGCCAGGTCGCCCAGGACCTCTCCGTCGCCATCCCGGACGGCTCGTTCACGGTCGTCGTGGGCCCGAACGCCTGCGGCAAGTCGACGCTGCTGCGCGCTCTGGCCCGCATGCTCAAGCCGAGTGCCGGGCAGGTCGTCCTCGACGGCCGCCAGATCACCGAGCTGCCGTCGAAGGAGGTCGCGCGCCGGCTCGGGCTGCTGCCGCAGAGCTCCATCGCCCCGGACGCGATCACCGTCGCCGACCTCGTGGCGCGCGGCCGCTACCCGCACCAGGGGCTGCTGCGCCAGTGGTCCCGCGAGGACGAGCGCGCCGTCGCCGCCGCGATGGAGGCCACGAGCGTCACCGACCTCGCCTCCCGTGCCGTCGACGAGCTCTCCGGCGGTCAACGCCAGCGCGTGTGGCTCGCCATGGTCCTGGCGCAGGAGACGTCGATCGTGCTGCTCGACGAGCCGACGACGTTCCTCGACATCGCGCACCAGATCGAGGTCCTCGACCTCTGCGCCGACCTGCACCGCGACCAGGGCCGCACGATGGTGGCGGTCCTCCACGACCTCAACCACGCCTGCCGCTACGCGACCCACCTCGTCGCGATGCGGGGCGGCGAGGTCGTCGCCGAGGGCGACCCGGCGCAGATCGTCGACGCCGAGCTCGTCGAGCGCGTCTTCGGCCTGCGCTGCCGCGTGATCCCGGATCCCGAGACGGGGACGCCGCTCGTGGTGCCCGCGGCGCGGCGGCGGGTGGCGGCCGAGCCGCTGCCGGTTGCCGCACCCGGCGTGGCGTAGGGCCGCCGGCGCGGGGCCGCCCGGGCCGGAAAGCGCCTTCGTCGGAGGGCTTCGGCCCCTCGAGTTCGGTGGCCCTACCAAGGGTGCCGTCGTCCGTTAGGGTGCCCTCCGTCTTCGTTCCCCGGGTCGTCCCCGGGGTCGACCCCCGAAACCGAGGTCCTCCGTGTCGCTCCCACTTCGCCTGCTCCGTGCACGCACTGCGCTGCTCGTGGCGCTCCTGCTCACCGCCTGCCTGGCCCTCGCGGCCTGCGGCTCCGACGACGAGTCCTCCGACGCGGCCGCGCCGAGCGGCCGCGCATCGTCGTCCGCCTTCCCCGTCACCGTGACGGGAGGGGCCTTCGGCGACGCGACCGTGAAGGAGGCGCCGAAGCGCGTCGTCACGCTCGGCTGGAGCGACCAGGACGTCGTCGTCGCCCTCGGCGTCAAGCCCGTCGGCGTGTTCGACATCGGCCCGGACTTCCCCGAGGGCATCGGCCCGTGGGGCAAGGAGCAGCTCGGCGGCGAGAAGCCCGAGCTGCTGAGCATGGCCGACGGCATCCCGTTCGAGAAGGTCGCGTCGCTGCGGCCGGACCTCATCGTCGCCGTGCAGTCCGGCGTGACGCAGGCGGACTACGACAAGCTCGCGAAGATCGCCCCGACGGTCACCTACGCCAAGGGTCGCGGCGCCTACGTCTCGCCGTGGGACGAGCAGGCGGTGCGGATCGGCCAGGCGCTGGGCCAGGAGGCGAAGGCGAAGGAGCTCGTCGCGTCGACGAAGCAGGCCCTCGCCCAGGCCAAGACGGACCACCCGGACCTGCAGGGCAAGACGTTCTCCTACATGGCCCGCCAGGACGCCGACCAGGTCGGCCTGTACCTGCCGAACGACCTGCGCGTGAAGTTCCTGACCGACCTGGGCATGAAGCTCTCGCCGGGCCAGGTCGCCGCCACGAAGGGCGTGACGGACAACTTCTTCGTCGACGTGAGCTACGAGCGCCTCGGCACCCTCGACGCCGACGCCCTCGTCGCGTGGTTCAACACGCCGAAGGACCGCGAGACGTTCACGGGCCGCTCCGTCTTCCAGAGCCTGCCGGTCGTGAAGAAGGGCGGCTTCGTCCCGCTCGACCTCGTGCAGGCGCAGGCGCAGGGCGCCCCGACGGTCCTCTCGATCCCGTGGGCGATCGACAACGTCGTGCCGCTCATCGAGCAGGGCCTGAAGGGCGAGGGCCCGAAGGAGTAGGGGCGCCGGGTCGCGCCTTGGCGCCGCCCGACGGGAGCCCGGGCGGGGTGCCCGTCCGGGACGATCCGGCCGGGCACCCGTGCCCGGCCGGGGCGCCGGCTAGAAGCCCGGCGGGTGGCGCGCGACGAAGCCGGCGGAGGAGCGCATCTCGCTCGTCCAGCGCGTGCCGCCGCCCCGCAGGTTCGACGTGTCGAAGCGCCGGCCGTCGACCACCATGTAGGCGTGCCCGGCGTTCGCGTAGATCGTGATCCGCTTGCCGGGCCCGGCCTCGCCCCAGCTCATGAAGCCGCCCGAGGCGAGCGGGCTGTCGAGCAGGCCGCCGGCCGCGAGCGCGTACGAGATCGAGCCGGAGCAGTCGTAGCCGCCGCTGGCGCTGCCGCCGTGGCCGCCGCCCCACACGTACGGGGTGGAGGCGATCTCGTTCGCCGCGGCGACGACCCGCCCGACGACGCCGCTCTGGTCGGACGCGGCGGGGGCGGAGCCCGAGCCGCCGCCCGAGTTCGAGCTCGAGCCGGACCCGGAGCCGCTCGAACCCGAGCCGCTCGAGGCGGCCACGCGCGGCGCGGCCCGGGTGGCCGTGGCGGCGGAGGCGGCCGCGCGGGCCGCTGCGGCCTGCTGGCGCTCGAGCCGGGCGATGCGGCTCTTCACGCGGCTCAGCTGTGCGGCGGTGCCGGCGCGGGCGGCGAGCTGCGCCTGCTTGCGGCGGAGGATGGCGTTGCGGACGACGTCGGCCTGGTCGCGGTCGGCGACGGCGTCCTTGGCCAGCGTGCGGTAGCGGCCGCGCATCTTCTCGAGGTCCTGCGCCTGGTCGGCGACGGCGTTCTTCGTGCGGCGCGTGTCGTCGAGGATGTGGCCGTTGTGCTCCGAGATGCGCTCGAGGAAGTCGACGCGCTCGAGCAGGTCGCTGAAGCCGTCCGAGGTGAGGACGACGGAGACGAGGTCGGGCCGGCCGGACTCGTAGGCGGTCGCGAGGTTCTTCGAGAGCACGCGCGTGGCGCGGTCGGCCTTGCGCTCGAGCTTCGTCAGGCGGGCGCGGGAGCGGACGAGCTCGTCCTGCGTGCGCTCGAGCTGGCCCGTGCGCAGCTGCACGCGGGAGTCGAGTGCGGCGAGGCGGCGCTCCGCGGACGCGAGGCCGGCGTTCGTGGCGGCGATCTTCGCGCTCTCGGCGGCGACCTTCTGCTTCAGCGACTGCGCGGCGGCGCGGTCCGACGCGACGTCGGCGACCCCTTGCGTCGGGGCTCCGGCGCCCGCCGCGAGGGCGGCCGCACCGGTGGCGGTCAGCGCAAGGGCGCGCAGCGTAGTTCGGCGTCGGGAAGTCGGCGGCATGGAACCTCGGGTTGTCGTGCGCGGGGGAGCGCTGCTCGCGCCGGGCGGCATGCGGCGGCGAGCGGAGTCGACCGACCGGGGTCGGGCGACAGGACGACGCTAGGGCAGCCGTACGGGTTCGCCAAGCGCCGGAGGGGTCCTGCAAGCGGACTTGCAGCGTCGTGCCCGGGTGCCGCGAGCCACGCCTTGGGACAATGGTCGCGATGACCGACGCCTCCAGCCCGACCACGACCACCGCCTTCGGCACGCCGGGCACCCCGGGTGCGGTCCGCCTGGTGCTGCTCGGCTCGGGCGAGCTGGGGCGTGAGGTCGCGATCGAGGCGATGCGGCTGGGGTGCGAGGTCGTCGCCGTCGACCGCTACGAGGGCGCCCCGGCGATGCAGGTCGCCCACCGCTCGCGCACCATCGCGATGACGGACCCGGACGCGCTGCGCGAGCTGCTGCGCGACGAGCGCGCTCGGCCCCACGCGCGGATGCTCGTGGTCCCCGAGATCGAGGCGATCGCCACCCCGGTGCTGGAGGAGCTCGAGGCGGAGGGCGTCCACGTCGTCCCCACCGCCCGCGCCGCGCGGTTGACGATGGACCGCGCCGGCATCCGCCGCCTGGCCGCGGAGGAGCTCGGCCTGCCGACCTCGCCCTACCGCTTCTGTTCCTCCGCCGAGGAGCTGCGCGCGGCGGTGCGTGAGCTCGGGTTCGCCGCGTCGCCCGACCGGTTCGTGCCCTGCGTCGTCAAGCCCGTCATGTCGTCGAGCGGCAAGGGTCAGTCCGTCGTCCGCAGCCCCGAGGACGCCGACGGCGCCTGGGCGTACGCGCAGGAGTCCGGACGCACGGGGGCCTCCGACGTGATCTGCGAGGGCTTCGTGGCCTTCGACTACGAGATCACGCTCCTGACCGTCCGCCACGCCGGCGGCACGGCGTTCTGCGCGCCGATCGGCCACACGCAGGAGGACGGCGACTACCGCGAGTCGTGGCAGCCCCAGCCGATGTCCGAGGCCGCGGCCGCGCGCGCCGAGGAGATCGCCCGCGCCGTCACGGACGGCCTCGGCGGCCACGGCCTGTTCGGCGTCGAGCTGTTCGTGCGCGGCGACGAGGTCCTGTTCTCCGAGGTCTCGCCCCGCCCGCACGACACGGGCATGGTCACGATGGCCAGCCAGCGGCTGTCGGAGTTCGCGCTCCACGTCCGGGCGATCCTGGGCCTGCCGGTGCCGACGGACGGCGCCGGCTACGTGCCGCTGCTCGGCCCGTCGGCGAGCGCGGTGGTGCTGGGCCACCGCGACCTCGACGCGCCCGCCTTCGCCGGCGTGGGCGACGCCCTGGCGGTCGACCCGAGCGTGGAGCTGCGCCTGTTCGGCAAGCCCGAGTCGCGCCCCGGGCGGCGCCTCGGCGTGGCGCTGGCGCGCGGGGCCGACGTGGCCGAGGCCCGCCGCCACGCGGTCGCGGCGGCGGAGGCCGTGCGGGTCGAGGGCTGAGGACCAGCGCCGGGCGCCGCGTCAGGCGGTCGCCGCGGGCGCCCGGATCCCGGGATCGCGCTCGAACTTCAGCGCCCGGGTGGGACACAGGGCGATCACGCGTTCGAGGTCGTCGATCGACGCGTTCTGCGGCCGGATCCACGGACGCCGCGCGGTGTCGAACACCGCGGGCAGGCCGCGGACGCACTCGCCGGCGTGGCGGCAGAGGGCGACCTCGTAGGTCACCGCCGCGCCGTCGCGCGTGTACCGGCGCACCCCGGCGGGCGGGGCCGCGGGCGCGTCGACGGGCGTGGGCTCCGTGGCTCGGGCGACGTCGGGCGACGGTGCCCGCTCGTCGGCCGGGGCGGTCGTCGGATCGACCGGGTCGCTCACTCGAACGCCTTGCGGATCCGCTCGTCGAGGAACGGCACGTACTCCGGGTGGCGGTGCACGTACTTCGCGACGAACGGGCAGATCGGCACGATCAGCTGCTCGCGGTCGCGCGCGTCGTCCAGCGCGCCCTTCACCAGGACGGTGCCCAGGCCCCGGCCCTCGAACTTCGGGTCCACCTCGGTGTGGGTGAACACGATCCGGCTGCCCGCGACCTCCTGGTACGCGGCGAAGCCGGCGAGCTCGCCGTCCTCGATCACCTCGTACCGGTGCTGGGCGGGATCGTTGCGTACCTCGGTCATGCGCTCCTCGCTCGCGGCGCGGGATGCGCCGTCTCCGGCCGAATCGTGGCAGACGCCCCGGAGGGGTCCGTGGGGGCGGGGCGGGTCGATCCCCCGGCCGTCGGGAGGGGAATCGACGGACCGGGTCACGACCTCGCGGACGGGGCCGGCGCCGGGCGCGCGGCGACCCGGCGCCCCGGGGTCGCGGCGGACGGCGCAGCGCCCCACGCTGACGTCGAGAGCGTCCGCAGGTACGCACCCCACGCGCGCGTGCTGATCGAGAACGGCGAGGCCGCCCCGAGGGCCGCGTCCAGCGTGCGGCGGTGCGGGATCAAGCGCCCCACGAGCCGCTGCAGCCGCAGGAGCCACCGGTACGCGGGGTGCTTCTGGGCGGAGAGGGACGCGTAGCGGCCCAGCGCCTGCTCGCGGGTCTGCCGGCCCTCGACGACGTGGCGCAGCTCGCGACCGAGCACGAGCCCGAAGTGGAACGCCGGCCGGATCCCCTCCGCCGTCAGCGGCAGGCAGTGGCCGGCGCTGTCGCCGACGAAGAAGACGCCGTCGCCCGTCGCCGGGCGCAAGCGGTGCGGGATCCAGTTGCCCTGGAACCCGTCCGTCGGGCGGCCGAGGTCGTCGGCCAGGCGGACCGTCGGCTCCTTCACGTGCTCGTGGGGGTCGAAGGACCCGACGCCGACCCGCACCTCGTCGCCGGCGGGGAACGACCAGGCGTACCCGTCGGGCACGTACCGCGGGTTCAGGTACAGCGCCAGCTCGCCCGACGTGCCCTCGGGGTGGACCTCGAGGCCCCGCGAGAGGTGGGCCTCGGGCGGCTGGATCGTCGCCTCGGACGCGGGCGCGAGCACCCGGCGCCAGCCGAGCGCGTCGACGACGAGGGGCGCGCGGATCGGCCCGCGGTCCGTCGTGACCTCGATCGGCTCTCCGGGCCGCGGCGCGGGGCCGCGGCTCTCGACCTTGGCCGTCTCGAACGTGAAGTCGCCCTGCGCGGCGAGCAGCTCGCACAGGTGGCGGTAGTCGAACGTGGCGAACGGCTCGGGGAGCGCCCACGAGAACGTCCGCGTGGCGGTGTGGGCGACGATCCGGCGGAACGTCTGGCGCACGGCGTCCGTCAGGTCCAGCAGCTCGAGCCAGGGCAGCGGCACCGCGCACGCCGACGTCTGCCGCTCGCCGATCTCGTAGCGGTCGACGACCACGACGCGCGGCCGCGACGGCGACCCGGCGAGCCCCCGCGCCACCGTCAGCCCGGCGAAGCTCGCGCCGCAGATCAACACGTCGCAGTCGAGGTCCAGCGGCGTCCGCTCGTCGCCGCGCTTCGTCGCTCGGGTCGGCATCGGCCGCGGATCGTAGCGGCGGGGGTGGAGGCGGCGGGGACGGGGCGCGGCGTACCATCACGTGTCCCGGTGGACGCCCCCGGGTGCTCGCCCGACCCGCGGCCCCTGCACCCCACCCGCCGCGCTATTCTCCCCGGTTCATGTCCACCACCGAGATCCCCGCGGCGAACGTGGTTGAAGGCTCTGACGGCCTCCTCCTCGAAGTCGACGGGAAAATTGTCCCCAACTACGACGCCACCTTCCCCGGCTTTGCCGAAGGTGACGTAATCACCGGACGTGTTGTCCGCATCGACCCGGACGAGGTCTGGGTCGACGTCGGCTACAAGTCCGAAGGCGTGATCCCGCAGCAGGAGCTGTCGATCCGCAGGAACGCCGACCCGTACGACGAGGTCGAGCTGGGCGAGGAAGTCGAAGTCCTCGTCATGATCAAGGAGGACGACGAGGGTCGCCTCAAGGTCAGCCGCAAGCAGGCCCGCTACGAGCGCGCGTGGAAGCGCATCGAGGCGGCGCAGGAGACGGGCGAGCCCGTCGAGGGCACGGTCATCGAGGTCGTCAAGGGCGGCCTCATCATCGACCTGGGCGTCCGTGGCTTCCTGCCGGCCTCCCTGGTCGACATCCGCCGCGTCCCGAACCTCGACGAGTACCTGCACACGATCATCGAGTGCAAGGTCATCGAGCTCAACCGCCAGCGCAACAACGTGGTGCTGTCGCGCCGCGCCGTGCTGGAAGAGGAGCGCAAGGAGCAGCGCCAGGCCATCCTGGACGTCCTGCAGCCCGGCGTCGTGGTCGAGGGTCAGATCTCGAACATCGTCGACTTCGGCGCGTTCGTCGACCTCAACGGCATCGACGGCCTCATCCACATCAGCGAGCTGTCGTGGACGCACGTCAACCACCCGAGCGAGGTCGTCTCGATCGGTGACGTCGTGCAGGTCAAGGTGCTCGACATCGACCGCGACCGCCAGCGCATCTCCCTGGGTCTCAAGCAGACGCAGGAGGACCCGTGGCAGCGGGTCGTCGACACGTACAACGTGGGCGACGAGCTCGAGGGCACGGTCACCAAGGTCGTCACCTTCGGTGCCTTCGTGGAGATCATGGAGGGCGTCGAGGGCCTGGTCCACATCTCGGAGCTGGCCTCGCACCACGTCGAGTCCCCGCGCGAGGTCGTGCACCCGGGCGACGACGTCAAGGTCAAGATCCTCGAGATCGACGACGATCGCCGCCGCCTCTCGCTGTCGGTGAAGCGCGTCGAGGGTCAGGTCCTGCCGCGTCGCGAGGCGTCTGCGGACTCCGGCGACGAGCTCGCGCACACCTCCGGTGGCGACGAGACGGCCTACACCTCGGCCGACGAGGGCTTCAGCCAGGCCCCGGCGCCGCTCGAGGACGAGGTCGACGAGACCGCGTCCCCGGACGACTCCGCCGTCCCGGACGAGTCGGCTGACGCCCCGGCCGCCGAGGGCGACGAGGCCCCGGCTGCCGAGGCCGATGACGCCCCGGCTGCCGAGGCTGATGACGCCCCGGCTGCCGAGGCTGATGACGCCCCGGCCGCCGAGGCCGACGAGGCCCCCGCAGCCGAGGCCGACGACGCCCCGGCCGCCACGGACGAGGACGGTCAGGCCGACGCCTGATCCGTCTCCGGGCGCCCTGCGCGCCCGGTCCGAGCACCGTTCCACGGCCCGCCATTCGGCGGGCCGTGGTCGTTCCGGGGCGGATCACGCGTCGGATCGCGACGCGAAGGAGCCTGCCGCGCGGCGGGCGTCCGAATCCGCCCGCGCGTGATGCACCACCCGCGCGCTCTGCTGCGAACCGGGCGCCGGGTCGACCGTCGGCGGGGTCGGGTACCGTCTGGGTCGATGCCTGTTCCGTTCGTAGGGCTGACCGGTGGCCTGGCCGCCGGCAAGTCGACCGCCCTCGCCGCCCTGTCGCGGCTCGGTGCTCGCACGCTCTCCACGGACGCCGTCGTCCACGAGCTGTACACGGGGGACGAGCTGCGGGACCTCGTCGTGGCCCGGTGGGGCGCGGAGGTCGCTCCGGGGGGTGTGGTCGACCGCGCGGTCGTGGCGAAGCACGCCTTCGCCGACCCCGAGGAGCGCAAGTGGCTCGAGGGCACCGTCTGGCCTCGCGTGGGCGCCGCGGTGATCGCCTTCCGCCAGGCGGCCGACGCGGCCGACCCGATCCCGCCGGCGGCGGTCGTCGAGACCCCGCTGCTGTTCGAGGCGGGTCTCGAGGCGGGCTACGACGCGACGATCGCCGTCGTGGCGCCCGAGACGCTGCGGCAGGGCCGGGCCGAGGAGCGCGGCCACCACGGCGTCGACGCGCGCAACTCGCGGCACCTCTCCCAGGAGGAGAAGTCCGCGCGGGCCACCTACACCGTCGTCAACGACGGCACGATCGACCAGCTCGAGGAGCGGCTCGCCGGCGTCCTCGACGACCTCGCCCGCCGCCCCTCGTGAGCTCCGGTCCCTCTCGTCCGCCGCGGCCGGCGTCGGCCCGCGGCGGCGGCCGTGCGCCCTCGGGGCCCCGCCGGCCCGCCAGCGGCTCCCGGGGCGGCGGCGCCCGGCGGCCCGCTCGGGGCCCCGACCGGTCGACCGGCCTGCGTCGACTGGCGGTGCTCGTCCTCGTCGTCGTAGGGATCGGGGCGTTGGCCTACGCCGTGGGTCGGCCCCACGTGGAACACGCGGTCGACGAGATCGCGCTGCCCCTGCGGCACGAGGACATCATCCGGCAGCAGGCCCGGGAGAAGGGGCTCGACCCGGCGCTCGTGGCGGGCGTCATCTACGCCGAGTCGCGGTTCCGCGACAACCAGGAGTCCTCCGCCGGGGCGATGGGGCTCATGCAGGTCACGCCCGACACCGCGCGCGACATCGCCCGCGAGTCCGGCGCGAACGCGTTCCAGATCGGCGATCTGCACACCGCCGACGTGAACATCCGCTACGGCACGTGGCGGCTGCGCGACATGCTGCAGCGCTTCGACGGCAACGTCTTCCTCGCCGTGGCCGGCTACAACGCCGGGCCCGAGAACGCCAAGCGGTGGCGCGCCTCGGCCGCGGCCGAGGGCAAGCGGGTCACGCTCTCCACGATCACCTTCCCGGAGACCCGGCACTACGTCGAGAAGGTCCTTGCGGCCCGCGAGGACTACCGCCGCGCCTACCCGCGGGAGCTCGGGCTGTGAGCCTCCCGACGCGGGAGCGCGGCCGGTGAGCCGCGGCCCGGGACAGCGGCCCGCGGGGGACGCGACGCGGGGCGACGCTGCGGTCCGGCCGGCCTTCGGCGGCGCGCGGGTCGAGCGGATCGCGCCCGTCGACGCGGCGCTGCGGGCCCGTCTGCTCCGGATCTGGACCGACGTGAGCAACACCGGTGGCTGGGTGGGCTTCGTGCCGCCCGTCGCTCAGGAGGACGTCGCGCCGGCGCTCGACGCGGCGCTCCGCCGGGTCCACGAGGGGCGCGACTGGCTCGTGGTGGTCCGCGCCGCGGCGGCGCCCGGCGGCGGACCGCCCCCGGCGTGGCCTGACGACGTCGCCGGCTTCGCGTTCGTCGCGACGAACGACCGTCTGCTCTCGGAGCACTGGCGGTGGGTGCTGCGGGTGCAGGTCCACCCCGACCACCAGGGCGCGCGGCTCGGCGCCGTCCTCCTGGACGGGATCGGCGACATGGCCGAGGATGCCGGCCTCGAGATGCTGCACCTGACGGTCCGCGGGGGAGAGGGGCTCGAGTCCTTCTACGGCCGCGCGGGCTACCACGAGGTCGCGCGGATCCCCGGGGCGATCCGGGTGGCGCCGGGCGACGACCGCGACCAGGTCGTGCTCGTCTGCCGGCTCTCCGAGCGCGGGTCCCCCCGCCCGTCCTAGCCGGGCGCCGGGCCCGGTCCGGTGTCGCTCAGGCGGCGTCGGGTGGGCGCTGTGCCGTCACCAGGCGGTGCGGCGGCATCACGGACCACCAGCGGCCCGAGCGCTCCACGACGGTGAACCCGGCCTCGGCCAGGCTGCGTGCGAGGGCGGCGGTGCCGAAGGGCTCGAGCAGCGCGACGCGGCCGCCGGGGCGGACGACGCGCGCGAGCTCGGCGACGGCCTCCGCCCGCGCGGCGCCCGAGGGCAGCAGCGACAGGGTGTCGCGCGACACCGCGAGGTCGACGGCGTCGTCGCCGAGGGGCAGCTCGCGGACGGACCCGGTGAGGACGGTCACGCCCTTCACGCCGGCGAGGGTGAGGGTGCGCTTGGCGATCGCGCGGCCCGTCGGCAGGAGTTGGTGCTCGACCCACGCGTCGACCCCCGTCACGTGCCCGCGGGGCAGGCGCACGGCGAGTCCGGCGCAGAGCAGGCCGTTGCCGCAGCCCAGGTCGAGCGCCTGCTCGTCGCCCCGCAGGTCGAGGCCGTCCAGCAGGCGATCGGCGGCCTGCACCTTCTTCGACGCCGAGGTGCGGAAGAGCCCGGCCGCGACGATGAACGTCACCAGGCACGAGAGCAGCAGGACGAGCACCAGGAGGCCGCGGGGGCCGTAGAGGGCGCCGGGGAGGATCGCGACGATCAGGGTGGCGACGCCGAGCGCCATGCCGAGCCCGGCCGCGCCGCGGGCCTGCCGCGGCCGGTCCAGGCCGTAGGGGAAGTTCGGATCGATCTCGACGGCCATCGCGGGCGACCAAGGGTACGGCGGCGGGGCCCGGGACGCCCGCGCGCCCGTGCTCAGCCGGCGCGGCCCTCGAGCTCTGCGATCCGACGCTGCAGGGCGTCGACCCGCTCCATGAGCTCGACCTCGGACGGCTCGTGCACGAGCTCGAGCTTGATGCCGTCGGGGTCGTGGAAGAAGCAGGCGTAGTAGCCGGGGCCGTAGGGCCATTCCTGGGGCATGTTCTCGACCGTCGCGTCGCTCTCGAGCAGCCAGGCGGCGACCTCGTCGACGACGGCACGGCTCGGGGCGCGGAACGCGAGGTGGTGCAGGCCCACGGCGTAGCGGTCGTAGGGCACCGGGTGGGCGTCGGACTGCGCCTGGCGCAGGCTCACGGACCCCGTCCGGCGCTCCGTCCCGAGGTACACGACCCGCTCGCCGCGCTCCCCGACGATCTCGCTCTGCCGGGTGTAGCCCAGCGGGCGCAGGAGGGCCCGGTAGAAGCCCAGGGAGCGCTCGAGGTCGGTGACGACGAGGTCCAGGTGGTCGATCGTGGCCATGGCCCGAGCGTATCCCGAACACCCCGCGGACACGGGTCGTCCGCGTTCGAACGCGTGTTCGTCGGGCGGGGTTCGGGTCGCGGTACGCTGGACGACGATGCCTGCGTTCAAGCTCGCCCCCGGATGGACGCCGAAGGCCGACCAGCCCAAGGCGATCGACGCGATCGTGAAGAGCGTCGAGTCCGGCTCACCGTTCACCACCCTGCTCGGCGCCACCGGCACCGGCAAGACCATGACGATGGCCTCGACGATCGAGCGCCTCCAGCGGCCCGCGCTCGTCATGGCGCACAACAAGACCCTGGCCGCGCAGCTCTGCAACGAGTTCCGCACGTTCTTCCCGCAGAACGCCGTCGAGTACTTCGTCTCGTACTACGACTACTACCAGCCCGAGGCGTACGTCCCGTCGAAGGACCTCTACATCGAGAAGGACTCGGCGATCAACGAGGAGATCGACCGGCTGCGCCACGCCGCGACCGCCGCGCTCTTCGCCCGCCGCGACGTCGTCATCGTCGCGTCCGTCTCCGCGATCTACGGTCTCGGCTCGCCGGACACGTACGACCGCAACCTCATCGTGCTCAAGCGCGGCGACACGATCGACCGCGACGAGCTCCTGGCCAAGCTCGTCCACATCCAGTACCAGCGCAACGACACGGCGCTCGCCCGCGGCACGTTCCGCGCCCGCGGCGAGACGATCGAGATCTTCCCGGCCTACGCCGAGACCGCGTTCCGCGTGACGCTGTTCGGCGACGAGGTCGAGCGCCTGCAGCACCTCGACACGCTAACGGGCGAGCTGCTCGAGGACGACCTGGAGCACGTCGCGATTTGGCCCGCGTCCCACTACACGACGCCCGAGGGCCAGATGGAGCGGGTCGTCGACGAGATCGGCCGCGAGCTCGAGGACCGCGTGAAGGTCCTCGAGTCCGAGGGCAAGGAGCTCGAGAGCCACCGCCTGCAGCAGCGCACCCGCTACGACATGGAGATGCTGCGGGAGATGGGCTTCTGCAACGGCATCGAGAACTACTCCCAGATCACGGACGGCCGCAAGCCCGGCGAGCGCCCCTACTGCCTGCTGGACTACTTCCCGGACGACTTCGTCTGCTTCCTGGACGAGTCGCACCAGACCGTGCCGCAGATCGGCGGCATGTACGAGGGGGACCGCTCCCGCAAGCAGACGCTGGTCGACTACGGCTTCCGGCTGCCGAGCGCCATGGGCAACCGCCCGCAGACGTTCGACGAGTTCCTCTCGATCACCCCCCAGATGGTGCTCGTGTCGGCCACCCCGGGCAAGTTCGAGGAGGCGCGGTCCAAGACGATCGTCGAGCAGATCGTGCGCCCGACGGGCATCGTCGACCCGGAGATCGAGGTGCGCCCGTCCATGGGGCAGGCCGACGACCTCATGAACGAGATCCGCAAGCGCGTCGACCGCGACGAGCGGACGCTGGTCACCACGCTGACGAAGAAGATGGCGGAGGACCTGACGACGTACCTGCTCGAGAACGGGTTCAAGGTCCGCTACCTGCACTCCGACGTCGACACGCTCGAGCGGATCCAGATCATCCGCGAGCTGCGCCTGGGCGAGTTCGACGCGCTCGTCGGCGTCAACCTGCTGCGCGAGGGCCTCGACCTGCCCGAGGTCACGCTCGTCGCGATCCTCGACGCCGACAAGGAGGGCTTCCTCCGCGGCTCCACAGCCCTGATCCAGACGATCGGCCGCGCCGCCCGCAACACGGAGGGCCGCGTCGTGATGTACGCGGACAAGCACTCGGATGCGATGAAGCACGCGATCTCGGAGACGAACCGCCGCCGCGAGATCCAGCTCGCCTACAACGAGGAGCACGGCATCACGCCGACGACGATCGCCAAGGGCGTCTCCGACATCGGCGAGTTCCTGCAGGGCGAGTCCAAGCTGCCGAAGGGCAAGCGCCGCCGCAAGAAGGCGGAGGAGACCGACAAGCTCACCACGGAGGAGCTGAACAAGCGGTTCATCGCGCTGGAGGAGGAGATGCTCGCCGCGGCCGAGGACCTGCGCTTCGAGCACGCCGCCGCCCTGCGCGACGAGCTGCGCGAGCTGCGCCAGGAGATCGAGCGCCGCGACGTCGCCGCGGGCACGCCGGCGCCGGTGGACGGCGCGCCGGCCGACTAGGACTCTCGGCCCGCGCGGCCACCCGGTGACCATCCCGTGAAGCCTCTTGGCGCGCGGGGCCGGTCGGCGTACGGTCCATGGACTGGGCGCCGCCCGGCCACGATGCGCGTCGCGTCGTCCGCGCGCCGCGCCCGGCCCCCACCCGCCTCAGCCGCCGACGAGCCCGTCTTTCAGAACTCCTTCGGTTTCCGTCAGGCCGGCCCAACGCGGCGCCGCGAGGATGGAACCCACGCCCCGTTCCCCCGTCCCGAGGATCATCCCGTGCCGTACGACCGTCGTTTCCCCGCCGCCCCGCAGCTCGAGGTCATCCACGCCGCCGACGAGACGGTGCGCGCCGAGCTGATCGCCCTGCCCGTCGTCCGGACGGAGCTCGGTGACCACACGGTCGGCGCGCCCGCCGGCGTGCTGTCACCCGAGGGCCTCGGCGAGCCGCGCCCCGCCGCCTGAGGCGGGCCCGCCCCACGGTCCGGGCGAGGTCCCGAACCGACGCGTGCGCCGGCCCAGCGCCTACGCTGGCTCGATGCCGCACGCCACCGCCGCGCGCCTGCGTCCGTTCGGGACGACGATCTTCGCCGAGATGACCGCGCTGGCCGCCCGCACCGGCGCGATCAACCTGGGCCAGGGGTTCCCGGACGAGGACGGTCCGGTCGAGATCCGGCGCGCCGCGGCCGACGCCCTCCTGGCCGGCCCCAACCAGTACGCCCCGGCTCGGGGCCTGCCCGTGCTGTGCGAGGCGATCGCCGCGCACGCGGCCCGCTTCCACGGCACCACGCTCGACCCCGAGACGCAGGTGCAGGTCACCGTCGGGGCGACGGAGGGCATCGCCGCGTCGCTGCTCGGGTTGCTGGACCCCGGCGACGAGGTGATCCTCGTCGAGCCGTACTACGACTCCTACGCCGCGATCGTCGCGATGGCCGGCGCCACGCGCCGCACCGTCGGGGTCCGTCCGCCGCACTTCGCGCTGGATCCTGACGAGGTCGAGGCCGCGGTCGTCGCCTCGGGCGGGCGCGCGCGAGTCCTGCTGCTGAACTCGCCGCACAACCCGACGGGCACGGTGCTCGGGCGCGAGACGCTCGAAGCCCTCGCCCGGATCTGTCGCGAGCACGACCTCGTGGCCGTCTGCGACGACGTCTACGAGCACCTCGTCTACGACGGCGAGCACGTGCCGCTGCACACGCTGGAGGGGATGGCCGAGCGCACCCTGACCGTCTCCTCCGTCGGCAAGACGTTCGCCCTGACGGGCTGGAAGGTCGGGTGGGTCACGGGTCCGCCCGACCTCGTCGCGGCCGCCGCGACCGCGAAGCAGTTCCTCACCTTCTCCGGCCACGGCCCGCTGCAGCAGGCGGTGGCCCTCGCGCTCGGCCTGTCCGACGGGACGTACGCGGCCACCCGCGACACGCTGCGGGCCAAGCGCGACCGGCTCTGCGCGGGGCTCGAGTCGGCCGGGCTCACGACGTTCGTGCCGGCGGCGGGGTACTTCGCGGTCGTGGACGTCGCCTCGATCGGCGAGGCCGACGGCCACGCCTTCTGCCTGGCCCTGCCGGAGCGCGCCGGGGTGGTCGGCGTGCCGGTGTCCGTGTTCTGCGACGACCCCGAGCTGGCTCGCACCCTGGTGCGCTTCGCGTTCCCGAAGCGCGAGGCCGTCATCGACGAGGCGGCGAGCCGGCTGGCGGGGCTCGCACGGTGACGGGGGAGACGGGCGCCGTCCCGAGGGTGCCGGTTCCGGCGGGTGCGCTGCCCGTCGGTCCGCCGCCGGCCGACCCGCCGCCGGCCGACCCGTCTCCCGTCGACCGCGACGCCGCGCGCGACGCCGTCCTGCGCTGGTACGGGGAGGTCGCGCGGGATCTGCCCTGGCGGCGCACGGAGGACCCCTACGCGATCCTCGTCTCCGAGGTGATGCTCCAGCAGACGCAGGTGTCGCGGGTGCAACCGCGGTTCGAGGCGTGGATCGACACCTGGCCGACGGTCGAGGCGCTCGCCGCCGCGGACCGGCGCGAGGTGCTCGCCGCGTGGGTGGGGCTGGGCTACAACTCCCGCGCCGTGCGGCTGCAGGAGGCCTGCCGGGTGGTGGCCCGCGACGGCTGGCCGGGCACCGCGGCCGGGCTGCGGACGCTCCCGGGCATCGGCCCCTACACCGCCGCGGCGGTCGCGTCCTTCGCGTGGGGCGAGCGGGTCGCGGCCGTCGACACGAACGTCGTCCGGATCGCGCAGCGGCTCGGCCTCGGGACGCCGCAGGAGCTGCTGCCCGACGACGAGCGCGCCGCGACCTGGAATCAGGCGGCGATGGAGCTCGGTGCCACCGTCTGCCGGGCACGCGTCGCCGACTGCCCCGCCTGCCCGGCCTCGGCGTGGTGCCGCTCGGCGCACCGGGTCGTCGTCCCGCCGCGCGCGGCGCGCGGCACGCGGACCCGGTTCGAGGACACGGACCGCTTCGTCCGCGGCCGCGTCGTGGCGGCGCTGGCCCGGGACGAGGCGCTGCCCGAGGGGATCGCCCCGGAGCGGCTCGAGCGGGCCATCGACGGGCTCGTCCGCGACGGCCTGCTGCTGCGGACCGACGACGGGCCCGCGCTGGCGGGATCGCCGCCCGGTTAAGGAACGTCCGCGAATCGGCGGTATGCAGCCGGTTCTCCGCTAGATTGCGGCTCGGCCGGGTCGGCATCCTCCGCCCGCGCAGAGAGGACCCGAGCGAGTGTCACTGGACCGTCAGACCATCGAGAAGCGCGACTTCCCCATCTCGCGACGGGGCTACGAGACCGTCGCGGTGGACGGGCACCTGGCCCAGATCGCGCGCGAGGTCGAGGAGCTGCAGGCGCGCGCCGAGGCAGCCGTCGCCCCGTCGGCGGCGTCCCTCGCGAGCAACGCCTCGGAGCAGGTGCGCAGCATCGTGCAGGCGGCGGAGTCGACCGCGGCTGAGATCGAGCGTCAGGCCCGGGAGCAGACGGACGCCACCCGCGAGGCCGCCGAGCGCGACGCCCGCCACACGCGCGAGTCCGCGACGGCCGAGGCCTCGCAGCACGTCGCCGCCGTGCAGGAGGCCACCGCCTCCATGCTCAGCCGCGTGACCGCCCTGGAGTCCGAGGTCGGCGCGCTGCTCGCCCACCTGCGCACCACGGCCACGAGCATCGGCACCGACCTCGCCGCGCTCCGCGGCCAGGTCGCCGAGATCGGCGGGCTCGGCTCGGGCTCCGGCGGGGCCACGGCCTCATCGGCCGGAGCGTCCGTCGGCGCCGCCCCGACCGCCGGCGGCGCGACCGCCGCCGGGCCGTCCGACGCCTCCGCGCCGCCGGCCGCCCCGGAGTACGCGCCCGGCCCGCCCGAGCCCGTCCCGACGCCCCTGCCCGTACCGCCGGAGGTCGTCGCCGCGGCCACGGACGGCGCCCAGGCGGTGCCGCTGCCCGACGTCGGAGCGGACCCGTCTGGTCCCACGGCGGCCCAAGCCGCAGCGGTCTTCCCGCCCGAGCCCCCGGCCCCGGCGCCGGCGCCCGACGACGACACCGTCGCTCCGCCGCCCACCGAACGCAGCACGGACGAGGCCGGTGCCCGCATGGTCGCCCTGAACCTGATGCTCGACGGCGCGCCCCGCGAGGAGATCGAGCGGCACCTCGACGAGCGCTACGTGCTCGGCGACCGCGGGGCGCTGCTCGACGACCTCTACGCCCGCCAGGGCTGAGCACGGCGCGGCCCAACGCGCCTGGCGCTGCACCGCACTGCACTGCGCGGCACTGCGCGGCACCGCGCGGCCGCGGTCTCAGGCGTCGGGGCCCTCGCGGCGCGGCCCGGCGCGGCCCGGCGCGGCCGGGTCCGCTCAGGCGCCCGGGCCCGCGAGCGCTCGCGCCGTCCGCTCGGCCGCTGCGGCCATCGCGTCGCGGCCGGCGGCCAGGTACGGCCGCGGGTCCACCAGATCGGGGTCCGCGGCGAGCGCCGCGCGGACGGCGCCGGTCATCGCGACGTTCAACAGCGTGCCGACGTTGACCTTGCAGATCCCCGCCGCGACGGCGCGCTCCAGCTCGTCCTCCGGGACGCCGGAGGAGCCGTGGAGCACGAGCGGCACGTCGACGGACTCCCGCAGCGCCGCGATGCGCCCGTGGTCGAGGCGGGCGGAGCGCTCCGTCATCTTGTGCGAGCTGCCGACGGCGACCGCGAGGGTGTCGACGCCGGTGCGCGCGACGTAGACGGCGGCCGCGGCGGGGTCGGTGCCGGGACCGGGCGCGTGCACACCGTCCTTCCCGCCGACGGCGCCGAGCTCGCCCTCGAGCCACAGCCCGTTGCCGTGCGCCCACGTGGCCGCGTCGTGCGTGGCGGCGACGTTGTCCTCGTCCGCCGCGCAGGAGGCGTCGAACATGACGGAGGAGAACCCCGCCGTCGCCGCGGCGCGCAGCAGCGCGGGATCCTCGACGTGGTCCAGGTGCAGCGCGGCGGGCACCGCGGCGCCCTGGGCGACGGCGGCCATCGCCGCCGCGATCGGGGCCAGCGCGCCGCCGTGGAACCGCACGGCGTTCTCGCTCAGCTGCAGGATCACCGGGCGGCCGGCGGCTTCCGCCCCGGCGACGATCGCCTCGGCGTGCTCCAGCGTGATGACGTTGAAGGCCGCGACGCCCCGGCGATCGGCGCGCGCCGACCTCAGGACCTCACGGATGTGGACTGCGGGCATGCGCTCCTCGTGACCTTGACAAACCCAACGATTCGCAACAGTATCCACACGATCGCACCGCAGCAACCCCGCAGAGAGCCGGACGCCCGATGAGCGGCGTCCTCCTGGGCCTGGACGTCGGGACGACGTCCGTCAAGGCCGTCGCGATCGACGAGACCGGCCGGCAGCGCGGCGCCGGCCGTCGCCCGACGCCGTGGACCGTCGTGCCGACGGGAGCTGAGCTCGACGCGCTGGAGCTGCTGGCGGCGGTGCGCGGCGCCGTCGAGGACGCGGTCCGCACCGCCGGCACGACGCACGCCGCCGCGATCGGCGTCGCCAGCATGGGGGAGTCCGGGGTGCTCCTGGACCGGGACGGGCGGCCGGTGGCCCCGGTGGTCGCGTGGCACGACCGCCGAGACGTGGCCGAGGTGGCGCAGCTCGCCGACGACCTCGGCGGTGCGCGGTTCTCCACCCGCACGGGCCTGCCCCTCTTGCCGCAGTGGAGCCTGACGAAGCACCGCTGGGCCGTCGACCACGACGAGGCGACGGGCCGCGCCGTCCGGCGGCTCGGGGTGGCCGAGTGGATCGTCCGGGCCCTGGGCGGCGACGAGTGCGCGGAGCAGTCCTTGGCGTCGCGCACGGGCTGGCTCGACCTGCCGGGCCGCGCCTGGTGGCCCGAGGCGCTCGCGTGGTCCGGCGCCGCGGAGGGGCTGCTGCCCTCGGTCGTCCCGGCCGGGTCGCCGCTGGGCGTCGTCACCGACGCGGGCGGCTGCGGGCCTCTGGCCGGGGCGATCCTCACCGTCGCGGGCCACGACCACCAGGCCGCCGCCGTCGGCGTGGGCGCCGCCGGCCCGGGCGACGAGCTCGACTCGTGCGGCACCGCCGAGGCGCTGATCCGCACGATCGAGCCGCACCTGCCGGCTGCCGCCGTGGCGCGGCTCGTCGCCGCAGGTACCACGGTGGGCTGGCACGCCGCCGCCGACGCCTGGTGCGTCCTCGGGGGGACGCAGGGCGGCCTGCTGATGGGGCGCGTCCTCGCGCACCTCGGGATCGGTCCCGACGGCGTCGCGGCGCTCGACGCGGTCGCCGAGGAGCGCGCCGACCTTCCCGTCCCGCGGGTGCGTGCCGCGGAGGACGGCGGCCTCGAGATCGACGCGGGCCCCGGCGCCCTCGAGGCGGAGCCCGCGGACCTGTGGCGGGGGGCGGTCGCGGCCGCCGCGGCCGAGGCGCGCCGCCTGCACGACGCGATCGCGGAGGAGGTGGGCGGGGCGCGGCGCGTGGTGGTCACGGGCGGCTGGGCCCGTAGCGCGACCGTCCGCCGGGCGAAGCGCGAGACGCTCGGGGCCGTGACGCTGCGCGCCGGCGGCGAGCCCGGCGCCCGCGGCGCCGCGCTGCTGGCCGGCCTGGCCGCCGGCGTCTACGGCGACCGCCACGAGTTCCCGGAGGATCCCGATGGCCTCTAGGGCGGAGGGTGTGCGCGCCCCGTTCTCGGCGGAACGCCGGCAGCTCATCCTCGACGAGCTGCGCGGCTCCGGCCGGGTCGGCGCGGCCGAGCTGGCGCAGCGCCTGGGCGTCACGGGCGAGACCGTCCGCCGCGACCTCGTCGCGCTCGAGCGGGAGGGGCGTCTGGCGCGCGTCCACGGTGGGGCGGTGCCCGCCGACGGCACGGCGGCCGAGCCGGCCGTCTCGGCCCGCGTGAGCCACGAGGCGGAGAAGCGGAGGATCGCCCGCGCGGCGCTGCGACACCTGCCGGCGACGGGCTCGGTGCTCGTCGACGCGGGGTCGACCACGGCGCACCTGGCGGAGCAGTTCCCCGACCGCGCCGGCCTCGTCGTCTTCACGAACGCGCTCCCGATCGCCGCGCTCCTGCTCGAGAAGCCGCAGCTCGAGGTCCACCTCATCGGCGGGCGCCTGCGCGCCCCGACGTCCGCGGCCGTCGGCCCGTGGGCCGGCCGGGTGCTGCGGGACCTGCACGTCGACGTGCTCTTCGCGGGGACGAACGGCGTCTCGCTCGCCCGCGGCCTCACCACGCCCGACCCGGAGGAGGCCGAGGCGAAGGCGCTCATGCTCGCCGCCGCCCGCCACCGGATCCTGCTCGCGGACCACACGAAGCTGGGCGCCGAGCGGCTCTGCCGCCACGGCAGCCTGGACGACGTGGACCTGTTCGTGACGGACGCCGGCATGCCGGAGGACGACCTGCGGGCCCTGCGCGACGCGGGCGTGGAGGTCGAGGTCGCGTGATCGTCACGCTGACCCCGAACCCCAGCCTGGACCGCACGGTGCACCTCGACCGGCTCGAGCGCGGGCACGTGCACCGCGCGCGGCGCGAGAACGAGGAGCCCAGCGGCAAGGGCGTGAACGTGACCCGCGCGCTGGCCGCCAACGGGGTCCGCTCCGTCGCGGTGCTGCCCGTCGGCGGGGCGGCGGGGGAGGAGATCGCCGCCCGGCTCCGTGCGGCCGGCGTCGCGCACGTCGGCGTGCCCGTGGCCGGCGCCGTGCGCGCCAACGTCTCGCTCGTCGAGGCGGACGGCACCACGACGAAGATCAACGGCCCCGGACCCGCGCTGTCGGCGGACGAGAACGCAGCCCTGCTCGACGCCGTCGGGCGGGCCGCCGCCGACGGTGCCGCCTGGGTCGTCGGCGCGGGCAGCCTGCCGCCGGGTGCCGACCCGGCGCTCTACGCCGCGGCCGCCGAGGTCTCCCGCGACGCGGGCGCCCGCTTCGCCCTGGACAGCTCCGGCGCGGCCCTCGCGGCCGGGCTCGAGGGCCGTCCGGACGTCGTCAAGCCGAACGTCGACGAGCTCGCCGAGGCGGTCGACGCGCCGGTCCTGACCGTCGGCGACGCGGTCGCCGGAGCCCGGGCGCTCCTGGCGCGGGGAGCGCGCACCGTGCTCGTCAGCCTCGGACCGGACGGCGCGCTGCTCGTGGACGCCGAAGGCGCACGGCACGCCGAGGCCGAGGCCCCCGTCGTCCGCAGCACCGTGGGCGCGGGCGACGCGCTGCTGGCCGGGTACGTGGCGGCGCCGGACGGCGCCGACCCCCTGCGCTGGGCGCTCGCGTGGGCGACGGCTGCGGTGGGCGTGGAGGGGAGCGCGGTGCCCTGGGTGGGGGCGGAGGGCCTGGCGCGGGTGCGGATTGGCGTCCCGGACGTCGCGCGCGAGTTGCGCGATCCCGCGCTGTGCCCGGCGGTGCCCTCCGGACGCTGAGGACGGACCCGAACGTTCAGCGTCGCGCCCGGGCCCGCTGCGCCGGCGCGGAGGTGGGCGGGACGAGCCCGCTAGAGCTCGCTGCGGCGCGGCGGGTCGGCGCCCGGCCGCGTGCAGGTGCGGGCGGCCACGAGGCAGGCGAAGGTCGCGGCCTCGACGACGAGGTCCGTCCGGCCCAGCCCTTCCCGGCCCAGGCCGCGCTCGTGCCACCAGGCGACGAAGCCCCCGAGGAACGCGTCGCCCGCGCCGATGGTGTCGACGACCTCGACGCGCGGCGCCTCGACGGCCAGCGTCTGCCCGCCCGCGACGACGAGCGCGCCGTCACCGCCCAGGGTCACGAGTCCGACGGCGTCGGAGCGGTCCCGGAGCAGGTCGCGCATCGCGTCGGCGGGGGAGAGACCCGGTCGCAGCCAGGCCAGGTCGTCGTCGCTGGCCTTCACGACGTCGGCGCGGCGCAGCACCCGCTCCAGCCGCGCGCGGTACGCGGGCTCGTCGGGGATCGCGGAGGGCCGGCAGTTCGGGTCCAGCAGGACGAGCGTGTCGTCGGCCGCACCGGCGACGAGGCCCTCGAGGGTGTCCGCGACGGGCTGAAGCACCAGGCCGAGCGTGCCGACGCAGAGCGCCGCGACCCGGTCGGGCAGGACGGACGCGGCCTCGGCCGGCGTCAAGCCCGCGGCCGAGGTGCTGTCGACGTAGAACCCGTAGCGGGCCGCGCCGTCGCTTCCGACGTCGGCGAGCGCGAGCGTCGTCGGATCGTCCGTGAGCACCGCGGTGGAGAGGTCCACGCCGTCGGCCAGGAGGGCGCTCTGCAGCCGGCGGCCGAAGCGGTCGGAGGAGAGCCGGCCCAGGTACGCGGCGGGCGCCCCGAGGCGGGCGGCGGCGCGGGCGGCGTTGAACGGGCCCCCACCGGGGTGGGCGTCCAGCGCGTCGTCCGGGCCGAGCACGAGGTCGACGAGCGCCTCGCCCGCGACGACCACGGGACCTGCTGCGTGCCGCTCGTCCATGGCGGGTATGGTAGCGCTATCAGTCGACGTCATCGCCCATCCATCATGCCGGAGCGCGCGCCGTGTCCGTGAGTGCCGTCCGCACGCTGGCCCGACCAGGGGTCGGCGCCCTCGTCGGGAGCTCGCTCCTCGGCCGCATGCCGCTGGGGATGACCCTCGCGCTGCTGCTGCTCGTGCGGGAGTCGACGGGCTCGTTCGGCCCCGCCGGCGTCGTCGTCGGGGCCTTCGGCCTGGCCACCGCCGCGGCCGCACCGCTGCTCGGCCGCCTCGTCGATCGCGCGGGGCAGATCCGTGTGCTGCTGCCGTGCGCCGTGCTCGAGTCCGCGATCCTCGTGGGCCTCGTCGTCGCGGCGCGCGCCGACGCGCCGATCGCCGGCATGGTCCTGCTCGGGGCGGCCGCGGGCGCCGTCCTGCCGCCGATCTCGGCCTGTCTGCGCGCGCTGTGGCCCGAGATCGTGACGGACCCGGACGAGCGCGAGGCCGCCTTCGCGCTGGACGCCACCGTGCAGGAGGTCATCTGGACCACCGGCCCGCTCGTGGCCGGCGGCATCATCACGGTCTTCTCGCCGTCCGCCGCCGTGCTGCTGATGGCGTTCGTGACCCTGGTGGGCACGGTGTGGTTCGTGAGCCTGCCGTTCTCCCGGCGGTGGGTGCCCACGAGCACGGGGAGCTCAGGGCTCCTGCGGGTGCCGGCCATGCGTCTGCTGCTCGTGACCGCCCTGCTCGCCGGGTTCGCCATGGGTGGCCTCGAGGTCGGGCTGCCGGGCCTGGCGGAGGAGCTCGACACCCCGGCCGCGACCGGGCTGCTGCTCGGCCTGGGCAGCTTCGGCAGCCTCGTGGGGGGCCTGACCTACGGCTCCCGGGTGTGGGGCTCGCCCGTGGCGGTCCGGTATGCCGTGTTCCTCGCGCTGGCGGCCCTCTTCACGGCACCCCTCGCGGTCGTGCCGAGCCTCGGCCTGGGTCTCGCCGTCGCGTTCCTCTCCGGTCTCCCGTGGGCGCCGACCCTCTCCTGCCTCTACTCCCTGACGAGCCGGATGGCTCCGCAGGGCGGGATCACCGAGGCGTTCACCCTCTCCGGGGCCGCGATCGCCGCCGGGGGCGCCGGGGGCGTGGGCCTCGCCGGGTGGCTGGTGGACCTCGGTGGCTCGCCGGCGGCGTTCGCCCTGGCGGTGGCCGCGGCGGCGGCCGGATCTGCGGTTGCGGTGGCCGGTCGCAGCCGATATTGATAGCGCTACCACATGACCTGTGGCCGGCCGGGCCCTCGCCCGGCCGCCGTCTCCCGAAGAGGATCCTCATGCCCCGACTCGACGCGTCGCAGATCAGCGCCAGCAACTTCAGCTACCTGCGGTTCCCCCTCGAGCGTTGGCTCGACGACATGGCCGAGCTCGAGGTGCAGAACGTCGAGCTGTGGGGCGTCTCGCCGCACCTCTACGTCGAGGACGCCCGGCCGGCCGACGTCGAGCGCGTGCGCGCGGCGATCGCCGCGCGCGGGCTGAACCTCACGTGCTTCACGCCCGAGCAGGTGATGTACCCGATCAACATCGCGGCGCGCGAGGACCGCATCCGCGAGCGCAGCGTGGAGTACTTCTTCAAGTGCGTCGAGGCCTGCAACGGCCTCGAGTGCCCCAAGCTCTTCCTGACCCCGGGCTGGGGCTACGTCGGCGAGGACCAGGACGAGATCTGGAAGCGCTCGGCCGACTCCCTGCGCCGCATCGTCGAGCGGGCCGCCGAGCACGGCGTGACGGCGGTGCTCGAGGCGCTGCAGCCCGTCGAGTCGCACGTCATCAACAGCTCCGCCCAGCTGTGCCGGATGCTCGACGAGGTCGGGCACCCGGGGATGAAGGCGGCGGTCGACGTCCCGGCGATGGCGGTGGCGGGGGAGACCGTCGCGGACTACACGAGGGCCTTCGGCGCCGACCTGGCGCACGCGCACTTCGTCGACGGCGCGCCCGACGGCCACCTGGCCTGGGGCGACGGCGAGCTGCCGATGGAGCGCTACCTGCAGGAGTTCGCCGAGGGCGACTTCACGGGCTACCTCTCCTTCGAGCTGATCGCCTCGCGCTACTGGCTGGACCCGCTGCCCCCGGTGCGCCAGAGCATCGAGCGCATCAAGGCCGCGCTGGCGGCCTGAGCGACCCCCCGGCGCCCGCGCGGGGGGGCTACGCCCCGGGGGCGGCGCTGCGCCAGCCGTGGAGGATCGCGCTCAGCGCCTGCACGGCCAAGCGCCGGGCGCGCTCGTTGCCGACGGTGTCGAGGACGCCGAGCGACGCCATGCCGTGCAGCGTGCCCCAGACGATCTCGCAGGCGTCGGAGAGGTCGCCCAGGTCCACGGCGTGGTGGCCCGACCAGGCCGTCAGCATGTCGCGCAGGAGGTCGTGGGCCGGCTCGGCCAGCGCCCGGCGCTCCTCGCCGCCGACCGCGGTGCCGTTCATCACCGCGTAGAGGTGCGGGTGGTCCCCGGCGAAGTGCACGTATGCCTCCGCGGACTCGAGCATGCGCCGGTCGACGTCCGCCTGCCCGAGGGCGTGCTCCAGCTCGGTCGCCATCGCGCGGTGCCCGTGGGCCACGATCTCCTGTAGCAGCGCGTCCTTGTTGGCGAAGTGCTGGTAGATGACCGGCGCCGTGTACTCCATGTCGGTCGCGACGCGGCGCATTGTCAACGCCGCCACGCCCTCCGTCTCGAGGACGCCGACGGCCGTCTCGAGGATCCGGTCCCGCAGGTCCGCCCGCTCACGGGCGCGTCGTGTGCTGCTCGGCATCGTTCTCGATTCTCGCGGTCTGTCGGCAGGGCTGCCTCGAGCGGCCCAGGGGCGCCGTGCTAGTCTAACGCTGTTAGATGTTCTACCGACGTTAGAAGGCACCATGCAGCAGCACCTCACCCGCACCGTCGAGGGATCCACCCATGGCTGAGCACGTCGTCCTCGGGGCCGGAACGATCGGCACGAACGTCGCGCGCCTGCTCGCCGAGCGCGGGGAGAGCGTCCTGATCGTCACGCGCAGCGGCTCCGGGCCCGAGCACCCGTCCGTGCAACGCGTGGCGGCGGACGCCTCTGACGCCGCGCGTCTCACCGAGCTGACGCGCGGCGCGAAGGTCATCTACCACGCGGCGAACCCCGCGTCGTACACGGAGTGGGAGCGCGTGCTGCCGCCCCTGCAGACGGCGGCCATCGCGGCGGCGCAGGCCAACGACGCCGTCCTCGCCCTCACCGGCAGCCTCTACGCGTACGGGCCGCAGCCGGGCGGGCGGATGGACGAGCACACGCCGATGAGCGCCGTCGGGCGCAAGGGCCGCCTGCGCCGGCGGCTGTGGGAGCAGGCGCAGGCCGCCGACGTCCGGGCGCTCGAGGTCCGGGGCTCGGACTACGTCGGCAGGGACGCCGTCGGCATCTACTCCATGGTCCTCGGGCCGGCCCTGGAGAGGGGCAAGACCGCGTGGGCGCCCGCCCACCTCGACATGCCGCACACCTTCACCTACAACCGCGACATGGCCCGGGCGCTGGTGGCGCTGGCCGCGGAGGACCGGGCGTGGGGCCGTGCCTGGCACGTCCCCTCCCCGCCGGCGATCACGGTCCGCGAGCTCGCCGAGCGCTCCGCGGCCGCCGCCGGCAAGCCCCCGCTGAGGCTCGTCGGGATGCCGCGCTTCGTCATGCGCGCCGCCGGCGTGGTCGTCCCGATCGCCCGCGAGGTCGCGGAGATGGACTACCAGTGGTACGCGCCGTTCGTCATGGACGCCACGGAGACCGCGCGCACCTTCGGCCTGACGGCGACGGACCTCGACGTCGTCATCCGCGACCAGGTCGGCGCCACCGCGCCCTGAGTGCCGGATCCCGCCCCGAGAAGCTCGGGGCGGGGCCCTGGCCTGGACATGACCTTCGTCGCAGGGACGAGGACGGAACCGCCGGCGGGTGAGGACGTCGCTCCCCCTCGGAGCCGGTGCAGCATGATGGGCTCGGCGGAGCCCCGCGATGGGGCTGCGCTGTACACCCGCGTGAGAACAGCGAAGACGCTGCTTCGAGACGGCGGGTTCGGCTCCGAAAGAGGGACATCCATTGAGGCTTGGCGCAGAACAGCTGGTGCGGGCCGTGTCGCTCGCTGCGGAGATCATCGACGATGCGATCGCCGCTGTGGATCGGGAGGAACCGCGGGTGCTCGTGTTCGAGTTCGAGGCCGGACGCGGGCCCGCGGGTTTCAAGGAGGCGCGGGCCGGGGCGGTGGTTGAGTGGGTCGAGCTGACCGCCGACGAGATCGTGGAGAGCGAGGGGCTGGAGTTGCACCTCCTGGGGGACCCCTTCGAAGTGCAGACGAGCTGGAACGCCGACACGTTGCTCCCCCAGGGTGCGTGGGATGCCGTCGCGGAGGACCCGGCGGGCGAGATCGGCCTGGAGCGGTTTCCCGGGCGCCCGACCTGGGGTGAGTGGCTTGCCGTAGCCGCCTGCGGTGCGGTCAACCAGGAGCTGGCGCATATTGAGAGCGGAGCTTCCGCGCCGGGAGTCGTTGCGGTCCTTCCCGTCTTCGTGGGCGACGACGGGTTGCGGACCCTCGCGCTGCTGGCCCTGGCCGTCGACGGGACGCAGGCCAGTCGGCTTGGGTTGGATGCGGGACGACCGTCGGCGCCTGGGCCGGCGGCGGGAGGTTCCGAGCCGAGCATGACGCCGCCGGGCGACGCCGCGATCCGCGCGGTGATCGAGGCGGCGATCCGCGAACGACTCCCGGAGATCGACACGGGGTTCGGGGCCCGTGAGCCCTACGTCGTCGCCGTGCCGATCGCGGCACCGGGGACGCCGGACGGCGGCGATGCCGGTGCGGGCCGGGTCGGCGGCGTGCGGGCGGAGTCGCTGGAGACGTGGGGCCGCATGCGCGCTGCCGGTGAGGGCCTGGAGTTCTTCGATTGGTCCATGGTCATCGATCCGCCGCGGGGCGCGCATCGGTGGATGACGGAGGACGCGTGGGACGCGAGGGCCACCGGTCCGTCGCTGTGGGACGGCCCGGCCGGACTGCCCGATGGGGTGACGCGGGGAGAGCTGCTCGTGGTCGAGGCCTGTCGCGCGATCAACGCCGGGCTCGAGCTCGACGACGCGCCCCAGGGCGGGCTCGTGGCGGTTCTTCCGATCTCCCTCACCGGTGACGAGGGCGATGAGGACGTCGCCCGCGCAGCACTGAATGGCACGCAACGTCGGGTCCTGGGGCTTTGACGCACCACCGCACGGAGTAGCCCCCGCCTCCTACCGCCCACCCCGCCCCGAGAAGCTCGGGGCGGGGCCCGTACTCAATGCCCCGCCGGCGGGGCGCAGGAGTCGCGCACGGTGAGGCGCGTCGGGACGCGGACGAGGTCGACGGCCGTGGGGTCGTCGCCGTCGCCGTCGGCCGGGACGAGGCGGCGGACGAGCCGGCGCATCGCCTCGGCGCCCAGGCGCTCCGTGTCCTGGCAGACGACGGTCAGCTCGGGCGAGGTCAGCTCGAGCGGGTCGAAGCCCAGGACGGAGAGGTCGTCGGGGACGCGCAGGCCGAGGCCCTGGGCGGCCCGGAGGACGCCCATGGTGACGCTGGCCTCCGACGTCAGCGTGGCGGTGGGCTTCGCCTCCGTCAGCAGCTCGGTGGCCTCGCGGGTCACGGTGTCGACGTGGTAGTCGCCTGCCCGCAGCAGCCGGGGGTCGAACGGCACCCCGGCCTCCTCGAGCGCGTCCCGGTAGCCCCGGTAGCGCTCGACCGCGGAGCTCTTGTTCAACGGCGAGGACAGGTACGCGATGGAGCGGTGGCCGAGGCCCAGCAGGTGCCGGGTCGCGTTCAGCGCTCCCGCGTGGTTGTCCGACACGATCCGCGCGCCCGGGACGCCGTGCACGATGCGGTCGAGGGTGACGACGGGGATCGCCGCGGCGACCTGGCGCAGCGCCGCGTTGTCGCCCGCGGCCGGGGTCACGATGAGACCGTCGACCATCCGGGCGGCGAACGCCCGGACGAGCTCGTCCTCGACCTCGGGGCGCTCGTCCGAGTTGCCCAGCAGGGTCAGGTAGCCCGCCTCGTGGGCCACGTTCTGGATCGAACGGGCGACCGAGGTGAAGAAGGGCACCTGGATGTCGGAGACGACGACGCCGATCACGAGCGTGCGGCCCGTGGTCAGGCTGCGGGCGTTGAGGTTCGGCGCGAAGCCGAGCTCGTTGACGACCGACAGCACGTGGTCCCGCGTCTCCGGGTGCACCGACTCGGGGGCGTTGAGGGCGCGGGAGACGGTCGCCTTCGACACGCCCGCCTCGCGGGCGACGTCGGCGATCGTCGCCCGTCCGGAGGGGCGGCGTCCCGGTGCGCGTCGGCGCACCGGGACCCCGTCAGCCGCGGCCATCGGCCGGCTCCCCGCTCTTGCGGGTCACGAACCACATCGCCCCGGCCACGCCGGCCGCCACGACCAGGAACATCACGGTCGAGATGGCGTTGACCGCCGGCGTGACGCCGAAGCGCACGTCGTTGAAGACGGCCATCGGCCAGGTCTCGTTGTCGCCCGAGGCGGTGAACACCGAGAGCACGTAGTTGTCGAACGACATCGTGAAGGACAGCAGCGCGCCGGCCACGATGGCGGGCAGCAGTCGCGGCAGGGTGACCTGCACGAACGTCTTGACCGGTCCGGCCCCGAGGTCGAAGCTGGCCTCCTCGAGCGAGCTGCCCATGCCCGTGAACCGCGAGCGGACGATGAGCACGACGACCGCCGAGCTCCAGACGACGTGCGCCATCAGGATCGTCTTCCAGCCCAGCGACGGGAAGAACGAGAAGCCCTCGTGCGCCTTCACGAAGAAGATGCGCGAGGCGACCGCGATGACGATCTCCGGGACGACGAGCGTCAGGAACACCAGGACGCTGAAGGGGACCTTCCACTTCGAGCGCGCCCGACCCAGGGCCAGCGCCGCGGCGGTGCCCAGCAGCGTCGCGATGATCGCGTTGAGCACGGCGATCTTGAGCGAGAGGCCCAGCGCCTTCTGGTAGCGCGGGGTTTCCCACGCGCGGGTGAACCAGTCCAGCGTGAAGCCCGTCCAGTTCGAGACCGCCTCGTTCGCGTTGAACGAGTAGGCGATCACGACGGCGATCGGCAGGTACAGGAACAGCAGTACCAGGATGCCCCAGCCGGTCAGCAGCCGGCGGCGGGTCGCGGAGTCATTCACCGAACTGCTCCTCTTTCAGGGCCGACACGACGTAGAGCACCACGAACGCGGACAGGATCAGCATCAGGGCGATCGAGACCGCCGAGCCGAAGGGCCAGTTCGAGGCGCCGATGAACTGCCCCTGGATGACGCTGCCGATGAACAGGAAGCGGCCGCCGCCGAGCATCTGCGGGATGACGTACTCGCCGGCCATCGGGATGAAGACGAGCAGCGTGCCGGCCATGATGCCCGGGCGGGTCAGGGGGAGGGTGATCTGGCGGAAGGCGCGCCAGGGCGTGGCCCCGAGGTCCTTCGCGCCGTCGACGAGCGTCCAGTCCATGCGCTCGAGCGAGGCGTAGACGGGCAGGACGAAGAGCGGGAGGTAGCCGTAGACGAGGCCGATGAGGATGGCCTTCCACGTGTAGAGGATGTCGATGCCCAGTGCCCCGGCGAAGGCGCCGTTGCCGTCGAGGATCAGCTTCCACGCGAACGTGCGGATCAGGAACGACGTCCAGAACGGGATCATCACGAGCAGGACGACGAGCATCTTGCGCTTCGAGCTGACGTGCCGCGCCATCCAGTAGGCGAGCGGGAACCCGACGAGCACCGTCGCCAGCGTGCCGCCGGCGGCCAGCAGGAAGGTCTGGACGAAGACGTCGAGGTACAGGCCGTCGAAGACCGCCTCGAAGTTCGAGAGGTTGAACCCGAACGCGTACTGCTCGCCCGCGAAGCTGTCGGCCTGCGTCGCCAGCGCGAACGCGACGAGCAGCAGCAGCGGGGCGACGAAGATGACGAGGTAGTACGTCAGCAGCGGGGCGGCCAGCCACGCGGGGTAGCGCGGGCCGGTGGCCTTGCCGCCGCGGCGGCGGGGCTTGGCCCCGCCCACCGCCGCCGCGGGGGGCGGCGGCGTGGGGGACGGCGCGGACGTGGTGCTCACGTCCGGGCCGGTCTGCAGGTCCGGTGTGCTCACCGCGTCGCCCGGAACTTCTCGTAGGCCTGCTGTCGGAGGTTCAGGACCTTCGGGGTCGGCGAGAGGATGAACGTGTACTTCTGGATCTTCTCCGACGGCACGTTCACCAGCGGGTTGTCGCGGATCTCCTGGGCCCCGGGGAGCTCCCACGTCTTCGCGTTCGGCGTGGCCGCACCGGTGAACTTGATCTCGCGCAGGTCGACCTTCGGGTCGAGCACGTAGTTGATCCAGGCGTGCGCGGCGACCGGGGCCTTCGCGTCGGCGAGGATGCACCAGTTGTCGGCCCAGCGCTCGGCCGGGCCGTCCGGCGCCACGCACGTGACGTCCTTGTTGGCCACGGCGATCTTCGCCATGTCGGTGCTCCAGCCCTGGCCGAGGACGATCTTGCCGGCCTCGCTGTCGGCCTGGTACGTCGACGCGTCGAGGGTCTTGATCGACTTCGCGAGCGGCTGGAGGAACTTGACCGCCTTGTCGTAGTCGGCCGGGTCCTCGCTGTCGGGGTTCAGGCCCATGGCGATCATGGCGTTGCCGATGATCAGCGTGGTGCCCTCGAGCATGTTCGTGCGGCCCTTCGCGGCGGCTGCGGGCAGCGCCTCGAAGAACTCCATGAGCGTCTTGGGCTGCGTGTCCAGGACGTCGTTGCGGTAGTAGAACCCGGTGTAGCCCCAGTTCTTGACGACGCTGAACTTGTTGCCCTTGTCGTAGTCCAGGTCCTTCCACGCCGGGTCCAGGTTCTTCAGGTTCGGCAGCAGGGAGTGGTCGAGCTCGCGCAGGTGCCCGGCCTGGCCGAGGGCGGGGATGGAGTTCTGGCCCGGGACGATGATGTCGTAGTCGCCGCCGCCGGCCTTGACCTTGGCCTCCATCTCGTCGGTCGAGGCGTAGTACGTCTCCTTGACCGTCGTGCCGGCGTTGGCCTTCATGAAGGCCTTGATGTCCTTCGGGTCGACGTAGTCGGCGAAGTTGTAGATCAGCAGGTCGCTCTCGAGCGGCTTGCCGGCCAGGCCGGAGGCCGCGGCCTTCGTGCTCGTACCGCCGCCCGATCCGCCGCCGCAACCGGCCAGCACCATCGTCGCCAGGGCGCCGAGGCCGAGGGCCTCGCGGCGCGAGACCTGCAGGCCGTGGTCCTTCATGGAACGCCGCGAGAGGCTCGCAAGGCGATCCATACGAGGCTTCATGGACTCCGGGGCCAGGACCCGGATCTCGTCGTTGCCGTGCTTCATGGTGGTCTCCTTCGTGGGTGCCCGGGCGCTACGCGGCGAGCAGGATCGGGGCGCTGGCCGACCAGCTGAGGTGGATGTGGTCGCCCGGGACGAGGTCGTCCACGTCGGCGTCCGTGCCGGCGCGGGGGACGACGGCGGTGAGGGTGGTGCCGTCGGCCATCTCGGCGACGAGCTGGATCTGGCTGCCGAGCTGCAGCCGGGTGACGACGGTGGCGGCGACCCGGTTGGGGCCGTCGAGATCGGCGACGACGCGGACCTTCTCCGGCCGGATGCCGACGAGGACGTCGCCGGAGGGGTGGACCCCGTCGACGGGCGCGGCGACGGTGCCGGAGGCGACGTCGATCGTCGCCACGCCACCGGAGACGCCGCGGACGGTGCCCGCCATGGTGTTCATCTCGCCGATGAAGCCGGCGACGAAGGCGGAGGAGGGGCGGTCGTAGACGACCTCGGGCGCGTCGAGCTGCTCGATCTTCCCGTTGCACATGACCGCGATGCGGTCGCTCATCGACATCGCCTCGCCCTGGTCGTGCGTCACGTAGACGAACGTGATGCCGACCTCCTGCTGGATGCGCTTGAGCTCGACCTGCATGTCCTTGCGGAGCTGCTGGTCCAACGCGCCGAGCGGCTCGTCGAGGAGCAGCACGCGGGGCTCCATGACGAGCGCGCGGGCCAGGGCGACGCGCTGCTGCTGGCCGCCGGAGAGCTCGCGGGGCTTGCGGCCCTCGCGGCCCTCGAGGTGCACGAGATCGAGGGCGGCCTGGGCGCGCTTGCGGCGCTCCGCCTTCTCGACGCCCCGCTGCTTCAGGCCGTAGGCCACGTTGTCCAGCACGGTCATGTGCGGGAACAGCGCATAGTGCTGGAAGACCGTGTTGACGTCGCGGCGGTACGGCGGGACGCCGACGGCGTCGTCGTCGCCGATCAGGATCGAGCCCGAGGTGGGCTGCTCGAACCCGGCGATCATCCGCAGGGACGTCGTCTTGCCGCATCCGGACGAGCCCAGCAGCGAGAGGAACTCGCCCTTGCGCACGTCCAGGTCCAGATCGTCGACCGCCACGACACCGCCGAAGCGCTTCGTGACCCCGCGAAACCGCACGTCGAACTCCGTCTCCACGCTCATCCGCGTGTCCCTGCCCCTCGTCGCGACCGCCGGTAAGACGGTCTGTGGTCCGCTTCACGTAACCGGTTCCAGCAACCGGTTTCGGGCAAGGTAACAGCGAGGTCACGGGGCTGCAAGCGCGAATTGATACCGCTCTCACACCGGAACTCCTGGCCGGCGGGTGGTACCGGCCGGCGGGGGAGCTGCTAACGCGCGCGGGGTGCTGCGCAGGAGCCGCGCACCACGAGCTCCGTGCTCAGACGAACCCGCCGACCGGGACCCGTCGCGCCGCGCAGGCGTTCGAGCAGCAGGCCGGCGGCGCGGCGCCCCAGCTCGACCACGGGCTGCGCGACGACGGTGATCGGCGGCTCGATGAGGGGGAGCCAGTCCGTGTCGTCGAACGCGACGAGCGAGAGGTCGTCCGGGATCCGCAGGCCCAGGCGGCGGACGGCGCGCAGGGTGCCGCTCGTCATGAAGTTCTCGGTGGCGAAGACCGCGGTCGGGCGGTCGGGGCGGTCGAGCAAGCGCATCGCGGCGTCCTCGGGGTCGCCGTTGCCGGAGTGCCCGTGGGCGATGAGCGACTCGTCCGGCTCGATCCCCGCGTCACGCAGCGCGGCGCGGAATCCCTTCAGGCGCTGCGAGGTCGACGAGATGTCGCCGGGGGCGGAGACCACGCCGATCCGCTCGTGACCGAGCTCGAGCAGGTGGCGGACGGCCCGGCCGGCGGCGGCCGCGTTGTCGACCCCGACGCTGTCGACGTCGAGCCCGCGGACGGTGCGGTCCAGCAGCACGAGCGGCTTGCCGACGGCCTGCGTGCGGCCCTCGCCGAACGAGCGGGAGGGGGCGACGACGAGCGCGTCGACCCGGGTGCTGAACGCCTCGATCGCCCGCGCCTCGCGCTCCGGGTCCTCGTCCGAGTTGGCCAGCAGCAGCGTGTAGCCCTCGGGCTCGAGCACGTCGGCCACGCCGCGCGAGACGGCCGCGAAGTACGGGTTCTCGATGTCGCCGACCACCAGGCCGACGGTGCGGGTGGAACCCGACGCCAGGGCGCGGGCGACGTCGTTGCGGCGGTACCCGAGCGCGGCCGCGGCGGCCTCGACCTTCTCCTTCGCCTTCGCGCTGACGTAGCCGTAGTCGCCCAGCGCGCGGGCGGCGGTGGCGAAGGACACGCCGGCCTCGCGGGCGACGTCGTTGACGGTCGGCGTGGCGGCCGGCCGGCCCGCGTCCTTGCTCATCCGCGGGGGAGCCTATCGGCGGGGGTGGCGGGGGCCGTGGACCCCGGCGGTCAGGTTCAAGGAAGAAGAGCGGACCGTGGCGAGTCAGCCTCGGTCCAGTACGCGACCGGGGCGAACGCCCCGCCGTAGCCGCTCGGACGCGGCGCGGATGGTGCACTCCCGATCGCGAGGGAGTACTGCTCGATCTGGTTGCCTGTCGCGAGCACTCGCACGCGGCCCCCAGGGTCCATGGAGTAGACGGACACCACCGCGCTCTCGCGAGTGGGGTAGTCCGGGTAGACCGTGTGGGTCCATGCGACAGCGCCCGAAGCCATCACCTCTATCGCACCGAGATGCAGCGAGTCGTCGGGCAGGCGCCATGTCCCGCGCACCCGGCGCTTCGCGACGTCGATGACCCGGATCTCTCCGCTGCATCCGGCGACGTCGATCTTCGGACACGTGCTACGGCCCATCACGGCGTACGGGCCGGCAGCATCGACGCCTGCAGATGATTCGTCCGGGTAGTCCACGGCGCCGATGCGGAGCGGGCGCTTTCCACCCCACCGGCACGCGTAGTAGACGTCGCCGCCGCCGACGCGCTTGGTGAACACGAAGAACGCGCTCGACGCGTTCGCCATCGTGCGGCGATCCGCCGTGCACGTGGCACTCCGCGACGCGGCCGGTGCGGGCGAGGGGTCCGCTCCGATGACGATGGCGCCGCACAACAGCAGTGCCACGATCGTTCGCGCTGTGGTCTTCATGTCCTGACCTCCAAGGGTTTGGCGTGCGCCTTGTGGGCGTCGGACCGTCCGTGTGCACTGTACGGCAGGGCAGCATGGGAACGGTCGCTAGCCGGCCGCCGGCGCTCGTCGTGGAGTCGGGGCGTATCGCCCGGCGAGCGAGAACCGCCAGCCCGCCCGCCGTGGGGGCGGTGCGGACCTCGCCGTCCCGGTGTGGCGCCGCGAGGCGGGGTGAAGCACCGCCAGGGCCCGGAACAAAGAGACTGGTAGCGCTATCAGAACCCTGGTAGCGTGCTCCTCATGTCCGGAACCTCCGCGCCCCAGTACGCCGGGATCAGCCTCTGGCTCGAGCAGGCGGGCGACCTCACGCCGCGGCCCGCGCTGCCGGGCCCGACCGACGTCGACATCGCCATCGTGGGCGCCGGGTTCACCGGCCTGTGGAGCGCCTACTACCTGAAGAAGGCCGATCCCTCGCTGCGGATCGCGGTGCTCGAGAAGCACATCGCCTCGTACGGCGCCTCGGGTCGCAACGGCGGCTGGTGCTACGGCCACCTCAACGGGTCCGTCGACGGCTACGCCAAGAACGGCAGCACGCGCGAGGCCGCGCTCGAGATGAAGAAGGAGAACTACCGGACGGTCGACGTGATCGGCGACGTCCTGGTGGAGGAGGGCATCGACGCCGGGTTCGTCAAGGGCGGCGCGCTGAACGTGGCGCGCACCTTCGAGCAGGCGAAGGCGATGCGCGCCGGCGTCGCCGAGGACCGCGCGAAGGGCTTCGACGAGGAGTTCTCGCAGTGGCTGAGCGCCGAGGAGCTCGCGCAGCGCGTCGTCGTCCGCGGCGCCCTGGGCGCGAAGTTCGAGCCCTACTGCGCCCGCGTGCAGCCGGCGAAGCTGGCTCGCGGTCTCGCCGACGTGGTCGAGCGCATGGGCGTGACGATCTACGAGGGCACCGAGGTGACCGGGATCGAGCGCGGCGTCGTGCACACGAAGCGCGGCGACGTCCGCTGCGAGCACGTCGTCCGGGGCACGGAGGGCTACACGCCCCAGATCCCGACGGAGGGCCGGCGGATCCAGCCGATCACCTCGCAGATCATCGCCACGGAGCCGCTCCCGCCCGAGGTCTTCGACGCGCTCGGCGGCTGGGAGGGCGGCGAGGTGTGGGGCGACGCGCTCAACCGCAACGTCTACTGCCAGCGCACCACGGACGACCGCATCGCCATGGGCGGCCGCGGCGGGTTCCAGCCCAAGCAGAAGGGGCTGGACGAGGCCGAGATCCTCGATCCGCGCGTGCACGAGATGCTGCGCGTCGCCCTCGCCGAGATGCTGCCCGCGGCCGCCGACGCGACGATCACCCACTTCTGGGGCGGCGTCTGGGGCGCCACGCGCGACTGGGCGCCGATCGTCGGCCACGAGCCCCAGCGCGGCGTGACGTGGGCCGGCGGCTACGGCGACGGCGTCTGCGCGTCGAACTTCGCGGCGCGCACGATGACCGACCTCATCCTGCGCCGCGACTCCGAGCTCGTCCGCTACCCGTGGATCAACCACCCCTCCCCGGAGTGGCCGCGCGACCCGCTCGTCCGCATCGGCGCCCGCATGGGCGACACGGCCTACGGCCTGGCCGACCGCGTCGCCGCCCGCAAGGGCCGCACCCCGCGCTGGATCGGCGCGATCGACCGCATCACCGGCCTCGGCGCCAAGTAGCCGGCGGCCCGCTCCGCCCCGGGCGCGACCGCGCCCGGGGTGACCGGTCCGGGCCCCGCCCCGGATCGACGTCCGCCCGGCGCGCTGCGCTCTCGGGGCGGACGTCCCTCGTCTTCCTACGCACCCGACACCGACAGGACCCCATGAGCACCCCGAACACGCCCGCCCTGGTCGCCAACCCCGACATGCTCACGCTCGAGCTCAACACGGAGCACGAGCTCGACGACGTCCGCGAGGGCGAGCCGAAGGCGTTCCTCACCGAGCTCTACTCCGACGACGTCGTCGAGAGCGGCGTCTGGGAGGTCACCCCGGGCGAGTTCGCCGGCGACAAGTTCGGCGCCAGCGAGATCATGCTCGTGCTGAAGGGCGAGGCCACGATCACGAGCGAGGACGGCACGACGATCGAGCTGCGCCCCGGCGTCTCGTTCGTCACGCCCGACGGGTGGCGCGGCCGCTGGCAGGTCCGCGAGACCGTCCGCAAGATGTACGTGATCTGGAAGCACGCGTGAGCGACGGCTTCGCCCCCGACCGCTACGAGCAGGCGCCGTACCGGCGGACGGGCAACAGCGGCCTGCTGCTGCCCGCGATCTCGCTCGGGCTCTGGCACAACTTCGGCGACGAGCGGACGATCGAGGACCAGCGCGCGATCCTGCGTCGCGCGTTCGACCTCGGGGTGACGCACTTCGACCTCGCCAACAACTACGGGCCGCCGCCCGGCGCGGCGGAGTCGAACTTCGGCCGGATCCTGCGCGAGGACTTCGCGGGCCACCGCGACGAGCTCGTGATCTCGACGAAGGCCGGCTGGGACATGTGGCCCGGCCCGTACGGCGACGGCGGCTCGCGCAAGTACCTGCTGTCGAGCCTCGACCGCAGCCTGGAGCGGATGGGCGTCGACCACGTCGACGTCTTCTACTCCCACCGCTTCGACCCGACGACGCCGCTCGAGGAGACCATGGGCGCGCTCGACGCGGCCGTGCGGCAGGGCAAGGCGCTCTACGTCGGCATCTCCTCCTACTCGCCGGAGCGCACGCGCCAGGCCGAGGCGATCCTGCGGGACCTCGGCACGCCGCTGCTCATCCACCAGCCGAACTACTCCATGTTCAACCGCCGTCCCGAGCACGGCCTCCTCGACGCGCTGGGCGAGCTCGGCGTGGGCTGCATCGCGTTCTCTCCGCTGGCCCAGGGCCTGCTGACGGACCGCTACCTCGACGGGATCCCCGAGGGCTCGCGCGCGGCCGCCGGCTCCTCCCTGGCCCAGGAATTCCTGAGCGACGAGAACCTCGGCCACATCCGCGCGCTGCACGGCATCGCGCAGGAGCGGGGGCAGTCGCTCGCGCAGATGGCGATCGCGTGGACGCTGCGCGACCCGCGCGTGACCTCGGCGCTCATCGGCGCCTCGAGCGTCCGGCAGCTCGAGGACAGCCTCGCGGCCGTCGAGCGCCTGGAGTTCACGCGGGAGGAGCTCGACGCGATCGAGCCCCACGCCGTCGACGGCGGCATCGACCTGTGGGAGTCCGCCTCCACGGCGTGACCTCGAACCTGCGGGAGTCCGCCGAGGAGGCGTGGCTCCCCGGGAGGACGACGCGCCCCTCGCTGGGATCCGCGCGTCGTCCTCGGTACGCCGGGGCGGCGCGCCTTCCCCCGGGGGCGGCGCGCCGCTCAGTGCGCGCGACGCCACCGGCCGAGGACCATCAGGGTCTTCGTGCCGGTGACGTGGCCCGTCAGGCGCAGGCGGTTGATCACCCGTTGGAGGTGGTCGACGTTCTCCACCCGGATCCGGACGAGCGCGTCGGGGTCGCCGGCGGTGGTGGCGACCTCCTCGACCTCCGGGATCCGCCGGGCGGAGTCCACGATCTCCTGCACGTCGGTGTTGCCCACCACGCGCAGCTCGACGTAGGCCTCGACGGACGGCCCCAGCGCCGCCGGGTCGACGACGACGGTGTAGCCCGTGATGACGCCCTGCTCCTCGAGCCGGTCGATCCGCCGGCGGACGGGCGCGGGGGAGAGGCTGACCTGCGCCGCGATGTCGGTCACCGTCCGGCGCGCGTCCTCGCGCAGGAGCGCCAGGATCCGGCGGTCGACGTCGTCGAGGATCACGGGCATGCCGCGACCGTACCCGGCCGCGCTCGATTCGCGCAAGAGCCCCCGTACGCACGCGCGGTTTCGAGCGCCTTGCGCTCGGAACGAGCGTAGACCTTGCGTGATCGCCGTCACGGGTGTCTCGTACGGTCATGGCAACCACGGTCCGCACCCCCGACGTCGCCGCGGCCCTCACCGCGACCGACGACCAGCCCTTCCGCTCGGAGCAGCTCGTGCTCTGCCGGGACGACGAGACGGGGCTGCGCGCCGCGATCGCCATCGACGACACCACGCTCGGCCCTGCGCTGGGCGGTGTCCGGTACAAGCGCTACGCCGACGATCGCGCGGGGATCGTCGAGGCGCAGAGGCTCGCCGCCGCCATGACCCTCAAGAACGCGGCGGCGGGCCTCCCCTACGGGGGCGGCAAGTCCGTGATCCTCGAGAACGGCGCCGAGCCCGACCGCGACGCCCTGATGGCGGCGTTCGGCCGGTTCGTCGCGCGGCTCGGCGGCCTCTACCTGCCCGGCGTCGACATGGGCACCACCACGGGCGACCTCGCCACGATGGGCACGGCCGGCGCCACCGTCTCGTGCGCGAGCGACGACCCGTCCCCGTGGACGGCGCTCGGCGTCCGCGCCTCCATCCTCGCCGCGGTGCGGCACGTCGACGGCCGGGAGGACCTCGACGGGGTGCGCGTCCTCGTGCAGGGCGCCGGGCACGTGGGCGCCGCGCTGGCCCGCCACGTGGCCGGTGACGGCGCGACGGTGCTCGTCGCCGACGTCGACGACGCCCGCGCGCGTGCGCTGGCCGCCGAGCTGGGCGGCGAGGCCGTGCCCGCCGACGCCGTGATCGGCACGCGCTGCGACGTCTACGCCCCGTGCGCCGTCGCGCGCGTGATCTCGGACGAGACGGTCGACCGCCTCGACTGCCGGATCGTCGCCGGCGCCGCCAACGACACGCTGAGCGACCGGGCCCACGCAGACCGCCTCGCCGCGCGCGGGATCGTCTACGTGCCCGACTTCGTGGCCAACGCCGGCGGCGTCATCCACATCCACGCGCTGCGGGTCGGCTGGGACGAGCCGCGCCTGCGCGCCGCCGTCGAGGCGATCGGCGGCCGCGTCTCCGGGATCCTCGCCGACGCCGACGCGACGGAGGGCACGCCGCTGCTGGCCGCCGAGGCCGTCGCGCTGGCGCGGATCGCCGACGCGCGCGAGCGCCGACGTGCCGGCGTCCCCGGCGAGGAGGCGGTCGGCGCATGAGCACGGTCGCCCCGCTCCGCGACGACGTCACGCTCGACGACAAGTACACGGCGGGCGAGGGGCGCGTGCTCCTCACCGGGATCCAGGCGCTCGTGCGCTCCACGCTGGACCTGCGGCGGATGGACGAGGCCCGCGGCCGCGACACGCGCGTGTTCGTGTCCGGCTACCAGGGCTCCCCGCTCGGCGGGGTCGACCGCGAGATGCACCGCGCGCGCCGCCACCTCGATCCGGCCGGCGTCGTCTTCCGCGCGGGGCTGAACGAGGAGCTCGCCGCCACCGCGGTCTCCGGCACCCAGCTCCTGGGCCAGCTCGACCGCCGGCGCCACGAGGGCGTCACCGGGATCTGGTTCGGCAAGGCCCCGGGCCTCGACCGCGCCGCCGACGCTATCCGCCACGGCAACGTCTCGGGCACCGCCCCGCTCGGCGGCGTCGTGGCGTGGATCGGCGACGACCCGACCGCGAAGTCCTCGACCGTCCCCAGCGCGTCCGAGGCGCTCTGCCGCAGCCTCGTGATGCCGCTGCTGGCCCCCGGCACGGTCGGGGAGATCGTCTCCTTCGGCGTCCACGCCGCCGCGCTCTCCCGCCACGCCGGCCTGTGGGCCGGCCTGAAGATCGTGGCCGACATCGCCGACGCGACCGCCACCATCGAGGTGGGCGACGTGCTCGCCCGCGTGCCCGACCTGCCGGTGCGCGCGGGCCACCACGCGCCCGTCCTGCTCCCGCCGTTCAACCTCGATGCCGAGCTCGACCTCGCCACCGCCCGCCTGGACCGCACCCACGCGTACGTGCGTGCCGCGGGCCTGAACCGCGTCGTCCACGAGCCGTCCCGCCCGCGGATCGCGATCGTCGGGGCCGGGCTCGCGCACCAGGCGGTCCTCCGCGCCCTGACCGAGCTGGGGATCGGCGAGGACGGCTTCGACGCGCTCGGGATCCGGCTCGTGCAGCTCGGGGTGCCGTGGCCGCTGGAGAAGGGCGCCGTCCGCGAGCTCCTCGGCGGCGTCGAGACGGTGCTGGTGGTGGAGGACAAGCTGCCCTTCCTCGAGCCGCTCGTCCGCGACGCGCTCTACCGCACGCCCGACGCCCCCCTCGTACTGGGCAAGGAGGACGCCGAGGGCCGCCCGCTGCTCAGCGCCCGCAGCGGCCTGACCGCGGACGACGTCGCGATCGCCCTGGGCCGCGTCCTGCCCGCCGCCGAGCTCTCCGACGGCACCCGCGCGCGCCTCGAGCGCCTGGCGCGCCAGGCCACGCCCGACCCCGATCCGCTCCCGCGCCGCACCCCGTATTTCTGCTCGGGCTGCCCGCACAACGTCTCGACCGCCGCGCCCGAGGACACGCTCGTCGGCGTCGGCATCGGCTGCCACACGATGGTCGCCCTGGACGAGGGCGGCCACCGCCGCGGCACCCTGCTGGGCATGCCGCAGATGGGCGGCGAGGGCGCGCAGTGGCTCGGCCTGCAGCCGTTCACGGACGACGCGCACATGGTCCAGAACATGGGCGACGGCACGTTCCACCACTCCGGCTCGCTCGCGATCCGCGCGGCGGTGGCCGGCGGGGCGCACATCACCTTCAAGCTGCTCTACAACGACGCCGTCGCGATGACGGGCGGCCAGCACCCGGAGGGCCAGCTCTCCATCCCGGACCTCACGCGCTGGCTGACGCTCGAGGGCGTCGCCCGGGTCGCCGTGACCACGCCGGAGCCCGAGGGCTACCACGGCGTCTCGCTGGCCGATGGCACCGTCGTCCGCCACCGCGACGACCTGCAGGAGGTCGCCGCCGAGCTCGCCACGGTCGAGGGCGTGACGGTGCTGATCCACGACGACCGCTGCGCCACGGAGGAGCGCCGCCTGCGCAAGCGGGGGAAGCTGACCGCGCCGCCGGAGCGGATCGTCATCAACGAGCGCGTCTGCGAGGGCTGCGGCGACTGCGGCGACAAGTCGACCTGCCTCTCCGTGCAGCCCGTCGACACGGAATTCGGCCGCAAGACGCAGATCCATCAGGCGTCCTGCAACCAGGACACCACCTGCCTGAAGGGCGAGTGCCCCTCGTTCCTCACCGTGATCCCCGGGAAGGCGCGCAAGCCCGCCCGGCCGGGTCTCGAGGGCCCGCCTCCCGTCGTGCCCGGCGCGCCGCTGCGGCGCGTGCCCGAGGACGTCCTCATCCGTATCCCGGGGGTGGGCGGCACGGGCGTCGTGACGATCTCGCAGATCCTGCAGATGGCCGCGCACCTCGAGGGCCGGCCGGCCGCCGGGCTCGAGCAGATCGGCCTGGCGCAGAAGGGCGGACCGGTGATCTCCGACGTCCGCATCGGCGCCGTCGGCGCCGCACCGGTCCAGGGCCAGCTGCGCGCGACGGCCGGCACCGCCGACGTCCTCCTCGGATTCGACCTGCTCGGCGCCGCGTCCGCCGACACGCTCGCCACCGCCGATCCGACCCGGACCGTCGCGGTGGTCAGCGTCACGCGCACCCCGACGGCGACGATGGTCACCGACCCGACCGCGGGGTTCGGCTCGAGCCGAACCCCGCTGGCCCGCATCGACGCCGCCACGCGCGCCGAGGACGGCCTGCGGATCGACGCCGGCGGGCTCTCCGAGGCGCTGTTCGGCGACCACATGCCGGCGAACATGCTGCTCGTCGGCGCCGCGTTCCAGCACGGCTGCCTGCCGCTCTCCGCCGACGCCATCGAGCGGGCGATCGCCCTGAACGGCGCCGCGGTCGACGAGAACCTCGCCGCGTTCCGCTGGGGCCGCGCCGCCGCCGCGGACCCGGATGCGGTGCGGGCCGCCGCCGAGGCCCCGAAGGTTGCGGCCGTCGAGCTGCGCCCCGCCGACGACCCGCGCGTGCGGGCGCTCGTCGACCGCGCCGGCATGACGGGCGAGCTCGCCGCCCTCGTGTTGCGGCGCGGCACGGAGCTCGTGGCGTTCCAGGACCTGCGCTGCGCCCGCCGCTACGTCGCCGACGTCGCCCGTGTGGCCGGCGCCGAGCGCGCGGCCACCGGTGCGGAGTCGGGACCGATCGCCAAGGCCTACGCCCAGGGGCTGCACAAGCTGGTCGCCTACAAGGACGAGTACGAGATCGCCCGCCTGCACCTCGACCCCGTCGAGCGCGAGCGCGTCGCCCGCGAGTTCGGTCCGGACGCGCAGGTCAAGGTCATGCTGCAGCCGCCGCTCCTGCGCTCCGTGGGGCTGAACCGCAAGCTCGCCCTGGGCGCCTGGGTGATGCCGGCGTTCTCCGTCCTGCGCCGCGCCCGCCGCCTGCGTGGCACACCGCTGGACCCGTTCGGCCGGGCCGAGGTCCGCCGCGTCGAGCGCGCCCTGCCCGACGAGTACCGCGCCGCGGTCGACGAGGCGCTGGGCCACCTGCGCCCGGAGACCGCCGCGCAGGTCGTGGCGCTGGCGCAGCTCCCCGACGTCGTCCGCGGCTACGAGGACGTGAAGCTCCGCAACGTGGCGCTGTTCCGTGAGCGGACGGCGGCGGCGCTGGAGACGCTGAAGTCGCCGCCGGAGGCGACGGTCGGAGGACCGCTCCTGGCGATCCGGATGGCCGGTGCGGGCGCCGCCCCGAGCGGCACGGGGCCGGGCGCGTAGGCTCGCGGCCGGCCGGGGGTCCGCAGCGGTCTGCCGGTCACGGTGTAGGCCGTAGGCGGCCGACGGTCGTCGGGGCCGGACACCCCGGGTGGTGTCGCCGCGCCGCCCCTGCTGGTAGGAATGGGGCCAGCGTGATCGACCAGGCCCACCACGACCTCGCCGTTCGCGCGGCCTACGAGCGCTGCCGGCGCATGCAGCGCCGGCACGACCCCACCTTCTTCCTCGCCACCTCGCGCCTGCCGCGATCGAGCCGGCCCGCCGTGCACGCGCTCTACGGCTTCCTCCGCGGGGCGGACGAGATCGTCGACGGCCGCGACCGGCTGTCTGGACCGGAGCAGCGGCGCGCCGCGCTCGACGGCTGGCAGGCGGCGCTCGAGCAGGGCGTGCAGCAGGGCCGTAGCTCGCACCCCGTGCTCGCCGCCCTGGCCGACGCCGGCGCCCGCCACGGCCTGCCGCTGCACCTGCTCGACACGTACATGGCCTCCATGCGGGTGGACTGCGACGACCGGGTGCGGATCCCCGACGACGCGTCGCTGGACCGCTACATGAACGGCAGCGCCGCGACGGTCGGGCGCCTCATGGCCCCGCTCCTCGGCGCTCGGCCGGGCGGGGAGGAGCCGCTCGCCCGCCTCGGTGTGGCGTTCCAGCTCACGAACTTCGTCCGCGACGTGCGCGAGGACTGGGAGATGGACCGCGTCTACCTCCCCGGCCTCGACGAGGGCGCCCTCGCCCGCGGCGAGGCGACGCGGGAGATCCGCGAGCGCATCGCCCGCGACGTCGCCCGCGCCCGCGAGCTCTTCGCCACCTCGCTCGAGGCCGAGGCCCACGTGCCGGCGTCCATGCGCCGCGGCATGCGCGTGGCCCGCGCGATCTACGGCCGGGTGCTGGACCGCGTGGAGCGCGTCGAGTTCGACGTGCTCACGCGCCGCACCGGCCTGGGCCCGTGGGACATCGCCCACGCGGGCGCCGTCGCGCTGCGCTGAGGCCGGCGCGGGTTCGACCGGACGGCGGCCTCCCTGCCGTCACCGCGACGCCGGCCGACGGTGTGGGCTCGCGGGCGGAGGATCGGGGACCGCTGGTCCCACCGCCTAGGGAGCCGCGGGGTACGGCGTTGCGACGGCGATGGCGCCGAAGGCCGAGGCGAGGACCGGGCCCAGGGACCCGTTCGGACCGACGAGGTGCACCGTCACGTTCCAGTCCGCCGGCGTGCGCGGCTCGTCGATACGCGACGGGCTGCGGCGCTCCGCGACCGTCCGGGCGACCGCGGCTCGGCCGTCCGCGAGCGTCCCGAGGTACTCGTCGCGCACGCCACCATCGATGAGGACGTCGTTGGCCAGGGTGAGTCCCCACGGCGAGATCGTCCCGGACGGCGTCACCCGCACGAGCTCGTCCACCAGCGAGTCCTCCGCGGTGCCCCGGTAGACCGAGCGGACCCCGATCGGCTCGCCGGACGGCGAGTCCGACGCCAGCACGAACGGGAGGATGGTCCGCCGGGAGACCGGCAAGGCGGCCACGGTGCGCCGCCGTCCGTCCGCGCCGAGAAGCCGGGTGGAGCTGCGGGTGAACCGCGCGTCCTGCAGGTCCTCGGCGAACGCCACCGACAGGGTCGTCCACGCGAGGCCGCGAGCGGTCCACACGGGATTCACGGTGAGGGTGCCCCGACGCCCCGACCGCCGCTCGCGTTCGACGGTGCGCTCGCGCCCCGTACCGTCGCCCACGACGAGGTTCGACGCCTCGGGAGCGGGCCCTTGGGGCCGTCGGCCGGCCTGTGCCCTGACGTACGCGAACCGGAGCCCGTCCGGGGCCCACGTCGCGCCGTACCTGCCCCGCACGTTCCGGGCGACGCCCCGGCACGGCGTCTGGGCCGCGACGTCGCAGAGGCGGATCGTGTCGCCGACCAGCAGCGCCCGCTGCCCGTCCGGCGACCAGCTGACGATCTCGTGCGAGCTGTTGCGCGCCAGGGTGCGTAGCGGGCCACCGGCGGTGAGGTCCGCCACACGGACGGCGCGAATGAGGTCGGACGCCGTCGAGAGGCTCTCGAAGCGCGACGTCACGAGCGCCAGGCGCCGGCCGTCCGCGCTGAGCGTCAGGGAGTCCAGATCCCGCTCGCTCCGCAGGCGGGCGACCACCCGCCGCCCGGCGCCGTCGGGGCCGGCGACGAGGACGTCGCGGCCGGACGACCAGGCGACGAGCGCCGGCGGACCGGCCACGGTGGGGGTGGCGACCGCGTCGGGCGCGGCGCGGGCCGTGGCCGGGAGGGCGACGCAGGCGAGGCAGGCCGAGGCGGCCACGAGGGCACGCCGGGGGACGGGACGGGACACGCGCACGGGGCCCACCCTAGTCGCCGGACACCGCCTGCCGGGAGCGCACGCTGCGGGGCACGCCCCGACCCGGGTGACCGGCGTCGGGTCTCAGAAGTCGATGGCCTCGTTCGGGTGGGCCGTCGCCACGGCGACGGCGCTGCCGGCGGCCAGCGGCGGACCCAGCGGGCCCCCGGGCGACACGACGTGCACGGACGTCGTGTCGCGCCCATCCTTGGTCCGCTCGCGGGCAACGGCGATGCGGCCGTCCGCCAGCGCGCCGAGGTACTCGTCGCCGGTCGACCCGGCTTGGTCCGCGTTCGCGAGCTCCGCTCCCCACGGCCGGACCACGCCCGACGGGGACAGACGCATGACGCGCGTCGAGGACCGGATGGCGTCGTCGGCGGTCACCCGGTACTGCAGGCCGATGAGGTCGCCGCCGGGGGCGTCCGAGACGAGGGTGAACGGCACGAGCGCCGCGCCGGCCCGGTCGGCCGCGGTGATCGTGCGCACCCGGCCGTCCGGGGCCAGGAGCCGCGTGGCGGTGCGCGTGATGCGGTCGTCCATCCACTGCGACGTCCACGCGGACCACGCCAGCCCGCGCGCGGTCCAGACGGGACTCACGGGGGACGTCAGACGGGCGCCGCGGAGCACCGTCCGCTCCAGGACGTGCTCCTTGCCCGCGGCGTCCTGCCGCACGACGTCCCCGACGTTGCTCCCCGTCTTCTCGGCGAGGGGGCTCGAGCGGAGGTAGGCGAACTGGGTGCCGTCGGGCGACCACGTCGCGCCGTACTCGTCGGCGGCGCGGCTCGCGACCTTCCGGCACGGCGTCTGGGCGGCGACGTCGCACAGGCGGACCGTCCCGCCCACGAGGAGCAGGCGGCTCCCGTCCGGCGACCACCGGGGGATGCTCAGGTTCCTCCCCCGGGCCAGCGTCCGAAGCGGGCCGCCGGCGGTCAGGTCCGCGACCTTCACGGATTCCTCCGTCATGATCGCGAGCCGGCGCCCGTCGCGGCTGAGGGTGAGGTCCGCCTGGTGGCCGCGGGCCAACCGGGCGACGACCCGGCGGCCCACGCCGTCCGGCCCGGCGACGGACACGCTGCGGCCCGCCGTCCAGGCCACGAGCGCGGGCGGGCCGGCCACGGTGGGGGAGGCCACCGCGTCGGGCGCGGCCCGCGCCGCGGTGGGCAGGGCGACGCCGGCCAGGACGACGGAGGCGGCCACGAGGGCACGCCGGGGGACGGGACGGGGAGCACGCACGCGGCCACCCTAGCCCCGCGCGCGGCGGCCGGGCCGCCGCGCGCGGACCCGCTCAGCCCAGGGCGGGCGGGTTCGCCTGGTCGACGAACAGGTCGACCGCCAGCTCGGCGTCCGCGCCCGCGTGGGCGTAGGCGCTGAGGTCGGTGACGCCGGCGGACACGAGGACGTCCTCGCAGAGCAGCTCCTGGCCCGTGTACTCGCGGCTGGGCTGGGTGAGCACGTGGTAGGCGGCGTCGGCGTAGACGTCGGGCGTGCGGGCGCGGCGCATGGCCTCGTCGCCGCCGAGCAGGTTCTGCACCGCGGCGGTGGCCACGAGCGTGCGGGGCCAGAGGGCGTTGGAGGCCACGCCGTCCTCGCGCAGCTCCTCCGCCAGGCCGAGCGCCACGAGCGTCATGCCGTACTTGGCGATCGTGTAGGCCGTGTGCGGGGCGAGCCACTTCTTCTCGAGCGAGATCGGCGGCGACAGGGTGAGCACGTGCGGGTTGACGCCCTTGCGCAGGTGCGGCGCGCACGCCTTGGAGACCGCGAAGGTGCCGCGCACGTTGATGTCCTGCATCAGGTCGTAGCGCTTCATGTCGAGCTCGTCGATCGACGAGAGGTTGATCGCGCTCGCGTTGTTCACGCAGATGTCGATGCCACCGAAGCGCTCGACGGTCTGCGCGACGGCGGCCTCGACCTGGGCCTCGTCGCGGATGTCGCCGACGATCGGCAGCGCCTGGCCGCCGGCCTCCTCGATCGCCTTCGCGGCGGTGTAGACCGTGCCCTCGAGCTTCGGGTGCGGCTCCGCGGTCTTCGCGATCAGCGCGACGTTCGCGCCGTCCCGCGCGGCCCGCAGGGCGATCGCGAGGCCGATGCCCCGGCTCGCGCCCGAGATGAAGATGGTCCTGCCCTTGAGATCCAGGTCGCTCATGCGCTCTCTCCTCCGTGTCGGATGCCGGGGAGACTGACGCACCCGCGCTCCCGGTGACGGCTGGTCGGCCAGCCAGCCGAATTTCGCGGGGGCGCCCCGGCCGTAGGCTGTTGCTGCTCGCCCGGCCGCGCCGGCGCATCCGCCGCGGTCGTCGCGAGCGTTCCCCCGACAGGCGCGGTCGTCCCCGGCCGCCGCCACCCGAACCCGAGGAAGAGCCCCATGGCGCGTCTCACCGTCGACACCGAGAACGGCACCCCCGTCGAGCTGTACTACGAGGACCACGGCCCGCGCGAGGGCGCGCCCGTCGTGCTGATCCACGGCTGGCCGCTCTCCGGCCGCTCCTGGGAGGCGCAGGTCCCCGCGCTGATCGAGGCCGGCCACCGCGTCGTGACCTACGACCGCCGCGGCTTCGGCGACTCCTCGCAGCCGTGGGGTGGGTACGACTACGACCGGTTCACGGCCGACCTCGACGCGCTGCTGCAGCACCTCGACCTGCGGGGCGTCACGCTGGTCGGCTTCTCCATGGGCGGCGGCGAGGTCGTCCGCTACATCGCGCGCTACGGCACCGACCGGATCGCGAAGGCCGTGCTGGCCGCCGCGGTGCCGCCGTACCTCTACAAGTCCGACGACAACCCCGACGGCGGGCTCGACGACGCGACGATCGCGAGCTTCGAGGCGGGCGTGAAGGGCGACCGCCTCGCGTTCCTCGACGGGTTCACCACCGCGTTCTTCGCCGCCGGGGACAAGACGGACCTCGTCTCCGAGCCGCAGCGCGAGTACGCGAAGCAGATCGCCGCCTTCGCCTCGCCGAAGGGCACCCTGGACTGCATCGCGGCGTTCGGGCGGACCGACTTCCGCGGCGACGTGGCGAAGGTCACCGTGCCGACGCTCGTCATTCACGGCGACTCCGACGGCACGGTGCCCTTCGAGGTCTCGGGCAAGCGCGCCGCCGAACTCATCGATGGCGCGGAGCTCGTCGTGATCGAGGGCGGTCCGCACGGGCTGAACACCACGCACCCCGAGGAGTTCAACCGGGCGCTCCTCGGGTTCCTCGCGCGCTGAGCGCCCCGCGCGGCACTGACACCGCGGGGCGTCCGGGGCGGGGCGGCCTTTCCGGCGCCCCGCGCGGCGTGCGGCCGGGCCTGAACGCCGGCGGCCGGGCCGCCCCGCCGCCTCTAGCGGGCGGCCGCCGCCGGGACCTTCGTGGCCGGGTCGCCGTCGGCGGCGGCCCGCAGCTGCGGGAGGAACCGCTCCACGGCGTAGGGGATGGAGAGCGGACTGGAGAAGCCGAGCGCGTTGGCCAGGTCGCCCGACTCGTCGAGGTAGACCACGCGGCCCTCCTTCACGACGTCGAGGGCGGCGAACGCCGGCTGCCTCTCGAGCTCGGCCTGCTTCCCGTAGATCACGAGCACGTCGGCGTCGAGCAGATCCAGGCGCTCCTGGCTGATCGACGCGTAGAACTGCTTCCCGGCCAGGTCGTCGATCGCCTTCGGGGTCGTGAAGCCCAACGACGTGAACAGCCGGGTGCGCAGATCGGCCGACGCGAAGGCGGAGAACTCCTTGCCGCCCGACGCCAGGACGAGCGTCCTGTCCGAGAAGTCCTCGACACCCTTCGCCTCGGCGAGGTCGGCTTCCACGTCGGCGACGACCTCCTTCGCCCGCGCGGTGCGGCCGAGCGCCTGGCCCGTCGCCCTGGCCTGCTCGGGCCACGGCACGCCGAAGTCGACGTGGTCGGCGGTCTGGGCGACGGTCGGGGCGATCTGGGAGAGGCGGTCGTACTCGTCCTTCGTCATCCCGGAGTAGATCCCGAGGATGAGGTCCGGGCGCAGCGAGGCGATCCGCTCGAGGTTGAGCTCCTCGGCCCCGACCAGCTCGGGCCGGGCGCCCTTCAGCGACGCCTGGGCCCACGGGCGCCTCGTGATGTCGATGCCGGCCTGGAACTGGCGCGCCCCGACGGGGACGACACCGAGGGCGAGCGCGAAGTCCTGGTCGTTGTAGCCGACGGCGACCACGCGCTCCGGGGCCTTCGGGACCGTCGTGGTGCCGTACTTGTGCGTCACCTTGGCGGGGAAGGCGTCGGTGGCGCCAGGCGCCGCCGTGCCCTTCGTCGTCGTCGCCTCGTCGTCGGAGCCGCCGCCGCAAGCGGCGAGGATCAGACCGCTCAGCAACGCGGCGAGGGCGAGGAGGAGGTGGGGGAGGAGACGTCGGCGATGCGGGGACACGGGGGCTCCGGGGGGAAGGAGGGCTAGGTCGGTAGGGCACCCTAACGTCCTCCCCGACCGGTGCGCCGCGACGTCGCCGCGCGCCGCGCCTCAGGAGCCGGCGAGCCTCAGGGCGAAGCGCCGCAGGTCCTCGCGGCCCGTGCCGACCACCGGCTCGCCGTGGGCGAGCAGCAGGTGGTCGAACTCGAGCTCGTCGCAGGCGCGGGCGAACGCCTGGCCCAGGCCGCGTCGGACCCCGTCCGGGTCGTCGCCCAGCAGGTGATCGGGGAACGTGGCGAGGGGCCCGTCGCCGTCGCGCATCACGCCGTCGGCGACCGCGAGGGCGCGCAGGCCGGGGTGGTGCACGGCGAACTCGTCGGGGGAGAGGGCTCCGATCTCGACGGCGCGCAGGCCTCCGGGCAGCTCGTCGCCGTCGGCGTAGGGGCGCAGGTCGAGGTCGACGCCCTCGAGGTCCCACATCCCCGCCTGCGGCACGTGCACGGGCAGCCGGCCGCCGCCGATGTCGCCCGCGCTGCGCAGGTGGTGGCGGTTGGTCAGCACGATGGCGGTCGGCTCCACGTCTGAGAGCACGGCGTCGTCCTGCGGCAGCAGCGGATTGAGCAGCACGCCGCTCTCGACGAGGGCGTAGGACGAGACGGCCATGCCGATGCCGGGGTGGCGCGCCGTCCAGTGGCGCAGCCCGGCGGGGAGGGGCTGGGTCGTCGAATCGGTCGGCATGCGGGGACCTCCGTCGGTCGGGTGGGGGACGTCCCCATCTTGCCCGCCCCGGCCACGGACCCCGCGCGGCCGGGCCGACGAGATCCCCCGGGTGGCGGGCGATGCCGCCTATGATCGCGCCACCCGTGAGCGCCGCCGCCCGCCAGCCCACCGTCGCCGACGTGGTCGGCACCACGCTGGCGGCCCTCGGGGTCGAGGTCGTCTTCGGGCTGATGGGCAGCGGCAACCTCGTCGCGACGAACGCACTCGTGGCGGGCGGGGCCCGCGCCGTGACCGCCCGGCACGAGGGCGGCGCCGTCGCGATGGCCGACGGCTACGGCCGCACGACGGGCCGCCTCGCCGTCGCCAGCGTGCACCAGGGCCCGGGCCTGACCAACGCGATCACCGCCCTCGGCGAGGCCGCGAAGGCCCGCACCCCGCTGCTCGTGCTCGCCGGCGACACGCCCGCCGCGGCGCTGCGCTCGAACTTCCGCATCGACCAGCACGACCTCGTGACCTCCGTCGGGGCGATCGCGGAGCGGGTGTACGACGCCGGGTCCGCGGCCGCCGACGCGGAGCGCGCCCTGCGGCGGGCGCTCGTGGAACGGCGTCCGGTCGTGCTGAACCTGGCCGTCGACCTTCAGGCGCAGCCCGCGCGGCACGGCCAGCCCGCCCCGGGTTCCCCCGCCTCGTCGGTCCCCGCGGCGTCGCGCCTCGTTGCGCCGGCCGTGCCCCTGCCGCACCCCGCGCCGGCGGCGGTCGCTGCAGCGGCGGACCTGCTCGCCCGGGCCGAGCGGCCCGTGATCCTCGCGGGTCGCGGGGCCGTGCTCTCCGACGCCGGGGACCCGCTCGAGGCGCTGGGCGAGCACGCCGGCGCGCTCCTGGCGACCTCCGCCATGGCACACGGCCTGTTCGCCGGGCGGCCCTGCGCGCTGGGGATCGCGGGCGGGTTCGCCACGCCGCTGGCCGCCGAGCTGCTGCCGCAGGCCGACGTCGTCCTGGCCGTCGGCGCCGGGCTCAACGGCTGGACCACCCGCCACGGCGCCCTGCTCGCCGACGACGTCCGGGTGATCCGCGTCGACGTCGAGGCGGGAGCGCTGGACGCCCACGTCGACCCGGCCGTAGCGGTCCTCGGGGACGCCGCCGCGACGGCCCGCGCGCTCCTGGCCGCGCTGCGGGAGCGCGCCCCGGCGGTGACGGGATGGCGCACCCCCGAGCGGGCGAGCGAGATCGCGGCGCGGCGCTGGCGGGACGAGGGCTGGGAGGACCGCGACGCGGAGGGGTCGATCGACCCGCGCACCCTGACCGTCGCGCTCGACGACGCGCTGCCCGCGGAGCGGACCGTCGTGGTCGACTCCGGGCACCTCACGGGCTGGCCGTCGATGTACCTCGGCGTGCCGGATGCGCGCTCGTTCGTGTTCGTCAACGCGTTCCAGGCCGTCGGGCTGGGCCTGGGTGCCGCCATCGGCGCGGCGGTCGGCGCGCCGGAGCGGCTGACGGTCGCGGCGGTGGGGGACGGCGGGCTGTTCCTCGCCCTGCCCGAGCTCGACACCGCCGCGCGGCTGGGCCTGCGGCTGCTGATCGTGGTCTACGACGACGCGGCCTACGGCGCCGAGGTGCACCACTTCGCCCCGGGCGGGCACGACGTCGCGCTGGCCCGGTTCCCCGACGCCGACCTCGCCGCGATCGCGCGCGCCGCCGGGATGGCGGCCGCCACGGTCCGCCGGCCCTCCGACCTCGACGCGCTCACGGACTGGCTCGCCGACGGCGCGGCCGGACCGCTGCTGCTCGACGCCAAGGTCGACCCCACCGTCTGCGCCGACTGGCTCGCCGAGGCGTTCCGCGGTGGCTGAGCCGCCGCACCGCGCCCGACCACCGGCGCGCCTCCGTCGTCCTTCCCGTCCGTCCGCATCGCCGTCCGCCCGACCCGTCCGCCCGATCACCCAGCCCGGAGCCGCATGTCCGCCACCCCGTCCGATCCCCTCCCCGCCGTCCTGCAGGCGCTCGCCAGCGGCGCCGTGCGCGTCGTCGACCTGACGCAGCCCCTGAGCGAGTCGACGCCCGTGCTGCGGCTGCCGGAGCCGTTCGTCAACACGCCCGGCCTGACCCGCCGGCGGCTCAGCCGCTACGACGACGCCGGGCCCGCGTGGGCGTGGGACGTCCTCGAGATCGGCGAGCACGTGGGCACCCACCTCGACGCGCCGATCCACTGGATCACGGGCCGCGACGGCGCGGACGTCGCGTCCGTTCCGCCCGGGCGCCTCGTCGGGCCGGCCGTCGTGATCGACCGCAGCGCGGAGTGCGCCGCGGACCCGGGCTACCTGCTGACCGTGGGGGACATCGAGGCGTGGGAGGCCGACCACGGCCGGATCCCGGACGGCGCGTGGGTCCTGTTCCGCTCGGGGTGGGACGCCCGCGCCGACGACGAGGAGGCGTTCCTGAACGCCGGGCCCGACGGACCGGTCACGCCGGGGCCGGACGTCGAGGCGGCCCGGTTCCTCGCGAGCGAGCGGGGGATCGTCGGGTTCGGCGTCGAGACCGTCGGCATCGACGCGGGCGCCGCGGGCGGGTTCGACCCCGGCTTCCCCGTCCACCACTACGTGCTCGGCGCGGGTCGCTACGGCCTCACGCAGCTCGCGAACCTCGCCGAGCTGCCGCCGACCGGGGCGCTCGTCGTCGTGGCGCCGCTGCGCCTGGTCGGCGGGACCGGCAGCCCGGCGCGCGTGCTCGCCCTCGTGGCGGGCTGACCGGGGCGCCGGGATCGCCGTCCGCCAAGCCCTCCGTCCGGTCGGACACCGGGCCGGCGGGCGGCTCCGGCTAGTCCTGGAACTGGGCCGGGCGGACCGGCTGCTGCTCGCGGATCGCCCGCTCGAGGTCTTCGCGCTTGAGGTCGGTCCCGTAGGCCGCGGTGTCGGGCTCCTGGCGCCACGACTCCGAGAGCGGGCCCGCGTCGACCGCGTCGAACCCCAGGTCCTCGATGAGCTGGACGACCGTGCTCTTCGCCGTCAGGTCGTCGCCCGCGACGGGCAGGGCGAAGCGCGCCGGATCCTCGGCCTCGCGGCCGTGCTCGGCCAGGTGCTGCGCGCCGATGTTGTTGAACGCCTTGACGACGGGGTGGCCGATCTGACGGGCGACCCACGCGCTCGACGTCTCGCCGCCGTCGATCTCGGCGATCCGACCGTCGCGCTGCACGTAGTAGTTGCACGTGTCGACGACGGCGACGTTCGGCGCGGCGCCGCCGAGCAGCCCCTGCGGCAGGTCGGGCACGTTCTTCAGCGGGATCGTGACGACGACGAGGTCGCGGTCCTGCGCGGCCTGCGAGACGTCGACGGCGGTCGCGCCGGTGGTGCGCGCGAGGTCCTGCAGCGTCTCCGGGCCGCGCGAGTTGGCGACGACGACGTCGTGGCCGAGCTCCGCGAACCTGCGGGTGAGCGTGCCGCCGATGTGGCCCGCGCCGATGATGCCGATCTTCATGGGTGCTCCGGGGGTCGAGGGTTCGAGTCCGACGGACCCTACGGGGCGCGCACCGAGACCCGATGACCAGGGGGATCCGCCGTGCCTGCCGGGTCCGGCGCGGTCGTCTGGCAGGGTCGGGGGATGGCCAGCACTCCGCAGCACCCCCTCCCCTCGGGCTTCGGCGCCCGCACCACGGCCCGCGAGGTCCTCGAGGGCATCGACCTCTCCGGCAGGCTCGCCGTCGTCACCGGGGGCTACTCCGGGCTGGGGCTCGAGACCGTCCGCGCGCTGGCGCACGCCGGGGCGCACGTCGTCGTCCCCGCCCGCCGGCGGGAGCACGCGGAGCAGACCCTCGCCGAGGTCGCGCGCGAGGGGGAGGGCGTCGACGGCTTCGGTGCGGTCGAGGTCGACGGCATGGACCTGGGCGACCTGGGGAGCGTCCGCGCGTTCGCCGACCGCTTCGCGGTCTCGCGCCGGTCCATCGACCTGCTCATCAACAACGCCGCCGTCATGGCGAACCCCGAGACGCGGGTCGGTCCCGGGTGGGAGTCGCAGTTCGCCACGAACCACCTGGGCCACTACGCGCTCACGAACCTGCTCTGGCCCGCGCTGGCGACGGGCGACGGCGCCCGGGTCGTCGCGCTCTCGTCGACGGGCCACAAGCTCTCGCCGATCCGCTGGGACGACGTCATGTGGGAGCACGGCTACGACAAGTGGCAGGCCTACGGGCAGGCCAAGACCGCAAACAGCCTCTTCGCCGTGCACCTCGATGCGCGCGGCCAGGACGAGGGCGTGCGCGCCTTCGCCGCGCACCCGGGCGGCATCATGACCCCGCTGCAGCGCCACCTCCCGCGCGAGGAGATGATCGCCAACGGCTGGATGGACGAGGAGGGCAACGTGGACGAGCGCTTCAAGACCCCGGAGCAGGGCGCGTCGACGTCGACCTGGGCGGCGACCTCGCCGCAGCTCGACGGGATGGGCGGCGTCTACTGCGAGGACTGCGACATCGCGGAGCCGACGGACGTCGGCGGGCCGACCGAGCGGACGTCCGGCGTCGACGCCCACGCGATCGACCCCGAGCAGGCCGCCCGGCTCTGGACGCTGTCGGCCGAGCTGACCGGCCTCGACGCGCTGCGCCGCTGAGCGGACCGATGCTGGCCGCGGTCCAGGCGTACCTGCGGGCCGCGGCGGGCTCGGGCCGGACGGTCGAGATGGCGGGCCCGTTCGCGGTGCTGCTGCACCCGGGCACGGCGATGCCCCACGCGAGCTACGCGATCCCGCACGCCGGGGCCGAGCCGACCGCGGCGGACGTCGCGCTGCTGCTCGCGGCGTTCCGGCGCGCCCACCGGACGCCCCGGCTGGAGTACCTGCCCGCGTTGGCGCCCGCCGTCGAGGAGGCGGTGACGGACCACGGGTTCGCCGTCGAGGGCCGGCTCGACCTCATGGCCTGCCGCCCGGCGGACGCCCGGCCCGTGCCGGCGGGGGAGGGCGTGACGCTGCACGACGTCGACCCGGCCGCGGACCCGGCGGCCGCCGAGGATCTCGTCCGCGTGCAGCACGAGGCGTTCGGCGAGCGGCCGACGCCGTCGGAGGTGGGGGCGTCCGTCGCCCGGATGTCGACCCCCGCGGTGCTCGCCCGGGTGGACGGGCAGCCGGCCGGGGGTGGCGCGTGCCTCGAGATCCGGGGCGGCACGACCGAGGTCGTCGGGATCGGCACGCTCCCCGCGTTCCGCGGGCGCGGCGTGGCGGCGGCGGTCACCGCCCGTCTCGTGCAGCGCGCGTTCGCGGCGGGCGCCGAGATCGCCGTACTCACGCCGGGCGACGAGGCGACGGGCCGCATCTACGCCCGCTGCGGCTTCTCCGTCCGCGGCGAGATGCTGCACCTGCGGGCCGCCTGAGCGTCCTCAGGCGCGCGACGGGTCCGTGCGCAGCAGCGGGTCCCGCGCGGCGAGGCGCTCGAGCACGACGAGGGTGCCGACGCGCTGCATGAGGAGGAACTCCCCGTTCGTGACGCCCACGGCCTGCAGGAGCGTCGGCCCGTCCTCCACGGTCACCAGCGGGTCGTCGCGCAGGCCGACGGCCACGAGCCCGGAGTCGCCGCCGTCGAGGGGCGCACCGGGGGCCAGCCGCGCCCCGGCGTGGAAGGCCCGGCCGACGGCGACGCTCGTCCGCGCCGTGCCCAGCAGGAGGGAGAACGCCCACTCCGGCGGGCGGTCCGCGGCCGGGACGATCACCGTGAGCTCCTGCCCCAGCGGCTCCGTCGGGCCGTCCCCGGCGGGGCGCACGTCGGCGAGTCCGGCGGTGACGAGGTGCCAGCCCTCCCCGAAGCGGTGCGCGTCGACGCCGACGGGGAGCGGCGCGTCGGCGGCCCGGCCCGCGGCGAGCGGCGGAGCGGGGAGCCGGGCCTGCGGCGGACCGTGGACGGCCGCGAACGCGCGCCGGACGGCGGAGAGGGCGTTCGCGGGCGCGTCGGTCACCGAGCAGACCCTAGACCGCCCGGTGCGCCGACCTCACCGAGGCGGACGGGCGTCGGCCTGACCGAGGAGGACGACCGTGCCGGTCAGGCCGCCCGATTCCGCGAACCGCTCGGGATCTTCGGCTCGATGGGGCTGGACGCCGGGCTCCTGGCCCGCGGCGAGGTGGCCGAGATCGCCGCCGCCGTCGGCTGAGTGCATCGACCGCGGCGCGGCGCCCACGACCGGGTCCCCACGGAGGTCGGTGGCCCCGCCGCCGCTCGGCTGCAGGGCGCATTGTGGCGCCGGACGGCCGGGGCACTAGGATCGCCGACGAATGCCGGACGCACGCGTCGACATCGATCGCCTCGCGGGGATCATCGAGAACCTCGCCGAGCAGCTCGCCGTCGCCCGCGACGCGCTCGTCGAGCTGAGCGCGGAGGTCCGCCTACCGGCGGAGCGCTCGGCGGACCGCAACGGTCACGGGGGCGCGCCGCCGTCGGGCGCCATCCCGCGCACGGGGCAGCCGACGATGCCCGGTGCGCCCGTCGCCGTCCCGGCTCCCGCGCCGCCGACGGAGGTCCCGGCGCCGCCGTCCTTCGGCGTTCCGGCCGGCGTCGCCGCTGGTGCCCCGGCGCCTCCGGCGCCGCTGGCAGCACAGCACGCCGCGCTGACGCAGCCGGAGCTGACCGAGGTCGACCCGTGGACCCCGCACCCGGCCGGGGCGTGGCGGCCGGAGCGCATCGGCACGGACCCCCACCTGGAGGACGAGGACGCGCCTCCCGAGGCCGCACCGCCCGCCGGCACGATGGTTCCGCGCGCGCAGGTCGCGAGCCTGCAGGGGGTGCCGCTGCTGAGCGCGGGCCTCGTCGAGTCCGTGGTCGGCCCGATCGCCGACCTGCCGGAGCTCGACGCGATCGAGGCCCGGATCGGCCGCTTCCACGGGGTCGAGGCCGTCACCGTGCACCGACTCGAAGGCAGCGACGCGCTGCTCCTCATCGAGCTCGAGCACCCCATCCCGCTGGCCGACATGCTGCGCGAGGACCTGGGCCGGCCGGTGGCCTCGTGCCGCCTGGCCGAGGGGCGGATCGTCGTGGAGCTCGCCCCGGAGTGATCCTGGGCGGGCGTCACCGCCGCCTCCGCAAAACGCGCCCGTCGGTGCCGTCGTGGCACCACATGGCGCCATGTGGTGCCAATAGTGCTTGCGGTGGTGCCACCGTGGTGTCATAGTGGCGCCATGGACCTCACCCGCTACGTCGACCAGCTCCGCACGGAGCTGGCCGCGGCTGCCGGCGCCGGGGGCGACGACGCCCGCGCGCTCGCCGAGCGCCTGACCGCCCCGCTCGAGTCCTCGGTACGGCTCATGCTGCTCCAGGCGCTCTCCGCCGCGGCCGACGAGGTCACGCAGGAGATCGCGCCCGCCGCCGTCGACCTGCGGCTGCGCGGGGGCGAGCCCGAGTTCGTGGTGACCGGCGCGCCGCAGGACGCGGGCACCGCCTACGACGCCCCGCCCGCGCCCGCACCGCCGCGGGAGCCCGACGACGGCGCCACCGCCCGCGTCAACCTGCGGCTGCCCGAGGGCCTGAAGGCCGACGTCGAGCGGGCGGCGGCCCGCGACGGCCTGTCCGTCAACGCGTGGCTGGTGCGCGCCGCCTCCGCGGCGCTCCAGGAGCCCGGGCAGCCCGCACGCCAGCGCGGCGGCCGCGTCGGCCAGAGCTTCACGGGGTGGGTCCGGTGACCGCCCGCCACGACGGCGCCTCGGCGCTCGTCCCGTCCCGATCGACCAAACGCGAGGACTCCTCCGACATGAGCATCTTCCAGACCCCGGGGCCCGTGGTGGCCACGGTCGACCTCGCCGTCGGCGGCGTCCGCATCACCGCCGAGGACCGCGACGACACCACCGTCGACGTCCGCCCGAGCGACCCGCGCAACGCCGCCGACCGCGACGCCGCCGAGGGCACGCAGGTGACCTTCGCCGACGGCCGCCTCGAGGTCCGCGCGCCCCGGCTGCGCGGGTGGCTCAGCCTGCGCGGCGGCGGCTCCGTCGACGTCGCGGTGGCCCTCCCGCACGGCTCCGACGTGCGCGGCACGGGGGCCTCGGCCGACTTCGCCTGCGTGGGCCGTCTGGGGGAGTGCCGGATCAAGACCGGCCTGGGCCAGGTGCGCGTCGACGAGGCGGGGCCCGTCGACCTGAAGAGCGGGGTCGGCGACATCACCGTCGAGCGCGCGACGGGGCGCGCCCAGGTCGTCGCGGGCTCCGGTGACGTGCGGATCGGGACGCTCGACGCCGGCGGTGCCGTCAAGAACGCCAACGGCGCCACCTGGATCGAGAGCTCGGCCGCCGAGCTGCGGATCAACGCCGCCAACGGCGACATCACGGTCGACCGCGCCGATGCCGACCTGACGGCGAAGGCGGCCAACGGCGCGGTGCGCCTGCGCGAGGCGGTGCGCGGCTCCGTGGTCCTCGAGACCCGGATCGGCGACGTCGAGGTCGGCATCCGCGAGGGCACCGCCGCGTGGGTCGACGCGAACGCGACCGCGGGCAAGGTCCGCAACACGCTCGAGGAGGGCGCGGCGCCCGGGCCCGGCACCGAGACCGTCCAGGTCCGCGCCCGCACGTCCGTGGGGGAGATCGTGATCCGCCGCCCCTAGCCGCCGGCGCCGCCCGGCGCCCGCGCCCCACCGCACGCGGAGCACGCCGTCCGCGCCGCTCGCCCGCCGCTGCCGCTCGCCCGGCGCTGCCGCACGCCCGTACGCACGACCACGTCCTGGAGTCCCCATGTCCGCCGCCCGTCCCCCCGACCATCCCGCCGACGACGACACCGCCATCCGCGTCCGCGGCGTCCGCCACGCGTTCGGCGACGTCGTCGCGCTCGACGGCCTCGACCTCGACGTCCGCGCCGGCACGGTTCTCGGCCTGCTCGGACCGGACGGCGCGGGCAAGACGACGCTCGTCCGCATCCTCGCCACGCTCGTGCGCCCCGACGCCGGGACCGCGCGGGTCCTCGGCTTCGACATCGTCGACGACGCGCTCGCGGTGCGTCGGCGGATCGGGCTCGCGGGCCGGTTCCCGGCCGTCGACGGCGAGCGCACGGGCCGCGAGAACCTCGAGACGATCGGTCGCCTCGACCGGCTGCCTGCGGCGATCGCCCGGCGCCGAGCGTCCGACGTCCTCGAGCGCTTCGGCCTCGCCGACGCCGCCGACCGGGCCGTCTCGACGTACTCGGGCGGCATGCGCCGGCGCCTGCACCTGGCCGCGAGCTTGACGGGGCGCCCGCCGGTGATCCTGCTGGACGAGCCGACCACGGGACTGGATCGCGCGACGCGCCAGGAGCTGTGGGCGAGCGTGGACGAGCTGCGCCGCGCCGGCACCACGGTGCTCCTGACGACCCAGCACCTCGAGGAGGCCGACCGCCTCGCGCAGCGGATCGCCGTGGTCGACCACGGACGCATCGCCGCCCAGGGCACGGCGGCGGAGCTCAAGGCGGCCGTCGGCTCCGACGTCCTCACCGTTCGGCTGGCCGATCCGGCCCGCGCGACGGGCGTCGTCGCCGTCCTGGTCGACCTCGACACGACCGGCGTGCCCTTCGCGGACGGGGCGGCGGGCGAGCTGCGGCTCGCGGTCGCATCCCTGGACGCGGCGGCCGAGGCGGTCCGCCGGCTCGACGCCCACGGCGTGCGGATCGCCGCGACCGCGATCGAGCGGCCGACCCTCGACGACGTCTTCCTGACCCTCACGGGCCGACGGTCCGACGACCACGCCGCCACCGACGTCCGCACCCGGGAGCAGGTCGCGCGGACCGCGCCGGCGGCCCGGCACTAGGGTCCACCGCATGGTCACGATCCACCTCCGGTACGAGCTCGACGACACGAAGCTCGACGACTTCGAGGAGTACGGGCGGCGGTGGGTCGGGCTCGTCAACCGGCTCGGCGGCGAGCACCACGGGTACTTCCTGCCCAGCGAGGGCGACAGCGACGTGGCCTACGCGCTGTTCACGTTCCCGAGCCTCGCCCGCTACGAGCAGTACCGGCAGGAGGCCGCGACGGACCCGGAGTGCCAGGCGGCGTTCGAGCTGGCGCGCACGACGGGCTGCATCAAGCGGTACGAGCGCCGGTTCCTGCGCCCGCTCGACGCCTGAGCGCCCGCGCCCCGGCCCGCGGCGGTGTGCCAGCATCGCCGCGATGCCCGACGTCGATCGTCCCGTCCCGCCCGGCCGCTACCGCCACTACAAGGGCCCGGAGTACGAGGTGCTGCACGAGGCGCGCCACTCCGAGACGGAGGAGGCCCTCGTCGTCTACCGCGCGCTCTACGGCGAGCGCGGGGTCTGGGTGCGGCCGAAGGCGATGTGGCTGGAGACGGTGACCGTCGACGGCCGGCAGGTGCCGCGCTTCGCCCTGGTCGACGCGGCGGCACCCGCAGCCTGACGCGGCGGGGTGCGCCACGGCGACCACGTGCGCCGCTCCCACGTTGGCCCGTTGGCGCATGTGCAGTCCCTCCACCCGCACCTAGTGTTGGCGGCGTGTCGGGTCCGATCCACGCCAGCCGCTCCGCCGCGCCCCTCCGCGTGCCGGCGGACGGGGGCGCGGCCGGCCCACGGACGGCGCTCGGGCGCGACGCGCTCCTCCGCGTGATCGACGCGGTCGCGCAGGGTCCCGACCTGGGCCGGGTGCTCCCCGCGGTCGTCGACCTGCTGACGGACGCGACGGGTTGCTACGCCTGCTTCGTCTACCTCCGCGACCACGACCGCCTGACGCTGCGGGCGGCCTCGGCGGCCTACGCGGGGGCCGTCGACCGGCTCGAGCTGGGGATCGACGAGGGCCTCTGCGGCTGGGTCGTTCGGCACGACCGCCCGGTCTTCATCCGCGACAACGCGCCCGCCGACCCGCGGGTCAAGCTCGTGCCCGAGGTGCCGGAGGAGCGGTTCGGGTCCATGGTCGCCGTGCCCCTGCGGGGTCGCGAGGGCGTCGTGATCGGGGTCGTGGGGCTGCACTCGGCGGCGCCGAGCGAGTTCGGCCACGAGGTCCCGGAGCTCCTGGAGCACGTCGCGTCGCTCGTGGCGGGCGCGATCGACAACGCCCGCCTCTACGAGCGCGAGCTGCGCCGCGTCGACGCCCTCGGCCGCCTCGCCGCGCTGGTGCAGCGGATCGCGACGGTCGCCGACCGCGCCGAGCTCACCCGCGTGACGGCCGACGGGGCGCTCGCCCTGCTCGGCGCGGACCGCTGCCGCCTGCACACCGTCGACCTGGACGACGGCGCCACGCGTGTGGTCGCCCGCGCCACGACCCCGGCGGGCGAGCGGCGGCCGGACGACCCGCCGGTCGACGCGCCGGAGCGCGGGGCCCTGGCGGTGCGGATCGCCGCGGGCGACGCCGGGGAGGGCGTGCTGTCGGTGGAGCGGGGGGCGCCGTTCCTGCCGCACGAGCGGGGGATGCTCGAGACGATCGCCGCGCAGGTGGCCGTCGCGCTGCGCAGCGTCGAGCTCGTGGAGCGGCTGACGGAGGAGAACCTCGTCCGCGACCTCTTCGACGCGATCGCGCAGGGCCGCGGGCACCAGGTCGCCGCGCGTGCCCGCTCCGCCCGCATCGACCCGGACCGTCCGCACGTCGTCGCCGTCTTCGAGCCGCTGCGGGCGGGCGGCGCGTGGCCCGCGGGCGACCGGGTGGAGACGCGGCTGCGTCACTCGATGCCCGGCGTGCTGTGCGACCCGGGACCCGATCGCCTGCGCGTGCTGCTGCCCGTCGCGGCCGAGGACCCGGCGGCGCTGCGGCGGCTCGACGAGGAGCTCGACCGCCTGGCCCGCGAGGAGGGTGCGGTGGCGGGACGCTCCAGCGTGCAGCGGCGCCTGGCGGCGGAGCGCTCGAGCCTCGTCGAGGCGGCGTCGGCGGCGCGCATCGCCCGGGCGCTGGCCCCGGCGGGCGGCGCCCGCGCGTGGGACGAGCTCGGCGCCTACCGCTACCTCGTCGGCGTCGCCGGCGAGGTCGAGCCGGACGGCCGCCACGCCCACGCCGTCGACCTGCTCTGGGAGTACGACGAGCGCCGCGGGTCCGAGCTCGTCTCCACCCTCGAGCGCTACCTCGCCGACCGCAGCGTCGTGCCGACGGCGCGCGCGCTGCAGATCCACCCGAACACCCTCCGCCAGCGGCTCGAGCGCATCGAGCACCTGACGACGCTGACGGTCGCCGAGGAGGACCTCGTCTCGCTCGAGCTGGCGATCAAGCTCCACCGCCTGCGCGCCCCGGAGCGCGGGGCCGCGGCGTAGGGGCGTCGCTCAGAGCCCGGCCTCGCGGGCCAGGCGCGCGACGAGCTCGCCGGCGGGCTCCTCCGTCACCGCGCGCCAGCCCTCGCCGGCCCACAGGTGCAGCGCGTCGGCGTCGCCCGCCCGGGCGGCCGCGGCGCGCAGCGGGCGGGTCAGGTGGTGGACCTCGGGGTAGGCCGACGGGGCGTCCGGGAACCCGCGCGCCAACGCGTTGGCCAGCCCGCGGGCCGGCCGTCCCGTGAACGCCCGGGTGACCGTCGTGCCGGCGAAGGTGGCGTCGAGCAGCGCGCGGCGGTGCACGGTGGACGTCCCCGCCTCGGGCGTGGCGAGGAACGCGGTGCCGAGCTGGACGGCGCTGGCCCCGGCGTCGAGCGCGGCCCGGATGGCCGCCCCGGTCATCAGGCCGCCCGCGGCGACGAGCGGCAGCGCCGTCACGCGCCGCGCCCCCGCCACGAGGTCGAGCAGCGGGACGAGCTCGCCGCCACCCGGCAGCGCCGGGTCGTCGACGAGCACGCCGCGGTGCCCGCCGGCCTCGGCGCCCTGCAGCACGATCGCGTCCACACCGGCCCCGGCCACCTGCACGGTCTCCGCCGGGGTGGTGGCGGTAGCCAGGATCGCGGCGCCCGTGGCCTCGCGCAGTCGGCCGACGACGGCGGGGTCGGGCACGCCGAAGACGAAGGACACCGCCGCGGGCCGGTGGCGGGCGAGGACCTCGACCTTCGCGTCCAGTGCGTCGTCGTCCCAGGCCGGCGCACCCAGCGCGACCCCGAGGCGCTCGGCGACGGGGCGCAGCGCCTCGGCGTGCGCGGCGACCGCGGCGGTGTCGGCGGCGGTCGGACCCGGCAGGAAGAGGTTGGCGCCCCACGGCGCGTCCGTGGCCGCCTCGACCTCGGCCAGCCGCGCCTCGAACGCGTCGGGCGACAGGTAGCCGGCGGGCACGAACCCGAGGCCGCCTGCCGCCCCGACCGCAACGACGAGCGCGGTGCTCGACGCGCCCCCGGCCATCGGCGCGGCCCACAGCGCCCGACGCGGGGCGCGGCCGGGCGGGTAGGGCAGGGCGGCCGGGGCGGGCATGCCCCCATCCAAGCGGGTCGGCGGGCCGGGCGGGGCTCCCGTGGACGGAGGCCGGAGCACCGTGGCCGGAGCGCCGCGGCCGCCGGGGAGCCCGGTCACCGTCATCCGACGCTTGCCCCGCGGCGCCGCCGCTGCTGGAGTGCGGCCTGCGCCGCCGGCCGGTGGCGCGACGCCACACGAGGGAGCAGCATGAGCACCGCGCCGGAACACTTCGACGTCGTCGTCATCGGGACGGGCCCCGGCGGGCGGGCCGTCGCGCCCGAGCTCGCGGCCGCGGGCCGCTCCGTCGCGGTCATCGAGGACGAGCTCGTCGGCGGTGAGTGCCCGTTCTGGGCGTGCATCCCGTCCAAGACGCTCCTGCGCCCGAGCCAGCTGCGGACCCAGGCCGCGCACGTCGCCGGCGTGTCCGTGCCCGAGCTGGACTGGTCCGCGATCCGGGACTACCGCGACTACATGAACTCGGGGCTGAACGACGCCGGCAAGGCGGACTGGCTGGGCGGCGTGGACGGCGTGACCCTGATCCGCGGGCGCGCGTCGGTGCCGGAGCGCGGCCGCGTCCTCGTCGGCGACCGCGAGCTGACCTGCGACGACGTGATCATCGCCTCGGGCACCCACCCGGCGATCCCCGACCTCCCCGGCCTCGACCGTGAGCAGGTATGGACGAACCGCGAGGTCACGTCGCTCAGCGAGGTCCCCGCCTCGGCGGTCGTCATCGGCGGCGGCCCCGTCGGGCTCGAGGTCGCCCAGTACCTCGCGGGCTTCGGGTGCGAGACGACGCTGCTCGAGCGCTCGGACCGGCCCCTGGTGCGCGAGGAGCCCGAGCTCTCCGCCCACGTCGTTCGGCTGCTGGAGGAGCACGGCGTCCGCCTCATGACGGGCACCTCGGTGGCGGAGGTGCGCCACCACGACGGCGGGGTGGAGGTCACGACGGAGGACGGCGAGCGCCTCGACGTCGAGCGGCTGATCGTCGCCGCCGGCCGCAGCCCCCGCATCGACGGCCTGACCCCCGACGGCGTGACGGTCGAGCACGGCCACATCCAGGTCGACGGGCAGTGCCGTGCCGCCGACGGCGTGTGGGCCGTCGGCGACATCACCGGGATCGCGCCGTTCACCCACGTCGCCGGCTACCAGGGCCGGGTCGTGATCGACACCCTGCTCGGGCGCGAGCGCACGGCGACGTACGACGCCGTTCCGCGCGTCGTCTTCACCGAACCGGAGGTCGCCGCCGTGGGGCTGACGGCCGCGCAGGCCCGCGAGCGCGGGATGGACGTCGCCACGGAGACGCTCGCCCTGTCCGGCACGGACCGCACCGAGACCTACGGGCGCGGCCTGCAGGGCGGGGTCGGAGCGGTCGTCGACCGCTCGCGCGGCGTCGTCGTCGGCGCCTGGGCCGTGGGCCCGGAGGCGGGGGAGTGGATCCACACCGCCGCGCTGGCCATCAAGGCCGAGATCCCGCTGGCGACGCTGCAGGACTTCGTCCCCCAGTTCCCGACGTTCAACGAGCTGTGGGGCGCCCTCTGGCGCAGCATGTAGGGGCCCGCGGCGCCGCCCCCGATGGCCGCGGGGCGGCGGCGGGGCGTCAGGCCTCGAGGGCCCCGGGCTCCGAGCGCGCGCCCGCCAGCGCGCGCTCGAGCACGGCGCGCACCGTCGCCGCGTCGGGCGGCGCGTCCTCCAGCAGCGACCCCAGGCAGAGGCCGTCGAGGACGGCGACCATGGTGCGGCGGCCGACGTCGTCGAGCCCCTCCCCGGCGGCGCCGAGCGCGGCGTCGAGCCACGCGGTGGCCGCCGGGCGCAGCGCCGGGCGGCGGACGGCCAGCAGGTAGAGCTCGTACTCCGCCACGATCAGCCCCGGGTGCTCCCGCGCGTCCTCCGTCAACGCCTGCGCGAGGTCGCCGACGGCCGAACCGGTGGACGTCGCCGCCAGCCGGGCCGCCCACTCCTCCGTGCTCTGGACGAGGGCGGAGACGAGCAGGTCGTCGATGCCATCGAAGTGGTACCCGACGGACGCCGTCGGCACCCCGGCCTCGGCCGCCACCGCGCGGTGCGAGACACCGGCCGCGCCGTCACGCTCCAGGACGCGCAGGGTGGCGGCGATGAGGGCCTGGCGCCGGACCTCGCCGCGGGCGCGGCGGCCGTCGGGGGTCAATGCTCGGCCGCCCCCATCTCGAGGGCGACGACGCCCATGATCACGAGCACGAGCCCGGCGACCTGCACCCCGGTCAGCGACTCGCCGAAGAGGGGGATGCTCAGGACAGCGACCAGGGCCACGCCGATGGCGGCCCAGATCCCGTACGCGAGGCCGAGCGGGACCCCGCGCTGGAGGGCCGCGGAGAGCAGCGCGAAGGACGCGAGGTAGCCCACGACGAGGATCGCCACGAAGAGCGGCTTGCGGAAGCCCTCCGAGGCCCGGAGGCTGAGGGTGGCGATCACCTCGGAGAAGATGGCGCCGGCGAGGAAGAGGTAGCCCATGGGGTGCTCCGGTCGGACGGGACGGATACCTGGACGATCGTACAGGTTCTTCGTCCGCGCGACCGTCGGCGGCGCGGAGCCTTACGCTCGCCTCATGCGCGACAGCGACCTCGACGTGGCCCACACGGCCGCGACCGCCGCCTCCGAGGCCGTGCTGGCAGCCCTGCGCTCGCCCGTCCACATCGAGGAGAAGTCGGCCCCGACCGACCTCGTCACCGACGCCGACCGGGCGGGGGAGGACGCCGCGGTCGCGGTCCTCTCGGCGCGCCGTCCCGGCGACGGCGTGCGCGGCGAGGAGGGGCACCTGACCCCGGGCCGCCGCGAGTGGCTGATCGACCCGGTCGACGGCACGCTGAACCTCGTCCGCGGCCTGCCCGGCTGGAGCTCCGTCGTCGGCCTGTGGATCGAGGGCGAGGCCGAGGTCGCCGTGGTCTCCGACGCCGTCGCCGGCCAGACGTTCGCCGCGGAGCGCGGCCACGGCGCCCGCCGCGACGACCGCCCGATGCACGTGCGCGAGGAGACCGGGCTCGACGGCGCGGTCGTCGCCACCTACCTGCAGCCGGCGAAGCGGGCGATGCCCGGCGTGACCGAGGTCAACCACGCGCTGTTCGGGGGCGTCGGCGCCCTGCGCGCCGGGGCGGGCTCGGGCAACCTCGAGCTCGCGTGGCTCGCGGACGGGCGGATCGACGGCTGGGTCCAGCCCGACCTCGCCCCGTGGGACTGGGTCCCCGGCGCGCTGCTCGTGCGCGAGGCCGGCGGCCGCACGGCCGAGTTCCGCCCGCGCCCCGACGGGCCCGTGTGGTGCGTGGCGGGGACGCCGGCGGTGTGCGACGCGCTGGTGGACCTGGTCTGCCGCGCGGCGGGGTAAGGGGACCGGGCCCCGCCCCGAGCGTCTCGGGCCGGACCGTGTTGGACGGCGGCGAGGCTCGGCGCACCCGCATGGGGAGCGGGGCCCGCCCCGAGCGTCTCGGGCCGGACCGTGTTGGACGGCGGCGAGGCTCGGCGCACCCGCATGGGGAGCGGGTCCCGCCCCGAGCGTCTCGGGCCGGACCGTGTTGGACGGCGGCGAGGCTCGGCGCACCCGCACGGGTAGCGGCGTGGTCCTACGTCGCGCGGTAGAGGCACCACGCGTAGTGGGCGGCGCCCTCGTCGGGGCGCGGGGACCGGTGGCGGAAGACCTCTCGCCCCTC
>NZ_ATUD01000003.1 GCF_000420025.1 Patulibacter americanus DSM 16676
CGCTCTCCGACTCCCACCCCCAGGACTCCTCTTCATGCTTCGCGCTCTGCTCTCCTCGCCCCGTCGTCTGCTCTCCGCCCTCGTCGTCCTGCTCGCCGCCACCGGCGTGGCCGTCGGGTCCGGCGCGACGTTCTCCTCCCGCACCGCCAACGCGGCCAACACGTTCACGTCGGGCACGCTGCTGCAGACGAACTCCAAGAACGGCACCTCGATCGTGACCGGCGCGAACATGAAGCCCGGCGACACGAAGACCGGTGAGGTCACGATCAAGAACACCGGCACGCTGGCCGGCGACTTCGTCCTCACCGAGAGTGGCGCCACCAACGGCTTCTCCGCCGGGTCGCTGACGGTCAAGGTGCAGGACGTCACGGTCCCGACGGCCCCGACCGACGTCTACACCGGTGACCTCGGCGGCCTGGCGAAGAAGACCCTCGGCTCCTTCGCGGTCAACGAGGCCCACACGTACCGCTTCACGGTCACGCTGAACCAGACGGCCCCCAACGGCGACCAGGGCAAGGCCGCCACGGCCAACTACGAGTGGGACGCCACCCCCACCGCCACGCCCGCCCCCTAAGCCCTCCGCTTCCTCCCGCGCCGCCCACGGGCAGCGCGGGACCCCAGCACGACGAAGCGCCCCCATCCGGGGGCGCTTCGTCGTTGCCGGCCTCGCATCCGGGCCCCGCTCGGCCCGTGCCGGCCTCGCATCCGGGCCCCGCTCGGCCCGTGCTCCTCGCCCGGCCTCGTATCCGGACTCCACCGACCCCGTGGGCGCCGTCCGGGCTTCGCCGCCGCCCATCGGCGCCGCTACGCCGGTCCGCGCTCGGCCATCTGCCGCAGGGTCCGCGCCCCGTCCTGCAGCGGGGCAGCCTCGTCCGGGCCCGGCCCGGCCTCGAGCAGGCGCTCCAGGCGCTTGGCGACCGGCGAGGCGTCGGGCAGGCCCATCGTGCCCAGCGTGCCGGCCAGCCGGTGGGCCTCGATCCGGGCGCGGTCGCAGAGCTCGTCGTCCAGGCGACCGGCTGCCAGGGCGGCGGCCGCCTCGTCCAGGACGGCGATCCGCCCGAGGACGCGGGGGAGGGTCCGGTCCCAGAGCGCGCGCAGGGCGTCCTCCAGACCGTCTGCAGCGTTCGGAGGGGCCATCAGGGCATCGTACGTCGTAGGCGTCCGTCCGGATGTACTGAACCGACGTCCCGTCGCCCCCGCCACCGGCACGCGGCACCCGCCGCCCGCCATCCGGCGCCGTCATCCGCCGCCATCACCCGGCGCCCGCCGTCGAGCGCCCGCCATCCGGCGCCCGCCATCGAGCGTCCCCCATCCGGCCGATGGGGCGAAAGCGCGCAGACCGCCCCAGGTGATCGAGTTCCGATACGTCCCGGACCCGGCACTGCCACGGGGCGGCGCGAAGCTGTGTCCACGGTCGAGGTCCTCCCCCGGACGACGACCGCCCCCAACGATGCTTCCGCCTGTCTCTCCTCCCCGCCCGCTCCTCGCCCGCCTGGCCGGGTGGGCCGTCACCCTCGGGGTCATCGCCCTGGCCGCGGTGACCCTCCTGCCGACCCTGCTCGGCTACGGCCGCTACACGATCGTCTCGGGCTCGATGACGGGCAGCTACGACACGGGCTCGATGATCTACACGAAGGAGCTCCCGACGGCTCAGCTGCGCGTCGGCGACGTCATCACGTACGCGCCGCCCGCCGGCGCGAGCCCGCAGCCGATCGTCACGCACCGCATCCACACCCGCACCGTGGACGCCAAGGGCGAGGTCGTCTTCCGCACGAAGGGCGACGCCAACCAGTCCGCGGACAACTGGACGTTCGCACTGGACGAGCCGACGCAGGCCACGGTCCGCTTCGGCATCCCCTACCTGGGCTACGGCATCTCGGCGCTCGCCCGCCCCGAGGTCCGCAAGATCGTCGTCGGCGTGCCCGCCATCCTGATCGCGCTCTTCGTCGTCGGCGGCCTGCTGCGCGACGCCCGGCGCGAGGCGCTCGAGGCCGCCCGCGAGCAGGACGCGACGACCGCGCCCGGGGGCGACACGCCGCCGGAGACCCCCGCCCCCGTCGAGCCCTACACCGTCTTCCCCGCCGAGCACCGCCGGCAGCTCACCGCCGCGAGGTAGCCCTCGCGCGCCCGCACCCGCCCGCCTGACCGTCCCGCCCGCCACACCACCCCGTCCGCCTGATCGCGCCCGCCTGACTGCCCCACCGCGTCGCGATCCCGGCCGCATCGACCACCGCCCCCGTCCCTCGTGCCCGGGCGGCTCGTCGTCGTTGTGCGGCCCGCAGGCCGCGATACGGGACTGATACCCGACGGAGAGCGGGCTGCGACCGTCCGGCGGCATCCTCCTACGGGCACCCCTCCCCCGCATGCCCCGCCCCGTTCGCCCCACCGACTCCGCCCGCGCCCCGCGCACCGGCACCCGCCGCAGCCGCGGACCGGTCGCCGCGCTCGTCGTCCTCGGCCTGCTGGCCACGACCGCCGCGACCGTCCCGAGCTCGGGCGCGAACTTCTCGGCCCGCACGGTCAGCCCCGGCTCCGGCGTCACCGCCGCCGCCGACTGGGTCGCCCCGACGGTCGCCGTCACGGACCCGGGCAGTCCGCTGCGCGGCACCGTCCCGCTCGCCGCCACGGCGACGGACTCCGGCGCCGGCGTCCGCACGGTGCAGGTGCAGGTCGCCCCGAACGCGGGCGACGGGTCCTCCTACGCGACGGTCTGCACGACGACCACCGCCCCGTACTCCTGCTCCTGGGCCACGACGGGCCTCGCCGACGGCGCCTACAAGGTCCGCGCGACCGCCACGGACAAGGCCGACAACGCCGCCACGAGCGCCGTCGTCTCCAACCGCGTCGTCGACAACACCGCGCCGACGGCCACGCTGCAGGACCCCGGCACGACGCTGCACGCGGGCGACGTCGCCCTCTCCGCGACGGCCGCCGACGCGACCTCCGGCGTCGCGAAGGTCACCTTCCAGCGCGCCGCCGCGGGCACCACGACGTGGACCGACGTCTGCGCCGCCACGAGCGCCCCCTACGGCTGCACGTGGTCCGCGACGGCCGGCACCTACGACCTGCGTGCCGTCGTCGTGGACCGCGCCGGGAACACCGCGACGACCGGGACGCTGCGCCGCCAGGTCGTCGACCCGCACCCCTTCGGCGTCCGTCCGCTCCACACGATCAACGCGGGCACGCCCGGCCGCATCGACCAGGGCGACCGGCTCGTGCTCACCTACTCCGAGCCGCTCGCCCTCGACTCGATCGTCCCGGGCTGGTCCACCGGCCGCAGCCCGCAGTTCGCGGTCCGCGTCCGCACCCCGGCCGCGATCTCGGGCGGCGCGGACGACACCCTCGACTTCGTCGGCACGGACGGGTCGGTCACCGCCGCCCTCGGGTCGATCAACCTCGGCGACAACGGCTACGCCCGCGTCGCACTGGGCTGGCTCTCCGCCGGGACGCTGCGCGCCACGGCGACGGCGGTCGGCACGACGAACGCCGACGGCACCTTCACCGTCACGATCACCTTCGGCGCCCTGTCCGGCACGGCGCCGACGACGGTGAGCACGACGAACACCATGGTCTGGACGCCGTCCACGAGCGTCCGGGACCTCACGGGTCAGTCCGGGCTGACGACCGCGGTCACCCAGAGCCCGGGGGCCGTGAACTTCTGATGGCCGAGCGTCCCGCGAACGACCCGGCCGCCGAGCAGCCCGCCGACACCGAGGCCCCGACCGGCCCCGGCTCCCCGCCACCGGGCGACCCGGACGCGGAGCGGGAGCGGCTCGACGCCGTCCGCGCCACCGGCCTGATCGGCGTCGAGGCCGGCGAGCGGCTCGATCGCATCGCCCGGCAGGCGGCGCAGGCGGCGGGCACCCCGATGGCGCTGATCTCGCTGATCGACGACGACCGGCAGTGGAACCCCGGGGTCCACGGTCCCGAGGCGCCCCGCGAGGCGCCGCGCGCGTTCTCCATGTGCTCCAAGGCGATCGAGACGCCCGAGGCGTTCATCGTCCCCGACGCGTCGAAGGACCCGGAGTGGGCGGACGCTCCCGGCGTCGCCGGCCCGCCCGGCGTGCGCTTCTACGCCGGTCAGCCCATCGACGACGGCGAGGGGCACCTCATCGGGGTGCTCTGCGTCATCGACACCGTTCCGCGCGTCGCCGACGACGCGCTCCTCACGTCGCTGCGCGACCTGGCCGTGTGGGCGCGCCAGGAGCTGCTCTCCTCGTCGCGCACCGCGGACGGCGAGGCCGACGCCGTGGCGACCACCGACCGGCTGCAGGAGCTCGAGCGGCTGCAGTCGCTCGTGGTCTCCACGACCGCGCACGAGCTGCGCACGCCGCTCACCGTGCTGCGGGTGCACGCGGAGCTGCTCGAGTCCGTGAAGGACAGCCTCGGCCCGGACGAGCGCGCCTCGCTCGAGGCGATCACGGGCGCGGTCACGCGCCTGCAGGACGTCAGCGACGGCCTCGTCTCCGACCTGCGCGGCAGCGCCGGTGGCGCGGAGGAGGCGCTGCGCCGCTGGCTGCGGCTCGAGGAGGGCTCCTCGCGCGTGCGGCCCGTCAGCGAGCCCGAGGACGACGAGGACTGAGGCCGGGGCGGACGCCCGGGTCGCGGTGCGCCGCCAGCGGGGGCGACGCCGCGCCGCAGGGCGACGCCGGGTGCGTCAGGACGACGCGGGGCGGTAGCGGTAGCCGATGCCGCGCACCGTCTCGACCGCGGTGTCGGCGTCGTGCACCGCGAGCTTGCGGCGGAGGCGGCTGACGTAGAGCTTGACCTGGTCCGCCGTCGCCATGCCGTCCCAGACGCGCTCGATGAGGACGTCGGAGGGCAGGACGCGGCCGGCCTCGCTCGTCAGCGCCGCCAGCAGCGCGTACTCGCGGCGGGTGAGCGAGAGCTCCGTTCCGCGGAGCGTGACGAGCCGCTGCTCGCGGTCGACGACGAGCAGGTCGTCCTCGTAGACGTCGACGGTCTCCGCCGCCGCGCCGGCGCTGCGCCCGCGGCGCACGAGGGCCTCGACGCGCGCGAGCAGCTCCTGCGGGCCGAACGGCTTGACGACGTAGTCGTCGGCGCCGCCGCGCAGGGCCCGCACCTTCGCCAGCTCGGCGTCCTCGCTCGTGAGCATGCAGACCGGGACGTCGGTCACCTCGCGGATCCGCTCGAGCGTCTGCCAGCCGTCCAGGCCCGGCATGTCGACGTCGAGCAGCACCGCGTCGACGGTCCCCGCGAAGAGCACCTTCAGAGCCGCGCGGCCGTCCTCGGCGGTCCGTACACGCATGCCTCCACGCTCCAGGACGAGCTGGACGACCTCACGGATGGACTCGTCGTCGTCCACGACCAGGATCTGTGAGGTCTCTGCCGCCATGCGCGCACTGTATCCCGCCACGGCCGCACTACCATCGGTCGGTGTGAACGTCCTCCCCGGCACGGAGCACCAGCCGCACGCCCGTGCCGTCCTCGCACGGGCCCTCCCGCACGCCGAGCACGGCGGCGAGCCGTCCCACGCGTACCTCTTCCAGGGCCCGCCCGGCAGCGGCAAGCGGACCGTCGCCCGCGCGCTGGCGACCGCGCTGCTCAGCGAGACGCGGGACGGGGGGAGCGTCGACCAGGCGGCCGTGGCGCAGCGCGTGGCGCGCCGCTCGCACCCCGACCTGACGTGGGTCCGCCCGACGGGCGCGGGCGAGATGCGCGTGTCCGACGTGAAAGAGGCCGTGGTCGAGGCCGTCTCCCGCCGCCCCTTCGAGGCGCGCCGCCGCGTGTTCGTGCTCGAGAGCGCGCACGCGATGAACGACGGCGCCGCCAACCGGCTGCTGAAGACGCTGGAGGAGCCGCCGGACTACGTCGTCCTCGTGCTGCTCTCGGACCGACCCGGCGAGCTGCTCACGACGATCCGGTCGCGCTGCCAGAGCGTGCGCTTCGACGCCCCGTCCGAGGCGGACCTCGTCGCGCGCCTGCGGGCCGACCAGGGTGCGGACGAGACGACGGCGCTGGCGTGCGCGCGCCTCGGGCTCGGTGACGCGCTGCTCTCCCGCAGCCTCGCCGGCCCCGACGGGGCCCCGATGCGCACGGCGGCCGAGGCGCTCGCGCGGGACGCGATCCACGGCCCGCGGGGGGTGCCGCCGTTCAAGGCTCTGACCGAGGCCGCGGCGGAGCGCGGCAAGGCGGCCGGGGCGGCGGTGGAGCGCGAGGCGAAGGAGATCGCGGAGCGGCTGCCGGACCGCGAGCGCAAGCGGATCGAGCGCGACGCGAAGGACGACGCCAAGCGCGCCGTCCGCCGCGAGCGCACCGCGGCGCTCGACGTGTCGCTGCGCCTCTGCGGCCTGTGGTTCCGCGACGTGGCGTCGGTCAAGCTCGGCGCGGAGTCGGCGGTGCACCACGTCGACCGGCTCGCGGAGCTGCGCCAGGACGCCGGGGTGGCCGACGCCCACCGGCTGCTCTCCTGCGTCGACCTCGTCGACGAGACGCGCCGCACGCTGCGCCGCAACGCGAGCGAGGAGCTCCAGCTCGACGCCCTCTGCGTCCGGCTGCGGGCCGCGCTCGGCCACCGCTGAGGGCGTCCGGGGCACGGAACGACCACGTCGGGGCGCCCCTGAGCGGGCCCCCGGCGCGGTCCCACCCGGCGCAGGGCCGGGCGGGGGGGGGGAGGAGGTCCGCGGCGGGTGACTCGCCCCGGACCGGCCGGACTCAGCGCGTGACGGTCACGTAGAAGCGCTTGCGGTCCGTCGCGGTCGTCACGGTGCCGTCGCTGAGGCGCGGGCTCACGACGAAGTGCGTGTTCGTGTTCGTGCCGGTCGGCGCGCAGGCGACGACGCCCGGGATGGCGCAACGGGTGGCCGTGATCTCGCCGGCGAACTCCGGGTTGGCGTCCTCGCCCGGTGCGCGGCCGTTCAGGATCCCGTCGCCGTTCTGGTCGACCTGGTTCTGCAGGGCGATCGTGGTCGTGATCCCCGCGTTGGAGAGGTCCTCGCCCGCGTCGATGTAGACGTTGCCCACGGCGCCGGCCGGGGGACCGTAGGCCGACTTCACCGTGAAGCCGCCGGACTGCGCCTCGATCTCGCCCGCGGCGTTCACGAGCGCCCAGCGGGGACGGGCGGCGGCGACCTTGGCGGTCGCCTCGGCGACGGCCTTGTCGACGGCCTCCTGCACGATCGCGGCGGCGTCCTTGCCGTCGACGCGGTCGGCGTTCAGGCCGGTGGCCATGCCCGTGGCGTTCGTCGTGAACGGCTTCGTGCCCTCGCCGCCGGCGCCGACGACGATGGTGCCGCCCGTGGTGCCCTTCGACGCCTGGAACTCGAACGCGAGGCCCGTGGAGAGGTTGTTCGCCCGCAGGCAGGGGTTCTTCTCGTCCGTGGGGGACGTCTTCACCGCGGCGCGGCAGCCGTAGATGGCACCGCCGCCCGAGGTGGTGAGGTTGGACTGGCGGGTCGCGTAGCCGCCCTTGCCGCCCTTCCCTGCGTCCTCGCGGGCGATGACCTGCGTCTCGCTGGTGGCACCGTTGCGCTCGCCGAGCATCAGGTTGCCGCCGTTGGCGGCGTAGGTCAGGGGGGCGACGCCGAAGGCGAGGATGCCGGTGCCGACGAGCACGGCTCGCGTCCGGCCGGTGCCGCGGCCGCGCAGGCGGCCGACGACGCCGCGACGACGCTCCGGGGTTTCGGGGCCGGAAGGGGTGGGGGTGGTGTCAGACATGGGGCTGCTCCGGGGGTCGGTCCGCGTACGGACGGCCGGAAGGCCGCCGGTCGGATGCAGGGTCAACGGCGCCGGGGCCCCGGTGGATGCATGCCACATAGGTGGCGGCGCGCGAGACAGGGGCGGCGCGCCCGTCCACGAGCGCCGCGAAAGGCGCCGCGCCGGCCGGCGCCCCGGAGGTCCGGGGCGCCTCGACCGGGGACGCGGGGCGTCACGTACCCCGTGAAGAGGGCGGCCGGACCGCCTCGGATCCGGGGTGAAATAGCCGAGAACGCCCCGGATGGCCGATGGTAGGTTCACGGCGTACCCGGGGCGTCCGTCCCCTCTGCGTCGACCCGCCTTCGTCGTCGTGTCCGTCCCTCGCACCCCGGGTTGGGACCGTCCCGTCCTGCCCGTGGCCTCGCCCGCCGTCCGCGCGCCCGCCGCTGCGTCGACGGCGGGCGGGGGCACGCCAGCCCCTGCGCGTGACGCACGCCACGGAGCGGATCACGGGATCGTCACGTCCGCGCCGGCGCCTGCCGCGAGGATCCCCCGGGAGATGGGGGCCGCCCCTCCGGCGTCTTCGCCCGTGGCTCCATAGCCCCGGCCCCGGGCGACTCCCGCATCCCCTCCGCCGGGCGGGGCGGCACCTCCATCTCGCCCCCTCGCGTGGCAGACGCCTGTCATCCCTCGCGGTGCGGGCGCCCGGGCCACTACGATCAGGTGTGGTGACCACCGACGCCCCGTCCCCTCTCGCCGGTCTGCGCATCCTCGTCGTGGACGACACGGACGAGCTCGCGGAGATCCTGACCTTCGTGCTCGAGCGGGCGGGCAGCACCGTCACGCGCGCCGCGGACGGCCTGACCGCCGTCGAGCGCGCCCTGGCCGAGGACTTCGACGTGATCGTCATGGACGTCGGCCTGCCGGGAATCGACGGGCTCGAGGCGTGCCGGCGGATCACGAGCGAGCGCGAGGCGACGGTCGTCATGCTCTCGGCGCGGGAGGCCGCGGCGGACCGCACCGCCGGCACCGAGGCGGGCGCCGTCGGCTACCTGGCCAAGCCGTTCACGCCCCGCAAGCTCGTGGCCGACCTCAGCGCGCTGCTCGAGGAGCACCGTCGGGGCGCCGGTGGTGGCTGACGCCCCGGGGCGATCGACCCCGGTGGCCACGGACGACCCACCCCTGCCCGCCCCGGGCGCGCTCCGGGCCCTCAGCGCGGCCTGCGGCCTCGACCTCGCCAGCTTCCGCGCCGCGCACGTCGCCCGCTGCGTCGATCGCGCGATCCGCCGGACCGGGGCGTTCGACGCGGACACGCTCGCCGCGCTCGTGGCGCGCGAGCCCGAGCAGCGCCGGCGGTTCCGCCGCGCCGTGGCCGTCTCCACGACGAGGATGTTCCGCGACGCGCAACAGTTCGACCTGCTCGCCGGGCTGCTGGACGGGCTGTACCAGGGTTCCCGGCCGCTCCGCGTCTGGTCGGTCGGCGCGTCGGACGGGAGCGAGCTGTGCAGCATCGCGCTCATGCTGGGCAGCCGCGGGCTGCTCGAGGGGGCCACGCTCCTGGGCAGCGACCTGCTCGAGGAGAACGTCGCCCTGGCGCACGAGCGCAGCCGCGAGCGCCTGACCCCGCAGGAGCGCGATTCGGTGCGCTTCGAGCGCCGCGACGTGTCGACGTCCGCGCCCCCGGGCTCCTGGGACGTCATCCTCTGCCGCAACGTGCTCATCCACCTCTCCTCCGACGCCCGCGCGCGGCTGCTCCGCCGCGCGGTCGACGGTCTGCGCCCCGGGGGTCTGCTGCTCCTCGGCCGCAGCGAGCGGGTGACGCGCCCGGAGTCCATGGGGCTGCGTGACGCCGCGGCGAACGCGTACTGGCGGACGGCATGAGCCCGGAGCTGCTCTCCCGGCCGGCGGCGACGTCCGGACTGACCCCGCGCATCGTCGGCGTCTCCGCCGCTGTCGCCCTGCTGATCGGGGTGATCCTCGCGTCGCTGACCGTGGCGGTCGTCCAGCTGCGCGACGCCGGCCGCGAGGCCGCCGAGGCGGAGCAGAAGATCGGCGTCGTCAACCGCCTCGAGCGCACGGTCATCGACCTCGAGACCGGGCAGCGCGGGTTCCTCATCGACGGCGACGGACGGTTCCTCGAGCCCTACACCGCCGCGCGCGCCGCCCTGCCCGACCTGCTGACCTGGCTCGGGCGCGTCGGGGACGACCCCCGGGAGCAGCGCCTCGCCCGCAGCCTCGTCCGCGGCATCGCGCGCTACGAGCGCGAGTGGGCCGTGCCGATCGTCGACCTCGGCGGCCGGGACCTGCCGGCCGCGCGGCGCATGCTGGCCACGGGCGAGGGCAAGGCCCAGGTCGACGTCCTCCGCCGCCTGTTCGACGAGCTGGTCAAGCAGGAGCAGGGCGAGGCCGACGAGATCCGCGACGAGGCCGACGCCGCCGGTCGCCGCGCCGTCTGGCTCGGCGTCGCCGGCGGGATCGCGTCCGTCCTGCTCGTCCTGGGCTTCGGGGCGTACCTGATCCGGGGCGTCGTCTGGCCCGTTCGCCGCCTCGCCCGCGCGGTGCGCCGGGTGGCCGAGGGCGACCTCGAGGCCGAGGTCGTCGAGACGGGCCGCGGCGAGGTCGGCTCGCTCGCGCGCGGCTTCAACCGCATGGCCCGCTCTCTGCAGGAGCACCACGACGAGCTCGAGGGGCAGAACGCCGAGGTCGAGGCCCAGCGCGACGACCTCGAGCGCACGTTCGCCGAGCTCGAGGATGAGAAGACGTGGGTCGACACGCTCTTCCGCTTCGTCGAGCGGCTCGTCGCCGAGTCCGGCGTCTCGTCCGTGTCCGAGTCCGTCCTCGGCCAGCTCACGGAGTTCCTCCGCGCGGACGCCGGGGCCATCTGGGTGCTCGGCGAGGAAGGCGACCTGGAGCGCCAGGCCACGGTCGGGGTCGCCCCGGACCGCCTGCCGCCCGTCGTCGACCCGGCCTCGGGCGTCGCGGGCCGGGCGCTGCGCGAGCGGCGCCCCGTGCGGCTGACCCACGCCGACACGGGTCTCGAGGTCGAGGCCCTCGGCGGCTCGGCCCGGGTCACCCACGAGCTGCACCTGCCGCTGCTGCAGCGCGACGGGCTGATCGGCGTCGTCAGCCTGGGCCGCGTCAGCGACCGGCCCTTCGGTCCGGACGAGCTCGACCGCGCCCGCGGCATGGCGGAGCAGGCCACCGTCGCGATCGCGAAGGCCATCGAGGAGGCCCGCGTCGTCCGGCTCGGCGTCGTCAACGCCGCGGTCCTCGACGCCACGTCCTTCGGGGTCGCGATGTTCGACCGCAAGGGCGACGTGATCCTCGCCAACCGCCGGCTGCGCGAGTACTGGGGCGTCCTCGGCATGTCGTTCGACGACACCGTCGGCGACCGCGTGACGCGGATGATCAAGCTGGCGGTCGACCGCGAGAAGGCGACCGCCGACCTGCGCCGCGCGGAGCCCGACCCGAGCGTCCGCGTGAGCGTCGAGCTCTACGAGCCCGACGTCCAGCGCTGGTTCTGGGCGCGCACCGACCCGGTCTTCGGCGAGGGCGGCGAGCTGCTCGGCCGGATCGTGACGATCCGCGAGACCACCGCCGAGCACGAGATCCAGCGGATGCGCGACGAGTTCGTCGCGACGGTCACCCACGAGCTGCGCACCCCGCTCTCGTCCGTGGTGGCGGCCGTCGACCTGCTCGAGGACGAGACGGAGGACCCCACCCCCGGCCAGCAGCACTGGACGGGGATGATCCGCCGCAACGTCGACCGGCTCCTGCGGCTCGTCGACGACCTCCTCACCGTCGCCCGCGCCGAGTCCGGCCAGTTCACGCTGCACCCCGAGGCCTGCGACCTCGCGACGATCGCGGCCGACGCCGTCGCGAGCGCCCGCGCCGGGGCGGAGACGAAGGGCGTGCGCGTCGAGTCCGAGGTCGCGCCGGCCCCGATCCGCGCCGACGTCACGCGCATCGCGCAGGCCGTCGACAACCTGCTCGCCAACGCCGTCAAGTTCACGCCCGCCGGCGGCGTCGTGCGGGTGCGGGTCGAGCCGCGGCGCGGCACCGGGATCGTCGTCCTCGAGGTCGCCGACTCCGGGATCGGCATCCCGCCGGAGGACCGCGATCACCTCTTCGAGCGCTTCTACCGCGCCCCCGCCGCCACCGAGGGTGCGATCCCGGGCACCGGCCTCGGCCTCACGATCACGAAGGCCATCGTCGACGCGCACGGCGGATCCATCCGCGTCGAGGACGGCATCGACGGCGGCACGACCTTCGTGGTCGAGCTGCCGACGGACGGACCGGCCGGGGCGTAGCCCCCCGGGGCCGGGACGGTCCCGCTCAGCCCTCGCGCTCGGCGGCGGCGATGACCGCCGCCAGCGCGCCGGTCAGCCGCGCGTGCAGCGCCGGGGTGCGGACCGCGATCCGCACGTAGCGATCGTCGAGGCCCGCGAACGTCGTGCACGGGCGCACCGCGATGCCGTGGCCGTGCAGTCCGCCCACGGCGTCGACGCCGTGGGGCACGCGCACGAGGACGAAGTTCGCGGCGCTGTCCCACACCTGCACGCCGGCGAGCTGGCGCAGGCGGGCGACGAGATCGCCGCGGTGCGCCGCCGTCCGGGCGGCGATGCGGGCGCACGCCTCGGGGCGGGCCGCGTAGGCGCGCAGCAGCTCGAGCGCCGGCGTGGGGCACGTCCACGGGGCGCCCGCCTCGCGCACGCGCTCGACGAGCTCCGGGTCGCCGAGCAGGTAGCCGCAGCGGATGCCGGGGACGGACAGCGCCTTCGTGAGGCTGCGCAGGACGACGAGGTCGCCCGGCCCGGCGTCGGCGGGACGCTCGTCGGCCAGCGCGGCCTGGGAGGGCGCGGTCGAGGTCACGAAGTCGCCGAAGGCCTCGTCGACGAGCACGGTGCGGCCCGGGCGGCGCAGGCGCAGGACGGCCTCGCGCCGGTCGAGGACGCCCGTCGGGTTCTCGGGGCGGCCGAGGACGACGAAGTCGCAGTCCTCCGGCACCGCCTCGGGATCGAGCGCCCAGTCGTTCCCCGCCTCGCGGGCGACGCGCACGATCTCGGTGCCGACGGTCCGCAGCGCGGCCTCGGCCTCCGTGAACCCGGGGACGATCACCGCGGCACGGCGGGGACGCACGGCGAGCGCCAGGCGCCAGAACCCCTCGACGGCGCCGCCCAGGGGCAGCACACCGTCGGCCGGCCGGCCGTGCCGGGCGGCGAGCGCCTCGGCCGCGGGGCGGTCGTCGGGGTAGCGCCTGAGCGCGTCGAGCCCGGCCTGCAGTGCCACGCGCGCCCAACCGGGCGGGTCGCCGTCGACGACGTTGACCGCGAAGTCGAGCATGCCCTCGGGCACCATCCGGTCGCCGTGCAGGCGGGCACCCGGCGGGACGGGCAGGGCGGGCCGCAGGGGCGGGGCGGCCGGCGCCGGAGCGCTCTCGGCGGTGTCGGCGGTGTGGGAGACGGTGTCGTCCTCGTCGTCGGGCGGGGCGGGTGCGGCCGGGGTGCCGGGTGCCGGCGCGGCGGGGGCGTCGTCGGGCCCGGTGTCGGCGGGGGCCTCGTCGGCCGCGGGCCGGTCCTCCGCCCGGTCCTCCGCCACGGGGCCGTCGGCCGCCGTCGCGGCGGGGTCGGCCGAGGCGCCCGGGGCGGCCCCGGCGTCGCGGGCCGCGGAGACCGCGGCGGTGGCGACCGGGGAGGTCTCGGCCGGCACCGCGCGCGGCGGGGCCGCGAGCGCGTCGCCGAGGGGGAGGGCGGCCTGGGCGGGCGGCTCCGGCGCGATCTGCGTGGCGGGCGGCAGCTCGATCGCACGGCCGGCGACGACGAGCAGCACGCGGTCGGCGTGGGCGGCGAGCGTCTGGTGGGCGGTCCCGAGCAGGTCGACCCAGCGGCGCGTGCCGCGGCCGGCGGCGACCGGCGACATCCCGGACTCCTCGCCGACGACGATCGTCAGGCCGTCGCGGCCCGTGGCGGCGGCGGCCAGCGCCTCGATCGCGTGGCCGACGCTGGCGATCGCCGAGGCGCCGTCGATCGCGTCGGCCGGGTCCTCGCCGGTGCCGTCGTCGTCGAGCAGGCCCGCGTCGTGGAGCACGCCCGCCAGCCAGGCGCCGAGCCCGTCGAGGAGCACGGTCGTGCGCCCCGCGTTGTGCAGCGGGCCCGTCAGGTCCTGCTGCGCGGCCACCTCGACGGTCTCCCACGACGCGGGACGCCGCGCGCGGTGGGCGGCGATCCGGTGGTGGTCGCCGTTCGGGCCCGTCGGGGCCGTGGCGAGGTAGCGGACCTCGCCGCCGGCGTCGGCCGCGAGGCGCTCGGCGACCGCGCTCTTGCCGGAGCGGGTGCCGCCGAGGACGAGGACGAGGCGATGGGGGGTCATGCGGTGGGGGCCTCGGGGTCGCGGTGGAAGAGCAGGGCGTGGACGGCGGCGACGGTCACGGGCGTGCCGCCCCGCTCGCCGCGGTTGGTCAGGCACGCTACCCCGGAGGCCGCCAGGGCCGCCTTGCTGTCGGCCGCGCCGACGAACCCGACGGGGAGGCCGATGACGAGCGCGGGACGCACCCGACCGGCCGCGATCTCCTCCAGCAGGGCGAAGAGGGCCGTCGGGGCGTTGCCGATCGCCCACACGGCGCCGTCGGGGTGGTCGGCGGCGGCCAGGCGGAACGCGGCGTCGGAGCGCGTGCTCCCGGTCTCCCGCGCGCGCTCGGCGGCCCGGGGGTCGGCGAGGGGCACGATCGTCTCGCGGGCCGTGATGCCGGCGGCGGCCATCCGGGTGTCGACGATCAGCGGCGCCCCGGCCAGCAATGCGGCGCGCCCGGCCACGAGCGCGTCCTCGTCGAGCACGAGCGTCTTGGCGAAGGAGACGTCGGCGACGCTGTGGACCGTCCGCTCCGTCACGGCCCGGGAGAGCGGCGGCAGGCCATCGAGGTCCAGGCGCGAGCGGAGGATGCGGTAGCTCTCGACCTCGATCGGGTGCGGCGTGCGGCGCGGCGCGCCCACGCCGGAGGGCGCGGGGGAGGGCGCGCCCGGCAGCGGGGCGTCGTCGGGGGGCGTGGAGCTCACGGCAGGAGGACCTCGATGAAGGCGTCGACGGGACAGATCTCGAGGCACTCGCCGCACCCCGTGCAGCGGTCCGCGAGGGTGAGGAGGGGAATCGCGGCCCCGGCCGTGGCGAACGTGCCGTCGGCGCGGGAGGCGCCGACGGGGATCAGGGCGTGCTCGGGGCAGGTGCGGACGCAGCCGCCGCAGCCGCGGCAGTCGTCCGTGGCGGTGACGATCCGGCGGGGCGGTGCGTCGCCGGCGGGCGCGGCGATCGCGCAGGTCGCGCGGGCGCTGCGGCGCTTCGTGACGAGCAGGCGGGCGCGGGTCGGGTCGGGCACGGCCGCGGCGGCGCCGTCGGCCCGTGGCGTCGCGGGCAGCGCTCCGGCGGGACGGTCCTCGATGGCGCCGTCCTCCGCGGCCACGAGCAGTGCTGCGGCCTCGGAGACCGACGGTGTGCCGACGTGGGCGGCGACGACGGCGGAGGGCGTCGGCACCGTCACCGCCTTCAGGACGTCGGCGGAGAGGAACCGCGCGGACACGCCGAGGGCCGCGGCGAGCTGCAGGATCGCGGGCTCGTCGGCCTTGATGTCGGCCGAGGCGACCGCGGCGACGTCCGCGCGCGTCACGCCCGCCTCGGCCAGCGCCGCGTCGACGAGCTCCGCGAGCTCGGCCGGCGGGCAGCCACGGCTGGCGCCCACGCCGAGCACGACGCGGCGGGCGGGAACGGACCCGGGTCGGGCCGGGTCGATGTCGGCCGGGCCGCGCACGCCCCCATCGTGACCCATCCTCCCGACGGCCGGTCTGCCAACGTGTCCCGGGTGAGCACGACCGACGCAGAGACGCCGCGACCCGCCGCCCAGGCCCAGCGCCTCTTCACGCTGCCGCCCGGGGCCACGGAGGTCCTGCTGCTGCGCCACGGGTCGACCGTGGGCACGGCGGAGGGCGAGGTCTTCGCCACGTCGGAGGACGGCCACGGCGACCCGCACCTCTCTCCCGACGGCGAGGAGCAGGCCGTGCTCCTCGGCGAGCGCCTGGCGCACGAGCCGATCGCGAAGCTCTTCGTCACGAACCTGACCCGCACGCACCAGACGGCGGCGCGGCTCATGGAGCTCACCGGCCTGCAGCCCGAGGTCGTCGCCGACCTGCGCGAGATCCACCTGGGCGACTGGGAGCTCGGCGAGTACCGCGTCCGGATCGCCAACCGCGACCCGATCATCGTGCGCTCCTTCACCGAGCAGCGGTGGGACATCATCCCCGGCGCCGAGCGCGACGAGGACTTCTCGGCGCGCGTCCGCCGGGGCTTCGACCACGTCGTCGCCCAGGCCGGCCCCGACACGACCGTCGCGGCGGTCGTGCACGGTGGTGTGATCGCCGAGATGTGCCGCCAGGCCACGGGCTCCGAGCCCTTCGCGTTCCTCGGCGCCGACAACACGTCGATCAACCGCTTCGTCGTCTTCCCCGACGGCCGCGTGCGCCTGCGCTCGTACAACGACACCGCGCACCTCGACGGGCTGCGCGCGGCGCAGCGGTCGGCGGGCGATGCGGACGAGGAGATCGTCTAGGGGCGCCGCCGCGGCGCGCATCGCAACTCCTGCCGGTGTACGGGGTTCGCGCTGGTATGCATGCCGTCCGCCGTGGAGCGCGATGCCCAGCAGGCCGGGCGGTGCTGGTCGTCGCCGTCGCCTGGACGGCGGTCGTGCCGGCCGCGGCCGACGCCGACCCCTTCCGCAGTTGGTCCGTGGCGCCGTCCCGGTTCTTCCAGGAGACGGAGCACGCGTCCGTGACGGCGGTCGCGGACGGTCGCGCGTGGCAGCTCTCGTTCGACCGCCAGACGAAGCCGGTCCTCCGTTCGCGACGTCTCGTCGACGGCCGGGCGTCGGCGGTCCCGGTGCGCATCCCGCGGCCGCGCGGCGGCCAGCTGATGTCCGAGGGGTCGGGCTGGAACGACGCCCAGCTGTTCGTCGTCGGCACCCGGGGATACACCGCGGGCGACTGGTGCGTGGAGTGGAGCATGGACGGAGACGAGTGCGAGCGGTCGCGCGGCTTCTCCGTGCAGTTCGACGTCCGTACGGGGAGGGTCTTCCGCTCCTCGCAACCGCGGGAGTCGCCGTTGCTGGTCGGGGGAGACCGCGTGAGCTACGTCTCCGGCCCGGACTGGGGGCGGATGGTGCTGCGCGACGCGCTCACGCGGCGGCGGGTGTTCACGTTCCCCCGCGGTGCTCGCGAGGTGCAGGGGGCGGGGCCGTACATCTCGTGGAAGGACCCGGACGCGTACGAGCGCGAGTTCGAGGAGCCGGGCCCTGGCGACGTCGGGCCGAACTGGACGGCCATGCACGTGCGCGAGCGCGCCACCGGCCGGGCGGTCTACGACCTCCGGCAGGGGACGATTCGCAAGCGGGTCCAGCCGAGCGCGACCGCCGTGCAGGACGCCGACCTGCAGGCGGACGGATCGGTGTCGCTCGGGGTCGACGTCGACGAGGCCCGGCGGTTTCGGCCCGTGGTCGTCGACGCCGCAGGCCGCGTGCGCGACGTGACGCGGCGCCCGATGCGCGGGCCGAACCAGTTCTGGTCCGCCGTCGCGGGGACACGGGTGCTGTTCGACGTCTCGACGAACGGCAAGGGCTGCGGCCCCGAGGCCGGATGGGTGACCACGATCGGCGGGCGCGTCGGCAACGCCCTCGGGCGCCTGCCGCACAGCCGCGGCCACGCCATCGCGTTCAACCCGCAGTTCCTCACACCGAGCACCATGTTGTGGATCGAGGAGCCGACGGGCCCGTTCTCGACATCGGCGGGCTACCGGGTGCGGGTCGGGCACGACGTCGCGGCCCTCCCGCTGAGCACCCGCGAACGTCCCCGCTGCTGAGCGGTCACCCGGCCGGGGGCGCGCCGTGCGCGAACCGGACCGCCGCACCGCGGGACCCCTCCCGTCGCGGCTAGTCCGTCGCGGCGGCCCGCCGCCCGACGAGCACCGCCGTCGGGTTGACCGGCTGGAGGCGGTGCTGGCCGACGAACGGCCGCAGGCGCGCGGACTGCACGAGCGCGCCCTCCGCCTCGAGCCCCGCCGCGGCCAGACGGTCCAGTACCGGGCCGATGCGCTCGAGCGTCGCCAGGGTGACGACGACCGCACGGCGGGCGCGGGCCGCGGCGACGTCGACGATCGCGTCGAGGTCGGCGCCGCCCCCGCCGACGAAGACGACGTCGGGGTCGGGCAGCCCCTCGAGCGCGGCCGGCGCGCGGCCCTCCACGGCCGCGAGCTCCACCCCGTGGCGGGCGGCGTTCTCACGGGTCAGCGGGATGGCGCCGGGGTCGTCGTCCAGCGCGATGACGCCGGCGCCGAGCCGGGCGCACTCGACCGCGACGGAGCCCGAGCCGCAGCCGACGTCCCACACGAGGTCGCCCGGGCCCGGGCCGAGGTGGGCGAGCGCGGCGGCCCGGACCTCGCGCTTGGTGATCATCCCGTCGCGGTGGGCGAAGGCCTCCTCCGGCAGCGCCCACGAGGTCGCCGAGCGTGCGGGCTGGATCGCCGTGCGCTGCGCCGCGACCGGGCGGCCCGGGCTCCACGCCAGGAGGACGTTGGGGTCGGCGAACGTGCCGGCGGCGATCTCCTCCGGGCTGCCGATCGTGACCCGCTGGTCGGGCGCGTCGAGGCGTTCGCAGACCGCGAACGTGCGCGCCGGGGCCCCCGGGATCCGGGCGTAGGCGCAGGCCAGGAAGGCGGGGTCGCAGTCCGGGGCGGTGAGGACGGCGACCTTCGGGCCGGCGACCAGCGCGCCGAGCACCGCCGCGATGCCGCCCGTGCCGCGGGCGTGGGCGGAGACGACGCGGGCGTCGTCCCACGGCAGCGCCACCCGCGACCAGGCGCGCGCGACGGAGGACGGGGCCGGGTGCACCACGATCCGGTCCGCGTCGACGCTGCGGGCGAGGGTGCGGACGATCCCGAACCATCCCGGGTCGCCCGAGGCGAGGACGGCCACGGGGCCGTCGTGGGCGGCGATCCGCGCGAGCACGGGCGCGAGCGGCGCCACGAGCGCCAGCGTCTCGGGCAGGGCGTCGGCGCCGAGCCGCTCCCGCAGGGCGGCCAGCGGCGCCACGCCACCGGCCACGAGCGTCGCCGCCTGCAGCGCCGCGGCGCCCTCGGGCGTCGCGGGCCGGTCGCCGGTGAGGCCGACGACGTGCACTGCGGGGCGGGGGTCCGTCATCGCGAGGGATGATGACGGCCGCCCGCCCCGGGCCGACGGTCAGTCGTGCAGCGGAATGGTCAGGACGGGCTGGGCGGCGTGCGAGGCCACGGCGTGGGAGACGGACCCCGACAGCGCGGAGCGCAGGCCGGTCAGGCCGCGGGTGCCCATGACGATCACGCGCGGGTCGAGCTCGTTCGCGCGGTCGACGATCGTGGCCCAGAGCGGGCCGGCGCCGCTGACGGCCCCACCGGTGGCGTCGAAGCCGGCGGCCTTCGCACGCTCGACGCCGCGGGCCGCGACCTCGCCGGCCTGCTCGCGCTCGCGCTCCGTGATCGCCCCCGTCGCGTCGAGGGCCAGCGCGTAGACGGCGGAGCGGGCGGCCGCGCTGGTGACGGGCTCGTAGGCGTGCACGATCTCGGCGGGGCCGCCACCGAGCAGCTCGCCGGCCACGGCGATCGCGCGGTCGGCGTTCTCCGATCCGTCGTAGGCGATCAGAACGGGGCGGGCGGGCATCGGTGGCTCCTTCGGGTGAATGGAACTGCACACCGACTGTAGCGCGACCCTTGTACGCGCCAAGTGCCATCGGTCCCCACCCGCGGCTCGCGACCTGCGCACTCGCCGCCGCGGTGACCGAAAGTCGTACCCCGAACCCGCCTCCAGCAAACGCCCTCGACGGCCGAACCGCCTGCCCGGCGCCGTTTCAGAACCGTTTCATGAGAGTTTCGCTGCAACGGCGCTCCAGGGCCCTTGCGGCCTGCTCCGGCCCTATAGGTTGGCCCGCGTGTCCCGTATGTCGAATTCATCCACCACCCGGCGCCGTGGCGTCCGGACGCTCGGGCTCCTCGCCGCGACGTCCGCGCTCGCCGCCGGTGTCCCCTCCCTCGCTTCCGCAGCGGACGGCACCACCGTCCTCCGCTCGCAGGCACAGATCGTCAAGCCGCAGATCGTCGGCGGCAGCCAGATCCAGGTCACCCGCGCGCCGTGGCAGGTCCTGATCGAGGTGCGGACGCCCCGCCCCGGCGGCGGCGTCTCCATCGGCCTCTGCGGCGGCTCCCTCGTCGGCGACCGCCACATCGTGACGGCCGCCCACTGCACCTACGACGGCGACAACCAGCCGAAGAACGACCTCACCGAGTACACGGTCTACTCCGGCGTCTCGGACCGATCCGACCTGCCCTTGGGCGAGCCGGGCGACAACGTCCAGCAGCGCACGGGTGCCCAGATCGCGTCGGTCACCCGCCACCCCGGCTACGTCTCGCCCGGCGACCGTGGCACCGTCGCCCAGTTCGTCAACGACGTCGCCGTCATCACGCTCGCCACGCCGCTCGTGCTCGACCCGAGCACCCCGAGCACGACCCGTCCGATCGCCCTGCCCGCCGCCGGCCCGAACCCCGGCACCGGCACGAACGTCTTCGTCTCGGGCTTCGGCCTGCAGGCCGACGGCACGAACGACCCGAACGCCGCGCCGAACGGTCACCTCTACGGCCTCGACACCGCGCTGGTCGACGCGGCCGACGCGGCCGGCCCGTACAACGCCCTCTACCTCGTGACGCAGAGCGGCAACGGCTCGACCTGCTCCGGCGACTCGGGCGGCGGGCTCGTCCAGGGCGAGACCCTCGTCGGTGTCGTCTCCTCCGGCGCCCGCTGCGGTGTCGGCGAGACCGGCAACTTCACCGCGCTGACGGCCGGCGAGAACCTGACGTTCGTCCGCAACGTCGTGTTCGGCGAGGCCAACCCGATCCCGCGCGCGCCCATCGGCGGCTCGGAGATCACGGTGCGCGCCCCGGCGTCCCCGCAGGTCGGCGACCAGTTCGTGTGCTCCCCCGGCGGCTGGGCCAACGACCCGTCGTTCACCTACGCGTTCACGGACACGGTCTCCGGCGCGCTGCTGCAGAACGGCCCGAGCGGCACCTACACGGCGACCGCCGGCGACGTCGGTCGCCGCGTCTCCTGCCGCGTGACGGCCGTGACCGCCGGCGGCGTCGGCGTCTCGCTGCCCACGCAGCCGGCGCCCGCGATCCGCGCGCTCCCGGTGGCGGCGCCGAAGCCGACCCCGAAGCCCAAGCCGAAGCCGAAGCCCGATCCGGCCCGCCTGCGCGCCACGGTCGTCTCCGGCTCGTCCACGGTCAAGCAGGGCAGCCGCGTCGCCTTCCGGATCACGGTCCGCAACACGGGTGACGTCGCGGCCAAGTCGGTCCGCACGTGCGTCCGCGTGAACTCCCGGTTCTCCGTCGTCTCGCGCGGTGGGGCCAAGCTCACCGGTGGGCGCCTCTGCTGGACGACCTCGTCGCTGAAGTCGTCGACCACGAAGCGCTTCAGCCTCCGTGCCGACCGCGACGCCAAGGTCGGCCGCGTGGCGACGACGGTCAGCGTCACCGCTCCGTCGGTCCGCTCCGCCTCCGCCCGCCGGGTCGTGACGATCGCGCGCCGCGCGACCGCCGCGGCCCCGGGTGGCGTCACGGGCTGAGCCCCGCAGGCCGGACCGGGCGCGTCGCGTCCGGCCCGGCCCCCGCCCCGGACGGCTCCGGGGCATCCTCGAGCGCCCTCCATCCGGAGGGCGTTCGTCGTTGTCGGGCTAGCGGACGGTGATCCGCACGGGCGTGCCGGGCGCCGTCCGGGTGCGCAGCCAGGAGACCGCGTCGTTCGAGATGCGGACGCAGCCGTGCGAGGCGGCGGCGCCGAGCGGGGCGTCGAGAATCGACTGCGGTCCGCGGCCGTGGATCGCGACCCGTCCCGGCCCCCCGCCGTAGTTCTTCAGGACGTTCGAGAAGGCCGTGAGGTGGATCGCCCAGGGGCCGAGGAAGTCGCGCGGGCTGTTCTGCTTCGCGATCTCGTAGACGGCGAAGAGCCCGGTCGGCGTGGGCGTGGCCGGCGCGCCGATGACGCCGCGGACCCGCGCCCGCAGCCGGCCGCCCTCGTAGGCCGACAGCGACCGGTCGCCGAGGCGCATGCGGAGGTACCAGCCCGTGTGCTCGATGGCGACGGCGTCGGCCGGCACCCAGCCGCGCGCCTCGTTCGGACGGATCGGCAGCAGCACCTCGAGCCAGGCGCGACCGTCGGCGTCGAACCGGGCCTGCTGCACGGACAGTCGCGTCGCGTTGCCCGTGTGCATCGAGGTGGTCCCCGCCGTCCATACGCGCCGCCGGCTGCCGGGGCTCGCGACGACGGCCGTCTCCTCGAGGATCTTCGCGGTGTAGCCGCCGCGCTCGACGGTCGGCGCGACGCGCGGAACGCGGACGCCCGGGGGCAGTGGGGCGCCTTCGAGGCGCTCGGCGAGGTCGAAGCGCTCGGCCCCCGCGGCGGTCGCGGTGCTCGCGGCCCCGCCCGCGAGCGCGAGCGCGACGGTTCCGACCGTGAGCATGCGGGACGGGCGCGCGCGGGACGACACGCCGAGACGGTACCGCCGGGCGGGGCCGCGCCGCGCCGTCCACTCCCCGTCGCCCGGGCCGTCCCTCCGCGCCGTCCCCGGCGCGCTGCTCAGATCGCGCGGCCGGTCTCGTCCTGCAGGCGCTCGCCGCGCGTGCCCCGGCGGGCGGGCGGGACGATGACCGTCGACAGGTACGGCCCGCGCTTCTCCGCGTCGTCGGCGGCCCGCGCGACCTCTTCTCCCTGCACGCCCAGGTGCTCGCCGTAGATCGCCTGCTCGAGCCGGCCCTCCTCGGCCAGCACCTCGCGCACGCGCGGCATGTGGCGCCCGCCCTTGTAGGCCACGACGGTGTCCGAGCTGCGCAGCGCGGCGCGCAGGACGTCCTCGCCGGCGGTGAGCGGGAGGAGCGTGAGCGACTCGTTGCCCTCCGTGAGGATCGCCCCCGAACGCGCCGCGAGATCCTGCATCGCGGTGATCCCCGGGATCGTCTCGACGACGACGTCCGGGAGCATGCTGCGCACGGTGTGGGCCATGTACGTGAACGTGGAGTAGACGTTGGGGTCGCCCAGGGTGCAGAAGGCCGCGGTCCCGCCCTCGCCGACGACCGCGGCGATCGCGGTGCCGGCGCGGTCCCAGTTCTCGTGCCGCAGCGAGGCGTCGCGCATGTTGAACGTGATGCGCTCGATCTTCGCCGGGTCCACGTGCGGCGCCACGACGTGCTCGGCGCGCCCCGTCTCGCCCGCCGCCTCGGTGACGGGGACGAACACCCGGTCGGCGCGCTCGAGGGCCCGCAACGCCTTCAGGGTCAGGTGCTCCGGGTCGCCGGGACCCACGCCGATGCCGATCAGGACGCCGCTCATCCGCCCATCCTGACGGCGCACGGGACGGCGCGTCGGGCCGGTCGGCGGCGGCGCCGCGGCGGGCGACGCGGGCCCGCGTGGCGGGGTTGGGGCGAGGTCGGCTCAGCGCTCGTCGAGCTCGAGCCACTTCTGGACCTGCACCGGCCGCCACGCCTCCAGCGCGTCCAGCATCGCGGCCGGGTCGTCCTCGCGCACGATCGCCTTGCGGTGCTCCGGGTGCAGGAACCCGGCGGCGACCGCGTGCTCGAGGAACGCGTCGAGGGGACGCCAGTAGCCGGCGCTGTCGAGCAGCCCGACGGGCTTGTCGTGGATCCCGAGCTGCGTCCACGTCGCGACCTCGACGAGCTCCTCGAGCGTCCCCAGGCCGCCGGGGAGCGCGACGAACGCGTCGGCGCGCTCGGCCATCAGGGTCTTGCGCTCGTGCATCGACCCGACGACCACGAGCTCGGTCAGCCCCCGGTGGGCGACCTCGCGCTCCTCCAGGTGGGCGGGGATGATCCCGACCACGGTGCCACCGGCCGCCAGGGTCGCGTCGGCGACGGCGCCCATCAGGCCGGTGCGGCCGCCGCCGTAGACCACCCCGATACCCCGCTCGGCCAGCAGCGTGCCCAGCGCCCGGGCGGTCTCGGCGTGGGTGGGGTCGTCCCCCGGGTTCGAGCCGGCGTAGACGCAGATGGAGCGGAACGGCATGCCCCGATCGTGGCACCCGGCGCCGCGACGCGCCCGCCGGGGCGACTGCCCGCCCGTCCGCGTGCGGACGGCGGCGCGGACGGCGGCGCGGCCTCAGCCTTCGGCGTCCGGCGACGCGAGCGCGCGGCGGCGGATCTCCCGCAGCTCGGCCGCCAGGCGGCGGCGACCCTCCGCGTCGAGGTGGCCCGTGGTGCGCTCCTCGTACTCGCGCGCCAGGATCCGGGCGCGCGCCAGCAGCGCCTCGCCCTCCGGCGTCAGGTGCACGCCGATCGCGCGACCCGGTCCGGGATCGGGGTCGCGACGCAGCAGCCCGCGACGGCAGAGCGTCTCGACGTGGGAGACCATGCTCTGCGGTGTGACGTCCAGGCGGCGCGCGATCTCGGCCGACGGCAGGCCCGGCGCGCGGGCGACGTGGTTGAGCACGCCGAACTGGCGCACGGTCAGGCCCTCGCCGGCCATGAGCTCGGTGAACCCGAGCTGCAGGTCGTGCGCCACCCGCCCGATGAGGTAGCCCAGGACGTCGTCGAGCGGGAAGGGGTCCTCGGCGGCCATGCGGTGCCCCGCAGGCTAGACGGCGCTCCGGCCGACCGGTTGGAGCCCGGGGCCCCGGCTGGTAGCGTGGCGCCCATGGACCATCAGGCTCCTTATGGTTCGGCGCCCCCGGCGTCGTCGCACTCCCCGAGGCCGGCGTCGCCGTCCGTCCGCGGCGCGCGCCCGTCGGGGGGTGCCCCGTGCGGCGCCTGACGGACCGCGTCCTGCACCACCGCCGGCTCGTCGGCGCGCTGTGGGTGCTGCTCGCGCTCGTGGGGGCGTGGGCGGCCAGCGGGATCGGCGACGCGCTCTCCCGCTCCTTCGACGCCCCGGGGCGCCCCGCGTTCCAGGCCAACCGCGAGATCGTCCGGCAGTACGGCAACGGCGGGCTCGTGGCGCCGATCGTGCTCGTCGCCGCGCCCCGCGACGGCCGGGCGAGCGACCCCGACGTGCGCGACGAGCTGCGCCAGGCCGTCGAGCGGGTGGCCGAGGCCGTGCCGCGCTCACGGGTCGCGCTGCCGACGGGTGCGACGGGCGAGGGCCTCGTCTCGCGCGACGGCCGGACCGCCGCGGCCCTCGTCCTGCCGCCGGTCGGCCGGGCCGCGCCCGACGAGAACCCCGAGGCGCTCGCGGCCGCGCGTCGCGCCGCGAAGGAGCAGCAGGTCGGCGGCGCCCCGCTGCGCGTCACCGGCATCGAGGCGCTGTCCGACGACTCCGGTGGCGGGGGCGGCATCGGCCTGCTCGCCGAGACGCTGCTCGGCGGGCTGGGCGCGCTGATCGTGCTCGCGTGGGTCTTCGCCTCGCCCCTCGCGTTCGTCCCCCTGCTCGTCGCCGCCGTGTCGATCCTCACCACCTTCGCGCTCCTGCGGCTCCTGGCCGCGGCGACGGAGGTCTCGTTCGTGGTGCAGTTCCTCGTCGGGCTGATCGGGCTCGGGGTGGCGATCGACTACTCCCTGCTCGTCGTCTTCCGCTGGCGCGAGGAGCGCGCGCGGGGGCTGTCGGGCGACGACGCGATCGTCGCCGCGATGGGCACCGCCGGCCGCGCCGTCGCGGTCTCGGGCCTGACCGTCGCGATCGGCCTGCTGGCGCTCGTCGTCGTGCCCGTCCCGTTCATCCGCTCCATCGGCTTCGGCGGGCTGCTGATCCCGATCGTCTCGGTGGTCGCGGCGCTGACGCTCCTGCCCGTGCTGCTGGCCACGGTCGGGGAGCGGCTCGACCGCCGCTACTCCCGCCGGCACGCGGGACCCGAGGCGGCGCAGGGCGGCGCGGGCTGGACGCGGTGGTCGCGGTTCGTGGTGCGGCGGCGCTGGGCCGCGGCCGTCGCGGGGCTGCTCTTGCTCGGCGTCCTCGCGGGCGTCGCGACGACCCTGCGGCCGGGGCAGCCGTCCGTCGACGCGCTGTCCTCCGGCGGCGAGGCCCGCACCGCACTGACGCGGCTCGAGGACTCCGGCCTCGGCGCCGGGATCCTGACGCCCGTCGAGGCGCTCTCGAGCGCCGAGACCGGACCCGACGTCGGCCGGCGCCTGCGCGAGGTCGACGGCGTCGGTGGCGTCGTGGCGCCGACCGGCCCGGAGTGGCAGCGGGGCGAGACCACGGTGCAGCTCGCGCTGCCCCGGGAGGACTCCGCGGCGGACGAAGGCCGCGCGACGCTGGACCGGATCCGCGAGGTGGGACCCGAGGCCGGCGCCCGGATCGGCGGCCCGGCCGCCCAGGACCGCGACCTCACCGACGCGATCTACGCGTCGTTCCCGCTCATGGTCGCGCTGATCGCGCTCATCACGTTCGTGCTGCTCGCCCGCGCCCTGCGCTCCGTGCTGCTGCCGCTGAAGGCCGTGCTGCTCAACGTGCTCTCCGTCGGCTCCTCCTTCGGCATCGTCGTGCTCGTCTGGCAGCAGGGGTGGGGCTCCGAGCTGATCGGCGGCGTGCCCGCCACCGGCTCCATCACGACGTGGGTCCCGCTGGCGATCTTCGCCTTCCTCTACGGCCTGTCCATGGACTACGAGGTCTTCATCCTCAGCCGGATCCGCGAGGAGTACGACCGCACGGGGGACACGGACGAGGCGGTGATCGCCGGGCTCGGCCACACGGGACGGCTCGTGACCAGCGCCGCGCTCATCCTGTTCCTCGCGTTCGTCGCCCTCGGCGCGGCGCCGAACACCGAGATCCGGATCCTCGCCACGGGCCTCGCCGCGGGCATCCTGCTCGACGCCACGGTGGTGCGGGCCCTCGTCGTCCCCGCGCTCGTGACGCTCTTCGGCCGCGCGAACTGGTGGATGCCGGCGCGGTTGGAGCGCCTGCTGGGGCACCGCCGGGGGTAGGGCCTCTCGGGCTGGCGGGCGGTCCCGGCGCCCCGGTCGGCCGGCCCGGCCGTCGGCCAGCCGCAGCGCCGTCGGCCAGCCGTGGGGCCTGGGCCGGCCGCGCCGTCAGTCCGCGGCGACGGCGGCGCCGGCCGGTGGCACCGCGTCGTGCTCCGCGGCCCGACGCTCCGCCGCGACCCGGCGGCCGTAGTACACGGAGCCCGCCAGGCCGAGCAGGGCCGCGGCGAGGATCGGCGCCATCGCGTGCTGGGTGGTCGACGCGCCGCCCGTCCCGTCGCCGATCAGGCGGCCGATGACCAGGGCGGCGAGCACGGAGGCCGAGAAGCCGCCGCAGTTCACGAGCGCCGCCGCGGCCCCGCTGGCGGCCGGCGGCGCGGCGCGGCGGGCGAGCTCGAAGCCGATCACGGATGCGCCCGCGCCGACGCCCGTCAGCGCCAGCGCGCCGAGGAGCACGCCGCGGGGGACGGTGCCGCCGGGCCAGAGCAGCAGCACGAGCCACGCCGCGGCGGAGACGGCGGGGAAGACGAGGGCGGCGATCCGGCCGCGCCGGGCGTCGTCGCCGATCAGGAGCCCGACGAGGGGGCTCGTGACCACGAACGCCAGCGAGCCGACCAGGAGGAAGCTCGCGGCCGAGGCGCGCGTCATGTCCTGCGTGCCGGTCAGGTACGGGACGCCCCACACCGCGCCGCAGACCATGAACGGCGTGAGGGTCGCCATGTGCACGAAGAAGCCCTGGCGCGTGGCCGGGCGCCGCCACGCGTCGGCGAGCGTGCGGCCGATCGGCTCGTGCCGGATCGCCTCGGGGACGGGGGTGTCGCCCGCGGCCGCGGCCCTTCGCCGGCGTCGGGGCCCTGGCCGGTCCTGCACGAGCGTCAGCGGCACGACGACGAGCACGGCCGTGACCCCGGCGAGCCCGAGGAACGTGCCGCCCCAGCCCAACGTGGCGAGACTGGCCTCGAGCGGGACCGTCGAGACGAGCTGCCCGAAGGCCCCGGCGAGGCCCGTCAGCGCGGCGAGCAGCGACTGCAGCCGCGAGGGGAACCACGCGTGGGCGAGCCGCAGCACGTTGAGGAACGTCAGGGCGTCGCCGATCCCGACGAGCGCGCGCCCCGTCAGCCCGAGGCCCATGGAGTGCGCCACGCCGAAGAGCAGCTCGCCCGTGGCCATGAGCGCCAGGCCGATCGCGAGCGTGCGGCGCGGGCCGAAGCGGTCGGCGAGCAGCCCGGCCGGGATCTGCATCGCCAGGTAGAGGACGAGCTGCAGCGACGTGAAGATCGCCAGGGAGCCGACGGGCACGTCGAACCGCTCCGCCGCGTCGGACCCGGCCACGCCGAGCGCCATGCGGTGCAACATCGCGACGAGGTACGCGACCGCGCCGACGCCCCAGATCCACCACGCGCGGCGGAGCGATGGGCGCGCCGCGACGGAGGGATCGACCGAAGCTTGCATCGTCAAACGTTGTACCAGCCGTCCGTGGCGGCCGGTGTGCGCCCGGGTCGCAGGCGACCGCGGTCCGCCGTCGGCGTCAGGCGGTGGGGGAGAGGTGCTCGTCGAGCACCCGGCGCTGCGTCGGCCGGGCCGCGGCATAGCGGTCGCGACCGTCGTCGGTGATCTGGGCGACGACGCCGCGGCGGTCGTTGCTGCACATGCAGCGCAGGACGAGGCCGTCCTTCTCCAGCCGGCCCACGACGCGCGTCGTGGCGCTCTGGCTCAGGTGCACCGCGTCGGCGAGCTCCTGGATGCGGCGCTCGTCGTCACCGGCCTCGGCGAGCCGCTCGAGGACCTCGAACTCGCTGACGGAGAGGCCGTGGCCGTCCTGCAGCTCGCGCTCCAGCGCGCACGTCGTCTCGGCGTGCTCGGCGAGCAGTCGGCGCCACCGTTCGACGGTCGGATCGGGTGCCATGACCGCCAGAGTGTAGCGCCGCTGCGGGTATCGATGCGTTCACAGCTTCTGCACACGCATTGAATGCGTCTGCATATACTTCCGCCGCATGGCATCTCCTCCTCCCGCACCATCGGGCCGCGTCGGCAGCACGAACGACGCCGCCCGGAACCCGTCCTCCGCGTCGTCGCCGCCCGGCGGCGACGCGGGCAACGGCCCCGGCCACCCCGCCCACGTCACCGGCGAGCACTGGGACGCCCGCGTCTGGGCCGCGCTCATCGTCCTCTGCGGCGCCCTCTTCCTCGACGGCCTCGACGTCTCCATGGTCGGCGTCGCGCTGCCGTCCATCGCCCAGGACCTCGACCTCGCGCCCGGCACGCTCCAGTGGGTCGTCTCGGGCTACGTGCTCGGCTACGGCGGCCTGCTGCTCCTCGGCGGTCGCGCCGCCGACCTGCTCGGCCGCCGCCGCGTCTTCCTCGTCGCGCTGGCCGTCTTCGCGGTCGCCTCGCTGCTCGGCGCGCTCGTCGACGACGGCACGCTGCTGATCGCGACGCGCTTCGTGAAGGGCGTCGCCGCCGCGTTCACCGCGCCCGCCGGCCTGTCCATCATCACCACGACGTTCGCGGAGGGCCCGGCCCGCAACCGCGCGCTCTCCATCTACGCCGCGTGCGGCGCGAGCGGGTTCTCCCTCGGCCTCGTCTTCGGCGGGCTGCTGACCGAGCTCGGCTGGCGCTACACGTTCCTGCTGCCCGCCCCGATCGCGGTCATCCTCGTGGTCGTCGCCGCCCGCACGATCCCGCGCGACCGGCCCGACGACACGCAGCACAACCACTACGACCTCGCGGGTGCGGGAACGATCACCGGCGCGATGCTGCTGCTCGTCTACGCGGTCGTCGAGGCCCCGGCGCAGGGCTGGCTCGACCCGGTCACGCTCGGCACGTTCGCCCTCAGCGCCCTGCTGCTCGCCGCGTTCGTCCGCATCGAGACGCGCTCGGCCCACCCGCTCGTCCGCCTGGGTGTGCTGCGCGCCGGCCACATCGTGCACGCCAACCTCGGCGCGATGGTGGTCTTCGGCTCGTACGTCGGCTTCCAGTTCCTCGGCACCCTCTACCTGCAGGACGCCCTGGGCTGGTCGCCGCTGGAGACCGCGCTCGCCTTCCTGCCGGCGGGCCTGCTGGTGGCCTTCGGCGCGCCCCGCACCGGCGCACTGGTCGACCGCGTCGGCACGGCACCCGTGATCCTCGCCGGACTCGTCGCGTTCGTCGGCGCCTACGCGCTGTTCCTCCGCGCGGATTCCTCGCCCTCCTACGTCGTGACCCTCCTGCCGACGATGCTGCTGCTCGGCATCGGCTTCGCGCTCTGCTTCCCGGCGCTGAACATGCAGGCCACCGCGGGCATCGCGGACGACGAGCAGGGCCTGGCCTCCGGCCTCGTCAACACGAGCTTCCAGCTCGGCGGCGCACTCGTCCTCGCCCTCGTCACCGCGGTCGTCAGCGGCCGGACGGAGGGCGGCAACCAGGCCGCCGGCGTGCTCGACGCGCTGACCCCCGCCACGCTGCTCGTCGCCGGCGTCGCGCTCCTCGGCGTGCTGGCCACGGTGATCGCCCTGCGGCCCCGGGCCCGCGCGGCGGCCGCGCAGGCCGGGGTGGCCGCGGGCGCGGCGGACTGACGAGCGGAGTCGCCCGCTCAGCCCCCGGCGGACGCCCGCACGAACCGCGCCGCGGCCCCCGGGAACGCCGCCCAGTGCGTGTGCAGGTAGCTCGCGTGCACCGTCGGGGTGGCCATGCCCTCGCTCCGCTCCCGCCCGCGCGAGCGCAGGGCCCAGGCCGGCGGGTCCGTCGTCTCGGGCGTGACGGTGGAGTAGTGGAACTCGTGGCCGCGGACGGCAGCGCCGGCCTCCCACAGCGGGGAGTCCGCGCCGGCCGTGGCCTCGCGGTAGCCCAGGGTCAGGCGCTTGCCCAGCCGGCCCTCGCCGGGCAGCACGCCGCACATCTCGTGGCCGTCCAGGCTGCGGCCGAGGTAGAGCAGGCCGCCGCACTCCGCGGCGATCGGCCGGCCCGCCGCGGCGTGCGCGGCGACCGCGGCACGCATCGGCGCGTTCGCGGCCAGTGCCTCGCCGTGCTCCTCCGGGAACCCGCCGCCGAGGTACAGCCCGTCCGTGCCCTCGGGCAGCGCGGCGTCGCCGAGCGGGTCGAAGGGGACGAGCTCGGCGCCCGCGGCCCGCAGCAGCTCGAGGTTCTCCGCGTAGCGGAACGTGAAGGCCGCGCCGGCGGCGTAGGCGACGACGGGGGCGGCGCCCGTGGCGGCGTGGCGGACGGGGTCGGGCACGGCCGCCAACGCCCGCTCGCCCCGCGGCGCCGAACCTGCGCCCGCGGCCCGCGCGGCCGTCCCGGCGTCGGCGGCCAGTGCGGCCACCGGGTCCCAGGCCGTCGCGTGCAGGTCGGGAGCGCCCCGGGCGATGCGGTGCAGCGCCTCGAGGTCGCAGCCCTCCGCGATCCGCTCGGCGAGCACCGCCTGCGCCCCGCGGGCGCGGGCGTCGCGCTCGTCGACGGGCACGAGCCCCAGGTGGCGCGACGGGGTCTCGACGCGCTCGTCGCGGGTCAACGCGCCGAGCACGGGCACGCCGATGGGCTCGAGCGCCTCGCGCAGCAGGTCGGCGTGGAAGCTCGAGCCGACCTTGTTCAGGATCACCCCGGCGATGTCGACCCCGAGGTCGTAGTGCTTGTAGCCCAGGACGAGCGCCGCGACCGAGCGCGCCATGGACGCGGCGTCGACGACGAGCACGACGGGGGAGCGGGTGAGCTTGGCGACGTGCGCGGTCGACGCGAGCTCGCCGCGGCCGGAGGCGCCGTCGTAGAGCCCCATCACGCCCTCGACGATCGCGAGGTCGGCCGGGGTCCCGTCCGCGCACGCGTGGGCGAGCAGCCCGGGGACGAGCTCCGGTCCCGACAGGAACGCGTCGAGGTTGCGCGCCGGGCGCCCCGTCGCGAGCGCGTGGTAGCTCGGGTCGATGAAGTCCGGCCCGACCTTGGCGCCCTGCACCGTCAGGCCTCGGGCCGTGAAGGCGGCCATCAGCCCGGACGCGACGGTGGTCTTGCCGGCCCCCGAGGTGGTGCCGGCGATCACGAGGCGAGCGGTCACCGGGCGGACCGTATCCCTCGCCGGTGGCCGCCCGTCGGCCGCCCGTCGGCGCGCGATACTCGCGCCGTGCCCGTCGTGCGGATCGTCCCCAACCTCCACGCGGAGGACCCGAGCGTCGGTCGCGGGTTCTACGCGGACGTCCTCGGCATGGAGGTCGTCATGGACCACGGGTGGATCACGACCTTCGCCGTGCCGGGCGACCAGGGCGTGCAGCTGAGCGTGATGGCCGACGACGCCTCGGCCCCCGTCGCGCCCGCCGTCTCGATCGAGGTGGACGACGTCGACGCGGTCCACGCCGAGGCGGTGCGCCGCGGCCTGGAGATCGTCCACCCGCTGACGGACGAGCCGTGGGGCGTCCGGCGGTTCCTGCTGCGCGATCCGACCGGCGCCGTCGTCAACGTGCTCGGCCACCCGTGAGCCCGATCGCCGTCCGTCCGCTGCGCCCCGACGACCGCGAGGCGTGGCGCGCGCTGTACCGCGGGTACGGCGACTTCTACGCGCGGCCGAAGTCCGACACCGACCTCGACGCGCTCTGGGCCCGCACGCAGGGTCCGGGCGCCGAGATCGAGGTCTTCGTCGCCACGGACGCCGGCGACCGCCCGATCGGCCTCGCGCACGTCCGGGAGTTCGCGTGGCCACTCGCGGGCACGACGGGCCTCTACCTCGACGACCTCTTCGTCGACCCGGAGGCCCGGGGGACGGGGGCGGGCCGGGCCCTGCTCGCGCACCTGCGGGTCCTCGCCCACGAGCGCGGCCTCGGCGTCGTCCGCTGGATCACCCGCGACGACAACGCCACGGCCCGCGCGCTCTACGACAGCGTCGCGACGGCGACGCCGTTCGTCACCTACGACATGGCACCGGCACCGGAGAGCTCCGGGACGGCCTGACCGAGGGGGAACGTCACGCCGGTGAGCTCCTCCGAGACGGTCCACAGGCGCCGCTGGACCTCCGCGTCGTGGGAGTCGGGGCTCGAGGTCACGAGCTTCGGGTAGCCCCGGATCTCCCGGCGGTCGTCGGGGCCGTAGTACTGCCCGCCGGCGACGGCCGGATCGGTGGCGGCGCGCAGGGTCGGCAGGGCGCCCATCTCGGGCTTCTGAGTGAAGAAGGGGGCGAGCCAGGTGATGGGCAGGCGGAACACGGCGGGCGTGTTGCGGGTCAGCTCCGTGTTCGACATGCCGGGGTGGGCGGCGACCGCGACGGTGGTGCCGTGCGCGGCGAGCCGGCGCTGCAGCTCGTACGTGAACAGCAGGTTGGCGAGCTTGGACTGGCCGTAGGCGCCCATGCGGCTGTACGAGCGCTCCCACTGCAGGTCGTCGAAGTGGATGGCGGCCCGGATGCGGTGGCCCGTGCTGCTGACCGTCACGACGCGGGAGCCGGGGACGGGCAGGAGCTGGTTCAGCAGCAGGCCGGTCAGGGCGAAGTGGCCCACGTGGTTCGTGCCGAAGTGCAGCTCGAAGCCGTCGGCGGTGGTCTGCTTCGGGGGGTACATCACGCCCGCGTTGTTGATGAGGAGGTCGATGCGCGGGTGGGCGGCGCGCAGGTCGACGGCCGCGGACCGGATCGAGTCCAGGGACGCCAGGTCCAGGGCCTGGACGGTGACGTCGCCCGCGATGCGGGCGGCGGCCTCCCGGCCCTTCTCGACGTTGCGGACCGCCATGACCACCGTCGCCCCGCGTTCGGCGAGCATCCGCGCCGTCTCGAACCCCAGCCCGGTGTTGGCGCCGGTGACGATCGCCACCCGCCCGTGCTGATCGGGGATCTCGTGTGCTGTCCAGTCGTTGCTCATGCCGCTTCTCCTAACGAACCATCGGTCTGTTCTGCTCCGGACAGTAAGAGACCGGCGGTCCGCTGTCAAGGGACCGGTGGTCTGTAGCTAGGATGCGGGGGGTGACGTTTCAGCGGGCGCGCAGCGAGGAACAGCGGGAGATCCGCCGCCGGGCGATCCTGGACACGACGGCGGCCATGCTCGCCGAGATGCCCGTGGCCGCGGTGACCCTCAACGAGCTCAGCCGGCGGGTGGGCCTGGCCAAGTCGAACGTCCTGCGGTACTTCGAGTCGCGCGAGGCGGTGCTGCTCGAGCTGCTGGACGTGTTCCTGGGGACCTGGCTCGCCGAGCTGGCGGACGACCTGGACGCGGGCGTCGAGGCCCGGGCGACGCCGGAGGTGCGGGCGGGGCAGCTGGCCGACGTCCTCAGCCGGTCGCTGGCGGAGCGGGTGGTGCTCTGCGACCTCTTCGGCGCGCAGGGCGGCGTCCTCGAGCACAACGTCTCCGTCGAGGTGGTCAAGCGGCACAAGCGTGCGTCCCTCGCGCGGCTGACGACGATGGTCGACCTCGTGCGCCGGCACCTGCCGGAGCTCGGCGACGGCGTGCAGCGGTTCTGCCTGATGAGCCTGGTCTCGGCGGGAGCCCTGTCGGCGTACGTCCCGCCGCCGCCCAGCCTCGTCGCCGCCTACGCGGAGGAGCCCGCCCTCGGCGTGCTGGAGCTGGACCTGCAGGCCGCCCTGCGGAACTCGTTCACCGCGACGCTGGTGGGCGTGCTGCCGCGCGACTGACCCGCGGCGCCGGGACCTCCCCGGGGTCAGTCCATCCGCCAGGGCGAGGACACGACCGGTGCCTGCGCCACCGCCTCCTCCGTCACCCGGTCCGGGCCGCTCGAGCGCACGCCGGGGCCCCACAGGACGCCGGGGACGGGGTCGGCGAGGTGCTCGCCCGTGCGCGGGTCGGTCCCGTGGTCCGGGACGATCGCGAGCGTGGCGCCGAGGTCGAGCACGACGGCCGCCAGCGGGGCGATCAGGTCGCGGTCGATCTTCTGCATCTCGAGCCGCTTGGCCTGCGGGTCGCGGGCGTGGGCGGCCTCGTCCGGGCTGCCGACGTGGACGACGACGGTGTGGATGCCGTCGCGCAGCAGGCTCACGGCGGCGCGGGCCTTCGCGGCGACCGACGTGCCGGGGCGGCCGGTGGCGCCGGCGGGGTGCACGGTCGCGGCGCCCATGAGCCGGGCCACCCCGGCCATCGTGGAGCGGGGCGCGCAGACCACGACGGTGTCCTCGTCGAGGATCGGCGGCGGCTCGATCCCGTCCGGCCACAGCTGGAAGCGGGGGAGGTCGTCGGGGTCGTGCGTTCCGGCGACGCCGTGGGCGGAGCCCAGGTCGTCGAGATCGAGGCGGCGCGGGAGCGTCGGGGTGCGGTGGCCCCAGACGAGGAAGCGGTGGGCGGAGAGGTGCTCGACGTGCAGCGCCTCGTCCAGCCCGCGCAGCAGCGTGAGGGCGCTCGGCGCGAGCTCGGGCCAGGGGCGGCCGTCGTCGTGGCGCACGTCGACGCGGTGGACGACGGCGCCGCGGGGCTCGTCCAACCCGTGCGCGGCGGCGTCGATCCGCCCGCGGGAGACGACGCCCGTCGGTGCCCACCCCAGGAGGGTCGGCAGGCCGACCTCGCTGCCGGGCTGCAGACCCTCCGGCGTGGTCGCCACGCGGCGCACCGCTCCCCGGCGCGCGACGGCGTTCAGGGCCATCGGCTTGACGGAGGAGAGCGTCGTGCCGAGCGGACCCGGGCGCTCCGCCAGCCCGTCCGGGATCACGAGCACGCGACGCCCGCGCGTGTGGCCCGCCGCCTCGGCGCGCGCGGCCGCGTCGCGGTCCTCCGCGGCGTCGAGGTCGTCGGCGTCGTCCGGGGCGTCCCAGACGTCGGTGAGGCCGGCGGCACTCACCGGGTCACCAGTCGATGCCCTGCTGGGCGCGGATCCCGGCCTGCATCGGGTGCTTCACGTTCTGGACCTCGGACACGAGGTCGGCGACCTCGATCAACCGCTCGTGGGCGTTGCGCCCCGTGAGGACGACGTGCTGGAACCCCGGGCGTCCCTGCAGGGTCGCGACGACGTCCTCCACGTCGATCCAGCCCCAGGAGATGGGGTAGGTGATCTCGTCGAGCAGGAGGAACTCGTAGCGCTCCTCCGCGATCCGGCGCTTGACCTCGTCCCAGCCCGCCTTCGCGATGTCCTCGGACTCCGTCATGTCGCGCTGGATCCAGGTCCAGCCCTTGCCCTGGATCTCCCACTCGATCGTGCCGCCCGCGCCCGAGGCGTGCAGAGCCTCGGCGGCCTTGCGCTCGCCGACCTTCCACTTGCCGCCCTTCACGAACTGGAAGACGCCGGAGCGATAGCCGCGGGCCCAGGCGCGCTGCAGCATGCCGAAGCTCGAGGTCGACTTGCCCTTGCCCGTGCCGGTCACGACCGCGACCAGCGGGATGTCGCGCTTCTTGCGGCGGACGGCCTCCTCCGAGCCCTGGTCGTCCGGCGTGTGGGGCAGGTCGGCGGCGGCGTGGCGCTCCGCGGCCTCGGGGCCCGGGGCGACCGTCGGCTCGGCGGCGGTCGCGCCCTCGTCCGGGTTCGCGTTGCCCGGCGTGGGGGTCTGCGGGGTGGCGTGCTCGTCGGTCATGCGGGGCCTCCGGAGGTGGTGCGCGGGTCGTCGATCATGGCGCCCGGACCGGCGGACGCGTCCGGGGCGCCGTCCGGCCCGGCCTCGGCGGTCGCGGGCCCCTGCGGCTCGCATCCCGCCGGCGGCGGCACGACCGACGCCTCAGGGTCGCCGGCCGCGCGCGGGCCCTGCGGCTCGCTGCCGGCCGGCGGCGGGACGTGCGGCCCCGCGGCGGCCGGGCGCGCCCGGGGCCGGCGGCGCTTCGGCCGCAGCTCGGGCGGCGCGATCAGGACGAGGTCGGGCCGCCGGGCCAGCAGCGCGCGGACGATCCCCGCCGTGACGATCGCCTCGATCACGCCGACGAAGGCGTAGACGCCGATCGTCCCGCCGATCACGGGCTCGATGTTGACCGCGCCCTGGTGGCCCAGGTGGAACTCGAGCACGAACAGGCAGGCCGCGAGGAGCACGTTGACGTACGCCGCCACGGCGCAGGCCAACGCGAGTCCGCCCGCCGTGCTGCGGCCGCGGATCCGCCGGACCACCGACTGGATCAGGCGCAGGATGGGGTAGCCGATGAACGCGGGGACGAGCGCCGCGTTGACGATGTTCAGGCCGAGGACGGTGATGCCGCCGTCGCCCTGCACGAGCGCCTGGACGATCGTGACGACGGCGATCGTGAGCATCCCGAGCCACGGCCCGAGCAGCGCGACGGCGAGCGTGCCGCCCAGCAGGTGGCCCTGGGTGCCCACGCCGATCGGGATGAAGGGGGTGTCGCCGACGAGGAAGAACGCCCCGGCGAGGCCCGCGAGGGGCAGGCGGCCGTCGTCGCCCTTCACGTCGGCGCGCGAGATCGCGAACGCCATGCCCGCGACGGCGACCCCGGCACCGATCGCCGTGGCCTCGCCGGAGAGGAACCCCTCAGGGATGTGCACGGAAGGCCTCCGGGTCGGAGGAGGTGGGTGCGGACGCAGGTCCCGCCGGTGCGGATGCCGGATCCGGTGCCGGTGTCGGGCCGACGCCGTCGCGGCGGCGCGGGACGACCGGCGTGAGCGCCCCGGCCTCCTCCACGGTGCGCGCGACGCCGCCGTCGAACCAGTCGAGCTCGAGCGCGGCGACCGCGCCGATCACGAACGTGACGGGCGGGTCCTGCCGCGGGGGGAGGGCGGCGAGCGTGCCGCGGATCGTCTCCTGCGCCCCGGCGCGCCCGGCGGCGCTGATGCCCGCCACGGGCGTCAGCGGGTCCATCCCGGCGGCGATGAGCCAGCCCGCGATGCGGCGGATCCGCGAGCGGCCCGTGAGGACGACGATCGTCCCGCCGAGGCGCGCGAGGGCGTCCCAGTCGACCTCGCCCGGATACTCGGGGTCGCTGTTGCCCGCGAGCACCGTGACGGTGCGCGAGAGCTGCCGCACGTGGACGGGGATCCCGGCGAAGGCCGGCGCGGCCAGCCCCGCGCTCAACCCGGGTACGACCGTGAAGGGGACGCCGGCCGCGCGCAGGGCGAGGGCCTCCTCGCCGCCGCGGGCCGCGACGAACGGATCGCCGCTCTTGAGCCGCACGACCTCGCGCCCGCCCCGGCCGAGCTCCACGAGCAGCGCGCAGACCTCGTCCTGGGGGAGGGCGCGGCGGGCCGGGCGTCCGTCGGCCGCCGGCACCTTGCCGACGAGCACGCGCTCGGCGGTCGGTGGCGCGAGCGCGACTACGGGATCGGAGGAGGGGCGGTCGCTGACGACGACCTCCGCGGAGCGCAGGAGCTCCGCGGCGCGGACCGTGAGGAGGTCCGGATCGCCCGGGCCGGCCCCGATGAGGTGGACCGTCACCGGCGGCACGGTACCGGAGAGGACCGGGGGCCTGCGGGCCTCGACCGGACGCCGCCGTCGCGTGACCCCTGCGGACCAAGGACCCCCCGACCGGGGCGCCCCGGCGAGCGGGCTGGACGTTCGGGCTCGGACGTTCGGCTAGACCGTTCGGTGAAACCCCCGTTCCCACGTAAGACCACTCCCGTGTGGACGTTTGACACTCAAGCCGCCGCCGCGCGGCTCCGATGGATGAGCATGGACCGGCGCACCCGACGTGACGTGACGGTGACCTCCGCCCTCGGGGTCACGCTGGTCGTCGCGACGCTCACCCTCGGCGACGCCTTCATCCACACGGGTGATGCGGACGTCGACGCCTCCGCCCAGCGCGGCGCCGGTGCCCTGCAGCTCCCCGACGCCCCCGCGGCCCGCTCCATCGGTCGCGGCCCGGGTGGCACGGTCTCCCTGACGGTCCCGGCGACGACCGGGCGCGCCGGCGACGACCTCGTCGCGGCGCTCCCCGTCGACCCGACGACCGCCGCTGCCGGCGGGACGTCCGGCGGCACCACCAACCCCTCTTCCTCGGCCGCCGGCTCCAGCGCCGGGTCCTCGCGCCCCTCCGGTGGTCGCGGCGCCGGCGGTACCTCCGGCTCCACGGGCTCGGCGATCCGCCCCGGCGGCTCGGGTTCCGGCGCGGCCGCGGGCCCCGGCAGCGGTGCGGGCGCCGGCGTGGGCGGCGGCGGGGCCGCCCCGACGCCTTCCACCCCGGCGCCCGACGGCGTGGGTGGCGGCGGTGCCGCGACGCCCGCCGCGCCCACGACGCCGGCCTCCACCCGCGTGCGCCTGCGCGTCACGGACATGTCCGTCACCGGGACCGAGGCGGGCACGCTCCAGCCCGGGTCCCAGGTCCGTCTGCGCCTGGCCGCCTCGCAGCCGCCCGCCGCCGACGGCACGGCCAGCACCGTCCCCGAGCGCGTCGACGTGCGGCTCGGCCTGGACGAGAAGGCCATCGCGGCGCTCAAGGCGAACGCCGGCGACGGCACCAACCCGGTCGCGCTCCGCGCCCTCGTGGACCTCGTCGACGCGTCCACGGGCAACTTCTCCGTGCGCGTCCGCATGCAGCTGAAGCCGGTCGAGACCCAGCTCACGAAGATCGCCTACAACGAGACGGACGCCGGCGCCGGCGCCAGCAACGTCGTCGAGGTCCTCGCCCCGATCGCCGAGAAGGCCGCGACGCCCGGCGACCCGACGACGCCGAAGCCGACGGACCCGAAGCCCGGCACCCCGACGACGCCGGGCACCCCGACCACGCCGGGCACCCCGACGACGCCGGGCACCCCGACGACGCCGGGCACCCCGACCACGCCCACGACGCCGACGCAGCCCACGACCCCGGTGACCCCGGCGGAGCCCACGACCCCGGCGGCCCCGGTGACGCCGGCGGAGCCCGCTCCCGATCCGGTCGAGGTCATCCTGCCGCTGCGGCCCGCCCCGGGCGTGCCGAGCGGTGGCGACGGCGCCTCCATCAGCCTGCCGCTCCCCGCGACCCCCGCCCCGGTCGGGACCCCCGACGCCTCCGCCGGCGTCGACGTGGTGGTGCACGTGCCCGAGGTCGACGAGCCCCTGGGCGGCACGCCCGAGGAGCTGACGCCGATCCCCGAGCCGACGCCCGACCCGGCCCCGGTCCCGGATCCCGCCCCGGCCCCCGAGCCGGCTCCGGCCCCGGAGCCGGAGCCGGCACCGGCCACGCCGGATCAGGTGTCCCCGCAGCTCGGCACCGTCCCCGGCGGCGGCAGCCCGGCGAAGGACGAGGACGAGGACGAGGCCCCGGCGAGCCCGAAGCCCGACGAGGAGAAGGCCGCGGCCGACGCCCCGGCGCCCGCCGCCGCCACCCCGGCCCCGGAGGCCGCGACCGCGGCCCCGGTCCCGGCCGCCGACGCGGGCTGAGCCCGAGCCCGCGGCACCCGCCGCGGTTCGCTGCCAGCACCTCCGGGGCGTCCCGGAACCGCGTCCGCGGCACCCGTCGCGGACCGCCGCCACCGCGTCCGCGGCGCCCGCCGCGCGCGGACACCTCAACCCTCCGCCGTCGCCGCCCCGGGCCGGCCGCCGTCCCGACGACCGGCCGCCCTACGATGTCGCCATGCCCGGGACCCTGTGGATCGTCGGCCTCGGTCCCGGCGGGCCGGAGCTCCGTACCGGCCGTGCGACGGCCGTCGTCTCGGCGGCCGACGCCGTCGTCGGCTACGGCCCCTACGTCGACCAGTGCGCCGACCTCCTGCGGGAGGAGCAGCTCGTCGAGCGCGGCACGATGGGGCAGGAGGAGGAGCGCGCCGAGCGCGCCGTCGCCCTGGCCGTCGAGGGCCGCGGGGTGGCGCTCGTGTCCTCCGGCGACACCGGGATCTTCGGCATGGCCGCACTCGCCCTGCGCGCCGTCGCCGCGGTGCCCGAGGACCGACGGCCGGGCGTCGAGGTCGTCCCCGGGGTGACGGCCGGCACCGCGGCCGCCGCCCTGCTCGGGGCGCCGCTGGGCGACTTCGCGACGGTCTCGCTCTCCGACGTCCTCGTGCCGTGGGAGCAGGTCGAGTCGCGCCTCTCCGCCCTGGCCGCCACGGACCTGGCCCTCACGCTCTACAACCCGCGCTCGCGCACCCGCACCTGGCAGCTCGACCGCGTCCGCGAGCTGCTCCTGGAGCACCGCGACCCGGCCACCCCCGTGGCGCTGGCCACGGACGTCGGCCGGCCGGAGCAGCACGTCGAGGTCGCGACGCTCGGCGACTTCGACGCCGAGCGGGTCGCCATGCGCACGCTCGTCCTCGTGGCCGGGCCGACGGTCGAGCGGCTCGGCCCCTGGCTCGTCACGGCCCGCGGCCGCTGATCCCGCCCGGGGGCCGCGACGCCCCGGGGCCGCGGCCGCTGGCGGCCTCAGGGGCCCGATGCCCCGGGCCCGTGGCCGCCCGCGGCCCTAGAAGGCCCGCAGGTACTGGTCGGGCACGGGGGCCTCGGCGCGCAGGGCCTTCGCGGCGTGGAGCGGCCAGTACGGCTGGCGCAGCAGCTCCCGAGCGAGCAGGACGAGGTCGGCCTGGCCGGTGCGGACGATCGTGTCGGCCTGCTCGGCGCCCGTGATGAGGCCCACCGCGCCGGTGCGGACGCCGGCGTCGCGGCGGACGGTCGCGGCGAGCGCCGTCTGGTAACCGGCGCCGACGGGGATCGCGGCGGCGACGTTGCCGCCCGAGCTCACATCGATCAGGTCGACGCCCCGTTCCCGCAGCACGGCGGCGGTGGCGACCGTGTCCTCGATCGTCAACCCGCCCTCGGCCCAGTCCGTCGCAGAGACGCGGACGGTGATCGGGCGCTCCTCGCCCCAGGCCTCGCGGACCGCGTCGACGACCTCGAGCAGCAGGCGCCGGCGGTTCTCGGGGCTCCCGCCGTACGCGTCCGTGCGGTGGTTCGACAGGGGCGAGAGGAACTCGTGGAGGAGGTAGCCGTGGGCGGCGTGGATCTCGACGAGGTCGAAGCCGGCCTCGGCGGACCGGCGCGTGGCCTCACGGAAGTCCGAGACGACCTGCGCGATGCCGTCGGCGTCGAGCTCGACCGGCATCGGGTACCCGTCGGCGAACGACTCGGCGGTCGGGGCCACCGTCGTCCAGCCGCCGTCCTCCACCGGGACCTCCGCGCGGCCTCGGTCCTCCCACGGGCGGCGCGTCGACGCCTTGCGGCCGGCGTGGGCGAGCTGGATCCCCGCGGCGGACCCGTGCTCCTGCAGGAACGCCACGATCCGGCGCAGGCCGTCGACGTGCTCGTCCTTCCAGATCCCGAGGTCCTGCGGGGTGATGCGGCCCTCGGGGCTGACGGCGGCGGCCTCCGTGATGACGAGCCCCGCGCCGCCGACGGCGCGCGAGCCCAGGTGCACGAGGTGCCAGTCGTTCGAGAACCCGTCCTCGGACGAGTACTCGCACATGGGGGAGACCGCGATCCGGTTGCGCAGCGTCAGGCCCCGCAGGGTCAGCGGGGTGAAGAGGTGCGGGGGCTCGGGGGTGTCGGCGGCGTGGTGCATGCAGGCTTCTCGATCGCGTACGGACGGACGAGCGACGCTAGCGGAGGCCCGAACGCGTCCCGGCCTCACGGGGGATTGCCGCCGTGGGCCGGGCGGCGCCCCGCTGTCCCCGGGGGGCGGGCGGCACGGTGGCCGCTGCGCCCGTCGGGCCCTGGGGCCGGTGCGCCCCCTGTGCCCGTCGGGTCGCCTTGGGGCCGCTGGGCTCCGCCGCCTCAGAACAGCGAGAGCTGGTCCGCGGGCGGTGCCGCGGTCGCCCGGGGGCGCTCGGCCCTGGACCGGCGGTCGCCGCCGGCCGGCCGCCGGGTGCCGCCGCGCCCGGGACCCTGGGGCGGGCCGACGGCGATGACGTCCTGCGCCGCGCCCCCGGCGGGCGTGGACGGGCGCGGGCGGGCCGACGCCGGCTGGCTCGAGACCTGGGCCCGCGCGCCCGGGCGGACCGCGGCCGGCACGAGCGGGAGCGGGTCGAACCGCCCGCGGGCCGGGGCCTCCGCGCCCGGGTCCGTCGCCCGGCGGGCCCGGTCGGAGCGCACGATGCGCTCGCCCCACCGCTCGCCCTGCTGCACGAGCTGGGAGAGCCGGTGGGCCTCCTTGCGCGGCAGGTGCGGGCCGTTCCGGTAGAGCTCTTCGTAGAGCGGGACGAGGTCGGGTCGCGCGTCACCCAGCCACTCGAGGAAGACGTCGCGGGTGCTTCCCCGCAGGTGCAGCCCCAGGCCGCGGACGCTGATCGCCCCTGCCTCGGTGCAGGCGGCCAAGAGCTTCTCGACCTGCTCCGGCGCGTCGTTGATCCCCGGCATCAGCGGCGCGACGAGGACGGCGGTCGGGATGCCGATGCGGTTGAGCTCGGCGACCGCCGCGATCCGGGTGCGGGGGTGCGGCGTGTGCGGCTCGGTCGAGCGCCACGCCTGCTCGTCCAGGCTCGGGATCGACAGCGCCGCCTCGAACCCGGCCGCCGCCTGGATCTCGAGCATGAGCTTCTGGTCGCGCAGCAGCAGCGGCGACTTCGTCAGCACGGACGCGGGGACGCGCTCGTCGCGCAGCGCCTCCCAGATGCCCGGCAGCAGCCGGTACTTCGACTCGACCCACTGGTACGGGTCGGTGTTCGTCCCGAGCGCCACGGTGTCGCCCCACGCCGCGGTGCGCGCCCGCTTGGCCAGGTCGGCCCGCAGGCGCTCCGGGGCGTTGACCTTCACGACGATCTCGCGCTCGAAGTCGCGGCCCGGGTTGAAGTTGAGGTACTCGTGCGTGGGCCTCGCAAAACAGTACGTGCAGGCGTGCGAGCAGCCGCGGTACGGGTTCACCGTCCAGCCGAACGGCATGTTCGAGCGGCTCGGCACGCGGTTGAGGACGGTCTTCGCCTCGACCTCGTAGAAGCGCGTGTCAAGCGCCTCCGGGGCGTCGAACCGCCGCACGACCGCGGGGTCGGCCATGCCGGGCAGCGCCGCCGTCTCGGTGTCGGGGTCGCGCTTGAGGTGGTCCCACCGCATGCGAACGCATGTTCGCATACGGCGGAGACGGCGGGGATGCCGTCGTCCGGATCGCGTCGGCCCCGGGCGGCCGCGGGGCGGGTCCGCACCGTCGTCTAGGGTCGGTCCGTGCCCGCCGAGATCAGCCTGGTCCCCGTCGACCGCGAGAACGTGCGACCGGTGTGCGACCTCGTGCTCGCCCCGGGGCAGGAGACGTTCGTGGCGCCGGCGGCGACGACGGTCGCCGAGGCCGCGTACGAACCGGACGCGTGGCTGCGGGCGATCGCGCTCGACGGCGTGCCCGTCGGGGTGGTGCTGCTCGTGCGCGACGCGCCGGACGAGCCCTACTTCCTGGTGCGCCTGATGGTCGACGCCGCGTACCAGCGGCGCGGGATCGGCGCGCAGGCGGTGGCGCTGACGCTCGCGCACCTGCGCGGGCTGTCCGGCGAGGACCGCCTGCGGACGAGCTGCATCCCCGGGGAGGGGTCCCCGCTCCCGTTCTACCGCGGGCTGGGCTTCACCGAGACGGGAGAGGTCGACGACGACGGCGAGCGCGTCCTGGAGCGGGGGCTCGAGCCCGACCCGCGCGGCTGAGCCCCGCGCCATCGCTCTCCGAAGGGCGTAGTGTCCTTCGTGCCACGCCGGCGTGCTCCGTACGCCCCGAAGGTCCTGGTCCCCATCCCCCGCACCCCCGCCCTGCCCCCGCTCTTGCGCATCCCCGCCCGCGGGGTCGCGGGAGCCGTCGCGCGGCGGGCCGTGGCGCCGGGAGTGCCGCGCGAGAACCGGCTGCTGCGGAGCTTCCGGGCGGTCGAGGCGTTCCCCGCCCTCCGGGAGTCGCGCGACGCGGTCGTCGCGGGCCTCGACGCGGGCGCCGACGACGCGGGGGCCATCGTCGCGGGCGTGGTCTCCGACGTCGGCCTCGCGATCCGCGTCCTGCGCGAGGCGGTCCGCGTCGCGGGTGCCGAGCCCGTCGCATCCGTCGCTGCCGCCGTCGACCGGCTCGACGCCGGGGCGCTGCGCACGATCTGCGCGACGGTTCCCATCTACGACGTGCTCGGGCCCCCGGGGCACTGGCACGACGCCCCGTACCGGTACCTCCGCCACGCCGTCGGGGTGCAGCGCGCGGTGCGCCACCTGACGGCGACCACGGCGCAGCCCGACCGCGAGGTCCTCGTCACTGCGGCGCTGCTGCACGACGTGGGCAAGCTCGTCCTGGCCGACGCGGACGGTCGCCCCGGCGAGCCGTTCGCCGGGCGTCGTGCGGCCCAGGCGCGACACCCGTCCGGGGTCGACGACGCGGCCATCGGCGCCGTGCTGCTGCGCCGATGGGGACTGCCGCGCGCGATCTGGGAGCCGGTGGAGCGGCACGGCTCGGACGACACCGAGCCCCGCGTCGCGATCCTCCGCCTCGCCGACCTCGTCGCCCGGCACGACCGCGGCGACGGGGTCGCGCGTGCCACCCTGCTGCGCGCCGCCGGCTCCGCGGGGGTCGGGGAGGACGTGCTGCGGACGCTCCTCTACGACCAGGCGGGCATCGTCGTGGTCCCGCCCGGCGGCACGCCGTGCCCGCTCACGCCGGCGGAGCTCGAAGCGCTGCGCGGGCTCTCGCGTGGGCTGCGCTACAAGGAGATCGCCGAGGAGCTCGGCGTGCAGCCGACCACGATCGGCTCGCACCTGCACAAGGTCTACGTCAAGACCGGCACGGCCGATCGGGCGCAGGCCGTCCTGCTGGCGACGGAACGCGGCTGGCTCGAGCACTGAGCGGACGCCTGCGCCGCGGCGGGCGGCCCTCCGCCCGCCGGCGGACGTGGATGGATGCATGAGATCGACTCCGGGACCTCGCCCGACCCGGCCGGACGGTCGACACCACCCGTAGAAGGGACCGGCGACGGGTGGTCGATACGACCGCCGCGCGGGCCCCTCATGGGCCCCACGGCCCGGGGAGGAGCACGCGTGCGGAAGAGCGAGAAGATCCTCTCGTCGGTCCTGGTGGTCGGCGTCCTCGTCGGTGCCACGTCGTTCGGGGTGTACGGCGCGTTCAGCGCGACCACCCAGAACGCGGGCAACGAGATCAGCACCGGCACCGTCCAGTTCACGGACAACGACGCCGGCGCTGCGCTCTACAACCTGACCGCGGCCAAGCCCGGCTCGTCCGTGAGCCGCTGCATCAAGACGACCTACACGGGCACGCTGCCCTCGGCCGTCCGCCTGCGGACGTCCGCCGCCAGCCCCGGCTCGCTGGCGCAGTACATCGACGTGAAGATCACGCAGGGCACGTCGACCTCCACCACGTTCCCGGACTGCGCGGGCTTCACCGCCGCCGCCACCGGGGGCACCCTCTTCACCGGCACGCTCGCGGCGTTCGGGGCCACCCACGCCTCGTACGCCACCGGCATCGCCACGGCACCCGCCGGCCAGACCACCTGGTCCACCGGCACGAGCGTCGTCTACAAGATCGACGCCACCCTCCAGACCACCACCCCGGAGAGCGGTCAGGGGTCGTCCTCGGGCGTCCACGACTTCGTCTGGGAAGCGAGGAACAACTAGATGTCCCGCATGCGCACCACCCGGTCCAGCAAGATCCTGGGCTCCGTCCTCGTCGTCGGGGTCCTCGGCTCCGTCTCCGCGGCCGGCGTCTTCGGCGCCTTCAGCGCCACGACCCAGAACTCCGGCAACGAGATCAGCACCGGCACCGTCGCCCTCGGCGACAACGACGCCGGCAGCGCGATGTTCCAGACCACGAACGCCGAGCCCGGCCAGACGTGGACGAAGTGCATCAAGGTCACCTACTCCGGCAGCCTCGAGGCCGACGTCAAGAGCTACCTGCGCAGCACGCCGGGCCCGCTCACGCCGTACCTCAGCCTCAAGCTCGAGCGCGGCACGCAGACCACGGGCACGTTCCCGGGCTGCGGCGACTTCACGCCGGCGGCGACGGGCGGGGTGCTCTACGACGCGCCCTTCACGAACGCCGCGATGCCGCGTGACCCCGCGACGGCGATCGTCGAGGCACCCGTCGGCAAGGAGACGTGGGCCCAGGGCGACTCCGTCGCGCTGCGGATGACGATCGCGCTCGACGCGAACATGCCCGACATGGCCCAGGGCGCGACCACGGGCGACGCCACGGTCGTGTGGGAAGCCACGAACCACTAGACCGCGATGGGGCCGGTGGCACGCATGAACCCGATCCGCACCCGGCTCGTCCACGCAGCCGGCGTCCTCCTGGGCGCCGGCCTCGCCGTCTTCCTGCTCGCGGGCGCCCGCCCGTCGGCGGACTACACGTCGCTGCCCGCACGCGTGAGCGTGACGGTCGGCCTGACGGGCGAGCTCGGCGTGACGCCGGCGCCGCCGAAGCCGGCCCTCGCCTCCCGCGGCATCCTGCCCGGGGCGACGCCCGCGCAGGCGGACGCGGCCGTGCGCAACCAGACCGGCCAGGAGCTCACGGTCGGCTTCCGGGCCGAGGCCCCGGCCCGCGACCTCGACGGGCTGCTGCGGATCCGCCTCAGCGTGGACGGGCAGACGCTCGCGGACACGACCCTGCAGGGCCTGCGCGCCGGCACCCGGATCCCGCTGGCGCTGAACGCCGGCGTCGAGCGGACGGTGCGCGTCGAGCTCTGGATCCCCGGCTCGATCACCGCGGGCTACCAGGGCCGCACCGCCGCGGTCACCCTCACCCCCGTCGTCCGGATCGCGGGTTGACATGGGGCTCCTGCGGCTCGCCGCCCACCTGCTCGGTGCCGTCGTCTGCGGGTTCGGGCTCGTCGTGCTCCTCGCGGCCACGGTCCCGAGCGCGTTCGGCGACCGCACCTTCGTGGTGCGGTCCGGCAGCATGACGCCGGCCATCCGGACGGGCGACATCGTCGCCGTCCGGGGCGTCCCGGCGCGGGCCGTCCGGGTCGGCGACATCGTCACGTTCGACAACCGCGGCAAGTTCACCTCCCACCGCGTCCGCAGCATCGAGCCGCGCGGGAACCGGCTCGCCTTCGTCACCCAGGGCGACGCGAACACGGGTCAGGAGCACTGGCAGGTCGCCGCGAACGGCACCGTCGGTCGGGTCGTCGACCGCGTGCCGATGCTCGGCTTCGCCGTCGTCCAGGTCCGCTCCACCGCGGGCCAGCTCGGCCTGATCGTGCTCCCGGCCCTGCTGCTCGGGCTGCTCGTCCTCCGCCGCATCTGGCGCCGCGAGCCGACCCCGGAGGCGCCCGATGCGCTCGCGGTCTAAGGCGCTCGCCCTCGGGGCGGTGCTCGCCGGGTCCGTCGGGGTCTCCGCGGGCGTCGGCGTCGTATGGGGCGCCTTCGCCGCGCAGACCGCGAGCAACGGCAACGAGGTGCGCTCCGTGCCCGACTTCGTCGCGCCGCAGGCGAGCGGCTCGGTCGTCCAGAAGTCGACGGGCGGTGCCCCGGGCTTCGTGCGCTCCGGAGCGAGCTACCGGCTCCTGGCCGCCGTCGCCGACAGCGGACGGCCTTCGAGCGGCATCGCGTCGGTGACGGGGAGCATGACGGACGGCCCGTCGGGCGTCGTCCTGACGGCGGGCACCTACGCGCCGGTCGCAGGCCAGACCTACACCCACCGCTCGGCCGTCCAGGCGGTCGGCACGGCCTACGCGGGGACCTACACCTACGCGTTGGCCCTGGCCGACGCCGCCGGAAACGCGCGCACGCAGACAGGCTTCTCCGTCATGGTCGACAACACGGCCCCGGTGCCGACGGGCATCGTCGCCACGAACCACACCGGGGGGATCGTGGGGCACCCGGACCCGGGCGACACGGTGCGGTGGACCACGAGCGAACCGCTCGACGCGATCTCCCTCGTGGCGGGTTGGGAGGGGCTGGACACGACGAACGTGGTCGTCCGGCTCACCAATGGGAGCTCCGGCGGAAACGACTCCCTGGCCGTCTACAACGCGGCCAACACGGCAGCGCTGCCGCTGGGCACCGTCGACCTCGGCCGCACGGACTACACGACCTCCTCCCGCACGTTCGGGGCAGGAGGCACCCCGTCGACGCTGACGCTCACCGGCAACGACGTGGTGCTGCAGCTCGGGGCCGCTTCGGGGAGCACCACGACCGCCGGCGGGACGGGCACGCTCCGCTGGACACCCGGACCGGGTGTCACCGACCGGGCTGGCAACGCCCTGGGCACCTCGACCTTCGCCGAGCCCGGCATCGCGGATCGGGACTTCTGACCGTGCCGCGCCGCCCGCTCTCCCGTGGTTCGACCGCTCTCGCCGGCGCGGCGGCCGGCTCGCTCTTCGCCGTGGCCGTGGCCGCCGGCGCCGTCGTCGTCGCCGGGCACTCGGACCCCGCCGGCGCCCCCCGCGCCGTGGCCCTTGCCGAGGGGTCGCTCTCCATCGCCGACTCCCGCGACGGCGCAGCGATCCTGACCACCGGCAGCCTGGCCCCCGGCCACGCGCTCGAGGGCACGTTGACCATTCGCAACACGGGGACCATGCCCGGCGTGCTCGCGCTCTCGAGCACCGTGGCCGAGGCCCTCGGGACGCGCGATCGGAACCTCCTGGATGCCCTGAAGCTGCGGGTCACCGAAGTGACCGACACCGGCCCGGTCGTCGTGCACGACGGTGGGCTCGACGGGGTGGACGCGCCCGATCTGGGCGTGGTCTCGCCGGGCACCGGGCGCACGTACCGCTTCGTGGCCCGCCTACCCGCCGGCGACAACGCGAGGGACAACCGGATGCAGTCCGCGTCCGTGCGCCTGGCCTACGCCTGGAGGCTCACGGAGGTCCCGGCGGACCCTGTCGACCCGCCCGTGACCGTGCCGGACCCCGTCGACCCACCCGTCACGGTGCCGAACCCCGTCGTGCCGCCCGTCACGCCCCCCGATCCCGGCGGCCCCCCGGCGGTGCCGGGCCCCGTCGTGCCGCCGGCGACACCGGCCCCGGTACCGGTACCCGTGCCGCCGGGCGCCGGCGCGACGACGCCGACGGATCCCTCGACCAAACCCGATGTTCCGGTCGTCCGGATGCTCACGCGTTCCGTCCGGCTGGACCGTCAGGGGCGGTTCGCCACCCGCATCTCCTGTGCCCGGGGCACGACGGGTTGCCGCGTGCGGGTCCGGATGCTGCGGGGTCCGCGCACGATCGCGTCGCGGACCGTGACGCTCCGCCCCGGACGCACGGTCCTGCTGCGGACGCGGGCGACGCCCGAGATGCTGCGGGCGCTCCGGCAGGGCCGCTCCGTGGTGGTCCGGATGACCTTCCGCGGCTCGAGTTCGACGCGGGCGCCGAAGACGGCACGGGTCGTCGTGCGGCCCGCCCGGTAGCGCCCGGACGCGCCCGGGGGGGTGTGGCGCGGTCCCCCCGGCCCCTACGCCGCGAGCGGGTTGAACCCGGCGGGCAGCTCGAGCCGGTGGGCGCGCATGAAGCCCTCGTCCGCCAGGATCTCGCGGGTCGGGCCGTCCGCGACGATCTGGCCCTGGTCCATGACGATCGCGCGCGGGCAGAGCTCGAGCGCGTAGGGCAGGTCGTGGGTGACGAGGATCGTCGTGGTCGGCAGGCGACGGATGACGTCGGCGAGCTCACGGCGGGCCGCCGGGTCGAGGTTCGACGACGGCTCGTCGAGGACCATCAGCTCGGGCTCCATCGCGAGGACGCCCGCCACCGCGGCACGGCGTCGCTGGCCGAGGGAGAGCTGGTGGGGGGCGATGTCGCGCAGCTCCTCCAGCCCGAACGTCTTCAACGCCTCGACGACGCGGGTCTCGAGATCCGCCCCCGTCAGGCCGAGGTTCGCCGGGCCGAACGCCACGTCCGTGCCGACGGAGGGCATGAAGAGCTGGTCGTCGGGGTCCTGGAACACCACCCCGACCTTCCGCCGCAGCTCGCGGGCGGTCTTCTTCGTCAGCTCCGTGCCTCCGATCCGCACGGACCCCTGCTGGGGCTGCAGAACGCCGTTGAGGTGGAGCAGCAGCGTGGTCTTGCCCGCGCCGTTCGGGCCGAGCAGCGCCACGCGCTCGCCGTCCCGGATCGTCAGGTGCACGCCGCCGAGGGCCTCGGAGCCGTCGGGGTAGGCGAAGTGCAGGTCGTCGATCCCGACCGCCACGGCCGCGTCGGGAGAGACGCCGCCGGGGCCGCCGATGGCGCCGGAGCGCACGCGGGAGCGGGTGCCGCCGCGGCCCTCCTCGGCCTCCGCCAGCACGAGCGCGGGGGCCTTCTGGGGGGCACGGGTGGTGCGGCGGTTGCGGCGCCGGCCGCCGGCCGGGCCGTCGCCGTGCGGGGTGAGCGAGATCGGCAGGCCGACCTTCTCGTCGTAGCCCGGCAGCGTGACGCGGTAGACGCAGAGGTCGCAGTTCATCCGCACGTCGCCCTGGAAGCCCTCGCGGTAGCGGTCCAGCGCGAGGCGGGCCAGGCGGCGGTCGGCGCCGAGGTGCGGGCCGCCGCGGACGGTCAGCTCGGGGTGCTCCTGCGCCCAGGCGGCGGCCTGGTCGTAGATCCGGTGCAGCAGCACGCCGGTGAAGAGGAAGAACGGGACGACGGCGATCGTCGTGGCGCCGAGCTTGCGGCAGCGCTCCAGGGCGTCGGGGACGCGCGGCTCGGCGACGGAGATCCACGCCGGCTCGACGATCGGCAGGCCGCGGCGGTCCGAGAGCAGGCGCGCGACCTTCGCCAGGTCGCCCGAGGCGTCCGGGTCACTCGACCCGCGGCCGACGAGCACCACGCCGGAGGTCTCGGCGGGGGCGTCGGCGAGGGTCGCGGCGATGCGGTCCTCCGCGACCTCGAGCACCCGCGGGTCGATGGAGAGGTCGCGCCCCATGTGGAACCGCACGCCGGGGTGGCGGATGCGCGCGCGGGCCAGCGTGGCGGGCCCGTCGTTCTTCAGGTGGCCCGCGGCGAGCAGGACGATCGGGACGGAGACGATCTCCGTGGCGCCGTCGGCGACAAGCCGGTCGATCGCGGCGTCGCCGGACGGCTCGGCGAGCTCGATGAAGCCGCCCGCGTGGTGCAGATCGGGGTCGATCTCGCCGACGAACCGGACGAGGTCCCAGAACTCCTCGACGTGGTCCGCGTCGCGCGAGCCGTGGCCGATCAGGACGAGGGACGGCCGGTCGGGGCTCGGTCGCCCCGCGGTGCCGGCACGGGCGTCTGTTCCGGCGAGGGCCACCCCTCGATGGTAGCCCCGGCTCCCGCGCGAGGGTGCGACGACCGGGGGTAGCGACGGGGTGGCGGCGGTCGCAGCGCCGGCGTCGGGGCCCGAGCGGCACGGGCTGGGCCCGCACCACCGCTCGACTTCGCGGGGTGCGGGGCCGGTCGTCAGTCGGCCGCGCCCGCGGCCACCGGCCGCGGGGCGTCCGCCGGGCGTGGCCCACCCGGCTCGGTGCGGACGAGCGCGAAGACGACCAGCGCGCCGGCGAGCGCGAAGGCGGACGCGAAGACGAAGGCGTGGGCGTAGCCGTCCGCGAGCGCGGCGGCGCTGGGCTGCGCGCCTGCGCCCGCGAGCGAGTCGGCCGTCCGCGACGACGCGATCGACGCGAGGATCGCCAGACCCAGCGCGCCGCCCACCTGGCGGGAGACGTTGACCAGACCCGACGCGAGACCGGCCTGGCGGCCGTCGACCCCCGTCACGGCGGCGGTGGTGATCGGCACCATGCACAGGCCCATGCCGGCGGCGAGGACGACGGAGGGACCGAGGACGTCGACCCAGAACGAGCCGTCCGCGTCGATCTGCGTCAGCCACGCCAGGCCGATCGCGGAGAGCAGGAACCCGACGGTGAGGGTCGTGCGGATGCCGAGCTTGGCCACGACCTTCGCGGCCTGCGTGGAGCCGAGCGCCATCACCGCCGTCTGCGGCAGGAACGCGACGCCCGTCTGGATCGCCGTCAGTCCGAGGACCTGCTGCAGGTAGAGCGAGAGGAAGAACCACATCGCGAACATCGACGCACCGAGGAGGAACACGGCGAGGTTCGCGGCCGTCAGCTGGCGGGAGGCGAAGATCGACAGCGGCATCAGCGGGGCCTTCGCCAGCCGCGCCTCCACGAGCACGAAGAGGACGATCAGGACGATGCCCACGGCGATCGGGGCGGTGGTGCCCGTCGCACCCCATCCGATCGACTCGGACCGGACGATGCCGTAGACGAGCGCGGAGACGCCGAGGGTGATCGTCAGCGCGCCCGTGAGGTCGAAGTCGCGCGCGGCGGCCTTGTCCTCGACGCGGTCGGGCTGCAGGTCCCGCAGCGCCAGCCACACGATCGCCACGCCGATCGGCAGGTTGACGAAGAGGATCCAACGCCACGAGAGCAGCTCGGTCAGCACGCCGCCGACGAGGCCTCCGGCCGACCCGCCGGCCGCGGCGACCGCGCCCCACGCGGCGAACGCCCTCGCGCGCTCCGGCCCCTCGCGGAACGTCGTGGTGAGGATCGCCAGCGTCGCGGGGGCGACGATCGCGCCGCCCACGCCCTGGAGCGCCCGCGCGGCGACGAGCATGGCCTGGCTCTGCGCGAGCCCGCCGGCGAGCGAGGCGAGCGAGAAGACGACGATGCCCACGATGAACATGCGCTTGCGGCCGAGCAGGTCCCCCGCGCGGCCGCCGAGCAGCAGCAGCCCGCCGAAGGTCAGCGTGTAGGCGGAGACGACCCACTGCAGCCCGGTCTCGGAGAACCCGAGCGCCGAGCGCACCGCGGGCAGCGCGACGTTCACCACGGACACGTCGAGGATGACCATGAACTGCGCGGCGCAGACGAGGAAGAGGATCGCGCCGGTGCGGAGCTGGCCGGCGTCGGGAGCGGCGGATGGGCGGGCGTCGGACACGCGCGGCCTTTCGGGGTGAGAGACGGCCGGTCGCGAGCGGGCGCGGCGGGGCCGGGGACGGCGACCCACGCTAGCGCGCGCCCGCGTGCGACCCGGCCGGGGGCGGCACCGCGACCCGCCCCGGGTGCGCGTAGAGCGTCGCCCGGCCGTTCCGGACGAACGCCGCCAGCGTCACCCCCAGGCGCTCGGCCGTGGCGACCGCCAGGCTCGAGGGTGCGGAGACCGCGACGAGGACGGGCACGCCGGCCGCCGCGGCCTTCTGCACGAGCTCGTAGGACACCCGGCCCGACAGCACCGCGATCGCGTCGCCCGCGGGCAACCTGCCGTCGAGGAAGCGCGTGCCGAGGACCTTGTCCAGGGCGTTGTGACGGCCGACGTCCTCGCGCACCACGAGGGGCGTGCCGTCGGGCGCGAAGAGCCCGGCCGCGTGGATGCCGCCCGTCTGGTCGAAGAGCGGCTGGGCCGCGCGCAGGGCGTCCGGCAGGCCGGCGAGCACGGCGTGGTCGACGACGAAGCCGTCCGACACGACGGGCACCCGCGCGCACAGCTCGTCGATCGACGCCGTGCCGCACACGCCACAGCTGGCGGTCGCCATCAGGCTGCGCGCCGCGAGGTCCCGCCGCGGCGGCCGGCGCAGGTGCACCGTGACCACGTTGTAGTGCTGCTCGTCGACGTCGGTGCAGTAGCGGATCTCGGCCAGGTCCTCCGGCGTCGCGATCACGCCCTCCGCGTGCAGCAGGCCGGCCGCGAGCGCGAAGTCGTCGCCCGGGGTGCGCATCGTCGCCGTCGTCGCGACGACCACGCCGTCGGGCCCGGCCACGCGGATCTCGAGCGGCTCCTCGCCGACGACGCGCTCGCTGCGGCTGCGGGCGCCGTCGGCGTCGACGACGGTCGCGGTCACCCGGGCGACGCGGCGCCGTGCGGTCGGGGAGGCCATCGGCCTACGGTAGCGGCGGCCGCTCGTCGGGCCGCCGGCACGGCGCCGAACGGACCCCGGCCCGGGGCTCAACCCCGCCCGAGCACGGACCGCAGCACCGCGGCGGCGGCGTCGAGCTCGTCGCCGGGCAGCGTGCGCGGGTCGACGAGCACCCGGCCGTCGGCGATGCGGGCCACCAGCGGCGGGTCGTGGCCGCGCAGCGCGCGGGCGAGCCCGTCCGCGTCGCCGCCCGGCGGGTCGATCGCGACGGCCGGCCCGGGCAGGTCGACGAGGGGAAGCGCACCACCGCCGACGCGGGCCAGCGCCTCGACGACGACGCCCCCGCAGGCGTCCGCGAGCCGCGCGGCCCGGGCCTGCAGCTCGGCGTCGGGGACGGTGAGCATGGCGAGCACCGGGATCTCGCGCAGCGCGCGCTCCGGGTCGCGGTAGAGGGCGAGGGTGGCGGCGAGGGCGGCCGTGGTCAGCCGCCCGGGGCGCAGCGCGCGGGCGAGCGGGTGGCGCCGCGCGGCGCCGACGGCCTCGGCCGTGCCCGCCAGGATCCCCGCCTGCGGTCCCCCGAGCAGCTTGTCGCCGCTGAAGGTCACGAGCGCCGCGCCGGCCGCGATCGAGCGACGGATCGGCGGCTCGTCGGCCAGCTCGGGGATCCCCGTGGCGAGCACGCCGGAGCCGATGTCGTCGACGACCGGCACCCCGAGCGTGCAGAGCTCCTCGATCGGCGTGTCCTCGACGAACCCCACGGTGCGGAAGTTCGACGGGTGCACCCGCAGCACGACCCCGGCCCCGTCCGCGACCGCGCGCGCGTAGTCCTCGCGCCGGGTGCGGTTCGTCGTGCCGACCTCGACGAGCGGGGCGCCGGCCTGCGCGACGACGTCGGGCACCCGGAACCCACCGCCGATCTCGACGAGCTGTCCGCGCGAGACGACCACGGGCGCCGGGCCGGAGCGAGCGGCGGAGCCGGCGGCAGGCGCGGCGTTCCCCGCCAGGGCCGCGACCGCGAGCAGCACCGCCGCGGCTCCGTTGTTGACCACGAGGGCGTCCTCCGCGCCGGTGAGCTCGCGCAGGAGGGCGGCGACGTGCTCGTCGCGTCCGCCGCGTCGGCCCGTCGGCAGGTCGAGCTCCAGGTTCAGGTAGCCGGCGGCGGAGGCGGTCACCGCCTCGACCGCCGCGGCGGCCAGGGGTGCGCGACCCAGGTTGGTGTGGACGACCACGCCCGTCCCGTTGAGCACCCGGCGCAGCGAGGGGCGCAGGTGCGCGTGGGCGGCGGCGAGGAGCGCGGCCTCGGGGTCGGCGGCCGACGCGTCGGCCGCGGGGGGCCCTGCGCCGTCGAGCAGCTCGGCGCGCCGAGCGTGCAGCGCCGCACGGGCCGCGGCGACGGCCTCGGCCGCCGTCGGCGCGGCGGCGTCCGGTGCGGTCGCGCGCAGCCGGGAGGCCAGTGCGTCGACGCCGGGCAGCGCGCGCAGAGCGGCGGTGCGCCCCGCGTCGGCCTGCGCCGCGCGGTCCGTCTGCGTCCCCGGAACGGTCGCGCCCGCGTCGTCGTCCGGCCGGGTCACGCGTCGCTCCCGGTCAGCGCGAGGGCGCGGCGGGTGGGGACCCGGCGGTCGTCCGGGCGCCGCAGCGTCAGGCGCTGGGCGTCGAGGTGCTCCAGGAGCGCCTGCGCGGGCTTGCGGGAGGTGCCGAGCAGGTCGCGCACCTCGGCGAGGCTCGTCGAGCCCTCGGCGGTCAGCAGGGCGAGGATGCGATCACGGGCGGCGGCCACCGTGTCCGCATGCCCCACCAGGCGGCCCGACACGCGCACGGCGCGCCCCCGCTCGAGCAGCTCGCCGAGCGCGGCGGGCGCGTCGAGCGCGGCCTCGCTCGGGAACGCCAGCCCCGCCTCGAGCAGCCGGGCCTCGAGCGCCAGCGCCGCGGCGCTCGGTGCGACGACTGCGGAGGGGACAGGCGCGGGCTCCGGGGTCGGGGCGGGGGCCGCGACGGGCTCGGGCTCGCCGTCGCGCAGTCGGCGCAGGCGGGCCAGCACGTCGGGGCGCCGGCCGTGACGGCGGGCAGCGGCGTCGAGCACCACCCCGCCGCCGAGCGTGCCCGCGGGCGAGGGGCGGCGGACGACGACCCGGTCGCCGTCGACGGCCATCAGGGGCCGGTCGAGGCGCAGCTGAAAGAGGTCGTCCTCCAGGTGCGACAGCCGCCCCGGGCTCTCGCGCGTGCCGTGGTGGACGTGCACCCGCTCGCCGTGCCGCGGCTCGCGCAGGTCCAACGCGCAGTCCAACACGGTGCGCTCGACGCGGGCGCCGGGCGTCGCGAGGACGTCGCCGCGGGCCACGTCGCGCCGCCGCACCCCACCGAGCGCGACCGCGACCCGTTGCCCGGCGCCGGCGCGGTCCTGGGCGCGGCCGTGGACCTCGATCCCGCGCACCCGCACGGCGCGGGCGCCCGGCGAGAGCTCGAGCGTGGCGCCCGTCGCGAGCACGCCGGACCACAGGGTCCCGGTGACCACGGTCCCGCGGCCCGCCACGGTGAAGACGCGGTCGACGTGGAGCACGGGCGGCTCGTCGGCCGGGGCAAGACCCGCGGAGGCCCGTGCGTCGACGACGGCGCGCCGTCCCGCCGGACCAGACGTGTCCCGCCCCGACGTGTCCCGCCCGGGCACGCCGTCCGCCAGCCGCTCGAGCGCCGCGACGACGTCGTCGAGCCCCTGCCCGGTCCGCGCCGAGCAGGCGACGACCTCGCAGCCCGGCAGCAGCTCCGCGGCCTGCGCGGCAGCGTCCGCCGGGTCGGCCAGGTCGGCCTTCGTGACGACGACGACGCCCCGCGAGACGCCCAGGCCGCGCAGCACCTCGGCGTGCTCGACCGTCTGCGGCATGACGCCGTCGTCGGCCGCGACGACCATCAGGAAGAGGTCGATCCCCGTCGCGCCGGCGACCATCGTGCGGACGAACCGCTCGTGGCCGGGCACGTCGACGAGGGACAGCACGCGCCCCGACGGCAGCGGCAGCCGGGCGTACCCCAGCGCGATCGAGATCCCCCGCTCGCGCTCCTCCGGCAGGCGGTCGGTGTCCGTGCCCGTGAGCGCGCCGACCAGCGCGGTCTTGCCGTGGTCGATGTGCCCGGCGGTGCCGAGGACGAGCGGGCCCGCGGCGGGCGCGGGGGCGTCACCGTCCCCGCCGGCGACGGGTGCTCGGGCGGCGTCCGGCATCCCGCCACGCTACCGCGCGCGCCGCTCCGTCCGGTGCTCCGGGGCCGGCGGCCGGCGGCCCCGGCTAGATGCGGCTCAGAACGGCAGGTAGTCGACGCCGATCGGGAGTCCGTCGCGTGAGGCGGGCAGGCGGTCCAGGACCGTGGGCGGGCGGCCGTCGAGCGGCACGCGGACGGCGACGACGACGTCGTCGGCCTCGTAGTGGACGATCGCGCTGTTCGCGCCCCGCTCGTAGCCGTCGAGTCGCAGCGTCTCCGACGTCTGGTGGTCCCCCCGCCGGTGCGCCGGCGGAGCCGCGTCCGCCGGCAGCCCCACGGCCAGGTGCAGCCCGCGAGCCGTCAGGGGCTGCCCGCCGACGAGGACGTCGCGCAGCGTGCCGTCGGAGCCGAGCACGGCCGGCAGGCGGCGGCTGGCGCTGCTGTCCTTCGGGTGCCTGTCGGGGCGCAGCCCGAGCCACGCGCCGTCCGGCAACGCCGCGGAGGGCCAGAACCCGAGCCGGTCGATCTCGGGCCGGTCCCGCCACCGGCCGTCGGCGGTCAGCTCCCCCCAGGAGCTGTCCCCGAAGTCGAGCATGTACGCCTTGAGCAAGGCCTCGAGTCGCCCGCCACGGCGTCGGGTCTCGAGCACGGCACGCGCGCGGTAGAGCTGCACGAGTGCGCCGCCGCGCTGCGGATCGCCCGGGTGCGCGATCAGGTTCGTGACCCCGGTGCGCGGGCGGACGGTCCGCTCCCGCAGCACCCGCCGGGGAACACCGTCGCCCGCCTCGACCCACAGGTGCTCGCGCCGCGGCGCGTTCAGCCGCCGTCGGGTGGTGCGCACCCACCGCCGGCTGCGCGGCGTCCAGTCGACGAGTTGCCCGGCGAAGTCGCGGACGAGCGTGGGGTGCGTCGTCGCGAAGACGCCGCGGCCGTCGGGCAGCACCGCGATCGGGGTCGCGTTCGGAACGGCCTGCGTCCGGCAACGAAGCTCCGTGCGCACGCTGCAGCGCTGCACGACCCGGGTGCCGGCCCGGTTCACGAACGGACCGACCGTCACGGCGGTGGCGTCCCCGTTCCACAGGGCGTGGGGGGCGTCCCAGAACAGGTATCCCGACGCGGGTCCGCGGCGGAGGGGCCGCATCGGCAGCGTCCGCCCGCGTCCGCCGTCGACGGAGAGGAGCCGGGGGCGAAAGAGGCCGGGGTCCGTGACGTCCATGTGCAGGTCGACGAGCCTCCCGCCGGCCCCGCTCGGGAACCACGTGCCGGCTGCGCCGTCGGTGTCCGTCCACTCGCTCATCGGCAGCTGGCGGCGGGCGCCATCGCCGCGGAGGACGACCGGGGACCGGGTGTCGCCCGCGGTCACACGGAGCACGTCGGCCGACGCGGCCGGCACGCCGGCGAGCAGGCCGCCCGCGGCGGCGGCGATGGCGAGGACGGCGCGCAGGGCGGCCGGACCCATCGCGACCCGCCGCAGCGGGTCGCCGGCGCCGGGCCGGGCGCGGGGGACGAGGTCGGGCATGGGGCTCCTGGGACGAGCGCCGCGGCGCGGGGGACGCCCTACTCGTACCACGGAGCGGCGAAGGAGTCGAACCTTCCCGGCGCGGCACGCGCGCCGCCGACGGCTTTGAAGGCCGTTCGGGGCACCGGCCCCGGGCCGCTCCACGGCACCACGCGGGGCGGCGACCGTCCCGGCAGAGTACGGGAGGAGCAGGAGCGGCCGGCGCGGGCCCGCGCCGGCCGGCGCGCCGTGCGCCGGGGTGTGGCGGGCGGGGACCGAGGCCCCGCGGCGGCCTCAGCCGACGCGGATCGTGCCCGCGTCGCCCTCCACGAGGCGCCCGACGACGGTCCCCGGCACCGCGCCCGCGGCGTCCTCCGGCAGCGCGACGAGCAGCCCGCCCGACGTCGTGGCGTCGACCACGAGCCGCCGGCGCCACTCCTCCACGCCGTCGGCGAACGTGGCGAACTCCGCCGCCCACGCCGCGTTGCGCCGCGAGCCGCCGTTCACGCCGTCGTCCGAGCGCAGCAGCGCCTCCACGCCGTCGATGGCGGGCACCGCCGCCGCGTCGAGCTCCGCCGCCACGCCGCTCTCGCGCCCCAGGTTGTGCAGGTGGCCCAACAGGCCGAAGCCCGTCACGTCGGTCATCGCGTGGGCGCCCGCCGCCACGGCCGCGGCGGAGGCCTCCGCGTTCAGCGTCGTCATGACGTCGACGGCCCGGGCCAGGAGGGCGTCGTCGCAGCGGTCGCGACGCCGGGCGGCCACGATCGCCCCGACGCCGAGGGGCTTCGTGAGCACGACGACGTCGCCGGCTCGCCCACCGGCGTTCGACACGTAGCGCTCCGGGTGGACCGTGCCCGTCACCGCCATGCCGTACTTCGGCTCGGCGTCCTCGATGGAGTGGCCGCCGACGAGCGAGGCGCCCGCCGCGGTCAGCACGTCGAGCCCGCCCTGGAGGATGCGGCCCAGGACCTCGGTGCCGAGCGTCTCGAGCGGGAACGCCACGAGATTCAGGGCGCTGACCGGGGTGCCGCCCATGGCGTAGACGTCGGAGAGCGCGTTGGCCGCGGCGATCCGGCCGAAGTCGTAGGGGTCGTCGACGAGCGGGGTGAAGAAGTCCGTGGTCTGGACGAGCGCGATCTCGTCCGTCAGGCGGACGACCGCGGCGTCGTCGCCCGTGGCGGTGCCGACGAGCACGCGCGGATCGGCCTGGCGGGGGAGGTCCAGGACGATCGGCAGCAGCGCGGCGGCGGGCAGCTTGCAGCCGCAGCCGGCACCGGCGGCGAGGGACGTGAGCCGGGGGACGGTCGCCATGCGGCGACCCTAGCGCCCCTGCCCGCGCTCCTCCTCGGTACGGCCGCGCTCGGGGTCCTTGCCGGCGGGCTCGGCGGCGGGCGGCGGCTCCTCGATGACCGCCTGCGAGGCGGCGCCGACGACGCCGTCGAAGTGCTCCGGGGTCGGCTCGGCGAGCATGGAGGGGGTGCCGTGGTCGTCGCGACCGAACATGAACATCTCGACGACCACGTCCGGGTCGAACATGACCTGGCTCTGGTAGTTGACGACATGGCGCCCGGTGCGTTCCTCGACCATGCCGGTGAGCAGCCCCGTCATGTCGTTCTGCCACACCTGGCGGAACTGGCGGACCTCGTCCTCGTGGCCCTTCGCGAGCATGGACTCCTCGGCGACCGTCAGGCCGCCGCGCATGACGATGAGCAAAAAGTCGTCGAACATGTACGACTTGGCCTCGACGGCACCCCGGCCCCAGAACTTCTTCTGGATCCGCACCATCTCGTTCGAGAGCTCGGAGAGCAGGGCGCCTTGCTGGCGGGTCTGTCGTTCCTGGGCCTCTGGGTCCTGCGCCATCGTTCCCCCGTGCGTCGCTTGCGAGACGCATGCTAGAGGGCCGTACCGCGGCCGACCGAGCCGCTCCACGAATCCGGGCCCGCCCGTCGGCCGGGGACGCCGCCGCAACGTTCCTCCGTGGCGGGCCGCTGCTGTAGGATCCGCCTCAGCGAGCCCTCGCCGGAAGCTGCCCTCGCGGCAGAAGTCGGTGGGGAACGTTGCTTCACCCTCGGCTCAGTACGTCTTCCCCGGCCGGGGTGGTGCCACGTTCCGAGGGAGGCCAGGAGGTATGGGCAGTGCCAGGATCAACGGACGCGGTCAAGGGACTGCACTCCGCGATCAACGACCTCGTCGTCCGCGCGCTGCAGGACTACACCGGCCGGGGCGCGATGCGCGCCCGCACCGTGCTCGGCGCGGACACGGTGATGGTGCTGCTCGAGGACACCCTCACCCGCGGCGAGCGGACGCTCCTCCAGCACGGCCGGACGGACGAGGTGCTGGCGCTGCGCCGCACGTTCCAGGAGGTCATGGGCGGCGAGCTGCGCACCGGCGTGGAGGCCCTGACCGGCCGTCGCGTGGTCGCGTTCATGAGCGCGAACCACGTCGAGCCGGACCTCGCCGCCGAGATCTTCGTCCTCGGCGACTCGCTGGCGGAGGCCGACGGCCCCGACGAACCGTCCTCCGGGCCGCCCGAGCAGGTGGGCTGAGGCCCGCCCCTAGCGCCGGCCGCGCGTCGCGGCCACGAAGCGGTCCACCGCCGGCGAGCCGCCCTGCGGCGGGTTCTTCCGCACGGTGCGCCGCAGCTGGGCGTTGACCGCCGCGTCGACCAGGCGGCGCGGCACCCGGCGCAGCACGGCGTAGTTCACCGTCCCGGCGCGGGTGCTCGCCACGTCACGCCGGTACGGGCCGACGGCGGCCTCGGCCAGCCGCTCGGCGACGGCGGCCAGCGGCTCCTCCGGCACCAGGCCCTCGAGGCCGAAGCCCTTGTCGATCGAGTCCTGGTGGATCGGCGTCTTGACGTAGCCGGGGTAGAAGGTCGTGACCTGCAGGGCGTCCCCGTGCTCGTAGCGCAGCGTGTCGGAGTAGCCGACGAGCCCGCGCTTGCTCATGCAGTAGGCGGTGGCGAACGGGACGGAGAGGTGGGCGAGGCCCGACGCGACGTTCACGACCCGCCCGCGCGCCTCGCGCAGCGGCGCCAGTGCCGCGGCCGTGACGCGCCACGGCCCCAGCAGGTTGACGGCGAGCACCTTCTCGGCGTCCGGCCCGGGCGGATCGCCGGCGCCCTGGCTCAGGCCGAGCCCGGCGCAGTTCACGAGTACGTCGAGCCCGCCCAGTCGCTCGACGGCCCCGGCCACGGCGGCGTCGACGGACGCCTGGTCGCTGACGTCGCAGGCGATCGTGTCGTCTCCGGCGGGCCGCAGGTCGAGTCCGACGACCCGGTGCCCCCGGTCGCGGAGGCGCTGGGCGGTGGCCTGGCCGATGCCGCTCGACGCGCCGGTGATGAGGATCCGGGAGCTCATGGCCTGCACCCTACTGACGAGTAGGGCGGCCGTGGGGGCGGCGGACGGCTGTGCGGGCGGCGGACGGCTGTGCGGGCGGCGGACGGCTGTGGGGGATGGGGCGTCGAGGACCAGCGGCGGGTCGAGGCGGCGCGGGACGAGGCGCCAGCAGACCCGCGCGCGCGGGGGCCTCAGTCGCGCAGGTGCTCGACCCGGTCCCCGTGGGCCACCAGCAGCTCGCGGACGAGGGCGGGTGAGAACAGGCCGTGGTCCACCACGCCCGGGGTGGCGTCGAGCCGGGCGGCGAGGGCGGCCGGGTCGGAGAGGTCGGCGGGCAGGTCGGCGAGCACGCCGCCGTCGGCGGTCGGCGGTGCCTCGCGCAGGACGACGCCGGGCAGGTGCCGGAGCGTGGCGGCGAGGGCGAAGGCGTGGAGCTCGAGCGGGACGGCACGGCCGAGCCGCTCCACGAGCTTGTCGGCGCCGACGACGCACAGGAACCGGTCGGCGGCGGCGATCAGGACGCGCTCGCGGGTGTGCGCGCCGCCGCCACCCTTGATCGCCCAGCGGTCCGGGGCGACCTCGTCCGCGCCGTCGATGGCCAGGTCGTAGCGCTCCGTCGTGGCGTCGTCGGCGAGCGACAGCCCGGCCGTCGTCGCCACCGCGGCCGTGGCCGGCGACGCGCACGCGAACCGCGCCCGAGACCCCCGCTCGCCCAGGGCCTCGGCCACCCGGGCCACGGTGGAGCCCGAGCCGAGGGCGACGGTCATCCCGTCGGCGACCATCGCGGCCGCCGCGCGGGCGACGACGACCTTCTCGTGCTCCGGATCCCCCGTCATGCGCCCACGATATCCAGGCGGCCCGCCCCTCCCGCCGGGACCGTCGCGGGCCGCCGGCAGGGGATCCGACGGGCGATCACTCCGGCGCGACGGCGTCCGTGCCGCGGGCGTTCACGCGGTCGCGCTGGGGGCCGATCGTCTGGATCGGATCCTCGGCGGAGACCTTGCCGGCCTTGAAGATGGCCCAGCGCTCGAGCGCCGAGCCCGCCATGAGCAACGCGCCGCCGGCGACCGCGGCGGGGCGGGAGCGGTGCCCCGCGAGGCCGACGACCGCCGCCCCGCCGAGGGCACACGCCTTCGCGGCGAGGTTCAGCGGGCGGACCGTCGGGTGCTCGTAGGACGCGGCGATCCGGTGGTCGAGCCGGCGCTCCATGACGGTGCTGGCCAGCGTCTCCAGCAGCCCGCCCGCCACGCCCATCGCGCGGGCCGGCGCGGCGTGCGCGACGGGGGTCAGGGCGGTGGCGGCACCGCCGGCGCTCGCGAGCGAGGAGCCGGCGAAGACGAACGGCATCGTCCGCCGCGCCTCCGTCCACACCGGGGTGGCGGTCGTGGTCAACAGGACGGCGGTGTAGACGGAGACGAACGGGCCAAAGACCCCTGCGGCTGCCTGGGAGGGCACGCCGATGATCGCGGGCGGGAAGTTCAACAGCTGCCAGCCGGCCGCGGCGCCGGCGGAGCCGCCCAGGAGCGAGAGGCCCCACGTGCCGACGCTCATCGGCGAGGTGATCTTGAAGACGCGGAGCATGTTCAGGAACCGCGCGGGGCGGCCCAGGTCCATGATCAGCAGCACGGGCGAGACCGCCGTGCCGACGAGCGCGACGGCCGAGGCGCTCTGCCCGAGCCGGACGTTGCCGGTGAACCGCGCGCCCGTGGCCAGCAGCGCCGAAGCTCCCGCCATGCCGCCGGTGAAGAAGTACCAGGGCACCTCCCATGTCCACACCGGCGTCTTGACGACCTGGCGGCCGTAGTACGAGCGCGGCTCGGCGTCGGGCACCATCGACCGCTCGGCCTTGCCGCCGCGGCGACGCTTCGAGCGCCCCGGGTCGCCGGTGCGGCCCCCACCACTCCCGCGGCCGTGGCTGCGCTCCTTCTCCGGCCGGGCGGTGCGGATCTCGCGGTGGCCCGAGGAGACCTTCGGCGCGTCGCCGGCCTTCTGCGGGCCGTCGTCGCCGCCCGCCTTCTGGGGGCTGTCCGCGTCGACGTCACCCGTCTTCATCGCGGGGTCGCGGCCCTCGATCCCGGGCGCGGGAGCGCGGCCCGTGATCGGGGCCTGGCCCGCGGGGGCGACCGGCTTGCCCGTGGTCGCGTCGACCGGTCCGGCGGTGTCGCTCCCCGTGCGGGTGCCGCCCGCCGAGCGCAGGGCGGCCGCGATCGGATCGTCCTCCGGCTCGTCCGGCCCCTGGGGCCCCTCGTGGGGCGGCACGGTGCTCACCGGCGCAACCCCCACGCGACCGCGCCTGCGACGACGCCCACCATCGTCAGTCCCGCCATCCCCGCCGCGCGCCAGCTCTCGCCGAGGTGGTGCGCGGTGTCGACCGGGTCGGGCGGGAACCCGTAGACCTCGGGGTCGTCGAGGAGCAGGAAGAACGCGCCGGCGCCCTTGATGCCGTCGGACTCGTCGTGCAGGTAGAGCCGCGCCTGGTCGACGCCGCGCTCGTGCAGGGCCTCGACGCGTTCGCCGGCGCGGACGCGCAGCTCGTCGAGGTCGCCGTACTGGATCGACTGCGTGGGGCAGGCCTTCGCGCAGGCGGGCGTCTGGTCGTCGCCGATGCGGTCGTAACAGAGGGTGCACTTCCAGGCCCGTCCGTCCTCCTTCCGGCGATCGATGACTCCGAAGGGGCACGCGGGCACGCAGTAGCCGCAGCCGTTGCAGATGTCCTGCTGCACGACGACCGTGTCGAACTCCGTGCGGAACAGGGCGCCCGTCGGGCAGACGTCGACGCAGGCGGCGTGCGTGCAGTGCTTGCACACGTCGGAGGACATGAGCCAGCGCATGCCGTCGACGGCGTCCTCGAGCGGGACGTCGGGGGAGAGCTGCGCGCGGCCCACGAGGTCCATCTCGTCCGCGGGCACCTTCTGCTCGATGAACGCCACGTGGCGCCAGGTGTTCGCGCCCAGCGCGTTCGTGTTGTCGAGCGACTCGCCGGAGAAGTGCTGTCCGTCCGCGGGGACGTGGTTCCACTCCTTGCAGGCGATCTCGCACGCCTTGCAGCCGATGCACAGCGAGGTGTCGGTGAAGAAGCCCTTGCGCGGCTGCTGCTCCTCGCCGTAGGAGACCGACCCGCGGTTGGCGGGCGGGGTGTGCGTGATCGACAGCGGCGAGGTGCTCACGCGCTCTCCTCCGGTGGGGTCCAGTCGGGCTCGCGGCCGCGACCGAGGGGCGGGTGCTCGGTGGTGCCGTAGTCCTTCGGCGGCCCGTGCGGGTCGGTGCCGGCCAGCGGCCGGTCGAGCTCTTCCGGTGGGATCGGACGCTGGTCGGCGCCGTGGTGCTCGGGGGTGCGGCCCGGCTCGACCGGGGTGATCGGCCGGCCGGGGCTGCCCGCGCGGTCGCGGTAGGCCTGCACGAACGGCTCGAGGTCCGCCCCGCGCGGCCGGCGCCCCGGGACGATGTCGCAGGTCGACGCCTTGAACTCCGAGATGTGGGTGTTGCGGTCCATCACGATCGGCAGCAGGTCGTTGGCCGAGTCGCCGACGGCCAGGCCGTTCGGGCCCCAGTGATACGGCAGGCCGATCGTGTGCACCTGGCGCCCGCCGATGACGTGCGGGCGGATGCGGTCGGTGACCATGACCCGCGCCTCGATCGCCGTGCGCGCCGAGACGAGCGTCGCCCACTCCCCGTGCTGCAGGCCGCGCAGCTCCGCGAGCTCCGGCGAGACCTCGGCGTAGGGGTCCGGTGCGAGCTCCGCCATGTGCGGCAGGAACCGCGACATGCCGCCGGCGGTGTGGTGCTCCGCGATGCGGAACGTCATCACCTGGAACGGGTAGACCGCGTGCCCGTCCTCGGTCGGCTCGGGGTTGGAGCGGTTGTCCTCCCGCTCCTCGATCTGCCGGGTCGGGCTGGCCTGGACGCCCGGGTGGACGAGGTTCTGCGCCGTGGACTCGTGCGGCTCGTAGTGGTTGGGCATCGGCCCGTCGAGCAGACCCGAGGGCGCGTAGAGCCACCCCTTGCCGTCGGCCTGCATGACGAACGGGTCGTCGCCGCGCAGCGCCCACTCGGCCTTCGCGCCCTTCTCCGGCACGTAGTCCGGGCGCATGTCGCCCGCGAAGTCCGGGATGTCGAGCCCGGTCCACCGCTCCTGCTCCTCGTCCCACCAAATGAGCTTCTTGCGCTCGCTCCACGGCTTGCCCGCGGGGTCGGCCGAGGCGCGGTTGTAGAGCACGCGGCGGTTCAGCGGCCACGCCCAGCCCCACTCCGGGGCGGGGGAGGCGATGTCGCCCGTCGTGTTCGGCGTGCGGCGCGCGGTCTGGTTGACCTCGTCGGCGTAGGAGCCGGAGTAGATCCAGCAGCCCGACGCCGTCGTGCCGTCGTCCTTGAGCTCGCGGTAGCCGCCCACGGCCTTGCCGTCGGCGACGGTGTAGCCCGAGATCTCCTTCAGCACGGCCTCGCCGCTGGGGTCCTCCGTCGGGCCGTGCGTGGGGTAGTCCCACGTCAGCTCGAGCAGCGGCCGGTCGCGCTCGTCCGTCGACGCCGCGAGCTTCTCGCGGATGCGCTTGCCCAGGTGGTAGGTGAAGTGCAGCTCGGAGCGGCAGTCGTCGGGCGGCTCCACGGCCTGGTGGCGCCACTGCAGCAGCCGGTGCGTGTTGGTGAACGTGCCCGACTTCTCGGCGTGCGTGGCGGCGGGGAGGAAGAAGACCTCGGTCCCGATCTCCTCCGTGCGCAGCTCGCCCGTCTCGATCTCCGGGCCGTCCTTCCAGAACGTCGCCGACTCGATCATCTGCAGGTCGCGGACGACGAGCCACTTGAGGTTCGCCATCCCCATGCGGTGCAGCTTGGAGTTCGCGGAGCCGACCGTCGGGTTCTCGCCCATGACGAAGAACCCCTCGACCTCGCCCTCGTGCATCCCCATGATCGTGGGGTAGATCGAGTGGTCGCCGGTGATCCGGGGCAGATAGCCGAAGCCGTAGTCGTTCGCGGCCGTGGCGTGCTCCCCCCACCACGCCTTCATGAGCGAGACGGTGTAGTCCCGGGCGTTGCCCCAGAACCCGCCCTCGGGCTCGTTGCTCTCGATATAGGCGGCGAGGTCGTCCTCGCCGGGCGGCGCGGCGCTCGGCATCGGCAGGTAGCCGGGCAGCAGGTTGTAGAGCGTCGGGATGTCCGTCGAGCCCTGGATGGACGCGTGCCCGCGCAGCGCCATGATGCCGCCGCCGGGACGGCCCATGTTGCCCAGGAGCAGCTGGAGGATCGACGCGGCACGGATGTACTGCGTGCCCGTCGTGTGGTGCGTCCAGCCGACGGAGTAGATGAAGCAGGTCGTCTTCTCGCGGCCCGAGTTCTCCGTGATCGCATCCGCGATGCGGGCGAACTGGTCGGGACCGATGCCGCAGACCCGCTCGACCATGTCCGGCGTGTAGCGCGCGAAGTGCCGCTTGAGGACCTGGAAGACGCAGCGCGGGTGCTGCAGCGTCGGGTCCGTCTTGAGCTCGTCGGGGTCGCCGACGTCGGCACCGTGGGCGCCGTGGGACTGCTCGCCGGACGACGTCTGCGCGTCGTCGCCCTCCTGCGGGTCGTCGACGGCGTCCTTCTTGAACGGCGAGCCGGCGGGGGCGCGCACGTCCATGCCGTCGTAGCCCCACGACTGCTGGTCGTAGGTGCCCGACTCCGGGTCCCAGCCCGAGAAGACGCCACCGAGGTCGTCGGCGTCGACGAAGTCCTCGCGGACCAGCGTGGCGGCGTTCGTGTAGTTCTCGACGTACTCGCGGAACTCGAGCCCGTTCTGCAGCACGTGGTTGATCAGGGCGCCGAGGAACACGATGTCCGTGCCCACGCGGATGCCCAGGTGCTCGTCGGCCACCGCGCTCGTGCGCGTGAACCGCGGGTCGACGTGGAAGACCTTCGCCCCGCGCTCCTTCGCCTCCATCACCCACTGGAACCCGACGGGATGGCACTCGGCCATGTTCGAGCCCTCGATGACGATGCAGTCAGCGTTGGCGATGTCCTGCAGGTATTGCGTGGCCCCGCCACGTCCGAACGAGGTCCCCAGACCGGGGACCGTGGAGGAGTGTCATATGCGGGCCTGGTTCTCGATCGCCACCGCGCCGGCGGCCGAGAAGAGCTTCTTGAGGAGGTAGTTCTCCTCGTTGTCCAGCGTGGCGCCCCCGAGGTGCGCGAAGCCGAGCGTGCGGCGCAGCATCGCGTTGTCGGAGTGCCGACGGTCCTGCCACGTGCGCCGGCGGGTGTCGATGACCCGGTCGGCGATCATGTCGACCGCGGTGTCGAGGTCGAGGTCCTGCCACTCGGTGGCGTTCGGCGGCCGGTAGCGCACCGTCGTCACCCGGGTGGGCGAGTTGATCAGCGACGGCGTCGAGGACCCGCGGGGGCACAGCCGCCCGCGGGAGACGGGGGAGTCCGGGTCGCCCTCGACGTGGACGACCTTCTCGTCCTTCACGTAGAGCTTCTGCCCGCAGCCGACGGCGCAGTACGGGCACACGGAGTCGACGACCTTGTCGGCCGTGTCCTTCGCGTTGCGCGGCCGGATCGCGGCGGAGCGCCCCGACTGTGCGGCCACGCCGCGACCGGTCGGGTCGTCCGTCAGCTGACGGAGGAGCGGCGGGAGCCGCCGGCGACGCGTCTTGCCCATCTGACGCGCACCGTACCCCGTCGGCGGGCGGGAATCACCTCCGTTGCGAAGTTGGCGCGTTCCCGGGGTCGGCCCGGTCAGGGCGCCTCGCCCTCCTCCGCGGCGAAGGCCCGGTGGAGGAGGGCGACGAACGGCTCGGACACCGGGATCGCCGTGCCCCCGACCCGACGCACCGCGACGCCCGGCGTCCAGGAGTTCATGACGACCGCGCCCGCCAGCGCGGGGAGGTCGGCGGCGGTGACGGGCCGCGTGGCCTGCGGGATCCCGAGGTGGTCGAGCTGCCGGCGGACGACCCCCATCGTCGTCCCGTCGAGCTTCGCTGCCTCGGGCCAGATCACCGTGCCGCCGTCCCAGAACGCGAGGTTCCAGATCGTGCCCTCGGCGAGTCGGCCGCGGCGGTCCACGAAGAGCGCGTCGTCGAAGCCGGTCGCAGCGGCGCCGCGCAGGTGGTAGGTCTTCGCCACCTCGCCCACGTGCTTCACGGCCGGGAGGTCGCGCTCGTGGTCGACGGCCGCCAGCGCGAGGGGCCCGGCCGGCCCGTCCGACGGCGGGGTCGTTCGGATCAGGACCTCCGGCGGCCGGTCGCCACCCTCCGCGGTGAACTCTCCGGCCGACGAGAAGACGGTCGCCGTCAGGGAGACGTCGGCGGGCCCGGCGTTCACCCCCGCGCGCAGCAGATCGCGTACGCGGTCGTCCGGCAGGGCCCGACCGAACAGCTCCTGCGACGCCGTGCGCAGCCGGTCGAGGTGGAGGTCCAGGCCACGGACACGTCCGTCCCGCACCTGCATCGCGGTGAAATGGGCGTAGCCCGCGAACGCGAGCGGCGCCAGGTCGCCGACGCCGGCCGGGCGGCCGTTGCGGTGGACGGCGAACTCCGGCGCCGCCTCCGGGCGCGTCGTGGTGGTCAGGCCGTCGTGGTCGCCGGGGCCGGGAGTCGTGCGGGTTGCGGGGCTGGTCGTGGTCATCCGACTACGCTAGACCTGACGTCGACGTCAGCTTCAAGGGGTGGATGTGCGAATCGGTGAGGCGGCGCGTTCGCTCGGTCTGAGCCTGCGGACGCTGCGGTACTACGAGGAGCGGGGGCTCGTGCGGCCCGCCCGCGGCGAGGGCGGACAGCGTTGGTACGCGGAGGACGACCTGCGCACGGTGCGTCACGTCCGCACGTTGCTGGCGGCCGGCCTCGGCACCGCCGTGATCGCCGAACTGCTGCCCTGCATGCGCGATGACGACGGCCACCCGGCTCCCGCATGCGCCGAGCTGGCCGGGCGACTGACCCAGGAGCGCGACCGGATCTCGGGCGCGATCGCGGACCTGGAGTCCGCCCGCGGAACGCTCGAGACCATCATCGCGGCGGCCCCCGCGGCAGCGGTGGGCTGACGGCGGCCGCTCCCCGCGCGACGGTGGCGCCGCCCCGCCGTCGGGGCCCGCGGCGTCCGCCGGGCCGGACCGTACCGTCGTCCGCATGCGCACGCCCGACCGCACGCTGCTCCAGCTCTCCGACCCGCACGTGACCGCGGAGGAGGGTGCGGCCGACGAGCGGCTGGCCCTCGCGCTGGAGACGGTCCGGGCGTCCGGGATCCGGCCCGCCGCGATCCTCTTGACCGGCGACCTGAGCGACGACGGCAGCTCCGAGTCCTACGCCCGCGTGCGGGCGGCCGTCGACCCGCTCGGCGCGGAGCTCGGCGCGCCGGTGATCGCCATCCCCGGCAACCACGACGAGGCGGAGGTGTTCCGCGAGGCGATGCTCGACGGAGCGCCGCTGCACCGCGCCGTCGACGTGGACGGCGTGCGGATCGTCGCCCTCGACACCACTGTCCCCGGACGTGCACACGGTGAGCTCGGCGCCGGTCAGCTCGAGTGGCTGACCGACGTGCTCGCGAGGAAGGCGAAGCACGGCACCGTCCTGGCCATGCACCACCCGCCGATCCCGACGGCCCACCCGCTCCTGTCCCGCATCGGCCTGCGCGACCCGAGCCGCCTGGGCGACGTGCTTCGCGGCCGCGACGTGCGGTTCGTCGTTTGCGGGCACGCGCACGCCGTCGCGGCCGGAACCCTCACGGGGATCCCCGTGTGGTCGGGCCCGGCGCTCCACGTCACGCTGGATCCGCTGCCGGGCGAGGGTCGCCTGCGCGCGTGGGCGGACATCGGCGGGATGACACGGATCGACCTGTTCCGCGACGACGTGGTGGCCACCCTCGTCCCGCTGGCCTCCGCGCCGACGGCGGCGTACGACGACCCGATCGCGGAGCGCACGGCCTGGCTCGACGAGCACGAGGCGGCGGACCGGGGGTAGGGGACTCGGGCGTCGGCCGCCCGGCGGCTCCTACCGACGGTAGGCCGCCGCCCCGACGGCGTCTCACCCCGCCATGATGCGCGGCATGAACGTCCTGATCCAGGTCGGCCTGTGCCTGCTCGCGCTCGGCGCCCTCCTGGGCTGGGTCGTCATGCTGCGCACCGCGTTCCCGGGGATGCTCGCGGCGGCCGGCGTGCGCTCCCCGCGGCGGGTGCTGCAGACGCACATCGACTTCATCGTGATGGGCGTGATCCTCATCGCCGTCGGGTTGGCGCTGCCGGACCTCGCCGGGTGGAACCGCGCGCTGCTCATCGCCGGGGCGACCGTCAATCCCCTGCTGTTCGTCCCCCTCGCGTTCCGCGAGTCGTTCTCGGACGGCCTGACCTACCGGGTCGTCACGGTGGCGTCGTTCACCACGATGAGCGCGGGGACCGTCGGCGCAGCGGTGGCCGGGCTCTCGGCCTAGGGCCGGCCCGCCTCAGCCGGGCCTCCCGGAGGTCGGGGCGGCGTCGCGCCCTGTGCCCTGTGCCCGGCGCGCCGCTCAGGCGTCGCGGCGCAACGCGAGCACGAGCCGGTCGTCGGCCGAGCCGGTGCGCTCGGGCCCGTCGACCGGCACGAACCCGGCGCGCTCCGCCACGGCCAGGGAGGGCGCGTTGTCGGGGTGCACCCGGACCTCGATCCGCTCCAGGCCGACGGTGCCGAAGCCCCAGCCGGCGAGCAGGCGGATGGCGCGGACCATCGTGCCCTTGCCCCGGTGGGCGGCGCCGAGCAGGTACCCGAGCTCGCCGACGCGGCGGTCGTCGCCCGGGATGCGCAGGTCGATCGCGCCGAGCAGGACGGCGTCGTGCGCGTCGGTGATCGCCAGGTAGACGCCGCGGCCGGCGCGCCGCTCGGCCTCGGCGAACGCGGCGCGGCCCGCGGCCTCCTGGGCGGGGTAGACGACGGGCACGCCGGTCCAACGCCGGATCTCGTCGTCGTCGCACAGCGCGGCGAGGTCGAGGCCGTCGGAGGGGCGCCACGGGCGCAGCGCGATCGTGCCGTCCGAGAAGCCGACGGGTGGCACGGGCAGCTCCGCCGGGGAGGCCAGGCCGGCCTTCTCCCGGATCCAGCGCGCGAGGGTGCTCATGGACGCATCATGCCCCGATCAGGCGCGCCGCGACGACGGTCAGCACCGCAAACACCGGGACGCTGAGGGCGCCGGCCCACTCGACCGGCTTGGCCGGTGCGGTCAGGAGCCCCGCCGGGATCCCGCCGTCCCACCCACGCGAGACCATCGCCAGCTGCACCCGCTCGCCGCGCTCGAAGCAGCGGACGAGCAGCGTGCCGGAGGAGCGGATGACGGCCTTGGCCTGCCACAGGAACCGTGGGTCGTCGCCCCGCGCCACCCGGGCGGTCTGCATGCGCCCGAGCTCGGCGAGGACGACCTCGACGTAGCGGATGGTGAAGCCCGCGATCGCCGTCAGGATCCGCGGCGCGTGCAGGCGCTCGGCGCCGGCGAGGATCGCCGCGGGTGGCGTGCAGGCGGCGAGCACCGCCGTCGCGAGCAGCACGAGGGAGGCCTTGGCGACGATCCCCCACGCGAGCCACAGCCCGTCGACGGCGAGGGGGATCCCCAGTGGGTGCACGCGCTCCCCGGTCGCGACGAAGGGCAGCACGACCACGAAGAGCACGAACGGCACCTCGATGATCAGCCGCTTGGCCAGGTCGACCGGCGGGATCTGCGCGACGGTCGCTGCGGCCAGGATCAGCATGAGGTGCAGCGCGGACGCCCACACGGCGTGCGTGGGGGTGAGCGCGACGGCGACGGCGAAGATGCCGAGCGCGGCGACCTTCGTCTGCGGCGGTAGGCGGTGCAGCGGGGTGTCGAGGCCCAGGAGCTCCTCGTTGCCCCCGTGGGCGGCGCCGCTCACGAGGCTCTCCGGGCGTCGGGCATGGAGGGGACGGTACCGGGCGCCCTCCCGGCCGGCCGACCACGGCCGAAGCGCACACCCGTTGCGGCGTCATGTCCTCAGATGCATGGGATATGTCTCCTGAGACATACCGCCCTGACGCGTGTGCGGTTCGGCCGCGGGCGACCCTCAGACCGGGACGGGCGGCTCGTACTCGGCGGCGCGGCGCAGCGGTGGGGTGCCGCGCAGGCGCAGCGAGACCACCAGGGCCAGGCCGAGGAGGACCGCGCCGACGGTGACGACCTCGGTCCAGCCGCCGGCCTCCCACGCCGCCCCGCCGAGGGGACCGGCGATCGACGAGCCCGCGTAGTAGGCCAGGAGGTAGAGCGCGGAGGCCTGCGCCGGGGCGTGGACGGCGCGGCGGCCGACCCAGCTCGAGGCGACGGAGTGGGCGGCGAAGAAGCCGATCGTCAGCACCGCGATGCCGAGGATCACCAGCGGCAGCGGGTGCAGGAGCGTCAGCGCCAGGCCGGCGCCCGCGATCAGGACGCCGAAGGGCAGGACGGCCCGGCGGCCGATGCGGTCGGCGAGTCGACCGGCGACCGCGGAGCTGAGCGACCCGAGGGGGTAGACGAGGAAGACCGCCGCGATCGCCGTCTGGCCCAAGCCGTACGGAGCCTCCTCGAGCCGGAAGCTCAGGCCGTTGAAGACCGCGACGAACGTGCCCATGAGCAGCGCCGCCATCGCGTCGAGCCGCAGCTGGCCCGGGTCGCGCAGGTGGTCCCGGAGGCGCGCGAGGGCGGGGCGCACGTGGAACGGCCGGGGCACGAAGTGCCGCGAGGTGGGGGCCAGGCGCAGGAAGACGGCGGTGCACGCGAGGCTGCTCACGCCCACGGCCAGCAGGGAGAGCCGCCAGCCGCCGAGGTCGGCGAACGCCCCACCGACGAGTCGCCCGGCCATGCCGCCGATCGCGTTGCCGCCGATGTACAGGCCGATCGAGCTGCCCAGCGACTCCGGGTGGACCTCCTCGACGAGGTACGCCATCGCCACGGCGGGCAGGCCGGCGAGCGCGACGCCCTGCAGCGCCCGGACCGCGAGCAGCACGGGGAACGACGGCGCCGCGGCTGCCAACAGGATCAGGACGGCCGAGCCCAGGAGCGAGAGCTTCATGACCCGGGTGCGACCCCACGCGTCCGACAGCCAGCCCGCGGGGAGCAGCGCGAGCGCCAGGCCGAGCGTCGTGGCCGAGAGCGTGAGGCTCGAGGTGGCGGCGCTGACCTGAAGCTCGCGGGAGAGCAGCGGCAGCAGCGGCTGCGTCGTGTAGAGCAGCGCGAACGTCGCCAGGCCCGCGGCGAACATCGCGACGGAGAGCCGCCGGTAGCCCGCGTCGCCGCGGCGCAGGCGGGTGTCGGCCGGGCCGTCGCCCGCCGCCGGACCGGGCTCCTCGGGGTCGTGAGGCGTCGGCCCGGCCACTGCTTGAACGGTACAACCGGCGCGGTGGGGCCGGTGTGCGCCGCGTCTCCCGCCCGCGCGCCGCGGTCAGTCCCCGCGGCGGCAGTACCCGAGCAGCTGCGAGAGCGCGTCGGGGTCGGGGAGCTGGGCGACGTTCGTCAGCACCGTGTCGGCGTCCTCCAGGCCCAGCCCACGCTCGAGCATGATCCGCCCCGCCAGGCGCGAGGCGGCCCGGTCGTAGCGCGGGTCGTCCTGCTCCGCGAGCAGCGCGGTGATCTGCGCCGCGGCGCTCAGGGGGACCTCGCCCATCAGCCGCGCGGCCTCGAGCGCGCGGTCGGGGTTGCGGGCGCGGAGGGCCATCATCAGGCGATCCTGACCGGGGTCGGGCACGCGGTTGCCGGCGGGTCTCATGCGAACACATGTTCGCACTGCTCGCGGCGGATTCGGGGGCCTCCGGAACGCTTCCGGCGCAATTTGCGGGCTTTATCTGCACAGGCCCGCGGAGTGCGGCACGGGACGGCGCGTCCGGGCCGGACCCGTCCCGGCCGTCGCCCCCCTCGTCAGTCGATCGCGCCCGCGGGCCGGCGACCCTCCGTGCTCTGGATCCAACCCGGGTAGGCGGGCGGCGGCGCGCTGATCTGGTCCAGGGCACGCAGCTGGTCCGGGGTCAGGACGACGTCCAGCGCGCCGAGGTTGTCCGTGAGCTGGTCGGGGCGCCGCACGCCGGTGATGACGCTCGTGACGCCGCGCTGCGCGAGGACCCAGGCCAGGGCGACCTGCGCGACGCTGCGCTCCTGCTGCTCGGCGACGACGCGCAGCACGTCGATGATGTCGTAGGCCGCCTCGCGGTCGACCGGCGGGAAGTCCGTCGTGGTGCGGCGGGAGCCGGTGTCCGTCGTGCCCTCGCGGCCGAACTTGCCCGACAGGAACCCGCCCGCGAGCGGGCTCCAGGTGAGCAGGCCGACGCCGGCGTCGCGCACCAGCGGCAGGATCTCGCGCTCGAGGTCGCGGCCGGCCAGGGAGTAGTACGCCTGCAGGGTCGCGAACCGCTCGAGCCCGTGGAGCGTCGAGAGCCCGAGGCCCTTCTGCAGCTGCCACGCGGCCCAGTTCGAGACGCCGATGTAGAGCACCTTGCCGGCGCGCACGGCGTCGTCCAGGGCGCGGAGCGTCTCCTCCATCGGCGTCAGCGCGTCGAAGTTGTGCAGCTGCAGCAGGTCGACGTGGTCCGTGCCCAGGCGCCGCAGGCTGTCCTCGATGGCCCGCGTGACGTGCCGGCGGGACTGGCCGACGTCGTTCGGGCCGGGGCCGACGCGGGGGTGCAGCTTCGTGGCCAGGACGACCTCGTCGCGGCGCGATGCGAGCGCGCGGCCGACGAGCTCCTCGGACTCACCGCCGCCGTAGACGTTGGCGGTGTCGACGACGTTGATGCCCGCGTCGAGGGCCTGGTGCACGAGCGCCGCGCTCTCCGCCGCGCTGAGGTTGCCCACGGCGTTCCAGGGCGCGACGTCGCCACCGCCGAAGGTCATGGCGCCGAGGGTGAGACGGGAGACGTAGAGGCCGGTGCGGCCGAGCTGTGCGTACTGCAAGGTGGTGCTCCTGCTTGGGGTGTGCATCCACCGTACGACCGCCAGGTCGGACGATCCATGGCCTGGAGTCCGCAATACCTGCGCGATACTCTTGGTGGGTGGATCCGCTCTCCGACGTCCTCCAGATCCTCGCGGTGCGCAGCGTGCTGCCCTCGCGGTTCGAGGCGGGCGGCGACTGGGCGGTCTCGTTCCCCGCCTTCCGGCACGTGAAGTTCGGCGCGGTGCACCGCGGCGAGGCGTGGATCGTCGCCGCGGGCGCCGGGCCCGACCTCCTGCGCGCGGGCGACTGCTACGTGCTGACGGGCGAGGAGTCCTACGTCATCGCCAGCGACCCCGCCCTGGAGCCGGTCGACGGCGTGCCGGCCTTCCGGGCCTCGCCCGACGGCATCGCGCGCGTGGGCACGCGGGCGGGCGCCGTCGGGACGCGGAAGGTCGGCGGGGCGGGGGCCGGCGACGGACCGGGCGCGGACGCGCCGCACCTGCCCGCCGGTCCTCCCGAGGTCGTCGTCACCGCGGGGCGGTTCACGTTCGACGAGGAGACCGCGCGGCTGCTGCTCGACGTCCTTCCGCGGCTGCTCGTCGTGCGGGCCTCGGCGGACGGCAACGACGCGCTGCACCACGCCCTCGCGCTGTTCGGCCACGAGACGGAGGCTCCGCGAATGGGCGCGGCGCTCGCGACGGAGCGCCTGGCCCAGATCGTGCTGGTGCAGGCGCTGCGGGCGGCGGCCGAGGGCGACGGCGCGGTGACGGGGTGGCTGCGCGGGCTGCGCGACGAGCGGGTCGGCGCGGCGCTGCGCACGATGCACGCCGACCTCGCGCGCCGGTGGACGGTGGCGGAGCTGGCCGAGGCGGCGCTGCTTTCGCGCTCGGCGTTCGCGGCGCGCTTCACCGCCCTGGTCGGCACGTCGCCCCTCGACCACCTGCTGCAGGTCCGCATGCACGCGGCGGGCCGCGACCTGCAGGACCCGGACGTCACGGTCTCTGCGGTCGCCGACCGCTGGGGCTACACGTCCGACAGCGCGTTCTCCAACGCCTTCAAGCGCGTGATGGGGGCGTCGCCGCGCGCGTGGCGGACGGCCGTGGCGGAGCGAGAGCCGGCGGAGCGGATCGGGGCGGGCGGGGTCGTCGGCGCGGCCGAGCCCGTCGCCGCCTAGGAGCGGATGCCGCGGAGCACGAGGCGCGCGAGCTCCTCGTACGCCTCGGCGTCGCGCAGGCCGGTCGCCCGCTGAGCGTCGCCGGACTGGATGCGCTGCATCGTCGCCGCGACGGTATCGGCGACGAACTCCGCGTGGACCTGACGGAACTCGCCCGACGCGACGCCCTCCTGGATCAACTCCCGGACGCGGCCGGCGGCGATCTTCGTGTTGCGGGCGTAGGCGCGGCGGGCGGTCGGGTGGGCCGCGATGTCGGCGATGAAGGCCTCGGACGCGGGCCGCAGGGCGTCGGCGACGGCGGAGAGGTAGGCCTCGATCTTCGCCGCGGCCCCCTCCTGCTCGGCCGTCCGCGCCTCGACCTCGCGCGTGGCCGCCTTGAAGAACCGGACGACGGCGTTGCCGACGAGCTGCTCCTTGCTCTCGCCGAGCGCGTAGAGCGTGGTCTTCGAGCAGTGCAGGCGCTGGGTCAGGTCGCCGAGCGTGAAGCGGCGGAAGCCCTCGGCGAGGAACAGCGCCACGAGCTGATCCGCCAGCTGCTCGTGTCGGTCGCTGAGGACGAGGGGCACGGGCGCAACCCTACGCGACCGTCCTGCCGGCACGGGGGAGGCGCGTCACGCGTCGCCCCGGCCGGCGCGGGGACTCACACCGTCGCCGCGGTCGTCCAGAGCGCGTCGATCTCCGCCTCGGCCGCAGCGCGGCTCTCGTCCGCGAGCGGCTTGAGGTGGGCCAGCTGCTCGCGAGCCGCCGCGAGGGTCAGCTCCGTCGTCACGAACCGGGGCTCCAGCCCGAGCATGCTGACGCCGTGGGGCAGCCACAGCTCGGCGTGGTCCCAGCCCTCGCGGGGCGTGCCCGGGCCGTAGCCGCCGCCGCGCGACGCGACGACGATGAAGTCCCGGCCGCCGAGCAGGCCCTCCTGCGTCTCGGGGTTGATGGCGAGCCCGTAGGCGAAGAGGTGGTCGACCCAGGCCTTCACCGAGCTCGGCGCCGCGAAGTTGTAGAGCGGGAGCCCGAGGACGATGGTGTCGGCGGCCTTGACCTCGTCGATCAGCGCGACCGTGAGGGCCCAGGACGCCGCCTGCTCGGGCGTGTGCTGCTCCGGCGGGACCGTCCGCGCGAGCCCGGCCGCGGTGTCGAGGTGCGGCACCGGGTCGGCGCCGAGGTCGCGGTAGGTGACGGTGCCGTCGGGGTGGGCGGCGCGCCACGCGTCGGCGGCGCGGGCGGTGAGCGCGCGGGAGACGGACGCGTCACCCTGGATGCTCGAGTCGATGTGGAGGAGGTGCGACATGGGTGATCCTTCGGCAATGGTTTGTGGTGCGCAAATGATTTGTAGCACAGCGCGGATCAGGCGGCCGGAGTAGACTGGCTCCATCGCGTCCCTGCCCGTCATCAACCAGCTGCCGCACCTCTCGGCCGCGCTCCTCGATCAGCTCGCCCGGCGCATGCGGGTGCGGGGCGAGTCGGCGTTGAGTCCTCTCGGCATGCGTCCCCGGCACCTGGTCGCACTGACCGTGCTGCGCGACGCGGGGGAGAGCACCCAGCAGGGGCTCGCCGGCCTGTTGCGGATCGACCGCACGAACCTCGTCGGGCTGCTCAACGAGCTCGAGGCGGACGGGCTCATCGAGCGCCGGCGGTCCGAGGAGGACCGGCGCCGCCACATCGTGCGCCTGACGGACACGGGGCGGGAGCGCCTGGCGCAGGCGGAGTTCGCCCTCGCCGGCGCGGAGAACGAGGTCCTCGGCGCCCTCGACGCCGAGCAGCGCGAGACGCTCTACGGGCTCCTGCGGCAGGCGATGGGGGGCGGCGACGGGCCGCCGGGCGCGGCCGACGGCTGTGGGACGCCCCACCCCGGGGCGGACGGCGGGGCCGACCCGGCCTGCTGAGGGTCTGGTCGTGGTGTCCTCGGGCCGCAACGTCGAGCTCAAGGCACGCTGCGCCGGCCCGCGCGCCGTGGAGGCGTTGGCGCTGGCGGCCGGGGCCGAACCGACCGCGGTGCTTCACCAGCACGACACGTACTTCGCCGTCCGCCGCGGGCGGCTCAAGTTGCGGGCCGAACGGCGGGAGCCGTGGCCCGGGTGGGTCGGGGAGTCGGCCGCCGGCGCCGAGCTCATCCACTACGAGCGGGCGGACGAGGCCGCGGCCCGGGCGAGCGCCTACGAGCGCCTGCGCGTCGGCGACCCGGGAGCCGTGCGGGCGGCGTTGGGCGCGCGCCTGGGGATCGTCTCCGAGGTCCGGAAGGTCCGGCGCCTGCTCCTGTGGCGGGGCGTGCGGATCCACCTCGACGACGTCGAGGGCCTCGGGACCTTCCTCGAGCTCGAGGCGGTCGTTGGGCCAGCCGGCGACGGGCCGACCTGCGTGGCGAAGGTCGCCTGGCTCCGACGGGCACTCGGGGTGGCGGACGGGGACATCCTGGCCGAGGGATACGCCGCTCTCCTTCACGCTCGGGGCGGCCCGGACCGCACGCTCGGGTCGCCCGGCGGCTAGCACCACCGACCACGACTAGTACCAGCGTACGTCCGCTGGTACTGTCGCTCGTATGAGCGCGGACCGCCTGCTGCCGTCGGCCGAGGCCGAGGAGATCGTCGCCCTGGCCCACGACCTCGCGGCCGACCTGGCGCCGCGGGCGGCGAAGGCCGAGGCGGAGCACGCCTTCCCGCGCGAGACGTTCGCGCAGCTCGGCGAGCTGGGGCTGCTCGGGATGCCGTACCCGGAGTCGCTGGGTGGCGGCGGGCTGGACTACGAGGTCTACCTGCAGGTCCTCGAGGAGCTCGCGAGCGCGTGGGCGAGCGTCGCGGTCGGCGTGTCCGTGCACGTGATGTCCTGCTATCCGCTGGCCACGTTCGGCACAGCGGAGCAGCAGGCCCGCTGGCTGCCGGAGATGTTGGGCGGCACGAAGCTCGGCGGCTACTGCCTGTCCGAGGCGCAGGCCGGGTCGGACCCCGCGGCGATGCGCACCACGGCGCGACCGGCGGACGGCGGCTACGTGCTCTCGGGCGCCAAGGCCTGGGTCACCCACGGCGGCGAGGCGGACTTCTACACGGTCTTCGCCCGCACGTCGGACCACCGCTCCCGCGGCATCACGTGCTTCCTCGTCCCCGCCGACGCGCCCGGCCTCACGGCCGCGAAGCCGGAGTCGAAGATGGGCCTCACGGGCTCGACGACCGCCACGATCGACCTCGACGACGTCTTCGTGGAGGAGGCACGCCGCATCGGCGACGAGGGGCAGGGCCTGCAGATCGCGCTCTCCGCCCTGGACTCCGGCCGCCTCGGCATCGCCGCCGCGGCCGTCGGCCTGGGGCAGGCGGCGCTCGACCACGCCGTCGACTACGCGACGGAGCGCGAGACGTTCGGCAAGGCGATCATCGAGCACCAGGGCCTCGGGTTCCTGCTCGCCGACATGGCCGCGACGGTCGAGTCCTCCCGCGCGATGCTGCTCGACGCCGCCCGCCGCCGCGACCGCGGGCTGCCGTTCGGTCGTCAGGCGTCGATCGCCAAGCTCGTCGCCACGGACGGGGCCATGAAGGTCACGACGGACGCCGTCCAGGTGCTCGGCGGTTACGGCTACACGACGGACTTCCCCGTCGAGCGGTACATGCGTGAGGCGAAGATCATGCAGATCTTCGAGGGCACGAACCAGATCCAGCGCATGGTCATCAGCCGGCATCTCGCGGGTCAGGGCCGCGGCGCCGGGTGCGCCGTGACGGCCAGCCGCGGGGCGGAGACGCCGGCGGTGCCGGCCATCGGGCCGACCTGCCCGGACACTCCGACGGACGCCGGTGCCGGTGGCACACCCGCGGCCGCCGCCCACGCCGACCGCGCGCACGCCGCGTAGGGTCGCCGGGATGCGGATCCAGGGAGCAGGGGCCGTCGTCTTCGGCGGCGCGTCGGGACTCGGCGAGGCCACGGCCCGCCGGCTGGCGGCGGAGGGCGCCCACGTCGTCTTGGCCGACCTCGCGGCAGAGCGGGCCGAGGCGCTGGCGGCCGAGATCGGCGGCGTCGCGGTCACGTGCGACGTCCTCGACGAGGCCGGCGTGCAGGCGGCCGTCGACGCGGCGGCGACGGCCGAGCGCGGGCTGCGGATCTCCGTCGTCTGCGCCGGCCTCGCGACGCCCGCGAAGCTCGTCGGCCGGGGCGGTCCGACCGGCCTCGACCGCTTCGCCAAGGTCATCGAGGTCAACCTGCTGGGCACGATCAACGCGCTGCGGCTGGCGGCGGGTGCGATGACCGCCAACGACCCCGACGCGGAGACGGGCGAGCGCGGCGTGTGCGTGCAGACGGCCTCGGCCGCCGCGTACGACGGGCAGATCGGCCAGGTCGCCTACGCCGCGTCGAAGGGCGGGGTCGTCGGCCTGACGCTCCCCGTCGCCCGCGAGCTCGCCGCCCACGCGATCCGCGTGATGACGATCGCCCCGGGGCTCTTCGACACCCCGATGATGGCGGGGCTGCCCGACCAGGTCCGCACCGACCTGGCGGCCACCGTCCCGTTCCCGCCGCGCCTGGGCCACCCGGCCGAGTACGCCGACCTCGTGGAGCACATCGTCACGAACGCGATGCTCAACGGCGAGGTCGTCCGGTTGGACGGCGCGGTGCGGATGGCGGCGCGGTAGGCCGCGCGGCCGGGTCCGTGACATCGACCGCGTTCGCCGGACCTCCCGCGTAGCCGCCGCACCTCACGGGTAGCCGTCCTCCGAACCCATGCGGAGGAAGCACCGATGAGAGCAGTCGTCGTCACGCAGGCCGGCGGACCCGAGGTCCTCGAGGTCCAGGACCGGCCCGATCCCGAGCCCGGCCCCGGGCAGGTGGTCGTCCGGCTCGCCGCCGCGAACATCAACCCCACCGACATCGGGGCCCGGCACGGCATGTTCCCGCCCGGCTTCGACATCGAGGGTCCGCCCTACACGCTGGGCTGGGACTTCGCCGGCGAGGTCGTGGCCGTCGGCCCGGGCGTGTCCGACGGTCCGCCGGCGAGCGGGGGAGGGGCGACGTCGCCGCTGGACCCCGACGAGCTCGCCGCCGACCCGACGCAGCCGGACAGCCTCGTCGACGCCGCGTCCGCCGACGCCCTGATCGACCCCACTGGCGACCCCGCGCCGCTCGCGGCCGAGGCCGACCCGGGCGTCGGGGCCTGGGGCCCGGGGGACCAGGTCGTCGGGATGATCCCGTGGTACGTCGCGGGCGGTCGCTACGGCGCCTACGCCGAGCTCGTGCTGGCCGAGGCGGCCTGGATCGTCGCCCGGCCGGAGACGCTCTCCGCCGTCGACGCCGCCACGATCCCGCTCAACGCCCTGACCGCCCAGCAGGCGCTCGGCCACCTGGGTGCGCCGCAGGGCGCGGAGATCCTGATCACCGGCGCCTCGGGCGCCGTCGGAGCCTTCGCCGCGCAGATCGCGGTGGCGGAGGACCTGAAGGTCACGGCGATCGCGGGCACGGACGACGAGGAGTTCGTCGCGTCGCTCGGGGTCGCCCGCGTGCTCCCCCGCGACGCGGACCTGTCGGACATCGGCCGGTTCAAGTACGTGCTGGACGCCGTGCCGCTCGGCGCCGACGTCTTCCCGGCGGTCGACGACGGCGGGGTCATCGTGACGACGCGCCCCGTGAAGGACGAGCCGGGCCGCAGGATCACCCAGCGGCCGATGCTGATCGAGCACGACCAGGAGCTCCTCAAGCGCCTCGTCGAGGGCGTCGCCGCCGGCGGACTCGTCACGCGGGTGGCGAAGACCATGCCGCTCGAGCAGGCCGCCGACGCGCACCGCGCGGTCGAGGAGCGCGGGCGCAAGGGCAAGATCGTCCTCGTCCCGTAGGGGGGATCAGCGCGGGCGGGGCTGCCACTGCGGCCTCAGCTCGCCGCGGGGTGTTCCTCCACGAGTCGCTCGAGCAGCGCCGGCAGGTCCGTGTCGGCCACGACGTGGTCGACGGCGTGGTCGCGGTCGATGGTCGCCTCCGGCATCGCGAAGACCTCGGACGTCGCCTCGTCCGTGGCGACCACCGTGCCGCCCAGGACGTGCACGGCGGTGGCGCCCGTCGCCCCGTCGTGGCCGTGGCCGGTCAGCACGACGGCGATCGCGTCCGGCCCGACGGCCGTCGCGAGCGTCGCGAACAGCAGGTCGGCCGAGGGGCGGTTCGGCGGGAACACGCCCGAGACGACCAGCGCCGTGCGGCGCTCCGGGGTCACCAGCAGGTGACGGCCGGGCGGGATCACGAGGACGTGCCCCGGCCGCAGCGGCGCGCCGTCCTGCGCCGTCGTCACCGGCATCCGCGAGCGCCGCGCCAGGATCTCGGTCAGCTGCGACTCGCGCTCGGGCTCCTGGTGGATGAGCACGACGACAGCCGCGGGAAGGTCCTCCGGCAGCGCCTCGAGCACCGCGGTGATGGCGCGCAGCCCGCCGACGGAGCCCGCCAGCCCGACGACGGGGAACCGGGACGGAGGAGTGGGGCCGTCCATGCGGGCAGCGTAGCCCTCCCCGGTGCTCCGGCCGGCCGCGGAGGCGGGGCCCGCGGCGGCGGCCGCCCGATGGGGTCCCGCGCCCATGCGTCCTCGTCGGGCGCCTACGCGTCCTCGTCGAGCGGTTCGATCGTGATCGCCAGCAGCCGCGCGCGGTCGATGACGTCGAACGGGACGACGGCGCGGGACTCCGGCACGCCGAGCGCCGGCCACTCGCACACGAGCGTGACGGGGCCGGCGTCCGGGCCCGGCTCGACGACGACGCTGTTGGTCGTCACCGTCGGCGAGCCGCTGCCGCCGCGCAGGCGCCACGCGAGCTGCGCCGGGTCGTCCGGGTCGGGCTCGGCATCCTCCGTCTCCCACGGCAGGTTCGTGGCGGTGCGGCCGTCGTCGTAGGCCACGCCGAGGCGCAGGAACTCGTCCGGCAACGCCGCGGTGCGCGTCGCCTCGCGCAGCGACATCTGGTCGCGGCTCAGGCCCGTCAGGACGCGGCGCGAGATCGTGTGCCACGTGATGCCGAGGGCCTGCTCGCTGACGGTCAGCGTCGCGACGATCGTCACGAACGGGGTCGACGCGACGACGATCGGCTCCGGGACCGCTCCCGGGATCGTGTGTCCGGTGAACTGCGCGTAGGCCAGCCAGTCCTCGTCGAGCTCCTCGTCACGGGGCTCGGGCGGCTCGGTCGGGAAGAAGCCCATGCGCCCAGCGTACGGGGCGTGCGGTGCGGGCCCAGCTACGCTCGACGGACCAGGCGCCGGCCACCCCCGGGCGGCGCGCAGAGACGGGAGACGGCGTGCGGATCGACGTGACCGAGAGCGACGTGACCCTGCGCCCGACGGCGGCGGAGCGCGTCGCGGCGCTGCGCGGCGACATCCGGATCCCGCGTGACGCGATCACCGCCGCCGAGGCGCTGAGCGACCCGCCGTCGCCCCTCTGGGAGCTCGCCGTCGGCCTGCGCGCGCCGGGCTGGAGGTACCGCTGCACGAGCCTGGACGGCACCCGTTTCTGGGCGCTGGACCGCGACGGCCCGGCGCTGCGGATCCGCTTCGACGCCCCCGGTCGCCTGCGCGAGGTGACCGTGACGACGCAGGACGCCGAGGCGCTGGCACGCGAGCTGCGGGGCGGCCGCCCGGCGCCCGGCGGCTGGTAGCACGCACGGGGCGGCCCGCACCCGCGGCCTGACGTTCCGGATCGCCTGCCCTGCACCCGGCGATCGGGAACCGCGCGTCGCTGGACGGACGTCCGAGCCGCCCTGCACCGTCGTCGTGTGCGGCCGATCACTCGAGCACAAGCCGCCGCCCACCTGCCGAAGGGAGCGCCCCGTGCGCCCGTTCATCGTCGCCGCCACCGCCACGCCCAACCGTCCGACCAGCCAGGTCCCGTCGACCGGGCTCGGCGCCATGGTCGTCTATGACGCGCGCCTCCTCGGCGCCCGCCCGGCCGCAGGCGCCGACCACCCGCAGCTCGCCGCGTAGCCCCAGCCGAGCAGGCCCGCCCCGGGCCGCCGCGTCGGTTCCTCGTTGACGAGGACCGACGTCTTCGGGCATGATGCTCCCCGTGACTCACCGTCACACCACGCCGCTTATTCCCGAGGACGCCGTTGGCGTCCTCCGCGGCGTGCTCGTAGTCGGCCTCACGGCCGGCGTCGTAGTCAGCCTCACGGCTGACGTCCGCTAGCACCGCGAACCGCGTACCGGCTCAGCGCCGGCTTCCGCGTTCCCGGTCCTTCCGACCCGCCGCTCATCCCGCCCCTCGAAGGGAGCGCACCCGTGCGCCCGTATCCCGTGACACCCACCCAGCCCGCCACCACCAACAGCCACCGCAGCCAGGTCCCGTCGACGGGCCTCGGGTCGATCACGGTCTTCGACCCCCGCCTGCTCGCGCTCTCTGCCGCCGCGGCGTCGATGGCCGCGTCCGCGGCGTCGTCCGTCCCCCTCGCCACCCGCCCGCAGGAGGGCGCCTGATGTCCTCGTCCTCGTCCGCCGCACCCGCGGCCGCAGCATCCACCGTCGTCCCGTCCGCCGGCGGAGCCCCGGCTGCCCGCTCCCCGCGCGGTGCCGACCGGCTCGTCGAGGCGCTGCTCTCCGAGGGCGTCACCACGGTCTTCGGCCTGCCCGGCGGCGCTTCGCTGCCGATCCACGACGCGCTCATCGCCTCGCCGATCGACCACGTCCTCGTGCGCCACGAGGCCGCGGCCGGCCACGCGGCCGAGGGCTACGCGAAGGCCACCGGCCGGGTCGGCGTCGCGCTCGTCACGAGCGGCCCGGGCGCCACGAACCTCGTCACGGCGATCGCCGACGCGCACGCCGACTCCGTCCCCACGGTGTTCATCACGGCCCAGGTGCCGACGACGCTGCGGGGCACCGACGCGTTCCAGGAGTGCGACGTGCTGTCCATGACGGCGCCGATCGTGAAGCACGCGATCGGCGTGGAGTCCGCGGACGAGATCGCGCCGGCGATCCACGAGGCGTTCCACGTCGCCCGCACCGGGCGGCCCGGCCCGGTGCTCGTCGACGTGCCGTCCGACCTGGCGAAGGCGCCGGCCCGCGCGGCGGGCGGGCCGCTGTCGCTGCCCGGCTACCGGGTGCGCGAGACGCCGAACGGCGCCCAGATCCGCCGCGCGGCCGAGGCGATCGCGGTCGCCCGCCGGCCCGTCGTCCTCGCCGGCGGCGGGGTCGTCCACGCCGACGCGCACGCCGAGCTGACGGCCCTCGTCCGCGACTTCGACCTGCCCGTCACGACGACGCTCATGGCGCTCGGCACGGTGCCGGGCACCGACCCGCGCTGGCTCGGCATGCCCGGCATGTACGGCGCTCCCGCGGCCAACGCGGCGCTCCAGGCGGCCGACCTGATCGTCGCCGTCGGCGCGCGGTTCGACGACCGGGTGACGGGCGACCTGGGGGCGTTCGCCCGCGACGCTCGGGTCGTCCACGTCGACGTCGACGCCGCCGAGCTGGGCAAGAACGTCGAGGCCCACGTGCCCGTCGTCGGCGACGCGGGGCTGGCGCTCACGGCGATCGCCGCACGGCTGCGCGAGCTGCGGCCCGAGGCGGACCGCCTGACGGCGTGGTGGGCGCAGATCGACGGCTGGCGCGCGCGGCACGCCGCGGTGGTGCCCGCGCACACGTGGCCCCTCGACGGCCGGGGGCGGGGAGGCCGCGGCGGGACGGACGGCCCCGGAACGATCTCGGCCGAGGCGACCCTCGAGCGCCTCGACGCCCTGACCGGCGGCGAGGCGACGGTGACCACCGACGTCGGCCAGCACCAGATGTGGGCGGCGACCCGCCTGCGCTTCGCGGCCCCGCGCCGCTGGCTGACCTCGGGCGGCCTGGGCACGATGGGCTTCGGGCTGCCGGCGGCGATCGGGGCGGCCGTCGCGGCGGCGGAGGACGCCGCGGCCGCAGACGGCCCCGATCCGGCCGGGGCCCGTCCCGTCGTCTGCGTGAGTGGAGACGGCTCCATGTTGATGAACCTGCAGGAGCTCGCGACGGCCGCCGAGCTGGGCGTCCCCGTCAAGGTGCTGCTCTTCGACAACGCCTCCCTGGGCATGGTGCGCGAGCAGCAGGACACCCACTACGCCGGCTACCGCGCGGCGTCGCTGCTGCCGGGCCTGGACTGGGAGGCCCTGGGCCGCGGCTTCGGCGTGTGGGCGCGGTCGATCGACGATCCGGCCGACGTCGACGGGGCCCTCGAGGAGCTGCTCGCCGCGGACGGGCCGGCGCTGCTGCGGGTCGGGATCCCGGTCGAGCAGGGGTGCGTGCCGGCGTTCCGGGCGGGCGGGGCGATGCCGGCGGGCGCCTGATCCACGCGGCCGGGGCGATGCCGCAGGGCGCCTGAGGCGCGGGGCGTGGGGCGCGGGCGCTTCGCTCCGCGCTGCATCGGCCCAGGGTCGGCGTCCGCCGTCGCCGTTCACCCTTGCGGACGCGTGGGCACCCGCACCCAGCCGCTCAGGCTCGTGGTGCGGAACGGCGTCTTCTGGAACGCCCCGCGGTAGTACACGCGGATCCACCGGCCCGCGTGGAGCTCGACGGTGTCCCGGAACGCCCCGGACCGCGAGACGCGGGTCCTGCCCGACGCACCGTCGAGGATCTCCTGGGGCACCGCACTGGGGCCCCGCGCCGCGACGATGGAGAGCTCCTCGCCCGCCGGAACCCCCTGGGCCCGGCCCCGGAACGCCACGCGGACCGCTCCGTTCCGGGCGCGACGGACGCGGACGATGCGCAGGTCGAGCGCCGTCTGGCGCTGCGCGGTCTTCGGGGTGGCTCCGCGGACGAGCATGCCGAGCGGTCCGTCCGTGAGAACGCCACCGCGGGTCAGCCGGGCGAAGGTGGTCTCTGCAGCGGGTCGCGGGACGGCCTCGAAGGTCCGTCCGCCGTCGCGCGTGAGGAAGAGGTCGTCGCCGGTGCCCAGGAGCCCCGTCCGCGCGGTGCGGAAGGCCACGAACGCCCCGTGCGGCGTGGGGTCGAGGGGACGCTCGAGGGCGAGGCCGTCGGCGGTCCCGACGCGGCGGAAGCGGCGGCCACCGTCGCGCGAGACGAGGACGGTGGAGCCGTGCGACGCGACGATCGTCCGGGCCGAGACGGACTGCAGGTCGTCGACCGCCGCGACGGAGCGCACCCGGCGCCAGCTGCGGCCCGCGTCATCGGAGCGCACCATCTGATGGCGCGGGCTGTCGGAGGACGACTGCCATGCGAGCACGCGGCTCCCGCGGACGTCCAGATGGTTGAACGCCACGTCGAGCCCCCGGGTGCGGCCGGAGACGCCCGCCACGCCGGCCCCGTGCCCACGGACCTCGCGCACGACGGTGCGGCCCCGGATGCGGTCGATGCCCTGCTCGCCGGCGACGAGGACGTCCCGGCCGGCCCACGCGACGGTGTCGGCCAGCCGCGACACGGTGGCGAGCCTCGTCCAGCGTCGCCCGTGCAGGCGCCAGACCGTGTCGTCCCCCAAGAGGGCGACCAGTCCTCCGGGCGCGGTGGCGACCGCCAGGGGACCGTCGGTGGACGGCGGGGTCGGGACCGTGGTCCACGTCATCCCGTCGCGCGACGTGGACCATGCTCCGGCGGCGATGCGCACGACGGTCCGGTGGTCGTCGAAGGTCTGCGAGGTGTCGCTCGCCGAGACCTCCGGGGAGGGCGGCCGGCGCGGGCCGAGCGACGCGCCGTCGAAGTCGCGCCAGACGCGGGCACCCGACGGGTCCTCGGCCCCGACCATGCAACCGCCGGTCGTGCCGCACGAGACGACCGGGGATCGGCCCGGAACCCGGACCTCGCGAACGATGCGACCCTCGGGAGCCAGGACCACGAGCGTCCCCTCGGCCGCCGGGTCGGTCCCGAACGGCCCGGAGAGCGGCGCGACGATCTCGCCGGACGCGAGGACGCCCAGGGAGGTCACCGTGCGGAGGTCCCAGTCCCCGGGGCTCGGGCGGGTCGCCAGGCGGGACCACGTCCGGCCGCCGTCGACCGAGCGCTCGACGGCCACGCCCGTCCCCTCGTCACCGGGCGCGGCACGGCGGATCGCGAGCGCACGGACGAACGCGCCGCCGGGCGCGGGGACCACCGCGGTGACGCTCACCCGCGGGAGCGGGTCGGGGGGTTCCGGTGCCGCCCGCGGGCCCGCCGCGCGGGCGTCGGCGGCCGTCGCCGGCAGGGCCTCCGGGCGAACGACCGTGGTCCACGTCCGCCCGCCGTCTTCCGTGGCCCAGACCCCGGGGCCGGTCCGGGGGCCGGCCGGCAGCTCGCTCTCGGACGGGTACGGCGGGGTCTGGCGTTCGACGACGATCCCGCGGGCGTCGTCGGTGAAGAACGGGCCGAGCGCCCCGGCGGCCCGCGCGGGCAGCGGCGCCGTCCGCCACTGGCCCCCGAGGTCGGCCGAGGTCGCGACGGCCGGGGCACCCGAGGGATAGGTCAGGACGGCGATGCGGCCCCCCGGGACGACCGCCGGGTTCGACGGGTCGCGCAGACGCCCGGGGAAGGAGCCGACCAGCCCTCCACCGGCCGGAACGGACGTGGCGAACCGGGTCCCCTCGATCGCGAACGTCGCGCCACCGGCCCCGACGGTCACCTGCTCGGCGGTGGTGATGGGGCCGAGCGCCGTCCAGCCGCTCCACAGCGTCGGGATGGCGGCGCCCGCCTCTGGTGACGCCGCAGCGGGGGATGCGCCCAACGTCGCGCCGGCGACGATCGCTGCGGCGAAGACCGGGAGGGACGGTGGAAGACGGGAGGGGAGCATGGGGCCCTGGACGGGAGGACGGGACGGGACACCCGATGGAACCCCGCCCGCGGACGAACGGAGCGGCCGCCGCGCGATCGGGGACCGCGGTCCGCGGCCCGCACCGCCGCCGGGGACGGTCCGTCGACGGCGCGGAGCGGGCGTGGGATCCCCGGCGAGGCGACCGCAGTTCCCCTCGGCGGGCCGCGACCGCGGTCCCGCTGCCGGCCGAGACCGCGGGTCTCCTCAGTCCGCCGCAACCGCCACCCGGTCGGCCGCCCGCACCGTCACCGGGATCCCGTTGAGCACGGCCGTCCCGGAGATCGCGTCGGTCTGCGAGTCGTCCGTCAGCACGTTCGAGTTCGTCCCCGGCCGTTGCGCCGCCACGCCCAGCTGCGCACCCGCAGCGTCGTGGCCCCAGCCGTGGGGGAGGGAGACCACACCGGGACGGATCGTGTCGGTGACCTCCGCCGTGGCTTCGACCTCGCCGGCCTTCGACGTCACCCGCGCGAGGGCGCCGTCGGTGATGCCCAGGCGCTGGGCGTCGTCCGGGTGCAGCTGCAGCGTGCAGCGCGCCGGGCCCTTGGCCAGCAGCGGCAGGTTGTGCATCCAGGAGTTGTTCGAGCGCAGGTGCCGGCGGCCCACGAGGACGAGCGCCTCAGCGTCGACGGGCTCGTCGAGGGTGGCCTCCAGGCGCGGCAGGTCCGCGAGCAGCAGCTCGGGAGCGAGCTCGATGCGGCCGCTCGGGGTACGCAGGGCGTCCGGGAGCCGGGACTCGAGCGGGCCGAGATCGACGCCGTGCGGTGCGGCCTCCAGCGCGGCCAGGGTGAGGCCGTCCTCGCCCGCCCCGTACGGCCCCGCGCGCAACAGCAGGTCGACCATCCGCGCCGGCCCGGTTCGCGGCTCGCCGTCGGCGTCGGTCAGCTCCGCCAGCACCTCGGCGGGGTCGCGGCCGTGGAGCCGCGAGGCGGGGGACCTCGCCTCGCGGCGCGCCGCCTCGTGGGCCACGAACTGGTCGATGGCGGCGACGTCGGCGTCGGAGCCCTGGCCCGTCACGATGCCGACGAGCCGCAGGAGGATCTGCCACTCGTCGAGCGCGCCCTCGTCCTTCGGCAGCACCGCCGGCGACCAGTTCGCCACGTTGTGGACGGCGAGCTGGGTGAAGACGAGGTCGTAGTGGCCCTTCTGCAGGACGGACGGCGGCGGCAGGACGACGTGGGCGTGGCGCGAGGTCTCGTTGCGATAGATGTCGACGCAGATCAGCGCGTCCAGATTCGCGAACGCCGCCTCGAGCCGGTCGGAGTCCGGGGCGGAGCGCGCCGGGTTGCCGGCCACGGTGATGAGGGCGCGGATCTGGCCCTCGCCCGGGGTCTCCATCTCCTCGGTCATCACCGAGGTGGGCAACTCGCCCATCGCCTCGTTCGCGCCGCGCACGCGGCTCTGCCAGCGGCCCACGATCATGCCGCGGCCGCGGCCCGGCTCGCCGCGGGTGTGCGGCGCGCCGGTCGCGGGCGTCGTGAAGAGGGCGCCGCCGGGGCGGTCGAGGTTGCCCGTCAGGACGTTCAGCACGTCGACGAGCCACGAGGTGACGGTGCCGAAGGGGACGGTGCAGGTGCCGATGCGGCCGTAGACCGCGGCGGTCGGGGCGGCCGCGAGCTCGCGCGCCAGGCGGGCGATGTCCGCCGCCGGAACGCCGCAGTGCGCGGCCACGCGCTCGGGCGAGAACGGCTCGGCCGCACGGCGCACCTCGTCGATGCCCGCCGTCCACTGCTCGAGCCGGCCGGGTGCGACGAGATCCTCGGCGAAGAGCACGTGGACCATCGCCAGCAGCAGGAGCGCGTCGCCGCCGGGACGGACGGCGACGTGCTCGTCGGCCTCCTCCGCCGTGCGGGAGCGGCGCGGGTCGACGACCACGACCTTGCCGCCCCGCGCCCGGATCGCCCGGATGCGGCCTCGAGCGTTCGGTGCCGTCATCAGGCTGCCGTTTGACGCGAGCGGGTTCGCGCCCAGCATCAGCAGGTGGTCCGTGCGGTCCAGGTCGGGGATCGGGATCGACAGCGGCGTCCCGAAGAGCTGCCCCGAGCTGACGTGCTTGGGCATCTGGTCGAGCGTCGAGGCGCTGAAGATGTGCTTCGTGCCGAGCGACTTCGCCAGCAGCGGCGCGTAGATCGTGCCCGCCAGGGAGTGCGAGTTCGGGTTGCCCAGATAGATGGCCGCCGCGTCGCGGCCGTGCTCGGCCAGGATGGGGGACAGGAGCCGGTCGACCTCGGCGAACGCCTCGTCCCACGTCGCCTCGACGAGCTCGCCGTCGCGGCGGACCAGCGGCGTGCGCAGGCGATCCGGGTCCTCGTGCAGCTCGGCGATGGAGACGCCCTTCGGGCACAGGAACCCCTGCGAGAAGACGTCGTCCTTGTCGCCCCGGACCTTCGTGACGCGGCCGTCCTCGACGGTGAGCTCGAGGCCGCAGGTGGCCTCGCAGAGCGGGCAGGTGCGGTACGCGGTGGTGGTGCTCATGCGGGGCCTCCGGTGGTCGGCCGGCGGCTGGGCGCGCCGCCGTGTCCCCGAGCGTAGTTCCTGCAGTGCGACTGCAGGGAATTTGGGGACCGCACCGTTAGCCAGGCCGGGCGGCAACCCGGGGGTTGCCGCCCGAGTCCCGCGCCGGCCTGACGAGCGGGAGGCCGCGACGTCCGTCGCGGGCTTCGTCCTGCGACTAGTAGCGGACGTCGATCTCCACCCGGCGGTTCAGCGCGCGACCACCGTCGGTCGCGTTGCTGGCCCGGGGCTTCGTGTCGCCGGCGGAGTCGACGGCGACCTTGCCGTCGAAGCCATGCTTCGCGAGCAGGAGGCGGAAGGCCTCCGCGCGCTCGCGGCCCAGGCGGCGGTTGACGTCGGCGGAGCCCTTCGCGTCGGTGTGGCCGACGATCGTGATCGTGCGAGCGCCGTCGAGCTGACCGGCGATCGCCTTCGCCAGGGCGTCCGCGCCCTTCGACGGAGTGGCCGAGTCGAAGGCGAAGAGGCCGTCCGTCGGGACCACGACGACCTTCTTCGGGAGGATCCGGACGGTCTTCTGGGTCTTCCTCGTCTCGCCGTCGGCGGTCTTGACCGTCAGCGTGACGCGGACCTTCAGGCCGCCGAGGCGCTGGACCTTGCGGGCCGTCGCCCTGTCGAGGTTCACCGGCACGACGCCCGCGCCGGTGCGGCGGCCCTGGCCGACCTGCTTGCCGCCGCGCGTCACCGTGACGGCGCAGCGGTAGTCCTCAGCGCCGGGGGCGGCGCAGCCGACGGCGACGCGACGGCCGGTCGACGTGGCGACCGGCGTCTTGCCCTTGCCGGCGGGAGCGCCGACCGAGAGCTTGGCGGCGACGGGCTTGGGCTCGGCGGGCTTCGCCTCGTCCGGCTTCGTCGGGGGTACAGGGGTCGCGGCGGGGGCGGGCGCCGTGTCGGGCGTCTTCGCCGTCGGCGGCACCGTGACGGTCTCGTCCGTCGGCGCGGGCGCCTCCACGACCGGCGCGGGCGTCTCGACGACGGGCTCCGGCTCGGGCGCGACGATCGTCCACGTCCACGAGGACGCCTCGCCGCGGTTGCCGGCCGCGTCGACCTGGCGGACCGAGACGGTGTGCTCGCCGAGCTCGAGGTCCTCGAGCACCTTCGAGGAGGCACACGGCTCCCACGGGCTGCGGATGCGCGCGGCGACGCCGTCGGCGCCCTTGAGCTCCTGCTGATCGACGAGGCACTCGAAGGTCGCGTCCGGCTCGCCCTCGAAGGAGAACGTGGCGGTGCGCTTCGTCGTGATCGTGTCCGGGCCGGCGATCTTCGTCGGGGCGAGCGGATCGGTCTTGTCGAGCAGGAAGTCGACGTCGACCTCCTCCGACGGCACGTCGCGGAGTGTGTTCACCGCGCGGAACGACACCCGGCGCTGCCCCTCCTGAAGATCCCACAGGTTGATGTGGAGGTTCGGAGCGTGCTGCCAGGACCCGTGGTCGATGCGGTACTCGATGCGGGTGCCGTCAACGGCCGGCTCGTACTCGAACGCGGCCGAGTTCGTGACCGCGGCCGGGGACTGCACCAGCTTCGGCTTCGCCGGGGCGCTCGTGTCGACGCGCACCTTGATGGTCTGTTCCGCAGACCAGAAGCTGTGGCCCTGCGCCTTGCGGCGCACGCGGATGTCGTAGGAGCCGTCCGCCTGCACGGTGAAGGCCGGGGCCGACGAGCTCGAGCACGCGGTCCAGTCGCCGCTGCCGAGCGCGCACTCGTACGCGTCGTCGGTGCCGGTCGGGACGGAGACGTCGAAGGTCCGGGAGGTCACGACCTGGCGGTCGTTCGTCGCGTCGTAGACCGACGGATGCACGGCCGCGGGGCCCAGGGTGGGCTTCGTCTCCTGCGTGCCCGTCTCGTTGCGGTAGAGGGTGACGCCGGCGCCCTCCGCGACGACGAGCTCCTCGCGGTGGTCCCCGTCGAAGTCCAGGGCGGTGGCCGTGCGACCGCCCTGCAGCGGCCCCACGACGGCCACGTCGTCGCCCGGGAAGAACGCGCGCACCTGCGCGCCGTCGAGGGCGACGACCGTGTCGCGCGCGTCGTGGCCGTAGAGGTCCATCGCGATGGGGGCGCCGAGCCCGGTCGTCGCCGGGAACACGGGGCCGTAGCCCACGAGGCTGGGGCTCGAGGTCGTCGTGAAGGCGGCGACCGAGGTGAGGCCGTTCTGGTGCGTGGTGTACCAGCGGAACTGGTTCGCGTCCTCGTCCGCGGCGACCAGCCCCATGGACGTGCCGAACGCGGCCGACGTGGTGCCCTGCTCCTGCGCCCCGAACGGCGCCGCGGGGTTGCCGGACTCGCTGTACAGCCGGCGCACGCCGTGGACGCCGTCGTCGGCGGTCGTGATGAGCGCGTCGGTGGTCCCCGAGTACGTCGGACCGGAGGACAGCGGGCCGGTCTTCACGCCCGAGAACTCCTGGACGAGCGCGAACGTGTCCTCGAACGGCCGGTAGAACGCGAGGCGGTCGTCCTCGAGGCTGACGGCGACGACGCGCCCCCGGCCCGGCAGGAACTCGCCCACGGCGATCGCGACGGGCTGGCCGTCGAGCTGCAGGCCGCGCGACGTCCCGTTCCCGTGGAGGTCGACGGCCTGGAGGTGGCCGTACTTCCCGCGGCTGGCGACGACCGCGACCGAGCTGCCCGGCGCGTAGAGGTCGGCGGCGAGGGCCGCGACGGGCTCCTCACCCGCGAGCGGGATGGGCTCACCGATGGCGTCGTAGCCGCTCGGCGTCCGCCCGAAGCGCGCGATCGTCGCCGGGAGGAGGTCGCCCTCCGCGGTCTCGGCGCCGTCGGAGACGGCGACGACGTCCGGCTCCGCGCCGCCGGTGAAGGCCCCCCGGAGGAGGAACCGCACCGGGCCGCTGCTGCCGGAGGGCACGCTCTGGCCCGCCTGAAAGGTAGGGGCGTACAGGGGCGTGCTCGACGGCACCGGGCCCTGCGCCGACGCGGTGGCGGGAACGAGGAGACCGGCGGCGAGGACGCCGAGGGCGGACGCGCGGAAGAAGCGCGCCGGGTGGGTACGGGACATGGACCGACTTCGGGAGAGAACGAGTGGACACGCGGGGGCGGGGTGCCCGCCGCGACCCACGGGTCCTCGGCCGCGGTCCGGAATTCTTGCGGCCCTCCGGGCGTTCCCCCACCGCTTACGTGGAGAACCCCGTAGACGCCCGTTCGGGTCAAGGCCCGGCGGTCCCGGCCGACCGCGCGCGCCGCGCGAGCGCCCGCGGTCCCTCCGGGTCCGTCCCCTACAGCAGGTGCCGCAGCACGTACCCGAACGCCCGGCGCTCGTCGCCGCGCGGGTCCAGCAGGCCCGAGTCCCAGGAGCCGTTGCGGCTGCCGGCCTTCCAACGGGGGTTCGGCTCGGACTGCAGCTGGTAGATGTAGACGCGCTGGACCTGGCGGGCGTGGCGCTTGGCGATCGTCCGCAGGTAGCGGGTGGCGTCGTACTGGTACTTCTCGCGCGCGCTGTCGCTCTTGGCCTTCTTGCGCTGGGCGAGGAACGGGTTCTTGCGCTCGGAGGACGCCTTGCGGCTGTAGACGCCGCCCGTCTCCGTGATCCAGACCTTCGAGCCCTTGACCGCGCTCGAGCGGAGGAACCGCGACGTCTGGGTCGACTTGCGGTCGTTGACGTCGTTGTAGTTGTTCAGGCCCCAGATGCGGATGGGCATCTTCGCCGCGCGGCGGACGCGCAGGGCGTAGTCGGCGGTCTCCTTGCCCGACGTCAGGTGCAGGTCGCCGACGAGCAGCCGGCAGCTCGAGCAGCCCTTGAGCTCGCGGCTGATCGTGCGGTAGAGCCGGCCGAGGGCCTCGGGGTCGCGGCGGTACGGGCCGGTCAGGTTCGGCTCGTTGAAGAGCGAGAAGTCGCGCACCCACGGGTACGCCTTGCGGAAGCGTCGGAACTCCGTGCGGAACCGCGAGGCGGAGATCTTGCGCTTGAGCGACGTCGAGTCCGAGGCGGTCACCCAGAAGGTGATCAGCGGGCGCACGCCCTGCGCCTTTGCGCCCGTGAGCCACTCGTCGAGCACCTGCGCGTGGTACTCGCGCCCCTTCGTGTTTCGGTAGCGCAGCGCGTCGTAGCGCATGGTGTAGCGGGCGGTCTTCATGCCCGCGGAGCGCAGCTCCTGGAACGCGGGGTGGGCGAACGTCGACGGCTTCTGGTCGGCGATCCCCCAGGTCGTCTTGGCCTGGGCGGGCCCGGCGGCGACGCCGAGGGCGAGCACGGCCGCGGCGGCGGGAAGCAGGGCGCGCGTCGTGCGGCGTGGCGTGGTGGTGGGGGTCATGCGGGGGTCCTCTCGTGGGGGATCGGGCGGACGGCGGACGCGCTGGTGTCCGCGACGGGAGACGCGCGACGTCCGGGGGGAAGGGGATGCGGCGCGGCCGGGCATCACCGGCCGCGCCGAGGCTCAGCGCTTGCGGAGCGTGGTCGGCAGCGAGGTCTTCGTCTCGCCGTCGACGGGGGAGACGTAGGTGTAGCGGTACTTCGTGCCCGAGCTCTTCGGCACGCGGGCCGTGAAGGTGCCGCGGGCGTCGGTCGTCGCGGTCCTGTAGTTCCGGAACGTGCCGCCGGACGCGCGCTGGATCGTCACCTTCGTGCGGCCCGTGGCGGTGCGCACCTGGCCCCAGACCGAGCCGGTGCGCGACGTGCGGTAGCCGAAGATCGGGTTGGGGAACGCCTGTGCGATCGGCTTGGCCTTGCCGCCGGCGAAGTGCAGGCCGGACTGCCAACCGGAGGGGTCGTCCTCGCCGGCCTCGCCCTCGTCGAACCACTCGTACTGGGTGAGCAGCTGCACGCGCGGGTGCCGCCACGCGGTCCACCAGCCCCACTGCGACCACGAGGCCTGGGCGGTGAGCGAGACGCCGCGCACCGTCTCCGGCGGGTTCGTCTCGTACGCGTACTCGTCGAACCAGAGCGGGAACTTCGACGCGCCGACGACCTTCAGGCGCCCCGCCTTCGTGAGCTTGTCGACGACGCTCGTCAGGCGGGAGATGTCACCCATGCGGGCGTCGTTCTTGTTGGCGGAGCGGTAGCCCGGCGTGTACTTGCTGGAGTGCGGGTGGTACGCGAGCACGTTGCCCTGCGGCGCCTTGAAGCCGCGGCAATCGCCGGTCGTGATCCGCTTGTAGCGGCTGTTCACGCACGCGAGGGTGCGCAGGAAGACGAGCGGCTGCGTGGTGCTGTTGGTCCGCACGGTGTACTGGTCGCCCTTGGACGACGTGGCGCCGATCGCGATCGTGGCGTCCGGGTCGGCGCTGCGGATGGCGCGGTAGCCGGCGTCGGCCAGCTTGCGGTAGAGGTGCGGCGCGTAGACCCGGCACCGGCCGCTGCCGCTGCAGACGTTCTGGGGCTGCAGCCAGGTGGCGACGTTCGGCTCGTTCCACACGATGTAGTCGTCGACCCGCTCGGCCGTGTGCTTCGCGACGGCGGTGGCGAAGTCGCCGAACTTGGTGGGGCTCGGCCGCCAGCGGGCGTTGCGGCGGGCGGGCTCGAGCGAGCCCCACACGGGACCGGGACCGGTGACCACGAGCGTCACGGTCATGCCGTTCTCTCGCACGAGGTCGATCTTGCGGTCGAGCTCGGTGAAGGAGTAGGCGCCCTCCGCCTTGCCGTTGAACCCCTCGGGGGGCCGCGTGTCGTCCGGGTTCGGCGCGATGTGCGACCACTGGGCGAACATCCGGACGTTCTGCACGCCCGCGGCCTTCCACTTCTCGACGATCGGCGCCGGGTCCCCGTGGACCCGGTTGAGCACCCCGTCGTCGGCGATCGAGGTGACCATCGTCTTGGCGGCGGACGCGGGGGCCGCGGTCACGGCGAGGCCGGTGGCCGGCGCGGCGACGGCGGCGGCCACGAGGGCGGCGCGCACGGCGCCGCGGCGCAGGCTGCGGAGGGGGGTCACGAAGAAGGTGCTCCTCATCGGGGGCGGAGGTGGCGACGGTCGCCCGGGGCGCAGGGCCGCGGTCGCGCTCGTCGTCGTTCAGGGATTGGAACCCGGAAGGGCGCGCGAAGTTGTGGCCCGTCGTGTGACGCTTCGCGACCGGCCGCCGGAGCCCCCGGACGGCCGGCCGTTACGTCGCGCGAGGGCGACGGACCGGGATCGCGCTAGGCGATCTCGATGGTGTTGACGCCCGGGACCGTGGGCGTGCGGGCGGAGACCTCGGCGTAGTCGTACGCCTGGCCGGGCTTGGAGCCCGGCTTGCCGAAGCCGAAGCCGGCGGCCTCGAGCAGGCCCACGGCGTTCGTGATCTTCGAGAAGCCCTTGAAGTTGGAGGTCAGGAGGCCCTGGACCTCTTCCTTCTGCGTGAACTTCGCGTACACGCGGTCGTTGCCGAGCTGCCCCAGCGACTGCAGGGCGAGCGCGCGGTGCACGGCCTCCGTGGCCATGATCTCCGCGGTGTAGCGGGCGAAGCGGGAGCCCATCAGGTCGCCCTGGCGCGCGAACACCGTCGTCGCCAGCAGGTACGCGTTGATGAAGATCTGGTCGCCCACGACCAGGGTCTTCAGCAGGTTCTCCTTCGAGGCGAAGACCTCGTCGGGCACGTAGATCGTCGTCGTGACGGCCTTGCCGCCGACGGCGTCGGAGGTCAGGAGCTCGTAGTGGTTCTTCTCCTGCTGCGCCGCGGCCTGGATGTTCAGGCGCGTGGTCGCGTCGAGCTGGTCGCCGAGCTTCTCGGGCCCGACGGTGTTGACGATCGTCGCGAGCACCTCGGCGGTCGCCGCCACGGCGGAGATCGTCTCGGGGGTGTTCACGCTGTCGCTCTTCTGCGCCTGCGCCGTGCCGGTGGCCAGGCCCATGAGCCCGAGGCCGCCGATCGCGGCGGCGGTGCCCTTGACCAGGTTGCGCCGCGACGACGCGGGGAGGTGCGCGTGCTGCCGGTCGATCGTGTCGAACAGCGGGGTGGTGACGTCCGGGTTCTCGTCCATGAGGACCCCTTCCTGGCGCGCTCGGCGCGCCGTTGGATGCACCCGATACAACGCGCCGAAGGGCGTACCGGATGCGCCCCCGGGGGCTCGTGGGCCGGTCCCGGCGCCGCGCGTGGGGCCGGAGAGGGCTCGCCGCGGGGCACCACGGTGGGAGCCGTCGGGCCCTCGGGGCGGTCGTCCGGGCCCGTCGTCCCCCCCCCGCCGACCGGCGGTGGTCCGGCCCTCCCAACCGCGCGCCCGCGGCCGCCGTGCGGCAGGCTGCTCGACCATGCCCGACGAGCGCGCCCCCCTCGAGACCTGGCAGATCGGCCCGTGGAACCGCTGGGCCTACCAGCACGTGGGCGAGGTCGTGGCGACCGTCCCGGTGCCCCGCGGCGCCGGACCGGTGCACGCGCTGCCCGACCGGCCGCTGGCGCTGGAGGACCTCGCGAGCCCGCCCGGGCTCGACGGCCTGGCGGTCCTGCACGAGGGCGCGCTCGTCCACGAGCGCTACGCCCACGGGATGACGCCCGCCACGCGGCACCTCTCGCAGTCCGTGGCGAAGTCCGTGCTGGGTCTGCTCGTCGGCGTGCTCGCGGGTCGCGGCGCGCTCGACCCGGACGCGCCGGTCGCCGACCTGGTGCCCGAGGTCGCCGGGAGCGGCTACGCCGGGGCGACCCTGCGCCACCTGCTCGACATGACGGCGGCGACCGACTTCGTCGAGGACTACGAGCACTTCTGGCGCTACGACGCCGCGTGCGGCTGGTTCCCGCAGGGCCCCGACATCGAGGCGCGGACGATCCTGGAGTACCTGGCGACGATCGGCCGGGCCCCCGACGGCCGCGCCCACGGGGAGGTCTTCCACTACGCCTCGCCGAACACCGACCTGCTCGGGGTCGCGGCGGAGCGGGCCGGCGGCGCGCCGCTGGCCGAGCTCATCGCGCGCGAGTTGTGGGGTCCCCTCGGCGCCGAGGCGGACGCCGAGCTCGCGGTCGACCCGGCGGGGACGGCCGTGATCAGCGGTGGCTTCTGCGCGACGCTCCGCGACTACGCGCGGCTCGGACAGGTCGTGCTCGAGGGCGGGTCGTCCGGCGTCGTCCCGGCGGCGTGGCTGGGGGCGCTGGGCTCGGGTGCGGCCGACGCTTGGAACCGCCGCGCCTGGCCGTCGCCGAGGCACGACACGGGCGAGACGGGCTACGCCGCGAAGTGGTGGGCGGTCGACGGGCGGATCGCCGCCCGCGGCATCCACGGACAGCTCGTGGTGGCCGATCCCGACACCCGGGTGGTCGTGGCGATGCTCTCGTCGTGGCCGGAGGCGACCGATCGGGCCGCGGAGGCGGCGCAGCGTCGCCTCGTGGGCGAGATCTGCGACAGGGTGACCAGTCTCTCGTGACGCACGGCTGAGGTAGACCACCCGGAACGCCGTTCCGGAACCTTCCGGGGCGGCGGACGACCACCTACCGGACCACCTCCGAGGAGCCTCCTTGAGCACCACCGCTGGCACCCCCGCAGCCCGTCCAGGCGACGCGAGCGGCCACGACACGAAGCTCGCCCGCGTCCTCGGCCTGCCCGCCCTGATCTTCTTCGGGCTCGCCTACATGGTCCCCCTCACCGTGTGGACGACCTACGGCATCGTCACGGACCAGACGAGCGGGCACCTGCCCGCGGCCTACGTCGTGACGATCGTCGCGATGCTCCTGACGGCCTACTCCTACAGCCGCATGGTGCAGGCGCGGCCGACGTCGGGATCGGCCTACACGTACGCGTCGGCCGCGTTCGGTCGGCCCGTCGGGTTCATGGTCGGCTGGGCGCTGCTCCTCGACTACCTGTTCCTGCCGATGCTCAACGTGCTCGTCATCGGCCTGTACATGAAGGACTACTTCCCCGACATCCCCGTCGAGGTCTGGATCGTGCTGTTCGTCGTGCTCGTGACGGGGCTGAACATCCTCGGTGTGAAGCTCGTCGCGAACGTCAACATGATCTTCGTCGTCGCGCAGTTCGTCTTCATCGCGGTCTTCGTCGTCCTCGTCGTCGGCAAGATCACCGGCGACGTCGAGGTCAAGTCGTTCACCGCCCCGTTCGTCGAGTCCGGGATGGACTCGAGCGCCATCTTCGCGGGCGCCGCCGTGCTCGCGCTGTCGTTCCTCGGTTTCGACGCCGTGTCGACCCTGGCGGAGGAGACCCGCGACCCGCGCCGCCTGATCCCGCGGGCGATCATGCTCTGCACGGTCATCGGCGGCGGCCTGTACCTGCTGCAGTCCTACGCCGGGCACCTCGTCTTCCCGGACTACACGACGTTCGAGAGCGTCGACACCGCCGGCACCGACGTCATGAAGGCCACCGGGGGCGACCTGCTGAACAGCTTCTTCACCGCGGTGTACGTGGCGAGCGCGTTCGCGTCCGCGATGGCCAGCCAGGCCAGCGTCTCGCGCATCCTCTTCGCCATGGGCCGCGACGGCAGCCTGCCGCGTCCCGTCTTCGGTCGTCTGAGCGAGCGCTTCCGGACGCCCGTGACGGCCAACCTCATCGTCGGCACCATCGGGCTTTCGGCGCTCTTCCTCAGCCTGACGACGGTCGCCTCCGTCGTGAGCTTCGGCGCGCTGGCGGCGTTCTCGTTCGTGAACCTCGCGGTGGTCAAGCACTACGTGATCGACAACGGGCGCCGCTCCGGCCGCGACATCGTCCTCTTCGGCGTCATCCCGTTCGTGGGCTTCCTCGTCACGGTCTGGCTGTGGACGCAGCTCACGTGGCCGACGTTCCGGATCGGCCTGCCCTGGGTGGCGATCGGCTTCGTCGTCCTGCTGATCGTGACCCGCGGCTTCCAGCGCAAGCCGCCCGCGATGTACACGGGCGACGAGGGCGACGAGCTGGTCGACGAGCCCGTGGAGCGGACCGCGCCGGCCGCCGGCTGAGGGGGCCGGCTGAGGGGAGCCGACCCCGGGGGAGCGCGCGAGCGCCGGCTCGCCCGGGCCCCGGGGCCGCGCTTCGGGCTTCGGCGCATCTTCGCCACGTCAGGCGTGGCGAAGATGCGCCGAAGGCCCGAAACCCCCTGGTGCCGGGGCGCCCGCCGCAGTACCGTCGGCCGCGTGGCGTGGATCCCGAGGCCGTCCCGGGCCGATCCCGATGAGGCGCGCGAGCTCGCACGCTGGCACCGCGAGCGGGCGGCGCGCGACGCGCTCGACGAGGTCGACCCCGCGCTGTGGGATCCGGAGCGCCCGGAGCGGACGCCCGCCGAGGCGAAGCGCCGGCCCATAGCCCGCGGCGACCACTGGCACCCGGACGGCTGGCCCTCCCGCGAGCCGGGGGAGGCGCCGCCGGACCCGGCGGACGACGAGGACGACGACGGGCCCGACCCCGCGCTCCACACGAAGCCGCGGATCGCGGTCTACGCGGCGACCGCCGCCGTCTGGCTCGGGCTCGTCACGGTCCTGCACCTGCAGTGGTGGACCTTCGAGCGCAGCCTGTTCGTCTCGATCTTCGCCCCCTTCCTGCTGGGGCGGGTCGTCGAACGGGTGATCCTCAAGGCGCGCCCCGACCTCAACCGCCACCGGGCCGTGGAGGAGGCGGTGCAGCGCCGCAGCCGGCAGAAGGCGGCGGAGCTGGGCGAGCGCGCGCAGCCGTACTGGGCGCGCGAGGGGGCGGACGCGATCGAGGCGCCGTCCACGCCGCGGGAGCCCGACCCCGCCGTCGAGAGGCCCCCGAGCGTCGAGGGGACCCCGGGCGAGGCCCGGGCTCCTCGCATCGACGAGCGCCCCTAGTGGCCGAACTCCTCCGAGTCGGTGACGCCCACGTCGCCGCCCTGGTCGAGCGCCGTGATGGCGGCGACCTCGTCAGCGGTGAGTGACCAGTCGAAGAGGGCCAGGTTCTCGCGCTGGCGCTGCGGGTCGGCGGACTTCGGCACGGTCACCAGGCCAAGCTCCATGTGCCAACGCAGCACGATCTGCGCCGGGGTCTTGCCGCGCGCCTCGGCAATGCGGGTGATCGTCGCGTCGTGGCGGAGGTCGTCGCTACGCCCGCCGAGCGGGCTCCACGACTCGCAGACGATGCCCTGCTCGGCGAGGTACGTGCGGACCTCGGCGCGGGTCTTCGTCGGGTCGAGCTCGATCTGGTTCACGTCGGGGACCACGCCCGTCTCGGCGATCACCCGGTCGACGTGGGCGGGCTTGAAGTTCGACAGGCCGATGGCCTTCACGCGCCCGTCCTCGAGCAGCTTCACGAGCCCGCGGTAGGCGTCGACGTAGCGGTCCTGCTGCGGGTTGGGCCAGTGGATGAGCAGCAGGTCGATCGTGTCGACGTCGAGCTTCCCGGCGCTGCGCTCGAAGGCCCGCTGCGCCTCGTCGACGCCGTGGTCCTCCTTGTTGAGCTTCGTCGTGACGAACAGCTCGTCCCGCGGCACGCCGCTGGCCTTCATGCCGCGCCCGACGCCCGTCTCGTTGCCGTAGTTGAACGCCGTGTCGATCAGCCGGTACCCCGAGCCGATGGCGGTCGCGACGGCCTGCTCCGCCTCGGCGTCGTCGAGCGGCCAGGTGCCGAGGCCGAGGCGCGGCATCTGCGCGCCGTTCTTCAGCGCGACGGTGGGGGCGAGGGGCTGGGTCACGGTGGGGCCTTCCGGTTCGGGGGCGTCCCGCGGCGCGGGACGGAGCTTCCTGTTGCGCGTACCCAGGGAGCGTGCGCCCGGCACGCGTCGTCGAGGGCGGGCCGACCGGGCGGGGTGCGAGGCTCCGGCCATGGTCGACGTTGCGTGGCGTGCCCGGGCCCACGAGCTCCTGCGCGAGATCCTCGTCATCCACGGCGCGGTGCCGTTCGACGACGTGGGCGGGTGGATCGGCCGGGAGCTGTCGCGGGCACGTCCGCCGGCCGTCGTCCGGCACGCCACGGGGACGCGCGTCCTGACGCTCGACCCGTACGGCGAGCTGGGGGTCCAGAGCGACGCGTGGATCGACGAACCGACGGGTGGGCGCCGCGCGGCGGCGGGGTTCGACGCCGACGGCGCCATCGTCTCCGCCACGTCGAGCTGGGGGCGCCGCGAGGAGGAGGAACCCGAGGCCGTCGGCTGGCGGCTGGCCGACGGCACGCCGGTGCTCGTCACCCGCGGGAATTTCAGCGTGCAGGCGCGGTCGGTGCTGGCCGACGGCTCGTCGGTCGTCGTCATCGCGTCGTTCCCGGCCCAGGGCCCGGACGATCAGGTCGAGGAGCTGACGGTGGCGCTCGCCACAGCGGAAGGGTCCGACGGCGTCCGGCACACGCGAGCGTGGGCCTGGACGCCGACGATCCCCGGCCGTGCGTCGGTCGGCGTGCGCGTCGATCGCATCGTGACGGACGGCGAGGGTCGCCCGGTAGAGCGCTGGGCCGCGCCGTCCACGGACGATGACGCGCCGGACGACCAGGACGAGGCGCCGGTCGGCCGCCAGGTCGACGAGCTCCACGTGACAGACGCCGCCGGCCTGCTCGACGCCCTCGTCGATCTCGTCGCCGCGGCGGAGACCCCGGCGCGGCAGGAGCTGCGGTGGTCGCTGCGGCTGCACGGCCCGCCCCCGCCCCTCCCCGCCGGAGACGGGGCCGTGGAGGACGCTGCGCGCGCCATGCTCCGGACCGTCCGCCGTGCCGGCGCCGCTGCCGGGCTGCCCGCGCCGTGCGCCGTCGCGCTGACCTGGCAGACGGACGACGGCCCGTGGCCCGGTCCGCTCCCGGAGCTGCTCGTTGTCGATCGAGCGTTCGCCGACGCCTACCGCGCGCTGCCGGACGCCCGCTCCGCCGCCTACAATCTGCACCGTGCCCGCGCCGCAGGCGAGGGCGTGGAGATCTCCCTCCTCGACCACGCCGACGACGCGACGCTCGACGCCTGGACACCCCTACGTCGCGGCATCGACCCCGAGGACGACGACGCGTCGGCGGCCGCCGCGCGTCGGCTCGCGGAGGTCCGTCGCCGCCTGCTGGAGCTGCTGCTCGCCGAGACGTGGCCGGCGCCCTGGGTCGGGCCCGTCCTGCCGTGGCTCGCGTTCGGGTCGGATGGGATCGAGGACGGTGCGTACGGTCCGCGAGGGCTCGACCCGTGGGGCGAGATCGCGGCGTTCGCCTCGGCGGAGGACCTCGCCGCGCTCACCGACGCGTGGCCGCCCGGGCCGTCCCGGGCCTCGGACTCCGACGAGGATCCGTCAGGGGCCCGGGACGACGACCCGGACGGCGGCGACGCGGAGGAAGGCACGTTCGTCCTGTTCGAGCACCGCACGGAGGGCGGTGGGCGCCTCGAGATCGGGTTCGGCGCCTTCGACCACGCTCCGCCGGGGGCGCGGCCCACCGGGCCGGGCGTCGGCCTCTCTGCCGGGGGCGGCGGGCGCGTGCGGGATGCCGGGGACGACGAGGGCTTCGAGGACGACGAAGCTGCGTCCGGCGCCTCCCCGGACGACGAGGACGAGCACGCCTCCGGCGACCGCTGGGAGACCCAGGACGACGCGCCCCGCCCGACCGACGAGCTGACGGTGCAGGCCGCGGCGTCGCGCACGGCGTTCCGGGCCCTGCTCGAACGCGAGGGACTGGCCGACGCCGCGGCCCGGCTGGCGGATGCGGCCCGCTACGGGTTCGCGCTCGAACCCCGCCCCGGCGCGCGCAGCCGGATCGCCGGCCCGCCGCTGCTGCCCGCGGGCGCCGCCTGGCCGACGACCGGCGACGGAGAACCGCTCACGTTCCTCGCGGCGATCGACCTGAGCGAGCTGCCGGAGGCACCGGAACCGCTGCCCCTGCCGGCCACGGGCTGGCTGCTCGTCTACGTGCTGCTCGAGAACCCCGATCCCGACGAGGGCATCCCCGGGTTCGTCGAGGGCGGCCCCGAGGCGGGCACGGCGGTCGTGCTGCACGTGTCCGGCAGCGCGCCGCCGCTCGAGGTCGCGGACCCGCCGGCCGTCGGCGTCCTCCGTCCCCAGCCGGTCGACGCGTGGAGCGACGAGGACGACGACCCGTGGGACGAGGGCGACGAGGATCGGTGGGACGAGGACCCGGACGAAGCGGACCAGGGCCCGAGCGATGACGAGGGGGTGGTCGAGGGCCCCGAGCACGGCGCCCCGTCAGCGGGCCCCGCCGACCCCGTCGCGGCCCAGCCGATCGGGTTCCGGCTCGTGCTCGAGCCGCTGCAGGACTACGAGGTCGCGGACCGTCTCGGGCTGCACCCGAGCGTGGAGCATCGGTACGACCGGATCGTCGGCGACCTGCCGGACCGTTGGGCCCACCGGGCCGGCCCGGTGCAGGGCACTCTCCTCGGCGCCGACCCGGGGGTCCAGGGCCACCCCGTCGAGGACGACGAGATCGTGCTGCTGGCGCTGGCCGGCACCCCGGAGCTCGGCCTGGAGTGGGGCGACGGCGGGGACCTCCGCGTGCTGATCGGGACGGACGACGCCGCGGCCGGCCGGTGGGAGGGCGCCTGGGCGGTCGGCGACAGCTGCTGAGCGGGCGGGGGAGCCCGCGGTCGCCGTGCCCGGACCGGCCGCTACGCTCGTCGCTCACCCGTCCCCGGACCCCGAGGCACCCCCGCATGACCCACGAGAACGTCGTCTCGATCCGCCTCGAGGACCCGGAGCGCGCCCCCGAGGCGCTCGGGCTGCTGCGCGAGGCGTCGCAGAGCGGCAAGCTCGGCCTGCACGCCGCGGTCGTCGTGAGAGTCGCCGACGACGGCACGGTGCACGTGGAGGACCTGGAGGAGACGCCGGGCCCCGGGATGCAGCGCGGCGGCGCGCTCGGCGGCCTGCTCGGCGTGCTCGGCGGACCGCTGGGGATGCTCGTCGGGTTCGGTGTCGGGGCCCGGCTGGGCGAGACCGCCGATGCCGCGGACGCCGAGGTCGAGGAGGACGCGCTCGTCGAGGCGGTGCGCCACCTGCCGGCCGGGTCGACCGCTGTGGTGGCCGAGGTCGAGGAGCAGGCGGAGAACGAGCCGCGCCTCGACGAGCTCATGGCCTCCGTCGGCGGCACCGTCCACCGGCGCCCGGTCGAGGCGCTGCTCGACGAGCTCGAGACGCACCTCGCCGAGGGCGTCGTGCCCGACGCGGTCCCGGACGCCCCGCGCACCGAGCGCGGCGAGCGGATCGACGCGCTGCGGGCGCGCATCGAGGGCCGCGTCCTCTAGGACCCGGCGCGGCCCGACGCGGACCGGCGGCCGCGCCGGTCCGCCGGGCGTCCCGGACGGCCGTCGAGCGTCCGTGCCGGGCCTACGTGTCGCGCCGCAGCCGCCGGACCTCGGCCTGCGTCAGCGCCACCAGGTCGGCGGGCGCCAGCTCGATCTCGAGCCCCCGGCGGCCCGCGCTGACGTAGACCGTGTCGTGCTCCAGGGCGCTCTCGTCGACCAGCGTCGGCAGCGCGCGGCGCTGGCCCAGCGGGCTGATGCCGCCCGCCACGTAGCCCGTGGTGCGCTCGGCCTTCGTCGGGTCGGCCATCGTCACGCGCTTGCCCAGCGAGCGCAGGTCGAGCGTGTCGCCCGCCGGGACGACGCAGACCGCCAGGCCGTCGTCGCGCTGCACGACCAGGGTCTTCAGGACCCACGCGGGGTCGAGGCCGAGCGCCTCGGCCGCTTCGAGCGCGTAGGAGTCGGCCGACGGGTCGTGCGTGTATTCGTGCAGCTCGAAGGCGACGCCGGCCGCGCGCGCCGCGCGGGTCCCCGGGGTCTCGCGGCCCGCCACCGCTCAGGCCTCCAGCCGGCCGACGCCGGCGTCGGTCAGGGCCCAGGTGCCGTCGTCGAGCGGCGTCGCGTGGCCCTTCTCCGCGAGGGAGGCGAGGTTCAGCGGGGTGCGCATGTCGCCGTGCCCGCGGCCGATCGCTTCGTCGATCGCCGCCACGGACACGCCCACCCCGGCCCGCCCGCCCGCGAGCCGGCCCAGCGCGGTGGTGACGTGGACGAGGTCGCGCGCGCTCATGGACGGATCCTGCCACGGCGGGCGGTCGCGCCCTCAGGGCGGGCCGGGTGCCGGAATTTGCGTGTTGCATGCCGAAGCCGTTACGGTCGTTCCATGGCCCGTTTCCAGTCCCGTCCCCTGTCCCGTCTCCCGCTCCTCTCCCTCGCCCTGGCGGCCACCGTGCCCGTGGGCGCCGTCGTCGCCGCCGCCCCCGCGAGCGCCTCGAAGCCGCGCTTCACCGCGAAGCAGGCGTTCCGCAAGGGCATCCGCGAGACCGCCCGGATCGAGGCGCCGGGGTCCAAGCCGTCGCGGATCCGGATCTCCTGCGTCGAGATCCCGAAGATCGACGACCGGGGGCGCTGCACGGGCAGCTTCGACCTGGTCCGGAAGGGCCGCCGGGCGCACTACCTGCTCAAGCCGGACGCCGGCACCTTCCGGATCTCGCACGGGGCCGTGATGTACGAGGTGTCCGCCAAGGCGGAGAAGAAGGTCCGCGGGCTCCCGCTGCGGACGGGCATCACCGGCATCCTGCAGTAGTGCCCGGGCCGGCGATGGGCGCCGCTAGGGTCGCCCCATGTCGCTCATCGTCGTCGCCCACCTCTACGCCCAGGAGGGCCGTGAGGACGAGGTCCTGCAGACGCTCCGCACGCTGACGGAGGAGACGCTGAAGGAGGACGGCTGCGAGTCCTACGTGCTGCACCGCTCCATCGACGACCCGCGCGACTTCACGTTCGTCGAGTCGTGGGCGAGCGTCGACGCGCTCGCCGCCCACGACCGGCAGCCGCACCTGGCCAAGGCGTTCGAGCGCGCGGACGAGCTCTTCGCCCGCGCGCCCGACGTCCGCCGCTACGAGGCGGTCTGACCCGGGCGGGGCCGGCCCGTCACCGCCGGCACCCCGGCCGGCGGCCGGCTCCCCGGACGGACGTGCGGCCCGGACCGGTCCCTCACCCCGCGGTGAGGTGCGCCAGCACGTGCTCCGCGAACGCGTCTGGGGCCTCGAGGTGCACGAAGTGCCCGGCGCCCGGGATCGACGCGCGGGTCAGGCCGCCCGGGAAGAGGTCGTCCATCCCGGCGTAGAGGCCGGGCGCCACGCACGCGTCGTCCTCGCCGTTGACCACCAGCGTGGGCACGGGGACCCGCCCGAGGGCGACCCGGCGGACCTCCCGGTCGACGAAGCTGCGCGGCAGCCCGCGGTAGTAGCCGAGCGCGGCCGCCAGGCGGCCCGGGCCCTCGAGTCCGCGGCGGAGGGTCGCGAGCTCGTCCTCCGTCGGGTCCCACGTGGGCGACCAGCGGCGGGCGAGGTCGTCGATCCAACGGAGGTCCGTGCGGGCGATGAGGCGCTCGGGCAGGTCGGGCACCTGGAACTGCAGCATGTAGCGGGAGCGCCAGAGCTGGCCCAGGGAGGGCGAGCGGAGGATCGCCGCAGGGTGCGGCACGGCCGCGGCGACGATCCGGTGCACGCGGTGCGGGGCGAGGTTGGCGGCCGCGTAGGCCGTCGCGGCGCCCCAGTCGTGGCCGACGATCATGAGCTCCTCCTCGCCCAACTCGTCGGCGACGGCGATGGCGTCGCGGGCCAGGTCCAGCAGGGTCGTCGTGCGGCCCGGCGGGCGGTCGGAGGGCGCGTAGCCGCGCATCGCGGGCGCCACGGCGCGGTAGCCCGCGTCGGCCAGGGTCTCGAGCAGCCCGACCATGCTCCACGCGCTGTCGGGGAACCCGTGGAGGCAGACCACGAGCGGGCCCTCGCCGCGCTCCAGCAGGGCCAGGTCGACGTCGCCGGCGTCGACCCGGCCGGGGGCAGACACCGTGCCCGCGCTCACCGGACCACGCCCTCGCGGTCGGCCCACCCCAGCAGCATGATCGTCTTGCCGTCGGCGATCTCGCCCGTGCCGACCATCGCGAGCGCGTCGTCCAGGCGCAGCTCGACGAGCTCGATCTCCTCGCCCTCCGCGGCGACACCACCGCCGTCCTCCGCCCGCAGGTCCGCCGAGCGGTACGGGGCGGCGAAGAAGTGGAGCCGCTCCGTCACCGACCCGGGGCTCATGTAGGCGTCGAAGAGGTGGCGGACCTCGCCGACCCGCACCCCGGTCTCCTCGTGCGCCTCGCGGCGGATGGCGGTCTCGGGGTCGTCGTCGTCCAGGAGCCCGGCGCAGGCCTCGATCAGCATGCCGTCCGGGTGCCCGTTCTCGAACGCCGGCCAACGGAACTGCCGCGTGAGCAGCACGGTCCCGGCCTCGGGGTCGTAGAGGAGGATCGTCGCGCCGTTGCCGCGGTCGTAGGCCTCGCGCTGCTGCCTGGTCCACGTGCCGTCGGGGCCGCGCCAGTCGAAGGTCGCGCGCCGCAGCACGAACCACGCGTCGGACAGCACCTCGCGTGCGACGGGGCGGACGCGGGGGTTCTCGCCCAGGCCGGCGAAGGTCAGCGGTGCGCCCTCCGGGTCCGGCGGGGCGTCGTGCGTCGGGGAGGCCACGCGGGCATCGTCGCACCGCCGCCGGAGCGTGCGGAATCCGAGAGGCGGGCATTGGTGCCCCCATGGCCGTCGATCCCGCGTCCCCGTGGCCCCTGCTCTCCGTCGACGGCGGCGGGATGCGCGGGCTCGTGGCGGCGCGGATGCTGGCCGAGATCGAGCGGCGCCTGGGCCGGCCCGCCCACGAGATCTTCGGGGCGGGCGCCGGCACCTCGACGGGGGCGCTGCTCGTCGCCGGCGCCCTGGGGGCCGCCGACCCGCTGCCCGCCGACACCATCGGCGACTGCTACCGCGACATGGGGCCGCAGGTCTTCGGGCCCGGGCTGAAGCTCGCGATCCGGGGCGATGCCGACGCCCAGGCGCGGCTGCGCTCCATCGTCCACGGCGTGGTCGCCGACCGGCGGCTCTCCGAGAGCCCGCACCGATTGATCGTCCCGGCGGCGGACGTCGCCCGGCGGGCCCCCGTCGTCCTCGACAGCGGCTCGGCGGAGGACGGGCACGGCGACGCGCTGCTCGCCGACGTCGTGCTGGCCAGCGCCGCGCTCCCCGGCTACTTCCCGCCCGTGCGGATCGCGGGCGCCGACCTCGTCGACGGCGGCCTGTGGGCGAAGGACCCCACGCCGGTGGCCGTCGACCGGCTGCGGGCCGACGGCCCCGCCCACGGCGTGGTGGTCTCCCTCGGCACGGGCATCGTCCACGGCCGCGCCACCCGCGGCCGGGCGGAGGGCGTGATGGACCTCGTCGCCGCGTCGCTCGGCGGGGTCCCGGGCGACGACGACGAGGCGCTGCGCGGCATCGAGGTGCTGCGCCTGGAGCCCGAGCTGCCCCGGGGCGTCGGTCGGATGGACGCCGCGAGCCCCGGCGACCTGGCGGCGCTCGAGGAGGCGACGGCGCGCTACATCGCCCAGGCGGCCCACGAGTTCGACCGGGCCGAGGCGCTGCTGCGCGCCGTCATGGCCTGAGTCGCGCGGCGGCACGGGCGCCTGAGCGTGACGCCGCCGCGGCGCCGTCCGCGAACCGCCGTCACACAACGCGTCGCCGACACGCGAGGATGCCCGCATGCCGAATCAGGATCAGGCCGACGTCGTCGTGATCGGGGCGGGTCTCGCGGGGCTCGTCGCCGCCGCCGAGCTGGCCGACGCGGGGCGCCGCGTCGTGCTGCTCGACCAGGAGCCGGAGCAGAGCATGGGCGGCCAGGCGTTCTGGTCGCTGGGCGGGCTGTTCCTCGTCGACTCGCCCGAGCAGCGGCGGATGCGGATCAAGGATTCTCGCGACCTCGCCTGGCAGGACTGGCTGGGCACCGCGAAGTTCGATCGCCCGGAGGACCTGTGGCCGCGCCGTTGGGCCGAGGCCTACGTCGACTGGGCGGCGGGCGAGAAGCACGCGTGGCTGACGGAACAGGGCATCAAGGTGATGCCCCAGGTCGGCTGGGCCGAGCGCGGCGGCTACGACGCGGAGGGCCACGGCAACTCCGTCCCGCGGTTCCACCTCACGTGGGGCACGGGCCCGGCGGTGATGCGGCCGTTCGAGGCGCGGGTGCGCGCGGCGGTGACGCGGGGCCTGATCACGCTGCGGTTCCGCCACCGGGTCGACGAGCTGCTCACGGAGGACGGCGCCGTCGTCGGCGCGCGCGGGGCCGTGCTCGAGCCGAGCTCCGTCGCGCGGGGGGCGAAGAGCTCGCGCACCGAGGTCGGCGAGTTCGAGGTCCGGGCGCAGGCGGTACTCGTCACCTCGGGCGGGATCGGCGCCAACCACGAGCTCGTCCGCCGCAACTGGCCGGCGCGGCTGGGAACGGCCCCGAAGCACATGATCTCGGGGGTGCCGGACCACGTCGACGGCCGGATGGTCGAGATCACGCAGGCCGCGGGAGGGGAGACGATCAACCCCGACCGCATGTGGCACTACGTCGAGGGGATCCACAACTGGGACCCGATCTGGACGAACCACGGGATCCGGATCCTCCCGGGACCCTCCTCCCTCTGGCTCGACGCGACGGGCAAGCGCCTGCCGGTGCCGCTGTTCCCGGGCTTCGACACCCTCGGCACGCTCGAGCACATCATGGGGACGGGCCACGAGTACACGTGGTTCGTGCTGACGGAGAAGATCATCGAGAAGGAGTTCGCGCTCTCGGGCTCGGAGCAGAACCCCGACATTACGAGCCAGTCGATCCGCGAGACGCTGAAGACCCGCGTGGCGTCCGGGCCGCCCGCGCCGGTCCAGGCGTTCATGGACCGCGGCGCGGACTTCGTCGTCGAGCGCGACCTCGCGGCCCTCGTGCGCGGCATGAACGCCAAGACCGACACGCCGCTGATCGACGCCGCCGAGCTCGAGCGCACGATCATGGCCCGCGACCGCGAGGTCGGCAACGCCTACACGAAGGACCTGCAGCTCACCGCGATCCACGGGGCCCGCAAGTACCTGGCGGACCGGATCACCCGCGTCGCCAAGCCCCACCGCCTGCTGGACCCGGAGAACGGCCCCCTCATCGCCGTCAAGCTCTCCGTCCTGACCCGCAAGACCCTGGGCGGCCTGCACACCGACCTCGACGGCCGCGTCCTGCGCGCACCGGAGCGCGGCGGCGCGAGCGAGCAGGAGCGCGAGCCCGTCCCCGGCCTCTACGCCGCGGGCGAGGTCGCCGGCTTCGGCGGTGGCGGCATGCACGGCTACCGCGCGCTCGAGGGCACCTTCCTCGGCGGCTGCCTGTTCTCCGGGCGCACGGCCGGGCGGGCGCTGGCGCGCGACCTGGGGTAGGGGGCGGCGGGTTGGCCCCGGCGCCCCGTCCCGCGGTCGCGGCCCCGCGCGCCGGGGCTAGCCCGCCCGTAGCCCCGGCTGCCCGTCCTCGATCGTGAACGTGGCCCCGGTCGTCGCGGGCGCGTCCGGGGTGCGCACGGCGCTGAGGGTCCGGAAGTCGGCCTGGAGCCGCTGGCGGTCCATCGTCACGCGCACGTAGCCGCGGCGCTTGGCGTTGTACTTGATCCAGGGGTTCTCGGTCAGGTCGTCCTGGCCGTCGTTGCCGTCGCCGCCCGAGGTGATCGAGGTGCCGCACAGCTCCGAGCCGATGATGGGCGAGGACGGGTCGGAGAAGTCGCGCAGCAGGTCGGCGGCGTAGTGCTGGTGGATGTCGCCCGTGAGCACGACGGGGTTGCTCGTGCCGCGGTCGACGATGCCGTCCAGCACCCGCTGGCGTCCGGCGCGGTACGCGTCCCACTGGTCCGTGGAGTAGCCCTTCTCGGCCCCGGGCACCCGGTCGCGCGAGGCCATCAGGACCTGCTGGGCGAGGATGTTCCACTTCGCGCGCGAGCGGCTCATCCGGTCGACGATCCAGCCCTCCTGGGCGAGGCCGAGGATGGTCGCGTTGGGGTCGTCCATCTCCGGGCCGTCCGACGGGGTCTTGTCCTCGTAGGGCTGGTCCGTCCGGTACTGGCGCGTGTCGGCGACCACGAAGTTCGCCAGGTCGCCCATCGGCAGCTCGCGGTACAGCTGCATGCCGGAGCCGCGCGGGCTCTGCGGGTGGCGCAGCGGCATGAACTCCCAGTAGGCCCGGTAGGCGGCGGCCCGGCGCTGGGCGAACACCGCCCGGTCCTGGTCGGGCTCCGTGTCGACCTGCGAGATCAGGCCCGCGTAGTTGTTCTCGACCTCGTGGTCGTCCGGGGTGACGACGATCGGGAACAGCCGCCGCAGCTCGAGCAGGTCGGGGTCGGAGTTGTACTGCGCGTGGCGCTCGCGGTAGCTCGGCAGGTCCATCGGCTCGGCGTTGGAGTGCTGCCGCACGCCGGTGGTGCCCGGCCCGCCCTCGTAGATGTAGTCCCCGACGTGGACGACGAACCACGGGTCGTCCTCGGCGATGCGCTTGTAGGCCGTGAAGTAGCCGGCCTCCCAGTTCGAGCAGCTCGCGAGGCAGAACCGCAGGCTGTTGGGGGAGCGGCGGAACGCGGGCGCGGTGCGCGTGCGGCCGACGGGGCTCGCCTGGCCGTGCGCGTAGAAGCGGTACCAGTACTCGCGGCCCGGCCGTAGGTGGTCCACTTCGACGCGAACGGAGTGCCCCTCCTCCGGGCGCGCCAGCCGCAGGCCGCGGGCGACGACGCGGGTCATCCCCTCGTCCTCGGCGACCTGCCAGCCGACGACCACGCGGCGGCGTCCGATCGGTTCGCGGCCGAGGGCGTCGAGTGCGATGCGGGTCCAGATGACGACGCCGTCCGGGGCCGGCTCGCCCGACGCGACGCCGGCGACGAAGGGGTAGGCGCCGCGGGGGAGGGTCGCGTTGGCCGCGCCGGCGAAGACGCCGTTCGTGCCGAGCGCGACCGCGCCGGCGCCACCCGCGGCCAGCAGGCCGCGGCGGGAGATACGAGTGGACATGGGGGGAGTCCTGGGTCGACTGCGATGGGGGGACCCCGACTCTGCGCGCCCCGTGCGGCGAGGCTGTGGCGATTCGGTGAAGCGGTCGTTGGTGCGTGCAAGGACGCGCGGCCTCAGGCGCCCGTCGCCGCGGCGACCGCCTCCGCCGCGCGGTCCTCGAGCTCCGCCGCGGCCGCCGCGAGCGCTGCGTCGAGCGGTCGCCCGGCCGGGCCCAGCGGCGTCACGGCCGCCGCGCCCCGCGCCCGCAGCTGCGCCGCCGCGGCGGACTCCACCCGTCCGCCGAGCACCGCCACGGGCGTACCCGCCGCGACGGACCGGCGCACGACCGCGTCGACGGTCTTGCCCTGCAGCGTCGAGGCGTCGACGCTGCCCTCGGCGGTCAGGACGAGCGACGACCACGCCGCCAGCGCGTCGAAGCCGACGAGGTCGAGCACGGCCTCGGCACCCGGCCGGGCGGTCGCGCCGACCGCCCGCAGCGCCAGCCCCAGGCCGCCCGCCGCGCCGCTGCCTGGGAGGTCCGGGTCGACCCCGAGGGACCGCGCCCACGCCCGGAGCGCCGCGTCGTAGGCCGGGACCTCGTCGGGCGTCGCGCCCTTCTGCGGCCCGAACCGGTGTGCCGCGCCGTCGGGGCCGCAGAGCGGGGCGTCGACGTCGTAGAGCAGTTCGAGGTCGACGGCGGCCAGTCGCGGGTCCACGCCCGTCAGGTCGCCACGCGGGTCGCGGAGCAGCCCGGCGCCGTCCTCCGGGGCGTCGGCGCCGAGGGCGCGCAGGAACCCCGCGCCGCCGTCGACCGAGGCCGTCCCCCCGACGGCGACGAGGATCCGCGCGGCACCCCCGTCGAGCGCCGCCCGCACCAGGTCGCCGGCGCCCGCCGACGACGCCCGCCCCACGTCCCGCGCGTGCTCGGGGACGGCCGCGAGGGCGATGGCCTCTGCCGCCTCGACGAGGACGGTCCCGCCGATCAGGTCGCCCCCGCCCAGCCACGCGATGCGGGCGTCCGTCGGCGCCCCGTGCGCGTCGCGCGCCCGCACCGTCACGGCCGTCGCGCGTCCGCCGGCGAGGAAGGCGTCGAGGGTGCCCTCGCCGCCGTCGGCCACCGGGAGGGTCAGCGGCCAGCCGCTGGCGCGCACCACCCCGCGGGCGAGCGCGTCCGCGGCCTCGGCGGCGTCGACCGCCCCGCGCAGCTTGTCGGGCGCGCACAGGACCACCGGGGCGAGCGCGTCGACGCGCGCCGCCAGCGCCCGCCACGGCGCGACGTCCCAGAACCGCCGCGCGCGGCCCGACGGCGAGGGCAGCACCCACGCCTCGGCGCCGCCGAACCGCTCGGGCTGGGGGCCGGAGTCGACGGGCCGGCCGAGCGCCGTGGCCCCGGCGGTCTTGCTCGTGAAGGCGACGACGCGCGCGCCGCACGCCGCGACCTTGCGCGCGACCGCCGCGGCGTCGAAGCCGGCGGTGCCGATCTCGGCGTCCGACCCCGAGTCGGCCTTGTTCAGGTCGGTCAGCGCGATCCCGTACCGCGCGGCCTCGCGGAAGGCGAGCGGCTCGAGCGGCGCGGGCAGCAGTCCGGCGCCGTGCAGCGTCGGCCAGAAGCGGTTGCCGGGCCCGGCGTACGGGGCGCCCAACCGTCCGGAGACGGCCCCGGCGGCGGTGCCGCAGAAGAGCACGCGGGCGCCGGCGGGGAGCACGTCGTCGAGGACGTGCGGCCGCCCGTCGGCGGTCCGGGCCTCGTCCGCGCCGCGGCTCACGCCACGACCTCGGTCCCCGTGGTCCGGAACGCCCGGCGGTAGGCCGTGGGCGTCGTCCGCGCGCGGCGGGCGAGGTGCTGGCGCAGCGAGGCGGCGCTGCCGAAGCCGGAGCGGGCGGCGACCTCCTCCACGGGCAGGTCGGTCGACTCGAGCAGCTCCTGCGCGGCGAGGGTGCGCTGGTCGAGCAGCCACTGGGCGGGCGTCGTGCCGGTCTCCTCGCGGAACCGGCGGGCGAAGGTGCGGGGCGAGACGTTGGCGTGCCGGGCCAGGGTCGCGACGTCCAGCGGCTCGCGCAGGCGCCCGAGCGCCCAGGCCCGGGTCGGCTCGAGGCCGGCCGCGAGGGCGCGCGCTGCGTCCTCGCCGGGCCCGCCGCCGTCGATGGGGCGGCGGACGAACTGCGCCTGGCCGCCGTCGCGGTGCGGGGCGACAACGGTGCGGCGGGCGATGGAGGCCGCCAGCTCGGCGCCGTGGTCGCGGCGGACGACGTGCAGGCAGAGGTCGATCCCCGCCGCGACGCCGGCGCTCGTGAGGACGTCGCCCTCGTCGACGTAGAGCACGCCCGGCTCGACCGTGATCTCCGGGTGCCGGGCGGCGAGGTCGGCGCAGGCGTCCCAGTGGGTCGTCGCCCGGCGGCCGTCGAGCAGGCCGGCGGCCGCGAGCGCGAACGCCCCGGTGCAGACCGACATGATCCGCACGCCCCGGGCCGCAGCCGCCCGCAGCGGGGCGACGTACACCGGGTTCGGGTCGTGGTGGACCGTGCCCGGCACGACGATCGTGTCGGCGTCCTCCAGCGCCTCGATGCCGCGCGGGGCCACGACGTCGAACCCGGTCGACGTGGTCACGGGTCCCGCCCGCAGCGCGGCGATCGAGAACGCGTAGTGGGGCGGGCCGCAGTGCCCGAAGACGTGGGTGGGCGCGGCGAGGTCCAGCAGGAGCACGCCGGGCTGCAGCAGCGCCACGACGCGGTGGGGGCGCGGCGCCGGGGATCGCGGCGCGGACGACGGGGGCCCGGGGGACCGGGGCGCGCGCGACGGCGGCGCGGGCGACCGGGGCGCGGGCGGCCGATGGGCACTCGGCGGACGGGCGGGGGACGACACGGTGGCAGGATCCTATCGATGCATGGCAAACCTGCCACTGGCGGCGGCGCCCCGTCGGGCGCACGATGCTCCCATGACCTCCGCCGCCGCTCCACCCACCGTCGAGATCCTCGTGTTCGAGGGCGCCGACGAGCTCGACGTCGTCGGCCCGTTCGAGGTCCTCGCCGCCGCGGGCTTCCCCGTCCGCACGGTCGTCCTGCCGGTCGACGGCGCCGCGTCCGCCCCGCATCCCGCCACCGTCCGGTGCGCGAACGGGCTGCGGCTCGGCGTCGACGGTACCCTCGGCGTCCCGGACGGCACGTTCGGCGCGCGCCCCGGCCTGCTCGTCGTGCCCGGCGGTGGCTGGTTCGACGGCACCCCCGGCGTGCGCGGCCTGACGGAGGACCCCGCCGTCGCCCCGCGGCTCGCCGCCCTGCACGCCGACGGCACCGTTCTGGCGTCCGTCTGCACCGGCGCGATGCTCCTGGCCGGCGCCGGTGTCCTGCGCGGCCGCCCGGCGACCACGAACCGCCTGGCCCTCGACGACCTGCGGGCCACGGGCGCCGACGTCCGCGACGCGCGCGTGGTCGACGACGGCGACGTCGTGACCGCCGGCGGCCCGATCGCCGGCATCGACCTGGCGATCCGGCTCGTCGAGCGGTACCTCGGCGCCGAGGCCGCCGCCGCGGCGACGGCGCGCGTGGAGCACGACCGCACCGGCCCGCTCGTGATCGACGGCGAGGTGGCCGCATGACCGCCGCCCTGATCGTGATCGACGTGCAGCAGGGGTTCGACGACGCCTCCCGTCCGCCGCGCGACAACCCGGCGTGCGAGGGCAACGTGCGGGCGTTGATCGACGCGGCCCAGGCGCGCGGCGACGCGGTCGTCCTCGTCCGCCACGACTCGATCGAGCCCGGGTCGACGCTCGCCCCGGGCCACCCCGGCAACGCGTTCAAGCCGATCCTGGACGGCGTCGAGCCTGACCTGCTGGTGCCGAAGCACGTGCACTCGTCCTTCCACGGCGAGGTCGACCTGCACGCCTGGCTGACCGCGCAGGGGATCCGCGACCTGATCGTGTGCGGGATCCAGACGAACCGCTGCTGCGAGACCACGACCCGCGTGGCCGGCGACCTCGGCTACGACGTGCGGTTCGTGCGCGACGCCACCCACACGTTCGACGAGCCGGACCCCGACGGCGGCCCCGACCTGCCCGCGGCCCTGCTCGCCCGCGTGACGGCCGCGAACCTGGACGGGCACTTCGCCCGGGTGGTGAGCACGGCCGAGGTCGTCACGGGCTAGGGCGAGCGCCCCCTCCGGTCGGCACCCCGCGAGCGCCCCTCGGTCGGCACCCGCGGCCTCCCGCCGACGGGGCGCTCCCCCGGCCGGGGGAGCGGGGCGTGGACGGCCGCCGACCCGGCCGCGGGGCGCGCCGCGCGACCGGGGCCGGACGCGGCAGAGTGGCGGCCATGCGCGCCGTCTCTCGCCGCCGCCCAGCCGTCCGCCCGTCCCGCCGCGCCGTACGCCGCGGTCGTCCGCGGGGTGGCGCGTGACCCGCGTCCGCACCCTGCTGCTGCTCGCGGCGCTCGTCCTCGTCACGCTGAACCTGCGCCCCGCGATCGTCGCGGTTTCGCCGCTCCTGGACGAGATCCGGGCCAGCACGGGCATGTCGGGGGCGGAGGCGAGCCTGCTGACCACGCTCCCCGTGTTCTGCTTCGGGGCGCTGGCGCCGCTCGCGCCGCGGCTGGCGCGGCGGTTCGGCGGCGAGGCGGTCATCGCGGGCGCGATGGTCGTCCTGGCGGCGGGCATCGTCGTGCGGGTGGTGCCGGGCACGGCGCTGCTGATCGGCGGCACGGTGCTCATCGGCGGGGCGATCGCCGTCTGCAACGTCCTGGTGCCCAGCGTCATCAAGCGCGACCTGCCGCACATCGCCGGGCTCGCGATGGGGGTCTACGCGATGGCGCTGACCGGCGGCGCGGCCCTCGCCGCCGGCCTGGCGATCCCGGTCGAGGACGCGCTCGGCACGGACTGGCGCGGCGGACTCGTCCCGTGGGTGCTCCCCGTCGTGCTGGCGCTGGTCGCGTGGCTGCCGGTCGTGCGGATCGTGCGGGCCCGCGGGGAGCAGAACGGGCACGCGGCGATGGCTGGCGGCCTGTGGCGCGACCCGGTCGCCTGGGCCGTCACGGGGTTCATGGGCCTGCAGACGCTCCAGTTCTACACCGCCACCGCGTGGGTGCCCACGATCTTCGTCGACCACGGCATGACCCAGGAGCGCGCCGGGTTGCTGCTGGCGCTCATGAACGTCGTCGGGGTCGGCAGCGCCCTGGCCGCGCCCGTGCTCGCCGGGCGGATGCGCCGCCAGGTCGGCCTGGGCGTGGGCAGCGTCGCGTTCTGGGCCGCGGCGTGGATCGGCATGCTGGCGGCGCCCGTCGGAGGGGCCCTCCTGTGGATGGTCCTGATGGGCGTGGCGCAGGGCGCGACGCTCGGCGTGGCGCTCACGCTGATGGTGCTCCGCTCACCCGACGCCGCGCACACCGCCGAGCTCTCCGGCATGGCGCAGACCGTGGGCTATCTCGTCGGCGGCTTCGGTCCGCTGGCGATCGGCGCGCTCCACGACGCCACGGGCGACTGGCAGGCGTCGATCGCAGTGCTGCTCGTGCTGCTCGTGCCGCTGACCGCGGTGGCGGTCCTGGCCGGCCGCGCGCGCCTCGTGCGTGGCGGCGCGGCCTGAGCCGGTGAAGTTCTCCTCCTCCCGCGCGGCGCGGGAGGAGGCGCGGGGGAGAGATACCCCGGCCGGCGACGCGGCATGCACGCGCACGGCGGAGGGGAGCCCTTGCGCTCAGTCGACGGGCGGCGGCGCCAGCTCACGCGCCGCCAGCGCGACGGCCTGCGGCGACCGCCCGGCCACCCGCTCCGCGGCGAAGTCCGTGAGGATCACCCGCACGGGCAGCGCGCCCTTGATGTAGCCCGCCATGGTGTCCTCGGCGTGGCCGCAGAGGAGGTCGGTGGCGCGCGCCAGGCCGCGCGCCTCCCACAGTTCGAACGCGTGCCGCGCCGTTCGCACCGTGGCGACCTCGGCCGCCAGCGTCTCGTCGCCGCCGGCGGCGCGGGTCACGTCGGCGAGGAACGCGGGGTCGACCTTCGACCGCGCGGAGTGCGTCATGAGCTCGCCGGCGGCGACCTTCGCGAGCTTGCCGGCCATGCCGACCATCACGACCTCGTCGAGCCCGAGCGTCCGGGCGCGCTTGAGGGAGTAGCCGATGAAGTCGCCGACCTCGATGAAGCAGACGGGATCGAGCTCGGGCAGCAGCCGGCGCGCGAAGCGCTCGGAGCGCCCGCCCGTCGTGAGCACGGCGGTGCCCATGCCCTGCGCGTGCATCACGTCGATCGCCTGGCCGACGGACGCCCGCCACGCGGCGCTCGAGAAGGGCCGGACGATGCCGCTCGTGCCGAGGATCGAGATGCCGCCGACGATCCCCAGGCGCGGGTTCGACGTCTTCTGGGCCAGGTCGTTCCCGCCGGGCACGCTGATCTCGACGACCGCGCCGTCGCGCTCCAGGTCGACGACGTCGGAGAGCGCGGCGGCGATCTGCTTGCGCGGGCCCGCGTTGACCGCCGGGCCGCCGACGTCGAGCCCCAGCCCGGTGCGGGTGACGGTGCCCACGCCCTCGCCGGCGACGAACGTGACGCCCGCGCCCGTCGCGGCCTCGGCGCCCGTGCCGCCGCCGTCCGTGGCGCCCACGCGGCGGTGCAGCGTGAGGGTGACGGTGATGTGCGCGCCGTGGGTGACGTCGGGGTCGTCGCCGGCGTCCTTGACCACGACGGCCCGCGCCGTGTCGGGCCCGACCCGCTCGCACGACAGCACGGGCAGCCGCGCCCGGCCGGCGCCGCGGACGAGCGCGACCTCGACCTCGTCGGGCGCGGCGCCGTCGACGAGGAGCAGCGCGCACGCCTTCGCGGCCACGGACGAGCAGGTCCCCGTCGTCCAACCCGTGCGCAGGCCGTCCGAGGAGCGGCGGGAGCTGAGGCGGTCGGGCTGGGCGGGGGCGCCGCCGGTGGGGGCGTCCTCGTCGTCGGCGTCCGTCGCCGGGGCCTTCGTCACCGCGTCGTCGGCGGTCGGGGCCTCGTCGGCGGACGGGACCTGCGCTGGGGCGTGGGGGGTGGGCTCGGCCATCGGCTCCCCCGGACGGTAGCGCCCGGGAGAGCCGCCCCCTCAGCGCAGCCCGTCCCAGACCTGCCGCCGCTCCCCGCGGGGGTCGACCTCGACCGCCCCAGCGCCGTCCGCGCCGCCGAAGATCCGCACCTGCCGGTCGTCGGGGGCGTAGGGCGCCCAGCCCGGGTTGCCGTCGCGGACGAACGCGACCCACGCGGCGTGCATCTCGTCGGCCAGCGCCTGCGGGGCGTCGGGGCCGACCAGGCCCCAGCCGGACTCGACGGCCAACGTGTCGAACGCGAACCCGATCTCCACGGCGTGCGCCGCGCCGAAGTCGCCGCCCTGCACGGGCGAGCGCCAGCGGAACTCGTAGACGTAGGTCGGCGCCGGGCCGTCCGCGCGGGCCTCGGCGGCACGCAGGGCGGGCACGCGGAAGAACCAATCCGTGATGACCTGCTCCACGCCCTGGCCCGGGGTGGCCTCGTCGGCGTAGGCGGCCGCCGCCTCGGCCGGCACGCCGTAGACCGCCGCCGTCGCGGGGATCGCCTCGGCCGTCACGTGGGGGAGGATCCCCATCGGCACGAGCCAGAACCGGTACTCCTCCTCGTTGCACCCGATCAGCAGCGAGACGTCGGCGCCGGCACCCTGCTGCAGCGCCTCGATCGGCCGGCGGGGCACGACGTCGCCCGCCACGACCGGCTCGAACGCCATGCCGTCCAGCCCGACGGCGCCCCAGGCCGCGCGGTCCGACGACGAGACCTCGAGGGACAGCGCGCCCTGCGCGGCGAGGAACTCGCCGAGGGGGACGGTCGCGAACGCGGCGGCGGTGGGCTCGACGCCCAGGCGCCGGCCCAGCTCGGCCGCGACCCGCGTCGCGCTCTCCGGCGTCTGCACGTGCTGCCCGGCCCCGGACTCCGCGATCACGCCGCGGAACAGCCCGCGCCCGCGCTCGGCGGCCAGCAGCGTCACGGCGCTCATCGCTCCGGCCGACTCGCCGGCGATCGTCACGCGCTCCGGGTCGCCGCCGAACGCTGCGATCTCGCGCCGGACCCACTCCAGTGCGGCGAGCTGGTCGAGCAGCCCGCGGTTGTCCGGCGCGTCGGGCAGGTGCCCGAACCCGTCCATGCCCAGGCGGTAGTTGATCGTCACGCAGACCACGCCGTCGCGGGCGAACGCATCGCCCTTGTAGGACTCGACCGCGCCCGTGCCGCCGCGGAACGCGCCGCCGTGGATCCAGACGAGCACCGGCAGGCGCGCGTCCGGGTCGGCGCGGGGCGTCCAGACGTTGAGGTTCAGCACGTCGTCGCCCGGGACGATCGGGTCGGAGAGGATCTGATCGAACGGCGGGACCGGCGGCAGCTTGGCCGGCGTGGGGCCGTAGGCGGTGGCGTCGCGCTCGCCCTCCCACGCGGGGGCCGGCGCGGGCTCCGCGAACCGCAGGGGGCCGACGGGCGCCGCGGCGTAGGGGATGCCGCGGAACACGTCGGCGTCGCCCTCCCGGACGCCGCGGACGGCGCCGCTCGAGATGACGACGACGGGAGCCTCGCTCATCGGCGCCACGCTATCGGTCACGGTCGGCCGGAGCGGGCGGCGCGCCCGGCGGAGGGCGGTCAGCCGCGGGTCGGACCCGACCCGTCGGGCGCGCCGGGGTCGGCGGCGGTGGCGCCGGCGTCCACCTGGGCGCCGCCGTCCGTCTGGGCCTCACCGTCCGCCTTCGCCCCACCGTCCTTGTACCGCGCCGGGCTCCCGAGCCGCCGGTAGCGGTGCCCGTACGTCGGCCGGTACACGTGGGAGCGCCGCTCCTCCTCGCCCGAGGCCAGCCCGGGCCCCAGGATGATCAGCGCCTGCGTGGTGATCTTGTGCGCCTTGAGCGTCGCGGCCAGCTCGTCCAGGCGGCAGCGCAACAGGACCTCGTCGGGCCAGGAGACGCGGTAGCCGATGGCCACGGGCGCGTCGGGCGCGTAGCCGCCGGCGATGAGGTCGGCGACGAGCTCGCGGGGGCGGCGCACGGACAGGTAGAGCGCCATCGTCGTGCCGTGCGCGGCGAGGTCCTGCAGCCGCTCGTTCTCCGGCATCGGCACGCGCACGGCGCGGCGGGTCAGGATGAGCGACTGCGCCACCTCGGGCACCGTCAGCTCCTGGCCGAGCGCCGCGGCCATCGCGGAGAGCGAGCCGACGCCGGGGACGATCTCGTACGGCAGGTCCATCCGCCGGCAGGCGTTGATCTGCTCGTGCAGCGTGGCGTAGACGGACGGATCCCCGGACTGCAGCCGGCAGACCGTCAGGCCCTCGCGGCGTGCGCGCGCGAAGAGCTGGATGACGTCCTCGAGCGTGTGGTCGTCGCTCGTGAAGATCTCGGCGTCGGGGCGCGCGTGCTCCATCACCTCGGGGGGGACGAGGCTGCGGGGCCACACGACGACGTCGGCCTCGCCGAGCACCCGCGCGCCGCGCAGCGTGATGAGGTCTGCCGCGCCGGGGCCGGCGCCGACGAAGACGACCCGCCCGCGGGAGCCGTCGTCGGCGGGGTCGTCGACCGTCTCCGGGGTGTTCTCCGGCGTGCTCACGCGCGCACCCCCGCGGCGTCGAGCAGGTGCGCGACCCGCTCCAGCGTCCAGGGGACGACGATCAGGCTCGCGTGCAGGCCCGGGGCGGCCCAGCCCTCGGGGCGCCCCGCGAGCCTCCAGGCGGGCGTGTCGCCGGCGGTGACGTCGAGGGCGATCGCGGCGGAGGGCCGTCCGACGCGGCGCTCCCCGGCGCGGTGCAGCGGCCCGTCGCCGGCGGCGGTGAGCTCGACGGCGTCGGGCACGCCGCCCCGTCCGGCGCGGGCGACGGCGGGCAGGAGGTCGCACATGGCCTGGTCGTCCAGGCGCTCGGTCAGGTAGGCCACCCCGCCGCCTTCGGCGACGATCGGCGCGCCGCGGCGGTGCAGCGCGACGACGGAGGCCCGCAGCGCGGCGTTGCCGGAAAGCCCCTCGGCGTGCGGCACCGGGGCACCGTCGCCGAGCACGAACGCGACCGCGTCGTCGGGGAGCGCGGCGTCCGAGGCCAGGTCGACGGTCTGCAGCGCGGCGCCCAGGACGGTCAGCGCCTCGCGCAGCGGCCGCGGCGGGTCGAGCAGCGCGGGACCGCCCGCGACGGCGACGACGGGACGGGGGCTCATACGGGGGCTCCGGCGACGGGGATGCGCGAGGGGACGGGCCGGCGGCGGGTCGCCGGGTCCGGCTCGCCGGTCAGGACGCTCACGGGCAGCAGCCGGGCGCCGGCGGCGTCGGCGATGCGGCGGCCGAGGCCGAGGCGCACGCGCCCCTGCTCCGCGTCGAAGACGACGACGCCGTCGGCGGTCCGGCCGAGGCCCTCGGCGGCGCGCTCGGCGGCGTGCAGCCCGGCCTTCCCGCCCGACGCACGCCCGTCCGTGACGACGACGCAGAGGGAGCGGCGCTGCGGGTCGCGGCGGCGGTGGGCGGCGATGAGGGTGGTCGCGGCGCCGAGGCCGGCGGCCAGCGGGGTGCCGCCGCCCGTGGGCAGCCGGCGCAGGCGCTCCGCGGCGCGCTCGACGGAGCTCGTCGGCTCGAGCACCACCTCGGCCCGTCCGCCGCGGAACGCGACGACGGCCACGCGGTCACGGCGCTGGTAGGCGTCCATGAGCAGGCCGAGCGCCGCGTCCTTCACGGCGACCATCCGCTTGCGCGCGCCCATGGAGCCGGAGGCGTCGACGCAGAAGACGACCAGCGTGCCCTCGCGGCCGGCGCGGATCGGCGTGCGGTGGTCCTCGGTCCGGACGTCGATGCGGGGGCGGGACGTGCCGGCGCCCGGAGCGTCGGAGGTGCGTCCGGTCCGAGCCGCCGTCGCGCCGCGCAACGCGGCCGCGCGCAGCGTCGCGGGGACGGCCAGGTCGTCCGTGGCGTGCTCTCGCAGGCGCACGTCGACGGGCTGTCCGTGGTCGCCGCTCGTGCGGCCGCGGCGACCGGCCACGCCGCCGCGTCCGCCGCGGGCGAGGGAGAGCAGCGAGCCGACGCCGGAGCCCGCACCCGCGCCGGCCGGAGCGTCCGTGCGCTCGCGTGCGGCGGCGCCGGGGCGGAAGGGGCGCTCCTCGGTCCCGCCGGGCGGGACGGGGGCGTTCGGCGCGGACCCGGTGGCCTGCTCGGCCGCGTCGCCGGACGGGGCGTCGCCCGCCTCGGCGGCTGGGCCGTCGGTACCCGGGGCGTCGTCGGGCCGCCCGGCGTCGTCGGGGCGCCCGCCGGCGTCGGTGCCCTGCGGCGCGTCGCCCTGCGGGCCGGGGTCGGGGCCGGAGCCGTCCCCGGGGGTGCCGCCGTCGGGCCCGGACGCGCCCGGGCCGGCGGGACCGGAGTCCTCGGGGCCGCCGTCCGGACCGCCGTCGCCGGCGTCCCCGCCGTCGCCCGCGTCCCCGTCCTCCGGGGCGTCGTCCGGCAGGTCGTCCTTCGCCTGCTCCAGGGCCTCGTCCAGCTCCTGCGGCTCCAGACCGGGCGGGTCGAGCGGGCCGCGGCGGCGGCGGTGGGGGAGGGTGAGGAGCAGCGCGTCGTGGACGTCCTGCTCCTCCACGTCGGTGCGGCCCTCGAGCGCGGCGATCGCGCGGGCGCAGCGGGCGGCCACGATGTCGGCGCGCATCCCGTCGACGCCCAGGCGCGCGCAGGCACCCGTGATCAGCCGCAGCATCCGGTCGCCGAGGACCACGCGGGGCAGTAGCGCGGCGGCCGTGGCGATCGTGGCGGCGACGCGCTCGTCCTCCGCGCGGAAGCGCTCCACGAACGCCTGGGGGTCAGCCTCGTAGGCCAGGCGTCGCCGCACGACCTCGGCGCGCACGGCCGGATCCGTCGACCCGACGACGGTCACGGAGAGCCCGAAGCGGTCCAGCAGCTGCGGCCGCAGGTCGCCCTCCTCCGGGTTCATCGTGCCGACGAGCACGAACCGCGCGGGGTGGCGCAGCGAGACGCCGTCGCGCTCGACGACGGCCGTGCCCTGGGCGGCGGCGTCGAGCAGCACGTCGACGAGGTGGTCGCCGAGGAGATTGACCTCGTCGACGTAGAGGATCCCCCGGTGCGCGCGGGCGAGCAGCCCCGGCTGGAGCACCGCGCGGCCGTCCTGCAGCGCGCGCTCCAGGTCGAGCGTGCCGACGACGCGGTCGACGGTCGCGCCGACGGGCAGCTCGACGAGCGTCGCGGCCCGGCGCTGCACGCCGTCGATGCCGGCGGGATCCTCGCCGGCCCGGACCCGCGCCAGGCGGCCGTCCGCGACGAACGCCTCGGCCTCGGCGCTCGGGGAGCGGTCGGCCTCGTCCGGCGCCGCACCGTACGGGTCGCCGGCGATGACGTCGACGGCGGGCAGCAGCGTCTCGAGCGCGCGGACGGCCGTCGTCTTCGCCGTCCCGCGCTCGCCGCGCACGAGCACGCCGCCCACGTCGGGGGCCACCGCGTTGATGAGGAGCGCCCGCCGGAGGTCGTCCTGGCCGACGAGGGCGGTGAAGGGGAAGCGGGCCGGGACCAAGGGGCAGCGGACGCTAGCAGCGGACCCGCAGAAGGCCTCCGTGCCGCCAATCACCTCAAAGCCCGCGGGATTCAGGCATTATGGTTCGCCGCCGTCGCCCGCGGGCCTCGCCCGCCCGGGCCGGGGTGCCTCGGTGGCGACGCCCCTCACCGTGATCCACGTCGACGACCTGACCAAGACCTTCCGCCGCGACGGCCGCGACACCCGCGTGCTCGACGGCGTGACGCTGCACGTGGACACCGGCGCCATCGCCGGCGTCGTCGGCCCCAGCGGCGCGGGCAAGAGCACGCTGGCGCGCTGCGTCAACCTGCTCGAGCGCCCGACCTCGGGCCGGATCACGGTCGCCGGCCAGGACCTCACGGCCCTCGGCGACCGGGACCTGCAGGCCGCGCGCCGCCGCATCGGCACGATCTTCCAGTCGGCAAGCCTGCTCTCCTCGCGCACGGCCGAGGCGAACGTCGCGCTGCCGCTCGAGCTCGCGGGCGTCGCGCGCGCCGAGCGCCGCACGCGCACCGCCGAGCTGCTCGAGCGCGTCGGCTTGACGGACCACGCGACGGCCTACCCCGCGCAGCTCTCCGGCGGCCAGCGCCAGCGCGTCGGCATCGCCCGCGCCCTCGCGCTGCGCCCCGACGTGCTGCTCTCGGACGAGGCCACCTCGGGCCTGGACCCGGACACGACCCGCTCGATCCTCGCCCTGCTGCGGGGCCTGCGCGACGACCTGGGCCTGACGATCCTCCTCATCACGCACGAGATGGACGTCGTGCGCGACATCTGCGACCAGGTCGCGCTGCTCCGCGACGGCCGTGTCGTCGAGCAGGGTGCGATCGCCGACCTCGTCACGGACCCGGCCTCGGCTCTGGGCCGCGGCCTCGTCCCCGTGCGCCCCGCCGCCGACGCCGCCGGCCGTTCCGCGTGGCGCGTGACCTACGGCCGCACCGACGTCGACCCTGGCTGGATCGGCGCGCTGCAGGCGGAGCTCGGCACGCCCGTCGAGCTGCTCGGCGCGCACGTCGAGGCCGTGGACGGCCGCGCGGCCGGGCACGTCACGCTCGCCGTCGCCGATCCGGCCGTCGACCTGGCGCCCCGCCTCGCGCCGCGCGGCCTGCACGCCGAGCGCGTCGCGGCGACCGCCGAGGAGTCCGCCCCGCCGCCCGAGGTCGCCGACCTCGTCGCGGCCCCCGCACCGACCGACGAGGAGTCCGCATGAGCCCCGCCCTCGCCGCCGCCACCCCGTGGGACGAGCTGTGGCCCCTGATCCGCCCCGCGCTGGGCGAGACGATGCAGATGATCGTCATCTCGACGGTCATCACCGGCGTCCTCGGCCTGCTGCTCGGCGTCCTCCTGCACACGACGGGCCGCGACGGCCTCCGCCCGCTGCCGCCGGTCAACGCCGTCCTCGGCCTGGTCATCGGCATCGGCCGCTCGGTGCCCTTCATCGTGCTGCTCGCGGCGATCATCCCGTTCACGCGGCTCGTCGTCGGCACGTCGCTGGGCACGAAGGCGGTGATCGTCCCGTTGGTCGTGGCGATGACCCCGTTCTACGCCCGGGTCGTCGAGGGCGCGCTGCGCGAGGTCCCGCGCGAGCTCATCGAGATGGCCCGCGCCGCCGGCGCCTCCCGCGCACAGACGGTCTCGAAGGTGCTCCTGCGCGAGGCCGCGCCGGGCCTCGTCGGCGGCCTCACGATCACCCTCGTCGCCATCGTCGGGTTCTCCGCGATGGCCGGCACCGTGGGCGGCGGCGGCCTCGGCGCCCTCGCGATCGACTACGGCTACAACCGCTACGACGGCAACGTGATGCTGGCCACCGTCGTGCTGCTCGTGGTGATCGTCCAGATCTTCCAGTTCGTCGGCGACCTCGTGGTCCGCCGCATCTCGCACCGATGACGTTCCCTCACAGAGAGACCCACCCCATGCACGTACGCCTGCGCGCTCTCCTCGCGCTCGTCGCCGCCGCCCTCCTCGGCCTCGGGCTGACGGCCTGCGGCTCCGACGACGAGGGCTCCGCCGACTCCGGCGCCAAGGCCGACACGAACGCACCGCTGAAGGTCGGCGCGAGCCCCGTCCCGCACGCCGAGATCCTCGACTTCGTCCAGAAGAACCTCGCCGAGAAGGCGGGCCTGAAGCTCGAGGTCAAGACGTACGACGACTACATCCAGCCCAACGTGGCGCTCGAGGAGGGACAGCTCGACGCGAACTACTTCCAGACCGTCCCGTACCTGGACGCGCAGAAGGAGGACAACCCGGACTACGACGACCTCGTCGCCCTGAAGCCGGTGCACCTCGAGCCGCTCGGCATCTACTCCAAGAAGTTCCAGGACATCGCGCAGGTCCCCAGCGGCGCGACCGTGACGCTGTCGAACGACCCGGCCAACGAGGCCCGCGGCCTCAAGTTGCTCCAGCAGGCCGGCCTCGTGAAGCTCAAGGCCGACGCGCCCGCCAACGCGACGCCGCGGGACCTCGAGAGCAACCCGAAGGACCTGAAGTTCCAGACGATCGCGCCGGCCAACCTGCCGCGGACGCTCGACGACACCGACATCTCGGTCATCAACGGCAACTACGCCATCGAGGCCGACCTGACGCCCGCGAAGGACGCCCTCGTCCTCGAGTCGCCGAAGGACAACCCGAACGCGAACCTCGTCGTCGTGCAGAAGGACAAGCAGTCCGACCCGCGCGTCCAGAAGCTCGAGGAGCTCCTGCACTCGCCCGAGGTGAAGAAGTTCATCGAGGACAAGTACCAGGGCTCGGTCATCCCGAGCTTCTAGTCCTCACCCGCCGTCCGCGAGCAGCGAACGGCGGACCCCGCACCCGCGCCCGCCGCGCACCCCGGACTCCCGGGGCGCCGGCGGGCGTTCTGCGTTCCGCCCTACATGTCCTCGAGCTCGCGCCCCTTCGTCTCCGTCACGGCCTTCCAGACGAAGATGATCGAGACGAACGCGAACGCGGTGTAGAGGCCGTAGGCCAGCGCGAGCGAGACGGAGGACAGGGACGGGAACGTCGTCGTGATGATGAAGTTCGCGATCCACTGCGACGCGGCCGCGACCGCCAGCGCCGTCGCGCGGATGCGGTTGTTGAACATCTCGCCGAGCAGCACCCAGACCGCCGGGCCCCAGGACGTCGCGAAGGACACGACGAAGAGGTTCGCCGAGATCAGCGCGATCACGCCGCGGGTGCCCTCGAGGCTCGGCTCGCCGTCGACGATCGGCGCGGTGCCGAAGTTGATCGCCAGGGCGCCGAGGGTGATGAACATGCCGATCGAGCCGAAGAGCAGCAGCGGCTTGCGGCCGACCTTGTCCACGAGCGCGATCGCCACGAGCGTCGAGACGATGTTCACGACCGACGTGATGACGCTCGTGATCATGGAATCCGACTCGGAGAAGCCGACGCTCTGCCACAGCTGGGAGCTGTAGTAGAAGATCACGTTGATGCCGACGGCCTGCTGGAAGACGGACAGCAGGATGCCGACCCAGACGATCGGCAACAGGCCGAACTTCGGGCCGCGCAGGTCGCGCACGCGGATCTGACCCTCGCCCCGCAGGGTGCGCCCGATCTCGCGGATGCGGCTGTCGGGGTCGCCGCCGACGAACCGCTTGAGGACCGTGCGGGCCTCCTTCTCGCGGTGGTGGGCGACGAGGTAGCGGGGCGACTCCGGGATCTGCAGGGCCAGCACGCCGTAGACGATGGCCGGCACCGCGCCCGCGAGGAACATCCAGCGCCACGCCTCGAGGCCGAGCCAGAGGTCGTTCGAGGCGCCGCCCGCGGCCTCGGCGATGAAGTAGTCCGACAGCAGGGCGACGAAGATGCCGACGACGATCGCCAGCTGCTGGAGCGAGCCGAGCCGGCCGCGCAGGCTGGCCGGCGCGATCTCCGCGATGTACGCCGGGGCGATAACGGACGCCGACCCGATCGCGGCGCCGCCGACGAGGCGCCAGAACGCGAGGTCGATCCACGAGAACGCGAGCATCGACCCGACGGCGCTGAGGATGAACACCCCGGCGGTGATGACCATGACGCGGATGCGGCCGTAGCGATCGGCGATCCGGCCGGCGTACCAGGCGCCGACCGCTGCACCGAGCAGCGCGATCGCGACGACGAAGCCCTGGACGAAGGAGCCCAGGCCGAACTCGTCCTTGATCGCGGCGGTCGCGCCGTTGATGACGGAGGAGTCGAAGCCGAAGAGGAATCCGCCGAGCGCCGCCACGCCCGACGTGAGGACCACCCTTGAGACGTGGAGGTCGTCGTCGGGCTCCTCGGTCTCGGTCTCGGTCTCGGGGGGTGGGGTCGACATGCGGCGATCCTACGCCCCGACCTCCCCGGCCACTTGTGTCAACCAACTGTGCGGTGTCCGCCCGTTCGCCGCCGCACCGCGCCGAGCGCGGGGGTGCCGCCCAGGACGACGGGGCCTACCGGCCAGTAGGGGCCCCGGCCCGGCGCGGTCCCACGTGAACCTACGGTGCAGTAGCCTGCCGGGATGGCGAAGAGCGTACAGGGCAAGGTCGTGCTGATCACGGGGGCCGCGCGCGGCATCGGGGCGGAGACCGCCCGCGTGCTGGTCCGCCGCGGCGCACGGGTGTCGTTGGTCGGCATGGAGCCCGACCGCCTGCGCGACCTGGCCGACGAGCTCAACGGCGGCGGCACCGCGCCGCAGCCGAAGGCGGCGTGGTTCGAGGCCGACGTCACGGACCAGGAGCAGATCGAGGCGGCGGTCCGCGGCACGGTCGAGGCGCTCGGCGGCATCGACGTCGTGATGGCCAACGCCGGCGTCGCGAACAACGGCACGGTCGCCGTCAATCCCCCCGACGCCCTCGTCCGCACGGTCGACGTGAACCTGAACGGCGTGATCCGCACGGTCAGCGCCGCGCTCCCGCACGTGGAGGAGCGCAAGGGCTACGTGCTCGTGGTCGCCTCGCTCGCCGCCTTCACGGTCCTGCCCGGCATGGCCGCCTACTGCGCGTCGAAGGCCGGCGCCGAGGCGTTCGCCAACGTGCTGCGGCTCGAGGTCGCCCACAAGGGCGTGCGCGTCGGCTCGGCGCACCCGAGCTGGATCGACACCGACCTCGTCCGCGACGTCGAGAAGGACCTCGGGGCGTTCCGCGAGGCCCGCTCCAAGCTGCCCGGCCCGCTCGGCGGCACCACGTCGGTGGAGGAGTGCGCCGAGCGCTTCGCCGACGGCATCGCCGGTCGCAAGCGCCGGATCTACGTGCCCCGCTCGCTCGCGTGGTTCCAGGCGCTGCGCACGATCGTCATCAGCCCGATGAGCGACGTCCTCCTCAAGCACGAGGCGAAGACGATGGTGCCGCGGATGGAGGAGGAGGTCCGCGCGCTCGGGCGCTCGTTCGGCGCGACGACCGTCGCGGCCGGCGGGCACGAGCAGGTCGTGGCGGAGCGCGCCGCCGCGAAGCGGGCGACGACGAGCGCCTGACCCGCGTCGGCCGCGTCTAGGCTGCCCCCTGCCCATGCGCGTCCCCGTGCCCCAGATCGGCCTCCCGTCGCTGCTGCCCCAGCTGCTGCCGCGGATCGAGGCCGCGCTCGAGGCGGTTGTCGCCCTCGAGCGCGGGCTGCGCACCCTGCCCGAGTCGATCGCGCTGCTGCGCGAGGAGCTCGCCGTGCTGCACGAGGTCCGGGACGACATGCGCGGCATGCGGGGCGACATCCGCGACGTCATCGGCGCGGTGGAGGACCTCCAGGCGGAGATCGCGCGCCTGCCGCCCGACGTCGTGCACCTGCGCGGCTCCGTCGACGCCATGTACGCATCCGTCGACCGCATGGAGGATCAGGTCGGCGGGATGAGCCAGTCCCTGCACCAGATCGACCGCATCGCCGGCCGCGTGGTCCACCCCCTCCGCCGGCGCACCCGCGGACGCGGGACGGCCGTGGCCGCCGTGGAGCTCGAGGCGGAGCTCCTCGGCGAGCCCGAGCCGCCCGCACGGCCTCCGGCGGCGCCCGACGAGCCGTCCGGCCCGCGCTGAGCCCGACGCGGCGCCGACCCCCGACCCCTGCCCCGGCGGCCGCGGTCGGCGCGGCCCGGACCCGCGGCGCCCGGGCGCTACGCGCTGCGGACCGCGTGGACACCGAGCTCGGGCGGCACGCCCTTGGCCCGGAACCGCTTGCGGCGCCGCGCCTCGACGACGTCGGGGCCCAACGCGTCCAGCGCGGCGTCCGAGGCGAGCAGCTCGTCCGTCCCCGCGGCCTGCGCCACCCGTGCGGCGATGTTCACGTCCACCCCGAGGTAGTCCGCGCCGACCCGGCGCGGCCGGCCGACGTGGATGCCCGCGCGGATCCGCGGGGCGTAGCCGGCGATCTCGATGCTGCCCAGCGCATCGCGGCCCGCCTCGACCGCCCGCACGGCGTCGATCGGCTCGCGGAAGACGGCCATCATCCCGTCGCCGAGCCACTTGACGACCGTGCCGCGGTGCTCGGCCACGGCCGGCTCGAGCGCGCCGGCGACCTCGCGCAGCAGGAGCAGCGTGGCCTCGTCGCCGGCCTCGAGCGCCCACGCGGAGAACCCGACGAGGTCGGTGAACGCGATCGTGACGTCGACGCTCCCGCGGCCGCGCCCGCTGCGCTCCGCCGCGGCCTGCCACACCTGCAGCGCCCCGAGCCCGAGCTCGTGGACGGCGCCGCCCGAGCGCTGCCCCGCCAGGCGGGCGATGCGGCGGGTGAGGGTGGGGTCGCGCGCCTGGTCTGCCACGGACAGCGCGTCGCCGAAGCGGTCGTCGCCGGGCAGGCGACGGCGGGCGCGGGAGAGCGCCTCCAGCACGGCCTCGTGCTCGTTGAGCTCCCGGGCGCGCCGTGCGACGGTGCGGGTCCGGGCGGCGACGCGCCGCGTCCACGGCTCGTGGTCGGTCCGCCCGATCTCGGCGCCCGGTGCGTCCTCGTCGGGGCTCGCTCGGCGTGCGTCGTCCACGCGGGGAAGATCGCACAGGTGGCCGCCGACGGACCGGATCCGCTCCCGGAGCCCCCTCCCGACCTGCTAGGTTGAAGCTGTGTAGGTCGTCGCAGCGCGATTCCACGGTCCAGATCCTGAACGGGTCTCACGGCCGGAGACGAGCGCGAGTGGTCCAGTGATCACGGCGACCCGCAAGACGAAGGATCAGATGCGTCGCCCCTGGGATGGAACGGTGTTCCCCTGGCGCGCATCGGCCACGTCACCTACGGCGGCAACGCCGGAGGCTTGTATGTCCGATCTCCACGATCGTCGCGAGCGGCTCGATATGCAGCTGCTTCGCCGGTACCACGATCACCACGATCACGAAGCTCGCGACCGCATGGTCGAGCGTGGCATGCCCCTCGTGCGGGCCCTCGCACGGCCCTACGGCGGTCGCGGGGAGGACCTCGACGACCTCGTCCAGGCGGGATCCGTCGGCCTCGTCAAGGCGATCGACCGCTTCGACCCGTACGCCGGCACGCGCTTCGTGGCCTTCGCGTCACCCAACATCACGGGCGAGATCAAGCGCCACTTCCGCGACCACTGCTGGTCGATCCACGTGCCGCGCTCCGTGCAGGAGCTCGACGCGAAGATCTCGCGGGAGAGCGCCCAGATGGCCCAGAAGTCGGGGCGCAAGCCGGGCGTCGAGGAGCTCGCCAAGCGCCTCGGCGTGCCGGAGCGCCAGGTCGCCGACGCGATGATCGGCGGCCAGGGCTACCGCTCGCTGTCCCTCGACCACCCGGCCGGCGAGACGCGCGAGGCGCTCGACCTGTTCGGCGCGGACGACGCGGCCTACGCGGCGGTCGACCGCCGGAGCCTCGTCATGGACGCGATCTCGGCGCTCGACGACCGCGAGCGCGAGATGGTCGTCCTGCGCTACTTCGACGAGCAGCTGCAGCGCGAGATCGCCGACCGCTTCGGCATCTCGCAGATGCAGGTCTCGCGCATCCTCGCCTCGGCGCTCGAGAAGATGCACGACTACCTCGCGGCGGCGTCCGAGCCGGCTGCGATCGAGACGCTGGCGCTGGCGGCCTGAGCGGCCGCCGCCCGGCGCTCAGGCGGCGGGAGCGGAGGACGCGGCCGAGCCGTCGTCCCCCTCCAGCAGGAAGATCTCGGCCGACGCGTCGGCCTGCGTGTCGATCCCGGAGATGAAGGCGCGGACGCGGCGGCCCGTCGCCTCCTCGACGGGACGCTTGAGATCGGCCTCCGTGGCGTACTGGAAGAAGAGGCGCACGTCACGTAGGCGCTGGTACTCGCCCAGCTCGACCAGCCGGCGCTCCGCCGGGGTCTGCGTGTCCTCGAGGACGCACACGACGGCGTCGGGCCCCGCGAAGTAGGTCTTGACCTTCGTCGGGCCGCGGCCGAACTGGTTCTTGTAGATCTGCGCCATGGCGTTGGAGATCGCCTGCAGCGGGCTGTCGGACATCGATGGGTGCACGGGTCGGTGGCGTAGGCGTGGGGGACGCCTGTATCGGTGCTGCGCGACGTCCGCGGGGGACGATGGCCGACGCGCAGGGGCAGTCTAGGGCACGCCCGCGTGTCTCCTGCGCCCGGCGCTGCCGGGCGCGGCGCCCGGCGCCCGCGGATCTCGCGCGTCGCCCGGCGGACGCACACCGATCGCCCGAGGGCGCATCGGCGGGCCGCCGTCGGGTAGGGGCTGGGTGGTGAGCGGTCGGCGTCGCCAACACGGCGCCGACCGACGCCCCCGTGTCAGACGGGCCCGAGCTGCTCCGCGGTCAGGGTCCGGATCGCCTCGAGCGCACCCTTCGCGCCGTGGGCGTCGGTGACGGGGACGCCGTCGGAGGCGGCCGCCTCGACGGCCGTCGCGTCGTCGGAGCGGACGAGCACCGTCCGCGCGATCACGTCGCGGCAGCCGAGGTCCGCGGGGGAGTCGCCGATGACGACGCACTCGTCCGGACGCAGATCCCGCAGCTGCAGGTGCAGCCGGATGCCGGTGGCCTTGTCGACCCCGGACGGGAGCACGTGCAGCACGCGTGCCGGCCGGCCGCCCGCCAGCGGCGCGTGGCTCGCGCCGTTGTCGATGCAGCACCAGCCCCGTAGGCCGCGTCCGTGGAGCTCGTCGGTGATCTCCGCCGCCGAGAGCGCGCTGCGCAGGACGAGCCCGGACATCCGGGGCGTGCCGGGCGCGTGCTCCTCCGTCAGCCGGCTCGGCAGTGCGGCCAGCAGCGCCTCGCGTGGGAACGGCACGGCCTCCGGGGCCGCGAGCTCCAGGTGCTCGCCCACGCTGACGACGGCGCCGAGCTCGCTGATCACGTCGTCGACGCCCAGGGCACGTGCGACGGCGTCGGCCGCCCACCGCGAGCGGCCCGTGAGCAGCACGGGTCGCCAGCCGCGCTCGCGCACGAGCGCCAGCGCCTGCAGCGTGGCGGGGACGATGCGGCCGTCCGGCTCGACGAGCGTGCCGTCGAGGTCGAGGTAGACCGTGCACTCCGGCCGCCGGCGGCGTCCACCGCGACGTCCCCGCCGGCTCGGCGGGTCGAGCGGATCCAGAGGACCCATGGGGGTCCCCGGTGCGGAGCGGGAGCGCGACGCCTTCGCGGTGCGCTCGCCGGGCGGAAGGGCGGCGGCGGAGGACAAGGTGCCCTTCGGTACCCGATACGAAGGGCGGAGAAACGGTGAAGTGGACGGCGTGCGCGCCCGTCCCGAGGTCACCCTCGTCGGCCCCGCGGACGCTCACATCCGGCCGCTCGCCGGTGGTAGGTTCGGGCGGTGCCGGCTGTCGTCGGCTCCGGGCCGAACGGCCCCGCTCGACGCGGGCGGGACGGGTGGTCCACGGGGCGGTCCGGACTCGTTCACCGGAGCGGCAGCGGACATGACGTTGGGCTTCGCCCTGCGGCAGGAGGTCCGTCCCCGCCGGCCTCCCGCGCGAGCGACCCGCACGCTCAAGCACCCGGGAGGACCGATGTACACCAGCGAACGCCGGGACGCGGTGCTGCTGCGCCGCTATCACCGGTCGGGCGACCTGGCGGCCCGCGACGAGCTCGTCGAGCACGGGCTGCCGCTGGTCCGCTCGCTCGCCCGCCGCTACGCGGGCAAGGGGGAGGCGCTGGACGACCTCGTGCAGGTCGGCTGCCTCGGGCTGCTGAAGGCGATCGATCGCTTCGACGACGACGCGGGCCACCGTTTCGTGTCGTACGCGGTGCCGACCATCACGGGCGAGATCAAGCGCCACTTCCGCGACCACTCGTGGACCGTCCACGTGCCGCGCAGCGTGCAGGAGCTCGACGCCCGGGTCGAGGAGGCCTCCGCGCGGATGTCGGCCGAGACGGGGCGCACGCCGACCGTCGAGCAGCTGTCCGCGGAGCTCGGCGAGCCATCCGAGCGGATCCGCGAGGCGATGCGTGGCGGGCGGGCACACACGACGCTCTCCCTGGACGGGCCCACGGGCGACGGGCACGTCGCGGGGGACGCCGTCGGCGAGGTCGAGGCCGGCTACCGGACCGCGGAGGACCGGCTCGTCGTCCGCGCCGCGTGCCGCGGGCTCGACGCTCGGGACCGGAAGATCGTCGGGATGCGGTTCGTCGGCGACCGGCTGCAGCGCGAGATCGCCGAGGAGATCGGCGTGTCCCAGATGCAGGTCTCGCGCCTGCTGCGCCGGGCGGTGGGCCGGATGCGCGCGGAGATGGACCGTCCGGGCCACGAGCTCCCGGAGGCGGACCGGCAGGCCCTTACGGCCTGAGCGCCGCGGGGAGCCGGGCTGAGGCCGGCGTGGCGCGGTGCGTCGGGCCGCTCAGGCGGTGGGGTCCGCCGCGGCGTCGTCGCCGAGCACGAACGTCTCGCAGGAGAGGTCCGGCTCGAGGTGGTTGCTGCTCATCACGGCGACCACCTCGCGCCCCGTCGCCTCTTCGACGACGTGGCGGAACCGGTCCTGCATCGCGTCCTGGAACGCCCGGCGCTGCACCATCACGGCCTCGGAGAGCCCCTCGAGGTACAGCGTGCGCTCGACCTGCGTGTAGCCGCCCTTGAGCAGCACCACGACGAGCTCACCGACCATGTACGTCTTCGCGCTCGTCGGACCCTTGCCGTAGTGGCGCTTGTGCAGCGCCACGATGGCGTTCGAGATCTCCAGGAGTGGGGACGACGTGCGCCCCGCCTCGGCGGGCTCCGGAGCGGGCTCCCGCAACGGGAGCGGGGAGCTTGACGCCTCGGACATACCCGCAGCCTAGCGGGTGGCGATATCGTGGGCGATATCGCTTCGTCACCAGAGGGGCCCTGATGCACCAGACGACCATCCGCTTCGGCTCCGACCTCTGGCGCGCGCTCTCCGGCGCGGCGGAGGAGCAGGGCACGAGCGTCGCGCAGTACGTCCGCGAGGCCGCCGTGGCCCGTATGGCACAGGAGTCCGCCGCTGGCGGACGGTCGCGGGAGGCGACGGCGGGTGTCGCGGACACGGACCGCCGCCGGGGCGCCGAGGGCAGCCGCTACGCCAGCCGCGGGGCCGCCGCCCGCTCCACGTCCCGCGACCAGGTCGAGGGCTCGCGCGCGGTCTGGGCCCAGGGGCAGCAGGCCCGCGCGCAGGCTCGGGCCGTCCGGGAGGAGGCCGCCCGGATCCGGGCGCTGCGTCCCGCCACCCCCGAGGTCCTGGCGCGGTTGCAGGACGAGCGTCGGCGACGGACGGTCGCGGGCAGCGGGCGCGGCGGCGAGGCGTCGCACGCGCACACGGCACCGCGACGCGCGTAGGGTGCGACGGGTGCACCGGACGTCGATCGCCACGCCTTCGACACCGACCCTCGCGGACGACGCCGCGCCTGCCCCGGCGGGCCGGCCCGTGGCGGCGCCGGCCGGTCCGGGCCAGCGCGACCTCGTGGTCGTCGGCGCCTCGGCAGGCGGGGTCGAGGCCCTGAAGACCTTCGTCGCCGGGCTGCCGCCCGAGCTGCCGGCCGCCGTCCTCGTGGTCCTGCACGTCCCCGCGACCGGCCGGAGCGTGCTGGCCGACATCCTCGACCGTGCCGGCCCGTTGCCCGCGGCCGCCGCGACGGACGGCGCGCCCCTGCGTCGCGGGGAGATCCTGGTCGCGCCGTCCGACGCCCACCTCCTCGTCCACGACGGGCACGTGCGCCTGAGCCGCGGCCCGCGCGAGAACGGGCACCGGCCGGCCATCGACCCGCTGTTCCGCTCGGCGGCCCGGGCCCACGGCGGGCGCACGATCGGCGTCGTCCTGTCGGGCCTGCTCGACGACGGGGCCGCCGGCCTGCGGTTCGTGCACGACGAGGGCGGGGCGACCGTGGTGCAGGACCCGGAGGACGCGCTCCACCCCGGCATGCCGAGCGCCGCGCTTGCCGCGGGACCCGTCGACCGCACTGTCCCGGCCGCCGCCCTGGCCGACGCGGTCTGCGCCCTGCTCGACGAGCCGCTGGAGAGGCTCCGGGGCGACGTCGCGCACGGGGCGGCCGGCGCGCCGGACGCCGTCGAACGCGACCCCGTCGAGGACGACCTCACGCGGGGCGAGCTGTCCGGCCTGACGTGCCCCGACTGCGGCGGAGCGATCTGGGAGACGGGCGACGACCCGGCGCGGTACGTCTGCCACGTGGGCCACGCGTTCTCGCGCGACAGCATGCTGCAGGAGCAGGGCCGGGCGCTCGAGATCACGCTGTGGTCCGCCCTGCGGGCGCTGGAGGAGCGCGCCGACCTGCTGCGGCGCGTCGCACGGCGCACCGGCGGCAGCGCCGGATCGCGGCTGGAGGAGCGTGCGGCCGAGGCCGACGACCACGCCCGCGCGCTGCGCCGCACGCTCCTGCGCGCCGGCGCGATGCCCGCCGACGGGGTCGGCGGGCGCGACCTGCGGACGGCGGACGGCGCGTGAGCCCCCGCGACGACGGCGCACGGGACGACGGTCTCGAGGGCCTCCTCACGTTCCTGCACGAGCACCGCGGCTTCGACTTCACGGGCTACAAGCGTCCGACGCTGCAGCGGCGGATCCAGAAGCGCATGGCCGCGGTCGACGTCGACGACTACGCGGCCTACCAGGACCGGCTGGAGGTCGACCCGCGCGAGTTCACCCAGCTCTTCAACACGATCCTGATCAACGTCACGGGGTTCTTCCGCGACCCCGATGCGTGGGCCCACCTGCGGGACGACATCCTCCCCGGCGTGCTCGCCGCGGTCCCGGACGGGCGCCCGCTGCGCGTGTGGTGCGCCGGCTGCGCCTCGGGCGAGGAGGCCTACACCGTCGTGATGGTGCTGGCCGAGGCGCTGGGCGAGGAGACGTTCCGCCGGCGGGTCAAGGTCTACGCGACCGACATCGACGAGGAGGCGCTGCACGCCGCCCGGCAGGCGGTCTACCGCGACGACCAGGTCGAGGCGGTCCCCGAGGAGCTGCGGGAGCGGTACTTCGAGCGCGGGCCCGCCGGTTGGGCGTTCCGCCCCGACCTGCGCCGCCACGTGATCTTCGGGCGCAACGACCTCGTGCAGGACGCGCCGATCTCGCGCGTCGACCTGCTCGTCTCGCGCAACGTCCTCATGTACTTCACGGCCGAGACGCAGGCGCGGATCCTCGAGCGCTTCAACTTCGCGCTCGCGCCCGACGGCGTGCTGTTCCTCGGCAAGTCGGAGATGCTCATCACGCACGCCGACCTCTTCCTCTCCGAGGACCTGAAGCGCCGAGTGTTCCGCAAGGTGCCGCGGCACGGCGTCCGGGATCGCCTCGCACAGGGCTCCCTGACGGGCGGTCCGGCGGGCACGCCGCTGCGGCCCGACCTGCGCACGGACGCCGCCGCGCTCTCCCCGGTCCCCCAGATCGTGGTGGACCGCACGGGCTTCGTCGTCGCCATCAACGCGGGGGCCCGCGGCACCTTCGGCCTGGCGCCGGCCGACGTCGGTCGACTCTTCCAGGACCTCGAGATCTCGTACCGCCTGGGCGACGTCCGCTCCGCCATCGAGCGTGCGTACGAGACCGCGACGCCCGTGGAGCTGCGGGCCGAGCCGTGGCCTCCGCTGACGCAGGACCGCACCTTCGACATCCTCGTCACGCCCGTACCGGACGACCGCGGGACGCCCGTCGGCGCGGCGATCACGTTGTCCGACGTCACCGCGGTCGTGCGCCTGGAGGAGGACTACGGGCGCGCTCGCCGTGAGCTCGAGACCGCCTACGAGGAGCTGCAGTCGACCGTCGAGGAGCTCGAGACGACGAACGAGGAGCTCCAGTCGACGAACGAGGAGCTCGAGACGACGAACGAGGAGCTCCAGTCGACGAACGAGGAGCTCGAGACGATGAACGAGGAGCTCCACTCGACCAACGACGAGCTCGAGGCGATGAACGAGGAGCAGAACTCGCGCGCCCGCGAGCTCGGCACGGTCAACGTGTTCCTCGAGGGCATCCTGCGCAGCCTCGGCGTCGGCATCGTCGTCGTCGACCGCGACGGGCGGGTCGAGATCTGGAACGCCTGGAGCGAGGAGCTGTGGGGGCTGCGGCCGGCGGAGGTCGCGGGCCGGCCCTTCGTCTCCCTCGACTTCGGCCTGCCCGTGGACCGGATCGTCGAGCCGCTGCGGCGCGCGATCACCGACGAGGACGGCGACGGGACGAACACCGTGGTCGAGGCCGTGGACCGCCGCGGGCGGTCCTTCACCTGCGTCGTCCGAACGCTGCCGCTGCGGACCGCCAGCCACGGCCTGCGCGGCGCCATCATCCTGATGGCCGAGCAGCAGGGCGCCGGCGAGCTGCCCTTCGTGGGTGACGCGCAGGCGGTCTGACCGCGTCGGACCGCGCCACCCGCGGCGCGGGCGGGGCGGAGATCCTGGACCGTGCGGACCCGCCGGGCTGGCCGGGGCGCCGGGTCAGTCGGCGGGACGGGCGGCGATGCGCCGGTCCTCGCGGGTGCTCGGCGCGCTGAAGCGGACGAGCTTGTGCGAGCCGTCGCAGAACGGGCGGATCCGCGAGCGCCCGCAGCGGCAGAGCGCGACGACCTCGCGGCCCGGGTCGATCTCGCCGCCGTCCTGGTCCTCGAGCCGGAACGGCCCCCGGACGACGAGCGGGCCGTCGCGGTAGGCGGTGATGCGGGTCTCGTCGCTCACGCGGCCACCGGCGTCCGCTCGAGGGGGTGCAGCAGCGACGAGCGCCCGGCCTCGAAGGCGGCCAGCACCTCGCCGGTCCACGCGCCCTCGAGCTCCGCCAGGCAGCGGGCGCCGAAGAGCACGTCGCCGGCCAGCGACGGGTCCTGGCGGATGAGCCCGCCCGCCATGTCGACGGTCGCGAGGTTCTCGTGCACCGCGTCGGCCTCGACGTGCTCGTCGAAGAACGCGACCGCGGCCTCGTCGTCGCGCCCCAGTCGCCGCAGGCCCGCGGCGTAGCGGCCGTTCGGGATCGACGACGTCGACTCGAAGAGCGCGAGGTGTCCGATGATCGCGCCGCGCCAGCGGCGGTGCAGGCCGAAGAACGACATCAGGTTGACCGTCGACAGGGCCCGCGCGGGGATCCGGTCGAGGTACGCGCCGTAGTCGCTGTCGAGGCCGAGGGCCTCCATCGTGTCGGCGAAGAGGCGGGCGTGCATCCGCTCCGGGCGACCGCCCCCGTACTCGTCGGCCTGGATCTCGACGAGCGCGGCCTTCGGCGCGCCGTACAGGCGGGGCATCGCCCAGGAGTGCGGGTCGGCCTCCTTCAGCTGGTAGGCCGAGCGCTGGACGAGCACCTCGCGGTACTGGTCGATCGTCGCGCTGCGCTGCAGGTACTGGGAGAGCCCCGGGGCGTCCTCCGCCGCGATCTCGCGGATCGCCAGGTCTACGTCCTCGGCGCTCGGCGCCGGCCCGACGTCGGGCACCAGGGCGCGCAGGCCCGCCTCGAAGACCGCCTCCATGCGGCCGCGCAGCGCGAGGAGGGCGGGCGACCACTCCCAGGCGGCGTCGACCCCGTCGAGGCCGCGGTAGTGGAGCTCGTAGGCGCAGTAGAGCGCGAGCTGCAGGTCCTCGTCGGCGAACGGGTCGGCGGGGGACGGGACCGCGACGTCGCGGAGCGCCTCCGCGTCGTCGAGTCCGGGGGCCGGGCCGGAGAGTGCGGCCAGCAGCGCGGCGCTCAGCGGACCACGGGAAACGGGAAGCACGGGCACGGCAGCGCAGATACCCGCGGCCGCCGCGACGCAATCTCCGCCGGCCTCGTCAGTGAGGGGACCCGAAGCGGTCGGCGAGCCACCGCGTGGCGGCGTGGGCGTCGCCGTCGGCGGCCGCCCGCTGACGGGCCGCGCCACCGCCGTCGCGGAGCAGCGCGCGGACCGACGCGAAGGCCGCGGCATCGCCGAGCCGGGCCGCCGTCGGGGCCAGGAGATCGAGCAGCTCCTCCCAGCGCTCGCGGGCGGGGCGCACCTCGCCCGTCTCAACGTCGGCGAGCTCCGCGTCCAGGCCGTCCCGGGCCGCGAGCCAGCGGTTCTCTACGATCCGCCAGGTGTTCGCGACCGGCAGGTCGTCCCCCGCGTCGTGGCGCTCGGCGAGCCAGTGCACCAGCGCCCGCACGACCGCGGCGACCCCGCGGGTGTCCTCCACGGTGGCCTGGGCGTCGCAGACCCGCACCTCGATCGTGCCGTGGACGGGGTGCAGACGCAGCTCCCACCACCAGCGGTGCGGTCCGGGGACCCGTCCGGCGCGGGCGCCCCACTCGAGGTCGGCGGCGAAGGCGTCGAGGGATCCCAGCGCGGGGGGCACGCCCTGCCGGGGAAGCAGGCCGCTCAGCGTGGGCCGCACGGACGCGAGGCCGCTGTCCCGGCCGGCCTGGAACGGGGCGTTGGCGGCGAGGGCCGCGAGCTCGGGCAGGTAGGAGCGGAGGGCGTCGTGGACGGCGACGACGCGGTCGGCGCCGCGCACGCACACGTGCACGTGGAGTCCGAAGACGAGCTGCCGACGGGCGATCGCCCCGAACTCCCGCTCCATCTCCTCGTAGCGCTCGCCGCTGTTGAGGACGCCCTCGAGGGCGGCGAAGGGGTGGCCGCCGGCGCCGGCCAGCAGGCCGATGTCGCCCGCGCGGCGGGCGAGGGAGGAGCGGGCGTCACGGAGCTCCTCGACCGCGTCGTCGATGCGGCCGGCCGGAGGGAGCACGATCTCGACCTGGGACGCCGGGAGCTCGAGGTGCAGGCGCTCGTCGGGGTCGGGACCGCCGACGACGTCGGCCACGCGCGGCAGCAGGTCGAGGGTCTCGGGGTGGAGCAGCATGAGCTCCTCCTCGATCCCCACGAGGGCCTCGCCGGGCCGGGAGAAGCACGCGCGGAGCTCCTCCGCCAAGGCGGCGTGTCCGGGGCGTGTGGCGATCGACACGCCGGGTACGTACCCCGCCATGAGGATCCTCACCCTCCCCGGCGTCTTCCGTCCCCGCTCGGACTCCTGGCTGCTCGCGCAGCGCCTGCGGGAGGAGGTCGGGCCGGGTCGGCGCGTGCTCGACCTGTGCACGGGCAGCGGCGTCGTGGCGCTGAGCGGCGCGAAGGCCGGTGCCGACGTCACGGCGGTCGACGTCTCCCGGCGCGCGGCGCTGACGGTGCGCATGAACGCGCGGCTCAACGGCGTGCGGGTCGACGCCCGCCACGGCGACCTCTTCGGGGCCGTGTCGGGGCGCTTCGACGTGATCACCGCCAACCCGCCCTACCTGCCCGCCGACGAGGACGACGTGCCGCGCTCCGGGCCGACCCGCGCGTGGGACGCCGGCCTGGACGGCCGCGCGGTGCTCGACCGGATCTGCGCCGAGGTGCCGGCGCACCTCACCCCCGGCGGCTCCGTCCTGCTCATCCACTCGGACGTGTGCGGCATCGACGAGACGCGCGAGCAGCTCGCCGCGGGCGGGCTGCAGACCGAGGTCGTGCTGCGGCAGATCGGCGAGTACGGCCCCCTGATGCGGGAGCGGATGGAGCGCCTGAAGGAGCGCGGCGCCCTGCCGGCCGACGCGGCCGACGTCGAGGAGATGGTGATCATCCGCGGGCGGCGGCCCGTCGAGGCGTCCCCGCTTGCCGCGCGCCGCGAGGGGGTACACACGGCCGCATGAGCACGGATCACGCCTACTGCCCCCACTGCAAGCAGCTGCTGCTTGCGGACGCACCACACCCGTACCCGGCCCGTCCCGTGCGCTGCTCAGGCTGCCGGCTGCTCGTCGGTCCCGGACGCTCTCGCGGGGAGCACGGGGTTCGACGCCAGGCGCCCACGCCCGCCGCGACCGGCCGCGTCGACGTCGTCCTCGACGTCCTCCAGGACCTGCGCCAGACGTCCGCCAGCGGGGACCTGCCCGGCGCGGCCGCCGCGCCGCAGGGCATCTGAGGGGCGCCACCGTCCGCCCGCACCGGTTGACGGAGCGGACCGGGCGTCCGGGTCCCGGCGCCGCCGGCCGGCGGGTTCGCCGCCTCGGCGCTCGGGTAGCGGTTCCCCATGCGTGCCCTCTGCCTGAACTGCACCCTCAAGCTGTCGCCCGAGCCGTCGAACACGGCGGACCTCGCGGGTCACGTCCTCGCCGACCTGCGTCAGCGGGGGTTCGAGACGGAGATCGTCCGGGTGACGGACCACCGGATCGACCCGGGGGTCGTCTCCGAGGCCGTCACGGACGGCGACGAGTGGCCCGCGCTGCGCGAGAAGGTCGTCGCGGCCGACGTCCTCATCATCGCCACGCCGACGTGGATCGGCCAGCCGTCGAGCGTGTCCAAGCGGGTCCTCGAGCGGATGGACGCGTTCCTCTCCGAGACGCAGGACGACGGGAAGACCCCGATCGCCTACGGCAAGGTCGCCGGCGTGATCACGACGGGCAACGAGGACGGCGCCCACCACGTCATCGGCGAGATCAACGCGGCCCTGAACGACCTGGGCTACACGCTGCCGGCCCAGAACTGGACGTACTGGAACAAGGGCCCGGGCCCCGGCTCCGAGGAGTGGGACTCCACGGACGAGAAGGAGTGGACGCTCGCGACCGGGCAGGCGATGGCGTCGAACCTGGCCGCCGTCGCGACCGCGCTGAAGGCGCACCCGATCCCGGCGCCGCCCGGCTCCTGAGGGCGCCCCCGGAGCGGGGCGCGCGGGGCCGGCCCCGACCGGTATCGGACTGCCGCTCGGCCCGGACGGCGCAGGTGGCGGGGCGGGGCGATCGGATCCGTGTCCACGCGGTGCATCCGATCGGACCCCCGCCACCGTAGTGCTCGGGACGCCGCCCCTCCCGGGCGCGGCCGCACGCCACGATCAGGACGCTCGAGCCGTGAACGCCACCCGCACCGACCAGCACACCGACAGCCCGCTGCAGGCCATCTCCAACAGCATGGCCCAGGTCTACAAGCACCAGTTCGGGCGCGGGCCGACGAAGGTCAAGACGTACTTCGCCGGCCCCGACGCGATCGTCTGCATCCTCGAGGACACGCAGACCCCGTCGGAGAAGGCGCTCGTGCGGATGGGCGAGCACCAGCGGCTGCGCGACGTGCGGCTGTTCTTCCAGTACGCGACGGAGGACGAGCTGCGCCGCCCGATCGAGGAGGCCACGGGCCGCCGCGTGCGCGCGTTCATCAGCGGCATCGACGTGGTCGCGGACGCGTCGGCCGAGATGTTCCTGCTCGAGGCCGCCGACCCGCGGGACGCGGCCGCCTGAGCCGCCCGTCCGCTCGTTTGCCCCGTCGACCCCGGGGTATCCAAACGGACGATGACCCAGATCGAGCGCACCGGGCACACCCGGCAGACCGGGCTGCTGCCCACGCTACGCCGCACGTGGAGCGAGTTCTCCGAGGACCGCCTGACCGACGCGGCCGCGGCGCTCACGTACTACGGCGTCCTGTCGATGTTCCCGGCGCTGATCGCGCTGGTCTCGCTCGTCGGCGTGTTCGCCGACCCGCAGCAGACGACGAACGCCATCCAGGACGTGGTCGGTCAGCTCGGGCCGTCGTCCGCGGTGCAGACGTTCGCCGAGCCGATCCGCTCCATCACCTCGAAGCCGGGCACCTCGGGCGTGATGCTCTTCGTCGGCCTCGCCTCGGCGCTGTGGTCCGCGTCCGGGTACGTCGGAGCGTTCATGCGGATCTCGAACGTGATCTACGAGGTCGACGAGGGCCGGCCGATCTACAAGCTGCGCCCGCTGCAGATGCTCGTCACGCTCGTGATGCTGCTGCTGCTCGTGGTCGCCGCGCTGGCGGTCATCGTCTCCGGCCCGCTGGCCGACGCCATCGGCGGGGCCATCGGGCTCTCGGACACCTTCGTCACCGTCTTCTCCATCGCGAAGTGGCCCGTGCTGCTCGTGATCGTGATGGCCATGGTCTCCGTCCTCTACTGGGCGTCGCCCAACGCCAAGCTCCCCGGCTTCAAGTTCGTCACCGTCGGTTCCGCGCTGGCCGTGATCGTGTGGGTGATCGGGTCGCTGCTCTTCGCCTTCTACGTCGCGAACTTCGGCTCCTACGACAAGACCTACGGCACCCTCGGCGGGGTCGTCGTCTTCCTCGTCTGGCTGTGGCTCACGAACGTGGCGATCCTGCTGGGCCACCAGCTCAACGCCGAGCGCGCCCGCACGGAGCAGATCGAGGACGGCGTCCCGGACGCCGAGCGCGAGCTGCAGATCCCCGAGCGCGACGCCCCGGACCGCGACAAGCGCCCCAAGTCCGCGTAGAGAGAGGGGGCGGGCCCCGCCCCGAGCGTCTCGGGCCGGGCCGCGTCTGACGGCGTCGGGGCTCGTGGCGCCCGCGGGGGAGCGGGTCCCGCCCCCGATGGGTCGCGGGCTGGGGCGCGGATGTGAAGGGTTCGGTGTCCGGCGTTTGGTCGCCGTCGGCGCCGGGCAGCGGTCCGGGCACGAGGGGTGCGCCCACGGCCCGCCCCGCCCGAACGAAGGACACCGCATGATCCTGCGCATCGATCGCTGGCTCGCCGAGCTGCCGCCCCCCACCACCCCCGACCCCGCCCAGGCGAAGGTCGTCCAGGAGCTGATGGGCGGGAAGTTCGGCGAGATGTCGACCTTCCTGAACTACACGTTCCAGTCGTTCAACTTCCGCGAGCGCCAGGCCGCCCGCCCGTTCTACGACCTGATCTCGAACATCGCCGCCGAGGAGTTCGGGCACATCGAGCTCGTCGCCGCGACGATCAACTCGATGCTCACGGACGAGCGGAGCATCAAGGACGAGGTCGACGTCCAGAAGTCGCCGCTGCTCGGCCTGGCCGACATCCCCGGCAACCCGCACCACTTCGTCAACGGCGGGAAGGGCGCGCTGCCGCAGGACTCCCGCGGCCTGCCGTGGACGGGCGACAACGTCGTCTCGACCGGCGACCTGCTGTTCGACCTGACGCACAACTACTTCCTCGAGACGGGCGCCCGCTCCGGCAAGCTCCGCGTCTACGAGGCCTGCGACCACCCGGCCGCCCGCGCGCTGACGGGCTACCTGCTCGTCCGCGGCGGCGTCCACCAGGTCGCCTACGCCCGCGCGGTGGAGAACCTCACGGGCTCCGACCTCACGAAGCTCTTCCCCGGGCCGCGCGTGCCGTCGGACAAGATCAAGGAGTCGCGCCCCTACATCGAGAAGGGCGACCACCGCCGCCTCTACCGGTTCTCCCCGAACGACTACCAGGAGCTCTCGGCGGTCTTCAACGGCAACCACCCCGAGACGGGCGAGCCGCTCGAGGTCGTCGACGAGGACCCGTCCCTGCGTCCGCTCCCGCTGGACCTGCCGGCCCAGAACGACGTCTTCGCGCCGAGCTACTCCACGGAGGAGATCCGCGAGATCGCCGACGCGCTGCGCAAGAAGGCCGGCCTGCCGGACGAGGTCATCGGCGAGGTCGCCAACCCCGGCAAGTAGCACCCGGGCCGGGCATCCCGGCGGCGGCGGGCGGGTATGCACCGTCCGACGCCGCCTGGCCGCCCGGGCCGCCGTACCTCTGCCGCCGCGGCGCCCGACCGGTCCCCCGACGCACCCCTGGAGCCCCGTGAAGACCATCGAAGAGACCCCCACCCACCCCGCGAACTACGCGCTGATCTCGGCCGTGTACGCCGCGGCCCTCGCCGGCACCGTCGCGATCTCGCGGCGCACGGGCGAGTCCCCGGGCGGTCCGGAGCTCCTGCCGATCGGCCTGGCGACCTTCACCTTCACCCGCGTCCTCACGGAGCAGAAGGTCGAGGAGTGGCTGCGGCGGCCCTTCGTCGAGGAGCCGACGCCCGGCGAGAAGCGGCCCCGCGGCACCGGCATGCGCTACGCCATCGGCGAGCTGCTCTCGTGCAAGCGCTGCTCCGGGGCCTGGGTCGGCCTGGGGCTCGTGGCCCTGCGGACCGCCTCGCCCACCGCCGGCCGCCTGGCCGCCGCGGTCGGGACCGTGGGCACCGTCAACGACGTCTCGCTGGCCGGGTTCGCGTGGCTGACCTCGCGCGCGAACGTGGCCGAGGCGGAGGCCGAGCAGGCCCAGGAGGCACCCGCGCCGCCCGTCGCCGCTGCCGCGGAGCGCGCCGCCGCCTGACCAGGACGTGCGCCGTGCGACGATCCCGCGGTGGACGCCCGGGATCAGCCGCTCGCCGTCGAGGAGGTCGCCGAGGGGGCGACGCGCATCGCGCTCGCCGTCCCCGGTCTGGCCGACGGGGTCAACGTGCACCTGCTCACGGGGGCGGGTCCGACGACGCTGGTCGACGCCGCGATGCCGCTGCCGGGCGCGCTGGACGCGCTGGGGGCGGGGATCGCCGCGGCCGGGTCGTCCCTCGACGCGGTGGAGCAGGTCCTGCTCACGCACCACCACGCCGACCACATCGGCCTGGCCGGCGAGCTCGCGCACCGCACCGGGGCGACGCTCCTGGCGCTCGGCGGCGTCGCCGACGTGTTGCGGAGCCCGGCGGAGCACTTCGCCCTCGAGCTGGCGTGGGCCGAGTCCCACACCGCCCGCCACGGCGCCCCCGACGCGCTGCTCGACCGCACCCGCGGCGCACAGGGCCTGATCGGCGCCGTGCGCCCCGTCGACGATGTCCACGAGCTGCGGGAGGGCGACGTCGTCCGCGCCGGCAGGCTCGACCTCGCCGTCCTGCACCGGCCCGGCCACAGCCCCACCGACACGCTGTTCGTCGACGGGGACCGGGGCGTCGCGCTCGTGGGCGACCACCTCTTCCGCGCCGCGCCGCTCACCCCCGTCCTCGGCTCGATGCTCGCCCCGGAGGCCCGCCCGGCCGCGACCTACCTGCAGGCCCTGGACGAGACGACGCAGCGCCGGGCGTTCCTCACGCTGCCCGGCCACGGCCCGGCCGTCCCCGACCCGGGCGCCCTCGTCGCCGACCGCCGCGGCGCGCTGGACCGCCGTACCGGCCGCGTCCTCCAGGCCCTCGGCGAGGAGCCCGTGAGCACCTGGGACCTGGGCCTGCAGGTGTGGCGGGGCGTGCCGTCGGCCGCGCACGGGCTGACGCGGCTCGCGGCGCTCCTGGCGTCTCTCGAGCTGCTCGAAGACGTCGGCCACGCGGCGCGGGCGGGCGGCCCGGACGCCGTCGCCTGGGTGCGCGGCCCCGACGCCCCGTGAGCGGGGAGGGACCCGCCGCGGAGGACCCGGGCCGACCCCGGTCGCCCCGGACCGACGGCGCCGAGGCCCGCGCGGCCGGCGCCCACCCCGACCCCCACGGCGCCGAGCCCGGCGTCGTCGGCTGGGTCCTGGCCTACGGCAGCCTCGTCGACCCGCACGACCCGCTCGTCCGGCGGCTCTCCGCCGCCGGTCGCGCGGTGCCCGGCGACGTGCGCGGCATGCGGCGCACGTGGGTCGCCGGCATGGAGAACCGGGCGGTGGAGAACGACGCCAAGCACTACGTCGACCCGGGCGGCGGGCGTCCCGACGTCGTCGTGGTCACGCTCTCCGCCGACGAGGCTCCGGATACGTCGCTGCCCGTCCTCGCGCTCCCCGTCGACGCGGCCGGCCTGGTCCGGACGGACGCCCGCGAGGCCCGGTACGACCGGGTCGAGGTCGGGGAGCGGTTCTCGGCGGCGCTGCCCGGACCGGTGTGGATCTACCGGGCGACGGAGCGGGCCCGCGAGCGCACGACGACCGCCGCCGCGGCCGGCCGCGCGGTGGTCAGCGCCGGCTACGTCGCCCGCGTGGAGCGCGCGTTCCGCGCCCGCGGCGAGGCGACGTGGCGGGCGTTCCGCGCCTCGACGGACGACCCGCCGTACCCGCGCCGCGACCTGCGGCTGCGGTACGGGGCGGACCCGGGCGCGGGCCGCCCCGGCTGACCGGCCACCGCGCCCCGGGGCCGGGCCGACCGGCCACCGTGCGGGCCTGACTCGCCGGGGCCGGCGCCGGCCCGCTGGGCGTCGCGGCCGCTCAGCGCCGCGGCGGCCGGTCGTCGTCGCGACCGGGACGACGGTCCTCGACGAGCCGACGGCGGAACAGCCCGTAGGCGAAGAGGACGGCGGCCAGCAGCACGCCGAAGACGATCGAGGCCACCCAGCTGTCCGTCACGACGAGGCGCCAGAAGCCCGCGCCGAGCACGAACGCGACGACGGCCTCGAGCACGCGCCCGGTGGTGTCGGGCGGCGGCACCTCGCCGTTCTCGACGTTGAACGTCTTCTGCACCTGTTCCCGGATGCTCGGGCGCTTGCGACTCATGCCTGACCGGCCTCCTCGACCTCTCCCTCGACTTCGAGCAGGACGTCGCGCAGCTCCTGCAGCTGCGCCTCGTCCGGCTCCGCCCACAACCCGCGATCGGCGGCCTCGAGCAGCCGCTCGGCGATGGAGCGCAAGGCCCACGGGCTCGACCCGGACAGGAACGCCCGGACGTCGGGGTCCTGGACGTAGCGCTCCGTGACCTTCTCGTACATCCAGTCCTCGACCACGCCCGCGGTGGCGTCGTAGCCGAAGAGGTAGTCCACGGTGACGGAGAGCTCCATCGCGCCCTTGTAGCCGTGGCGGATCATCCCGGCGACCCAGCGCGGGTTCAGCACGCGGGAGCGGACGACCCGGCGGGCCTCCTCGCTCAGCGTGCGGGTCTCCACCGTCGTCGGGTCGGCGGAGTCGCCGAGCCACGCCTTGGGCTCCTGGCCGGTGATCGCCTTGACCATCGCGACCATCCCGCCGTGGTACTGGAAGTACCCGTCGGAGTCGAAGATGTCGTGCTCGCGGGTGTCGAGGTTCTTCACCGCCACCTCGATCCGGCCGAACTGCTCGCGCATCGACGCGTGCGCCTCGGCGCCGTCGAGGCCCTTGCCGTACGCGTAGCCGCCCCACGCCTCATAGACGGCGGCGAGATCGCCCTGGTCGTGCCAGGAGCGGTTGTCGACGAGCTCGAGCAGCCCCGCGCCGTACGTGCCGGGCTTCGAGCCGAAGATGCGGGTCGTCGCGCGCCGGCGCGCCTGCGCGCGGTCCGGGTCGGACGCGGCGGTGCCCGACGCGCCCGCGTCGCCGCCCGACGCCCCGAGGTCGAGCCCGTCGGCGCCGCCCGCGGCCGTCGTGGAGGCGCCGCCGGTCGCCGCCTGGTCCAGCAGCGCGGCCAGCAGCCGCGCCTCGTCCTCGCGCACGTGTTTGGCGACGAAGTTCTGCTCGTCGTCCTCGTCGAGCGCCGCCACGGTCGCGACGGCCTCGTCGATCAGCGTGATGAGCTGCGGGAACGCGTCGCGGAAGAAGCCCGAGATGCGGACGGTGACGTCGATGCGCGGGCGGCCGAGCTCCTCGAGCGGGATCACCCGCAGCGACGTGACGCGCCGCGTCTCGCGGTGCCACACCGGCTCCACGCCGAGCAGCGCGAAGATCTCCGCGATGTCGTCGCCGTGGGTGCGCATGTTGGCCGTGCCCCAGACGACGATGCCGATCTGCTCCGGCGGGCGGCCCTCCTCCTCGACGTGCCGGCGCACGAGGTCCTCGGCCAGGCGGCGGCCCGTGTCCCAGGACAGCTCGCTCGGCAGCGCCTTCGGGTCGACCCCGTAGAAGTTGCGCCCCGTCGGCAGCACGTCGAGGCGGCCGCGGGTGGGGGAGCCGGAGGGGCCCGACGGGACGTAGCGGCCGTTGAGCGCGCCGACCACGTGCTCGAGCTCCTCCGTCGAGCGGCCGATCCGCGGGACGACCTCGCCGGCGGCGTAGCGCAGCACGCGCTCCGTCTCGGCGTGGCCCCGCCCGAGCACGCGCTGGGTGAGGTCGCGGACGGCGGCGGCGTCCGTGGTCCAGCCCGCGTCGCCGAGCGCGTCGATCAGCGCGCGCTGCGCGGCGTCGAGCCGGTCGACGACGTCGCCGCCCGTGGCCGCGGGGCCGGGGAACCGGTCGACGAGCGCGAGCAGATCGGGGTCGTCCGCGGCGGGGAGGACCGGAGCCGGGTCATCGGCCCCCGGGGAGGCGTCGCCGGTCGATGTGACGTTCTCCCCCGTGGTGGAGGACAACGTTGCGTCCATCGCCGACGCGTCGGCGTCGCCCCGGCCGCTCGCCACGAGACGCGTCCCGCCCGCCCGCACGAGGGCGTCCTCGTCCAGGCCGAACGCGCGGCCGACCACCACGCGCAGGCCGGGCAGGTCGCCCGAGCCCAGGCGCATGATCGCCACGGCCAGGCCGCGCAGCTGCTCCTCCTCGGGCACGCGGCCCAGGACGTGCAGGCCGTCCCGGACCTGCAGGTCCTTGATGGAGCAGAGGTACGTGTCGATGTCCGAGACCAGGTGCTCGAGCCGGTGCTGCAACTCCGCGGCGTCCGCGCCGGCGCCGGCGGCCTGGAAGCTCGCCACCTCGTCGTCGTGCAGGCCGAGGTCGTGGTGGAGGTCGGCGGAGTGCACGACCTCCCAGATCCGCCGCGCCAACGCCGGCAGCTTCTCGGGGTCGAGCGCCTCGATGCGCACGTACTCGTCGAGCAGGTGCTCGAGCTCCTGCAGCTCGTCGTAGGTCTCCGCGCGCATCATCGGGGGGACGAGGTGGTCGACGATCGTCGCGTGCACCCGGCGCTTGGACTGCACGCCCTCGCCCGGGTCGTTGACCACGAAGGGGTAGACGAGCGGCATCGAGCCGAGGATCGCGTCGGGGTGGTCGTCGGCGGAGAGCCCGATCGACTTGCCCGGCAGCCACTCGAGCGTGCCGTGCTTGCCCAGGTGCACCATCGCGTCGGCGCCCCACACGGCCTCGAGCCAGCGGTAGACCGCGAAGTAGTGGTGCGGGGCGGCGCGCTCGGCGTCGTGGGAGAGCGCGGCGGCGTCCTCCTCGCTCGTCGCGCGCGGCGGCTGGATGGCGACGAAGACGTTGCCGAGCTCGAGGCCCGCGACGACGACGTCCCCCTCGTGGGTGTACTGCGGCTCGATGTCCGCCCGGCCGCCGGCCACCCACCGGCCGTCCACGAAGCCCGGCCCGTGGTCGCGCTCGACGATGGAACGCAGGCCGGGGGAGAGGGTCGCGAACCACGCCGCGTAGTCCGCGCCGGGCAGGCGGTAGGGGTTGGCGGCGAGCTGGTCGTCCGTGAGCAGCTCCGGGTCGTGGCCGCCGCGGCGGATCAGCGCGTGGATCAGCGCCTCGCCCGCGGCGGTCGCCTCGGCCGGCGTGATCGTCTCCGCGTCGAGCGCGGCCTGCAGCTCGGGGACGGCGGAAGCGTCGACCTCCTGGCCGTCCACGATCAGCGCGCGCAGCAGCTCGACGGCCGAGGCCGGGGTGTCGAGGCCGACGGCGTTGCCGATGCGGGAGTGCTTCGTCGGCGAGCTCGAGAGCACGATCGCGATCCGCCGCTGCTGTGCGGGGAGGTGCCGCAGGCGGGCGTGGCGGACGGCGAGGCCGGCGACGCGGCGCGCGCGGTCCGGATCCGCCACGTAGCGCATGATCGGCGTGTCGACGTCGGGCAGCGACGCGTCGCTCCCCGGCTCGCCGGCGGCCTCGCGCTCCTTGAAGGAGACGACGCCGCCGAGCACGCGGCCGTCGAACTCGGGGATCGCGACCTGCATCGCGACGTCCAGCGGCGTCAGGCCGGCGGGGTTGGCGAGCCAGCGCTCACGGGGCTGCGTCGCTGCGGCGGCCTGGATGACCGGGACGCCGAGCTCCTCGAGCCGCGCGACGTCCCACGTCTGCCACGCGTCGTTGCGGCCGTCGTCGGCCTCCGGGTCGGCGTCGGCGTTCTGGTCGCCGGCGTTCGAGCCGCCCGAGGCCAGCACGGTGGTGAGCAGCGCGTCGACGATCGGCGCCCCGGCGTCGCCATCCTCCGTGACGAGGTCGAGCGCGGCGATCCGCCCGTCGGGACCGGGGCGCAGCGAGGAGCACCAGATCGGCAGCGGCACGCCGCCCTCGGCGGCCACGGCCTCGGCGATCGCGGCGACGAACCCCGTGTTCCCGGCCGTGCGGTGGGAGCGGTAGAAGACGATGCCGATCACCGGACGCGGGGCGCCGTCGGTGTCCGACGCGGCGTCGTCGGCCGCGATCCGCTCCCGCGCCGCGCGCAGAGCCTCGTCGACGGCGACGTCGCCGAGCTCCGGATCCCACGCGCTGTGGTCGGCCAGCTCGCGCGGCGGGTCGAACCCGTCGCCGCGCAGCAGCAGCGTGTCGCCGAGGAAGCGCAGGAGCGACGCGGTGTTCTCCACGCCGCCGTGGCGCAGGTAGTCGTGCGCCTGGGCCACGACGCCGGGCGCGACGGTGGAGCGGGCGGCCAGCTCGGCGTCGGGCTCGGACTCGCCGCCGACGGCCACGAGGGCGATGCCCCCCGCCACGCAGCGCTCGTGGAGCAGGTCGAACCCGGCCTCCCACGCCCGCCGGCCACCGAGCAGCCGGACGAGCACGACGCGGGCGCCGTCGCAGACCTCGTCGACGAGCGCCCGCGGGTCCGCGTGCTGCGTCGGGTTCGCGCAGCGGAGCGCGGGGAAGTCCTCCGGCAGGCCCGGCAAGGCGGCCGCCGCCGCCAGGATCTCGGTGTCGGCGGTGGTGAGGAAGCGCAGCACGAGGCGCCGACGATAGCGGGGCCCGCACAGCGTCGAGGCCCGGAAGCCCAGTCAGTACGGCGCGCCGGGGACGGGCGTGCGAGGATGCCTGCGTGCAGCGGCGGCGGCACAGCTCGCCCGAAGAGGACGGGCCAGCACGGCGCGCGGAGGCGGTCGTAGAGGCACGGGCTCCCGTGTTCCCACCCGACCCCAACTTCGCCCCCAACGCGACGGGGCACCCGTTCCCGCGCGACCCTTCGGCGCCACAGCCGGAGCCGAGCGGGCCGCCGCGCGACGAGGAGGCCCCGGTCACCCACGGGATCCTCCGCCGGGTGGTCATCGGCGTCGTCGTCCTGATCGTCGTGATCGTCGCGTTCCGCCTGCTGGCGCCGCACGTCGGCTTCCTCGGCGACACGTGGGAGAAGGTCCGGCAGGGCGATCCCGTGTGGCTCGTCGTGGCGGTCGTCCTCGAGGTGCTCTCCTTCGCGGGCTACGTGTGGGTGTTCAACGCGACGGCCCGGCGCTCCGGCCTGCGGCTCCCGCGGTTCACGAGCTGGCGGATCGTGCTCGCCGGCGTCGCCGCCACCCGCCTGCTGGCCACCGCCGGGGCGGGCGGCATCGCGTCGACGACGTTCGCCCTGCGTCGCCAGGGCCTCGACGCCCGCCACGCCGCCGCCACGGTGACGGCCCAGATCGCGATCACCTACGTGTGGTTCATCGCGCTCATCGCCATCTTCGGCGTGGTCCTGTTCGGCCTGGGGCACGGGCACGCCGCGATCACGATCATCCCGGCCGGCATCGCCGTCGCGATCATCGCCGTCGCGATTGCCGGCCGGCCCCTGCTCCGCAAGCTCGCCGACCGCACGTCGGAGCGCGAGGGCCGCGTCGCCCGCCTGCTCGCCTCGATCCCGGGCACGCTCGACGACGCCGTCCACACCGTCACGACCCTCGTCAAGGAGCGCGACCTCGCCGTCGTCGGCGGCGCGCTCTGGTGGATCGCCGACGGTGCCGTCCTCTGGGCCGCCTGCCACGCCTTCGGCGCGTCGCCCAACGTGCTCGACGTCTTCATGGCCTACCTGCTCGGCCAGGTCGCCAACCTGCTCCCCGTGCCGGGCGGGCTCGGCGTCGAGGCCGGCCTGCTGGGCATGCTCATCGCCTTCGGGGTCACGGGAGGCGTCGCCGTGCTCGCGAGCCTGACGCAGCGCCTCGTGTCGACCTGGCTGCCGGCCATCCCGGGTGCGATCGCCCTGGCGGCCATCGGCAAGCCGTCGCCGGACGCGGAGATCGTGGCGGTCGACGAGGACGACCCACCACCGGGGCGCACCGCCGCCACGGCCTGACCCGGCCGCCGCTCCCGTCCGCCCTCGCCGGGCTCCGCTCCGGGGTGCGCCGGCGGACGGCCGTCGACGCTGATCCTACGGAGGCGTAGGATGCGCGGCATGAGCCCGTTCCGGTCCCGGACCCGCGTCGTCGCCGCCTCCGCCCTGCTCGCGGGCGGGGCCGCCTGGGCGGGCACGCTCGTCACCGACCGCCGGCGGGTGGGGGACGACCCGGCGCGCGACGCCCTGGCCCACGAGCTCGTGGGCCGGCCACTCCAGGTTCGCGCCGGCGACGGCACCCCGCTGCGGGTGCGCGTGTTCGGGCCCGAGGGCGCCCCGACCGTCGTCCTCGTGCACGGCTGGACCTGCGCCCTGGAGTTCTGGACGCTGCAGATCCAGGCGCTGATGGGGGAGCTGCGCGTCGTCGCCTACGACCTGCGCGGCCACGGGGGCAGCGCCCCCTCGAGCGGCGGCGACTACTCCATCGAGGCCTACCGTGACGACCTCGAGAGCGTGCTTCGCGCCGCCGTGCCCGAGGGCGAGCGGGCCGTGCTCGTCGGCCACTCCCTCGGCGCGATGACGATCGTCGCCTGGGCCGCCGAGCACCAGGACGAGCTCGTCGCCCGCGTCTCCGCCGTCGGCCTCTTCTCGACCGGCGTCGGCGACCTCATCTCGTCGTCCCTGATCCTCCCGGCGCCCGGCATCGGCCCGCGCGTGCAGCAGGAGATCGGCCAGCTCTTCCTCGGCAGCCGCGCCCCGATCCCCAAGCGCACCACGCCGATCAGCTCCCGCGTCGTCCGGTACGTCGCGCTCTGCGGGGCCGCGAGCCCGGCGACCGTCGCGTTCTGCGAGCGGATGGTGCTGAGCTGCCCGCGTGACGTGCGGGCGAACACCGGCAGCACGATCTCCCGCGTGGAGCTGCTGGACGGCCTGGACGCCATCGACGTGCCGACGATCGTGCTGGTGGGGAAGGCCGACCGCCTGACGCCGCCGGTGCACGCCGAGCGGATGACGCCGCGGCTCTCCCACCTGCTCGAGATGGTCGAGCTGCCCGACGTCGGCCACATGGCCCCGGTCGAGGCCCCGGAGCGCACGACCCGCGCGATCCGCGACCTCGTCGCCGCGGGCGGCGGAGCGGCCGCGCCGGCCTCGGAGGTCCCGCCCGCCCGCGCCGCGGGTTGAGCGCTCAGATCAGGCGCTTGCCCGAGACCATGTCGGCGGCGCGGCGCGCGATGAGCAGCCGCAGCGGGTCGTCCGCCGCGAGGCCCTCGAGCGTCGCCTGCAGGCTGACGGGGTAGGGCGCCTCACGCGGGATGATGCGCGTCATCCAGTCGACGAACCCGAGCAGGCGCTCGCGCGGGTAGTCCTCGGGGCGCTGGAGCATGAGCCGCGCGCCCTCCTCGGCGTTGCCGATCAGCATGCGCGAGACGAGGTCGAGGTCGATGTCCGTCGCGCTCCGGCGGACCGCGAGGCCGACCTCCAGCAGGTCCTTCGCCAGGTGGACGACGCCCTCGCGGATCTCCTCGACCTTGTGGCGGATGACCTCGGGCGTGCCCTCGACGGGGTGGAGGATGAGGATCCAGCGGCGCGGGTTCTCCTGCACCGCGTCGAGGAACGTCTCGAGCGCCTGCTTGAGGACGTCGTCGGGGTCCTGGTCGAGCCACGGCGGCGCGGGGATCGCGCTGGCGAGCTCGGCCAGCGTGCGCTGCTCCTCGCGCTCGATGAGCCCCGCCAGGAGCTCGGCGCGGTTGGCGAAGAAGTCGTAGACGACCGGCTTGGTGACGCCGGCGGCGCGGGCGACGGACTCCATGGAGACGTCGTCGAAGGAGCGCGCGTCCGTGACCAGCTCGAGCGTGGTGTCCAGGAGCTGCTCCCGGCGCTCCGCCGGCGGCAGCCGCGGCGCGGGGCGACGTCGTGCGCTGGTGCGGGGGCGGGAGGACACCCGTCCAGTCTTGCACGTGACCCGACGCACAGTGGACTACGGGTTCGTAGGTACGGTAGCGTAGGTACGGAACCGTAGGAAGCCCTCAGGAGACTGCGTTGTCCACCATCCTCGCCCAGGCCGTGGCCCCCGCCGGAGGCGGCGCGCCACTGGACCAGATCGCCATCGTCGCCGTCGCCACGGCCGGCGTGACGCTCCTCGTGATGGCCCTCATCGTGCGCTGGCGCACCGGGCACGCGGCCCCGCTGCGCGCGCTCGCCGGGTTCGCCGAGCGCAGCACCGGAATCCCGGGGTGGGCCGCGGTACCCGCCGTCCTCGGCGTGCTCTTCGGCGCCTGCGCGCTGTTCGGCGTCACCTGGGACGTCGCCCTCCACATGGACGAGGGGCGCGACGAGGGGCCGCTGGGCACCGCCGCGCACTACCCCATCCTCGTCGGCCTGCTCGGGCTGTTCCAGGCCGGCCTGCTCTCCGTCGGCATGGCCCCGGCCCGGCCGAACGAGAGCTCGCGCTCGGCGCTGCGCATCCGCGGCCTCTGGCCCGTCCCGCGCTCCGCGGCGCTGATGCTCGCCGCCTCGGGGCTCGCGTTCATGGGCTTCCCGCTCGACGACGGCTGGCACCGGCTCTTCGGGCAGGACGTGACCCTGTGGGGCCCGACCCACGTGATGATGATCGCCTGCGCCGTGCTCGGCGTGATCGCGGCGCTCACGCTGCTGGTCGAGGGCGCCCGGGTCGCGGGCCGCGACCTCCTGCACCCCGGCGGCGTCGCGATGCGCCCGCTGCCCGTCCTCTTCGGCGCCGTCACGCTGCTTGGCTGGGCGATCCTGCTCGGCGAGTTCGACTGGGGCCTGCCGCAGTACCGGCTGGTCTGGCACCCGATGCTGCTCGCCTTCGCCGCCGCGCAGGGCCTCGTCATGGCCCGGGTCTGGGGCGGCCGCGGCGCGGCGCTCGCCGCCTGGGCGCTGTACTTCCCGCTGCTCGGCGCGCTCAGCCTGATCGTCGGCGGCCCGCTCGGGCAGTCGCTCCCGTCGCTTCCGCTGTTCCTCGTCCAGGCCGTGGCCGTCGAGCTCGTCGCCCTGAGCGCCCTGGGTCGCTCGCCGGTGCGCTTCGGTGCCGTGGCCGGCGTGCTGGCCGGCACCGTCGGGTTCGCCGGCGAGTACGGCTGGTCGCACCTGACGATGCGCCTTCCGTGGACCCCGGCGCTGCTGCCCGAGGGCGTGCCGGTGGCGATCGTGGCCGGCGTGGCCGGCGGCGTGCTGGGTGCCGTGTTCGCCCAGTCGCTCATGGGCACGCTGCCCGCCACTCGCGGCCCGCGGGTCGCGGCGATCCTCGCTTCGATCGCGGCCGTCGGGCTCGGCGTGAACGCCCTGGCCGTCTCCACGCCCGACGACGTCACCGCCACGGTGACGACGACGGACGTCCGCACGACGCCGGGCCCCGGGTACGGCGGCGCGCAGCCGACGGCCCACGTGCGCGTCACGTTCGACCCGCCGTCGATCGCGGAGGACGCCCACTGGGTCACCGCGACGGCGTGGCAGGGCAAGGGCACCTACGTCAACCGCCTGCGGCGCCAGGCCGACGGGTCGTGGGTCACCACGGAGCGCGCCCCCGTCGCCGGCAACTGGAAGACGATGGTCCGGGTGCACTCCGGCCGGACGATGCTCGCGGCGCCGGTGTTCATGCGCCGCGACGACGCGATCAGCTTCCCCGGCGTCCCGCTGCGCGACACCGCCACGCGCGCCATGGTCCCCGACCACGAGCTCTTCCAGGTCGAGCGCAAGGACGACATCCCGACGTGGCTGTGGACGCCGGCGATCATCCTGGTCCTCGGCATGGTCGGCGTGCTCGCCTACGCCACGGGCCGCGTCGCCGCCAACGTCGGCCGGGAGGGCCGCCCGTCCCCGGCGGTCGCCGTCGGGCCGGGCTGGCTGGGCCGCACCACGGGCGTGGCGCTCGACTGGCTCCGCGCCCACGCGCCCGTCCTGCGCCACGGGGGGCCGGCGACGTGAGCCCGCTGCTGGCCACGGTGCTCGTCGTGGCCCACCACCTGGACGGCGCGCTCGCCCTCGCGTTCGCGCTGCCGCCGATCCTCGTGGTCGGCGGGGCCGTCCTCTGGCTGCGCCGGCGCGAGCCGAGCGCGGACGAGGAGTTCGAGTGGAGCGCCGAGGACGACGAGCTCGTCCACGGGCGCCCCTGATCGCGAAGGGCGCCGGGGCCGAGAGGGACGACGGAGCGCGCGGGGGGTCTCTGGGCTTCTAGGCCGGAGCGACGGCCACCGGCGAGGGCCGGAAGGCCACCACGAACCGCGCCCCGCCCAGGGGCGCGTCCTCCACGCGCACGGCGGCGCCGTGGTGGCCGGCCTGCTGGGCGACGATCGCGAGGCCGAGGCCGCTGCCGGGGCAGTCCGTCCCGGCCAGCCGGGTGAAGGGGACGAAGACGCCCTCCCGGTCCTCCTCGGGCACCCCGGGTCCGTCGTCGTCGACGGTCAGCACCGGCCCCGTCCTGCGATCCCCGGCGCTCAGCGTGATGGCGACCCGTCCGCCGGGGCGTCCGTGGCGGATCGCGTTCTCGACGAGGTTGCCGGCCACGGAGCGCAGCCCCGGCTCCCAGCCGTGCACCACGACCTCGGCCTCCGGCAGGTCGAGCTCCAGCCGGACCCCGGGGTGGCGCTCCTCGGCGGAGCGCACCACCCGCGCGACGACGTCGGTGAGGTCGACCTCGTCGTGGTCGACCGCGTTGGCGTCCCCGCGGGCCAGGGCCTGCAGGCCGTCGAGCAGGTCGACGAGCCTCCGCTGCTCGCTCAGCGCGTCCTCCACGATCATCGCCCGGGTGGACGGGTCCATCGTCGGGTGACGCTCGATCGTCGACAGCGCCGCCTGCACGCTCGTCAGCGGCGTGCGCAGCTCGTGGCCCGCGTCCGCCGCGAACCGGCGCGTCGCCTCGAGGGCGAGGGTGCGGTCGTGGGCGGAGCGCCCGAGCCGCTCGAGCATCGCGTTGAAGGAGCCGGCGAGGGAACGGATCTCGCGCGGGCCGCTGGTCGGCACCCGGCGATCGAGGTCGGCCTCGTGCTCCACCTGCCGCGCGTGGCCGCGCAGTCGCCGCAGGGGCCGCAGCACGAGGTCGGCCGCCAGCCACGTGCCGAGCCCGGCCACGAGCAGCATGGCCGCGCCGATCGCGACCAGCGTCCGTCGCAGGCGCGCCTGTCGCCGTTCGACGGGGCGCAGGTCCGTGGTCGCCTGCTGGCGCGCGCGCTCCTGGGGCAGCCGGTCCTTCACCGGTTCGGTGAAGACGCGCAGTCGTCGCCCGCCGACGAGGCGGGTGGTGTAGCCGAGCGGTGTCGACCCCAGGCCGGGCAGCGGCACGCCGGCGCGGAAGAGCTCGGCGCCGGCGTAGGTCACCCGGAGCGAGCTGCCCGTGGCGCGCAGCACGCGGTCGAGCTGCTCGTCCTCCTCGTCGTCGCTCTGGTCGTCGATCGCCTGCTGGGCGTAGTCGTCCGAGAGCTCCGCCGTGCGGCGTAGGCGGTCGTCGAGGCCCTGGCGCTCGGCGCGGTTCGCCTCGCGGGCGACGTACCAACCGCCGACGACGAGCACCACCGCCAGGACGGCCAGGACGCCGAGGGTCAGCCGGCTGCGGAGGGACTGGAGCGGCACGCCCGCAGCCTACGGGCGGAGCACGAACCCGACACCGCGGACCGTGTGGAGCACCCGCGGCTCGCCCCCGGCCTCGAGCTTGCGCCGGAGGTACCCGACGAACACGTCGGCGACGTTCGTGCCCGGATCGAACGTGTAGCCCCACACGTCCTCGTGCATCGTCCGCCGGTCGAGGATCTCGTTCGGATGGCGGAGGAACAGCCGGAGCAGGTCGAACTCCCGCCGCGTCAGCTCGAGGTCGCGCTCGCCGCGCGCGGCCGTGTGGGTCGCGGGGCAGAGCGTCAGGTCGCCGGCCACGAGCCGCTCGTCCTCGCCGGGCGGACGCCGCCGCAGCAGCGCGTTGAGCCGCGCGACGACCTCCTCGAGCGCGAACGGCTTGACGACGTAGTCGTCGGCCCCGCATTCCAGGCCGCGCACGCGGTCGTCGACCTCGTCGCGCGCCGACAGCACGCACACCGGGACCTGCTCACCCGCGGCGCGCAGCCGGCGCAGCACCTCGAGCCCGTCGAGGTCGGGCATCGTCAGGTCCAGCAGCATCGCGGCGGGCCGGACGCGGGGGACGGCCTCGAGCGCCGCGCGGCCGCCCGAGGCGGGGACGACGGAGAAGCCCTCGAGGTCCAGCCCGACGGCCAGCGTGCGGCGGATGCTGGCGTCGTCGTCGACGAGCAGCACGACCGGCCGCCCCGCGGCCTCAGCGCTGGATGACACGTTCGCAGCCCTGCACGCGGTCGAGGCCGCGGTCGATGGTCACGGTGTCGCGTCCCGGGCCGCAGTTGATGGTGTCGGCCGCGCCGTCCCGCGCGTTGATCGTGTCGTTCCCGCCGCCGCCGTTGATGACGTCGGACCCGGAGCCGCCCGTGATGCGGTCGCCGCTGCCGCCGCCGAGGATGACGTCGTTGCCGCTCCCGCCGTTGATGCTGTCGGGACCCGTGTCCCCGGTGATGTTGTCGTTGCCGCTGCCGCCGCTGAGGACATCGCGGCCGCCGCGGCCCCGGATCGTGTCGTCGCCGCCCCGGCCGCTGATCCGGTCGTTGCCGTTCGTGCCCTGGAGGACGTCGTTGCCGTTGGTCCCGGTGCGGGTGACGGCCTCGGCCGTGGTGGCCACGCCGCCGAAGAGGCACAGGGACACGAGAAGAGCGATGGGGCGGCGCATGGCGAGCTCCGGGGGGTCGGGGGCGGCGCCGCGGGGGAGGTCGGCGCGCGTAGGGGCCATCCTGTCACGCCCGTGCGTATGGGGTACGGCGTTCTCACACGCCTCTCATGGTGGGTGAGGGGCGGGTGAGGAAGCCCCCACGGCGGCCTCCCCGTGAGGGAGAACTGTCGTGCACCCCCGACAGGAGCGATCCCCCATGAAGCGCACCACCCACCGCCGCGCGGCCGTCCTGGCAGCGACCGTCCTCGCCGTCCTTCCCGCCTCCGCCCTGGCGGCCGGCGTCACGGGGACGGGCACGGGCGCGGGCGACCGACTCGTCGGCACCCGTGGCGCGGACCGCATCGACGGCGCCGGCGGCAACGACCGGATCTTCGGCCTCGCCGGCGCCGACACGCTGATCGGCGCCGCGGGCGACGACCGCGTCTTCGGCGCGGCCGGCGCCGACACGCTGCTCGGCGCGTCCGGGAACGACTGGCTCAACGGCGGCGCCGGGAACGACCAGCTCACCGGCGACGCGAACGACACCGGGGATCGCACGTCCTACGACCGCCTCTTCGGCGCCGCGGGCGACGACGTCCTGCGCGGCGGCGATTCGCACGACCGCCTCTTCGGCGGCGCCGGCGACGACCGGGCGTTCGGCGAGCGCGGCCGGGACCGCGTCGCGGGCGGCGTCGGGAACGACGCGATCGACGGCGGCGCCGGCGACGACACGCTCTTCGCCAACCGCGGCGTCGACACGGTCTCCGGCGGCGACGGCGACGACGTGCTCTGGGCCCTGGCCCGCAAGGACGTGACGCCCGGCCCGAACGGCGAGGTCGACGCGACGGCCGACACCCTCGACGGCGGGGCCGGCAACGACCGCATCCGCACCCGCGACGGCGAGGCCGACCGCGTGACCTGCGGCGAGGGTCGCGACCGCGCGGACCTCGACACCGTCGACGTCATCGCCGACGCGACCGCGATCAACCCCAACGGCTCCTGCGAGACCGTCGTCCGCCGCGCGCCGAAGGCGGGCGACTCCCGCAGCGAGGACCAGCAGGAGGCGCCGAAGGACGAGCGCGTCGAGCAGTAGGGCGGGCGCTCAGGCCTCGGGTTCGGGGTCGACGAAGTCGCCCGGCTGCTTCGTGAACGCGGCCTGCGCCGCGGCCATCTGGTTCTTCGAGCCGAGCAGCGCGACCTGCAGCTCCGTCTCGAGCAGCAGGCTCGGGGCGTCGTCCTGGTCCCACGCCTCGTTCAGCAGGCGCTTGCCGGCGCGGATGGCGTCCGGCGACTTCGCCGCGATCGTCGCGGCCAGCTCCCGCGCGGCGGCGAGCGGGTCGTCGGCGGTGCGGGTCGCGAGGCCGAGCTCGACCGCCTCGGTCCCGGACACGATCCGGCCGGTGAACGTCAGCTCCTTCGCGACGTCCTGCCGGACGAGCGGGGGCAGGGTCACCGTCAGGCCCATGTCGGGCACCAGGCCCCACTTGATCTCCATCACGGAGAGCTTGGCGTCCGGGGCCGCGATCCGGATGTCGGCGCCCAGCGCGATCTGCAGCCCGCCGCCGAAGCAGTTGCCGTGCACCGCGGCGATCACGGGGACGGGCACCAGGCGCCAGTCGTAGGCGACGGCCTGCGCCAGGTTCGCGAGCACCCCGTCGGGCCGGTCGCCGAGGGCCTCCATGCCGATCGGGCTGTCCTCCGCGAAGAAGCTGGCCACGTCCAGGCCGGCGCAGAAGCTCGGCCCGTCGCCCGACAGCACGACGGCGCGCAGGCCGGCGATGCGGCGCACGTCGCGCGCGGCGTCGCGGAGGGCGAGGAACATCGCCCCGTCCAGGCCGTTGTGCTTGTCGCCCCGTACGAGGCGCACGTGCGCGACGTGGTCCTGGGTCTCGATCGTCACCCGCTGGTCCGTCATGCGCCGCATTCTGGCTGGTCGGCCCCCGGTCGGGGGGACGGTCGACCCCGGATGCCCTCTGGTGGGGCCGCGGGCGCCCCTGGCCCGGTCCGGGCGCCCCCCCGTCGGCCGACGGTCGGTGCCGCGACGCCCGAGGCCCACCGTCGCGCGGCCGCCGGTTGCCCGCCCGCCGCGCCGGGCACTCTGTAGCCGTGCGCGCCTTCGCCTGTTCCGTCTGCCGTCGTCTCGTGACGTTCGAAGGCTCGCTGTGCCTGCACTGCGGGGCCGACCTGGCCTTCGACCCCGGGGCGGCCGAGATCGTCGGGCTCCGCACCGGGGTGGCCCAGCACGAGGGCGACGGCGTCGAGGTCGTCCCGGGCGACACGGACGCGCCCGTCGAGCGCTGGCGTTGCGCGAACGCCGAGCTCATCGGCTGCAACTGGCTGGCGGCCGCCGACGGCGAGCTGTGCGCGAGCTGCACCCTCACCCGCACCCGTCCGGCGGACGGCGACGCGGAGGGCCTGGAGCGGTTCGCGAGTGCGGAGCGCTCCAAGCGGCGGCTGATCTTCGAGCTGCGGGAGCTCGGCCTGCCGGTGGTGGACGGTCAGGGGACGGACGGCGGGCTGGTCTTCGAGCTGCTCTCGAGCGCGAACGCCCCGGTCACCACGGGCCACGCCGACGGGGTCATCACGATGGACCTGGCCGAGGAGGACGACGCCCACCGCGAGACGATGCGCCTGCAGCTGCACGAGCGCTACCGCACCGTCCTCGGGCACCTGCGCCACGAGGTCGGCCACTGGTACTGGACGGTCCTGGTCGAGGGCGCCCTGGCCCCGGACGACGACGACCACCGGGCCCTCGTGGAGCGGGCCCGCGAGCTCTTCGGCGACGAGCGCGAGGACTACGGCGCGGCGCTGGACCGCCACTACGCGCAGGGCGCGCCGGAGGACTGGCCCGCACGCCACGTGAGCGCCTACTCCACGATGCACCCCGCCGAGGACTGGGCGGAGACCTTCGCGCACTACCTGCACCTGTGGGACGCGCTGCAGACCGCGGCGTCGTACCGGGTGGCGGTGGCCGGGCCCGAGCACGTGGCCGACCCGGCGGGCACCTTCGCCGGGCGCATCGAGGCGCCGCGCGTGGGGCGGTTCCCCGAGGCGCTCGAGCAGTGGCTTCCGCTCTCCTACGCCCTGAACGCCCTGAACCGCAGCCTCGGCAACGAGGACCTCTACCCGTTCGTCCTCGCGCCCCCGGTCGTCGAGAAGCTCGCGTTCGTCGACCGCGCGGTGGCGCTGGCGGCCGGGCGATAGGGGCGGGCCGTGACCCCGCTCCCGCAAGGCGCCGTGCAGGATCGCCGCGGCAGCGCGGTCGGCGGGGGCGGCGGGCTACCGTCAGACGCGAGAGATGCCCGAACCCCGTCGTCCCCGGCCCTCCCGTCCCGTCCCCCCGAAGGGGTCCGGGGCGGGCGCCGGCCCCGCCCGCCGTCCGCGCCCCGCGGCCCCCGCTCCCGGTGCACCCCGGGCCCCGCGCCCGGGTGACGCCGGGACCTCGCGTTCCGGGGGCCGCCCGCCGCGGAGGCTGCCCGTCGACGGCCGGATCCTGGCCGTCTCGCTCGTGCTGCTCGTGGTGCTGGCGGTGCTGCTCACGTCGATCGGGGTGAAGACGACGCACGCGAACGAGGCGCTGCCGGGGACCCGCGTGGCGGGCATCGAGGTCGCGGGCGCCGACGCCACGACGATCGCGCGCCGGCTGCGGCCCGTGCTCACCGCCCAGCGCACCGTCCTCCTGCGGGCCGACGGCAGGCTCCTGCGCGTCAAGGCCTCCGACCTGGGGTACGCCATCGACCTGTCGGGCACCGCGGACGCGGCCGTCCGGGCCGGCCGGGGCGGGGTCGTCGGGCCCCTGCGTGGGCTCGTCTCCACCCGCGACGTCCCGGTGCGCGCGCGCTTCGACGACGCGCGGACGGCCAAGGCCATCGACGGCGTCGCCGCACGGGTCAGCCGCGACGCGTTCGCCGGCACCCTGCGGGTCGACGACGAGACGCTCGAGGTCTCGACGACGAAGCCCCGCCCGGGCCGGACGATCGACGCCGACCGCCTGCGCGACCTGGTGCGCCGTGAGCTGCTGGCGGGCCGGCGCGGCCCGATCGACGTGCCGCTGAAGGCCGTCCCCGCGGTCTCGGCCGGCCGCCTGCAGACCATCGCGGCCGACGCCGAGGAGTACCTGCAGGGGGGCCTGCGGCTCACGGGCGCCGGGAAGCCGATCGAGCTCTCCGCCGGGGAGACGGCCGAGATCCTCGCCCTCGAGAGCCAGGACGACGGCCGCCGCGCGCGTCTGGGGGCCGGCGGGGAGGGCCTCAGCGCCCTTCTGGACCGCGTCGTGCGCAACGGCGGACGCCAGGCGCGCAACGCGCGGGTCAGCGCGCCCGCGACCGCGGGCAGCCTGACGGACAAGGGCGACGTCTCGTGGTCCCCCAAGCGCGTCTCGGTCTCCGTGCGCCCCGCCCGCTCCGGGCGCGAGGTCGACCGCGAGCGCCTCGCCTCGCGCGTGCGCGCCGCCGTCCGCACGGGCCGCCACACCGTCCGGGTGCCCCGCAAGAGCAAGCCGGCGGACGTCACGACCGCGGCCGCGCGGAAGGTCAAGTACCTCATCGGCACGTTCACGACGCCGTACGTCGCGGGTCAGCCGCGCGTCACGAACATCCGGCAGATGGCCCGCACGGTCGACGGCACGCTGATCCCCGTCGGCGGCACGTTCTCGCTCAACGGCATCACGGGCGAGCGCACGAAGGCCAAGGGCTACGTCGAGGCCCCGTTCATCGCGAACAACAAGATCGAGCCCTCCGTCGGCGGCGGCGTCTCGCAGTTCTCCACCACGATCTACAACGCCGCGTACTTCGCGGGCCTGCAGCTCGACGCCTACCGCGCGCACAGCCTCTACATCGATCGCTATCCGCCGGGCCGCGAGTCGACGCTGAACTTCCCCGACATCGACCTGCGCTGGACGAACGACACGGACGCCCCCGTCCTCGTCCGCACGTCATACGACGACGCGGGCGTCACGGTCTCGCTCTACGGGAACAACGGCGGGCGCCGCGTGAGCGCCAAGGCGGGCGAGCGGCAGGCGGCCGACGGCGGCGACTTCTCCATCACCGTCACCCGCACCGTCCGCTACGCCGACGGCCGCAAGGCCTCGCAGCCGCTGACGACGCGGTACGAGAAGGAGCAGAAGGGCGAGACGGAGTAGCGGCGCGGCGGTCGCCGGCCGTTAGGGTCGGCCCATGAGCGACGAGATCACCACCGCCCGGCTGCAGGAGACCGCCCCGGAGCGCTTCGTCCGGCTCCGGAAGCCCCTCGGCGTCACGAGCTTCGGGATCAACCAGATGCTCCTCGAGCCTGGACAGCGCATGCGCATCCACCTGCACGAGCAGCAGGAGGAGGTCTACCTCGTGCTCGCCGGCCGCCTGACGATCGTGGTGGAGGGCGAGGACCGCGAGTTCGGGCCCGACGAGCTCGTCCGGATCCCGCCGCACGTGCGCCGTCAGCTCGTCAACCGCGGACCCGAGCGGGTCTCGCTGCTCGCCCTCGGGGGCTCCGGCGACCACGAGCCGCGCGACGCCAAGGCGTTCCACGACTGGGACGGCGAGCCGCAGGACGTGGCCGACGTGCCGCTCCCCGACGACCTGCCCGAGGCCGAGCGGCGCGGGTAGGGGAGGGCCCCCCGCGGGCGGCACACGAGGCGGCTCCGAGGGCTCCGCCCGGCCGGACGGTGTTCCCCGGCCCCCCGGGGCCGCGCGATGAGCCGGAGCGCCTGCGGACGTCTCAGGGGTGACGGCACCTCCGACCGAAGGCCCCCATGAGCACGCTCCTGTACTCCGCCACCATGTCCCTGGACGGCTACATCGCCGGACCGGGCGGCGACATGTCGTGGCTCGCCGACCACCTGGGCGACCCCGGACCCGAGGTCGAGGACCTCATGGCGTCGATCGGCGCGCTGCTGATCGGTCGGCGCACGTTCGACGGCGACGACCCGAACCGCGGGACGGAGAAGGAGGGCGCGTTCGGCGGCGCATGGCAGGGACCGTCCGTGGTGCTGACGCACGACCCGCCGGCCCCGGACGACGCCCCCGCCGGAGGGACCGGCGGCGCCGGAGGGGGCGACCCGACCGCCGCGGCCGACGGAGCCGTGACCTTCGCGACGGACCTCGACACGGCCGTCCGCCGGGCGAAGGAGGCGGCCGGTGGCCGTTACGTGAACGTCCTGGGGGCGAACGTCGCCCGCCAGTGCGTCGACGCCGGGCTGCTCGACGAGGTGCTGGTCTTCATCGCGCCCGTGCTGCTCGGCGAGGGCACGCCGCTCTTCGCCCGCCCCGGCGGAGGCCGGGTGCGTCTGGAGCCGCTTCGCCCGGGCGACGTCGGGCCCTCGCGGCTGTGGTTCCGCGTAGTCCGCTGACGGACGGGGCGCACCGGCCTGCGAGGCCGGGGCGATGCTCCGTCGCACGCCGTCGCTGAGGGACCTCGCCGGGCGCCGGGTCCTGATCACGGGGGCGGCCCGCGGGATCGGTGCCGCCCTCGCCCGCGACCTCGCCGGCCGCGGGGCGCGCGTCGCCCTCGTCGGCCTCGAGGAGGAACGGCTGGCCGCCCTCGCCGCCGAGCTGGATGCCGCGGGGGCTCCGGACGCCGCGGGGGCGCTGGACGCCTCCGGGGCTCCGGACGTCGCCCCGACGACCGCGGACGCGGCCGTCGGGGCCGCGAGCGCCCCGCGCGGAGCCGGCCGGCACGCGTGGTTCGTCGCCGACGTCCGCGACCTCGGCGCCGTGCGGGCCGCGGTCGCCGGGACCGTGCAGCGCTTCGGTGGCCTCGACGTCGTCGTGGCCAACGCGGGCATCGTGAACCTCGGCACGGTCGCCGGGTCGGAGACGGAGGACCTCCTGCGCACGATCGACGTGAACCTCCAGGGCGTCGTGCGCACCGTCGGTGCCGCGCTGGACCCGATCGTGGCGGCCCGCGGCCACGTGCTCGTCGTCTCCTCCGCCTCGGCGCTGGGACCGACGGCCGGGATGGCGGCCTACACCGCCAGCAAGGCGGGGGTCGAGGCGTTCGCGGACGCGCTCTCGCAGGAGCTGCGGCCCACGGGCGCGACCGTCGGCTGCGCCTATCTCTCCTGGGTCGACACCGACCTCGTGCGCGACGTGGACGAGCTCATGCCGAGCCTGGCGCTGCTGCGCCGTCGCCTCCCGTGGCCGCTGCGGGCCACCACGACGCCGGAGCGCGCCGCGGCCGCGCTGGCCGCGGGACTCGCCGCGCGGTCGCGGCGCACGATGGTGCCGGCCGGCCTGGGGCTCCTGCGGTGGACGCGCCCGGTGCTCACGAGCCGCGCGGGGGAGACCGCGATGGGTGTCCTCGGACACCGGCTGATCCCGCGCATGGATCGCGAGTCGCGGGCCCTGCGGCGGCGGTTCGGGCGCAACACGCCGGACTGACGTCCCCGCGCCCAGGCGTCCGGCGCAGCCGCCCAGGTGTGACGTCGGGCGGACATGGGAACCTGCACGCCACCGTGACCATCGGAAGCTCCCTGTTCCTCATCGCCGTCGGCGCGATCCTCAAGTTCGCGGTCACCGCGACGGTCGCCGGGGTCGACATCCAGACCGTCGGGGTGATCCTGATGGTCGTGGGCGTCGTCGGCCTGATCGTCGGCCTGGCGATCATGTTCAGCCGCCGCCAGCCGCCCGTGCCGCCGGCGGGGCCGCCCGCCGGCTACTGACCGACTTGCCGGGGCACCGTGTCGGGGAACCGGGGGCCCCGCGCACGCCGCGTCGGCTCGCGGTCCGGGCGCGAGCGGGTCGCCGGGCGCCGAGCTAGTCGGGCCGCGCCAGGCGGATCGGGCCCCGCACCGCTCCGAGGTCCACGCGCTGCCCCTGCTGGCGCACCTCGAGCCGCCCCTCCTCGGTCTCGGCCCCCGCGACCCGCCGCACGTCGTCCATGAGCGCGCGCCAGTCCCCCTCGGGCCTGAGGGCCCGCGCGGCGTCGGACGGGCAGATCGTCGCGCCCTCGCGGCGGGCGTCCAGCAGCGCGTGGATCGTCTCGCGGATGCGGGCGTCGGTGATGGAGGCGTCCGGCGGGGTGGCCACGCATCGAGGGTAGCGCCGTGCCACCCCGGCTCCGGGGCGGGTGGGGGCGCGGGTCCGGCACGAAGTCGTCACGGATCCGGTGCCCATCCGGTACAGCCGGGCTCCCACGTGCAACGACGACGCCCGTAGCGTCGCCTCCATGCCACGGCCTGCCCACGACCACGCCGATCCCCCGCCGCCCTGCCGCCGCCGGCCCGTCGCCCTCGGCGTCGCGCTGGTGGGGCTCGCCGTCGCCGGCTGTGGCGGCGACGAAGGCCGGGACACGGCGACCGCGACCGCCGGGCGGTCCGCTCCCACGGCGGCCCGAGCGGTGCCGACCGGCGACCGATCGGCACGGTGGGCCGGGGCGAGCGACGACCGCGACGTGGTCGCGCGTCGCCGGGTGTACGGACCCCTGCCGGAGGACGCGACCGCGGAGACGCGGGTCACCGTCGACCTGCTCATCCGCGGGCTCACGGTCCGCGGCCGCACCGCCACCCTGCGGTTCACCGCCATCCCCCGCGGGTGGGGGCGGGCGCGCGACGCCACGGGCGGGCCGACGCTCTACGAGCTCAACCCCGGTCCGAACAGCGAGTTCGTCTCGGCGCAGCTCATCGACGTCCAGCACCTGCGCCGGCATCTGCCGCTGCAGGATGACGAGGGCGAGGCCATCGCCGGCATGAACTACGCCGGCAACGTCTCCGACGGCCGGCCCATCGACGCCAGCTGGGTGTTCGCCGCGCCTCCGCCGGACGTCGAGGCGATGGACGTGCAGATCGGCAGCTGGCCGATCTTCCGCGAGGTCCCGGTGACGCGCCGATGAGGACGGTCGCAGGCTTCCGCCCGGGGACCCGCAGGGGCGCGGTGCTGGGTGTCGCCGCCGGAGCGCTGCTCCTCGTCCCGACGGCCGCTGCCGTGCCCACCGCGCGCGAGCTCGCGGACTCCGTGGAACCGCTGACCGGGCCGGTCGGGGCGCTGGGCGGGCCCGGGGCGATCGTGCCGATGAACGAACGTACGCGCGACGGCACGGAGCGACTCGCAACCGACGTGCTGTTCGACTTCGACCGGGCGGTGCTGCGGCCGGCGGGGCGGCGTCAGGTCCTGCGTGTGGCGCGGGCCGGCCGGCGGCGGACCGGGACGCTGCGCGTCGTGGGGCACACGGACGGGCTGGGGAAGGACGGGTACAACCGCCGGCTGTCGCGCCAGCGGGCGCGGGCGGTGGCGGACGTCCTGCGCGGCGCGCTGGCCGATGCCGTCCGGGTGCAGACGGCGGGGCGCGGCTCCGCGGACCCCGTGGCGCCGGAGACGACGCCCGGCGGGGACGACGATCCGGCGGCTCGCGCGCGCAACCGGCGCGTCGAGCTGCGCTGGGCCCGGCCGTGAGCCGGCCGGGCCCGCGGGGATCAGCCCTTCGGGGCGTCCCCGCGCTTCTTCTGCTTCGCGAACTTCTGGCGCTCGGAGGTGTTCAGGATGTTCTTGCGCAGCCGGACGTTCTTCGGCGTCACCTCGACGCACTCGTCGTCGGCGATGAACTCGAGCGCCTGGTCCAGCGTCATCTCGCGCGGCGGCACGATCTTGACGAGCTCCTCCGACGTGGCGGAGCGGATGTTCGTGACCTTGCGCTCACGGACGGCGTTGACGTCGAGATCCTCGGCGCGCTTGTTCTCGCCGATGACGGAGCCCTCGTAGACCTCGTCGCCGACGGAGACGAAGAGGTCGCCGCGGTCCTGCATCGAGATCACGGCGTAGCCCGTGATCTTGCCGGAGCGATCGTTGACCATCGAGCCGGACTGGCGCGAGCGGATCTCGCCGGCCCAGTCGCCCCAGCCGTCGAAGATCGAGTGCATCATGCCCGCGCCGCGGGTCGTGGTCAGGAACTCCGTGCGCACGCCGATGAGGCCACGCGCGGGGATCCGGAAGTCCATGCGGATCCAGCCGGTGCCGTGGCCGGACATGCCGAGCATCTGGCCCTTGCGCTCGGCCATGAGCTGCGTGATCGCGCCGAGGTACTCCTCGGGGGTGTCGATCGTGACGGCCTCGTAGGGCTCCTCGCGCTTGCCGTCGTCCTTCGTGCGGACGAGGACGCGCGGCTTGCCGACCGTCATCTCGAAGCCCTCGCGGCGCATGTTCTCCACGAGCACGGCCAGCTGCAGCTCGCCGCGGCCGTGGACCTCCCACGTGTCCGGGCGCTCCGTCGGCTCGACCTTGAGCGACACGTTGCCGATCAGCTCGGCCTCGAGGCGGGCCTCGATCATGCGCGCGGTGAGCTTCTCGCCCTCGCGGCCGGCCATCGGCGAGGTGTTCACGCCGATGGTCATCGCGAGGGAGGGCTCGTCGACGGTGATGGGCGGCAGCGGGCGCGGATCCTCGATGCTCGTCAGCGTGTCGCCGAGCTCGATGTCTGCGAAGCCGGCGATGGCCGCGATCTCGCCCGGGCCGATCTCGTCGGCGGGGACGCGGTCGAGGCCTTCCGTCTTGAAGAGCTCGCCGACCTTCGCCTTGGTCTCGGTGCCGTCGCGCTTGACCCAGAGGACCTGCTCGCCGCGGCGCAGCGTGCCGTGGGCGATCTTCGAGATCGCCAGGCGGCCGAGGTACGGGGAGGCGTCGAGGTTGCCGACCTGCGCCTGGAGCGGGTGGTCCGGGTCGTACGTCGGGGCCGGGATGGCCTCGAGGATGCCGTCGAGCAGCGGGGAGAGGTCGTCGGCCAGCTCGTCCGGGCGGGGGCCGGCGCGGCCGTCGCGGCCGATCGCGTAGTGGACCGGGAACTCGAGCTGGTGGTCCTTCGCGTCGAGCTCGAGGAAGAGCTCCTCGACGTCCGAGACGACCTGCTCGATCTGCGCGTCGGGACGGTCGATCTTGTTGACCACGAGGATCACGGGCAGATCGGCCTCGAGCGCCTTGCGGAGCACGAAGCGGGTCTGGGGCAGCGGGCCCTCGGCGGCGTCGACGAGCAGGACGACGCCGTCGACGAGGGCCAGGCCGCGCTCGACCTCGCCGCCGAAGTCGGCGTGGCCGGGGGTGTCGACGATGGTGACCGTCGTGTCACGCCACTGGATGACCGTGTGCTTGGCGAGGATCGTGATCCCGCGCTCGCGCTCCTGGTCGTCCGAGTCCATGATGCGGTCGGAGTCCTCGCCGCGGTGCAGAGCACCCGACTGACGCAGCATCGCGTCCACGAGGGTGGTCTTCCCGTGGTCGACGTGGGCGACGATGGCGACGGTTCGGAGGTCTGTACGTGCGGAAGGCATTCCCGACGAAGGATACGGACCGCGGGCCTCGGGGTACCCGACCCCGTCCGCCGGTGCTTGACAGCGTCCGCGTTTGCGGGTAGTTCGCGCAGGTCTGCGGGTTCCTCCCGACGTGCGCCGCCGGTCGCCGCAGTACGCTCGCGTCCATGACGGTGGCGACCGCACGGCCCCGCGGCGTGGCCGTTGCCCTCGCCGCGGCGGCCGCACTGGGAGTGGCGGGAGCGGCCGCCCCGACGCCCGCCGGGGCGATCATCGCCGGCACGCCGGAGGACCGGTCCGACCACCCGGCGGTGGTCACGCTCGCCCAGGCCTGCACCGCCACGCTGGTGGCGCCCGACCGCCTGCTCACCGCCGGGCACTGCGCCAGCCACGTTGTGCCCGGCCGCACGTCGGTGCTCGTCGGGGGCGAGCGCCTTCGCGTGTCGCGCATCGCCCGGCACCCCCGGTTCCAGTACCTCACCCCGGAGATCCCGGCCGAGCCGTACCGCGACGTCGCGCTCGTCGAGCTGGAGGCGCCCACCACCCGCGTCACACCGCTGCGCGTGTCCGGCCGGGCGGTGCGCCCCGGTGCCGACGTCACGCTCGTGGGCTTCGGCACGGGCGACGCCGACCGCCCGGGGAACTTCGGGGTGCTGCGCTCCGTGCGGCTCGTCGTCCTCGCCGACGGTGCCTGCCGGACCGGGCTCGATCGCGCGGCGGCCGGCCAGGGCAACCAATACCGCCCCGCGGTGATGCTCTGCACGGGCGACCCGGACGGCCGGGCGCCCTACGCCTCGGGATGCAACGGCGACTCGGGCGCCCCGCTCCTGCGCCGCACCCCCTCGGGCCGCCAGGTGATCGTCGGCGTCGACTCCTGGGGCGTGGCCTGCGGCGTCCGTGGCGGCGACCCCGAGGTCTTCTCCCGCGCCGCCGCCGAGCTGGCGTTCATCCGGGCCGCCGACCCGGGCTGGACCACGCGGCGGATCCCCGAGCCGCTCGAGCCGGGACCGCCGGCCCGTTAGGGGAGGCGGCGGCCGACACGGCCCCGCGCCGCCGAGGGTCAGGGGCGTGGGCGCCCGGCAGCCCCGGGAAGCGGCTGGCGGGTGGGGGTTGGCGGCGTCGTCCGACCGCGATGGGGGTCATGGCGCGGCACACGGACCCGGCGTCCGGGACCCGCGGGGACGTTGCTCGCCCCCGGCGCGCCCGTCGAGAACGCCGGCGTCTGTCGGTGGGGCGACGAGCCGTGCGGGCTCACGGCTTCTGGGAGGGGGCCTGCGGCACCCCGAGGGCCGGGCGGTACCGCTTCGACTCGGCGCCGCACGAGATCCGCTTCGGGACGACCCCGCCGCGCGAGCGACCGCAGTCGTGCATTCCGGCGGGGGTGCGGACGGTGACGACGGGCAGCGTCATCGCGCGAGTCGTGGTGCCGTTCGCGAACCGCCTCGTGGCGCCGGTCGACGTCAGCCATGAGACGTGATCCGTGCCCGCGAGGGCGGCTAGGGGAGCGACGAAGACGTTCTCTCGAACCGCAGTGTCGTACGCGCCGCCGCTCGGACGGTGGAAGCGGACGCGCGAGACGCCGTCGGGCACGAGGCCGCGGACGGTCTGGCCGGCGACGAGCACCGCCTCACCGCTATTGAGCGCGGCGGTGGAGTAGCACTGTCGGCCCCCGTCATCCGCGGTCGGATCGCGGAGCGCGATCTGCAGGCACAGCGCGTCGGCGCTCGTGGCGGTGCGCGCGTCGACGGCCCGACCGCGCACGGTCGCCACCGGCACCACCACCGAGGAGGTGCCGTCCGGTGCGGGCACGACGCGGACGCCCTCAAGCTTCACGCCGACGTAGCGGCTCGACAACCAGGACAGTGCGGAGCGCGCCGCGGGGCCGCGATCCCCAGGCTCCTGCGGACGCCGCAGCACTCCGAGCATGGACGTCTGTGCGGCCGGCACGGCGCCCCGGGAGACCGTTGCGCGGTTGCCGTCCTCCCAGCCGAGCAGGGGAGCCCACAGCGACTGCGAGGCGACGGCCCCGCCCCCGAGGGAGACGACGGCGGCCGAGGTCAGTACCCCGAGCCGGAACCGCTGGGTGCGGCGGCGCCGGCGCGCGACCATCTGGTCGCTCGCGACGACGAGCGCCTCTTGCAGCTGCGGCAGGATCATGCGATGTCTCCCAGGTCCTGCCGCAGGCGGGTGAGCCCGCGGCTGACGCGTTTGCGGATGACGCTCGAGGAGAGCGCCAGCCGTTCGGCCGTCTCGTCGTAGCTCTCCTCGTGCACGAAGCGGGCCATGATCGCCTCGCGCTGCTCGACCGGCAGCGCGTCGAGCGCGTCGTGCAGGTGGTCGTCCTCGCCCAGCGAGTCGATGCGGGCCAGGTCCGTGTCGTCGAGTTCGATGCGGGCCATGCCGAGCTTCTCCCTGGCCTTCTGCTCGACGGTGCCACGACGGGCACTGTCGACCAGGACGTGATGTGCGATGCCGAAGAGCCAGCCGACGGCCGTGCCCCGGTTCGGCTTGAACCGCGACCGGGACGCGAGCGCCCGGGCGAAGGTCTCCGCGGTCAGGTCGGCCGCCACCTCGGGCAGGCCGACGCGCCGACGGTGGTACGCGAGCACGGCGGGTTCGTACCGCGCGTAGAACTCCGCGAAGGCGGGGGTCGCGCGGTCGAGGCGCTTCTCTGCGACGAGGGCTTCGTCGCTGCGATCTCTCTCGCGGCTCACTGTGGGGTACTTCGCGCGGAACGCCGGATCTGTGACCGGCGATCCGCGGATCCGGCGGCGACGGCCGCCGGATCCCGCGCGGGTCAGCCCGTCGGGGCCACCGTACCGTCGGGCTCGGGGACCGGCGTCGTGGACCGGCCGTCCTCCGAGACCACGGTGACGCGCTCGGCGTCGGTCGTATCGGCGGACGCCACGCCCGAGGCGTCCGGCTGGACGACGTCCGTGGAGGCGTCGTCCTGAGTGACGACGAGCGTGCCACCGTCGGGCAGGAGCGTGGAGCTCGACGACTCGTCGGACCCGACCTGCTGCAGGGTCACGCCGTCCTCGGCCGCGGCGGCGGTGGTCTGGCACGTCGTGCCGTAGACCCCGGCGGCGTCCGGGACCACGAGGCAGATCACCCCGCGGCCCGGGACGACCCAGCCCTTGCCCGTCGGGGTCCGGATCGCGCGGGAGAGCCCGGCGTTGCGGCCGAAGCGGCTCGGCCCGGCCATGGCCGCAGCGATGTCGGCCGGCATGGCGTCGCTCGGTCGCTGGGGGCGACGCATCACCTGGAACGCGGCGGCCTGCGCCGGCTCGATGGCTCCGATCACCGGCGTCATCGCCAGTGGCGACGGGGAGGCGACGGGGGCGTCGTCGACGCCGTTCGACGCGATGGCCGATCCGCCGACGGCCAGGACGGCAGCGGTGCTCGTCGTCGCGAGCAGCGTGGTGACTCGACGCGTCAGCATCCTTCGGTCCTCTCGCCGTAGGAGGAGAGTCCTTCGATCCGCAGCGCCTGCGAGGCGCCGTTCACGATGAGGGGGTAGAGCAGCGCGCCCGTGAAGCCCTTGCACGTGTACCCCGGGCCCCACAGGACCCCGCCGGCGGTGAGGTTGTCGAACGAGCCGGTCGGGCTGGCGCCCGCGCCCACCCAGGTGTTGGTGTCGTTCCACACGGAGACGGCCCGGAGCGAATGCCGCTGACCGGCGCAGCCGTGGCCGGAGGGCAAGGAGCAGGCGAACTCGTCGTACGCCGCGTGCGACGTGGATGCTCCGGCCAGCACGAGCGTGAAGGTCGAGGCGGCCAAGACCAGAAGGTGCTGCAGCCTTCGGGAAGTCGAGATGGTCATCTGGGGCTTTCTGATCGGAGACTGGGGGTCACGTGCGGGGACGAAAGTAGGGTCCTCCAAACGCCCCGAGCCGCAGAACTCGACGAACGTGCGGTTCTGTCGACGGATGGCATTGTGTCTGTCCCTCCGAGCGGACGAACGTCCGACGGATCCGGGCGAATCGTGGCCGGAATGTTGCCGAGCGGGCGCCCGCCGCCGCGCGCGCGAAGCGGCGTGGATGGTCATCTTCAGGTTCTCGGCCGGCGGCCGATGAACGACTTTCGGCGCCGCGGTCACAAATCCGGATCCTGCTGCGAACAGGGGGCATGGACGAGCGGCACACGTGGGACGACGCGCGGCTGTTGGCCGACACGGAGCACCCCGACGCGACCTTCATCGCCTTCTACCGGCGCCACGCGACGAGCGTGCTCGCCTTCTACGCGCGCCGCAACGTCGACGCGACCCGGGCCGCCGAGCTGACCGCCGCCGTCTTCGCCGCCGCGCTGCGTGGGCGCTACGGCGTCGGGGCCACGCGCCAGACCGCCGCCCCCTGGCTCCACGCCCTCGCGTGCGCCGAGCTGGCGCGCGAGACCCGGGCGGGCGGCCGGCTCCAGCGCGCCCTCAGCTCCCGCCGCGTCCCGCACGTGGAGCTCGACGTGCGCGACCGGGTGGAGTACGCGACCCTCGCCTTCGGCCCGTTCGACGTCCTGGACGTCCTGGCCGAGCGCCCCCGTTCGCGGCGCCCCGCCCCGCGCAGCTGGCGTGCGCATCGCACCGAGGACGCGCGTGGCTGAGCGCGTCAGCGCGCCGGCGGGACGCCGGTCATCACCCCTTCCACGACCGCGCTCCGCCTGGCAGGGCGTCGAGCCGACCGACCTCCCGGTCGTGGACGGCAACGGCTGGTCGCCCATGGCGAGCGAGCAGCCGATGCACCACTACGTCGAGCAGCTCGAGGGGCATCTCGAGCGCACAGCGAAGCGTCGACCGCTCCGCACCCTCCCCGGCCGCCTGGCGCGGTCACTGCTCGGCCGGCCCGACTGATCCCCCCGGGCCACCCCGGTGTCGTCGGCTGCTGATCCCCCCGGCCGGCGACACCCCACCACCGTCCGCACGCGGCGCGCGCCCGTCCCGCCGCGTGCGGACCCCTGGGCGACCCCAAACTGGTTTGCTAAAGTAATTAGCAGTGCAAACCAGTTCGACCGTCCCGGCCCGCGAGGGCACCCCCGAGATCGCCGCGCACCTGCGGCTCGTGATCACGCGCGCCGCGCGGCGCCTGCGGACGGAGGCGAGCGCCGGCCTCGGTCCGTCCCTCGGCGCCGCGCTCGCGACGATCGAGCGGTTCGGTCCCCTCACGCCGAGCGAGGTCGCCGAGCGCGAGGGCATCCAGCGTCCCTCCGCCACCCGCCTGGTGGCGCGGCTGGAGGAGGAGGGGCTCGTCGCCCGGCAGCGGGACCCGCACGACGGCCGCTCGTTCCGCGTCGCGGCGACGGAGGCCGGCGCGGAGCACCTGCGCGAGGTCCGCTCCCGCAAGGACGCGTTCCTGGCGGAGCGGATCGCCGCGCTTCAGCCCGAGGAGCGCGCCGTCCTGGACCGCGCCGCCGACCTCCTCGAGCGCGTGCTCGAGGACCCCGACCGAGAGGAGCGCCGTTGACCCGCGCCATCCACCGCACCTTCGACTCGCTGCACGTCCCGAACTACCGGCGCTACTTCGCCGGGCAGGTCGTGTCCGTCTCCGGCAACTGGATCCAGAACGTCGCCGCGATGTGGCTCATGGTCCAGCTCACGGGCGACGGGCTCGCCGTCGGGCTGACGGCCGCGCTGCAGTTCCTTCCGCTGATGCTGTTCGGCGCGTGGGGCGGCCTGCTCGCCGACCGCGTCGACAAGCGGCGGCTGCTCATCGGCACGCAGATCGGTCTGATGATCCCGGCGATCGTGCTCGCCGTGACGACCTTCGCCGGCGCGGTGACCCCGCTGATCATCTACGTGATGGTGTTCCTGCGGGGCACCGCGATGGCGATCGACAACCCTGCGCGCCAGGCGCTGCCGATCGAGCTCGTGGGCCCGGAGCGGGTCGTGAACGCGGTGGCGCTCAACAGCGTCGTCATCCAGAGCTCGCGAATCATCGGCCCGGGTATCGCGGGCCTGCTGATCGCGGTCGTCGGCATCGCCTGGTGCTTCGTCGTCGACGCCCTCTCCTTCGTGGCGATGATCGTCGCGCTCCTGCGGCTCGACCCGACGCAGATGGGCGAGGCGCCCCGCAGCGCCCGGCACAAGGGCGCACTGCGCGAGGGCGTCCGCTACGTCCGCGGGGCGCCGGCGCTGCTGATCCCGCTGGCCATGATGGGCGTGATCGGGCTGCTCTCCTTCAACTTCCAGATCGTCCTGCCGCTCATGGCGCACGAGACCTGGAAGGGCACGGCGACGACGTTCACCCTGCTGACGATGACGATGGCCGTCGGCTCCGTCGTCGGAGCGCTCGTGGCCGGCAACCGCCGCGAGATCACCCCGCGGCTGCTGGTCGGCTCCGCCACCCTGTTCGGGGTCTTCCAGCTGCTCGCCGCGTTCGCGCCCACCCTCCCGCTGCAGCTGCTGCCGCTCGTGCTGCTGGGCATGGCGTCCGTCACGTTCTCCGCCGGCGTCAACTCGACGCTGCAGCTGCAGGTGGACCCCGCCATGCGGGGCCGCGTCATGGCGCTCTACTCCCTCGTGTTCCTCGGGTCGACGCCGATCGGCGCGCCGCTGGTGGGCTGGATCGCGGGATGGGCGGGACCGCGCACGGGCATGGCCATCGGTGGCCTCGCCGCCCTGGCCGCGGCCGGGGGTGCTGCCTGGGCCTACCGGCGTGTGGCGTCGCGGGCCGCCGGGTCCGAGGCGGCTGCGCCCCCGCGGGCAGCCGGCGTGGTCCGGCACGCCTAGGGCGCTCGACCCGCCGCGGACACCCGCGGTGCCGCCAGCCAGGGCCCCCACGCCTGGGTCGCGCAGCCCGCTGGGGGTGGCCGAGCATCGCGCCGCCGGTCGAGCCCCCGAGGGCACCCGACCGGTGGGAGCGCACGCCCGCCCGTCAGCGCGCCGCGACCGTGAACGACCCGCGGCGGTGCCGCGGGTGCTCGGCCTCGTCGAGCAGGGCGACGGCCAGGTCCTCCGTGGCGATCCGGGACACGCCGTCGGCGTCCATGAGGAGCTCGCTGCCGCCGAGCCGGTACTGGCCGGTGCGCTCCCCCGGCTCGAGGATCGCGGGCGGACAGACGACGGACCAGTCGACCCCCACGGACGCTCGGCAGGCGTCGAGCTGGGCCACGGACCCCAGGGCGATGTCGCGCCACGCCGTGGGGACGAAGCGCGGGTCGTCCACGACCCGGGTGGACGTGCCGGAGACGGTGAGGCCGCCTGCCCCGCCCACGACGAGCAGGCGGGCGGTGAGGCCGTCCAGGGCCCGCAGCACCCCTCGGGTGGTGTCCGCGAGCCCACCCTCGCGCCCCGGCCCCGGACGGATCGCGAGCACCACGACGTCGTGGTCGGCCGCGAGGGCGGCCACGAACGTGGCGTCGCCCGCGTCGCCCGCGCGCGCGGTGACGCCCGCGGGCAGGTCGCCGAGTCGGGTGGTGTCGCGGGCGACGGCGGTCACGTCGTGGCCGCGGGCAGCGGCCTCCGCGGTGACGCGGCGGCCGACGTGGCCGGCGGCACCGATGATGGAGATGCGCATGATCAGGTCCTCTCGAGGGGTGTGGGGGGAACGGGAAGGGGTCCGGGTCCGTCGGCCGTGGGGGCGGTCCGGGGCGAGCGCGGGTCGAGCGACGGGTCCTGGGGCCGGGGCGGGAGGCCCGTCTGGGCCGCGACCAGGGCCCCGACCACGGCGAGGGCGCCCAACACCTGTGCCGGGCTGAGCGACTCGCCGAGGGCGACGAGGCCGACGAGGGTCGCGACGAGCGGACTCAGGAGTCCGAGGAACGCGACGCTCGTCGGCTGCAGCCCGCGCAGCCCGCGGAACCACAACGCGTAGGCGACGGCGGTCCCGACGAGGGAGAGGTACGCGTAGCCGCCGACGTTCAGCGTCGTGATCGTGGGCGGCGGCCCGCCCTCGATCAGCAGGGCGACGGGCAGCAGGACGAGGCCGCCGGCCGTGAGCTGCCAGCCCGTCACGGCCAGCGCGGGTGCCGAGGTGGTCCAGCGCTTGCTCAGGACGACGCCCGTGGCCATCACCGCCGCGCTGCCGAGCGCGGCCGCGAGGCCCGGAGGGTCCAGCCGGGCGTCGGCGCGGAGCACGAGCAGCCCGACGCCGACCATGCCGACCAGGGTCGCCGCCAGGGTCCGCGGCCGCAGCCGCGTGCCCAGGAGGCCCACGGCGAGCACGGCCACGAACAGCGGCTGGACCGCGCCGACGGTCGCGGCGGCGCCCCCCGGAAGCCGGTAGGCGGCGACGAACAGCAGGCCGAAGAACGCGCCGATGTTCAGCGTCCCGAGCACGAGGGACCGCCACCACCAGTCGCCGGACGGCAGGCGGCGGGTGAGCGCGACGAGCAACAGGCCCGCCGGCAGCGCCCGCAGCAGGGCGGCGAGCAGCGGGCGATCGGGCGGGAGGGCCTCCGTCGTCACGACGTAGGTCGTGCCCCACACCGCCGGGGCCGCCGCCGTGAGCAGGAGGGTGGTGGGGAGGCGATCTCTTAGCACTAAGCCAACGTACCAGACTGTCTTAGCGCTGAGCTAACAAGCTCAGCGCTGAGACATCGGTACGGTGCGGGCATGACCGACCACGTCGCCGGGGTGCTCGACCAGTGGGCGCGGGAGCGTCCGGACCTGGACGTCTCGCCCATGGCGGTCGTCGGCCGGGTGTCGCGGGTCTCGCGGCGCTTCGCGGCCGAGACGGCCCGCACGTTCGCGCAGCACGGCCTGGACCACGCATCGTTCGACGTCCTGGCGACGTTGCGGCGGGCCGGGCCGCCCTACGCGCTGTCGCCGACGGCGCTCACGCGCTCGTCCATGGTCACCTCCGGTGCGATCAGTCAGCGCCTCGACCGCCTCGAGGCCCGCGGTCTGGTGGTCCGCAGGCCGCGGCCGACCGACGGACGCGGCACGGACGTCGCGTTGACCGACGAGGGCAAGGCGCTCGTCGACCGGGCGCTGCCGGACCACCTGGCGACGGAGGAGCGGCTGCTCGCCGCCCTCTCGGACGAGCAGCGGGCCGAGCTCGCGACCCTGCTGAGCGCGCTGCTCGTGTCCTTGGAGTGAGCCGGCGAGGGTGCGCGTCGCCGTCGCGGGTCGCCGTCGCGGTGAATCCTCGTTCACGAGGCGGCGGCGGTCGGACCGTCCTTGGAAGACTGGGCTGATGGCCGCGACCTCCGACGACGCCTTCCTCGCGCCCGCCGCTGCCGGCCTGCACCGCGTCGAGCTCTCCGCGGCCAACGAGATGGGCACGGTCAACGCGTGGATCATCGACGACGACCCGCTCACGCTCGTGGACGCCGGGACCCGGACCCCCGGGGCCGTCGAGCGGCTCGAGGCGGGGTTCCGCGCCGCCGGTCGGCGCCTGGAGGACGTCGGGCTCGTCGTCCTCACGCACCACCACACGGACCACCTGGGGCTCGCCGCCGAGGTCGTCCGGCGGTCGGGTGCCGAGGTCGCAGCGCTCGCCCCGATCGCTCCGTACCTGGGCGACTTCCCCGCGGAGGCGGCCCGCGACCGCGCGTACATGGCCGGGGTCCTCCGGCGGCACGGGTGGGACGACGCCACGGTCACGACGAACGTCGACGGCTGGGCGCGCTTCCACCGCGTCGCCGAGCCGTGCGCGGTCACCGTGCCGCTCACGGCCGGCGCGCGACTGACCCTGCGGGACCGGACGCTCGAGGTGCTGCACCGTCCGGGGCACAGCGAGAGCGACGTGCTGCTCGTCGACGCGCAGCGGCGCCTGGCCTTCGGCGGCGACCACCTGCTCGGCGCGGTGCCGTCGGTGCCCGTCCGCGACCGGCCGCTGCCCGGCGGGGACGGCGAGGTGCCGCCGGACCCGCCCGGGGACGACATCGCCGCGATGGTCCGCTACCGCGACTCCCTCCGGGCGACGGCCGCGCTGGGCCTCGACGTCGTCCTCCCCGGCCACGGCGCCGCGTTCGGGGACCACGCGGGCGTCGTCGCCCGCCACCTGGCGCGGCAGGAGCGCGATGCCGCAGGGCTGCTCGCCCGTATGGACGCCGCGCCCGTCACCGCCGCCGCGATCGTCCGCGAGCGGTGGCCTCGGGCCCCGGACGGCTTCGCGCACGTCCTCATGAGCGGGATCCTCGGCAGCCTGGGGCTCCTCCGTGCGGAGGGGCGCGTCGCGGTCTTGGGGGCCGGGCGGGACGGCGTCGTGCGCTTCGTGGCCGTCTGAGCGCCGGACGGGGCCCCGCCTACCGCGCGCGCCAGAGCCCGCGGGTGAAGAGCGCGAGGATCGTGAACAGCTCGAGGCGGCCGAGCAGCATCAGGGCGCTCAGGCCGAGCAGCCCGGCGTCGGGCACCTCGGCGTAGGACTCCACGCCGCCGAGGCTGCCGAGCGCCGGGCCGACGTTGAACAGGCAGGCCAGCGCGCCGGAGAACGCGGAGAGCAGGTCGAGCCCGCAGGCGGCCAGCAGGCCCGTGCCGAAGACGAGGGCGACGGAGGCGACGGCCATGAAGCCGAAGGCGGCGCGGACCGCGTCGTCGGACACCGGGCGGCCGCCGATGCGCACCACCACGACGCGCTGCGGGGCGATCTGCCGCTGGATCTCGGAGCGGATGCCGCCGCCGATGGTGAGCCAGCGGCGCACCTTGAACCCGCCGGTGGTGGAGCCGACCATCGCCCCCGAGGCGGTGGCGATGAGCACGAGCAGCCGGGCTTCCTCGCCCCACGCGTCGGGGTCCGCGGTCGTGAACCCGGTCCCCGTCGTGATGGAGGCGGCGGTGAAGATGCCGTCGAAGATCGTCCCTGGCGCCTCGCTGCCCTGGGCGCTCAGCGCGAGCAGGACGCCGATCGCCACCACGAAGACGACGAACGCCCGCAGCTCGGTGGCGTGGACGCCCAGGCCCCGCCGGGTGATGAGCCGCCACCACAGCACGTAGGAGACGCCGGACGCGAGCATCAGGAGCGTCAGGACGATCTCCGTCGGCGTCGACTCGAACGCGCCGGCCGAGGCGGTGTGGGTCGAGAAGCCGCCGGTCGACGCCACCGACATCGCGTGGTTGACGGCGTCCCACGGCGTGACGCCGGTGATCAGCAGCAGCACGAACGCGACGGCCGTGACCGTCAGGTAGATGCCGGCGGTGATGCGCGCCGTGTCGATCATCTGCGGCGCCACGGTCTCCTCCTGCGCGCGGCTCGTCTCGCCCAGCAGGACGCGCCGGGCCGCGCCGCCCGCGGCCGGGGCGATGGCCACGAGGAGCACGACGATGCCGATCCCGCCGATCCAGTGGGTCATCGACCGCCAGAGGAGGACGGCGTTGGGCTGCCCGTCCACCTCGACCAGCGCGGTGGCTCCGGTGGTGGTGATGCCGCTGGTGCCCTCGAAGATCGCGGCCGCGACGCCCGGGAAGCTGCCCGACAGGTACAAGGGGACGCTGGCGAAGAGGCTGGTGGCCACCCAGGTGAGCCCGGCGGCCATCAGGCCGTCGCGGCCGGTCGGCGGCGGCATCGCGCGCCCGCCCCAGGTGCTCCGCAGCCCGGCGGCGAGGAGTCCCGCCACCACCGTCGCGCTCGCGAAGGCGCCGACGGAGCGGCCGTCCGAGACGAGCGCGGTGATCGTGCAGACGAGCGCCGCGACGGCGAGGGCGACGAAGCCGGCGGTGAGCGCCCGGCGCGTCAGCGGGCCGATCCGCGCCCCGATGCGGGGGCGTCGCGGCATGCCGAGGCGCGTCCGGCGCAGGCGGGCGAGCGCGCTCACCCGCCGAGCACCGCGGCGAGCTTCTGGGCCCCGTTGCCCGTGGCGAGCACGAGCGCGATGTCGCCCCGCTGGTAGCGGTCGATCTCGCCCGGGAACCTGACGGCGCCGTCGCGCACGACGGCCGTGAGGCACGTGTCGTGGGGGAGCGAGGCGGCGATCGGGCGGCCGCAGAGGTCGCTGTCGTCGGCGATCTTGTACTCCAGCGCCTCGAGCCCGTCGACGATCAGCGTGCTCTTCTGCGCGCCGGTGCCGCGCGAGGTGCGCAGGATCCGCTCGGCGGCGGCGAGGCGCGGCGCGACGATGCCGTCGACGCCCAGGGCCTCGGCGAGCGGCGCGAACTCCTCGCGGGAGAGCACCGCGAGGACGAGCCCGATCTGCAGGCGGTCGGCGTGGGTGCAGGCCAGGAGGGTGGCGCGGTCGTCGCCGGCGCACGAGACGAACGCGTCGCAGGTGTCGACGCCCGCCTCGCGCATCGCCGTCTCGGAGGCGCCCTCCTCCCACAGCACCTCGATGGAGCGGTCGTCGAGCACCTCGGCGGCCTCGCGGGCGCGGGCCTCGTCGGCCTCGAGCAGCACGATCTCGCGGCCGCGGGCGGCGAGCCGGGCGGCGAGGGAGACGCCGATCTGGCCCGCGCCGAAGATCGCGACGCGTCGCACCTGGCGGGCGTCCGGGTCGATCTCGCGGCACGCCTCCTTCAGCTCGTCGCGGTGGCAGGCGACCACGAGGTGGTCGCCGGGGAGCGGCGTGGAGTCCTTCGTGGCCAGGTGCACCCGGCCGTCGCGCAGCAGCGCGCCGATCTTCGAGTGCGTCGCGTGCGGACGGGTGCCGACGGAACGCCGGGCGGCGGGAGAGTTGTCCGTGACCATGCACTCCGCGAGCGAGAGCCGGCCGTCCGCGAACGACTCGACCCGCACCGCGCCGCGGATCCGCAGCGCCGACTCGAGGTCGCCGACGGCGGCGAGCTCGGGGGACACGAGCAGGTCGATCCCGAGCATGTCCGTGGCGGTGTCCTCGCCGGGCGGGTAGTAGTCCGCGTCGCGCACGCGGGCCATCGTCCGCGGGGCGCCCTGGGCGCGCGCGTGCAGGCACGCGATGAGGTTGGTGGCGTCGCTCGCCGTCACCGCGACGAAGAGGTCCACGTCGCCCGCGCGGTGCTCGTTGAGATCCCGGGGGCTGGCGCCGTCGGCCCGCTCCATGCGGACGTCGAGGCCGGCTCGCGCACGCTGCTGGAGCAGCTCGCGGTTCTGGTCCATCACGACGACCTCGTGGCCCTCCCGGGCGAGGCGGCCCGCGAGGTACCACCCGACCTCACCGGCTCCGACGATCAGCGCACGCATCCGGACGAGCATGACCCATGCGGCGGGCGGACGGCGCCGCAGCGCTCGGAGCGACCGCGACGGGGCCGCCGACGCGCCGCGCCCCGGTCCGTGGACGCGCGGCGGGCCTACGGCCAGCCGCGGCGCCAGACGACGGGGATCCGGCGGTCGTCCGAGAGCGCCCGGCCCGACATCCGGGGTGCGAGCGGCTGCGAGCGGCGGGTCAGCTCGGCGCGGTCGATGCGGTGCGCGAGCGCGAGCACCATCTCGGTGGAGAGGCCCTCGCGCTCCACGATCACCTCGGTGGGGTGGTTCGCGTCGATGTAGCCCTCGACCACGCGGTCCAGCAGGGCGCACGGCTCGTGGAGCGGGCGGGGGCCGCCGAGCGTCGCCGCGGCGCGGGTCAGCAGCTCGGGGGGTGCGGCCAGGGGGGCCTGCTCGCGCGCGGCGAGCCACCCGGCGATGCGGACGAGCCAGCCGCGGGTGAGGTCGCCGATGGGGGCGAACCCGCCCGCCAGCTCGTGGGGCCAGCCGCCGCCGAGGGCCCGCATCGTGCGGTCGGCGGTCGCCAGCAGCAGCGCCTCGTGGGCGTCGGCCGCGAGCTCGAGCCCGAGCAGGGTCGCGCGGCTGGCGATGAGCCGCACCGCCGGGTCCTCGTCCGGGACCACGTGCTCCAGGGGGAGGGCGTCGGCGTCGGTGTCGCCCGGCTCGGCGGTCGGGTCGGGCGCGGCGACGTGCACCAGGGGCAGCTCGACGCCCGTCCACTCCGGGTCGGCGGCCTCGGCGAAGCCCGCGGCGCGCACGACGGCCCGGGCCCAGGCGCGCCGGTCGTCGTCGTGGGCCACCGACGCGGGCAGCGCGTCGACGAGCACCACGTTCTCCGGGCCGAGCGCCTCGGCCGCCGCCAGGGCCGTCAGGCCGGCGCCGAGCGTCCCGTCCAGGCCGACGAGCACGCGCTCGATCCGCAGGCCGGCGGTGAAGTCGCGCAGCGCCACCTGCACGGCGAGCCAGCGGTGCTCCTCGTTCCCCGGCCAGCGGGCGACGCCGTCGGCGGGCGGGCGCGGCCGCTCCTCGGCGGGGACGACCGCCGGATCCGCGGTGCTCGTCACGGGCAGCACCATCACGGCGCCCGCGGCGGGGCGGACGGCGGCGCGGCGGTGCGGCTCGGCGCGGGCGGAGCGGCGGGACCAGGAGAGGTCGACGTCGCAGACCACGACGTCCTCCTCGAGCGCGGGGCCGCGCGCGAGGACGGAGCCCGTGTGGTCCGTGAGGTGGGACCCGCCGTCGAAGACCAGGCCGTCCTGGCCGCCTACGAGGTTGACGTACGCCACGGGCACCGTGTGCTCGAGCGCGCGGGCGATCGTCGTGGCCTCGCGGCGGCGCTGCATCCCCGGGGAATAGGGGGAGGCGTTGAGCGCGACGAGCAGATCGACGCCGGCCGCGGCGCAGGCGGCGGAGGGCTCGGGCTCCCAGAGGTCGGCGCAGATCATCACGCCGACCCGGGCCTTCGGGAGCTCGGCGACGAACGCGTGGCGGGACGGCACGAAGTACCGACCCTCGTCGAAGACGGCGTAGGTCGGCAGGTGCTGCTTGTCCGCCCAGCCCGCGACGCCGCCGCGGGTGAGGACGGCGGCCGAGTTCTGCACCCCGCGGCGGTCGGCGGTGGGGTGCGGGGCGCCGACGAGCGCCACGAGGTCCGGCGGGAGGTCCGCGGCGAGCTCCTCGAGCGCCCGCTGCGCCTCCTGCAGCATCCCCTCGTCGACGATCAGGCTCTGGGGCGGATAGCCGCACAGCGCGAGCTCGCCGCAGACGGCCAGCTCGACGCCGGCGTCGGCCGCCCGGCGCAGCATCGCCGCGATCCGGTCCCGGTTGCCGGCGATGTCGCCGACCACGGGATGGAACTGCAGGAGACCGAGGCGGAGCGCGCTCACCCCTCCGACGGTAGGGAAGGCGGGCCCGTCGCGCGGAGCGGCGGATGGCCGCCCGTGGGCGCGGGTATGCGCATGTGCCTTGTTCGACCTCGTGCTGTCCCCCCTCGCCGCCGAACCAGGGTTCCACCCGGGCAAGGTGGACGTCCTCGTCTACGTGCTCGCCGGCGTCGGGCTGCTCGTCGCCACGATCGCCTTGAGCAACCAGTCCGGGAGGACGTTCACCTCGGCGATCGTCTACCTCGCGCTCGGCGCGGTCGCGGCCGTGGTGATCCCGCTCGTCGGGGGCACGCCGTTCGATCCGATCGAGGACGCGGCGGTGCTCGAGCACCTGACCGAGGTCGTGGTGATCATCGCGCTGTTCGGGACGGGCCTGGCGGTGGACCGCGCGCTGCACTGGCGGGCGTGGAGCCACGCGCTGCGGCTGCTGCTGATCGCGATGCCGCTCACGATCGCCGCGGTGACGCTGTGGGGCTGGGGCGCCATGGGACTGTCCCTCGGCGCGGCCCTCATGCTCGGCGGCGCGGCGGCGCCGACGGACCCCGTCCTCGCCGGCGACCTCGGGATCGGCCCGCCCGGCGAGCCCGACGACGAGGACACGAGCTTCGCGCTGACCGCCGAGGCCGGCTTCAACGACGGCCTCGCCTACCCCTTCGTGCTCGCGGGGATCATGCTCGCCCACCACGGCGACGACGGCAACGTCCTCACCTGGATCGCGGGCGACGTGCTCTGGGCGATCCTGGTCGGCGTCGTCGTCGGCTACTTCATCGGCCGCTACGCCGCCGCCCTGGTCCGCCGCGCGCGCGACCGCGGCTACATGCAGGAGTACTTCGACGCCTGGGTCGGGATCGGCGTCGTCCTCACGGTCTACGGCCTGACGGAGATCGCCGACGCCTACGGGTTCATCGCGGCCTTCACGGCCGGGATCGGGTTCCGCCGCTACGAGCGTGGCCACGACATGCAGCAGGGCACCCACCGCGGGGCCTCGATCTTCGAGCGCCTCGGCGAGCTCGCCGTCGTGCTGTTCGTCGCCTCGATGCTGACGATCGACGGGCTCGGCACCCCCGGCGTCGCGGGCTGGGCCCTCGTCCTCCTGATCATCTTCGTCCTGCGCCCGGCGGCGGGCCTCATCGCCCTCATCGGCACCAACCTGCCCTGGCGGGAACGGGTCTTCGCGGCGTTCTTCGGGGTCCGCGGGGTCGGCTCGCTCTTCTACGCCAGCGTGGTGGTGACGTCGGAGTCGCTCCCGGAGCAGGAGGCCGCGGTGGTCCTCTGGACGGTCGTCGTGCTCGCGGCCGTCTCCATCGTCGTCCACGGACTGGCGGGCGAGCCCGCGAAGCGCCGGCTGCAGAAGCCCGCGGTCACCGGCGGCGTCGGCTAGCCCTCGGGCCCCGGCGGGCCGTTGCCCACGGCGGCTCAGCCCAGCGGGCCGCAGGCTAGCGTCGGCAGGCCCGCCGGCACGCCGTGCTCGAGCAGCCGCAGCAGCGCGCGCGTGTCGAGGTGCTCCTCCACGAGGTCGCCCAGCACGTCGTAGCGGCGGTCGCGGATCTCCGCGAAGCGCGCGCCACCGGGGACGTACGGGCGCCCGGCGTGGCGCGCCGCCCAGGCCAGCACGGCCTCGCGGGCGCCGTCGTGCTCGAGGAGGCCGTGCCACGAGGTGCCGGCGACCGCGCCGCGCACGCAGCCCTCGTCGGTGGCGTCGGGCTCGCCCGCGGCCGTGGCGACCGCGTCGCCGCGCAGCAGGGCCGTCGCGCCGTGGCGGACGACGCGGCCGTGGCGGATCTCGTAGCCGCCGGCGACGACGGAGCCGGAGAGGCCCGCGTCGCCCGGCGCCGTCCCGTCGTCGTGCCCGCCGGCCGGACCGCCGCTCCCGGCCGTGTCCCCGCCGAGCGTCCCGTCGGACCCCACGAGCAGCCGCCCCGTGCGGCGGCGGGTGATCTTCTGCGGCGTCATCGCGGTGGCGACGGGCAGCAGGCCGAGGCCCGGGACGGTCCCCGTCCCGGTCTCGACGCCGTCGTCCTCGATCGCCTCGCCGAGCATCTGGTAGCCGCCGCAGACCCCGAGGATCGGCCGTCCCGCCGCGGCGCGCTCGGCCAGCAGGCGGTCCAGGCCCCGCTCGCGCAGGTCGGCCAGGTCGGCCACCGTCGCCTTCGAACCCGGGAGCACCACGAGGTCCGCGTCGCGGAGCACGTCGGGGTCGAGGGTCACGCGCAGGTCGACGTGCGGCTCGACCCCGAGCGCGTCGAGGTCGGTGAAGTTCGAGATCCGCCGGAGCGCGACGACGGCCACGCGCAGCGCCCCGGGCCCGCGGGAGCGGCCCATCGTGCGCAGCCCCAGGCTGTCCTCGGCCTCGAGCTCCAGGCCGTCGGCCCACGGCACGACGCCGAGCACGGGGCGGCCCGTCATGCCCTCGAGGGCGCGAACGCCCGGCTCGAGCAGGCCGGGGTCGCCGCGGAACTTGTTGATGATCGTGCCGGCCACGTGCGCCTGGTCGGCGGGGTCCAGCAGCGCGATCGTGCCGTAGTGGGCGGCGAGGACGCCGCCGCGGTCGATGTCGCCGACGACGATCGCGGGCAGCCCCGCGTCGCGCGCCAGGCCCATGTTCACGAAGTCGCCCTCGCGCAGGTTGATCTCCGCCGGGCTGCCGGCGCCCTCGCAGATGACGGCGTCGTAGCGGGAGCGCAGGTCGGCGAGGCTCTCGAGGACCGCGCCGCGCAGCTCGTCGCGCATCCGGCGGTAGTCCCGCGCGCCCGCGGTGCCGTAGGGGCGGCCGAGCAGCACGACCTGGCTCATCCGCTCGCCCGTGGGCTTGAGCAGCACGGGGTTCATCACGGCCTCGGGCTCGATCCCGGCCGCCGCGGCCTGCACGGCCTGGGCGCGGCCGAGCTCCAGGCCGTCCGGGGTGACGGCCGCGTTCAGGGCCATGTTCTGCGCCTTGAAGGGCGCGACCCGCACGCCCTCGCGGTGCAGCCAGCGGCAGATCCCCGCGGTGATCAGCGACTTGCCGGCGTCCGAGGTCGTCCCGGCGACGAGCAGCGAGCCGGCGGGCGCGGAGGGGTCGGCGGGACGGGTGCGCGGGGCGGGCACCCGCCGGATCCTGACGGAGAGGCTGACCTCGCGCGCGCCAGGGCGTCGGCCGGGCCGGACCGCCGCGTCCGGCGGGCGGGACCGACCGGGTCCGCCCGCGCTGACTCGCCGGCGCACCCGCGGGGCGTGCGCGGGCCGGGGGACCTAGCGGGCCGGGCCGCGGCGTCCGACCCCGCGAGCGACCGCGCCCGCCAGCACGGCCGCCAGCGCGCCGACCCGCAGCGACAGCCGTGCCGCCCGCTCCAGGTCCGCGGCCGACGGTTCGCGCCCCTGCCGGCCGTCGGGGCCGCCGCCGAGGACGGGGCGATCTTCGACGCGGCCGCCGTAGACGTTGCGGCCGCCGAGCCGCACGCCGAGCGCGCCGGCGAACGCGGCCTCGACCCGGCCGGCGTTCGGGCTGGGGTGCCGGGCCCCGTCACGCAGCCAGGTGCGCAGCGCCCCGGCGGCGCTCCCGCCCACGGAGGACGCGGCGGCGACGGTCAACGCGGCGGAGGCGCGGGCGGCCGGCCAGCCCGCGACGTCGTCGGCGCGGGCCGCCGCCCAGCCGAAGCGCTCGTAGCGCGGCGAGTGGTGGCCGACCATCGCGTCCATCGTGTTCAGCCCCCGGTGCAGCGCGACGCCGGGCGCGCCGAGCAGCGCGCCCCAGACGAAGGGGGCGACGACGGCGTCCGAGGTGTTCTCGGCCACGGACTCGAGCCCGGCGCGGGCCAGGCCGGCGCCGTCGAGCGTGGCGGGGTCGCGGCCGACGAGGGTGGGGGCGAGCGCCCGCGCACCGTCGAGGTCGCCGCGGGCCACAAGGGCCCCGAGGTCGCGGCCGGCGCCCGCGAGGGACCGTCCGCCGAGGGCCGCCCACGTCACGGCCGCGGTCAGGAGCGCGCGGCCGACGGGGCGCGAGCGCAGCGCCCGGTCGAGGAGCGCGACGGGGCCGGTGCAGACGAGGGCGCCCGTCGCCGCGTACGCGATCCCGGCGGCGCGGTCGTCGCGCCACAGCCGGGCCTCGACGGCGAGCATCGTGCTGCCGAAGAGCGCGACGGGGTGGCCGCGGCGCGGGTCGCCGAACGCCCGGTCCGCCGCCCAGCCGAGGAGCAGGCCGGCCGCGACGGACCGACGGGAGGCGCGGTCGCTGCGGGTCACCCGTCGAGGTCGTCCGCGTCGTCGGGCAGGCCAAGCGTGGCCCGTGCCTCGCGGAGCTCGCCGCGGGAGGGCGTCCAGTTCGCGCGGATCAACCGCCAGCGGCCGTCGTGCGCGTGCAGCTCGGTGAGGGAGCCGGGGGCCACGTCGATCCGCCAGGCGGCGGACGCCGGGGCGCCGAGCGCGACGGCGATCGCGGCGCGCACGACGCCACCGTGGGTGACGGCGACGAGCGGCAGGTCGCCCTCGGCGCGCGTGGCCATCCACGCGCCGACCCGGGCGGTGAGGGCGTCGAGCGACTCGCCACCCGGAGGCGCGAAGGCGGGGTCGGTCATCCACGCCACGACGGGTGCCTCGTCCTCCGCGTGCACCTCGGCCAGGGTGCGGCCGGCCCAGCCACCGAAGCCCGCCTCGCGCAGCCCGTCGTCGACGGGGGCGTCCGCGTGCCCGAGCGCCGCGGCCGTCTCGGCGCAGCGCCGGGCCGGTGAGCGCAGTACGTCGCGGTGGGCCGGCAGGTGGGCGACGAGGGCACGGGCCTCGGCGCGGCCGCGGTCGTCCAGCCCCTCGTCGAGCGGGAACGCCGCCGAGCGCACGGCCGCGGTCGTCCCGTGGCGCAGGAGCAGCAGGCGCGCGGTCATCGGGCGCCCACGGGGGTGCGGCCGGCGACGAGCGGGAGCACGTGGGCACGGGCGAACTCGCGCAGCGCGTCCCGGTCGTCGACGGGCAGCGCGGTCGCCGGCATCGTCACGAGCGAGAGCGCGACGCGGGCGAGGATCTCGGCGGTCGCGTGGGTGTCCATCGACCGCAGGCGGCCCGTGGCGACGCCGGCGTCGAGGAGGGTCACCACGAACGTGCGGACGAGGTCGAGCGTCGAGGCGCCGCGGATCGTGAGCCGCAGCGCGACGTCCTCCGGCTCCGTCTCTCGCAGCCGGACGAACAGCGGGTGGCCGCGGGACGTCTCGACGCCGCGGACGAACCCCTCGACGAGCTGCTCCTCGATGTCGTCCAGCGCGCTCAGGGCCCGGCCCAGCGCCCGCAGCTCCTGGCGGGCCTCGAACAGGAGCGCGGCGGTCACGAGCTGCTCCCGGTGCGGGAATCGCCGGTAGACCGTCATGCGGCCGACCCCGGCGCGCCTGGCGATGTCGTTCACGCTCGTGCGTCGGATGCCGCCCTCCCGGAAGCCCTGGGCGGCGGCGTCGAGGATGCGTGTGCGCACCTCGTCGTCGGCGTCCTCGGCCGGAACGGTCAGGGCACGCGCGAGCAGCTCCTCGGGGGACGGAGTCGTCACCGGCCGATCATCGCAGCCCGGCCGACGTGGTCGCCGTCCGCATCGACACCCCGGGCGGTGCCCGGAGCCGGCCGCGGGCGAGCGGCGACGCGCCAACCCGGCGCCGGCCCCACCCCGGAACGACGACGGCCGCCCCGTGGGGCGGCCGTCGGTCCGTCGAAGGCGGAGAGAGGGGGATTCGAACCCCCGAACGAGTTTCCCCGTTACACGATTTCCAGTCGTGCCCATTCAACCGCTCTGGCACCTCTCCAGCGGAACGGAGAAGATAACGAAGCCCGGGCCCTCCCCGCCGTCCGCCTCCGCCGGAGGATGTACGCACCGGTCCGGGGAGCGTCCCGACAGGCCGCCGGGACGCTCCGTCGGGCGGCCCCGGTGCGGGCCTCCCGTCGCGCCGTCACCGCAGGATCAGCGGCGTGCTCACGGCCCGCCCGCGGGCGGGCTTCACGCGGACCTGCACCTCGTGGGAGGACGCGCGGCGCAGCACCGTCCGGCCGCGGGCCGTCGTCCGGACGCGCACCGTGGCGGACCGGCGGGCGGAGACGCGGAATGCCCCGCTGGCCACGACGGTCCCGCCGCGACGCACGGACACCGTGCCCCGGCACGCGCGCCGGTCGGCGCAGCGCAGCTCGACCGGGATGCGGCCGGACGAGACGCGCAGGCGGGACGAGCGGACGACCGCGCCGGTCACCGGGCGCAGGACGTTCACGGCGCCGATCGCGGCGTTCTTGCGCTGCAGGACGTAGAGGTTGCCGGCGCGGTCGACGTCGAGGTCCCAGGGGGCGGCCTCGTACGGATCGACGTCGGGCAGCGGGATGCTCGTCACGTGCGTGCCGTCGGGGCGGTAGTGCTGGATGCGGTGGTTGCCGTGGTCGGCGACGAAGACGTCGCCGCGCGCGTCCACCGCGATCCCCCGGGGCTCGCGCAGCTGCGTGCGACCGCTCCCGGCCTGGCCCCAGCCCCGCACGAACGTGCCGTCGGCGGTGAAGCGCTGGATCCGGTGGTTGCGGACGTCGGAGACGTAGACGTTGCCGCGACCGTCCGAGGCGACGCCGCCCGGGGTGGTGAACTGCCCGTCGCCTCCGCCCTGGCCCCCGAAGGATGCGAGGCCCGTGCCGTCGCTCCCGAACCGCAGCACGCCGTTGGCCAGCGAGCCCCGCCCGTTGTGGGCGATCCAGCGCTCGCCGGCCCGGTCGACGTCGATGTCGTTGCCGATGACGGTCGCGCCGCCCGGGCCCGACAGCGGGGAGGCGGCCCGCAGCTCGCCGGACCCCGAGAAGACGGAGACCCGGGCCGCGATGTCGGTGACGTAGACGTTCTCGGCGCCGTCGACGGCGATCCCGAACGGGGAGTCGATCTGGCCCGCGTCGCGCCCGGGAGTGCCCCAACGCGCGGTCTGGCGCCCCGTCGAGGAGTACCGCACGACGCCGTCGGCGCCCGAGGGACTCACGGCCACGTACACGTCGCCCTTGGCCCCCACGGCGAGCCCCTGGCCGGCCTTGACCTCCCACGCCCGGACCGCCGTGTACTCCGCGGCCGCCGCGCCGGACGGCACCGCGGCACCCGCCACGCCGGCCACGGCGACGGCGAGCCCGAGCAGGGCCGGGGCGCGGCGCGCGCTCCGGCGACCGGCAGGGGCGGGGCGGGTGCTGCGGATCACGACATCCTCCGGGGGCAGGGGGCTGATCCGCGGAGTCTATGGGCCGTCACCCCGCGCGGGATCCGGTTTCGGCGCGACCCGCCGAGCCAGGGGGTCGGCTCCGTGAGAGACCGACGCGGTCCCGGCCCTGGCCCGTGCCGGGCCCCGATCCGGACCCGGGCCCCGGCCGCTCAGGCCTGCCAGGCGCCCCCGACGAGCACGGGCGTCTCCGTGCCGTCCTTCGCGATGCCGATCGCGGACACGTCGTTCGACCCGACCATGAAGTCGACGTGGATCGCGGAGCGGTTCGCCCGCGCGTGGTCCGCTTCGTCGGTCAGGCACATCGTGTACGCGGAGCCGAGGGCCAGGTGACTGGCGGCGTTCTCGTCCAGCAGCGTCTCGTGGAAGACCGTTCCCGTCTGCCCCACGCGGCCGTCGCCGTCGACGAGCGCGAGCTCGCCCAGGCGTCGCGCGCCGGCGTCGCGCTGGATCCAACCGCGGAGGATCTCCACGCCGGTCGTCGCGTCGACGCGCACGACCTCGCCGCCGCGGAACTCGACCTCGATGCCGTCGACCGTGGTGCCCCCGAGGGTCAGCGGCTTCGTCGCGCGCACCACGCCGTCCACCCGCGTCGGGTCCGGGGTCGTGAACACCTCCTCCGTCGGCACGTTCGCCTGGTGCGTGATGCCCTCGGCGGTGTCCATGCCGGCGGCGATGAACACCGAGGACGGCAGCAGGCCGACCGTCAGGTCCGTGCCCGGGCCCTCCAGACGGATCGCGTCGAACGAGCGGGCGTTCAGCGCCTCCGCGCTGCGCACGAGCTCGGCCGAACGGGCCTCCCAGGCGGCGACGGGGTCGTCCTCCAGGCGCAGCACCGTCACGACGTCCTGCTCCAGGCGCCGCAGGGCCTCCTCCGGGCTCAGGTCGGGGAACACCAGCCCGGCCCAGCCGGCGTTCGGCGCGGGCACGACGGTCCAGTTGAGCTGGCGCTCGTTGATGACCTGCGACGTCTCGCGCAGCGACGGGAGCTGGTCCTTGCCGATCCGGGCGGGGTCGATGCCCGCGAAGACGCCGGGCGTCGTCTGGCCGACGAGCGAGATCGCCGCCGCGCGGCTCTCGCCGAGCGCGAGCATGCGTGCGCCCAGCCACGGGGGGACGAAGTCGAGAGAGTCCTCGGCCGCGTGCTCCAGCCGCGCGCGCTTCACGAGCGGGTCGAACCAGGCGACGTCGACGAACTTCGCGCCGGCGCGGTACGCCTCGGCGGCGATCGCCCGGACGAGCGGCTCGTGCCCGCCGACCTGGCCGTTCACCGTCACGACCTGGCCGGGCTGGACGTTGGCGCCGATCCGCACCGCGAGCGCGGCGAGGCGCTCGAGCAGGGCGGGGTCGGGCTGGAGGGGGTCGCGACGGTCGCTCACCCCTCCCACGCTAACTCAGGAGCGTGGGGACCTCGGGCGCGCCAGGACTCCGGCCGGGTCCGGCCGCCACGTCCGGCGGGGCGACTGGCCGGGCCCGGGCCGCGGCGCCACGCCGGCGCACCCGAGGGATGGGGACCTCTGGCGCGCCAGGACTCCGGCCGGGTCCGGCCGCCACGTCCGGCGGGGCGACTGGCCGGGCCCGGGCCGCGGCGCCACGCCGGCGCACCCGAGGGTGCGCGTTGGCCCTTAGGCCTCGACGGGCTGGCCGTTGGCGATGAGCGTGGTGGGGACGTTGCCGCTCGTGGCGCGGGAGTACGGGCAGACGCCGTGCGCCTTGCGGACGATCTCCTTCGCGGTGTCGTCGTCGACGCCCGGGAGCGTCACGTCGAGCGTGGCCTGCAGCGCGAGTCCGCCGGCGGCCTTGCCGATCTCGACGGTCGCGTCGATGGACACGCCCGAGACGTCGGTGTCGCCCGCGACGCCGCCGATGGCGCCCTCGAAGCACGCGGCCCAGCCGACCGCGAAGAGCTGCTCCGGGTTGGTGCCGGTGCTCTCCTCCGGGCCGCCGAGCGCGGCGGGCTTGTCGAGCTGCACCTCGAGGCGGCCGTCGTCGGTCTTGCCGGAGCCGTCGCGGCCACCGGTGACGGTGGCGTGGGCGGCGTAGACGGGCTTGAAGCTGGCCATGGGAACTCCTCGTTGCTGAAACTGTTGCTCCATCCAACGTAGCGCGCGGGGGTATGCGGGCCGTGAAGGCGGGGGCGGAGCGGTCGAGAGGCGAGCGGGCACCGCCGGTGTCGGTCGCGGCGGATCGGCGTCATCCGGCGACGCCGATCCGCCTCGCCGGCACCGGCCAGCCGCGCCGAGGCGGATCGTCGCCGCATGCGGACGCCGATCCGCCTCGAAGGCGCGATCCGCCTCCAGATGCGGATCCGCCTCGTCAGCCGCGCGGCATCCGCGGGCCGGCCTTCGCCCTTGCCCACCAAGGCGCTCCGCCCCCGGACGCCCATCCCCCTCGACGGCCGCGCCGCACTCGCGGGCCGGCCGATGCCCTCGCCGGCCGACGCGCGCCGCCCCGGGCGTGCCGGCGAGCCGCGGCGGACGGGCCCGGCCAGTGGCTCCGCCGGACGCGGCAGCCGGCCTCGGCCGAACCCCTGGCGCGCCTGGGGCCCCCTACTCTCCATGGGTATGGCCTCCGCGCCGGCCACGCCCCCCTCCACCGCGGTCGAGGACTACCTCAAGGCGGTCTTCGCGCTCGAGACCCGTCTCGGCGGCGCCGTGCCCACGACCGCGCTGGCCGGACGCCTCGGGATCACGCCGGGGTCCGTCTCGGCCATGCTGCGCCGGCTCGCCGATCTGGGGCTGCTCGCGCACGAGCCCTACCGCGGGGTGCTGCTGACGGCGGAGGGCCGGCGGGTCGCGCTGCGGACGCTGCGCAACCACCGGCTGCTCGAGCTGTTCCTCGTCGAGATCCTCGACGTCCCTTGGGATCGCGTCCACGACGAGGCCGAGCGGCTCGAGCACGCGCTGTCGGACGACCTGGCCGAGCGGATCGCCGCGAAGCTCGGGCAGCCGGCGTTCGACCCGCACGGGGACCCGATCCCCGACCGGCAGCTCGAGCTCGAGGAGCCGGTCACCCGCAGCCTGCACGACCTCGAGGTGGGGGACGCCGCGCGCTTCGAGCGCGTCTCGGACGCCGACCCGGCGATGCTGCGCTACCTCGCCGCGCGCGGGGTGGTTCCGGGCGTGACGCTCGCGCTCGTCGACCGGCAGCCGTTCGGCGGGCCGCTGACGGTCCGCCTGGACGGGGTCGAGCACGCGCTGGGGCCGGAGCTGGCCGCGGCGATGCGCATGGCCGGCTGAGCCCGCCGCGGGCGACGGCGCGGAGCGGGGTCGGCGCAGGCGCGCCGGGTGACGGTGCGGCGGCGCCCCGGGGGCGGTCCGTACGCTGTCGGGCCGATGCCCGACGCGACCCCCGCGCCGACCGGCGACCCCGAGACCCCCCGGTCCGGCCGCCCCGCCGCCCGGCGCGGCGGCTCCCGCCGCGACCCGTCCCGGCGTGGAGCGCGGACCGGTCGCGTTCGCCGGTCCCTCGCCGGCCTGCCCGGCTGGGAGCTCGCGCTCGTCGGCGCGATCGTCCTCGTGGCGCTCGTGCTGCGGTTCTGGAACCTCGGCCAGAACCTCCCGCTCGTCTACAACATCGACGAGTCCGCGCGGTTCGTCCCGGACGCGGCGACGGTCTTCTCGCAGCGCCTCGGCTACCGCGAGCTCGTCAACCCGCCGGGGATGATGGGCCTGCTCGGGGTGCTCCAGCAGCTCTGGTTCCGCCCGCAGGGGCTCTCACCGAGCGAGGCGCTGGTGCGCGATCCGGGCGAGGCGTACCTGCTCGGCCGGGTCGTCGTGGCGCTGCTCTCCGTCGCGGCGGTGCCCGTCCTCTACGCCGCCGCACGCCAGCTGACGGGGCGGACCGCGGCGCTCGTCGCCGCCGGGCTGCTGGCCGTGGCGTTCCTGCCCGTCGCCTACGCGCGGGTCGCGCTCGCGGACGGACCGACGCTGCTGTTCGTGGCCCTGGGCCTGCTCGGCGCAGCGTGGATCCTGCAGGACGACGCCGGGCGACGGCGCGGGTTCCTGCTCGCCGGCGTGGCCGTCGGCCTGGCCGCGGGGTTCAAGTACAACGCCGGCATCGTCGTGCTCGTCGCGCTCGCCGCCGCGGTCCTACGGGTGCGGCCCGACGGGTTCGGGACCGTCGCGCGGCGCACCGTCCTGATGGGCGTCGTGGCGCTCGCCGCGTTCGTCCTCTCGAACCCGTACGTCCTCATCGACCCGCACGAGGTGCTGCGGGCGATCGAGTACCAGGCGAACTGGTCGGGGAGCGGGCGCTACGTCGGCGAGCCGATGACGAACGGGTTCGTCTTCTACACCTGGGCGGCGGGCTGGGGCGTCGGCTGGGCGCCGCTGGTCGCCGCCGTGGTCGGGTCCCTGCTGCTGGCGGTCCGCCGGCCGCGGATCGCCCTGCTGCTCCTCCCCATGGTCGCGGGCTACCTCGTCGTGATGGGGTTCCAGGACCGCTTCTTCGCGCGCTGGCTGCTGCCGATCGTCCCCGTGCTCGTGATCGCCGCGGGCTACGCGGTGCAGGAGGTCGTGGGCCTCCTGGCGCGCCGGCCGCGGCGCGTGCGGATCGCCCTGGCCGGCGCGCTGGCGCTCGGGCTCGGCGCGCAGTCCCTCCTCCACAGCACGCACACCGCCGCGGTCGTCGGGCGGGAGGACACGCGCACCGTGCTGCGCGACTGGATGGTCGCCCACGTGCCGCCGAAGTCCGGCGTCGTGCTCGAGTCGATGTCGCCCGGCGCGTGGATGCCGACGTTCGACGGCAACAACGCGTACTTCAGCCTGAACCGCTGGTCGATCTACCACACGATCGCCGCGGTCCAGCGGCGCGACCGCAGGAAGCACCCGCAGCTGCGGCTGAAGGCGGGCTTCTCGTCGTGGGTGCGGATCCTCTATCCCGAGCTCATCGACGAGTTCGAGCGCTACGGGTACTGCACCGTCGTGACCAGCTCGTACCAGGCCGGCCGCGCGGGCCGCACCCCGGAGCTCGTCCCCGCCGCCCGCCGCTACTACCGCGAGCTCACGCGCCGGGCGGACCTCGTCTGGCAGCTCAGCCCGTTCTCCCGCGAGGCGACGTTCCCCGACGGCCGGGGTCCCTGGTTGCCCACGACGGCGCCCGTGAAGTACCAGATCGACCGCCAGGCGACGACGTACGAGCTGGACTACGAGCGCCCGGGCCCGATGGTCTCCGTCTACCGCCTGCGCGGCGGACGCTGCGCGGGAACGCCGCCGGGCGCGATGCCCGCCGTGGTGCCGAACGCGCCCTGGCGCTGAGGTCCGCGGCTGGGCGCGGGACCACGGCGGCGTACGGACAGCGAGCGTGCGGGCGCCGGCGTCGTTCGGGCCGCACCGGCGCCGTTCGGGCCGCACCGGCGCCGTTCGGGCCGCACCGGCGCCGTTCGGGCCTCACCGGCCCCGCTCAGGCCGCGCCGGGCCCGATCGCCCCGCGCACGGTGCGGGACAGCATCTCGCGCAGCTCGGGCGCCGACGCCGCCCCGTTACGCACGTGCTGGGCGCCCATCATCGTGAGGCCGTGGATCACGTCGGTGATCCAGGCGACCGTGAGGTCGTCCCGCAGCTGCCCGCGGCTCTGCCCCTCGGCGACGTAGGACGCGAGCGGCTCGACGCCCTGCTCGGCCGCCATCGCCTCGAGCTGCTGCTGCCCGGTCTCGCGGTGGGCGCCGAGGAACCGGTACTGCTCGCCGAGGTCGGTGAGCACGAGCGTCATCCGTACGAGGACCTCGAGCGCGTCGGCGTCGGGGTCCTCCGGGTCGCCCGCGGCCCACGCCGCGCGGCCGGACTCCACGGCCGACTCCACGATCGCATGCGCCGTCTCGAAGACCCGCCCGTAGAGCGCGCGGACGAGGTCGTCGCGGTGCGGGAAGTGGCGGTAGAGCGTCGTCCGCCCGAAGCCCGAGGCCTCCGCGATCTCGCGCATGGAGGCCTCGGGGCGCTCGGCGAGGACCCGCACCGCGGCGGCCAGCACGGCGTCGCGGTTGCGGCGGGCGTCGGCGCGGCGGGGTTTCGTGGAATCGGTCACAGAGGCTCCGGGTAAGCGGGGCCATACCGTACCGTTTCTCGGGCGCCTCGTCCTGATCGGTCGACGCCCGTTCCCTCCTCGACGCCCCCGGCGGTCCCCTCATGAACGCACCATCCACCGCGCCGACCGGCGCCTCCGTCCCGCCCGGCGACCGCGCCGCCCGCCGCGCGCAGGCGCAGGGCAACCCGTGGCTCACGCTCGTCGCCGTCGCGCTCGGCGTGATGATGGTCGGCCTCGACGGCACCGTCGTCGGCGTCGCCAATCCGACGATCGCGGCCGACCTCGACGCGTCCCTCGCCGGCCTGCAGTGGGTCACGAACGGCTACCTGCTCGCCCTGGCCGTCCTGCTGATCCTCGGCGGCAAGCTCGGCGACCGCTTCGGCCGCAAGAAGGTCTTCATCATCGGCATCGTCGGCTTCGCGATCACGTCGCTGGGCTGCGCGCTCTCGCCGTCGATCGGCGCGCTGATCTTCTTCCGCGTGCTGCAGGGCGTCGCCGGCGCGCTGCTCATGCCCAACACGCTCGCGCTGATCCGCGCGGCGTTCCCGCCGAACGAGCTCAACCGCGCCGTCGGCATCTGGGGCGGCTCCTCCGCGCTCGCCGTCGCGTCCGGCCCGATCATCGGCGGCCTGCTCGTCGAGCACGTCTCCTGGGAGTCCATCTTCCTGCTGAACCTGCCGCTCGGCCTCCTCGCGACCGTCGTCGCCGTCGCCTGGGTCAAGGAGTCCCGCGAGGAGTCGCACGCCGGCGGCTTCGACGTCCCCGGCGTCGCGCTGCTCTCCGGCGGCCTCTTCCTCCTGGTCTGGGCGCTCATCAAGGCGCAGGACAAGGGCTGGGGCTCCGCCTACGTGCTGCTCTTCGGGCTCGCGGGCGTGATCGTCCTCGGCCTCTTCGTCCTGCGCGAGCACCGTGCGGCGGACCCGCTGCTGCCGCTGGACATCTTCCGCGAGCGCTCCGTCTGGGCCGGCACCCTGCTGGTGATCGTCGGCTTCTTCGCGCTCTTCGGCGTGCTGTTCTTCATCGGCCTCTACCTGCAGAACACCCACGGCTACAGCCCGGTCCAGACCGGCGTGCGGATGCTCCCCCTCACCGCCGTCTTCGTCATCTCGGCGCCGCTGGGCGGCTTCCTCACCGAGCGCTACGGTCCCCGCCCGCCGCTCATCCTCGGCATGCTGCTGCTCGTCGTCGCCTTCTTCGGGCTGACGATGCTCGAGACGGACACGAGCTACAACGGTCAGTGGCCGTACTTCCTGATCATCGGCCTCTCCTTCGGCCTGATCATCGTGTCGACGACCCAGGCGATCGTCGGCAACGTGTCCGTCGAGCGCGGCGGTGTGGCCGGCGGCCTGCAGTCCACCGCGCAGCAGCTCGGCGGCGTGCTCGGCACCGCGGTCTTCGGCTCGATCATCGCGTCCTCCGTGGCCGGCAACCTGGCCGACAACCTGGCGGCGGAGCGCGTGCCGGCGCCCGTCGCCGCCGTGGTGAGCCGCACGGGCGAGCTCGTCTCGCAGGGCGTCTCGCCGGCCGACGCGGCCCGCGCGCCGCAGGAGCTCACCGCCGGCCTGGCACAGGCCAACGGCGGGGAGCTCACGCCCGAGGTCGCGCGCGCGGTGTCGGACGCGAGCTACGGGGCGTTCATGGACGGCCTCCACGCCGCGATGTACGTCGGCGTCGGCCTGGCCGTCGTCGCGGCGCTGCTGGGCCTGCTCGTGACGCGCGGCCGCGAGGTCGAGGCGCACGAGGCCGGCGCGGCGTAACGGGACCCGCCGCCGATCCGGGATCGGCGGCGGGCCGGCCGCGGGCCCGGGCGGGCGACGGGCCCCGTCGCCCGCGGCCTACCGCCGGTCGCGACCGGCGGTAGGGTCCCGCCCCATGCCGCCGCTGCGCCGTCTCTTCGGGCCGATGTTCATCACGGCCGGGGTCCTGCACTTCGCGATCCCGAAGCCGTTCGAGTCGATCGTCCCCGACTACCTGCCCGCGCACCGCGAGCTGGTGCAGATCTCGGGCGTCGTCGAGATCGTGGCGGGCGCCGCGACGATGCACCCGCGGACGCGGCGCTGGGGCCGCCTGCTGTCGGTCGCCACGTTGATCGGGGTGTTCCCGTCGAACGTGAACATGGCGCTGCACCCGGAGCGCCACCCCGTCCCGGGCGGCCGGAGGACCCTGATCGCGCGCCTGCCGTTGCAGGGGCTGCTCGTGCTCTGGGCGCGGCGCGCGTCGTAGCGCAGGGCCCGCCCCTCACCAGGTGTCGACGAAGGGCCGGCGGTCCTCGCCGCCGCCGGGCCCCGGCCGGCGCGGCTCGTGGTCGCCGAGCGTCGCCGCGATCCAGCGGCGGGTGTCGGCGGGGTCGATGACGTCGTCGAGCTCGAACATCGTCGCGGCGTTCAGGCCCTTCCCGTGCTCGTACGCGGCCTCGACCATGCGGGCGAACAGGGCCTGGCGCTCCTCGCCCTCCGGCGCGGCCTCGAGCTCGGCCTTGAACCCGAGCCGTACGGCGCCCTCGAGGCCCATCGCGCCCATCTCGGCCGTTGGCCAGCCGACGGTGGCCAGCGGCGCCTTCATGCTCCCGCCGGCCATCGCCATCGCGCCGAGCCCGTAGGCCTTGCGCAGCACGACCGTCACGAGGGGGACGGAGAGGTTGGCGCCCGCGACGAACATCCGCGAGACGTGGCGGACGGTCCCGGAGCGCTCGGCCTCGGGCCCGACCATGAACCCGGGGGTGTCGCACAGCGCGATCACGGGCAGGCCGTGCGCGTCGCAGAGGCCGAGGAACCGCGCGGCCTTGTCCGCCGCCACGGAGTCGATCGCTCCGCCCAGGCGCGAGGGGTCGTTCGCGATCACGCCGTAGGGCCGGCCCTCGACGCGGATCAGGGCGGTGACCATGCTCGTGCCGAACGCCGGGCGCAGCTCGACGACCGTGTCGACGTCGGCCAGGCCGTCGAGCACCCGGCGCACGTCGTAGGCGCGCGTGCGGCTCTCCGGCACGGCGTGGCGCAGCAGTCGTGGGTCCGGCTCGACCCACGTCGCGGCGGGACCCTGGAAGAACCCGAGCACCTCGCGGGCGACCTCGACGGCCTCCTCCTCGTCGGCCACGGTCACGTCGACGACGCCGTTCTCCTCCATCACGTCGATCGGGCCGACCTCCTCCGGCGCGTACACGCCGAGGCCGCCGCCCTCGATCATCGCCGGCCCGCCCATGCCGATCGTCGCGTCCTCCGTGGCGATGACGACGTCGCAGCAGCCCAGCAGCGCCGCGTTGCCGGCGAAGCAGCGGCCCGAGGCGACCCCGACGAGCGGGACCGACCCGGAGAGCCGCGCGAACGCGTGGAAGGTGGGGACGTCGAGCCACGACGCGCTCGGGATGTCCGTGTCGCCTGGGCGACCGCCGCCGCCCTCGGCGAAGAACACGACGGGCAGCCGCCGCCGGGCGGCGACGTCGAACATCCGGTCCGTCTTCGCGTGGTTGCGGTGACCCTGCGTGCCCGCGAGGACCGTGGCGTCGTAGGAGAGGACGACGGCCCGCGCCCGGTCGCGGCCGACGACCGCGCCCCCGACCTCGGCCACGCCGCAGACGAGCCCGTCGGCCGGCGTCTTCGCGATGAGCTCCTCGAGGCTGCGGCGCGAGCGCTGCGCGGCGAGCGCGAGCGCCCCGTACTCCACGAAGGTGCCCGGGTCGCAGAGGTCGTCGAGGTTCTCCCGCGCCGTCCGCTGACCCCGAGCGTGGCGCCGGGCGACGGCGTCGGGGCGCGCGGCGTCGAGCGTCAGGTCGTGACGGCGGCGGACTTCGGCGAGGTCGGGGCGGACCGCGTCGAGGTCGACGTTCCGCAGGGCGGGGGAGGGAGCGCCGGCCACGGGGGTCACGCGGACGACGGGCTCCCCGGCCCGGACGGCCTGCCCGACCTCGGCCCGGAGCGCCGCGACCGCTCCGGCGACCGCCGCGACGAGCCGCACCTCGGTCCCGTCGGCGTGCACCGCCCCGAGGTCGTCCCCGGGCGCGACGCGGTCGCCGACGGCCACGTCGATCCGCGACAGCGTGCCGTCGACGGGGGCTCCGAGGTCCTGCGCGTCCGTGCCGTTGCTCATCGGCCGCAGTGTCGCAAGGGCGGCCGACGGCGGCGAGCGCCGGCCGTACCGACCCGCAGGGCGGGGACGACGGTGCGCGCGGCCCGGGGTTCCGAACGGCGACGGGCCCTGGAACGGCGAGAGGCCCGGGAACGGCGACGGCCCCGGGAACGGCGACGGGCCGCCCGTGGGCGACCCGTCGTGGTGCGTCATGCGACGCGCAGCGGAGAGGGAGGGATTCGAACCCTCGGTAGAGGGGGTACCCCTACAACAGTTTTCGAGACTGCCCCATTCAACCGCTCTGGCACCTCTCCAACGTCCGCCGTGGCGGAACGGGCAGGATATCGCGTCGCGCGCAAAGGCGACGTCCCCCGGTCAGACGGCGAACGCGAGCGCGACGACGAGGACGGCGGCCTGGGTCAGCGCCGCGGTCGCGCCGCACGTGTCGCCCGTGATTCCGCCCATCGCCCGCCGCGCGCCGGCGGCCACGAGGGCGCCCACGACCACGGCGACGCCGGCCGCGACGAGCCCGGCCACGACGCCGAGGGCCAGGAGCGCGGCCGCGAGCGCGACGGCGGTGGCTGCGACCGCGGCGACCGGCCCGACGCGCAGGGCGTGGACGGCGCCGTCGGGCCGCGCGGGCCGGCCCAGGGTGGCGTGAACGAGGATCGCCCACCGGGAGAGCGCGCCGGCGGCGACCAGGGCCACGACCGCCTCGCCCGTGGGCAGCGGTCGCAGGGCGCTCCAGGCCACGAGGAGCCAGACGAGCAGGGCGAGGGCGCCGAAGGTGCCCAGCCGTGAGTCGCGCATGACGGCGAGCCGCCGCTCGCGGTCGCCGAGCACGCCCAGGCCGTCCGCGGTGTCGGCCAGGCCGTCCTCGTGCAGCGCGCCCGTGACGGCGGCGCCCGCGGCGAGCGCGAGCGCAGCGGCGACGCCCGCGACCCCGGCCCCGGGCAGCAGCGCGGCCAGCGCGAGCACGCCGCCGGAGACCGCCCCGACGCCCGCGCCGACGAGCGGGAACCACGGGGCCGCGGCGGCCAGGCGCGGCGCCTCGTCCGGCCCGAACGGCACGGGCACGCGCGTGAGGAACCCGACCGCGTGCCGGGGGCCGTCCAGCGGGCTGCTCGGGGACGGCGCGGTCGGCATCGCGCGGAGGCTAGCCGTGGGCCCGGCCGCCCGCGGTGCGACGCGGCGACGCCCGCGTGGCGTCCCGGGCGCCACGGGGCGGGACCGACGTCTCGCGAGCCGGCCGGCGTCCGTCACTCCTCGCTGTCGAACCGCGCCCGCGCGTCGTCCACGGCCGGCATGGCGCCCGTCGTCCAGCGCAGGAGCGCGTCGATCAGGTCCTGCAGCGTGCTGCCGAGCGGGGTGATGCGGTACTCGACGGCGACCGGACGGGTGGAGGTGACGACGCGCTGGACCATGCCGTTGCGCTCGAGGCGCCGCAGCGTCGTGGTCAGCGACTTCTGTGTGACGCCCGGGACCGCGCGCCGCAGCTCGTTGAACCGGAGCGTCCGGTCGCAGAGCTCGTCGAGGACCTGGAGCGACCAGCGGTCGAGCACCTGCGCGAGCAGCTCCCGGTGCGCCGGGGCGATGACGCTCGGGTCGACATGGGGCTGCTCGGTATCGCGCACGCCACCTAGTCTCGTTGAAGTGCCCGCGGAATACTAGGTATAAGCCGGATACCACCCGAATCACACCGACGCGTCGACACGACGACGCAGCGAGGACACCCATGACCGTCCAGTTCCTGAACCCCGAGGGCCTGCTCCAGCCCCAGCCCTACCACCACGTCTCGGTCGCCTCGGGCACCCGCCACGTCCACGTCGCCGGCCAGATCGCGTGGGACGACGACGGCGCGGTCGTCGCCCCCGGCGACCTCGCTGGCCAGACCGCCCAGGCCCTGCGCAACGCCGCCCGCGGCCTCGCCGGCGCCGGCGCGACGTTCTCGGACGTCGTACGTCTCCGGTTCTTCGTCACGGACTGGGTTCCCGAGAAGATCGACGCATTCCTGGCGGGCGTCGAGGCGGTCGCCACCGAGCTCGGGATCCCGCAGCCGCTGCCTCCGACGTCGCTCATCGGCGTCGACATCCTGAACATGCCGGAGTTCCTCGTCGAGGTCGAGGCCTACGCCGTGCTCGACTGACGACCGCGCCGCCGCGTCGCGAGCCGCCCGCGATCGCCCCGGTCCGCCAAGCTGTCGCCATGAGCGAGGGGACCCAGGGCTACGTCCGGCCCGCCACGCCGGAGGGCTTCGACGCCTCGCGCGCGGCCGAGCGGGCCGACGACCCGACGGGCTGGCGGTTCCCCGACGCCGCGCGCGACGCGCTGAGCGAGATCATCGGCGCGCGGCGCGACATCCGGCGCTTCCGTCCCGATCCCGTCCCGGCGGACGTGCTCCAGCGCGTGCTGTCGGCCGCGCACCGCGCCCCGTCCGTCGGGCTCATGCAGCCGTGGCGGTTCCTGCTCGTCCGCGACGACGAGACCCGGGTGGCGATGCGCGGCCTGGCCCAGCGCGAGCGCCTGCGGCAGGCGGAGCGGTTCTCCGACCGCGCGCGGCACTTCCTCGACCAGAAGATCGAGGGCATCGTCGACGCGCCGATGGGGATCGTCGTCTGCTGCGACCCGGGGCGCCCCGACGTCGAGGTGCTCGGCCGCGGGACGATCCCGGAGACCGACGTTCACTCGACCGCCTGCGCGATCCAGAACCTGTGGCTCGCGGCGCGCGCGGAGGGGCTGGGCGTCGGCTGGGTGAGCTTCTACCGCCGCGAGGACCTGCGCGGCCTGCTCGGGATCCCGGACCGCGTCGACCCGATGGCGTGGCTCTGCGTCGGCTGGCCCGACGAGCGCCCCGTGCGGCCCGGCCTCGAGGCCCAGGGCTGGGCGCAGCGCGCGCCGCTCTCGGCCGTCGTGGTCGAGGACCGCTGGCCCGCCGAGGACCTGCTCCCGCTGGGCGGGGCGGTGCCGGTCGCCGGCGCCGAGGACCTCGGTGCGGCGGGCCCTCCCCGCGCGCACCTCGGCGTCGCGCCGACGGACGCCGCCCGCCACCCGGTGACCGCGGCCCCCGGCGGCCCGACGCCGACCGACGCCGGCCGGCTCCGGGCGGCCCCGGTCGACGCCGAGTCGCTCCCTCCCGCGGTCGCCGCGCTCGTGGCCGGCGTCGCGACGCCCGACGAGCGGGTGGCGGTCGCCGTCCGCGACCGCGCCGACCAGCTCGTCAAGCCCGCGGGCAGCCTGGGTGCGCTCGAGGCGATCGTCGAGCGCTGGGCGGCCTGGAGTGGCGACGTGCCCCCGAGCCCGCTGCGCCCCGGCATGCTGATCCTCGCCGCCGACCACGGCCACGTGGCCCGCGGCACCTCGCTCTACGGCGGGAACGTCTCCGGCCAGATCGCGGCGGCCGCCGCCCGCGGCGGCACGGCGATCGGGGTCCTGGCGCGCCACCACGCGGGCCTGCTGGCCGTCGCCGATCTCGGTCTGCGCGGCCCCACGCCCCCCGGTGTCCGCCCGGCCCGGGTGCGCGACGGCGGAACGGCCGACCTCGGGGCCGGGCCGGCGATGACGCCCGACGAGCTCGAGCGCGCGATCACGACCGGGGCCGCCCTGGCCGGCGAGCTGCTGGACCGCGGCGCGCGCTGCCTGCTGCCGGGCGAGATCGGGATCGGCAACACCACGAGCGCCGCCGCGCTGGCCTGCGCCCTGACGGGCCTGACGCCGGAGCTCGCCGTCGGCCGCGGTGCGGGTGCCGATGCCGCGGGGCTCGAACGCAAGCGCACCGTCGTCCGCGACGCGCTGGAGCGGGCGGGCCGCCCCACGGAGCCGCTGCCCGCGCTGCGCGAGCTCGGAGGACTCGAGCTCGCGGGTGTCGTCGGAGCGATCCTCGAGGCCGGCCGCCGACGGGTGCCGGTCGTGCTGGACGGCTTCGCCGTCGGCGTCTGCGCGCTCGCCGCGGTGCGGCTGGCTCCCGGCGTGCGGGAAGGACTGGTGGCCGGTCATCGCTCCGCCGAGCCGGCCCATGGCGCGGTGCTCGCGCAGCTCGGCCTGGAGCCGCTGCTCGACCTGCGTCTGCGGCTCGGCGAGGCGTCGGGCGCCGCGCTGGCGCTGCCGCTGCTCGAGCAGGCGGGTCGTCTGCACCGCGACATGGAGACCTTCGCCGAGGCGGGCGTCGACGGGCCGATGCCCGCGCGCTGACACCACTCGGCGGATCGCGGGGTCGCGGGCGCGGGGGGCCGCTCCCGGGCGGTCGGCGGCTGGCGTGCGGTCTAGCCGCGCTCGTCGCGGGGCCGGTTGCCCAGCGGTGCGTAGCCCGTCGCCCCGGGCCGCACGGCGCCGCCGGACGGCAGGTCGGTGGTCGGACCGGGGGAGACGGGGGCGTCGGGCCGCACGGCCGGCGGGACCCGCGGGGTGCCCGCCGTCGCGTCGCGGTGCGCGGGCGGCCCGGCGCTGACGGCACCCGGCGTGGCGGTGGCCCCGGGCGTCGTCGGGCGGGTGCCGGGCCACGCGCCGTTCTCCGGGGTGAGCGCGCCCCCGGGGCCCTGTGCGGGCGTCGTGGTGGATCCGGGGGGCGCGGGCCGGCCCGGGGTGGCGACCACGCCGGGCGATCCGGGGGCGCCCTGCAGGGCGCCCCCTCCGTGCAGCGCCTCGTCGGCGACGACGTCCTCCGCGGCCGCGTCACCCGACCCGGCGCCGAGGGCGGCCGCGGCCTCCTGGCGACGGCGCTTGCGCTCGCCCGAGCCGGGGACCTTGGCCGCGAGCGAGCTGATGGGCTGGATCTCGCGCTCGAGGCCCTCCGCGACGTTCACGAGCCGCTCGAGCAACGGGACGATCGTCTCCATCCGCTGCTCGATGTCGTCGACGCGCTTGTAGACGTGCTGGACCTCGGCCGTCAGGTCGTCGATGGACGACATGCTCCGACCGAAGTCGGTGACCCCCGTCTCGTGGAGGACCTTCTCGAGGGCCTCCTGGATCTGCTTCAAGGGGTTGGGCGACACTCCCTGGACGCTACCGCTCGGGGGGAGGGGCCACGACCGGCCGTCCGGCGGGTCGGCGACCGCGGCGAGCGCGGAAGAACGCGCGCAGCAGCTCGGCGCACTCGTCCTCCAGGATCCCGCCGAGCACCTGCGGCCGGTGGTTCAGGCGGGGCTCGGCCGTCACGTCCAGGACGCTCCCGCACGCGCCCGCCTTCGGGTCGGTGCAGCCGTAGACGACGCGGGGGATGCGGGCCAGCACGGTGGCGCCGGCGCACATCGCGCACGGCTCCAGGGTCACGTAGAGCGTCGCGTCGTGCACCCGCCAGGTGCCCAGTGCGGCGGCGGCGCGGCGCAGCGCGAGGATCTCGGCGTGGGCGGTCGGGTCCTCGTCGTGCTCGCGCTCGTTGCGCCCGCGGCCCAGGACGGTGCCGTCGTCCGCGACGACCACCGCGCCGATCGGGACGTCGCCGTGGCGCTCGGCCTGGTGGGCCTCCAGGATCGCCTCGCGCATCCACCGCTCGTGGTCGAGGGGCGGCAGGGCCGGGGGCGTGGCGGCCGGGGCGGGCACGGGGGCGATCATCCCAGGCGCCGGGTGCGGGACGCCCGGCCCCGGAACGACGACGGGCGCCCGTGGGCGCCCGTCGCAACGGAGGGGGTGTCCGCTCCTAGGTGGTGCGGACGATGAGCACCGAGCAGGGCGCGTGGTGGCTGATCTTGTTCGGCACGGAGCCGAGCAGGAACCGCTTGGCGCCCGTCATGCCCTTGTTGCCGACGACGATGAGGTCGCTGCCGAACTCCTCGGCGACGTCGAGGATCGCGTCGGCCGGGTCGCCCTGACGCGCGTACGTGCGGACGTCGGTGACGCCGGCGTTCGTGGCGCGCTCCTTGGCCTCGCTCAGCGTGACCTCCACGTCGGCGCGCTCGTTGACCATCCACTCGAGGTCGGCCGGGGCCTGCTTGGCCTCCTCGCGCAGGCGGGTGCCGGAGACGGGCTCGTAGGCGGACACGATCTCGATCCGCGCGCCGAGGGCCTTGGCGATCCCGATCGCCTCCTTCACTGCCTGGTTGGCGGTCTCGGAACCGTCGGTTCCGACCACGATCGAGCCGAACATGGAACTCCTTGGGCGGGGTGGAAGACTGGCGTCTCTGCCGCTGCGGACGGTGTCCGGGCGCGGCGGCGCCGATCATCGCACACGGCCCGCCGCCCGAGGCAGCGGGTCCCAGGTGGCGTCAGGCCCAGAGCTTCACGGCCGCGATGACGATGCTCACGAGCACGCACGCGACCAGCAGGACCTGCATCCAGAACCACGTCGGCGGCATCGGGCAAGGGTACGGCGTGCGTGCGAGGATGGGCGGCGACGCATGCACGGACGGCATCCAGCCCTCGCGGACCCCGCGACCCCTCGGCCCCGACGGCGATGATCGGTCCGGCCAAGAAGGAGAAGAAGGGCAAGGGCAAGGCGCGCCAGGCCGCCCGCCGCGCCGAGGAGGCCCTCGCCGGCGCCCTCGGCCTGCCCACCCCGGACGGCCCGTCCGAGGGCGACGCCCGCCCGCCCGGCCGTGCCGACGCCGCCGCGTCCGTACCGGCCGCGCCGACACCGGCCCCCACCGCGGAGACCGTCGAGCCCGTGGAGGCGGTCGCGCCCGTGGAGGCGGTCGAGCCGACCCGGCCCGCCGTGCCGGACACGCCCGCCGCGCCCGTGCGGGAGCCGGAGCCCACGCCGCCTGAGCCGACGCCGGAGCCCGAGCCCACGCCCGAGCCGACGCCCGCACCCGCAGCGACGGTCGAGCCTGCGCCGACGCTCGAGTCCGACCGGACGCCGACCCGCCGCGCCGATCCTGAGCCCGCGGACGTCCTCGTCTCCCGTATCGACGCGCTCCGCGAGCGCGTCGACGGCCTGCTCGAGCTCGCCGACGAGGTGCCGCACGCCCCGTCGGCCGAGGACGAGACGGGGGAGGGGCTCCCCTCGGCCGGTCTCTCGGGTCTGCGGGGCTCCGCGGTCTCCGGGCTCGCGGCCGCGGCGTCCTCAGGCATCGCGGCCTTGCGCCCCGCCGCCACGGCTCCGGTCCCCGAGCCCGCGACACCGAGGCCCACGCCCGTCACACCGACGCCCATGCCGGCGACGCCGACGCACGCGCCCGTCACACCGACGCACGCGCCCGTCACACCGGCGCACGCGCCCACCGCCCCCGTTCCCGAGCCCGCCGCGGACGCGCCTCCGACCGTGACCCCGGCGCGGGTCGGGAGCCGCCCGTCGGGTCCGGCGGTCCTGGTCGCCCGCGAGCTCCTGGCGCGCGGGATGGCCACGGAAGGCGTGCGCAGCCGGCTGCGCGACGGCTACGGCGTGGCGGACCCCGACGCCGTCCTGGCCGCCCTCGGGCGCTGAGCGCCGCTCCACGCCCGGGCCAGGCGCACCCGCCCGACGGTCCGGCCGCGGCCGGACCGTCCCTCAGACCCCCGCGCCGTCGCGGAGGTACTGGTCGTAGGAGCGCGGCGCCTTCGCGCGGCCCGACACGACGAGGATCGGTGCGGTGGAGGCCGGGACCAGGGCCGCGGCGCCCCGCAGCTCGTCGCGGTCGGCCACGCCCGGGCGGGCGACGAGCACGACGCGCACGTCGCCGGCGCGGGCGAGGAGCTCGCGGGTGTCGGCCACCGGCAGCAGCGGGGCGGTGTCGAGGACGACGTCGACGCCGAGGGCCAGGAGCTCGTCCAGGACCCGGCGCGCGTCGGGTCCGCCGAGGAGCTCGGGCGCGTTGGGCGGCAGCTCGCCGGCGGGCAGGAGCCGCAGGCCCGGCTCGACCTCGACGAGCAGGTCGGCCACGGGCACCCCGCCGACGATGGCGGCGGTCAGGCCGCGCAGCGGTGCGCCGACCGTGCTGGGTCCGGCCCCGCCCGCGTCGTCGCGGCCGAGCGCGGCGGCCAGGCCGGGGCGCCGCAGGTCGGCCTCGACGGCGACCACGGGCCGGCCGGCCCGGGCGAGCGCGCGGGCCAGGCCCGCCGCGACGGTCGTCTTGCCCTCGCCGGGCGCCGCCGAGGTGACGAGCACCGGCCGGGCGGGGGTGTCCCCGTCCCGCACGGGCGAGAGCGCGGCCCGCAGCATCCGGAACGCCTCCTCGGCGCGGCGGCGGTCGGCCTCGTCGCCCCCGGGCGGCGGCACGTGCGCGACCAGGGGCAGGTCGGCCACGGCCTGCGCGTCGGCCCCGCCCGTCAGGCGTCGCGGGCGGCGCAGCAGCAGCCAGGCGCCGAAGGCGCCGACGAGGAGCCCGGCGGCGGCGCCGGCCCCGGTCACCCAGGCGCGGTCGTCGCCGACCAGCAGACCGATCGCGGCGCCGACGAGCGCCGCGGACAGGACGAGGAGCAGGGCGGGGAGGCGGGGCACGTCAGTCGGCGAGGCTGCGGAGGCGGTCGTTGATCGCGCGGGCGGCGGCGTTGACCTCCTGCTCGACCGTGGCGGTCTCGGTGCTGAAGGCCGTCTTCGCGCGCAGCGTCGCGGAGGAGTCACGATCGCGCAGCGCCCGGCGGAACGCCTGCAGTGGCGCGTTCCAGCGCCCGAAGGCGGCGATCAGGCGGGCGTGGTTCGGGGCGACGGAGGCCGGCGGGCGGATGCTCCGCAGCTCGCGCTGGACCCCGTCGATGCGCTCGCTCAGGCGCTGCACCGCGCGCTGCACGTCACGGCGGTCCTGGGCCGCGACGGCCGCCTTGTCGAGGCCCGCGAGATCCTGCTCGAACCGCGTCTGCACCTGGTTGACCCGGTCGGCGTAGGCCCCGGCGTCGCGGACCTCGGCCGCCTGGCCGCCACAGCCCGCGAGGGCGGTCGTCACGGCGACGGCCGCCAGCAGCGCGCGCGGACGGAGGGCTGTGCGCGCGCGTCCGGTCACGTGGCGGACGTTACCCCGGCAGCAGCTTCCCCGGGTTCATCACCCCGGCCGGGTCCAGCCGCGCCTGGACGGCCCGGACGACCTCCACGCCGAGGGGGCCGATCTCGTCCGTCATCCAGGGGGCGTGGTCCGTCCCGACCGCGTGGTGGTGGGTGATGGACGCCCCGCGGGCGGCGATCGCGTCGCCGGCGGCCCGCTTCGCGCCGGCCCAGCGCGTGGCCGTCGCGCCCGGATCGTCCCCGCCCCGGGCGACGACCGTGAGGTAGAGGGAGGCGCCCTCCGCGTAGACGTGGCTGACGTGGCCCATGACGATCACCGGCGCGCCGGACCCGTCGGCCAGGGCCTCCTGCAGGGCGGCGGTCAGGCCGGCGCGGAGCTCCGGCAGGCGCGACCACAGGGTCGTCGTCTCGAGGGTCTCGACGAGCACGCCGAGGTCGAGCAGGGCGTCGCGCAGGTACGGAGCCTCGAACCGGCCGCGCCGCCAGGCCTCGCCGGGGGCGGGGCCGTCCGGCACGCCGCCGTGCGCCGCGAGGATGCGGCCCGCGCGCTCGGCGCGGCTGTTCACCGCCGCCCCGTCCGGCCCGTCCCACCCGACGACCACGAGGCACTGGCCCGCGACGGGCTCCGTGCGCGGCGCGGTGGCGCCGTCGTCCTGCGTGACCGTCGCCAGGCGCATCGCGGACTCGACCTCGTCCGACATCCGCATCACGGTCGGGCGCTCCCCCGAGCGCGCCAGGTCGCGCAGCGCCGCGGCGCCGGCCGCGAAGGAGGGCAGGGTCCACCCCTCGTAGCGCGCGGCCGCGGGCACCGGCTGCACGCGCACCGTGACCTCCGTGATGACCCCGAGCGTGCCCTCGCTGCCCAGGAGGACGCCGAGCAGGTCGGGGCCGGCGGCGTTCGGCGGTCGCTCGGCGACCCGCAGCTCGCCCGACGGGGTGGCGACCCGGAGGCCGACCACCATCGCGTCGAAGCGCCCGTAGCCCGAGGACGCCTGGCCGCTGGAGCGCGTCGCCGCGCAGCCGCCGACCGAGGCCCGCTCGTAGGACTGCGGCAGGTGGCCGAGGGTGAGGCCGTGGACGGCGAGCAGCGCGTCGGCCTGCGGCAGCAGCAGCCCGGCCTGCAGGGTCGCGATCCGGTCCTCCGGCGACACCCGCACGAGGCGGTCGAGTCGCCGCAGGTCCAGCGCGACCACGCCGTCCAGGTCACCCCGTAGCGCGCGCAGGCCGCCGACGACGCTCGTGCCGCCGCCGAAGGGGACGACGGCGATCCGCAGCGCCGCGCACGCCTCGACCACGGCCTGCGTCTCCTCCGGCGATCCCGACGTGACGACGGCGTCGGGCGCCTCGGGCAGCCGACCGGCCCGGGCGGCGAGGAGGTCGAGCGTGCTCTTCCCGGCGGCGTGCGCCAGCCGGGTCGCGTGGTCGTCGCGAACGTGGTCGTCCCCGACGATCCCCGTGAGCGCCTCGCGGGCCGCGGCGGGCAGCGCGGGGGCGGGGAGGACGACGGCGTCCGGGTCCCCGGGGGTGGCGACGGTCTCGCCCGTCACGCCGAACGCGCCACGCAGCAGCTCGAGCAGGCCGGCGCCCAGGGGCTCGACGTGGTCGGGGTCGGCCCAGCCGGACCACGAGACCGGGAAGGCTTCGCGCCCGGTCGGCGGCGCGGCCGGGAGCCCGGCCGGGGCGACGGGGGCGGCGGTCGGCGCGGCGGGATCGGTGGCCGACGCGATGGGGGGCGGGCCGGGGGACGAGCTCATGGAGGTGAACAGTTGCACGAAGAGTGTCAACTTGACTGTACGCTGGACCCATGCCCCTCCCGCGCGAGGCCGTCCCCGGCTCCCTGAACGCCGCCCAGCGCGCCCGCGATCTCGCGGCCCTGGGCGACGGCGCGCCCGTGGACCTCGTGGTCGTCGGCGGCGGGGTCACGGGCGCCGGCGTGGCGCTCGACGCCGCGTCGCGTGGGCTGCGCACCGTCCTCCTCGAGCGCCACGACCTCGCGTCGGGGACGAGCCGGTGGTCGAGCAAGCTGGTGCACGGTGGACTGCGGTATCTCGCGTCGGGCGACCTGGGGCTCGCCCTCGAGTCGGCCCGCGAGCGCCACGTGCTGCTCACCCGCACCGCACCGCACCTGGTCCATCCGCTGCCGTACCTGCTGCCCGTCGGCGGGCCGGGCGGTGCGGGCGGGCGCGAGGCCGCCGCCATGCGGGCGGGTCTGCTGCTGGGCGACGGGCTCCGGGCGCTGGCGCGCACACCCCGCCGGGCGCTGCCGCGCAGCCACCGCATCGACGCCGCGGCCGCCGAGGCGCTGGCGCCCGGGCTCGCGACGTCGCTGCGGGGCGGGGCGCTCCTGGGCTGGGACGGCCGGCTCGAGGACGACGCCCGCCTCGTCGTCGCCCTCGCCCGTACCGCCGCCGCCCACGGCGCGCGGGTGATCACGGGCGCCGCCGTCGAGCACGCGGCGCCGGGGGACGTCCGCCTGCGCGACGCCGAGACGGGGCAGACCGTGACGCTCGCGCCGCGCGCGGTGGTCAACGCGACGGGTGTGTGGGCCGGTGGCCTGGACGACGGCGTGGCGCTGCGGCCCAGCCGCGGCAGCCACCTCGTGCTCTCGCCCGCCGCGTTCGGCGGCGCGCTGCGCGCCCAGGTGTCGATCCCGGTCCCCGGTGCGTTCGGCCGCTTCCTGCTCGCGATCCCGCGGCCCGACGGCACGGTCATCCTCGGGCTCACGGACGAGCCCGTGGACGGGCCGATCCCGGACGTGCCGGAGCCGGCGGACGCCGAGATCGCCGCGCTGCTCGAGGGTGGATCGAGGGCGTTCCGCCGGCCGCTGCTGCCCGAGCACGTGGAGGGCGCGTTCGCCGGCCTGCGCCCGCTCGTGGCCGGGGGCGCGGACGCCACGGCCGACCTCTCCCGCCACCACGTCGTGCGGCGGGCGGACAGCGGGCTCGTGACCGTCACGGGCGGCAAGCTCACGACCTACCGGCGGATGGCCGAGGACGCGGTCGACCTGGCCGTCGCCACGGCCGGCCTGTCGGCGCGGCCCTGCCGCACGACGGACCTGCCCCTGCTCGGCGCCGCGCCGTGCGACGCGCTGCGGGCGCTGCGTCAACCGCCGCGGCTCGTCGACCGCCACGGCGCCGAGGCCCCGCAGGTCGCCGCCCTCGCCGACGCGCAGCCCGAGCTGCACGCTCCCGTCGTCCCGGGCGAGGACGTCCTGGCCTGCGAGCTGATCTGGGCCGTCCGTCACGAGGGTGCCCGCACGGTCGGCGACCTGCTCGACCGCCGCACCCGCCTGGGCCTGCGCCCCGCGGTGCGGGAGCGGGCCGTCGCGGCGGCCGAGCGGGCGCTGGAGCAGGCCGCGGTGGTGGCGGCGACCTGAGTCTGCGGGCCCGGGCGCGAAGCCGGTCGCCCGCCCCGGATCGGCCCGTCCGGCGGCGCACGCCGTCGTGGGTGTCGTCGTGCTCTCGTGCGAAGCGCCGACGCGCACGCCAGAATGCTCCGCATGGCGGCTGCGGACGAGCACACCCGGCTGGACGACGCGCCCGAGGCGGTCGTCCAGGCGCTCCTGGACCGCCCGCCCGTCGCGCTGCGGCTGCTGGCCGCCGCCCGCACCTGCGCACTCGACCGCGGCATCTCGCGGGTGACGATGAGCGACGTCGCCCGCCGCGCCGACGTCAGCCGCACCACGCTCTACCGGCACTACCCCGACGTCGAGACCGTCCTGCGCGATCTGGTGACGCTCGACTTCGGCCGCGCCGTGCTCGAGGCCAAGCACGCCGTCGACCACCTTCCGACGGCGCGCGAGCGGCTCGCGGGCACCATCGTGAACGGCTGCCGGATCCTGCGCCGCGACGCGCTCTTCCGCAAGATCCTCGACGTCGACCCCGAGTTCGTGCTCCCGTACGTCACGGCCCGCCTCGGCGTCTCGCAGCGCGTCGTGCTCACGCTGCTCTCCGGCGGGGTCGAGGCCGGTCAGGCCGACGGCTCGGTGCGGGCGGGCGACCCCGGCGCCATCTCCCGGCTCCTGCTCCTGCAGGTGCAGTCCCTCGTGGTGTCCCTCGGCGCGGTCTCCGACGAGGACCCGGCGATGGAGGACGCGATCCTCGACGTGGCGTCGGACATGTTCGACGCGCAGCTGCGCCCGGCCCCCGCGGCCTGAGGCTGGGACCTCAGTCCGCCGGCCGCTCCACGATCGTCAGGTCGAGGGCCCCGGCGGGCCCGCGTTCGCCGAGCTCGGTCTCCCAGCCCTCGGTGCGCAGGCGGGCCGCGAGCGCCTCGGGCGTCTCGAGGCCGCCCTCCCACGCGGCGGCGTCGGACAGCAGGGTGCGGGCGACGGCGCCGCGCGTCGCCTTGGCATCGTGGCTGACGACGGTGCGCTTGCCCGCCGCCTCGCGGACGACGCCGACGCGTACGGTCGTGCCCCGGGCCGGCCCCGCCCACAGGTCGCGGTAGGCGCCAGAGCGCAGGTCGAGGACGAGCCCGTCCGACGGCAGCACCGCGTCGAGCGCCGGGCGCCAGACCCGCTTCGCCGTCGGGCGACCGGGGAGCCGCGCGGCGGCGGCCAAGCGGTAGGCGGGGATGCGGTCCGTCGGCCGCAGCGCGCCCCAGAGTGCGGAGATCACCAGCAGGTGGGCGTCGGCGCGGGCGCGCGCGGCGGGATCGAGCGTGCCCAGGCCGAGGCGATCGAAGAGCACGCCGGTGTAGACCTCGGCAGCGGGCGCGGCCGGGGCGGTGCGCAGGGTGTGGTTGTCGCGGAGCGCCTCGCGGCTCTTGGGGCCGAGCTTCAGCTCCTTCAGCGCGCGGGCCTCGTCGCCGGCGGAGAGCTCCTGCAGCGCGGCGAGGGTGGCCTCGCGGACCGGGGTGAGCGCCGGGAAGGCCAGCGCCTCGAGGTCGAGGGGAGCGCCGGCGACCGGGGCCGTCTTGCCCTCCGACGGCGGAACCAGGATCAGCACCGCGGAGACGGTAGAGGACCGCTCGCGGCGGACGGTGTGCGCGGGGGCGCACCCGCGGGAGGGCGCGCGAGGCGCCCGTCGCCGCGGGGCGGGGGCGCCGACCGGAGCCGGCGCGAGCCTCAGCTCTGGTCGAGCTCCGGGCCGTCCTCGCCCTGCTGGACGTCGGAGGCCATCTGCTCGGCGAGCTGGGGCAGCAGGTCGGCGACCTGCATGCCGAGGACCTGGGCGAAGGTCGCGACAACCTGGTTCTCGCCGTCCTCGCCCGGGACCTCCTGGATCTGAGGCGAGAAGATCGCCTCGGCCTGGACCTCGCCGGGCTCCTGCGGATGGTCGGAGAGAATGATCACGGCGCGACCGGGGCCGTCCGGGACCACGCGGCCGCCGAGGGCGTCGCGGACGGAGCCGAGGATCTCGGCCACCATCTCGGTCCAGAGGACGCGCGCATCCTCACGCTCCTCGTCGTCCATGTCGGCGAGGTGGTGGGCGTTGCGCCGCGCCAACGCCTCGAGCCCGGCGGCCACGGCCCGCTGCTCCAGCAGCTGGTCGAGGTGCAGGGGCACGGACGGCTCGTGCGTCGGGACGGGATCGGAGTCGCTGCTCATGCACCGCGCACGCTACGCCATATGGAGCGTCACCGCGCACGGGCCGCCCGGACGCGCGGGACGCGGCGGGTGCTGAGGCGCGCTGCTGCCCCGAGGGGCGGACGGCGAGGGTCGATCCCGACCCCGCCGCGGCCGCGCTCGGGAGGAGCGCGGCGGGCGGGTCGTCGAATCGGGTGACCGGAGGTTCCGGTGGGGTGGGGGTGGGTTGGCCACCCCCGGGGTGGAGCGCGGAGCGCTCCGGGTCCGGGGCCGCCAGGGCGGCCCCGAGCGGGCTAGCCGCGGCCGGCGAGCTCGACGATGAGGTGCTCGGTGATCGGCACCTGGATCTCGTGACGGTCCGGCACGCGCAGGACGCGACCCGAGAGGCCGTCGTGGTCGGCCTCGAGCCACGCGGGCACGACGGCGATGAGCTCGGTGGACTCCGTGGCGATGTTCCGGACGGGGCTGCCGTCCTTGATCGTCACGACGTCGCCCGGCGACAGGCGCGCGGACGCGACCGTGTGACGGTGGCCGTTCACGATGACGTGGCCGTGCGAGACGAACTGGCGGGCCTGGGCCCGCGTGGACGCGAAGCCGAGGCGCACGAGGATGTTGTCGACGCGCAGCTCGAGGAGCTGCAGCATCCGCTCACCCGTGACGGTGCCCTCGGCGTTGCGCTTGCTGGCCTCGGACATGAGGTTGCGGAACTGCTTCTCGCGAATCCCGTAGTAGCGCTTGGCGCGCTGCTTCTCACGCAGCTGCTGCGCGTAGACGGACGTCTTGACGCGACGGCCACCGCCGTGCTGTCCGGGGGGCAGTGCGCCCCGACGCTCGAGAGCGCCCTTGCCTGCGAGGCGACGTGCGCCCTTCAACTCGAGGTCGACGCCCTCGCGCCGCGAGAGCCGTTCGACCGGCCCGGTGTAACGACCCATTGGGCCTCCTGTGGTCCTACTCCGACGAAACGACGACTTATCCTATCGGGGCTTGCCCACCCGATGTCGGGCGCCATGCGAAGATCGGCCGTCGCGCACGGGAGGAACACCCCGTGCCGCGGCCAATCTTGGCAGGACGACGCCCGCCGCGCGCTCCCGTAGCCCGCGCCCCGCGAACGCCAGCCGACATGCGCGACTCCCCGACCGACGACCTCCCCGAGACCGCCGAGCCGCGGCAACCCGCGAGCGCCGGAACGCGCCAGGGGCTCGCCGAACGCCTGCGTGCGCGGGCTGCCGCCGCGCTCGCGGAGCGCCCCGTCCGCCGGCCCGGGGCGACGAGCCGTCCGGGCCCGCCCGTCCGGGAGGAGGCAGCGGCCGAGGCGCCCGACGCATCCGCGGAGCCCGTGAAGCCCGCGTCGCCCGCGGAATTCGCGACGCCCGTGGAAGCCGCGGCGCCCGTGGAAGCCGCGGCGCCCGTGAAGTCGGCCCCGGCCGTCGACGACGCCCCGGCCGTCGACGACGCCCCGGCCGTCGACGACGCCCCGGCGGAGGGCGTCGCTCCGCGCGACCCGTTCCCCGGCGACGACGACCCCGTCGATCCGCCCGTCATCGGCTGCACGCGCTGCGACGCCCGCGTCGTCATGGGCTCGCGCTACTGCCCGAGCTGCGGCACGCCGCTCGTGCGCTCGGGCGAGCAGGCGGCGGCCGCGCTCTCGCGGACCCGCCGGGCCGCGCCCGCCCCGATCCGCTTCGGCGCGCCCGTCGTCCTCGTCGGCGTGCTCGTCGCCACCCTGCTCGTGGTCACCCACGACCCGGCGGCCGACGCCCGCGACGAGCTGGCCGCCGGCCTGGGGAGCGTCGTGACCGCCAACCGCGACCTCTCCGCCCGCCTGACCGCGCTGCGCCCCGGCTCCTCGCCCGCCGCCGCGGTCAACGCGGCCCGCGCCGCCGACCGCACGATCGCCCGCGTCGACCGGCGCTTCTCGGCGTCCGACATCGCCACGGGAGAGACGGGCCCCACCACCCGTGCCCGCGCCGCCGTCGCGGCCGACGGGGCGTACGTCGACGCCGTCGTCGCGATCCTGGCGAACCCCCGCGCCTCCGAGCTCAGCGCGCTCGGCCGCCGGTCGGCGCGCGCCGTCGCCGCGCTGGACGCGGTGGACGACATCGTCGACACGGACGACGCGATCGCCGGGTCGGCCGCGCTCGGCGCCCACGCCCGCGCCCGGGCCGCGGCCTCGCCGTCCGCCGGCGGGGACACGGCCGCGAAGCCCCGTCCGGCCTTCGTCCGCGACGTCGACCGCGCCGTCGCCGACGCCTCCGTCGCCCGCACCCGCGTCACGCGCACGTTCGCGCTGCTGCGCGCCGCCCGCGACGGCGTGGGGACGTGGGACGGCCCCGGCGACCGCCCGGCCTCGGCGGCCGCCGCCGTCGACCAGGCCGAGCGCGAGCTCACCCGCATCGCGGCCTCCCGCGCCACGTCCGCCGGCCGGGCGCGGGAGATCGACGCGTCGACCGCCGCCCAGCGCGAGGTCACCCGCACCCTCGCGACCGCGTTCGACGCCGGGGCGGCGACGGCCCGCAAGCTCACGGGCTGCATCGCGTCCTTCCAGAACACGGGAGCGGACGGGATCGCCCGCCAGTGCCTCGAGGGCGTGGGGCCGCAGTCGGCGGCGGAGGTGCGGGCCGTGCGCGCCTGGGCCGCGGCCTACCGCCCGGTGCGCACCGCGGCGGGGCTGCCGGCCGCTCGCGCCCGCCTGTAGGGCTACGCGACGCTCGTAGGCCGCAGGACCGCGAGGACGAGCGCGCGCACCGACGCCCGGATCTGGTCCGCCTCGACGGGGAAGAACCACGGCATCCCGCCGGGCAGCTCCTTGATGGCGCTGCCCACGCGCGCGAGGTGCGCCAGGCCGAGCACCTGGACGTACATCGCGTTGGCCGTGTAGTCCGGGTCGGCGATCTGGAACTCGCCCGCGGCGTCGCCCTCGCGCAGCAGCTCGATCGGGCGGTGCAGCGCGCTCGCCACGGCGCGGCCCATCTGCAGCATCGCGCCCTCGCTGATCCGCTCGAGCAGCTCCGTGCCGGGCTGGCGCAGCATCGTCATCGCGCAGTCGAGGAACGCGGGATGGGTCAGGCAGAAGTCGAGGAACGTCTCCGTGAACGCGGCGACCCGGTCCGTGGCGGAGCCCTCGTCCGGCAACTCGGCGACGTCGCGGAGGAAGTCGTCGACGTAGGAGACGATCACGAGCGCGAAGAGCTCGTCCTTGCCGCTGAAGTGCCGGTAGATCAGCGCCTTGTTCAGGCGCGCCTCACGCGCGACGTCCTCGATCTGGACGTCCTGGGCGCCGCGCTCGTCGAACAGGCGGCGCGTGGCCTCGAGGATCTCGCGCTCGCGGTCCCGCCTCCGGGCCGCGGCGCCCTGCCTGCGGTCCGGGTGGGGGGCGTTCGACGGGCTCACGCCCTGCATCCTACCCACGGTTGCGTCGATCTGTAAACCCTGGTTACAATCCCGGGTAAGGGATGCGCTCCGCGTGCCCCGCCTTCCTCCCCGTACTCCTAGGACCCTCACGCATGAGCACCACGTCCGACTTCATGACCATCGCCGGCGAGCTTGCGCAGGAGCGCATGAAGCCGGAGTGGCAGACCTTCTCCCTCCAGCTCAACGAGGAGCAGGAGACGCTCCGCGACTGGGTCCGCGAGTTCGCGCAGAACACGATCCGTCCGGCCGGCGCGGAGTGGGACGAGAAGGAGGAGTTCCCCTGGCCGATCGTGAAGGAGGCCGCGGAGATCGGCCTCTACGGCCTCGAGTCCACGATGTCGATGTTCCTCGACCCGACGGGCCAGCTCACCCCGATCTTCCTCGAGGAGATCTTCTGGGGCGACGCCGGCATCGGCATGGCGCTCCAGGGCACCGGCCTCGCCGTGTCCGCGATCTTCGGCCAGGGCACGCAGGAGCAGATCGCCGAGTGGCTGCCCCGCTGCTACGGCACCGCCTCCGAGCCCCAGGTCGCCGCGTTCTGCTCCTCCGAGCCCAACGCCGGCTCCGACGTCTCGAACGTCCGCACCACGGCGAAGTACGACGAGGCCACGGGCGAGTGGGTCCTGAACGGCCAGAAGTCCTGGGCCACGAACGGCGGCATCTCCGACGTCCACGTCGTCATCGCCACGGTCGACCCGTCCCTCGGCTCCCGCGGCCACGCCGCGTTCATCGTCCCGATGTCCGAGGCCAAGGGCATCTCGCAGGGCGCGAAGGTCAAGAAGCACGGCATCCGCGCGTCCCACACCGCCGACGTCAACCTCGACGACTGCCGCGTCCCCGGCTCGTACCTCCTCGGCGGCAAGGACAAGCTCGACGCCCGCATCGCGAAGGCGCGCGAGGGCAAGCGCTCCAAGGGCAACGCCTCCATGGCGACCTTCGAGGCCTCCCGTCCCGCCGTCGGCGCGATGGCGCTCGGCGTCGCCCGCGCCGCCTACGACTACGCGCTGGACTACGCCAAGGAGCGCGAGCAGTTCGGCCGCAAGATCATCGAGAACCAGGCCATCGCGTTCAAGCTCGCGAACATGAAGACCGAGATCGACGCCGCCCGGCTGCTGGTGCAGCGCGCCTCCTGGCTCGGCGGCGCGACGCTCCGCGGCGGCAAGCCGGAGTTCCCGAACGCCGAGGGCTCCATGGCGAAGTACAAGGCGTCCGAGGTGGGCGTCCGCGTCACCGAGGAGGCCATCCAGATCCTCGGCGGCAACGGCTACACGCGCGAGTACCCGGTGGAGCGCTTCCACCGCGACTCGAAGATCATGACGATCTTCGAGGGCACCTCCGAGATCCAGCAGCTCGTCATCGCGCGCACGATCTCCGGCATCCGCGTCCCGTAACCCGGTGCGGGCCCCGCCCCGAGCGTGTCTCGGGGAGGGGCCCGCGGGGCCTTTCTAGGCCTTCGCGGCCGCCCCGCCCAGGCCGCTGCAGGACGGCGCCTTCTGCGCCAGGTCCTTCGGGATCTCCTGCATGCCCTTGCCGATGTTCAGGCCCTGGAAGGCGGTGCCGACCTTCGCGATGTCGGCCGGCGTCTTGAGGTCGCCGAGGCGGTCCTTCGCCTGCTCGATGCCCTTCTCCGTGTCGTCGGCGGCGTCCGACACCGACTTCTGGAAGTCCTCCCACTGCTTCGGCGCCTCGGCGTCGGCGAGCACCTGCATCTGGTCGCCGAAGGTGTCGAGCACCTTGCCGAAGCCGTCCCGGAACGTGCCCATGGCCTTCTCCGGGTTCGAGCGGATCTCCGTCTGCAGCTTGCCCGCCGAGCCGGCGAACTCCGTCGTCGCGTTCGCGATGGACTTGCAGGCGCCCTCGTAGGTCTTGACGTACGCGCCCTCGTCGCCGCCACCGCCCCCGCCGCAACCGGCGAGGGCGAGGCCGGCGACCGCCAACAGGACGGGGGAGGCGAGACGGGAGCGGCGGAGGGACATGGCCGGGGACCGTAACGGCCCGCGACGGGACGCGCGACGTCACCGGGCGCCCGGTCCGCCCGTGCGTCCCGCGCCGGCGGGCCGTCGCCCGGCCCGGGACCGTACGCTGGGAGGCGTGCCCCAGGAGCAGCAGCCGACCGTCGCCGGGCCCGCCACCGGCGCGTCGCCCGCCCCGCCCGTGCCGAGCCTGCCGGCGGTGCGTCCCGGCGTCGAGGTGCCGCTGGCGGACGTCACCACGATCGGCGTCGGCGGCCCCGCGGAGCGGCTCCTCGTCGCCCAGGACGAGTCCGCCCTCGTGCGCGCCGTCCGCGACGCCGACGCCGCCGGGCGACCCCTGCTCGTGCTGGGGGGCGGCTCGAACCTCGTGGTGGGCGACGACGGGGTCCGCGGCGACGTCGTCGCCGTCCGCACCCACGGGACCACCGACCGCGAGGAGCCCGGCGCCGAAGGGCGCTCCGGGCGCGTGCTCCGCACGATCGCGGCGGGCGAGCCGTGGGACGCGGTCGTCGCCCGCGCCGTCGCCGACGGGCTCGCCGGGTTCGAGGCGCTGTCCGGCATCCCGGGCGCGACGGGCGCCACGCCGATCCAGAACGTCGGCGCGTACGGCCAGGAGGTCGCCGACACCGTCGTCGCCGTCCGCGCCCTCGACCGCCGGACGGGCGAGATCGTCACGCTGCCGGCGGAGGCGTGCGGGTTCAGCTACCGCCAGAGCGCCTTCAAGGGCCGGGCCGACCACGTCATCCTCGACGTCACCTTCGCGCTCGAGCCCACGCGGCTCGCGGCCCCCGTCCGCTACGGCGAGCTGGCGCGGACCCTGGGCGCCGAGCCGGGCCAGCGCGTGCCGGCGGACGAGCTGCGCGACGCCGTCCTCGCGCTCCGCCGCGGCAAGGGCATGGTGCTCGACCCGGAGGACCCCGACACGCGCTCCGCCGGCTCGTTCTTCACGAACCCGCTGCTCGACCCCGCGGCGTTCGCCGCCCTGGAGCACCGCGTGCACGAGCGCCTGGGGGACGACGTCGACCCGCCGGCGTTCCCCGAGCCCGACGGCCGCACGAAGACGTCGGCGGCGTGGCTCATCGAACGCGCCGGGTTCACCCGCGGGCACGCCCGGCCCGGCGCGGCGATCTCCTCGAAGCACACGCTCGCGCTGACCTCGCGCGGCGGCACGGCGGCGGATCTCCTGGCGCTCGCCTACGAGGTGGCGGCCGGCGTGCAGGACGCGTTCGGCGTCGCGCTGCACCCCGAGCCGGTGTTCGTCGGCGCCCGCTGGTGAGCGCGCCGGGGCGCTAGGCCGCGCCTCAGGTGCCCGCGGCCGTGCAGGCCGGGGTGCGTCGCCGCAGGTCGGCGGGCGCCGAGGAGGCCGCGCCGGTCAGATCCCCCAGGTCGAGGGCGGAGAGCGCGGCCACGTCGCCGCGGCGCACGCGGGCGGCCGTCGCCGTCGCCCGGGCCTGCGCGGCCCGCAGGGTCGGGGCCACCGCGTCGTGGTAGCGGCGCCACTCCTGCGGGGGCCGGGCCGCGGCCACGTCGCGCAGGTGTCCGGCGGTGCGGTCGAGGTACGGCCCGGCGACCCGGGCCGCCGCGGCCCGCAACGCCTCGGGGGAGCGGTCGGCGTCCGCGGCGGTGCTCGACCGGATGGCCCCCGCCGTCCGCGCGGCGTCGTCGCGCAGCGCGGCGCAGGCGTCCTGCCACGCGGCCGCGTACGTCGCCGCACCGTCCTCCCGGTCGTCGCCGCCACCGAGGGCGAGCACGAGGACGAGGACGACGACCACGGCCGCCGCCACGGCGCCCCCGAGGAGGGCGCGGCGTCGCGTCACCGCTGGACGGTGCAGTCCGGGGCCTGGTCGCGCAGGGCACCCGGAGCGCTCGTGGAGGCCGGGCCGACGCCCCCGAGGGCGAGGAGCGGGAGCGCCTCGGCGTCGCCGGACTGCAGGCGCCGCACCCCGTCGGCGACGGTGCGCTCGCGGGCGGCGAGGTCGCGGGTGGCCGTCGCGTGCCAGGTGCGCCAGACCGCCGGCGGCTCGAGCGCCTCGGCGTCGCGCAGGGGTGCACGCAACGCCCGGGCGAGCTTGCGGGCCGGAACGGCCAGGTCGGCCACGACCGCCTCGGTGCGCAGGCCGGTGGCGACGGCCTCGTCACCGGCGTCGGGCGAGGTCGTCGCGGCGCTCGAGACGTCCGTGCGGAACGCGCTGAGGGCGGACGCGACGTCGCGGCAGACGCCGTTCCAGCCCTCCGCGTACTCCTCCTCGGGATTCGCGCCGCAGCCCGTGGCGGCCAGGGCGGCGACGAGGCCGAGCGCGAGGGCGGCACGGGGCGGGGTCGGGAGGCGTCGCGGCATCCCCGCCATCGTAGGGCGGGGGGCCGGGGCCACGCGCCCCCGCACGCGGCGCCCACGGCGGCGCGGCGCCGTGGGCCCGTCAGCGGGCGGCGGTGCGGCAGGCCGGCGCGTCGGCGAGCACGGCCTCGGGAACCTCCGGCACGTGCGTCGCCGCGCCCGTCCGCAGCTCGGCGGCCAGGGGGCCGGAGAGCGTCCCGCGGCGGGCGGCCGACGCCGCGCGTTCCATCGTGGCGACATGGGCGCGCAGCGCGGCGACGGTCCCGTGCTCGAAGGGCGCGTCGGCCGCGGGGGGCCGGACCGCGGCGAGACGGTCGGTGGCCGCCTTGACGCGCACGACGTAGGCGTCGACCGCGTCCGCCATCGCCCGGCCCGCGGACGGTCCGTCGCGCCGCACGAGGTCGTCCTGCAGCGCGGAGCTCGCCTTCCCGACCTCGAGGCACGTCCGCTGGGTGGCGGACGCGAAGGCGGTCGGGTCGCCCTCGCCGCAGCCGCCGAGGGCGAGCACGCAGGCGAGCAGGATCCAGGGACGGGTGACGCGCGGCACCATGCCCGGGAGGCTAGAGCGTCGGCCCCCGCGTACGCTGCGGGGCATGGACGTTCCGCTCGAGCAGCTCGCCGCGGTCTCCGAGGCCGTGGGCCGGGCCGAGGAGGCCGTCGCCGACGAGGCGTGGACCTCGGCCCGCACCGCCCTGGACGACGTCGACCGCCTGCTGGAGGACCTGCGCGAGGTCTACCGCGAGCTGGGGGCGAAGGAGCGCACGACGCTCGGCGCGATCGCCGGCCCGCTGCGCGCCCGCCGCGACGCGGCGGCGGCCCGCGTGCCGAAGCCGCGCGCCGTCACCGATGGCGCACCGGTCGAGGACCCGGAGCAGGAGGCCGACCCGGAGACCGGCGCCCCGCCGGTCCCGCCCGTCAGTTGACCGACGGGTCCTCGGGCGCGTGGGCGAGGAGCGCATAGGGCCCGCCCATCCGCTCGAGGGCGAGGTGCCAGAGCCGCGAGGCGTCGGGCACGAACAGGTCGTCGGGCTGCGCGGGGACGACGAGCCAGTCCGCGGCCTCGAGCTCGGCGTCGAGCTGCTCGGGGGCCCAGCCGGCGTAGCCCGCGTAGGCGCGGGCCCGGTCGACGTCGGGGCAGCGCGGGTCCTCGTCGCCGCGGACCATGCCGATGCGTCCCAGCACCAGGAGCGCGGCGTCGGCCGGGTCCCGGAACTCCGCCACCGTCAGCAGCGAGTCCGGCTGCACGGGCCCGCCGTCGTGGACGACGTCGTCGGGGGCGAACATCGGGGCGATGTCCGGGACGACGGCCTCGACCGCGGTCTCGGTGGGGCGGTTGAGGACGATCCCCAGGGCACCGTCGCGGTCGTGGTCGACGATGAGGACCACGGTGCGCGCGAAGTTCGCATCACCGATCGTGGGGGAGGCAACCAGGAGCTGCCCGGAGAGCCGACGCGCCATCCCCACGGATGCTGGCAGGTCTGTCCCCGCGACGCGATGGGGACGGCTGATCCGGTCCGCCCGCCGCCGTCGCGCGCCGGCCCCCGCTGCACCCGGGGTCGGCCCGCGCCCGTCGTACGCTGGGGCGATGCGCCTGGCCCGCTTCTCCCACCCCGCCGTCGACGGCCCCCTCCACGGCGAGGTCCGCGGCGAGCAGGTCGTGGCGTTCGCCGACGGCAGCACGGTGCTCGGCCGACTGACCTCGGGCGATCGCACGCCGGCCGGCGGCGCGGCGTACGGGCTGGCCGAGGTCGAGCTGCTCATGCCCCACGAGCCCAGCGGGCTCTTCGGCATCGGCCGCAACTACGCCGCCCACGCCGCCGAGCTCGGCAACGCCGTGCCCACCACGCCGATCGTCTTCGCGATGCCCCCGGCCGCCGCGACGGGCCCGTCCGGACCGGTGCGCAAGCCGACGGTCACGGAGCAGCTGGACTACGAGGTCGAGCTGGCGATCGTCGCCGGCCGGCTGCCCGACGGCACGATCGGCGCGGCGGGCTACTGCGTCGCGAACGACGTCAGCGCCCGCGACCTGCAGGCGTCGGAGGGCCAGTGGGCGCGCGCGAAGGGCGCCGACACGTTCGTGCCGTTCGGCCCGTGGATCACCACGGCCGACGAGGTGGTCGGCCCCGACGGCGCCGCCGCGGGGGAGACGCCGACGCTCCGCCTGCGCTCCTGGGTCGACGGGCAGCTGCGCCAGGACGCCACGACGGGCGACCTGATCTTCGGCGTCCGCGAGCTCCTGGACCACATCGGCGCGACGACGACGCTGCGCCCCGGCGACCTGATCCTCACGGGCACCCCGCACGGCGTCGGCAAGGCGACCCCGCGCCCCGACGGCTCGGGCACGGGCGTCTACCTGCAGCCGGGGAACGTCGTGCGGATGGAGATCGAGCACCTCGGCGTCATCGAGCACCCGATCGAAGACGGGGCCGGGCGCCGGCAGCGGTAGCGGCCTCCGCTGCTTCGATGTTCGTCGACTCGCTCCCACCCAGCACCGCCGACCGCGACCGCCGGCACCCGGCCGGCGCACCGCAGGGGCGACGCCTGGGTCATGGGTACGGAACGACGACGGGCCGGCGAATGCCGGCCCGTCGGGTGCTGCTGCGTCCGGCGCGGGGCCGGACCGGGCTACTGGACGGAGAAGCCGTCGTTCGGCTTCTTGAGGTCCGGGAGCTCCGGGCCGAGGACCGTGTCGATCAGGCCGTACTCCTTGGCCTGGATCGGCGAGAAGAAGCGGTCGCGCTCCATGTCGCGGTCGATGATCTCGCGCGGCTGACCCGTCAGGCCGACGTAGATGTCGTTCAGGCGGTCGCGGGTCTTCAGCAGCTCGCGGGCGTGGATCTCGATGTCCGACGCCTGGCCCTCGAAGCCCGTCACGGACGGCTGGTGCGTGAGGATGCGCGAGTTCGGCAGCGAGGAGCGCTTGCCCTTCGCGCCGCCCGCGAGGATCAGCGAGCCGGCGGACATCGCGATGCCGACGCAGATCGTGCGCACGTCGGGCTTGACGAAGTTCATCGTGTCGAGGATCGCCAGGCCGGCGGTCACCGAGCCACCCGGCGAGTTGACGTAGATCGAGATGTCCTTGTCCTCGTCGTCCGAGGCCAGGTGCAGGAGCTGCGCGACGATCAGGTTCGCCACCTGGTCGTCGATCCCCGTCCCGAGGAAGATGATCCGCTCGTTCAGGAGGCGGCTGAAGATGTCGTACTCGCGCTCGCCGCGCGCGGTGCGCTCGACGACGACCGGAACCAGAGGCATGCGAGCAGCCTAGCGGTACGGCGCGGCGGCCCCGCCGCCCAGGGGTCTTGCGGGCCCGCGCCCGGCGTGGTCGGGGGTGGCCTCGCGGGTCGTCGTCCGGAGCATCCGGAGACGAGCACCCCGCACGGCCCGGCGCCCCCCGGGCGCGGCAGCCGCCGGATCTGTCGCCCTCAAGGCCCCCGCGAAAGCCCGGGCGTACAGTGGACGGCTGTGCGTGATGCAACTACCTCTCCCTCACGCGCCGGTCACGGGACCCCTGCGCTGTCCGTCCGGGGCTTCACGAAGACGTACGCCGGCGGCTTCACCGCCGTCCAGGGCCTCGATCTCGAGGTGCCGGACGGCGCGTTCTTCGGTCTGCTGGGCCCCAACGGCGCGGGCAAGACGACCCTGATCGGCGCGATCTCGAACCTCGTGCGGCCCACGGCCGGCGAGATCGAGGTCTTCGGCCACCGCCACGACGCCCGCGAGGCCCGCCGCCTCGTCGGCCTCGCGGAGCAGGACATCAACCTCGACCGCTTCCTCAACGTGGACGAGGTCCTGATCTACCACGCGGGCTTCTTCGGGATGGGCCGCGCCCACGCCCGGCGTCGCGCGAAGGAGCTCATGGACGTCTTCGACCTCTCCGCGAAGGCGAAGGTCCGCCCGACGGCGCTCTCCGGCGGCATGCGCCGGCGCCTGCTGTTCGCCCGCGCGCTCATGCACGAGCCGCGCCTCTTGATCCTCGACGAGCCCACGGCCGGCGTCGACGTCGAGCTGCGCTCGGAGCTGTGGGAGTACACGCGGCGCCTGCACGAGGCGGGCACGACGATCCTGCTGACGACGCACTACCTCGAGGAGGCGGAGGCGCTCTGCGAGGAGATCGCGCTCATCCGCGGCGGGCGGATCATCGCCCGCGACTCCGCGGAGGGGCTGCGGGCGCAGTACGGCGCGGCGGACATCGCCGGCGTCTACCTGCAGGCGATGGCCCGGGCGGCCGAGGACGAGCGGCGGGTGGCGGCGTGAGCGTCTCGTCCGTCACCGGCGCGCTGCCGGACCCGAACGCCCCGTTCACCGAGGAGCGCCGCGGCCTGATCTGGCTCTGCGAGCGCGAGGTCGTCCGCTTCCTGAAGCTCTGGGTGCAGACGCTCATCGCCCCCGTGATGAGCTCGCTGCTGTTCATCGTCGTCTTCGGCGTCGCGCTCGGCGACCGGATCGCCGACGTCGACGGCGTGCCCTACAAGCAGTTCATCGTCCCCGGCCTCGTCGTCCAGGCGATCCTCACCGCGGCGTACTCCAACAACTCCTCCACGGTCTTCCAGGCCCGGTCGGACCGCTTCATCAACGACGTGCTGTCGAGCCCCCTGCGCTGGTGGGAGGTCAACATCGGTCTGGCCATCGGCGGCGTCGTGCGCGGCCTGATGACCGGGATCCTGCTCCTGATCCTCGCGGTCGCGATGACCGGGATCGGGGTGGAGCGCCCGTTCGTGCTGCTGATCGCCACCGCCCTCGTGCTCGTGGCGTTCGCCCAGCTCGGCGTGATCGCCGGGATCTACGCCAAGTCGTGGGACTTCATGGCGTTCGTGACGTCGCTGGTGATCCTGCCCCTGAGCTTCCTCGGCGGGATCTTCTACTCCGTGGACCGGCTCCCGGCCGCCTGGGAGCTCGTCTCCCACTTCAACCCGATCTTCTACCTCGTGCAGGCGTTCCGGATCGGGTTCGTCGGCCAGGGCGACGTGTCGGTGTGGCTCGCGCTCGCGGTGCTGGTCGCGCTCGCGGCGGGGCTGAGCGCCTGGTGCGCCTGGCTCTTCAAGACCGGGCACCGGCTCAAGCCGTGAGCGTCGCAGGCGGAGCGGGGGAGGGCGCGCCGGGTGCGCCGACGGGCGGGTCCGCGCCGGACCGGCCCGTCGCCGGCGCGGCGGACGTGCCCGGGGGCGCGGGTGGTCCCGCGGTCTCGCCCGGCCGCCCCGCCGCGCCCGACATCGCCCTGATCCTGGGGTCGATCGCGTCCATCCAGATCTCGGCCGCCGTCGCGACGCACATGTTCGACACGGTCGGCGCGCTCGGGGCGACGCTGATCCGCAACGCCATCGCCGCCGTCGTCGTGTTCGTCCTCGTGCGGCCGGCGCTGCGGGGGCTGTCGCGCAGCGCCTGGCGGGCCGTGATCCCGTACGGCATCGCGCTCGGCGTGATGAACGGTTCCTTCTACCTCGGCCTGGAGCGCGTCGACCTGGGCACCGCGGTGGCGATCGAGTTCCTCGGTCCCCTGACCGTCGGCGCGATCTTCGCCCGCCGGGCCCGCGACCGCGCCTGGGTGCTCGTCGCCGCGATCGGCGTCCTCGCGCTCACCCGCCCGTGGAGCGACGCGCACGCCGACCCGGTCGGTGTCGCGTGGCTGCTCGTGGCGGCCGCGTGCTGGGGCGCGTACATCCCGCTGGGCGGGCGGGCGGCCCGCGAGCTGCCCGGTCTGCAGCCGGTGGCGCTCGCGCTCGGCATCGCGGCGCTGATCGCGCTGGTCCCGGGCGTCGTCGAGTCCGGGGGCGACCTGCTCGACCCCCACGTGCTCCTGATCGGCCTCGTCGCTGCGACCGCCGGGTCCGTCGTGCCGTACTCCCTGGAGCAGCTGGCGCTGCGCCGGGTCGCCCCCGGCGTCTTCGGCGTGCTCATGGCGCTCGAGCCGGGCGTGGCCGCGCTGGCGGGCCTCGTCGTCCTCGGCCAGGGGCTGCCGGCGCTGTCCGTCCTGGGGCTCGCCCTCGTGGTCGCCGCCGGCGTCGGCGTCACCCGCGCGGCGCCGTCGTCGGGCCCGGCGGCGGCGGTCGCGGCGGCGGGCCCCGACCCGGCCGGCGGCCCGGTCATCGACCCGCCGGCCTGAGCGCGCGGCGGCACCACAGGCCGACGACCGGGATACTGCTGCGCGTGCCGCCCGTGAACCTCCCGAACGTCCTCACCGTGGGGCGCATCCTGCTGGTGCCGGTGATGGTGCTGGCACTCACGCGGGAGACGACCACGGGCGACGTCGTCGCGGCGTTCCTCTTCTGGCTCGCGTCCGTGACCGACTTCGTGGACGGCTGGCTCGCCCGCCGCGCGGAGCAGATCACGAACTTCGGCAAGCTGATGGACCCCATCGCGGACAAGCTGCTGGTGGCCTCCGCCCTCATCACCCTCGTCGCGCTCGACCGCCTGGCGGCCTGGGTCGCCGTGATCATCATCGGCCGGGAGCTGGCCGTGACGATCACCCGGGCGTTCGCGGCCCAGCAGGGCGAGGTCATCGCCGCGGCTTGGCTCGGCAAGGTCAAGACGGCGTTCCAGCTGCTCGTGATCCTGCTCCTGATCCTCATCGACCCGACGCCGACCTGGCTCGACGTCGCGGTCTGGGCGATGGTCGCCATCACCCTCTGGAGCGGCCTGGACTACTTCCTGGGCCTCCGGCGCACCATGCAGCGCCCGCCCGCGGCCACCTGAACGACGGGCGGGCGGCCCCGCCCGGCTCCTCATCCTGACGCGCCGGCCTCGTACCCGGCATGACCTGACGCGCCGACCGCTCGGGCCGCCGCGCGTCGCGTCGACCGCGATCGCCCGTGCGCCGCGGCAGCGGGCGTTCACGGCCGGTCCCGGGGCGCCCGCGAGGTGCCGCGCATGCCCCTGGCCGTTCGTCCGGACGCGTGCGCGATCCGTGGCCAGATGGGCGGCCAGGAGACTGTGACCGAGATCACCCTCACGGCGCAGATGTCACGAACCTTGTGCTATTCCTTGCGACCACGACGACACGACGCGTCGGCACCGTGCGGATCAGACGATCCCGGGGCCACGTCAGACGGTCGACGGTGAGTCATTCATCGTGGTCGCCAACCGGTGGGGAGCCGGGCGGCGATCGAACGCACGAGGGGAAGTTCCGACGTGAGCACCAACGAGGCCCTGCTGGCCGACGAGACGCCGATCACCGAGATCGACGAGATGCGAACGCTCATCGCGGACGGTCAGGAGCGAGGCTTCCTGACCGTCGCCCAGATCGCCGCGGCGCTCGAGGAGGCCGAGGTCACCAAGGAGCAGCTCCGCGGGTTCCACGCGCACCTGGAGGAGCTCGGCGTGGACGTGGTCCACGGCGAGGCCGACGCGACCGACAAGACCGCCCGCGAGGCCGAGCGGCTCGAGCAGGCCGGGTCGCGCAAGGACCGCGAGGCCGGGGCGGCGCCGAAGGAGCGCCCCCAGATCGACCTGACCGTCGAGCCGAGCCTGGACTCGCTGCGCATGTACCTGCGGTCCATCGGCCGCGTGGCGCTGCTGACGGCCGACCAGGAGGTCACCCTCGCCAAGCGCATCGAGCGCGGCGACATGCAGGCCAAGCAGCAGATGATCGAGGCCAACCTGCGCCTCGTCGTCTCGATCGCCAAGGCCTACCTCGGCCGTGGCCTGAGCTTCCTCGACCTGATCCAGGAGGGTTCGCTCGGCCTCATTCGCGCGGTCGAGAAGTTCGACTACCGCCGCGGCTACAAGTTCTCCACCTACGCGACGTGGTGGATCCGCCAGGCCGTCACCCGCGCGATCGCGGACAAGGGCCGCACGATCCGCATCCCGGTGCACATGGTCGAGAAGCTCAACAAGGTCGTGCACGTCGAGCGCCAGCTCGTCCAGTCCCTCGGCCGGCAGCCCACGCCGGAGGAGATCGCGGACGAGGTCGACATGCAGGTCCGCGACGTGCGGGACATCCTGCGCATGTCGCAGCAGCCGATCTCGCTCGAGAAGCCCGTCGGCGAGGACGAGGAGTCCTCCCTCGGCGACTTCGTCGAGGACAAGGACGCCGAGTCGCCGTTCGAGATGACGAGCGAGCAGCTGCGCAAGGAGCACGTCCGCCGGGCCCTCTCGACGCTGCCCAAGCGCGAGCGCGAGGTCATCGAGATGCGCTTCGGCCTCTCCGGCGACCAGCCCTCGACGCTCGAGGAGGTCGGCCGCGCGTTCGACGTCACCCGCGAGCGCATCCGTCAGATCGAGAGCCACACGCTCAAGAAGCTCGAGTCGCTGCCGGAGTCGCAGCGCCTCCGCGACACCGTCTGAGCGGGCCAGGGGACCGGGCCCCACCCCGAGCTTCGGTCGGCGCCTCGCGGAGGACGTCGGCACGGCTCGGGGCACCCGTGGGCGAGGCGGCACGATTCGCGCCGCCTCGCTAGGATCCAGCATCGCTCGGGGGGATGTCCGAGTGGTTAAAGGAGACGGGCTGTAAACCCGTTGGCTCTGCCTACACAGGTTCGAATCCTGTTCCCCCCACCTGCCGAAGGCCCCGCACCGCGGGGCCTTTGTCGTTCCGGGGGGCGTCGCGCCGATCGTTCGGGCACCTGCCGCGCCGCCCGTTCGGGGCGCTGCCGGGTCAGGCCTCAGGACGGCACGGCGGTCGGGGCGGGCTCCCGCGCCGGGCCGGATCCCGGGGGCGGCGGTGCCCCGCCCTGCGGGGTCTCCGGCACGGTCATCAGCGGCAGGAAGAACGCCACGAGCGGCCCGATCGTCACCGCGTAGACGACCGTCCCCGGCCCGACGTCGCCGCCGAGCAGCCAGCCGCCCGCGAGCACCGTCAGCTCGATGCCGGTGCGGATCGGCCCGATGCGTCCGCCCGTGCGGCGCGCCAGCCCGGTCATCAGCCCGTCGCGCGGGCCCGGGCCCAGCCGGGCGCCGATGTACGCGCCGCCGGCCACGCCGTTGAGGACCAGCCCCGCCGCGAAGACGGGAATCCGCAGCGCCAGGTCGTGCAGCTCGGGCATGAGCGCCAGCCCCGCGTCCGCCGCCAGGCCGACGACGACCACGTTGGCGACGGTGCCGACGCCCGGCCGCTCCCGCAGCGGGATCCAGAGCAGGAGGACGACGACACCGGTGGCGATCGTCACCGTGCCGAAGCTCCAGCCGATGCGGTCCGCAGCGCCCTGGTGGAAGACGTCCCACGGGTCGAGGCCGACGGCCGCGCGGTACATCACCGCGAGGGAGAGGCCGTAGAGGATCAGGCCGGCGAAGAGCTGCGCCAGGCGCCGCGGAAGCATCCGGCCACGATCGCATTCCGCGCCCAGGGCGACCAGAGCCGGTTGCGCACGGGTGGCCTGTCCTCGGCGCGGTCGCCGGAGGGGCCCGCCGGATACGCTGCGCCGGTGCGCACGGTCCACGCCACCCGCTACGTCGCGCCGCTGCGCGAGGGCGGATCCGTCCCCGCCCTGGTCGAGGCGGACGACGACGGGCTCTACGTCGTCAAGCTCTCCGGCGCCGCGCAGGGCACGAAGGTGCTCGTGGCGGAGATCGTCGTCGGCGAGCTCGTCCGCACCCTGGCGATGGAGGAGCCGCACCTGGACCTGCTGCTCCCGGAGCTCGCGTTCGTGGAGCTCCCGATCGAGCTCTCGCAGGCCGAACCGGACCCCGAGATCCAGGAACACGTCGCCGCCAGCGCCGGGCTGAACGTCGGCCTGGACTTCCTGCCGCGCGCGCTGCCCTACACGCCGGCCGCCGGACCGCAGCCGCCGGCCGACCTCGCCGCGGCGATCGTGTGGCTCGACGCCTTCGTCGAGAACGTCGACCGCACGCCGCGCAACCCGAACCTCCTGACCTGGCACGGCCGGCTGTGGCTCATCGACAACGGCGCGTCCCTCTACCGCCAGCACGCGGGCCTCGACCCCGCCCGCGCGAAGGGGCGCTTCGCCGCGATCCGCGACCACGTGCTGCTGCCGCGGGCGAGCTCGATCGAGGCCGCGGACGCGCGGCTGGCCCGGCACGTGACGGAGGACCTGCTGCGGGCCATCGTCTCCGAGGTGCCCGAGCAGTGGCTGGGGGAGGGCGGGCCCGAGCTCGTCGTCCAGGACCTCCTGGCCCGCATCACCGGGCCGCGCGCCTGGGTGGAGGAGGCCGAGCGTGCCCGCACCGCGTGACGCCCGGGGCGCCGACCCCGAGGCGCGCGCCGAGCGCGGCCCGTCCACGGAGACCCACGGCACCCCCGAGATCTTCCAGTACGCCGTGCTGCGCGTGGTCCCGTCCGTCGAGCGCGGCGAGGGGCTGAACGTCGGCGTCGTCCTGCACGCCCGGCGCCACCGCTTCCTGGACCTCGGGCTGCACGTCGACGAGGAGCGCCTGCGGTCCCTGGACCCGGCGCTGGACCTCGACGCGCTGGGCGACCACCTCCACGGTCTCGCGCGGGTCGCCCGCGGCGAGGCGGACGCGGGCGCGATCGCGGCGATGCCGCGCTCGGACCGCTTCGGCTGGCTCGCGGCCCCCTCGAACACGATCGTGCAGCCCTCGCCGGTCCACACCGGGATCTGCGAGGACCCCGTCGCCGCGCTGGGGCGGCTCGTGGCGCGCCTCGTCGCCCCGCCGCGGTGAGGCGGCGGCGCGGGTCTCCGGGATACCCTGCCCGGATGCTCTCCCCGCGCAGGCTCATCCCCGTCCCCCTCGTGCTGCTCGCGCTGGCCGGCGCGGGCTGCGGCGAGGAGCGGACGGCGAAGGACGTGAAGGACGGCGGCGCCGAGTCCGCCGCGACGGAGTCCGCGGGCGGCGGCGCGTCGTCGGCCAGCGTCGACGCCCTCGCCGCCGCGGTGGGGAAGGACGTCTCGAAGGCCCCCACGATCCCCGCCACGAAGGGCGAGGCTCCGGCCGACCTCGTGCAGAAGGACGTCGTGGTCGGCGACGGCGAGGCCGCGAAGCTCGGCGACACCGTCGACGTGCGCTACACCCTGGCCGTCTGGGGCGGCGAGAAGGTCGAGAGCTCGTGGGACAGCACGCCGAACAACGTGGCGTTCCCGCTCGAGAAGGGCGGCCTGATCGACGGCTGGATCAACGGCGTCCCGGGCATGAAGCCGGGCGGCCGCCGCGTGCTCGTCGTCCCCGCCGAGCAGGGCTACGGCGACCAGGGCACGCCGAACGGCTCCGTGCCGCCCGGCGCGACGCTCGTCTTCGTCATCGACCTGGTGAAGGCGACCCCGAAGCCCCAGGGGTGATCGACCCCGAGGGCTGATCGGCCCCCGGGGTCGATCAGCTCCCCGGGGCCAGCCGAGGCGGCAGCGAGCCGCAGCCGGGCTGGGCCCCGGCGGCACCGGACCCGCGCCGGTGCCCGATCTCGGCCGGGGTCGGGCGCGGCGACGGGGGCACCCTCGAGGGGCGCCCCGGCCGCCCGAGGCGGGTCAGCCCTTCGCGACCCGTGCGGCCAGCTCGGCCGGCCGCTTGCTCACGAGGCGCTCGCGGATCTTGTCCTCGACGGGCCCGCGGACGAGCATCGCCAGCATGCGGCCCGGATCGACCTCGATCTCGTAGGTCGCGCGCGTGCGGCCGTTGCCGAGGTCCTCGAGGGTCCAGGAGCCGTCGAGCTTCTTCACGTCGCCCTTCTCCACCTTCCAGGACAGGCGCGTCGGCGCCTGCCGGGCGAAGCGGGTGGTCACCGTGAGCTCCTTGACCTTCGCGTCGGCCGTGACGTCGGCGAGGACGACCTGGCCCTCCGCGTCGCGCTCCTTCGCGGTCACGGAGACGATGCCGTCCTGCCACTGGTCGATCGTCTCGATGTCGGTCAGCGTCGCCCACACCCTTTCGATCGGGGCGTCGATCTCGCCGCTCGCGGATCCACCAAGTCCTGACACGTGCTGCCCTTCCGTCGGGGTTCGCCGGCCCCGGCCGCTGCGGCCGGGGCGAGCACCTGCGCGGCACGGTACCCGAGAAGGTCGCTCCGCTCCCGCCGGGGGCGCGGCTCCGTGCCCGCTACGCTCACCGGCGATGAGTGAGGACCTGCCGACGGTGACCGACCGCGACGAGACGGGCCACGGCGCCGAGCGCCCGGCGCGGGTCGCCCGGAAGGTCGACGTGGCCGGCGTCGAGGCCGCGACCCGCGACCTGCTGGCCGCGCTGGGTCAGGCCCCCGACGCCCCGGGCACCGCCGACACGCCCAAGCGGGTGGCCAAGGCGTGGGCCGAGATGCTGCAGCCCGAGCCCTTCGAGGCCACGACGTTCGTCAACGATGCCGCCTACGACGAGCTCGTCGTCGTGAAGGACATCCCGTTCTGGTCGCTCTGCGAGCACCACCTGCTGCCCTTCCACGGCATCGCGCACGTCGCGTACCTGCCGGGCGAGCGGATCGTCGGGCTCTCCAAGCTCGCGCGCATCGTCGACACCTACTCGCGCGACCTGCAGGTGCAGGAGCGCCTGACCGCGCAGATCGCCGATTGGCTGACCGAGACGCTGCAGCCCAAGGGCGTCGGCGTGGTGCTCGAGGCCGAGCACCTCTGCATGGTCATGCGCGGGGTCAAGAAGTCCGGCACCCGCACGAAGACCTCGGCCCTGCGCGGCACGCTGCGGACGGACGCCCGCACGCGCGCCGAGTTCCTCGACCTCGTGCGCTGAGGCGCGACGACGCCCGGCCCTCGCGTGATCGGGCCCGGGCAGCGACGCCTCGCCTCGGGGCGCCGCCGGGCCGGGGTCAGGCGGTGACGGCCTGCAGCGCCGCGCGGAACGTGTCCTCGATCGGCGTCGTCGGGCGGCCGATGAGGCGCGCGAGGTCGCCGGAGTCGTTGCGCAGCTCGCCGCGGTCGATACCCCGGTCGGAGTCGGCCAGGATCGTGGCCATCGCGGCCGGGACCCCGGCGCCGGCGAGCACGCCGTCGAACTCGGCCTCGGGGAGCTGCCGGTAGGCGACCGGCTTGCCGGCGAGGTCCGCGACGATGGCCGCCAGCTCGCGCAGCGTGACCTCGCGGTCGCCGGCCAGCTCGTAGGCGCGGCCCTCGTGGCCCTCGCCCGTCAGGACGGCGCCCGCCGCGGCGGCGTAGTCGGCGCGGGCGGCCGGGGCGACCTTGCCGTCCGAGGCGGCCCCGAGGAGCGCGCCGTGCTCGAGCGTGGGGGCGAGGGACGCGGTGTAGTTCTCCGTGTACCAGCCGTTGCGCAGGAACACGAAGGGCAGGCCGGAGGCGCGGATGTGCGCCTCCGTCTCCTGGTGCTCGCCGGCGAGCTTCATCGCCGTCGCGTCCGCGTTGAGGATGCTCGTGTAGGCGAGGAGCGAGACGCCGGCCTGCACCGCGGCGTCGACCACGGCGGCGTGGTCGGACGCCCGCTCGCCGACGACGTTCGACGAGACGAGGAGCAGGCGGTCGGTGCCGGCGAGCGCCGTGCGCAGCGTGTCGGGGCGCTTGTAGTCCGCCTCGCGGACCTGCACCCCGCGCTCGGCCAGGTCGGCGGCGTTGGCAGGGGTGCGGACGGCCGCGACGATCTCGCCCGGGGCCACGCCGCGGTCGAGGAGGTTCAGGACGGCGAGGCGGCCGAGGTGGCCCGTGGCGCCGGTGACGGTGATGGTCATGGGGGTGCTCCGTGGTGGTGGTTCGCGGCGCCCCTGGGGCGTCGTCCGACGACCGACTCTACACAAACTTTTCGAAAGCGCATCCGGAACGGAAAGTGCGGTCGGTTGGCGTCGTACGGGCGCGCTACGCTGCAGGGGTGAGCACGAGTCCCGAGAGTGCCGTGGAACCCGAGTCCGCGGAGGTCGCCGGCGACGTCCCGGTCGGCGGGGCCGAGCAGGCGTTCGTCGTCGACGTCTTCGCCCGCGGCTGCACGTCCCGTACGGTCCTCCAGCACGTGACGGGCCGCTGGGGCGTCCTCGCCCTCGTGGGGCTCGCCGCCGGTCCCGTGCGCTTCAACGCGCTGCGCCGCCGCATCGACGGGGTGAGCGAGAAGATGCTCGCCCAGACCCTGCAAGCCCTCGAGCGCGACGGGTTCGTGCTGCGCGACGTGCAGGCCTCGATCCCGCCGCGCGTGGAGTACCGCCTGACCCCGTTGGGCGAGCGCACCGCGGAGCGGCTGGGCGGCCTGGTCGAGCTGCTCGAGGACTCCATGGGCGAGGTCGAGGCCGCGCAGGCGGCCTACGACGCCGGTCGCGGCGGGGCCTGAGCCGCCGCCGGGCGAGGCCGTCGGCGTGGCGCCGCGGCGGCAGCGTGCGCGCTCGGCGACTCTTCGCTACCCTTCTGCGTCCCGCCCTCTTAGCTCAGTGGTAGAGCACTTCCATGGTAAGGAAGGGGTCTGGGGTTCGAATCCCCAAGAGGGCTCTGGCAGAAGGCCTCCGCAACGCGGAGGCCTTCGTCGTTGGGGGCGATCCGTCCGCAGCGGCGCCCTGAAGGGCATGGAGTCGCCGCGCATCCTGCCCGGGCGGCAGGCCGAACTGCCGCCGGTACTCGCGGCTGAACTGCGAGGTGCGGACGTGGTGGATGCCGTGTGGCGCGCGGCGGACGACGAGACGGGCCAGCTCCGGTTCCCCGCCGGCCCTGACGCCATCGCCATGGCGCAGTACCGGTAGGGGCCTCGGCCGGCCCCGCGGCACATCCCCTCGCTCTCGCTCGTGCGGCCGCTCTACCGGCGCGACACCCGGACGGTACGGCTCGTCACGAGCGCCTTGCCGCCGGACGCGCGGCGGAAGGTGACGCGGACGGTGAGCGTCGCCCGACGCTGGCCGCGCAGGGCGCGGCGCCCGGCCGCGGTGGGCTTGAGCGTGATGGTGGCCCGCCCCGCCGCGGCGAACCGGCGCGTCCCTCGCGCGACCACGACCGTGCGCACCGGCTTGCCGTTGCGACGCACCCGCAGGAGCACCTGCTCGGTGTAGGTGCCCGCCTGGTCCACCGTCACCGTGCGGCGAGCGCCCCTGCCCAGGAGCCTGCCCAGTCCGAGGCGGCGCAGGGTCGCGGCGGCCGCGTTGCGCTGCGCGCGCAGCGCGGCGACCGTTCGGCCGTACGACGGCTTGGCCGGGGTGACCGGCTTCGGGCCGGGCCCCGGGACCGGGGGCTGCGGGTTCGGGACGGGCGGGGGCGTCGGGCCGCCGCCCGCGGGCTTCTCGCCTACCGTCGTGATGACGCGGTGGTAGCCGGTCATGTACGGCGCGCGGTCGTCGCGGACCTCGAGGATCGTGTGGATCGTGTCGCCGGGCTTCGCGTTCTCCGGAACGACGTAGGACGCGTCGAGGGAGGACGCGCCCGCCACCGTCACGTCGCCGTCGTAGGTGCCGGCCTCCCGGTACTGCCACCACCGGGCGACGAGGTCGTCACCGTCCGGGTCCGTGGCCGTGCCGGCGAGCCGGACGGTCTGGCCGGGTGCGGCCTCGACGTTCAGCGGGCCGTCCACCCGCGGCGCGTGGTTCGTCGCCTCGAGGGGATCGACCGTCCACGCGGTGCGCGCCGCGAGGTCGTTCTGGATCGCCTCGGTCCAGCGGGACTGCGGCCAGTGCGGGCTGTGATCGCTCGTCACCGGCGCGCCGATCGCGTGCACCCCGCGCAGCGGCTCGTCGAGCTCCAGGCCGGAGCCGGGCGACGTCATGGTCTCGTTGGCGGCGTGCGCGGCCGTGAGTGCGGGCGTGACCGTCAAGCCGGTGCCGCGCGAGAGCACGGCGGTGCCGCCGGCCACGGCCGCCGGGAGCGGCGCGGTGAGCGTGAGCCCGCTGCCCGAGGCGAAGGGCGTGCCGACGGAGGCCACCGTCGCGGTGAACTGGTCCGCGCCGGTACCGATCGTCAGGACGTCGCCGCTCCTCACGGTCGCAGGGGTCAGGCAGTTGGCGAACTCGATGCAGAAGTTCCCCGTCCGGGCGACCCTCAGGACGGTGTCGCCGGCCGCGGCCGGGGCGGCGGCCGTCGTCTCGAGTCGCGGCGAGCCGACGTCGGTGATGGTCACCGTCTCGCGGTTCTCACCCGTGCCGATCGTCAGCGGCGCGCCCTTGCCGAGCTCCACGGCGCTGCGGCCCGACGCGATGTACGGCACGTTCGTGCTGCCGGCCGCGGCGGGCTCGGGCAGCCGCATCGGTGCGGAGGACCCCGTGCCGGTGCGGACCATGGTCCTGGTCTCGGCGGCGGCGCCCGTGCCGACCGTGACCCGGTCGCCGGCGCGGAACGGGATCGAACCGGTGTGCCCGGCCACGTCGACCCAGGTGAACTTGGCGTCGGTGTCCCCGGCCTTCGCCGCGGCGGCGAGCGTCGCGGTCTCGATGGGCTCCGGCGTGCGGTCGACGGCGCGGTAGCGATCGATGCCGAAGTAGCGCGGGTCGTCGATCCAGAGCCGGTCCCCGACCTTCAGGAAGCGGCCGCCCCAGCCGCCGTTGGCCGGGTCCTCGAGCTGGCGCAGCCCCGTGGGGATGGTGTGCAGGAACGCCGGCGTGTCGCCCTCGGAGAACCAGTCGCCGTCCTGGCACATCGCCGCGGGACGGCAGAGGCTGGTGAAGCCGTTGCCGATGACCGGGTAGTCGCTCATCAGCGGACCGCGCAGGAGGTTCGCCGACACCCAGTCCTTCTGCAGGAGCCTGCGGCCGGCGGGGGCGTTGTAGCCGGGCCAGCTGTAGGCGAACGCCTCGAACTGGTCGCGGTTGATGATCGTGCGGACGTCCGGCCAGGCCTTCGCGAGGTAGTTCCGGTAGGTGCTGTCCTGGTCCTGGATGATGTAGACGACGGCCTTGTCGGAGACCTCGCGGTAGATCTCGTCCCACTGCGGGGTGCCGGCGTACTCGTCGCGGATCGACCGCAGCGCCGCCGCGATCGTGTTGGTCCCGCCCCACGCCTGCAGGTAGACCGGACCGGGCTCGCGGTCGAGCAGGATCTCCTTGATCCACTCCGAGCCCTCCGTGTTCCGGGCCATCTCGGCGCCGCGCGCGATGTTGCCCTGCTTGATGACGCGCAGCAGCGCCTCCGGACGCGGGTAGTGTCGGTCGTGCTGCAGCAGCCGCGGGTGGGCCTCCCGGTAGCCGCGGTCGATGAGCTCGGGGATCCAGTCGGTCCCGTGCCAGCTGTTGGCGGGGATCGGCGGGGTGGCGTCCGGATCGCCCGCCCAGTGCCACTGCGAGGCGGAGCTCACGATGCCCTCGACCTCGAACTCGTTGGCGTAGAGGAGGAAGCGGTGCATCGACGCGATGTCGTCGCCCTCGCCGTCGGTCGTGATGACCACCCGCGGCGCGTCCTGCGCCGCCAGCGCCGGGCGCGAGCCCAGGGCCAGCAGCGCCGCGGTGAGCAGCAGCAATAGCACCAGCCCTGACGCGCATCTGGCGAGCAGTGCGTGCCACTTCGAGGACCCTCGGCTTTCCGGCATCTCTCTCCTGTCCGACCGCTGAGACGTCAGCCAGTCGTCGTGCTGAATATCCAGTCAGGTGCGAATGGCTCTGCATCCAACATATGCAGGATGTGTGCTCTGGGTCAAGTACGGCCCCGTGGCCGGTGTACGCGGAGCCCTTGACAACCCGTTCACACGTCGGGTAGACCTGGCCATCCGCTGCATTCGGAGTTGAATATTCATGCAGCGGCACCGCAGGAACGACCTGGGAGGGTCACCATGCCGCTGTTCAAGCGCGCCGCCGCCGCGGCGCTCGTCACTGCTGCCTGCTTCGCGGGGGCGTCCACGACCGCCGCGTCCGCGAGCGGCTGGCCGGGGGTCCACGGGGACGCGAAGCCGCGGACGATCGTCACCACCGACCCGGAGCTCGACGACCTCAACTCGTTGATCCGGATGCTGCTCTACAGCAACGAGATCCAGATCGAGGGTCTCGTCTACGGCAGCAGCGAGTACCACTGGGCCGGCGACGGCGTGACGCCGCCACACCGGTGGAAGGCCGGCCAGTCGCACGTCGAGGATGCGCTCGACGCGTACGACCAGGTCGACGAGAACCTGCGCCGGCACGACCGGGACTTCCCCACCGCGGACGAGCTGCGGGCGACGTATCGCGTCGGCAACATCGCGCTCGAGGGCGACATGGCCGCGTCGACCCCGGGCTCGAAGCTGATCGCCGACGCCCTGCTCGACCGGCGGCCCGGTCAGGTGTTCCTGCAGGCGTGGGGCGGGACCAACACGATCGCGCGGGCGTTGAAGGACATCGAGGAGCGCTACGCCGGAACGCCGCAGTGGGACGCGATCCGCGAGAAGGTCTCGCGCAAGGCGGTCATCACCCGCTACGGCGCGCAGGACGACACGTACGAGACGTACATCAAGCCGGCGTGGCCGCAGCTCGAGAACCGCGAGGTCGCGACGAGCATCTGGGGCTACGGCGCGCGCCGCGTCATCGGCGCGGCCGACAGCGAGCTCATCGCTCCGGCGTGGACCCGCGCGAACGTCACCTCCGTCGGGCCGCTCGGGGCGCTGTACCGCGTGTGGGGCGACGGGCGGTTCATGGCCGACGGCTTCGACGCCGAGGACTTCTTCGGATTCGACAGCACGAAGCCGGAGAACTCGCGGGAGAACCTGATCGCCCGGGGGTACGACGTGTGGATCGGCCTGCAGCCCCCGGGGTCGTTCATCTCCGAGGGCGACTCGTCGAACTTCGCCCTGCTGATCGACAACGGCCTGCGCAGCTGGGAGCGGCCGGGCAACGGTGGTTGGGGCGGCCGGCAGGTGCGGAACCCGACGAACCCGTACCTCTACAGCTCGGCGACCGGCGAGGCGGGCGACGCGGATCTGAGCACCGGCACCAAGCCGGCGGACTTCCACGCCCTCCGCTGGTGGCGCGCCATCCAGCACGACTTCGCGGCGCGTCTGCGGTGGACGGTCACCCCCGACCGGCGCTCCGCCAACCACGAGCCGGCCGCCCGCGTGCTCGGTCGGCGCGACGTCCGGGTGCGGCCGGGACAGCGCGTGGTGCTGGCCGGCCTCGCGACCGATCCCGACCGCCAGCGGGTGACGTCGTCGTGGTGGCACTACCCGGAGGCCGGCACCTACCCGGGGCGCGTCGACCTGCGTGCCGCCGGCCCCGCCGCGCTGCCGGTGACGACGTTCACGGTGCCGCGGGACGCGACCGCGGGGCAGACGATCCACCTGATCCTCGAGGTGCGCGACACGGGGACACCGTCCATGACGAGCTACCAGCGCGTCGTCGCCACCGTGCGATAGCGCCCGACCACGAACGACATCGAGGAGAGATCTGATGGAGCACCATCCTGTTGTGGGGTCACTGCGCGGTCTGCGACGCCGAGGCGTCGTCTGGCTGGCGCTCATCGCGACGGCGGTCGGCCTGTGGGGGCTCGCCGCGGACGCGCGGGCGGCAGGAGCGGCCGAGGCGCCGTTCCGCACGATCATCACCAGCAACGCCGAGGAGGACGACGTCGCGTCGTTCCACCGGCTGCTGCTGCACATGAACGACATGCGCGACAGCGTGGAGGCGATCGTCTACTCGAGCTCGCGCTTCCACTGGGCGGGTGACCCCACGGCGGATCCGCCGATCGCCGAGCGCGACTGGGCCGGGACCGAGGTGTACTCGGGGATCATCAACGGCACCGGCAGCCCGTTCGGGGCCGGCGGGGGCTACAAGGCCGTGGTCGACAACCTGCGCTGGCACGACCCGCGGTACCCGACGGTCGAGCACATGAACCGCCTGATCAAGGTCGGGAACATCACGAACGTCGGCGAGTACGCGAAGGACACCGAGGGCTCGGACTTCATCAAGCAGGTCCTCCTGGACGACGACCCGCGACCGGTGTTCCTGCAGGCATGGGGTGGGACCAACACGATCGCCGCGGCGCTGCGCTCGATCGAGGACGAGTACGAGGGCACCCCGCAGTGGGAGGCCGTCCGCAAGCGCGTCTCGGCGAAGGCCCGGGTCTACATCGTCCTGGACCAGGACGCGACCTACCGGGAGTACATCGGTCCGAACTGGCCCGACGTGACGGTGATCGTGAACCGCTCGCAGTTCCTGGCCGTGGCGTACGGGGCCTGGCGGTACGGGCCGCGAACGGGTGGGCCGTACGTGCCTCGCCCGATCGAGGACGCCTTCAACAAGGGCCCCTTCATGAGCCGGATCAAGGTCGGGCCGCTCATGTCGAGCTACCCGCAGGCCTCCGACGCCCACATGTTCCCGGCGGAGACGCCGGACGAGTTCCTGTCCGAGGGCGACTCGCCCGCGTACTTCACGCTGCTGCCCAACGGTCTGCGGAGCTGGGAGAGCCCCGCGTTCGGCGGCTGGGGCGGGCGCTTCGTCGAGGCCCGGCAGAACCGCTGGACCGACGAGCCTGCGTACATCGCCGACCCCACCGCCACCACCGATCCGAAGGACCCGACGCGGGTCCGGGACGAGAACCCGTTCGACCCGCAGTACGCGCCCGCGTGGCCCCAGGCGCGATGGATCCAGGCGCTCCAGGAGGAGGTAGCGGCCCGCAGCCAGTGGCAGACGGCCACCCCCAGCGACGCGAACCACCCGCCCGTGGTGACCACCGCCGACGGCAAGGTCGACCTCGAGGCCTCCCCGGGGCAGACGGTGCGGCTGGCCGGAGCGGTCTCCGATCCGGACGGCGACGCGTACGCGACGACCTGGTGGCAGTACCGCGAGGCCGGCACGTACCCCGGGAACGTGGCGATCGCCGATCCCGACGCGCTCGCCACCAGCTTCGTGGTGCCCGGCGACGCCCGGCCGGGGCAGACGATCCACACCATCCTGGAGGTCCGGGACCGGGCGTCGTTCCCCATGACGCGCTACGTGCGGGTCATCACGACCGTGCGGGAGCCGGCCACCTCGGGTCCGCCGACGACCCCGACGGTGCCCGGTACGCCCGGCGGGCCCCCGGCGGGCCCGGTCGGGCCCGGCGCACCGCCCGCCGTCGCCATCGACCGCCGCGTGCGGATCGTGGGCTCCGGCCTGCGGGTGGACCGTCGGCGCCTGGTCAGGCTGCGGATCACCTGCGGGCCGAGCACGCGGTCGCGCTGTCGCGGCGTCGTGCAGCTCCGGGCCGGTGGGAGGGTCATCGCCCGACGCAGCCTCTCCGTCGCCGCCGGCCGCCCGGCGACGGTGAAGCTCCGGATCACCCGCAGCGCCTACCGGCGCCTCGGCAAGGGGGCGCTGCGCGTGACGGCGGTCGTGTCCACGCGCGGCTCCGACGGCGTGCTCCGGCGCGCGCAGGCGCGTCTGCGGCTCCGGCGCTGACGGTCGTGGGGCCCGGCGCGGCGTCGACCGCCGCGCCGGGCCCCGCAGCTTCCGGCGCTCGAGCCGTACCAGATGCGTACCCGGCCGGCCTTTTTAACATCGGCCTTGACAGCGGCTTCCCTGGTCGGATAGACCACCCATGCAGGAGCATTCGGGACTGAATAGATATGCAACGCGGCGAGTGAAGGAGTGGGTGCCATGCGGTTCGGCTCAGGACTGTGGCTTTTCGGCCAGTTCATCGATCGGTACGCGACGGACGCGTACGGTCCGCCGGTCTCGACGATCGAGGCCATCGAGCGGGCGGGCGAGGTCGGCGACCTCGAGGTCCTCGACATCAACTATCCGTTCTCCGATCCGGACATCACGGTGGCGGAGGTCCAGCGGGCCCTCGACGCCCACGGCCTGAGCACCTGGTGCATCACGCCGCACATCTACACCCGGGCGTTCACGGGCGGGGCGTTCACGAACCCCGACCCGGCGGTCCGCAAGCAGGCGCTCGAGCTCTGCGAGCAGGCGGTCGACGTCGCCAAGCAGCTCGGATCCGACACCGTGAAGCTGTGGCCGGGCCAGGACGGCTTCGACTACCCGTTCCAGTCCGACTACGGCCAGCTCTGGCGGCTCGAGCTCGAGGGGGTGTCGACCGTCGCGGCGATGGACTCCGACGTCCGCGTGGCGATCGAGTACAAGGCGAAGGAGCCGCGCAACCACATGTCGTTCTCGAGCGCGGCCCGCACGCTGCTCGGCATCGCGCAGACGGGGCGCGACGACATCGGGGTCGTCGTGGACCTCGGCCACTCGCTGTTCGCCAAGGAGACGCCGGCCGACGTGCTCCAGCTGGTCCACGACCACGACAAGCTCTTCACGATCGAGGTCAACGACAACTGGCGCGAGTGGGACGACGACATGGTCGTCGGTTCCGTGCACCTGGTCGAGACGCTGGAGTTCTTCCTGGGGGTGCGCAAGATCGGGTGGGACAAGCCGATCCTGCTCGACCAGTTCCCCTTCCGCGAGAACCCGGTCGAGGCGGCGAAGACGAGCATCGAGACCATGAAGGCGATCGACCGCACGCTCGACCGGCTCGACGTCGACACGCTGCACACCATCCAGGAGCGCCAGGATCCGCTCGCGGCCCAGCGCCTCATCCGCGACCTGCTGCTCGGCGACGTCCGGGTGACGTCATGAGCACGACCACGAACTCGCCCACCGCGGACGAGCTCCGCTCCCGGGCCGCCTCCATCCGCGGGCGCAACCTGCAGATGGTCCAGGCCGCCGGCCTCGGCCACCCGGGCGGCGACCTGTCGGCCGCCGACATCGTCACGACCCTCTACTTCTCGGTCCTCAACGTGGACCCCGAGAACCCCGAGGCCCCCGGGCGCGACCGGTACATCCAGAGCAAGGGCCACGCCTCGGGCGTCCTCTACACGGCGCTCGCGCAGCGCGGGTTCATCCCCGAGGCGCTGCTGGACGAGTACATGGCCGAGGGCTCGCCGCTCAACGGGCACCCCGACCGCAACAAGGTCGCGGGCGTGGAGACCAACACCGGTCCCCTCGGTCACGGCATGCCGGTCGCGGTCGGCTGCGCGCTGGCCGCCAAGCTCGACGGGGCGTCGTGGCGCACGTACGTGCTCACGGGCGACGGCGAGCTGCAGGAGGGCTCGAACTGGGAGGCGTTCATGTCGGCGGCCCACTACGACCTCGACAACCTCGTCGTGATCGTCGACCGCAACCGCCTGCAGCAGGGCGCGCGGACGGAGGACACGAACGGGCTGGACCCGCTCGACGACAAGCTCGCCGCCTTCGGGTGGGCCGTGCGCGAGATCGACGGGAACTCCGTCGACGAGCTGCTCGACACCTTCGCCGCGGTGCCGTTCGTGCCGGGCAAGCCCAGCGCGATCATCGCCAACACGAAGAAGGGTCGGGGCGTCTCCTTCATGGAGGACCGCGTCGAGTGGCACCACAAGGTCCCCACCCCCGAACAGGTCGAGCAGGCCCTGACGGAGCTGAGCGCATGAGCGACCTCTACGACTGCCGCGAGGCGTTCCAGCGGACCCTCGTCGAGCTGGCCGCGGACGACGAGCGCATCGTCGCCGTCGTCAACGACTCCACCGGCTCGAGCAAGCTCGGGGCCTTCGGCAAGGCCTACCCCGATCGCCTGATCAACGTCGGCATCGCCGAGCAGAACATGGTGGGCGTCGGTGCGGGGCTGGCCAACGGCGGCAAGGTGCCGTTCGTCTCGGCCGCCTCCCCGTTCCTCACGGGGCGGGCGCTGGAGCAGATCAAGGCCGACGTCGCCTACTCGAACACGAACGTCAAGCTCTGCGGCCAGAGCCCGGGCCTGGCGTACGGCGAGCTGGGGCCGACGCACCACTCCATCGAGGACCTCGCCTGGATGCGTGCCATCGCGAACCTGACGGTCGTCGTGCCGGCGGACCCCATCGAGACCGAGCAGGTCATCCGCTGGGCCGCGAGCACGGTGGGGCCGGTGTTCATCCGCATCAGCCGGATGCCCGTGCCGGCGGTCCACGACGACGACTACGTGTTCGAGCCCGGGGTCGCGACCCGCCTGCGCGACGGTTCGGACGTCACCCTCGTGACGTGCGGCGTGCTCGTGTCGCGGGCGCTCGAGGCCGCGGACCGCCTGGCCGAGGAGGGCATCTCCGCGCGGGTGCTCAACGTGCCCACGATCCGCCCCCTCGACCGGGACGCGCTCCTGGCGGCCGCGACCGAGACCGGGGGCATCGTCACCGCCGAGGAGGCGACGGTGCACGGCGGGCTCGGTGGCGCGGTCGCCGAGCTGCTGTCGACGGAGCACCCCACGCCGATGCGGATCCTCGGCGTCCCGGGCGTCTTCGCCCCTACCGGGTCGACGGACGCGCTCCTGACGCGGTTCGGGCTCACCGCCGAGGGGATGGCCGGCGCCGCGCGGGACCTGGTGCAGGCGAGGGTCGCCGCGTGAGCACCGCGATCCTCGCGATCGATCAGGGCACGTCGGGCACCAAGGCCATCCTCGTCGATCCGGCGGGGAACGTCGTCGGGCGGGGCTCGGCCCCGCTCGGCGCGTCGTACCCCCGGCCGGGATGGGTCCAGCAGGACCCGGAGGAGCTGTGGGGCAGCGTCGAGCGCGCCGTGGAGCGGTGCCTCGACGCGGCACCGGGCGTCTCCCCGGTGGCCGTCGCGATCAGCAACCAGCGCGAGTCCGCCGTCGCCTGGCGCCGCTCCGACGGCGCGCCGGTCGGGCCGCTGATCGGCTGGCAGGACGGGCGGACCGCCCCCGTGTGCGACACGCTCGTCGAGGACGGCCACGCCGAGACGATCCGCACCCGCAGCGGCCTCGCCGTGGACCCGATGTTCTCGGCGACGAAGCTGCGCTGGCTGCTCGAACAGGCACCGGACGGGCTCGCCGCGGCCGCCCGCGGCGAGCTGTGCGCCGGGACCGTCGACGCCTGGCTCGTGTGGAAGCTGACCGGCGGCGCCGTCTTCGCGTGCGAGGCGGGCAACGCCTCCCGCACCCAGCTCATGGACCTGCGCACCGTCGCGTGGGACGACGAGCTGCTGCACCTCTTCGGCGTGCCGGCAGCCGTGCTCCCCGAGATCCGACGCTCCGACGCGGGCTTCGGCGTGACCGCAGGCGCCGGCCGCCTGCCGGCCGGCCTGCCGATCGTCGCGATCCTCGCCGATTCCCACGCCGCGCTCTACGCCCACGGCGCCTTCCGCGAGGGCACGGGCAAGGCGACGTTCGGCACCGGATCCTCCGTCATGACCCCCGTCACCGAGCTGCGCGAGACGTCCGGCGACGTCGCCCAGACGCTCGCGTGGCTGACCGACCGGCCGACGTGGGCGCTCGAGGGCAACATCATCGCGTCCGGCGCAGCACTGGACTGGATGGCCGTGACGCTCGGCGTCGGCGACGGTCCGGGGCTCAGCGCGCTGGCCGCCGGCGTGCCGACCTCCGGGGGCGTCCACTTCGTGCCGGCGTTCGCGGGCCTCGGAGCCCCCTACTGGGATCGCGACGCCGTCGGCCTGATCGCGGGCCTGACCCGCGGGACGAGCCGGGGGCAGCTCGCGCTGGCCGGCCTCGAAGCCGTGGCGCACCAGGTCTGCGACGTCCTCGACGCCATGGCCGCCGCGACGGGACGTCCCCTCGACGTGCTCCACGCGGACGGCGGCGCGTCCGCCGAAGCCCTGCTCATGCAGCTGCAGGCCGACCTCGCCGGACACCCCGTCGTGGCGAGCACCGTCGCCGAGATGTCCGCGCTCGGGGCCGCGCACCTGGGCGGTGTCGCGGCGGGACTGTGGAGCACCGACGCGCTCGCCGCCCTCCCGCGCGACGGGACGACGTACCGCCCCCGCACGGACGACACCGGACGGACGTCCCGCCGGGCCGCGTGGCGCACCGCCGTCGCGCGCGCCCGGACCCGAGGGCACGATCCCGCACACCGCGGCCTGGAGGCCGGTTCCCGATGACACCCACGCCGATGTTGAGACTCATGACCCGCGTCGCGCAGCTCTACCACGAGCAGGGACTGCGTCAGGCGGAGATCGCCGACCGGCTCGACCTGTCGCAGTCGCGCGTGTCGCGGCTGCTCCGACAGGCCGAGAAGGAGGGCATCGTCCGCACCACCGTCGCGGTGCCGCAGGGGTTCTACCCCGAGCTCGAGGAGCGGGTGCAGGCCATGTACGGCCTGCGCGAGGTGATCGTCGTCGACGTCTACTCCGATGACGATCAGGCGGTGCTGCGCACCATCGGTGCCGCGGCGGCCGCGTACGTCGAGACGACGGTGCAGGCGGACGAGCTGATCGGCATCTCGTCGTGGAGCGAGACGCTGCTGTCGATGGTCGACAACATGCACCCGCAGCCGCGACCCGCGGCGCAGGGCGTCGTGCAGCTGCTCGGCGGCATGGGCAACCCGGCCGTCGAGAAGCACGCGACGCACCTGACGCGGCGGCTGGCCGAGATGGTCGGAGGGGACGCACGGTTCCTCCCCGCCCCGGGTGTCGCCGGGTCGGCCGCGAGCCGGCTGGCGATGCTGGACGACCCCTTCGTGGGCAACGCGATGGGGTGGATGCGCGAGGTCACGCTCGCGCTCGTCGGGATCGGCGCCCTCGAGCCGTCGAAGCTCCTCGCGGCCTCGGGCAACGTCGTGGGCCCCGAGGAGCAGCGCGAGCTGCAGGAGCTCGGGGCCGTGGGGGACATCTGCCTCCGCTTCTACGACGAGGAGGGAGTGCCCGTGGTCTCCTCGGTCGACGATCGCGTGATCGGGATGGAGCTCGAGCAGCTCAAGGCCCCGCGCCGGTGCGTCGGCCTCGCCGGCGGCCCGCGCAAGTTCGCCGCGATCAAGGCCGCGCTGCGCGGCCGCTACATCAACGTCCTCATCACGGACCGCTACACCGCCGAGCGGCTCGCCGGCGACTGGTCCGGCCTACCGGCGGACGTGCCACAGGAGGTCACCTCATGAGCACCGGTATCGACGCGGGCGACCGCGAAACGACGCAGCGGCGTCGCCTGCCGCTCCGCGCGGTGCTGTGGGGCCTCGCCGCCCTGATCGCCGTCGCGATGGTCCTGGACACCACGTACAAGGACCCGGACGAGAAGCTCGACGCCGGCGGCCGCGCGGCGTTCGACCCGAAGGCCTACGGCGAGCAGAACTACGACGCGAAGGTCGTCCCCGCCCTGCGGAAGAAGGTGGTCCCGTTGACCGAGCTGCTCCCCGCGCTCGAGAAGGACCCGGACGCGGCGGGTGAGCGCTACGGCCACCGCGAGGGCCAGAGCCCGTACAACTTCGTCGTCACCGCCGAGGGCACGGCCGGCAAGGCCGAGAGCGGCCTGATGCCGGTCGAGGTCGACGGCGCCGGCGACGCCACGGTCTCGGTCCAGATCGGCCCGGCGATCAACGGCACGGCGCTGCGCGACGCCTCCGGGATCATCACGTTCAACCAGTTCGTGAACCAGGTCGACTACGCCGACGCGGCGACCGCGCTGAACACCCAGGTCAAGACGAAGACGCTCGCCGGCTTCGACGCCGCCGCGGCCGAGGGCAAGACGGTCTCGTTCACCGGGGCGTTCACGTTCCTGGCCCCGACGTCGGTCACGGTCACGCCGATCGAGCTCGAGGTGACCGGATGAGCGCCGTCACCTCCGCCACGCCGGTCATGCGGGCGCGGGCGATCAACAAGGTGTTCGGGGCGACCCACGCGCTGCGCGGCGTCGACTTCGCGGTCATGCCGGGCCGCGTGACGGTCCTCTTCGGCGAGAACGGTGCCGGCAAGTCGACGCTCATGAAGATCCTGGCGGGGATCGAGCGCCCGACGACCGGGACGCTCGAGCTGTTCGGGGAGCCCGTCGTGCTCTCCGGGCCGCGGGACGCCGCCGACCGCGGCGTGTCGATCATCCACCAGGAGCTCAGCCTGTTCCCCAACCTGAGCATCGCGGACAACCTGTACATGGGCCGCGAGCGCTCCCGCAACGGGTTCACGGTGGACCAGCGGGCGCAGCACGCCCGCACCCGCGAGCTCCTCGAACGGCTCGAGGAGCCGCTCGACCCGAAGACCCCGGTCGGTGTCCTCCGCCTCGGGCAGCAGCAGCTCGTGGAGATCGCCAAGGCGCTGCTGCAGGAGGCGCGGGTCCTGATCATGGACGAGCCGACGTCCGCGCTGAGCGCGCCGGAGGTCGAGGTGCTCTTCCGCGTGATCCGGGAGCTGACGGCCCAGGGGGTCGCGATCATCTACATCTCGCACCACATGGAGGAGGCGCTCGAGATCGCCGACCACGTCGTGGTCCTCCGCGACGGAGGGCTCGTGGCCGAGGCGGAGGCCGACGAGGTCGACGCGGGCTGGGTCGTCGAGCGGATGGTCGGGCGCAGCCAGGACGAGCTGTACACGGCGGCGGAGCCCGAGACGGGCGCCGAGGTCCTGGCGGTCGACGACCTCGTCGTCGCCGACCCGGGCAGCGCCGTGCGCCGGGCGGTCGACGGTGTCTCGCTGCGGCTGCACGCCGGCGAGGTGGTCGCGCTCTACGGGCTCATGGGCGCGGGCCGCACGGAGCTGCTCGAGACCCTCGCCGGCCGGCTTCAGGCCGCGTCCGGCGAGATCCGGCTCGACGGCGAGCAGGTGCCACCCGGTTCCATCGGGGACCGCATCGACCTCGGCCTGACGCTCGTCCCCGAGGATCGCCAGCGGGACGGGCTCGTGCAGACCATGTCGGTCGGGGAGAACATGTCGCTGGCCAGCCTGGGCAACTACGTGCGCCGGCTCCTGGTCTCGCGCGACGCCGAGCGCGAAGCCGTGGAGCGGACGATGAAGGACGTGACGGTCCGCGCGGCCGGCCCGAAGGCGCCCATCGGCTCGCTGAGCGGCGGCAACCAGCAGAAGGTCGTCCTGAGCAAGGCGCTCCTGACGAACCCGCGGGTCCTGTTGCTCGACGAGCCGACGCGCGGGATCGACGTCGGGGCGAAGGCCGAGATCTTCGAGCTCATGGCCGCACAGGCCAAGCGCGGCCTGGTGGTGCTCTTCGCGACCTCCGAGGTCAGCGAGGCGTTGAACGTGCCGGACCGCATCTTGGTCATGGCAAAAGGCCGGATCGTTCGCGAGTTCCGTCGCGGCACGGCGACCAGAGAGGAAGTCATGGTGGCATCGGGGGAGACGGAGCGATGAGCAACGACACGTCCACGACGGCGGGACCGCCGACCGGTTCGGAGGCGGTCCGTGACCTGCCATCGACCTCCGAGGGGCGACGGCTGAAGGTCATCAACCTGGTCCTGGAGCTGCGAGCGTTCATCGCCCTCTTCGTCCTGATCGTCGTCTTCTCGCTGCTGTCGGACGCCTACTTCACGTGGGACAACCTCATCACGATGACGAGGCACGTGGCGATCAACGCGCTGCTGGCCATCGGCATGCTGATGGTGATCCTGAAGGGCGGGATCGACCTCTCGGTCGGCTCGATCGTCGGGCTCGCCGGCGTGGTCGCCGGGGTGCTGCTCGAGGGGCTGCGCGTCGACGTCCTGAACGTCGTGATCTACCCACCGGTGTGGGCCGTCGTGGTGCTCGCCCTGATGGTCGGCGCCGGCGTCGGGTGGATCAACGGCACGCTCGTCAGCCGGTTCAACGTCGCGCCGTTCATCGCGACGCTCGGGATGCTGTATGTCGCCCGTGGCGTGGCGCTGCTGATCTCGGACGGCAAGACCTACCCGAACCTCGGGGGCAGCGAGCAGCTCGGCAACACCGGGTTCGACTGGCTCGGCGGCGGCGAGATCCTCGGGATCCCGGTGTCGATCCTGATCATGGTCCTGTTCGCCGTCGCGGCCATCGTGCTCACGCGCAAGACCGCCTTCGGCCGGTGGATCTACGCCATCGGCGGCAACGAGCGCGCGGCCGAGCTGGCCGGCGTGCCGGTCCGCAAGGCCAAGACGCGCGTCTACATGATCTCCGGGGTCTGCGCCGCCATGGCCGGGCTCATCATCGCCTCGGAGCTCACGTCCGCGGCCCCGCAGGCGGGCGAGACGTTCGAGCTCAACGCGATCGCCGCCGTCGTCATCGGAGGCACGTCGCTGATGGGCGGCCGCGGCAACGTCCGCGGCGCGCTGATCGGTGCGTTCGTCATCGGGTTCCTGGCCGACGGCCTCGTGATCCTCGGCGTCTCCACGTTCTGGCAGATCGTCATCAAGGGCAGCGTGATCATCCTCGCCGTGATCCTCGATCAGAGCCAGCAGCGCATCCAGGGCCGGGCGGCGCAGATGGCCGCCGCCAAGTCCGTGACCCCTTCCGGTCCGGCGCCCGCGAGCGCCTGACCGTCCCCATCACCCCGAATCTCAGTTCCACCGGAGGAGAGACCATGAAGTACTTCAACACGGCGCGGGTCGGGCTGGTCCTGGCGACCGCCGCTGTAGCACTGACGGGCTGCGGCTCGAGCGACGAGGGCTCGTCATCCGAGTCCAAGACCACCGCGGCCAAGGAGGCCGGCGGGCTGATCGCCGTCATCACGCCGCCGGTCGACAACCCGTTCTTCAAGGCTGAGGCGGACGCGGCCGTGGCGAAGGCGAAGGAGCTCGGCTACGAGACCAGCGCCGCCTCGCACGAGGACGACCCGAACAAGCAGAGCGAGCTGATCGACGCCGCCATCTCGCGCAAGGCGAAGGCGATCATCCTCGACAACGCGGGCGCCGACGCCACGATCGGGCCGGTCCGGAAGGCCAAGGAGGCCGGGATCCCGGTGTTCCTCGTCGACCGGGAGATCAACGCCACGGGCATCGCGACGGCCCAGATCGTGGCCAACAACTCCCAGGGCGCGCAGCTCGGCGCCCAGGAGTTCGTGAAGGCCATGGGCGGCAAGGGCAAGTACGTCGAGCTGCTGGGCAAGGAGTCCGACACGAACGCCGGCGTGCGCTCCAAGGGCTACAACGACGTCATCTCGCAGGTTCCGGAGATGAAGAAGGTCGCCGAGCAGTCGGCGAACTGGGACCAGCAGGAGGCCTTCACCAAGATGGAGACCATCCTCCAGCGCAACCGCGACATCGACGGCGTGATCGCCGGCAACGACACGATGGCCCTCGGCGCGGTGGCCGCGATCAAGAAGGCGGGGCTGACGGACAAGATCAAGGTCGCCGGCTTCGACGGCTCGCCCGACGCCGGACAGGCGGTCGAGAAGGGCGAGATGGTCGCGACCGTGCTGCAGCCCGCCGCGCTGATCGCGGAGATGGCGGTCGAGCAGGCCGACCAGTTCATCAAGACGGGCAAGACGGGCAAGCCCGAGAAGCAGGCCATCGACTGCGTCCTCATCAACGAGGAGAACGTCGGCGGCCTCGGCGTCTTCGCCCTCGAGCAGTGATGCGCCCGGAACAGCACGGGGCCGGCGCACATCGCTGCGCGCCGGCCCCGCCGGGGGGCGCACGATGAGCGACGCTCCCCTGACCCGCGACCGCTTCTACTTCACGGTCGCGGCCGTGACGTTCGTCCTCGCGTCGATGCGGGTGACCAACGGCGACGCCGGCGTCGCGGCCGCCCTCGCGGTGATCGGCGTCGTGCTGCTGCTCGCGGGGCTCCGGTCCCGCGAGCGCGGGTGAGCCCGCAGCGCGAACCCCCGCAACGCCACCGATTCCTCGTGAGGAAGGGGTCTGGGGTTTCGAATCCCCGAGAGGGCCCCGGCAGAAGGCCTCCGCGATGCGGGGGCCTTCGTCGTTCTGGGGCTCAGGCCACCGCAGCGCCCTGGAGCGCTCGGAGGCGCCGCGCGTCCTGCCCCGGCGGTGCTCCGAACTGCCGGCGGTACTCGCGACTGAACTGCGAGGCGCTGTCGTAGCCCACGCGGTAGCCGACGGTCGAGACGTCGTCGACGCCCGAGAGCAGCAGCAGGCGCGCTCGCTGCAGGCGGATCTGCTTCTGGAACTGCACGGGCCCGAGGGCCGTCACGGCGCGGAAGCTCCGATGGAACGCCGAGGTGCTCATCCCGCACGAGCGGGCGAGCTCGTCCACGCGGAACGGGCGGTCGGGGTGCTCCGTGATGCGGCGGACGGCCCGGCTCACGTGTACGAGGCTGCTGTCGGTCGTCGCGGCCTGCCGCATCGTCGCGCCCAACGGGCCGGAGAGCAGGCGCCAGAGGATCTCCCGCTCGATCATCGGGGCGAGCACCGCGCGGTCCTCCTCCGGAGCGTCGAGAAGGCGCACCATGCGCACGACGGCGTCGAGGAGCTCGGGCGGGGCGTCGGCCACGCCGAGGCCGAGGGCCACGGGTTCGGGGCGCTTGCGGCGGGGTGCGGTCCGGGCGGCCTCCGCGTCCAGCAGCAGCGTCGCGATGGCCGCCGGGCGCAGGACCAGCCCGAAGCCGAGGGCCGGCTCGTCGTCCGTCGCGTGCGTGTAGTGCCCCGTGATCGGCAGGTCGACCGAGGCGACGAGGTACTGGCCGGGGCCGTACTCGTGGACGGTGTCGCCGAGCGCGAGGCGCTTGCGGCCGCGCGCGATCATCGCCATCACCGTCCCGGTGGTCGACGCCTCGGGCTCCCCGGGGCGCCCGGCGGCCGAGAGCAGCACGCGGTCGATGGCCGTGGTGTCGTCCGACCGCGCGTGCCGGGCGATGAGCGTCCGCAGCTCGTCGAGCAGCGCGGCGCATGCGGGGTCGGGTGGGGGAGGGGCCGACGGCACGCGACGATCGTACAGGTCCTGCGCCGTCATCAAGGGCAGATTGGCGACATTCACTACTGCTCGAAGCAGGATCGTGCATCCATCGGGCAGCTCCGTTCTACCGCAGGGACCCCGTCCGCTGGTTCTCTGGAGGCATGACGACGAACGAGTTCCCCACCACCACGACGACGGCCCCGGCCGACGCCGAATCCGCGGTCCCGCCGACCGTGCTCATCACGGGCTGCTCCTCGGGCTACGGCCTGGAGACGGCGCGTCGCTTCCACGCCCAGGGCTGGCACGTCGTGGCGACGATGCGGACGCCGCGGCCCGGGATCCTGCCCGAGGGCGACCGGATGCGGGTGCTCCCGCTCGACGTGACGGAGCCCGCGTCGATCACCGCCGCGGTGGCCGCGGCGGGGCCGATCGACGTGCTCGTCAACAACGCGGGCGTCGGCGCGATCGGGGCCTTCGAGGCGACGCCCCTGGCCCTGGCCCGCGACGTCTTCGAGACCAACGCGTTCGGCGTCATGGCGACGACGCAGGCCGTGCTGCCCGGGTTCCGCGAGCGACGCTCGGGCACGGTGGTGAACGTGACCTCTAGCGTGACGCTGGCGCGCATGCCCCTCGTCGCCGTCTACACGGCGAGCAAGACGGCGATCGAGGGCTTCACGGCCTCGCTCGCCCTCGAGCTGGAGGAGTTCGGCGTGCGCGCCAAGCTCGTGCAGCCCGGGTACGGCCCGTCGACGAACTTCGGGGCGAACGGGCAGGCGCAGATGGAGGGGCTGATCCCCGAGCCCTACGCGGCGTTCGCGGAGCGCGTCATGGCCGACTTCCGGGCGCCCACCGTCGTCACGACACCCGCGGACGTGGCGGACGCCGTGTGGCGCGCGGCGAACGACGGGACGGGGCAGCTGCGGTGGCCCGCCGGCCCCGACGCGGTCGCGCTGGCGCAGTACCGGTAGCGGGCGGCCGCCCGGCGGCGGCCCCCAGGAACGGCCCCGGCAGCGGCGCCCGAGCGACGCCTCACCGGTCGTCGGCGGCCGGGAGTGACCGGTCGCACGCCCGCCGCACCGGTCGGCGGGCCCCCCGCACCACGCACCGTAGTCCCCCGCACCCCGGGGGTGGCATGGCCGCACGGGCGAGGCGGCAACGCCCCGATGGCCGCCGGGGCGGGCGTTCGTAGGTTGCATGGGCGGGTCCTCCGGGCCCGCCTTCTGCCTTTCTTTCCCGCACGGACGCCCATGCTGCTCGAGCTCGCCCGCTGGCAATTCGCCTTCACGACGGTCATCCACTTCATCTTCGTCCCGCTGACCATCGGGCTGTCCGGGCTCGTCGCCGCGATGCAGACCCAGTGGGTCCGTACAGGCAACGACGAGTACAAGCGGATGACGAAGTTCTGGGGCAAGCTGCTGCTCGTCAACTTCGCGATCGGCATCGCGACCGGCATCGTCCAGGAGTTCCAGTTCGGCATGGCGTGGAGCGCGTACTCGCGCTACGTCGGCGACGTCTTCGGCGCGCCGCTCGCGATGGAGGGCCTCGCCGCCTTCTTCCTCGAGTCGACGTTCCTCGGCCTGTGGATCTTCGGCTGGGACCACCTGCCGAAGAAGATCCACCTCGCGTCGATCTGGCTCGTCTTCATCGGCACGAACCTCTCGGCGTACTTCATCCTCGCCGCGAACGCGTGGATGCAGAACCCGGTCGGCTTCCGGGTCGACCAGGAGTCCGGCAACGCCGTCCTGACGTCGATCTGGGCCGTGCTCTCCAGCCCGACCGCGATCTACGCGTTCCTGCACACCATCCCCGCGGCGATCCTGACCGCGTCGGGCCTCGTCGTCGGCGTGTCGATCTGGCACCTCAGCCGCCGGCCGGGCCACGAGACGTCGTTCTTCCGCCGCTCGACCGCCTGGGGCCTGCGCACCATGCTCGTCACCGCGGTCATCACGATGGGCGTCGGCCACTTCTTCGGGCAGTACATGACGGAGAAGCAGCCCATGAAGATGGCCGCCGCCGAGGCGCTCTACGAGACGGAGAAGGGCGCCGGCTTCTCGCTCATGACGATCGCCCCGCTCGACAAGAAGCCGGACCGCACGACCTTCGAGCTCCACGTCCCCTACCTCACGTCGTTCCTCGCCACGAACGACCCCAACGGCACCGTCCGCGGCATCAACGACCTGCAGGAGGAGAGCCGCGAGAAGTACCGCCAGTACGAGCTCGACCGCGGCCGCGACCCGGAGACGGCCGAGTACTACCCGATCATCGGCCTGACCTACTGGTCCTTCCGCCTGATGATGGGCTTCGGCATCTGGATGGCCGCGTTCGCCGCCGCCGGCCTGCTCATCATGCGCCGCGTCGAGGGCGGCATCGAGGCGATCGCGCCCAAGACCTGGTTCCGCCGCCTCGCCCTCTTCACGCTCGCCGCCGGCTTCCTCGGCCACGCGTTCGGCTGGATCTTCACCGAGGTCGGCCGCCAGCCGTGGGTCGTCACCGGCCTGCTGAAGACGGAGGACGCCGTCTCGAAGCTCGGCGTCGAGACGATGGTCATCTCGCTGTCGGTCTTCGTCGTCCTCTACCTGATCATCAGCGCGATCGAGTTCACGCTCTTCGCCCGCCTGGCGGTGAAGGGGCCCGACCCCTCCGCCGGCGCGTCCGGCCAGGACCCCGACGCGCCCGACGGCGACTCCACCGAGGAGGGCGCCGTCGTGCCCCACTCCACGCCCGCCCTCTCGTACTGACCTCCCGGACGCCCCCTTAAGCTCATGGATCTCCCCACCCTCTGGTTCCTCCTGATCGCCGTCTTCTGGGCCGGCTACCTCGTCCTGGAGGGCTTCGACTTCGGCGTCGGCATGCTGCTCCCCGTCCTCGCGAAGACGCCCGGTGAGCGCGACGCGATGGTCCGCACCTTCGGTCCCGTCTGGGACGGCAACGAGGTCTGGCTGCTCGTCGCCGGCGGCGCCACCTTCGCGGCGTTCCCCAACTGGTACGCGTCGATGTTCAGCGCCCTGTACCTCCCGCTGCTCGTCCTCCTCGTCGCGCTCATCCTGCGCGTGCTCGCGATCGAGTACCGCCGCAAGCACGAGAACGACGAGGTCTGGACGGCCCGCTGGGACCGCGTGCTCGTCGTCTGCTCCGTCCTCGCCCCGGCGATGGTGGCGGCCGCGCTGGCCAACGTCGTCCGCGGCATCGAGATGGACGCCAACTCGGACTACACCGGCAGCCTGCTGGACCTCCTCAGCCCGTACGCGCTGCTCGCCGTCGTCACGGTGCTCGCGCTGTTCCTGCTGCACGGCGCGACGTTCATCGGCATCCGCACGACCGGCGTGCTGCGGGACCGCGCGCGGCACTTCGCCGTCCGAATCTGGATCGTCGCGACGCTCCTGACGGCGGCCTTCGGCCTCTGGACCCTCCTGGGCCAGGGCGAGGATCCCTCGATCGTCGGCGTGCTCGGCGTGGTCCTCGCCGTCGCGGGTCTGCTCTGCAGCGGCGCATCCCTCCTGCGCGGCGCCGAGCGGCTGGCCTTCACGGGCACCGTCGTCACGACCCTGGGCGCCGCGATCCTGATGTTCGCCCAGCTGTGGCCGAACGTCCTGCCGTCCACGGGCGACCCGGCGGGCACCCTGACGATCGCGAACGCCGCGTCCTCGCCCTACTCGCTCAAGGTCATGACGTGGGTGGCGGTCATCATCGCCCCCGTCGTGTTCCTCTACGAAGGCTGGTCGTACTGGGTGTTCCGCGAGCGTGTCGCCTCCGACGCGTTCGAGAAGGCGCAGTCCCCGCTCGACGCGCTGAAGCAGCGCGCCGCCACCGAGTCCTGATGCGCCTGCGCCGCGCCCCGCGCCCCGACGGCGGGCGACCCCGCCGCGGGCGCCCCGACCTCGGGGCGCTCGCGCCGGAGCTGCGGCCGCTCACCCGCCGGACCGCGGCGCTCGGCAGCGCCGCCACGGCGTGCACCCTGGCGCAGGCGCTCCTGCTCGCCCACGCGATCGCGCTCGGGGTGGAGGGCGTGCCGGACACCGGCGCGGCGGTGCTCACCCTCGCCGGGCTCACCGTCGCGGTGCTCCTGCGCGCCACCTTCGGTGCGCTGGCCGAGATCGACGGCCGCCGCACGGGCCACCGCGCCGTCGCCGGCCTGCGCCGGCGCATCGTGCAGACCACGCTCGCCTCGGCGTCCTCCGGCACCGCCCGGCCGGGCGCTCTCGCGGCCACCTCCGTCCACGGCGCCGAGGCCGTCGCCGCCTACGCCGGGCGCTACGTGCCCCAGCGCGTCGTCGGCGCCATCGGGCCCGTGCTCGCGCTGGCCGCCGTCGTCGTCTTCGACCCGCTGTCCGCCGGCCTGCTCGCCTTCGCCGTGCCGATCGCGGTGGTCTTCCTCATCCTCGTCGGGTTCCAGGCCCGCGACGCCGCCGACGAGCGCAACGCCGCGCTCGGCCTGCTGGACGGGCACCTGCTCGACGTGCTGCGCGGCCTGCCCGTGCTCCGCGCGTTCGGGCGCGAGGGGGTGCAGGTCGAGCAGATCCGCGTGGCCGGCGAGCGCTACCGCGGGGGCACGATGGCCGTGCTGCGCGCCGCGTTCCTCTCCGGGTTCGTCCTCGAGTTCGTGGCGATGCTCGGCACCGCGCTCGTCGCCGTCGCGTGCGGCATCCGCCTGGCCGGCGGCCACATGGAGTTCGGTCCGGCCATCGCCGCGCTCGTCCTCGCACCCGAGGTCTTCGCGCCCCTGCGCCGGCTCGGCCAGGAGTACCACGCCGCCGCCGACGCCGAGCCCGTCCTGCGGGAGCTCACCGCCGCCCTCGAGCGCGACGGCCTCGTGCCCGACGGCGTCCCCGGCGGCCCGCGCCCCGACCCCGGCGTCGCCGCGGTCGTGCTGCACGACGTGGCGACCGCCACCACCGACCGCGAGCGGCCCGCCCTCGACGGCCTGGACCTCGAGGTCGCGCCCGGGCGCACGCTCGCCCTGCTCGGCCCGTCGGGCTCGGGCAAGACCACGGCGCTGCGGCTGCTCGCCGGCCTCCGCTCCCCGGACACGGGTGCCGTGACCTGCGGCGACGTGGACCTGCAGGGCGCCGACCTCGCCGCCTGGCGCGCCGGGGTGGCGTGGATCCCGCAGCACCCCGTCCTGCTGCCGGGCACGCTGCGCGACAACGTCCTGCTCGGCGCCGCCGCCGACGACGACGCGGTGACGCGCGCGCTGGCCGAGGTCGGCCTGGACGCGCTGCTCCGCGCGCTCCCCGACGGCCTCGACGCCCGCGTCGGCGACGGCGGCCTGCCGCTCTCCGCCGGCGAGCGGCGCCGCGTCGCGATCGCCCGCGCGATCGTCCGCGACCCGCGCCTCGTCCTCGTCGACGAGCCCACCGCCAACCTCGACGCGGTCACCGCCGCCGAGGTCGTCGAGGCGCTGCGCCGCCTGCTGTCCGGCCGCACCGCCGTCATCTCCACCCACGACGACGCGCCGCTCGCGCTCGCCGACGCCGTCGTCGTGCTGCACGACGGGCGCGCGAGCGCCGACACCACCTTCCCGACCGGAGCCCGCGCATGAGCACCGTCGCCCCCGACCGCACCGCCGCGGAGCGCACCGCCGCCCCGGAGGGGGCCGTCGCCGCCGTCCGCCGCGCGCTGCGCCTGGCCACGCGCGAGGAGCGGCGTCGCCTGGCGACCGCCGCCGGCCTCGGCGCGCTCTCGAGCCTGGCCGGCACCGCCCTCCTCGCGCTCTCGGGCTACCTCATCGCCCGCGCCGCGGAGCAGCCGCCCGTGCTCTCGCTGACGGTCGCGATCGTCTGCGTGCGCGGCTTCGGCATCCTCCGCGCCGTCACCCGCTACGGCGAGCGGCTCGTCGGCCACGACGCCGTGCTGGGCACCCTGGCCCGCCTGCGCGCCTCGACCTTCGCGGCGCTGATCCCGCGCGTGCCCGGCACCGTCGGGGGGCGGTCGAGCGCCGAGATGCTCGACGGGGTCGTCGCCGACGTCGACCGCGTGCAGGACGCGTTCCTGCGCTCGCTCGCGCCGCTCGCCGCCGGGCTCGCCGTCGCCGTGGCCGCCGTCCTGGTCGCCGCGATCGCCCTGCCCGCCGCGGGCGCGATCGTGCTGCTCGTGGCGCTGCTGCTCGGCGTCGTCGTGCCCGCCGTCGCCCAGCGGCTCGGCCGCGGCACCGCGCGGGGGCTCGCGCAGCTCCGCGGCGTCGTCGTGCGCGATGTCGCCACGACGCTCGACGCGGCGCCCGAGATCGTCATGAGCGGCGCGGCGGACCGCCACGCCGCGGCCGTGGCGCGTTCGGGCGACGCCCTCACCGACCTGGACCTGCGCGAGGCGACCCGCGACGCCGTGGTCAACGGGATGACCGTCGCGGTCGCGGGCCTCGGCGTCGTCGGCGTGCTCGCTGTCTCGCTCGCCGCCCGCGCCGACGGCGCCATCGGCCCGACGACCGTGGGCCTGCTCGCGCTCCTGGCGCTCGGCGTGGGGGAGGCCCTGGTCGGCCTGCCGCAGGCCGCCCGCGAGCTGCACTCGAGTGCGGACGCGGTGCGCCGCGTGGAGGAGCTGTCGGGCGCCGCGGAGGACGCGCCGGTCTCCGAGACCGGCGCGGTCCCGACCGACGGCACCGTCGATCTGCGGGGCGTCGCCGTCGTGCGCGGCGGCCGCACCGTCCTCTCGGGGGTCGACCTGCACGTCGCCGCGGGCGAGCGCGTCGCGCTGCGCGGGCCCAGCGGCGTGGGCAAGAGCACGATCGCCGACCTGCTCGTCGGGTTCGTGGCGCCGCAGGAGTGGACGGGCCACGCCCGCGTCGGCGGCGCCGACCTGCGCGCGGTCGACGGCGAGGCGCTGCGCCGCACCGTCCTGCACCTCCCGCAGGACCCCTACCTGTTCGACGCCACGCTGCGGGCCAACCTGCTGCTCGCCCGGCCCGACGCCGCGGACGACGAGCTCGAGGCGGCGCTCGTCGCCGTCGGCGCCGGCCCGTGGCTCGCCGGCCTGCAGGACGGGCTCGACACGCCCCTGGGGGAGCGCGGCGCGCGCTGCTCGGGCGGCGAACGCCAACGGGTCGGCCTGGCCCGTGGCGTCCTCGCCCGCGGCCACCGGCTCGTGCTGCTCGACGAGCCCGCCAGCCACCTGCCGCCGGCCGACGCCGTCGCCGTGCTGCGCGCCGTCATGGACGCCGCCCCGGGCCGCGGCGCGCTGCTCGTCGCCCACCGCGACGAGGAGGCGGCGCTCGCGGACCGCACCGTCCTGCTCCGCGCGCGCGCCGGCGGCTGCGGCGAACCACGCATAGGCGTCGGGTGGGCTCCGGATGACGGCGTCGCCGAAACGGCGTAGCGTCGTGGGGGTCACCGCACGAGGAGCCGCACCATGACGCAGCGCATCATCGCCGGATACGTCGACACGCCGGGAGGGCGCGACGCGCTCGCGCTCGCCGTCGCCCTCGCCGACCTGTCCCCGGACACGGAGCTCACCGTCGCCCGGGTCTACCTCTACAACCCGCCGGTCGAGACGGAGCCGCCCTCGGGCTGGCGCAAGGCGCTGCGCGAGACCGCCGAGGCCGACCTGGGATGGGCCCGGGAGCGGTACGGCACGCGCGAGCGCACGTCGTTCACGGCCGCCTGCGGCGTCTCGCCCGCCGACGGCCTGCACCGGCTGGCCGACGAGCTGGGCGCCCAGGCGATCGTCACCGGCGTCAGCCACCGCAAGGGCGCGGGCCGGATCCTCGACGGCAGCGTCACGGAGCAGACCCTGCGCGGCGCCCCCTGCGCCGTGGCGATCGCCCCGGTCGGCTACGCGGAGGGCGCGCCGCACCCCGCCCGCACGATCGCGGTGGCGGTCAACGGCTCGGACGAGTCCTCCCGGGCGCTCGAGGTCGCGGGGCGCATCGCCCGCAAGAGCGGCGCGCCCCTGCGCATCCTGGGCGTCGTCGAGCAGTCGGCGGTCTGGTACAGCGGCTACATGGGCCCCGGCGCGGGCAACGACGTGCGCGAGTTCGTGCGGCAGGACCTCGACCGCGCCCGGGAGCGCGTCACCGGCGTGGACGACGTGCGGGTGAGCATCCTCGAGGGCGAGCCGTCCCGCGCGTTGGGGCAGGCGGCCGGCGACGCGGGCCTGCTCGTCCTGGGCTCGCGCGGCCACGGGCCGCTGCGGCGCGTGATCCTGGGCAGCGTGAGCGCCCGGCTGGTCCGCGAGCCGCCGTGTCCGCTGCTCGTCCTCCCGCGCGGCGCGGCGCACGTGCCGGGCGAGGACGACGACGAGACCTCTGCCGGCCAGACGCCGGGGGCGGCCGCCGGGGCCTGAGGCCCACCGGGTCCCTCCGGATCGCGCCGGGGCGCCCCCTCAGGCCGCGGCGGTCACGCGGCCGGGGACGACCGCCCCCGCCGGCAGCACGAGCACCGGGCAGGCGGCCCGGCGGACCACGCGGGACGACACGCTGCCGAGCAGCAGGCGCAACAGCGGGCCGTTCCGACGCGAGCCGACCACGAGCAGGTCGGACGCCCGACCCAGGCTCAGGATCTCGTGGACCGGATCGCCCTCGTGGAGCTGGCGGGCGACGCCGGGAACGCCCTGGACGGCCGCGACGACGTCCGTGAGCAGGTCGCGGGCACGGGCCCGGACGTCGCCGGGGCCGCCGACCTCGCCGAACCCGGGGTGCGGGTGGCGTGTGTCGACGACCCCGAGCACGGTCAGGTCGGCTCCGAGGTCGTGCGCCACGACGCCGGCGCTGAGCACGGCCTCACGCCCTGCGGCGGTGCCGTCGAACGCGACGCCGATCCGGCCGATCGGCCCGTCGGCGTCCGGGGTGGCCACCGCGACCGCGCACGGCGCCCCGTGCAGGCTCGCCTCGGCGTCGCTGCCCAGGATCACCCGGCCCGCGCCGCGTCGGCGGCTGGCGCCGACGACGATCAGGTCGCACATCGTCTCCTGTGCGGTGCGGTGCAGCGCGGGGGCCACCCGGCCCGCCGGCGCCACGAGCTCCACGTCCGGGCGCCCGGCGAGGAGCTCGCGGGCGGACCGCAGGACGGGGTCGGCGGCGACGCGGGCGGCCTCGTCGCCCCGACCGGACGGCGTGACGTGGGCGACGACGATGGTGGCGTCGGGCTCGCCCAGGGCCCGGGCGAGGCGGAGCGCGGCCACCGCCTGGGCCGAGCCGTCGAACCCGACGAGGATCCGGTGGTACATGGGGTTCTCCGCGTTCGTTCCCGCGGTGTGCGGGCGTCCCATCGACGGTAGAACGCGGGGCCCACGGCACCAATCGGCCGCATCCGCAGACCTCGTGCGGGGAACTACCGAGCGCTCGGCGGCGCTCCGTAGTTTCCCCGGACCGCCGTGAGGGCGGCCCCGGTGCCCCGACAGGGGCGACCCGGGTACCGTGCCGGGGGATGCCGAGCGCCGAGGCCGACGCCCCCACCGCCCCCGCGAGCGTGCGGATCGCGCTCGCCGACGACCACGAGGTCGTCCGCAGCGGGCTCCGGCTCGTCCTCGAGGGCGAGCCCGACATGGAGATCGTGGCCGAGGCCGCCGACGTGGAGTCCGCGACGCGGATGGTGCTCGGGCACAAGCCCGACGTCCTCGTGCTCGACCTGAACATGCCCGGCGGTTCGAGCCTGCCCGCGATCCCGCAGATGCTCGCGGCCTCGCCCGGCACCGCCGTCGTCGTGCTCACGATGCAGGAGGACCCCGCCTTCGCCCGCGAGGCGCTGCGGGCGGGAGCGCTCGGCTACGTGCTCAAGGAGGCGGCGAGCACCGAGCTGGTGCAGGCGATCCGCCTGGCGCTGACCGGCGGCACCTACCTGCATCCGTCGCTCGGCGCCAAGATCGCGGCGGCCCCGGAGCGCTCCGGCCCGCCGGACGACCTCTCGGCGCGCGAGCTCGAGGTCCTGCGGCTCATCGCCCTGGGCCACACGAACACCGAGATCGGCGCCCAGCTGTTCCTCTCCGTCCGCACGGTCGAGTCGCACCGCGCGCACATCCAGCAGAAGCTGCGGCGCACGACGCGCGCCGAGCTCGTCGCCTACGCGCTCCAGCACGACCTCATCGGCTCCGGGCGCAGCAGCGCCTGAGGCGGCGGCTCAGGCCGCGCCGGCACGACGCGTCGTCCCGGCGCGCGGCAGCGCGGCGGGGAGCACGAGCACCGGCAGCGCGGCGTGGCGCACGGGGTCGGCGTCGGGCAGCGCCACGCCGACCCGGCGCGCGGGACGGTCGGTCCCCACGGCGCTGAGCCCGGCGTGCGCCACGGCGGCGAGGACGGTCGCGGCGTCGCCGGCGCGCACGCGGCCCTCGCGATCGAGGCCGGCGACGGCGATCTCCGGCCGGCTCCGATCCTCGTCGGCGTAGCCGCGCGGGGCGACGGCCACGGCGCACGGGGCGCCGCCGAGGACCTGCTCGGTGACGCTGCCCACGAACGTGCGGCCCACGGGGCCGGTGTGGCTGCGGCCGACCACCAGGACCCCGGCGCCGGTCTCGGCGGCGACCCGCTGCAGGGCGGCGCTGACCGTGACGCCGCGGCGGACCACCGCATCCACCTCGGGGCGATCGCCCAGGAACCGGCGCGCGCCCTCCAGGCGGCGCTCGGCGTCGGCGCGCAGCGCACCCTCGTATCCGTCGGGGAGCGCACGCAGGGCCGGGGCGGCCGGATCGTGCGGATAGGCCGCGACCACCGTGATGTGGGTGGGCACCCGGGCGACGTCCGCGAGCACGCCCGCGAGGGCCAGGGCGTCCGCGCCTCCGGCGTTGCCGTCGTAGCCCACGACGATGTGGTCCTGCACGTTGGTGCTCCTCTCGGGGGTCGGGGAACGGGGGGTACTCCACGGTAGGTCAGGTCGGCCGGTGCATCATCCGGGTGCCCCGCGGGCCCCGTCCGTAGAAGTCCGCAACGCCATTCCGGGCTTTGCCGCGCGCCCGCGCGTGCCCGCCCGTCCGGCACGCGCTCGCCCCGTCCGGCACGCGCTCGCCCCGTCCGGCACGCGCTCGCCCCGCGCCGGCACGCGCTCGCCCCGCGCCGGCACGCGCTCGGCTCGCGCCGGCACGCGCTCGGCCGCGCCGGCTCGCGCACCGGACCCCGCCGGTGGGGTCCGTCAGGCCGGCGTGCGGACCGCCACGAGTGCCGCGGCCTCGTCGGCGAAGCGCTGCACGGCGGCCCAGTCCGTCAGGTCGTGGTTGCGGGAGGTGTCCGTCGGCAGCCCCTGCTTCCTGGCGATCCGCCGCATGAGCCACCGCGTCGGGAGCGCGTAGTCGCGGTACGGGAGCGCCCCGGCGATGCACGCCCTCGCGTCCGGGCGGACGCCGGTGGCCTCCAGCAGCGCGTCGACCCAGCCCCCGACCTTCGCCCGGCCGTCCGGCGTCGGGTCCAGCGCGGCGAGCGAGACGGAGAAGAGGGCGACGCGGCGGCCGGCGAGGCCCTCGGCGTGCCGGCGCATCCACGCGACGAGCGGGGCCTGGTGGCGCTCGGCGTGGATCGATCCGCCGAGGACGACGAGGTCGTAGCCGGCGGTCGACGCCGGGGCGTCCTCCACGTCGCGCACGTCGACGACGACACCGGCGCCGCGGAGCCGGTCGGCGACCGCCTCGGCGATGCGGCGTACGTGGCCGTGGGTGCTGGCGAAGACGAGGAGGCAGGTGGGAGCGGTCATGGGGTCTCCGGGGCTCGGTGGGTCCGCCCACCTTCCCGCGGGGAGCGGCCCGCCACATCCGCACGACGGGCGGGTCCGCGGCCGGGGGACTACGGAGCCCGTGCACGCGGCGGCCCCCGCCGCCCAGGAGATAGCGTGTCCGACTGCGGCGGACGGCATTCGCCGCGCACCCACGACCTTCGAGTCCGAGGCAGGCCGACAGCCCCCATGAAGCTCATCTACACCTACACCGACGAGGCGCCCGCGCTCGCGACGCACTCCCTCCTCCCGATCGTGGAGGCGTTCGCCGGGAAGGCGGGTGTCGAGGTCGAGACGCGCGACATCTCGCTCGCCGGCCGCATCCTGGCCCAGTTCCCCGACCTGCTGCCGGAGGACCGCCGCGTCCCCGACGCGCTGGCCGAGCTCGGCGACCTCGCCAAGACGCCCGACGCGAACATCATCAAGCTGCCGAACATCAGCGCCTCGATCCCGCAGCTCAAGGCCGCGATCAAGGAGCTGCAGGACGCTGGCCTCGCCGTCCCGGACTACCCCGAGAACCCGTCGACGGACGAGGAGCGCCAGGCGCGCGCCGCGTACGACGCCGTCAAGGGCAGCGCCGTGAACCCCGTCCTGCGCGAGGGCAACTCCGACCGCCGCGCCCCCGCCTCGGTCAAGAGCTTCGCCCAGAAGCACCCGCACTCCATGGGCGCCTGGTCCAAGGACTCCAAGTCCCACGTCTCCACGATGGACGACGGCGACTTCCGCCACTCCGAGACGTCCGTGACGCTCGGGCAGGACGACGACCTGCGCATCGAGCACGTCGCCGCCGACGGCACCGTCACCGTGCTGAAGCAGTCCACGCCGGTCAAGGCGGGCGAGATCTTCGACGGCGCCGTCATGCGCCGCGAGGCCCTCGACGCGTTCCTGCGCGCCCAGATCCAGGACGCCAAGGAGCAGGGCGTTCTCTTCTCGCTGCACATGAAGGCGACGATGATGAAGGTCTCCGACCCGATCATCTTCGGCCACGCCGTCCGCCAGTTCTTCTCCGGCGTGTTCGCGCAGTACGGGGACGACCTCGCCTCCGTCGGCGCCGACCCCAACGACGGCCTCGCGTCCGTCCTCACGGCGCTGGAGAAGCTGCCGCAGGACAAGCGCTCCGCGATCGAGGCCGCGATCACGAAGACCTACGAGGACGCCCCGTCCGTCGCCATGGTCGACTCGGACCGCGGCATCACGAACCTGCACGTCCCCAGCGACGTCATCATCGACGCCTCCATGCCGGCGGCGATCCGCACATCGGGCCAGATGTGGAACGCCGCGGGCGAGCTCCAGGACGCGAAGTACGTCGTCCCGGACTCGAGCTACGCCCCGCTCTACGCCGAGACGATCGACTTCTGCCGCGAGCACGGCGCCTTCGACCCGACGACGATGGGCACGACCCCGAACGTCGGCCTGATGGCGCAGAAGGCCGAGGAGTATGGCTCGCACGACAAGACGTTCGAGATCGCCGCGGCGGGCACCGTCCGCGTCGTCGACTCCTCCGGCACGACGCTGCTCCAGCACGAGGTCGCCGCGGGCGACCTCTGGCGCGGCTGCCAGACGAAGGACGCCCCGGTCCAGGACTGGGTCCGCCTGGCCGTCGACCGCGCCCGCGCCACCGGCGCCCCGGCGGTCTTCTGGCTCGACGAGACGCGCGCCCACGACGCCGAGGTCCTCACGAAGGTCCACCGGTACCTGGGTGAGCTCGACACGGACGGCCTGACGATCGAGATCAAGAACGTCGCCGACGCGACGCGCTACACGCTCGACCGCGCTCGCCGCGGCGAGGACACGATCTCCGTCACCGGCAACGTGCTGCGCGACTACCTGACGGACCTCTTCCCGATCCTCGAGCTCGGCACGAGCGCGAAGATGCTCTCGATCGTCCCGCTCATGCAGGGCGGTGGCCTCTTCGAGACGGGCGCCGGCGGCTCGGCCCCGAAGCACGTCCAGCAGCTCGTGAAGGAGAACCACCTGCGCTGGGACTCCCTCGGCGAGTTCCTCGCCCTGGCGGTCTCCCTCGAGTTCTTGGCGGACAAGACGGACAACCCGCGCGCGGGCATCCTGGGCCGCACGCTCGACGCCGCGACGGGCACGCTGCTCGAGAACGGCAAGTCGCCGTCTCGTCGCGCCGGCGAGCTCGACAACCGGGGGAGCCACTTCTTCCTCGCTCTGTACTGGGCGCAGGAGCTGGCGAAGCAGACGGACGACGCAGAGCTGGCACAGGCCTTCGGCCCGATCGCCGAGCGCTTGGCCGCCGACGAGGAGGCCATCGTGTCCGAGCTGGCCGCCGTGCAGGGGCAGCCCGTCGACCTCGGCGGCTACTTCTTCGTCGACCGCGAGAAGGCGACGGCCGCGATGCGCCCAAGCGCCACGCTCAACGCGGCGATCGACGCCGTCTGAAGCTCGGGGGTTCGTCGGCATTGCGCCGACGGGCCTCCCGAAGGCGCGGTGGGGCCCGCCCGTGGCGGCCCCGCCCCACCGCGCGGTCCGCGGCTCAGCGGATCGTGACCGGCACGCCGGGCGGGAGGCGCCCGGCGAGCCACCGCACCGCGCCGTCCGACAGCCGGACGCAGCCGTGCGAGGCGGCGACCCCGAGCGGGCCGCCGATGCCGTCCCGGCCGTGCAGGGCGATCTGTCCCGGCCCGCTCGCGAACTCCTGCAGGACCGCGGAGCGGGCGCTCGTCGCCAACGCGAACGGCCCCGCGGTGCGGCCGCCGTCGAGGCGGACGTTCTCCTCGACGAAGTACGCGCCCCGCGGCGTCGGGGTCGCCCGGTCGCCGACGGTGGCGGTCCAGTGGCGCACCCGCCGTCCGGCGCGGTAGGCCGAGACCCGCCGCGCGTCCACGTCGACGACGACGTGCCAGCCCGTCCTGCCCGGGCGGGTGCGTGCGGCGACGATCCATCCCGTCCGGGCCGTGGCGGGAGCGCCGAGGGTCCGGCCGGGCAGCCGCACCCGCAGCCACGGCGCACCCCGGGCGTCGACCGCGTGGGCCAGCACGGGCAGCACGGTGCGGGCCTCCGTGATCGGACGGCGGGCGGTCACCCGCACAACGGCCCGGGAGCCCCGGGCCGGGCGCGCCCGCGCGACGTGCGCGGCGACGACGGCGACGGTCTCCTGCGAGGGCGGGATCGCGGGGGCGACGATCACCCCGCGAAGCCCGGCGGGGTGCGCGGCCGACGGGACGGGGAGTCCGGCACGGCCGCGCGCACGGGGGCGCAGGAGCGGAACCGCAGGCGCAGCGAGGCGGCCCGCGTGCCGTCGGCGTAGAAGACCCGGGCGGTCACGCGATGCACGCCGCCCGCCGTCACGATGCTCGCCCGGAACGGGGCGCGCGTGCGGGTGCGAATCGTCCGGTCGTCCAGGAAGAAGACCACCCGACGGATGGAGCGTCCGGTGACGACGACGGAGAACCGGCCGCCGACGCAGCGGCTGGTGCCGTAGCGCGCGATGCGGGAGGAGGTGGTCCGCGGCGTGGTGGTCAGGATCGCGGAGCCCCGGCCCGGGGGGACGGCCGGCCCGGCAGCGGGTGCCGGGGCGCTCCCGTCGGCCGCGCCGTCGCCCGTCCCGCCGCCGCCGGGGCCCGTCCCGCCGCCGTCGCCGCCACCCGCGCCCGCGGAGGATCCGGGTCCGGTGCCGGGTGCGCAGCGGGCGGCCGAGACCGTGTCGTTGATCAGGGTCACCCCGCCGGTGCGGGCCAGGAGCCGGCCGCTCACGTTCACGCCGCTGCCCAACGAGATGGAGGTCTGCGCGAGCAGGTTCCCGACGAAGACGGACCCGGTGCCGAGCGTGGCGGAGCTGCCGACCTGCCACGTCACGTTGCACGCCTGGGCGCCGTTGACCAGCACGACGCGGCTGGCCGTCGCCGTGGTGAGGGCCGACGCGGTCTGGAAGACGAAGACGGCGTTCGGGTCGCCCTGGGCGTCGAGCGTGAGCGCGCCGGTCAGGGCGAGATCGGCCGGCGCGCGGTACACCCCGGGGGTGAGGAGGAGTCCTCCGAGCTCGCTCGGGACCGCCACGGGCGGGGTGCGCCCGGCGGCATCCGAGTAGGCGGTGCCGAGGTCGGTCTGGGCCTGGCCCGCGACCGCGTCGGCGGCGTGCACCGTCCCGTTGATCGTCGCCTCCGGACCGCCGGTGATGGCCGTGCCCGGGCTGACGCCGACGTTTCCGTTGATCGTCGAGGGCCCCGTGTTCGTGACCGCCGACCCGGCGAGGACGGCGAACGGGTCGGCCGTGCCCAGCCCGACGGGGGCCTGGGCGGCGAGGGCGGGTGATGCCGTCAGCAGCATCGCGGCGGCCGAGACCGCCAGCGCCGAGCCGGCGACGCGGCGTCGGGCACGCCGCGGGGCGGGCGAGGTGGTGCGGGTGGGGCGCATGCGGGGACCTCCGGGGTCCGGGCGGACGCGCCGCTGCGGCGCGTCGAGGTGGGGGAGTGCCGACCGCATCGCCGAAGTTGTCGACCCGAGAAGCATGTCCGGTATAGCATGCTTTCCAAAGCATGAAACCGAGAACTGGACGACTGCATGAGTGGTGACACCGAAGCGTCCCCGGGGGGTGCCGCGCCCGGCGAACCCACGTGGGGCTTCCTGACGAACCACGCGCAGGTGCTCCTCGCCGTGGCTGCAGATCCCGACGCCCGGCTGCGCGAGGTCGGGGAGCGCGTCGGCATCACGGAGCGCGCGGCGCACCGGATCGTCACCGAGCTCGAGGGCGCCGGCTACCTCGTCCGCGAGCGCGTCGGCCGGCGCAACCGCTACACGGTCAACCCGCACGAGCCGCTGCCGGACGCGATGGTCCGCGACGGCCGCGTGGGGGCGCTCCTCTCGGTGCTGGGAGTCGTGGACGTACTCGAGGACGAGGGGCGCGACGGAGGGTGAGCGGCGGGCGCCGTGGCCGCCGACGCCGCGGATCCCGGCCCGCGGACCCGGGGTGTGGTACTTGCGCACGCAACTAGTCCGCGCTACGCTCGAGGGGTCGAGCGGCCCGCGTCCGGTGGCCCGACGAGCACCGAGCGGGCGCGAGGAGCAGCCGTGAGTCAGACCGACACCCACCCGCCCACCGAGCGCCCGCTGCCCGGCCTGCCTGCCGGCCGGCCCGGCCTCGGCGCCGTCCACCTCGCGGTCACGGACCGTGCCCGGGCGCTCGCGTTCTGGCAGGGCGTCCTGGGCCTCGAGCTGCTGGACCCGGACGCGCACGAGCTGCGGATGGGGGCCGGCGGGCGGGAGCTCGTCGTCCTGCACCCGGGGGCGGCCGGTCCGGTCGCCGCTCGCCGGACCGGCCTCTACCACCTGGCCATCCACGTCCAGACGGACGAGGAGTTCGCCCGCGTCCTGGGCCGGCTGTTCACCCGCCGCTGGCCCAACGCGCCGACGGACCACTGGTTCACGAAGACGACGTACCTGGACGACCCGGACGGCAACGGCATCGAGATCGCCCTCGAGACCCCGGAGCGCGTGGGCCGCCTGGACTACTCCGAGAGCGACTACGCGGTGATCGACGCGGACGGGATCCGCCGCTCCGGCCGCGATCCGCTCGATCTCGAAGCGGTGTTCGCGCACCTTCCCGAGGACCGCGACGTCGACCGCCCGATGCCCGCCGGCACGACGGTCGGCCACATCCACCTGCACGTGAACGACCTCGACGAGGCGATGGCGTTCTACGCCGACGGCCTCGGGCTCGACCCCCACATGTTCGCCCGCGGCATCGGCATGGCCGACACGACCGTCGACGGCTGGACGCCCCACCTCGTCGCCTTCAACGTCTGGCACGGTCGCAACGCGCAGCGGCCGCCGGCCGACACGGCGGGCCTGCGCTTCTTCACGTTCGGGCTGCCGGGCCGCGAGGCGCTCGGCGCTGCCGTGGAGCGCCTGACCGCCGCGGGCCACGACGTGCGCCGGGCCGAGGACCGCGAGGGGGCGTACCGGGTGGCGGACCCGTCGGGCAACGCCCTGCTGCTCACGGTGCGCGAGGGGCGGGACGCATGAGCGCCCCGGACGAGCGGGCGGCCCCGGACGAGCCGGCGGCCCCGGACGAGCGAGCGGCCCCCGGCGCCCAGGGCGGCATCACCCCGCGCACCCGCGCGGCCGACCCGATCGACCCCGGTGCCCGCATCGGCCACGTGCACCTGCGCACCGCCGACATCGACCGGGTCAAGGCGTTCTACGTCGACGTCCTCGGCTTCGACGTGGTGAGCGAGGCGCGCGACGTGCCGGGCTGGGGGACCACGGGGGACATGCTCTTCCTCTCCGCCGGCGGCTACCACCACCACCTGGGCTTCAACACCTGGAAGTCCCGGGGCGGCGGACCGCAGCCGGACGGCGTCACGGGGCTCCACCACGTGGCGATCGCCTACCCGACCCGCCGCGGGCTGGCGGACGCCGTCCGCCGCCTGCGCGCCGCGGACTGGCCGCTGCGGCAGTGGTCCGACCACGGCACGCACGAGGCGATCTACCTCTCCGATTCCGACGGCAACGACCTCGAGCTGATGTGGGACCGCCCGGTCGAGGGGTGGCCGCTCGACGGCGCGGGGCACCTCGAGGGCGCCTTCGGGCCCGACATCGACCTGGAGGAGCTCCTGAGCGAGCTCGACCGCCCGGCGACCTGAGCGGGCGGAGGACCGGGGCGGCGGCCGGAAGCGCTTCGGCGGCCGGTCCACCCCTCGCGCCCGCCCGGCTCTCCCGGCGGGCGCGCGTCCCGCGGGTCAGTCCGCGGCGGCCGCCGTCGCGTTCGCGACCTCGAGCATCTCGTCGACGGAGACGAGCTTCACGCGCGGGCGGCCCTGCGGCTCGCCGAGCGCCTGCTCGTGCTCGTCGATCCGCTTCCAGGCGGCGAAGTCCACGTGCTCGGGGCGCCGCTCGGCCACGAGTGCGGCGACGTCCTCGTCGCGCTTGGCCGGCGTCGGCAGCAGGCCCTCGGCGACGTCCTGCAGCAGCATCGTCACGGTGTCGGTGGCGCACTTCTTGTTCGTGCCGATGACGCCGGACGGGCCGCGCTTGATCCAGCCCGCCGTGTAGACGCCGGGGATCGGCTCGGCCGTCTCGGGGTCCATGACGCGGCCGTCGAGGTTGTTGATCGTCGCCCGCTCGTCGTCGAACGGCACGTCGGGCAGCGGGCGGCCGCGGTAGCCGATGGAGCGCAGGACGAGGTCGCAGGGGATGACCTCGGTCTCGTTCGTCGGCCGTGCGGTGAGCCAGCCGTCGTCGTCGGCGACGAGCTTGTTGCGGACGACCTCGATGCCCTCCACGCGGTCCTCGCCGACGATCTTCACGGGGGAGAGGAGGAACCGCAGGACGACGCGCCGGCGCTTGCCCTCGGGCGTGCGCGTGGAGTACTCCGTGGCGATCTCGACGTTCTTCTGCTCGCGCACGTCGGCGCCGTCACGGGTCAGCCAGGCACGGGACCCCTCGTCGAGCGCGACCTCGGCGGGGTCGACGATCACGTCGGCCTCGGCCATCTCGCCCAGCTCGCGGAGCTCGGGGTTCGTGAACGCCGCCTGCGCGATGCCGCGGCGGCCGAGGACGACGATCTCCTCGATGTTCGACGCCGCCAGCGCCTCGATCGCGTGGTCCGCGGTGTCCGTCTCGCGCAGCTCGTCCTCCGTCAGCGCGAGCATCCGGGCGACGTCGACCGCGACGTTGCCGTTGCCGACCACGACCGCGCGCTTGCCGGTCAGGTCGAACTGCAGGTGGGCGGCGTCGGGGTGGCCGTTGTACCAGGCGACGAAGTCCGTGGCCGGGTGCGATCCGGGCAGGTCCTCGCCGGGCAGCCCGAGCCGGCGGTCGTGGGACGCGCCCGTCGTGTAGATCACGGCGTCGTGGCGCTCGGCGAGCTCGTCGTGCGTGACGTGCGTGCCGATCTCGACGTTGCCGAAGAACCGGAAGCCGTCCTTCTTCGCGGTCTTCTCGAAGACGCGGATGACGGACTTGATCTTCGGGTGGTCCGGGGCGACGCCGAAGCGCACGAGACCGTACGGGGCGGGCAGGCGGTCGAAGAGGTTGACCTCGCAGGCGACGTCCTTCTGCGCGAGCAGCTGGCCGGCGGCGTAGAAGCCGGCGGGGCCGGCGCCGACGATCGCCACCTTCAGCGGGCGGACGGGGGTCTCGTTCTGGTCGCTCACGGATGCTCCTCGGGGGGCTGGCGGGCCGGGCCGCTCCGCGCCGGGGCGGGGAGGCGGCCGCGTGTTCGGTCGCCCTTCCATCGTACGGCAGCCCGTCGCGGGGGCGGCGTGCGCGGCGGCCTCCGCCACCCGGCGGTGGTGGGACATCCACCCTTGCGGTGTACCCCGCGTGCGGCGTACGGTCGGCCATGGCGTTCGTCCAGGCGACCCCCACCACCGACGCCCCGGCCGCGCACCGCCGGACCGCCGGCCGGCTGCTCGTCCTCGGGCTGCTCGCGGCGCTCGCCGCCGCGGTCGCACCCGCGGGAGCCGGTGCGCACGGCCTCGCGGAGGAAGAGGCGGAGGCCAAGGCCGCGACCCGCGCCGTGCGACCACAGGCGGCGACCCCGGGTGCCGCGGGACTCCGGGCGACGGCGGGTACCGCCCCGCCGGCGTCGTACCTCCCGGCCCCGCCGCCGGCCGGGCCGGCGTCCGTGCCCGCCGACGCGCTGCGGGCCGGGGTGGGCCGCGCCGACCTGACCCCGCCCAAGGTCGGCTACTTCCTCGGCGGCTGGACCCGGGCGGACCGGGTGGGCCGCGGGGTCTCGACCAGGCTGACGGCGAGCGCCCTCGTGCTCGAGCGGGGCGGCCGGCGGATGGCGCTGGTCTCCATGGCCGACTTCGCCGTCCCCCAGGGCCTGCAGCAGGCGGTGGCCACGAAGGTGGCCGACCTCGGGCTGAGCGAGCGCACGATCGTCCTCTCCGCCACCCACACCCACTCCGGGACGGGCGGCTACGCGAACGAGTCGACCCTGAACACCGCGGCCCCCGGCCTCGAGATGATCCTGTCCGACCCGACCAGCCTGGCGGGGCTGATCGCCCCGTCCCCGGCCGACCCGCAGCTCTACACCTTCATCGTCGACCAGATCGCCGCAGCGATCCGTCGGGCCGCGGCGACGATGGGCCCGGCCGCGGCCGCGTGGGGCCACACGGAGCTGCGCGGGCTGACCCGCAACCGCAGCCTCCCGGCACGCCTGGCGGACTTCGACACGACGGATCCGGCCAAGGTCCCCTACGAGCGGACGATCAACGCGAACGTCGACGTGCTGCGCGTCGACCGGCTGACCGGCCCGACCTGCACGGACGAGGTCGCGCGCGCGGCCCGGTTGGCGGGCGAGGCCCGGGAGCGGGCCGACGTCGCCGCGCGCCGCGCCACCGAGGCCCGGCGCGCCGCCGAGGTGGCCGGCCGGCGGGCCGCGACGACGCGTCGCCGGGCCGCGGTCGCCCGGCGCAAGGCCCGCACCTCCGCGCGGACCGCGACCAGGGCCCGCCGGGCCGCCCGACGGGCCCGGGCGGCGGCCACGCCCCGCCGCGGCGTCCGCTCGACGGCCGCGTCCCGCCGCCGCGCCCGGAAGGCTCCCGCCCTGCGCCGGCGGGCCCGCGTCGCCGCCCGCCGGTCGCAGCGCCTCGGGGTGCGCGCGCGGCGGTACGCGCAGACCGCGCGCCGGGACGCGGCGGCGTCGCGGCGCCTCCGGGACGCCGCCGGCCGCCTGGCGACGACCGCGGACGAGCTCGCCGCGGGGGCGCGCGAGTCCGGGCGTGCCGCGGAGCGCGCGGCCGACCAGCCGTGCGCGAAGGACGGCCGCATGCCGATGGGGGGCTGGGCGAACTTCGCCAACCACGGCACGGTCGTGAAGGCGGAGTTCGGCCTCTACAGCGCGGACCACGGCGGCGTGGCCGCGCTGCAGTTCGAGACCCACGTCCGGGCCGCGGCGGGGGTGCCTGCCGACCAGCCGGTGATCGGCGTCTACGGCAGCGCCGACCAGGGCGACCAGTCCGCCGGGATGGACCACCACGGACCCGCCGGCGCCGACCTCGTCGGGCGCACGGAGGGCGACGCGTTCTTCCGCGCGTGGCAGGACGCCGAGGCCCGGCTCAGCGCCACCCCCGAGTTCGACGTGGAGTGGACGCGATTCTGCTTCTGCGGGCGCGCCACGAGCGACGGTGGCCGCGTCGCGAAGCGGCCGCAGATCGGGGTCCCGTTCCTCACGGGCTCCGAGGAGGGCCGCGGCCCGCTCTACGACATCACCCGGATCTCCTTCGAGGGCTGGAAGGGCCTGCCCCTGGACCCCGCGCACGGCAACAAGCTGGTCGTCCCCATCGGCACCTGGTCCGAGGCCTCTCCCATGACCCTCGCCCGGATCGGCGACGGCGCCATCGTGACGGTGCCCGGCGAGCCGACGATCGGCGTGGGGGAGCGGGCGCGGGCGGCGGTGCTCGAAGCCGCCAAGGGGGCCGGCGTCCGGCGCGTCACCGTCGCGGGCCTGGCGAACGACTACCTCAACTACATCACCACCCCGGAGGAGTACGACACCCAGCAGTACGAGGGCGCCTCGACGGTCTTCGGCCGGCACCAGGGCACGTTCCTCACCGACCGCGCCGGTGAGCTCGGGGCGGCGCTCGCCGGCGCGGGCGGCGGGCTCGAGGAGCGCCCCTACGACGCGTCCAACGGGGTCCGGGCCGACGGCCCGGCGTACCCCGCCGGCGCCGCGGCGGGCCGGGTGCTCGCGCAGCCCACCGACGTCGAGCGGCTCGGCCGCGCCACCGTCTCCTGGTCCGGTGATCCGACGGGCGCCGACAAGCCGGTCGACACGGCGTTCGTGACGGTGGAGCGGCGTACGGACGCCGGCTGGGTGGCGGCCGACAACGACCTCGGCGTCGCGATCGCGTGGCGCGTGGGGGAGGACGGCCGGCACACCGCGACCTGGAACCCGCCGGAGAACGCCCCGCTCGGGCGCTACCGCTTCGTCGTCACGGCCCGCGGCTACGCCCTGACCTCGGCGGACTTCGGCCTCGCGCGCAGCACGGCGCTCGAGGTCCGCCGCCGCGACGCACCGGAGGGGAAGGCCGCCGTGCAGGTCGGCTTCCCCGTCCCCGAGCTCAACGTCGACCTCATCGCGCGCCCGTCGATCCTCGGGGCCGGGACGGTCGCGTTCCGGGTCGGCGGTCGCGAGGTCGAGGTCCCCGTCGGCGGCGACGGCGTGGCGACCGTCGACGCGCCGGTGGGCTCCGAGGTCGTGGTGCCGGCGGGCGGCGTCCGCGACCCGGACGGCAACGTCAACGGCTCGGCGGTGACGGTGCGGTGACGGGCGGTCCGGGGGCTACCGCGGCCGGCGCTCGATGAGCCGCAGCCAGATCTCGGTGCGGGTGGGGAACACGGGGGTCGCCTGGTCGATGAGGGCCAGCGGCACCCGGGCGGTCACGGCGATCGTGGCGGCGTGCAGGTGCTCCGCCACCGCGGCGCCGACGAACGTGGCACCGACGAGGACGTCCGCCGTGCGGTCGACCACGAACCGCGTCGTCCCGCCCGCGTCCTTCCCGACGAAGCTCGCCCCGGCGTTGCCGTCCGAGGGCACGTCGACCGCGACGGCGTCGATGCCGGCGGCGAGCGCGTCCTCGAGCGTCAGCCCGACGGCCGCGACCTGCGGCTCCGTGAACGTCACCCGCGGGCTCTGCGCGCCGTCGGGCTCGTGGGGGCCCAGCGCGGAGGACGCGTCGCCGAGCACGTGCGCCGACGCCACGCGCGCCTGGCGCTTGCCCTGGTGGGTCAGGAGCGCGCGGCCGTTCACGTCGCCGACGGCGTAGAGCCACTCCCGGCCGCCGACGCGCAGGTGCTCGTCCGTGCCGAGCCACCCGTGCTCGTCCGGGGCCACGCCGACCGCGTCGAGCCCGAGGCCTGCCGTGTTCGGCGCGCGGCCCGCGGCGACGAGCAGCTCGTCCGCCTCGACGTGCTCCCCGCCCTCCAGCACGACGACGGGACGGTCGCCGCTCCGCGTTGCCGACACGACCTTCACGCCCGTGCGCACGTCGATCCCCATCGCCCGCAGGCCCTGGGCGACCTCCTCGCCCGCGTAGGGCTCCTCCTTCGCGAGCAGCCGCGGGCCCTGCTCCAGCAGGGTCACGCGCGCGCCGAGCGACGCCCAGGCCACGGCGAGCTCGGCGCCGATCGGCCCGCCGCCCATGACGGTCAGGGTCGCGGGGACCTCGTCGGCGGTCGTCGCCTCGCGGTTCGTCCAGCCCGCGGCGTCCCGCAGGCCCTCGACGGGCGGGAACGCGGGGCTCGTGCCGACGGCGATGACGACGGCGCGCCGGGCCACGATCCGCTCCTTCGGCCGCTCGGCGTCGGCGTCGGAGACCTCGACGGTGCGCTCCGCCGTCAGGACGCCGCGGCCGCGCACGAGGCGGATGTCGCGCTCCTGCAGCCACGGCAGCTGCGCGCTGTCGTCGAGCTCATGGATCACCTCGTCGCGGCGGTCGAGCACCACCTGGGGGTCGAGCGTGCCGTGGACGAGCTCGCGCACGCCCGGGACCCGCTGGGTCTCGGCGAGCAGCTCGACGGGCCGCAGCAGCGCCTTGGAGGGCATGCAGCCCCAGTAGGAGCACTCGCCGCCGACCAGCCGGTCCTCGACGAGCACGACGTCCAGGCCGCCCTCCGCCAGGCGGCCCGCGGCCACCTCGCCCGCCGGGCCTGCGCCCAGCACCACCACGTCGGCCTCTGTCTCGTGCACGTGCTGCTCCTCCATCGGGTCGTCGCGCCGGATCCGGGCGACGGGCGGCACCGGGCCTCCCACCGACCATTCGTAGCGGATCGCCCGTCGGACTCGCCCCCGGCGGGATCCGGACGGTGCACGCGCGGGGAGCGACACGCCGCACGGGGGGCCGGGGCCGTCGACGGGGTGGCGACGCGCGGCATGGGGCAGAACGACGGACGCCGCCCGGGGAGGGCGGCGTCCGTGGGTGCTGCGGTGGGGCCGGCGCGGCCGCCGGCCCGGGCCTACTTCAGGCCGCGGAACGTGGTCCAGGTCTTGCGGGACCCGCCCGTGCTCGACTTCAGCCCCGACTTCCACTGCTCGTCGGCGGCCTGCGGGTCGCGCAGCTGGTACCAGACGAACGAGCGGACCTTCTGCTTCTCGGCGATGGCCCACGCGCGCTTGAGGTACGAGGACGCCTTCGACGTCGAGACCTTGTCCTTGCCCGTGGTCTTGTACGCGAACTCGGTCAGGTAGATCCGGCCGGCGGCCGAGGAGGACAGGCGCTTGGTCTTCGCGGCCTTCTTCAGGTCGGACTTCGCGTAGCCGAGGTTGGCCTGCGTCCAGTCGTCGCGGTCCTTGCGCTTCTTGCGCGGGTCGGCCTTGAAGTCGTACGTGTGGAGCGAGACGCCGTCGGCCTTGACGGTGTAGGTCTTGGTGCTGCCCTTCGCCTTCCAGCTCGACGTCAGGCCCAGCACGTCGCGCGTGAACTTGCCGGCGTCGACGGACTGCCCGTTGGGGTAGTTCCTCGAGAGCTCGCGGTCGTACGGCAGGAGCTCGCCGAAGAGGATCTTCGCCTTCGGATCGACCTTCTTGATCTCGGTGTAGGCGATGTTGTGGAGCTTGCGGTAGAGCGCCGCGCCACCGCGCTTCGGGATGTGGCGGTACCAGTTGGGCTCGTTGACCGGGGCGTAGTAGATCGTCGCGCCGGTGCCCTTGAGGCTGACGGCGAGCGTCTGGATGTACGTCTTGTACGCCGAGGACGAGATCTTCGATGCGGCCGTCGGGCCCTTCTTCTTGCCGCGCGGGTTGAAGGACTCGTCGCCCGAGATGTTGGGCGAGACGACGGCGGTCTTGATGCCGTTGCCGACGCCCTGCTCGATGGCGGCGCGGATCTGGGCGACCTGGCCGCCGTCCGGGGACGACGACTTGCCGTCCCACCGGGTGTTGAAGCGGAGCATCCCGACCTTCGCCGCCTTCGCGTCCGTGAAGAACGCCGAGGCGAGCTCGGGCTTGTTGACGGTCATCTCCTGGTCCTGCAGCCCCTTCACGACCTTCGCGTTCGCGGCGCCTGCGGGCAGCAGGACGAGTGCGGAGGTGGCGGCGGTGGCCAGGGCAAGTGTGGCTCGGTTGCGAGTCATGTCCCTATAAGACACCCCGCGGAGCGAAAGGTATCGGTGTGCATCCGAAATTCCAGGTTGCCGCCGGCATCGCTCCGGGGGCCGGGGTGCACGCATCGTCCGTCGTCCACGGACGATGCGACGGACGGAGGCCGGCAGGGACGGGACCGCCGATCGTCGGGTTCGTGCAGCGCCGGTCCTGTGCGCACCCGCACGGGGCTACCCTGGATGGGATGTCCTCCGACGCCGCGTCAGTCCCGCACCAGTCCGCGGCCGTCCTCGCCGCGGACGCCCTCGGCGTCTTCGTGCGCGCGATGGCCGGGATGGAGGAGGCCACGCCGGAGAGCGCCAGCTTCTACAGCGGCCTCTGCGAGGCCGTCTGCTCCGCGGTCAACGTCGACCGGGCCGTGATGTTCCTCTACGACGAGGGCCGTCGGCGCGTGCGCCCGGTCGGCGCCTACCGCATAGACCGCGACCGCTTCCCGCCCGAGGGCGTGGCCCTCGAGGACGCCCCGCTCTCCCGCGTGGCGCTCGAGGAGGACCGCGTCGTCGACGCGCTCGACACGCCCGGTGGCGGCTTCGGCCGCCCCGACCTCGCCGAGCTGCCGGAGGGCGACCTCGCCTACGTCCCGATCGCCGCCGGCGGCAGCTGGTACGGCGTCATGGTCGTCGAGCAGACGACGGGCGAGCCGCTGCCCGCCGCGGAGCGCGACGCCCTCTGGATCGCCGGCAAGGTCGTCGCGTTCGCCGCCGAGGCCCGCCGCGCGACGCGCCACCAGGAGCAGGCCCGCCAGCTCGAGCACCGGCTGACCCTCGTGCGCCAGGTGCACGAGCAGGTGATCCAGCGGCTCTTCGGCCTGGGGCTCGTCCTCGCCTCGGACGCCCCGCTCGAGGGCGAGGCCCGCGAGCGCGCCCGCGTCGAGATCGAGGCCACGCAGGCCGACCTGCGCCAGCTGCTGCACGGCCCGCGCCTCCAGACCGGCGCGCCGACGGCGATGCGCCTGGCCGAGGAGGTGGAGCGGCTCCGGCGCGCCCACGACACCGTGGAGCTGCGCGCCGACCTCGAGCCCGGCGTCGAGGTCCCGCAGTCCTTCGAGTCGTTGGCGCAGTCCGTCCTCGGCGAGGCCGTGCGCAACGCGCTCAAGCACGGCGAGCCGACGGTGCTGCACGTGACGCTGCGCCGCCTGGACGACGCCCTGGCGATGACGATCGACTCCGACGGCGCGCGCGGCACGGAGCGCGGCACCTCGGGCCTCGGGCTGCGGCTCGCGGCCGTCGAGGCGCTGCAGGCCGGTGGCCTGCTCGAGTTCGGGTCACGCGGAGAGAACGGCTGGCGGGTGCGGTTGCTCCTGCCGGCGACGGACGATCAGGAAGGCGTGCGATGACGCGCGAGGTGGGACGGACGGTGGTACTGCTGGTGGACGACCACGAGGTCGTGCACTGGGGCCTGCGGGCCCTGCTCTCGGGGCAGCCCTGGGTGGCGCGCTGCCTCAGCGCCCACAACGGCCAGGAGGCTGTGGAGCTCGCCGACCGCTACGCCCCCCACGTGGCCCTCGTCGACCTCTTCCTCGGCACGGAGTCCGGCGCGGAGCTCTGCGAGCGCCTGCGCACCGTCGAGCCGCGCACGAAGGTGCTCCTGCTCTCCGGCGCCGGCCGCATCTCGGCCGCCGCCGCGCGCGCCGCCGGGGCCTCGGGCTTCGTGCCGAAGGACTGGCCCGCCGCCGACGTCTGCCGCGCCGTGCGCGCCGTGGCCGCCGGCCGCACGGTCTTCGAGGGCACCGCCGGCCCGGCGACGCCCGCCGGCCTCAGCCCGCGCGAGCGGGAGATCCTGGGCCTCATCGCCACGGGCGCCACGAACCCCGAGATCGCCGGCACGCTGCACCTCTCGCCGCACACGGTGAAGGAGCACACGAGCTCGCTCTACCGCAAGCTGGAAGTGCGAAACCGTGCCGAGGCCGTCCGCACGGCCGACCAGCTCGGGCTGCTGTAGACCCACCCGACGGGTGGTGGCGCCACCCGCCGAGGGGGTCGAAGAGCCCGGTTCCTAGCGGGTCGTCGGGGGGGCCTGGCAGGCTGTCCTGTCGTGAGCACGCGTACCGCAGTCCTCTTCCCCGGCCAGGGCACCCCGATGGACGGGACGGGCGAGGAGGTCGCCCGCCTGCGGCCCGACCTCCACGAGGCCGTGGTGCAGGCGGTGGGGGAGGACCCCTTCCCGCGCGTGGCGGAGAGCACCCGCTTCACGCAGCCGGCGATCGTCTGCTCCTCGCTGGCGCGCCTCTCGGCCCTGGGCCTGGAGCGGCCGGACTTCTACCTCGGCCACTCGCTCGGCGAGATCGTCGCGCTCGCCGCGGCGGGCTGGATCGACGAGCGCGAGGCCCTCGTCCTCGCCGCCGCCCGCGGCGCCGCGATGGCCGACGCGGACCCGCAGCGGCTCGGCAGCATGGCCGCCGTGAAGAAGGGCGGGGTCGAGGCCGCGCAGGAGCTCGCGGACCAGCACGGGCTGGTCATCGCCTGCGACAACGCGCCGGGGCAGGTCATCATCGCGGGCACCATCGAGGGCCTCGACGCGGCGGCCGAGACCGCGAAGGCGTCGGGCAACCGCGTCCGGCGCCTCGACGTCGCCGGAGCGTTCCACTCCCCGCTCATGGAGCCCGCGATCGGGCGCCTGCAGGAGGCGATCGACGCCACGACGTTCCGCGATCCGCACACCACGGTGCTCTCGGCCGTCACGGCCGCGCCGATCGACGACCCGCCGCGCCGCCTGATCGACAGCCTGACCCACCCCGTGCTCTTCCGCCCGGCGCTCCTGGCGCTCCACGCGGCGGGGGTGCGCCGGGTGATCGACGCCGGACCGGGCGACATCGCGGCGGGCCTCGCACGCCGCACGTTCGCGGACCTCGAGGGCGAGGACGCGGTGCAGATCGACGTCCCGGGGATCCCCGTCACGGAGCCGGCGACCCAGAACGGCGATGATGCCTGACATGTCCGTGGCACCACACAACGACCTCGACGGCTCAGCGGGGGCGATCCGCGTCGCGCCGCTCGGCGTCGGCGCGGCCCTGCCCGACACCGTCGTGACCTCCGCGCAGATCGAGGAGCGCCTGGGTCTCGAGGCCGGGTGGCTGCAGAAGCGCACCCACATCGCCGAGCGCCGCATCCTCGGCCCGGGCGAGAAGATCACCGACCTCGCCCTCCTCGCGTCCCAGCGCGCGCTGGAGGACGCCGGGGTCGCCGCGACCGACGTCGACATGGTCATCGCCGCCTGCCTGCAGAGCGACGACATCGCGCCCTCCATGGCCGCGGTCGTCGCCGCCGGCCTGGGCACGAACCACGCCGGCGGGTTCGACATCTCGTCCGGCTGCAGCGGCTTCGTGGCCGCCGTCGCCACCGCGACGGGCCTCATCGAGGCCCGCCGGGCGCACACCGTCGTGGTCGTCGCCGCCGAGGCGATGAGCCGCCTGACGGACAAGAGCGACCGCGCGACCGCCGGCCTGCTCGGCGACGGCGCCGGGGCGATCGTCCTGCGCGGCACCACGACGCCCGCCGACGAGGCGCACCCGGGGCGCGTCGGCCGCTCCATCCTCGGCTCGGACGGCGCGAACGGCGGCACCGTGCGCGTCGCCACGGACCACCCGTCGATCTACGACGAGGGCGAGTTCGGCCCGGGCAAGGCCGGGCAGGTCCAGATGAACGGCTTCGACACGTACAAGACCGCGGTCGCGCGGTTCGAGTCGACCGTCCGCGACACGGCCGAGGCCAACGGCATGGCGCTCGACGACGTCGACCTGATCGTCCTGCACCAGGCCAACGGCCGGATCCTCGAGGCCGTGCGCAAGCGGCTTGAGGTGCCGGAGGAGCGCCTCGCGAGCTCCGTGCAGAGCCACGGCAACACGTCGGCCGCCTCCGTGGCGCTCGCACTCGCCGACGCACGCGCCGCCGGGCGCGTCGTCCCCGGCACCCGCCTGCTGCTCGCCGGGTTCGGCAGCGGCCTGGCGTGGGCCGGCATCACGATGACCTGGGAGGGCACCGCAGCATGAGCACCGACACGCAGGACTGGCCGCCGAAGCGCCCCGAGGACGGCTGCGCGCTCGTCACCGGCGGCTCCGGCGCGATCGGCGCGGCCACCGTGCGGCAGCTCGCCGCGGACGGCTGGCCCGTCGTCGTGCACTACGGCCGCGGCGCCGAGCGCGCCGAGGCCGTCGTCGCCGCCGTGCGCGAGGCCGGGGGCACCGCCGAGGCGATCGCGGCCGACCTCGCCGATCCCGACGCCCCCGCCAAGCTCCTGGCCGACGCGGTCGAGGCGCTCGGGCCCGTCCGCGTGCTCGTCAACAACGCCGGCATCACGCGGGACAACCTCGCGATGCAGCTGACGGACGACGACTGGCAGTCCGTCATCGACGTCGACCTGACCGCCGCGTTCCGGCTGATCCGCCCCGCGCTGAAGACGATGATCCGCGCCCGCTGGGGCCGGATCATCAACGTCTCCTCCGTGATCGCGCTCAAGACGAACCCGGGCCAGGCGAACTACGCCGCCGCGAAGGCCGGCTTGCTCGGCCTCACGCGCTCCGTCGCCGCCGAGGTCGCCCGCCGCAACGTGACGGTGAACGCCGTTGCGCCGGGCTTCATCGAGAGCGAGATGACCGCGGGCCTGCTCGAGGACCTCGTCGGCCACATCCCGGCCCGCCGCGCCGGCCGGCCGGAGGAGGTCGCGGCGACGATCCGCTTCCTCGCCTCGCCCGAGGCCGCGTACGTCACCGGCTCGACGCTCGTCGTCGACGGGGGCCTCGGCGCCTGAGCGCACCGCCCCACCGACCGTCGGGGATATCCCCCCCGGTCGGCTGAGCGACCCCGCGGGGCGTGTCCCGGCCCCGCGCCGTCCGTGTACTCATGGACAGCACCAGCTCTTTCCCGCAGCACACCGCAGTACGAGAATCCCAACCCCGGAGAGCCGACCACCGTGTCTACCCCCACCCGTGAAGACGTCGAGAAGCTGGTCCTCAGCTCCCTCGAAGAGCTGGGCGCCGAGTCCGACGCTCTGAGCCCCACCGCGACGTTCGAGGACCTCGACGTCGACTCCCTCGACCTGGCCGAGCTGTCCCAGATCGTCGAGGAGCAGTACGGCGTGAAGCTGCAGGGCGAGGACGTCGCCAAGCTGCGCACCGTCGAGGACGCGGTCAACCTGATCGTGGAGCGCGCCGGCCAGTGACCCGCGCCGCGATCACCGGTGTCGGCGCCGTCACCCCCCTGGGTGTCGGCGTCGACGCGCTGTACTCCGGCTGGACGCAAGGTCGTTCCGGCATCGTCGACGGGCAGGGTGCCTGCCTCGACTTCGAGCCGACGACCGAGCTCTCCCGCAAGGAGGCGCGGCGCGCCGACCGCTCGAGCCAGCTCCTGCTGACGGCGGGCGCCGAGGCGCTCGCCCAGGCCGGATGGGGTGGCCCCGGGGCGGCGGCGACCCTGCCGTACCCCCAGGAGCGGATCGGCACGGTGATCGGCAGCGGCATCGGCGGGTTCATCACCCTCACCGAGAACCACAAGGCCCTGCTCGAGGGACGCCCGGTCTCGCCGCTGGCGATCCCGCTCCTGATGGCGAACGGCCCGACGGGCCAGATCGCCCTGCGTCACGGGCTGCAGGGTCCGAGCTACGGCACGGTCTCCGCCTGCGCCGCCGGCGCGCACGCCATCGCGGCGGGCGTCCGGGAGCTGCGGGCGGGGACGTGCGACGCGGTCGTCGTCGGCGGCACCGAGGCGGCGCTCGTCGACCTCGCCCGCGCCGGCTTCTCCGCCATGGACGCCCTGTCCCCGACGGGTCGGTCGCGCCCGTTCCACAAGGACCGCGACGGCTTCGTCCTCGCCGAGGGCGCCGCCGTCCTCGTGCTCGAGGACGAGGACAAGGCCAAGGCCCGCGGCGCCGAGATCCTCGGCTACGTGCTCGGCGTGGGCTCCTCGCAGGACGCCCACCACCTCACGGCCCCGACGCCCGACGGCTCCGGCGCCTCCCGCGCCGTGAAGCAGGCGCTCCTCGACGCGGGCGTGCCCGCCACCGACGTCGACTACGTCAACGCCCACGGCACCGGCACCCCGCTGAACGACCGCTCGGAGTCCGGCGCCATGGCGATCGCCCTCGGCGACCACCTGCAGGACACCCCCATCTCCAGCCTCAAGTCGGCGATCGGGCACACGCTCGGCGCCGCCGGGGCCATCGAGGCCGTGGCCACCACGCTCGCGCTGCGCGACCGGATCGCGCCGCCGACCCTGGGTCTCGACGATCCCGATCCCGACCTCGCCCTCCGTCACGTCATCGGGGAGCCCACCCCGCTGCGCGAGACGCCGGGCCGCGCGCCCATCGCCCTCTCGACCTCGTTCGGGTTCGGCGGCCACAACGCGTGCATCGTCCTCGGAGGCGTCGCATGACCCCCCGCACCGCATCCGGCTCCCGGCCGTCCCAGGCCGTATCGGCCGTCGCCCACCCGCCCACGCTCCCCGCGGAGGGGGGCGCGCTGACGCCGCTCCAGCGGCTCGAGACGCTCTGCGACCCCGGCTCCCTGCGCCTGCTGCGCACCGCCGTGATCTCGCCGGCGCTCGGCGACCGCGCGCAGGCCGGCGACGGCATCCTCGCCGGCGTCGGCACCGTCGGCGGCCGCCCCGTCGCCTGCTACTCCGAGGACCAGGCGCTGCTCGGCGGCTCCCTCGGCGCCCGCCACGCGGAGACGCTCGTGCGGCTCCTGCAGATGGCCGGCGACGCCGGCATGCCGGTCGTGGGCTTCCTCGCCTCCGCGGGCGCCCGCCTGCAGGAGGGCCTCGAGGCCCTGGCCGGCTACGGCCGCATCTTCGCCGAGCTCACCCGCCTCTCGGGCCAGGTTCCGCTGATCTCCGTCGTCTGCGGCACGTGCGCCGGCGGCGGCGCCTACACGCCGGCGCTGACCGACGTGACGATCATGACCCGCGACGCGAAGATGTTCCTCACGGGCCCGGGCGTCGTGCGCGACGTGACGGGTGAGGACGTCTCGGCCGCCGACCTCGGCGGCCCGGACGTGCAGAAGAAGAACGGCGTCTGCCAGCTCGTCGCGGACGACGACGACGACGCGGTGCGCATCACCCGCGAGCTGCTCGGCTACCTGCCGCAGCGCTCCGGCGAGGAGGCCCCGCGTGCCCGCCCGGTGCCGGCGCCGGCGTTCGACCCCTCCGCGCACGTGCCGTCCGAGCAGCGTCGGCCCTACGACGTCCGCGACGTCGCCCGCGCCGTTGTCGACGGCGGCCGCATCCTCGAGCTCTCCCCGGACTGGGCCGCCAGCGTCGTCACCGCCCTGGCCCGCATCGACGGCCGCACGGTCGGCATCGTCGCGAACCAGCCGAAGGTCATGGCCGGCACCCTCGACGCCGAGTCGGCGCAGAAGGCCGCCCGTTTCGTCCGCTGGTGCCACCTCTTCGGCGTGCCGCTGGCCGTGCTCGTCGACACCCCGGGCTTCATGCCGGGATCGGACCAGGAGGCCGGGGCGGTCATCCGCCACGGCGCCAAGCTCGTCCACGCGTTCGCCGAGGCCGACGTCCTCAAGGTCACGGTCGTCCTGCGCAAGGCCTTCGGCGGCGCGCAGATCGCCATGAACTCCCGCGCGCTGGGCGCCACCCTCGTGCTCGCCTGGCCGACCGCGCTGATCGGCGTCATGGGCGCGGAGCAGGCCGTCGGCATCACCGGCCGCCGCGCGATCGCCGCCGCCGACGACCCCGCCGCGAAGAAGGCCGAGCTCGCCGCGGAGTACGCCGCGGAGCACCTCTCCGCCGAGGGCGCCGCGGCGCTGGGCATCGTCGACGAGGTCATCGACCCGGCCGCGACCCGCGACCGCCTGGTCTGGGCGCTCACCTCCCTGCGTCGCCCCTCGCAGCGCGAGCACCGCGCCCGCAACTTCCCGCTGTAGGTTCCGGACGCGGCCCCCGGCCGCCGTCCGCGTCATCCCGCCCGGCCTCGTGCCGGCGGGCCCTCCGTCTCCGCCGTACCCCCGAACCCGAGGTATCCGCCCGTGACCGTTCCCGTGCCCTCCGACCTGCTGGCCGGCCGTCGGCTCCTGATCACGGGCGTGATCACGAAGGACTCCATCGCCTGGCACGTCGCCGCCCGCGCGCAGCAGGCCGGCGCCGAGGTGCTGCTGACGGGCTTCGGTCGCCCGCGCCGCCTGACGGAGCGCGCGGCGAAGCAGCTGCCCACGCCCGTCGACGTCCTCGAGCTCGACGTGAACAACCCGGACGACCTCGCCGCCGTGGCGAAGGAGATCGACCAGCGCTGGGACGGCCGCCTCGACGGGGTGCTGCACGCCATCGCCTTCGCGCCCTCCGACGCCCTCGGCGGGAACTTCCTCGAGACGCCGCCGGAGAGCGCGAAGATCGCGTTCGAGACCTCGGCGTACTCCCTGAAGGCGCTCGCGGCCGCGCTGCTGCCCGCGCTCTCGAAGTCCGAGCACGGCGGCGCCGTCGTCGGCCTCGACTTCGACGCGCAGGTCGCCTGGCCGATCTACGACTGGATGGGTGTCGCCAAGGCCGCGCTGGAGGCCACCAGCCGCTACCTCGCCCGCTACGCCGGCCCGCACGGCGTGCGCTCGAACCTCGTGTCCGCCGGCCCGCTGGGCACGATCGCCGCGCGCGGCATCCCGGGCTTCTCCGTCCTGGCCGACGGCTGGGACGAGGCGGCCCCGCTGGGCTGGGACGGCGCCGACCCGACGCCGACGGCCGACGCCGTGCTGTTCCTCCTCTCGCCCCTGGCGCGCGCGATCACCGGCGAGATCCTGCACGTCGACGGCGGCGTGCACGCCTCGGGTCCGGTGGCCCCCGGCACGCCCCTCAAGCCGCCCGCGGCGGAGTAGGACCGCGCGGGGAGGCCCGCGCCTCCCCGCCCCTGGAGGCGCGCCGGCCCCCTCGGACGCGCCCCGGACCGGTGGCGCCCCGGTCCGCCCGGCGCCTCCGGCGCCGTCCCGCGCGCGACGGACGGTCGTCCGACGCAGGCGTCTCCGGCCCCGGTCGGTAGCGTGGCCGGCGTGGACCTCGACTTCCCGGGCCTGCTCGTCCACGGCACGCTCGCCCTCGACCTCGTCGGCCTGGCCGTCCGCGTGGCCGCCGTGATCATCGTCCCGGTCAACCGGCGCCCCACGTCGGCGATGGCGTGGCTCATGGCGATCTTCCTCATCCCCTACATCGGGGTGATCGCGTTCCTGCTCATCGGCAACCCCAAGCTGCCGGAACACCGCCGGCGCAAGCAGCGCGAGGTCAACCGGCAGATCCTCGAGCGCACGAAGGGGATGGACGAGGTGCCCGAGGACGACCCCGGTCCGGCGTGGCTCGCCCCGGTCGTGCACATGAACCGCCAGCTCGGCGCGATGCCGATCGTCACCGGCAACGAGGCGCACCTCATCGAGGGCTACTACGAGACCCTGGCGCAGATGACGGCGGCGGTGCGCGCGGCCCGCGAGTACGTCCACTGCGAGTTCTACATCGTGTCCTCGGACCGGGCGACCGCCCCGTTCTTCGCCGCGATGGAGGAGGCCGTGCAGCGCGGGGTCACGGTGCGCGTGCTGTTCGACCACATCGGGTCGCTGCGCGCCCCGCACTACCGCCGCACGCTCCGGCACCTGCGCCGGATCGGCGTGCAGTTCCGGCCGATGCTGCCCGTGCAGCCCTACCGCGGCCGCTACCAGCGCCCCGACCTGCGCAACCACCGCAAGCTGCTCGTCGTCGACGGCGACGTGGCGTTCCTCGGCTCGCTCAACCTCATCGACCGCTCGTACAACAAGCGTTCGAACCGTCGGCGCGGCCTGCAGTGGCAGGAGCTCATGACCCGGCTCGAGGGTCCGATCGTCGGCGGCGTCAACGCCCTCTTCGTGACGGACTGGTACGCCGAGACGGACGAGACGCTGGAGGGCGAGATCGACCCCGTCGACCCCCGTCTGGCCACCACCTCGCTGGAGTGCCAGGTCGTCCCGAGCGGCCCGGGCTTCGACCAGGACAACAACCTCAAGCTCTTCTGCGCGCTGATCTACAACGCGCAGGAGCGCGTGAGCATCACGAGCCCGTACTTCGTCCCGGACGAGTCGCTGCTCGCCGCGGTCACGACGGCGGCGGAGCGGGGGCTCGACGTCGAGCTGTTCGTGTCCGAGATCGGCGACCAGCCCCTCGTCTTCCACGCCCAGCGCAGCTACTACGAGGCGCTGCTGCGCGCGGGCGTGCGGATCTGGCAGTACCCCGCCCCGTTCATCCTCCACGCGAAGCACCTGACGGTCGACGCCGACGTCGCGGTGATCGGCTCGAGCAACATGGACATGCGCTCCTTCGGCCTGAACATGGAGGTCTCGCTCATGGTCTCCGGGTCCTCGTTCTCCGACGAGATGCGGCTCGTCGAGGACCACTACCGCTCTCTCAGCACGGAGCTGACGCTCGAGCGCCACCAGGGTCGCAGCGCCGTCTCGAAGGTCGTCGACAACCTCGCGCGGCTGACCTCGGCCCTCCAGTGAGCGGCCGCCGCGCCGGGTGACCGCCCGCGACCCCGGGTAGGGTTCTCGGCCATGTGCGGGCGCTACACGATCGGATCGAGCACCCCGGGCGAGTTCGACGCGCGCTTCGGCGGCCAGGTCGACGTGAGCGCGCTGCACCGCTACAACGTCGCGCCGACCCAGCCCGTGCCCGTCGTCTCGGGCGGCCCCGACCTCGGCGAGCGCACGACGCGTGACGCCCACTGGGGACTGCTGGCGCCGTGGGCGTCGACGCGCAAGGAGAAGCTCAAGCCGATCAACGCACGCGCCGAGTCGCTGACGGAGAAGAAGCTCTTCGCCCCGCTCCTGGCCGAGGCGACCCACCGCGTCCTCGTGCTCGCCGACGGCTGGTACGAGTGGCTGCGGCCCGAGGACCCCAAGGGCGCCCGCGTGCCGTTCCACCACGTCGTCGACGGCGGTGGCCCCTTCGCCTTCGCGGGGCTTGCGCGCACCGTGAAGGTCCGCGAGGAGGAGGGGGCCGAGCGCAGCCCCCTCCTGACGATGGCGATCGTCACCTGCGCCGCCAACGGCCCCGCGGGGCGCATCCACGACCGCATGCCCGCGGTCCTCGGCGGGCCGGAGGAGGAGGCCGCGTGGCTCTCGCCGGCCGTCGACGCCCAGGAGGCCGCGACCCTCCTGCGCCCCCTCGACGACGGCCGCGTGACCGTCCGCCCCGCCAACCCGCTCGTCAACAACGTGCGCTCCGCCGACGGCCCCTGGCTCCTGGACCCCGACGCCACGCGGGACGCGGACGACGACGAGGCGGACGGCCAGACCGCTCTCCGCCTCGGGGACCCGGGTGCCTGACGCGCTCCGCGGCCGCACGTCGCGGCGGCTGCGGTGGATGACGAAGACCCTCCGCGAGGTCTTCGCGAGCCCGCGCTTCATCGTGCGGCTCATGCACGCGGTGCTCGTCCTCGTGCTGCTGGTCGCCAACTTCGTGGCGGCCGGGATCACGATGCTGCTCGTCGTCTTCGTCGTGCCGGGCCGGGCCACGGAGGCGGCCCGCGAGGCGCTGGGCGACAACGCGTGGTTCCTCCTCGTCTTCCTCGGGGTCGTGATCCCGTGGGTGCTGGTCTGGTCCTGGCGCGCCGCGCGCTCCGTGACCCGCTGGATCGGGGCGGACCGCGACCCGCACGAGCGCGAGATCCGCCAGCTCCTGCGCGCCCCGGTGCGGGTGCTCGTGATGCTCGGCGGCGCCTGGACGGTCGCGGCGATCCTCTTCACCCTCTTCAACGTCTGGCAGTCGGACGCGGGCGGCTCCGTCACCGCGCTGCTCGCCCTGCGCGTCTACCTCGTCACCCAGCTCACGGGCCTGACGATGGCGGCGTTCGGCTACCTCGTGACGGAGCGGCTCCTGCGTCCGGTCGCCGCGATCGCCCTCCAGCAGGGGGGCCTGGACCACAGCGTCCTCCCGGGCATCACCCGCCGCCAGCTCCTGGGCTGGGCGACCGCGACGGGCTCGCCGGTCCTCGGCCTGGTGATCATCGGCATCCTCGCGACGATCGATCGCCAGGGCGTCACGACGGAGCGGCTGGCGCTCGCGATGATCGTCCTGGGCTCCGTCGCGCTGGTCTTCGGCATGGCCGTCGAGCTGCTGGCCGCCCGGGCGGTCGCCGACCCCGTCCGGACGGTGCGCGCGGGCATGACCGACGTCCGCCGGGGCCGCCTGGACGTGCGGATCCCGGTCTACGACGCCAGCGACCTCGGTCGCCTGCAGGACGGCTTCAACCGCATGGCCGCCGACCTCCAGGACCGCGCGCGGCTGCGCGACCTGTTCGGCCGGCACGTGGGGGAGGACGTCGCCCGCGCGGCGCTCCAGCAGGAGGTCCGCCTGGGCGGGGAGGAGCGCGAGGTCTGCGCGCTCTTCGTCGACATCGTCGGCTCCACCACCCTCGCGGCCGAGCGCGGCCCGGACGAGGTCGTCGGCCTGCTCAACCGCTTCTTCGCCGTCGTCGTCGAGACCGTCGCCGACCACGGCGGGTGGGTGAACAAGTTCCAGGGCGACGCGGCGCTCGTCGTCTTCGGCGCCCCCGTCGACCAGCCCGACGCACCGGACCGCGCGCTGCACGCCGCGCGCGTGCTCGGCCGTCGGCTGTGCACCGAGGTGCCGGAGCTGCAGGCGGGCATCGGGGTCTCCGGCGGCGTCGCGGTGGCGGGCTACATCGGCTCGCAGCAGCGGCTGGAGTACACGGTGATCGGCGACCCGATCAACGAGGCCGCCCGCCTGACCGAGGTGGCGAAGGACCTCGACGGCATGGTCGCCGTCGCGGGGCGGCTCGTTCAGCAGGCCTCCGCCGAGGAGCGCGCCCGCTGGAGCCACGACCACCACGAGACGCTGCGTGGTCGTACGGCGTCCACCGACGTCATGGTGCCCACCGCCGCCGACGACGGGTGACCCCGGCCCGCCCGCCGCTGCTCCGGCGGGCGCAACCCGTGCCTGACGTGCTGTCCCGGCGGCGGACGCGTGCGCTCCCCGCCCCGTTAGTGTCGTGCCCGATGACGGGCGCACCAGAGCCGTACCACGGACCCGAAGGCGTCTACGACGAGGCCGTCACGGCCTCGGGCGCGCCCCGGGACCACGTCGAGCGCCTGATGGGTGCGGTGAGCGCCCTGCAACCGGATCAGCTCGCCGCGCTCGGCCGCCGCCGCGACCGGAACTTCATCCAGGCCGGCATCACGTTCGACACGATCGGCCCGGACGGCCAGGCGGTCGACCGGCCGTTCCCGCTCGATCTCGTCCCGCGCGTGATCGACGCCGACGAGTGGTCGATCATCAAGCGCGGGCTCGCCCAGCGCATCCGCGCGCTGAACCAGTTCATCGACGACGTCTACCACGGGCGCGAGATCGTCCGGGCGGGCCTGATCCCGTGGCGGCTCGTCGTCTCACGCTCGCACTTCGCCCGCCAGGTCGACGGCGTGCGGCCCCCCGGCGGCGTCTACACCCACATCGCGGGCCTCGACCTCGTCCGCGACTCCGACGGCACCTGGCGCGTGCTCGAGGACAACGTCCGGACGCCGTCGGGCATCTCCTACGTCCTGGCCAACCGCCAGGCGATGACGCGCCTGGCCCCGCGGCTCTTCTCGGGCTACCGCGTGCGCCCCGTCGACCACTACCCGCAGGTGCTGCTCGAGGCCCTGCGCGCGGTGGCCCCGGCGGACGAGGGCGAGGCCACCGTGGTCGTCTGGACCCCGGGCCCGCTGAACCCCGCGTACTTCGAGCACGCGTTCCTCGCGCACCAGATGGGCGTCGAGCTCGTGCAGGCCTCGGACCTCGTCGTGCGTGGGGACGTCTGCTACATGCGGACGACCCGCGGGCTCGAGCGCGTCCACGCGATCTACCGCCGGCTCGACGACGAGTTCTGCGACCCCCTCGACTTCCGCCCGGACTCCGTCATCGGCGTCCCGGGCCTGCTGCGCGCCTACCGCGCCGGCACCGTCGCGGTGGCCAACGCGTTCGGCACGGGCGTCGCGGACGACAAGGCGATCTACCCCTACGTGCCGGACATGATCCGCTTCTACCTGGGCGAGGAGCCGATCCTGCAGAACGTGCCGACCTACCGCCTCGATCGCCCCGAGGAGCTCGAGCACGTCATGGGCCGCCTGGACGAGCTCGTGGTCAAGCCGACGAGCGAGTCTGGCGGCAAGGGCGTCGTCATCGGCCCGCACGCCACGAAGGCCGAGCTCGACCAGCTGCGCAAGGACGTCCTGGCCAACCCGGCGAAGTGGATCGGCCAGGAGGTCGTGAAGCTCTCCACGGTCCCGACCGTCCAGGACGACGGCCGGCTCTCGCCCCGCCACGTCGACCTGCGGCCCTTCGCGGTCTTCGGCGAGACGATCCGCGTGATCCCGGGCGGCCTGACCCGCGTGGCGATGACGCCGGGCTCCATGCTCGTCAACTCCTCCATGGGCGGCGGTTCCAAGGACACCTGGGTGCTCGAGGGCGACGGCCCGAAGCCGGACCCGGAGGCCGCCGACCAGCCCGCGCAGGGCGAGCGGCTCCTGCCGTCCCTCCCCGAGGTCCGGTGGGACTCCGCCTGGGTCGGCCAGTCGCAACAGCAGCAGCAGGGGTCGGCCCCGGGGGAATCGGCCCCGCCCACCCGGGACATCACCGCAGGAGAGGACGCCTGATGCTCGCCCGCATCGGTCACGAGCTGTTCTGGCTCGGCCGCTACGTCTCCCGCGCGGAGCACACCGCCCGCATGCTCGAGGGCGTCTTCGCCGCCGACCTCCAGGGCCGGCCCGACGACCCCGTCGGCGTCAACCTCTCCTGGGGGCCCGTGATGGCGATCATGGGGGCCGACTGGGACGGCCGCCGGGTCGAGGCCGGCGACGCGCTGCAGCGGCTCATGCTCGAGCCGGGTCAGGACGCCTCCGTCGTCGCCTGCGTCCGTCGCGCCCGCGAGGCCGCCCGCAACCTGCGCGACGTCGTGCCGCAGGACATGTGGGAGGCGATCAACACCCTCTCCCTCGAGCTGCTCTCCGTCACGCCCGACGGGCTGCTGCACGACCCGTCCGTGGCGTTCCGCGCCGTGCGCGAGCGCTGCACCCTCTTCTGGGGGCTCGTGGGCCGCACCATGCTGCGCGACGAGGCGAGTGCGTTCCTCGCGGCCGGCGAGCGGCTCGAGGGCGCCAGCGTCCTGCTGCGCATGCTCCGGGTCGTCCTGCCCGCGGGCGTGGGACTCGGGGACGACGGCGAGAGCGACGGCCAGGCCCACGCGCTCCTGCGCGCGGTGGGCGGCGAGCAGGCGTTCCGCCGCGCGGCGGCCGGCCCGCCGGACACCCCGCACGTAGCGCGGTTCCTGCTCTTCGAGCGGGACTACCCCAACGCCATCGCCGCCCACGTCTCCGCCGTGCACGAGGCGATCTGCCAGGCCGACGTCGCGTCCCGCTCCAGCCCGCCGGTCCTGCGCCTGTCGCGCCTGGCCGCGGACCTCGACTTCCACCGCCGCAGCCTGGCCTTCGCCGACCGCAACGTGCTGGTGGAGCAGGCGGCCGTCGTCCAGAGCGAGCTCGACGCGGTCGACCGCGACATCTCCGAGCGCTACTTCGCCGGCGCCCTCCGACCCACCGCCTTCAGCGTCGCCTAGCGCGACGTCCCCGCGATCCCACTGAGACCGTGCACTTCGGCATCGACTACGTCACCCAGTACCGCTACGACGGCGAGGTGATCGACAACCTCAACGCGCTCCGCGCCCGTCCGGCGACGACCCCCACCCAGCGCTGCGACGAGTTCCACGTGCGCACGGAGCCGGAGACCCGGCTGCACCGCTACGTGGACTACTTCGGCGCGGAGGTCGTGGAGTTCGGCATCGACCGTCCGCACGACCACCTCGCGATCGAGGTGCGGGCGCGCGTCACCACCAGCGCGCCCGACGACCCGCCCGAGGCCCCGTGGGAGGCCCTGACGACCCCGGCGTACGAGATCGCCGCCGGCGAGTTCGTGCTGCCCACCGGCCTCGAGCCCAAGCCGGAGCGGATCCGCGAGCTCGTCGAGACGACCCGTGCCACCTCGCCGCTGGCGACGGTCCGCCTGATGAGCGAGCTCCTGCGCGACCGCTTCGTCTACGACACGGAGACGACGTTCGTCGGCTCGACGATCGACGACCTGCTCGACCAGGGGGGCGGGGTCTGCCAGGACTTCGCCCACCTGGCGACGGTCCTCCTGCGTGCCCACGGGATCGCCGCCCGGTACGTGTCGGGCTACCTGTGGGCGTCTTCGGCGGACGGCGGGGACGACTCCATGGAGGTCGCGACCCACGCGTGGGTCGAGGCGCTGCTCCCGGGCGCGGCGGGACGGGCCGAGCCCGTGTGGGTCGGCGCGGATCCCACGAACGGCGTCCTGGCGGGGGAGACCCACGTCAAGATCGGCCACGGCCGCTTCTACCAGGACGTCCCGCCCGTGCGCGGCGTCTACCGGGGGCAGGCGCGCGCCGAGCCCGAGGTCCGTGTCACGATGACGCGGCTGGATCCGCAGGCCAGCCCGCGCGCCTGAGCGGGCCGAGACCCCGGCGCGAGGCGCCGGGCGACGGTGGGGAGGCGCTTGCGCTATTCTCCCCCGCCGGACCTGCCTCGTGTAGGTCCGTTTCGTCCGGTCCTCCGCAAGGGCCGGGGCCGAAGACCTTTTACCGCATCGCGTACGGGAGCCCAGATGGCCCGCGGAGATGTTCGTGTCGCAGCAACCCTCGCATGCGAGGTGTGCAAGCGCCGCAACTACCAGACCAAGAAGAACAAGCGCAACACGCCCGACCGGCTGACCATCAGCAAGTACTGCCGTTGGTGCCGACAGCACACGTCCCACAAGGAGACGCGGTAGGGCGCTGACCGCTCGACTCGCACGAGACACGCCCTATGGCAACTGAGGAACACGACAACGAGCGCCCGCGCCTGACCGCATCCCCTGCTGGGGCCGGTTCCGGTGGCGGCTCCACGTCGGACGAGCGGGCTGTACAGCCCACGTCCGGTGGCGGCATCCGCCGTCTCCCCGGGTTCTTTCGCGCCTCCTGGGCCGAACTGCAGCGCGTCCGCTGGCCGGACCGCACGCAGGTCGCCCAGGGCACCGGCGTGGTCATCGTGTTCGTGCTGCTCGCCGGGGCGTTCCTCGGCGGGGTGGACGCTGTTGCGTCCCAGCTCGTCGAGCTCGTCATCTAGCTCCCTCCGCAACGGATTTCCATGTATCGCTGGTACGTCGTCAACACCTTCTCCGGCCACGAGGCCAAGGTGAAGCAGAAGCTCGAGCACCGCCTGGTGACTCTCGGGCAGCGGCGTGCCGTGCGCCAGATCGTGGTGCCGACGGAGTCGGTCACCGAGGTCAAGGACAACGTGAAGGTCACGTCCGAGAAGCGGACGATGCCGGGCTACGTGCTCGTGCAGATGGACCTCAACGACGATTCGTGGCAGCTCGTCAAGGGCACGCCCGGCGTCACGGGGTTCGTGGGGGCCGGCGACGAGCCGATCCCGCTCACCCAGGAGGAGATCGACCGTCTCCTCAAGCGCGCCCAGACGCCCACCAAGGCACAGGCGCGCGCACAGTTCACCGTCGGCGAATCCGTCAAGGTCGTCGCCGGCCCGCTTTCCGACTTCTCGGGGGAGATCGCAGAGGTCTCCCCGGACGCCGGCAAGCTCAAGGTTCTTGTGTCCATCTTCGGCCGGGAGACCCCGGTCGAGGTGGGCTTCGATCAAGTGAAGAAGATCTGAGATGGCGAAGAAAGTTCTCACCCAGATCAAGCTGCAGGCCGTAGGCGGCCAGGCCTCTCCGGCCCCGCCGGTCGGTCCCGCGCTTGGTCAGCACGGCCTCAACATCATGGAGTTCTGCAAGGCGTTCAACGCCGCTACGCAGCAGGACGCCGGCACGATCATCCCCGTGGTGATCACGGTCTTCGAGGACCGGACGTTCACGTTCGTCACGAAGAACCCGCCGGCGGCCATCCTGATCAAGCAGGCGATGAACCTGCAGAAGGGGTCGGGGGAGCCGCACATCAACAAGGTCGGCACCCTGACGGCTGATCAGCTCCAGCAGATCGCCGAGAAGAAGATGGCGGATCTGAACGCCAACGACATCGACGCCGCGAAGAAGATCATCGCCGGCACCGCCCGTTCCATGGGCGTGGAGGTAGAGGCCTGATGGCGAAGCACGGCAGGAAGTTCCTCGCGGCCCGCACGAAGGTGGACCGCACGAAGGAGTACGACGCCGCTGAGGCGGTCGCGCTCGTCAAGCAGGTCTCCCGCGCGTCGTTCGACGAGTCCGTCGAGGTGCACATCCGCACCGGGCTGAACGTCCGTCACGCGGACGAGCAGCTGCGCGGCACCATCGCGCTGCCCCACGGCCTCGGCAAGACCGTCACGGTCGCCGTCTTCGCCGCGGGCCCCAAGGCCGCCGAGGCCGAGGCCGCCGGCGCTGACTTCGTCGGCACGGACGACCTGGCCAAGCGCATCGAGGAGGGCTTCTCGGACTTCGACGTCGTCGTCGCGACGCCCGACCAGATGCCGCTCGTCGGTCGCCTCGGTCGCGTCCTCGGCCCGCAGGGCAAGATGCCGAACCCGAAGGTCGGCACCGTGACGATGGATGTCGCGAAGGCCGTCACGGAGTCCAAGGCCGGCAAGGTCGAGTACCGCACCGACCGCACCGCCATCGTGCATCTCACGATCGGCAAGACGTCCTTCCCCGCCGAGCAGCTCGTGGAGAACCTCGCCGCAGTCGTCGAGGAGCTCCACCGGGCGAAGCCCTCGGCCGCCAAGGGTCGCTACATCCGCACCGTGACCGTGGCTTCGACCATGGGCCCCGGCGTGAAGGTCGACCAGGCATCCGCACGTGCAAGCGTCGAGGAGGGTGTGCCGGTCGCGGCCTAGCCGCTCACCACACACCACCTCGTCGCCCCCGAAGACCCCCGGCTGGCCGTCACCCGACGGCCGGAAGCCCGGGACAGGAGGCTCATGAACCGGGAACAGAAGACAGCGGCGATCGCAGAGATCGTCGATCACATCAACGAGGCCGAAGCGGTTCTCGTCGTCGACTACCGTGGCCTCACCGTCACGCAGGCGTCCGAGCTCCGGGGTCACCTCCGGGACAACGACGCCTCCCTCGTCGTCGCGAAGAACACGCTGACGGGTCGCGCGATCACGGAGGTCGGCGAGTCCGCCGAGCCCCTGCGCGACTTCCTCGCCGGTCCGACCGCCCTGACGTACGTCAACGGCGACGTGGCGGCCGCCGCGAAGGCGATCACCACCTTCGCGAAGGCCAACGGCGACCTGCCCACGTTCAAGGGCGGGGTCATGGACGGCAAGCAGCTGTCCTCCGACGAGATCACCTCGATCTCGAAGCTTCCGTCTCGCGACGTCCTGTACGGCCAGCTGGTCGGCATGGTCGCGGCTCCGATCACCGGCCTGGCGCGCAGCCTCGGCGGTCTCATCGGTGGCCTCGCCATCGCCCTCGCCGGCGTGCAGGAGAAGAAGGAGTCGGGAGAGGTTCCGTCGGGCGATGCGCCCGCCGCAGCCGCCCCGACTGAGGACACCTCGGCGCCCGCCGCCGAGGAGCAGGACGGTGCCGCCGAAGGCGACGCCGGCAACGACGAGTCGGGTGCGTCGGCGTAGTTCCGCCGCAGCCCGCTAGACCCACCCGAATCGCACACAGGAGAATTTGATTATGGCTACCACGCAGGAGTGGATTGACGAGCTCAAGAGCATCACGGTGCTCGAGCTGGCCGAGCGCATCAAGGCGCTCGAAGAGGAGTTCGGCGTGTCCGCGACGGCCGTTGCCGCCGCCGCGCCCGCCGGTGGCGGCGACGCCGCCGAGGCCGCCGAGGAGCAGACCGCGTTCGACGTGATCCTCGAGGCCGCCGGCGACAAGAAGATCGGCGTCATCAAGGTCGTCCGCGCCGCCACCGGCCTGGGCCTGAAGGAGGCCAAGGCCGTCGTCGACGAGGCCCCGGGCGCCGTCAAGGAGGGCCTGGACAAGGCCGAGGCCGAGAAGCTCAAGGGCGAGCTCGAAGAGGCTGGCGCCACCGTCACCCTCAAGTAGCACCGCGCAGCCCTCGCGCTGCGCTCCGGTCGCCGCGCCCCTCGGGGCGCGGCACCACAGTTCCCCCGACGCGGCCGCTCTCGAGCGGCCGTTTCGCTTTCCAAGACGGTTCTGCGGCCCCGTCGGTGCGGCCGCTCTCGAGCGGCCGTTTCGCGTTCCTACGCGGGTCTGCGGTCCCGTCGGTGCGGCCGCCCTCGAGCGGCCGTTTCGCGTTTCCACGCGGTTCTGCGGCCCCGTCGGTGCGGCCGCCCTCGAGCGGCCGTTTCGCGTTTCAGGACGGTTCTGCGGCCCCGTCGGCGCGGCCGCTCGGTGGGCGACGCGGGGTCGAGGCCGGGGCCGTCCTGGTGAGCTCGACGGTGCGGCTCGTCGCGAGCCGCGCCCTTGCAAGCGGCGTGTATGCGGGGTACGGTCGCAGGGGACGACCGCGTCACCGACCCAGACCCGCACCTACGCCGGAGCCCCTTCATGGCGATCTCGAAGACCCCCGCACCGCCCTCGCGCAGCAGCCTGCTGCGCCGCATCCGGGCGTTGGAATCGCGTCTCGAGGAGCTCGGCGGCCCCGCCGCCGACCCGGCCGGGCCCGAGGCGCGGGCGGGGCACGAGGACCGGGCGCCGGAGCCCGACCCGGCGGCCGAGATCCAGGAGCTCGTGGCCTGCGGCCGACCGCTCACCGCGGCGCGCCGCTACCGCGAGCTGACGGGCTGCGACGACGCCGAGGCGCGTCGGGCCGTCGAGATTCTGTCGGGCGGCACGGGCGACGACTGCTGATCCGGGGGCCGGGCGGGGGGCCGCCCGTCCGGTCACGACCACACGCCGCGGGGGCGTGCTCTACACTCCGCAGGGTCGACCGATAGTCGCAGCCGTCCACCGATCTGGTCCCGCGCCACATACGCGGGCCTGCGGGCGGGGTCCGTGAGCGTCGACTGCCCTCTCACGGGGGTCTGATTCCCCGTGTGCTAGTTTTCATCTGTTCGTATCCGTGCGTCGGCTGGACCGTCGACGCAGCCCGGGTGCGAATCCTCGCCCGCCACACCGACCCCCCGAGGAGTCGCCTCCCTTGTCCACGGTCAACGCCCTGCGCACGCGTCGCACTTTCGCGCGTCTGGATCAGGTTCTCGACGTCCCCAACCTCATCGACATTCAGCGCCGGTCTTTCGACTGGCTCGTGAATGGCGTCGAGGGTGGGCTCCGAGAGACCATCGACGACATCTCCCCGATCGAGGACTACACGGGCAACCTGGCCGTCGAGTTCGGCGAGCTGGAGTTCGGCGAGGAGACGCACACCCTCGCCGAGTGCAAGGAGAAGGGCCAGACGTACTCGCGCCCGCTCTCCGTCGAGGTCTCCTTCGTCAACCGCGAGACCGGCGAGATCCGCGAGCAGTCCGTCTTCATGGGCGACTTCCCGTGGATGACCGAGCGCGGCACGTTCATCGTCAACGGCACGGAGCGCGTTGTCGTGACGCAGCTCGTCCGTTCGCCGGGCGCCTACCTCATGGAGCCGAAGGACCGCGAGAAGCAGGTCTTCGTCGCGAACCTCATGCCGGCCCGTGGCTCCTGGCTCGAGCTCGAGGTGGACAAGAAGGGCAAGGTCTTCGTCCGCATCGACCGTAAGCGCAAGCTGCCGGTCACGGTCCTGCTGCGGGCCATGGAGTACAACCCGGAGCTCGACGGCGACGTCGAGGAGTCCGACGCCGACGTCGACGCGCTCGACCAGACGCTGCTCGACCGCTTCGAGGGCTCGGCCTACGTCCGCAACACGCTCCTCACGGACACCGAGGCGACGCGCACCAAGAAGGGCGCGCTCATCGAGCTGTTCAAGAAGCAGCGCCCTGGCGAGCCGCCGACGGTCGATGCCGCTTACGCGCTCCTGCAGACGCTGTTCTTCGACCCGAAGCGCTACGACCTCACGCGCGTCGGCCGCTACAAGCTGAACTCGCGGCTCGGTCTCGACATCGACCTCGAGACGCGTCACCTGACGCCGGAGGACATCTATGCCCTCATCGGCGAGCTCATCCGCCTCCCGCGCGAGCTCGGCATCTCGGAGGACGAGGACGTCGAGATCAAGGACTACGCGGCCGAGGCCTCGGCCATGCCGCGCGAGCCCGTCGCCGACCTGCTCGACGAGTACGAGCACTTCGGCAACCGTCGTCTGCGCACGGTCGGCGAGCTGATCCAGGACGCCTTCCGCGTCGGCCTCTACCGCATGGAGCGCGTCGTCCGCGAGCGCCTCACGACGGAGGACGAGGACACGATCACCCCGCAGTCGATCGTGAACATCCGCCCGGTCTCGGCGGCGCTGAAGGAGTTCTTCGGCTCCTCGCAGCTCTCGCAGTTCATGGACCAGAACAACTCGCTGGCCGGCCTGACGCACCGCCGCCGCCTGTCGGCGCTGGGTGCCGGTGGCCTGACCCGCGAGCGCGCGCCGATCGAGGTCCGCGACGTCCACCCGACGCACTACGGCCGCATGTGCCCGATCGAGACCCCGGAGGGCCCGAACATCGGCCTGATCGGCTCGCTCTCGAGCTACGCGCAGGTCTCGGAGCACGGCTTCGTCACGACCCCGTACCGCGTCATCGAGAACGGCAAGGTCACCGGCGAGGTCGTCCACCTGGACGCCACGCAGGAAGAGGTCAACCTCGCGGCCCAGGCCGACGCGCCGATCGGCCCCGACGGCGTGCTCCTCGAGGACGAGGTCCTCTGCCGCACGCAGGCCGGCAAGTACGTCGTCGTGCCGAAGACCGAAGTCACGCTGATGGACGTCTCGCCGCAGCAGATCTGGTCCGTCGCCACGGCGATGATCCCGTTCCTCGAGCACGACGACGCCAACCGCGCGCTCATGGGCTCGAACATGCAGCGCCAGGCCGTCCCGCTGCTCAAGACGGACGCGCCGCGCATCGGCACCGGCATGGAGGCCCGCGCCGCGCAGGACTCCGGCGACGTGGTGCTGGCGAAGAACGCGGGCACGGTCGCCTACGTCGACGCCAAGCGCATCGTCATCGAGCACGCCGAGGGCAAGGACGAGTACCACCTCGAGAAGTTCGAGCGCTCGAACCAGGGCACGCTCATCCACCAGCGCCCGCTGGTGAAGCGCGGCGCCCAGGTCGGTGCCGGCTCGGTCCTGGCCGACGGCTCCTCGACGTCCATGGGCGAGATGGCCCTGGGCAAGAACCTCATGGTCGCCTTCATGTCCTGGGAGGGCTACAACTTCGAGGACGCGATCATCCTCAGCCGCCGTCTGGTCAGCGACGACGAGCTCACCTCGGTGCACATCGAGGAGTACGAGATCGACGCGCGCCAGACGAAGCTCGGCGACGAGGAGATCACCCGCGACATCCCGAACCGCGCGGAGGAGTCCCTGCGCAACCTCGACGACCGCGGCATCGTCCGCGTCGGCGCCGAGGTCGGCTCTGGCGACCTGCTGGTCGGCAAGGTCACGCCGAAGGGCGAGACCGAGCTGACGGCGGAGGAGAAGCTGATCCGCGCCATCTTCAAGGAGAAGGCCCGCGAGGTTCGCGACACCTCCCTGAAGGTCCCGCACGGCGAGGGCGGCGTCGTCATCGACGTCAAGACGTTCCACAAGGACGAGGGCGACGACCTGCCGCCCGGCGTCAACGAGCTCGTGCGCGTCTTCGTCGCGAAGAAGCGCAAGATCTCCGAGGGCGACAAGCTCGCCGGTCGCCACGGCAACAAGGGCGTCATCTCGAAGATCGTCGACATCGAGGACATGCCGTTCCTCGAGGACGGCACCCCCGTCGACGTCATCCTGAACCCGCTGGGCGTGCCGTCGCGCATGAACGTCGGTCAGGTGCTCGAGATCCACCTCGGCTGGGCCGCCGCTCAGGGCTGGTACCCCGACGGCACGCAGGCCTGGGACGAGCGCGACGGCAACAAGGGCGGCGGCGTCTACGTCTCCACCCCGGTCTTCGACGGCGCCACGGTGGCGCAGGTCGACGAGGCGTTGGTCAAGTGGCAGGACAACCACACCGCCAACGGCGGCAAGATCAACATGGACATCGACAAGTCGCGTCCGGACGGCACCCAGGCCAGCGGCAAGTTCACGCTCTACAACGGCCGCACGGGGCAGCCGTTCGACGCGCAGATCACCGTCGGCTACATGTACATCCTGAAGCTGCACCACCTCGTGGACGACAAGATCCACGCCCGTGCGACCGGCCCGTACTCCCTCGTCACCCAGCAGCCGCTGGGCGGCAAGGCGCAGTTCGGTGGCCAGCGCTTCGGCGAGATGGAGGTGTGGGCGCTCGAGGCGTACGGCGCCGCCTACACGCTGCAGGAGATGCTCACCATCAAGTCCGACGACACCGTCGGGCGCGTGAAGGCCTACGAGGCGATCGTCAAGGGCGAGAACATCGCCGAGCCGAGCGTCCCGGAGTCCTTCAAGGTGCTCCTGAAGGAGATGCAGGCGCTCTCCCTCGACGTCCGCGAGATCCACGACGAGGGCGCCGCGGGTGGCGTCGACGACGAGGACGAGCTGCTGCGCGCGGCCGAGGAGCTGGGCATCGACCTGGGCGGCGTTCGCGCCGACCTGGGCGACGAGCCGGCCTCCGACGAGGCGCCCGAGAACAACGAAGCATCCCCCGCGGAGGGCGACGAGCCCATCGCGCCGGTGGATGGGGCCGCTCCGGCGGCCTCGGAGGACGAGGCGTAGGAGCGGCACCGCTCCGGACCCCGCTCCCGCGCTGACGCGCGGGGGCGGGGACCGGGGCCGCCGACCCCCGCCCCGCCAAGCACACGATCAGGGAACTCACCCACCGTGCACGACATCAACACCTTCGACGCCATCGAGATCGGCCTCGCCTCCTCGAAGCAGATCCGCTCCTGGTCCTCGGGAGAGGTCCTGAAGCCCGAGACGATCAACTACCGCACGCTGCGCCCCGAGCGCGACGGCCTCTTCTGCGAGCGCATCTTCGGTCCCACCAAGGACTGGGAGTGCTACTGCGGCAAGTACAAGCGCGTCCGTTACAAGGGCATCATCTGCGAGAAGTGCGGCGTCGAGGTGACCCGCTCCAAGGTCCGCCGTGAGCGCATGGGTCACATCGACCTCGCCGCGCCGGTCTCGCACATCTGGTTCTTCAAGGGCGTCCCGAGCCGCATCGGCTATCTCCTCGACATGGCTCCGAAGGAGCTCGAGAAGATCCTGTACTTCGCCGCGTCGATCATCACGTGGGTCGACCAGGAGGCCCGCTGGCGCGACCTCCCCGAGCTCGAGGTCCAGGTCCAGGAGGACCTCGACCAGAGCTCCGCCCTCGAGAAGGACGAGCTCTCCGGTCTGCAGAACTCGCTCGAGGTCCGCGCGAAGTACCTGCAGGACGGCTCCCAGGACGGCTTCGCCGACGACGACTTCCTGTGGTCGGAGTCGCTCGACATCACGGTCGCCAAGCTGACGGACGACGAGCGCAAGAAGCTGCTCGCCGACACGAAGAAGCAGCTCACGGCCGAGATCGACGACCTCCGCTCGCACTACGAGGAGTCCCGCGCCCGCCTGCGCGAGGTCTGGAAGCTCTTCGCGAACAAGCTCGAGCCGAGCGACGACCCGCCCAACGAGGGCGAGGAGTGGCCCCTCACGGCCTTCACCGACAAGGCCATCGAGAAGGACGACCTCGTCCCGCAGACGGTCATCGCGGACGAGACGTTCTTCCGCGAGCTGAAGATGCGCTTCGGCTCGGTCTACGGGTACGGCGAGTACTTCGGCGGCGGCATGGGCGCGGAGTACATCCGCGAGCTCATGTTCATCAAGCCGGAGTACGACCGCGAGGCCCCGCGTCGCGACGTCGACCCGGAGCGCCTGGCCGGCCAGGACCTCGACATCCGCGATCAGCCGGGCTTCTGCCTGAAGCACGAGCGCGAGGATCTCGAGGACCTCGTCAAGAACGGCAAGGGCCAGAAGCAGCAGCGCGCCGTGAAGCGCCTGAAGGTCCTCTCGGCGTTCTACGACCCCGAGAACCCGCCGTACTACTCGCAGGTCAACAAGCCCGAGATGATGGTCCTGGACGCCGTCCCGGTCATCCCGCCCGACCTGCGCCCGATGGTGCAGCTGGACGGCGGCCGCTTCGCGACGTCCGACCTGAACGACCTGTACCGCCGGGTCATCAACCGCAACAACCGCCTCAAGCGGCTCCTCGACCTCGGCGCGCCCGAGATCATCGTGAACAACGAGAAGCGCATGCTTCAGGAGTCCGTCGACGCGCTCTTCGACAACGGCCGTCGTGGTCGCCCGGTCACGGGCCCCGGCAACCGTCCGCTGAAGTCGCTCTCCGACATGCTCAAGGGCAAGCAGGGCCGGTTCCGTCAGAACCTGCTCGGCAAGCGCGTCGACTACTCCGGCCGTTCCGTGATCGTGTCGGGCCCGTCGCTGCGCCTGCACCAGTGCGGCCTGCCGAAGCTGATGGCGCTCGAGCTGTTCAAGCCGTTCATCATGGCGCAGCTCGTCGAGCGCAAGGACGCGCAGAACATCAAGGCCGCCAAGCGCCTCGTCGACGAGTCGCGCGAGGAGGTCTGGGACGTCCTGGAGCAGGTCATCCAGGAGCACCCGGTGCTGCTCAACCGCGCGCCGACGCTCCACCGCCTCGGCATCCAGGCGTTCGAGCCGGTCCTCATCGAGGGCAAGGCCATCCGCGTCCACCCGCTCGTCTGCGCGGCGTTCAACGCCGACTTCGACGGCGACCAGATGGCCGTGCACGTCCCGCTGTCCGCCGAGGCCCAGGCCGAGGCGCGACTGCTGATGCTGTCGTCCAACAACATCCTGTCGCCGTCGAACGGGCAGCCGCTCGCCACGCCGTCGCAGGACATGGTCATCGGCGGCTACTACGTGACCCTGGGCGACGAGCCCGAGGTCCTGGCCGAGAAGCACAAGGCCCTGTACGACGGCAGCTGGCCGGAGGACGAGCCCAAGCCGCGCGTGTTCCGCACGGCCTCCGAGGCCACGCTCGCCGACCAGCACGGCGGCGCGAAGCTGCACGACCTGGTCGAGTACCGCGCGGTCGGCCGGGCGCCGGTCCTGACCACGCTGGGTCGCGTCATCTACAACGACCGCATCGAGCGGGCGCTGATGGAGACGCTCGGCGACGAGTACGACCCCTCGATGTACGTCTTCATCAACCAGTCGATGCGGAAGAAGGACACCTCCCGCTTCATCGACCAGCTGGTGCAGATCTACGGCCCGTCCACGATCGCGACCGTCCTGGACGCGTTCAAGGACCTCGGGTTCGAGTTCGCGACGCGCGCCGGCGTGACGATCTCCAAGAACGACGTGGTGATCCCGCCGAACAAGGGCGAGATCATCAAGAAGTACGAGGACATCGTCGCCGGGATCGAGGAGCAGTACGAGGACGGCCTCATCACGGAGTACGAGCGCCACGAGCTCATCGTGAACAAGTGGAACGAGGCGACGGAGGAAGTCGCCACGGCCATGGAGAAGAACTTCCCGCCGCGGAACCCCATCTACATGATGGCCAACTCCGGTGCGCGTGGTTCGCTCAAGCAGATCCGCCAGCTGGCGGGTATGCGAGGCCTGATGTCGAACCCGAAGGGTGAGATCATCGAGCGGCCGATCAAGGCCAACTTCATGGAGGGCCTCGACGTCCTCGAGTACTTCATCTCCACCCACGGCGCGCGCAAGGGTCTGGCCGACACCGCCCTGCGTACCGCCGACTCGGGGTACCTGACGCGTCGTCTCGTCGACGTCTCGCAGGACGTGATCATCCGTGAGCACGACTGCGGCACCGAGGGCTACATCGAGATGCCCGTGTACAACGAGGTGCACGAGCTCAACCCGAACCTCGCGGGCCGCGTCACGGCGAAGGACGTCGTCATCGGTGGCGAGGTCCTGGTCCCGAAGGGCGAGGAGATCGACAACGTCCGCGTCCTGCGGATCACGGAGATGGGCCCCGCGGAGGAGCGTCCGACGGTCGCCGTCCGCACGGTCCACAAGTGCGAGGCCCTGACCGGCATCTGCCAGGCGTGCTACGGCCGCTCGATGGCGTCGGGTCAGCTCGCCGAGATCGGTGACGCGGTCGGCATCGTCGCCGCGCAGTCCATCGGTGAGCCGGGCACCCAGCTCACCATGCGCACGTTCCACACCGGCGGCGTCGCCGGCGCGGACATCACGCACGGTCTGCCGCGTGTCGTGGAGCTGTTCGAGGCCCGCAAGCCGAAGGGCCTGGCGAAGATCGCCGAGCACGACGGCGTCGTCGCGGTCGAGAGCACCGACAAGGCGCTGACGGTCGTCATCACCGACGCCGCCGGCGACGAGCACCGCTACACGTTCCCGCGCCGTACGCGCCTCTTCGTCGAGGACGGCCAGCGCGTGAAGACCGGTGAGCAGCTCAACGAGGGCTCCCTCTACCCGCACGAGCTCCTGGACCTCCAGGGCCGCACGGCGACCGAGGTGTACCTCGTCAAGGAGGTGCAGTCGGTCTACAAGTCGCAGGGCGTGGACATCAACGACAAGCACATCGAGCTGATCGTGCGCCAGATGCTCAAGCGCGTCCGCGTGGAGCAGAAGGGCGACACGGACTTCCTGCCCGGCCAGTTCGTCGACCGGAACGAGTTCTTCCGCGTCAACGAGCAGATCGAGCAGAACGGTGGGGAGAAGGCGACGTTCGAGGAGGTCATCCTCGGCATCACCAAGGCGTCCCTGAACACGGACTCCTTCCTCTCGGCCGCCTCCTTCCAGGAGACGACGAAGGTGCTCACCGACGCGGCGCTGGAGGGCAAGCGGGACGACCTGCTGGGCCTGAAGGAGAACGTCATCATCGGCAAGCTGATCCCGGCCGCGACGGGCCTCCGGCACTACCGTCGCATCGAGATCGAGCCGACCGAGCCGCTCCCGCACGGCGGCGACGTCGCGCTGCTCGACGGCGACGAGCTCCTGGGCGACCTGGGCCTCGAGGGTGGCCAGCCGTACGGCGACGACCTCTCGCAGGACCTGCGTGACCTCGAGCAGCTCGGCGGCGCCCAGGGCGACCTCGCCGACGAGCTCATCGAGCTCGACGTGCCCTCGCCCGAGGGTGACGGCCGGGCCTGATCCCGGACACCGTGGCCCGCCCCTCCGGGGGCGGCGCCACGACCGCCCGCCGCGCGTCCCGCGCGGCGGACCACGACGCCCCGGCCCTCGGCCGGGGCGTCGTGCGTTCCGGGCGCGTCGGTGCGGCCCCACCAGTGCGGCAAGGTGAGCGGCGGAGGCGTCCTGCCCCGGTTCGCGGCCCCCACGCGGGGTATCGGAGGACGGAAGGACCGCGCAGGATCCGTGCCGGAACGGACGAGTCTCAGGGGAACCGGAGCTCGACCTTATGTCCGGCCGTTACGGTTCACGCTCGAACGACCGATGAAGGGGGAGACCGCGCACCCGCGGCCGCCCCCCACGCTCACCGCCTCACCTGATGCTCCAGCTCGGAATCGTCTTCGCCCTCCTCAGCGCCCTGGCCGCCAACCTCGGGTTCCTCTACAAGCACCGTGGTGCGAACGAGGCCCCGGCGGTCGACGTACGCCATCCCATCCGCACGGGCCTGGGGCTCTGGAAGAGCCGCTGGTTCGCCGCCGGCATGCTCGTCGGCGCCGTCGGCTGGGTGTTCCACACGGCGGCGATCGCGATCGCGCCGATGTCGGTGGTGCAGGTCGTGCTGGCCGGCGGCATCGTCCTCGTCGCGGTGCTCGCCGACCGCGTCTTCGGCATCAGCGTGGGCCGCAGGCAGTGGGCGGGCCTCGTCCTGACCGGCGTGGGCCTCGCGATGCTCGTGGTCGCCATGCCGGCGGCCGACGACGCGCACAGCAACTTCCGGGTCGCGGCGCTCGCGGCCTTCGAGGGCGTCCTGCTCACCTTCGGGGTGCTCCTGATCCTCGGCGGCCAGCACGAGCGCGGCGCCCACCTGCGCGGACCGCTGATGGGGGCCGCGGCCGGCGTGCTGTTCGGGGTCTGCAACGTGGCGGTGAAGGCCACCACGGGCGTCGTGGCCGCCGGCGGCTCGGTCTTCACGCCGTGGATCTTCATCGCCATGTGCGCGTCCGTGCTGGCGTACTACATCTCCGCGCGATCGCTCCAGGAGGGCGGCGCCGTCGAGGTGATCGCCATCACGGCCACCGGCGCCAACATCGTCGGGATCCTCGGCGGGTTCGTCGTCTTCGGCGACCCGCTCGCCCGCGACACCCTCGGCCTCGTCGTCCAGTCCGTCGCCTTCGTGATGATCGTCCTCGCCGCGGCCCTGCTGCCGGCCCCGCGCGCCGCTTCGGCGCCGGTGCCGACGCCCGCCCACGCGAGCTGACGCAGGCGGCCGCCCGGCCGTCGACCACCGGCCGTCGGCGGCGCGGCCCTGGCCGTCGGCGACGTCCGCGGGGGCGGACGAGGGGCGTGCTCCTCAGCGGGGCGCGGAGCCGTCGAGCAGGGTCTGCGTCACGAGCTCCGGTGCGTCCCAGATGGGGACGTGCCCGCAGCCGGCGAGGGCCACGAGCCGCGAGAACGGGAGGCGCTCGACGGCCCGCGCGCCCTGACGGGGGAGGAAGAGCGCGTCGCGTTGGCCCCAGGCCACCGTGACGGGCGCCGTGAGGGCGCCGGCCACCACCTCGTGCCCCACGGCGGCGCGGAGCGTGGGCAGCATGCCCGGGGCGTGCGCGACGCTCCGCACGAGCTCGGCCGCCTCCTCGGCGGGCACGGCCCACGGCTTGGCGAACATCTGCGCGCCCAACGCCGTCCGGACCGCGCCCTGGGCCGCCAGGGCGTCCGCGCGTGGCGCCAGAGCCCGGCACGCCGCGATCGTGGCCCGGAGGCTCGCCTTCGCGAACGCCACCTCGGGCCGCGTGGCGAAACCGAGGGGTGAGATGGCCGTGGCGCAGGACGCGGCGTCGCGCCGCGCGAGCTCGATCGCGATGGACCCGCCCAGGGCCACGCCGGCCACCGCGGGCCGCACGAGCCCGAGGCGCTCGACGGTCCGGGCGACAGCGTCGGCCAGGCGCGGGACGGTGGGGGAGCCCGCGAGCGCGCGACTGGCTCCGAACCCCGGCAGGTCGAGCGTCACGACCTCCCGCTCGGCCTCGAGGGCCGGCAGCAGCGAGCGCCAGACCCGCCGGTGCCCACCCAGGAAGTGCAGGAGGACGAGCGGGGGCCCCGCACCGGTTCGGTCGTGCGCCAACATGTGGGGGACCCTATAGCGTGTACGCTGCCGTCAGGTGCAGGGGGTCTTGCGGACGGCGGCCTCACGGGCGTCGCACGCGGACCCGGCCCGCCGTGGGCCCGGAAGGCGTCACGAGGGGTGGCGTCACGGGGGCGCGCGTCGTTCTCGGGGTGGCGTTGCTATATTCCCCCGTCGCATGCCCACGACCAGTCAGCTCGTACGCAAGGGGCGCAAGCCCAAGGCGAAGAAGCTCTCCACTCCCGGCCTCAAGTCCGGGCCGGGGCGCAAGAAGAAGGTCGCCGCGCCCCAGCGCCGCGGCGTCTGCACCCGCGTCTACACGACCACCCCGAAGAAGCCGAACTCGGCGCTTCGCAAGGTCGCCCGTGTCCGGATCAGCTCCGGCATCGAGGTCACGGCCTACATCCCGGGTGAGGGTCACAACCTGCAGGAGCACTCCGTCGTGCTGGTCCGTGGTGGCCGCGTGAAGGATCTCCCGGGCGTGCGGTACAAGGTCGTGCGTGGTTCGCACGACGCCTCCGGCGTCAGCGATCGCAAGCAGTCGCGGTCGCTCTACGGCGTCAAGAAGGGGAAGAAGTAGCTCATGGCTCGTCGCTCCAGTGCCGAGACCCGCACGCTCGAGCCGGACGCAGTCCACCGCTCGCGTCTGGTCCACCAGGTCGTCAACAAGATCATGCTCGACGGCAAGAAGTCCACCGCCGAGAGCATCGTGTACGACGCGCTCGCGATCGTCGCCGAGAAGACCGGCGGCGACCCCGTCGAGCAGCTCGAGGAGTCCATCAAGGCTCTGACGCCGCAGCTCGAGGTCCGCTCCCGCCGCGTCGGTGGCGCCACGTACCAGGTGCCGGTCGAGGTCCCCGCCCGCCGCTCCCGCACGCTGGCGATCCGCTGGCTCGTCGAGGCCGCCCGCGGCCGTCGTGAGCGCTCCATGGCGTCCCGCCTGGCCAACGAGCTCATCGAGGCGCAGAAGCAGCAGGGCGGCGCGTACAAGAAGAAGGACGACATCTTCCGCATGGCGCAGGCCAACAAGGCCTTCGCCCACTACCGCTGGTAGTCGTTTGGTGCGAGGCGCACGTCAGCGCTTCGCATCTTGCCCCGCGCGGAGCTCGGCAGGACTGGCGTTCAGCTCTCGCACCGCGCGGAACGACCTGCTCGACTGACGTGCACCTCGCACGAAAGCGACGGGTCTGCAGCTGATGATCTTGAAGGGCGCGGATTCCGCGCCCTTCGTCGTTCTCTGGGGCGGTGCGTCACCGGCGTTGTCGGCGCAGGCCGCTCTGGCGCGCGTGGGCCTGGCCGCCGCCGGCTTCCGATGGCCGCCCCGCATGCGGGGCGTCTCGGAACCCGCCGGGGCCGGCGCGGGGGAGAGGGTGCGGCCGGTCGGTGCGGACCTCCCCGGTCGACGGTTTCGCCCGCACGACGCGCCCTGGACGGCGGGCCGCCGACGCGTCTCAGATCCCGTCCCCAGGGGACTTCGAAAGTCGGAAGGCCTCTGCTATAGTCCTCCGTCGCTGCCCATCTGGAGCCGGCGCCTTGCGCGCCGGCGATGTGTAGCAAGCGGGCGATTCGTCGCCACTCGGCAGTACCTCCGCAGTGCGGGCAGCTGTGGGACCTCGGTCCCGCCGCCCTGCCGTCACCGCGGAACCCCGGTCTTTGCCTCACCCAAGTCGTCTGCGTACCTCGAAAGCTTCTTCATGCCGCGTAAGTACTCCCTCGAGAAGACCCGAAACATCGGGATCATGGCGCACGTGGACGCCGGCAAGACCACCACGACCGAGCGCATCCTCTTCTACACGGGCCGCACCTACAAGATCGGTGAGGTCCACGACGGTTCCGCGACGATGGACTGGATGGAGCAGGAGCAGGAGCGTGGCATCACGATCACCTCCGCTGCGACCACCGCCGAGTGGGACAAGCACCGCATCAACATCATCGACACGCCGGGCCACGTCGACTTCACCGTCGAGGTCCAGCGGTCTCTGCGCGTGCTCGACGGCTCGGTCGCGGTGTTCGACTCCGTCGCCGGCGTCGAGCCGCAGTCCGAGACGGTGTGGCGCCAGGCCAACGACTACGGCGTGCCGCGCATCGCCTACGTCAACAAGATGGACCGCACGGGCGCCGACTACGCGATGTCGGTCCGCACGATGATCGAGCGCCTCGGCGCGAACGCCGTGCCGATCCAGCTCCCCATCGGGTCCGAGGGCGACTTCGCCGGCATCATCGACCTTGTCGAGATGAAGGCGATCTTCTACCGCGACGACATCGGCAAGGACGTCGACGTCATCGACATCCCCGAGGAGCTCGCCGACGAGGCGAACGCCGCCCGCGAGCACCTCCTCGACTCCGTCGCCGACTTCGACGACGAGCTCATGGAGCTCGTCCTCGGGGGCGAGGACGTCCCCGTGGACCGGCTGAAGAAGGCCATCCGCGCCGCGACGCTCGCCCTGACGATCAACCCCGTGCTCTGCGGCTCGTCGTTCAAGAACAAGGGCGTGCAGCCCCTGCTCGACGCGGTCATCGACTACCTCCCGTCCCCGCTGGACGTGCCCGCCATCAAGGGCGTCGTCACCACGCGTGACGGCGAGGAGCACGAAGAGGAGCGCCCGTCCGACGACGAGGCCCCCTTCGCGGCCCTGGCCTTCAAGATCGCCACGGACCCGTACGTCGGCAAGCTCGTCTTCTTCCGCGTCTACTCGGGGCAGCTCGAGGCCGGCTCGAAGGTGCTCAACACGAACACCGGCAAGACGGACCGCGTCGGCCGCATCCTGATGATGCACGCGAACGACCGCGAGGACGTGGACCGCGTGTACTCCGGCGACATCGCCGCGGCCGTGGGCATCAAGCAGGTCTACACGGGCGACACGATCTGCGACCCGAACCACGCGATCGTCCTCGAGGCGATGGACTTCCCCGAGCCGGTCATCAAGGTGGCCGTCGAGCCGAAGACCAAGCCCGACCAGGAGAAGATGGGCGTCGCCCTTCAGCGCCTGGCCGAGGAGGACCCGACCTTCCAGGTCGAGACGAACGAGGAGACCGGCCAGACCGAGATCTCCGGCATGGGCGAGCTCCACCTGGAGATCCTCGTCGACCGCATGCGCCGCGAGTTCAACGTCGAGGCCAACGTCGGCACGCCGCAGGTCTCCTACCGCGAGACGGTCAAGGCCAAGGTCGACAAGGTCGAGGGCAAGTTCGTCCGGCAGACCGGTGGTTCCGGCCAGTTCGGTGTCGTCGTGATCTCGATGGAGCCGGCGCCCGGCGAGGGCTTCGTCTTCGAGAACAAGATCAAGGGCGGCTCGATCCCGGTGGACTACCACAACGCGGTCGAGAAGGGCCTGCGCGAGGGCATGGACACCGGCCCGAAGGCCGGCTACCCCATGGTCGACGTGAAGGTCACCGTCACGGACGGCAAGTACCACGAGGTCGACTCCTCCGAGGTCGCGTTCAAGATCGCCGCGAACATGGCGTTCAACGAGGCGTCCCGGCGGGCCAAGCCGATCCTGCTCGAGCCGATCTTCAAGGTCGAGGTCGTCACGCCCGAGGAGTTCATGGGCGACGTCATCGGCGACCTCAACCGCCGACGCGGCCGCATCGAGGGCATGGAGCCCCGCGGCAACGCCCAGATCGTCACGGCCTACGCGCCGCTGAGCGAGATGTTCGGGTACTCGACGGACCTCCGTTCGGCCTCCCAGGGCCGCGCCAACTACACGATGCAGTTCGAGCGCTACGACGAGGTTCCGTCGCACGTCGCCGAAGAGATCGTCGCCACGCGGACGGGCAAGTAGCCCCCCGCACCGCATGAACACCCCGGCTCTGGCTACCCTTCACGGGTTCGCCAAGAGCCGGAGCTGGTGAACACCAGCACCCGACCCCATCGAAGAACAAGACTTAGGAGCGCCCAGTGGCGAAGGAGAAGTTCGAGCGCGGTAAGCCCCACGTCAACGTGGGCACCATCGGTCACATCGACCATGGCAAGACGACGCTGACGGCGGCGATCACGACGGTGCTGGCGAAGGCCGGCGGCGGCGAGGCCCGTTCGTTCGCGGAGATCGACAACGCTCCGGAGGAGAAGGAGCGCGGCATCACGATCTCGACGTCCCACGTCGAGTACGAGACGACGGCGCGGCACTACGCCCACGTCGACTGCCCCGGTCACGCCGACTACGTCAAGAACATGATCACGGGCGCGGCGCAGATGGACGGCGCCATCCTCGTGGTCTCCGCGGCTGACGGCCCCATGCCGCAGACGCGTGAGCACATCCTGCTGGCCAAGCAGGTCGGTGTCCCGTACATCGTGGTCTTCCTGAACAAGGCGGACATGGTCGACGACGAGGAGCTCCTCGAGCTCGTCGAGGTCGAGGTCCGTGACCTCCTCAACGAGTACGACTTCCCGGGCGACGACATCCCGTTCGTCACGGGCTCGGCGCTGAAGGCGCTCGAGGGCGACGCGGAGTACGAGCAGAAGATCCTCGACCTCGCCGAGCAGCTCGACACCTACATCCCGGACCCGGTTCGCGTCCTGGACAAGCCGTTCCTCATGCCCGTCGAGGACGTCTTCTCGATCACGGGTCGTGGCACGGTCGCCACGGGCCGCGTCGAGCAGGGCGTCATCAACGTCGGCGACGAGGTCGAGATCGTCGGCATCCGCGAGCCCACCAAGACCACGGTCACGGGCGTCGAGATGTTCCGCAAGCTGCTCGACCGCGGTGAGGCCGGCGACAACATCGGCGCCCTCCTCCGTGGCACGAAGCGCGAGGACATCGAGCGCGGCCAGGTGCTGTGCAAGCCGGGTTCCATCACCCCGCACACGAAGTTCAAGGCCGAGGTCTACATCCTCAAGAAGGAGGAGGGTGGCCGTCACACGCCGTTCTTCTCCGGGTACCGCCCGCAGTTCTACTTCCGCACGACGGACGTGACGGGCGTGGCCAACCTGCCCGAGGGCACGGAGATGGTCATGCCGGGCGACAACGTCCAGATGGAGATCGAGCTGATCCAGCCGATCGCCATGGACCAGGGCCTGCGTTTCGCCATCCGCGAGGGTGGCCGCACGGTCGGCTCCGGCGTCGTGGCCGAGGTCATTCAGTAGTCAGCAGCACCTCCTGAGGTGGGAGCGGCCCCGGCCGCTCCCACCCCCAGGTGTCGCGTGCGCGTCGGGACTTCCGACCGCCGCGCGCGACCACCCGCTGGGCCGGCCGACGTGCGCCTCCCGCACGCGGGCGGACGGGATGCAGTCGATCCCGCAAGATCCCAGCACAAATCTTCCTCCAGTCATCAGACGGAACGGACAGCAGAGAGCCCGATGGCAGCCGCCACACAAAACAAGATCCGCATCCGCCTCAAGGCCTACGACACGTCGGCCATCGAGTCGGCCGCGAAGGAGATCGTCGAGACGGCACAGCGCACTGGCGCGACCGTCTCCGGTCCCGTTCCGCTGCCCACGGAGAAGAACGTCTACACGGTCATCCGGTCCCCCTTCAAGGACAAGGATTCCCGCGAGGCGTTCGAGATCCGTACGCACAAGCGCTTGATCGACATCCACCAGCCGACCCCGAAGACGGTCGATTCGCTCCAGCGTCTCGACCACCTCCCGGCGGGCGTCGACATCGAGATCCGACTGGCGGGGTGACCCAGATGGCCGCGATTCTCGCCAAGAAGCTGGGCATGACCCAGCTGTTCCTCGAGGACGGCACCGTCGAGCGCGTCACCGTGCTCGAGGCCGGTCCCTGCCCCGTCACGGGGCGTCGCACCGCTGAGCGCGACGGCTACGACGCCGTGCAGCTCGCCTTCGGTGCGACGAAGGAGAAGCACGTCACGAAGCCCGAGCTCGGGCACCTGAAGAAGGCCGGCGTCGGTCCCCACCGTCACCTGGTGGAGTTCCGCGACGTCGACCTCGACGTCGAGGTCGGCCAGACCGTCACGGTGGCCGCCTTCGAGCCGGGTCAGAAGATCCGGGTCGCCGGGACCTCCAAGGGCAAGGGCTTCCAGGGCACGGTGAAGCGTCACAACTTCTCCCGCGGTCCCGTGACCCACGGCTCGCACAACACCCGCGCCCCGGGCTCGATCGGTGCGGCCGCCTGGCCCGCCCGCGTGTTCAAGGGCATCCGCGGTCCCGGCCACATGGGCGCGGAGCGCGTGACGCAGCGCGGCCTGACGGTCGTGCGCGTCGACACCGACGACAACCTGCTGATCGTCCGCGGCTCCGTCCCGGGCGCGAAGAACGGCCTCGTGGAGGTCCGGACCGATGGCTGATGCACCGATCCTCGGCGGCGGCACCCTGCAGCTCGACGATGCCGTCTTCGGCGTCGAGTTCAACGGGCCGCTCGTCCACCAGAACGTTCGCCACGAGCTGAACGCCCGTCGACAGGGCACCGCGTCCTCCAAGACGCGCGGTCAGGTCTCCGGCGGCGGCGCCAAGCCGTGGCGCCAGAAGGGCACGGGCCGCGCCCGTGCCGGCTCCTCGCGCTCCCCGATCTGGACGGGCGGTGGCACGATCTTCGGACCGCAGCCCCGTCACTACACGTTCAAGGTCAACCGCAAGGAGAAGCGGGCCGCGTTCCGCAGCGCGCTGTCGCTGCACGCGCTCCGTGGCACCCTCGCGGGGCTGAACGTCGCCTCCTTCGACACGCCGTCGACGAAGGCCGCGATCTCGACCCTGAAGGACTGGGACGCCGCCGGCAAGACCCTGCTGGTCGTGGGCACGGAAGAGGGGCGCGCCGCGCTCTCCTTCCGGAACCTGACCACGGTCAAGGTGCTCCCCGCCGGGAGCGTCGGCATCGCCGACGTCGTCGGCGCGGGCCGGCTCCTGCTGACCGAGAAGGCCGTCGACGAGCTCACCACTCGCGCGTCGGCGCCCGCCGCCACGGAGGAGGTTGCCTGATCATGGACGCCACCCAGGTCATCATCCGTCCCGTCGTCAGTGAGAAGAGCTACGTGCTCGCCACTGTCGGCAAGTACACGTTCCGCGTCCACCCGGACGCGCACAAGACGCAGATCCGCGCCGCGATCGAGGAGCTCTTCGGGGTTCACGTCGTGACCGTGAAGACGTCGAGCGTCAAGAGCAAGCCCAAGCGCCGCGGGGCCACCTCCGGCCGCACGCGCTCTTGGAAGAAGGCGATCGTCCAGGTCCGCGAGGGCGAGGAGATCCCGATCTTCCAGTCGCTGCAGGGGATCGAGGACTAACCCATGGCCATTCGCAAGCCCAAGCCCACGTCGCCCGCCCAGCGGTTCGCGTCGTACCCGGACTTCGCCGAGATCACGAAGACCACCCCCGAGCGTTCGCTCGTCGAGGGTCTTACGAAGTCCGGCGGTCGCAACAACAACGGTCGCAAGACGTCCCGCCATCGCGGCGGCGGCGCCAAGCGCCTGTACCGCAAGATCGACTTCAAGCGCACGCGCGACGGCATCCCCGCCCGCGTCGCGTCGATCGAGTACGACCCCAACCGCACGTCGTACATCGCGCTGCTCCACTACGTCGATGGCGTGAAGAGCTACATCCTGGCCCCGCGTGGCCTGGAGGTCGGCACGATGGTGCAGTCCGGCACCGGCTCCGACATCAAGACGGGCAACGCCTTGATGCTCAAGGACATCCCCGCCGGTGCGGTCGTCCACAACGTCGAGCTCCAGCCGAACAAGGGTGGACAGATGGGCCGCTCCGCCGGCTCGGCCATCCAGCTGATGGCCAAGGACCAGGGCATGGCGACCCTGCGTCTCCCGTCGGGCGAGATGCGTCTCGTCCGCGAGGAGTGCCGCGCCACGATCGGTGCCGTCGGCAACGCCGAGCACCAGAACGTCAAGATCGGCAACGCCGGCCGCAAGCGTCACATGGGCGTCCGCCCGCAGACGCGAGGCACGGCCATGAACCCGGTCGATCACCCGCACGGCGGCGGCGAGGGTTCCACCACGCCGGGCCGTCACCCTGTCACCCCGTGGGGCGTCCCCACCCTGGGGTACCGCACCCGTAAGAAGAACAAGCCCTCGGACCGCTACATCGTGCGTGCGCGCCGACGTGGCAAGGGCAAGAGGAAGTAGCCGTGAGCCGATCGAGCAAGAAGGGGCCGTGGGTCGAGGAGCGTCTGATGACGCGCATCGAGACCATGAACGCCTCGAACGAGAAGAAGCTGATCCGGACGTGGTCGCGCGCGTCGACGATCTTCCCCGAATTCGTGGGGCACACGATCGCCGTGCATGACGGCCGGAAGCACGTTCCGGTCTTCGTGTCGGAGTCGATGGTCGGGCACAAGCTCGGCGAGTTCGCTCCCACGCGCACGTACCGCGGTCACGGCGACACCGCCAAGAGGCGCTGAGCATGGCTGACGAGACCCCCCAGAACGACACGAACGACGAGCCGCAGGCCCAGGTGACGCCCGAGACCGAAGAGGTCGAGGAGACGACGCCGAAGGCTGAGGAAGCTGCCACGGACGCGTCGGACGACGCGACGACGGAGGCTGCGGACGTCGAGCCCACCGACGACGACCAGGTCGACGGCGTGTGGAGCGAGGAGCACGGGCACATGCACGCTGCGCCGGTCGCCCAGGTTCGTGGCGGCGCGCGGGCGGATGCCCGCCGTGCCCGCCGCAGCCAGCCCGTCGGCGAGGCGCCCGTCGTCCGCGCCGTCGCGAAGTACGTGCGTACGACGCCCCGCAAGGCGCGTCTGATCGCCGACCTCGTGCGCGGCAAGGACGTCAACACCGCCCGCGCGATCCTGCAGCACAGCACCCGCTCGGCCGCGCAGGACTGGAGCAAGGTGCTCGAGTCCGCGATCGCGAACGCGGAGAACAACCACGAGCTCGTCGGTGACGACCTCGTGATCAAGAGCATCACCGCTGATGACGGACCGACGCTGAAGCGCTTCCAGCCGCGAGCCCAGGGCCGCGCGTACCGGATCAACAAGCGCACCAGCCACCTGACCGTGCAGCTCACGCCGAAGGAGCACAGCTGATGGGACAGAAGGTCCATCCCGAGTCGATGCGCGTGGGGTACATCCACGACTGGAAGTCCCACTGGTTCAGCGCGCACAACACTGCCGACTTCCTCCACGAGGACCGGCAGATCCGTGATCACATCGAGGGCAAGCTGGCGCACGCCGGGCTGTCCGACATCGCGATCCGGAAGAACAAGAACGAGGTCGAGGTGTCCATCCGGACCGCTCGTCCCGGCGTGGTCATCGGCAAGTCCGGCGTGGAGGTGGACGCCCTGCGCAAGGACCTCCACCGCATCACGAAGAAGCAGGTCAAGGTCAACATCCTCGAGGTCCGCCGGCCGGAGCTCGACGCCAAGCTCGTCGCGCAGTCCGTCGCGGAGCAGCTGCAGAACCGCGTGGCGTTCCGCCGCGCGATGAAGCGCGCCCTCACGAGCGCCATGCGCTCGGGTGCCAAGGGCTGCAAGATCCAGGTCTCCGGCCGCCTCGGCGGTCGCGAGATGAGCAACACCGAGTCCTACCAGGACGGTCGCGTCCCGCTGCACACGATGCGCGCGGACATCGACTACGGGTTCTTCGAGGCCAAGACGACCTTCGGCCGCATCGGCGTGAAGGTCTGGGTCAACAAGGGCGAGATCATGCCGGAGGGCTACGGCGGCTCCGACCTGACCGACATCGACGGTCCCTCGACGCAGGATCGTGGCCGCGGTGGCCGCGACGGCGGCGGGCGTGGGCGTCGTGACGGCGGCGGCGGCGGCGGAGATCGCGGCGGCTTCGGCGGCGGCGACCGCGGCGGTCGCGGCGGCCAGGGTGGCCAGGGTGGCCGTGGCGGTCGTCCGGGCGGTCCCGGCGGTCCGGGTGGCGCCGGCGGGCGCGGGCGTGGCCCGCAGGGAGGCCGCTGATGCTGTCCCCGAAGCGCACGAAGCATCGCAAGGTGCACCGTGGCCGCAAGCGCGGCCTGTCGCGTGGCCAGAACCACGTGCAGTTCGGTGAGTTCGGGCTGAAGACCCTCGAGGCCGGTTGGATCACCAACCGGCAGATCGAGGCGGCCCGTATCGCCATGAACCGCAAGATGAAGCGTGGCGGCAAGGTCTGGATCAACATCTTCCCGGACAAGTCCGTCACGAAGAAGCCGGCCGAGACCCGCATGGGTTCCGGTAAGGGCTCGCCCGAGGGCTGGGTCGCGGTGGTCAAGCCCGGTCGCGTGATGTTCGAGGTCTCCGGCGTGTCCGAAGAGCTCGCTCGCGAGGCCATCCGCCTGGCGGCGCACAAGCTGCCCGTGCGGACGAAGTTCGTCACGGCGGAGGACGACTGATGCGTACGCAGGAGCTGCGTGACCTCGACGACAGCAAGATCGTCGAGCAGATCGCCACGTTCAAGAAGGAGCTCTTCGGTCTGCGCTTTCAGCAGGCGACCGGCGAGCTGGAGAACACTGCCGCGCTGCGCACGACGCGCCGCGAGCTGGCCCGGGCGGTCACCATCGCCCGCCAGCGCGGCATCGACGTTGAGAACGGCTGAGCCCTATGGCTGACGAGAACACTGAGAACACCGAAGAGGTCGAGGGCACGGACGCCGTGACCGAGGACGCAGCACCGGCCGAGCCCGTGGGCCCGGATCCGTCGCTGTCCCCGGTCCAGCGCCGCGCCTGGTACCGCCAGCGCTCCGGCTCGACGGCGAACCCGTCGAAGTCGGTGGAGGAGCGGGCCCGCGAGCGCGCCGAGACGCGCAAGGCCAAGGCCGTCGCGCGCCGTCGCCGCCGTCTGCAGGAGCGGGAGAAGAAGGCCGCCAAGCTCGGCGCCGACGCCGGCACCGATCGCGGCACCCCGAAGCCCGACCACGAGCCCGGCCGCGTCCAGGTCCGTCAGGGCGTCGTCGTGTCCGCGAAGGGCGACAAGACCCTCGCGGTCCGGATCGACCACTCCAAGCGGCACCCGAAGTACAAGAAGATCGTGCGTCACACGACGAAGCTCTACGCGCACGACGAGCAGAACGATGCCGGTGAGGGCGACGTCGTCCGCATCGAGTCGTCCCGCCCGCTGTCGCGCACGAAGCGTTGGACGCTCGCCGAGATCGTGGAGCGTGCCAAGTGATCCAGAACGAGTCCCGCCTCAAGGTCGCCGACAACACCGGCGCCCGCGAGATCCTCACCATCCGCGTGCACGGTGGCTCCCGCCGCCGCTACGCGCGGGTCGGTGACACGATCACCGCGACCGTCAAGGCCGCGACGCCGAACGGCACCGTCAAGAAGGGCGAGGTCGTCAAGGCCGTCGTCGTCCGGACCCGCAAGGAGTTCGGTCGCGAGGACGGCACGTACATCGCCTTCGACGAGAACGCCGCGGTCATCATCGACGCGAACAACAACCCGCGCGGCACGCGCATCTTCGGGCCGGTCGCTCGCGAGCTCCGCGATCGCTCGTTCATGAAGATCGTGTCGCTCGCGCCGGAGGTGCTCTAGCATGTCCCTTCGCATTCGCCGCGACGACACCGTCGTCGTGATCAGCGGCAAGGACCGCGGTCGCACCGGCACCGTCGTCTCCGTCGACCCCACGCGTGAGCGCGTGATCGTCGAGGGAGTCAACATCGTCAAGCGGCACCAGCGACCCAACCCGGCCGCCGCGCCCGGCAGCCCTGCCAGCCAGGGCGGCGTCGTCGAGCAGGAGGGTCCGATCCACGTTTCGAACGTCATGCTCGTAGACCCCAAGACCAACAAGCCCACTCGCGTGGGCGTCACCCGGGGCGAGGACGGACGCGCTACGCGCGTCGCCCGCCGCTCCGGCCAGCAGATCGACTGAGGTAGTCCGCATGAGTGCGACCACGACCGCGCGACTGAAGACGCGCTACCTCGACGAGATCCGTCCGCGCCTCTTCGAGGCCGGCGACTACACCTCCGTGATGCAGGTTCCGCGTCTCGAGAAGGTGACCCTCAACATGGGTCTCGGCGAGGCGAAGCAGGACAACAAGACGTTCGCGGCGGCGCTGGATCAGCTCGCCGCGATCGCCGGCCAGAAGCCGAACACGCGCCGGGCCCGTAAGTCCATCGCCGGCTTCAAGCTGCGCGAGGACATGCCCGTCGGCGCCGCGGTGACGCTGCGCGGCGACCGCATGTACGAGTTCGTCGAGCGCCTCGTCGCGATCGCGCTTCCGCGCGTTCGGGACTTCCGGGGCCTCAAGACGACGAGCTTCGACGGCCGGGGCAACTACTCCCTGGGCGTGCGCGAGCAGATCATCTTCCCCGAGATCGACTACGACGCGATCGACCAGATCCGCGGACTCGACATCACCATCACCACTTCCGCTCTCACGGACGGCGAGGCATTCCACCTCCTCGAAGCCCTCGGCTTCCCGTTCTCCCGCGAGGGCAAGCGGCCCGCCGGCGCGCCCGCTCCGACCGATCCGTCCAAGACGACCCAGGGGAGCTGACCCATGGCGAAGACCTCTCAGCGCGTCCGCCAGGCGCGCCCCCAGAAGTACCGGACCCGCGAGTACACCCGTTGCCGCAGCTGCGGCCGCTCGCGCTCCGTCTACAAGAAGTTCGGCATCTGCCGCATCTGCCTGCGCGAGCACGCGCACAAGGGCTACATCCCCGGCATGACGAAGAGCAGCTGGTAACGCATGGCGACGACCGACCCCATCGCGGATCTCCTCACGCGGATCCGCAACGCGATCACGGCGGCGCACCGCACCGTCGTGCTCCCGTCCTCGAACTCCAAGCGCGAGGTGGCCCGCATCCTCAAGGAGCAGGGCTACATCGCGGACGCGACCGTCGCGCCGGCCACCGAGTACCCCGGTGAGCTGCTCACGATCACGCTCAAGTACACGAAGGACCGTCGTTCGGCCATCACCGGCCTGCGTCGCGTCTCCCGTCCGGGTCAGCGCACGTACGTCGGCACCGGACAGGTCCCCAAGTCGCTCGGCGGCCTGGGTACCATGATCGTTTCGACCTCGAGCGGCATCATGACCGGTCACGACGCCCGCAAGGCCGGCGTCGGTGGCGAGGTCTGGGCCGAGGTGTGGTAACCGCATGAGCCGTATTGGACGCAAGCCGATCCCGGTCCCCGCCGGCGTCGACGTCACCATCGAACCCGGGACCGTCACGGTCAAGGGCCCGAAGGGTCAGCTCGCCGAGCGGATCCATCGCGACATGACCGTCACCCAGGAGGGTGCCGAGATCGTCGTGACGCGGCCCACCGACCGTGGCCCCCACCGGGCGCTGCACGGCCTCAGCCGCAGCCTCATCGCGAACATGGTCGAGGGCGTCACCGACGGCTTCGCCAAGACGCTCGAGATCCAGGGCGTCGGCTACCGCGCCTCGCTCAAGGGCTCGACCCTCGACCTGGCGCTCGGCTACTCGCACCCGGTCACGGTCGAGGCTCCCGAGGGCATCGAGTTCGAGGTCCCGCAGCCCACCCGCATCGTCATCAAGGGCACCGACAAGCAGCTCGTCGGCGAGACGGCGGCCAAGATCCGCAAGAAGCGGCCGCCGGAGCCCTACAAGGGCAAGGGCATCCGTTACGAGGGCGAGTACGTCGTCCGGAAGGTCGGTAAGCGCGCATGAGCGTCGTCACGAAGGAAGCGCGCCGGCTCAAGCGCCGGCGTCGCGTGCGGTCCAAGGTCATCGGCACCGCCGAGCGTCCCCGGGTGGCCGTGTTCCGCAGCAACCGCGGGATCTTCGCGCAGCTCATCGACGACAGCGCCAACGCGGGCAGCGGTCACACGCTCGCCTCCGTCTCCTGGACCGAGGACGCGTTCCGCGACCTCAGCAAGGCGGACCAGGCCACCGCAGCCGGCAAGGCGCTCGCCGAGCGCGCCAAGGCTGCGGGCATCGACACGGTCGTGTTCGACCGTGGCGGATACCAGTACCACGGGCGCGTCAAGGCGTTCGCTGAAGCGGTCCGCGAGGGCGGGCTCACCGTCTAGGAGCCACTGAACCCATGACGATCGATCGAACTGTCAGCCCCGTCGGCCTGGATCTCCAGGAGCGGGTCGTGGAAATCAACCGCGTCGCCAAGGTGGTGAAGGGTGGCCGTCGCTTCTCCTTCACCGCCCTGGTCGTGGTCGGTGACGAGAACTCCGTAGTCGGCATCGGCTACGGCAAGGCCAACGAGGTCCCGTTGGCCATCCAGAAGGCCGTGGAGCGGGCGAAGAAGGATCTCTTCCGCGTCCCGAAGCACAACTCCACGATCACGCACCCCGTGATCGGGCGCTTCGGCTCGGGCCAGGTCCTCCTGAAGCCGGCCTCGCCGGGTACCGGCGTCATCGCCGGTGGCGGCGTCCGCGCCGTGCTCGAGCTCGCCGGCCTGCAGGACATCCTGAGCAAGAGCCTCGGCTCGCAGAACCCCATCAACCTGGTCAAGGCCACGGTCCAGGGCCTGCAGCAGCTGCGCACCCCGCGCGAGGTCGCGGAGCTCCGCGGCCTGAGCATCAAGGACGTCCTCGGCGTCGTCGACCGGCCCGTCGAGGCCGTCGAGACGACGGAGGCGACCGAGGACGCCCCCGCAGAGGAGGTGACCGCGTGAGCACGGTCAAGGCCACCCAGTTCAAGTCGTCCATCGGCAGCAACCAGGCGCAGCGCGACACGCTGCGGTCCCTGGGGCTCCGGCGGATCGGCCACACCGTCGAGGTCACGGACACGCCGCAGTCGCGCGGCATGCTGCACGCCGTGCGGCACCTGGTCCGCGTAGAGGAGGAGCAGGCATGAGCTCCGAGAACAACGAAGTCATCGGGCTGCACTCCCTGCGCCCGGCCCCGGGCAGCACCAAGCCGCGCAAGCGGGTCGGTCGCGGCCACGGCAGCGGCATGGGCAAGACGTCCGGCCGCGGCCACAAGGGCGCCGGCTCGCGTTCGGGTGCCAAGGACCGCACGCGGTTCGAGGGCGGCCAGACGCCGATCCAGGCCCGCATGCGCAAGCTGCGCGGTCCGAACAAGAAGACGTCCATGCCGTTCGAGCGCTTCCGCACGGAGACGCAGCCGGTGAACCTGGACGACATCGCGGAGCGCTTCGAGTCCGGCGCCGAGGTCACGCTCGAGGCCCTCAAGGCCAAGGGCCTGGGCCAGCGCAAGGACGTGCCGGTCAAGGTGCTGGGCCGCGGTGAGCTCACGGGTCCGCTGACGATCCACGCGCACGGCTTCAGCGCCAGCGCGAAGGCGGCCATCGAGGCCGCCGGCGGCACCGCCGTCGTCGTCGAGGCCTAGGCCTCACCGCAGCAACGGCAGGCCCGGCGGCGTCCGGGCCCGCCGCACCGTAGGATCCCCAGCAGCATCAGGCGCGGGCCGCGAGGCCCGCGCCGCCCGTTCCGGCCGTTCTGCCGGAGCGGGCATCCTTCACCGTCCCGCCCCTCTTTCCCCACTGCGAGCACGAGACCGATGATCCGCATCCTGACCGGCGCGCTCACCGTCCCGGAGATCCGCAAGAAGTTGGGCATCACGCTCTTCCTCCTCGCGCTCTACCGCATCGGCGCGCAGATCCCCGTCCCGGGCGTCTCCCGCGCCGGCGTCGAGGCCCTCCAGGACAACGCCGCCTTCCAGGGCGGCGCCCTCCAGCTGTTGAACGTCTTCTCCGGCGGGGCGCTGAGCCAGATCGCGATCTTCGCGCTCGGCATCATGCCCTTCATCACGGCGTCGATCGTGCTCCAGCTGCTGCAGGTCGTCGTCCCGTCGCTCGAGAAGCTCAAGCAGGAAGGCGAGATCGGGCAGCAGCGCATCACCCAGTACACGCGCTACCTGACCGTGGCCCTCGCGCTCGGCCAGTCGTTCGCGTACGTGACGCTGTTCCGCAGCCTCGAGGGCTCCGCCGGTGTGCCGCTCATCGAGGACTTCAACGCGGGGCACCTCGTCCTGATCGCGTCGTCCCTGACCGCCGGTGCGCTCATCGTGATGTGGCTCGGCGAGCTCATCACCCAGCGCGGCGTCGGCAACGGCATGTCGCTGATGATCTTCGCGTCGATCGTGTCGGGCCTCCCGAACGGCATCAGCAACTGGTGGAACAGCGGTGACCCCGTCTTCAAGGTCCTGATGCCGTTCATCGCGCTTGCCGTCATCGCGGCCGTGGTGTTCGTCCAGGAGGGCCAGCGCCGCATCCCGATCCAGTACGCCAAGCGCGTCATCGGCCGGCGCATGAGCGGCGGCGGGCAGACCTACCTGCCGCTCAAGGTCAACATGGCCAACGTCATCCCGGTCATCTTCGCGGCGTCGATCATGTCGATCCCGCCCACGATCGCCCAGGTCGTGACGAAGCGCCAGGACACGGCCGTCCAGGAGTTCCTGCTCCCGGGCAGCTGGTCCTACATCGGGATGGAGGCCGTCTTCATCATCCTGTTCACCTACTTCTACACCGCGGTCACGTTCAACCCGGTGGAGCAGGCGGACAACCTCAAGAAGTACGGCGGGTTCATCCCCGGCGTGCGCCCGGGGCGGCCCACGGCCGAGTTCCTCGACCGCGTGCTCGCGCGGCTCACGTTCCCCGGCGCCCTGTACCTCGCGGCCGTCGCCGCGGTGCCCGCGATCCTCTTCAACCAGACGACGCAGGGGTTCGCCTTCGGCGGCACCTCGATGCTGATCGTCGTGGGCGTCGCGCTCGACACCGTCAAGCAGCTCGAGGCCCAGATGATGATGCGCAACTACGAGGGCTTCCTCAAGTGAGGGCCGTGCTCCCGCACGACCTCCTGGCCCCGCACGAAGGACGGAACGATGGCTGAGCTGAACCTGATCCTCCTGGGACCGCCGGGCGCCGGCAAGGGCACCCAGGGCGAGCGCCTGACCGCCGACGGCGGCCTGGAGTACGTCGTCACGGGGAACATCCTCCGCGCGGCGGTCAAGGCCGGCACCGAGCTCGGCGTGCAGGCCAAGGCGTTCATGGACGCGGGCGACCTCGTCCCGGACGAGCTCGTCATCGGTCTCATCCTCGAGCGCGTGCGCTCCGAGGAGGCGAAGGACGGGTTCGTGCTGGACGGCTTCCCGCGCAACGTCGCGCAGGGCGAGGCGCTCGACGCCGCGCTGTCCGACCTGGGACGTGACCTCAACGGCGTCCTGTACTTCGACGTGCCCGACGACGAGATCGTGCGTCGGCTCTCCGGCCGTCGCGTGTCCGAGGCCGGGCGCGTGTACCACCTGGAGTCCAACCCGCCGAAGGTCGACGGGGTCTGCGACGTCGACGGCACCCCGCTGATCCAGCGCGACGACGACCGTCCCGAGACGATCCGCAAGCGCCTCGCGGTCTACCACGAGCAGACCGAGCCGCTGGTCGAGTACTACGCCGCGCGCGGACTGCTCCACACGTTCGACGGCACCGCCCCCGCCGAAGAGGTCGAGGCGCACCTGCGCAAGACCGTCTCGACGCTCCGCCTCGAGGACGCCGTCTAGGACGGCTCGCGCCCCGCCGACCCGGCGGGGCGCCCGCAGGATGGCGCCGCAGCTGAAGAGCCCCGGTCAGGTCGACGCCCTGGCCGCCTCGGGCGCGCTGCTGGCGTCGGTGCTCGACGAGCTCGTGGCCGCGGCGGAGGCCGGTGTCACGACGCTCGAGCTCGACGGGCTCGCGCACGACCTGATCCGGACGGGCGGCGGGGAGCCCGCGTTCCTCGGCTACCGGGGATTCCGCAGATCGATCTGCGCGTCGCCCAACGACCTCGTGGTGCACGGCATCCCGGGCCCCCGCCCGCTGGGCGACGGCGACGTCCTCTCCCTCGACGTCGGCGTGCGGCTGGACGGCTGGGTGACGGACGCGGCACGCACCGTCGTGGTGGGCACCGCCTCCGCGGACGACGCCCGGCTCGTCGCCGCCGGGGAGGACGCGCTGCGCGACGCCGTCGCCCGCTGCGTGCCCGGCGGACACGTGGGAGACGTCGGAGCCGCGGTGCTGTCGCGCGCCGAGCGGGCGGGGGTCGAGGTGTTCCCCGCGCTCATCGGCCACGGGGTGGGGCGGAACCTGCACGAGGACCCCGCCGTTCCGAACGTCGGGCGCGTGGGGGAGGGGGTGCCGCTCGAGGCCGGGCTCGTGATCGCGGTGGAGCCGATGCTCACCCTCGGCCGGCCGCGGACGCGGACGGCGCCGGACGGGTGGTCGGTCTTCACGATCGACGGGGCGCGCGCGACTCACGTGGAGGTGACGGTCGCGGTCACGGACGACGGTCCGCGCGTCCTCACGCCGTGGTCGGGCGCCCCCGCCCGAACCGCCTGAGCTCGTCGGTCCGGGTCGGCGTGGACGGCGCCCGCCGCCCGCCGGCCCTGACTGCTACCGTGATGTGTCCGCCCGGGTGCCGTTCGACGTGCCCGGGGTGCTGTCTGGTATCGTGCCGAATCTGCGCGCGACACGCCTCCGGGCCGTGTCGCGCCTCAGTGGCTGGTAGCGAGGGTCTCGCGACCGTCAGAGCCAGGCCACTGAATAGCGAGCCGAGAAGGGAACCATGAAGGTACGACCGTCGGTCAAGCCGATGTGCGAGAAGTGCAAGGTCATCCGCCGTAACGGCGCTGTCCTCGTGATTTGTCAGAACCCCCGCCACAAGCAGCGGCAGGGCTGAGTCATGGCACGCATCTCCGGCATCAACATCCCGCTGAACAAGCGGATCGAGATTGGCCTCACCTACATCTACGGCATCGGCCGTAGTGCCTCGAACGACATCCTGGCGGCGACCGGGATCGATCGCGACACCAAGGTTCGCGATCTCACCGAGGAGCAGGTGGCCGCTCTCCGCGATCACATCGACCGCGACGTCATCGTCGAGGGCGATCTCCGACGCGAGCGCAACCAGGCTGTCAAGCGTCTGATGGAGATTGGCTGCTACCGCGGCATCCGTCACCGCCGCAACCTCCCCGTCCGCGGGCAGAAGACGAAGACCAACGCGCGCACCCGCAAGGGCCCCAAGCGCATGCCGACCGCCGGCAAGAAGAAGCCCGGCAAGAAGTAACGGAGCCCTTAGAACCTCATGCCCGCACCGAAGCGCCCCGCCCGCGGCCGCCGCAAGCCGAAGAAGAACATCCCTGTCGGCCAGGCCCACATCAAGACGAGCTTCAACAACACGATCGTCTCCCTCACCGACCGCGAGGGCAACGTCATCGCCTGGGAGTCCGCCGGCGGTGCCGGTTTCAAGGGCTCCCGCAAGTCGACGCCGTTCGCCGCGCAGGTGACCGCCGACTCTGCTGCCCGCAAGGGCATCGAGCAGGGTCTGGAGAAGGTCGAGGTCTTCGTCAAGGGCCCCGGCTCCGGTCGCGACACCGCGATCCGCTCGCTCCAGGCCGCCGGTCTCGAGATCACGACGGTCCGCGACGTGACGCCCCAGGCGCACAACGGCTGCCGCCCGAAGAAGCGCCGCCGCGTCTAACGACCGTCGTCGTGTCGTCCCGCCCGGTCACCCGTCCCTCACAGGCGGCCGGCCGGCGGGCGACCACGCGCCGCGCGACCTCGTCGCCGGCGCCGGGGCACGGAGCCTCCACCGCTCCGCCCGCCCCACCCCGTAGGACCAAGTAGCACCCCGCAGCGCGCGGGCCGGGGAGGTCGAAGCCCCGCCCGCCCGACTGCACAGGCGATCGGCCCCGCCCGTCGGCCGCCCGTCTTCCGCCGAAGCAAGGACCTTGATGCTCGACTACCAGACCCCTCGGATCACCCGCGAATCCGTCGAGGACAACCGCGGCACGTTCACGATCGAGCCCCTCGAGCGCGGCTTCGGCTACACGTTCGGCAACTCGCTTCGCCGGGTGCTGCTGAGCTTCCTCTCCGGCGCGGCGGTCACGAACGTCCGCATCGAGGGCGTGGCGCACGAGTTCACGACGCTCGAGGGCGTCTCCGAGGACGTGACGGACATCGTCCTGAACCTCAAGACGCTCGTCTGCCGGATGCACTCCGACGCGACCGAGGTCGAGGCCCCGCTCGTGGCCGAGGGCCCCGGCGAGATCACCGCGAAGGACATCGACCTCCCCGCGGGCGTCGAGATCCTCAACCCCGAGGCGCACATCGCGACCCTCGAGGCCGGCACGAAGCTCGAGGTCTACCTGACCATCGGCCAGGGCCGCGGGTACCGCTCCGCCGACGAGAACAAGACGGCGGACCAGCCGATCGGCGTCATCCCGATCGACTCGATCTTCTCGCCGATCCGTCGCGTCGCCTACCGCGTCGAGCCGGCCCGCGTCGGCCAGCGCACCGATTTCGACCAGCTCACGCTGGACATCGAGACCGACGGCTCGCTCGAGCCGGGCGAGGCGCTCCGCGAGGCCTCCGAGATCCTGATCCAGCAGCTCGCGGTCTTCACCGACCCCGATCGCGTCGAGGAGCTCCGTGCCTCCGTGGGCGGTGAGCTCGAGGACGGGCTCGTCGGCCACGACGGCTACGGCGACCCGACCGACGAGATGATGATCGAGGAGCTCGAGCTCGGCGTCCGCTCGTACAACTGCCTCAAGCGCGCCGGCATCCAGACCGTGGGTGACCTCACCTCGAAGACCGAGGCCGAGCTCGCCGCCATCCCGAACTTCGGCAAGAAGTCGATCGACGAGGTCGTGGAGACCCTCGCCGCGCGGGGCTACGGCCTCCGCGACGAGTAGCGTCCACGACCCTCGGCGAGCCGCCCCAGAAAGACCTAGACGATGCGTCACCAGAAGACCCGCCACAAGCTCAGCCGCGACTCCGCGCACCGCAAGGCCCTCCTCCGCAACCTCTGCAAGGAGGTCGTGGAGCACGAGCGCATCAAGACGACCGAGGCCAAGGCCAAGGCGCTGAAGCCGGAGATCGAGCAGCTCATCACGCTGGCCAAGCGCGGCGACCTGCACGCGCGTCGCCAGGTGCTCTCGACGCTCGGCCAGGACAAGTTCTCGGCCTACAAGCTGTTCGAGGACATCGCCCCGCGCTACGCGGAGCGTCCGGGCGGCTACACCCGCATCCTGAAGCTCGGGCCGCGGAAGTCGGACGCCACCGAGATGGTGCTCATCGAGCTCGTCTGAGCCTCTTGGCGTCGTCTCCGGGCGACGCACCCGCCGGCCTTCGAGCCGGCGCCGTACGACGGCCGCCCTCCGGGGCGGCCGTCGTCGTTCCCGGGCGGGTGGCGTCCCCCTGGCGGCCACGATGTCCGGCGACTGGACGGGTCGTTCGGCCGCCGACGTGCGGTCGCGCGGGGAGTACCCTCGTGGTGTGGCCGAGCCCGGCTCCCTCCCCCTGATCGATGCGCGCGTGGGCGACCGCGAGCGCGAGGCCGTGCGGCGCGAGCTCGCGCGCCAGTTCGCCGAGGGGCGGATCGAGGCGCACGAGTTCGAGGAGCGGATGGGCGAGGTGCTGCGGGCGAGCACCGCCGGCCATCTCGCCGTCGCCCTGCGTGGTCTGCCGGGCAGCGCCGTGCGGGTGCTCACCGCCCCCGCGCGCGAGCGCAGCGTCGCGGTCGTCCGCGGGGTCGACCGGGCCGCGATGCGGACGCACACCGCGGTCTTCACCGGCGTCAACGGCGGCGCCGTCGCGCTGTGGGCCGCCGCAGGTGCGGGGACCCCGTGGCCCGTCGCCCTGCTGCTGCCGACGGGCGCGTTGCTCGCCGGGCACGTCGCGGTCCGACGTCGCGTGCGTCGGATGGCCGCTCGCCGCCGCTAACGGCCCGGGGTCGAATCGCCGGCGGAGCTCCGACCGTTGCCCCGTCGCGCCGCACCGCGTCTTCCCGGCCGGTGCGGGAGGATCCCCGGCGCAGTGATCACGACGCGGCTGGAGATCGAGTACGACGGCACCGAGCTGTACGGGTGGGCGGCCCAGCCGGGCGTGCGCTCCGTGCACGGGGAGCTGACCCGCGCGCTCCAGGTCATCCGGCGCGCGCCCACGGAGCTCACCGTCGCCGGGCGCACCGACCGGGGCGTCCACGCGGTCGCGCAGGTGGCGTCCTACCCGGGGGGTCCCGTCGACCTCTACGGGCTCAACGCGGTGCTGCCGAACGACATCGCGGTGCGGAGCGCCGTCGCCCTGGACGGGCCGTTCGACGCGCGGCGGATGGCGACGAGCCGCACCTACTGCTTCCGGCTCTTCGTGCGGGGCACGCCCTCGCCCTTCGGCCGACGCCACGCCCTCTGGTGGCCCTACCGGCTCGACGAGGACCTGCTGCGCGCCTGTGCCCAGGCCGTGCTCGGCAAGCACGACTTCACGGCCTTCACACCGACGCAGACGCAGCACGTGCATTTCCGCCGTCGCATCCTGCGCGCGCAGTGGGTGCGGAGAGGCTCCTTCCTCGACCTGTGGATCGAGGGCGACGCGTTCATGCGCCACATGAACCGCATCCTGGTCGGCACGATGCTGCAGGTCGCCAACGGGCGGCGGCCCCTGGAGGACTTCGTCGCGCTGCTCGAGGGCGCCCCGCGGTCCGCGGCCGGTCCCACGCTGTCGCCCGAGGGCCTGCACCTCGCCGGGATCGCCTACCCGGCGGAGCTCGGCGGCCCCGCGGTCGCGCCGGCGGGCTGGGGCGCGCCTCCGTGGGCGGGCGACCCCGGCAGCGCCGATGCGCCGGGCAGCGCCCACGCGCCCGCACCCGCGGCGGTGCAGGGCGGGGACGCGGCGGGCGGTGTGGCGGCCTCGGCCGCTCAGTAGCCCTCGCGCCGCGTGCAGAGCCGCCCCAGGCCGACGCTCGCGACCAATCCCGCAAGGACGATGAGCGGGATGGGCGTCTCACCGCCGTCGTGGGTCGCCGCCCATCCGACGAGCCACGCGAGCACGCCGAAGAACGTGAAGCACCAGGCGTAGCCGGCGGTGCGCATCACCTGGGTCTCCTCCCGCTCGTCGAGCGCCAGGTGGCCGGTCTCGGCACGCTGGTTCCGGAACCGCAGCGTCGCACCGATGAGGCTCCCGGCGACCATGATCGCGACGACCAGCGCGAGCGTCGAGTCGCCCGCGCCGAGCAGCGCGACGACGAGCGCCGCGATGCCGATGGCGGACATGACCGGCACGTAGATCCACCGCAGCCACCAGATCTGGGTGTCCTCGAGCTCGGCGCGCGTGCCCTGCGGGGGCCGCGCCGGACGCGGGCCGGACGCCTCGTCGGAGGGCACGTCGGGCGTGGGGGTGCTCATGGCAGGTCCTCGGGATCGGGGTGGAACAGCTCGTCGACGCGGACCCCGAAGTGGAGGGCGAGCGCGAAGGCGAGCGGGAGCGACGGCAGGTAGCGGCCCTGCTCGATCGCGTTGACGGTCTGGCGCGAGACGCCCAGCGCCGAGGCCAGGGCGGCCTGGGAGAGGCCGTCGGCGGTGCGGCGCTCGCGGACGTCGTTGCGCATCGGATGTCAAGGTAGCTTGACATCGCCCGCGGTGTCAAGGTCGCTTGACACCCGACCGCCGCCGTCACCGACGGGGCTCCGCCCGGGCGCGGCGCCGTCCGCAGGCGTGCGGGCCCCGCACGCCCCGAGAGCACGTCGTCGCCCGCGCGCGTTCCGGGCCGCGCTTCCCGCGGCCCGGTCCGCGGGGCTACGCTGGGAGCGCATGACGACGCGCGTCCTCCTCACGAACGACGACGGCGTGCACGCCGACGGGCTCGAGGCGCTGCGGCGTGCGCTGCTGCGCCTGGACGGGATCGATCTGCGCGTGGTCGCCCCGGACGGCAACCGCTCGGCGATGGCGCGCTCCATCACCGTGCGGCGCCCCCTCTGCGTGCGCGCGGCGCACTTCGACGACGGCACGGAGGGCCTGCAGACCGACGGCACCCCGACGGACTGCGTCCGCCTGGCGGCGCACGGCATCGTCGAGGGGTGGACCCCCGACCTCGTCGTCTCCGGCATCAACCACGGGGCGAACATGGGGGAGGACGTCACCTACTCCGGGACGGTCGCCGCCGCGCTCGAGGCGGTGGTCCACGACATCCCGGGCGTCGCCGTGTCCATGGCCTCGCCCCACGGGGACTGGTCCCTTCGCCGGGAGTACACGTGGGACTTCGGGGTCGCCGCCGAGATCGCCTCACGGATCGTGGCCGAGGTCGAGCGGGTGAGCCGCGAGGACGGCACGCTGCCCCTGCCGCGGCGCACGGTGCTCAACGTCAACGTGCCCCACAGCGACAGCGGCTGCGCGCCCCTGGCCGTCGAGGTCACGCGCCTGGGGCGGCGGCACTACCGCGACGAGCTGCGGCCGGTGGAGACGCACCCCGACGGCTCGCGCACCTACTGGCTGTACGGCACGGAGCACGGGTTCGAGCCCGAGCCGGGCACGGACCTGGCGGCGGTGCACGCGGGCCACGTCTCCATCACCCCGCTGCATCTCGACCTGACCCGGGAGTCCGCGATCGCCCCGCTCGCGGGCCACGACTTCGAGGGCCTGCTCGACCGCATCGGCGAGCTGCTCGAGGACTGAGCGGGGGCAGAGCTCGGTGGGCAGCTCTCCTCGCTAAGCGGACGCTGGTATCGGGACCTCGCTGTCGAGCATTCTTCGCGAGAGGCCCAAACCGATACGGGCCGAAGCTCTGAGTGAGGTGAAGACACCGACCAACTCGGAATGTGTCCGTGGGATGTCGTCATGGCTTCCAGGATTGGCGCATTGCCGGATGCGGTCCCACTCGCCCCCCTGCTGAGGGTCGATCACGCCGCGAGACCGAAGCTGCCGGATGAGATCGCCGAGCTGAGCGTTCGCGTAGGACGACAACGACTTCGTCGTGTCCCCGTCGGTAGCGTCCTGCCTGACGAGCATCGTCTTCGCAACCCGTTCCGCGACGATGCGGATCTCATGGCTGACGGCGCGTCGGTCTTCCTCGGTGGGCACGGTCCCCGCTTGAGCGATGCGGTGGGAGGCGGAAGCGAGCATGGAAACGACCGGCAGCCTCTGTGGGGCGACCGTCGCGCCAGTGGCGTCGTGGGCGAGCGATAGTGAGTAGTGAGCCAGCTCGAACTGGGTCAGGCACAGCAGATCCGCGGCCAAGCGCGGGTCGTGCGTCAGAACGGTCACCTGCACGCCGCTCTTCAGGAGCGCCGGGACGACGTCGTTGACGAACGCGGCTCGGTGCTCGTCATCCCCGCCCTGTGTGGGGTCGTCGAGAACCAGAGTTTTCCACCCGAGCCCTGCAGCTCGGGCCAAAGCCAGGGCGAGCCCCAACGCGTTGAGTTGGGAGTCGGACAACACCCCCACTGCGGTACGAACGGTCGCCTCGTTCGACAGCTCGACCAGCAGATCGATGTGCTTGGACTCCCGACCGCGTGGCACGACGTTCTGCGGGGTGGTTGGGTCGCCTGGTCGCAGCATGGACCACCAACGCCGAACGTCGTGGCCCAGGGCGTCGTGGCGCGCGGATACCACAGCGCTTGCCGACGCCAGCAACGCTTGCCGGGCAGCGTGCGCGCGTATGGCGACGTTCACGTGCGCGCGTTCCAGCGCCCACAACTGCTCGGCGCCCCCTGCTTCCCTCACGGCCTTGAGGAGCTCTTTTGCGTCGTGAGCGTTGCCTCGTTCGGTCACGCGGAGCTTGGCCGATTCGAGTACCTCGCCCGTAGCGCGACGATACGTGTGGGCAGCATCCCGAACGCTCACGAGCGCGTCGTTCGCCTCATCCGTCGCTTGGCGGACACGGTCGGCCAGCTCGATGAGCGAGGCCGTCGACGATGTGGCTACATCGACGCTGCGCCACGCCGATGCCCGAACGAGCACCTCGGCGTGGCATTCGCTTTTCGTGCGCAGCACGGATGCGGCTGCTAGCAGCTCCTTGAGTGCGTCGCGGTCGATGTCGACTGCTGCCGCTGCTTCTTCCGTCGGGGGTTCCTTCGCAATGCTGGCCATGCGAGCCGCGACGCGAGCTACGGCGTCGCGCACGCCCGCCAAATCGACGGCAACGCGGTCCAGGACACCAGCGAGGTTGGTGCGAGCGGCTTGCACCTCCTCCAGGTCGCGCAAGGTGTCTTCGATCTGAGCGATGCGTTCCGCTGTGATCGCATCTGCGGTGCCGCACACGGGGCAGTCAAAAGGCACCTCCTGACCGTGCAGGAAGGAATGGGCCACGTGCAAGATCTGCGCGCTGTCTGCCGCCGAGGCGCCGGCAGCCGTAGCCGTCGCGACGAGACGCGCAGAAGCGGCATTCAGATCATCCGTCCTTGGGCTCTCGGGAACCTGAACCTCAAACCGAGCGAATGGGAACGTGGCCTCCTGGGCGCGGCGGATCGTTTCCTCCAGGGCTCCGGTCCAGTCGCCCTCCACGACCTCGACGCCGCAGGGCTTTCCGAGGACAGTGGAAACCTCTACGAACCATGTCCGGGCTGCGACCGCCGACGGTTTGCTCGCCAGGTCACCGGGATCCGCCTTGCGTGCCGCAGCGAGCTCTTTCAGGGTGTGAGAGGCCCGCTCGCGGACGAGTTCTAGGTCCGCAAGCCCCGCCGCAGCCCGTAGGTAGTTGAACCGCTCAGTCGGGCCTGCTGAGACGGGGAACCGAAGGGTGTGCGGATGTAGCACCGGAGCGATGATCGGCGGCGCCCCGAGCAACAGGCCGGCGACGGACCCAGCGGTCTCCTCGAGATCCGCCCCCGCGAACGTCGCTCGGGACTTGCAGGCAGCGCTATTGGCGCCGTAGTCGTCGACCAGTTCGCGTCGGAGGACGCCGGTGGAACCGATTGCAGCCGAGACTGCGCAGACTTGACCCGGGTGATGCGCGTTTTGTAGGCAAGCCGCGTACTCAGTCTTCGAAGTGCTCAAGACCCGCTGGCGGGACAGTGCACCGGAGAACAGGAATTCGATCGCTTCGGCGAGGCTCGTCTTGCCTTGGCTGTTGAGCGCGGATACGACGGTGAGTTGGGGCGAGAACTCCAAACGTTGTCGCGCCCCGAAAGCGCGGAAATGTTCGACGTCCAGCCACTCAAGCATCGGTGTCCTCCAGGAGGCGAGCTGCTTCAGCTTCGATGAGTTGCTGTTGAAGGACCTCGATGTCGATGGGTCCTGAGACAGCGAGGTCGAGCACCTGTCGGGCCAACGGGTCTTTCAGGGTCTCGGCCAGTTCTCGGGCCGCGGGGTCTGGAATCGGGACGGGCACGATGCAACCGTTGCAATAGCCGGGCGCCAATTCCAGTGAACACCCGTCTACGGCTGATGTGCGCCGGTCGAGGGTACGCGGCCCTGTTGAGGGAACGTATGCTCGACCCGTGACTCCGAGCGACCGGTCAGAGGACCCCGCCGCCCGCGCGGCCGAGCTGCGCGAGATCGTCTCGCACCACCGCCGGCGGTACTACGAGCAGGACGACCCGGAGATCGGCGACGACGAGTACGACGCGCTCTTCACCGAGCTCGAGACGCTCGAGCGGGACCACCCCGAGCTGGCGCTGCCGGACTCGCCGACCCAGCGCGTCGGCGGCACGCCCCTCGACAAGCTCACGAAGGTCCAGCACGAGCAGCCGATGCTCTCGCTCGCCAACGCGCGCACGGAGGACGAGCTGCGCGGGTGGACGGACCGCATGCGCACCCACCTCGCGCGTGAGGGCATCAGCGACCCGTCCTTCCGGTTCGTGATCGAGCCGAAGGTCGACGGCCTCGCGATGAGCCTGCGCTACGAGGACGGCGTGCTCGTCCGGGCCGCCACCCGCGGCGACGGCGAGGTCGGCGAGGACGTCACCCACAACGTTCGCACGATCCCCGACGTCCCGCTCCACGTGCCGGACGCCCCTGCGGTGCTCGAGGTGCGCGGCGAGATCTACATCAAGCTCGCCGACTTCCGGAAGGTGAACGAGAAGCGCGCCGCCCGCGGCGAGTCGACGTTCATGAACCCGCGCAACTCGGCGGCGGGCGCGATCCGCCAGCTGGACCCGAAGGCGGCGAAGGAGCGCCCGCTCTCGTTCTGGGCCTACGGGGTCGGCGTCGTCGCGGCGTCCGAGGGGGCCGAGGCCGAGCAGGAGGGGCGCCAGGGCGCCGCCGGCACGTCCGCCAGCGTGGGCGAGGTGCTCGGCGTCGGCGGCCACCACGCCACGCTCATGTGGCTCAAGGAGCGTGGGTTCCCCGTCAACGACGAGATCTCCGTGGCCGACACCGTGGAGGACGCGCTGCGCACCTGCGAAGGCTGGGAGGAGCGCCGCGACCGCCTGGCGTTCGAGATCGACGGCGTCGTCGTCAAGGTCGACGACTTCGAGCTGCAGCGCCGCCTGGGCAGCGTGGGCCGCGACCCGCGCTGGGCGATCGCCTGGAAGTTCCCGCCCCGCACCGCGGTGACGCTGCTGAAGGACGTCATCTGGTCCGTCGGCAAGTTCGGGGACCTGCACCCCTACGCGGTGCTCGAGCCGGTGAACGTCTCGGGCGTCACCGTCTCGCAGGCGACGCTGCACAACGAGGAGGACCTCGAGCGCAAGGACGTGCGGCCCGGAGACCGGGTCATCGTCCTGCGCGCGGGCGACGTCATCCCGCAGGTCGTCTCGCCCGCGCCGCACGAGGCGGAGCGCGACGACCGGCAGCCGAAGCCCGCCCCGCCCGCGGAGTGCCCCCGGTGTGGCACGCCGACGGAGAAGCCCGCGGACTCCGTGTTCACCCGCTGCCCGAACCGCGGCGGCTGCCCCGGCCAGCAGTGGCAGCTGCTGCGCCACTACGTCGGGCGCCAGGCGATGGACATCGAGGGCCTGGGCGAGAAGCAGGTCGCGCAGCTGCTCGAGAAGGGGCTCGTGACGAACGCGGCGGACCTCTACGACCTGACGAAGGAGCAGCTGCTCGAGCTCGAGGGCTACGGCGAGGTCTCCGCGAGCCGGACGGTCGCCGCGATCGAGGCGTCGAAGGAGCGCCCCTTCGCGCGCGTGCTCTACGGGGTGGGGATCGAGGAGGTCGGCGAGATCACGGGGCGCAACCTGGCCGCGCGGTTCCGGACGATCGACGCCCTGCGGGCCGCGCAGCCCGAGCAGCTGGCCGACACGCCCGGCGTGGGCGAGAAGATGGCGCGGATCATCCACGAGCGCCTGGCCGACCCCGCCGTGGGCGAGGTCTTCGACCGCCTGCGCGCCGCGGGCCTGCAGCTCGAGGTGCCCCAGGCCGAGGGCGACGCCGGCGACAACACCCTGCTCGAGGGCCTGACCGCCGTCCTCACCGGCACCCTGCCGTCGCTGACCCGCGAGGACGCCACGCAGCGGCTGCTCGCCGCCGGCGCGCGCGTCACGTCGTCCGTGTCGAAGAAGACCGGCGTGGTCGTGGCGGGCGAGGCGGCCGGCTCCAAGCTCGAGAAGGCGGAGCGGCTCGGCGTGCCCGTCCTGGACGAGGAGGGCCTGCTGCGGCTGCTGCGGGAGGGGCCCTCCGTGCTCGCGCCGGAGGAGGGCGAGGACGAGCTGCAGCCCGACGGGCAGGCGCCGGACGCGGCGGTCGATGCCGACAGCGAGGCCGGCGTGGAGGCCCCGGGCGACTGAGCGCGGCGGCGGCCCGGCGGACCGCGCCGCGGCGCTCGCGCGGACGCCGGGCGTAGGCGCCGTGCAGCGCGGCGACGCGACGGGCCGAGCGGCACGACGGGGGTCCGCGAGGTGCTACCGTGGTGAGGCTGGCCACACCGCCTACGTAGCTGGGGCGCCTCGCGCGTCCACCTCGGTTCCGCCCCGTTCGCGGGGGACTGACTGAGGGGTTACGAGTGTCAGTCTGCCCAGGCTCGACACGAGGTCCTGGGATGTAAAAGTAAGTAGGGGTGGTGTAGGTCGGTGGTGGCGGGCGAGTCGCAAGGCTCGCCCGTCGTCGTATTCGGACTCGGGCCCCGCCCCGAACGTCTCAGCGCCGACCGCGCAGGACGCCGGCGCGGCTCGGCGCACCCGTTAGCCGTGCTTGGCGAGCGCGGCCACGAAGCGGTCCTCGAACCGCTTGGCGGAGTACGTGTCGCCCGTATTCTGCAGGATGGCGAACGCGACCTCGCGACCCTTGACCGTCGTGCAGTAGCCCGCGAGCGCCGAGACGCCGATGAGGGTCCCCGTCTTGGCCTGGCAGCGGCCGACGGCGGCGGTGTAGCGCATGCGCCGGGCGAGGGTGCCGCTGCGGCCGGCCTGGGCCAGGCCCGCGCGCAGCACGGGGGCGATCTCCTCGTCCGCGTCCAGCGACTGCAGCAGCTGCACGACGACGCGCGGCGACACGCGGTTCTGGCGGGTCAGGCCCGAGCCGTCCACGATCCGCGGGGTGGTCCCGGCGAACGGGCGCAGGGCGCGACGGAGGTAGGCCGTGCCGGAGGCCGTCGTGGCGGGCGCGACGTCGAACGCGTCGGTGCGGCACGCCGTCTCGACCGGGGTCTCGGGCAGGGGCGGATTGACCGGGATCGGGGTGAGCGCGCCCGCGATCCGGCAGCTCGCCTCGTCGGCGTCGCGGGAGACGACGTCCTTGACGAGGGTCTCGGCGACGAAGTTGTCCGACGGTCCGAGCGTCGCGGCGGAGAGCTCGGCGAGCGACGGGCCCGTCTGCGTCGCCACCGGCGCCGCGGCGACGGGCGCGCGGCCGGCGGCGACGGTGCCCGTCACCCGCAGGCCCGAGGAGCGCAGCGCGGTGCGGAAGAGCGATCCGGCCTGGCCGGCGGGGTCGACCGTGCCGGCGCCCCGGTCGACGGTCAGCGCGCCGAGGCGGCCGCCCATGTCGAAGTCCGTGGACCGCCCGGTGCGCGCGGCGCCGAGCCAGTCGTCGAACGCGGTCGCGTCGACGCGCAGCCGCCCCTTCAGGCGGGTCACGCCGAGCGCCCGCACCGTCCGGCCCGCCAGGGCACGCAGGGCCGACCGGCCCAGGGTCGGGTCGCCGCCGCCGACGAGCCAGAGGTCGCCGTCCCACGTGCGGCCGGACGCCTCGCCCGTCGCGACGACGCGCGTGCGCGGCGCCCAGTCCGGGCCGAGCCGGTCCAGGGCCGCCGCGACGGTGAAGACCTTCGTCACCGACGCCGGGATCCGCCGGGAGCTGCCCCGCCGGTCCAGCAGCGTGCGGCCCGACGCCAGGTCGACGACCACGACGCCCCCGCGGCCCGCGAGGCCGGCCGTGGAGGGCATCGCGGCCCCGGCGGGCGCGGCCGGCAGGGCGGCGAGGCTGGCGGCCGTCGCCACGGCGGCGGCGAGGGCTGAGCGGTGGGGCGGCATCGCGCGGCAGGCTACCGGGCGGCGGCGACCCGCCGACGCGGTTCGCCCGACGGCCTCAGGCGGGGGCGGGGTGCACGCCGGCCCGCCACCGCCCGTCGTCGCCCGGCCGGGCACGGTGGAGCGGCACGCGGCCGACGCCCTTCAGGCGCACGCGGCCGATCGGCGTGAGCTCGAGGCCGGCGTCGGCGATCCGCTCGCACGTCGGCTCGTCGACGAGCAGGCTGTCCGGGCGTGCGGCGGCGCAGACGCGCGAGGCGCGGTTGACGGGCGGCCCGAACCAGTCGCCGGCGCGGGGCACGGCGTCGCCCGTGGCCACGCCGGAGCGGATGCGCGGGAAGTCCGCCTCCGCGGCCACCCGCTCCTGCAGGGCCAGCAGCGCCTCCACCACCGCGAGGGGACGCGGGCCGGCGAGCATGACCGCGTCGCCGATCGTCTTGATGACCCGGACCCCGTCGCCCGTGACCTCGCCCGCGAGCTCGCCGAGCCGGGCGGCGACGTCCCGCAGCCGCTGGGCGCCGAGCTGCTCGCCCATGCGCGTGAACCCGACGACGTCGGCGAACCCGATCGCCACGGGCGTGGCGCCCGCCAGGCGGCCGTCCGCGATGACGTCGGCGTCGAGCTCGACCGCCGCGAGCTGGTCCAGCGCCGTGGCGCGGACGAGCGTGCCGAGCGTGTCGGCCATGTGGGTCGCCACGGGCTCGGCGGCGGCGGCGATCCGGTGCGAGAGCTCGCGCTCCGTGTCCCCCTCGCGCGTCAGCCCCGAGCCGAGCCCGATGATCGCGGCGGAGCCGATCCGGGCCGCGTAGTCGCCGAGGGTGCGGGAGAGCTCGATGAGGGCGGCGTCGTCGACGCCGAGGTCGGCGAGCCCGCGGAGCATGAGCGGCAGCCCGAGGTCGCGTTCCTCCCACACGGCGTCGTGGGCGGCCGGGATCGGCACGCCCGAGGCCTGCAGCACCCGCTCGAACAGCTCGGGGTCGACGCCGGTGCGGGCGACCACGTCGCCCGTGGTCATCGTCGGCGTGCCGCGCAGGATCCGCTGGACGGGGAGCAGCGCCAGGCGCTGGGCCCGTTCGGCGGCCCGGATCTCGTCCGGCGCGTGGCCCTGGGCGAGCAGGTCCTCGACGAGGCCCCGGCGGGCGTCCTCGGCGGAGACGGGCCGGTCGTGGGCGCCGCCGTCGCGGGGCGCGTCGTCGGGGGCGTGGTCCTCGCGGGCCTCGGGGTCGCGGCCGCGCGCAAGAGCGGCGGCGCCGTCGTCCTCGGGCTGCGTCTGGCGCCGCCGGCCGGCGCCGCCCCGGCCGCTCACGCGTCGCGTCCGACCCGCAGCACGCGGAGCACGCGCTCCGTCGTCTCCGCGTCCCGCACGGTGATGCGCACGTGGTGGTCGTCGCCCAGCGGTGCGCCGGCCTGGACGAGCACGCCGCCGCGCTCGAGCCGCGCCTGCAGGGCGGGGCCGTCCTCGTCGGGCGAGCGGACCCACAGCGCGCAGGACTGCGAGGGGTGGACGAGCAGGCCCGTCTCCTCCAGGCGCTCGGCCATGGCGGTGCGCTCCCGGGCGTTCTGCCGGACGCGCCGGCCGACGACCGTCTCCGCCGTCCGCACCGCGGCGAGCGCGCCGGCCAGGGAGAGGTCGCCCGCGCCGAGCCGGGGGGCGAGGACGCGCAGCAGGTCGCCGGCCCCGGCGCCGCCGACGGCGTAGCCGCAGCGCAGGCCCGCGAGGCCCCACGCCTTGGAGAACGAGCGCACCACGACGAGCCGGTCGAACCGCTCCGTCAGTCGCAGCGTGGCGTCCGTCGCCTCGTCCGTGACGAACTCGCGCAGCGCCTCGTCGAGCAGGACGACGACGCGCTCGGGCAGGCGGCCGAGCAGCTCGGCCAGCACGCCGGCGGGGAGCAGCTCGCCCGTGGGGTCGTTCGGGCTGCCGAGCACGATCATCCGCGTCCGCGGCGTGACGGCGTCGAGGATCCGCTGCGGGTCCAGCGAGGGGACGGTCACGGCGGTCGCGTGCGTGTCGCGCGCCATGAGCGGATAGAGCGGGTAGCCCGGCCACGGGAGCACGAGCTCGTCGCCCGGGTCCAGCAGCTCGTGGGCCGCCCGGCTCAGGAGGCCTGAGGCGCCGTCGCCCACGACGATCCGCCCGGGAGCGACGCCGTGGCGCACCGCGAGCGCCTCGCGCAGCTCGACGTCACGGCCCTCCGCGTAGCGGTGCAGACCCTTGCGGGCGTTGAACGTGATGGCGGAGACGACCTCGGCGGGCGGCAGCTCGTGCCACGTCGTGCGGGCGAGGTCGACGGGCTCGACGTGGGCGAGGGCCCGGGCGCGGCTCTCGCGCGCCTTCTCCCGGAGGTCGGCGTTGACCTCGTCCTCGCTGAGCGCCTCGAACTGGCGGTAGTAGTTGAACAGCCCCACGCTCAGACCCCGCCGACCGTCGGCCGCATGCCGCCGAGGAAGGCGAACCACACGGTGAAGATCGGCACGACGATGATCGTGGTGATGAGGAACAGGCGCCCGAGGATCCCCTCGCGCTGGTCGACCCCTGCGGCCCGGCGCACGAGGATCCACAGGTTGTCGAGCCGGCGCAGGAGCATCAGCGTGCCGAAGACGAACGCCAGGACGAGGGCGAACGCCAGCAGGATCCACACCCCGATGTTCTCCGACGCGACCTGCGACGAGATCCACATCGCCGCGACGGGGAGCGGGCCCCACAGCGCCGCGGTGAGCAGCGCCATGAGGCCGAGGAGCACGGCGGACGCGACGGCGTCGATCGCGATCCGCCGCTTCGAGCCCCGCTCCGGCAGGCGCCCGTACCGGACGGGCGCGGTGCCGGGGCGGCGGCCGATGAACAGCCCGCCGTTGTCCGTCGGATCCGTGCGCACGAAGGGAGCGTAGAGGACCTCAGCCGACGCCGTAGAGGGCGTCGAACTGCTCCTGGAACCGCTCGTTGACGATGTTGCGCTTGACCTTCAGGGTCGGGGTCAGCTCGCCCGTCTCCTGCGTGAGGTCGCGGTCGAGGATCAGCACCTTCTTCACCTGCTCCACGGGCGCGAGCTTCGCGTTGGCGGCGTCGACCTCGGCCTGGATCATCGCGACGACCTCGGGGTGCCGGGACAGCTCGGCGACGTCGGTCGGCAGCCCGCGACCCTGGGCCCACGGGACGAGGGTCTCCGCGTCGAGCGTGACGAGCACGACGGGGTAGGGCCGGCGGTCGCCGTGCATCACGGCCTGGCTGATCCAGGGCGAGCGCTTCAGGTCGTTCTCGAGGTTCGCCGGCGTCAGGTTCTTGCCGCCCGACGTGATGATGATGTCCTTCTTGCGGCCGACGATCGAGACGTAGCCGTCGCCGTCGATCGTGGCGAGGTCGCCCGTGTGCAGCCAGCCGCCGTCGATCGCCCCGAACGAGGCGTCCTCCATCTTGTAGTAGCCCTGGAAGATGTGGCCGCCGCGGATCAGCAGCTCGCCGTCGTCGGCGATCTTCGCCTCGACGCCCGGTAGCGGCTTGCCGACCGTGCCGAAGCGGTGCTCCTCCAGCGTGTTGACGGAGGAACCCGTCGAGGTCTCCGTCATGCCGTAGCCCTCCATGACGGGCACGCCGCAGCCGTAGAAGAACTCGAGGATCTCCTTCGCGATCGGGGCCGCGCCCGTGACGGCGCGCTCCAGACGGCCGCCGAACAGCGCGCGGACGTTCTGGAACAGCGCGGCCTCGGCCCGGTCGAACGGCTCCTGCAGCTCGGCGGGGATCGGCTCGCCGCGGACCTGCATGTCGCGCACCCGCACGCCGAGCCGGGCGGCGGCGAGCATGCCCTCCTGCTCCTCCGGCGGCTTCGAGCCGACGGCGAGGGTGTAGATCTTCTCGAAGATGCGGGGGACGGACGGCAGCACCGTCGGCCGGACCTGCGTCAGCTCGGGAACGATCCGGGCCGGGTCGCCGCCCCAGTAGGCGATGACCGCCCCGGCGTCGATCGCGCTGAGCTGGAAGAGGAGCGCGAAGGCGTGCGCCAGCGGGAGGAAGAGGTAGAGGACGGGGTCGTCGCCCTCCATCGGCGCGAGGTCGGACGAGGCCCGGACGATCCACCGGTAGTTGCCGTGGGAGAGCACGCAGCCCTTCGGCGGCCCCGTCGTCCCCGACGTGTACATGAACACGTACGGGTCCTCGGGGGTGACCGCCGCGGCCCGGGCGTGCAGCTCCTGCGGCTCGCGGCTCGCCGCCCGCTCGTGCAGCGCGGCGAGCGAGACGGCACCGTCGGCCTCACCCTCCAGCACGACGATCCACTCCAGCTCGGGCAGCTCGTCGCGGACGGCGGCGATCTTCGCGACCTGCGCGGCGTCCTCGCAGACGATGCCGCGGGAACCGGAGTTGCCGACGACCCAGGCGCACTCCTCCGGGGAGTTCGTCGGGTAGACCGAGACGTGCACGGCGCCCGTGGCGACGATGCCGAAGTGCGCGACGCTCCACTCCGGCCGGGTCGTCGCCAGCACGGAGACGCGGTCGCCCGCGTCGAGCCCGAGCCCGAGCAGACCCAGCCCGAAGCGGGTGACGCGGTCGGCGAGCTCGCGGTAGCTCGTGTCCGTCCACTCGCCCGGCGCCGTCTGGAAGCGGGCGAACGGGGCGTCCCCGAAGGCCTCGCCGGCCCGGAACGCCAGGTCCGCGATGGTCTCTCCCGCGACGGTGGTCCCCGTGCCGGTCGTCGTGCTGGTGCTCATGCGCCCTCCGTGGTCGTGCGGGGCGGGCGCACCGCGCCGCCCCCTTCGGCCGATCCTACGTCGGGTCGGGCGCCGTGGGTGACGGGTTTCGGGCGACCCCGCGGACGGCTTCCGTCCTAGATCGGGTTGGCGGTGTCGACGAACTCGTGGCGGACGCCGAAGCGGTCGGCGAGCCGGGCGCCGAGGGCCTGCACGCCGCGGGTCTCCGTGGCGTGGTGGCCCGCGCAGATCGCGTGCAGCCCGTGCTCCCGGGCCAGGCCGCGGGTCTGCTCGCGCGGCTCGCCCGTGAGCAGCCCGTCGAGCCCGTCGACGGCCACGGCGGGCAGCATCCCGGCGGCGGCGCCGGAGACGATCGCCAGACGGTGCACGCGCTCCGGCCCCGCGGCGAAGACGATCGGGTCGGGCTGCGTGGCCGCGGCGATCCGGTCGACGAGCTCGCCGACGGGCAGGCCGTCCTCCCAGGAGGCGACGACGCCGATGGCCGGGCTGCCCGAGCCGGCCCACGGCTCGTGGGTGGCGCCGAGCGCGTCGGCCAGGAGGGCGTTGTTGCCCAGCTCGGCGTGCCCGTCGAGCGGCAGGTGGTAGCCGGCCAGGGCGATGCCACCGGCGAGCAGGACGCGCAGCCGTGCCGCCGCCACGCGGTCCAGGGCGCGCGGGTCCCCGTCCCAGAACAGGCCGTGGTGGACGAGGACGAGGTCCGCGCCCGCCGCGGCGGCGGCCTCGAGCGCCTCGAGGTCGGCGGAGACCGCGGTCACCACGCGCTCGATCTCGGCGTCGCGGCCGTCGGGGTGCGGCACCTGGAGCCCGTTGGGGCAGTAGTCCCGGAACGTGCCGGGGGCGAGGAGGTCGTCCAGGTGGTCGAGGAGGTCGCCGAGACGGGCCATCGGCGCATCCTCCCAGAGGCCGCCCGGACGGCCGTCGGGGGCGCGCGGCGGCCGAGCCCGAACGACGTTCGCCACCGGGGTGACAGCCGTCCCCGCCCGGACTATGATCGCGTCCGTCGCGCCCCGTGTCCGCCCTCGGACCGTCGTGCCTGACCCGTCAACGGGGTCGTCCCATGCCCGCCTCCGCACCACCACGCCCTCCGACGACCGCGGGCCGGCTCGCGGGCCGCGCGCCCGAGGCGACCGCGACCGACGCCGTGCTCGTCCGGCTCGCCGCCGGCGGCGACGTGACCGCGTTCGAGGCCCTGTTCCGGCGCCACCGCCCGGCGGTCCACGCCCAAGCCGTCCGCATGCTGCAGGACCACGGCCGCGCGGAGGACGTCGTGCAGGACGTCTTTGTGAGCGCCATGCGCGCGCTACAGGAGGGCCGCGAGCCGCTCCACCCGGCCGCGTGGCTGCGCGAGATCACCCGCCGCGCCTGCATCGACCAGTGGCGCGCGGCGACCCGGCGGGGCGAGGTCAGCCTCGACGCCCCCGGCGACCTGAGCTCGGGCGACGCGCGCCGCCTCGCGGACGACGACTCCCTGGCGCGGGCCACGGAGGACCGCGAGTCCGTCGCCACGCTGCGCCGGGCGTTCCGCGACCTGCCCGCCCTGCAGCACACCGTGCTCGTGCAGCGCGAGCTGGAGGGGCGCGCACCGGACGAGATCGCGACGCGGCTCGGACTCTCCCGGACGGTCGTCGAGGGGCAGCTCGCCCGCGGCCGGCGCACGCTGGCCCGCGCGTACCGCGAGCTGCAGAGCGGCGAGCGCTGCACCGCGGTCCGCGCGCTCTGCGATGCGTCGATGGAGCGCGCGCTGGGGGTCCGCGAGCGGGGGCGGATCACCGGCCACCTCTCGAGCTGCGACGGCTGCCGGCGGCACGCGCGGACTCTCGGCGTCGACACGCGCCTGCTCCACCCGACCACGCTGGCCGCGAAGGCGACGCTCCTGCTGCCGCTCCCGCTCCTGCGGCGCTGGCCCGTCGAGCCGGTGCTCGCCGGCGAGGCCGCCGGCGGTGCGCTCGGGGCGAAGGTGCTCGTCGGCGCCGCGGTCCTGGCCGCGGGCAGCGGCGGCGTCTACGCCACCCGCGACGCCCCGGTCCGCCACATCCTGCCGTCTGCGGCGCCGGCGCCGAGGCCGCACCCCGCCGGCGCGTCCGCGACGCCGGGGACCGACCTGCTCCTGACCCTCTCGGGGCAGATCGTCGCCCGCGTGCCCGGCGCCGCGGCGGGCACGCCCGCGGGCGTGCCCGCCCTGCCGTGGTCCCCGCAGGGGCGCCCGGCCGGGGCCGCGGCCGGCGTCGCCGTGCCGCCCGCGGCCGGCGGCGCCGGCGTCCCGGGGTCCGGGTCCCCCGCCACCGCGAGTCGTCCGCCCGCTGCGCCCGCCGCCTCCCCTGCGCTCCCCGCGCCGACCCCCGCCACGCCGTCGACCGACCGGTCCGGGGCGCCCCCGCCGACCGCCGAGGGTCCGCGGACGGACGGCGGCCGCGGCGACGCCCCACGCACCGACGGCGCACCGCGCAGCGAGGACGGCCCGCGCGGCGAGGGCGGAACGGACGCGCCTCCTCACGGCGACGGCGGTCGCGACGGAGCCGTCACCGGCGAGGGGCCCATGGCGCCGACCGCGCCCGCAGCTCCCGTCCTGCCGTCGACGCCCGGCGGGGAGCGGCAGGCGCCCGGGCCGGACGGCGGCGGGCCCGGCGAGCCCGTGTCCGGGGTGCTCGCCCCCGAACCTCCCGCCCCGGCGTTCGCGCCGCCCGCCGCGCCGCCGCCCTCCGGATCGGAGGGCGGGTCTCCGGAGTCCGTCGGGCCCCGGTCGCCGGTCGACGTCGGTCTGCTGGCGTCGCCGGAGCCCGACGCCCCGGCGCCGGTCGACGGTGCGTCCCCCGCAGGGGTGACCCGTGGCTCCTGACCGCGAGGGTCTGATCGACGTCGCGTCGCACTCGACGATGTACGCGATCGGCGCCTACTTCTGCGACCGCCACCCCGAGCTGGTCGACGACGTCCTCGCCGACGCCGACCAGATCGAGGGCCGCGGGCTGCGGCGCTGGGCCACGGACGAGGGCGTCGCGGTCCAGGACGCGTTCGAGACGCTCGTCACCGGTCTGGCCATCCGCTTCTACACCGCTTTGGCCGACGAGACCCTCGGCGAGGGCGTGCGCGGTGTGCCGGCGGCCGAGGCCGGCGACGCCGCCTAGGGCGTACGCGACGTCGGGGCGGATCGGGGCGCGGCCGAAGCGGGGGAGGGGCACGCCGTCGCGCGCTCGACCGTGGCATACTCTCGATCGCATCGGGGCGTGGCGCAGCCTGGTAGCGCGCGCCGTTCGGGTCGGCGAGGTCGGAGGTTCGAATCCTCTCGCCCCGACTGCAGCAGTACGCCGAAGACCCGACCCGTCGTCCTCACGGACGGCGGGTCTTCGTCGTTTCAGGGGCCCGTTCAGGGCGCGGTCGCCGCGGCGGCCTGCGTCGTCCCGGCCGGCCGCGTGCCGAGCGTGACCTGCGCCGTCGCGGTCCTCCCGTCGCGGGTGTACGTCACCGCGACCCGCTCGCCGGGCCGGTGGGCGTCGACGGCCGTGCCCATCGCCTCGACGTCGTCCACGGGCGTGTCGCCGATCTTCGTGATGACGTCGCCGGCCCGCAGCCCGGCGTCCGCGGCGGGACCCGAGGCCGTGACGGAGGCGAGCTTCGCGCCGGTGCCGTCGCCGCCGGTGCCGTCGCTCGTGCCGACCCCGAGGTAGGCGTGGGTGGCCTTGCCCGTGTCGCGCAGCTGCTGCACCACGCGCGTGACGGTGTCGGACGGCACCGCGAAGCCGACGCCCGTGTTGCCGCCGCTCGTGCCGTCGGACGACGACGACGTCGCGATCTGCGAGTTCACGCCGACGACGTGCCCCCGGGCGTCGAGCAGCGGACCGCCCGAGTTGCCGGGGTTCAACGCGGCGTCCGTCTGCAGGACGCCGTTGATGGCGTAGCCGTCCGGAGACTGGATGCTGCGGTGCAGCGCCGACACGACGCCGGTGGTCAGCGTGCGGTCGAGGCCGTAGGGGTTGCCGATCGCGAACATCGCGTCGCCGACCTGGACCGCGCCCGAGTCCGCCAGCGTCAGCGGCCGCAGCGTCGCGGTCGGGGTGACCTTCAGGAGCGCCAGGTCCGTGGAGGCGTCCACGCCGACGACCTTCGCGCTCAGCGCCTTGCCGTCGCCGATCTTCGCCGTCACGCGGCTCGCGCCGTCGATGACGTGGGCGTTCGTCACGACGTAGCCGTCGGCGGAGATCACGAAGCCGGAGCCGGTGGCGGTGCCGGCGGACGCTGCGCCGTCCTGCCCCTGCTCTCCGTAGGGGCTCGCGCCGCGTCCGTACGGGTCGACGGCCCCGCCGGCGGCCGCGGCCGCTCCGGACGCGCCCGTGCTCGTCGCGGTGATGAACGCGACGGAGTCCTTCGACCGCGCGTAGATCGCGCTCGCGCTCAGCGCCTCGTCGCTCGTGGCGGCGACCGTCCGGTTCAGGGAGGCCTCGGCGGTCCGGGTGACGGTCTGGGTGCCGCCCGGTCCGGAGGTCTCCGTCGCGATCACCGCGCCGCCCGTGCCGCCGGCGAGCGCGGCGGCGCACATCACGATGATCGAGCGGGTCGGCTGCTTCATGTCATCCACGGTGACGGGCGTCGCTGACCCGTCCCCCAACGGGCGTGAAGAGGTGCGGAAAGGCCACCGAAGAAGCAGCGAAGCGGCTCATCCCCGTGTCCGATTCCCGCTAGGCCGCCGCCCCGCGGCCTGCGACCATCCGGGACGTGCCCGCCGCAACCACCCACGACTTCGCGCAGCGCTACGCGGCCGTCCAGAGCCGCGATCGCCGCTTCGACGGGCGCTTCTACACGGCCGTCACGTCGACCGGGATCTACTGCCGCCCCTCCTGCCCGGCACGGACCCCGCAGCCGCAGAACGTCCGCTTCTACCCGACGGCCGCTGCCGCCCAGCAGGCCGGGTTCCGCGCGTGCATGCGCTGCCGGCCCGAGGTCTCGCCCGGCGCCCCGGAGTGGGACCTCGTCGCCGACGTCGCGGGGCGCGCGATGCGGCTCATCGGCGACGGCGAGGTCGACCGCACCGGCGTGCCCGGGCTCGCGGCGCGGCTGGGCTACTCCGAGCGGCAGCTGCACCGCGTGCTCGTCGCGCAGCTCGGGGCCGGCCCGCTCGCCCTCGCGCGGGCCCAGCGCGCCCGTACCGCGGCGCTCTTGATCGAGGGCACCGCGATGACGTTCACGGACGTCGCGTTCGCGGCGGGGTTCGGCAGCCTGCGGCAGTTCAACGAGACGGTCCGCGAGACGTTCGGCCGCACGCCGACGGAGCTGCGCCGCGGGGCCCGCGCCGCCGTGCCCGCCGACGCGGGCGGCACGCCGCCGCCGCTGACGCTCCGGCTGCCCCGGCGCGACCCCTTCCCGGGCGGCGAGGTCTTCGCGTTCCTCCGCGCGCGCCTGGTCCCCGGCCTGGACCGCGCGGACGGCGACGCCTACGTCCGCAGCCTCGACCTGCCCCACGGCCCCGGGGTCTGCGTGCTGCGCGACGCGCCCGGGGCCGTCGAGTGCACGCTGCGCCTGAGCGACCTGCGTGACCTGGCCGCGGCCGTGGCCCGCTGCCGCCGGCTGCTCGATCTGGACGCCGACCCCGTCGCCGTCGACGAGCACCTGGCCCGCGATCCCGCGCTGGCGCCCGCGGTCGCCGCCACGCCGGGCCGCCGCGTGCCCGGCGCGGTCGACGGCTTCGAGCTCGCCGTGCGAGCGGTCATCGGCCAGCAGGTCTCCGTCGTGGCGGCGCGGACGGTGCTCGGGCGGATCGTGCTCGCCCACGGGGCGCCCCTGGGCTCGGCGCTCGACCCGCTCCCGGCGGGCGCGGACCCTGCCGGCGCCGACCCGTCCGGCGCGGCCTCCTTCGCTCCGATCCCGTCCGACGCGGCCGCCTCCGGTCCGGAACGCGAGGCGCTGCGGCGGTTCCCGTCGCCAACGGCGGTGGCGGCGCTGCCCGACGAGGCGTTCGCGATGCCGCGGGCCCGCGCCCGGGCGCTCCGCGGGCTTGCGGAGGCGGTGGCGGGCGGCGAGCTCGACCTCGGCGGCGGCGCGCCGCGGGACGAGGTCCGGGAGCAGCTGCTGGCCCTGCCCGGCATCGGCCCGTGGACCGCCTCGTACGTGGCGATGCGCGCCCTCGGCGACCCCGACGCGTTCCCGGCCACCGACCTCGGCGTCCGCCAGGGCGCAGCGGCGCTCGGCCTGCCCGACGAGGCCCGCGCCCTCGCCGCGCGGGCCGCCGACTGGGCCCCGTGGCGCGCCTACGCCGCCCAGCACCTGTGGGCCGCCGCGGTCCCCGCGCCGCGCTCCGGCACGACCCGTGGCGCGGATCCGGTGGGCGCGCCCAGCACCGGAGGCGCCCCCCACCGCACCTGCAGCGTCACCAGCACCCGCAGCACCCCCACCCGCAGCACCAGCACCACCCGCAAGGCCGAGGAGGCCCCCGCATGACCGTCCTGCACCGCGCCGTCGTCGACACCCCCGCCGGCCCGCTCACCGTCCTCGCCGACGCGGACGGCGCCGTGCGGGCCAGCGGGTTCACCGCCCGCACGGACGAGCTGCTCGCGCTGCTGCCCGCCGCCGCGCGCGTGGGCGGCGGTCCCGAGGTCGTCGACGACACGGAGGACGGCCCCACGGCGGCGGCCGTCGCCGCCGCCCGCGCGTACCTGGCCGGCGACGTCGCGGCGCTCGACGCCGTCGTCGTCCGCCAGGACGTCGACCCCGCGGCCCCCGTGGCGCGGATGCGCGAGCGGCTGCGGGCCGTGGGGGCGGGGGAGACCCGCACGTACGCCGGGCTCGCCGCGGACGCCGGGCTGCCCCGGGCGTCCCGCGCCGCCGGGCAGGCGTGCTCGCGCAACCGCGTCGCGCCCTTCGTCCCCTGCCACCGGGTGCTGTCCTCGTCCGGCGGGCTCGGCGGCTACCGCTGGGGCCTCGAGGTCAAGCGGATCCTGCTGGCCCACGAGGCCGAGCACGCCCCTGGCGCCGGCCTGTTCGCGCCTGGCGCGGCCGGCGGACCGACCGCGGCCGCGACACCCTCGGTGTCCGCGGTCCCCGCCCCGGGGGCCGACGACCCCACGCGGGCCGCTCCCGCGCCGGCCGTCGCCGGGGCCTAGGAGAGCGCCGGCGCGCTGGGGGCGACGCTGAGCGTGGCCCCCGCCTCGCGCAGCTCGGTCAGCGTGCGCTCGCCGTCGCCCGGCTGTACGTCGACGGCCGCGACGGCGTCCGTGGCGACGGTGACGTCGAGCCCTCCGTGGAGCGCGTCGAGCGCGGTCGCCCGCACGCAGTAGTCCGTTGCGAGACCCGCGACGACGACGCGCTGGACCCCGCGGGCGCGCAGGTCGTCGAGCAGCCCCGTCCCGTCGAACGCGGAGTACGCGTCGACGGCCACGTCGGTCCCCTTGTCGAGCACCCGCACGTCGGTGAGGTCGAGGTCGGGGTGCAGCGCCGAGCCGGGGGTGTCGGCCACGCAGTGGTCCGGCCAGGGTCCGCCCTGCGCGGCGAAGGAGACGTGGCCCTCCGGGTGCCAGTCGCGCGAGGCAACGATCGTGGCACCCGCGGCCCGGGCGGCGTCCAGGAGGCGGCCGATCGGGGCGAGCACGCGGTCGCCCTCGGGCACGCCGAGCGCCCCGCCGGGCAGGAAGTCCCGCTGGACGTCGACCACGAGCAGCGCGTCGCGCGGACCCATCGTGACGGGCGACGACAGCCGCTGGCGGAGGGCGAGGAGCTGACCGGACCGGCACGGCGCGGCCACGTCGGCCCCGCCGGTCAGCGCGGCGAGCTCGGCCGCGGCGTGCGTGCGGGCGTCGTCGAGGGCGACTGCACCGGGGACGGCCGCGCCGCGGCGGATGACGGGGCGCAGGAGGGGCACGCCCGGGACCGCCTCGTGGGCGAGGTGGATCTCGTGCTCGATCGTGGCGGCGCCGTCGGCGCGCGGAGCCAGGCGCGTGACCTGGTGGACGCCGGGGTCCGTCTCCTTGCCCGGCGAGCGCTTCATGACGAAGCGCCGCGAGGCGTCGGCCGCGTCGTGCTGGGCGCAGAGCTTGTAGACGCCGCCGAGCGGGTCCCCGCGCCGCAGCCGGGTGCCGACGCCGAAGCCGTCGACGGGGACGTCGTCGGCCACGAGCCGCGCGATCGCGTCGGCGTCGAGGTCGCCCGTGAGCATGATCTCCGTCGTGCCGAAGCCGCCGGCGTCGAGCAGGCCGCGGGCGCGCCGGGCCTCCTCGGCGAGATCCCCCGAGTCGATGCGCACGCCGTGCAGCGGCACGCCCGTGGCGCGGGAGGCAGCCATCGCGCGCTCGACCCCGCGGCCGACGTCGTAGGTGTCGACGAGGACGGCGGTGCCCTCGGGGTGGTCGCCCAGCGCCTCGGCGAACGCGTCCTGCTCGTGCGCCTCGCCGTGGGCCATGACGGCGTGGTGGGCCATCGTGCCGACCGTCGGCACGCCGTAGCGCAGGCCCGCCTCGGGCAGCGCGGTGCCGGCGAACCCGGCCAGCCACGAGGAGCGCGCCGTCGTCAGTCCCGCCTCCGGCCCGTCGAGGCGGCGGAGCGAGAAGTCGAAGACGGGGCGACCGCCGGCCACCCGCACGATCTCGGCGGCGGTCGTCGCGATCCGCGTGGCGTAGTTCAACGCGGCGAGGAGGGCGGGCTCGACGAGCGCGGCCTCCACGCGGGGAGCGGTGACGCGGACGAGCGGGACGCCGGCCGGCACGATCGTGCCCTCGGGCATCGCCCAGACGGTGCCCGTGAACCGCAGGCGCTCCAGGCGCTCCAGGAGCGCGTCGGAGAAGCGGCCGTCGGCGCGCAGCCAGGCCAGCTCCTCCGGCGAGGACCGCAGCGTCAGCAGGCTCGACACGACCTCGGCCACCCCGGCGACCATCACCCAGGAGCGTCCCGGGGGCAGCCTCCGGATCGTGGCCTCGAAGGAGACGAGGTCGTCCTGCCCGTGGCGGACGAACGAGTCCGCCATCGTGAGGGTGTACAGATCGGTCTGGAGAACGGTCACGGGAAGCCGGGGTCGGGCGACGGACCTTTCGGGCGCCTTGGCGCTCGTCCGCTACCCTCTCGAGGAGAAGGGCAGTATCCCGCAAGCGACGTCGCCGTCAGTACGGCCGCCCATCGGCCCGGTGCGTTCACCCTCTGTGGTGGGAGAGACCTTCGACCCCAGTTCCACCCTTCGGTCGGAGTCCCTCTCCCCATGAACCACCTTCTGCTCGCCGCCTCCTCCGGGGGCGCCGAATCCGGCAACACGCACCCGATCTGGGTCTGGCTCGCCTTCACCGCGTTCATCGTGGCGATGCTCGTGCTGGACCTCGTGGTGCACTCGAAGTCCGAGGGCACGCCGGAGGACCCGCACACGCCGCCCTTCCGCTCGTCGGTGATCTGGAGCATCTTCTGGACGCTGCTGGCGCTCGCGTTCACGCTCGTGCTGATCCCCTGGATGGGCGGGAAGCACGCGAGCGAGTACATCACCGGCTACGTGATCGAACGCAGCCTCTCGCTGGACAACCTGTTCGTCTTCACGATCCTGTTCTCGTTCTTCGCGGTGCCCATCGCCTCCCAGCGGAAGGTCCTCTTCTACGGGATCATCGGCGCGATCGTCCTGCGGGCGATCTTCATCCTCGTGGGTGGCGCGCTGCTCGAGACGTTCCACTGGATGATCTACGTCTTCGGCGTGTTCCTCGTCATCACCGGCATCCGGATGGCGACCCACGACAGCGAAGAGGTCGACCCGGAGAAGAACCCGATCCTCAAGCTCCTGCGCAAGGTCGTCCCGCTCTCGGACGACTACGAGGGCTCGAAGATCTTCACGAAGAAGAACGGCAAGCGGATGGCCACGCCGATGTTCGCCGCGCTGGCGATGGTCGCCACGTTCGACGTGGTCTTCGCCATCGACTCGATCCCGGCCATCTTCGCGGTCACCCGCGACACGTTCATCGTCTTCGCCGCCAACGCCTTCGCCCTGCTCGGCCTGACGTCCCTGTTCTTCCTCGTCGCCGGCCTGCTCGAGCGGTTCCACTACCTCAACTACGGCCTGGCGTTCATCCTCACGTTCGTCGGCGCCAAGATGCTGCTGACCGACGTCTGGCACATGCCGATCTGGATCTCGCTGGTCGTCATCATCGGCACGCTCCTCGTCGCCGCCTGGGCCTCGCGCCGCTGGCCGAAGGACGAGAACCCGGAGGGCACGAACCCGCCCTCGACCCCCGGCCCGACGGCGACGCCTGGCCCCGTCGCCGGCTCCTGAGCGACGGCGGGCGGGGCGGCAGCGACCCCCGCCGCCCCTCCGAGACGGCCGCGCCCCATTGGGGGCGGGCCGTCGGCACGGGCGCCGCGGCGGGCCCGCGCTAGGGTCGCCGGATGCCCGACGCCCCCGTGCCCGGCCTCGTCGAGCGCGGGATCTCGCTGCTCCGCGCCGAGAACCCCGGCCCGAAGACCCTCGAGGGCACGAACACGTGGCTGCTCGCCGTCGCGGACGGCGCGTGGGTGGTCGACCCGGGCCCCGACCTGCCCCCGCACCTCGACGCCGTCGCCGCGGCCGCTGCGGCCGCGGGCGGCCTGGCCGGCATCGCGCTGACGCACCGCCACGACGACCACGCCGACGGGGTCCTCGGCCTGCTGCAGCGCTGCGGTCCGGCGCCCGTGGCCTCGCACGGCGGGTGGACGCCGGACGGCGCGCCCGAGGGCACGACGGGCGTCGGGGTGGGCGAGGGCGACGCCGTCGGCCCGTTCGTCGTCGTCGCCACGCCCGGGCACGCCGCCGACCACGTGGCGTTCGTCGCGGGTGACGCGGCGTTCGTGGGGGACTTCGTCCTCGGCCGCGGCAGCGTGCTGCTCGTGCCCCACGAGCGGGCCCTGGCCCGGTACCTCGACGCCCTGCGGCGTCTGCGTGGGCGGGGCCTGGGGCTGCTGCTGCCCGGCCACGGTCCGGCCGTGACGGACCCGACGGCCAAGCTCGACGAGTACGTCGCCCACCGGCTCGACCGCGAGCGGCGGCTCGTCGCCGCGCTCGACGGTGGCGCCCGCACCGCGGAGCAGCTGCTCGACGCGGTCTGGGACGACGCCCCGGGCATCCTGCGGATCGCCGCCGCCGTGACCCTGCGTGCCCACCTGGACAAGCTCGACGACGAGGGCCGCCTGCCCGCCGGCGTGGAGCGCCAGGACTTCGGCGACTTCGACGGGCTGTAGGGCCTTTCCGACTCCTGGTCGCATTGCGGCGCGACGGCCCGTTACGCTCCGCGGTCTGCACCGCTCCCGGCGTCGTCGGGAGCTCACCGCGGCCCCGCGCCGCCCGCCCTCGAGAACGCAGGAGTCACACATGACCGGTGTCGTCATCGCCTCGGCCGCCCGCACGGCCATCGGCAGCTACGGGAAGTCCCTCAAGGACGTCCCGGCCACCGAGCTGGGCCGCGTCGCCGTCGAGGCCGCCGTCGAGCGCTCGGGCCTCAAGCCGGAGCAGATCGAGCACGTCGTCATCGGCAACGTGATCCACTCGAGCACGAACGACATGTACATGTCGCGCGTCGTCTCCGTCACGGCGGGCATTCCGATCGAGACGCCGGCGCTCACGGTCAACCGCCTCTGCGGCTCGGGCGTGCAGTCCATCATCACCGCGGCGATGCACATCCAGACCGGGGACGTGGACGTCGCGGTCGCCGGCGGCGCCGAGTCGATGTCGCAGGCCCCGTACTGGGTGCCGGACGCGCGCTGGGGCTCCAAGATGGGCCCGGGCAAGCTCGTCGACCCCGTCGTCGGCGGCCTCACGGACCCGTTCCGCAAGATCCACATGGGCGTGACCGCGGAGAACCTCTCCGAGCGCGACACGATCTCGCGCGAGGACCAGGACAAGTTCGCGCTCGCCTCGCACCGGAAGGCCGCCGCCGCGCGCGCCGCGGGCAAGTTCGCGGACGACATCGCACCCGTCACGATCAAGACCCGGAAGGGCGAGGTCGTCTTCGACACGGACGAGCACATCCGCGAGGAGATCTCGCTCGAGGCGCTGGCGAAGCTCAAGCCCGCGTTCAAGCGCGAGGACGGCACGGTCACCGCCGGCAACGCGTCGGGCCTCAACGACGCCGGCGCGGCCGTCGTCCTGCTCTCGGCGGAGAAGGCGCAGGAGCTCGGCACCCCGGTGCGGGCGAAGATCGTGGGCTACGCCACCACCGGCGTGGACCCCAACATCATGGGCATCGGCCCCGTCACGGCGATCCGCAAGGTGCTGGACCGCACGGGCGTGAAGCTCGAGGACGTGGGGGTCATCGAGCTCAACGAGGCATTCGCCGCCCAGTCGCTCGCCGTCATGCGCGAGCTCGGCCTGGACGACGAGGACCCGCGCGTGAACCCCAACGGCGGCGCGATCGCGATGGGGCACCCGATCGGCGCGTCCGGCACCGCGATCACCGTGAAGGCGCTCGGCGAGCTCGAGCGGACGGGCGAGCGCTACGCGCTGGTCTCGCTCTGCATCGGCGGCGGCCAGGGCATCGCGCTGCTGCTCGAGCGCCCGTAGTCCGAGGGGCGCGGGCGGCGCGGCGTGGCGCCGCTCCGTCCGCGCCGTCCACGCGTTAGGGTCCGTGGCCTACGGCTTCCCGCCGTCCCCTCTCCAAGGTTTGAGTACGTGCTCTTCACCACCGCAGACGACGTCCACGACACCCTCGGCCGGCTCATGCAGGAGCTCGCGACCGACCAGGAGGTCGGGCTGCGCCTGTCCCGCCTGGACTCCGTCGTCCAGCTGCGCTACCGCAACCCCGACACGACGGTGACGCTCGTCGCACGCGAGGGCGACGCTCCCGCCGTGCACCTGGGCGACGTCCCGGAGGGCACCCCGAACCCCGAGGTCATCCTCACGCTCGACGCCGACACGGGCCACGAGCTGTGGCTCGGCCGCCAGAACCTCACGATCGCCATCGCCCGCGGCGCGATCCAGGCCAAGGGCGACAACCGCCGGGTCCTGGACCTGCTCGGGATGAACGACGTCATCGCCCCGCACTACGAGGCGCTGCTGCGCGCCACGGGCCGCGAGGCGCTCATCGACCCGCAGCCCGTCCCGGACGGCGCGCCGGCCGAGGGCGAGGAGCCGGCCGGCGACGCCGCCGAGGGCGAGCAGCCCGAGGCGACGGACGCCGAGGCCACGGAGGCCGCCGGCGAGGCCGCGGTCGAGGCGCTCAGCGGCGACGACGACGCGCAGCAGGCGTCGGGCGCTGAGGCCCAGGTCGCGGAGGACGACGCCGCGGCCCAGTAGGCGCTCAGGCGTCCGGCGGGCGGGTCTCGCCCGCCGGGACGTCGCCCGCGCGGTAGCGGACCGTGCGGCCGTCCGGGCCCGGGATGACGAGGGCCGGCTCGCCGTCCGTGTCGTCGAAGCGCGGGACGACCGGGTCCGGCACGCCGCCGGGGCAGTCCGCGAACGCCTCCTCGGTGGTGGCGTAGCGGGCGAGGTGCTCGAGCTGGCGCAGCGTCGGGAACGCCAGCACCGCGCGGCCCTCCTCCGCGTCCCGCAGCAGCGTCCTCGGGGTCGCCCAGCGGCTGGCGATGATCTCCTCGCCGTCGATCGTCTCGACGACGTCGGCAGGCACGCGGGCCAGGAAGAAGACGGTGTCGAAGCGCCGCGGCAGCGGCTCCGGCGTGACCCAGCGGTCGAACGCCACGAGCTCGTCTGCGGCCACGTCGACGCCCGCCTCCTCGCGCAGCTCACGGGCGGCGGCGACGGGCCACGCGGCCTCGCCCTCCCCGTCCTCCGGATCGACCCGGCCGCCGGGGAACACCCAGAACCCGCCCATGAACCGGGCGGCGTGGGTGCGCTGGCCGACGAGCACCTCCATGCCGCCAGCGCCGTCGCGCAGCGCGATGACGGCCGCGGCCATGTGCGGCGTGGCGGGGGTGGGGGGCGAGTCGGGGGCGTCGGAGGACACGGGTTCAGCCCTTGGGGACGGAGGTGGCGGCGAAGGCGGCGTAGTCGACCTTCCAGGCGCCGCCGACGCGGCGCATCGGCACCGGGGTCTGGCCGCCGAGGCTGAGCGTCGCGTGGTCGTCGGCGACCAGCACGTCGGCGTCGCCGATCAGGGCCAGGTCGCGCTTCGACGGGCCGGCGGCGCCGTTGCCGACGTTCTTGAACAGCTCCTCGCACGACCCGCCCCCGCCGCCCTGCGCGCGCAGCAGCTCCTCGAAGCCGACGGTCCGCGAGCAGATGCCGTCCGCGTCGCGGTCGGCGATCGCGGCCGCGAACGCCCGGAACGCGCCGCGGACGCTGCGGGCCTGCTCGGCCGAGGCGGGGCGCCCGCCCGCGGCGTAGTCGCTCAGCGGGGTGGGGGCCGGGGCGGGCGCGGCGCCCGTGGCGGCACCGCGCGAGCCCTGGGCCTGCACGGCGGGGTCCGGGGCGGCGGTCGTCGCCGCGGGCGCCGCGACGGTGCTCACGGGCCTCGCGGCGGTCGTCGTCGGCTCGTCGCTCCCACATCCCGTCGCACCGGCCAGCAACGTGGCGGCGACGATCAGGGACGGGAGCGGGCGCAGGCGGATCACGGTGGCACGGCGCGGCGGGGACGGCCGCGCCGTCCGCCAGCCTAGTCGAGCGCCGGGGCCAGCGGGGCGGCCTCCGCGGGGGTGCTGGCGTCCGGCGTGGCGCACCGCCGGCCCGGCGCGAGCAGGCCCACGACGGCGCCGATGGCGAGGACGACGCCGCCGACGGGGACCGCGGCCCGCAGCCCGTCCGTGAACGCCTCGGGCGAGACGTAGGACCCGCTCGACGCGAACACCGTCGCGAGCACGGCCACGCCGAACACGCCGCCGACCTCGCGGATCATGTTCGTGGCCCCCGACGCCTTGCCGGCCAGCGCGGCGGGCGCGGCGGCGAGGACGGCCCCGGTGACCGGGGCGATGACGAGGCCCATGCCGGCGCCGGCGAGGACGAACGGGACCACGAAGTCGCCGTAGGGCGCGTCGACGGCCGTGACGGAGGCGAGCCACAGGAGCCCGACGGACTGGAGCGCCATGCCCGTGACCAGCAGCGGCCGGGCGCCGATCCGGTCGCTCAGGATCCCGGCGATCGGGGCGAAGATCACCGGCATGCCCGTCCAGGGAAGCGTGCGCAGGCCGGCCTCGAGCGGCCCCATCCCCTGGACGATCTGGAAGAACTGCCCGAGCAGGAAGATCGAGCCGAACATCCCGAAGAACATCGCGAAGACGAGCAGGTTCGTCGCCGTGAACGGGACGGACCGGAACAGCGACAGGGGCAGCATCGGCGCGCGGGCGCGGCGCTCGAGGACCACGAACGCGGCGAGCACCAGCAGCCCGCCGGCGATCGAGACGACGACGGTGGCGCTGCCCCAGCCGAGCGCCTGGCTGCGGACGATGCCGAACGTCAGGCCGAAGAGGCCGAGGCTGGAGAGGACGAGCCCGGGCCGGTCGATCGGGGTGGTCCGGCCGCCCTCGCCGAAGGACTCACGCAGGCCACGGAGGGCGAAGGGCACGAGCACCAGGCCGACGGGCACGTTCAGCCAGAAGATCCACGACCAGGCGGCGCCCTCGACCACGGCGCCGCCGACCGCGGGCCCGAGCGCCACGCCGAGGCCGGAGACGGCGCCCCACAGCCCGATCGCGGGTCCGCGGCGGTCCGCGGGGACGGCGTCGGCCAGGATCGCGAGCGAGAGCGGCGTGATGATCGCGGCACCCAGGCCCTGGAGGGCGCGGGCGGTGATGAGCAGCTCGATGCTCTGGGACATCGCCGCAAGGGCGCTGGCGGCCGTGAAGACGAGCAGGCCCACGACGAACATCCGCCTGCGACCGAACCGGTCGCCGATCGCCGCGCCGGTGAGCAGGAAGACGGCGAACGCGAGCGTGTAGGCGTTGACGGTCCACTCGAGGGCCTCGAGCGAGCCGCCGAGGTCGTCGCGGATCGAGGGCAGGGCGACGCCGACGACGAGGTTGTCGAGCGACGTCATGAAGACCGCGACGGCTACGAGGAGGACGGCGCGGAAGGGGTGGGCGAGGGGCGGTGGGGTGCTCATGGGATCTCCGGGGGCTTGGGGCGGGTGGCTGCGGGGCCGGGGGTGCAGGGCGAAGAGGTGTGGGCGTGCGGCGTAGAGCGTGAGCACTCGCTCACATTGGGCCGCGAGCGGGCCGCGTTGGGGCGACGGGACCGGGGCGTTACGGCCTCGGGGCGTCCTCCGGATCGGCGGCGGAGGTGCTGGCCGCTGCCGGGTCGCCGGCCGGCGGAGCGCACGGGACGTCGCCGGGCAGCTCCTTCACGGGGGCGAGCGCGCGGGCCCAGGGGGCGTCGAGCTCGCTCAGGCCGAGGGCTACGGCGACGTTCATGAGCATGCCCTCGGCGAAGAACGCGCGGAGCGCCTCGGGCTCCGCGCCGGACGCCCGCTCCACGACGCCGTAGAGGTCGGCGAACGAGGCGCGCATCGCCGCGCGGATCTCGGGGTGCGTGGGCGAGGCCGCGTGCGCGTGGAGCTGCACGAGGACCGTGTCGCGCTCGCGCAGGAGGGCGGCGTAGGCGGCGCCCATCGCGGGGCCGGGGTCCTCGCCGCGCGCCCGGGCCTCCTCGGCGGCGTGCGCGAAGCGCTCCCGGATGATCCGGTTGCAGCGCGCGACGACGGCCACGTTCAGGTCCTCCTTCGCCGGGAAGAGGCGGAAGAGGTAGGCGTGCGAGATGCCCGCCGCCTGCGCGATCGCCAGCGTCGGCGTGCCGTCGAATCCCCGCTCCGCGATCAGCGGCATCGCCGCCTCGAGGATCTCGGCACGGCGCTCCTCGGCGCTCTTGCGGGGGATCGGCATTGCGGTGAGTGTCCACTCACTTCCTTCCTTTGTCAAGTCGCGGTTGGCTGGCGGCCCCGGCCGGGACAGCGCTCGGCCGCGCGGTGCCGGGACGCCGCGCAGGAGGGTGTGGTCCGGCTCCGGCCGGGCTCGGCGGCCGGGCAGGTACGGACCCGGGCCGCCCTGGCCGGGTCGCGCCGGCATGCCCCGGCGGGTCGGGGCGGTCAGTCGCCGGCCGGATCCGGCGTTCCGGCCCGGCCGGCGTCCTGGCGCGGGCCGGCCCCCTACTCTCTCTCGGGTGAATGACCCGTCCGCGCGGACGGCTTCGCGCGCCGGGCGGGGTGTCGTGGCCGAGGCCCTCGGGCCCGAGTGGGCCCTCGCGCTGCGCGAGGCCGCCTCCGCCTTCCTGCTGTCGCGCGCCGTCGTCTGGATCGCCGGCGTGCTGGCGATCGTGCTGTTCGGGTGGGCGGAGTCCCGGGGGGCGCGGCTCGACCCGCTGTGGGCCTGCCGGCCGACCGGCACGGCGGGCGTCGACGCGCTCGTGGCCCCGGGCTGCCGGTGGGACAGCACGTGGTACCTCGAGATCGCCGGGGGCGGTTACTCGCCGACGGATCCGGCGCGCTCCGCGTTCTTCCCGCTCTACCCGCTGCTCGTGAGCGTCGTCTCGGCCCCACTCGGCGGCGCGCTGCTGCCTGCGGGCCTGCTCGTCTCGTGGAGCTGCGCGCTCGGGTTCCTGACGCTGCTGCACCACACGGTCGCTCGCGCTCGCGGCGCGGCCACCGCCTCGACCGTGGTGAAGGTCGCGGCGTACGTCCCCCCGGCGATCTTCCTCTCGGCCGTCTACACCGAGGCGCTGTTCCTCCTGCTCTCGCTCGGGGCCCTCGTGGCGGCGCGTCGCGACCGCTGGATGCTCGCCGGGATCCTGGGGGCGATCGGCGCCTCGTGTCGGTCCATCGGGATCCTCATCGCCATCCCGCTGGCCGTGGAGTACCTGTGGGGGCGGCGCGGCCGCGGCGAGACGCGGCTCGTCGACCGGTGGTGGCGCCCGCGCCACGCGCTGCGGCCCGACGTGCTGTGGATCGGCCTGGTGCCGCTCGGGTTCCTCGCCTACGCCGCGTTCCTCGGGGTGGCCACCGGCGACCCGATGGGGGCGGTGCGCGCGCAGGGCGACTGGGAGCGGCACTTCCTGACGCCGATCGGCGGGCTGCTGGCGGCGGTCGGCGTCGTCGTCGGCCGGATCGGCGACCTGGCCGGCCTCTGGTACATGGCGCCGCTGGCCCCCGGGCAGGTGCCCGCGCTCGCGCTCACCCGCGACGTCGTCCTGCTGCTCTTCGTCGGAGCCGCGCTCGCCGTCCTCTGGTGGGGCCGGGGGCGCGTGCCGGTGAGCTGGTGGATCTGGGGCGTCGTCTCGCTCGCCTACCCGCTCTCGGTCCCGTCGTTCCAGCAGCCGCTGATGTCGCTGCCGCGGTTCACGATGGCGTGCTTCCCGATCGTCGTGATGCTCGGCCTGTGGGCGCACCGCGGCGGTGCGAAGCGCTGGCGCTGGCTCGCCCCGACCCTGCTCGGCCTGCAGGCGGCGTGGGCCGTCCTGTTCGTCACCTGGACGTGGGCGCCGTGAGGGCCGGCGGCGGCGTCGCGCGGGTGCGGAACGCCTCGCGGTAGCGCTGCGGGCTCACGCCGACGACCCGGCGGAAGCGGTCGCGAAACGTGGCCGGCGAGGCGAACCCGGCGCGGCGCGCGATCCGGGCCACGGAGAGGTCCGTCGTCTCGAGCAGGCCCTGGGCCGCGCGGATGCGGGCGCGCAGCAGCCACTGCAGCGGCGTGGTCCCCGTCTGGCGGCGGAACTGCCGCGAGAGCGTGCGGCTGCTCATCATCGCGACGGCCGCGATGTCGTCCACGTCGAGGTCCTGGTCCAGGTGCTCCTCGATCCACGCGAGGACGGGGGCCAGCGACGACCCGCTCGGGGCCGGGGGCTCGTGCGCGATGAACTGCGACTGACCGCCGGGACGCTCGAGCGGCATGACGGCGTCGCGCGCGGCCTCGGCGGCCACCGCCGCGCCGTGGTCCGTGCGGATCATGTGCAGGCAGAGGTCGAGGCCGGCGGCGGCCCCGGCCGACGTCAGCACCGAGCCGTCGTCGACGAAGAGGACGTCGGGGTCGACCTCGACCGCGGGGTGCAGGCGGGCGAGGTCGGCCGCGCCCCGCCAGTGGGTCGTCGCCCGTCGCCCGTCGAGCAGCCCGGCCTGCGCCAGGACGAACGCCCCGCTGCAGATCGAGGCGATCCGGCAGCCGGCCGCCGCCGCGTCCCGGAGCGCGTCGAGCGTGGCCGGCGGGGACGGCCGGAGCGGGTCGGTCGTGCCCGGGACGACGATCGTGTCGGCCCCGCGCAGCTCGTCGAGGCCCCACGGCGCCCGCACGCCGAACAGCCCGGCCGAGACCTCGTCCTCGGGAGCGCAGACGCGGACGCGGTAGGCCGGCCGACCGTCGGCGAGACGTGGGCGCGAGAACCCGTCCGCGGCGATGGCGAGGTCGAGCGGCACGACCCCGTCGAGGGCCAGGACGGCGACGGCGATCATGGCCGGATCCACCCCGGGGGCGTCGGGAGGAGGTGAGGCGTCGCGGGCACGGAAAGCAGTCTGGCAGTGCCGTTCGGGACCCGTCTGGCCCGTGGCCGAAACCACGCGCAAGATGGCGTTTCTGCCATCCCGGCCGGCCCTAGGATCGGCGGCCGAATGACGAAGCTCCTGCTGAGCGTCCACGTGCTGGCCGCGATCCTCACCATCGGCCCGGTCGCGGTCGTGGCCAGCCTGTTCCCCCGCTACGCCCGCGAGGCCCTCGACGGGACGGGCGAGGCGGACCCCGGGGTCGTGCGGGTGCTGCACCGCGTGACCCGGGTCTACGCGGTCCTCGGCGTGCTCGTCCCCGCCTTCGGCTTCGCGACGGCCGCGTCGCTGGGGGTGCTCGGCGACGCGTGGTTCCTCGCCTCGATCGCGCTCACGGCCGCGGCGGCAGCGCTGCTCGTGGGCGGCATCGTCCCCGGGCAGGAGCGGCTGCTGCGGGTCGTGGTCGGGCCGGAGGAGCCGCCGGCGTCGTGGCGGTCCGAGGTCGTGCGGCTCGGCATGCGCACCGGGATCTTCAACCTGCTCTGGGCGATCGTCGTGGTGCTGATGATCGTGCGCCCCGGTTCGACGACGGGCGCCTGATGGCGTTCGGGTCCGGGGCGCTGCGGGTCGCCGCGTTGGTCGAGGCGCTGACCCTCGCGGCCCTGCTGCTCAACGTCGCCACCGTCCACGCGGCGCCCGTCAGCGCGTTCCTCGGGCCGCTGCACGGGGCGGCGTACCTCGCGTCGATCGCGCTGGTGCTGACGACCCCCGGCGCACCGCGCGGCGCCAGGCTGCGCGTGCTGATCCCGGGGGTCGGCGGGCTGCTCGCGCAGCGGCGTCTCTAGGCCGCGGGGTGCAGGTCGACCACGAGCGGGACGTGGTCGGAGGGCTTGGAGCCCTTGCGGTAGTCCCGGGCGATCCAGACGGAGTCGATGCGCTCGGCCGTGGCGGTGTCGAGCATCGCGAGGTCGATGCGGAGGCCCTGGTTCTTGTGGAACGAGCCGGCGCGGTAGTCCCACCACGTGAAGACGGGCTCGCCCGCCAGGTCGCGCGCGCCGTTGTAGCGGTCGTGCGCGTCGACGAGCGGTCCCGCCTCGAGCACGGCGCGCAGGGCGGCGCGCTCGGGCTCGGAGGTGTGGGTGTGGCCCTCGAAGCGCGCGACGTTCCAGACGTCCTGGTCCGTGGGGCACACGTTGACGTCCCCGAGCACCGCGACCGGTCCGGCGTCGGCGAGCACGCGGACGCGGTCGGCCATCTCGCGGAAGAACTGCAGCTTGGCCTGGTAGTCCGGGTGGTCCAGCGCCTTGCCGTTGGGCACGTAGACCGAGACGACGACGGTGTCGCCCACCCGCGTCTCGACCCAGCGGGCCTGCGTGGGGTCGGGCTCGCCGGGCAGCCCGCGGACGGTGTGGGAGCTGGCCTCCGTGGCCGGGTCTCCGTCGCCGGGCTCCGCGGCGTCGATCCGCGTGAGCACCGCCACGCCGTTCCACGGACCGCCCGAGTGGTCGTCGATCCGGTAGCCGGCCTCGGCGATCGGCCCGCGCGGCAGCTGCGCCTCGGCGCACTTCGTCTCCTGCAGGCAGAGCGCGTCCGGCTCGAGCTCGGCGAGCAGCTCGAGCACGCGCGGCAGGCGGGCGCGGAGCGAGGCGACGTTCCAGGAGATCAGGCGCACCCGGTCATCGTGCCGGGTGGGGCGGTCGGGGTGCTCCTTGGCGGGTGCGGACAGTGGTGCGAGGAACGGTCTACGCCGCTCGACGGCGTCCCGGGGGCCGGAACGAATCCCCGTCGGTCCGGGCGATGGCGACGAACCGCCGCACGACGGGTCGCTCCGCGTGCGCGGCGTTCCACACGAGGGCGGACGGGAGCGCCACGCGGTCCGGACCGTCCAGGGCGAGGGCCGCGACGCCGGGGACGTGCAGCCGGGCGATCCCCGACGGGACGAGCGATACCCCGAGCCCCCCGGCGACGAGCCCGAGGACGGACGGCAGGTCGGGCGCCTCGTGCGCCACCGTGGGTGTGAACCCGGCGCGGGCGCACGCCTGGAGGATCCGTCGATCGAGGTCGGAGGGGCCATTCGAGCCGCGGGCGAGCACCCACGCCTCCGCGGCCAGGGAGTCGAGCCCGACCGACGACGCGGCGGCGAGTGGGTGGGTCGACGGCACCGCGGCCAGCAGCGGGTCGGAGGTCAGCGCCAGCGACCCCAGCGGTGGGTCGGCGGTCGGCACCGTCCGCGTCAGCCCCACGTCGATCCGGTCGGCCGCGAGCGCGTCGGCCTGCGCGGTCGAGCCGAGCCGGGAGAGCTCCACGCGCACGTCGGGAGCCGCCGCGTGCAGGGCGCGCAGAAGCCCGGGCAGCTGCACGAACGCGGCGCTCGCGACGAATCCGAGCCGCAACGTCCCGGTCTCGCCGCCCCGCGTTCGGCGCGCGGTCTCGCGGACGTCGCCGGCCGCCGCGAGCGCCCGGCGAGCCTGCACCAGAACGGCCGCGCCCTCCGCGGTCAGCGAGACCCGGCGGTTCGTGCGCTCGAAGAGCCGCAGGCCAAGGTCCGTCTCGAGCGCCCGGATCCGCTGGCTCAGCGGGGACTGGGCCATCTGGAGACGCTCGGCGGCGCGGGAGAAGTGCAGCTCTTCGGCGACCGCGACGAACGACTCGAGGTGGCGGAGCTCCATGAGACCGACAGCATCTCACTCTCGTTCGAATGCGTCTTGATCGGGCACGTCACCGGTTCGACGGTAAGGGCATGCAACCGCAGAGGATCGTCATCACCGGAGGGAGCTCCGGCATCGGCCGCGCCGTCGCCGAGCGCTGCGCACGGGACGGGGCGCGGGTCGGGCTGGTCGCGCGCGACCGGACCCGGCTCGAGGCTGCGGCCAAAGCCGCGGGCGCGGAGGCGTCCGAGGCCGCCGACGTGTCCCGGAGCGCAGAGCTCCTGCCCGCGCTGGACCGGCTCCGGACGGCCCTCGGCGGGGTCGACGCGGTCGTCGTGAACGCCGGCGGCACGGGCATCGTCGGGACCGAGACGGCACCCGCCGACGCCGAGGGCACGTGGGACGCCGTGCTGGGTCAGAACCTCACCGGGGCGTTCCTGACGGTGCTCGGGTTGGCGCGGCACCTCCCGCGTCCAGGCGGACGGATCGTCCTGTTGTCGTCGATCGCCGGCGCCGTCGGCGGCCCGGTCGGATCCCTCGCCTACGCCGCGGCGAAGGCCGGCACGGACGGCCTCACCCGGGCGCTGGCGGCGGAGCTCGGACCTCAGGGGATCGCGGTCAACGCGATCGCCCCGGGGTACATCGCGCACACCCGCTTCTTCGGGGAGGGGGACCAGGCAGAGCGGCGCGACCGCTTCGCCGCCCTGATCCCTTCCGGACGGGTCGGGCACCCGGACGACGTCGCGAGCCTGGTGGCGTACCTCTGCTCACCCGCTGGCGAGCACCTGCACGGGCAGGTCCTGCACCTCAACGGTGGCCAGCACTACGCCGGGTAGCTGGTCGCGATCAGCGGCCGCGCCACACGGGCGCGCGCTTCTCGACGAACGCCGTCACGCCCTCGAGCAGGTCGTCCGAGCGGAAGGACGCCTCGCGCAGCGCGACGAGCTCGGCCTCGAGCGCGTCGTCGACGCGACCCTCCGCGGCGAGCAGCCGGCGGATGACCTGCTTGTTGCCGCGGACGGAGAGCGGGGCGTTGCCGGCCAGGTCGACCGCGAGCTGTAGGACCTCGTCCTGCAGGTCCTCGGCCTCGGACACGCCGTTGACGAGGCCCCACGCCAGCGCCGTCACCGGGTCGATGGGCTGGCCGAGGAGGAACAGCTCACGGGTGCGGGCCGCGCCGATGACGTCGAGGAACCGCCGCAGGCCCGTGTGGGGGTAGACGAGGCCGAGCTTCGCCGGCGGCATCGCCAGCTCGACGTGGTCGGCCGCCACGCGCAGGTCGCACGCCAGCGCGAGCTCGAGCCCGCCGCCCATCGTGGGGCCCGGGAGCGCGGCGATCGTGGGGACGTCCGTGGCCTCGAGCGCCTCGATCGCGGCGGTGAAGGGGTGCGCGATGAGCGTCTCGGCGCGCGCGACGAACTCCTCCCGAGGCAGCCCCTCGAGGCCGGAGAGGTCGTAGCCGGAGGAGAACCGCCCGCCCGCACCCGTGAGGATCAGCGCCCGCACCCCGGCCTCCGGCGCGGAGAGCTCCGTCACCGCGCCGGCGATCGCGTTCAGCAGCGGATGATCGAGCGCGCCGCGCTTGTCGGGGTTGGAGATCGTGAGGCGGACGACCCCGTCGGCGGGGTGGTCGCGGAGCAGCTCGCCGGCCATACGGGGCGGCACCATAGCCGGAGCACCCGCGGGCGGTCCCGCGATGCGACCGCCGGTAGGTTCGCGGCGCCGTGGCGGCCGCGGCGGGCGCCGGTAGGGTGGCGCCATGGCGGCCCCCGAGACCGAACCGACGGTGCGCGACTACGGCCCTCCGAGCCGTCAGACGGTGCGGCTCGCGGCCCGCACCCGGCGCTTCTGGCTGCCCGTCGCCCGCAACTGGCGGATGACGCCGCGCGGCATCCGGATGCTCCAGCGCGTGGTCGACCCCACGGAGCGCGTCCCGGTGCTGCGGGGCACCGAGATCGAGCGGATCTCCGTCGGCGGGGTGCCTTGCGAGCGGATCCGCGCCCGCCGCGCCGGCGCGGGCGACCCCGCGCGGACCGGCTCGACCGACCGCGACGAGCCGGTCATCCTCTACCTCCACGGCGGCGGCTACGTGTTCGGCTCGCCGCGCACGCACCGCAACCTCGTCTCGCGGCTCTCCCACGTCACGGGCCTGCCGGCCGTCTCCGTCGACTATCGCCTGCCCCCGGAGTGGACGCTGCCGGCGCCCGTCGAGGACGCGCTCGCCGTCTACCGCGCCCTGCTGCAGGAGCGCGACGCGGCCCGGATCGTCGTGGCGGGCGACTCCGCCGGCGGCAACCTCGCCCACGAGCTCGCCCTCCACGCCGTCGAGGCGGGCCTGCCCGCGCCGGCCGGCCTGGTGCTGCTCTCCCCGTGGAGCGACCTCTCCTCGTCCGGGGCGTCGATCCGCGAGAACGCGCTGGAGGACCCGTTCATCCCGGAGTCGGGCCTGCGTCGCTGCGCCCGGGTGGCGGTCGGCGCCGGCGACCCCGCGCACTGGCGCGTCTCCCCGCTGTTCGCGCCCGACGAGCTGCAGGCCGCCCTGCCACCGACCCTGATCCAGGTCGGCACCGGCGAGGTCCTGCGCGACGACGGCGAGCGCGTCGCCCGGCGCCTCGCGGGGCTGGGGGTCGAGACCCTGCTGGAGCGCTACGCGGGCACGCTGCACGTCGTCCCCGCGTGGACGAACACCCCGGAGGCGCGCGACGCGCTGCACCGGATCGCCGACTTCGTCAGCCACGTCCTGCCCGCCGGCGCGGCCCCCGAGCCGAGCGCCCGCGCCGAGGCCGAGGCCGCCGGGAGCGAGGACGAGACCATGGGCATCGAGCCCCCCGCCGCACCAGGAGCCGCCGCATGATCCTCTCCATCGACCAGGGCACGACGGGCACGACCTGCTTCGTCGTCGACGAGGACGGCGAGCCCATCGGGCGCGCCTACCGCGAGTTCCAGCAGCACTTCCCGCGCCCCGGTTGGGTCGAGCACGACATGGGCGAGATCTGGGCCGTCACGCGCGCCGTCGCGCTCGCGGCCTGCGACGACGCGGGCGTCGACCCGGCGGACCTCGCGGCGGTCGGCATCACGAACCAGCGCGAGACGATCTGCGTCTGGGACCCCGCCACGGGCGAGCCGCTGCACCGCGCGATCGTCTGGCAGGACCGGCGCACGGCCGCGGCCTGCGACCGCCTGCGCGAGGCGGGCCACGAGCCGCTCGTCCGCCAGCGCACGGGCCTGGTGCTCGACCCGTACTTCTCCGGCACGAAGATGGCGTGGCTCATGGAGCAGGCACCCGAGCTGCGCGAGCGGGCGCGCCGCGGCTCGGCGGTCTTCGGCACGATCGACTCCTGGCTGCTGTTCCAGCTCACCGGCGAGCACGTGACGGAGCCCTCGAACGCCTCGCGGACGATGCTCTTCGACCTCGAGACGGGCCAGTGGGACCCGGAGCTGTGCGACCTGCTCGGCGTGCCGATGCGCGCGCTGCCCGAGATCCGCCCGTCCATCGGCGGCTTCGGCCGGGTGCGACCCGACGTGCTTGGCGGCGCGACCTGCCCCGTCGGCGGCGTGGCCGGCGACCAGCAGGCGGCGCTCTACGGCCAGGCGTGCCTCGACCGCGGCGAGGGCAAGAACACCTACGGCACCGGCAGCTTCGTGCTCCTGAACACCGGCACGCTGGAGGACACGCCCGACGGCCGGCCGGTCATCCACGAGGGGCTCATCACCACCGTCGCCTGGCAGATCGGACAGCGCACGGTCTACGCGCTCGAGGCCTCCGTCTTCGCCACGGGCGCCGCCGTCCAATGGCTGCGGGACGGCCTGGGCATCATCGCCAGCGCGGGGGAGTCCGAGCCGCTGGCGGCGTCGCTGAGCTCGAACGACGGGGTGTACCTCGTGCCCGCGTTCGCCGGCCTCGGGGCCCCGCACTGGGACCCCTACGCGCGCGGCACGATCGTCGGCCTGACCCGCGGCAGCACGCGGGCGCACCTGGCCCGCGCGACGCTCGAGGCGATCGCGTTCCAGACCGTCGACGCCGTGCGGGCGATGGAGGTCGCGGCGCAGGAGGACCTGCGGGTGCTCAAGGCCGACGGCGGCGCCACCGCCAACCGCTGGCTCATGCAGTTCCAGGCCGACGTCCTCGGCGTGCCCGTCGTGGTGCCCGCGATCCACGAGACCACCGCCCTGGGCGCCGCGTTCCTGGGCGGCGTCGGGGTCGGCACCTGGAACCAGCGCGACGTCACCCGCACGTGGCGCGAGGCGACCCGGTTCGAGCCCGCGATGTCGCGCGACGAGGCCGAGGCGCTGCACGCCGGCTGGACCGACGCGGTGACCCGCTCTCTGCGGCAGGTCCAGCCGGAGTGACGCGCGGATAGGATCGCCCGATGGCGGACGACCTGGTCAAGATCAAGGAGCAGGTCTACCTCGACCCGCGCCCCGCGGAGCTCTTCGACCGCTACCACGCCCGCACCCGGGCGAAGGAGCCGGGCCCGGCCTACGAGGCGGTCCGGTGGGCCACGTCGCTGGTCGCCGTCGGCTTCTACCGGACGGCGGCGTACGGGACGGAGCGGATCCCGACGTCCGGCCCCCTCGTCATCGCCCCGAACCACTTCTCGAACTTCGACCACTTCTTCATGGGCCTCGGCACGCGCCGGAAGATCCACTTCATGGCGAAGTCGCAGATGTTCACCGCGCCGATCGACAAGATCTACGCCAACGGCGGCACGTTCCCCGTGCGCCGCGGGCATCGCGACGACGAGAGCTTCAAGACCGTCCACGCGATCCTCGACCGCGGCGGTTGCATGGCGATGTACTGCGAGGGCGGGCGCTCCCGCACGGGGAAGCTCGCGGAGCGCGCGAAGCCCGGCATCGGGCGCATCGCGCTCGAGAGCGGCGCGACGGTCCTCCCCTGCGCCATCCACGGCTCCTCGCACGTGCGCAACCTGCGACGCGGCCACTTCCCGAAGATCACGATCCTCTTCGGCGCGCCGCTGCGCTGGGACCGCGTCGGCCCCGGCAACGCCGGCCGCGACGACTCGCGCGCCGTCGCGGACGAGATCTTCGACCGCATCAAGGAGCTCTACGCGGTGCTCGAGGACGGCGGCCGGCCGGCGGCGAAGGCCTGGCGCCCCCCGAGCTGACCCGGGGCGGGCACCCGCAGCCCGTAGGCCGTTCGGCGGAAATCGGCGGAGCGGGGAGGAGCGGGGCTGGTGCCGGCGAAGCCCGCCCCATGTACCGGCCCGTCGTCGCCCTCGTCGCCCTCTCGGCGACGCTGATCGTGGCGGGGACGACGACCGTGGCGGACGCGGATCGCTCGCGCCCGCAGCCCGGCAGCCAGACGCGGCGAACCGCCACGCCCGTGCTGCCCGGCGAGGTCACACCCGCCCGGCTGCTGCTCGGCGAGCGCTCCGCGCGCTCCCACCGGTTCTTCGCGGTGGGCGGCAAGGCCGGCGAGCGGTACGCGATCACCCTGACGCACGGCGGCGAGCCGGGCGGCCGGGCGCTCGCGCTCGGGGTGGGGGACACCCGGGGCGCGCTGCGGGGCGTCCGCGTCGGCACCGCGACGACCAGCACCCTGCGGGGGCGGATCGGGCCGGACGGCCGGGTGCTCGTGCAGGTCGGGTGCGCCGCGGTCGCCGGCGCGGCGCGCTGCGGTGCGGCCGGCATCGTGCCGTTCCGTCTGCGCGCCTCCACGGGCGACGCGCTCGTGCGCGCGGTCCGGGGCCGGGGCGACGCGCCGCTCCCGCTCCGCGCCGCCCCCTCCCCGACGCTCTAGCGCTTCTCCGAACGCACCGTCCGGCGCCGCGGGTCCCGCGGCGCCGGCAGCGTGCGCCCGCGTCCGTCCCGACGGACGCTCCGCTCCGCCCGGGTCGCCGGTCCTTCAGCCGGTCATGCCGCCCATCTGCCCGCCCGTGACGTGCAGCGTCTGGCCGTGCACGTAGTTCGACCACGGGGAGCAGAGGAAGAAGACGCCGCCCGCGGCCTCCTCCGGCGTGCCGGGGCGCCCGAGCGGGACGAGCATCGGCGCGAGCTCGCGCATCTCGTCCGGGATCCCGAGCTGCACGGTCTGCCCGTCGATCTCCGTCACGTTCTGCTCGTCCTTCGAGGCCGTCAGCCGCGTCTCGATCCACCCGAACGCGACGGCGTTCACGTTGACCTTGAACTGGCCCCACTCCTTCGCGAGCGTGCGCGTCAGGCCGACGACGCCGGCCTTGCCCGCGGCGTAGTTCGCCTGACCCGCGTTGCCCAGCGTGCCGGAGATCGACGTGACGTTCACGATCTTGCGGAAGACCTCGACGCCCTGGGCGCGCTCCTGCTTCGCCGGCTCGCGCAGGTGCGGGGCGGCGGCGCGGATCGTGCGGAACGGGACCGTCACGTGGATGTCGAGCATCCGGGCGAACCAGTCGTCGCTCATCTTGTGGACGGGCGCGTCGAGCGTGTAGCCGGCGTTGTTGACGAGGATGTCGAGCCGGCCCCAGGTGTCGATCGCGTGCTGCACGAGCGCGTCGGGGGTGCCCTCCTTCGTGAGGTCGCCGGCGAAGACGGTCGTCTCGCCACCGAGCTCGTCGGCGGTCTGCCGGGCGAGGTCGCCGTCGAGGTCGTTGACCACCACGCGGGCCCCCTGCTCGACCAGGAGCTGGGCGGTCGCCCGCCCGATGCCGCGGGCCGAGCCCGTCACGATCGCCGTCTTGCCGTCCAGGACACCCATGCCGCGCTCCTCGCTCCGGGCGCCGCCGGTCGGCGCCTCGGTCGCGACTCTAGCCCGCGCGGTGGGAGGCGCCGGCTTCGATCGCTTGCGCCAGCGCCGCGTGCCCGTCGTCGAGCACCGGCTGCCCGTGCGACACGAGGATCCGCCGGACGGGCAGGTCGAGGAGCGGGCGGAGCAGCGCGGCGAGCTCGGGCTGGTGCAGCGGCGTCCCCAGGTCGTCCATCCAGGAGTCGGGGCACAGGCGCACGCCGCCGTCGTCCGCACCGATGAGGCGGTCGCCCGGGATCAGGGTCGCGTGCCCCGGCAGCCAGAACATCGCCTCTCCCGCGCCGAGGATCCGATGGGTCTCCACCCCCTCCGGCATCGTGTGCGGCGGCCGCGTGTCGTGGCCGTCGTAGCGCTCGAGCACCTCGTCGCGGCTGCGGCGGTGCCACTTGATCGTGGTGAGCACGACGACGGGGACGCCGCGCTCCTCCACGTGGGCGTCGAGGGTCGCCCACCCGTCGTCGGGGACGAGCGGGTCGAAGAGGACGGTGGCGTCCGGCAGGTCGAGCAGCACGGAGCCCACGTCCTGCTCCCAGTCGTCGACGGAACCCTCCTCGCCGGGGGTCCAGTCGGGGTGCGGCGCGGTCCAGCGCCAGAGGCCGTCGGCGATGGGGTGGAGCTCCATGGCGCGATGCTCTCACGGGCGCAGGACGCTCCCGACGGCCGTCCGAGCCGCCCGCGCGTCAGCCCGCGTGGTCCGCGATCGCCCGCGCCAGGGCCTCCCGCCCGCCGGTGAGCACCGGGGGCCCGTGCGAGACGAGGACGCGCTCGGCGGGCAGGTCGAGCAGCGGACGGAGGACCGAGGCCAGCTCCGGCGCGGAGAGGGGCCGCGGCATCAGGCCGGTCCAGGAGGGCGGACTCGGCTGCAGCCCGCGGCCCTCCGGGTTGAGCAGGCGGTCACCGGGGACGAGCGTCGCCACGGCGGGGAGCCAGTACATCGTCTCCGCCGCGGCGGGGAACGGCTGGGCGACGACGCCCGCCGGAAGGCCGTCGTCGCCCCGCACGTCGCGGGCCCCGTAGCGGCGCACCGCGGCGTCGCGGGAGCGCGAGTGCCACTCGATCGTCGTCAGGACGACGACGGGGAGCCCGCGCTCCTGCACCACCCGGTCGAGCGGGCCCCAGGCCGCGTCGTCGTCCTGGGGCACGACGAGCGGGTCGATGAGGACGGTCGCGTCGGCGGCGGCGTAGAGCACGCACCCGACCTCGCGGTCCCAGTCGCCGTCCTCCTCCGCGTCCCACTCCGGGTGCTGGGCGGTCCAGCGCCAGAGGCCGTCGGCGATCTCCTGCAGCTCCATGGGGCGATGCTCGCAGGGGGTGGGGACGCCGTCGCGCCCCCGCGGTCAGGGGCGCCGGACGCCCCGGCGGGGAGGGGTGGGCGACCCCGGCCGCTGCTCCGCCGGACGGGGCGAGCGGCGACGCGCCACGGTTGGGCCGGTGCGCCCGGGGGAACCGGGAGCCCATGCGCACTCGCCGCCGTCTCCTGGCCGCCGCCACCGCGGCCGCCGTCCTCGTCCCCGCCGCCGCCGAGGCCCACAAGGGGCCCGGCCACGGTCACGGCCACGGCGGGGGATCGCTGCCCAGCACCGTGGCCCTCCCCGCCGGCCTGCAGCCCGAGGGCATCGAGGCCCGCGGGAAGACGTTCTTCGCGGGCTCGCGCGCCACCGGCCAGATCGTGGTCGGCAGCGTCAAGGGCGGCCCGACCCGCGAGCTCGTGCCGGCCCAGGCCGACGCCCCCAGCGCGCTCGGCCTGCGGCTGGACCACCGCGGCCGCCTGTTCGTCTCCGGCGGCCGCACCGGCACCGTCTCGGTGTACGAGGCGCGGACCGGGCGGCTGCTGTACCGCGCGAAGCCCGCGAGCGACCCGGCGTTCGTCAACGACGTCGCGCTCCTGCGCGACAAGGCCGTCTTCACCGACTCCGCGCAGCAGCGGCTCGTGGTGGCGCCGATCGGGCGCCGGGGCGCGCTCGGCGAGGCGCGGACGGTGCCGATCACGGGCAGCCTGGCCTACGACGCCGACCCGGCGACGATCGAGGCCAACGGCATCGTCGCCTCCCGCGACGGCCGCTCCGTCATCGTCGTCAACTCCCGCACGGGCGAGCTGCACCGCGTCGACCCGGAGACCGGGGTGAGCACCCTGATCCCGGTCGCCGGCGGCCCGTTGGCCAACGGCGACGGGTTGCTGCGCGCCGGGAAGACCCTGTTCGCCGTCCAGAACCGCCTGAACCGGATCGCGGTGCTGCGGCTGGCGAAGGACGAGTCCTCCGCCACCGTCCGCCGGACGATCACCGACCCGCAGTTCGACGTCCCGACGACGCTCGCCGTCGCGAAGGGCCGGCTCTTCACGGTCAACGCGCGCTTCACGACGCCGCCGGCCGCGGATACGGCCTACGACGTGGTGCGGGTCGACGGGAAGTAGCCCTCCGCGGGCCTGGCGGCGGCGGGTGCCCGCCGCCGCCCGTCCGCGGGACCCCGCTAGGTCGCCGCCGCGATCAGGCTCGCCACGAGCACCAGCGGCAGGGAGACCACGGCCCCGAGGGAGGTCGCCACCGTCAGGGTCTTCAGCGTGCCCTTGGTCGACAGGCCGAGCAGCTTGCTGAACATCCAGAAGAAGTTGCTGTTGACGTGCAGCGCGAACATCGCGCCCGAGGCGATCGCGAGGGCGATGACGACGGGGTCGACGCCGAGCGAGGGGACGATCGGCGAGAGGATGCCCGCAGCGGTGATCGCCCCGACCGACACGGATCCGATCGCGAAGTGCAGCACCGCGGCGATGACCCACGCGAGCAGGATGCTGAGGACCACCGGCGCGTTCGCGTCGGCGGAGAACAGCCCCTCGAGGGTGTCCGTCATGCCGCTCTCGGCGATCACGGCGCCGAGGCTCCCGCCGACGCCCGTGATGAGCAGGATGCTGCCCATGGTGTGGAAGCCGGCGGTGAGGTGCTGGTCGATCCCGCTGACACCCAGCGACGGCCGCACCATGACGTAGGCGATCAGGAGCCCGATGAAGAGCGCGATGTTCGCGTCGCCGAGGAAGGCGATCACCGAGTTCGACGCGCCCGCCACGTCGAGGATCGCCGCGGTGGCGATGAGCACGAGCGGCACCAGGATGGGGAGCAGGCGCACGATCAGCGGCAGCCGCGAGGCGGCCTCGGCGTGCGGCGCGTCCGCCGTGTCGCCGCTCGTGCCGGGTTCCAGGACGACCTCGTCCGTGTCGAGGTCCGTCTCCTCGTTCCAGTAACCGCGGCTCAGCAGCAGCCGGAACAGCGCGGTCGTGACCAGGGCGGTCGCCACGCCGATCGGGAGGCCGTACAGCAGGTAGGTGCCCAGCGGCACCTCCATGAGCCCCGCGATGGTGACGGCCGCGAGGCCCGGCACGACGAAGACGTAGCCGGAGAAGATGCCGACGCCCATGGCCCCCGCGAGCCAGGGCAGGCCGTGACGGCGGTCGACGGACGGGGCCGACTCCCGGGCCATCGGCGCGGCCAGGACGACCTGCACGTCGACGTAGATCGACGGGAAGATGGTGGCCAGCGTGCCGGCCATCGCGTACGGCAGGCGGCGCCCCACCCGTGTGGCGAGGATGCGCACCAGGTCGCTGAAGGTGCCCATGGAGTGCAGCAGCGCGCCGATCAGCACGCCGAAGCCGATGAGCAGGCCGACCTCGGCCATGATCTCGCCGAAGCCCCCGGTGATCTGCTCCACCGTGCCCTCCGCCCCCAGGCCGGTGGCCAACCCGAGGTAGACGCACGCGAGCAGCAGCGCGATGACGGGGTCGACCTTGAGCCTGATGATGAGCAGGATCGCGGCCACGATCGCGATGGCCGAGTGCAGGATTTCCATGGGTCTCCGAGCGGTCCAGGGGGAGCGTCGCTGCACGACCGCTCGGGCGTCCGCGGCTCCGACGGTCGACCGCAGTGCCGCGTGAGCGAACGCTATGGAGCGCCAACATACCTCCCGACCGCGTGCCGGTGGAGCCGACCCCCACCGACCCCGACGACGGGGGCGGGGCCGACGGGAACGGGGTGCCGGCGCGGCCGCCGCGCGGCCCTAGACCCCCAGCAGCCGGCCGATGACGTCCTTCATGATCTCGTCCGTTCCGCCGCCGATCGGGCCGAGTCGCGCGTCGCGCAGGGCCCGTTCGATCCCGTACTCCTTCATGTAACCCGCGCCGCCGTGGAGCTGCAGGCAGCGGTCGGCGATGTCCACCATAGCCCGCTGGGTCAGGAGCTTCGTCATCGCGACCTCCTGCGGGGTCACGACCCCCAGGGCGTGCTTGCGCAGCGCCTCGTAGGTCAGGGCGCGGCAGGCCTCGAGCTCGGTGCCCATCTCGGCCAGCGCCCAGCGGGTCCCTTGGAAGTCCGCGATCCGCCGGCCGAACGCCCGGCGCTCCGCCACGAACGCCATCGTCTGCTCGAGCACGGCCTCCATCCCGGCGACCGCGCCGAGGGCCATCGAGATCCGCTCCCACGCGAAGTTGCTCATGATGAGCTTGAAGGCGCCGTGCAGCTCGCCGAGGAGGTGCTCCTCCGGCACGAAGACGTCCTCGAAGCTCACGAGCGCGGTGTCCGAGGCGTGCCAGCCGAGCTTCTGCAGCGGGCGCGCGGTGATGCCGTCGCCGCGGTCGGCGCCGAGCGCCTCGGGGTCGTCCTCCGCGCCCTCCGGCTGCGGGCCGCGCTCGATCACGAGGAACGAGATCCCTCCGTGCCCGCCGGCCTCCGAGGTCTTCACGGCCGTGACGTAGCGGTGGGCCCGCACCCCGCCCGTGATGTAGCACTTCTCCCCGCTGACGACGAAGCCGCCGGCGACCCGCCGCGCCGTGGTCTGCACACCCGCGACGTCGCTCCCGGTGCCCGGCTCGGTGATCGCGAGGGCCGCGACCTCCTCGCCCGCCAGCACCGGCGGGATCCACCGGCGCTGCTGCTCCGGCGTGCCGAACTTCAGGACGGGCGGGGTGGCGATCGTCATCGGCGCGCCGAGCGCCGCCGCGAACCCGGCCGAGCCCGAGCGCGCCAGCTCCTGCTGGAAGACGGCCTCGTGGACGGGCGTCCCGCCCTGGCCGCCGAGCTCGACGGGGTAGGCGAGACCGAGGAACCCGAGCTCGCCGGCGCGGCGGAAGATCGACGCCGGGGTCCACTCCGCGTCCTCCCACGCCCCCACGTGGGGGACGACCTCCCGCTGCACCCAGCGGCGCGCGGCGGCCCGCAGCTCCTCGTGCTCGGGCGTGAAGAGGTGGCTCCAGCCGTCGCTCTCCAGGCTGGCGGCGGCGCCATGGTCGACGCCGGCGGACGCTGCGGCGCGGGCATCGGTCGCCGTGCCGATCCCGCCCTGCTCCGCGGTACTCACAGGCCGTAGGAGCGGCCGATGACCTCGAGCAGCGTCTCGTCCGTGCCGGCGCCGATGCGGTTCAGACGCAGGTCGCGCCACGCCCGCTCGATGCCGTACTCCTTCATGTAGCCCGCGCCGCCGTGGATCTGCAGGCATTCGTCGGCGACCTCGCAGGCCATCCGGCTCGTGTAGAGCTTGGCCATCGAGATCTCGCGCACCGGGTACTCGCCCTGCATGACGCGCCAGGCGGTGTTGTACGTCATCTGGCGGCCCGCCTCGATCTTCGTCGCCATCTCCGCGAACTTCCAGCGGATGCCCTGGAACTTCCCGATGGAGCGGCCGAACGCCTGGCGGTCGCGGGCGAAGTCGAGGGTGCGCTCCATCAGCCGGTCGGCGGCCGCGACGGCCCCCGCGGCGGCGATCAGCCGCTCGCCCTGGAGCTCCCACATGATGTGGTAGAAGCCCTTGCCCTCCTCGCCCAGCAGGTTCTCCGCGGGCACCCGGACGTCCTGGAACGCCAGGAGCGCCGTGTCCGACGCGTGCATCCCGAGCTTCTCGAGCCGCTTCTCGCGCACGACGCCGGGGGAGTCCATGTCGACGAGCAGCAGGCTGAACCCGCCGTAGCCTGCGTCGGGGTCGGTCTTCACCACGAGCACGATGTAGTCGGCCCGGTGGCCGTTGGTGATGTAGAGCTTCGAGCCGTTGACGACCCACTCGTCGCCGTCCTTCACGGCCGTCGTCTGGATGCCGGCGACGTCGGAGCCCGCCCCCGGCTCCGTGATGCCGAGGCAGGCGATCTTCTCGCCCTTCAGCGCGGGCACGAGGTACCGCAGCTTCTGCTCGTGCGTGCCGAGCAGCTTCAGCGGCGGGTTGGCCATGTCGGTGTGGACGGCCACGCCCATCACGAGGCCGCCGGAGTGCGAGCGGGACATCTCCTCCGCGAGCACGATCTGGGTGGCGTAGTCGCCGCCCTGCCCGCCGTACTCCTCGGGGTAGTGCAGCCCGAGGTAGCCCAGCTCGCCCATGCGGCGGAAGACGCTGTCGGGGAACGTCGTCTCCTCCCACTCGTCCGCGTGCGGGGCGAGCTCCTTCTCGACGTACGCGCGGATCGAGGCGCGGAGCTCGTCGTGCTCGTCCGTGAAGATCGGGTGGCGGCCTGACGCCGCATGGTCGGGCTTGAGGACGCTGTCGGTGGCCATGGGCGCAAAGTAGCAGGTGCCACCTCTTACTCGCGAAGTATCGTCCGGTCCCTCGGCCGGAGCTCGCGGTGCTGCATACGATGGGCGTCCGCGGGCGGCGCGGACATCCGGCCGAGACCCGGGAGAGGGCCCGGTGACCCGCCTACGCTCGGTCCATGCCCTCGTTCCGGTCGATCCTCGACGCGCTTCGACCACTGCTCCTGGTCTGGTCCGCCATGCTCCTGGCCGGCCTGGTCTCGGGGGCTGCGGAGGCCGTCGCCGCACCCCTCCCGTCGGACGAGGCGCGGGCGCTCTGCGGCCCGGCCCGCCCCGGCGAGCTCTGCGCGGCCGGGGCCGGTCGGCAGACGCCGGGCGGGGGCGAGAAGGTCAGCCACGCCGGGTGGCCGGCGATCACGGGGATCCTCTGGAAGGTCGAGGCCACCCACGACGCCGCGAAGACGGGTGGCGCCGAGAACGACGAGCTGCTGGGCCACCACGGCTCGGACCGGATCGCGGGCGGCTCGGGGCGCGACGTGCTCTGGGGTGACTGGGACCCGAAGGACAACGGCTCGGGCCAGCGTGACGTCCTCGACGGCGGCGCGGGGGCCGACTGGCTCTACTCGAGCCACGGCCACAACGTCCTCCGCGGCGGCCCCGGGAACGACGTCGTCTGGGCGTACTACGGGCGCGGCACGATCGACTGCGGCCCCGGGTACGACACCCTGCGCGTGCGGCTCGTGAACGACTACCGGTACCGGGGCTGCGAGCGGGTCGTCAACTTCTGCGCGTTCGGGTCCAAGCCCGGCGGCGGCTGCTACCGGCCGGGCGAGAAGCCGCGGGCGCGGGTCCGGCTCACTCCCCGCCGAGCGCGGTGAGCCGCTGGGCGGCGTCGGTCTCGTCGCCGTCCTCGAGCGCCTCGAGCTCGACGGCACGGCGGTAGGCGGCGCGGGCCTCCTCGACCTCGCCGATCGCCTCCGCCGCGCGGCCGTACCAGCACCAGTTCCAGGCGCCCATCGGCGCCAGCTCGGTGTAGTGGCGCAGGTGGCGGTAGGCCTCGGTGTGGTGGCCGAGCTCGAACAGCGTGTAGCCCAGCGCGAAGTGCGCCATCCCGTCGCCGGCCTCGAGGCAGTGGCGCCAGCGCTCGACGGCGTCCTCGCCCTCGACCTCGGTGGCCATGCCGAAGATGGAGCGGTTGATGGAGTCGCGGCCCGCGAAGTGCGAGCGCGCGCCGAGGACGACCTCGCCGGCCGTCGCGTCGGTCAGGCCCAGCAGGGGCGCGTCGAATCGCGGACCGTCGGGATCCCAGATCGCCGCGACCTCGTCGTCGTCCTCGTCGAAGGTCGGGAACTCCTCGACCACGAACCCCACGACCCGGCCCTCCGGCTCGTCGAGCAGGTAGGCGAACGTCGCGCTCAGCGGCCGCCACCGGTCCTCGGGCTGGTCCTCGGTCACGCGGCCGAACTCGACGGCGCGCAGCCAGTCGAAGTCGATGTCGTGGTTGAGGTAGAGCCGGGGACGAACGCTCACCCCTACAGGGTTGCGCACGCACCGGAGCGACCCCGTCGGTTCGGGGTGCGCGGGCGTTCGGCGGGTCGTGGGCGAGCGCGATCCGACCCGCCGACGTGGGGTTCGGGGCCGACCCGATGGCCGCCGACGCGGGGCCCGGGCCGACCGGCGGGTCGACGGCGCGCCTGTGTGGGGCAGCGTCGGTGCGTCTGCGAGAGTCGGCGGGTCACCACCCGCCCCCACGGAGGACCCATGACCCCGGACGCCCAGGCCGACCTGCTGCTGCGCGCGATCGCCACGACCGCGCGCGAGGACGGCGCCGAGCTCGACCGCCTCGACGCCGTCACGGGCGACGGCGACTTCGGGTCCACGCTGGCCCGCGGAGCCCGGGCGCTGCTCGCGGACCCGCCGGCGGGCGACGTCGCGGCCGTCCTGCGCGCGGCGTCCGAGCGTATGGCCGCGGCGATGGGCGGCAGCTCCGGCGCCTTCGTCGGCGTGGGCCTGCTGCGCGCCGCCCGCGCGCTGGAGGACGCCCCGGCGGATGGCCCGCTCGAGGCGACGGTGATCGGCGCCGCCGTGCGCGCGGGCGCCGACGGGATCACGGAGTACGGCGGTGCGCGCCCCGGCGACAAGACGCTGATCGACGCCCTCGACCCGGTCGCCGCGGCGCTCGAGGCGGGGGAACCCGGCCGCGCCGTCGACGCGGCGCGGGAGGGCGCGGAGGCGACGGGGGAGATGGCCGCCCGCGTCGGCCGCTCGTCGTACGCGGGGGAGCGCTCGAAGGGCGCCCCCGATGCCGGCGCCACCGCCGTCGCCGCGATCGTGCGTCGGCTCGCCGCGGGCGAGCTGCCCACGTGGGAGGACCTGCGCGAGCGCGCCCCGGAGGCCGCGGCGGAGGACGACGAGGAGACCCCGCAGCACGGGTTCGTCAACGACCCCGACCACCTCGTCGACGAGGCGCTCGACGGCCTGGTCGCCGCCCACCCCGACCTGCTTCGCCGGCTCGAGGACCACCCGGTCGCCCTGCGCGCCGGCGGTCTCGCCACGGGCCGCGTGGCGCTCGTCTCGGGCGGCGGCGCGGGCCACGAGCCGCTGCACGCGAGCTTCGTGGGGGAGGGCATGCTCGACGCCGCCTGCCCCGGCGCGATCTTCACGTCTCCCTCGTCCGCGCAGATCGCCGCGGCGGCCCGCGCCGTTGGGAGCGACGCCGGGGTGCTGTTCGTCGTCAAGCGCTACACGGGCGACCTCATGAACTTCCGCCTCGCCGCGGAGCTGCTGCAGGCCGACGGGGTCGAGACGCAGACCGTCGTGGTGGCCGACGACGTGGCGATCGACGCCGACGCCGCCACGGGCCGGCGCGGCACGGGGGCGACCGTCGCGGTCGAGCGGATCGCGGGCGCCGCGGCCGCGCGGGGCGACGCGCTGGAGGCGGTGCGGCAGATCGGCGAGCGCGTCGCCGCGGCCGGACGATCCTTCGGGGTCGCGCTGCACGGGGATCAGATGGAGCTCGGTGTCGGCATCCACGGCGAGCCGGGACGCCCGCGCGAGCCCGTGGTCCCCGCCGACGAGCTGGCCGTGCGCCTGCTCGAGCCGCTGGTGGCCGAGCTGGCCCCGGACCCGTCCGCCCCGCTGCTCCTGCAGCTCAGCGGCCTTGGCGGGACGCCGCCGCTCGAGCTTCACGTGCTCTTCCGCGGCCTCGTCGCGGCCCTGGAGCGCGAGCACGGCCTGACGCCGGCGCGCGTCCTGGTCGGCGACCTCGTCACGTCGCTGACGCAGCCCGGCGCGATCGCGACGCTCGTCACGCTGGACGACGAGACCCTGGCGCTCTGGGACGCGCCGCTGCGCACGCCGGCGCTGCGCTGGGGGTAGGGCGGCGCGGCGGAGGGCCGGCGCCCGGCTCGGGGTGAGCGGCGCGGCGAGGACCGCCCGCCCGCCCGCCCGCGCGCCGTCCGGCGAGTCGTTCCCGTTCCGGACGACCCGGGTACGGGACCGGCGAGGTCCACGATGAAGGGAGTCCCGATGCCGAAGATGGGCAAGAACGGCCAGCCGAAGGAGAGCGAGCTGCCGCGGCCGGTGCAGAACTCCTCCGCGAAGGCGCAGCGCACCTTCGCGAAGGCGCACGACAGCGCCGAGGACGAGTACGGCGACGCCGAGCGCGCCAACCGCGTCGCGTACTCCGCCCTGAAGCACACGCACGAGAAGGTCGGCGGCGAGTGGGTCGCCAAGGACGAGCCGGGTCCGTCCGACGAGCGCGCGAAGGACCCCGACGCCCGGAACAAGGAGGGCGGCGAGGGCACGCACGGCGGCGTCGACGCGATCGGGAACACCAAGGAGGAGCTGTACGAGCGGGCCAAGGAGCTCGACGTCCACGGCCGGTCCGACATGACGAAGGACGAGCTGGCCGACGCCATCGCGAAGAAGCAGTAGTCCGTCCGCCCGGCTGTCCTCGACGCCCGTGGCCGTGGCGCGCGCGGCCCGGCCACGCGGCGGGCCTAGCCGAGGAGCACGCGCTCGACCGCCACGTAGCGGGCCCCGGTGGGCTCGAGCAGCGAGCGGTAGAGCGTGACCGCCTCGCCGTCGAACCGCAGCGCCGGGGTGGCGGCGGGCGCCGAGCGCTGCCGTCCGGCCTCCGGGCGCAGCCGGCCCAGCGTGAGGTGCGGGCGGAACGCGCGGTCCTCGCGCCACCCGACCGCCGCGTCCAGCGCCGAGGCCACGTCGGCCTGCAAGGCCCGCAGGTCGCCCCGGTCGTCGTGCACCTCGACGGTCAGCACCCGAGGTCGGCGGGGCGGCAGCCACAGCGGGGCGCCGACGCCGAGGTCCGCCGCGGCGCCCGTCGTGGCCGCGGCGACGACGGCGGCCGCGATCGGATCGACCTCGCTCGGCGGGCGCTCCCCGAGGAACGCCAGCGTCACGTGCAGATGCTCCTCCGGGACCGGCCGGACGCCGGGCAACGCGCCACGCTGCTCGCGGACCCAGCCCGCGAGCTCGTGGCGGACGTGGGCGGGCGGGTCCAGCGCGACGAACAGCCGAAGACCGGCCGGTCCGCGGCGGGCGGGGCGCGTGCCGCCACCCCGCTGGCGCCCGCGGCCCACGCCGGCGCCTAGAGGCGGTCGACGGCGATCGTGGGGCGGTAGCGCTTCGTCCCGGCGCAGATGAAGTCGAAGCTGCCCGTGACGGCGGCGTAGCAGCCGAACCGCTTGCCGGCCCGGCGCAGGTAGCGCGTGCCGCGCGGCGTGGAGCGCGGGTCGACCTTCGCGAAGTACGCGCGGAAGAGCCCGCGGGCGTTCGCGCAGCCGAAGGAGCCGTACGTCACGTGCACGGAGAGCCGCTCGCCGCGGGCCTGGATCGTGCCGCAGTCCTTCGTGGCGGCGCCGGCCGTCGGCACCCCGGCCCCGAGGGCGAGGGTGGCGATGGCGAGGGCTCCGGCGGCGGTGTGGCGGGGGCGCATGGCGGCAGGGTAGCTCGCGGGCGGCCGCCCGCGGTGCCTCCGGACTCAGACCTCGAGGTGCGCCTGGAGGAACGCCAGCGTGCGCGTCCAGGCGTCCTGCGCCGACGGGGCGTGGTAGCTCGACCGAGCGTCGCAGTGGAACCCGTGGCCGGCCTCGGCGTAGCGCACGACCTCGGTCGGGACCGGCGCGCGGGCGGCCGCCTCGCGCAGCTCCTCGACCTGCTCCACGGGGATGCCCGTGTCCTGGTCGCCGTAGAGCCCGAGCCACGGGGTCTGCAGGGTGGGCGCGAGCTCGCGGAGCGCCGGTTCGCCGAAGCGTCCCTCCGTGATGCCGCCGCCGTAGAACGAGACGGACGCCCCGAGCGCGTAGCGGGTGCCGGCGAGCAGCGAGACGGTGCCGCCCATGCAGAAGCCGACCGTGGCGATGTGGTGGTCCTTGACCTGCACGCGGCGCAGGTGCTCCATCGTCTGCTCGAGGTCGTCCTCGAGCCCGCGGCTCGTCATCGCGGCCATGTGCGGGCGCGCCTGCGCGATGTCCTCGTAGCCGAGGCGCGGGGACTCCGAGCGGTGGAACAGCGCCGGGGCGACGGCGAGGTAGCCGGCGTCGGCGAACCGGCGCGCGACGTCCTCGATGTGGTCGTTGACGCCGAACGCCTCCTGCAGCACGACGACCGCCGCGCGCGGGGTGTCGTCGGGCCGGACCTCGTAGAGCGGCATCGGCCCGTCCGTGGTCGGCAGGTCGACGGTGCGGATCTCGCCCATGGGGGCCTAGGCCACGAGGTCGAGGAAGGCCCCGCCGCGCACCATCTCCATGCGCACGACCAGCCGGGCGGCGCCGTCGGCGTCCGCGGGCAGGTGCGCGTCGAGCAGGGCGTTGACGAGCGTGGAGCGGCGCACGGACGCGACGCGGCCCGTGGCGCCGGCGACGACGTCGTCGAGCTCGGCGCGGAGCGGCTCGGGCAGGCGCGCGTTGCGCTCCTCCCACGGGCGGTCCAGCGTCTCGAGCTTCCGGCGGCGGTAGCCGCCGATGGCGCGCGCGGCGGCCTCGCCGTCCGCGGGCAGGTGGAAGTGCAGGATCGCCGTGACCAGCGCGGCGAACGTCACCCGCGGCCCGGTGGCGGCGACGAGCGCGTCCGCGCGGCTCGAGAGCTCGCGGTCCAGGATCAGCGCGGTCTGCTTCGGGCGACCGAGCAGACGGTCGGGGGCGAGCGCGGCGTGGGCCAGGCCCTGCGCCCAGGCGGGGACGTCCGAGGCGTCGGAGTGTCCGGCGGTGGCGACGTCCGTGGTCCCCGGTGCCGGGGCGGGCTCCGTCGCCGCGGTCGCCTCGGGGGCGGCGTCGGTCGCGGCGGGGGTCGGCTCGGCGGCCGCGGGGGCCGGGGCCGGGTCGGTTGCGGCCTCCGAGACCGGGGCCGGGGCGTCGAGGGGCGCGGTCGCGGCCGGCGCGGGCGCGACGGCGGAGGCCGGCTCCGGGGCGACCGTCGGGGCGGACGTCAGGCGGGCGGCGCGGGGCGCGGCCTCGTCGGCGGGCGCGACGTCGGCCGGGGCCGGGACGACGGAGAGGTCCAGGGGGCTGCGGAGCCCGCTGGGGGACAGCTTCAGGCGGGCCATCAGGCCACCTCCACCAGGGTCGGGTCGGACGGGTCGGGCACGGCGGTGCCGCGCGCGGCGGTGATCGGGCCGGCGGGATCGGGCACGGCCACGACCGTGGGATCGATCTCGGCGGCGAGCTCGCGGAACGCCTGGGCGGCGCGGCCGTCGGGGTTGCGCAGCACGAGGGGGATGCCCTCCGTCGTCGCGTCGTGGAACCCGGAGCGCATCGGGATCTGCGCGCTCAGCAGCGGCGCGTCGAGCGCGGGCAGCGCGTCGTTCAGCGTCTGGAACGTGTTCCGGCGCGCGTCGACGTTGTTGCGCAAGATCCCGAGCGTGCGGACGTCGACCCGGCGCCGGCGCAGCGTCTCGAGCGTCGAGAGCAGCGTGGCCGCGCCCTTGTAGGCGTTGCGGTCGATCATCGACACCGGCACGAGCACCTCGTCGGCGGCGACGAACGCGTTCACCGTCAGGAGACCCAGGTTCGGCGGGCAGTCGAGGATCACGAAGTCGTACTCCTGCATCGTCTCGCTGAGTGCCTCGGCGAGGAACTCCTCGCGGCGCACCTGCGAGACGAGGGTCAGCTCGACGTCGGCCATGCGGCCGTCGCCTGCGAGCAGGTCCACCCGGGGGGCGGCGTCGACGACGCGCGCGTCGGCGGCCTCGGCCTCGCCGAGGAACACGTCGGCGATGGTGTGCGGCGCGTCCTCGGGGCTGAGCCCGAGCATCGCGGTGGTGTCGAACTGCGGGTCCGTGTCCACGACGAGGACGCGGCGTCCGGCCTGACCGAGGGCGACGGCGAGGTTCACGGTCACGGTGCTCTTGCCTGCGCCGCCCTTCTGATTGGCGACGGCGATCACGCGGGTCATGGGCGGGTTCCTCGGGGCTGCGGTTCGGGTGCGCGGTGAAGCGGTCCTGCGGGGGAGGGGACCTGTGATCCCTCCCGCTCTCGCCCCCTGGTTCACCGTCGCGGGCACGACTCCTTCCCGCCGTCCGCAAAGTCGTCCGCCCGACCACCCGCCCGTCCCCGCGGCGCCCCGTCCGGGCGACCGCGCGCACTCCCGACCGGGCGGCCGGCCGGCCGCCCTCTCTCGCGCCCGTCCCCGCCGCCGGCCGATCGCCGCACCGCGCCACCGACCCCGCGCCGCCCCGCGCGGGGGACCCCCCGGTCGGCCAAGCGCTCGCCCGCCCGCACGGCCGCCGGAGCGACCGGCCGCCCGGACCCGCGGCCGGCCGCCCGCACGTGCCTCCGCCCGGTCGCGCGCGCTGTCGGCCGTCCACAGGGCCGCTCGGCCGACCGCCCGGACCCCCGGACGAGCGCTCGACCCGGGGAACGCTCGGCCGGCCGGCCGGTGGGCCCCCCGACCACGCCTGCGGCCGGGCGTCCGCACGGGACCTCGCCCGGCCACGCCCGCGACCGATGCGCCGACCGCGCGGTCCTCCGCCCAGGGGCTCGCCCGCGCCTCCAGTGGACCGTGCGGAAGGCCGCACGGTCGACCGTCGTCCCGCGCACCGGCCCACGCGGGGACGCGCGCCGGGTCGCGGTCCCGGTCGCCTCCGGCCCGCCGCACGGTCGGCCAGTGGCGCCCCCGGCGGGGCGCACCGTCGACCGCGGACTCGACCGGCCCCGCCCGCGCGCACACGGTCGGTCGCGCCGCCGGCCGCTCGACGGGGCGCCCGGCCCTCCGCCCGTTGCCGCCTCCGGTGCACCGCTCGGTCCCCCACTGTTCCGCACACCACTCCGCACGCCGCCCCACACACGGTCGCGACCGTGCGACCATGTCGACCATCATCCGCTCGACCACCACCGCCGACGCAGGTCCGCACTCCACACCGAGCGGCACACCTAGCGGCACACCGAGCGCCGATCCGTGCGCCCCGCCTCGCCCGGCACCGAGCATCCGTACGCCCGCCGACCCTCGCGCGACGCCCGCACGGCGTCCCGTGGGTCGGCGGACGGTCCCCGCCCGCCCCGCGGCGTGGCCCGGGCGGCGGCGTCCATGGGCTCGTCCCGACGGTCGCCGCGGGCTCGCCTCCGCCGGGCGCGCTGCGACCCGCACGCGACCCTCGAAGGACCGCCGAGCGGGGCTTGGTCTCGGACCGGTGCGCCGGCCGGTCGAGCCTCCGGGGACGGGCTCGGACGGGCCCGCCCCGCAGCACTGGAGCCCGCGCGCCGGGCGGCGCCGGTCGGGTGGACGTCGGCGTCCGGGGCCGCGAACTCCCGTCCCGATCGGCCCCGTTCGCGGCGCTCCGGTCGGGGGCATCGGCACGCGGTTCCGGGCCCCTGCGGTCGCTGCCCTGCGGTCCCGCAGCGCCCCGACCGGGTCGGCGTTCTGGAGCGCCGGGTCGTCCGGGTCGGCGCTCGCGTCCCGGGCCGTCAGCGTGGGCGGCCAGGCCCCAGGGCGGTCGTCCGCCCGGCGTACCGGGCCCTTCAGGGCGGTGGGACGGCCCGACAGGTGGACAGAACACCACCCACCACCCCCGACGGGCCAACCACCGCGTAACTTCCCGAAACCAGCGCCATAACGCCTTCTCCATGCACCTCAGGTGCACGGTGGGGTAGTCACCTTCTCCGGTGTTCTGGAAACCACCGGCGGGACGGTCGGCCCCCGGGCGGCCGGGGTCGTCCGAGCGCGACGGCTGCGCCGGGGACCGGCGCGACCGGCGCCTCCCGATGACGCGGGATTCGAGCGAAGTAAGACGTGGAACCTCTCGCAAGTAGGAGGTAGTACCCTCGGCCGTCTCATGGCCTCGCTCCCGCTCGACGGCGTCCGCGTCCTCGACCTCTCCCGCCTCCTTCCCGGACCCTTCGCGAGCCTGCTGCTCGCCGACCTGGGAGCCGACGTCGTGAAGGTCGAGGACACCGGCGCGGGCGACTACGTCCGCATGCAGCCGCCGTACGTCGACGGCGCCGAGGAGTCCGCGAAGTCGGCCGTCTTCGTGGCGCTCAACCGCAACAAGCGCTCGGTCCGTCTCGACCTCAAGCAGGCCGACGGTCGCGAGGCGCTCCTCGCCCTCGCCGACGGGGCCGACGTGCTGCTCGAGTCGTTCCGGCCGGGAGTCCTCGACCGCCTCGGCGTCGGCTTCTCCGTGCTCCACGAGCGCAACCCGCGGCTCGTGCACTGCGCGATCAGCGGCTTCGGGCAGACGGGGCCGCTGAGGGACCGGCCCGGGCACGACATGAACTACCTGGGGCTGAACGGCGTCCTGGCGCTGAACGGCGTGCGCGGCGGCGAGCCGGTCAACGGCGGCGTGCAGGTCGCCGACATCGGCGGGGGCGCACAGATGGCCGTGATCGGCATCCTGGCCGCCCTGCGCCACGCGGAGCGCACGGGGGAGGGGCAGTTCGTCGACGTCTCCATGACCGACGGCGCGCTCTCGTGGACCGCGATGGACGCCGCGGCCGCCCTGCGCGGGCAGCCTCAGCGGCGCGGCGAGACGCTCCTGACCGGCGCGCACCTGTGTTATCGCCCCTACGCCTGCGCCGACGGCTACATCACGATCGGCGCCCTGGAGCCGAAGTTCTGGCGCGCGTTCTGCGAGGGCGTAGGACGCGAGGACCTCATCCCCCGCCAGTTCGACCCGCCCGGCTCGGACGCGCACCGCGAGGTCGAAGCGATCGCCCGGGGGCGCACCCGGAAGGAGTGGGAGGCCTTCGGCGCCGAGCGCGACGCGTGCCTCGAGCCGGTCTGGGAGCTGGAGGAGGCGCTCGCGAGCGACCTGGTCCGCGAGCGCGAGATGGTCGTCGAGCTGCAGCAGCCGGGAGCGACGGAGCCCGTCCGCGCGCTCGGTGTGCCGATCAAGCTCTCGGCGACCCCTGGCGACGTCCACCGCCGGCCGGCGCCGGGCCTCGGCGAGCACACGGAGGAGGTCCTGCGCGAGGCCGGGCTGGACGACGGCCGCATCGCCGCGATGCTCGCCTCGGGCGCGGCTCTTAGGCTGGAGGGATGAACACCGAGGCCCCGGATACGAGCGGGCTCCTGCGGATGGGCGACCTCGCGGAGCAGGCGGGCGTCAGCCCCGCCACCGTCAAGCACTACCTCCGAGAGGGCCTCCTCGAGACGGACCAGGACCGCGCGGACGGCATCGCGATCGTCAGGACCTCGCGGAACATGGCCTACTACCCGCCGGAGTTCGTCGAGCGGATCCGGCTCGTCCGCCGCCTGCAGGAGGAGCGGTTCATGCCGCTGCGCGCGATCCGCGAGGTGCTCGCGGGCGGGCTGGACCGGGCCCGCGAGCTCGTCGGCCGCCGCGACGAGATCATCGAGCGCGCCCTCTCCCGCACGGACGACGCCGAGCTCGTCACCCGCGAGGACCTCGTGGCCCGCACCGGCGTCCCGGCGTCGGCGCTGGACAAGTTCGCGGAGCTGCGCGTGATGGGCGACGGCAGCCGCGGCTACGACCCCGACGAGGTGCGGATCGTGCAGGCGTTCATGCGCTTCCGCGACACGGGCTTCGGCGAGGAGCTGGGCTTCACGGTCTACGACGCCCTGCGCTACGTCGAGGCCCTCGAGCCGCTCGTACGCGAGGAGGCCCAGACGTTCCTGCACCGCATGGTCGACCGCGACGTCGCCCCGGAGCGCGCGGTCGAGCTGATGCTCTCCGCCACGGACCCGCTGCGCGAGCTCGTCGGCGCGGTCCACGGACACGTCCTGCGCCGCGAGCTCGAGCGGGAGCGCGCCCGCCGCCCGGCCGCGTAGCCCCGGGCGCTCCGGCCCGCGACGCTCGGGACGGGGCCCGGCGTGGTTCCCGGGTGGCCCGAGCCGCGCCGGCGTCGTGCGCGCTCCGGCCCGCGAAGCTCGGGACGGGGCCCGGCGTGGTTCCCGGGTGGCCCGAGCCGCGCCAGCGTCGTGCGCGCTCCGGCCCGCGAAGCTCGGGACGGGGCCCGGCGTGGTTCGCGGGTGGCCCGAGCCGCGCCGGCGTCGTGCGCGCTCCGGCCCGCGAAGCTCGGGACGGGGCCCGGCGTGGTTTACCGTCCCGTAGGAGGACGGGGGTATAGTCACTGACTGACCAGTCAGTCAACACCCGGAGCACCGTGCGCGCCGCCGTCGTCCAACTCCTCGCCACCCCTGACGTCGCCGCCGCCCAGGCGGCGGCCGA
>NZ_ATUD01000004.1 GCF_000420025.1 Patulibacter americanus DSM 16676
TCGCCCCGTGGGACTGGGTCCCCGGCGCGCTGCTCGTGCGCGAGGCCGGCGGCCGCACGGCCGAGTTCCGCCCGCGCCCCGACGGGCCCGTGTGGTGCGTGGCGGGGACGCCGGCGGTGTGCGACGCGCTGGTGGACCTGGTCTGCCGCGCGGCGGGGTAAGGGGACCGGGCCCCGCCCCGAGCGTCTCGGGCCGGACCGTGTTGGACGGCGGCGAGGCTCGGCGCACCCGCATGGGGAGCGGGGCCCGCCCCGAGCGTCTCGGGCCGGACCGTGTTGGACGGCGGCGAGGCTCGGCGCACCCGCATGGGGAGCGGGTCCCGCCCCGAGCGTCTCGGGCCGGACCGTGTTGGACGGCGGCGAGGCTCGGCGCACCCGCACGGGTAGCGGCGTGGTCCTACGTCGCGCGGTAGAGGCACCACGCGTAGTGGGCGGCGCCCTCGTCGGGGCGCGGGGACCGGTGGCGGAAGACCTCTCGCCCCTCGCGGACGACGTCGGCGACGTCGTCCGTCGTCACGCCGACGGGCAGCACGGGGAAGTCGACCGCGTTGCCGACGACCCGGGGCAGGCGGCGGCCGTCCCGCAGCACCACGGTGAACATCGTGTACCCCATCCCGGACTCGCCGCCCGCGTAGATCCGGCTCGCCAGGGCGGCCGGGAGGCGATGGGGGCTCTCCTCGATTTCCACGACGTCGTCGACGAGGATCTCGCGCTTCGCGCGGTCGTCCGCGGGCCACACGCCCCAGGCACGGTGGTACTCGTCGGCGTCGAGGACGTACACGTAGTCGCGCCACGCGCCCGAGCGCAGACGCACGCGGCAGGGCCGGTAGGCCACGCCGCGGTCGTCCGACGGCGGCACGCGCTCGAGCTGCGCCCGCAGCTCCGGGCTGAGCGTTCCGAAGTCCACCCCGCGAGCCTACGGGGACGTGCGCGCCGGGCCTCGACGTCCGTCGGGTCGAGCCCGCGCCGGTCGCGCCCGGCCCGCCGTCGCGTTTCCCCTGCATCCCGGCCCCCGCACCCGCGCACGCGGGCGAACGTCCGTTCGCCTGCGTACACTCGGTCCAATGGCAGGAAGCGGTCGGATCGTCGTCAACGGAGCTCGTGAGCACAACCTGAAGGACGTCTCGCTCGAGCTCCCGCGCGACTCCCTCGTGGTCCTCACGGGCCTCTCCGGGTCGGGCAAGTCGTCCCTCGCGTTCGACACGATCTACGCCGAGGGCCAGCGGCGCTACGTCGAGTCGCTCTCGGCCTACGCGCGCCAGTTCCTCGGGCAGATGGACAAGCCGGACGTCGACTCGATCGAGGGCCTCTCGCCCGCGATCTCCATCGACCAGAAGACCACCTCGCGCAACCCGCGGTCGACCGTCGGCACGGTGACCGAGGTCCACGACTACCTGCGCCTGCTGTGGGCGCGCATCGGCCACCCGCACTGCCCGAACGGGCACGGACCGATCGCGGGCCAGTCCGTCGAGCAGATCATCGACCGCGTCATGACGCTGCCGGACGGCACGCGCTTCATGGTCCTCGCCCCGCTCGTGCGCGGCCGCAAGGGCGAGTTCCGCGACCTCTTCGCGCACCTGAAGGACGAGGGCTTCCTCCGCGTCGAGGTCAACGGCGACCTGCGGATGCTCGACGAGGAGATCGTCCTCGACAAGAAGTACAAGCACGACATCTCCGTCGTGGTCGACCGCCTCGTGATGCGCCACGACGTGCGCAAGCGCCTGGCCGAGGGCATCGAAGCGGCGACGAAGGAGGCCGAGGGCCTCGTCGAGATCGCCCTCGTGCTGCGCGAGGACGACCAGATCCCGGAGGGCTTCGACGAGCGCCAGACGTTCTCGGAGAACTTCGCGTGCCTCGAGTGCGGGTTCTCCATGTCGGAGATCGAGCCGCGCACGTTCTCCTTCAACGCCCCGCACGGCGCTTGCCCGCGCTGCACGGGCCTGGGCGCGCAGCTCATCGTCGACCCCGACCTCGTCGTCCCCGACGGGGGCAAGTCGCTCGAGGGGGGCGCGATCAAGCCGTGGTCGTCGTCCCCGAACCCGTTCTACCGCACGCTGCTCGAGGGGCTCTCGGAGCACTTCGACGTGCGGATGGACGTCGCGTGGAACGCGCTCTCGCTCGAGGAGCAGGAGGGCATCCTCTTCGGCGACCCCGAGGGCGAGCGCGTCCCCGTCCGGTTCAAGAACCGCTCGGGTCGCCGACGCACGTACAACATGCGCGCCGAGGGCGTGATCGCCAACCTCGAGCGGCGCTACCGCGAGACGGACTCCGAGCAGGTCAAGGAGAAGATCGAGGAGTACATGTCGATGGTGCCGTGCCCGGAGTGCGAGGGCTCGCGCCTGAAGCCCGGCCCGCGACACGTGCTCATCGGCGGCATCGGCATCCACCAGTTCTCCGCGCTCTCCGTGCACGACGCGCTGACGTGGATCGACGAGGTCGAGCTCTCGAAGACGGAGCGCAAGATCGCGAACCTGATCGTGCGCGAGATCAAGGAGCGGCTCTCGTTCCTCGTGGACGTCGGCATCGGCTACCTCACGATGGACCGGGGCGCCGCGACGCTCTCCGGCGGCGAGGCGCAGCGCATCCGCCTGGCCACGCAGATCGGCTCGGCGCTCGTGGGCGTGCTCTACGTGCTCGACGAGCCGTCGATCGGCCTGCACCAGCGCGACAACGAGCGGCTGATCAAGACCCTCGAGCGCCTGCGTGACCTGGGCAACAGCGTGCTCGTGGTCGAGCACGACGAGCAAACCATGCGCCGCGCGGACCGGCTCGTCGACATGGGCCCGGGCGCCGGCGAGTACGGGGGTGAGGTCGTCGCGAACGGCACCCCGAAGCAGGTCGAGGCCAACCCGAAGTCGCTCACGGGCCAGTTCCTCTCGGGCAAGCGCGCGATCCAGGTGCCCGACGCCCGCCGCGAGCGCACGGGCGAGATCGTGATCCGCGGCGCGCGGGACCACAACCTGCGCGGCATCGACGTGACGATCCCGCTCGGCGTGCTCTGCACGGTCACGGGCGTCTCGGGCTCGGGCAAGTCCACCCTGATCAACGGCATCCTCCACAAGGCCGCCGCGGCGCAGCTCAACCGCGCCCGCGTGCGGCCCGGCGCGCACGACTCCATCGAGGGGATGGAGCAGCTCGACAAGGTCATCCAGGTCAACCAGTCGCCCATCGGCCGCACCCCACGGTCCAACCCGGCGACCTACACCGGGATCTTCGACCACATCCGGACGCTGTTCTCGCAGACGCCCGAGGCGCGGGCCCGCGGCTACAAGCCGGGCCGGTTCTCGTTCAACGTGAAGGGCGGGCGCTGCGAGGTCTGCAAGGGCGACGGCCAGATCAAGATCGAGATGCACTTCCTGCCGGACGTCTACGTCCCGTGCGAGCAGTGCGACGGCAAGCGCTACAACCGCGAGACGCTCGAGGTCCACTTCAAGGGCAAGTCGATCGCCGACGTCCTGAACATGCCGGTAGACGAGGCGATCGACTACTTCGAGAACGTCCCGAAGATCCGCCGCCGGCTCGAGACGATCCGCGACGTGGGCCTGGGCTACGTGCGCCTGGGCCAGCCCGCCACCACGCTGTCGGGCGGCGAGGCGCAGCGCGTCAAGCTCGCCCACGAGCTCGCGCGCCAGGCCACCGGCCGCACGCTCTACATCCTCGACGAGCCGACGACGGGCCTGCACTTCGCCGACGTCGAGCGGCTGCTCGAGGTGCTGCAGCGGCTCGTCGGCACGGGCAACTCCGTCGTGGTCATCGAGCACGACATGGACGTCATCAAGACGGCCGACCACCTCATCGACCTGGGCCCCGAGGGGGGGAACGGCGGTGGCCTGCTCGTCGCGGAGGGAACGCCGGAGCAGGTTGCCGCGTCGCCCGAGTCCCACACGGGGCGGTTCCTGCGCGAGCTCGTGACGCCGGACGCCACGGCCGTGGCCACGGGCGGCACCGCCCGTCGCGACCCGGCCGACGAGCGCCCCCGCAACATGAAGTCCAAGACCCAGAAGCAGCAGGAGGCCGAGGCCGCGAAGGCGCAGATCGCGGCCGCGAAGAAGCGCCCGGCCACGCGCCGCACGAAGGCCGCGGCCGCGGACTGAGGACGGGGCCGGCGGCGTGGCCTACGACGAGGCTCCGCCGCCTCCGGCCCTGGCCGACCGCGTCGCCTGCCTCTGGTGGCGGACGCCGGACGCGGTGCCCGCGGGCGGCGCCCCCGCCCACCTCGTCCTGCCCGACGGGTGCGTCGACCTCGTCTGGCACGCCGGACGCCTCACGGTCGCGGGGCCCGACACCGGGCCCGTGGCGGCCGCGCCGTCCTCCGCGACGACCGTGGGCGTGCGCCTGCGACCCGGCGCCGTCGCCGTGCTCGGCGAGTCGGCCGCGGTGCTGCGCGACGAGCGCGTCGGGACCGACGCCCTCTGGGGGCGCGTGGGCGCCGAGCTCGCCGACCGCGTCGCCCACGCGCCCGACGACCGGGGGCGGCTGGCCCTGCTGACCGCGGCCGTCGCACGCCGCGCGGCAGCGGCCGGGCCGCCCGATGCCGCGGTCGCGGCGGCGGTGTCGGCGCTCTCCGGGCCGGGCGCCACCGTGGCGGGCGCCGCCCGGGGGGCCGGCCTCAGCGACCGCCAGCTGCGCCGGCGGTTCCTCGAGCACGTCGGCTACGGCCCGAAGACGCTCGACCGCGTCCTGCGGCTGCAGCGCTTCCTGACCCTGGCGATCACGACGACGGACGACCTGGCCGCCCTCGCCGCGTCGGCGGGCTACGCCGACCAGGCCCACCTCACCCGCGAGGCCCGGGCACTCGCGGCGACCACGCCGCGGGAGCTCGTCGCCGCCCGCCGGCCCGCACCGGCGCCCGGGCCCGCACCGACGGCGCGCGCGTGAGGGCACGGACGGCCGAAACGTTCAAGACGACGGCCCCGCCAGCCGTCACGATGCCGGCATGAACGCCCCCGTCCCCGCCGTCTCCCGCATCGACCTCGCCGCGGCCGAGACCTTCATCCGACTCGAGGCGCGGCTCATCGACGTGCGCCGCTTCGAGCGCGCGTTCGGGGACGGCGACGACGCGTCGGTCCGCCGGGCGCTCGAGGCGTACCGCAACGCCGACGGGGGCTACGCCGGCCTGCTCGAGCCGGATCTGCGCACCCCGATCAGCCAGCCGCAGGCGGCGGAGCTCGCCCTCCGCGTCCTCGACGAGGTCGGGGGCGTGCCGGCCGAGGTCGGGCAGGCGCTCTGCGACTGGCTCGCGACGGTCTCGGCGCCCGGGGGCGGGGTGCCCTTCACGCATCCCTCCGCCCGCGCGCACCCCGCCGCGCCGCACTGGCACCACGCGGACGGCACGACGGCGTCGCTGAACCCGACGGCCGCGATCGTCGGGCTGCTGCACCGCCACGGGATCGAGCACCCGTGGCGCGACGAGGCCACGGCGTGGTGCTGGCGCGCGCTCGGGGTGGGGGATGCCGACGCGGCGGCGCCCGAGGCCCTCGACCTCTACAGCGTGCGGGCGGCGCTCTGGCTGCTGGAGCCCGCGGTGCCGGCGTCCCCCGACCCGGCGGCGGTCCGCGAGCGCCTGGCCGTCGCGGTGCGCGAGCACGTGGCGCTCGACCCGGCCCTGACCGCCCCGGGTGCGCCCGGGCACCACATCGGCCCGCTCGAGGTCGCGCCGTTCCCGGACGACCCGGGTCGCGCCCTGATCCCGGCCACGGCGGTCGACGCCGCGCTCGACGCCCTCGAGGACCGGCAGGCCGCCGACGGGGGGTGGGAGATCAACTTCGAGCCGATCTCGGCCGCGGGGCTGGCGGGCTGGCGGGGCTGGGCCACGCTGGGTTCGCTCCTGATCCTGCGGGCGAACGGCCGGCTCGGCACGGCCTAGCGCGAGCCTGCGGGCTGGCGCCGGCACCCGCGCCGCCCCGGAGGCTTCCGCCTCGGAGCGCGCCGCCCTTCAGGCCGCCGCCTAGAACCGCGGCGGCCCGACGGCCGGCAGCGGAGTCCCCTGGTGGAAGACCGCGCGCCAGCGGTCCTCCTCACGCCGCCACACCGTGCTGCGGACGGCACGCTCGCCGGCGTGCGCGGTCTCGTAGACCACGAGGACGACGTCGTCGGTCACCCGTGACGCGCGGACGTCGGCCACGTCGATGGGCGCGTGCGCGGACGGCCCCAGGCCGCTGAGCAGCGCGACGATCGTCTCACGATCCCAGCGGTCGCCCCCGGCGCCGATCTCGACGAAGTCGGGGTGCATGAGGTCCTCGAGGCGCTCCCGGGACGCGCGGACGGCGGGCTCCAGCAGTGCGAGCTCGCGCTCGACGACGGCGCGCAGGACGGGGTCGTCCGTCGTCATCGGACGCGGGGGCCGCGGCGCGTCGCGACGGCGGAGGGGCCGGTGGGGAGCGGGCCCGTCGGCCCGGGCGGGAGGGGGCGCATCGGCCCGATCCTACGGGCGCAGGCGACCGCGGGACCGGCGGCGTAGGCTTCGCCACCTGCGGCCGCCCGGCCGCCGCTCCTGCCCCCATGCGCCGCCCACCGAACCACGCCTCCACCCGCGACGGGCGCGCCGACCGCTCCGGGCGGCAGCCCGAGGCCCCCGAGGCCCCCGAGGCCCCGCCGGTCGACCCGCAGGCCGTCGACGCGGCGCTGACGGACTGCGCCGTCTACGACAAGGGCGAGCGCAAGGGCGGCACGCTGCCCCTGACCCAGGCGATCGACCGCGCGCACGAGGCCGACGACGGCTTCGTTTGGATCGGGCTGCACGACCCGGAGCCCGCCGCGGTCGAGGCGCTCGGGCGCCAGTTCTCCCTCCACCCGCTGGTGGTCGAGGACGCGATCGTCGCCCACCAGCGTCCCAAGCTCGAGCGGCACGGCGAGCTGCTGTTCCTCGTCATGAAGACCGCGGAGTACGTCGACGCCGAGGAGCGGGTCGAGATCGGCGAGCTCATGCTCATCCTCGGCCCGAAGTTCGTCGTCTCCATCCGCCACGGCGAGGGCGTGTCGCTCCACGAGCTGCGCGAGCAGCTCGACCACGACCAGGCGCGGATGGAACGCGGGCCCGGCGCGGTCTTCCACGCCATCGTCGACCGGGTCGTCGACGAGTACGCCGACGTGCTCGAGGGGCTCGTGACCGACGTCGACCAGGTCGAGGAGACCGTCTTCTCGGCGGAGCGGAAGAACCCGACGGAGCGGATCTACCGCCTCAAGCGCGAGGTGATCGCGTTCAAGAAGGCCGTGGGGCCGCTCGTGAACCCCATGACGCGGCTCGTCGAGGACGAGACGCTCCCGGTGCCCGAGGGGGCCCGGCCGTACCTGCGCGACGTGCTCGACCATCTCACGCGCGACGCCGACGCCGTGAACTCGCTCGACGACATCCTCTCGGGCGTGCTGGACGCGAACCTCGCCCAGATCTCGATCCGCCAGAACGAGGACGCCCGCAAGATCTCCGCGTGGGCCGCGATCGCCGTGGTGCCGACGATGATCTTCGGCCTCTACGGCATGAACTTCGAGCACATGCCCGAGCTGAAGTGGGATCTGGGCTACCCGGCGGTCCTCGTGTGCACGCTGACCGTCTGCCTGCTGCTCTACCGACGCCTGCGGCGCGCCGGCTGGCTCTGAGCGCTTCCTACGCACGAGTAGGTTCGGCGGGGGCCGCCGGGTATGCTCCGCGCCATGCCGGCCTACCCGCTCCGCTCCGTCGACGACCAGTTCCTGCGGGACGCGCCACTCGTCGTCGCGAGCACCGTCAAGCTCGACGCTCCGCCGGCCCGCGTCTGGCAGGCGCTGGGCAGCGACGAGATGTGGTCGTGGCTCCCGCTCATCGACCAGCTGGACTGGCAGACGCCGCGCCCGCACACCGAGGGCGCCGTGCGGCGGCTGCGGCTCGGGCGGTTCCTGACGGTCGACGAGGAGTTCTACCGCTGGGAGACGGACCGGCGGGCGACGTTCCGCATCACCCACCAGAGCCGCAAGGTCCTCGACGCGCTGATCGAGGACTTCGTCCTGCGCCCCGCCGGCACCGGCACCGAGCTGACCTGGACGATGGCCGTCTCGCCGCTGAAGGGCCGCGGCCTGCCGCTGGGCCTGCTCGCCCCCCTGCTCAAGCCCGGCAACACCGCCGCGATCGCGGGCATCAAGAAGATCCTGCGGTAGCCCGGACGCGGCGAGGGGTGGGCCTTGGCGCGCTGCGCGCCACGGGCACCACCCGTGCGCGCCGCCCGCCGCGGGCGTACGCTCGGCGGGTGAGCGACCCCGACCCCGTCCCGCCGCTCGACCTGGACCGCGTCCGCCAGTGGTTGACGAAGTGGCGCTGGTACACGCGCCCGCGGCGTCCGTGGAACCGGGTGCGCCTGCACGCCGAGCTGGCCCGCCGCGAGGCGTTCGCCCGCGGCCGGCTGAACGGCGACGTGCTGGGGATGCTGCTCGACGGGCGCCTGCAGCTCGGCCCGCAGGTGTTCCTCGAGCCCGGCGTGTGGCTCACCGCGGGTGACCGCGGGCGGATCCGCATCGGCGGCGGCACGTTCCTCAACCAGGGCGTGATGGTCGCGGCGGAGGAGCTCGTCGAGATCGGCGAGCACTGCATGGCCGCCAACGGCTGCCTGATCACGGACGGCAGCCACCGCTTCGACGACCCGGAGAAGCCGGTCCCGTGGCAGGGGTTCACCACGAAGGGCCCCACCCGGATCGGCGACAACGTGTGGCTCGGCGCCAACGTCGTCGTCACGAGCGGCGTGACGATCGGCCGCCGCTGCGTGGTGGGGGCCAACGCGGTGGTCACGGACGACCTGCCGCCCTTCTCGATCGCCGCCGGGGCACCGGCGAAGGTGCTCCGGACGATCGAGTACCCCGACGCGCCGGGGGCGGCGGCGGGGGACTGAGGCCGCGCCCGGGTCGGCCCCTTCGGGTGGGGTGACGGGGGCCCGTCGGTCCCCGCGCACGCTGCGGGATCGCGCAACCCGCAGGCGCCCGGTGCAGGCGATGTTGCGCCCCGACCGGTTGCCGGCCCGCCGGCTGGGCACCGGTGGGGGCGGCGCCCGTGTGGCAGCCGGGCCGACCGTCGGCCCGCGGCCCGCTAGCGTGCCCGCCGTCCCCTGAAGTGCCGGAGCACCCGTGACCCCCCGCCGCAGCCTCTCCAGAACCGTCCTCATCGCCACGCTGACGGTGCTCTCCGTCGTGGCGGTCATCGCCCTCGTGTACCTGCTGCGCCAACCCCTGTCGTGGCTCGTGCTCGCCGGCTTCATCGCGGTCGCGGTCTCGGGCCCCGTCAACCGGCTCTCGCGCCGCATGCCGCGCGGGGTGGCCATCGCCGTCGTCTACCTCGGGGTCCTGCTCGTCCCGGTGCTCGTGGGGCTCGTCGTCGTGCCGCCGCTCGTCCGCGCCGCGAGCGACCTGGTCGACCAGGCCCCGGCGTACGCCGACGAGGTCCAGCGGTTCGTCACGCAGAACGACACGCTGCGGGATCTCGACGACGACTTCGACCTCGTCTCCCAGCTGCAGAAGCAGGCCGACGCCCTGCCGGCGCGCGTCGGCGACGCCGCCTCGTGGCTCGGGGACCTGGGCGTCGGGATCGTCAACTCCGTCTTCGCCACGGTCACGATCCTCATCCTCAGCGTGTTCATGGTCGGCTCGGGCCGCCGCATCCTCGACGCCGGGATCGCCGCGACGATGCCCCGCCACGCCCGGCGCACCGGCGCGCTGCTCGACCGCATGGCGGGGGCGGTGGGCGCCTACATCGCCGGCGCCCTCGTGCAGGCCGTCATCGCCGGCGGCCTCGCCTACGTGGTGATGCTGCTGCTCGGCGTGCCGTTCGCCGCCCCGCTGGCGCTGCTCGTCTCGCTGTTCGGCCTGATCCCCATGGTCGGCGCGACGATCGCCGCGGTGATCGTCGGCGTGGTCACGCTGTTCAACGACTTCCCGACCGACACGATCGTCTGGGTGGTCTGGGCGATCGTCTACCAGCAGCTCGAGAACACGGTGATCCAGCCGCGCATCCAGAAGCGCGCGGTCGGCATCCACCCCCTCGGCGTCATGGTGGCCGTGCTCTTCGGCTCCAAGCTCTTCGGCGTCGCCGGGGCGCTGCTGTCCGTCCCCGTCGCCGCCTCCATCCAGATCGGGGTGCGTGAGTGGTGGCACGCCCGCCAGGACGGGGCCCGCGACGACGACGCCGACATGGACGAGGGCGACGACGGCACCCCCGCGCCCGCCACCGCGGGGCCGGTTCCGCCCGAGGCCCTCGGCCCCGGCGGGGCGACGGACCGACGGCAGGTCACCGACGCCGGTCGGGACGACGAGGCCGGCGCCACCGCGCCGGCCTGACCCGCGGTCCCGCGCCGGCCGCGGTCCCCACCCGTCAGGCCGCGTCCGTCCCGCGGACGCCGCGGCCCCGGCCGGCGCCCCTAGGCCCCGGGCGCGTCGTGCAGCTGCGCGAGCGCGCCCTGGAACCGGCCCAGCTCGTCCGCGGCGATGACGTACGTGTGCTCGCGGGCGGGGAAGACGCCCTCGCGGACCTCGTCGGCGTAGGTGCGGACGGCCGCGACCATCTCGCCGTGCAGCGCCGCGTAGGGCTTGACGAACTTGGCGGTGTGACCCTCGAGCAGGCCGAGCAGGTCGTGCCACACGAGCACCTGCCCGTCCGTGGACGCCCCGGCGCCGATCCCGATCACGGGGATCTCGAGGAGCGGCATGAGCTCCTCGGCCACGGCGGCGGGGATCGCCTCGAGGACGAGGGCGCAGCAGCCGGCCTCCTGGAGCGCCAGCGCGTCCTGCACCATCCGCACGGCCTGCTCCGCCGACTTGCCCTGCGCGCGCAGCCCACCGAGGGCGTTGGCCGTCTGCGGGGTCAGGCCGAGGTGGCCGACGACGGGGATGCCGGCGCGGACGATCGCCCGTGCGCGGTCGACCATGAGGTCGCCGCCCTCGAGCTTGACGGCCTGGGCGCCGGCCTCCTTCACGAACCGCTGGGCGGAGCGCACGGCGTCGAGGTCGGACGCCTCGTAGGCGCCGAAGGGCAGGTCGCAGATCATGAACGTGGCCTTCAGGCCGCGGCGCACCGCGCGGCTGAGCATGAGCATCTCGTCCATCGTCACCGGGACGGTGGAGTCCAGGCCCAGGACGGTCGTGGCGGCGGAGTCGCCGACGAGGACCATCTCGACGCCGGCCTGCTCGGCCACGACGGCCGAGGGGTGGTCGTAGGCCGTGACCATGGCGATCTTGCGGCCCTGGCGCTTCTGCTCCAACAGGCTCGTGACGGTGACGGGGGCGCGGTCGACGACGGTCGCGTCGGACGTGCGGGGGCTGGCGGACATGGGGGGGGGCTCCTAGGCCGCCGGGCCGGCGGTGGTCGGGATCGCGACGGCGCCGCGGTCGGTGTCGGTGAGCAGGGTGGCGACGGCGTCGTCGACGTCGATGATGCGGTTGCTGCCGCGCTCCACGTGCACGACGACGGGCGCGTAGTCCTCGAGGTCGCGCCGGTCGTACTGCGCGTACGAGATGACGATGATCGTGTCGCCGTGGTGGACGAGCCGGGCGGCGGCGCCGTTGACCTTGACCTCGCCCGAGCCGCGCTCGCCGGCGATCGTGTAGGTCTCGAAGCGCTGGCCGTTGTCGACGTCGACGACGGCGACCTGCTCGTGCTCGAGGATGTCGGCGGCCTCGAGCAGCTCCGGGTCGATCGTGATCGAGCCGACGTAGTGGAGGTCGGAGGCCGTCACCGTCGCGCGGTGGATCTTGGACTTCAGCATCGTGCGCTGCATGCGGCTCACCCCTCCTCGGGCGTGGCGTCGGGGGCGGCGGCGCCGGCCGGCGCGCCGGCGAGGGCGGGCTGCGGGGCCGGGACGAGGACGACGTTGTCGATCAGCCGCACGGGACCGACGGGGACGGCCAGGGCCAGGAGCGACGGGACGTCGACGGTGGTGCGCGGCTGCAGCGTGTCGGGGTCGACGACGGCGACGTACTCGGGCAGGAGCGCGGCGCGGGAGAGGACCCGGCGGACCGTGGCCGTCAGGACCTCGGCGTCCGTCTCGCCCGCCGCCAGCTCGGCCGTGGCCGCCTCGAGCGCCCGGGGGATCGCGAGCGCCTGCGCGCGGTCCGTGGGGGAGAGGCGCACGTTGCGGCTCGACAGCGCGAGGCCGTCGTCCTCGCGGATCGTCTCGCCGACCACGATCTCGACCGGCAGGTTCAGGTCGCGGACGAGCCGGCGGACCACGAGCACCTGCTGGGCGTCCTTCGCGCCGAAGAAGGCGACGTCGGGACCGACCATGTTGAAGAGCTTCGTGACGACGGTCGTGACGCCGTGGAAGTGCTCCGGACCGCGGTGGGCGCCCTCGAGCGTCTCGGTCAGCGGACCGGACAGGCGGACCTCGGCGGTGTAGCCGTCGGGGTAGACCTCGTCCACGCCCGGGGCGAAGAGCACGTGGGCGCCAGCCGCGGCGGCCTTCGCGGCGTCGGCCTCCTCCGTGCGGGGGTAGCCCGCCAGGTCGCCCAGGTCGCCGAACTGGCGCGGGTTGACGAAGAGCGAGACGACGGTCGAGTCCGTGCGCTGGGCGGATGCGGCGATCAGCGACACGTGGCCGCGGTGCAGCGCGCCCATGGTGGGCACGAGCCCGACGGTGCCGCCGGCGCGGCGGACCGCCCGGACGTGCTCGCGCAGCTCGGCGACGGTGCGGACGATCTTCATGCGGTGGCTCCCAGGGCGGCGGGGACGGTGGTTCCGGACGCGGCCAGGCGGGCCGTGGCGGCGGTGAGGGCGTCGAAGAGGGACAGGTCGTCGGCGGAGAGCCGCTCCGCGACGGCGGCGCGCTGCCGGGCGACGGTGCCGGCGTCGCCGCGGGCGACGGGGCCCGTGAGGGCCGCGGCGGCCCCACGCTCCTGCCAGCCGTCGACCGCGGCACGGACGAGCGGGGCCAGCGCGGCGGGGTCCAGCCCGGCGGTCGCCGCGAGGCGCGTGGCGAGGTCCTCGACACCGAGCAGGTAGTTCGCGGCCACGGAGGCGGCGGCGTGGTAGGCCGCGCGGTCCTCGTCGGCGATCCGCACGGCGCGCATCCCGAGCGCGGCGGCGAGGCCCTCGGCAACCGCGAGGGCCCGCGGCGAGTCGCCGGCGACGGCGCAGGGCGCGCCCGCCAGGACGGTCTCGGCGCCCGTGACGGTCATGAGCGGGTGCAGCGAGAAGCCCTCGTGGGGCGCCAGCGCGGCGAGCGTCGTGGCGCCGGAGACGTGGGCGACGAGGGGGCCGGGTGCCACGGCCGCCGCGGCAGCGGTGATCGCGTCGTCGGGGACGCAGAGCAGCACGACGTCGCTGCCCGTCCCGTCGTGGCCGCGGCCGTGGGGGCCGGTGACCGCGATCCCGACCTCGGTGAGGCGGCGGGTCAGCGCGGAGCCGAGGCGGCCTCGTCCGACGACGGAACACCTGGGGTAGGGCGCATCGGGCGATGCGCTCGGACACGGGTCCATGAGCTTCTCCGGTCCAGCTCCCTCGAGGGGATGCCGGTCGCGTGCAGGGTGGTGGTGCGGGGTGCTGCTGGGCGGTACGTCCCGCGGTCGCGGTGACGTCCTGAACGGAGTTGTAGCACTCCGCACAAGCGACGCAACCCGTTCCGACGAACGGCGGGCCGCCCCGGGGCGGCCCGCTAGCCTCGGGGGTGTGCCGGCCACCGCCATCGCCGCCTCGGCCGCCGAGCGCCGCACCCGACTGCTCGAGCTCCAGGACCGCTCCCGAGGGTGCGTGCGCTGCTCGGCGCTGGCCGCGAACCGCACGACGGTCGTCTTCGGCGCGGGCGACCCGGACGCCGACGTCCTCTTCGTCGGCGAGTCACCGGGCCCGAACGAGGACCGCCAGGGGGTGCCGTTCGTCGGCGCCCCGGCCCGGCTGCTGAACGAGCTCTTGGCCGAGGTCGGCCTGCGCCGCGAGGACGTCTACGTCACGACGGCGCTGAAATGCCGGCCGCCGAGCAACCGCGACCCGCTGGCGGAGGAGCTCGCGAACTGCCGGCCCTACCTCGACGACCAGGTCGCGCTCGTGCGGCCCAAGGTCGTCGTCACGCTCGGCAACTTCGCCACGAAGCTCCTGCGCGAGGACCCGGCGTCGATCAAGGCGGTGCGCGGCCGGGTCGAGGTCCGCACGGTGGGCGGCCGGGCCGTGCGGCTGCTGCCCGTCCACCACCCCGCGGCCGCGCTCTACCAACGGAGCCACATCGAGCTGCTGCGCCAGGACCTCGCGCTCCTGCCCGCGCTGCTCGCGCTCCCCGAGCCGCCGCAGCCCGCGCCGGAGCCGGTCGTCCCGGAGCCGGCGGCCGGGTCCGCAGATGCCGCCGACGCCACGCCGGGCGGGGCGGGGCGCGCGACGGGCGGGCCGCGGCCCGCCGACGCGGACGCCGGTGGCGAGGGCGACGGCCGGGACGACGACGCCCCCGCTTCGGGCCAGCTCGGGCTCTTCTGACGTGGGCCCGCTCCCGTACTCCTGGCAGAACATGGTGCTCGTGGCGATGCAGTCGCTGCTCGTCGCGCTGCCCGCCGCCGGCCTGCCCGCGTTCGCACGCCGCTTCGCCGGCCGCGGCTGGTCGCTCGTGCTGCCGCTGTCGATCGCGATCGTCGTGGCCGCGCTGGCCGTCGTGCCCGCGCTGGCCAGCGGCCTGACGTGGCTGGCGCTGCTGGCCGTCCCGCCGCTCGCGGCCGGCGCGGTGGGGTGGGCGATGCACGGCGCGCGGCCGTGGCTGGCGCTGCTGGCGCTCCCGGCGATCGTCGTCGCCGTGGCCCTGCCGGACGACCGTGCGGGCGACGTCGCCGCGCTGCTGCTCACCGCCCTCTCCTGCGTGACGCTGGGCCGCCTGCTGGCCGGCGTCGTCGGGGGCGTCGACCCGGAGCGCACGGCCCGCGCCGTCCCCGCGGGCGCGGCCGCCGTGCGCCGGGCGCTCACCGTCGTGCCCCCGTTGGCGTGGATCCGCATCGCGCTCGTGGCGATGGCCGTGATCGACGCGGTCCTCGTCTTCTCCGGTGGGCTCCAAGCGCCGAACGCGACCCTCAACGCGGCCGTGCCCTCCGTCGCCGCGACGGAGCTGCCGCGTCTGCAGTTCGTGCGCTTCGAGGGCGCCTCGATGGGCTACGGCGACGTCTTCGTCGCGGGCGTCCTCGGCGCCGTGCTCGCGGCGGAGGGCGCCCGCCGCCGCGTCCAGGCCGCGGCCGCGGCGGCCACGCTGGGCGTCTCGCTCGTGTTCGACCTGCTCTTCGCAGTCGTGGACGTGTTGCCGGCCACCGTCCCGCTGGCGATCGTGACGCTGCTGTTCGGCGGCTGGCGTGGTTACGCGGCCCGGGACGAGGACGCGGACGGCGGCGTCACGGACCCCACGCCAGCCGCGCGCTGACGGCCGCGAACGCGACGACGTCGCCGCGGCGCAGCTCGTGGCGGTCGACGCGGACGCCGTTGACGAGGGTGCCGTTGCACGACCCGAGGTCCTCGACGGTCCAGCAGCCGCCGCGGAACGCCACGCGCGCGTGGCGGCGCGACACGGAGGGGTGGTCCAGGTGGACGTCGGAGCCCGAGCCGCGACCGACCGTCCACGCCTGGCGCTCGCCCGTGGGTGCCACGAGCAGCGGCGGTGCACCGGCGAGCAGCAGCCCGGCCGCCGGGCCGCGCAACGCGTCGAGCGCTTCCCTGCCCCGTCGCACGAGTCCGGTCGTGGCGTCGGGCAGGCCCCAGAGGGCGCGGCGCAGGCCGTCGTCGCCGCGGGCCTCGAGCGCGGTCACGACCCGCAGCTCGAGCGAGCCGGTGCCGAGCCGCCCGGCGGCGTAGGCGTCACCGAGCCGGTCGACCGCCGCCCGCCGGCGCCCCTCGATCCCGGACATGGCGGCAGCCTAGGGGACGCGTCGGGCCGGGACCAGGGGTGGCGGCCGGCTCGGCGCGCGGGGCGTCGCGGGCCGACGACCGCAGGCCCCCTTGCCCGCCGGGTGCCGCGTCAGCCGACGGCGGGCGTCTCGGCCGTCGCGCCGCGCGGGGGGGCGTCCTGGCCACCGCGGGCCGCGAGGCCGATGGGCTCGTCGTCCGACTCGACCTCGACGCCGGGCGCCGGGGGCGTCCACCAGGCGAGCGCCAGGGTGATGGAGGCCGCGGCGGCCTGGGCGGCGAGGACGATCGTGGCGAACTCGGTGGCGGTCCAGCCCGTGCGGGCCAGCATCGTCACCTCGGCGATCGCGAGCACGAGCAGCGGCAGCAGGTGGCGGTGGCGGCCGATCGCGGAGAGGTACTGCACCGACATCAGGGTGATCGAGAGCAACAGCATCGCCACGCCCAGCAGGGGCAGCGCGCCGGCGGCGGAGTCGAACGTCGGGCCGAACGCCGTGCGCAGGAGCCAGCCCGGGATGGCGACGAAGATGAGGATCGCCGGCACGCCGATGAGGAAGAGGAACGCGATCGCCCGGCGCAGCACGGGGTGCGGGTTCTCGCCCGCCACCGCCCGGCGGGTGGCCTCCGGCAGCAGCTGCAGGGCGACGCCGACGGCGACCCAGACGACCGCCTTCGCCGCGACGGCGGCGGCGGCGTAGGAGCCCGCGACGCTCTCGTCGAGCTCGCGCTTGGCCAGGATCGTGTCGACGTTCTGCATGATCGCCACGAGCAGCAGCGAGACGATGACCGTCCGCTCCCACTTCGCCAGGTGCCACAGCGTGACGGGCTTCTCGTCCTCGCCGGCGGCCGTGACCGCACCGTCGACGTGCTTGTGGCGCAGGCGCCGGTCCATGCCGACGACGAGGATCGCGAAGGCGACGGGGGCGGCGGCGAAGGCCCCCGTGACCTCCATGCCGATCGAGACGAGGACGATCGCCGCGCCCAGGCGCAGCACGGCCTCCATGACGATGGAGCCGCCGAGGGCGTCGAAGTCGCCCAGGCCCTGGAGCGCCCCGCGCTGCAGGCAGACGAGCAGGTAGAGCGCGCCGGAGACGGGCAGCACGGCTGCGGCCCACGGGTGGGGGCCGACGCCGATCAGATCGGCCAGCGGCTGCCGGAAGACGACGCCCAGCACCGCGACGACCAACGACAGCGCGAGCGCGTGGACCGTCCAGCCGCGGACCTCGCGGTAGGGCTCCTGGTGGCCCTGCGTCGTCCAGCGGACGATCGCGCGGGCGGCGGCGGCCTGCATCGCCTGGCCCGAGACCTGAAGGATGAGGAACGCCGCGACGAGGGCCGCCAGCGAGGCGTAGCCCGTCTTGCCCAACAGGCGCGTCAGCAGCACCGTGAAGAGCAGCTGGATCGCGTTGTTGAGCATGGACGCGGCGGCCAGCTCGGCCGTGCGCCCCGTCTCCGTCCCGCGGAACGCCTTCAGGCGCGCGAGGGGTCCGGAGGGAGTGGGCGAGGACGAGGAGGGCCGCCCCGTCGGCGCTGAGGCGTCGGACGGCACGAGGGATGGAGCCTAGAGGACGTAGACTGGGGACCGATGCGTCCTGCGAGAGAGGCGCCCGGTGACGCCCACGGCGGCGAGGTCCGGGCGGAGCGCCGAAGCACGGCGGACCCCGACGCGACGGCCGCGCTGGGCGCCGAGATCGCGGCCCGTCTGCGGGCGGGCGACGTCGTGCTGCTGCGCGGCGACCTGGGCGCGGGGAAGACCACGCTGGTCCGCGGCGCGGCGGCCGCGTTGGGCGCGACCGCGCGGGTGACCTCGCCGACCTTCGCGCTCGCCCACCGCTACGACGGCGACGGGGTGCGGATCGCGCACCTCGACCTCTACCGCCTGCGCGCCCTGGGCGAGGAGGACGAGGACCTCATCGCCGACGAGCTGACGGGCGACGTCGTCGCGTTCGTGGAGTGGCCCGAGCCCATGGCGGCGCTGATCGCCGACCGCGTCGTGCTCGAGGTCGAGCTGGAGCACGCGGGGGACGACGCCCGCGAGGCCGTCCTGCGCTGGAAGGCGGACCGGACGTGAGCACCCCGGACGCGGCGGGGCGCCGGCACGGCGCGCGCGGGAGCACCGCCGCGCGGCCGATCGTCCTCGGGCTCGACACCGCCACCCCCGCGACCGTGGCGGGCGCGACGTCCCCCGACGGCCGCTCCGCGTCCCGGATCGCCCTCCCCGGGCCGGGCGAGCGGCCCGGCCATACCCGCCTGCTCCTCGGCCTGGCGGAGGAGTGCCTCGGGGAGCTCGGCGCGGGCTGGGACGACGTCGGGCGCCTCGTGCTCGGCCTCGGGCCGGGGACCTTCACGGGCATCCGGGTCGGGGTCGCGACGGGGCGCTCCGTCGCCCTGGCGACCGGCGCGGAGCTCGTCGGCGTGGAGACCCCGGCCGCGCTGGCCGAGGCCGCGGGCGGTCCCGGGGCCCCGTGGGCCGGTCGCCCCGTGCTCGTGGTCCAGGACGCGCGCCGCCGGGAGCTCTTCGTCTCGCTGCACGGCGCGGGGGAGGACCACGCCGCGCTCGCCCACCCGTGGACGGTGCCCCAGGACGGGCTGGCCGCGGCCGTCGCCGCGCTGCCCGTGCTCCCCGCCGTCGCGGTCGGCGACGGGGCCGTGCCGCGCGCCGGGGAGCTGCGCGACGCCGGCGTCGAGGTCCCCGACGAGCCGCACCACCACGAGGTCGACGGCGTCGCCCTGATCCGCGCGGGCGCCCGGATCGCCCCGGTGGAGCGGGAGGCGCTGCGCCCCGTGTACGTTCGGGATGCGGACGCCGTGCCGACCGCGGAGCGCCGGTGACCCCTCCCGTCCCTCATCCCGCCCCCCAGGGCCCGCCCTCCGGCGACGGCTCGCACAGCCCCACCCGCCGTGGGGTGGCGATCCAGCGCCTGACCTTCGCCGACATGCCGCAGGTGCTCGCGATCGAGCGCCGCAGCTACCGGGCCCCGTGGTCCCTGGCGATGTTCGTGCTCGAGACGGCGAAGCCCGGCGGGCTGTGCGTCGTCGCGCGTGGCTTCGGGGCGGGGCAGACGGGCACCGCGCCGGCGCTGCTGGGCTACGCGATCGTCTCGCGCTACGACGACGCGTTCCACGTCATGAACGTGTGCGTCGACCCGAACCGCCGCCGGGAGGGCATCGCCCGTGCGCTGCTCGAGCACGTCATCGACCGCGCCGGCGGGGACGACGCGCGGCTGACCCTCGAGGTCCGGCCGTCGAACCGGGGCGCCCGCGCGCTCTACGACGAGCTCGGGTTCCTCTCCGTCGGCACCCGCCGGCGGTACTACCGCGACGACGGCGAGGACGCCCTCATCATGTGGCGCACCCCCGCGACGCTGCAGGGCCGGGTGGACGACGTCCCCGGCGCCGAGGAGGTCACGGGCCCCGGCTCGCGGGGCCCCGTCCCGCCCGACGTCCGCGGCGACCACGGGGGCCTGCGGTGATCCTCGGCATCGAGACGAGCTGCGACGACACCTGCGCGGCGGTCGTCGACGACGACGGCCGGATCCTGTCCAACGTCATCTCGAGCCAGGGGATCCACGACGCGTACGGCGGCGTCGTCCCCGAGCTCGCCGCCCGCGCGCACGTCGAGCGCTGCGACCTCGTCGTCGCCGACGCGCTACGGACCGCTGGGATCGTGCTGGACGACGTGGACCGCATCGCGGTCACCCAGGGCCCCGGGCTCGTCGGCGCGCTGCTCGTCGGCCTGCAGACGGCCAAGGCGCTCGCCGTCGTGCGCGGGATCCCCTTGGTCCCGGTCGACCACCTCGAGGGCCACGTCCTGGCCTGCACGCTGGCCCCGCTCTCCTTCGACCCGCCCTTCGTGGCGCTCGTGGCCTCGGGCGGCCACACGTTCCTCGCCCGCGTCGACGACGACGGGCGGATCCAGGAGCTCGGGGGGACGCTGGACGACGCGGCGGGGGAGGCCGTCGACAAGGGCGCCCGTCTGCTCGGGCTGCCCTACCCCGGTGGCCCCGCGCTCGAGCGCCTCGCCGGGGACGGCGATCCCACGGCGTTCGCGTTCCCGACGGCGAAGGGCGTCAAGGGTCTCGACCTCTCCTTCGCCGGGCTGAAGACGTCGCTGCTCTACCGGATCCGCGACATGGGGGAGGCCGAGGCGGAGCGCCACCGCGCCGACCTCGCGGCGTCCTACCTGCACGCCGTCGTCGAGACGCTTGCGATCCGCGTCGAGCGCGCGTTGGAGGCCACGGGTACGGACCGCCTCGCCGTCGGCGGCGGGGTGGCGGCGAACGGCCCCCTGCGCGAGCGGCTGCGGGCCCTGCCGGCGTCCGTCGCGATCCCCGAGCGGGCGCTCTGCACCGACAACGCCGCGATGATCGCCGCCGTGGCGCTGCGTCGGCCGGCGCTGGCGGCGGGCGACGTGCCGGGCCTCGAGGCCTACGGCACGGGACAGCGTCCACCTGCGCCCGTCGCCTGACGGGCACCCGGCCCGGGCGCCCGACGGACACCGCCTCGACGGGCTCGCGGGGGACGCCCGGGGCGGATGGCCCGGCCCCGCCACCCGGCTGATCGCGCCATCACCCCGGCCGATCGGGCGCCGTCCCGGTCGCCACGTCTGACAGGATCGGGGGGTGCCCGCCCCGCCCCCAGAGGTCGTCGTCTTCCTGCGCGCCGGCTGCCACCTGTGCGAGGACGCGCTGGCCGATCTCGAGGCGCTGAGCGGCCAGGAGCCCTTCGCGGTGCGGACCGTCGACATCGAGCGCGACGACCGCCTGCACGCCCGCTACCTCGAGCGCATCCCCGTGGTGGCGGTCGCGGGCGAGGAGCTGTGCGACTTCGCCGTCGACGCCGAGAAGGTGCTGGCCGCCGTCCGCGACGTGCGTGCCCGCCGCGAGGCCGTGGGTGGCGCGGAGGGCCGGCGCCCGCCGAGCACCGCCACCCCCCTCTCCGCCGTCGCCGCCCGCCGCATCGCCGCCCAGCCGCTGCGGCGGATCGAGGACCGCCCGACGGTGGTGGAGCCCGCCGTACCCGTCGCCGCCACGGAGCTGGCGTCCGTCGAGCTCGCGCCCGTCGAGCGCGAAGAGCCCGCGGTGCCGGAGGTCCGGCTCGGCGTCGGCCAGGCCGAGCGGCTCTCCCGGTACCTGCAGACGCTGACCCAGGCCCGGAAGATGGGCCGCGCGACGATGAGCTCGCAGGAGCTCTCCGCCCACACCCACGTCAACTCGACGCAGATCCGCCGAGACCTCTCCGGCTTCGGCCGGTTCGGCAAGCGCGGCGTCGGTTACGACGTCGAGGAGCTGGTCACGAAGATCCGCTCCATCCTGCACACCAGCACGCACGTGAGCATCGTCCTGCTCGGTGCGGGGTACCTCGGCCGGGCCATCGCCGGCTCGGACGTGTTCGCCGACCACGGCTTCGAGATCGTGGCCGTCCTCGACAACGACCCGGGCAAGATCGGCGCCCCGCTGGGTGACCTCGTGATCGGCGACGTCCGCCACCTCGGCGACGTCGTGCGCGAGAACGAGGTCGTCGTCGGCGTCATCGCCTCCCCCGCGAAGGCCGCCCAGGGCCTGGCGGACGAGCTCGTCGACGCCGGGGTGCAGATCATCTTCAACTACAGCGGCACGCTCCTGCGCACGCCGCCCGAGGTGACGGTGCACACCTCCAGTCCCGCCGTGGATCTGCTCCACGCCCTGTACTACTACCTCGCCTAGATGCCTTCTCCCGCGACCTCCGAGCGTCCCGCCTGATGGGTGCCGACGCAGCCATCGACCTGCCCGCGGCGACCGCGGCCTACGCCTCCGGCACCGACGGGACGGTGGGGATCGAGGAGGAGTTCATGCTCCTCGACCCGGCCACCCTGGACCTGGTCCCGCGGTTCGAGGACCTGCAGGCGCTGACGAACCGGGACCCGCTGCTGGCGACGTCCGTGGCGGGCGAGCTCATCCGCACCGAGGTCGAGATCCGCTCGGGCAAGGGCGAGACGCTCTCGGACGCCCTCGGGTTCCAGCGCGAGCACCGCCGCCGGCTGTTCGCCGCGTCGCAGGACCTCGGCGTCTGCCTCGGCGCCACGGGCACGCACCCGTGGGACGACTACCGCCACCAGACGTTCATCGACACGGAGCACTACCAGCGCGTCGTGGAGGGTCTGCGCTGGGTCGCCCAGCGCAACGCGACCTTCTCGCTGCACGTCCACGTCGGCATCCGCGATCCCGACCGGGCGGTCGCCGTCTGCGACCGCCTGCGCGGCGTGCTGCCGCAGCTCCTGGCGCTCTCGGCGAACTCGCCCTTCGTCGACGGGCTCGAGACGGGGCTGCACTCCGTGCGCACGCAGACGTTCACGAAGTCGTTCCCGCGCTGCGGCGTGCCGGACCACTTCGGCTCGTGGCGCGCGTTCTGCGAGTACCTCGAGCTCCTGCAGGCCACGGACTCCATCCAGGAGTACACCCAGGTGTGGTGGTCCGTCCGGCCGCACATCTCGTTCGGCACCGTCGAGATCCGCATCGCCGACGCCCAGAGCACGGCGGCCGAGGCCGAGGCGCTCACGCAGCTCATCGTGGCCTGCGCGATGCAGGCCGCCCGCGACCACGACGAGGGCCGCCCCTTCGAGCCGCCCGTCGCGCGCCTGGTCGAGGAGAACATGTGGCGCGCGATCCGCGACGGCCGCGCCGGCAAGCTCGTCGACTGGGACGCCCGCGCGGAGTACCCCGCGGCCGCGGCCGCCGACCGGCTCCTGGAGTGGACGGCGCCCGTGCGCTCCGAGCTCGGCATCGAGCCGCGGTTCCCCGAGAGGAACGGCGCCCAGCGCCAGCAGGACCGCGTCGCCGAGGGCGCCTCGCCCGCCGAGGCGTTCGCCGCCGCCGTGCAGGAGACCCAGGACTCCTACCCCGCTTCCGCGAGCCCGCGCACCGACCCCTAAAGGAGCGATCCACGTGAGCACCCAGGACCCGAACGACCCCGGCGCCCAGCCGGGCGGCCAGCCCTCCGAGCAGGAGATGATGGCCGCGTACGAGGAGCAGATGCGGAACATCCGCGTCGAGGAGCTGCTCGTCCAGGCCCTCGCGAGCATCATCGAGGTCGGCGGCCGCCGCGGCGGCCTCGCCGGCCCCCCGGAGGAGGCCGGCGACACCGACCCCGACCAGCTCGGCCTCGCGATCGAGGTCATCCGCGCGCTGCAGCCGCTGGCGGCCCCGCTGCTCGGCCCGAACGCCAGCCAGGTCGATCAGGCGCTCTCGCAGCTCCAGATCGCCTACACGAAGATCACCGGCGCCCCGGCACCCTCGTCGGGCGGCGCGTCCGGCGGCCCCGGCGGCCCCGCGGGCCCCGGAGCCGGCGGCAGCGGGCTCTGGACGCCCGGCCAGTAGCGCTCAGGGGGCCGCGGGCGCAGCCGCCCGCGGCCTTCACGCGACGTTGACACCCGCGGGCATCGGGCGGGCCTAGGCTCGACCGATCGGTCCCCGTCCGCCGCCGGTCGGGGGCGTCGTCCGCCAGTCCCCGGGAGCCCGCCGTGCCGAGTCCGTCCGTCCGTCCCTTGGCCCTCGCGGCCGGTCTGCTGCTCGCCCTGCCCGCGGTGGCGGGTGCCGACGGGGGCGTGACGGCCCCGTCCTACCCGGGCAACACCCTGCAGGTCGACGCCGACGGCCCGCTCGTGGCCGGGACGGCCCAGACCGTGAAGCTCTCCGGCCACGCGGAGTGGGGGGAGCCCACGTCGCCGACGAGCATCCTCTTCGGCGTCTCGATGTACGCGCAGGACCCGCGCATCGACCCCGCGTGCGCCCCGAGCTTCGGCGGCCAGCTCCAGAAGGTGATCAACCTGCCGGGGCTCAACGCGTCGGCCTCCCCGACCGGGTTCGTGGTCGGCGACGGCGCGATCCGCATCAGCCCGACACCCCCGGCCACGGGCCAGGACTGGTCGATCACGTCGCCGCCCTTCGTCGTCCGGCTGGGTGTCGAGCAGGTGCTGCTCTGCGCGTACCAGCGCTACGTCACCGACGACGTCGCGTCGTTCCAGCGCACGGTGCAGGTCGCCCAGCCCGGCTGCTCCTTCCGGCCCTCGTCCGTCCGTCGCGGGCGGGCCGCCCGCCTGCGCTGCAACTTCACCGGCGAGGTGACGGCCCGGCTGACCCGCAAGGGCCAGCGCAGCCGCACGGCCCGCGCGACGGTCGGGGCGGAGGGCACCGCGACCCTGAAGGTCGGGCGCCTCGCGAAGGGCCGGTGGACGGCGCGCTTCGTCTCGAACGACGTGGCGGTCGGGCGGGCCGCGTTGCGGGTGCGCTGACGCGCGGTCGCGTCGCGGGGGCACTGCGGCGACGGTCCGCGGCCGGCGCGGTGCGGGCCCGTCCCGCACCGCCTGAACGGGGTCGGCCGGTCCGGCGTGGGCGAGGCGTAGACTGCCCGACCGGCCATGGCCGAACGTCGCCTCCACGGACTCCAGCGCGTCCTCGGGACCAACGCGCTCTTCTCGACGGCCTACGGCAACGTCGGGTCGTCCATCTACTACGCCCTCGGGCTCGTGGCCGGCTTCGCGCTCGGCCTGACGCCCGTCGTCTTCGTCATCACGGGCGTCATCTTCTTCCTGACGGCCGCCACGTACGCCGAGGCGACCGCGATGTACCCCGAGGCCGGCGGGTCCTCGAGCTTCGCCCGCCGCGCGTTCAACGAGTTCTGGTCGTTCTTCGCTGCCTGGGGGCAGATGCTGAACTACACGATCACGATCGCGATCAGCTCGTACTTCGTGCCGCACTACATCGGCGGGCTGTTCGAGCCGCTGGAGTTCCTGCGTAGCGCGCCGGGCGACGTCGTCTTCGCGATCGTGGTCATCGGCATCCTCGCGTCGATCAACATCGTCGGCGCGAAGGAGTCCGCCGGGGTCAACATCGCGCTGGCGGTCACGGACTTCCTCACCCAGGTGCTGCTCGTCGGCCTGGGGATGTTCCTCGTCTTCAGCCCGGAGACGCTCATCGACAACGTCGAGCTGGGCGTCTCTCCGGAGTGGAAGGACTTCCTGATCGCGATCCCGATCGGCATGGTCGCCTACACGGGCATCGAGACGATCTCGAACATGGCCGAGGAGGCCAAGGACGCGGGCACGACGGTGCCCGCTGCGATCAAGCGCGTCGTGATCGCCGTCTTCGCGATCTACGCCTTCCTGCCGATGGTCGCCCTCTCGGCGCTCCCGGTGCAGCAGGACCCGAAGACCGGGGAGTACTTCACGCTGCTGGGCCTGGAGGAGGACCAGGGCGGGTTCGCCGGCGACCCGATCCTGGGCGTCGTGAAGAACATGGACCTCGGGGTCCTCCAGCAGCCCGTGCAGGTCTACGTCGGCCTGCTCGCCGCGACGATCCTGTTCCTCGCCACGAACGCCGGCGTGATCGGCGTCTCACGCCTCGTCTACTCCATGGGCGTGCACCGGCAGATGCCCGACCGGCTGCGCACGCTGCACCCGAAGTTCGGCACCCCGTGGGTGGGCATCCTCGTCTTCGGCGCCCTCGCGGCGCTGGCGGTCATCCCGGGGCAGGCCACGTTCCTGTCGAACATGTACGCGTTCGGCGCGATGCTCTCCTTCACGATCGCCCACATCTCGGTGATCCGGCTGCGGGCCCGGCACCCCGACTTCCCGCGGCCGTACCGCGGCCCCGGCAACATCACGATCCGCGGCGTCTCGTACCCGCTCTTCGCGGTGGTCGGCGGCCTGGGCACCGGCATCGCGTTCGTCGTCGTGGTCGCGCTGCACCCGGCGGTCGCCTTGGCCGGCGTGGGCTGGATGGTCGCCGGGCTGGTGATCTACCCGCTCTACCGCCGCAACCAGGGCCTCGACCTCAAGACGACCCACAAGATCGCCACGCCCGACGTCATCGTCGACCACGAGGCGGAGTACGAGTCCGTGATCGTGGCGCTGCTCGGCCTGCGCTACTCCGAGGCCGCGATGAACACGGCCACGGTGGTGGCGGCCAAGCGCCGCCGCGGCATCTACCTGATGGTGCCGATCGTCGTCCCGCAGTCCGCGCCCATCGACGCCCGCATGCCCGAGCAGGAGCGCGCCGCCGAGGCCCTCATCGAGGAGGCCCGGCTGCAGATCGGCAACCGCCTGCAGGCCCGCTGGGTCAAGGTGCGCGCCGGGCAGTTCGGCCGCGTGATCGTCGAGGACGCGCGCCTCACGAAGGCCCGGGCGATCGTGATGTCGATCCCGCCCAAGGCCGGGTCGGGATCCATCTACCGCAGCATCGACACCGTGATGGCCGAACGCCCCTGCCGCGTGATCCTCCAGGCCGACCCGGAGTCGCGGACGGTCGCCCAGCTCGCCGAGCGCGACGGGGTGGCGTCGTGAGCGGCGCCCGCCGGCCGGACGACTCCGGGCCGCAGGCGCCGGAGGATGCCGCCGGGGCCCGCCGCGGGCTCTACGGCGGGGCCACCGTCGTGCTCTCCTCGCTCGTGGCGCTGCTCGGCGTGGCGATGGTCGTGATCGCCCTGGCCGGCGGGGGCGGGCCGCTGGCCCGCGGCGTGCTCGTCGGCCTGCTCTTCGTGCTCGCGGGCGGCGGCCGCGCCTGGATGGCGTGGCGCGGCGCGAGCCTCGCGACGCCGAAGGAGGAGGACGACCGTGGGTGAGCCGATGGACCGCTCGAAACGCGTCGCCCGCCGCACGCTCGGCTCGCCGACGCTGTTCGCGATCACCTACGCGTCCGTGGCCGGCGGGCTCTACCTGCTGCTCGGGCCGATCGCGGGCGCCGCCCTGGGCGCGACCCCGATCGTGATGGTCGCCGCGGCGTTCCTCTTCGCCCTCGCCGTCATGACCTACGTCGAGGGGGCGTCGCTGCACCCCGAGCGCGGCGGCTCTCCGACGTTCGCCCGGCACGCGCTGGACGAGGCGTGGAGCTTCGTCGCGGCGTGGTCGCTGCTCCTGGACTCCGTGCTCCTGACGGCCGCGGCCACGCTGGCGGCGACGAACTACCTGGCGGTCGTGTGGGCCGAGACCGCGCGCGGCGTCGTCGAGCTCGTGCTCGCGGCGCTCATCCTGACCTTCGCGACCGTCCGCGCGGTGCGGGGCGGCACGGGCGGGCCCGCCACGAAGATCAAGCGGCTGAGCGCCGTCGTCGCCGTCGACCTGCTGCTGCAGGCCGCGGTCGTGGTCGTGGGCCTCGTGCTGCTCTCCGACCCGGGCTCCCTGACCCGGGGCCTCGACCTCGGCACGAGCCCGGACTGGCAGGGCGTGCTGTTCGGCCTCGGCGCCGCGATGATCGTCGTGATCGGCCTGGAGTCGGCCTCGGGCCTGGCGGGCGAGGTGAGGGCCAACCGCGCGGCGCTGCGGCGGCTCGTCGTCTCGCTGCCGCTCGTGATGCTCGTGCTGTTCGCGGGCGTCGCCGTCGTCGGGCTGATGGCCCTGCCGGTGGTCGACGGCGAGACGCCGCTCGGCGGTCGCTGGATCGACGCGCCGGTGATCGGCATCGTGGACCAGCTCTCGGGCTCGTGGCCGGTCGACGCGCTGAAGATCGTCGTCGGCGTCGCCGCGGCGGCCACGCTCATCGGCATGACGCTCGCCTCGCTCTCCAGCGCGGGCCGCGTCGCCGCCCAGATGGCCCGCCACCGGCAGCTGCCCACGCGCGTCGGCCGCCTGCACCACAAGCACGGCACCCCGTGGATCGTGATCTCCGCCACGGGCGTCGTCGCGGCGGTGCTCGTCTCGTTCCGCGACATGGACGCGCTCGTCGGCACCATGGCCTTCGGCGTCCTCCTCGCGCTGACGATCGCCCACGTCTCCGTCATCCGCCTGCGGTTCACGGAGCCGGACCTCAAGCGGCCCTACCGGATGCCGTTCAACGTGCCCTTCCGCGGCGCGTCCCTGCCCGTGCCGGCCGTCCTCGGGGCGATCCTCAGCGCCCTGGTCTGGGTCTCCGTCGTCGTCTCGCACCCCGCGGCGCGCACCGTCGGCCTGGCGTGGCTGGCGGTCGGCGTCGTCGGCTACGTGGCCTACCGCCGCTACCGTGGCCTGCCGATCCGGGGCCGCGTCGCCGTCCCGGAGCGCGCGCTGCGTCGCGAGGAGAAGCGCCCCGAGTACGGCTCCATCCTGGTCCCCGTCCTCGGCACGGCACTGGACGACGACCTGATCCAGACCGCCGGCCGGCTCGCGGGCGGCGACGACGAGACGGATCTCGAAGAGGGCTACGCCGTCGTCGAGGCCGTGTGGATCCACGTGCTGCCGATGTCGCTGCCGATCGACGGCCCGCTGCCGGACGGCCGCCGCCAGGAGGCGAAGGCCGCGCTGGCCCGTGCCCGCGCGGTGGGCGAGGAGTACGACGGCGTGCGTGTGGCGACCTCGGCCGTCCGCGCCCGCTCCCTGGGCCGCGCGATCGTGGACGAGGCCCACCGCCGCGGCTGCCAGGCGATCGTGATGGTCGCCCCGCCGCCGACCGGGCGCGCCCGCAGCGGGCGCAGCGGCACGCTGCTCGGCGCCTCGGGCGGCCGCGGCGAGGCGCTGGGCGAGACCGCGCGCTACGTCGTGGACAAGGCGGACTGCCAGGTCATCCTCACCGCCCCGGCGCTCGACGAGACGGAGGCCGTGATGCGCCGCCGCCGCGAGGCGGAGTCGGGTCCGGAGACGGACGGCGGCCTGACGGACGAGGACGAGCGCTGGCTCGAGCAGCTGTGAGTTACGGGCGCCGAAGCGCCCGCCCCGTCCTGTTCAGCGGCGTCGGACCGAACGGCCGGCCAGCTTGGCTCGGCCCTGGAACACGCTGATCTTCGTCACGCCGCGCTTCATCCGCAGCGTCTTGACACGGATCTTTGCGACGCCACCGACGAGCCGGCGCGTCACCTTGACCGTGCGCCCGCCGCGCTTGGCCCGGATCTCCACGGATCCGGAGGCGTTCTTGCAGCGGATGCCGAGCGTGCCGCGGGACGCCACGGTGCGCGGGCCGACGGTGCAGGAGGCCTTGGGGGCGGGGACCGGCGCAGGCGGCGCGGGCGGCGTGCCGACGAGGAAGGTGCCGGAGTCGACCACGACCAAGGGCGTGGCGTCCCAGGAATCACGGCCGATGTAGCCGCACAGGTGGTATCGGCCGGCGGTGTACGGCAGGCCGATGTTCGAGACGGTCGTCGTCGGGCCGCCTAGGAGGGCGAGTCCGGACAGCACGGTGTCCCCGTTGTTCACAGAGGCATTCAGACCACACGGGATTCCCTCGTTGTTGAGGTCGACCCGCAGCTCACGGCGCACCTCGGAGGACGTGACGACGGACAGGGGCACCGACTGGCCCGGAGCCGCCGTTCCGAGCAGGCTCATCGACAGCGATGCGGACGGGTTGCGGACGTCGAACGCCATCGAAACGGGCCCCACCGTTGCCCGATCATCGGGCCACGCGCTCTCGTAGACGTATGCGCAAGCGGTGCGCGGTCCGGAAGACTGCAGTGAGAAGTCAACCCGGGCCGCGAACGCACCCTTTGAGACGCGCACTTGCTCTGTGTCGACCCGCCCGTTCGCGTTCAGCTCGTGCGTCGAGGCGCACGGGACGCCCTGGGGATTGATGTCGACCGCGATGTAGCTGCTGTACTCCCCCTCCACGGCACCCTGCCCTTCGAAGACGATGGGCCGGTCCACGACGGGGTCGCCATTGACGACGCGCAGCGACGTAATCTGGTCGGCTGCGGCGGCAGCGGGAACCACGCCGAGGACGAGGGCAGCGAGGCCGCCTACGAGGCGCGCTCGCCGCGCGGCTGGCCGGGGTGACTTCTGGGACATGGGGTACGTCTTTGGTGTCGGGGCGTCCGCCGGTGCGGACAGGTGAATAGGGACGCGCCGCGGGCTCCCGTCCGAAAAGGACGGGCGGCCACTGGGACGGACGGGACCGCCACGACGCGCCATCGACTGTAGAGCCGGACTCGACCTTCGTATGCCCGGAGGCCTAGGATCCGGACCGATGATCGACTGGGGCCTGGGCAGCTACGAGCGGACCGCGATGCAGCTGGCGCCCGCGGCCGGCGCTGCGGTCGAGGCGGCCGAGATCCTGCCGGGCGACCGGGTGCTCGACGTGGGCTGCGGCACGGGCAACGCCGCGCTGCTGGCCGCGATGCACGGCGCCCGCGCGACCGGGCTCGACCCTGCCGCGCGCCTGCTCGAGGTGGCCCGGGGTCGCGCCGCCTCGGCCGGCATCGACGCCGACTGGGTGCGCGGCGACGCGCTCGACCTCCCCTTCGTCGACGACACGTTCGACGCCACGCTCTCCGTCTTCGGCGTGATCTTCGCGGCGCCGCCGGAGCAGGCCGTCGCCGAGCTCGTGCGGGTCACGGCCCCGGAGGGGCGCATCGTGCTGACGACGTGGGTGGGCGACGGCGCGCTCGCGAACGCCAGGGGCCTGCTGGACACGGCGATCGCCGAGGCCACGGACGACGGTGCCGGCGGGACCGATGGCCCCGCCTCCGCCCGGGCGCTGGACTGGGGCGACCAGGAGGACCTCCGCGCGCTCTTCGCCCCGCACGGCGTCGTGCCCGAGGCGGATCCGTTCCCGCACGCCTTCACCGCCGAGTCGGCGACGGCGCTCGCCGACGAGTGGCTCGCCCTGCACCCGCTCTGGGTCTCGGCCCGCGCGACCCTTGGCGACGAGCGCTACGCGGCGCTCCGCGAGCCGCTGATCGACGTGCTCGAGGCCGGTAACGAGGACCCGCAGGCGTTCCGGGTGACGAGCACGGCGCTGCTCGTCCGCGCGGACCTCGCCTGACGGGGCGCCGACGCGGGGGTCGCCCGGGCGCCCCGCGGCGGGCCGTCGCCCGCCGAAGGGCCCGTACGCGCCGGGCGGGGGCGGGGGTCGCGCCCGGCCGCCGCGCTACAGTGCCGCGCGTATGTTCGTGCTGATCGTAGGAGCCGGGCGCGTCGGCGCTGCCGTCGCGCAGTCCATGCTCGCGCAGGGGCACGACGTGTCCGTCCTGGACCAGGATCCGTTGAGCCATGAGCGGCTCGACGCGGGCCTGCCGTCCTCGTGGGAGGAGGCCGGGGGCCGCTTCACGGTCGGTCAGGGCATCGAGCTCGAGGCGCTGAAGGAGGCCGGCATCGCCGACGCCGACGTCTTCATCGCGTCGACCTCGGGCGACAACACGAACCTCGTGATCGCGCAGGTCGCGCAGAAGCGGTTCGTCGTCAAGACGGTGATCGCCCGCGTGATGGATCCCGCGCGCGCCACCTGGTACGCCGAGCAGGGGGTGCGGACGATCTGCCCGACCCTGCAGGCCATCTCCATGTTCGAGTCGGCGATCGTCGAGGTCTCCTGATGTACGTCGTGGTCGTCGGTGGCGGCAAGGTCGGCTGGAACCTCGCCCGCGAGCTCATCGACAAGGGGCACGAGGTCACGCTCGTCGAGCAGACCCGCCGGCGCTACCTCACGATCGAGGAGGAGCTCGAGCACGCCGTCCAGTACGGCGACGGCACCGAGATGTGGGTGCTCGAGCGCGCCGGCATCCAGCGCGCCGAGCTCGTCGTCGCGGTCACCGGCGACGACGAGGACAACATCCTCATCTGCCAGATGGCCCGCGAGAAGTACGACATCCAGCGCACCATCGCCCGCGTCAACAACCCGCGCAACCGCGAGCTGTTCGACCTGCTGGGCGTCGCGCCCGTCGTCTCCGCGACCGACCTGATCCTGCGCCTGATCGAGCACGAGGTCCCGAGCTTCGGCCTGGTGCACCTGCTCGACCTGCACGCGGAGCGGCTCGAGATCGTCGAGGTCGAGGTGACGGAGGCCGCGCCCGCCGCCGGCATGCGCGTCGCCGACATCTCCATGCCCGAGGGCTCGCTCATCATCTCCGTCCTGCGCAAGGGCGCCGGCTTCGTGCCGAAGGCCGAGACGGTCATCGAGGCGGGCGACGAGGTCCTCGTCGTCCTCGACCCGGGCCTCGAGGACACCATCACGGGCCTCTTCGCCGTCGGCGCCTGAGCTCCGCGGCGGCCCCACGGGCGGTCGCGGAGGCCACTCGGACCCCTCCTCGCGAGCGCGCCGCATCGTCGCGGCGGCCTCGCTATCATCCGCTACCGCGGAGCCGCCTCGGTGGCCCCCGTTGCGGGATGGTGTAATCGGCAACACACTGGTTTCTGGTTCCAGCATTCAAGGTTCGAGTCCTTGTCCCGCAGTCCTCACGAGCGTCGCCCCCGGGCGGCGCTCGTGTCGTTTGTGGGGGGGGCGCACGCTCCGTGCCGGCCCCGCGGCGTTCGTGCCGTTCGCCTCATGGCGCCATGGGGCATAGGCTCGACCTATGGCCTGGAACATCGTCATCGCCGGAGGCGGATTCGGAGGGCTCGAAGCCGCACGCAAGCTCGAGAAGCTCCTGCCGCACAACAGTGCGCAGGTGACGCTCGTCTCCGACCAGAACTTCCTGCTCTACACACCGCTGCTCCCGGGCGCGGCGGCGGGCACGCTCGAGCCGCGCCACGCCGTCGTGCCGCTACGCGAGCAGCTCAACGGCACGCGGCTGCGCCTCGGCTCGGTGACGGGCGCGGACCCCGAGCGCAAGGTCGTCTTCGTCACCACCGGCGACGGCCGCGAGGAGGAGCTGCCCTACGACCAGCTCATCGTCTCCGTCGGCTCCGTCTCGCGCACGCTGCCGATCCCGGGGCTCGCCGAGCACGCCGTCGGCATGAAGACGCTGCCCGAGGCGATCGCGCTGCGCAACCGCCTGCTGCAGAGCCTCGAGGTGGCGGAGGGCATCGACGACCCGCAGGAGCGCGCCGAGTGGCTGACGTTCGTCTTCGTCGGCGCGGGCTACGCCGGGCTCGAGGGGCTGGCCGAGCTGCAGGACTTCGCCACGGACGTCCTCGACAGCTACCCGCGCTGCCAGAGCCAGGGGGTGCGGTTCATCCTCGTCGAGGCGCAGGACCGCGTCATGCCGGAGATCCCGACGTCGCTGGCCGACTTCGCCATCCGCGAGCTCACGGCCCGCGGCATCGAGATCCGCACCGGCACGACGATCGACGCGATGACGGAGTCGACGGCCACGCTGGCGGGCGGCGAGACCGTCGGCACCCGCACCGTGGTGTGGACGGCGGGCGTGAAGCCGAGCCCCGTGGTCAAGCGCATGGGCCTGCCGCTGCACGAGCGCACCGGCCGGATCCTCGTGGACCGCACGCTGCAGGTGCAGGACGTCGACGGGGTGTGGGCCATCGGCGACGCGGCGCACGTGCCGGACCCCCGCAACCTCGAGCGCCCGACGCCGCCGACGGCGCAGCACGCGATCCGCCAGGGGCGCAAGGTGGGGGAGAACGTCGTCCGCACGCTCTCGGGCCGCAAGCCCGAGCTCTTCACGTACAAGACGCTCGGCGTGTTCGTCGACCTCGGCCGCGGCAAGGCCGTGGCGTCGACGCTCGGGCTGCGTTGGCGCGGCGCCCCGGCCTGGTTCCTCGCCCGCACCTACCACCTGGCCTCGATGCCGGGGACGAAGCGCAAGGTCCGCCTCGTCGCAGACTGGACCGTGGGCCTCTTCTTCGGCCGCGACGGCTCCGAGCTCGGCCGGCTCGGGCACCCGGGCCGGCTCGACACGCCGGACCAGATCGCCCTGGAGCGCGAGGCCGTCCGCCACGGCGCCAGCCCCTCCGCGCTGCCCCCGATCGAGGACGCCTCCGAGCCGCCGGCCCCCAACGCGAAGGACGAGGACGCCCTGACGGCGCCGCGCGTCAACGAGCCCGCCGGCGGCGGCGACTGAGGCCGGCGGGGCCGGGGTCGAGCGGCGACTCCGGCCGCGCGGCCCGCGCGGCCGCGCGGGCGCCGTCGCGGTCGCCCGCGTCGACGGCTCCTACGCGTCCCAGCCCTTGAGGGGCAGGGTCTTGTCGTTCATGAGCTTGATCAGCAGGCTGCTGTAGCTCGGGTCGGTGGCGTAGCCGGCCCTGTGGATCGCCTGGGCGAACTTCTCCGGGTCGTCGGAGTGGGCGAACGCGGGGGCGTAGCGGCTGTTCTGCTTGAGGAACAGGCCGTGGTCGTCGAACGACTCGCGCATGGAGGGGTACATGCGGAACTGGCCGATCTGGCGGACGGTCCGGCCGCCCTCGACCTCGTTCGTCGGCTTGTGGACGCAGCCGACGGCCTGCGTGCCCCAGCGGAACGTGCCGGGGGACACGAGCTGGGCCTTGATGCCGAAGTAGTTGTTCGCCCCGGCGGTCAGGGTGCCCGACGCCGACTCGAGGATGCCCTGGGCGAGGGTGACGGCGGCGGGCACGCCGGTCGTCTGCTTCGACTCCTTCGCCAGCGGGCCGGCGGCGGCGATGAAGTCCGCCCGGGTCGCGGGCGCCGGGTCGAGCGCGACGCTGGCGACGGACAGGCAGCGGCCCTGTCCGAGGTTGGTGGCGGCGGGCTTCGGGTCGGGGTAGCCGCAGTAGGGGGCGACGAGGGCGTTCTTCGACGACGTCTCCGTCGACGCGTCCGGCACGTAGCCCGTGCGGCCGTTCTTCAGCTTCACCCGGTTCCAGATCCGCGAGGTGCCGTACTTGCCGGTGGTGGGGGTGCCGTTGACCTGGCAGCGCACGCGGAACGCCTCGTCGCGGCGCAGCGTGCCGGCGGACGCCGTGCTCGTCGGGCTGACGCGGGCCGAGAGCCGAGAGGCCCCGGTGCGGACGACGGCGGAGGGTGAGGGGCGCTGGTTCGTGGCCCGCCCCTTCGCCGCCGACGCTCCACGCTTCGGCTTGGCGGCCTTCGAAGAGGCGGAGCCCTTCGCGGCGGCGGTGCCCTTGGAGGATGCGGTGCCCTTCGCGGACGAGGCCCCTGCCGCCGAGGCTCCGCCCCCTGAGGGCGTCCCCGCGGTCGATGACGGGGCCGGCGAGGCGGCGGCGGAGACGCCGCCCGACGCGGCGTGGGCGGCTCCGGTGGTCGCGGCGAGCGCCGCGGCGGTCACCAGCGCGGTGCGCGCGAGGGCGGTGGCGGGGCGTGGGAGCATCGATCGTCGAAACAGGCGAGGGCGGGCAGGGTTGCGGTCCTCGACGAACGTCGGGAACCGCGCGGCGCGGCGGATCAGGGGAGCGACGGCGCGGCGTCCTCCGTGCCGTGCTGCCAGTCCCGGTGCAGCTTGGCGTAGAACCCGTCCCGGTGCAGCAACTCTTCGTGCGTGCCGCTCTCGGCGACCCGGCCGCGGTCGACCACGACGATGAGGTCGGCGGAGCGGATCGTCGACAGCCGGTGCGCGATGACGACCGCGGTGCGGCCCGCGAGCAGCGTCTGCAGCGCCTCCTCGATGCGGCGCTCCGTCCGCAGGTCGACGTTCGCCGTCGCCTCGTCGAGGACGAGGATCGCCGGGCCACCGACACCCGTGGCGGGGCCGGAGACGACCGGTCCGGCGCCCCCGTCCGGGTCCGGGGCGACGTCGGGCGCGCCGACGTGGCGGTCGGCGGGGCTGCCGGCGATGAGCGCGCGGGCGAAGGCGACGAGCTGCCGCTGGCCGGCGGAGAGCGACGTGCCCCGCTCGCCGACCTCGGTGTCGAGCCCGCGGGGCAGCGCGTCGAGGATCTCGCCCGCACCGATGCGGTCCACCGCGGCCTCGACCTCCTCGCGCGTCGCACCGACGCGGCCGAAGGCGATGTTGTCCGCGACGGTCCCGGAGAACAGGTAGCCCTCCTGCGGCACGATGCCCATCCGGGAGCGCAGGTCGTTCTGGCGCAGGTCGCGCAGGTCGACGCCGTCGAGCAGCACGCGGCCCTGCACGGGGTCGATGAAGCGCGTGGCGAGCTTGGCGATCGTCGATTTGCCCGCGCCCGTCTCGCCCACGAGCGCGACGGTGGCGCCGGCCGGGATCGTCAGGCACACGTCCTCGAGCACGGTGCGGCCGAGCACGGCCTCGCCGTCCGGCCCTCGGGTCCCGCCGTAGGAGAACGTGACATGGTCGAAGCGCAGCTCGCCGCGGAGCGGGTCGGGCAGCGGCTTCGGGTCCTCCGGGTCGGTCAGCGTCGACTCCTGTTCGAGCAGCGTGCCGATCTTGTCGAGCGCGGCCATGCCGGACTGGAACGTCGTGTAGACGTTCGACAGATCGGTGATCGGGCCGAAGAAGTTGTCCAGCGCGGTGACGAAGCCGATCAGCACGCCGATCGTCACGGCCCCGTCGATGGCCTGGCCGCCGCCGACGAGCAGCACGATCACGATCGCGGCCGTCGACAGGTACTCCACGGCGGGGAAGTACGCCGCGTTGAGGTGCACCGTCTTCATGTTCGCCGCGCGGTTGTCGTCGCCGAGCTCGGAGAACCGCTGCAGGTGGCCGCGCTCGCGGCCGTAGGCGCGGATGACGCGGACGCCGGAGAGCGTCTCCTGCAGGTGCGCGGTGATGGCGCCGATCGTCTCGCGGGTCCGGGCGAACGCGTCGACGGACGCCAGGCGGAACGCCAGCGAGGCGCCCAGCAGCACGGGGATCGTGATGAACGTGATGAGCGCGAGCTGCACGTCGAGGGAGAGCAGGATCACGATGGAGCCCGCGAGCAGCAGCAGCGACTGCACGAGCGTCACGAGGCTCGACGAGATCATCTGCTGCAGCGCGTCGACGTCGTTCGTCAGGCGCGAGACGAGGACGCCCGCGCGCTGGCGCTCGTGGTAGCTGACCGGCATCTGCAGCAGGTGGCGGAAGATCCGCTCGCGCAGGTCGGAGAGCAGGCGCGCGCCGAGCCAGCCCACGAGGCGGGCGAGCGCGACGCTCGAGGCCAGGCCCACGAGCGAGATGACGACGAACGAGACGACGAGGATCGTCAGCTGGTTCAGGTCGCCGTCGGCCAGGCCGTCGTCGACCGCGCGCTGCACGAGCGGCGCCGGGGCGAGCATCGCGCCGGTGGAGAGCAGCAGCGCGATGCCGAGCAGCCACAGGCGCAGCCGGTAGGGGCGCAGCATGCCCAGCAGGTCGCGCACGCGGCGGCCGCGGCCGCGCGAGGCGGCGCGCCGGCGCCGCACGTCGGTCATGAAGGTGCTCATGCCTCCTGCACCTCCGTCGGGCGGTCCTCGCGGGTGAGGAACACCTGGTCCGCCAGCCCGTAGGTGACGATCTCGCGGTACAGGCTCGAGCGCTCGACGAGCTCGGCGTGGGTGCCGACGTGGGCCACCTTGCCCTGGTGCAGCACGACGACGCGGTCGGCGAGCAGCACGGTCGACAGCCGGTGGGCGATGACGAGCGTCGTGCGTCCGCGCATGACCTCGCGCAGCGCGTCGGTGATCCGCTGCTCCGTCGAGGCGTCGACGTTCGAGGTGGCGTCGTCGAGCACGAGGATGCGCGGGCCGCGCTCCGGCCGCACGCCGTCGGGACCCGGGGGCCGCTCCGGCCCGGCCAACAGGGCGCGGGCGATCGCCAGGCGCTGGCGCTGGCCGCCGGAGAGGGTCAGGCCGCGCTCGCCGACCACGGTCTCGTAGCCGTCGGGCAGCTCGCCGATGAACTCGTCGGCGCGGGCGCGGCGGGCGGCGGTCACGACCTCCTCGCGGGTCGCGCCCGGCGCGGCGTAGGCGATGTTCTCCGCCACGGTCGCGGTGAACAGGAAGGGGTCGTCGTCGACGATCGCGATCTCGTGGCGCAGCGCGATCGGGTCGAGGTCGCGCACATCGACCCCGTCGATCAGCACGCGGCCGGCGACGGGGTCGTAGAGGCGGGGGAGGAGCTGCATCAGCGCGGTCTTGCCCGAGCCGGTCTGGCCCACGACGGCGACGCGCTCGCCGGCCTGCACCTCGATGGACACGTCCTGCAGCGCGGGGACGTCCTGCTCGGGGTAGCGCAGGGTGACGTCGTCGAGGACGACCGCGCCGATCGCGGAGCCGTCGGCGCCCGTGGGCAGCGTCTTGACCCGGTCGGCGGGCGGCGCCACGATGGCGGGCTCGCGGTCGAGGATCTCGAACAGGCGGGTGCCCGACGCCGTCGCGCGCTGGGCCAGGCCGAGCATCACGCCGAGCGAGCGCAGCGGCTGGACGAGCATCATCACGTAGACGAAGAACGCGGTGAACTGGCCGACGGTGATCGTGCCGTCCACGACCATTCGACCGCCGACGAGCAGCACGATCGCCAGGCTGATCTGGGGCAGGAACTGCACGACGGGCTGGAACCCGGCGTCGATCCGCACCGCACGCAGCTGCTTGGCGAACGCGTGGTCGACGGCGTCGGAGAAGACGCGCTCGCGGCGCTCCTCGGCGGCGAACGCCTTGACGACGCGGATGCCGGAGATCGACTCCTCCGCGGCGGCGGTGACCTCGGCCACGGCCTGCTGGGCGTCCTGCTGCGCCGGGCGGCCGCGCGTGCCGTAGGCGTGGCCGACGAACACGATCAGCGGCGCCGGCAGCAGGCAGGCGAGGGTCAGCAGCGGCTGCTGGATCGTCATCGCCACCGCGGCGAGCACGACGGTCAGGAGCGACTGGACGATGAAGACGAGCCCGTAGCCCAGGAAGAACCGCACGGCGCTCAGGTCGACCGTGGCGCGCGACATGAGCTGCCCGGTCTGCCAGCGGTCGAAGAACCCGAGGTCGAGCACCTGCAGGTGCCCGTAGAGGCGGTCGCGCAGGTCCTGCTCCACGCCGAGCGAGACCTTGCCGGCCACGAGGCGCCGGCCGATCGTCAGCAGCATGCGGCCGAGGCCGAGCAGCGCGATGGCGATCGCGAGCTCGTTCAGCCCGCCGTGATCGCCCGCGCGGATGCGGTCGATGGCCCGGCCGATGAGGGCTGGGCTGACGACGGTGGCGCCCATCGCCAGCAGCGCGAGGACGAAGGAGACGGCCCACAGACGGCGGTACGGCCGCAGGAATCCGATCAGGCGACGAAACGTACCCACGGTTCGATGGTACGGACCGGCTCCCGCGGCCAGATGCCACCGGGGATCGCGCCGCCCCAGCCGCGATACTGCGGCGGTGAGCTCGGTCCCCTTCGGCCTCTGCGCCGGCTGCGCGCACCAGCGCGTCGTGGGCAACACGCGCGGGTCGTCGTTCTCGCTCTGCGGGCTCTCCCGCACCGACGACCGGTTCCCGCGGTACCCCCGCATGCCCGTGGCCGCCTGCCCCGGATTTCGTCCCCGCGACGGGCGTCCGACGGATGCGGAGGACGCCCGTCGCCGCGAGGATGAGCCCCATGGATGACGTCTCCCCGGACCTCCGGGTCCAACCAGCCGGTGGCGCCGACGCCCGCACGAAGCGCCTGACGCTCCTGGCCTGCGTGCTGGGTTCGACGATCGTGATGATCGACGGCAGCGTCGTGAACGTCGCGCTCCCGTCGATCCGCGGCGACCTGGGCGGCGGCCTCGCCGGCCAGCAGTGGGTGACGAACGCCTACCTCCTGACGCTCGGCTCGCTGCTGCTCGTCGCGGGCTCCCTCGGCGACGTGCTCGGCGAGCGCCGGGTGTTCCTGCTCGGCGTGGCCGGGTTCGGCGTGACCTCCGTGCTCTGCGCGCTGGCCCCGACGATCGAGGTGCTCGTGATCGGGCGCGCGCTGCAGGGCGCCGCGGGCGCCGCACTGACCCCCGCCGCGCTCGCCGTGATCGTCGCGACCTTCGACGCGAGCGAGCGCAACCGGGCGATCGGCACCTGGACCGCCTGGGGCGGCATCGGCGCCGCCGTCGGACCGGTGCTCGGCGGCTGGCTCGTCGACGTCGCCTCCTGGCACTGGGTGTTTCTCATCAACGTCCCACTCGTGCTCGGCACGCTGCTGCTCATCGCCCGGGTGATCCCGCGGCCCGCGCCGGCCGGCCCGGGCGCGCCGAGCACCCCCGCGCGGCGGCTGGACCTGCCCGGCGCGCTGCTCTGCGCCCTCGGCCTCGGGGGCATCACCTTCGGCCTGATCCAGCAGCCGCTCAGCGGCTGGGGCGCCCCGGACGTCGCCGGGCCGCTCGTCGCCGGCGTCCTGCTGCTGGCGGTCTTCGTCGCCTACGAGGACCGCACGGCGGACCCGATGCTGCCGCTGGGGCTGTTCCGGCGGCGCAACTTCGTGGTCGGCAACGTCGAGACGTTCGTGATGTACGGCGGGCTCTCGCTGCTCTCCTTCTACCTCGTCATCTTCCTCCAGCAGGTCGCGGGCTGGGACGCGCTGGAGGCCGGCGCGGCCCTGCTGCCCGTGACCGCGGTGATGCTGGTGGCCGCCGGCCGGTTCGGCGGGCTCGCCGACCGTTACGGGCCCCGGTTCTTCATGGGCGTCGGGCCGCTCATCGCCGGGTCCGGGCTGCTCCTGCTGCTGCGGATGGACGCCGACGTCTCCTACGTCACGGACCTGCTGCCCGCCGTCGCGCTTTTTGCGCTCGGCCTCTCGATGACGGTGGCGCCGTTGACCGCCACGGTGCTCGCGGACGCCGAGGCCCGCAACGCCGGCGCGGCGTCCGGGGTCAACAACGCGATCGCCCGGGTCGCTGGCCTCGTGGCGATCGCCGGCGTGGGCGTCGTCGTCGCGTCGTCCTTCGCCGGCGACGTCGACGCGCGCCTGGGCGACCGGCCGCTGAGCGCGGCCGGGGAGCGGTCGGCCGCCGAGCTCCGCGACGGCGCGTTCTCGCGCCCCGACACCGCCGGGCTGCCGGCGGACGAGGCCGCGACGCTGCGCGAGGCGGCGCGGGGCGCGTCCGTCGAGAGCTTCCGCGTGGGCATGGGGATCTCGGGCGGCCTGGTGATCCTCGGCGGGCTGGTCGGCGCGGCGGGCATCCGCAACCCACGCCGCGAGGTCGCCTCCGCCGACTGCGGCGGCGGGCAGTGGACGGGGCAGCCGTGCGACGCCGCGAACCCGGAGGCGACGGGGGAGCTCGCCGCCGCTCCCGTTCGTGCCGGTTGAGCGTGCGGGTGGCGTCCCGCCGGGTGCTCGCCCTCCGGCCGGAGTCACGGGCTGGACGGATCCCGGTCGTCCCGGTAGCCTGGTGGTTGCACGCGCAACGATCAGGACGAGGGAACGCATGAGCCAGGACACGGACACGGGCGGCGACGAGGGTCGCGACGCCGGGGGCTGGACCCGCGAGATCGGGGAGAAGGGCGAGTTCAAGCGGCAGGCGAGCGTCTTCCGCGACCGGGTGACCGCCGACGGCTCCGGGCCGTTCCCGGCCGCAGCCGGGCGGTACCACCTGTACGTCTCGCTGGCCTGCCCGTGGGCGTCGCGTGCGCTGCTCGTCCGGCAGCTCAAGGGCCTGGAGGACGCGATCGACCTGACGATCGTCGACCCGTACCGCGACGAGCAGGGCTGGGCGTTCCGCCCCGGCACCGTCACCCCGCCCGGCCAGGCCGACCCGCTGCACGACTGGAAGTTCCTCTCCGAGGCCTACGAGCTCTCGGACCCCGGTTTCGACGGCCGCGTCACGGTCCCGGTGCTGTGGGACACCGAGAGCAACCGCATCGTCAACAACGAGTCCGGCGACATCGTGCGGATCCTCAACGCGGAGTTCGACGCGTTCGCGAAGCACCCCGAGGTCGACCTCTACCCCGAGGACCTGCGGGACGAGATCGACCGGCTGAACGAGCGGATCTACGACACGGTCAACAACGGCGTCTACCGCTCGGGCTTCGCGACGACGCAGGAGGCGTACGAGGAGGCGGTGACCCAGCTCTTCGACTCGCTCGAGTGGCTCGAGGGCATCCTCGGCGAGCGCCGCTACCTGACCGGGGACCGGATCACGGAGGCCGACTGGCGGCTCTTCGTCACCCTCGTGCGGTTCGACCCGGTCTACGTCGGCCACTTCAAGACGAACCTGAAGCGGATCGTCGACCTGCCGAACCTGTGGGGCTACACGCGCGACCTGTATCAGCAGCCCGGGGTGGCCGACACGGTCAACCTCGACCACATCAAGACCCACTACTACACGACGCACCCGTCGATCAATCCGACGCGGATCGTGCCCGTCGGCCCCGAGATCGACTTCACCACGCCGCACGGCCGCGGCTGAGGGCGCCCGCGCCGACCGCCCGCAGGGGGCGGTCGGCGCGACGGCGCGGCGGGGCGGCGCCGCGTGCGGTGACGCGCGAGCCCCGCGGCAGCCGCTCAGCCCGCGGCGGCCTCGATCTCGTCGAGCCAGCCCGCACCGATCTCGCCGCGCTTGCGGGCGATGTAGGCGTGGTAGTGCAGCGGCTGGCCCGAGACGGCCAGCCGGTGCTGGTACACGTGGTCCGTGACGACCTCGAGCGCGCCGGCGGCGTGCATGCGGCGGATGAGGAGGCTGAACCCGGACGGGTCCTCGTCCGTGAGGAAGTCGTCCTTGATGGTCATCGCGACCCAGCCGTCCTGGGCGAGGTAGTCGAAGGCCGTGGCGAACGCGCGCGGAGGGATGTCGCCGAACCCGAGCGCCGCGACGGTCGTCAGCGCGGTGGGGCCGAAGTCGCGAAGACGCTCCACGCACGTCGGGTCCGGGTCCGTCAGGTCGCAGACGACGTAGTCGTCGTAGACGTCCGGGCGGTCGCGGGCGGCGGCGGCCTCGGCCTCGGGCAGGATGTCGACGCCGACGAGCGCCTGCGCTCCCATCGTCCGCAGCTCCTCGGCCACCATGCCGTTGCCGGCGCCGAGGTCGAGCACCCGCAGGGCGGTCGGGGACACGCCGGCCTCGGTCAGCCGCTCCTGGAGCAGCCCGCGGACCACGCGGGGCGAGTCGCAGTGCAGCTCGGTGTAGAAGAGCCGCTCGTAGAGCCCCGGGATCGTGAAGATCCGGTCGTAGTCGTGGAACCGCAGCCGCTCCGTGCCGGTCGGCAGCACGACTTCGCACCACTCCTCGTCCTGGTCCGGCGTGTCCGCGCGGGCCTCGGTCCGGGGGAGGCGGACCTCCAGGTCGTCGGCGTGGATCTGCGGCGCGGGTGTGCTCATGGGGCTCCTGGGGGCGGGGGCGGGGCGGTCGCCGTGCGGACGACGACCGGGCCGGGGCGGCGGCAGCGCGGCGGGTCACCCACGCCGTCTGCCGCCGGGGGACTCGCCCCGGCGCTCCGCCACAAGCGTAGCGATCTGTGGCGCCGTCCCACACCCCGAGTTGTGAAATATGCAACGCAGGTGTGAACGACGCGCCGCCTCCGCGCGCTACGGGGCGGGGGCGGGCACCCGCAGGTGGACCGCGAGTCCGCCGGCGGGGCCGGGGCGGGGCGTGACGTCCAGCGTGGCGTGGTGGAGCTGCGCGATCCGGGCGACGAGCGCCAGCCCGAGGCCGTAGCCGGACGGGTCGCCGTCGCGGGTGGTGCGCCCGGCGCCCCGGTGGAACGGCTCGACCAGCCGTGCGGCGGCCTCGCGGGTGAAGACCGGGCCGTCGTTCTCGACCCGCAGCGTCGCCGCGCCCGCGTCGCGGCCGGTCGCCACCCGCACGGTGCCCGGGGCGGTGCCGTGGCGCAGCGCGTTCTGCACGAGGTTGGCCACCGCCTGGGACAGGAGCGGCTCGTCGCCGACGGTGGGTGCGGCCGCCAGATCGGTCTCGAGGACGACCTCGCGGCGGCGGGCCTCCGGGGCGTGGTCCGTCACGACGTCGCGCGCGATCGCGGCCAGGTCGACGGGCTCGGACGCGGCCCGGACCGCGTTGGCGTCGGCGAGCCGCAGCAGCGCCTCGGTCAGTCCGATCGCCCGGCCGTTCGTGACCTGCAGGCGCTGGAGCAGCCTCGGCACGTCCTCACCCTCCGGGTCGGCGCGGGCGACCTCGAGCATCGCGGCGGTGACGGACAGCGGCGTGCGCAGCTCGTGGGAGGCGTTGGCGGCGAACCGCTCCTGCGCCCCGAAGGCGTCGTGCAGCCGCTCCAGCATGTGGTCGATGTCGTCGGCCAGCTCGCCGAACTCGTCGGCCCGGCCGGTCATGCGGATGCGGTGGTCGAGCCGTCCGGTCGCGGCGATCCGAGCGGCGGCGGAGATCTCCTCCAGCGGTCGCAGCACCCATCCCGCCAGCATCCAGCCCCCCGCGAGGCCGATGACGGCCATGGCTCCCAGGACGCCCGCCGACATCTTGAGGACGGTGCGGACGACCTCGTCCCGGGACGAGACCCCGGGCCCCCCGATGAACCGCTCGTCCGCGATCGGCACGTTGGGCACGTAGCGCAGCACGACGAACACGCCGAGCAGCACGGCGACGCTGGCGGCGACGAGGAAGATGGCGTAGCTCAAGGCCAGCCGCAGCCGTGCGCTCATCCCGCGCCGGGGACGCGGTCGGGAGGAGACCGGCTCGCCGCCCCGCCAGTCCGTGCCGTCGACGGCCGTCATGCGTTGGCGGCGGGGTCGACGAGCCGGTAGCCGACCCCGGTCACGGTCTCGATGACGTCGGGGGCGCCGAGCGCCTTGCGCAGCGTCGACATCGTCACCCGCGGGGCGCTCGTGAAGGGGTCGGCGTTCTCGTCCCAGACCTTCTCGAGGAGCGTCTCGGCGCTGACGACGCCGCCATCGGCCCGGAGCAGCAGCTCCAGCACGGCGAACTGCTTGCGGGTCAGCTTGAGGTAGCGCCCGCCGCGGTACGCCTCGCGCCGGAACGGGTCGACGCGGAGGTCGCCGAACTCCATCACCGGCGGGGCGACGGCGGCCGGACGCCGCGCGAGCGAGCGCAGCCGCACGACGAGCTCCTGCACGGCGAACGGCTTCGTCAGGTAGTCGTCCGCGCCGAGCTCGAAGCCCTCGACCTTGTCCTCCAGGCGCGACGCGGCGGTGAGCATGAGGATCCGCAGGCCGGGGTGGTCACGGGCGACGATCGCGGCGACCTCGTCGCCGTGGGTGCCGGGCAGGTCGCGGTCCAGGACGAGCACGTCGTACTCCGTCACGGCGATCCGCCGCAGCGCCTCGTCGCCGTCGAGGGCCAGGTCGACGGCCATCCCCTCGCGCCGCAGGCCCGTCCCGAGCGCCTCGGCGAGGAAGCGCTCGTCCTCGGCGATCAGGACGCGCACGGGGCGGGGGAGGAGGCGGTGGGCACGGGGCCGGCGACGGACACGGGGCCAGTCTAGGTCGGCCGATGTTGCGTCCCCGTATGCCCGCGGGCCTACGGGGACGCAACGTCGGGCTTGGTGGTGTCGGAGGCGCGTCGCACGACGCCCCGCCACCGCCAGGAGCCCGTCCGCCCGATGTCGCAGTCCCGATCCCGCTCGCCCCGCCGCAGGCTGTTGCGCCGCAGGCTCGTCGCCCTCGTCCTGCTCGCCGCCATCGCCACCGCGGCGTTCGTGTGGGTCGGTGACCGTTCGTTCTTCCCCCGGACATCGCAGGGCGACGCGGCGCGCGCGTGGCTGGCGGAGCGGGTGCCGGGGGACGATCCGCAGTCGCGGCTGCGGCGCGTGACGACGGCGGTCCTGGACCACGTGCCGGGCGGCGGGCTCCCGGGCGGCGACGAGCCCGGCCCGGCCGACGGCTTCGTGCCCGTCGGCGGGTCGCTCTCGCCGTTCGACGACGTCCCGGCCATCCAACGGCTCGATCCGGGACTGCGCGACGCCGTGCGCCGCGCCGCGCAGGACGCCCGCGCCGACGGGATCGACCTACGCGTGAACAGCGGGTGGCGCAGCGCCGCGTACCAGCGCTCGCTGTTCGACGAGGCGGTCCGCCGCCACGGCGGCCGCGACGCCGCACGGCGGTTCGTGAAGGCGCCGGAGGACTCCTCGCACGTCACCGGTCGGGCGGTCGACATCGGCCCCACGGACGCGGCCTACTGGACCATCCAGCACGGCAGCGCCTACGGGCTGTGCCAGATCTACGCGAACGAGGTGTGGCACTTCGAGCGGCCGATCGAGCCCGGCGGGACCTGCCCCGCCATGCGTACGGACGCCACGAGCGGGTGAGGCGCAGCCCCGGCGGCGGCGTGTTGCGTCGATGTGTGGTCCGCAGCAGACGGTCGTGCAACGACCGCGTTGGTGCACTGCGAGCGACCCACGACCCGGTACGCCGGGCACGACCTCAGGAGCACGCATGAACACGACCACGATGACCCGCCCGCACTGGACCCGCCGCTTCGCCTTCGCCGCGGCACCCCTCGCGGCGCTCACCCTCGCCGCGTGCGGCGGCGGCAGCGACGAGCCGGCCAAGACGGACGCCCAGACGGCCCCCGTCGAGTCCGCTTCGGGCGACGACGCGCGGTTCCGCGACGCGCAGTTCCGCTGGGAGATGAAGTTCACGGCCTGCCTGCGCAAGGAGGGCATCGACGTGGCGGATCCCGACCCCGTCAAGGGCGCTCCGGACGTGGAGCACGACGACGCGTACCTCGCCGCGTCGAAGGCGTGCCAGGGCGTCGTCGGCGCCCCGCCCTCGGTCAAGCGCAACGCGGGCAAGGAGCGCGAGATGCACGAGTTCTCCCTCCGGCAGGCGGCGTGCATGCGCAAGGAGGGGATCGACACCCCCGATCCGGCCCCGGGCGAGTTCGTCCAGCTCGAGGAGGGCGTCGACGAGAACGTGTACAACGCGTGTGCCGACGAGGCGGTCAAGAAGCGGTGACCGCGGGGCAGCAGCGCGCACCGACGGGCTTGCCCCGACGACCGCGTCGCGTGGCCGTCGTGGCCGGCGGCCTCGTCGCCGCGACCGCGGTCGGCGGAGGCGTGATCCTCGGAACGGGCGGGCCCGACGACCGCACCCCGTCCCGGAACGCCCCGGCGTACGCCACCGCCACCGTCACTCGCGGTGCGGTGCGGCAGGAGAAGATGCTCCCGGGCACGCCGCGCACCGTGGGCCGCCGGACGCTCCGGGCCGGGCTCGCGGGCGTGGTCACGTGGCTGCCGGCCGTCGGCACGCGGGTCGAGCTCGGTCAGCCCTTCGTGGCGGTGGACGCCCACCCCGTCCTGCTGCTGCGGGGCACCGTGCCGGCATTCAGGACGTTCGAGCGGGGCATGGTTCCGGGTCCGGACGTGTGGCAGCTCGAGTCCGCCCTGCACCGCCGGGGCGACCTGCGGACACCGGCCGACGCGCGCTTCGGGGCCGCGACGACCGCGGCGATCAAGCGGTGGCAGCGCGCGCAGGGCCTGCGACGGACCGGGATCCTGCCCTTCGGGACGGTGGTCTTCGCCCAGCGCGGGTTCCGCGTGGCGAGCCATCCCACGCCCGTCGGCGGCACCGTCGCCGTCGGCGGTCCTGCGCTCGGCGTCGCGACCGGGGGCACCGAGGTGCGCGCCGACGTGCCACTCGCCGAGGGCCGACTGGCCCGGCGCGGAGCGTCCGTGACCGTCCTGCTCCCGGACGGCCGGTCCACCGAGGGCCGCATCACCGGGGTCGCCAGGCCGGTCGAGCGCAAGGACCCCGACTCGGGCGCCACGACCGTGGTGATCCCGACGACGGTCACCCCGCGGGACGGGCGCCGCGTCGCCCGCTTCGCGCGCACGTCGGTCAACGTCCGCTTCGTCACCACCGCCCGCCTCGGCGTGCTGCGGGTGCCCGTCGCCGCCCTCGTGGCGCTCGACGACCGGCGGTTCGGCCTCGAGGTGCCCACGCCGGGCGGGTCGACGGAGCGCGTCTCCGTGCAGGTCGGCCTCTTCTCCGGCGGCCTCGTCGAGGTCCGCGGGCCCCGGGTCCGCAGGGGACTGCGCGTCGTGGTGCCGCGCACATGAGCGCCATCGTGCGGCTGGAGGACGTCGGCCGGCAGTACGGCTCGCCGCCCGTGCACGCGCTGGCCGGCGTCACCCTGACGGTGCAGCGCGGCGAGCTCGCAGCGATCGTCGGCCCCAGCGGCTCCGGCAAGTCGACCATGCTCAACGTCCTCGGCACCCTCGATCGCCCGACGTCGGGCCGGGCGTTCATCGACGGCGCAGACGTCGGACGCCTCGACGACGCCGAGCTCTCGGCGCTCCGCGCTCACCGGATCGGCTTCGTGTTCCAGCAGTTCCACCTGAGCGAGGGCGTCGACGCGGTCGACAACGTCGCCGACGGCCTGCTGTACACCGGCGTGGCGCGGCGGGAGCGACGGGAGCGCGCCCGCGTCGCGTTGGATCGCGTCGGCCTCGCTCACCGGCTCGACCACACCCCGAACCAGCTGTCCGGCGGCGAGCGCCAGCGCGTCGCCATCGCCCGTGCGGTCGTCGGCGCGCCGCCCCTGCTGTTGGCCGACGAGCCGACCGGCAACCTCGACACCCACGCCGGCGAGAGCATCATCGCCCTGCTGCACGACCTACACCGCGCCGGGACGACCGTCCTGGTCATCACCCACGACACGGAGCTGGCCGAGCTGCTGCCGCGACGCATCGCGATCCGCGACGGTCGCCTGGTCTCCGACACGGGCACCCCTGCAGGGAGCCCCGCGTGAGCCGCCGGACGACACGCCGGGTCGGCGGGTCCGCCCCGGATGCGTCCACCGGCGTGGTCTCGAGGTCCCGGCTGCGCGCGGCCGACGTGGCGCGCCTCGGGACCACCGGCCTGCGGGCCCGACCGATGCGGGCCGTCCTGTCGGCCCTCGGCATCGCGATCGGCATCGCGGCGATGATCGCCGTCGTCGGGATCTCCGCGTCGAGCCGGGAGCACCTGAACGCCCGACTCGCCGCCCTCGGCACCAATCTGCTGACCGTAGGGCCGGGGGAGAACCTCGGCGGCCCCCCGGTCCGGCTGCCCGCCGACGCCGCCGCCCGCGTCGCCCGCATCCCCGGCGTCCGCGCGGCGGCGGCGACGGGCCGGCTCACCGAGGCCAAGGTCTACCGCAACCGCATGGTCGATCCGGGACTGACGGGCGGCATCGCGGTGCAGGCCAGCGATCTCGGGCTGCTGGACGTCGTGGGTGGCCGGGTCGCCGCCGGGCGGTGGCTGAACGCCGTCACCGCTCGCTACCCCACGGTCGTCCTCGGCCACGACGCGGCCCGCCGTCTCGCGATCGAGCGCCCCGGCGGCCTCGTGTGGCTCGGGGGTCGCAACGCGACCGTGATCGGCGTGCTGCGTCCCGTCCCGCTGGCGCCCGAGCTCGACAACGCCGCCCTGGTCGGGACGACGAACGCCCGCCGGGACCTCGGCTACGACGGCGCGCCGACCACGCTCTACGAGCGCTCGACCGACGCGACCGTCCCCGCGGTCCGCGCGCTGCTCGGTCCGTCCGTCCTGCCCGAGTCCCCGAGCGGCGTGCAGATCTCCCGACCGTCGGACGCGCTCGCCGCGAAGAACGCCGCGGACGACGCGTTCACCGGGCTGCTGCTCGCCGTGGGCTCGATCGCGCTCCTCGTCGGCGGGATCGGCGTGGCCAACACCATGGTGATCTCCGTCCTCGAACGCCGCCGCGAGATCGGACTTCGGCGGGCGCTCGGCGCGACGCGGCGCCACATCCGCCTGCAGTTCCTGGCGGAGGCGCTGGTCCTGTCGACGCTCGGCGGGCTCGCCGGCGCGGCCCTCGGAGCGGGCATCAGCGCGACGGTCGCGGCGGTCAACGGGTGGGCGCCCGTGATCCCCGTCCCCGTGCTCGTCGCCGGGGTCGCGCTCACCACGGTGCTCGGGGGAGCTGCGGGCCTCTACCCCGCGATCCGCGCTGCGCGGACGCCCCCGACGGAGGCACTGGCCGGGTAGCGGGCGTCCCGGTGGCGCGCCAGCGCGGCGCGCCACCCGGAGACCGCCCGCGGGTCCTCAGCTGCCGCGGCGCTGGAGCACGCGGGAGAGCACGAGGAACCCCACGACGCCCCAGACCGCGAACACCGCGAGAGCCACCCCGAGCCCGCCGAAGACGTCGGCCGGCAGCGAGCCGTCGACCATCGTCCGCATGCCCTGGCCCGTGGGCGTGGCCTGCGCGACCACGTCGAGCCAGTCCGGCACCGGGACGCCGACGATGAACGCCGGGACCAGGATCGGCATCAGCAGCACCCAACCCCAGGTGTTGAGCTTGTCCGCCGAGCGGAACAGGTAGGCCAGCACGAGCCCGAACCCCACGAGCGAGACGATCGTGCCGAGCACCCCGAGCACGAAGAGGCCCGGGCGTTCGATCGGGACCCGGGTCAGCGCGAGCGTGATCGCCGTCGCGACCGCGGAGTAGACGACGCCCACGAGCGCCTTGGCCGTCAGCACCTCCGAGCCGCGCGCGGCGAGCAGCAGCGCCTCGATCGTCCGCTTCTCGATCTCCTCCGCCAGCACGATCGGCGTGGCGAGCAGCGCGATGAAGCCGATCACCATGACGATCGCGGCCAGCACGAAGTACCGGCGCAGGCCCAGCTCGTCGATGACCGACGGCGACGTGGCCTGCACGGCCTGCACGTCGGCCGTGACCGCCGGCGCGCGGTCGGTCAGCCGGCCGATCGTCCCCGGCACCAGCTCCACGACGGCCCGCGCCGCGGGGGAGGCCTGCGGCCCGACGAGGATGCGCAGCGGCGGGGCCCGGCCCGCGCGGGCCTCACCCAGCAGGCCGTCCGGGATCACCACGGCCACGTCGGCGTCGTCGTCCTCGACCTGCTTGCGGGCCTGGCGCTCGTCGGCCTGCCGCTTCACGGTCAGGTCCAGCGCCTGCCGCACGTCGCGCGGCAGCTGCTGGGCCACCCGTCCCGCGTCGGCCGACCCGACGACGACGACCGTCGCGGTGGGGCGCGGCTCCTCGTCCGGGTAGATGACGGAGTAGAGGACGCCGAGGGCGATCGGGACGATGATGATCGCCAGCACCCGGCCGTCGCGGATGGCGTCGACGAGGTCCTTGCGGAGGATCGCCCAGATGCGTGCGAGGCTCATCGCGTCGCCTCCGTCTCCGTCGTGGTGTCGTCCGCGTCGAGGCTGCGACCCGCCAGCGCGACGAAGACGTCGGCCAGGGAGGGCTCGTCGCTGTGGACCGTCAGGACCCGGCCCTCGCGGAGCCAGCCCGACAGCCGCTCGTCGTCCTGGGGGTCATCGAGCGCCACGACGTGCTCCGTGCGGTCGTCCAGCAGCACCCGCGCCCGGCGGGGGCGCGTGGCGCCGGGGGCGTCGCCGTCGCCGAGGCGCAGCTTGAGCTCACGCGGGGTGTCGAGCGCGACGATCCGTCCCTCGGAGAGGAACGCGACGCGGTGGCAGAGCTCGTCCGCCTCGACCATGTCGTGCGTCGTCAGCACGATGGTGGTGCCGGCCGCGCTGAGCTCGCGGACGATCTCGCGCAGGTTGCGGGCCGACACGGGGTCCAGCCCGCGGGTCGGCTCGTCGAGGAACAGCACCTGCGGGTCGTTGATGAGCCCGCGGGCCAGGAGCAGCCGCTGCTTCATGCCCGTGGAGTACGTCTTGACCTTGCGCTTGGCGGCGCTCGCGATCCCGACGCGCTCGAGCAGCTCGTCCGTGCGCGCCTTCGGGGCGCCGTAGAGCTCGCCGAAGAGCGCGAGGTTGTCGCGGCCGCTCAGGCGCTCGTACAGGTTCTGGTCCTCGAAGACGAGGTTCAGCAGCGCGCGGGCCCGGTCGCGCTCGCGGACGATGTCGTGGCCGCCGACGGTCGCGGAGCCGCCTGACGGGGGCGTGCGGCCCGTCAGCATCCGGATCGTGGTCGTCTTGCCGGCGCCGTTGTGCCCGAGCAGCCCGAAGACCTCGCCGGCCTGCACGGAGAACGAGATGCCGCGGACGGCCTCGACGTCGCCGTAGCGCTTGGACAGGTCGTCCACGACGACCCCGGCGCCCGGGGGCGCCCCTGCGGTCGGGGGACTCTCGGCCGGACGGGGGACGCTCATCGGCGCCCAAGCTATCAGCGGATCCGATCGGTCCGTGACCGTCGTGTGACCCCGCGGCCCGATGCCAGACGAGTGGGGGGACGCCACGTCCGGGGGCAGCCCGGGGGTGGGGACAACCCCCGCCCGGGCCGGGGGCGCCCGGCCCCGGGCACGGCGTGGGGCCCCATGGTTCGGCGGCCCGCCGCGCAGCAGGCTGGGACCCATGAACCGCTCCCGCCGCACCCGTCCCCCGGCCGCCCCGCCAACGCCGTCCGCCGAGCCCGCGCCGCGGGGGATCGCCCGCGCGGTCGCCGCCGTCTCGGGGGCCTCCGCCCGGCGGCCCAAGCGCGTCGTCGCCCTCTGGCTCCTGCTCGTCGTCGCCTGCATCGTCGGCGGCGCGATGACCGGCACCCGCAGCCTCACGGCGGCGGAGCAGGGCATCGGCGAGTCCGGCCGGGCGAACACCCGGCTGGCCGGCTCCGACCTCCGTACCCCCGCGTCCGAGACGGTGCTGATTCGCACGGGCGACGCCGCGACGACGACCGCGGTCGCCCGCGACCTGCGTGATCGCCTCGACACCGTGCGGGGCGTGGGGGCGATCGAGGGACCGTTCGACAGCGGCCGCCGCGCCGCGGCGCTCACGACGGACGGCGGGCGCGTCGCGCTCGTCCAGGTCACGATGCGCGGCGACCCGGCCACGGCGAAGGAGCGGGTCGAGCCGGTGCAGGCGGCGGTGGGCGCGGTGGCCCGCGACCACCCCGGCGCGCGCCTCCAGCAGGCCGGGTCCGGAAGTCTCGACCGCGAGATCGACGCCGTCGTGGCGGCCGACCTCAAGCGGGCCGAGCTCATCTCGCTCCCCCTGACCCTCGTCATCCTCGTGGTCGCGTTCGGGGCCCTCGTCGCGGCCTCCGTGCCCCTGCTGCTCGGCGTGACCGCGGTCGCGGCGGCCATGGGCGCGCTCGGGGCCGTCTCGCAGCTCGTGCCCAGCGGCGACACGACGGGGTCGCTCGTCGTGCTCATCGGGCTCGCCGTCGGGGTCGACTACTCCCTCTTCTACGTCCGCCGCGAGCGCGAGGAGCGCCGGGCCGGCCGCGGCCCCGAGGCTGCGCTGCGGGCCGCCTCGTCGTCCGTCGGCCGGGCGATCCTCGTCTCCGGCGTCACCGTGATGGTCGCCCTCGCGGGCCTGCTGCTGACGGGCATCCCGGCCTTCACCTCGATGGCCGTCGGCACGATCCTCGTCGTCGCCATCGCGCTCCTGGGCTCCCTGACCGTCCTGCCCGCGACGCTCGCCCTGCTGGGCGACCGCGTCGACCGCGGCCGCCTGCCGTTCGTCGCCCGCCGCCGCGACCGTCGCCGGGCCGCCGCGGCCGCCGCGGGCGCCGCGGCCCGGCCGACGGTGTGGGGCCGGATGGCCGGCGCGGTCACGCGTCGCCCCGCCGTCGCGCTGATCGCGTCCACCGCCGTCCTGCTCGCGATCGCCGCCCCGGCCCTGAACATGCGCACGGCCGAGAGCGGCATCGACTGGCTCCCGCAGGACCGGCCCACCGTCGCCGCCCAGGTCGCCATCGAGCGCGCCTTCCCCGGCGCGCCCGACGACGCGCGCATCGTGGTCACGGGCACCGGGCTGGACGGCGCCGGCGCGACCGCGCGCCTCGCGGCGCTGGGCACCCGGGCCGCGCGCGCCACCGGCGGCCGCGGTCCGGTCGACGTGCGGGTGGCCCGGGACGGGCGCACCGCGCTCGTCTCCGCCCCGATGCCCGACCGCGGGCACGACGCCGCCGACGCGACGCTGCGCCGGCTCCGCGACGACGTCGCGCCGACCGCGGCGACGGTCGTCCCCGGCGCCCGCGCGCTCGTGACCGGTACCGCGGCGGAGAGCGCCGACTTCAACGCCGTCCTCGCCGCCAAGCTCCCGCTGGTCCTCGGGTTCGTGCTCGGCCTGGCGTTCCTGCTGCTGCTCGCCGTGTTCCGCTCGCCGCGGCTCGCGGGCGCCGTCGTCGGGCTGAACCTGCTCTCCGTCGGCGCCGCCTACGGGGCGGTCGTCGCGGTGTTCCAGGGCACCTGGGCCGAGGGGCTGCTCGGGTTCACGTCCTCCGGCAGCATCGTCGCCTGGTTCCCGCTCGTGGCCTTCGTGATCCTGTTCGGGCTCTCGATGGACTACAGCGTGCTCGTGCTCGAGCGGATGCGGGAGGCGCGGATCGCGGGGCGCTCGCCGCGCGAGGCGGCAGCGGAGGGCATCGCCGCCACCGCGGGCACCGTCACGAGCGCCGCGGTGGTGATGGTCGCCGTGTTCGCGATCTTCGCCACCCTGGGCCTGCTCGAGCTCAAGCAGCTCGGCGTCGGCCTGTCCGTGGCGATCTTCGTCGACGCCACGATCGTCCGCGGCGTCGCCCTCCCCGCGGCAGTGACCCTGCTCGGCGAGCGCGCGTTCCGGCTGCCGCGCGCCCGGCGTGACCGCGGGGATCGGCGTCGCGCGCCCGTGGCGTGGGACGATGCGGCCCCGGTCCCCGCCGTCGCGGCGGGCCCGACGGACGCCGATGCACGCTGAGCACCCCCACGACCCGGCCGAGGAGCCCGACACCGTCCTCGGCCTGCAGGTCGCGTTCTCCGCGGTCGCGGGCTGCGTGGTCACCGTGGTCTGGGTGCTCACCGGATCCGCGGAGTTCTGGGCCGGTTGGGCGTGGCTCGGGCTCGTCGCGCTGCTGGCGGTCCACGTGCTGGTGCGGTACGCGGTGCGGGCGCCCGCCGGCGGCCGCCGCGACTACCGCGTGGCCCTCGGCGCCCTGGCAATCGTGGCGGCAATCCAGCCCGTGGTCTGGCTGCTCGGCGGGCAGGGGCCGTTCTGGCCGGCGTGGCCGCTGCTGGCGATCGCGGCGATCGCGGCGACGCTGGCCGCGATCGTCCACCGCCGTCGGCTGCCGTGGGTCCGGGCCCAGGCCGCGCTCGAGGCGCGGGTCGACGTGCTGACCCGCACCCGCAGCGGCGCGCTCGACGTCCAGGCCCAGCAGCTGCGGCGGATCGAACGCGACCTCCACGACGGCGCGCAGGTGCGGCTCGTGGCGCTGGCGATGCGGCTGGGCCGCGCCGAGGCGCGGCTCGACGACGCCGGCGACCCCGTCACGCGCGACCTCGTCCGGGGTGCGCGCGAGGAGGCGACGGCCGCGATCGCCGAGCTGCGCGACCTGGCCCGCGGCATCGCCCCGCCCGTGCTCGCCGACCGGGGCCTGGCGGCGGCCGCCGAGGCGCTCGGCCGGCGCTCGGGCTCGCCCGTGACGGTGAGCGCCAGGCTCGACGACCGGCCGGCGCCCGTCGTGGAGTCGGCCGCCTACTTCGTGGTCGCCGAGGCGCTGGCCAACGCGGCCAAGCACGTGCCCGGTGCGCCCGTGAGCGTGGCGCTGACCACGGCGGAGCACCGCCTGATCGTCGAGGTGCTCGACGAGGGCGGGGGAGGCGCGGACGCCTCGGGCTCCGGCCTCACCGGCCTGCGCCACCGCGTCGAGGCGCTGGACGGCACGCTCGTCGTGCGCGACGTCCCCGCGACCGGGACCCTCGTCCGGGCGGAGCTGCCGTGCGTGCCGTGATCGTCGAGGACCACGCGCTCCTGCGGGAGGGCCTGATCTCGCTGCTGCGCGAGCACGACGTCGAGGTCGTCGCGCACGCGGAGGACGCCGAGGGCCTGCTGCGCATCGTGCGCGGGCACCAACCGGACCTGGCGATCGTCGACGTGCGCCTGCCGCCGACGTTCACGGACGAGGGTGTGCGCGCCGCGATCGCCGCCCGCGCGGAGCACCCCACCCTGGCGGTGCTCGTGCTCTCGGCCTACGTCGAGCCGGTCTACACCGCGGAGCTGTTGGCCTCGGGCGGGGGAGGCGGCGTCGGCTACCTGCTGAAGGAGCGCGTCGGGGACGTCCGCGCGTTCATGGACGCCGTGCGGCGCGTCGCGGACGGCGGCACCGCGCTGGACCGCGAGGTCGTGGCGGAGCTGGTGCGTGACCACGGCCGCGGCAACTCGGCCTTGGACGGCCTGACGCCGCGGGAGCGCGAGGTGCTCGAGCTGATGGCCGAGGGCCGCACGAACGCCGGCATTGCCGAGGCCCTCGTCGTCACCGGCGGCGCGGTCGAGAAGCACGTGACGAGCATCTTCGCGAAGCTCGGCCTCCCCGCCTCGCAGGGCGACCACCGCCGGGTCCTGGCGGTCCTCGCCTACCTCCGCGCCGTGGGCTAACTCTGCTGCTCGGTGGGGCGGACGAGGACCTCGTTGATCGCCACGTGGCGGGGGCGCGTGACGATGTAGGAGATCGCGTCGGCGATGTCCTCCGCGCGCAGCTTCTCCACGCCCTCGAAGCGGCTGTCCACCGTCGGACGGATCTCGTCGCGGTTGTGGCTGATGAGCTCGGTCTCGACGGCGCCCGGCTCCATCAGGGAGACCCGCACGTGGCGCTGGGTCACCTCCTGGCGCAGGCCCTCGGAGAACGCGCCGACGGCGTGCTTCGTGGCGTTGTAGACGGCCGAGCCGTTGCGGGCGATGCGGCCGGCGAGGGACGAGACGTTGACGAGGTCGGCGACGCCGCGGGGGTCGTGGGCGGCGGCCTTCAGCAGGTGGGGGAGCGCGGCGTGGGCCACGTACATGAGGCCCTGCACGTTGATCGCGAGCATCCGGTCCCACTCGTCGACGGGCGCGTCCTCCACGGGCCCGAGCAGCATCACGCCGGCGTTGTTGATGACGGTGTCGAGCCGGCCGAACTCCCCCACGGTCCGCTCGACGGCGCCGATCGCGGCGTCGCGGTCGGTCACGTCGGCCTCGACGACGAGCGCGCGGGCGCCGGCGCCGCGGATCCGCTCCGCGAGGGCCTCGAGGCGGTCGCCCCGGCGGGCGACGAGGCTCACGGCGGCGCCCTCCACGGCGAGGGCGAGAGCCGTCGCCTCGCCGATCCCCGAGCTGGCGCCCGTCACGAGGGCCGTCGTTCCGGTCAAGCGCTGTGCCATGACCCGACCCTAGCCGGTGGGCCCGGGGGGCCGGTCGCCACGGCGTGAACCGCGGTGCGACGCGTGCGGCGTTACGCCGCGGCCTTCGCGGCGAGCTGGCCGCAGGCGGCGTCGATGTCGCGGCCGCGGATCAGGCGGATCGTGGCGTTGAAGCCCTCGTCCTCCAGCGTCTGCCGGAAGGCCTCCATCGCGCCGCGCTCCGAGCCGTCGTAGACGGAGTCGGTCGGGTTGTACGGGATCAGGTTGATCTTGTACTTCCACGGCTCGAGCAGGTCGGCGAGCTGCTTCGCCTGCGCCACGGAGTCGTTGACCCCGCCGAGCATGATGTATTCGACGAAGATCATCTTGCGGCGCTTCTCGTAGAAGCGGTCGCAGGCGGCCTTCACGTCCTGCAGGGAGTAGCGGTCGTTGACCGGCATGATGTCGCTGCGCAGGGCGTCCTCGGCCGAGTGCAGCGACCAGGCGAGGCGGACGGGGACGTCGCTCTCCGTGAGCTTGTCGATCCCGGGGACCCAGCCGACGGTGGAGATGCCGGTGCGTCGGTGCGTGATGCCGACGTCGGGCAGGCGGCGGCAGACCTCGAGCACGTTGTCGAGGTTCATCATCGGCTCGCCCATGCCCATGAAGACGCAGTGGTCGAGCTCGTCGATGCGGCGCAGGTGGAGCGCCTGGTCGAGGATCTCCCAGGCCGTGAGGTTGCGCCCGAACTTCATCGCGCCCGTCGCGCAGAACGTGCACGTCAGCGGGCAGCCGGACTGGGAGGAGACGCAGATGGAGCGCCGGCCGTCCTTGTAGCGCATGAGGACGGTCTCGATCGGACGGCCGTCCTTCGTGTTCAACAGCAGCTTGACCGTGCCGTCGGAGGCCTCGGCCCGCGTGACCTCGGTGAGCGTCGAGAACGGGACCCGCTCCTCGAGCTGCGCGCGCAGCGAGGCGGGGAGATTCGACATCTCGTGGTAGCCCTGGGCGCCCTCGGCGGTCCACTTCCAGACCTGGTCGAAGCGGAAGCGGGGCTGCCCGAGCTCCTCGAGCGTGCTACGGAGGAGATTCAGATCCACTCCCCGATGATGGCAGGCCGGGGAACCGGCTGGGTGCGGCTGCTCCGGTTGGGAGGTCGCGAAAGCGGCCGACCGCCCGTCCCGCGCGCACGGGGCGCACGGGACGGGCGGGGGATCAGGCGCTCAGCGCACGCGGAGCGTGACGGAGCCGCTGCGAGCGGCGATCGCGTCGGTGCCCGCGAAGCGGACGGCGACGCGGTGCTTGCCGGCGCGGACGCCGGAGACCGTCAAGCGGGCCACGCCGTCCTTCACGGCCAGCGCGCGACGGACCTTGCGGCCGTCGACCGAGACCGCCATCTTGCCGTCGGGGCGGCTGATGCCGGCGGCCTTCACGCGGAACGTGAGGGCGAGGCGGGCGCGGCCCGCGACGCGGGCCTTGACCGAGACCGTCGGGCGCAGACGCGCGACGCGCACGGCGGTGCGGGAGGCGGCGGTCGCCGTCTGGCCGGCCGCGGCGGCGGCCACGCGCACCGAGATGCGGCGACCGGCGTCGGCGGAGCCCAGGCGGTGCGTGGCCCCGGTGGCGCCGGCGATGGGCTGACCGTCACGGAGCCACTGGTACTGGAACGCGACGCCGGTGGAGATCGACCAGGAGCCGGCCTCGGCGCGCAGGGTGCGGCCGACGCGGGCGGTGCCACGCACGCGCGGGCCGGAGCCGTCGACGGAGACGAGCTTCGTCGGGGCGGGGGTCGCGACGGGCGGGACGGGCGTGCCCGTGCCGGGCGGCGTCACGATCGGACCGGGCGTCTCAGGCGTGCCGGGGGTCTCCGGCGTGCCGGGCGTCGGCGGGGCCTGGACGCGGGCGGTCAGCCACTGCGAGGACTCGAGGGCGTGGTCGACGATGCGGGTCTCGCCGATGCAGCCGTTCCAGCCCGCGCCGGCCTTGTCGTTCTCCCAGTTGGCGCCGAGGAGCCACGACATGCCCTTGTTGAAGCTCATGCCCTTCGCGTCGTCCCGGTTGCGCAGGACCGGGGCGCCGTCGACGGACATCGTGATGACGCCGTCCTTGTTGACGATCGCCACGTGCGACCAGCTGTCGACCATGATCTCGCCGGACCACGCGACCCGGTCGTCCTTCGTCGCCTCGCCGGGCAGGACGGAGAACTGGAACTCGCGCAGGTTCGAGATGCCGAGGACGGCCGGCGAGACGTAGTACGACCAGTCGCTCTTCGGCGTGCCCGGGATCTTCGAGCGGTTGCCGGAGCGCGTCAGGATCTTGCTCCACTGGTTCGCGTCGGCGGTCCAGCTCTTGTCCATCTTGACGAACGTCTCGATGGTGTAGCCGTCCTCCAGCTCGACATCGTTCGCCGGGGCGTTCGCGGCCGTCGAGAGGTAGCTGAACCGGCCCTTCGTGTTGTCGCTGTTCTTGAAGCAGATCGCGGCGTCGTCGGACGAGAAGCCCGGCAGGTCGTTGCGCTGGATCGTCACGTCGCCGATCTCGGCGGTGGTGGAACCGGAGGTCGCGATCGGCACCCGGCGCAGGTCGTTCTTGCCGGTGACGTCCGGCATGGCGGCGCCCTCGGGAAGCACGCCGTTCGGTGCGGACTCGGCCGAGCCCGGGCGCCAGTGCGCCACGGTGCCGTCGACCTTCGGGTAGTCCTCGCGGTTCTGCGCCTTCGCCGGCGGCGTCGTCGACGGCTCGGTGTAGCCGTTCAGCACGATCTCCTTGGCGCGCTCGGTGCGCGAGGTGCCGCTGGGCTGCGGGGCGGCTGCGCTGAAGTTCGCGTTGAAGCTCTTGAAGCGCGCGTCGAAGTCGAACGGGATCCCGTACTGCTGGTGCTTGCCCTTGAGCACCGCCTGGTCGAAGGGCGTCAGGAGCTCCTTGGGCTTCGTGACGACCCAGGGCGAGATGGCCTCGGCGTTGATGCGCTTGTTCGTGAAGTCGAACTCGTAGAGGCCCAGGTAGCCGTTGCCGCCCTGGTACGCCATCTGGTAGTCGACGAGCACCTGGTGCACGTCGTGTCCGAACTTGTTCTTCTTCGTCAGGCGCGTGGCGCCGTGGGAGTGCCCGTTCAGGGTCAGGAAGATCTGATCGTTCTCGTTGATCAGCTTGTCCCACACCCGCTGGCCGTACTCCGTCACGAGCGCGGTCTCCGCGTCGGCCTCGACGGCGATGAGCGAGTGGGTCGTGAGGATGACCGGCAGCGTCGGGTTGGCCTTGATGACGTCGTTCGCCCACTGGAGCGTGGCGTCGGAGGACCGCCAGGAGAGGGCGAGGACGAGGAACGTGCGGCCCTCGGCGGTGAACGTGTGCGCGGTGTTGAACCCCGTGGGGTCCATCGCCTTGAAGGTGGCCGTCTGCGCGGCGGCGCGTGCCCGGGTGAACGTCTTGCGGTAGCGCTCCTCCGCGCCGGCCGTCTCGTCGGCCTCCTTCGTGATGTCGGTGTCGTACGCCGACGAGTTGCGCAGGTCGTGGTTCCCGGGGAGGACGGAGTACGGGATGGCCCCGTTCTCGAGGTTCTTCATCGCGCTGTCCGCGACGGTCCACTCCGCGGCCACGCTGGCGCGGTCGACGACATCGCCGAGATGGGCGACGAACGGGATGTCGAGCTCCCGCGCGTTCTTCGCCAGCCAGGACGTCTGCGACTCGAACGGGTTGGAGCCGAACTTCGCGAACTGGTTCGAGGTGCCCGGGATGCCGTAGCGCGAGTAGAACTGCGTGTCGGGCAGGACGCCGAACGTGAAGCTCGAGACCTCCTTCACGTCGGTGGGCGTGGGGACGGCCGAGGCGGTGCCGGCGAGCGGGCCGGCGGCGAGGAGGCCACCGGTCGCGAGGGCGGCGGCCGCGAGGCGGCCGAGACCCGCGCGCGAGCGGCGGTCTGACCCAGGGAGGGGGGCGTGCGGTGTGGGCACGGAGAGGTCCTTCTTCGGAGGGGAACGTGGCGGCCCGACGGTCGTCCGGCGCGCGGCGACGCACGCTGGCAGCGTGTACGGCGGCTCCTTGTCGCCCGCTCGTGTCCGCCCGGTGAATAACCAGAGAACCGCGTGACAGGTCGTCACGGGGCGTTCCATCCGCCTCCCCCGACCGGGGGGGACGGGAGGGCCGCGACCCCCGAGGGGCGGCTGCCCTCCCGAGGCCGCGGCCCGTCGCCTAGCGGACGCGGAGCGTGACGGAGCCGCTGCGGGCGGCGATCGCGTCGGTGCCCGCGAAGCGGACGGCGACGCGGTGCTTGCCGGCACGGACGCCGGAGACCGTCAGGCGGGCCACGCCGTCCTTCACGGGCAGCGCGCGACGCACGGTGCGACCGTCGACGGTGACCGCCAGGCGACCGTCGGGGCGGCTGATGCCGGCGGCCTTCACGCGGAACGTGAGGGCCAGCCGGCCACGGCCCGCGACGCGGGCCTTCACCGTGACGGTCGGCCGCTGGCGGGCGACGCGCTCACCGGCGCCGGCTTCGGCGCTGGCCGTCTGGCCGCCGGCCGCGGCGATGACGCGCACCGAGATGCGGCGGCCGGCGTCGGCCGCCCGCACGCGGTACGTCGCGGCGTTGGCGCCCGCGATCGCCTGGCCGTCACGGAGCCACTGGTACTGGAACGCCACGCCGAAGCTCACGGACCAGGAGCCGTTCTCGGCGCGCAGGGTGCGGCCGGCGCGGGCGGTGCCGCGCACGCGCGGACCGGAGCCGTCGATCGAGACGAGCTTCGTCGGGGCCGGAGCGGGGGCGGGGGTCGGCGGCGTGCTCGGGGCCGCGATCGGGCCGGGCGTGTCGATCGGGCCGGGCAGGCCGATCGGGTCGGGCGTGCCGGGCGTCTCGTCACCGTCGCCGGGCGTCGGGACCGGCAGGACCCGGGCCGTCAGCCACTCCGAGGACGGCAGCGGCCGGTCGACCATGCGGGTCTCGCCGAGGCAGCCGTTGAAGCCGTCGGCGGGCTTGCCCTCCCAGGAGGCCGCCCCCATGATCCACGGCAGGTCCTCGATCGCCGCGATGCCGAGGGCGTTGATCGCGTTGCGCAGCACGGGCGCGCCGTCGACGTAGAGCGTCGTCGTCTTCGTCTTCGGGTCGTTGACGGCGGCGATGTGCATCCACTTGTCCGGCATCAGCTCGCCGGACCAGTTCGTCGTGTCGCCCGCGCCGCGGGTGCTGCCGAGGACGCTCCACTGCAGCTCGCGCAGGTTGGAGAACGCCATGACGAACGGCCCGGCCTCCATCTCGACGCCGGCGTTCGTCGGGACGCCCGGCACGTCGGCGCGCTGGCCGCCGCGGATGAGGGCGCCCATCCACTGGTTCTTCTCGTTGGTGTAGTCCGCCGACACCTTCATGAACGTCTCGATCGTGTAGCCGTTCGAGAACGTCTCGTCGTTCAGCGGAGCCTCCTTCGCGGTCTGGAGGTAGCTCATCCGGTTCGTGCGCCGGTCGGCGTTCTTGAAGCAGATCGCGCCCTGGTCCGCGGACTGCGGAGCGTGGTCGGTGGTGAGCGCGACGTCGCCGGCCGCGGCGCCCTGCACGCCGTCGACGTTGAGCGCGGCGCGGGTCAGGTCGTTGCCGCGGCCACTGATGTCGCGGATGCCCTCGCCGGGGGCGACGACCGTGCCGTCCCTCGGTGCGCCGACGCGCCAGTGCACGCGGGTGCCGTCGACCTTCGGGTAGTCCTCGGGCGTCTGCGGCGGGGTCTTCGTCCCGGCCTCGGGCTCCTGGTAGCCCTCGAGGACGATCTGCTTCGCGCGCTCCGTGCGCGAGGTGCCGTTCGGCTGCGGCGCGGCCTTGCTGAAGTCGGCGTTGAAGCCCTTGAAGCGCTCGTCGAAGTCGAACGGGATGTCGTACTGCTGGTGCTTGCCCTTCAGCACCGCCTGATCGAACGACGTGAGCAGCTCGGTCGGCTTCGTCCGCACCCACGGGGAGAGCCCCTCGGCGTTGATGCGCTTGTTCGTGAAGTCGAACTCGTAGAGGCCCAGGTAGCCGTTGCCGCCCTGGTAGGCCATCTGGTAGTCGATGACGACCTCGTGGACGTCGTGGCCGAAGTCGTTCTTCTTCGTCAGCCGCGACGCGCCGTGGTAATGGCCGTTGAACGTCAGGAAGATCTGGTCGTTCTTCTTGATCAGCTTGTCCCACAGGCGCAGGCCGTAGTCGGTCTCCTTCGCCGTCTCGCCGTCGCTCTGGATGTCGATGAGCTGGTGGGTGGTCAGGATCACCGGCATCGTCGGGTTGTCGGCGATGACCTTGTTCGCCCACGCCAGCGTCGCGTCGGACGCCTTCCAGGAGAGCGCGAGGACGAGGAACTGGCGGCCCTCGGCGGTGAACTTGTGCCAGGTGTTGAAGCCCGTCGGGTCCATCCCGCCGAACGTCGCGTTGGTCTTCGCACGCACCTCGGTGAACGTCTTGCGGTACGGCTCGTTGGGCAGGTCGTACTGGTCGTCGTTGAGCGACGTGTTGCGCACGTCGTGGTTGCCGGCGAGGACGGAGTAGGGCAGGCCCGCGGACTCCAGGGTCTTCATCGCGTTGTCCGCGACGGTCCACTCCTCGGGCTTGTTCACGCGGTCGACGACGTCGCCGAGGTGCGCGACGAACGGGATGTCGAGCTCCTTGGCGTTCTTCGTCAGCCAGGAGGTCTGCGACTCGAACGGGTTGGTGCCGAACTTCGCGAACTGGTTGCCCTCGCCCGGCGCCGCGTAGCGGGAGTAGAACTGCGTGTCGGGCAGGACGGCCAGCGTGAAGCTCGAGACCTGCTTCGCGTCGCCGGTGGCGGGAACGGCCGAGGCGGTGCCGGCCAGCGGGCCCGCGGCGAGCAGGCCGCCGGTGGCCGCGACGGCGGCAGCGAGGCGGCGCAGGCGCGCGGAGGGGCGCCGCGGTGACCCGGAGGTCGAGGCGTGCGGATGGGGCACGGAGGGTCCTTCTTCAGAGGGGATACGTCACGGCCGGACGGTCGCCCGACGCGCGGCGATGCACCGTCGCAGCGTGTACGGCGGCCCCTTGTCGCCCGGGTGTTTCTGAAGGGTGAAGAACCGGAGAACGCCCGCTTTCTACGGGGATCCCGTGGACGCAAAGCCCCCCGGGCGGAGGGGTCCGCGGGCTATCGACGCACGCCGTCGTCGCGGCGTACGGCGCCCGCCGACGGCCCCGGAACGGCCGCCGTGGCCGCACGGACGGGGCCGCCTGCCATCCTGCGTGCGGCATGAACGAGCACGACCACCAGATCGGCCTGCACGGCCTCGCGCTGCTGCGGGCGGGCGTGAAGGGCGACGCGCTCGGCGTGCACCGCCACCGCTCCGCGATCACCGACCTGCTGAACGACCCGTCCGACGCGACGAGCCGGGTGCTGCCCGAGGTCTCCGTCCAGGAGGGCTACGCGGCGTGGGCGACGTCCTACGACGAGCGCCGCAACGCGTCGATCCGCGCCGAGGAGCCGGTCGTCCGCGAGCTGCTCCAGGGACGCACGCCCGGCGTCGCGGTCGACGTCGGCACGGGGACGGGGCGCCACGCGACGTGGCTCGCCGCCCAGGGGCACCGCGTCACCGGCATCGACACGTCCCGCGCGATGCTCGAGGTCGCCCGCTCGCGCGCCCCGGAGCTCGAGTGGATCGAGGCCGACCTGCGTGCGCTGCCGCTCCCCGACGCGTGCGCCGACATCGTCGTCTGCGGTCTGACGCTCTCCCACCTGCCGACGCTGGTCGGGATCGCCGAGCTCGCGCGGCTGCTGCGTCCCGGCGGTCGGCTCGTCGTCTCGAACCCGCACCCGCTGGCCACCGACGTCCTCCACGCCCGCGCGTGGACGACCACCGCGGACGGCATCCGGGTGCAGGTGCCCGAATGGGCCCACGGGCTCGGCGAGTACGTCGCGCGCTTCGTCGCCGCCGGCCTGGTGCCGACGGTCCTCCAGGAACCGCCCCACGACGGCGAGGACCCCATGCTCCAGGGCATGCCCGCCGCCGTCGTGTGGGCCGCCGATCGTCCCGAGGCCTGAGCCATGCGCCTGCAGAAGTACCTCGCCCACGCCGGCGTCGCGTCGCGGCGCGCGTCGGAGCAGATCGTCGCCGACGGGCGGGTGACCGTCGACGGCGAGGTCGTGCACGACCCCGCGACCGACGTCGGGCCCGGCGACGACGTCCGGGTCGACGGGCGCAGCGTGACGCCCGTGTCCGACACCGTCGTCTACGCGCTGAACAAGCCCGCGGGCGTCGTCTCCACCGCGAAGGACACGCACCGCCGCGAGACCGTCGTCGAGCTCGTCCCCGCCGACGGCCGCCGGCTCTACCCCGTCGGCCGCCTCGACGCGGAGACGACCGGGCTGATCCTGCTCACGGACGACGGCGAGCTGGCCGACCTGCTCACCCATCCGCGCTACGAGGTCCAGAAGGTCTACATCGCCGAGGTCGCCGGCGGCCCCGTCGGCCACGACACGGTCGACGCGCTGCGCTCCGGCGTCCAGCTCGACGATGGCCCGACGCTGCCGGCCGGCGTCGAGCGCATGAACGAGCGCATGCTGCGGATCACGCTCCGCGAAGGTCGCAAGCGCCAGGTTCGCCGCATGTGCGAGGCCGTGGGACACCCCGTCGTCTCGCTGCGGCGCGTGAAGCTGGGCCCGCTCGACGTCGGCAGCCTGCGTCCCGGGCAGTGGCGGCTGCTCGAGGCCAGCGAGATCGAGGCGCTGCGCGCCGCGCCGGTGCGCACGGGCGCCGACCGCGACTGACCGGGCGACCCACGCCTCGCCGGGCGCGGTGGGCCCGGGGCGAGCGACTCAGCCCGCCACGTCGCCGCGGTCGGCGGCGGGCAGCACGAGCGTGAAGGTGCTGCCTGCGCCAAGGGTGCTGGCGACGTCGAGCCGGCCGCCGAGCGCCTCGGCCAGCGTGCGCGAGACCGTCAGGCCGAGGCCCGTGCCCTCCGTGCCCGCCGGCGCGGACCGCAGTCGCGTGAACGGGGCGAAGATCTCCGTCAGGTCGGAGGCCGCGATGCCGGGGCCCGTGTCTCGCACGTCGATCCGCACGTAGCCGCCGTCGCGGCGCGCCGTGAGGGTGACGGTGCCGTCCGGTCGGTCGTACTTGACCGCGTTGGCCAGCAGGTTCAGCAGCACCTGGACGGCGTGGCGACGGTCCGTCCGCACGGTCAGGCCGTCGGGGATGTCGACGTCGATCGCGATGCCGCGGTCGCGCGCGCCGGGGGCGGCCAGCGCGACGGCGTCCGCGGCGAGGACCTCGACGGGGACCGGCGTCGGGTCGACGGGCAGGGCTCCCGACTCGATGCGCGAGATGTCGAGCAGCTCGTCGACGAGCGTCAGGAGGTGCCGCCCGGCGCGACTGATCTGCGCGACGCCGTCGGCGTCCTCCGGCGGTAGCTCCGAGCCCTCGAGCAGCTGCGCGAACCCCAGGATCGCGTTCAGCGGCGTGCGCAGCTCGTGGCTCATGCGCGAGAGGAACTCCGTCTTCGCGCCGCTCGCCCGCCGGTCCGCGGCCCGCTCCCGGCGGTGCAGGTGCTCCAGCCGCTCCAGCAGGCCGGCGGTGGCCTGGTCGGCGAACGCCGCGACCTCGGTGACCGTCGGCGTGGGCCGGGCGCGGTCCACCCGGGCACGCACGTCGTCGGCGCGCTCGGGGGCGTCGCGCTGGATCGCGGCGACGACCACGTCGGCCGCCGCCTGCGCCACGTCCGGGTCGAAGCTCCAGACGACGTCGAAGACCCGGTCGGCCTCGGCCTCCGGCAGCGGCTCCCCGCCCTCGGGGGTCCGGCGGTGCGCCGCGCCGTCGAGCCCGCAGAGCGTGATCGCCAGGGAGGGCCCCATCGCGAGCACGAACCACTCCTGCTCGAGCGGGTTGCCGACGGCCAGGCGCACGCCGACGTGGTCCGTCTGCCACTCGGGCGGCGGCTCCTCGCCCGCGAAGACCGCGATGACGTCGGAGTCCTCCGACAGGCGCAGGTAGCGGTCGCGCTCCGCCGCCCAGTGCCCGAGGTGCTGGAACCCGGAGAGGAGGACGGTCGGGGCGTCCGCCTCGGCCACGAGGCCCTCGATGAGGTGGCTGGCCGCGACGAGGGCGCCCTTCGATACCGCCGTGGGCCGCAGCCCGGGAGCGTGCTCCAGCAGCGCGCGGTACAGCGAGCTGTGGACCTCGATCCGGTCGGGGGCCTGCCCGCTGTCGCCACGCCGCATACTGCGGGGACTATGACCGACGGCGGACCAGGGGTGGGGGAGGCGACGACGCCGGTCGTGCGAGCGAACGGCGGCGTGCCGCTGCGACGGATCCGGGTGGGTGCCCGGGAGCCGCGGATCGTCGTCCTCGACGACGACGACACGAACGTCCTCCTGCTCTCGCGCCTGCTCACCCGGGCCGGCTACGAGGACGTCGTCACCTCGACGGACCCCGTCGCGACGACCGCGGCCATCCTGGAGGACCCACCGGACCTGCTGCTGCTCGACCTGCGCATGCCGGAGCTCGACGGCTACGGGGTGCTCGAGCGCCTCGCGCCGCTGCTGGCGGCACCGCACGAGCTGGCGGTCCTCGTCCTGACCGCCGACCTGACGACGGAGACGCGGCACCGGGCCCTCGCGGCCGGCGCCCGCGACTTCGTGACGAAGCCGTTCGACCTCGTCGAGCTCGCGCTGCGCGTCGGCAACCTGCTCGAGACGGCCGACCTGCACCGCCGGCTGCGCGAGCAGAACGACCGCCTGGAGTCCGCGGTCGGCGCGCGCACCGACGAGCTCGTGCGGCTGTCCGCCGAGCTCGCCCACGAGGTCCGCACGCCGCTATACGCGATCCGCGGCGTGGCCGAGGTGCTCCTGGACTTCGAGGACGGCCTGCCCGCCGCGTTGCGCGGCGACATCGCCCAGGTCGACGCGTTCGCCCGCCTGGCCCTCGAGCTCGTCGACCGCGGGATCGCCTCGGCCCGCGCGGTCGCCGGCAGCGTCCTGCCCGCCCCGGCGGCGGTCGAGGTCACCGACGTGCTCGCCGGCCTGCGCGACGTGATGGGACGGACGGCGGGGGCGGCGGACGGACGGCTGCACGTCGCCGACGGCGCCGGGCTGCCGCCCATCGTCACCGACGCCCCGCGGCTGGGTCAGGTGCTGCGCAACCTGGTGGCCGACGCCCTCGGCGCCGCGGGCGAGGGCCAGGTCCGGGTGTCGGCCGAGCTCGTCGACGACGGGGCGCGGATGGCGTTCCACGTGCGCCGGCCCGACGCGGCGCCGGCCTCCGTGACGGGGTCGGCCGGGGCGGCAGAGGATCACGGCATGGGCCTCCCGATCGCCCGCCGCCTCGCGCGCCTGCTCGGCGGCGAGGTCACCGTGACCGACGCCGGCGACGGCGACTCCTGCCTGACGGCCACCGTGGCGACGCACCTCGAGGTGCCGCCGGCCGGCGGCACCGTCTGAGCGGCGCGCCCGGACGCCCTCAGGCCGCCGGCTTCGCCAGCGCCCGCACGCGGTCGAGGATCGCCCGCCGCGACGTGTCCTTGCCCAGGACGGCGTCGTATGCCTGCGGCCCGTCGTCGCCGTCGGCCGCCATGCGGTCCGTCAGCTCCTCCGCGAAGGCGGAGAGCAGGAGCACGCGGCAATCGGGGTCGGCGCGCTGGATGAGCACGGCGGCGGCGAGGCCGTCGAGGTCGGGCATCCGGTAGTCCAGGACGACGACCCGGGGGGCCAGCTCCGCCGAGGCGGAGACGGCGTCGAGTCCGCCACCGACCGCGGCGACGAGCTCGAGGTCGGGGGAGGCCTGTATTGCCCGGGCGAGCCCGGAACGGTAGATGTCGCTGTCGTCGGCGATGAGGACGCGGACCGACGTGGGGGGCGTGGGGTCGGCAGCCATGTGTGGGGGGATCGTTCGACTCGGAGCCGCAGCATCCCCCCTGGACGTCCGGCGCGGGGGAATCGTCGAACCTTCGTCCGCCTACGCCGTCCACGGTCGGCCGTCCGCCCGGACGGGCCCCTGCGATCATGCGGCGCATGCGGCTGCACGCCCTCCGGGGAGCGATCTCCGTCGAGCACGACGAGGCGGGGGAGATCCTCTCCCGCACCACGGAGCTCATGCACGAGCTCCTCGACCGCAATGCCCTGCGGCCGGAGGACATCGTCTCCTGCATCTTCACGATGACCCCGGACCTGAAGGCCGCCTTCCCGGCCGCGGCCGCGCGGGACATGGGCTTCGACCAGGTCCCCCTGATGTGCGCCGTTGAGATCGACGTCCCCGGCGCCCTGCCGCAGATCATCCGCGTGATGGCGCACTACTACTACGCCGGCGAGGACCACCGGGCCCAGCACGTGTACCTCGGGCGGGCCAAGGCGCTGCGCAAGGACCTCGAGAGCGCGCAATAGACCCGGAGGGCCGCGGAAGGCGGCCGGCGGGCGCGATTTGGGACGATTGGTTCGTGCCGCTGAAGCTGTCCGCCACCGCGTCGAAGATCCCGTACTACCCGACGGCCGGCGGCTACAGCCTGCCCGACGGCGTGGCGCTGCTCGCGTCGAACGAGTGCCCGGACCCGCCGCTGCCAGAGGTCGTCGCCGCCGCGTCGGCCGCGCTCGCCGCGACGAACCGCTACCCCGACCCGTCCTACGCGCCGCTGCGCCAGGCGCTGAGCGACCACACGGGCGTCGACCCGTCCCTGATCGCGGTCGGCAACGGCTCCTGCGAGGTCCTGCTGGCCCTGGGCGAGGCGCTGCTCGAGCCGGGCACGGAGCTCGTCTACGCGTGGCCGTCGTTCTCGGTCTACCCGCACCTCGAGGCGGCGTCCGGCGCGACGGCCGTCCGCGTGCCCCTCGACGACGACCACCGTCATGACCTCGACGCGATCGCCGACGCCATCACGGACGACACGCGCCTGGTCATCGTCTGCAACCCGAACAACCCGACCTCGACCGCCGTCGGCCTCGAGCCGCTCCGCGCGTTCGTGCGCCGGGTGCCCGAGCACGTCGTCGTGCTGATCGACGAGGCGTACATCGAGTTCGCGGAGCAGTACCGGCCGGAGGACTCGATCTCACTGCTCCAGGAGCACCCGCACGTGGTGCTGCTGCGCACGTTCTCCAAGCTCTACGGCCTGGCCGGGTTGCGCGTCGGCTACGGCCTCTGCTCGTCGACCGACCTCGTCGGCGCCGTCGAGCGGGTCCGCCAGCCGTTCGTCGTCAACGTCGCCGCGGCCGCCGCGGCCACCGAGGCGCTGCGTCACCCGGGCGAGACGGGGGCCCGCATCGCGCAGGCCCGCGAGTCCCGCGGCGTGCTTGAGGCGGGGCTGTCCGCGCTCGGCATCCGGGCCGCGCGGTCCGAGGCGAACTTCTGCTGGTTCGACCTGCCCGCCGACGGCCAGGATCCGGGCGAGGTCGAGCAGCGCGTGATCGCCTCCCTGCGCGACGGCGGGATCCTCGTCCGCTCCGGCGGCGCCCTCGGCCGCCCCGGCGCCCTGCGCGTCACCTACGGCACCCGGGGCGACAACGAGCGCTTCCTCGCCGCGCTCCGCACCGCGCTGGCGTAGGGCGCGGGCCGGGGCCCGGCCCGCCACCGGAGCGGCCCGGCGGTGGCGCCGGTCGTTCCGGGCCGGCGCGGCCCGACGGCCGAAGTCACAGGACGTTCGCATCGCGGCGCGGTGCCGGCCGTACCGTCGGTCCCACCATGGACGCCTGGCAAGCCGGCATCTTCGACGACGACCTGGCCGCGGACATGCGGGCCGACTGGGAGGCGGAGCTCGCCACGGGCTCGTCCCCGGCGACCGCCACCCGCCGCCTCGTCGAGGACTGGACGGACGAGGTCGCAGGCTCGCGACCCCTGACCGCCTCCTTCTGGATCGCCCTCGCCGCCCTGCAGCTGCAGGCCCAGGCCCTCGACGCGGACGTCCGCGACCGGGCAATCCGTGCGATCTCGCGCGGCGACGACCTCGAGCGGTGGATGGGCGACCCGTTCGACGACCTCGCGCTGGAGGGCGTCGACGACGCGCCGGACGAGATCGCGGAGCGCCGTCACGCCACGGCGGCGCTGCGGGCGCGTCTGCTGCAGGCGGCGCCGGTCGCCGACGCCGCCTAGGGCACGGAGGCGGAGGCCTTCCGGCGGGCCGGGCCTCGGATCCCGCGCCGTCGCCGCGGCGCGGCGCGACCCGAGGGCCGCGCCGGCCGCTCAGTCGTCGTCGCGGTCATCCGCGTCGCCGTCGTCGTCCGTGACGACCTCGACCACGCGCATGTCGGCCGCGAGCCGGACGGTGCGCTCGGCGCCGCGGCTCGGCAGCACCTCGACCTCGAAGCGCGCGCGGCCCTCGTCCTCGAGGTCGATCCCCGTGACGAGGCCCTTCACGCGCTTCGTGGCGGCGGCCTCGGCGCGGCCGGCGGCGGCGTAGGTCAGGCCGTCGGCGTCGTCGCGCTCCGTGCGCGTCACGCGGAAGCGGGCGTCGAGCTCGACCTGGCGGGCGGGACCGGTGCGGGGGAGCACCGTCACGTCGTAGGTCGTGCGGCCGTCGTCCGTGTCGCGGTCGATGGACGTCGCGCGGCCGGCCACCTTCTTCGTGGCCGCGGCGCGGGCCTTCGTGGCGGCGGCGTGCGTCAGGCCGCCGTCGCCGGCGACCGTGGGGGTGGCGGCGCGGGAGGCCGCGGTCTCGGAGCCGGCGCTCGCGGGTCCGGCGGCGACGGCGACGCCACCGGCGGCCGTCGCGGCGGCCAGGACGGTGGCGGTCAGGGCGGTGCGGGTGCGGTTCATCGTGCGCTCCTTCGTGGGGGTCATCGAGGAGCCACGCTAGGGAGCGCCGGATGAGAGATCGATGAGAGGGCCAGCCACGCGTCCGTCCCGCCGTCGGGGCGATCGTCGATCCCGGCCCGGCCGCCGTGCGCGGCGGCGACTGCGGCGACGATCGCGAGGCCGAGGCCCGTGCCGCGGCGCGCGCGGTCGTCGCCCGCCCCGGTGACGAAGCGGTCGAAGACGCGGTCGCGCAGCGCGGCGGGTACGCCGGGGCCTCGGTCGCGCACGTGCAGGACCACCGCGTCGTCCGCGCCCCTCGCAGCTCCCGCCCCACGCGCGCCGGCCGCCGGGCTCCCGCCGGCCGCGTCACCCGCATCCGCGGGCTCCGCTGAGACCTCGACGTCGCCGGCCCCGTGGTGCATGGCGTTCTCGATCAGCGCGTCGAGGGCCCGCGAGAGGTCCTCCCGGCGCGCGGCGACGACGGCCGGAGCGCCCGCGGCGACCGCGACCTCGAGGCCCCGGCCCTCGGCGGCCAGGGCGCCGGCGTAGCGGTCGCGCACCTCCTCCAGCAGCGGGGACAGTGCCACGGGCTTCGGCGGCCCCGGGTCGGGTCGGTCGGCGCGGGCGAGGGCGAGCAGCCGCTGGGCGAGCTCCTCCAGGCGACGCGTCTCCTCCGACGCCGAGCCGAGCGCCGCGCGCAGCTCGTCCGCGTCGCGCTCGCCCCGGGCCGCGAGGTCGAGCTCGGTGCGCAGGATCGCCAGCGGCGTGCGCAGCTCGTGGCTCGCGTCGGCCGCGAAGGCGCGCTCGCGGCGGAAGCCCTCGGCCTGGCGGTCGAGCATGGCGTTCAGCGTGTGCCCGAGTCGGGCGATCTCGTCGCGGGTCGGCGGCACGGGCAGGCGGTCGTCCGACGGCGCGTCGATCGCGGCGGCGCGGCGGCGCATCGCCTCCACGGGCCGCAGCGCCCCGGCGGCCAGCCCCCGGCCCAGTCCGGCGGAGAGCAGGATCGCGACGGGCACGCCGATCAGGAGCGCGGTGTCGAGGGCGCCGAGCGCGTCGTCGCGGTCCGACAGCGAGACCGCGGCCACGACGACGGGCAGGTCCTCGCGGTCCTCGTCGGCGGGAAGCGCTCGCAGGCGGGCCGGGAAGTCGTCCACGTCCCCGTCCTCGTCGCGCAGCGCGACGGTACGGCGGGCCACGGTCAGGTCGTCGTCGACGGCGCGACCGATCTCGCCGCGGGAGAGCAGCGCGGCGGTGCCGAGGCCCGGGCTCGCGGCGAGCACGGCCCCCGAGCGGTCGAGGATCTGGACGGCGCCGGCGTCCTCGTCGGCCGTCCCGGCGGGCACTGCGTCAGCGGCGGGGCGCTCGGCCGCCAGGGCGGTGGCGACGTCGGAGAGACGGGCGTCGAGCGTGCGGTCCAGCGAGGCATCGAGGCCGCCGGCCACCTGCACCCGCACGAACCCGGCGAGCGCGAGCAGCACGAGCGTCATCGCCAGGGTCGAGGCGAGGACGACCCGCAGGCGGACGGAGAGGCGGCTCACCCGGCCGCCTCGGCGTCCAGGCGGTAGCCGACGCCGCGCACGGTCTGCAGCAGCGCGGTGCCGAAGGGGCGGTCGACCTTCTGCCGCAGGTACCCCACGTAGACGTCGACGACGTTCGAGCGGGCGTCGTAGGCGTCGTCCCATGCGGCCTCGAGCAGCGCGCGGCGGTCCAGCGCCTCGCCCGGGTGGCGCAGCAGCAGCTCGAGCGGCGCGAACTCCTTCGGCGAGAGCTCGAGCTCCGTCCCGCCGTGCCAGGAGCAACGGGCCGCGGGGTCCAGGCGGAGCGGGCCGGCCTCGAGAACGACGGGCCTGCCCGCAGTGCCCCGGCGGACCAGCGCCCGCAGTCGCGCCTCGAGCTCGCCGAAGTCGAACGGCTTGACGAGGTAGTCGTCAGCCCCGCCGTCGAGCCCCGCGATCCGGTCGTCGACGCCGTCGCGGGCGGTGAGCATGAGGATCGCGGCCTGCACCCCGTCGGCTCGCAGCCGCCGGCAGGTCTCGAAGCCGTCGATGCCGGGCAGGCCGACGTCGAGCACGACCACGTCGTAGGCCGTCGCGCCGGCGCGCCAGAGCGCCTCCTCGCCGGTGCCCGCCAGGTCGACGGCGTGCCCGGCCTCGCGCAGGCCGCGCAGCAGCAGGGCCGCGAGCTTGGCCTCGTCCTCGACGATCAGCAGCCGCACGCGACGACCGTACCGTTCCGCCGCCGGCGCTCCGCCCGACGCCGCCGGGCCGGTGCGCTACGCTGGCCGCGTCGATGTCGACGACCGCCCCTCGAGCCCTGCCTTTCGCAGCCGAGTATTCCCCGGTCGTCGCTCCGCGCCCCGATGCGTCCTACGTGGACGTCTTCGCGTGGCGCACCTGGCGATTTCGCTAGGCATCCGGTCGTCGCGCCCTGATCTCTGAGGAGGGGGAGCGACAGCGCTCCCTCCCGGGGAGTCGTGCGATCGGGTGCCGGAGACCTCCCTCGCCGTTCGGGACGGCGAATCCGCGAAACCCAATCGACGATGTCGGACGTACCGTGAGCAGACGCTGAACGGGCGTCCGTGAGGAGCCAGCAGATGATGATCGTGATGAAGTCCGACGCCACCGAGGAGCAGATCCAGGCGGTCGTCTCACGGGTGCAGCAGGCGGGGGGCCGGGCGCACGTGAGCGCCGGGGACGAGGTGACGCTGGTCGGCGCGATCGGCGTCGATCCCGCGGGCCGCGAGGCGGTCGGCGAGCTCGCCGCCGAGCCCGGGGTCGACCAGGTGGTGCCGATCTCGAAGCCCTACAAGCTCGCCTCGCTGCAGATGACGGGCGGCCGCGAGTCCACCCTCGAGATCGCCGGGCGCAAGATCGGTGGCGGCGCGTTCGCCACGATCGCCGGCCCCTGCACCGTCGAGAGCTACGACCAGACGATGTCGACCGCGCGGATCATGCGGGACGTCGACGTCCAGTTCTTCCGCGGCGGCGCGTACAAGCCGCGCTCGTCCCCGTACAGCTTCCAGGGCCTCGGCCACGAGGGTCTCGAGATCCTCCGCCAGGCCAAGGAGGAGACGGGCCTGCCGATCGTCACCGAGCTCATGGACGTCCGCGACGTCGAGGCGGTCTGCGAGGTCGCCGACGTCATCCAGGTCGGCGCCCGGAACATGCAGAACTACCCCCTGCTGACGGAGATCGGCAAGAGCGGGGTGCCGGCGTTGATCAAGCGCGGGCTCTCCGCCACGCTCGAGGAGCTCCTGATGGCCGCGGAGTACGTCCTGAAGGAGGGCAACCCGAACGTCATCCTCTGCGAGCGCGGCATCCGCACCTACGAGACGACGACCCGCTTCACGCTGGACATCGCCGCCGTGCCGGTGCTGAAGGAGCTCACGCACCTGCCGATCGTCGTCGACCCCTCGCACGCGGCCGGCCGGCGCGACCTCGTGCTGCCCCTGTCCATGGCCGCGGCTGCCGCGGGCGCGGACGGGATCATCGTCGAGACGCACCCCGAGCCCGAGAAGGCGGTGTGCGACGGACCGCAGCAGATCCGCGCGAGCGAGTTCGGCGCGTACCTCCGCCAGGTCGAGGCCGCGGCGGCCCTGGTCGGCCGCGTGCCCGCGCCCGTCTCGGTCCCCGCGTAGCCTGCCCTCCGACATGGACGCGACGTTCGCCCCCTCCGGCCCCCTGAAGGGGCGGCTCACCCCGCCCGCCGACAAGTCCATCAGCCATCGCGCCGCCATGGTCGGCGCGATGGCCACGGAGCCCGTCACGGTCACGAACTACCTCGCGGCCGAGGACACGCTCTCGACGCTGCGGGCGATGGGCACCATCGGCGCCCTGCCGAGCCGCGAGGGGTCGACCGTCGTGATCCGCGGGGTGGGCCTGCGGGCGCCCGATGCGCACGGCGAGACGATCGACGTCGGCAACGCCGGCACGCTCATGCGCCTGCTGCCCGGCTGGCTCGCCGGGCAGGAGGGGCGCTCGTTCCGCTTCGACGGCGACGCCTCCATCCGCCGCCGGCCCGTCGACCGCATCGCCGTGCCGCTCCGGCTGATGGGTGCGAACATCGAAGCCACGGACGACCGGCTGCCGCCGTTCACGGTCCACGGCACGCAGCTGCAGGGCATCACCTACGAGCTGCCCGTGGCGTCGGCGCAGGTGAAGAGCTGCGTGCTGCTGGCGGGCATGATGGCCCACGGCGACACGACCGTGATCGAGCCGGTGCCCAGCCGTGACCACACGGAGCGCCTGCTCTCGCGCCTCGGCGTGCCGCTGTGGCGGACGGGCGACGCGATCACCGTCGGGCACGTCGACGAGCTGACCGTGGAGGACATCCGGGTGCCCGGCGACCTCTCCTCCGCGGCGTTCCCGATCGTCGCGGGCGTGCTCGTGAAGGGCTCGCGCCTGCTGATCGAGGGCGTGAACGTCAACTGGACCCGCGCGGGCATCCTGAACGTGCTCGAGCGGATGGGCGCCGTCGTGATCGGCGAGCGCGAGGAGCGGGTCGACGGCGCGGTCCCCGGCGAGGAGCCGATCGCCGACCTCGACGTCGCCCACGGCCCGCTGCGTGGCACGACCGTCGAGGCCGCCGAGGTCCCCCTCGTCATCGACGAGCTGCCCCTCGTCGCGCTCCTGGGCTGCTTCGCCGAGGGCGAGACGGTCGTCCGCGGCGCGGAGGAGCTCAAGCACAAGGAGTCCGACCGGATCGCGACCGTCGTGGACGGCCTGCGGGGTCTGGGCGCCCACATCGAGGCCACGGACGACGGCTTCGTCGTCCAGGGCGGCACCGGCATCCGTGGCGGCACGATCCACGCCCACGGAGATCACCGCCTGGCGATGCTCGGCGCCGTCGCCGGCCTGGCGTCCCGCGAGGGCGTCACCGTCGTCGGCATGGAGGCCGCCGAGGTCTCCTACCCGGGCTTCGGCGAGCACGTGGCGCGGCTGCAGCGCGCCTGAGCGGCGGGACGCGCGTCGGGCCCGCCGACCGACGCGCGCCCGGCGCGGTCACGGCCCGCAAAGCTCCGCGCGGCGGATCCAGCCCCGGACGCGGTAGGCGTCGGAGACCACGCGCGCCCAGTCCCCTGAGGGGTCGAGGCGCTGGATCGATACGGGCTGCTGCGCGCCCAGCGTCCCGCGGAACACGCCGCGGGCGCTCGGGGCGTCCACGAGGTAGTGGTCGCCGCGGCAGGCGCGGGCGGCCACCTCGCCCGGGCGGGCCCGTCGCGGGCGGCGCTGCTGCGAGCCGGTGCGGTCCGCCGGCCGGCAGATGACGTCGAGCCGCACGATCGCGGGCCGCGGGAGCGGGGTGGCGGCGAAGAAGATCCGGTGGGAGCGCAGGGTGGCGCGCTCGTCGTGGCCCAGGCCGTAGCGCAGCGGCGGGCGACCGCGACCGGGCACGAAGCCGGAGAACGCGCTGCCGGCGGGGCAGGTCACGGTGACCGTCCGCGGGGTGTCGTCCGGCGGACGGCCCGCCTCGATCCGGACGGTGGTGCGGATCACCGCCATGCCGGTCGGCAGCGGCTGCCCGCGGCGGACCGTCCCCCCGAGGAGGTCCCGCCCGACGAGGGTCGCCGGCGCCGGCTGCCCCGCGCCGAGCGTGCGGTGCTGGACGATCAGCCCGCCCGTGGCGGAGACCGCGACCACGCCGGCGAGCGCCGCGGTCTTCGTGCCGACCCCGAGCTGCGACGCGCCGCCGGCCAGGCCCAGCAGCGGCAGCACCGGGGGCGCGAGCGCCTGGAGGCGGCGGTCGACCCGGCGCAGATCCCGCCGGTAGCCGCGGCACGCCGAGCAGGTCTGCAGATGCAGCCGGGCGTTCTCGGGCGGCCGGGCGCCCCGCTCGTGGGCGGTGTGCAGCAGCGGCCGGACGCTCAGGCACTCGGCGTCCCGCGCGTCCTCGGCGCGGACGAGCCGCGTGCGGGCGCGCTGGATCGACATGTGCACGGACGGCGCGCTGACCCCGAGCTCGTCGGCGATCTCGGCGACGGGTCGCCCGTCGACGGCGTGGGCGAGCAGCGCGTGACGCTGGGCGTCCGGCAGCTCCGCGATGTCCTCGGTCAGGCGGCGGAGCCGCTCGCGGCGAAGCACCAGCATCTCGGGCGTCCCCTCTCGGTCGTGCAGCCCGGCGTGGTCGTCGATGGGCACCTCCGGCCGACGCGTGCGGCGGCGCAGCTCGTCGATCGTCGCGTTGCGCGCCAGACGGTAGAGCCAGGGCCCGAGGCGGTCGGGGGCGAACCCCTCGCGCAGCACGGCGTGGGCCCGGACGAGCACGTCCTGGACGACGTCGTCCGGGTCGACCGCGCCCGGGCGGCTGAGCGACGCGGCGTAGCGGCGCAGGCGCCGGCGGTACCGGGCGTCCAGGGTCTCCCAGGCGTGCTCGTCACCGTCGGCGACGCGGTGGAGCAGGGCGGTGTCGCGGGACACCCGAGGGCCGCTCACGGGGCGTCCCTCACCGGCGGCCCAGGGCGTAGATCCGCCCGTTCCGGGTCGTCCGGTCGTAGCGGACCACGAGGCGCACGCTGCGGCGCCCGATGTAGCGCTCGCTGCCCGGGGCAAGCTGCAGGTTCTGGCCTCCGCTGACCGCCAGGCCGACGAGCTTGGTGCCCGTCGGCACGGTCAGCGTCGTCGTGCGCGGCTTCGAGCCCCGGCGCATGACGATCTCGCGGTAGACGAGGCGGTCGCCGCGGCGCAGCGGGCGCCCGCGGTCCGCGTCGGTGCCCGGGACGGAGACCGGCGACGTGCGCCCGGTGAACAGCTTCTGGGGGCCGACCGAGGGCGTCGACGCGTCGGCGGCCGACCCGAGCGCGAGGAGGGGGACGAGGACGAACAGGACGGTGCGGCGGGGACGGGACATGGGGACAGCTTGCCGGGACGGTGGGGGGTGTCCGCGCGGCACGCCGGCCGCGCGGACGGGGACGGGCCTAGCCCTGGTGCGGGATCAGGCGCAGGACGCCGTCGCTGCCGACGACGGCGAGGCCCTCGGGGCCGGCGGGAACGCTCTTCCCGTTGTCCGACCCGGTGGGGACGGTCGACACGCTGCGGCCGCTGGGCACGCTCCACGTGTGCAGGCCCGTGGTGCCCCGGACGGCGCTGACCCGCGCCCCGTTCGGGGAGACGGTCAGCGGTCCGAAGCCCGTCTCGTTGTACGCCGAGCCGCCGAAGGACGTCCGGGAGACGACGGACGTGCGCCCGTTCGCCCGGACGACGCGGAGCGCGAAGGTGAACCCGGCGCCGCCGCGCTCGCGGGGCGTGGCGGTCGTGTACGCGAGGCCCCCGCCGCGGATCGGCGTCGTGGCGCGGATGGAGGTGGTGGCGCTGAGCGAGGTCGCCGCCGCCTGCCGGGCCTCCACCGTGGAACGGCGGCCGGTGAGCGTGCCGCTGTGCAGCGTCCACCCCTGCTTGCCCCCCGTGCGCTGCAGCCGCGCGAAGGAGACCCGACCGGCGAGGAGTCCGGGGGCGGAGAGGTCGGTGCCCGGGGCGGACACCGGCAGGCGCTTCGGGGCGGCGCTGCCGTCGAGCGGCAGCACGTACAGGGCCCCGCGCTGGACGGGCTGGCTCGACGGCCGCGTGCGGAACGTGGTGGTGTTGGCGGTCGCGACGACGGCGACGGCCTTCCCGGCCCGGTCGGTGCCGACGGCGACGTCCACCGGTGCCGTCGGGAGCGCCCGGTCGATGACGCGCGGGGCGGCCCCGGGGCCGTCGCGGACGACGAGCACGGCGCGCTTGCCGGTGGCGTCGGTCCGGCGCAGCCACGCGACGGTGGCGCCGGAGGCGGAGACGGCGATCGGCCGCTGCTCGAGGACGACCGCGTCGGCGGGCGGCGCAGGGCTCGGGGTCGGCGCGGCGTGCGCGGCGGAGACGCCCAGCGCGGGGACCACGACGAGGGCGCCGAGGGCGACGCGACGGACGCCGCGGGGGACGGACGGCAGGGACGGGAACACGGGCACGGATGACTCCTGGGGGACGGAGGGGGACGGTGTTGCAGAGGAGGAGACGGCGAACGGTCGCGGGATTCACGGACCTTCCGCGGACGTTCTACGGGACCGCCGCGGGCGGGACGCCGCGAGGGCCCGTGCGGACGTGCCCGGCCGGCCTCAGGTCGGGGCCGACGACGGCGCCGGCGCCCCGACGTCGAGGGGGTGCTCGAGCTCGTCCCGGCGCAGGCCCAGCCCCCAGAGCACGGCCACGCCCGCCACCGCCGGCACCACACCCACGGCCACGAAGACGGCGCCGATCCCGAACAGCTCGCCCGCGGGCCCCGCGAGCGCCATCGACACCGGCATGAGCCCGAGCGAGACGAACCAGTCGAGGCTGGAGACGCGGCCCTGCAGACGGCCCGGCACCCGGCGCTGCAGCAGGGTGCCCCAGATGACCTGGCCGCCCGAGTCGACGAGCCCGACGAGGAAGAGCAGCGCGAGCATGATCCAGAACACCTGGAGCAGCCCGATCGCGGCCATCGGCAGCGTGCCCACGCCCCACATGAACAGCATCGCCGTGAGGTAGCGCCGGGGGAGGGGTCGCGAGGAGACGATCAGGGCGCCGATCCCGGAGCCGACCCCGTAGGCGGCGAGGAGCAGGCCGTACTCCGAGGAGCCGCCGCCGACCTGCTCCTTGACCGCGAACGGCAGGAGCACCTCGATCGGGCCGATGATGAACAGCACCGCGACCATCGCGAAGAGGAGGGTGCTCCACAGCCACCGCTCGCCGCGCACGTAGCGCCACCCCTCGACGAGCTCCGTCAGGGGGGAGGTCGCCGGCGCGGCCTCGCTCGCGCGGGGGGAGGGCACGTGGCGCATGGCCGCCAGGCAGACGACGGACACCACGTACGTCGCACCGTTGGTGAGCATCGCGACGCCGGGACCGGTGGCGGCGACGAGCAGCCCGCCGAGGGCGGGGCCGCTCGCGTACAGCGCGAGGGGCCGGATCACCCCCTCCAGCCCGTTGGCCGCCAGGAGCTCGTCCTCGGGCACGAGCTGTGGGACGAGCGCCGTGAACGCGGGGACGAAGAACGCCTCGGCCGAGCCGATCACCAGGGCGCCGACCACGAGGTGCCAGAGCTCCAGCCCGCCCGTGACGGAGAGGACGCCCAGCGTGACGGTCGCCGCCGCCCGGGCCACGTCGGTGGCGAGCATGATCCGCCGCCGGGAGAAGCGATCCGCGACGACGCCGGCGAGCAGGATGCAGCCGACGAGTCCGACCGCGAACGCGGTGGTGACGAGGGAGAGCTGGACGGGCCCGCCGCCGAGCTCGATGACCTGCCAGGCCAGCGCCACGAGCCACAGGCCGTCACCGACCAGGGACACGCTGAGGCCGGCCCAGAGGAGGCGGAACTCCCGGTGGCGGAGGGGACGGAGGGCGCGCACGGCGTCCGTACTTGTAGCGGTCGCCGCCCGTCCGTCGCCGCCTCCCCGCCCGGCCCCCGCCCCGCTCGGAGCAGGGTCGCCGTCTATCCTGGGTGGGATGCTCGTCGCGATCGACGGTCCTGTAGGGGCCGGCAAGTCCACCGTGGCGCGTGCCGTCGCCGCCCGCCTGGGGTTCACCTACCTCGACACCGGTGCCATGTACCGCTGCGTCGCCCTGGCGCAGATCCAGGACGAGGCGTCGGACCTCAAGCGCACCACGGAGGACCTGCGGATCGACTTCGAGGGCGACCGCGTGCTGCTCGGCTCGGCCGATGCCACGGAGGCCATCCGCACGCCGGAGGTCTCGCAGCGGGCGTCCGTGGTGGCGACGGACCCCGAGGTGCGCGAGCAGCTCGTGGACCGCCAGCGCGGGCTCACCCAGCGCGGCGACTGGGTCGCGGAGGGCCGGGACATCGGCACCGTCGTGCGCCCCGACGCCGAGCTCAAGGTCTTCCTGACCGCGAGCGACGAGGAGCGTGCCGGCCGGCGCGCCGCCCAGACGGGCCGCAGCATCGCGGAGGAGCTGGCCGACCTCCGCGAGCGCGACGAGCGAGACCGCACCCGTGAGGCATCCCCGCTGGTGCGGGCCGACGACGCCGTCGAGCTCGACACCACCGGTCTGCCCTTCGACGAGGTCGTCGAGCGGATCGCGCGCATGGCCGAGGACGTCCGCGCGGGCACCCCCGCGGCGGAAGCAGCACCACAGCAGGCGGAGAACACATGAGGCAGGTCGCGATCGTCGGGTTCCCGAACGTCGGGAAGTCGTCCCTGGTCAACCGGCTCACGGGCCGGCGCGAGGCCGTGGTCCACGAGCGGGCCGGCATCACGCGCGACCGCAAGCACCTCGAGGCGGAGTGGAACGGGCGCAAGTTCGAGCTCGTCGACACGGGCGGCGTGGACGCGCTGGACCCCGACCCCATGGCCGCCGCGATCCTGGACCAGGTCCGCTCCGCGCTGGCCACGGCCGACGTCGCGGTGATGGTCGTCGACGCGAAGTTCGGGCTGCGCCCGGGCGACGCCGAGCTCGCCGACATCCTGCGCCGCTGGCACGGGCCCAAGCTCGTCGCCGCGAACAAGATCGACGTCGGCAAGGACATCCCGACGGCCTCCGAGTTCTACGGCCTCGGGCTCGGCGAGCCGATGCCGGTGTCCGCCGCCCAGGGCCTCGGCACGGGCGACCTCCTCGACAAGATCGTGGAGCTGCTCCCGGAGGGCGACGACGGCGCCGGCGACGACGGCGCGCTGCGCCTGGCCATCATCGGCCGGCCGAACGTCGGCAAGTCCACGATGTTCAACAAGCTCGTGGGCGACGAGCGCACGATCGTCTCGAACGTCGCGGGCACGACCCGCGACGCGATCGACCTGCCGATGGAGATCGACGGGCGCCCGATCGTGATCGTCGACACCGCCGGCATGCGGCGGCAGTCGAAGGTCTCGGAGTCCGTCGAGTACTACACGACGCTGCGCTCCCAGCGGGCGGTCGACCGGGCCGACGTCGCGATCGTCGTCTGCGACGCCGCCGACGGGGTGACGAGCCAGGACTTCCGCGTCGCCGAGCTCGCGATGCGGGCCAACTGCTCCACGCTGCTCGTGCTCAACAAGTGGGACGAGCACAACATGAGCGACGACGACCTCGCCCACGAGCGGGCGCGCGTCCAGCAGAAGCTCCGCCTGCGCCCGCGCGTCCTCACGGCCTCCGCCATGACGGGCCGCAACGTCCAGCGCGTGATCGCCGAGGCGATCACCCTGGGCGACAAGCGCAAGGGCCGCATCCCGACCTCGCAGCTCAACCGCTTCCTCGGCGAGGTCGTCGAGGCCAAGCAGCCGCCGGCCGTCCGCGGCGCCCGGCTGAAGATGCTGTACATGACGCAGGTGGGCGAGGAGCCGCCCCGCTTCTCGATCTCCGTCAACGACCGGGCCCGCGTCGTGCGCTCCTACGCGTACTTCGTGGAGAACCGGCTGCGTGCGCGCTTCGGCTTCGACGGCGTGCCGATCGTCATCGACTTCAACGAGCGCAAGAGCCGCCGCAGCGAGGTTTCCATGAGCCCCGCGCGCCAGCGCCGCAAGATCGAGGCGGAGATGGCGCCGGACGAGGACGAGTTCCCCGTCGACGAGGCCGACCTGCCCGAGGTCCCCGAGTACGAGATCGGGCCCGAGATCGACGACCTTCCGTGGGTCGACGCCGGGTCCGACGACGACCTCGACGACTGAGCGCCGACGCCGGGGCCGCCCCGGCGTCGCCCGCCGCCGCTGCTCGCGCGGCAGGGCGCGGGCGGGGGCCCGGCACCCGACAGCGCCAAAGCGCGTCATGTCGATAGGCTTTCCCGGCTTCTCGGAGTTGCTGCGTGCCGTCGTCCCCGGCGCCCGCGCGTCCGGCACGACGCGCGCCCCCGGGTGCCGTCCTGGCCCGGGCCCCGCGCGAGAGTCGGACGACCGTGCCCAGCCCGGGACATTCACCCGCTGACGTCGATCCCAGGATCCCATGAGCCAGTACGCAGACAACGAGTACCTGTTCACCTCGGAGTCCGTCTCCGAGGGTCACCCCGACAAGGTCGCCGATCAGATCTCTGACGGTGTGCTGGACGCGGTGCTCGCGGCCGACTCCAACGTCGAGAAGGCCCGCGTGGCCTGCGAGGTGCTCGTCAACACCGGCCTCGTCGTCGTCTCCGGCGAGATCCGCACGGACGCGTACATCGACATCCAGCAGATCGCGCGCGACACGATCAAGGAGATCGGCTACACGCACGGCGACCTCGGCTTCTCGTTCGACTCCTGCGCCGTCCTCAACGCGATCGACCCGCAGTCCGCGGACATCGCCCAGGGCGTCGACGACGCGACGGAGCACAAGGGCGGCTCGGCCGACGAGTTCGACCTCGAGGGTGCCGGCGACCAGGGCATCATCTTCGGCTACGCGACGAACGAGACGCCGGAGTTCATGCCGGTCGCGATCCAGAACGCGCACCGTCTCGCCGAGCGCCTCGCCAAGGTCCGCAAGTCGGGCGAGCTCGACTACCTGCGCCCGGACGCGAAGACCCAGGTCTCCGTCCGCTACCGCGACGGCAAGCCCGTCTCGATCGACAAGCTCCTGATCTCCACGCAGCACTCCGAGGACGTGCTCGATCAGAAGCAGATCAAGTCCGACCTCTGGGAGCACGTCGTCAAGCACGTCCTCCCGGGCGACATGTACGACGAGAACACGCTGCTGGACGAGTTCCTGGTGAACCCGACGGGCCGCTTCGTCATCGGCGGTCCCGTCGGCGACACCGGCCTGACCGGCCGCAAGATCATCGTCGACACCTACGGCGGCTCCGCCCGCCACGGTGGCGGCGCGTTCTCCGGCAAGGACTCCTCGAAGGTCGACCGCTCCGCCGCGTACGCGACGCGCTGGGTCGCCAAGAACGTCGTCGCCGCCGGCCTCGCCGACCGCGCCGAGATCCAGGTCTCCTACGCCATCGGCGTCGCGCAGCCCATCTCGATCCTCGTCGAGACGTTCGGCACCGAGAAGGTTCCGCACGCCACGATCGAGAAGGCCGTCCGTTCGGTCTTCGACCTCCGCCCGCTGGCGTACCGCCGCCACCTGAACCTCTTCCGCCCGATATTCCAGAAGACGGCCGCCTACGGCCACTTCGGTCGCGAGCTCGAGGAGTTCACCTGGGAGAAGCTGGACAAGGTCGACGAGCTGAAGGCCGCCGCCGGCCTGTAGCGCATGGTCTGAGGCCCGCCTCAGACGCATACGCGCCGCCGAACGGGTTCTTCCCGGCGGCGCGGGATCGGGTCCGTTCTCCGCAGGGGGGCGGGCCCGACGTCGTTCTGGGTGGCGGCGGTCCGCGTCGTTCGCGCTGTCTCGTAGGCGCTAACCGGATCGTCACGATTCGCGCCCTACCCGTGCGTAGCTTGCGGTGTCGACGTGTCGACGCTCCGCCCGGTCCTGCCCACCCCCGGCCGTCCGCGCCCCCGCTCGGGGCGCTTGGTCGCGCTCGCCGTGGTCTCCGTCGGCGTCCTGCCCGGGGTCGCGGGGGCGGCGGAGCCCGAGCTGCCCTACCGCGCCACCCCCGTGCCCGACCGCGTGGTGATGTCGCCGACCACGACGCCGGAGCGCTCACAGACGTTCGGCTGGCGGACGGACGGCGAGACCGCCACGGGCCGCGCCGAGGCCCAGCGGATGGAGGGTGGTGCGGCCGTCGGCCCCGTGATCGCGGCCGACGCGACGACCGCCGACCGGCGGACGGTCGGGCACGAGGGGGGTCGGGACTACGCCGTCCGCCACCACCGCGCGAAGGTGGCGGGCCTCGACCCGGGCGTCACCTACCGCTACCGCGTCGGCTCCGACGCCGGCTGGAGCCCGTGGCGCACGTTCACCACGGCCGACCCCGACCCGGAGAAGCCGTGGCGCTGGCTCGCCGTCGGCGACGCCCAGAACGGGCTCGACGACCGGTGGCCGGTCAACATGGGTCGCGCCCTCGCCGCCGTACCGGACGCGGCGCTCGTCGTGCACGCTGGTGACCAGATCAACCGGCCCACGTTCGACAAGGACTGGGGCGACTGGTTCGCGGGCCTGGGGGAGGCGGCGGCCACCAAGAACCACCTCACCGTCCCCGGCAACCACGAGTACTCCTACGACGCCGACAGCATCGACCTGCTGGGCAGCAACTACCTGGCGCACTTCCCGGTGGAGCCCAACGGCGCGACGCTCGGTCGGAACACCACCGTCGTGGACCACCGGGGCGTCCGCTTCATCACGCTCGACACCGGCCTGGCCGGGATCGACGCCATCGCGCTCGCCAACCAGCGCGCGTGGCTCGCCCGGCAGCTCGAGGACCACCGCCAGCGCTTCACGGTCGTCACCTTCCACTTCCCCGTCTACACGGCGGCCGACCGGTTCCCGAGCGACAACCCGGCCGTCCGCGGCGCGTTCGGGGACCTCCTGGAGCGGCACGACGTCGACCTCGTGCTCAACGGCCACGACCACACGTACGCCCGCGGCTTCAAGACCCGCAACGGGCCGACCTACGTCGTCAGCGTCCTCGGGCCGAAGTACTACGACCAGCAGCCCGACGGGCGGAACACGTGGACCGCCAACGGTGCGACGCGCGTGGTCGCGGCGGCGGAGACGTCGACGTTCGGGGCGATCTGCATGCTGGGCGACCGGCTGGTCTTCGAGTCCGTGATCGCCGCGAAGGGCGAGGCGTCGACGACCGTGCGGGAGGTCGGCGAGCCGCTCGACGCGTTCACGATCGACAAGCGCGGCGGCCGCAAGCAGGTGCTCGAGGGCGGCCGCTGCGCCACCGGCGACCCGCGGCCGGCCGAGCCTGGTCCCGCCCCGGGCGACGCGCCCGTCGGGGACCCGGCCCCGTCGACGCCGCTCGGCGGGCCCGTCGGGCCGCCGTCGGGCCCCGGCGCGTCCGGTGCGATGCCGTCCCGGCTCCGCGGACCGGCACTCCGTTGGCGGGGGACGACCGCCGTCCCGCGCAGCGGTGCGCTGCGCCTGCGGCTGACGTTCGGGGCCCCGGGTCGGCTGACGGTCACGGCCGCCGACCGCCGCCGCCCGGGGCGCCGCGTCACGGCGACGGTCCGGCGGACGGTGACGCGCGCCGGTGCCCGCACGGTCGTCCTGCGCCCGACGGCCGCGGCCCGCGCGACGCTCCGGCGCACCGGCCGCCTGCCCGCACGCGTCACGGTGTCGTTCCGGCCGGAGAACGGTCCCGCCCGGACCGTCCGCCGGACCGTGCGGCTGCGGCTCCGCTGACCGCCAGCGCGGCGACGAGCGCCAGGGCCAGGCCCGAGACGGTCAGGAGCGTGAGCGGCTCGCCGAACATCGCCGCGCCCCACACCGACGTGACGGGGGCGATGAGGAACAGCAGGCCGTTGACGGGCGTCACCCCGATGCGCTCGACGAGCAGCCAGTAGAGGCCGTAGCCGCCGAACGTCGGCAGGACGACGAGCCACGCCGTCGCGAGCCAGAACCCGCTCGTGGCGGGCGGGACCGCGTCGGACGTGACGAGCGCCAGGACGGTGAAGACGACCGCCGAGGTCGTGCAGTGGACCGCCAGCGCCGCGAGCGGGGGAGTCCTGACCGCGGTCCGGCGCTCGACGAACGTCGAGGCCAGCAGGCTCAGCATCCCGGCGAACGGCACGAGGTACGCCCACCACGGCGCCGTGCTCGTCGGCGCGGTCGCGTCGGACCAGGTCACGAGGACGACGCCCGCGAGCCCGAGCGCCAGCCCCGCCCGCTGGCGCGCGCTCACGGCGACACCCAGCAGGGGGCCGACGAGCGCGGCGGCCACGAGCGGCTGCAGCCCGTCGATGAGCGCGGTGGTGCCCGTGCTCACGCCGAGCCCGATCGCGCCGTAGACCGTCAGCAGGTAGCCCGACTGCGAGAGCAGGCCGACCACCACGTGGGTCCCGACGTCGCCCCGGGTCCGCCCCCGAAGGCCGTGCCCCGCCCGCGCGAGCGCCAGCGGCACGAGGACGAGGGCGAGCGGGACGAACCGCCACATCAGGGTGGTGGCCACGGGGGCCTCCGCGGAGCCGAGCTTCGCCCCGATGAACCCGGAGGACCAGCAGAGCACGAACACCACGGCCAGACCGGTCGTGATCCAGGCGCGGCGCGTGAGCCGCGGCGCGGCGCGGCGCCGCGGTATACCGATCGGTGTACCCATGCGGGGCGACTATACAGATCGGTATACCCGAGTCGCTATGCTTCGTCCATGACCGAGGCCATCGCCTGGACCCCGAAGGCGCAGGCGGTCCTGCAGGCCGCGTCCGAGCTCTTCTACGCCCGCGGCATCCATGCCGTGGGGGTCGACGCCATCGCGGAGCGCGCGGGCGTCACGAAGAAGACGCTCTACGACCGCTTCGGCTCGAAGGAGCGCCTCGTGGCGGAGTACCTGGGGGCGCGGGACCGGGAGTGGCGCGTGCTGCTGACGGAGCGGATGGAGGCCGCGGGCCCGGATCCGCGCGCGCGGCTGGCCGAGGTCTTCGCGGCCGCGGCCGACTGGGCGCGAGCGCGGGGGACCAACGGCTGCGCGATGGTCAACGCGCACGCCGAGATCTCGGACCCGTCCCACCCCGCCCACGCGGTGATGGTGGAGGAGAAGCGCTGGACGCTCGCGCTGTTCGTCGACCTGGCCGCGGCGGCGGGGGCCGCGGACCCCGGCCGCCTCGGCGCCCAGCTCATGCTGCTGCACGAGGGCGCCGTCGTGACCGCCGGGATGGGGGCCGTCGAGGACCCCTTCGGCGCCGCGCGCGCGGCGGCCGCGGCCCTCGTGGGGTGACCGCGACCGGGCGGGACCTCAGTCCTGCTTGACGCCCTTGTAGAGCGCGGCCATGTCGTCGTCGCCGTGCCCGGCCTGGTCGGCGCGGTCGAGGTGCTCGGCGGCGACGGCCGCGATGCCGTTGCGCACGCCGGCGCCGTCGGCCGCAGCGCCCACGAGGCGGGCGTCCTTCAGCGCGTTCCTGACGGAGAAGCTCGGGGCGTAGGCGCCGTCGAGCATCGCCTGGCCCTTGACCTGCAGGTAGGGCAGGTCGAGCGGGCCCCCCGAGACGGACTCGAGGAACGTGCGCGGGTCCACGTCGAGGCCCTCGGCCAACGCGAACGCCTCGGCGGTGGCGGCGGTCACCGCGAGCACCCACGAGTTCGCCACGAGCTTCACGCGCGTCCCGGCGCCGGCCCGGCCGACGCGCATGGTGCGCGAGCCGATGGCGTCGAAGACCGGCGTGGCGACGTCGAGCGCGTCGTCGGTGCCGCTCGCGAGGACCACGAGCGTGCCGTCCTGCGCGGGCTTCAGCGTGCCGAGGACCGGGGCGTCGACGAAGCGCAGGCCGAACTCCTCGGCCAGCTCGGCGAGGCCGTGGGTGCCCTCGACGCCCACGGTGCTGGTCTGCACCCAGACCTGCCCGCGGTCGAGGCCGGGCGCGGCGGCGGCGATCGTCTCGCGCACGGCGTCGATCGCGTCGAGCATCGTCACGACGACATCGGCCCCGTCGACCGCCGCGGCCGGGGTCTCGGCGACCGTGGCGCCGTCGTCGGCGAGCGGACGGGCCTTGTCGAGCGTGCGGTTCCACACGCGCAGCGGCAGCCCGGCGCGCAGCAGGTTGCGGGCCATCGGCAAGCCCATGGTGCCCGTGCCCAGGAGGGCGACGGTGGGGCGGGTCTCGGTGCTCATGCAGGTGCTCCGGTCTCCGGCGGCGGTGTCCCGCCGGGTCTGTGGGGTCTCGGGGGCCTGTGCCCGTTCGAGCATGGGCATCATCGCGCCGGGGGCGGTCGACCGGCGGCGTCGCCGGGCACCCGGGCGGGCGGCCCGGCGCGTACGGGTCCGGGATCGGGCCGTGCGACCATGCCCTGCGGTGTTCGGACCCCGCGTCATCCAGGTCGAGCCGCTCGTCACGGCCCGCGGCGTGCGCGGCCCCTTCGACTACGCGCGCCCCGACGGCTGCGATGTGGGCAGCGTCGTCGACGTGCCCTTCGGCCGCCAGCGCCTGCGCGGCGTCGTCACGGCGCTGGCCGAGGAGTCGGAGCACAAGCTCAAGGCGCCGACGGCGGTCCTCGACGTCTCGCTCCCGCCCGAGCTCGTGCGGCTGGCGCTGTGGATGGCCGACGACGTCGTCTCGACCCCCGCACGCTGCCTCGAGCTGCTCCTGCCCCCGGAGGGCGTGGCGGAGCGCACGCGGTTCTGGGCCGACCCGGTGCTCCCGCCGCCGCGGCCCGATGGTCCCCCCGCGCCGGCCGAGGGCGACGACCGCTACACCGGGATCCGCCTGAACGCCAACCAGCGCGCGGTGCTCGACCGCCTGCCGGACTGGGCGGGGGACGACCTGCCGACCCTGCGCCGGCTCGAGTCGCGCGGCCTGGTCGAGATCAGCGCGCGCGCCCGCCCGCGGCGGCCGGAGCACCTCGACGTCGGCGCCCACCACGGCGACGGCCGCAGCGCCCCCGTCCTCAACCCGGACCAGGCCCTCGCGGTCGAGCGGATCGCCGCGGTGCTCGACGACCCGGGCACCGACCCCCACGAGCGTCGCCTGCTGCTGCACGGCGTGACGGGCTCGGGCAAGACCGAGGTCTACCTCCAGGCCGCCCAGCGCGTCATCGAGGCCGGCCGCACCGTGCTCGTCCTCGTCCCGGAGATCGCGCTGACGCCCCAGACCGTCGCGCGCTTCCGCCGCCGGCTGGGCGAGACGGTGGCGGTGCTGCACTCCGGGCTCTCGAAGGGCGAGCGCCGCGACGAGTGGTGGCGGCTGCGCTCGGGCGAGGCGCGGATCTGCGTCGGCCCGATGTCGACGGTCTTCGCGCCCGTCTCCGACCTGGGCCTCGTGATCGTCGACGAGGAGCACGACCCGGCCTACAAGCACGACGGGGACCCCCGTTACGACGCCCGCCGCGTCGCCGCGTGGCGCGCGCAGCAGCACGACGCCGTGCTGCTCGTCGGCTCGGCGACCCCGCGACCCGAGTCGTGGGCGTCGCTGCGCCGCATCGGCCTGCCCCGCCGCGCGGACGGCCGCGACATGCCGCTGGTGCGGCTCGTCGACGTGCGCGGCACCCGCGGCACGCTGCACCCCGACGTCCACCGCGCGATCGCCGACGCCCGCAAGGCGATCGTGCTGCTCAACCGCCGCGGCTGGGCGACGTGGATGGAGTGCGCCGACTGCGGCCACACGTGGGAGTGCCCGAACTGCGACGTCTCCCTCGTGCTGCACGGCGCGAGGCCGGGCACGGACGGCAGCGGCCCGGGGGGCTCGCTGCGCTGCCACCACTGCGGCCACCAGGAGCGCCCGCCGACGCGCTGCGTGGCGTGCCAGTCCGTCTCCGTCGGCCAGCACGGCCTGGGCACGGAGCAGCTCGCGGACGACCTGCCCGGGCACGTCTACCGGCTCGACGCCGACGTCCGGGACCGCGCGAGCGTCCTCGAGGCGTTCGGCGCGGCGGACCACGGGATCCTCGTCGGCACCCAGATGATCGCGAAGGGTCACGACTTCCCCGACGTCGAGCTCGGCGTGGTCGTCGACGCCGACGCGACGCTGCGGTTCCCCGACTTCCGGGCCCAGGAGCGCACCTTCCAGCTCGTCGCCCAGCTCGCCGGCCGCGCGGGGCGCGGGGGAGGACCGGACGCGGCGCCGGCACGGGTGCTCGTCCAGACGCGCGCGCCCGACGACGCGTCCCTGCGCTTCGCCGCCCGGCACGACGCCCACGGATTCCTCGTGGAGGAGATCGAGCGGCGCCGCGCGCTGGGCTACCCGCCGTTCTCCACGATCGTGCGCGTGGTCTGCGAGCACCCGGACGAGGCCCGCGTGCAGGCCGCCGCCGACGCGGTCGCCGTGCGGATGCCGGAGGACACGATGGGCCCCGTCCCGCTCTTCCGCCGCCAGGGCCGGTTCCGGCGCCAGCTGCTCGTGAAGGCGCCGCAGCGGGCGGCGACGGTCCACGCCGTCCGGTGGGCCGTGAGCGCCGTCATCGGCGAGGCCGCCCACCGCGGCGTGATGCTGGCCGTCGAGGTCGATCCCCGCTGAGCGGGCCGACCGGGCGGACCGCGCCCCTCAGCCCCGCGTCCGGTACAGCCGCGTCGTGAGCGGCACGAAGATCGCGGTCAGCGCCGCGGCCTCGCCGAGCACGAGCAGGATGTCGCCCGCCGACGCGCTCCCGTCGATCAGCCCGCGAACCGCGGTCACGACGTGCGAGACCGGGTTGACGCCCACGAACCACTCGAGCACCTGCGGCAGCGTCTCCGGGGCGACGAAGATGTTCGACAGGAACACGAGCGGGAACAGCGCCATGAAGCCCGTGTTCATCACCGCGCTCGGGGAGCGCATGAGCAGCCCCACCGTGGTGAACACCCAGGCCAGCCCGAACGCGAAGAGGGCGAGCAGCGCCATCCCCGCGAGGATCCCGAGGACCCCGCCACCGGCCTCGAAGCCCAGGATCAGGCCCAGCACGATCGTCACTGTCGCGGCGACGACGTAGCGGACGAGGTCGCCGACCGCGGCGCCCAGCAGCGGCGCGGGCGACCACATGGGGAGCGAGCGGAAGCGGTCGACGACGCCCTTGGTCATGTCGGTGTTCAGGGTCACCCCGGAGTAGACCGTGGTGAACAGCACGGCCTGCACGAGCACGCCGGGCAGGACGAACTGCAGGTACTCGTCCGTCGAGCCCGCCACGGCGCCGCCGAAGAGGTAGACGAACATCACGAGGAACAGCACCGGCGTGATCGTCACGTCGATGAGCTGCTCCGGCACGTGGCGGATCTTCCGCATGGCGCGCCACGCGAACGCGAGGCACGCGGTGGCGGCGCTGGCGCGCTGCGGGCGCTCGCTGCGGCTGAGGGCGGCGTCGAGCGCGCGCTCGCGTTCGACCTGGGTGGGGGCGACGGGGGTCGTGGTGCTCATGCCGCCACCTCCTCCGCCTCGGTGCCCGCGGGTCGGCCCGTCAGCGCGAGGAACACCTCGTCCAGGCTGGGCTGCCCGACCCCGAACCCGGCTACGGGCACGCCGGCGTCGACGAGCGCGGTGACGGCCTCGGCCGCCTGCCCCGCGTCGCCCACGGGCACGGAGAGCGCCGTCGGATCCGGCTCGAGCGTGACCTCGGCGTCCAGGCCGCGCGTCAGCAGTGCCTCGGCCTCGGCCCGCTGCGCCGGATCCTCCACGCGCAGGTGCAGCGCACTGCGGCCCACGGACGCCTTGAGCTGCGAGGGCGTGCCCTCCGCGATCACGCTGCCGCGGTCGATGACCGCGATGCGCGACGCGAGCTGGTCGGCCTCGTCGAGGTACTGGGTGCAGAGCAGCACCGTCGTGCCCCGGGTCACGAGTGCGCGGACGATCTCCCAGACCTCGTTGCGGGAGCGCGGGTCCAGGCCCGTCGTCGGCTCGTCGAGGAACAGCAGGTCGGGGGTCACGACGAGGCTGGCGGCGATGTCGAGCCGACGCCGCATGCCGCCGGAGTAGTGCTTCGCCAGGCGGCCCGCGGCGTCCGTCAGGCCGAACGCCAGCAGCAGCTGCTCGGCGCGCTCGGCGGCCCCGCGGCGGGAGTACCCGAGCAGCCGGCCGAGCAGCAGCAGGTTCTCGCGCCCCGTCAGCTCCTCGTCGACGGACGCGAGCTGGCCCGTCAGGCTGATGCGGTCGCGGACGGCGGCGGCCTCCGTCACGACGTCGTGGCCGAGCACGCGCGCCCGCCCGCCGTCCGGCCGCAGCAGCGTGGCCAGCATGCGGATCGTGGTGGACTTGCCGGCGCCGTTCGGGCCGAGCACGCCGTAGACCGTGCCGGCGGGGACGGCGAGGTCCGCGCCGTCGACGGCGCGGGTGTCGCCGAAGGTCTTGACGAGCCCCTCGGCCTCGATGGCGAGGGGTGAGCGGGATGACATGGGCGTCTCCGGAGGTCGGGGTGTCGGGGTGAGGACCGCCGGGCGCGGCGGGACTCATCGGTGCTGCGCCGATCCTGGGGGTTGAAGGGTGGTCGAGGTCAAGGCCCCGCGGCCCGCCGGGGGGCGGGCGAGGTCCGGGCGGCGCTACCCTCGGTGGTTCATGGCGGACGTCAGGACCCCCGAGGAGACCACCCGTCAGGAGGCCGAGGCCGCGGCCCGGCGGCGTGCGGCGATGCAGGCCATCCGGCAGTGGGGCGACCCCGTGCTGAAGGCCCGCGCCCGCGACGTCGACACGTTCGACGAGCCGCTGCGCAAGGAGCTCGACGTCATGGGCCAGCTCATGAACGCCGCCCACGGCGTCGGCCTCGCCGCCAACCAGGTCGGCACGCTGCACCGGGTGCTCGTCTACGCCGTGGACGGCGGCGAGGGTCCGGTCCGCAAGCTCGTCAACCCCGTCATCGAGTGGCGCGGGGCGGAGAGCGAGGTCGCGACGGAGGGCTGCCTGTCGCTCCCCGGGGTCCAGGTCGACGTGGAGCGTGCCGTGCACCTGCGGCTGCGCGCCCAGGACGACGACGGAGCGCCGATCGCGATCGAGGCCTCCGGCTTCGAGGCCCGGATCATCCAGCACGAGATGGATCACCTCGACGGCATCCTCATCCTCGACCGCACCTCGCGCGACCAGCGCAAGCGGGCGATCCGCGAGCTGCGCGCGGCGGCCGCGGGCGACGCATGAGCGCCGAGCCCACCGTCCGTCCCGTCCGCACGGTCTACCTCGGGACGAGCTGGTTCGCCGCCGACGTGCTGCGCCGGCTCGTCGCCGCCGACCGTGCGCCCGCGCTCGTCCTCACGCGCCCAGACCGCCCCGCCGGCCGCGGGCGCCGCCTCACGCCGCCGCCGGTGGCCGAGGCTGCGGGCGAGCTCGGCCTGCCGCTGCTGCAGCCCGACGCGCTCGACGACGCCGCGGTCGCCCGCGTGGCCGCCGCCGAGCCGGACGCCCTGATCGTCTGCGCGTACGGGGCGATCGTCCGCGAGCCGCTGCTCTCGGCCTACCCGATCCTGAACGTCCACCCGTCGCTGCTGCCGCGCTGGCGCGGCGCCGCGCCGATCGAGCGCGCGATCATGGCCGGCGACGCCGAGACGGGCGTGTCGATCATGGAGCTCGTCGAGGAGCTCGACGCGGGACCGGTCCAGCTGCAGGAGACGTTGCCGATCGGCCCCGACGACACCTACGGCGACGTCGCCCCGCGGCTCGTCGAGCTGGGGTCGCAGATGCTGCTGCGGGCGCTCGACGCCGTCGCCGACGGCACGCTGCAGGCCACGCCGCAGCCCGAGGAGGGCGTGACGTACGCGGAGAAGATCGCCGCCGCCGACCGCGACCTCGACCCGGCCGCACCCGCGCAGGTCCAGCACGACCACGTCCGCGCCCTGGCGCCGCACATCGGGGCGCGCCTGCGGCTCGACGACGGCACCGTGCTCGGCGTGCGCCGCACCCGCATCGCCGAGGACGGCGGCCTCGAGCTGCTCGAGGTCCAGCCCCCCGGCGGCAAGCCCATGCCCTACGACGCGTACCTGCGCGGACGGAACAGCCGATGAGCGACTCCGAGCTCCCCAAGCGCGGCTCCGGCCGCCCCGACCGCTGGGAGCGCCGCCCGAAGCGCGGCCCCGAGCGCACCGGCCGTGCCGGCACCCCGCAGGGACCGGGCGCCCCCGCCGGCGGGCCGAAGAGCGGCGGGCCCCGCCCGGCGGGTGGCGACGGCGCGCAGCGCGGCCCCCGGGCGGCCGGACGCCCCAAGGGGGCCCCGCGCGGCCCCGACAAGGCGGGCCCGGCCCGCCGGGCCGCGTACGAGGTCGTCGTCCGCTCGCTGCGCGACGGCGCGTTCGCCGACCGCGCGCTCCACGGCGTGGCCTCTGAGCTCGAGCCGCGCGAGCGCGGCCAGGCCAAGCGGCTCGCGTTCGGCGCGATCCAGCGCCGGCTCACGCTCGACCACGTCATCGCCCAGCACGTCGACCGCACCCTCGACGTCGAGGTCCGTGCCGCGCTGCACATCGGGCTCTACGAGTTGCTCTTCAGCGACGGCGTGCCGGCGCGCGCGGCGGTCGCCTCGGCCGTCGAGCTCGCGAAGCCGAACATCGGGTTCAAGCTCGTCAACGCCGTGCTGCGCCGAGTGTCGGAGGACGGCGACGCCGCCACGAAGATCCCGAAGGACGACACGCCCGAGGGCGCCGCGATCCGCCACAGCCACCCGCTGTGGATCGTGCAGCGCTGGTGGGCGTGGCTCGGGCCGAACGCCACCCGCGCGCTGCTCGCCGCGGGCAACCGGCCGTCCGAGCTCGTCCTGCGCGCGAACGGCCTGAAGGCCGCGGTCGCCGAGGAGGAGGGCCTCGTCGTGCCCGGTACGCCGTTCGACGAGGCGATCCCCGAGGCCCGCAAGGTCGAGGGCGCCCTCGACGTCCTCGGCGACCCCGGCTGGCATGCCGGCGTGTACGTCGCGATGTCCTACGGCTCCATGGTCGTCGCGCGCGCCGTCGCACCCCAGCCGGGCGAGCGCGTGCTCGACATGTGCGCGGCGCCGGGCGGAAAGACGACCCACATGGCCGACCTCATGGGCGGCGAGGGCACCATCGTCGCGCTCGAGAAGCACGGGGGACGCGCTCGCGCCCTGCGCCGCACCTGCGAGCGCGTCGGGGCGGACAACGTCGAGGTGATCCACGCCGACGCCCTGGACCACCCGATCGAGGCCGGCTCGTTCGACCGCGTGCTGCTCGACGCCCCGTGCAGCGGCCTTGGCACGCTGGCCTCGCACCCCGACCTGCGCTGGCGCATCACGGAACGCGACCTGCGCGAGCTGGAGACGCTCCAGGGCGACCTGCTCGACGTCGCCCAGAAGGCCGTCCGCCCCGGCGGCCGCGTCGTCTACTCCATCTGCACGCTCAACCCGGGCGAGGAGCGACTCCCGGAGGGCGAGATCCGCCGCCTCTACCCGCACCGGGACCACACCGACGGGTTCTACGTCTCCGCCGTCGACGCCTGAGGGACCGCGGACGCTCGGCGGCAGGGCGGACGGCCGGCCAGTGCCGGGGCGTGCCCGGGGCCGACGATGTACGTCTCGCCGCGGCCGTCGAACGAGACGTGGATCGTCCGCGCCCTACGCGGTCGATGAACGTCTCGTCGTACCGGGGTGCGCCGAGACGTCCATCGCCGTCGCGTCGCCGAGCGTGTTCCTGCTGCACCCGGCGGGTATACCCAGGGGTCGCAGGGGTGGGCGAAGGCGACTTGCCATGATGGCCGCATGGAGGTTGATCTCGGCCTGAGCTGCCCCGGGTGCCACGAGCCGTGGCTCCGGCCCACGAACCTCCCCGGGCGCTACCGGTGCGTGAACTGCCTCTCCCGGTACGAGCTGCGTTCCGTCTGCCCGAACTGCGGCGAGCACTCCACCATCGTCCGCATGTCGAAGACGGCGACGCTCGCCTGCAACCACTGCGGCAGCTCCATGCTGGTCCAGGTGTAAACGAGCGGGCCCCGCCCCGAGCGTCTCGGGCCGGGACCGCGCAGGACGTCGGCGCGGCTCGGCGCACCCGCAGAGCGGTGACAGGTCGGGCGCCCAGCCCCGGCGGTAAGGTGGCCCGCGTGACCGATCCGGATCCCCGCCTCGCGCGCCTCACGGGCGTCGCCCCCTCCATCCTCGCCAGCGACTTCGGTCGGCTGCGCAGCCAGGTCGAGGAGGTCGTGGCCGCCGGCGCGACGACGATCCACATCGACGTGATGGACGGGCACTTCGTCCCGCCGATCACCATGGGCCCGCTCGTCGTCGACGCGCTGAAGGGCGTCGACGCCGTCCTCGACGTGCACCTCATGATCGAGCGGCCCGAGCGGCAGCTCGCCGACTTCGCGAAGGCCGGCGCCGACTGCCTCACGGTCCACGCCGAGGCCACGCCGCAGCTGCACTACGCCCTGGGCCAGGCCCGCGAGCTCGGGACCCTGGCCGGCCTGGCGGTCTGCCCCGGCACCGGCCTCGACGCGCTCGAGGAGACGACGGAGCTCGTCGACCTCGCGCTCTGCATGACGGTCAACCCGGGCTGGGGCGGCCAGAAGTTCATCCCCAGCTCGTTCGACAAGATCGGCCGGATCGCCGAGCGGCTCACCCCGGGCGCCGTCCTCCAGGTCGACGGCGGCGTCGACCTCGCCACGATCGGCCGCTGCGCCGCCGCGGGCGCCACGAGCTTCGTCGCCGGGTCCGCCGTCTTCGGGCAGGCCGACCCGGGCGAGGCCGTCCGGGCGCTCCAGGCGGCCGCGGACGCCGGCGTCGGCGCCGTCGGCGGCTGACCCCGGCCGGTCGCGCGGCGTCGCGGGGCCGTCCCGCGGCCATCCGGCCGCCGTCGCGCGACCGTCGACCGGCCACCTTGCTGCCGGCCCGCGGCCGTCCCGCCGACCCGGGGATCTCCCGAAGGCCTGGGGGATGACCCCCGTATCGCGCGACGTACGCCCGCGGCTCTGCTTCGATGGCTTCCGTGAGCACTCCGATCGTGCAGGCGGACGACCTGGGGAAGACCTACGGCAGCGGCGAGACGCGCGTCGTCGCGCTCGACGGGGTGAGCGTCGGCTTCGCCGCGGGCGAGCTCGCGGCGATCATGGGGCCGTCGGGCTCGGGCAAGTCGACGCTGATGCACTGCGTCGCGGGGCTCGACCGCCCCGACGGTGGCACGGTCACCATCGACGGGGTGCAGACGGGCGGCCTCGACGACCGTCGACTCACGGAGCTGCGCCGCGACCGCATCGGCTTCGTCTTCCAGGCCTTCAACCTGCTCCCCGTGCTGACGGCGGAGGAGAACATCCTCCTGCCGCTCACGATCGCGGGACGGACCGCCGACCCGGAGTGGCTCGAGAGCCTCATCGGCACCGTCGGCCTCGGCGACCGTCGCCACCACCGCCCGAGCGAGCTCTCCGGCGGCCAGCAGCAGCGCGTCGCGGTGGCGCGCGCGCTCGTCAGCCGGCCCGCGGTGATCTTCGCGGACGAGCCGACGGGCAACCTCGACTCGCGCTCCTCCGAGGAGGTCCTGGGCCTGCTGCGTCGCGCCGTCGACGACTTCGGCCAGACCGTCGTGATGGTCACCCACGACGCCCGCTCCGCCTCCTACGCGGACCGGCTGCTGCTGCTCCAGGACGGCCGCATCGTCCACGACGGCCCCGCGGGCGGCTCGGACGACGTCCACGCCCGCCTGCGCCTGCTCACCGACCCGGCCGCCTGATGCGCGTCCTGCTCCTGCGGTCGATCCGTGCCCAGCTGCGGCGCACGCTCCTGACCTCGCTCGCCGTGGTCATCGGCGTGGCGCTGATCTCGGGCACGCTGATCTTCACGGACACGATCAACCGCTCCTTCGACGAGATCGGCCGGGTGAGCTACCGCGGCGTCGCCGTCGCGGTCACGCCCGCGGTGCCGATCGGGACCCCGAGCACGGAGGACGACGACGAGGGCCCGCGGCTCCCGCGCACCGCCCTGGCCCGCGTGCGCGGCGCCGACGGGGTGCGACAGGCCCAGGGCCGCATCCAGGGCGCGGTCACGCTCTTCGAGAAGGACGGCCGCACGCGCCTGGGCGGCCAGGGCCCGCCCAGCCTGCTCTTCTCCGCGCTGCCTCCCGGCTACGGCGCCACGCGCTACACGACGGGCCGCGCGCCGTCGGCCCCGGACGAGGTGGCGGTCGACCCGGCGACGGCGGAGCGCGCGGACGTGCGGGTCGGCGACGCCTTCTTCGTCCAGGGCGACGGCCCCCGCCGGCGCCTGCGGCTCGTCGGCCTGGCGCAGCTCGGCGACGAGGGCGTCTCCTTCGGCGGCACCACGATCGCGATCGTCCCCGAGGCCACGGCCGCGGCGCTCACCGGCCGCACGCCCGAGGCCTACTACGACCAGGTGCTCGCCCTGAGCGCCCCGGGCACGCGCGACGAAGAGGTCGTCGCGGCCGTGCGCGGGGCCGTCGGCGGCGGGGCGATCGTGCGCTCCGGCGAGGACCAGGGGGCCCAGCAGGCGGAGGACATCAAGGAGCAGATCTCGTTCCTGCCCACGATCCTGCTCGTGTTCGCCGGCATCGCGACGTTCGTCGGCGCGTTCCTCATCTTCAACACGTTCTCCATCACGATGGCCCAGCGCCAGCGCGAGTTCGCGCTCCTGCGGGCCCTGGGCGCCGGGCGACAGCAGGTCCGGGCGCTCGTGGCGGGGGAGGCCCTGTCGGTCGGGATCGTCGGCGCGGTCCTCGGCCTGGCGGCGGGCTTCGTCGTGGCGCCGGCGCTCCGCGAGCTGATCGCGGCGTTCGGGGCCGACCTGCCGTCGACCGCGACGGTGTTCGCGCCCCGCACGGTGCTCGTCGGCCTCGTCGTCGGCATCGCCGTGACGGCGGCCGCCAGCCTGCTGCCCGCCCGCCGCGCGACCCGCGTCGCCCCGGTCGAGGCGCTGCGCGAGGCCGCCGCCCCGCCCGGCCGGGGCGCGGTCCGCCGCGGTCCCGTGGTGGCGGGCGCGGCGATCGGCGTGCTCGGGATCGGACTCCTGACGCTCGCGCTCGTCGGCGCGATCGAGGGCGACACCGCCACCGCCGCCGCGGGCGGGGGCGCCGGACTGCTGTTCCTCGCCGCGGCCCTGATCTCGCCGCTGCTCGTCGGCCCGCTGGCGCGCCTGCTCGGCCGGCCGCTGCAGCGCATCTTCGGGCTCCCGGGCCGGCTCGCGCAGGACAACGCGGCGCGGCAGCCCGGACGCACGGCGGTGACGTCCGGCGCGCTCATGATCGGCCTGGCCCTCGTCGTCTTCGCCACGGTCTTCGCCGCCGGGCTGCGGGCGACGCTGCGCGGCGACATCGAGCGGGTGGTCGCGGCGCCCCTGGTCGTCCAGCCCTCGGACGGCGCGTTCGTCGATCTCCCGTCGTCGCTCGTGCCCGCGGTGCGCTCGGCCCCGGGCGTCGAGGCCGTCGCCGGGGTCTCCTTCGGCCGGGTGGCCGTCGACGGCCGGAACGCGAGCGCCACGATCTTCGACGCCGAGGCGCTGAGCGGGGGGCTGGCCCGGATCCAGCGCGCGGACGACGGGCGCCGGGTCGGCGACCCCGGCCGCGACCGGGTCTACGTCACGGAGGACACCGCGAAGGACCTCGGGATCCGCGCCGGCACGTCGATCACGGCGCGCGGCACGGGCGGGGACGTCCGCCGCCTGCGGGTCGTCGCGATCGTCGAGGGCAGCGCCTCCGCGGTCTCGGGCGTGGTGATGACCACCCCGACCGCGCGGGAGCTCGGGCGGGTCTCGCCCTTCTTCGTCCTCGTGCGCGGCGACCGCGCCGCGGTCGGTCGCGCGCTCGGGCGGGACTATCCCGCCACGGAGGTGCTCACCCGCGACGCCTGGGTCACGGACCAGACGGGCCAGGTCAACCAGCTGCTCGGGCTCGTCTACGCGCTGCTCGGTCTGTCCGTGCTCGTGGCGCTCTTCGGCATCGTCAACACGCTCACGCTGTCGATCCAGGAGCGGGTGCGCGAGCTCGGCCTCCTGCGCGCGGTCGGCGCCACGCGGGGCCAGGTACGGCGGATGATCCTGCTCGAGGCCGCGATCACGGCGCTGCTCGGCGCGCTCCTGGGCGCCGCGCTCGGATTCGTGCTCGCCGCGGCGGTTGGCGTCACCCTCGACGGCTTCGCGCTCTCGATCCCGGTGGGCCAGATCGTGGGCCTGGTGCTGTTGACCGGGATCCTGGGCGTCGTCGCGGCGATCCGTCCGGCAGGACGGGCGGCGAAGGTCGCCGTCCTCGAGGCGATCGCGGACGAGTAGGCCCACGGGCGAGCGTCTGTGTTGTGGTTTGCCACCTCAGAGGTGGCAAACCACAACACAGACCCAGCGGCGCGCCCGCTCTCCCGCGCCCGCTCTCCCGCGCCCGCTCTCCCGCGCCCGCTCTCCCGGGACCGTGGCCCCCCGGGACCCGGGACCCCTAGATCGCCGGCGTGCCCTGCGCCGCCGCGGTCGCCGGGCGGCGGTACACGCGCGAGAGCAGCAGGCAGAGGACGAAGGCCCCGGCCGTGTAGCCGACCTCGGCCCGCAGCAGGGAGTCGTCGATCGGCGCGGCGAGCATCCAGGCGACGAAGAGGGCGCCGGCGGTCACCCACGAGGCGGCGGCCAGCCACGCGTGCCCGCGGGCCAGTGCCGCCTGGTTCAGGGTGCCGGCCGTCAGGTGGGCGCCCATGCCGACCGCGACGACGGCCAGGCCGAGCACGGGCGGCTCCTGGCCGTCGAACAGCAGCGGCATGACCCAGCCGCCGAGCACGAGCAGGCCGACGACGACGAGCGCCGCGAAGGCCGCGATGTAGCCGATGGCCTTGCGGATCGCCGCGGCGATCTCGTCCGGGGCGCCCGTGGCGACGAGGGCGGCGAAGTGGGGGAGGAGCGTCGTCTGCACGGCCTGGAACAGCTGCAGCGGCGCCCGGGTGACGAGTAGGGCGCTGAAGATCAGGCCGGCCGCGGCCTTGTCCGTGGTGAGCAGCGTGCCGGCGTTGACGAGCGTCTGCTCGCCGAGCTGGATCAGTGCCACCGCGACGGCGAACGACCCACCCGCCCGCAGGCCGGCCGCCCCACCGGCCGGCGTGCTCGAACCGCCCGCCACGGGTGCGCCACCGGCGGCGGAGGTCGCGCCGTCCGCCCCGGCCGCGGCCGCCTCCGCGACCTCGGCACCCATTCGCCGGGTGGCCGAGCGGATCGCCCACGGCACGACGAGCAGCGAGGCCAGCGGCGCGGCGAGGATGCCCGCCGCCACCGCGATCTGACCCGACGTGATGCCGACGAGCGCCGCGATCGGGAAGAGGATGCGGGCGACGGACTCGAAGAGCACGAGTGCGCCGTAGAGCGCGAACCACCCGTGGCCGGCCACGAACCCGCGGGCGAAGTAGCTCGCCGCGTACGCCACGCCGGCGCCCACGAGCAGCCAGAACATGGAGGACGAGCCGATGCTGTCCTCCAGCGTGCCGCGGGCCAGGAGCGCCGCGAGCACGAGCACCGCGGCGAATCCGGCCTGGATCAGGAGCGGCTCGCGCAGCGGCGGGTGTGCCTCGCCGCGCGCGCGGGCCGTGGCGATCGTGCGCGAGAGCAGCTGCTCCACGGGCCGGTAGAAGACCGACATCGCGGTGAACAGGATCGCCCACATCGTGGAGATCTGCCCGTACTGCGTGAGCCCTTCCTCGTCCGAGCCCAACGCGTGGGACGCGACGGAGAAGAAGAGGAAGGTGAGGAGCCCCGTCGACGCGATGCCGACGGAGAGCAGGGCCGCCCCGCGGCCCTTGCGGGGCGGGGCGGGGGCGGCGACGGGTTCGGGGCCTCCGACCTTGGGGGCCGGGGTCTCCACGCCGTCGCCACCCGCCATCGGCGTCAGTCGCCGACGCGGACGAGCAGCTGCGTCCAGGGGAACGGCTGGCGCGTCTCGACGACGTCGCCGTGCTGGGCGAGCATCTTCTTGAACGAGCGGGTGGACCAGTGGTTCAGGTGGCCCGGCGTGTTGCCCAGGTCCTTGATGTAGGCGCCACGGGCCATGTTCACCGCGCGCCAGATCGGCTCGCGGGGGACGGACACGAGCAGCCAGCGCTTCGCGACGCGGGCCATCTCGGCGACGGTGTGCTCCGGGTCCGGCACGTGCTCGAGGACCTCGATCGCCGAGGCGACGTCGAACTCGTCCGCGGCGAACGGGAGGTTCTCCGCGCGCATGATCTTGTACTCGAGGTTCGGGGCCTGACGCTGCGCCCAGCCGGCCTGGATGGACGGCTCCTCGAGGTCGATGCCGACGACGCGCTTGTCGGCCAGGCGCTGCGCCCACTGGTGGACGAGCACGCCCTCGCCGCAGCCCACGTCGAGCAGCGACTGCGCGTCGGCGCGGACGAAGAGCTCGTCGAGCTGGCGCTCGAAGCCGGCCTGCAGACGCTTGGCGACCGGGTTGGTCGTGTTGTACTTGTCGTACGTGTTGCCGGTGATGATGCCGTCGTCGCTCGTGGTGACGACGACGGGGTTGCCGCCCGAGCCGGAGGGCTTCACGGGACCGGTCTGCTGGTTCGGGGTGCTCATCGGGGCCTCGCGGCGTCGTGTTCGTCGGTCACGGCCGGGGCGGCGTTCGCCCCGGTCGTCGGGTCCTGCCCGGTGGGTCGCGCCCCGGGCTCGTAGTGGCTCGGCGGCACGCCGAGCTGCAGCTCGATCCGGCGCACCCGCTCGAAGACGCGCTGGGTGAGGATCCGCTGGCCGTGGAGCAGGTCGCCCATCACGGCCAGGGCGGCGACCATCACCGCGGCGGTGAACAGCACGCCGCCGAAGATCAGGGACTGCACGTGGCCGGCGCCCTCGCCCTGGACCCAGGAGACGAAGAACCGGGCCCACGGGATGCACGCCAGCAGGAAGAGCACGAACGCCATGCTCATGAACACGCGCATCGGCTCGTACTGCGCGTAGATGCGGAAGATCGAGACGGTGTTGCGCCGCACGTACGCCCACATGGACGGGAAGAGGCGCGACTCGCGCAGCTTCTCGTTCGTGGAGACGGGCACGTGCTTCGTCGCGACGAGCAGCTTGCCCGCCTGGATCAGCGACTCGAGCGTGTAGGTGAAGCGCGAGACGACGGCGAGCTGGATCGCGGCCTCGCGGTTGTATGCGCGGAAGCCGGACGTCGCGTCGGCGATGTCGGTCTCGGACGCACGCCGCACCACGGCGGAGCCGAGCTTCTGCAGGCGCACCTTCAGCGGGGAGAAGTGCTCGATCTTCTCGACCTGCCGGTCGCCGACGACCATGTCGGCCTCGCCCGCCAGCACCGGCGCCGTGAGGGCCGGGATGTACGAGGCGTCGTACTGGTTGTCGGCGTCGGTGTTGACGATGACGTCGGCGCCGAGCTTCAGGCACGCGTCGAGGCCCGCCTGGAAGCCGGCCGCCAGCCCCTTGTTGTTCGTCAGCTTGACGATGTGGTCGACACCGTTCTGGCGCGCGACCTCGAGCGTGCGATCGACCGATCCGTCGTCGATCACCAGCCACTCCACCTCGTCGAACCCGGGCACGACGCGCGGGAGGTCGGCGAGGGTGGTCGGGAGCGTCTGCTCCTCGTTGAAACAGGGGATCTGGATGATCAGCTTCATGAAGGGCTTCGCGCGGGTGGGGCGATACGTGCGGGTGGTCGGGATCGAGGCGGGCGGGCCGCTCTCTCGCCCGTCCTGACTCCGCGGTCCGTCCCTCGCGGGACGGCGTTGCGGGGAACGACGCGGGCGTGGACACGCGCATCGGTCGATGCCGTGGAACCGCAGCAGTATTCCAGAGCAGGCGGAGGGCCCGGCCTGCGGGGGTCGGGGAGCGTGTCGGTCAGGGTCCTCTAGACTCGCCCGCGCATCTTGGACGGACCGGAAGACACGCACGCCCGCGACCGGGGCTCTCGACTGCCCACCGTCGCTTTCGCGGTGCTGTGCGTCGGCCTCCTGGCGCTCTATCTGGCGTTCCCGACCTACCCGAACTACGACAGCTACTACGCGCTGTTGTGGGCCCGGGAGATCTGGGACGGACAGAAGCCGATCTTCGACGCCTTCCGCGCGCCGACGGAGCACCCGCTCGCCATCCTCTTCTCGCTGGTCCTGACGCCCTTCGGCGGCGGGGTCGACCGGTTCGTCGTCCTGTGCTCGATGGCGTCCGTCGCGGCGCTCACGGCCGGTGTGTACGCGCTGGCCAAGCACGTCTTCAACCGCTGGGTCGGGCTGACCGCGGGGGTGCTGGTGGTCGCGAACTGGTCGCTGATCTACCTCGCGGTGCGCGGCTACCTCGACGTCACGTACATGGCGCTCGTGATCTGGGCCGCGGTGCTCGAGACGCGCCACCGGCGCCGCGGCTGGCCCGTGCTGCTGCTGCTCACGTTCGCGGGCACGCTGCGCCCCGAGGCCTGGGTGCTCTGCGGGCTCTACGGCCTGTGGATGGCGTGGGACGGCGGGCGGACGCTGCGCGACGGGCTGCGCCGTGTCCTCACCGTGCGCGGGATCGCCTGGCTGGCCGCCGGCTGCGTCGCCACGGCGATCTGGCTGGCCACCGACTTCGCGGTCACGGGCAACCCGCTCTTCTCCCAGACCTACACGTCGGGGCTGGCCGAGGAGCTCGGGCGCACCCGCGGCCCGCTCGAGATCCCGTTCGTCACGATCGCCTTCCTGAAGGGCATCGACGGCGCGCCCCTGTTCTTCGCCGGGGTCGCCGGTCTGCTCGTGACGCTCTGGCTCGTCCCGCGCCGCTCGGTCGCGCCCCTCGTGCTGTTCGTCGCCGGGATCGGCACGTTCTTCCTGCTCGGCCTCGGCGGGTTCTCCGTCATCGACCGCTACCTGCTCGTCCCGGCGGCGCTGCTCATGATCTTCGCCGCCGTGCTGGTGGCGGGCTGGACGATGCTTCCCGACGGCCGTCTGCGCCGCTGGTGGTCGCGCCTGGCGATCGTCGGCGCGGTCGGCGTCGCGGTCGCCGGCGCGCTGAACTTCAACCCGAACTCCATCGCGAACGACCTCACGTTCCGCGGCGAGGCCCACGACGACCTGGTCTCCGTGCTGAACGCGCCGCAGACCCGCCGCGCCCTGCGCTGCGGGCCCCTGTGGACGCCGAACCACAAGCTCGTCCCGGACACCCGCTGGATCCTCGACGCCGGTGTGCCCGACGTCCTGCCGCGTTCCATGCTCAAGCCGCCGCTGTTCGACGACGAGCTGACGGGCTTCGACAGCCCGGACCGCAGGGTCGCCCGCCGCGAGGTCCCGGCGGCCGAGGGCCTGCGCGGCCCGGACGGCAAGCTCGAGTACACGATGGAGACGGACCCGGAGACGGGGAAGCGCAAGGCCGTGGTGGTGCCCGATCCGACGCCCGTCGTGCGCCGCGGCGTGATGCTCGTGCCGACCTCGCGCATCGCACTGGTCCGCCAGGGCTACGTGTTCGTGGGCGACGACCGTGCCTTCGACGTCGTCCCGCCCGTCGGGTTCCGGCGGATCGCCACGAGCACCCACTACGCGGTGTACGCGTCGTGCTGACCGCCACGGCATGAGCCTCGGGCTGACGGCACGGACGCGATGGGGCGTCGCCGTCGGGCTGCTCGTGCTGGGCGGGCTCTTGCTGCGGCTGTGGGGCATCCGCCACGGGCTGCCGTGGGCGTACAACGCGGACGAGAACCAGCACTTCCTGCCGCAGGCCGTCGGCATGTTCCGCGGCGACCTGAACCCGCACTACTTCATCAATCCGCCGGGGTTCACGTATCTGACGCACGCCGCGCTCTGGCTGCGGTTCGGGAGCGCCGACGGCGTGTGGAGCGCCTACGCGGCGGACCCGGGCAGCGTCCTGATCGTCGGGCGTGTCGTCTCGGCGCTGCTCGGCGTGGGCGCCGTCTTGTTCGTCTACCTCGCGGGGGTGCGGCTGCTGGACCGCCACACGGGGTTCCTCGCGGCCGCGCTGCTCTCCGTCGCGTTCCTCCCCGTCTTCTACGGGCACCTCGCGCTGAACGACGCCCCGACGGTCGCACCCGTCGCCCTGGGCCTGTGGGCGGCGGCCGGGGTGTTGCGCCAGGGACGCGACCGTGACTACCTGCTCGCCGGCGTCGCGGTCGGGGTGGCCGCGGCCATGAAGTACACGGGCGGGATCGTGCTGCTGCCCGTGCTGGTCGCCGCCGCCGTGCAGGCGGCGCAACCGGGGGGCCGCATCGTCGCGACCCGCGGGGCGATGCTCGCCTTCGTCGCGTTCGCCGCGGGCTTCGTCGCCCTGAACCCCTACGCCCTGCTCGCGTTCGACGACTTCTGGTTCGGCATCGCGCACCAGTCCACGGCGGCCGGCGGCGAGACGACGTCCAAGCTCGGGGCGACCCACGGGGGCGGCGTGGGGTTCTACGCGTGGACGCTGGGCTGGGGGCTCGGCGTGATCCCCTCCGTCGCCGCCGTCGGGGCGCTCGTCACCCTCTGGCGCGATGAGCGCCGGGTGTGGCTCCTGCTCGTCCCGACCGTCGTCCTCTTCCTCGTCTTCATGAGCCTGCAGGGCCGCTTCTTCGCCCGCTGGCTGCTGCCCGTCTACCCCGTGCTGGCGCTGCTGGCGGGGTACGCGGCGATGCGCGTGGTCGAGCTCGTGCGCGTCCGCTGGCCCCGCCGCGCCGGCCCGGCGCTCGTGGTGGTCGGAGTCGTCCTCTGCGCGCAGGGGCTGGCGGCCAGCGTGCACGTCGGCCGGGTCCTGGCCCGCGAGGACACGCGCAACACGACGCGCGCCTGGATGGTGGCCCACGTCCCCGAGGGCTCGCGGATCGTGTCGGAGCCCGTGGTGCCCAACAACTGGCTCTCTGACCCCGGCCGCCCCGGGCTGCTCGACGACGGCGCGCGGTGGGAGCGGTACCCGACGAGCCGCTCACGGTGGGACCTGCGCACCGGGGCCCGCGTGCGCGGCGGGGTGCCCGTGTACCTCGAGAACTACGTGCGCTCCCTCGACCCGCGCCTGCTCGACCTCTACGAGCAGGGTCGCTGGTGCTGGGTGGTCACCGGCTCGACGCAGCGCGGGCGGGCCGAGGCCGAGCCCGACGAGGTCCCGCGGGCGATCGCCTACTACCGCGCGCTGGAGCGCCGCGCGGACCTCGTGCACGTCTCCCGCCCGTGGAAGGCGGGCGCCGACCCCGTGCCGTTCGACTTCGACTGGTCCTTCGACTACTACCCGCGGTCGTACGAGCGACCGGGCGCCGAGATGCGCGTGTACCGCCTGCGCGGCGGGCGCTGCGCCGGCACCTGAGGGCTCCGCGTCCCGGCCTCCGCGGTGCTCCGGCGTCCACCCGTCCGTGGGGGTCGGGGTCCCCGGCGCCCGCTCCGGCCGCCGCAAACCCCGGCGGGGCGGGGACCGGACCCCTTCCGCTCTATCCTCCGGATGAGTGACGATGGATGCGCGAGACGAAGCCCTGCTGGGGCGTGCCGTGGAGCTCGCCGAGCGGGGGAGGCGGCGCGTCAGCCCGAATCCCGTCGTCGGTGCGGTCATCACGCGGGACGGCCGCACGCTCGGCGAGGGGTGGCACGCCCAGGTCGGCGGGCCGCACGCCGAGGTGGCGGCGATCGCCGCCTGCGGCGACCAGGACCTGACGGGCGCCACGATCTACGTGTCCCTCGAGCCGTGCTGCCATCAGGGCCGCACCCCGCCGTGCACGGAGGCGATCCTCGCCGCCGGCCTGGGCCGCGTCGTCGTCGCGGCGGAGGACCCGTCGTCGAAGGCCTCGGGCCGCGGCCTCGGGATCCTGCGCGACGAGGGCGTCGACGTCGCCCAGGCCGCCGCGGACTCCGCCGTCGGGCGCCGCGCCCGCCTGCAGAACCAGCCCTTCCGCAAGCACGCCCGCACCGGGCTGCCGTGGGTGATGATGAAGACGGCCACGAGCCTGGACGGCCGCCTGGCCACCCACGCCGGCGACTCCCGCTGGATCTCCTCGGGTCCGTCCCGGGATCTCGCCCACCAGTGGCGCGCCGAGGTCGACGCGGTCGTCGTCGGGATCGGCACCGCGCTGGCCGACGACCCGCAGCTGACTGCCCGCGTCCCCGACGTGCCGCGCCAGCCGCGTCGGGTGGTCTTCGACTCCGAGGCCCGCCTGCCGCTCGACGGCCGGCTCGTCGCCTCCGTCGACGAGGCGCCGGTGACGGTGATCGCGAGCCGCGCGGCCACCCGCTCCGCCACGGACGCCCTGCGCGCCTCGGGCGTCGAGGTCATCGTCGTCACGGGCCAGAACGAGCACTCGCGGGTGCGCTCCGCGCTGGCCGAGCTCGGCCAGCGCGACGTCACCTCCCTCATGCTCGAGGGCGGATCGCACCTGGCGGGCGCGTTCTTCGACGCGGGCGAGATCGACGAGCTGCGGCTCTTCGTCGCCCCGCTGCTGCTCGGCGGCCGCCAGGCGCCGGGCCTGATCGGGGGGGAGGGCGTCGAGCGGATAGCGGACGCCGCCCGCCCCGTCGAGCTGACCCGGGAGGCCGTCGGAGACGACCTTCTGACCATCGCGCGCCTCAAGGAGTGGTGACACCGTGTTCACGGGCATCGTGCAGGACCTCGGGACGGTCGTGGCCGTCGACGAGCAGGAGGGTGGCGTGCGGCTGCGGGTGCGGACGGCGCTGGCCGGCGAGCTGCACCCGGGCGACTCCATCGCCGTCAACGGCTGCTGCCTGACCGCCGTCGGCGAGCCGCAGGCGGTGGGGGAGCCCGAGGGCGCCGCGCCCGGCACGACGGAGCTCGCGTTCGACGCGGACGTCATGAACGAGTCGCTGCGCCGCACGAGCCTCGGCGCCGCCGCGGCCGTCGGCGCCCGCGTCAACCTGGAGCTGGCGATGGCCGCCGGCGACCGCTTCGGCGGCCACATCGTGCAGGGCCACGTCGACGCCACGGGCGTCGTCCAGGAGACCCGCCCGGACGGCTTCGCGCGCATCGTGCGGATCGCGCCGGAGGACCCGTCGCTGCTGCGCTACGTCGTCGAGAAGGGCTCCATCACCATCGACGGCGTCTCCCTCACCGTCTCGGCGATCGACGACGCCGCCCTCGAGGTCTCCCTGATCCCGGAGACGCTCGAGCGCACCACCCTCGGCCGCCTCGGCGCGGGCGACCCCGTCAACCTCGAAGTCGACGTGCTCGCGAAGCACGTCGAGAAGCTGCTCTCCGCAAAGGACCCCTCGTGAGCACCACCCCCACCCGTTCTGCGACCCACCCGTTCGATCGGGTCGAGGACGCGATCGAGGACATCCGCCAGGGGAAGATGGTCATCGTCTGCGACGACGAGGACCGCGAGAGCGAGGGCGACCTCGTCGTCGCCGCGCAGTTCGCCGACGCGCAGGCCATCAACTTCATGGCCACGCACGCGCGCGGCCTGATCTGCCTGACGCTCACGCCCGAGCGGTGCGACGAGCTCGGACTCGACCTCATGGCCGCGAAGAACGAGGCCCAGTTCGAGACCGCGTTCACCGTCTCCATCGAGGCCCGCGAGGGCGTGACGACCGGCATCTCCGCCGCGGACCGCGCCCAGACGGTCAAGGTCGCCATCGACCCGCGCTCGGGCCCCCGCGACGTCGTGGTCCCGGGGCACGTCTTTCCGCTGAAGGCGAAGAAGGGCGGCGTCCTCGAGCGCACGGGCCACACCGAGGCCGCCGTCGACCTCGCGCGGCTCGCCGGGCTCCACCCGTCCGGCGTGATCTGCGAGGTCATGAACGAGGACGGGTCGATGGCCCGCGTGCCGGACCTCGTCCCGTACGCCGAGAAGCACGACCTCAAGATGATCACGGTCGCCGACCTGATCGCCTACCGCCGCAAGCACGACCGGCTGATCGAGCGGGTCGTCGACATCAACCTGCCGACCGCCTTCGGCACGTTCACGGCCGTCGGCTACCGCTCGCTCGTCGACGAGAAGCACCACGTCGCGCTCGTGAAGGGCGACGTCGCCGGCAAGGAGGACGTGCTCGTCCGCGTGCACTCCGAGTGCCTCACCGGGGACGTCTTCCACTCCCTGCGCTGCGACTGCGGCGAGCAGCTCGAGTCGGCGCTGATGATGATCGAGGAGCACGGCGAGGGGGTGCTGCTGTACCTCGCCCAGGAGGGCCGCGGCATCGGCCTCCTGAACAAGCTGCGCGCCTACAAGCTGCAGGAGGAGGGCTACGACACCGTCGACGCCAACCTCAAGCTCGGCCTCCCGGCCGACCTGCGCGACTACGGCATCGGCGCCCAGATCCTGGTCGACCTGGGGCTGACCTCCATCCGCATCCTGACGAACAACCCGAAGAAGATCCGGGGCCTCGAGGGCTACGGGCTGTCCGTGACCCAGCAGGTGCCGATCGAGCACCCCGCCAACGAGCACAACGAGGGTTACATGCGCACGAAGCGCGACCGCATGGGACACACGCTCGCGCCCGCCGTCCACCACCAGGGCCTCCCGCTCGACGAGGAGATGCTGGTGCAGGAGCACGCGCGCGACCACCCGGAGGACGCCGCGGCCCACCGGCCCGACGGCGCCGTCGTCGGCGAGGACGTGGCATGAGCACGGACGGCCAGGCCTACGCGATCGTCGCGGCCACCTTCTACCGCGACCTCGCCGACCGGCTGATCGCCGGAGCGCAGGCCGCCTTCGCCGAGGCCGCGGGCGCGGGCGCCCAGCCCGTCGAGGTCTTCGAGGTCCCGGGTGCCTTCGAGCTGCCCCTCGCCGCGAAGTACCTCGCGCAGACGGGCCGCTACGCCGGGATCGCCTGCGTCGGCGCTGTGATCCGCGGCGAGACGGACCACTACGACTTCGTCTGCGCCGAGGCGGCCCGCGGCCTCCAGGAGGTCGGGCTGACGACGGGCGTGCCCGCCGCGTTCGGGGTGCTGACGGTCGACAACATGGAGCAGGCGCTCGCCCGCTCCGGCGGCGACAAGCGCGACTCGGGCCGGCACGCCGCCGACGCCGTGCTGCAGCTCGCGGCGATCCGCCGCGGCCTCGCCGGGGCCTGAGCCGCCCCGACGGGTCGGTCGCCCCGGTGTGGGTGACCGACCCGTCGACCCCGGCGCCGCGGAGCGCTACCCTGGATCGATGGACACCGAGTCCGTCTCGCTGCTGGCGATCTTCGTCCCCCATGCGCTCTGCGGCGCGTTCCTGGCGTGGCGCCTCATGCCCCGCTCGGCGCGCGAGGAGCTACGCGGCTGGTTCCGCGAGGACGACGGCGGCACGCCCCGCCCCGTCCCGGACCGCCCGCGCTCCGGCGGCGGCGACGGCGTCCCCCCGCTGCCCGGTGCGGCCCCGTCGGCCGTGCGCCTGCGCGAGCCCGGGCGCCTCGCCGACCGCGTGCCCGCCCCGCCGCGCCGCCCGGCCCACCCGGCGACCCCGCCGGAGCGCGTCCGCGAACCGCGGTAGGGGATGGGGTGCGGGCCCCGCCCCGAGCGTCTCGGGGCGGTCCGTGCAGGACTGCGCCGAGGCTCGGGGCACCCGCAGGGAGTGCGGGCCCCGCCCCGAGCGTCTCGGGGCGGTCCGTGCAGGACTGCGGCGAGGCTCGGGGCACCCGCAGGGGGTGCGGGCCCCGCCCCGAGCGTCTCGGGCCGGACCGCGTCGGACGTCGGCGAGGCTCGGGGCACCCGCCTGAGGCCGTTTGCGGCCCAGCCCTCCCGGGCATGGGAGGCGGCCGACGGGGGAGGGGGTCGGCGCGATACCCTTTCTCGTCTTATGGCGAAGGTTTGCATTTCCTGCGACAAGGGTCCCGCGTTCGGGCAGAGCCGGAGCCACTCGATGCGCGCGACGAAGCGTCGGTTCGATCCGAACCTGCAGAAGATCCGCATCATGCTCAAGGGTTCGCCCCAGCGCGCGTACGTCTGCACCCGGTGCCTGAAGGCCGGCAAGGTCCAGAAGGCCGTCTAGGGGGGATGGGGTCCCGACAGACCCGTCCGTCCCGACCGGCCGGGGCCGCGCCCCGCGGCCCCCGTTCAGCCCGTTGACCTCGGTCGACCCCAGCATCGTCCGGTTCCGCGACCTCGTCGCGGCCGGCTTGGCGCACCTCGAGTCGCGTCGGCAGGAGATCAACGATCTCAACGTCTTCCCGGTCGCCGACGGCGACACGGGTGACAACATGGCGTTGACCCTGCGCTCCGTCGTGGGCGAGCTCGACGCCGTCCTCACCGAGGGCCAGACGCTCGACGTCCTCGGCCGCGAGGAGCTCGTCCGTCGGCTGGCGCGTGCCGCCCTCCTGGGGGCCCGCGGCAACAGCGGCGTCATCCTCTCGCAGCTCATCCGCGGCGCCGCCGAGGAGCTCGTCGCCCGACCGGGCGAGCTCATCCGTCCGCCGCTCGTGGCCGCTGCGCTCGCCGGCGCCGCCCACCGCGGCTACGACTCCGTCCGCCAACCCGTCGAGGGCACGATCCTCACGGTCGCCCGCGAGATGGCCGGTGCCGCCGCGCACGCCGTCGCGCAGCTCGAGCCGAAGCAGCTCGGCGCACCGCTGGGCGAGGAGGAGCAGTCCGCCGCCCTCGCCGTCGTCATCGGCGAGTCGATCATGGCCGGCCAGCGGGCGCTCGACGAGGGCCCCGAGCTGCTGCCGGCGCTGAAGGAGGCCGGGGTCGTCGACGCCGGCGGCTTCGGGCTGCTCGTGATGTTCGCGGGCGTCATCCGGTTCCTCCGCGCGGGCCAGCCCGGCGAGGACTTCGACATCCGCCACTACGCGGCCGCGCGGCTCGAGGGCATCACCCACGCGTCCGAGACGTTCCGCTACTGCACGAACTTCGCGGTCACGGGCAGCGACCTCGACGCCGCCCGCGTCCGCCGCGAGCTCGCGGAGCTCGGCGACTCCATCATCGTCGTCGTCGGCGACGAGGAGACGCTCAAGATCCACGTCCACACGGACACCCCGGACGAGGCCATGGGGCTCTTCGAGGGCACGGGCGATATCTCGCGCGTCGACGTCGCCGACATGGACGCCCAGGTCGCCGCCCGCACCGAGCGCATCGCCGCCGCGTCCTCGGCGGCCGACCCCGATGCTCCGCGCACCCGCACCGCCCTGCTCGCCGTGGTCTCCGGCGCCGGGCTGGCGCGGGCGTTCGTCGACGAGGGCGCGCGGATCCTCGACGGCGGCCCGACGATGAACCCGTCGACGGCCGACCTGCTCGGCGCGATCGAGGCCGCGCCGGCCGACGAGGTCGTGCTCCTGCCGAACAACCCGAACGTGCGCATGGCCGCCGAGCGCGCCGCCGAGCTGGCCGCGAAGCCGGTCGTCGTCGTGCCGACCCGCTCGCAGCAGGCCGGCCTGGCGATCACCGCCGCGCACCTGCCCGACGCGTCGTCCACGGACGGCGCGGCCGCAATCACGGAGGCGCTGCAGGCGCTGACGATCGGTGGCGTCGCCCCGGCCGCGCGCCCCGATCCGGCGGGCCGCTTCGCCGTGGGCGACGCGCTGGGCTACGTCGAGGAGGAGCTCGTCGCCTGGGGCGCCCCGGACGACGTGCTGCGCACCGTGCTGGGGCGCGTGGGGGACGACCGCGAGTTCGTCGTGCTCTCCGCCGCGGACGACGCGCCGCTGGACGACGACGCGGTCGTCGCCCTCGCGCCCGCGGGCAGCGAGCCCGACGTCATCGCCGGCGGCCAGCCCGCCTGGTGGTGGCTCGTCGCGGCCGAGTGACCGGTCCGAAGGCGTCCCATCCGGTCCGTCCGGGACGATCGCTGACCGTGGTCGCCGACGCACCCCAGACGCACCCGCCCGGAGCGGGGCCCGAGGCCCTCGAGGGCGTCGTCCCGCCGGCCGTGGCGGACGGCCCCGGGACGGGCGCCCCGCCGGCCGCCCCCGACGGCCCCGCCGCCCGCGCGTTCGCGACGGCTGAGCCCCTCGACACCGCGGCCCTGCGCGCGGCTCCCGTCCGCACCCCGCGGCCCTCCCGCTGGGAGCGCGCGAGCGGGTTCTCCGGCAAGAAGGCCCTGAAGGCCGCGGGCGCGCTGGGCATCGACACCGTCGGCGGTCTGCTGCAGCACCTGCCCGTCGAGAGCGGCCGCGTCGGCACGATCGGCGGCCTGCGCCAGGACGAGCGGACCACGCTGCTGGTCCAGGTCCAGCGGATCGCGAGCCGCCCCGTCCACCGGCGCGGCATGCGCCCGCTCGTCGAGGCGCTCGTGACGGACGGTTCGGGCGTGCTGCGGATCGCCTTCTTCAACCAGCCCTGGCTGCTCGAGCGCTACCCGCCCGGCACGCGCCTGCTCATCAGCGGCACCTCGAAGGGCCCCGGCCGGTTCTCCGTCGCCGCGCACGCCCCGAGCAGTGACCCGCTCCCCGAGCCCGCCCCGCGGCTCGAGGACGGCGTGGTCCCCGACGGCCCCGACCCCGACGGGGCGGCCGACGGCGACGGAGGCGGCGAGGAGGAGACCGCGTACGACGGCCCGTCCATGGCGCGCTACCCCGCCACGGACGGGCTGACGTCGATCGAGATCCTCGCCCGCGTGCGCGACCTGCAGGACGACCTCCACGAGGCCGTCGACCCGCTGCCGGCTCGGCTCCGGGCCCGCCAGCGCCTGCCCGCCCGCGTCGACGCCCTGCGCGCCGCGCACCTCGGGGACCACGAGGCGGGTCGCCGCCGGCTCGCGTTCGACGAGCTGCTGCTGGGCCAGCTCGACTACCTCCGCCGCCGCCGGCTGCACGGCAAGGGCCGCCCGGCCACCGCGCTCGACGGTCCGACCGGCCTGACGGACCGCTGGGTCGCCGAGGCGCTGCCCTTCCGGCTCACGGGGGACCAGGAGAAGGCCGTCGCGACGAACGCCCGCGCGCTCGCGGGCACGGAGCCGCTGCAGCGGCTCCTGATGGGCGAGGTCGGCTCGGGCAAGACCGTCGTCGCGCTGCACGCGATGCTCCGCGCCGTGGAGTGCGGTCACCAGGCCGCGCTCATGGCGCCGACGGAGACCCTGGCCGAGCAGCACTTTCGCACCCTGCAGAAGCTCCTGGGCGACGTCCTCGTCCCCGTCGAGCTGCTCACGGGCTCGACGTCCGCGTCGCGCCGCCGCACCCTGCTGGCGCGCCTCGCATCGGGCGAGCTCCCCCTGCTGGTCGGCACCCACGCGCTCATCGAGGACCCCGTCGTCTTCCGCTCCCTCGCCGTCGCGGTGGTCGACGAGCAGCACCGCTTCGGCGTCCGCCAGCGCAGCGCTCTGGACCGCAAGGCGCCCGTCGGCCACGCGCCGCACCTGTTGCACATGACGGCCACGCCGATCCCGCGCACGATGGCGCTGCTCGCCTACGGCGACCTCGACGTCGTGGCCCTGCGCCAGCTCCCGGCGGGCCGCAAGCCGATCTCGACGTACGTCTGCGCCAGCGACCGCGAGCGCGCGCGGGCCTACGAGCGGATCCGCGAGGAGGTCGGCAAGGGCCGGCAGGCGTTCGTCGTCTGCCCCCTCGTCGACGACTCCGAGGCGCTCGACGCGCGGTCGGCCGTCGCGGAGCACGAGCGGCTCTCCACGGGCGAGCTCAAGGAGCTGCGGGTCGAGCTGCTCCACGGCCAGATGCGCCCGGCGGAGAAGCAGGCGGTGATGGAGCGCTTCGCCGCCGGCGCCGCCGACGTCCTGGTCGCCACGACGGTCATCGAGGTCGGGATCGACGTCCCGAACGCGACGGTGATGCTGATCGAGAACGCCGAACGCTTCGGCATCTCGCAGCTGCACCAGCTCCGCGGCCGCGTCGGCCGGGGCGGCAACGCGTCGACCTGCCTGCTGTTCGGGCCCAAGAGCACCGCGCGGCTGCGGGCGCTGGCCGCGCACACGGACGGGTTCGCGCTCTCCGAGGTCGACCTGCAGCTGCGCGGCGAAGGCGAGCTGCTGGGCACCCGGCAGTCCGGCGTCGCCCGCTTCGCGACCGCCCGGCTGCCCGACGACGCGGACCTGCTGCTGCGGGCACGTGACGTGGCCGAGGAGCTGCACCGCGAGGACCCGGATCTCGAGCACCCCGTCCACGCCCCGCTGCGCGACGCGCTCCTGGAGCGCCTGCGGGCGCAGGACGACCTCGAGGCGATCCCCGCATGAGGATCGTCGCCGGGGAGCACCGCGGCCGGCGGCTGGTGGCGCCGCCGGGCGAGGACACCCGCCCCACGAGCGACCGGGTCCGCGAGGCGCTGTTCTCCATCCTCGGCCCGCTGGACGACGCGCGCGTGCTCGACCTCTTCGCCGGCACCGGCGCGCTCGGGCTCGAGGCGCTGTCGCGCGGCGCGGCGCACGCGACGTTCGTGGAGCGGGACCGTCGGGCGCTGCAGGCCCTGCGGCGCAACGTCGAGACCCTCGGGATGGGCCGCGAGCGGGCGACGATCGTGGCGGGGGACCACACCCGTCACCTCCGGGACGCAACCCGGCGCGGCGATGCATACGATCTCGTCTTGCTCGACCCGCCGTACCGCGACTGGCCCCGGTTGACCCCGGGGCTCGGGCCGGTGCTGCGGCCGCTGCTGGGGGAGGGGGCGAGGGTGGTGACGGAGTCCGACCGTCATGCGCTGGCGATCCCGGACCTCGGTGATGCGGACGAACGCCGCTACGGGGACACCCTGATCCGCATCCATCGCCCATGAGCCCAGCCGACGACAAACGCATCGCCGTGGTGCCGGGGAGCTACGACCCGGTCACGAACGGGCACCTCGACATCATCAAGCGCGCCGCCGGCCTCTTCGACGAGGTCGTGGTCGCCGTCGTGAACCAGTCCGCGCGCAAGAGCAAGGCGCTGTTCACGATCGACGAGCGCCTGACCTTCATCCGCGACGCGCTCGCCGAGGCCGGTGTCCACAACGTCCGCGTCGAGCCGTTCTACGAGCTCGTCGTCGCCTACGCGCGGCGCATCGGCGCCCAGGCGATCGTGAAGGGCCTGCGCCAGATCTCCGACTTCGAGTACGAGCTCGAGATGGGGCACCTCAACCGTCAGCAGGCGCCGGAGATCGAGTCGGTCTTCGTCATGGCCAGCCCGCGCTTCGCGTTCCTCTCCTCCAGTTGGGTGAAGGAGCTGGCCCGCTTCGAGGGCCGCATCGACGAGCTGGTGCCCGCGCCCGTGGCCGCGATGCTGGCCGAGCGGGTGCCGCGCGCCCGCGACGACACCTAGGCGTTCGGGCGTCCCGGTCGGGCCCGGAGCGGCCCGGCCCGGGCCTCTCGGGACCCCTGCGGGCGCTCCGCGGCGACCCGGTCGACCGCGCGACGCGTGGGCGCCGTCTTGCAGGACGGGGCCCCGCGATTGGTTCCCCGCCCCGGATAGGGCAGGATGTGGAGTTCAAGCCCCTCGATCTCCGCCCTACGCGGATTCCCCCGGCGGGGAAGGACTTCGCCGGTCGACCGCGAAACGGAAGTGTGCCATGGACGTTCTGGTCCTCATCGACAAACTCGACGACCTCGTGCACAACGCGAAGCCGGTCCCGCTCACGGACCAGGTACGCGTTGACCGCGAGGAGATCTTCGACATCCTCGACCAGATGCGCGCGACGATCCCGGAAGAGATCAAGCAGGCGCGCTGGATCGTGAAGGAGCGGCAGGAGATGCTCGCGGAGGCCAAGCGGGAGGCCGAGCGGATCATCAAGGAGGGCAAGGAGCAGCAGGTCGAGCTCGTGTCCGAGCAGGAGGTCGTCAAGCTCGCCGAGCGCGAGGCGGACGACATCGTCGACGAGGCACGGGCCCGCGAGCGGGAGATCCGCCTGGGCGCCGAGGACTACGCCGACGAGATCCTGAACACCCTCGAGGTCAACCTTATGAAGTTCATCGCGGCCGTCCGCCGCGGGCGCGAGCGCCTGCAGGGCAAGGACGACGCGGAGCTCGAGGGCGCGGAGCGCTAGACGCTTCCCCGGGACGGCGCCCCCGCGCCCTCCCGGTCGCAGGACCCGGTGACCCAGCTCCCGGGCGGCGCGCGACCACGCGCCCACCGCCCTCCGGCAGATACGTGACGCCCCTGTCACCGAGTCCGTACTCGGGGTAGGATCGCGCCATGGAGCTCCGAGGGCCGATCGAGCGGGTCGCGACACAGGCGGGGGACGGCGCGTTCCTCCTGCGCCAGCTGGTCGGGGCGGGCATCGTCGGCCCCATGCGGCCGGCCGTCGTGGCCGAGGTCCTGAAGGGCCTGCGCGCCTTCGGCCCCACCCCGGCCGCCGGCTACACGATGAACGCGGCGCGCCGGCCGCACGCCGTGGCCCTCGTCGACGACGAGGGCGAGCTGACCTTCGCGCAGGTGCACGAGCGCAGCAACGCGCTGGCCCACGAGCTGCGGGCGATGGGGGTGCGGCAGGGCGACGTCCTGGCGATCATGTGCCGCAACCACCGCGGGTTCGTCGAGACGATCGTCGCGGCCAGCAAGCTCGGCGCGCACCAGCTGCTGCTCAACACGATGTTCAGCGGCCCGCAGATCCGCGACGTGCTCGAGCGCGAGGCGCCGGTCGCCGCGGTCTACGACGCCGAGTTCGCCCCGCTGCTCCGCGACGGCGACCTCCCCCTCGGGCTGCGCCACGTGGTGTGGGCCGACCCCGCGGACCCGTCGGCGCCCGCCGCCGTCGGAGCGGCGCCGGAGGCCGAGGCCCTGATCGCCCGCGGCGACCGCTCCTCGCTGGACCCGCCCGCCGAGAAGGGGCGGATGATCATCCTCACGTCGGGCACGACGGGCACGCCGAAGGGCGCGGCCCGCCAGCAGCCCCGGTCCCTCGCGCCCGCCGCGCAGATCCTGTCCCGGATGCCGCTGCGGTCCGAGGAGCGGACGATGCTCGCGGCGCCCATGTTCCACTCGTGGGGGTACCTGCACTTCACCCTGGGCTTCGCGCTCGGCTCCACCCTCGTGCTCCGCCGGCGCTTCACGCCCGAGGGCACCTTGCAGGCCGTGGAGCGGCACGGCTGCCAGGTGCTGCCCCTCGTCCCCGTGATGCTGCAGCGGATCCTCGAGCTGCCGGACGAGACCCTCGCCCGCCACGACCTCTCGAGCCTGCGGATCGTCGCGCTGTCGGGCTCCGCGCTCCCCGGGGAGCTCGCGATCCGGGCGATGGACCGCCTGGGCGACGTCGTCTACAACCTCTACGGCTCCACCGAGGTCGGCTGGGCGACCATCGCGACCCCCGAGGACCTGCGGGCCGCGCCGGGCACGGCCGGGAAGGCCCCGCGTGGCACGACGGTGCGGCTCTACGACGAGCACGGCCGCGTGGTCACCCGCCCCGGCGAGGTGGGACGCATCTTCGTCGGCAACGACATGCGGTTCGACGGCTACACGGGCGGGGGCGGCAAGGACGCCATCGACGGCCTGCTCTCCACCGGTGACGTGGGACACGTCGACGCCCACGGCCGGCTGTTCGTGGACGGCCGCGACGACGACATGATCGTCTCGGGCGGCGAGAACGTGTTCCCGCGCGAGGTCGAGGACCTCGTGGCCGACATGCCCGAGGTCCGCGAGGTCGCCGTCTTCGGCATCCCCGACCCGCGCTGGGGCGAGGTCCTGAAGGCCGTCGTGGTCCTGCACCCCGGCGCAGGACTGGCGGAGGACGAGCTGCGACGGCGCGTCTCCGCCTCGCTCGCTGGCTTCAAGGCGCCGCGTGAGGTCGCGTTCGTGGACGAGCTGCCGCGCAACGCCACCGGCAAGGTGCTCAAGCGCGAGCTGCGACCCGCCTGACGGTCGGGTCCCCAAGCCGCCCGGAGTACCATGGAGCCATGGAGCCCACCGACCTGATCGACCTCTCCGGGCTGCGCATGGGCCCCGGCGAGGGGCGCCGCTTGGACCTCCCCGTCAAGCTGGACGCGGTCCGCCTGAGCGAGCAGGGGTACGTCCCGGACCCCCCGACGCAGGAGGTCCGCCTCGACATCTCGCGGATGCTCGGCGGCGGCTACGCCCTGCAGCTGCGCTTCGACACCAGCATCCACGGGCCGTGCATGCGCTGCCTGGCCGATACGACGAGCCCCGTGAGCGTGGACGTCCGCGAGCTCGAGCAGAAGAAGCGCGACCCCGAGGAGCAGTTCGACTCGGAGTACGTCGCCGGCGACGACCTCGACCTCGCCCGCTGGACGAACGACTCCTTCGTCTTCTCGCTCCCCGTGCGCGTGCTCTGCAAGGAGGACTGCCGCGGGCTGTGCCCCGAGTGCGGCGCGCACCTCAACGACGACCCGGACCACACGCACGACCCGAAGCCCGACCCGCGGATGTCGGCGCTGGCGAGCATCCGCTTCGACGAGGACGGGAACCTCCTGCAGGGACCGTAGACCGGCCGACGCGGCCGGGCGGTTTCCCGTATCGTCACTCGTCTTATGGCCGTACCGAAGCAACGCCAGTCCCACGCGCGCACCGCCAAGCGCCGGGCGCAGCACAAGGCTGCCCGACCCACGGTCAACGAGTGCCCGCAGTGCCACAGCCCGCGCATCCCGCACCGGGTATGCGGCACCTGCGGCTACTACGACGGCCGCGTCGTCGTCGCACCGAAGAGCTCGCTCGACTTCTAGGACCCCGCGGCCGGCGTCACGCCGGCCGTCTCCTCGCATGACCGTCACCGTCGCGGTCGACACGACCGGGGCGGACCTCGGACCGGCCGAGGTCGCGCAGGGCGCGCTCCTCGCCGTCCGTCGCGGCGATGTCCGCGTCCGCCTCTTCGGTCCAGCCTCGGAGCTCCTGCCCGTCGTCGACGGCGTGGCGGGCATCGAGGTCGTCGACGCCCCGCTCTCCATCGCCAAGGCCCCGGACCCGGCGCTCGCCGTCCGTGGCAACCCCGACGCCTCGATCGTCCAGGCCGTCCGCTCCGTCTCCACGGGCGAGGCCGACACGTTCGTGGTGGCCGGCGCGACCGGCCCCGCCCTCGCGGCGGGGCTCGTGCACGTGCGTCGCGCCCGGGGCATCCACCGCCCGGCCCTCGCCCTGCCGATCCCGACGCTGGGCCGCCCGGTCACGCTCGTCGACGTCGGCGCGAACGTCGAGGCCCGCCCGGACCACCTCGTGCAGTTCGGGTTCATGGGCGCCGCGCTCGCGCGCACCGTGCTCGGCATCGAGCGCCCGCGCGTCGCACTGCTGTCGAACGGCGAGGAGCCGACGAAGGGCACGCCCGACGTCGTCGAGGTCCACGCGCTCCTGCGGGCGCGGCTGCAGGACAACGAGTACGTCGAGTTCATCGGCAACGTCGAGGGCACCGACATCACGGCCGGCGTCGCCGATGTCGTGGTCACGGACGGGTTCACCGGCAACGTCGCCCTCAAGCTCATGGAGGGCGTCTCGCAGTCCGTCGTCTCCGGCGTGAAGCAGGCGGCGATGTCCAACCCGATGGCGATGCTCGGCGGGCTGCTGCTGCGCCCGGCGCTCAACCGCTTCAAGGCCTCCATCGACCCGGAGGGGTCCGGCGGGGCCTATCTGCTGGGGCTACGCAGCCTCGGCGTCGTGCCGCACGGCCGGTTCTCGCGCACGGGGTTCGCCCGGGCGATCGAGCTGGCGGCCCAGGGGCACGACCGGCGGGTCACCGACCTCATCCACGGGGACCTCGAGGCCGCCGGCGCACTGCGGCGCCCCCCGACCGCCGCCGTCCCCGCGCCGGTCGGCCCGGGCGCCGACCGCCCCAGCGAGTAGCGTCTCCGGGCCATGACGCGCGACGAGGTACTGGACATCGTGCGGCGCCACCTGGCCGACGAGCTCGAGGTGGACGCCGACGCGATCGGCGAGGACACCCGCCTGAAGGAGGACCTCGAGGCCGACTCGCTGGACCTCTTCACGCTCGTACAGGAGCTCGACGACTCCCACGGGGTCAAGCTCCCGGACGACGAGGCGTCGCGCATCACGACGGTGGGTGAGGCCGCGGACTGCGTCCTGCGTCACCTGCCGGCAGGCGCGTAGAGGCGCGGGTGTCGGACGACGTCTCCACCCGCGCGCTGCGCGACCTCCTCGACGGGCTCCCGGAGTCCGCGCGGCGGCCCGTGCTCAGCCACGCGTCGTGGACGTCGCGCCGCTCAGACTCCTACGAGCGCCTCGCCTTCCTCGGCGACAGCGTCCTCGAGCTCGCGATCTCGACGCACCTCTTCCGGACCCTCGACGCGGAGCGCTTCGGCGCCGGTCGGTTGACGGAGGTCCGGGCGGGCACCGTCTCGGCGGACCCGTGCCGCCGCGTGGCGGAGCGGCTCGAGGTCCCGCGCCGGATGGCGGAGACCGCGCCGGACAACCTCCGCCGCCGGGTCTCCGAGCTCACGCGCACGGAGCGCGTGCTCGCGTCGGTGTGCGAGGCGATCATCGGCGCCTGCTACCTCGAGTACGGCTACGAGCGCACCGCCGAGGCCGTGGTCGCCGCGTTCGCCCCCGAGCTGGGCGACGCCCTCGACCACCCCGCGGACAGCAAGAGCCGGCTGCAGGAGTGGCTCATGGCCCGCGGTCAGACCGTGGCCTACCGGGTGACGGACGAGATCGGCTCGCCGCACGACCGCACCTTCGTCGTCGAGGCGCTCGTCGACGAGCAGGCGGTCGGCGCGGGCCGCGGGCGGTCGAAGAAGCTGGCCGAGCAGGAGGCCGCGCGGGAGGCGCTCACCTCCCTCGGCGCCGGCGACTGAGCGATGCACCTCAAGTCGGTCACGTTGAAGGGCTTCAAGTCCTTCCCCGACCGCACCCGGCTCGAGTTCGATCCGGGCGTGTCGGTCGTCGTCGGCCCGAACGGCTCGGGCAAGAGCAACGTCACCGACGCGATCCTCTGGGCGCTGGGCGAGCAGAAGCCGCTCGCGATCCGCGGCCAGTCCATGCAGGACGTCATCTTCGGCGGCGGCCGCGGGGTCGCGGCGCGCAACGCGGCCGAGGTCGAGCTCGTCCTGGACAACAGCGACGGCACCGTCGATCTGCCCGTCGGCGAGATCTCCGTGGTCCGCCGGCTCGAGCGCTCCGGCGAGGGCGGCTACCGGCTCAACGGCGCCAAAGCGCGCCTGACCGACGTGCAGGAGGTCCTCTCGGACACCGGGTTGGGCAAGGAGGCGCACTCCGTCATCTCGCAGGGGCGCGTCGAGGCGATCGTCACGTCGAAGCCGAAGGACCGGCGGCTCCTGATCGAGGAGGCCGCCGGCCTGGGCAAGCACCGCAAGCGCCGGCGTCGCGCCCAGCTCAAGCTCGACCGCACCCGCGGGAACCTCGACCAGGCGCTGTTGGTGGAGCAGGAGGCCCGCAAGCAGCTCGGCCCGCTGAAGCGCCAGGCCGAGGCGGCCGAGCTCCACGAGCGCCTGGAGCGTCAGACGGTCGAGGCCCGCTGGGAGCTCGTGCGGGATGGTCTGCGTGAGCGCCGCGCCCAGCTCGCCGCGGCCGCTGCCGAGTCGACGGCGGCCCGCGCGGAGCAGGCCGCGCTGCAGGCAGGGCTCGACGCCGTCGTGGCCGAGCGACGAGAGGCCGAAGAGGCGCTGGCGCAGCAGGCGCAGCGGCGCGACCGGCTGTCGTCCCGGGCCCGCCGGGTGGCGTCCTCCGCCGAGCGGATCGAGCTGCGGGTCGAGCGGGTCTCGGACCGGCGGCAGGCGCTGGCCGAGCGGATCGAGCGCCGCCGCGAGGCCCTCGGCGAGCTCGAGGCCGCCGCGGCCGCGGACCGCCCCGACGAGGTCGGTGCGTCGCGGATCGCGGCGCTCGAGGCGGAGATGGAGCGCCTCGACCAGGAGCGCCAGGAGACGCTGGAGCGCGAGGTCGCCGTGCTGCAGGAGGCCCGCGAGGCCGCCGAGCGCGAGCTCGCCGCCGCCCAGGCCGCCGCGCAGGAGGTTCGGGACGCCGGGGCCGCCACGGAGCGGCGCGCCGAGGAGGTCCGCGCCCGTCGGCGTGAGCTCGACCAGGCCGTGGAACGCGCGCGACGGGAGGCCGCCACCGTCGGCGCCCAGCTGGCCGCCGCCAACCAGTTCCTCCGCGGCGCGGGCGGGCTGGCGGCGGGCCGTGGCGGCCGAGGGCGCGGGGGAGCCCTGCAGGCGGTCGCCCTGAGCGACGGGCTGCGGGTCGACGACGGCTACGAGCTGGCCGTCGCCGCGGCCCTCGACGGCCGCCTGGGCGCCGCCGTGGCCGACGACCCCGCGGGCGCGCGGGAGCTGCTGGGCCAGGCCGGGCGCGACGGCCTGCGCGTCCTGCTGGCCGACTCCGACGCGGCGACGGCCGACGGAGCCGCCGCGGACGCCGACGGGCGGCCCGATCCGGGGGCCGAGCCGCTCGGTCCCCACGTCTCCGGCGACGGGCGGGCGGTGGCGATCGCCCGCCGTGCCCTGGCCGACGCGTGGCTCGTCGACGCGCTGCCCGACGCCGTCCCGGTCGGGTTCACGGGCACGCTCGTCACCGTCGACGGCCTCGTCTGGCGCGTGGGCGCGGGGGAGCTGCAGCGCAGCCCGCAGGGCGGCGAGGAACGGGTCCTCGCCGAGCGCAACCGGCGCGACCGGCTGGTGGCCGAGAGCGAGCAGGCCGCGCGCGCCGAGCACGCCGCGGTCCAGGCCGTCGAGGCGCTCCGCGGCGAGCTGGCCGCCGTCGACCGCGAGCGCGAGTCGGCGGAGCAGGCGGCGCGCGAGGCCCGACGCGGCGTCGTCGACGCGGAGGAGGCCGTGCGCGACGCGGTGCGCGCCGTCCAGCGCCGCCAGCTCGCCCCGGACGAGGGTCCGGCCGCTGTCCGTCGCGCCCAGATCGTCGGCGAGCTGCAGGCCGAGCGCCGCACCGCCGAGCGCCTGACCCGTGAGCGCGCCGAGCGCGCGGCCCGGGTGGCCGGCCTCGAGGAGGCGCTGCGCGCCGACGAGGCCGTCGTGCCCACCGGCGAGCGGATCACGGAGCTGCTGCTCGAGGCGCTGCGCGTCGTGCGCGAGCGCGCCGCCGCCCTGGAGCGCGCGGTGCAGGAGGACCGCGCCGCGGGCGACGACGTCGCCGGCCGCCTGCGCTCCTGCGCCGGGCGCGAGGCGGAGCTCGCCACGGCGCTGCGTCGCACGGGCGAGCGCCTGACCACCGCCGAGGTCGCGTTCCAGCGCGCGAAGGACCAGGAGGCCGAGATCCTCGTCGAGCTCGGCACGCTGGCCGAGCGGCTGGGCCTGCCCGCGGAGCCGGCCGAGGACGCCCTGGACCCCGAGACGGTGCAGGGCCTGCGCGACCGCATCGCCAAGCTCACGCGCCGGCGCGAGCAGCTCGGGCCCGTGAACCCCCTGGCGACGGAGGCGTACGACGAGGCTCGCGAGCACGTCGAGACCCTCGAGACGCAGCGCACCGACCTCGAGACCGCGCTGCGCGAGCTGCGGGCGTTCGTGCGGGACACGGACCGCCAGATCCGCGAGACGTTCGAGCAGACCTTCACGGCGTGCGCCCGCAACTTCGAGGAGCTCGCCGAGCACGTCTTTCCCGGTGGACGCGGCCGCCTGCGGCTGGTGCGCGAATCCGACGACGCGCAGGCGGGCGACACGGAGGACGGCGGGGAGCCCTCCGACGCCGCCCTCGACGACGCCGAGGGCGCGGGGACGGGGGAGGACGAGGACCTCGGCGTCGAGATCGAGATCACCCCGGCGGGCAAGCAGATGAAGCGCCTGACCCTCATGTCCGGCGGCGAGAAGACGATGACCGCGATCGCGTTCCTCTTCTCCGTCTTCCTCGCCAAGCCCAGCCCGTTCTACGTGCTCGACGAGGTCGAGGCCGCGCTCGACGACCTCAACATCGACCGCTTCCTGCAGCTCCTGCGTCGCTACCGCGACCGCGCGCAGTTCATCGTCGTCACGCACCAGAAGCGCACGATGGACGTCGCCGACGCCCTCTACGGCGTGTCGATGGGTGGCGACGGGGTGTCGAAGGTCGTCTCGCGCCGGCTGGATCAGTCCGCGACCCGGGCGGAGCCGCTGCCCGGGCTGGGTGGCGTGGGCTGACGAGCCCCGGTCGCTCGCTACCCTCGGAGGGATGGCGCGCGAGTGGACCGATCTCTTCACCGTCGACGAGGAGCGGGCCCGGGCCGCCGTCGCGAGCCAGGAGGAGCAGCCCGAGAAGCGGGGCCGCTTCTTCAAGCGCCTACGCCAGAACCTCAAGAAGACCCGCGAGGCGCTGGGCGCGGAGCTGACGCAGACCCTCTTCGACACGCTCGACGAGGAGACCTGGGAGCGCCTGGAGGAGGCGCTGATCATGGCCGACGTCGGGGCGAAGGCCACGGCGGAGATCGTCGGCCGGCTCGAGACGGAGGCCACCACGGGCGGCGTCACGGACCCACAGGCCCTGCAGGCGCGGCTGGCCGAGCTGCTGGCGGCGGCCGCCAAGCCCGCCGGCGACCCGCGGATCGACCTGCGCCACGGTCCCACGGTGATCATGGTCTGCGGCATCAACGGCACGGGCAAGACCACCTCGATCGGCAAGCTCGCCCACGTCCTGACCCACGAGCTCGGCCAGCGCGTCGTCCTCGGCGCGGCCGACACGTTCCGCGCCGCGGCCGTCGAGCAACTGCAGATCTGGGGCACCCGCGCCGGCGTCGAGGTCGTCACGGGCAAGCCCAACACGGACCCGGCGTCCGTGGCCTACGAGGCCGTCCGCCGAGGCCGGGAGTCCGGGGCCGACGTCGTCATCGTCGACACGGCCGGCCGCCTGCACACGCAGCTCCCGCTCATGGAGGAGCTCTCGAAGGTGCGCCGCGTCGTCGAGAAGCTCATGCCGGGCGCCCCCCACGAGATCCTCCTCACCGTCGACGCCACCACGGGTCAGAACGGCCTGCGGCAGGCCGCCGAGTTCTCCAAGGTCGCGCCCGTCTCCGGCATCGTGCTGACGAAGCTCGACGGCAGCGCGAAGGGCGGCATCGCCATCGCGATCGCCCAGGAGCTCTCCATCCCGGTCAAGCTCATCGGCATCGGCGAGGCCCTCGAGGACCTGCGCCCGTTCGACGCGGACGACTTCGCCGGCGCGCTCGTCAAGCCGGACGAGGTCGTCGCGCCTCAGGGCTGAGCGGGCCGGCGGGCCCGGCGACACCACGGGGCGGGGCGCTTGGGGGCCCGCGCCGTCCGATACCCGGCGAGCTCCGGGCCGCGGGCCGGTAGTGTGGCGCCATGGACGCATGGATCGTCTGGCTCCTCGTCGGCGTCGGATTCGGGGTGGGCGAGGTGCTGACCCTCTCGTTGTTCCTGGGCCCCTTCGCGGTCGGCGGTCTCGGCGCCGCGGCCGCCGCCGGAGCGGGCGGTGGTCTCGCGATCCAGGTCCTCGTCTTCGCGGTCGTGACCGCGCTCGTCTTCGGCCTCGTCCGTCCGATCGCCGTGCGGCACCTGCGCCAGCCGTCGTCGACCCGCACCGGTGCCGCGGCGCTCGTCGGCCGCACCGCGGTCGTCACGAGCGCGCTCGAGGGCCCCGATCTGATGGGCCAGGTCCGCCTGGACGGCGAGGTCTGGACCGCCCGTCACGCCGGTCTCGAGCCCGTGCAGCCGGGCGAGGTCGTGACGGTGCTCGAGATCAACGGCGCGACGGTCGTCGTCTCCGACTGACCGGGGCCGGGGGAGGGTCCGCCCTATAGGCTGGCCCTGTCGGGGCTCCTCCCGGGCACCGGCGTCCGTGCCCCCGCCCGTCCGAAGGAACCCCCGTGGTCCTCATCGTCTTCGCCGTCCTCCTCGTCTTCGCGCTGCTGCTCGCCGCGAAGACGGTCCGGATCATCCCGCAGGCCCGCGCGGGCATCGTCGAGCGTCTCGGCCGATACCAGAAGACCCTCGAGCCGGGACTGCGGATCACCGTCCCGTTCATCGACCGGCTGCTCCCCCTGCTCGACCTGCGTGAGCAGGTCGTGAGCTTCCCGCCCAACGCGGTGATCACCGAGGACAACGTCTCCGTCTCGATCGACACGGTCCTCTACTTCCAGATCACGGATCCGAAGGGCGCCACCTACGAGGTCGCCAACCCGCTGCAGGCCATCGAGCAGCTCACGGCCACCACGCTGCGCAACGTCATCGGCGGGCTCACCCTCGAGCAGGCCCTCACCTCGCGTGACGAGATCAACGGCCAGCTGCGCACGGTGCTGGACGAGGCGACCGGCAAGTGGGGCATCCGCGTCGGCCGCGTCGAGCTCAAGGCGATCGACCCGCCCAGCTCCATCCTCGACGCGATGGAGAAGCAGATGCGCGCCGAGCGCGACCGTCGCGCGTCCATCCTCACGGCCGAGGGCTCCAAGCAGAGCTCGATCCTCACGGCGCAGGGCGAGAAGGAGGCCGCGGTGCTGAAGGCCGAGGGCGCCAAGACCGCCGCCGTCCTGCGCGCCGAGGGCGAGGCGAAGGCCATCGGCACGGTCTTCCAGGCCATCCACGACGGCCGGCCCGACCGCGAGCTCCTGAGCTACCAGTACCTGCAGATGCTCCCCGAGCTCGCGAAGGGCGAGGCGAACAAGCTCTTCGTCATCCCGTCCGAGTTCACGCAGGCCCTCGCCGGCCTGGGCGGCGTGGTCGACGGCCTGCGCGGCGGCGTCGGCGGCGGTGCCCCGACGGGCGCCGTCGACGGCGGCCCGCCCGCACGCGCCGAGGATCCGGCCCGCCCGGCCGACGCGCCGCGCTCGCTGGACGCCCCGCGCCCCGAGGACCCGGCCCGCCCGGCGTAGCCCGCAGCACCGACGGGGGCGCGCGGTCCCGCGACCCCCGTCGCGTGCGAGACTCCAAGGGCCGTGTTCGACGCCCTCTCAGAGAAACTCCAGGCGACCCTCGACGACGTCCGCCAGCGCGGCACGCTGACGGAGACCGACATCAACGCCGCGATGCGCGAGATCCGTCTCGCACTGCTCGAGGCGGACGTCAACTTCAAGGTCGTCAAGTCCTTCACCAACACGGTGAAGGAGCGCAGCCTGGGTGCCGACGTGATCGGCCAGCTCAACCCGGGCCAGCAGGTCGTCAAGATCGTGCACGAGGAGCTCGTGGCCCTCATGGGCGGCGAGTCCGAGGGCCTGACGTTCTCGTCGCGGCCCCCCACGGTCATCCTCATGTCGGGCCTGCAGGGCTCGGGCAAGACGACGGCCGTCGCCAAGCTCGCGCGCTGGCTCAAGGAGGAGAAGGGCTCCTCCGTCGCCGTCGCCGCCTGCGACGTCCAGCGACCGGCCGCCGTCGAGCAGCTCCGGCTCGTGGGCGCCCAGGCGGGTGCCACCGTCTACGACCGCGGCACCGAGCTGTCCGCCGTCGAGGTCGCCCGCTGGGCGCTGGACCAGGCCAAGCAGGACGGCAAGGACGTCCTGATCGTCGACACCGCCGGTCGTCTGCACGTCGACCAGGCGCTGATGGACGAGCTGGTCCAGATCCGCGACGCCGTCCGCCCGGACACGGTCCTGCTGACCGTCGACGCCATGACGGGTCAGGACGCGGTCAACGTCGCGGAGCAGTTCGCGGCGGCCGCCGGCTTCGACGGCGTCGTGATGTCCAAGCTCGACGGCGACGCCCGGGGCGGCGCCGCCCTCTCGGTCAAGGCCGTCACGGGCAAGCCGATCCTCTTCGCGTCCACGGGCGAGAAGCTCCCGGACTTCCAGGCGTTCCACCCGGACCGCATGGCCCAGCGGATCCTCGGGATGGGCGACGTCCTCTCGCTGATCGAGCAGGCCGAGAAGCAGTTCGACGAGGGCGACGCGAAGGACCTCGAGCGCAAGCTCCGGCGCAACGAGTTCACGCTCGAGGACTTCCTCAAGCAGATGAAGATGATCCGCAAGATGGGGCCGCTCTCGAAGGTGCTCGGCATGCTGCCGGGCGTCGGGGCCCAGCTCAAGGACGCCCAGGTCGACGACCGCGAGATGGACCGCGTCGAGGCGATCATCCTGTCGATGACCCCGAAGGAGCGGCGCCACCCCGAGCTCATCAAGGGCGGCCGCCGCCTGCGCATCGCGAAGGGCTCCGGCACCTCCGTCCAGCAGGTCAATCAGCTCGTCAAGAACTTCCAGCAGATGCGGAAGATGATGAAGCAGATGAGCAAGGGCGGGATGAAGGGCCTGGAGGGCATGATGGGCGGCGCCGGCATGCCCGGTGGCGCCGCCGGCATGGGCGGCGGTGGCGGCCAACCCCAGATCGGGGTGCGCGGCGGCAGCCGCGCGGCCCGTCGCCGCAAGAAGTAGACAGGGGGGCGGGCCCCGGCCCGTGCTTCTCGGGTCCGGCCGCGTAGGACTTCGGCAGGGCACGGTCCACCCACAGGGTCGCCGCAGGGGCGGGGCCATCGCGATACGATCTCCGTCTTCGGCGTCGGGCCTCTGGTCGGCCTGCGCCTGTTCTGTTTTTTCCGAGACCGTTGATCGAAGGACGTTCGTGGCTGTTCGACTGAGGCTCACCCGCGTGGGGAGCAAGAAGAACCCGGTGTGGCGCGTGGTCGCTGCTGACTCGCGCAACCAGCGTGACGGCCGGGTGATCGAGACGATCGGTCAGTACAACGCGCAGACCGAGCCGTCCACCATCGTGCTCAAGGAAGAGCGCGTTCGTCACTGGCTCTCCGTGGGCGCCCAGCCCTCGGGCCAGGTCAAGAAGCTCCTGCGCACGCAGGGCATCGACGCCCGTTAGCACCCCGTCCGTGTCGGCGTCCGCCTCCGATCCCGCCGTGGTCGCCGAGCTCCTCGGCGACCTGACGCGCGCGATCGTCGATGAGCCGGACGCCGTCCAGGTGACCCCCCTCGCGGACGAGGACGACGGCAGCGTCGTCCTCGAGCTCCGCGTGGACGACGGCGACTACGGCAAGGTCATCGGGCGCGGCGGTCGTACCGCCTACGCCCTGCGGACCGTCGTCAAGGTCGCCGCGGCGCACCACGACCAGCGGGTGCTGGTCGACATCGTCGACGACTGATCGTGCCCGCCGTTCCCTCCGACGACCGCCGGTCCTCCGCGCCGGTCCCGCCGGACGACGCCCCGGTCGCGCCCCGGGCCGACCACGCGCCGGACGGCTCCTCCGCGGCGCCCGCACCGGGCGGCGAGGCGACGGACGCCACCCCCGGCGTGCCGATGTACGCCCTCGGGCGGGTCGGCAAGGCCCACAGTCTCGACGGGTCCGTGACGGTGACGAAGCCCAAGGCCGACCTGCTCGTGAAGGGCCGCAAGGTCCTCGTCGGCGGCGTCGAACGCGAGATCGTCCGGCGCAGCGGCTCGGACGCGAAGCCGATCGTCCGCTTCGCCGGCATCGAGAGCATCGACGTCGCCGAGGGGATGCGCGGCCAGGACATCCTGGTGCCGCGCGACACGCTCCCCGAGCTGGACGAGGACGAGTACTGGCCCGACGACCTCGTCGGCCTGCCCGTCACGTCGACCGCGGGCGAGCCGGTGGGGGAGGTCCGGGAAGTGCGGGTGCTGCCCTCCGTCGACGTCCTCGAGGTCGCGCGCCCCGGCGCCCCCGACCTGCTCGTACCGCTGCACCGCGAGGCGGTGCCCGAGCTCGACGTCCCGGGCCGCCGCGTGGTGGTCGACCTCGTCTTCATGGGCGAGGACGAGGACGCGGGCGGCGCGCCCGGCGCGCCTGCGGCAGGATGACCGGGTGCAGCTCGACGTCCTGACGCTCTTCCCCGACTGGTTCGACTGGTTCCGCCAGCAGCGCCACGTGCGCAACGCCGCGCAGGACGGCCACGAGGTGCGCACCTTCAACCCGCGGGAGCACAGCGACATGTCCGCCCGCCAGGTGGACGACACGCCCTTCGGCGGCGGGGCCGGCATGGTGCTCCGCGTCGACGTCATGGACCGTGCGCTGCAGGGCATCTACGGGCAGGACCCCGTCGAGCTCAAGAAGGAGCGCCGCGTCATCGCCCTGACGCCCGGCGGACGCGTGCTCGACGACGCCTTCGTCGACGAGCTCGCCGCGGAGGAGCAGGGCATCACGCTGCTCTGCGGCCGCTACGAGGGCTTCGACGAGCGCATCGTCCAGAACTTCTGCTCCGACACCCTCTCCATCGGCCGCTACGTGCTGGCCGGCGGTGAGCTCGCCGCGATGGTCGTCTGCGACGCCGTCCTGCGCAAGCTCCCGGGCGCCCTCGGGCACGCCGACTCGGCGGTCGAGGAGAGCTTCAGCGTCGCGCTGGACGGCGACCCGGAGTACCCGCACTACACCCGGCCGGCCGAGTACCGCGGCTGGAAGGTCCCCGACGTGTTGCTCTCGGGGCACCACGCGGAGATCGAGACCTGGCGCCGGGCGCGCAGCCGCGAGCGCGGCGACGCAGGCTCGCGCCTCGGCCGCGACGGCTGAGCGGCGGCGCGGGCAGACCGCGCGAAACCCCCTGCTCCGCTAAGGTTCCGAATCTTGCCCGGATCACGCGCTGGTGCGTGTTTTCCGACCAGTCCGGGCCCCTCGCTGATGACCACCGTAATCGAGAAGCTCGAGCGTGAACAGCTCCGCTCGCAGCCCGACTTCCAGCCCGGCGACCGCGTTCGCGTCCACTTCCAGGTCGTCGAGGGCACGCGTCGCCGTACGCAGGTCTTCGAGGGCATCGTCATCAAGCGGCAGGGCCACGGCGCCCGCGAGACGTTCACCGTCCGCAAGCAGAGCTTCGGCGTCGGCGTGGAGCGCACGTTCCCGCTGAGCTCGCCGAAGATCGAGAAGATCGACGTCGCCGCCCGCGGTGACGTGCGCCGCGCGAAGCTCTACTACCTGCGTGGCCGCGTCGGCAAGGCCGCCCGCGTCCGCGAGAAGCGCTACGTGGCCCCGGAGAAGACGGCCGCCGCGCCCGTCGACGAGCCCACGCCTGCCGCTGCCGACGAGGCTCCCGCCGCCGAGGTCCTCGAGCCCGAGACGCCCGCGACGGAGTCCTCGGACTCCTAGTCACCCCGCTCCACCCGTGAGCGACGACGTTCCCAAGCCCCGGTCCTCGACCGGGGCTTCGGCCGCCCAGCACCAGAAGAAGCAGCGCAAGCTGAACCCGATCGTGGAGCTCGTCGGGCTCGTCGCGATCGCCCTGCTCCTCGCGCTGGGCATCCAGGCCTTCCTGGTCAAGCCGTACCAGATCCCGAGCGGTTCGATGGAGCCCACGCTCGACATCGGGCAACGCGTGCTGGTCAACCGGCTCTCGCACCATCTCGGTAGCGATCCGTCCGTCGGTGACGTCGTCGTCTTCCATCCGCCCCGGGGGGCCGACGGCGGCAAGTCCGGCCTCGACGTCCCCGGTGAGGAGTCGGCCGGCGAGTGCGCCGATCCTGACAACCTCGACGAGGGTCGCCCGTGCGACCGCAGCGTCGGCGGCGAGTGGTCCGACGAGAACTACATCAAGCGCGTCGTCGGCGGCCCGGGCGACCGCATCTCGGTCCGCGGCGGTCGCGTGATCCGCAACGGCAAGCCGACGAAGGAGCCCTTCATCAAGGGCGCGTGCGACCCCGAGGCGGACAACCCGTCGTGCACCCTGCCGAAGACCATCACGGTTCCGGCGGGCATGTACTACATGATGGGCGACAACCGTGGAGCGTCGAACGACAGCCGCTTCTGGGGACCCGTCCCGCGGGACTGGGTCATCGGCAACGCCTTCGCGACCTACTGGCCGCCGAAGAAGATCGGCGGCGTCTAGTGCGCCCCGCCCGCCTCACGGCGTGAGTCGCGGCCGGAAGCTCTTCGGCCACGATCGCGGCCTCGGCGTCCGCTGGGTCGTGGGCGCGGACGAGGCCGGCCGCGGTTGCCTCGCCGGCCCCCTCGTGGCCGGCGCGGTGCTCTTCGACCTCGAGCGGATCGGCCCGCGCGAGGTCCGCGCCCTCGGCGCGCTCGACGACTCCAAGCGCCACACGGCCGAGGAGCGCGAGCGCCTCTTCGGGGTCGTGCTCCGGATCGCCGTCCGGGTCGTCGCGGTCTCGCGCTGCGTCGAGGGCCTCGACGGCCGCGGCCTGCACGTGACGAACCTCGAAGCGCTCTCGACGGCCGCGGGCCGCGTCGCCCGCCCCGGCGCGCTGTGCCTCATCGACGGCTTCCGCGTGCCGGACAACGGCCACGAGCAGCGAGCCGTGGTCGGCGGCGACGGCCGGAGTGCCGCGATCGCCGCGGCCTCCATCGTCGCCAAGGTCACCCGAGACCGGTTCATGCACCGCGCCGCCCAGCGCCTCCCGCACTGGGGGTTCGACCAGCACATGGGCTACGGCACCCCCGCCCATCAGGACGCGATCCGCACCCACGGCGTCTCCGAGCTGCACCGCCGCTCCTTCCGCTCCGTGGCGTACGAGGGCCTGCTCGAACCCGCCGCCTCGTAGGGGCCGGCCGGCGCGGGAGCTAGAACGCCGCCTCGATGTGGTCGAGGCGCACCAGCCCGCCGGACGGGTCGATCAGCACCCCGATGGCGTCGAAGCGCACGTCGCGGCCGGTCGGCCGGTCGCGCGTGTCGGCCAGCCACGCGGCGGCCAGCCGGCGCACCTGCCGGCGTTTGCGTTCGTGCAGCGACGCCCAGGGCGATCCGGTCCCGCGCGCGATCCGGGCCTTGACCTCGCAGAAGACGATGAAGCGCCCGTCGTGGACGATGAGGTCGATCTCGCCCCATCGCGTGCGGGCCCGGGCGGCCAGGACGGTGTAGCCGAGCCGCTCGAGGTGGTCGCGGGCGAAGCGCTCGCCGGCGAGGCCGACGGCGGGCCGGTGGTCGGGGGTGGGGGAGGACGAGGACGCGGACACGCCGCCGACGCTAGGCCCGTGCCCCGTGCGCGAACCAGGGTCCAGCCGTGCCGAAAGCGCGGCGCCCGTGTGCCGGTCCTGATCACCCTGGTCGCTGCCGCCCGACGCGCGGAACCGGCGCTCCGCGGGCACGGTTCCGACACCGTTCGGCGCTGGATCGGGCACGGAGCCCGGACCTACCGTGGCGGCCATGTTGGCCCGCGTGCAGACGTTCTCGATCGACGGCCTGGAGCCGCGTCCGGTGGTCGTGGAGGTCGACGTCCGGCCCGGGTTGCCGTCGTTCACGATCGTGGGGCTCGGTGACCTCGCGGTGCGCGAGTCGCGCGAGCGTGTCCGGGCCGCGCTGGGCAACCAGGGGTTCGAGCTGCCGCAGCGGCGGATCACGGTGAACCTGGCGCCCGCGAGCCTGCCGAAGGGCGGGCCGGGATTCGACCTGGCGATCGCCGTGGGCCTGCTGGCGGCGAGCGGGCAGGCGCCGGGCGTGCAGCTCGACCGGGTGGCCGTCGTGGGCGAGCTCTCGCTCGGCGGCGTGGTGCGGGCGGGCCGCGGGGCCCTCGTGGTCGCCGAGGGGGCACGAGCGGCCGGGCTCGAGGCCGTGGTGCTCCCACGCGGGCAGGCGCGGGAAGCCGCGCTCGTCCCCGGGATCGCGGTGCGCGGTGTGCAGACCCTGCGCGAGGGGGTCGAGGCGCTGGCGAGTCCCGGCCGCGACGACCGGCGCGACGAGGACGCGGTCGACGGCTCGGGTGCGCTCGGTAGGCCGCCGCTGGGCCCGGACCTCGCCGACGTGCGCGGTCAGTCCTTGGCCCGCCGCGGCCTGGAGGTGGCGGCGGCCGGGGGCCACAGCCTGCTGCTGGTCGGTCCGCCGGGGACGGGGAAGACCATGCTCGCGCGGCGCCTGCCCGGTCTGCTGCCGCCGATGCGGACGAGCGAGGCGCTCGAGGTGACGCGGATCCACAGCGTGTGCGGGCTCCACGACGGCGCGGGCCTCGTGGCCGAGCGGCCCTTCCGTGCCCCGCACCACGGCACCTCCGCGCCCGGACTCGTCGGCGGTGGGAGCGTCGCCCGGCCCGGCGAGATCACCCTGGCCCACCGAGGCGTCTTGTTCCTCGACGAGCTGCCGGAGTTCCGACGCGACGCGCTGGAGGCCCTCCGTCAGCCCCTGGAGGATGCGCGGGTGGTGCTCGTCCGACAGGGACGGACCCGCTCGTTCCCGTCGCGCACCCTGCTCGTCGCCGCAGCGAATCCCTGCCCGTGTGGCCATCTCGGGACGGCCCGCTGCCGCTGCAGCCCCGTGGACCTGGACCGCTACCGGCGCAAGCTCAGCGGTCCCCTGCTGGATCGCATCGACCTGCACGTCGCCTGTCCCCGACCCAGCGGCGACGAGATCTCCGGGGCGCCCGCGCCGAGCACGGCGGAGGTGCGGGAGCGGGTCCTCGCCGCGCGGGCGTTCCGGGCGGACCGGCGGCGGGCGTGCGGGCCGCGCGGGCTCGAGGCCGACTTGAGCGAGGCGGCCCGTGGACGCCTGGACCGGGCGTACGACGGCGGCACGCTGTCGGCGCGTGGCCGTGCCCGGGTGTTGCGTCTGTCTCGCACGATCGCCGACCTCGCCCTCAGCGGCGAGGTGACGGCGGAGCACCTCGACGAGGCGCTGTTCCTGCGCCAGCACGTCTCCCGCGAGGACGAGGCGGTGGCCGCGTGAGGGCCTGCGCCGCCTGCGTCCGTGCGGCGCAGACGCTGAAGGCGCTCACGCCCGACCTGGACCGCCGGCCGGGAGCCTCGCGCCCGCCCCAGGTGCTGACCCTGCTGCCCGAGGCGATGGTGGAGGCGCTCCGCGAACCGGGGTCGCCGCGGCTCGCGGTCCTGGACCGCTCGGACGACGACCTCCTGAGCGAGGCGGCGGCCGACCACCGACGTCTGGGCGTCGAGTCCGTGTGCCGTCATGACCCCGCCTATCCGGCGCGGCTGCGCGAGCTGGGCGACCCGCCCGCGGTGCTGCACGTCCTGGGCGGCGTCGAGCGCCTCGCCGCCGTCCTCGGTCCCGGCGGCGACGCGCCGACGGTGGCCATGGTCGGCTCGCGCCGGGGACCACGGGACACGACGGAGAACGCACGTCGGTTCGCGGAGGCGTTCGCCCGGGCGGGCTGGACCGTCGTCAGCGGGATGGCGCTCGGCGTCGACGCCGCCTCCCACGAGGGCGCGCTGGCCGGCCGGCGCGCCGGGCCATCCGGTCCCGGCCGGCCGGCGGGCACGACGGTCGCGGTGCTCGCCGCAGGCGTCGAGCGGCCGACACCCGCCACGAACCGCCGGTTGTACGAGCGGATCCGCGTCGAGGGCGTCGTCGTCAGCGAGCTTCCGCCCGGGGCCACGCCGAGACGGTGGAGCTTCCCCGCCCGCAACCGCATCATCGCGGCGCTCGGTGACGCCCTGATCGTCGTGGCGGCGGCGCACGGGTCGGGGTCGTTGACGTCGGCGAAGCACGCCGACGAGCTCGGGCGACGGATCGGCGTCGTTCCCGGGCCCATCACCGACCCGGCCTACGGCGGGAGCAACGACCTCCTACGGGGCGAGAACCGGCCGCTGATCGTGCCCGACGACCTGCGCACGATCCTCGGGGAGGCCGGGGAGCACGAGCCACCGGTGCCCCGCGCGGACCCGCTCTCCGGCCTCGAGGGCGTGGCTCGCGAGATCGGCACGGCCCTGCTTGCCGGCCCCCGGACGATCGAGTCGCTCGTGAACGAGCACGAGGCGCCGGCGCTCCTCGCCGCGCTGGGCGATCTCGAGGCCGCCGGCCGGCTGCGCCGCGGGCTGTCCGGCGAGCTCGAGCTCGTGTCGCCCCGCGCGGTCTGAGGCCCGCTGCGTGCGGGGTGGACATACGGGGTGCGCCGCGGATGCGGCCGCGCGGTAGCCTCGGTCTGCATGGTCGTCACGACGCCCATCTGCCTGACCATCGCCGGCTCCGACTCCGGAGGCGGTGCCGGGATCCAGGCGGATCTCAAGGCCTTCGCCGCGCAAGGCGTCCACGGGACGAGCGCGATCGCGGGCCTGACCGCGCAGAACACGACGGGCGTCGCGCGAATCGATCCCGTCGCGCCCGAGATGATCGTGGCCCAGGCCCGCGCCGTGATCGAGGACCTCGGCCTCGACGCCGTGAAGATCGGCATGGTCGGCTCCGAGCCCAGCATCCGCGCCGTCGTCACCGCCCTCGGGCTCCTGCCGGCCGGCACCCCGGTGGTCCTCGACCCCGTGATGGTCGCCGAGTCCGGCGCACGCCTGCTCGAGGCCGACGCCCAGTCGGCCTTCGTCCGCGAGCTCCTGCCGCTCGCCACGGTCGTGACGCCCAACCTGCCCGAGGCGCTCGTCCTCGCCGGCCGCGACGAGGACCCCGCCTCGGTGGGCGACGACGACGCCGTCGTGGCGATCGCGCGGGCGATCCAGGACCTCGGTCCGGACAACGTGCTCATCACCGGCGGGCACCGGGGCAGCGCCGACGACGTTCTGCTGCAGGCCGACGGGACCGTCACCGTCCTCGGCGGCGCCCGGCACCCCGACGGGGCCGCCCACGGCTCCGGTTGCACGCACTCCAGCACCCTCGCCGCCCGGCTCGCGCTGGGCGATGACCTCGTCCGCGCAGCCACGGTCGCCCGGCACGTCGCCGGCGAGGCCGTGCGTCGCGGGCTGCGGGACGTCGGCGAGGGCGCCGGCCCCGTCGACGTGCTGGACCTGCCCGCGTTGCGCGAGCGCGCGGGGTCCGCCGCCGACGCCGCGGTGCGCGACGCGCGCTCCGGGGGCACGACGCGCTCGATCGCTGCCGCGCAGGCCGTCACCGATGCGCACGCCGTGGGCGATGCGCAGGAGGTCCGGTCCTCGTGAGCGGCGAGCGCATCGGCCGCACCGAGGGGATCCGCACCTGGCTCGCGCTCGGTCGTGAGGGCCGTGCCCGCCGCCGCGCCGAGGAGGCGACGGCGCGGGACCTGCTGCGCACCTGCCTCGACGACGAATCGTGGGCGATGTACCGCGACCTCGGCTTCGCCCGGGTCTGGGGCGGGGCGGGACGGGCGCCCGCGCCATCCGGCCGCCGCCCCGCGCCCGGAGTCGCCTACGCCTACCTCGTCTACCCGCACCGGCCCTACGTCGTCTACCTGCCGCAGACGACGACGCTGCTGGGCGAGTGTCGCGTGGAGCTCGCGGGCCTGGGCTCCGCGGGACGCCTGGCACCGAGCGACGACGTCCTGGCGCACTGGATGGCGCTCACGCAGGACGAGACCGGCGTGATCGCCTCCGCGCGGATCCAGACGCCCGGGACCGAGCTGGCGCGTCGCGCGGTCCGCCGCGACCTCTGGCGCCTGCGCGAGTGGGAACGCGAGCGCGCCGAGCGGGTCGCCGCCGTCTACCGCACCGCCCCGGCCCGCGGCCGCACCGCCGGCTGAGGCCCCGGTCTATGGCGCACCGCCGCTTGAGCGACCCGGCGTCCGCGGCGGGACGCCCGGCGGCCACGCTGAGCGGCGCCGCGGCCCGGCCGCGCACCCCGGCCGCCCGGGGGAGTAGCGTTCCGCCGCGTGAGCACCGAGTCAGACGGCGTCGACCTGAAGCGCAACAGCCGCCAGGTCACCGAAGGTCCCCAGCGCGCCGCGGCACGCACGTACCTGAAGGGGATCGGCTTCGACAACGAGGCGCTCTCCAAGCCGATCATCGGCGTCGCGCACGGCTGGATCGAGACGATGCCGTGCAACTTCAACCACCGCGTGCTCGCGGCGAAGGTGAAGGACGGCATCCGGGCCGCCGGCGGCACGCCGATGGAGCTCAACCACATCGCGATCTCCGACGGGATCACGATGGGCACGAGCGGCATGAAGACCTCGCTCGTCTCGCGCGAGGTCATCACGGACTCCATCGAGCTCGTCGCGCGCGGCCATCTCTTCGACGGCCTCGTCGTCATCACGGGCTGCGACAAGACGATCCCCGCCGGCGTCATGGCGCTCGCGCGCCTGAACATCCCCGGCCTCATGCTCTACGGCGGCTCGATCCCGCCCGGCCACCTCCACGGCAAGGAGGTCACGATCCAGAGCGTCTTCGAGGCCGTCGGCCAGCACGCCGCGGGCAAGATGACCGACGAGGAGCTCGACGAGCTCGAGAACGTCGCGAGCCCCGGCGCCGGCGCGTGCGGCGGCCAGTTCACGGCCAACACGATGGCGATGGCGTTCGAGGCGATGGGCATCAGCCCCGCCGGCGCCGCCATGGTCCACGCCCAGGCCCCCAGCAAGGCCGAGGTCGCGTTCCGGACCGGCGAGCTCGCAATGGAGGTCCTCCGCCGCGACCTGCGCCCGAGCGACGTCATCACGAAGGAGTCGCTGCAGAACGCCGTCGCCGCGGTCTCCGGCTCCGGCGGCTCGACCAACGCGGTCCTGCACCTCCTGGCCGTCGCGAAGGAGATGGGCGTCGACTTCGACATCGACGACTTCGACCGCATCTCGCGCTCCACACCGCTGCTCTGCGACCTGCTCCCGGGTGGCCGCTACAACGCCGTCGACCTGTGGCACGCCGGCGGCACCCCCGTCTTCCTCGGCCGCCTCAAGCAGGCCGGCCAGCTGCACGAGGACCTGCCGACGGTCACCGGCCCCACGATCGGCGAGCTCGCCGACCAGGGCGTCGAGCCCGAGGGGCAGCAGGTCATCCGCCCCCTGGACAACCCGCTGCGCGACTCGGGCGGCCTGGCCATCCTGCGGGGCAACCTGTCGCCGAACGGCTGCGTCGTCAAGCTCTCGGGCCACGAGCGCCGCCGCCACGTCGGGCCCGCGCGCGTGTTCGAGCAGGAGGCCGCGGCCATGGAGGTCGTGACCGCCGGCGGCATCCGGCCCGGCGACGTCATCGTCATCCGCAACGAGGGCCCGACCGGCGGCCCGGGGATGCGCGAGATGCTCGCCGTGTCCTCCGCGCTCTCCGGCATGGGGATCTCCGGCGAGGTGGCGCTGATCACCGACGGCCGGTTCTCCGGGGCCACGCACGGCTTCTCCGTCGGGCACGTCTCACCCGAGGCGTTCCACCGCGGGCCGATCGCCGCCGTCCGCGAGGGCGACCAGATCACGATCGACGTCGACAACCGCGAGCTGTCCGTCGACCTGACGGACGAGCAGATCGCCGAGCGCTGCGCCGCCTACGAGCCCGTCCTCAGCCCGGACGCCACCGGCGTGCTGGCGAAGTACGCAAAGCTCGTCGGCCCCGCCAGCGAGGGCGCCGTCACCACGGGCTGAGCGATGACGGACGCGCGGGACATCCTCCCGGTCGTCGAGCCGGACCGCGACCTGGACGACTGGGGACGCTCCGCCCGCCTGAGCGAAGTGCTCGACCGGACGGTCTGGGAGGCGGCGCACAAGCTGTGGTTCCGCGTGGCGCTGCAGGAGCCGCGGCGGATCCCCGACCGCGGCGGCGCGCTCCTCGTCGTCAACGGGGGAGGCGTGCTCTCGCCCGTCGGTCCGATGCTCGCCAAGGCGGTCCGGGAGGAGCACCCCAAGCGCCGCGACCCGCGGCTGTGCGTCGACCGCGGGCTGCTCGACCAGCCCGGGCTCTCCGTCGTGCTCGCGCGGGCCGGGGCGGTCGCCGACCACCCCGACGACCTCGAGCGGCTGCTGGGCGATGAGGAGCAGCTCGTCGTCCTCGCGGTGCGCAGCGACCGCCTCGCCGACGGTCCCGCCGAACGGCACCTCGGCCGGCACCCGGCGCTGCTGGCGGCCGTGCGGGCCGGCGTTCCCGTGATCCCCGTCGCGGCCGTCGGGGCCGACGATGCCCAGCCGGTGCTCGCACGGGTCCCGCTGCCGGGCGGCCGGCGGCTGCCCGTCACGCTCGGGTTCCCGCACCTCGGCCCCCTCGCCCTGCTGGCCTACCTGCCGGCGAAGCTGCGGCTGCGGGCGCTCGCACCGCTGCAGCCCGACGCGGGGGAGGACGTCGACGCCGAGGCGCTCCGCCTCGCGCTGTCCGTCGCCCGCCGCCTGCGGCACGAGACGGCCGACATGGCCCGTGAGCGCGGCTCGAGGTGGGTCGGGTGAGCGGCCCACGGGTCGTCGTGACCGCCGCGGCGTCGCGCCTCGGGGCGCTCGTCGTGGCCGAGCTGGAGCGCCGTCCCGACGTCGACACCGTCGTCGCCGTCGACGCCCGCCCGCCCGCCGGCCCCTTCGCGCGGGCCGAGTTCGTACGCCTGGGCGAGGGGCTCGCCCAGCTGCCCCGCGTCGTGCAGGGGGCGGGGGCCGAGGTGCTCGTCGACCTGCGCGCGGCCGCGGCGCTCACGCCGCTGGACGAGCGCGCCCTCGTCGCCCACGGCCCCGTCACGGAGCGCGTCGGCGCCGCCGTGCTCCAGGACGGCTCGCCCGTCCGACGGCTCGTCACCGTCGGCTCCGTCCACCGCTTCGGCTGGGACCGCGGGCTGCCGGCGTTCGTCACCGAGACGACGGACGTCCCCGGCCGGCCGCGGGGGTCGCTCGCGCAGGCGCTGGCCGAGATCGAGCGCGCCGCGGCGGCCGCCGCCGCCCGACGCCCCGACCTGGCGGTCACGACGGTGCGACTCGCCGACGCGGTCGGCGCCGCGGGCGCCGGCCTGCTCGGGGCCGCGGACCGCCTGCCGCTGCTCCCCACGGTCCTCGGCTTCGACCCGCCGGTGCAGGTCGTCCACGAGGAGGACGCCGCCCGGGCGGTCGCCCACGTCGTCGCCCGCGCGCTGCAGGGCCCGTACCTCGTGGCCGCCGACGGCACGCTCGCGCTCTCCGAGGCGTTGAGCACCCTCGGTCGGGCGCACGCCCCGGTGCTGCCCCCGTGGGGGACCGGCGTGCTGGCCTCCGTCCTCGCCCGTGCCGGCGTCGGCGCCGTGCACGACCTGGCGGGGCAGCTGCGCCGGGGCCGCGGAATCGACAACCGGCGGCTGAAGGCCACGGGCTTCGCCTACCGGTCCACCTCCCGCGAGGCGCTCGCCACCGCCGGGGCCCGCGGCAGCCGGCGGGTGCTGCACCCCGGCGTACCGGCCCCGTACGAGCCGGAGGTCGAGGCGTTCCTGCGCTACAGCCCGTCGGCCGTCGCCCCGGAGCCCGAGCCGTCGCGGCAGGCCCCCGACGGCGTGGCGGCGCTCGACGCCGACGACCTGCTCGCGCTGCTGCCCTCGCTGGACCGCACCGCGCTGACCGCCCTGCGCGCCCACGAGGCCGCCGGCCCGGCCCGCCCGCGCGTGCTCGGCGAGATCGACCTGCTCCTGCGCCGCGGCTGACGACGCTTGCGGCGGCCCCTCACGGGGCAGACGGCGTGTCGGTCGATCGACGGGACGCGCCATGCAACCGTGGGCGTCGGCCGCGTACATCGCTACCATCCTCTGCGCCGCCATGCATCAACGTTCCGTCCTCCTCCTCACTGCTGTCCTCGCGATCGTGCTCGTCGCGTGCGGCGGCGTGCTCGTCGCCGACGCCAGCACCCCGACGAAGATCCCGGAAGGGGTGACGATCGGTGGCGTCGACGTCGGCGGGCTCACGCCCGCGAAGGCGAAGACGAAGGCGCAGACGGAGCTCCTGAACCAGCTCGAGCGCCCCGTGCGGGTCACGCACGGCGGTCGCCGCTGGACCCTGACGCCGAAGGCGGCGAAGATCCGCGTCGACCTCGACGCCGCCGTCGACGAGGCCGCGCGCCTGGGCACGACGGGCAACGCGTTCTCCCGCGTCTACCGCAACGTGAAGGGCGAGAAGGTCGACCGCGAGTTCTCGCCGTCGAGCTCGTACTCCCGCGCCGCGATCACGAAGCTCCTGGACCGGGTCGAGAAGGATGTGGACCGCTCGCCGAAGGAGGCGAGCGTCACCTTCGAGGGCGGCTCCCTCGACGTGACGGAGGGCCGGGTCGGCCTGAAGCTCAAGCGGGCGCCGGTCGCCAAGGCCGTCCGCAAGGCGCTGCTGAACCCGTCCGCGCCGCACCGCATCACGGCGAAGACCACGAAGAAGCAGCCCGAGACGACCACCGCCGAGGTCAAGAAGCAGTACGGCACGGTGCTCGTCGCCAACCGCGCGACGTTCAAGCTGACGCTCTACAAGAACCTCAAGGTCGTCAAGACCTACGGCATCTCCGTCGGCAAGGCCGGCAACGACACGCCGGCGGGGCAGTACACGATCGGCAACAAGGATCCGAATCCGGCGTGGCACGTGCCGAACTCGGACTGGGCCGGAGACCTCGCCGGCAAGGTGATCCCCGCGGGCGATCCCCAGAACCCGATCAAGGCGCGCTGGATGGGCATCTACGACGGCGTGGGCATCCACGGCACCAGCGACGATGCGTCCATCGGCACGAACGCCTCGCACGGCTGCCTGCGCATGCACGTGCCCGACGTCATCGACCTCTTCCCGCGGGTCCCGGTCGGCGCGCCGATCTGGATCCTCTAGGGACCGCGGCGCCCCCGCCGGCCGTTCGGTCGCCGCCCGCGACGCCTCCCGTCGGCGGTCCGGCGATGGTCGCCCGCGACGCCTCCCGTCGGCGGGTCGGCCACGGTCGGCCGCGAGGCCTCCCGCCGGCCGCTCAGGTGCGGTCGGCCGGGGCCTCGCCGCCCAGGGCGCGCATCGCGGGGTCGTGGCCGGCGATGTCGGCCTCCGCCAGGGCGCGGATCGCCTCGTCGAGATCCGCGATGCCCTGCTGCCCGTCGGGGTCGATGGGCCCGAAGGACGCGATCTCCTGGACGGAGACCTCCTCCCAGCCCTGCGAGAGCAACGAGGAGAGATGGTCGCTGTGGCGAAGGACGAGGGTGCCCAGCCAGATCCCGCGCTCCTGCTTCCGCAGCACGGCGAACCACAGGGTCGAGCAGTCCACGCTCGCCCGGATGGCGAACCACGGCCGCGGCGGCTCGGTGCGGTCGTCGGCCAGCCCCGCCGTCGTCAGCTGCCGACGGGTCGCGACCCTGCCGGAGTCCGTGTCGATGAAGAACGTGCCCACAACACCAGAGGATACGGCGCCACTGCCGGACGCATGGCGGCGGGCCGCCGACGTGCTCGACCAGGACCTCGCGCGGCGCGGCTCCGCCGAGCGCACGCGCCGCGCGTACGCCGGTGACGTGGAGCGCTTCGCCCGCTGGTGCACCGCCCACGGGGTGGGCGATCCCGCGGCGGTCGACGTCCGCACGGTGCGCCGCTACACCCAGACGCTCACGGAGCGCGGGGCGGCCGCGTCGTCCGTCACCCGGGCGCTCGCCGCGCTCCGGGCCGCCTTCCGGGCGCTCGTCCGTGCGGGGATCGTCGAGGGCAACCCGGCCGAGCTGGCCCCGGGGCCCCGCCGGCCCCAGCACCTGCCGCGCGTCGTCAAGCCCGACGACGCCGCGAAGCTGCTCGACCAGATCCCGGCCGACGACGACGCCCTGGCGCTGCGCGACCGCGCGATGCTGGAGGTCGCCTACGGCTGCGGGCTGCGCGCCGCCGAGCTCGTGCGGATCGACGTGACCGACGTCGACCTCGAGGGACGGGCGCTGCGCACGACCGGCAAGGGCGAGAAGACGCGCACCGTCCCCCTCGGCGATCCGGCGGCCGACGCGATCCGGCGTTACCTCGCGCGCGGCCGCCCGGCGCTCGCCGTCGCACCCGACACCGGCGCCGCCGAGCCCGCGCTCCTGCTCTCCCGCCGGGGGCGCCGGCTGTCCACCAGCGACGTCCGACGCCGCATGGACCTGTGGGTCCGGGCGGCCGGACTGCCCAGCGACCTGCACCCGCACGCTCTGCGGCACTCCTTCGCCACCCACCTTCTGGACGGCGGAGCAGACCTTCGTTCGATCCAGGAGCTGCTCGGACACGCACGGTTGTCCACAACGCAGGTCTACACCCGTGTAGAGTCGAGCCGACTGAAGACGGCGTACCGACGGAGTCATCCTCGCGCGTGAGCGTGCGCCGTGGGGCGGAACACGTCGGCGTCAGCCCCCGCCCCCGCCCACGGAGTCCGTCAGGTGCCATCAGAGCCTCGACCCCATGACGTCCGCGATCTGTGGCGGCGTCTACGCGAGAACAACGACGCTCTCGCCCGGGAGAAGCTCGTCCTGAACTACTCCCCGCTCGTGAAGTGGGTGGCCGGCCGCGTCGCGGCCACGCTGCCGCCGCACGTCGAGGAGGGGGACCTCATCTCGTACGGCCTGATCGGCCTGACGACGGCCGTCGACCGCTTCGACATCGACCGCGAGGTGCGGTTCGAGACCTACGCCGTCACCCGGATCCGCGGCGCCATCATCGACGAGCTGCGCTCCCAGGACTGGGTGCCGCGCTCCGTCCGTCAGCGGGCCCGCGAGATCGAGCGCACGCACGCCCGGCTCGAGCACAAGCTGCACCGCGCCCCCACGGACGAGGAGATGGCGCAGGCGCTCGACATCTCCGTGCGGGAGTTCCAGGACGCGCTGGTGCAGGTGTCGCAGTCCACGATCCACGCGCTCGACGAGATGTGGTCGGTCGGCGACCAGACGGGGGACCAGGTCTCCCTGCTGGACACGATCGAGGACGAGCAGGCCGCCGACCCCGCCGCGGCGCTCGCGGAGCAGGACCTGCGCGACCAAATGGGGGAGGCGATCGAGCGGCTCCCGGAGCGGGAGAAGGTCGTGATCGCCCTCTACTACTACGAGAACCTGACGCTGCGCGAGATCGGCGAAGTCCTCGGGGTGACGGAGTCCCGTGCCTCGCAGCTGCATACGAAGGCCGTCCTGCGGCTCCGCTCGCGGCTCACGCCCGAGGACGTCGCGGCGGCCTGAGCCCCGGTGCGCCCCGCGGCGCGCCGCCCACCGGCCGCGGGCCGCCGCGCCGGCCACCGCAGCGCGCCGCCCGGTCGCCCGCCGGCCCCCCTGGCGTTGCTAGCCTCTCGGGGTGTCGTCTCCCGGGAACTACGAGGTGTGCGCGGTCTGCGACCGCCATCTGCTGCGCGGCGAGCAGCCCGAGATCTTCCTCCACGACGGCTCCCGGCGCGACGTGTGCGAACTCTGCGTTCCCCGGGCCCTCCACGCCGGCTGGATCCGCGTCGGCGTGAACGACGCCCCGACGCTGGAACCCAACCGCCGGGGGGCGTCGATCCTGGACCGCCTGCGGCGCAGCAAGCGCCCGCGTCCGCAGGAGGCCGAGCCCGCGGCCCAGCGCTCCCTCAACCGCCGCCGCGGCCCCCAGCCGATCCAGCGGCAGGATCCGGCGGCCGAGCCGTCCCGCCCCGAGTGGCGCCCGCACCGCATCGAGGACGAGGTCGAGGGCCTGGCGCTGTCCGAGGAGCCGGCCGCCGCCCCCCTCGCCGCCTACGCCACCACGGCGGAGGGCGCGCACGCGCAGGTCACGACCTCGGGCGCGCGCATGGTCGCCCGCGCCATCGATCTCTACAACCACTCCGAGCACCCCCGCAAGCTCGCGGGGATCGCCCGCACCTTGGGCGCGCCGTGGGTGACGGTGCGCTCCCTCGAGGGCTCGCGCATGCAGGTCGTCCTGGCCTGGGAGCTCACGTGGTACCGCTTCGAGCTCGACCTCGCCCGCGAGGCCGACGGGGTGCGCGCCACGGGCCACGGGACGTCGCTGCAGGAGCTGCAGCCCGGCGACGTCGATCCGAACGCCGTCGCCGACGAGAACGGCTACCTCTACCTGCAGACCGGCGTCTCGGCCTAGGCGCGGGGGCGCTTGCCCTCGCCGAGGCGCCGCTCGCGGTCCTCGCGCTTCTGGTCGAGGTCCTCGATCTCGGCGCGCAGCTCCAGGTAGGAGCGGCGGCGGGCCTCGGGCAGGGTGCCGGCGGCGACGGCGGCCAGGACGGCGCACCCGTCCTCCTTGTTGTGCCGGCAGTCCGCGAACCGGCACTGCGCGCCGAGCTCCACGACGTCGACGAACGCGAGGTCGAGCCCGCCGGTGTCGCGCACGAGGCCGAGCTCGCGGGTGCCCGGGGTGTCGAGCAGGCACGTGCCGCCGCCCAGCGGCACGAGCTCGCGGGCCGTGGTCGTGTGGCGCCCCTTCGCGTCCGTGGAGCGGACCGCGCCCGTGGCCAGGACCTCACGGCCGACGAGCGCGTTGACGATGGACGACTTGCCGGCGCCGGACTCGCCGATCAGCGCGGTCGTGCCGCCGCGGGGGAGGAGCGCCTCGAGCTCGTCGAACCCGCGGCCGTCGCGCTTGGAGACCGCCACCACGGGCGTGCCCGGCGGGATCTCATCCTGCAGCGCCTGCCAGGCGTCGGGCAGGTCGAGGTCGGCCTTCGTCGCGACGACGATGGGCTGCACGTCGCCCTCGTGCGCGATGACGATGGAGCGCTCGATCCGGCTGGGCCGCAGCGGGCGGTCGAGCGCGTGGACGACGAGGACCGCCTCGCACCACGAGGCGAGGACCTGCTCAAGCAGCTCGCGGGACGGATCGCGGCGGCCCAGCCACTGGTGACGCGGCGCGACGGCGACGGCGAGCAGCCGGTCCTTGCTCTTGTCGCGCTCCGTGGCCACCCAGTCGCCGACCGCCAGCGGGGTGTCGGAGCGGTCGTCGTCGAGCTGGGAGGTGCGGCCGAGGCGGCCGACACCGGGCCGGCGCCCGTCAGCGGTGACGAGGTGGATGCCCCCGTACTCGATGCGCGCGACGCGGGCGGGTATGCGGCCCTTCGTCAGGTACGGCTCGAGGCTCTCGGCGACGGCGTCGTCCCAGCCGGCCGCGGCGAGCGGGTCCGGCAGGTCCCAGAGGTCGGCGACGGCCTCGTCGTCCCCGACCGCGTCCGTGTCGCTCATCGGCCCCCGAGAAATGGCTGCATCGACGCCCAAGCCTACGCGCTCCGGGCCCCGAGGGGGACGAGCCGACACGCTTTTCGAACCCTCGCTATATTCCTTCTCGCCGCGCGGATGTAGCTCAGTTGGCTAGAGCGTCTGCTTGCCATGCAGAAGGTCGTGGGTTCGAGTCCCATCATCCGCTCCTAGAGTGCCCGGAACCCCCGCGAGAGCGGGGGTTTCTGCGTTCTGGGGCCCCGCGCGCGCCGCCTCAGGCGGGTTTTCCCCGCCGCCCGCGTCACGGACGGCCTCGGCAGCGGACGGGCGTCCACCGGCGATGCGCCACGTCCGTCTCGGATGGGCCGACGGTCCAGACGGCACGGACCGGGCCTCGGCGGCACCTCGTTACTCCGCCGAATTCGTCGCCAGGGCCTCCTACTCGCGGTACCGTCCTGGAGTGCCCCTGCCTGCTGCCAATCCCGTCCTGCAGCAGCTGGCTGCGTCCGTGCTGCAGCTCGCGACGATCATCGAGGCGCCGCTGTGGTCGCTGCCGACGTTCGGGTATCCGACGAACCGCTCCTACCCGTACGTGCTCGACGAGGACGGCCTCTTCGTGTGGGGTGTCCGTTCCGGGGACTTCGAGCTCGAGCGTCGCGAGACGCGCGAGGCGGAGGAGATCCTCTACTGGATCTTCGAGCACATCACCCGCTCCGTCGTGACGGCCTCCGAGGCCGGGGCCGGCCTGCCGAACACCACCGGCGACGACTGGCCGCAGAAGCAGCACGCGATGCTCGGCCGCCTCACGCCGCGGTGGGCGGCGCGGTTCGCCGAGGAGCACGACGGCTGGCTCGACGGCGTCGACCTCGACTGACCTGGACCGCCGTCAGATGCGGATCCACCCGCCGTCGCCCACGCGGCACGGCCCGCCCTCGTGCAGCAGCAGCTCGCGCGCGTCGAGGTCCAGCGCGGCCGTCACGAGGGTCTCCCAGCGGTCGCCCGCCTGCGCTCCCCGCTCGGGGTGGCAGCAGAGCATGCGGTCCTCGCGGTGGTCCAGCAGCGCGGTCGCGCGGGCCGTCGGATCGTCGGCGGCGCGGAGCTCCGGCGTGCGCCGCACGAGCTCGTCCAGCCGACCGTAGGTGCCCGGGTCGTCCGGCCCGTGGCGCTCGCTGCGGGAGAGCTCCGCGTCCAGGAAGTGGTTCGTGTGGGCGAACACGCCCTCGGCATCGGGCTCGAGGATCGCCAGGCCCGCGGGGGAGAGCTCGAGGCCGCGGACGGCTGATCGGGTGCCGTCGAACGCGACGACGGTGAGGACCGTCGAGGCCGACACCGGGGCCGAGGCGGCCAGGGCCGTGGCCTCGTCGATCGTGGTCGCCTCGTCGAGGATGCGGCGGGCGACGACGTGGACGGGCACCCCGGTCGGGCCGCCGTCGTCGGCGTGGGCGAGGATGTTGAAGTGCAGGCCCAGTCCCGCGCCATTGACGCCGAGCTTGCCGACGATGCCCATCTCCGTGAACAGGTGGACGTGGTGGCCGGGGCGCGGCTCCAGGCGGACGGCCAGCATGCTGCCGCGGAGGTGGTCGTGCCAGTCCCAGGTCTGGACGGTGCGGGGCGCCTGCCCGGAGGGGTCGAGGGCGACGAACGTCGAGCACTCCGCGCGGCTTGCCGCCCCGACGGCGGCCAGGATCTCGGTCCGCGCGTTGAGGGCACCGATCCGCCAGACGTCCAGGCTCGCGCCGGCAGCGATCCCCGCGATCTCCTCAGCGAGCTGCGGCGCCCACGCCGCGGTGCGCTCCAGCGCCTCGCCGGCCACCCGGCGGACGACGGCGGGCGCTGCCCCCGACGCGCCGAACAACGCGTCGTAGCCCTCCCACGTCGCACGGATGCCGCCGCGATGGGCCCGCCCCAGCTCGCGGCCCCGGGCACCGGGGTCGGTCGCGGTCGAGAAGAAGACGGGAAGGGCCATGGCGCCCCCGATCTTCGCGCGTCACCCGTGACGGGGTGCGACCGGCCGCGTCGGGACGGCGCTCCGCGGCGACGCTGAGTTTTCGGCCGCCCCGCCGTCTACGGGGCATGAGCACGTTCCTCCTCGTCCCCGGCGCCGGCGGCGCCGCGTGGTACTGGCACCGCGTCGTCCCGCTGCTGGAGGCCGCCGGGCACGACGTGATCGCCCTCGAGCTGCCGGGGCCCGACGAACGCTCCGGGCTGCCGGAGTACCGCGACCTGATGGTGCGGGCGGGGGAGGGGCGGGGACGGCTGGTGGTTGTCGCGCAGAGCATGGGCGGGTTCACCGCCGTGCCGGCCTGCCGTCACCTGCCCGTCGAGCGGCTCGTGCTGAACAACGCGATGGTCCCCGCGCCGCGGGAGTGTGCCAACGACTGGTGGTTGGCCACGGACTGGGAGGCCGCACGGATCGCCGGCGCCCGCGACGGCGGCTGGACGACGGACTTCGACATGGAGGCGTACTTCTTCCACGACGTCGACCCGGACGTGCTCGCCGCGGGGGCGGCGCACGCCCATCCCGAGGCCGAGGTCGCCTTCACTCAGCCGTGCGACTTCCTCCGCTGGCCCGACGTGCCGACCACCGTGCTGGCGGGAGAGGGCGACCGGCTCTTCCCGCTCGCGTTCCAGCGGCGGGTGGCGCGCCGCCGCCTGGGGCTCGACGTCGTGCCCGTCCCCGGCGGGCACCTCAACGCGCTGAGCCGCCCGCAGGAGCTGGCGGCGACCCTCGTGGGCCTGGCGTCCGCCGATTGACGGCCGGCGTCACTCGCGGCTGCGTGTGCCGTCCCCGGCGTTCCCCCGCGCCTTGCCGCACGGCGCCACGGACGCCTGCTGGCGGTACCAGGTGCGCAGCATCCGGCAGACGATCGGCGCGGCGGTGGACGAGCCGGCCTCGCCGTTCTCGACCGTGGCCACGACGACGATCGGGCGCTCCCCGTCCGGGACGAGGGCCGCGAACCACGCCTGGTCCGGGCAGCGCGACTCCGCACAGCGCTGGGCGGTGCCGGTCTTGCCCTGGACGGGGTAGCGGCCGTGGTCCCATCCGTCGAAGACCCCCGACGCGGTGCCACCGGGGGACCGCGTGACGGCCTCGAGCCCGTCGAGAACGGCGCGCTTCCAGCCGGCCTCGCCGATCCGCACCCGGCGGAGCGGCTTCGGCGCGAAGCGCTGCACCTGCACCCCGGTCGAATCCTGGATCTGCACGCCGAGCTGCGGGGTGGGGAACCGCAGCTCGTCCGTCGTGCGGCCCGGCTCGTCGTACAGGCCGGCGTAGGCGACGGCCACCTGCAGCGGAGTCGCGAGGAAGTCGCCCTGCCCGATCGCCAGGTTCACGTTGTCGCCGGCGTAGAACCCGCCCCGCGGATCGAAGACGAGTCCGCAGGACTCCTTGTGCGTCCGCTTGCGGCACGCCAGCTCCTGCGCGTTGCGCGTGCGCCGCCAGTCCGCGTCGGGGACGACGCCGGGCTGCTCGCCGGGCAGGTCGATCCCCGTCCGGCGGCTGTAGCCGAAGAGCCGCGCCCACGTCTGCAGCGGCCGGTCGCGGTGCCCGAAGAGCGCCTGGCCGACGTCGTAGTAGTAGACGTCGGAGGAGACCTCGAGGGAGCGCCGCAGGTCGGCGGGGCCGAGGTCCTGCCGACCGGCGTTGTAAAAGGGGCGCCCGCCGATCGTGCGCGAGTTGCCGCCGCGGGCCTGGTCCCGCGGCGTGCGGAACCCGGAGCCCAGGGCCGCGAACGCCGAGACGACCTTGAAGGTCGAACCCGTCGCGTACTGGCCCTGGATGGCGCGATTGAGCAGCGGCACGCCCGCCTCCTCGTCCAACAGGCGCCGGCGGGCGCGCGCGCTCATCGGGCGGTCCAGTCGGTTGCGGTCGATCGTGGGATAGGAGCCCATCGCCAGGACCTCGCCGTTGCGCGGGTCGATCGCGACGTACGCGCCGGCGGCCCGGAAGCCGGTCTTGCTGTCGAGGGAGCGCCCGATCGTGGCCTCCATCGCCCGGTGGCCGGAGCGCTCGAGGGCGGTGTCAATCGTGAGCATGAGCCGGCTGCCCTGTTGCGGCCGGCGCTCCTCGGTCCGGCCGGTGGGATCACCCTGCGCGTCGACCTCGAGGCGCCGGAGCCCGTCCTTGCCCTGCAGGTAGCTGTTGTACTCGTACTCCAGGCCGTCCTGGCCGATGACCTGCCCGGGGGCCAGCCCGTCGTACTTGTCCTGCTTCAGCTGCGCGGGCGAGATCTCGTTCACGCCGCCGAAGAGCTGCCCCGCGAGCGCCCCGTGGGTGTACCGGCGCACGAACTCCGTGCCGACCTCGAGCTCCGGGAACTCGCGCTGCCGCTCCCGCAGGTACACGCGCAGGTTGTCGCCCACCCCGCGGGCCTTCAGCGGCACGTTGCCGTAGGGCAGGGCGACGGTGCTCGCGACGATCCGCCGGTAGAGGGTGGCGGGCGTCAGGCCGAGCGGCTCTCCGATGCGGTGCAGCAGCCGGCGCAGCTCGGGGCTCGCGTCGCGCCGCACGCTCAACGCGGGCGGATCGGGTGGGCCCGTGACGGTGAGCCGTGCCGCCGCGGTCCGTTCGGCGGCGTCCCGACGACGTGCCGCCGCGCGGGCGGCGCGGCGGGTCCGCTCGCGGCCCTGGGCGGCCGTCTCGCGCTCGCGCTCCCGCCGGTCGCGACGGCGCTGGGCGGGCGTCCGGGCGCGGGCCCGCTGCTCGTCGCGGGCTACCGCGTCCGCGACGATGCGGTCGGCCACCCGGTCGAGGGCCACGTCGTACTGCCCCTGGTCGTGGCCCCAGTTCGCCATGTCCGCCCGGTCGGCCGACGGGAGCGCGTCGGCGCGCAGGGCGACGATCGTGGTCGCCCGGTTCTCGACGAGGGGGCGGCGGCGACGGTCGACGATCGTGCCGCGGGGCGCGGCGATGCGGATCACGCGCGTGCCGTTGCTCGTGGCCTGGCGCAGGTACTGGTCGCCCTGAAGCACCTGCAGGAACCACAGCCGCAGGAAGAGGACGGCGAAGATGCCGAACGCGACGATGCCGAACGCCGCCAGGCGGACGGCGAGCTGCGGGGTGGGCGGTCTGCGGTCTCGCGGGCGCACGCGGGATCCTTCGACGGGACGGGGTGCGCGTGGGAGACCGCGGGCGTGCGCCCCGGGGGACGCGGACGGCCGACCACACGCGGGGACGGGACCCCGCGATCATGACGCTTCCGCCGTACGCCGGGGTCGGTGACCGTCAGCCTGCAGCGTGCTCCGGCCCGACCGCGTCGACCGCGATGCCGCTGCTGCGGAGGGCGTCGGCGGCATCGGCGCGGCGGCCGGCGGGCACGAGCACGAGGTCGGCGTCGTGGGTCGAGGTCACGAACACGGGGATGCCCGCCGCGGCGATCGGTCCGACGACGGCGGCCAGCATGCCGGGCACGTCGAGGCCGTGGGGCGTGGCCTCGAAGAGCGCCGCCCACCGGTCGGCGTCGTCCGGGGTGGCGGGACGGACGACCGTGAGGCCCTCCGGTCCGCGGACGAGGGCCAGCCACTCCCCGTCGGGCACGACGCCGTCCGGGGCCAGCGCCACGGCGTACCGGCCCGGGAGCCATCCCAGTCGTCGGGGCGGGGCGGCGGGATCGGGCACCCGGCGATCGTAGTGCGCTCCGTCGGAGGGCCTCGGGACGGGGCGGGAACGACCGGGATAGAGTCGTGACCGAGGTGGGATCGCGGTGGTATGCACGGGGGTGTATGGTGGGGACACCGCTCATGACCGTCACCCAGCCCCGCCCCGACCTCGTCGCCCACAGCCACGCCATGCGGGCCGACATCGGCACGGTCGCCCGCGAGGTCCGAGACCTGCTCGGCGCACGCCTGGGCGCCTACGTCGCCGGGGTGGGCGAGACCCGCGCGCTGCACGAGTGGGCGGACGGGACACGTGCCCCCGGGGCCGAGGCGCAGCGGCGGCTGCGCCTGGCCCTGCAGCTCGCCACCATGATCGCCGGACGCGACGGTGGACCGACGGCCCAGGCGTGGTTCCAGGGGCTGAACCCGCAGCTCGAGGACCGCTCGCCCGCGCGGCTGATCCGTGAGGGCGACCTCGACGACGTCGGCGGTCAGGTCGTCTCCGCCGCCCGCGCCTTCGTCGTCGGCGGGTGAGCCCCGACCTCGACCTGGCGCGTCCCGACGGGCCGCTGCACCGCCTCGCGCGCCGCCCGGACGCCTGGGCCTGGCCCGACTGGGCCTACGCGGGCCCGGACGGCACCTTCGGCAACCGCTTCGACGACCCGCACTCGGACTTCCGGGTGCTCTACGCGAGCTCCCGGCGGCTCACCTGCTTCCTCGAGACGCTCGCGCGGTTCCGGCCCGACCCGCACGTGGTGGCCTTCGAGGTCGCGCCCGACCCCCGCGACGCAGAGTTCCCCACGCTCCCGCCCGGGCACGTCCCCGCGGACTGGACGGCCAAGCGCGCCGTCGGCACGCTCGAGGTCGATTGGCCCTTCGCCGACATCGGCACGCACCGCTCGCTGGCGCACCTGCGCGAGGCGCTCGGCGCCGACCTGGTGCGTCATCGCATCGACGACCTCGACGGCGCGGCGATCCGGATGAGCGCGCCCCGGGCCCTGACGCAGGAGATCTCGCGCCTCGTCTACGAGCGCGGGGACGCGGCCGGCGTGCGCTACCTCTCGCGCCTGGGGGACGACGGCGTGAGCTGGGCGATCCACGAGCCGGCCGACCTGCCGGACGGCGAGACGCGCGGCCTCCGCCGCGACGACCCGGACCTGCGCGAGGCGCTCGAGCTCTTCGGCCTGACCCTCGTGGACGACGACGGCTGAGCTGCCGGCCGGACGAGCCTCGGACGGGGCCGAGCGAGACCTCGGCGGCGGGCGGTCCGCCACCGTCGTCGGGTGCTGCGCAAGAGGGTGGCCCCGCGGGGGCCGGAGGTGCATCCGGCGGTCGCGGACGAGGCCGCGGCCGCCTGCACCGTCACGGCCGCGCGACGAGGGATCCGGTGATCGGGTCCGTCGTCGCGGGTCGTTCGCGGGACGGAGGTGCTCATACCCGGCCGGCCGTCCGTCAAACGTCGTAGGGCTCGGGGTCGAGCCGCTCGCGCTCCCGGGCCGCCGCCGCGAGCACGTCCGTGATCGTCCGCGCGAGCACCGTGGTCGCCCCCGCGACGTCGAGACCCAGCGGCCCGCGGGAGGTCGACCACGAGGCCCACGAGGTGGCGACGGTCATCGCCTGGACGTAGGGCAGGCGGGTCGCCGCGTCCTCGGGCAGCTCGGCGGCGAACAGCTCCTCGATCTCGGCGGCGAAGCGCTGCACGTGCTCGCGCTCGTAGGACCGCAGCACGGCGGAGAACGGGGCCCGGCGGGCCGAGGCCAGCGCGTAGGGGCCGATCAGCTCGAGCAGACGGGCCCGCTCGCGGCAGTAGGCGTCGATGCGCTCGGGGAGGGGGAGCCCGGCCGGGATGGGGCGGTGCTCGTCCTGCATGCGCAGGAGGACGGCCTGTCCGACGGCGTCGAACAGTTGGTCCATGTCGTCGAACGTGAGCCAGAAGGTGCGCACCGACACGTCGGCGCGGGCGGCGATCCGGGCGCCCGTGGGGCTGACGTCGCCCTCCTCGACCAGCGCCATGTGGGCCGCCACGATCGCCTGACGGGTGCGCTCCCGGCGCGCGAGGCGGCCGTCGCTGTTGATCGGCGGCGTCGCGTCCATGGCGGGCGAGACTGCCAGATCGACCGGGTCGGAGGGAAGTGCGTCCTCGCCGCGTCCGTCGAGCGGGGAGGCGCCACAAAGTTTTCCCACAGGCCCGCCGAACTACCTACACTCGCCGTGCATGAATGCCGTGATGCAGCGCACAGACGGCGTCCCGCCGCGCCTGCGCGTCGAGGGGGTGACGGTGCGCTTCGGGGGGCTCATGGCCCTCGAGGACGTCTCCTTCGACGTGCCCGCCGGTCAGGTCGTGGGGGTGATCGGTCCCAACGGCGCCGGCAAGACGACGCTCTTCAACGTCGTCTGCGGCTTCGTCCGCCCCGCCACCGGGACGCTCGAGCTCGACGGGGAGCGCCTGCGGCCGGTGCCGCACCGCCTCGCGGCGCAGGGGGTCGCCCGCACGCTCCAGGGCCTCGGCCTGTTCGACGGGCAGACGGTCCTCGAGAACGTGGTGACCGGGGCGACGAACCGCGCCCGTGCGGGCTATGGCTCCGCGCTGCTGGCGCTGCCGCGTGCCGACCGCGACGAGCGCGAGCTGCGCGACCGCGCCCGTGAGCTGCTCACGGAGTTCCGGCTGAACGACGTGGCGGACGCCTCGCCGGCCACGCTGCCCTACGCGGTGCGCAAGCGGGCCGCGCTGGCCCGGGCGCTGATGGCCGAGCCGCGCCTCCTGCTGCTCGACGAGCCCGCCGGCGGCCTGGGCCAGGACGACATCGACGACCTCGTGCGCGTCATCGGCTCCATGCCCACGCGCACGGGGGCGGACTGCTCCGTGATGCTCGTCGAGCACCACGTCGACCTCGTCATGCAGGTGTGCGACGCGCTCGTGGTCCTGGACTTCGGCCGGGTCATCGCGCGCGGCACGCCGGACGAGATCCGCAAGGACGAGCGCGTCGCCGAGGCGTACCTGGGCGCCGACGTCGAGGTGGAGTCCTGATGCCCGACGCGCTGCTCTCCGTCCGCGGCCTCACCGCCGGCTACGGCGCCGCACCCGTCCTGCAGGAGGTCGACCTCGAGGTCGCTCCCGGCTCCATCGCCGCCGTCGTCGGCGCGAACGGCGCCGGCAAGACGACGCTGCTGCGGGCGCTCTGCGGCGTCGTCGGCGCCACCGCCGGCGAGGTCCGCATGGACGGCACCGATCTGCGCGGCGTGCGCACGCAGGACATGGTCCGCCACGGGATCGCCCACGTGCCCGAGGGCCGCGGCGTCATCACGGAGCTGACGGTCGAGGAGAACCTGCGGCTCGGCCACTCCTGGCGGCGCGACAAGGCCGACGGCCGGAAGGCGACCGCCGAGGTGTTCGAGCTCTTCGAGCCGCTCGCCCGGCGGCGCAAGAGCGCCGGCCACCAGCTCTCGGGCGGCGAGCGGCAGATGCTCGCCGTGGGCCGCGCGCTCGTCGCGCGACCGCGGCTGCTCCTGCTCGACGAGCCCTCGCTGGGGCTCGCGCCGAAGGTGACCGCGCAGATCATGGCGCTGCTCCGGCGGCTGCGGGACGACACGGGGCTGACCGTGCTGCTCGTCGAGCAGAACGTCCGCAGCGCGCTCTCCATCGCCGACACCGGCGTCGTCCTCTCCCTCGGGCGGGTCGTCGCCGCCACGGACGCGGCCACGCTCGCCGCCGACGAGGACCTCCGCCACACCTACCTGGGCTTCTGACATGGACCGCTTCCTCTTCCTGACCGTTGACGGCCTGGCGCGCGGGGCGGTGTTCGCCGCGTTCGCGCTGGCGCTCGTCCTGATCTGGCGCGGCACCCGGATCGTGAACTTCGCCCAGGGCGCGATGGCCGCGGCGACGACGTACCTCGGCTACAGCGTCACCGCGGCGTCGGACTCCTACTGGCTCGGGCTCGTCGCCGCGGTCTTCGGCGGCCTCGTCCTCGGGGCGATCGTCGAGCGCGGCCTGATGCGCTTCGTCGACGTCCGCTCGCCGCTGAACGCGGTGATCGTCGCCCTCGGCCTCGTGCTCGTGATCCACTCGATCCTGGGGATCGTCTACGGCAGCCGCTACCGCGCCATGCAGGTCCCGTTCAGCCGCGAGTCGATCGAGATCGGGGGCACCGCGCTGCTCTCCCCCTACGACCTCTTCGTGTTCGGCACCGTGCTCCTGGTGATGGTGGGCCTCGCGCTCGTCTTCACCCGGACCGACATCGGCCTGCGGATGCGGGCCGCGGCGTTCGCCCCCGACATGTCCCGGCTGCTGGGCGTGAACGTCGGGCGGATGCTCACCCTGAGCTGGGCGCTGGCCGCCGCGGTCGGCGCGCTCGCGGCGATGCTCGTGGTGCCGACGGAGTTCGGGGCGCACCCGCACTCCACGGACCTCGTGTTCGTCTACGCGTTCACCGCGGCCGTCGTCGGCGGGCTCGACAGTCCGGCCGGCGCGGTCGTCGGCGGGCTCGTCGTGGGGCTCGTCCTCTCCTACGTCAGCGGCTACGCCGACGGGGACCTCTCCGCCGTGGCGATCCTCGTGCTGCTGATCGGCGTGCTGCTCCTGCGGCCGAACGGGCTGTTCGCCTCGACGACGGCGCGGCAGGTCTGACGTGGCGTACCTCCGCACCCACACGCTGCCGCGGCACCTGCTGCTCGCGGTCCTCGCGGCGCTGCTGCTGCTCCTGCTGACGTACCTGCTGCCGCCCTACCGGAACTACCAGCTGGCCACGGCCGGCGCCTACGTCTGTGCGACGGCCGGTCTGACCGTCCTCGTCGGCCTGACGGGCCAGCTCTCGCTGGGCCACGGGGCGCTCATGGCCACGGGCGCCTACGCCTACGCGCTCGTCTCGGACAAGCTCGTCGACGGGGGCACCACCGGCATCCCGCTGCTGGTCGTCTCGCTCGTGGCGGCGATCCTCGCGACCATGGTCGTCGGGTTCGTCCTCGGGCTCGCCGGCGCGCGGCTGCACGGTCCGTACCTCGCGGGCCTGACCCTGACGCTCGTGATCGTGGTCCCCGCGATCACGACGACGTTCGCCGGCACCCTCGGCGGCGACCAGGGGCTCTCCGTCACCGTCGACCCGCCGCCGGTGGGCCTCGGCGCGGCGTTCCCGTTCGAGCGCTGGCAGGCGTGGATCACGCTGACCGCGGCGATCCTCACCGTGTTCGTCCTCGCCAACGTCGTGCACGGGCGGCCCGGCCGGCAGATGCGGGCGATCCGCGACGACGAGGTCGCCGCGCGCCTCTCCGGCATCGACGTCGCCCGCACGAAGGTCGGCGCGTTCGTGCTCAGCGCCGCGACCGCCGGACTCGGCGGCGGCCTGCTCGCGGTCCTGACCCAGAGCGTGGCCCCGGGAGCGTTCTCGCTGACGTTCTCGCTGTTCCTGCTGATGGCCGTCGTGATCGGCGGGCTCGGCAGCCTCGCGGGCGCGGTGTGGGGGGCGATCCTGATCGTCGTCCTGCCGGACCTGGCCGACTCGCTGGCCGAGGCGATGCCCGTCTCCTCGAACCTCGCGGAGCGGCTGGACGGCAACCTCGCCATCGGCGTCTTCGGCCTGATCGTGATCGGCGTGATGCTCGCCGTCCCCGGCGGCATCCAGGGCCTGCTCGTGGCCCTCGTGCGGCGCCTGCGCGGCCGCCGGCCCGCGGCATCGGGCCCCGCCGACGTCGGGCCCGCCGGGCCGGCCGCACCGGGCCCCGGCGTCGACGCCGACCGCCCCGACGCCTCGGGCCCGAGCGGGCCCGAGCCCGCCGCGGACCCCGCGCGCCCGCGCACCCCCTCGTCCGGATCCCCTTCCACAACCACGGAGTGATCGATGTCTGACCGAAACCGCACGCGGCGCCTCGCGTCCCTGCTCGCCGTCGGAACCCTCGCCGTCGGGCTGACCGCCTGCGGCGGGGACGACGGGGGCGGGGGCGGAGGCGGCAGCAGCGCCCCCTCACCCGGCGTGACCGACACCGAGGTCACGTTCGGCACGCACCAGCCGCTGACCGGGCCGGCCGCGGCCGGCTACGCGGTGATCTCGCCCGCCACGAAGGCGTACTTCGACTACGTCAACGAGAAGGGCGGCATCCACGGCCGCAAGCTCGTCTACAAGATCAAGGACGACGGCTACAACCCCGCCAACACCCAGAAGGTCGTCCGCGAGCTCGTGCTCCAGGACAAGGTCTTCGCGGTCCTCAACGGCCTGGGCACCCCGACCCACACGGGCGTCCTGGACTTCCTGAAGAGCAACCGCGTCCCGGACCTGTTCGTGGCCTCGGGCAGCCGCTCGTGGAACCAGCCCGACAAGTACCCGACGACGTTCGGCTACCACCCCGACTACACGGTGGAGTCGAAGATCGCGGCCAACCACATCAAGGCCGAAATGCCGGGCAAGAAGGTCTGCGCGCTCGGACAGGACGACGACTTCGGCGCCGACGCCCTGCGCGGGCTCGAGGCGGTCCTCGGCAAGGACGGCCTGACGGAGCGCCAGCGCTACGTCACCACGAACACGAACCTGGCCCCGCAGATCGGCAAGATGAAGGCTGCCGGCTGCGAGGTCGTGCACCTGGCGACGATCCCGGGCTTCACCGCCCTGGCGCTCGGCACCGCCGCACGGATCCAGTTCCAGCCCCAGTGGATCTCCACCTCCGTCGGGGCGGACTACCGCGCGGTCGCGGAGACGCTGGGCAAGAAGGGTGAGCCGCTGCTCGAGGGATTCCTGGCGACGAACTACCTGCCGATCGTGGACGACACGAGCAACCCGTGGGTCAAGTTCTTCAAGGACGAGGTCCAGGCGAAGTACAACGCCGGCAAGCCGTTCGACGGCCAGACGCTCTACGGCATGTCGATCGGCTACATCATCGCCGAGACCCTGCAGAAGAACGGCAAGGAGCTGACCCGCGAGTCCATCGTCGAGACGCTGCAGAAGGGCGGCCTGAAGGGCGCCGGGTTCGTCCCGATGAACTACTCGAAGGACAACCACTCCGGGTACTCCGGGGCGCGCGTCAACGTCGTGAAGGGCGGGAAGCAGGAGTACTTCGGCCCCACGTTCACCACGGACGACGGCGACGGCCCGGTCGAGGAGTACACGGGGGAGGAGAACACGCCGCCCACGGACGGCGTGCCGACCCGCTGACCCCTGGCCGGCGCGGCGGGGAGTGGATCCGCCGCCGCGTCGGCCTCGGCCGGCCCGCGCGCTCGGCTCGCGGGCCGGCTCGGTTGCGGACGGCGTGCGGCGCTACGCGCCGGACGCGTCGTCCGCAGCCAGCCGGTCCTCGACGCTGCGGACCTTGTCGTCCAGCGTCTGGTCCGGTTTGTCCGTGCGCTCGTCAAGCTTGAGCACGGAGTAGGCGCGGGGGAGACCCATGTCGAGCGGCACGCGGTGCAGCTCGGCCACCACCGCCAGGATGTCGGCCGTGGTGCCCTCGAGCGAGGTGCCCATGGCGTGCATGCGGAACCGCACGCGGTCCTGCGCGCGCAGGCGGCGCTGGATCTCGGCGATGTACCCGCTGGCGCTGGCCTCGGCGCGGCCGAGGCCCAGGACGGTCAGATCGGCGGTGGCCATGGGACCCCTGTGCCCCTACGAGCCGTAGTTCAGACGAAACGCCTTGCCGCCGCGCACGCAGCGCGCGAGGTACAGCTCGTTCTCGTGGAACGTGTTCGTGCAGCGGTACGCGCCCAGGCGGAACCGGCCGCCCTCGCGGTAGGCGGTCATGCCGGCCTTGCGGGCGTTGCGGCGCACGACGCGCAGCGCCTGGCCGCAGCTGAGGCCGCGGGCGCTGGTGACCGACGTCATGGCGGACAGGGCGTTCGGAGACTGCGTGTCGTACGTGTCGGTGTCGCAGGTGACGACGGTCGCCGAGGCGCTCGAGGCGCCGAGGAGGGCGAGGGTCGCGGTCGCGCCGGCGGTGGCGGCGGCGCGCAGGAGGGTGGTGCGGGACATGGGTGCTCCGGTCGTTCTGGGGACGGAACGGAGCGTGCCAGCGGTGGGAGGCGGTCGCATCGGCCGTCCGACTGCGGTCTGCGGGGGACCGGCAGGCGCCCGTCGCCGTGCGAGTCTCGGCCGATCGGTCACAGGATCCCGCCAGCGGTCAACTACCAGTGATGGCCAAAGACTCCCCACCCGACGACGCCGCGCTCCTGGCCGGTGTCGTGGCCGGCGACGAGCGGGCGTTCGAGGCGTTCTACCTGCGCCACCAGAGCGCGATCATCGGGTTCCACCTGCGCCGCACGGGTCGCCGCGACGTCGCGTTCGACCTGACGGCCGAGACCTTCGCGACGGTCGTGGCGAGCTGCGACCGCTACGACCCGGCGCAGGGCCCGGCCGTCGGCTGGCTGTTCGGCATCGCCGCGAACAAGCTCCGCGAGAGCCTGCGCCGTGGCCGGGTCGAGCAGGCCGCCCGGCAGCGGCTGGGGCACGTGCGGACCACGCTCGAGGACGAGGACCTCGAGCGCGTCGACGAGCTCGCCTCGGCGACGGACGAGGCGCTGCTGCACGAGCACCTCGCCGCGCTGCCGGACGCGCAGCGCGAGGCGATCCTCGCCCGCGTCGTCGACGAGCGTCCCTACCCGGAGATCGCGGAGCGCCTCGCGTGCTCCGAGGCCGTTGTCCGCAAGCGCGTCGCCCGGGGGCTCTCCTCCCTGCGGGCCCGACTGGAAGGACCCCGATGAGCGCCTTCGACGACCTCCACGCCCAGCTGACCCGCAGCGTGGCCGACCGCGCCGCGGCCCCTGCGCCCGCCGCGGCTCCCGCACCCCGTCGCCGGGCGGGCGGATGGCGCAGCCGGCCGCTCGTGCTGGCCCTCGTCGGCCTGACGGTCGGCGGGAGCGCCACCGCCGCGGCGATCACCGGCCTGCGGAGCAGCCCGGCACCGGGCCTCGAGACCCGCCTGCCCCCGACGAACCCGGTGCCGGGCCGGGGCGTCCCGGCCGACCGCTACGCCGTGGCGATCACGCCGAACCTGGCCATCGGCGGCGCGGGCTGGTGCGTCTCCGACGTCCAGGCGCGCGGCGACCGGTCGCTGATCAGCAGCGGCGGCTGCAACGACGACGCGGTGTCGTCCCGGGCCCCGGTGATCGCGGACAGCACGTCGACGACCAGCATCCCGGGCCGGAGGATCGACGAGATGCGGACGTTCTTTACTGCCGTCGTCGACGCCCGCGTCGCCGCGGTGCGCCTGTACGACGGCCGCGTCCTGCGACCGGTCTCCGGTCCCGGTCTGCCCGCGGGGCTCCGCTCGGTCGTCGCCGTGCTGCGGGAGGACCGCCCCGTCGCCTACCTGGACCGCGAGGGCCGGCCCATCCAGGACGCCGACGCCGAGCTGCGCACCCGCGAGGAGGCGCTGGCGTCGCGCCCGACCACACCGGAGGCCCCGTCCCCGTGGGCGATCCACACCACGGGGGACCCGGCCGTCCGGATCGGCGCGGGCCGTGAGCTCGCCGCGCCGCCCCGCGGGACGCCCGACCTCAACGGGCGGCCGTTCCGCTCCGTCTCCACCGCGCGCATCGCGCACCGGGGCCGCGAGTACCAGGCCGCGTACCTCCTGGACGCGGAGAACCCCGCCGTCGAGGCCGCGCCGTTGCCGGGGGCCGTCCCCGTCCCCGGGACCGACACGGTCCGCGTCGACGGTCCCGGCGTCATGTTCCCGCTGACCGCCCGCCGCGAGGGCCCCGGCTGGCTCGTGGTCCGGGGGCCGGGTCGGGCCCGGAGGACGACCGTCCTCGGTGCGCTCGGCACGGGTCTCCGGCCGTAGGCGGAGGGCGCGGGTGCGGCGCGGCCCGCGCGCCCCGGCGTTTCGGTGGTCCGGTGCCACGACCGTGGTCGAGCCCGACTGAGTCGACGCGGTCCCCGGAACGACGAAGGCCCCGCGGTGCGGGGCCTTCGGTTCCTGCGAGGTGCGCCATACAAGACTCGAACTTGTGACCTCACGCATGTCAAGCGTGCGCTCTAACCAACTGAGCTAATGGCGCGCTGCGGATCGGCAGATTAGCAGCGCCTCGCCAGACGCGCCGTGCGGTCCCCGCCGGGGCCGCCCGGGACGCCGCACACCGCGTCGCCCGGCTTCCGGGCCGCGGCCGCGGGAGCGAAATCGGTACATTGCCGGTCCCTGGCACCGTGGCGGAGTGGCTACGCAGCGGCCTGCAAAGCCGTGTACACCGGTTCGATTCCGGTCGGTGCCTCTGGAGACGACGGCCCGCGCGAGAGCGCGGGCCGTTCGCGTTCTGTGGGGGGCCGTCCCCACGGGCGTCGCGTATCCGGGGCTGTTCGGGCCGGCCTACCGGGCGGCGATCGGCGGCGAGGCGAGCACCACCGAGGTCTCGACCTGCCGGGCCGGGATGTCCCAGTAGGTCCGGAGCAGCTCGGGGACGCGCTCACGGGGCACGAGCTCGAACCCGTGGCGGCGGTAGAAGCGGATGGCCCAGTCCGCGGCGGCCCAGGTGCCGATGAGGATCGGGCGGCCCGTGTGGGCGCGCAGATGGGCGAGGAGCTCGGCCCCGATGCCGCGGCCCTGCTGACCGGGGCGCACGTAGGCGTGGCGGATGAGGTCGACGTCGCGGACGGCCTGGATCCCCATGATGCCGACGAGCGTCCCGTCGTCGTCCTCCCGGCCCGAGAACGTCACGCCGGCCGCGATCTCCGCGTCGAGGTGCGCGGCGTCCATGTACGGCTCCTGCCAGCGGTCGGCCGGGATCACGCCACGGTACGCCTCGGCGGCGGCGTTGATGATCTCGAGGATCTCGTCGCGCTCGTCGGGACGGCAGGGGCGGATCGCGGGCACGGCCGCGATCCTACGTCGGCCGGGACGCCCCGCCCTCAGGCGGCCGACGTCTCGAGCGGCCGCGCGTCGGCGGCGGGCTCGGCCGGCCGGTCCGCGCTGCGGGCGCGACGGCTGTCCCGCCACTCGCGGATCGCCCACGTCCAGCCGGCGCAGCCGCCGACGATGAGGATCGGCATGAGCGGCAGGTTGTAGCGGCCGTGCGCCACGGCGAGCGTGTGGACGCCCGTGGCGATGAGGATGCCCAGGCCGATGCTCGCGACGGCGGGGTCGCGGCGGCGGACGACGCCCCACACGATCCCCAGGCCCGCGAGGACGACGATCAGGATGTGGAGGACGGTCCACTGCGTCTGCGTCTTGTCGAAGCCGCCGCGGGCGTAGCGGGTCCACATCTTCGCGGCCTTGAACGCCATCATCTGGCCGAACGAGAGCGGGTCGCCCAGCGCGTACTCCCGCAGGTTCTCCTTGGCGGCCTTCGACAGCGCGGCGTCGCGTTCAAGCCCGGGGTAGCGGGCGGCGACGTCGTCGAGCACCACCGAGGCCGGGATCCGCGTGTAGTGCCGATCGGCGTAGATGGGGTGGCGCCGAACGATCTCGTCCTTCAGCGCGAACTTCATGTCGAACGTCGAGCCGTTGCCCGGGAGGAACGTGCCGACGAACAGCGCCGAGCCGCCGCCCGTGGTGACGGGCACGAGCTTCTCCGCCTTGCCGGTGGCGTAGATCGTCCAGGGGAGCACGACGATCGCGCAGAACGCGAGCAGCAGCGCCGCGGACTGGATCCCGCGCTTCCAGCCCTCCGTGTTGCCGAGCACGACGAGCCCGATCAGCGCGCAGAAGAGCGGGACGAACAGCAGGTCGGTGCGGGTGAGCAGGACCGCGCCGAACAGCGCGCCGGCGGTCGCCCACCACGGTCTGCTCCGCAGGCGCCACGCGAACGCGAGCGCCGTGAAGGCGGAGACGACGAAGAACGCCCCCAGTGGCTCTGAGAGCAGCGAGCTGGGTCCCCACGCCAGCGGCGGGTAGAGCGCGACGATCGCGGCACCGGCCACGCCCGTCCAGGCCCCCGTGAGCGCCCACCCCAGCGCGAACGCCATCACGATCGTCAGGGTCGAGATGCCCCATTGGGCCCAGTGCAGCGTCTCCACGTCCTGACGCGACGCCGGATGCTCCCCGGGCGCCAGCGCGTAGGCGAGCGCGAAGACGTGCGGCGTGGCGGGGGGCCAGTGCAGGGCCTTGACCTCGCCGTCGCGCCGGATCTCGGCGCCGGTGCGCTCCGACTCCTTCGGCACCGGGCCGCGGCGCGTGCGGCCCGTGTACTCCCCGCGCTTGGCGATGTTCTGCGCGATCCCCGTGTAGGACTGGGCGTCCGGGCTGAGCTTGGGCTGCGGGTCCAGCGCCTGCTGGGCCCGGATCCCGCCCCCGACGAGCAGGACGACCAGGAAGGCGAGCCACGCGTTGCGGGGGATCGATCGCAGCCGGGGCATCCGCGGGCACGATACGGGGTGGACCCGACCCCACGACGCGGCCCACGCGGACGGGGATGCCGCCCGGCGGCGGCGGTACGGTCTGGGCATGGCCGACGAGCACCGCCCGACCCCGCCCGCCGACGAGCCCCTGCCCGGGCCCGACGACGAGCGCCTCGAGGCGGCAGCCGACGCCCCGACCCGCGTCGTCCCGCCGGTCGAGCCCGCGCCGACCGGCAACGTCTCCGGCACCCCGGCCGCCCCGCCGCACCCCGCGTCGGCCCCGCCGCACCCGATCGAGGACATCGACGTCCCGCGCGGCCCGTCCGAGGCCGAGGTGCGCGCCGCCGAGGCCGCGGCCGCCGCGTCAGCGGCCGCCGCAGCGGCCGCGGCGGCCGCGAGCGCGGGGGCCGCCAGCGCGGGGGCGTCAGCCGGCGGTGCCGACGGGGAGCCCGCCGGCGGCGCGACCGCCGCGGGCGCCGCCGGGCCGAGCATGCGCGCCCGGGCCGCCGAGCGCACCGCCGAGGGCGCCAAGATCGCGGCCGACCGCGCCTCGCAGGCCGCCAGCGCAACGGTCCAGGCCCTGCGCGACACCGACGTGCACGAGATCGCGAAGAACACGACGAACCTCATCGAGAACACCCGCCCGTTCTTCCTCACGGCGTTCGCGATCGTCTTCGCGTTCCTCGCCGCGGTGGAGAACCACGCGGCGATCGGGGTCGCCTTCGCGATCGGCGCCGTGGTGTCCGTCCTCGGGGCCGCGTACTCCCGCGAGTTCGACGCGCTCCTGCGCGGGCGCGTCGAGCGCCGCCGCTGAGCGGCGGCCGCCCCGAGCGGGCCGCGCCTCGGGGACGGGTCGGCTCCGGGGGGGCACGCGCGTGCCGAGGCCCCGGGTACGCCCCTCAGAGCACGTGGCCGAGCTGGCGCGCCGCGCGGAGCGCCAGCCAGACCTCGGTCGTCCCCGCGGTGGTCGCCAGGTCCCGGCCCGTCAGCTCGGCGAAGCGTCGTAGCCGGTAGGCCAGGGTGTTGACGTGCACGTGCAGCGAGGCCGCGGCCGCCGACGTCGCCCGGTCGCGCTCCAGCCAGCGCAGGGCGGAGGGCACGAGCGCGCTGCCGTGCTGCTCGTCGTAGCGGAGCGCCGGCCCGAGGACCTGCTCGACGAGCGCCGCGAGGCCGACCGGGTCGTCGGGCAGCCAGCGGCTCGTGGCGTCGTCGGCGTAGACCACGAGCGCCCGGCCGGTGGCACGGGCGGCCAGCGCCGCGGCCGTGGCCTCGCGCCGCGCGACGGCCATCGGCTCGTTCGCGGTGAATGGACGCGACACCCCGGCCCGCAGGCCGGGCACCGACTCGAGCGCCCGCCGCGGGGCCGCGCTGTCGACGAAGAGCACGAAGAGGTCGGCCGCCGTGCGCAGCACCAGGTGGGGGCCGGCGTGCTCGGCCAGGGCTCGGACGACGACGGTCTCGAGCCCGTCCTCGTCCTCGAGCCGCACGGCGGCGAGGGCGAGCGTGGCGTCGGCGCCGAACCCCGCGCGGTCCAGGCGCCGGCGGACGACCGCGGGGGAGTGCTCGAGGTGCAGCAGCTCCGACAGGGTCTCCGCGCCCTCGCGGCGCAGGATCTCCTGGCGGTGGCGGAGCATCGTGAGCTGCAGGGCCGCGACCGTCGCCATGTGCTGGACCACGGCCAGTCCCGAGGGTCGCGCGCCCTCGCGCTCGAGGACGACGAGGTGGCCGGCCGCCGGCTCGCCTGCCGACGCGATCGGGACGACGAAGCCGCCGGGGATCGTCGGCGGGGCGTCGGCGCGGTCGGGCAGGAGCGCGAGCTGCGCCGGCGGCGGCACGGCGATCCCCGGGAGCAGCGGCCGGTGCTGCGGGGTGCAGGCGTAGAGGTCGTAGCCCGACAGCTGCTCGAGCCGGGCGAAGACGGCCGCGGGGTCGAGATCCTCCGCCGCGAGCCAGCGCAGCGCCCCGAAGACCTGCAGCTGCGCGCCGAGCCGCTGCCCGAGGTCGCTCTGCAGCGCGGCCGCCGCCTCCTGCGTGATCGCGATGAAGGGGACGGAGAGGGGGACCTCGATGAGCGGGAACCCGCGCTCGTCGGCCGCGGCGAGCATCGTCCGGCTCAGCGGCGGGGCGTGCAGGGCCGAGGACACCGCGAGCGCGGCGACGCCCGCGTCGTCGAGCCGTTCGAGGTAGGCGCGCTGCTCGGCCGCCCGCCGCGGCACCGCCAGTCCCGTGGTCATGATCAGCTCCGCGCCGAGCAGCCACGGGGTCGGATCCTCGAGGTCGGACACGTGCGCCCAGGACACTTTGCGCCCGACCCCGTCCGTGCCGGCCAGCAGCCGCAGCTGCAGGGCGGGGGCCTGCAGGAGCTCGTCGACCGTGAGGCCGCCGGGGGAGGACGGGAGACGGGGGCTCATGCGACACCACAACTTAGAGCGCGATCTTCGTGGGCGCCTCCCATTGCTGCGTGACGCTCGTCCGGAGAGGGTGGTCCCCGACGACGGGCGCACCCCGCCCCGCGAAAAGGACCACGGCACCATGACGCACCCCGAGACCCTCCCGCCACCGAGCGCGCCGGGCGCCCGCGACCCCGACGCCTCCGCGCCCCGGGCGCTGCGCGGGGTCGAGGTGCGCTCCATCGACTACGTGCCCGAGGACGAGCGCCACGGCCACGTCTGGCAGCAGGGACCGTTCTGGTTCCTGGGCAACTTCCAGCCCTTCACCGTCGCCATCGGGCTCGTCGGCCCGGCGCTCGGGCTCTCGCTCTGGTGGACGATCCTCGCCGCCACGCTCGGCATCCTCAGCGGCACGCTGTTCATGGCGTTCCACGCCTCGCAGGGGCCGGTGCTCGGGCTGCCGCAGATGATCCAGTCGCGCGCGCAGCTCGGCCATCGCGGCGTGGTGATCGCGCTCTTCGGCACGGTCTTCACGTTCGTCGGCTTCAACGTGATCGACACGGTGATCATCAAGGAGGGCCTCTCGGCGATCTATGGCTGGGACGCCGCGATCGTCGGGCTCGTGATCACCGTGGTCGCCGTGGTCCTCGCCATCTACGGCCACGACTGGCTGCACCGGGCGTTCCAGGTCCTGCTCGTGATCTCGTTCCCGTTCTGGATCGTGCTGACGATCGCGATCGTCACGGGCGGCATCGACACCCCGAAGGCCGTGTCCGGCGACTTCACGTTCGTCGCGTTCATGGTCCAGTTCACGGTGGCGCTGTCCTACAACGTGACCTACGCGCCGTACGTGTCGGACTACTCGCGCTATCTGCCGAAGGACACGAAGACGGGCGCCATCGTCGGCGCCGTGTTCGGCGGGGCCTCCCTCTCCGCAATCTGGCTGATCGCGATCGGCGCGTTCCTCGCCTCGAAGCTGGGCGCCTCGGACGCCCTGGTCGGCATCCACGACGCCGGCAACCAGATCGCGGGCTGGGTCGGGTCCGTCCTGGCGCTGCTGGCCGTCGCCGCGCTCGTCGCCACGATGGCGCTCAACGCCTACAGCGGCATGCTCACCGTGATCACGGGCATCGACTCGCTGCGGCCCATCACGCCGACCCGCCGGCTGCGCGTCGTCGTGATCCTCGCGCTGGCCGTGGTCTGGTCCGTGGTCGGCATCGGGCTCATCCAGAGCTACGGCACCGCCCTGGGCGACACGCTGATCATCATGCTCTACCTCCTGGTGCCGTGGACGGCGGTGAACCTCGTCGACTTCTTCTGGGTCCGGCGCGGGCACTACGCCATCACCGACCTGTTCACGCCGACGGGCATCTACGGCGCCTGGGCGTGGCGGGGCCTCGTCGCCTACGCCGTCGGGCTGCTCGTGACGCTGCCGTTCCTCGTGACGTCGTTCTACACCGGGTTCGTGGCGAGCTGGATCAGTGACATCGACGTCTCCGCGATCGTCGGCCTCGCGGTCACCGCGGTGGTCTACCTCGTGCTGACCCGCTCGCTCGACGTCGCCGCCGAGGAGCCGGCGATCGCCGCCAGCGAGGAGGCCCTCCGCCTGGCGCTGCACGACGGTTCCGGCACGCCCGGAGGACCCGCCACCACGGGTGGGTCCGGCACGACCGGCGGGCCGGGCACCACCGGGGGCTCCGGCACGACCGGCGGCGCCACCGCGGCCCCCGGGGCACCCGCATGAGCACGACGACCCGCGCCGCCGTCTTCTCGACCCCGGGCGCCCCGCTGGCGCTCGAGGATCTGCGCCTGGCCGACCCCGGACCGGGCGAGGTGCTCGTCCGGATCCACGCCAGCGGCGTCTGCCACTCCGACCTCCACGTCGTCGACGGCGGCTGGCCCGTCGACGGCCCCACGGTCCTCGGCCACGAGGGCGCGGGCGTCGTCGAGCGCGTCGGTCCCGGCGTCGGCGGACTCGCGGTGGGCGACCGCGTGATGCTCTCGTGGTTCGCCCCATGCCGCGCCTGCCGGCGCTGCTCGGCGGGCGAGGCATGGCTGTGCGAGGACACCCGCGCGCTGGAGAACGTCCTGCCGGACGGCAGCTCGCGCCTGAGCCGCCCCGACGGCACCGTCGTCGCACCGTACCTCGGCCTCGGCACGTTCTCCGAGCTCGTCGTCGCTCCGCGCTCCGCGGTCGTGCGGGCCCCCGACGACGTGCCGTTCGAGGTCGCCGCGCTCATCGGCTGCGCGGTCACGACCGGCATCGGGGCCGTCACGAACACCGCCGAGGTGCGGCCCGGCCGCTCCGCCGTCGTCCTCGGCTGCGGCGGCGTCGGCCTGGCCACCGTGCTCGGGCTCGCGCTCGTCGGGGCCGACCCGATCGTGGCCGTCGACCTGTCGGACGAGCGGCTCGAGGTCGCCCGCTCCCTGGGCGCGACCGTCACCCTGCGCGGTGACGACCCGGACCTGGCCGCGCACGTGCAGCGCGCCACGGGCGGCGCCGACTTCGTGTTCGAGGCCATCGGCTCCGGCCGCACGATCGAGTCCGCGATCGCCATGACCGGGCGGGGCGGCGCCGCCGTGCTCGTCGGCATGCCGGGTGCCGGCGTGCAGGCCACGTTCGACCCGTTCGTGCTCGCGGATCAGGGCAAGCGCGTCCTGGGCTGCAACTACGGCTCGAGCGTCCCCGACGTCGACTTCCCGCGCATCGCTCGGCTCTACGCCACCGGGCGGCTCCCCCTGGACCGCCTCCTGGGCGACCGGCGCCCCCTCGACCAGGTCGACGGCGCGCTCGCCGACCTGCAGGCCGCCGTCGGCCTGCGCACCGTGCTCGTCCCGTGACCGGACCCGCACGCACCACCGTCTCTCCGAAGAGGATCCCCGCATGAGCACCGACACCCAGCAGGCGACCGCCCAGGCCCACCAGGCCGCGATGGCCACGGCCGCCGAGCCGCCCTTCCACGACGAGCTGACCGAGGTCTGGGGTGCCCGCTGGGGCGCCGAGGACGAGGTCGGCGTGCTGCGCCGCGTGCTCGTCCGCCAGCCCGGCCAGGAGCTCGCCGCCGTCCGCGAGGACGCGTGGGACCCGGAGCGCGGCGCGCTCGTCGACCCCGACGGCCGCTGGTACTGGACGGACCGCTCCGCGCCGGACCTCGACCTGGTGCACGAGCAGCACGCGGGCCTGGTCGCCGCGCTGCAGGCCGAGGGCATCGAGGTCGACGTGGCGCCGCCGCTCGGCGGGGGCTACGTCAAGGCCGTCTACACGCGCGACCCGTCCATCACGGTGCCGGGCGGCGCGATCGTCGGCCGCATGGGCGTGCGGATGCGCCGCGGCGAGGAGCCGCACACGACCCGCACACTGGCGAACGCGGGCATGCCGATCCTCGGCACGATCACGGGCACGGGCACGCTCGAGGGCGGGAGCTTCGTGAAGCTCCGCCGCGACCTGGCGCTCCTGGGCACCTCCATCCGCTGCAACCGGGCGGGCGCGGAGCAGCTGCGCACCCTGCTGGCGCTGCAGGGCGTCGAGTTGCGGCTCGTGCCGATCCCGGGCTACAGCATCCACCTCGACCTGCACCTCGCGATGGTCGACGCGGAGCGTGCGCTCGTCGACCCGACCGGGCTGCCGTTCGACCTGCTCGAGGACCTGAAGGCGCTGGGCATCGAGACGATCACCGCCGCCCCGGGCGAGGAGTGGGGCCTGAACCTGCTGTGCCTGCGGCCGGGGCGGGTGCTGATGGCGGAGGGCAGCCCGCGCACCGGCGAGCGGCTCGAGCGCGCGGGCATCGAGGTCGTCACCGTGCCGTACGACGAGATCCAGAAGAACGGCGGCGGCGTCCACTGCTCGACGATCGAGCTCGTCCGCGACCCGGCCCGATGAGCGCCGACGTCGCGGCCCACGTCGACGGGGACGCTCTCTGGGCCGACCTGATGGCGATGGCCGAGGTCGGCGCGACGCCCGCCGGCGGCTCGCGGCGGCTCGCGCTGACGGACGAGGACGCCGCCGGCCGGGAGCTGTTCCTGCGCTGGACGGCCGCCGCCGGGCTGGTCCCGCGAACCGACCGGGCGGGCAACCTCTACCTGCGGCGCGCGGGGACGGACCCGTCGCGCGCGCCGGTGCTCGTCGGCAGCCACCTCGACACCCAGCCCGACGGCGGCCGCTTCGACGGCGTGCTCGGCGTCCTCGCCGGGCTCGAGGCCGTACGGGCGCTCGACCGCGCCGGCGTGGAGAGCGCCGCGCCGATCGACATCGTCGTGTGGAGCAACGAGGAGGGTGGGCGGTTCCCGCGCTTCTGCACCGGCTCAGCGGCGTTCGCCGGCGTCACCCCGCTGGACGAGGTCCGTGCGCTCCAGGCCTTCGACGGCCCGACCTACGGGGCGGAGCTCGACCGCCTCGGGTGGTCGACGGGCGAGGAGCCGGGCGCCACGCGTCCCGCCGCGTACCTCGAGCTGCACATCGAGCAGGGCCCGGAGCTCGAGGCCCGCGGCGTGCCGGTGGGCATCGTCCGCGGGATCCGCGGGATCCGCCAGCTCGACGTGCGCATCGCCGGCAAGGAGGGGCACGCCGGCTCGCGCATGACGGGCCGCCTCGACGCCGGACGCGCGGCGGCGCGGGTCATCGAGGCGCTGGCGTGGGTGGCAGAGGAGGACGGCGCCGCGAGCGTCACCGTCGGCCGGCTCGAGCTCGACCCGAACGCCCCCTCCGTCGTGCCGGGCCGGGCGCACCTCGTCGCCGACGTCCGCCCGGGCGACCTCGACGACCCCGCGCCCCTCGTGGCCGCTGCCGTGCGGGCGATCGAGGAGGCCGTGGGCGACCTCGGCCTGACCGTCGAGATCGACGAGCGCCGCTTGGTCTACGGACCGATCGCGTTCGACGACGCGGTGCTGGATCCGTTGCGCTCCGCCGCGGCACGGCTGGGCGAGGAAGCGGTCGAGCTCGTGAGCCCCGCCGGCCACGACGCGGGCCACGTCGCCCGGGTCTGCCCGACCGGCATGCTCTTCGTCCCGTGCCGGGACGGCCTGAGCCACCACCCCGACGAGGCGATCGAGCCCGCGCACGCCACCGCGGCCACCCGGGTGCTCGCCGAGGCGCTGGCGGAGCTGGCGGCATGAGGACGGAGAGACGATGACGGACGACGCCCAGACGGCCGCTGAAGAACCGACCGCCGCTGACGCCCCGACGGCCGCCGACCCCGGGACGACGCGCGTCGCCGTCGCCCAGGTCGCGCTGGCCGTCGGCCGGCCGGACGACAATCTCGCGGCCGCCGAGCGGGCGGTCCGCGAGGCGGCCGCGGCCGGCGCCCGGATCGTCGTGCTGCCCGAGCTCGTGCGCAGCGGCTACGTGTTCGCCGACGTGGCGGAGGCCGCGGGTCTGGCGGAGTCCACCGCCGACGGCCCGTCCGTCCGCGCCTGGTCGGCGCTGGCGGCGGAGCTCGACCTCGTCATCGTCGGCGGCCTCTGCGAGCAGGACGCCGCGGGCGTGCTGCGCAACAGCGCCGTCCTCGTGGACCCCTCCGGGCTGCGCGCGGTCTACCGCAAGGCGCACCTGTGGGACCGCGAGTCCGAGGTCTTCGTCCCCGGCGACGACGCACCGCCCGTGGTCGACACCGCGGTCGGCCGGATCGGCCTGCTCGTCTGTTACGACCTCGAGTTCCCGGAGTGGGTGCGCCTCGTCGGCCTCGCGGGGGCCGACCTCATCGCGGCCCCGACGAACTGGCCCGACGCCCCGCGCCCCGCCGGTGAGCGGCCGATGGAGGTCGTCCGCGTGCAGGCCGGCGCGGGCGCGAACCGCGTGTTCGTCGCCGCGGCCGACCGCTGCGGCACCGAGCGCGGCGTCGACTGGGTCGGCGGCAGCGTGATCGTCGACCCCGACGGCTGGCCGCTGGCGGGACCGGCGCAGTCGGGGCGGTCGACGGTCCTCGTGGCGGACTGTCGCCTCGACGACGCCCGCACGAAGGCGATCGGCCCGCGCAACGACGTGCACGCCGACCGCCGGTCCGAGATCTACGGCGGCTGAGGGGCGCCCTACGCCGTCGGCGCGGTGGAGAGGTGCTCGTGGACGGCGAGCCAGCGGCCGTCGTCCTCGCGGCGGAACACGATCGTCTCGCGCTCCGCCGTGGGCGCCTCGGCCCCGGCGAGCGTCGTGCGCACCGCGTGGGTGAGGACCGCGACGCCGGGCGCCACGAGCTGCACGGCGGTGTCGCTCGTCTCGCACCCCTGCACGCGGAACCCGTCGGCCTCCCATGCCGCCCACTCCGCCTCGTACGCGGCGCGGTCGGGCAGCGGCGCGGGCGCGTCGTGGAAGACGAACGTCGCCTCGGGGGCGAAGGCCGCGAAGTAGTCCGCCGTCCGGTGCGCGCCGAACGCGGCCACGAGCGCGGCGGCGGCCTGCAGGACCTCGGCGCGCTGGTCGGCCTCGTCACCGGCCGGCGACGGCGCGGCCGGAGCGGCGGTGGGGTCGACGGCTTCGGGGTTCGTGCTCATGGCGGCACGCTCGCGGACGCGCGTGGCCCGCGCAATGGTGGTGGGGGACGAAGGTGGGGCGCCGGCTCGTGGGCGGCCACCAGGGTCGCCCCCTACCCGAGTGCCCCGAGCAGCCGGTCGAGGTCGCCCTCGTCGTTCCATGCGCCGACCGAGGCGCGCAGCAGGTCGGTCCCCGGCAGGTCGCGCACGACGACGCCGGCCTCGTTCAGCCGGGCGACGGCGGCCTTCGGGTCCGCCTCGCTCCACGACACGAGCGTGGTGCGCCCGCGCGGGGCGACGGTGCGACCGCTCTCGGCCAGGCGGTCGGCGAGCGTGCCCGCCAGCGTCGCGGCACGCTCGAGCACGGCGTCCCAGCCGACGTCCGCCAGCACGTCCATCGCGCGGACCGCGGCGACGGTGACCTCGGCGGAGGTCGCGATCGCGTCGTGGCCGCGGCCGTCGGGCCACGGGCGGGACTGGAGGCCGGCGGAGGGGGTGTCGAGGTTGAGGTACCCGACGGCCCGCGGCTCGACCCGCGACTGCCACTCGGGATGGATCCACAGCGTGCCGGTGCCGATCGGGCCGCAGAGCCACTTCTGCCCCGGGGCGGCGTAGAACGCGCAGCCGAGCGCCTCGACGTCGACGGGCACGGCGCCCAGGCCCTGCGCGCCGTCCAGCAGGACGGGGATCTGCCGGCCGACCTCGGCCAGTCCGGCGGGCGCGAGCGCGCCGTCGGTCCACCGCACGTGGGAGCAGGCGACGAGCTTCGTGTTCGCGTCGACGGCCTCGACGATGTCCTCCAGCGGTGCGGAGCGCACCACCACGCCGTGCTGGCGGACGAGCACGCCGAGCGGCCCCAGCAGACCGGGGTGCTCCTGCTCCGCGATCAGGATCTCGTCGCCGGCCCGCCACGACAGCCCTTGGAGCACGTGGACGATCCCGTCCGTCGTGGCGGTCGTCAGCGCGACGTCCTCCGTCCGGGCGTGCAGCACCTCGGCGTAGCGCGCCCGGCGCTCCTCCTGGGCGGCGAGCATCGTCTCGAAGTGGGGCATCGCGCGCCCCTGGTGCTCGGCGCCGTGCAGCAGCCCCACGGCGGCGGCGCCGGCCGCGCGGGGCAGCGGTCCGCACGTCCCGGCGTTCAGGTAGGCCGTCTCCTGGAAGACGGGGAACTCCGCGCGCAGCAGCTCGTGGTCCATCGCCGCAGCATACGAGCGCCCCGAAGTCGCCCCGCGGCCACGCGGGCTGCGGCCCACCCGTAATCTGGAGGACATGCAGGCGACGCTTCCCGACGGCAAGGTGCTCGAGCTCCCCGACGGGGCGACGGGGGCCGACGCGGCCATGGCCATCGGGGAGGGGCTCGCCCGGGCCGCGCTGGCGATCACGGTGGACGGCGAGCAGCGCGACCTCGACCGGCCGCTGCCCGAGGGAGCGCACATCGGGATCATCACGGAGCGCTCCGACGAGGCGCTCGAGCTGCTGCGCCACGACACGGCCCACGTGCTCGCCGCGGCGATCCTCGACCTCTATCCCGGGACGAAGATCGCGATCGGCCCGCCGATCGAGAACGGCTTCTACTACGACTTCGAGTTCCCGCAGGGCGTCGTCCTCAACGACGGCGACTTCGCGGCGATCGAGGCGAAGATGAAGGAGCACGTCAAGGCCGACGAGCACTTCGTGCGCGAGGACGTCTCCGTCGCCGACGCCCTGGAGCGCTTCAAGGCCGAGGATCAGCCCTACAAGGTGGAGCTGATCGAGGACCTGGTGAAGAACGCCCCGGCCGACGCGCCGGTCGAGACGGTCTCGCTCTACACGAACGGCCCCTTCACGGACCTCTGCCGCGGCCCGCACGGCCCGGGCACGAAGCGGATCGGCGCGTTCAAGCTCCAGTCCCTCGCGGGCGCCTACTGGCGCGGCGACTCCGACCGCCAGCAGCTCGTGCGCATCTACGGCACGGCGTTCTTCAAGAAGAAGGACCTGACGGCGTACCTCGAGCGGCTCGAGCTCGCGCGCCAGCGGGATCACCGCAAGCTGGGCAAGGAGCTCGGGCTCTTCTACTTCTCCGAGGCCGCCCCGGGCTCGACCTTCTGGAGCCCGTCGGGCACGCGCGTCTTCAACGACCTCGTCGGGCTCTCCCGCGAGATGGGCGACGACCGGGGCTACACCGAGGTCAAGACGCCGCAGCTGTTCGACGCCTCCCTGTGGAAGACGTCGGGCCACTGGGACAAGTACCGCGACGACATGTTCCTCACCTCGACGCACGACCCCGAGCACGGGCACGAGGACGGGGAGCCGCACGGGCCGACCATGGGCTTCAAGCCGATGAACTGCCCGGGCCACTACGAGCTCTACCGCCAGACGCGGTGGAGCTGGCGCGACCTGCCCGTGCGCTTCTCCGAGCCGGGCCTGCTGCACCGCAACGAGCTCTCGGGCGCGCTGCACGGCCTCATGCGCGTGCGCCAGTTCTGCCAGGACGACGGTCACCTCTTCGTCATGGAGGAGCAGATCCAGGAGGAGGTGACGAACTGCCTCGCGTTCGCGAAGGACACGTACGACCTCTTCGGGTTCTCGCCGGAGGACTTCACCTACGAGCTGTCGACGCGGCCGGACAACCGCCTGGGCTCCGACGCGATGTGGGACAAGGCGGAGAGCGACCTGCGCGCGGCGCTCGACGCGAACAACCTCCCGTACGTGGTGCACGAGGGCGACGGCGCGTTCTACGGGCCGAAGATCGACATCCAGTTCCGCGACTCGCTCGGCCGCTCCTGGCAGCTCGGCACGGTCCAGATCGACTACCTCGCGCCCGAGCGCTTCAACCTCGTCTACACCGGCGCGGACAACTCGGAGCACCGGCCCGTCGTGCTGCATCGCGCGCTCCTGGGCTCCTACGAGCGCTTCATCGGCATCCTGCTCGAGCACACGGGCGGCGAGCTGCCCTTCTGGCTCCAGCCGGCGCACCTCACGCTGCTGACGGTCTCGGACCGCCACGCGGACGCGGCGCGCGAGATCGCGGCCGAGCTCAAGGCCGCCGGCCTGCGCGTGGTCGTCGACGACCGCACCGAGACCGTCGGCCGCAAGATCCGCGAGACGGAGATCTCGAAGCAGCCGCTGATGGCGGTCATCGGCGACCGCGAGGCCGAGGAGCGCACGCTCACGCTGCGCCACCACGGCGGGCGTGAGGAGGAGGCGGCCCCGGTGAGCGAGGTCGCCGTCCGGCTCGGCGCCGCGGTCAAGGAGCGCACGGCGCTCCAGGGCTCGGCGGGCGACGCCGCACCCGCCGACCCGGCGCCCGCCTCGGCCTGAGCGGCGGGGCGGTCGGCGGCCGCGCCGGACGGTGCGCGGCCGACCACCGGGCCGACCGGGCCGGCGGGCGGTTCAGCGCCGCTCGTCGGCGAGCGCCGGCCGCAGGTCCTCCAGCAGCCCGGCGCACGCCGCCTGGATCTGCTCGAGAACCGCAGCGAAGCCGTCCCCGTCGCCGAGGTACGGGTCGGGCACGTCGAGCTGGCCCGTGCCGACGGCGGCCGGATCGAACTCGCGCAGCAGCCGGACCTTCGCGCCCGCGGCGTCCGTGGGGGCGAGCGCGAGGAGGTCGCGCCGGTTCCTCTCGTCCATCGCGAGCACGAGGTCGGCGTCCTCCAGGTCCTGCGGCGTGACCTGCCGGGCGATGCTCGTGAGCGCGATCCCGCGCCGCGCGGCGGCGGCGACGGCGCGCTCGTCCGGGGGACCGCCGACGTGCCAGTCGCCCGTGCCGACGGAGTCCACCGTGACGCGGTCGGCCAATCCTTCGCGCTCGAGCAGGTCGGCCATGACGCCCTCGGCGGTGGGCGAGCGGCAGATGTTCCCGAGGCAGACGAAGAGCAGACGCACGAGCGCGAGGGTAGGGGAGGCCGCCTGAGCCCCGCTGCACCGCCGTGCCGACCCGGTCGCGCGGCGGGCCCGAAGCGCCGGTGGGCGGGGAACTTCCGCCGGGTGCGGGGAGATCGGCCTGGCGCGCTGGCGCCTCTGCGCTATCATTCGGTCCTTGTTTACTCGCGATGCCTCGCGTGCGCACTCGGTGCGTACCGCGAATAGCAACTCCTAGTGCCGGTTCCGCGTAGGTTTGACCGCCGTCCGCCCGAACGTGACACCACGCGTGTCAACGATCGGATCCGGGTTCCCGAAGTTCGCGTCATCGACGAGAACGGGAACCAGGCGGGCGTGATGCGGACCGACGAAGCCCTCCGCTACGCCCAGTCACGGGACCTCGACCTCGTCGAGGTGGCCGCGACGGCGCGGCCGCCCGTCTGCCGCGTGCTCGACTACTCGAAGTACAAGTACGAGCAGGCGCAGAAGAAGAAGACGGCCAAGAAGCACCAGACGCAGGTCGTCACCCGGGAGATCAAGTTCCGGCCGAAGATCGCGGATCACGACTACGCCACCAAGAAGGGGCACGTGATCCGGTTCCTCAAGGGCAAGGACAAGGTCAAGGTCACGATCATGTTCCGTGGCCGTGAGGTCACGCACCCGGAGCGCGGTCGCGACCTCCTCGAGCGGCTGGTCATCGACCTCGGTGACATCTGCCAGGTCGATCAGCGCCCCTCGCTCGAGGGTCGCAACATGACCATGATGCTCAGCCCGTCCAAGGAGGTCATCAACGGCACCTGGACGCCGACGGAGCCGATCTCCGAGGAGCAGGCCGCCGCCGAGGCGCAGGCCGAGGACGAGGCCGGCATCGTGGTCGGTGGCGACGCCCCGACGAACCCGGACGACACGGACGCCTCCGAGCGCCCGGCCGCGCCCGATTCCGACGAGGACGACGCCCCCGAGGCCGACGCCCCCGAGGCCGACGCCCCCGCGGCCGACGCCGAGGCTGAGGTCGACGCTGACACCCCCGAGGCTGAGGCCGACACGACCGAGGACGCCGACGCGCCCGCGGTCGACGACGCCACAGCTGCCGACGACGCCCCGGAGTCCGACGACGACGTCGCGGCCGAGGTGACGGACGACGACGCCCCGGAGGACGACGCCGAGACGGCGGACGTCCCCGAGACGCAGGACGCTCCGGCGTCCTAGGACCCTCCGGCGGAGCCACCGCGCTCCGCCGGCCCGGCCCCGGCCGACCGCCGATCGCCCTGCACCACGGGGCGTTCGGCTCGCCGGTGCCACCAGTACGCACGTCCACCCGCCTTCTGGCACAATTTCCGATTCGCATGCCCAAGCAGAAGACCCACTCGGGCGCCAAGAAGCGCTTCAAGGCCACCGGATCCGGGAAGATCAAGGCCCGCCACGCGATGTCCTCCCATATTCTCGGGAAGAAGTCGCCGAAGCGTAAGCGCAAGTTCGCCACCGCCGCCATTCTCAGCGAGGCCGACACGGCCCGCGCGAAGCGGCTTCTCGGAGACCGCTGATGACCCGCGTAAAGCGTTCCGTCCACGGCCGCAAGAAGCGGCGCGCAACCCTCGAGCGCTCGAAGGGGTATGTCGGTCGCGCGAACAACACGTACCGGCAGGCCAAGGAGACGCAGCTCAAGGCCGGCGTCTACGCCTACCGCGATCGCCGCAACCGCAAGCGCGACTTCCGTCGCCTGTGGATCACGCGCATCAACGCCGCCGCGCGCCTGAACGACATCACGTACGGCAACCTCATCCACGGCCTGATCCTGGCCGGCGTCGAGGTCGACCGCAAGAGCCTGGCCGACCTGGCCGTGCGCGACGCGGAGGCCTTCACGGCCTTCACCGCCGTCGCCAAGGACGCCATCGCCGCCAAGGCGTAGCGCCCGACCGGCACCGCCGGTCAGCCGTTGTCTTTGAGAGGGCGTCCCACGGGGCGCCCTTTCTCGTTCCCGGAGCGTGTCTTGAGCGTCATCAACTCCCACCAGAACCCGCGGCTGAAGCAGCTCCGCATGCTGCTGGCCAAGAAGCGCGAGCGGCTGCGTAGCGGCCTGTTCGTCGCGGAGGGCGAGGACCTGGTCCTCGCTGCGCACGCCGCCGGCTGGGAGGCGGAGGACGTCCTGATCGCCGCCGGCCCGTCCTACGCGCTCCCGGGGGCCGACGCCCTCGAGGCGCTCGGCGGCACGCAGGTCAACGCCGACCTGCTCGCCGGCGCGTCCTCCCTCGGCTCCGGCACCCGCGCGGTGGGCATCTACCGCCAGCGGTGGGCCGACACGGCGGCCGGGCCGCGCTGCCTGCACCTGCACGGGCTGCGGGACCCGGGCAACGTCGGCACGGCGATCCGCGCCGCCCACGCGCTGGGCGCGTCCTCGGTCTCCATCGGTCCCGACACCGCCGACCCGTTCGGCCCGAAGGCCGTGCGCGCCAGCATGGGATCCATCTTCGCGGTGCCCGTGGTCCGGGTCGCCGGCCCGGAGGAGCTGCCCGGGACGACGGTCGCCCTCGTCCTGCGGGAGGGCGAGGAGCTGCGCGGCGGCACGATCGAGGGCGATGTCACGCTGCTGGTCGGCGCCGAGCGCGAGGGGCTGCCCGACGACGTGGTCGCCGCCTGCGACCGCACCGCGCACCTGCCGATCGCCGGTGCGGAGTCGCTGAACGCCGCGATGGCGGCGACGGTCGCGTTGTACGAGCTGGCGCGCACGACGGCGTAGCGCCGGAGGAGCGCCCCACGGGGGGGAGGGCCGCGGTGTCGGACTCGAACCCCGGGCGGGCGCAGGCGAACCGCCGCCGGGGGAGACCGGGGCGTCGGGGGCGCCTCGATACCCTCCCGCGTGATGCAAGAACGGATCGCCGAGCTCCGCGCCGCGGGGGAAGCCGCCGTGGCCGCGGCCACCACGACGGACCAGCTCGAGGAGCTGCGGGTCCAGCACCTCGGCCGCAAGGCGGAGCTGCCGAACCTGCTGCGCAACGTCTCCGACCTGCCGCCCGCCGAGCGCGGCATCGTGGGCAAGGCGGCCAACCAGGCCCGTCAGGCGCTGCAGGCGGCGATCGACGCCCGTGTCGCGGAGCTGGCCGAGGCCGAGCTCGACGCGAAGCTCGTCGCCGACCGCGTCGACGTCACGCTTCCGGGCAAGCCCGAGCCCGTCGGCGGCCTGCACCTGCTGACGCGCGTGCGGCGCGACATCGAGGACATCTTCCTCGGCCTCGGGTTCGACGTCGTCGAGGGGCCCGAGACCGAGACGGTCCACTACAACTTCGACGCGCTCAACCACGCGGCCAACCACCCCGCGCGTGACCCCGGCGACACGTTCTACCTGGCACCCTCGCCGCGGCTCTCGGGCGACATCCAGCGGCTGCTGCGCACGCACACCTCGCCGATGCAGGTGCGGACGATGGAGGAGCAGGATCCGCCCGTGGCCGTGGTCGTGCCCGGCCGCGTCTACCGGCCCGACTCCGACGCCACGCACACGCCGCAGTTCCACCAGGTCGAGGGCCTGTGGATCGACGTGGACATCACGTTGGCGGACCTCAAGGGCGTCCTGCTGAGCGTCGCGCGCTCGATCTTCGGCGCCGACCGCGACATCCGGCTGCGCCCGCACTTCTTCCCGTTCACCGAGCCGAGCGTCGAGATCGACGTCTCGTGTCACCTCTGCGGCGGCACCGGCCGGCTGCGCAGCGGCGAGCGCTGCCCGCTGTGCAAGGGCACCGGCTGGATCGAGATCCTCGGGTCGGGCATGGTCGACCCCAACGTGCTCTCCGCCGTGGGACGGCCCGAGTACGACCCCGAGCGGGTCCAGGGCTTCGCGTTCGGCATGGGGATCGAGCGGATCGCGATGCTCCGCTACGGCCTCACCGACCTCAGGACCCTGTACGAGAACGACGTCCGACTGCTGGAGCAGTACGCATGAGCGCGTACGGACGACCCCTGAACGACGTCCGACTGCTGGAGCAGTACGCATGAAGGCGCCTCTGAAGTGGCTCGGCGAGTACGTCGACCTCACCGGCCTGGACGCGGCGGAGGTCGCGGCCCGGCTCAACGTCACCGGCACGGAGCTCGACCGGCTGATCCACCACGGCGTCGAGACGCCGGAGACGGTGGTCGTCGGCCGCGTGCTCTCCGCCGAGCAGCACCCCGACGCCGACCGCCTGCGTGTCTGCCAGGTCGACATCGGCGGCGAGGAGCCCAGCCAGATCGTCTGCGGCGCGCCGAACGTCGCGCAGGGCCTGACCGTCGCCGTGGCGACCGTCGGCACCGTCATGCCCGGCGGCATGAAGATCAAGAAGGCCAAGCTCCGCGGCCAGGTCTCCCTGGGGATGATCTGCTCCGCCCGCGAGCTCGGCATCGGCGAGGAGCACGACGGCATCCTGGCGCTGAACGAGGCGCTGCCGGGCGCCGAGGACGTCGCGCCCGGCACGCCCCTGACCTCCGTCCTGGAGCACGCCGACGAGGTCCTCGACCTCGAGATCACCCCGAACCGTCCGGACTGCCTGGGCCTGTACGGGATCGCCCGGGAGGTCGCCGCGGCCACGGGCGCCGAGCTGCGCCCCGCCCCGTGGACGGCCGCGGGGGCCCCTGCGGCCGTCGCTTCGGGGACGTCGGCCCCCGGCCCGGGAGAGGACGCCGACGCGCCCGATCCCGCGGGCGACGCGATCGACGGGTTCGCCGTCGAGGTTCGCACGCCCCTCTGCCCGCGATTCACCGCCCGCCTCTTCGAGGGCGTCACGGTGGGCCCGTCGCCGCTGTGGATGCAGGCCCGGCTGTCCGCCGCCGGCATGCGCCCGATCAACAACGTCGTGGACGTCACGAACTACGTGATGCTCGTGACGGGACAGCCGCTGCACGCGTTCGACGCCGACCGCGTGGCCGGCGGGACCCTCGTCGTCCGCGAGGCCGCCGAGGGCGAGGAGCTCGAGACGCTCGACGGCACCACCCGCGCGCTCCGTGCCGGCGAGCTCGTGATCGACGACGCCGACGGTCCGACGTCGCTGGCCGCCGTCATGGGCGGCGCGCGGTCCGAGGTCCACGAGGGAACGACCCGGGTGCTGCTCGAGGTCGCCTCGTGGGACGGTCCGACGATCCACAGGACCGCGCAGCGGCTCAGCCTGTTCAGCGAGGCCGCGTCCCGCAACGCCAAGGGGCTCGCGCCCGAGCAGGCGTCCTGGGCGCAGGCGCTCGCCACCCGCCTGCTGCGCGAGACCGTCGGCGCGACCCGCGTGGGCGGCACGATCGAGGCCGGCACCTGGGACCCGAACGTCGTGGCCCCGCCGCTGACGGTCCGCGAGGCGCGCGTGGAGCGGCTGCTCGGCGCGGCCGTGAGCCGCCCGCGGCAGACCGAGCTGCTCGAGGCCCTCGGCTTCGTGGTCACCGACGCCGAGCCCGACGCACCCGCGGGCGCCGGCACGCTGCAGGTCATCGTCCCGGCCGAGCGCCGGGCCGACGTGACCCGCGAGGTCGACCTGATCGAGGAGGTCGCGCGCCTCGGCGTGGTGGCCGACCTCGAGCCGACGCTCCCGGCGCGCCGTCGCCCGAGCTCCGCCCGCCTGACGCCGCGCCAGCAGGCCCGCCGCCGCGCCGAGGACGCGCTCGTCGGCCGCGGTCTGCAGGAGGTCGTCGGCTGGTCGTTCACCGACGCCGGCGCCGCCGGGCGCCTCGGCCTGACCGCGGACGACCCGCGCGCCGCCGCGGTCGTGCTGCAGAACCCGCTGAGCGAGGACCAGGCCGTGCTGCGGCCGACCATCCTCGTCTCGCTGCTCGACATCGCCCGCCACAACCGCACGCGCGGGGTGGAGGGTCTGCGGATCTTCGAGACGGGCACCGTCTTCCGCGACGCGCCCGACCCGACGCGCCCCGACATGCCCTTCGAGCACACGGCGATCGCCGCGCTCGTGCAGGACGACGTCTTCGCCGCGAAGGGGCTGCTCGAGGCGCTGTTCTCGGCGCTCCGCATCGAGAACTGGTCCGTCGAGGCGACGGACGAGGTCGCGTTCCTGCACCCCGGCCGGGCCGCGAAGGTGCTCGTCGGCTCGGGCGCTGAGCAGGTGCAGGTCGGCCTGCTGGGCGAGGTCCACCCGCGCGTGGCCGGCACCTGGGACCTGCCGCGCGTGGCGACGTTCCTCGTCGACCTCGACAAGACGCTCCCGCTCGCACCGGAGTCGCGGCCGTTCCGCCCCGTCGGCCAGTTCCCCGACGCCCGGTTCGACCTGGCCGTGCTCGTGCCCGACGACGTCACCGCGGCCCGCACCGTCGCCACGGCCCGCAAGGCCGGCGGCGCGCTGCTCGAGGACGTCGCGGTGTTCGACGCCTACCGCGGCAAGGGCGTGCCCGAGGGCCAGGTCTCCCTGGCGCTGCACGTGCGCCTGCGCGCGGCGGACCGCACGCTGACGGACGAGGAGATCGGCGGCACCCGCGACAAGATCGTCGCGGCGCTGGCCGAGAAGGTGGGTGGGGTGCTCCGTGGCTGACGACGCCGCGGCACCCGTGGCCGGCACGCCCGGCTCCGGCGCCGCCCCGCGGGTCGCCGTCCTCGGCGCGTCCGGGTTCGCCGGCGCGCTGGCGGCGCGGCTGCTGCACCGTCACCCGCACTTCGAGCTCGGGGCGATCACCGCCCGGGCCGAGGCGGGGATGCGGCTGGACGAGCTCTACCCGCACCACCGCGTGCCCGTCGAGCTGACGACGCCGGACGTCGACCGGATCGCCGAGGGCCACGACGTCGCGGTCGTCGCCTACCCGCACGGCGCCTCGAGCGAGGCCGTCGCCGCGCTGCACGCCCGCGGCCTGGTGGTGCTCGACCTCTCCGCCGACTTCCGCCTGACGGATCCCGCGGTCTACCGCGAGTGGTACGGCGACGTCCACGTGGCCCCGGACCTGTTCGGCACCGCCGTGTACGGGCTTCCCGAGATCCACCGCGACGCCCTGCGCGGCGTCCGCGACGGCGGCCGGCTCATCGCCGGCCCGGGCTGCTTCCCGACGGCGTCGATCCTCGCGCTGGCGCCGCTCGCCCGCGCGGGGCTCGTGCAGGACGCGATCCTCGACGCGAAGACCGGCGTCTCGGGTGCCGGGCGCAAGCTCGCGCGGACCACGCACTACGTCGACGTCTCCGAGAACGTGCACGCCTACGGGGTCGCCGGCCACCGCCACCAGCCCGAGATCCGCCAGGAGCTCGTCGCCCAGGGCATGGACACCGGGGTGCAGCCCGTCTTCGTGCCGCACCTCGTGCCCGTCGACCAGGGCGAGCTCGTCTCGGCCTACGTCCGCACGACGCGGCCGGTCGACCCCGACGAGGTCGCCGCGTTGTACCGCGACGCCTACGCGGGCGAACCCTTCGTCGAGCTCACCGGCGCCGAGCCGGGCATGCGCGACGTGCTGGCCAGCAACGTCGCGCGCCTGCGCACCCACGTCGACCCCCGCTCGGGGCACGTCCTCGTCTTCGCGACGATCGACAACCTGTGGAAGGGCACCTCGAGCCAGGCGATCCAGTCGCTCAACGTCGCGTTCGGGCGGCCGGAGGACGAGGGCCTGCTCGTCTGAAGCTAGTCTCGCCGAATCAGGTTCGTGAGCCCGGCCACGACGGCGGTCGTAAGGACCCAGCCCACGATGGCGTACGCGACTGCCCAATAGCGCGTTCCAGCCGTCGGCGCGTAAGAATCCCGCATCCCGAAACTCACGACGGGAATCATTCGGTCCATGGTGTAGATCAAACCCGAAAAAGGTTGGACCGTCGCGCGGGCGGCGATGAACTGGTCCTTATCGAACGCCTGGCCGAACACATAGGCCCCGATGGTGACAAGCACCGCGAGCCAGCCGAGGGTATAGCGAAGCCGATATCCGTAGCCGACGGTGGCGTCGAACAGCACGGGCACCACGCGATGCCACCACGGAAGAAAGCGCCGCCGGTCTCGCTCACGGAACAGCGACACGGTCCTGGCTTCACTCGAATGTCCGGTGCGTCGGAAAGCTGCCGCGACCGCGTCGTACGGCTCAGGCGAGAACCCATCGTTGTCGACGGATCGACGGATCCACGACCGACGCTGCTTCGCGTCCACGGACGTCCCGACAAATCGATTGATGTCGGCTCCTCTCAGTCCTATGGCCATCGGTTCTGTGCCGGAATCGAATAGACCTCGCACGCGCGACGCCGTTAGGTTCAAGCTGCGGATTGCCCCGAGCCCTCGAATGTCGAGTTCTTCACATGCTGTCGAACCTAGGTCGATGATCGACTCAGCGCTGTGGCGTCTCAGTCGCAGGTCGATTGCTCCAGGCGTCTCGCACCCGATCAAGAGCACGTCGCCACGCGTGCTCGTTTGTCTCAGCAGAACGTTCTTGGCTACGTGCGTTCGCTCGGCGAGGAAAGCCACGTCGGCGCTGTGCATCACCGCGCCTGATATGTCGAGCATCCCGTCGATTCGGGCGAACGGGATTCGAACGGTTCCGCTGACGGCCATGCCTTGGCAGAGCAAGTCGCCGCTGATGGTCGTCCCGTCGAACGAGATGGCATAAGGGCCGGCGGCCGGGACCCGCGCATCCCGCAGGGACGTCTGGCCACGGATGCTGGCGCCTGCGACTCGCAACGCCCCGTTCGCAAATAGGGCGTCGAATCGGACGCCGCAATTGATGACGGCATGATCGAGGGCCACCGCCGGACCGCTCTGCACGGTGATGCTGGCGCCGGTGAAAGTACAGACCTTGTCAACGCTGGCGGATATCAGCGAAACGCCCCCGTCGCAACTCAGGTTGCCGAACCAAGCCCCACCGTCGAGCCGCGCGCCATTCGCTGAGAAGGCCACGCCGTTGGGTTGACTGATGCTGGCCCGCGCGAGCCGCAGCGCCCCCGACACGGTCGCCTGGTCCAGGACTACGCCGCCCAGAATCGAGGTATTGCCGGCAAAGACGAGATCTCCGCCGCAGGTGAGGTGGTCCGCCTTGATCGCGACGCCGCCCCCGTGATCTATCCGAGCCGCCGTGAAGTAGGCAGTGCCGTCGATTTGAGAACCCGCTAGGTCGATCGCACCGATGACGCGCACCGCTTCGGACTGCAGATCGTCAAGGACCCGAAGTCGGGTGGCGCGGATCGCAGTGCCAGATGGGCTCTCGAGTGTGGACTTGCGCAGCACCAGATTGCCTTCGACACGACAGCCGGGCAGCCGGAGCTCACCGCGCAGGCGGGACTCTTCTAGGTCCAGCATTTGGCCGAATACTGTCCGGTCGGCGGATAGTGAGTACCCAGCCGAGTTCTCGATCACGGCCCCGATGAAGCTCGCGACGCCCTCGATGCTCGCGCCTAGCATCCGGAATTCGCCCCACGACCTGAACCCGTTCGCGGCCGAGAGGTCTCCGCGGATTACGGCACGGTCGAGCACCGCGGCCGGAGCTGAGGAGGAGTGCGAACCGATGAGCGTCCCGTCAAAGTCGAGGCCTCCGAAGCGAGCCTTGACGGCCAAGAACTGCTCAGCACGACCCCCTGACGCCCACACCACGCCCTCGACCTGCGCATCGTGCAGGGCGACGCAGCCTAGTATCGACTCCGCGAAAGATGGATCGAGCTCGGGGTTGTTCGATTCACGAAAGCGCGTAGGAGCTTCAACAACTGAGCCGTGAAGGTACAAATCACCGCCGACCGCGGCTCCGGACAAGTCGATGTACGAGGTCGCGGTGTTCGTGATGTGGATGCTGTGTTCAACCTTCAGCGACTCGCCCGCGAACCCCGGAAGCCGACAGTGGTCGATGACGAGCGATCTGACCTTGGCGCCCTCGAACGCGAGGGCCGAGTCGAAGGTACAGTCGCTGAACTGCACCGGGACGTCGACAGCATCCCCGTTGAGTGCGAGCCGTCCCGTTACGAAGACGCCAGCCAGGACGAGGCGACGTGGCAGCGCGGCGTCGAGCGGGTCGGGGTCCCCTAGCCGGAGTAGGGCATCCCGAAGGTCAGACGCGGAGACGGGTGGCCCACCAACAATCGGATCCCCGGAACAAATGGCACTTCGTAGTGCGCCGTAAGTGTTGGGTCGACGCTGACTTTCGTTTTCCGATCCCGACTGTCTGCACATGGTCGGTGTATACCAATACATGACCCTGGGTAGCAGGGGAGGCCTGGGGTCGCGCCAGCTCAGTCTCGTGGGGGTCCGATGGATGGTCAGGCGCCGCCGGTCGATCCGGCTCGCACGAGCAGTGTCTGGTCAGCTGCGAGCACTTGCTTCATTGTCTCGAGTTCACCACTAAGCGGCCAATCGGGCAGGACGTCTAGGTTGCGCCACTGACTAGTCAGCGGTACGATCTAGTCATGTCCGGTGACGAGCGATGGCCCGCGGAGTGGATGCGGGCGGTGCTGCTCACGAGCGTGCTGCGCATCGTGGCCGAGGGTGAGACCTACGGTTACTCGGTCGCGCGGCGGCTCGAGGAGGCCGGGCTGGGCACGGTGAAGGGCGGCACGCTCTACCCGCTGCTGGGTCGCCTGCAGGACGACGGCCTGGTGACGGCGAGCTGGCGCGAGGGCGACGGCGGCCCCGGCCGCAAGTTCTTCGTCGCCACGCCGGCGGGCCAGGAGGCGCTGCGCGAGCGCACGGAGCGCTGGCACGCCTTCACCGCCCGGGTGGATGCCCTGCTGCAGACGACGACGGAGGACCCGCGATGACCACGAAGGACGTCAGGACGTACCGGCAGGAGCTGCTGGGGGCGCTGCGCCTGCGGCGCGTCGATGCCGACCGGATCGGCGAGGCGGTGGCGGAGGTCGAGGCCCACGTGGCCGAGACGGGGGAGGACCCGCGCGAGGCGTTCGGTCCGGCCCGCGAGTACGCCCGCCGCTTCCCGTCGCCGCTGGACGACACGCCGCCGGCCCGACGCCGGCTGCTGAACGCCCGCGAGGCGGCGATCGGCGCCGTGGTGGGCCTGCTGGGAGCGATGGGCGCGATGGGGCTCGTCTACGACGAGTCGTTCCTGGGGATCCCGCCCGCGGTCTGCCTGGCGGTCAGCGTCCTCCTGGCGGTCCCCGTCATCGCCGGGTTGGCGCGGCGGGCGGGGACGGCGCGCGACCCGCGTACCGGCGCTCCGATCGGCGGGACCGCGCTGACCACCGGGCTGATCATCGGCGGGGGCTACGTGCTCCTGCTCGCGCTGGTGGCCGGCGTCGCGCTGCTCACCCGTTGAGCGACGGCCACCGGTGCCGCCGTTCTAGACTCGCCCGCGATGTCCGACGCCCCGGTCCCGCACGCCGACGCCCCGTTCTTCCGCTCGGGGTGGGTGGAGGTGCCCGACTCGATCGTCCGCGTCGCCGGCCGCGGGCTGCCGCGGGGCTTCCGCGCCGCCGGCGTGGCGGCGGGGATCAAGCCGTCGGGGGCGACCGACGTGGCCCTCCTCGTGTGCGACGCCCCCGACGCCGTCTCCGCCGCGCGCTTCACCCGCTCGGGCACCGCGGCACCGCCCGTGCTCGTCACCCGCGACGAGTCACGACTGGACGCCCTGCGCGCCGTCGTCGTGACGAGCGGCAACGCCAACGCCGGCACGGGCCGCGACGGCTTCGAGACCGCCCGCCAGGTGCGCGCCGCCGCCGCCGGGGCCGCGGGCGTGCCCGAGGACCAGGTGGCCGTCGCCGCCACCGGCGTCATCGGCGTGCCCTTGCCCATGGACGTCGTCCCGAGCGGCGTCGCGGCGGCCGGCACCGAACTGCGCGCGGACGGCGACGACGACTTCCGCCGGGGCATCGAGACGACCGACCTGTTCCCGAAGACCGCGAGCCTCACGGTCCGCCTGGACGGCGGCGACGTGACGCTGCACGGGGTCTGCAAGGGCGCGGGGATGATCCAGCCGAGCTTCGCCACGATGCTCTGCTTCGTCACGACGGACGCCGGCCTGGACGCCGCGACGGCCGACCTGCTGCTCGGCGTGTGCGTCAAGCGCTCCTTCGACCGGATCTCCGTCGACGGCCAGCTTTCGACCTCGGACACGGCCGTCCTCATCGCGTCCGGCGCCAGCGGCGTCCGGGTGGAGCCGCGGACGCCGGACGAGCAGCGCTTCGGCCTGGCGCTCGACGCGCTGCTGCGCCAGCTCGCGTTGCTCATCACCGCCGACGGCGAGGGCGCGCGCCGCGTCGGCCGCGTGACGGTGAAGGGGCCGGACGGCCCGGCCTGCGAGCGCGTCGCCCGCCAGGTCGCCAACTCCCCGCTCGTGAAGACCGCGCTCTACGGCGGCGACCCCAACTGGGGCCGCATCGTGCAGGCCGTCGGCGCGGTCCTGCCCGGCCCGGCGCTGAACCCCGTCGGCGTGCGGATCGCCGGCGTCGAGGTGTGCCGGGACGGCCAGGAGGTCCCGTTCGACCGCGAGGCGCTCGCGACCCTCGTCTCCGGGCCCGAGGTCGACTACGACATCGTGCTCGGCGCCCCCGAGGCGGCGGGGCAGTACGCGAACGAGTCCGAGGTGTACTTCTCGGACCTCGGCCACGAGTACGTCACGCTGAACGCCGAGTACACGACCTAGCGACGGCTGGCCTCGCGTGCGCCGGGCCACGAAGGGGCGGTCGGACGCCCCGACGGGCGTCCGGTCGGGGTGCGAACGGGGCCCGAAGGCCCGCGGTCGCCCGTCGGGCACTGGGGATCCCGCGCTAGGGTCCTCGATGTGAACGCCCCTGACGCCCCGACGCCCGACGCCTCCACGGGGCTCGGCGTGCGCGACGTCGGGACGCTGCTCGAGGCGCTGCCCTACATCCGGCAGTTCCGCGGCCGGACCGTCGTCATCAAGTACGGCGGCGCCGCGATGACCGACCCGGAGCTGCGCGAGGACTTCGCCCGCGACATCGCGCTGCTCAAGTACGTCGGCGTGAACGTCGTCGTTGTCCACGGCGGTGGGCCCGCGATCACGGAGTTCATGGGACGCCTGGGGCTGCCCGTGGAGTTCCGCGGCGGGTTGCGCGTGTCGGACGCCGCCACCGTCGAGGTCGCCAAGATGGTCCTCGTCGGCAAGGTCAACAAGGACATCGTCGTGCGGATCGGCCGCCACGGCCAGGCCGCGGTCGGGCTCTCCGGCGACGACGGCAACCTCTTCCGCGTCGAGACGACGACGGGTCCCGGCGGCGAAGACGTCGGCTTCGTCGGCCGCGTCACCCGGGTGGACACCGGCGTGATCGACCACATCGCCGAGGACTACGTCCCCGTGATCGCGTCCGTCGGGACCGATGAGCACGGCCAGTCCCACAACGTCAACGCCGACGAGGCCGCGGCCGCCGTCGCCCGCGCGCTCGGCGCCACGCGCCTGATTTTCCTCACCGACGTCGCGGGCTGGCTCGGCGACGTCGCCGACCCGGACAGCCTCGTCGTGCAGGCCACGACGGACGAGGTCGAGGCCGCGCTCGAAGGCATCGCCGGCGGCATGCGGCCCAAGCTGCAGGCGTGCGTCGACGCGGTGCATTCCGGCGTCGGCGCCGCGTCCATCGTCGACGGCCGCAAGCCGCACTCCGTCCTGTTGGAGCTGTTCACGGACGACGGCTGCGGCACCCAGATCCGACCCGCACGGTGAGCGCATGACGCATCAGCTGTCCCTGGCCGAGCTCGAGGAGATCGAGGCCCGCCACGTCCTGCGCAACTACGCGCGCCTGCCCGTGGCCGTCGCCTCGGGCGCCGACGTGTGGCTGCACACGACGGACGGTCGCCGCGTGCTCGACCTGCTCTGCGGCCTGGGCGTCACCTCGCTGGGCCACGCCCACCCGAACGTGACGATGGCCATCACGGAGCAGGCCGGGAAGCTGCTGCACGCGAGCAACCTCGTGCACCTGCAGGGCCCCGTCCAGCTCGCGGAGCGCCTGGCGCAGAGTTCGCTCGGCGGCGGCGTCCTGTTCCAGAACTCGGGGGCCGAGGCCAACGAGGCCGCCATCAAGCTCGCCCGGCGTCACAAGCGCGGGGGAGAGGTCGTCTCGCTCCACAACGGCTTCCACGGCCGGACCTACGGCGCGCTCTCGGCCACGCCGCAGGAGGCGAAGCAGGAGCCGTTCGCCCCGCTCGTCGGCGGCTTCCGCGCGGTCCCTCCGACCGTCGAGGCGCTCGAGACGGCGGTGAGCGACCACACCGCCGCGGTGCTGCTCGAGACGATCCAGGGCGAGAGCGGCGTGCTGCCGATCCCCGACGACGTCCTCCGCGCCGCCCGCGCGGCCTGCGACGCCCACGGCGCGCTCCTGATCGTGGACGAGGTGCAGTCCGGCATGGGCCGCACCGGCGACATGTGGAGCTACGAGGCCTCGGGCGTCGTCCCCGACGCCATCACGGTGGCCAAGGCGCTGGCCAACGGCCTGCCCATCGGCGCGCTGATCACGGGACCGCACCTGCTCGACGTGCTGCGGCCGGGCGACCACGGCTCGACGTTCGCGGGCAACCCGCTCGCCGCGGCCGCCGCCCACGCCGTCCTCGACGTGATGGGGGACCCGGGCTTCCTGCCGCGTGTGCGCGAGGCCGGCGCCCGGCTCACTGCCGGCCTGGAGTCGCTGCCCGACGTCGCCGGCGTCCGCGGCCGCGGCCTGATGCTCGCCGCCGAGCTGACCCCGGAGGCCGTGGAGCGGCACGGCACCACGGCCGAGCTGGCGGGCCGCCTGATGACGGAGCACGACGTCTGGGTCAACGCCCCGACGCCGACCTCGCTGCGCCTGCTGCCGCCGCTCACGATCCGCGACGAGCAGATCGACGAGGGCGTCCGCCGCATCGCGGCGGGGCTCACCGCCCGCTAGCCGTCCGGGTCCGGCCCGAGACGCTCGGGGTGGCGCCGGGTCCCTTCCCTCTCACCCGGAGGCGACGGGCGGAAGGTGGCCGATGCGGCGGGCGACCGTCTCGGCCGTGACGTCGACGATGCCGTCGAGGAGGTCGAGGACCGGGACGACGACGTCGACGCCGAACGCGACGCGGGCCAGGTGGACGGCCTCGCCGCGGCGGCGGATCGCGTCGTCGAGGACGTCGGCGCCGGGGTGGCCGTCGACGACGGGCCAGCGCGGCGAGATCGGCGCCATCCCGGCGACCACGTCGGCCAGGCGGTCGACGCCCCCGCCGCTCGGCGTGTTGAAGTGGCGGAAGCGGTACTCCAGCGAGGTGCCGAGGTGGCGGATCGCGACGCGGTGCCAGCTCCCGCCGAGGCGACGGAGCACGTGCTCCCAGGGCTCGCCCGGCTCGCCGACGATCTCGACCACGGTCTCGCGGATCGCACGGGGGAGGTCCTCGGGGCGACGCGCGGCACCGACGACGCCGACCGCGGCGGCCCGCAGGGCCTCTTCGCAGAACGTCTCCCACGCCCCGAGTGCGAAGACCAGCGCCGAGGCCGGCACCAGGGCCGCCCGGGGATCGTCCGGGTCGTCGAGCTCGAGCAGGCCGCGCGGGGCCTCCATCAGCGTGGCGTAGCGCGCACGGGCCTGCTGGATGGGGATCGGCTCCACCGGCGCCACGGTACCGGCCTGCCCGGCCGGGACCGCCGCGTCGGGCGTGTCCCGAGGTGGGCGGATGGGGCACGGAGGCCGGACGCCGTTCACCGCTGCGTCTCCGTGTACGCCGCTACGCATGGTAGGAAGGTGGGGTTCCGTCACCACCACACCGAATCGAGCACCCCATGCCCCTACCGGGCGAGACCACCTTCGACGCACCATACGTCGAGCGCCACAGCCGGCTCACCACCTTCTTCCGCTATCTCCTGGCCATCCCGCACTTCGTCGTCGTGGCCCTCTACGGCTTCGTCGCCTACTTCGCGGGCGTCATCGCGTGGTTCGCGATCGTCTTCACGGGCCGCTACCCCGCGGGCCTCTTCACGTTCAACGCCGGGTTCGTGCGCTACGCCTCGCGCGTGTCCTCCTACCTGTACCTGCTGAGCGACGCCTACCCGCCGTTCGGCGGCGGTCCTGAGTCGCCGTACCCCGCGGGGCTCGAGGTCGGGCCGCCGAAGGAGTCCTACAGCCGGCTCTCGGCGCTGATCCGCATCCTGCCGCTCCTCGTCGTCTGGTTCATCGCCTACCTCCTGAACCTGGCGCTGAGCCTGGTGGCACTCGTGGCGTGGTTCGTCATCGTGATCGTCGGGAGGCTGCCGCGCGGCATGCACGACGTGATGGCGTTCTGCGTCTCGTACCAGTCGCGCGCGATGGCCTACGCGTTCCTGCTGACGGAGTCCTTCCCGTCGTTCGATGCGTCCGGGCTGCACCCGGACGCCCCGGGGGCCGCGGACCGCGCGCCGGCGGGTGCGTACGGGACCCCGTCGGACTGACCCGGGCTCAGCCGGCGCGCTCGCAGCCCGCGAGCGCGTCGGCGTAGAAGCGCAGGTACCGCGCCATGTGGCGCTGCCAGTAGCGGCCCTCGTGGCCGCCGGACCAGAGCTGCAGGCGGACGTCCTCGCCGCGACGGTCCAGCGCCGAGGCGAACGTGCGGCTCGCCGTCAGGAACGGGTCCTCCCGGCCGGCGTCGATCCACAGCGGCACGCGGTAGGGCTGCCGCTCGCGGCGCGTGACCCGCCCCACGGGGTCGTTGCGCCGGAAGTCCTTCGCGTCGTCGTAGGCGCCCGGGGCCGTCGCGCCGTGCGAGGTCCACAGGGCGGGGGAGTGGCCGCCGACCGCGCAGAACCGGCCCGGGGCGTCCTGGGCCAGCGCGAACGCGCCGGCGCCGCCCATCGAGATACCGCCGATCGCCATCCGCTCGGGGTCCAGTCCGAAGCGCGCGATCGCCTTCGGGATCGCCTCGTAGAGCACGTAGCGCGCCCACTTCCCGCTGCGCCGGTCGTGCCAGTAGGACCCGCCGTCGTCGGCAGGCAGCAGCACGACCGGGGCCTTCGCGCCCTGCTTCGCGACCGCGGCCCGCAGCGCGTCGCCGGCCAGGCGCGCCGGGTCCTGCCCCTTGCCCGGGAGGAAGACGAGCAGCGGCCGGCCGGCGACGTCGCCCTTCGGCGCCACCACGGTCTGCACGAGCCGTCGCCCCGCGGCCTCGCTCTTCAGCCCGTACCGCAGCACGACGGTGCCCTCGACGTCGGCCCGGGAGACCTCGACGGGGGGGAGCGACGAGCCGGAGCGAGAACGTGCGACGACGGAGACCGCGGTCACGAGGACGAGCAGCACCGCCACGGCGGCGATCGCCCGGCGGAGGACGCGGGCGCGCGGGGTCAGGGGGCGGGGGGCTGCCATGGCGCACATCATGGGGCAAGCGCCGGGCGGTCCGCCACCCCCAGATGCGGCCACCGCGGGTTCCACGCCCGCGCCGCCGCCCCGGCCGCCCCACGGGTGCCGCCGTCGGCGGGTGGGTAGCGTCCCTGCCGATGTTGCTCGCCTCCGGAGGGACCGTCGCCGCCGAGCTCGTCGGCACCGCGCTCCTCGTGCTCGCCAACGCCTTCTTCGTCGCGGGGGAGTTCGCGATCGCCCGCGTGCGCCAGAGCCAGACGGATGACTGGGTGGCGGGCGGCCGCCCCGGAGCCCGGTCGGTGCAGCACGCGGTGACCCACATCGACTCGTACCTCGCGGCCTGCCAGCTCGGCATTACGCTCGCGTCCCTCGGCCTGGGCGCCTTCGGCGAGTCGGCGCTGCACGAGCTGCTCGAGCCGGCGCTCGGCGAGTCCGCGCGCATCGGCAGCGTCGGCATCGCGGGGATCCTCTCGTTCGCCCTGATCACGCTGCTGCACGTCGTCGTCGGCGAGTTGGCCCCGAAGAGCGCGGCGATCGCCCGCACGGACCGGATCGTCCTGGCGGTCGTCCCCCCGCTGCGGGTCTTCTACCTCGTGACCCGCCCGGTCGTGCAGCTCTTCAACGGGCTGGGCAACCTGCTGCTCAAGCCGTTCGGCATCCCGCCCGCGAGCGAGGCCGGGTCCTCGCCGTTCAGCCAGCGCGAGCTCCTGCAGATCATCCGCGAGTCGAACGAGGGGGGCGAGATCAACCCCGTCGAGCGGCGTCTGACGGAGAACGTGTTCGAGTTCGACGACCGGCGGGTCCGCGAGGTCATGGTCCCGCGGCTGCGAGCCGTCCTGGCCACGGACGACCTGACCGTCGAGGAGGCCGCGCAGCTCGCCGTCCGGACCGGCGTGACGCGCCTGCCCCTTTGCCCGGAGGACACGGGCCTGGACGGGGTGGAGGGCGTTCTGCACGCCAAGGACCTGCTGGCGGCGATGCTGCAGCCGGAGCGGCCGGACCTGCGCTCGCTGGCCCGTCCGGTGGTCCGGGTGGGCGACGCGGCGTTCGTCGGCGTCGCGCTGCGCGAGATGCGCCGCGCCCGCATGCACCTGGCCGTCGTGATCGACGAGCACGGGACGGCCGTCGGGCTCGTGACGGTCGAGGACGTGCTCGAGGAGCTCGTGGGCGAGATCGAGGACGAGTTCGACAGGGACGTGCAGCGGCTCGTGCGCGAGGACGGGGACGACCTGCTCGTCGACGGCGAGGCGGGGGTGCACGAGGTGCTCGTGCGGCTGCCCGGCGCGGACCCCGGCGCGCTCGAGATCCACCAGGCCACGGTGGGCGGCCACCTGCTCGAGAGCGAGGGGCGACTGCCGGACCCGGGCACGGAGCTCGAGCTCTTCGGGCGACCCGTGCGGGTCGAGGAGGTCGCCGACGGCCGCATCCGCACCCTGCGGATGCTCGGCGCGGCGGACGGCCGCGACCCCGAGGCCTGAGCCGAGGCCGAGCGGCGTGCCCGGCCGGCGGCCCGCCGCCGGGGCCGGACGTTCGAGCGGGGGTTCAAGGCCGCGCCCAGCGGCCGATAGACGGATCGTGCCCCGTGCACCCGTGCGGGTGTCCGGTGCCCGCCGACGTCCGCCGCGGGTGCAACCCGCGCCGCACCGGGCGGGGCCCGCACGTTCTCCTCCCCATGCCGCGCCGCCGTTCCGCCTCATCCCGTCCGTCGCGCTCCGCCGCGCCGGCCGTCCCCGTCTACCGCGGGCCCTTCGGCCGCCCGCAGGCCGAGCGCCTGCTGTGGCGCGCCGGCTTCGGCCCGCGCCCGGGCGACGTCGACCGCGCGGTCGCCGCCGGCCTGGACCGCACCGTCGACGCGCTGGTCCGGCCGTCGGGCGCCGCCAAGCTCGTCGGGCCCCAGCCCAAGGACGACAAGGGCCGCCCGCTCGCGCCGACCGACGCGTGGGGCCACGACCACTGCTGGTGGTTCGACCGCATGGTCCGCAGCGACCAGCCGCTCGTGGAGCGGATGACGCTCGTGTGGCACGACTGGTTCGCGACGCGCGAGGTGCCGAAGAACCTCGCGCTGCGCCAGAACGCCACGCAGCGCACCCACGCGCTCGGCCGCTTCGACCTGCTCCTGCGCGAGATGACGCGGGACCCCGCGATGCTGCTCTGGCTCTCCGGGTCCGGCAGCGACCCGAAGAACCCGAACGAGAACTACGCCCGCGAGCTCATGGAGCTCTTCACGCTCGGTGCCGGCCGCGGCGCGTACCGCGAGCGCGACGTCCGCGAGCTCGCCTCCGCCCTCACGGGGTTCACGAACCAGTGGTCGTCGTCGCGCGGCCCGCACGGGTTCCGCTTCGACCGCCGCCGCCACGACGCGCGCGTGAAGACCGCGCTGGGTGTGCGCGGGCGCCTGGACTGGGAGGACGCCTGCCGGATCTGCGTGGAGCACCGCATGCACCCTTCGTTCTTCGTGCACCGCCTGTGGTCGCAGTTCGTGCCGACGCCGCCCGACGCCGCGACGTCGAAGGCGCTCTCCGCCCTCTACCGGCAGAGCGGTCACCGCATCCGGCCCGTCGTCGCCGCGATCCTCCGCCACCCCGCGCTGCATACCGGTCCCCGCATGGTCACGCCGCCCGTGGTGCACGCCGCCGGGCTCCTGCGCGCCGTCGACCGCGGCGTGAGCACGTCGGCCTGGGCGTGGCTCTCCGGGCTCTCCGGCCAGACGCTGTTCCAGCCGCCGAACGTGTCCGGGTGGGACGAGACCCGCTGGCTCGACACCTCGACCTGGCGCGGCCGCTGGCAGGCGCTGCCGACGATCCTCCAGGGCCTCGTGGTCCAGGGCGACGACCAGGTCGCCGCCTACTCGCCGACGGAGTCCGCCGAGGAGGCGCTCCAGGCCGCCATCCGCTTCTGGGGCAGCCCGACGCTGACGCCGACGACCGTCGACGCGCTGCGGGCCTTCGCCCATCGCGTCGAGGGCGCGGTCGACAAGACGTGGAAGGCGCGGCCGTACCGGGCGATGCGCCAGAACGCCCTGCGCTACCTCATCGCCACCAGCCCCGACCTCCAGACGAGCTGACATGACCTCCACCGCCTGCGACGACTGCGTCCGCGTCGAGCAGCTGCGCCGGGGTGCGCAGCCGCGGATGCACCGCGACGAGCCCGTGCCGGCCGGCACCGGGATGAGCCGCCGCGTCTTCACCGCCCGCGCGCTCGGCGCCGCGGTCGCCGTCTACGGCGGCGCCGCCCTGACCGGTGGCCCGCGCGCGCTCGACCTCGGCGTGGAGCGCGCCGCCGCCGCCACCGGACCCGCCTCGCCCGTGCTGCTGTCCGTCTTCCTGCCCGGGGGCGCGGACGCGCTCTCCGTCCTGGCGCCGACCGGCGACGACGTCTACCGCAAGCGCCGCCCGACGCTCGCGCTGCGCGCCGGCGACGGCCCGCGGTTCTCCGAGGACGAGCGGCTGACCTGGCATCCCGCGTGTGCGCCGCTGGCCGCCCTGCACGCCGAGGGCAAGGTCACCGTGATGCCGGCGGTGGGCTACGACGACCCGGACCAGTCGCACTTCGCCTCGCGCCACTTCTGGGAGGTCGGCGCGCTGGACCCGCGCATGACGACGGGCTGGATGGGCCGCTACCTCGACGTCGTCGGCGCGCCCGACAACCCGCTGCAGGGCCTCTCCCTCGACGGCATGAACATGCCGCAGCTCGCCACGTCGCGCGTGCCGGTGGCCGCCGTCGACCGCCCGCAGGAGTACGACTTCTGGGCGCCCGGCATGTGGGGCGAGGTGCAGGACATGATGATCGAGGGCTTCGCCGGCCTCGGTGCGGCGCACGCCGGGTCCTCCGACCCCGGGCTGGCCCAGGCGGGCCGCGCGGCGCAGCAGTCCGGGCGGCTCTACGGCCAGCTGGGCGGCCTCCGCGGCGCCGAGATCACGGCCCCGGTTCCCTACCCGAAGTCGGCGGACTCCGACTTCCCGGAGCGCCTGCAGGGCCTCGCCGCGATGCTCGCCGCGGGCCTGCCGCTGCGCTGCGTCTCCGTCACCGCCCCGGGCCAGTACGACACCCACGACGGCCAGGCCGCCGAGCTGCGCTCCGGCCTCGAGCTGACGATGGCGGCGCTCGCCGCGTTCCAGCGCGACGTCGAGTCCCGCGGGCTGGCCGACCGCGTGCTGATCCACGTCTGGTCCGAGTTCGGCCGTCGGCCGGAGGAGAACGCCAGCCGGGGGACGGACCACGGCGCCGCCGGCGTCTCGTTCCTCATCGGTGCCCGCGCGTCGGGCCGGATGGTCGGCGAGTTCCCCGGCCTCACGCGGCTGGACGCCCAGGGCAACCTGCGCGCGACGAGCGACTTCCGCGCCGTCTACTGCTCGCTCATCGAAGGCTTCCTCGGCACGGAGGCGGCGCGGGTGATCCCCGGGGCCGCGCGCCTCGGCCGGCCGAAGGTGCTCCGGTGAGTCGCGTGGCCCGGGTGCGCCCCGCCCTCGTCGGCCTCGTCGCCGGCGGGCTGCTCATCCCCGCGGTCGGCGGCGCGACCCTCGCCCGCGCCGCCGGGCACGCGGAGCACGCCCGGAAAGCGGACGCGCCGGCCCTCGCCCGTAACCCCGTCGGCGGGGCCGCCGCCCGCATCGGCACCGTGCTGCGGGCCGCGGGCACGCGCCGGAACCCGGGACGCCTGCTCGTCACCGCGACGGAGTTCCGGCTCGCGCTCTCCCGGCCGGCCGTCGACCGCGGCGTCGTCGTCGTCGAGCTGCTCGTCGCGGGCGAGGATCCGCACGACCTGGCCCTGCAGCGGCTGGACCGCCGCGGCCGCCCGACGGGCCGCACGCTCCACATCCCACGGGTCACGCCCGATGGGCTGGGCGAGGGCGAGTTCCGCCTGGCCAAGGGCGTGTGGCGGCTCACCTGCACGCTGCCCGGGCACGCCCGCATGGGCATGAAGGCCACGCTGCAGGTGCGCTGAGCCGTCGCGCGCCCGGGCCACGGCGGCCCGGCGTTCCCCGCCGCGACCCGGCGGGTATCCGCCCCGACCGCCCGCCGCCCGGAGGGGCCCAGAGCCCCGGAGTCCCGGGCGGCCGTGCCGCCGGTACGCTTCGGCGCGTATGACCGACCAGCCCTCCGCGTCCGACCCCTCCGCCGAGCACACGCAGGTCCGACGCGTGGCCGACCCGGGCCGCACCCGGGTCGCCTCGTACCTGGCCGACAAGGACGAGGTCCGCAAGGTCCTCCTGCTGTACTCGGGCGGTCTCGACACGAGCGTCATGCTCAAGTGGATCCAGGACGAGTACCAGGCCGAGGTCGTGGCGCTGACGGTCGAGCTCGGGCAGCCCGGCGAGGACTACGACGAGGTCACGGGCAAGGCCCGCCTGCTCGGCGCCGTCGAGGCGATCGTCCACGACGCCCGCGACGAGTTCGCCAACGAGTACCTGATCCCGGCGATCAAGGCGAACGTCAACTACGGCGACGGCTACCCGGCCTTCACGTCCCTCGGCCGCCCGCTCATCGCCAAGCTCGCCTGCCAGTACGCGCGCGAGCACGGCTGCGACACGATCGCCCACGGCTGCACCGGCAAGGGCAACGACCAGGTCCGCATCGAGGCGACGATCGCCACGCTCGCGCCCGAGCTGAAGGTCATCGCGCCCGTCCGCTCCTGGGCGATGGGTCGCGACGAGGAGATCGCGTACGCCCGCGAGCACAACATCCCGATCAAGAACACGCCCGACGGCGCGCCGGCCCCGTACTCCATCGACGACAACCTCTGGGGCCGCTCCTCCGAGGGTCGCTGGATCGAGGACCTCGGCCACGCGCCCGAGGACGACGTGTTCCAGCTCGTCACCCGCCCGGAGGAGGCCCCGGACGAGGCCGAGACCGTCGCGATCACGTTCGAGGCCGGCGTCCCCGTCGCCCTGAACGGCGAGCGGATGGAGATCGTGCCGCTCCTCGAGGAGGCCGCCCGCCTGGGTTGCAAGCACGGCGTCGGCATCCTCGACCACATCGAGGACCGCATCGTGGGCCTGAAGGTCCGCGACATCTACGAGATCCCCGCCGCCGCGGTCATCCTGCCGGCGCACAAGGAGCTCGAGCGGCTCGTCGGCACGATCCACCAGAACCAGTTCAAGCCGGGGCTGGACCAGAAGTGGGCCTACCTCGTGTACGCCGGCCTCTGGTGGGAGCCGCTGCGCACCGACATCCAGGCCTACATCGAGCACGTCAACACCCGCGTGACGGGCACGATCGGCATGAAGCTCTACAAGGGCTCCGCGCGGGTCGTCACGCGCGAGTCGCCCAACGCCGTCTACGACGCGCAGCTCGCGTCCTTCTCGCACTCGGGCGGCCTGTTCGCGCAGGACGCCTCCCCGGGCTTCATCGAGCTGTGGTCGCTGCAGTCGCGGCTGGCGTGGCAGCTGGCCAACGGCATGCTCGACACGGGCACCGGCACCGAGGAGAAGCAGGCATGAGGGGCTCGGAGCGCGGCTTCTACACCCTGATCGGGTGGGTGGGCTGGAAGGGCGCCAAGTGGTACGTGGCGCGCAAGCTGGGCCTGCGCTCCAAGGCGAGGAAGGGCGCGGTCGTGCTGCTGCTGGCTGCGGCCGGTGGCGGCGCGTTCTCCGTCGCTCGCCGTCGCGGCGGCACGGGCGGCGCCTGATCCTCCGGCCGTGACGCCCGACGCCCACGCGCCCGGCGCCCCGGGCGCCGGACCGCTGGCGCGCGCCGCCGAGCTCGAGCTGCGCCTGCGCGAGGAGGTGCTGCGCCGCGAGCGCGCCGAGTCCCGCGCGGCCTCGGCCGAGGCGCTGGCCGAGGTCGCCGCCGCCCGCACCGCGCTGCTCGAGGCGCGCGCGGCACAGGAGGCCGAGCGACGCGCCGAGCAGGACTGTGGCCGCGACGAGGTCGCCGCGACCATCCGCGCCGGCCTGCGGGCGCTGCGCGACGAGCTCGACGCCCTGCGGCCGCTGGCCGAGGCCGCGGCCCGCGACGCCCGTGCGGCCGACGCACGGTCGGCGGACCGCCCGTCCGCGGGCGACCCGAGCGTCGGTTCCGGCGGCGGGGCGCGGGCGTCCTTCGACAGCGCGTCCCCGGGCTCGGACGCGCCCCGGCCGACGCGGCCGGCCACCGATCCGTCCGTGCGCATGGGCGAGCTGGCCCGCGGCGCCCGCGAGCTGCTCGCCGGCGGCCGGCTCGACGCGGCCGACGAGGTCATCCGCGGACTCGAGGACGCCGCGGAGCGCCTGCGCGCCCAGGCGCCACCGCCCGACGCGGACTGACGCGCCGCGTCCGGGCCCCGGGACGCCGACCGGTGGGCCGTCGACCGCGGCGGAGCTCCCCCGGGGCGCTCGACCGCGGTCCCCGGACGGAGGATTCGAACCCCGGGGCCGGGTCCCGGGGGGGGGCACCCGTACGCAGGTCGTGGTCCGGACCGACACACTGGCCCGATGGAGTCCCCGCGATGAGCCACGTCAGCGTCTCCGGGCTGGCCTACGCCCACCCCGGCGGCGACCTGCTGTTCGAGGAGCTGAGCTTCTCGATCGCGGCGCGCCAGAAGGTCGGCGTCGTCGGCGCCAACGGCGTGGGCAAGAGCACGCTCCTGCGCGTCCTCGTCGGCGAGCTCCCCGCGGAGGAGGGCGCCGCCACCGTCGGCGGGCGGGTCGCGCGGATGGCGCAGGACGTGGGGGAGGGCGACCCGGAGCGGACGGTGCGCGAGCTCCTGCTCTCGATCGCGCCCGAGGCGCTGCAGGCCCCGGGGGTGCGGATGCTCGAGGCGGAGCGCGCCCTGGCCGGGGGCGCCCCGCCGGAGCAGGCCGGGGTGGCGCTCGGCGAGGCGATCGGCGACTGGTCCGAGCTCGGCGGCTACGCGCTCGAGGCGGAGTGGGACGCCGCGTGCCGGCGGATCGTCGGAGGCGGCCTGGACGAGGTCGGCCCGCGTCCCTGCGCGAGCCTCAGCGGCGGCGAGCGCAAGGGGCTCGTCCTCGACGTGCTGTTCCGTGGCGACGCCGACGTGCTGCTGCTCGACGAGCCCGACAACTTCCTCGACATCCCCGCCAAGCGCGAGCTCGAGCGGGCGATCCGGGGGACGGACAAGACCGTCGTCCTGATCAGCCACGACCGGGCGCTGCTCTCGGCCTGCACGACGCACGTGCTGACCGTCGAGGGGCGCGGGTGCTGGGTGCACGGCGCCTCCTACGCGACCTACGCCGAGGCCCGGGACCGGCGGCAGCAGCTCCTCGGTGACCGGCTCGAGCGCTGGCACGAGGAGGAGAAGCGCCTGCGCGAACTCGTCCGCGTGTTCAAGGAGCGCGCCCGCTACGCCGACTCCTGGTCGCGCAAGGCCGACGCGATGGAGTCCCGCTGGCGGCGCTGGGTCGACGGCGGGCCGCCCCCGCCGCCCGTGCAGGACCACGCGCCGACGATGCGCCTGCGTGGCGGCGACAGCGCCCGGCGCGTGCTGCGGCTGCGCGGCGTCGCGATCGACGGGATCCTGCCCGCGGTCACCGACGAGGTGCACTTTGGCGAGCGCGTCGGGATCATCGGCCCCAACGGCTCGGGCAAGTCGCACCTGCTGCGGCTCATGGCCGGGCGCGAGCTGGAGCACGAGGGCACCGTGGAGCACGGTCCCCGCGTCGACGCGGGGCTGTTTACCCAGCACAACGACCGCGACGAGCTGGCCGACGGCGGCGTGTTCGACATCGCCCTGGAGGCCACGAACGGCGCGACGGAGCCGGCGATGCGGGCGCTCGCGCGCTACGGGCTCGTGGACGCGGCGCGGCGGCCGGCGAGCACGCTGTCGGGCGGGCAGAAGGCGCGGCTCGAGATCCTGCTGCTCGAGCTGGCGGGGCACAACCTGCTCCTGCTGGACGAGCCGACGGACAACCTCGACGTGGAGAGCTGCGAGGCGCTGGAGACGGCCCTGGACGGCTTCGAGGGCACGGTCGTGGCCGTCTCCCACGACCGCGCGTTCCTCGCCCGGCTGGACCGCTTCCTCCACGTCCCGGCGACGGGCCCGGTCCGGGTTCTCGCCGGCCACGAGGACGCGCTCGCGGCGCTCGGCGGCTGACCCGCCCGCGCGGCCGGGCAGCGGCGCGGGCGACGCTCGGGCACGATTTCCAGGGGGTTCCCGGGAGGGCTCCGGCGGGGTCCGCGAGGGGGGCCACGCCGTCCGGTCCGCCACCTACTCTCCCTCGGGTGAGTTCCGGTTCCTGCGTCCACCTGCACGTCCACTCCGAGTACTCCCTGCTCGACGGCCAGCCGAACATCGGCAAGCTCGTCAAGCGGGCGGCGGAGCTGGATCAGCCGGCCATCGGACTGACGGACCACGGCGTCATGAACGGCGCCGTCGAGCTCTACAAGGCCGCCAAGAAGGAGGGCATCAAGCCCGTCATCGGGTGCGAGCTCTACCTCGTCGACGACCACGCGTCGAAGGAGAAGGCGAAGCCGAACCACCTCACGGTGATCGCGCAGTCCACGGAGGGCTACCGCAACCTCATGCGGCTCTCCTCCCTGGGCTTCACGGACGGCTACCGTCGCGGCAAGCCCTGCGTCGACCTCAAGCAGATGGAGGAGATGGGCTCCGGGCTGATCGTCCTCACGGGCTGCCTGGCGTCCAAGATGTGCACGACGCTGGCCAACGACGACGTCGACGGCGCCCGCCAGCACGCGGACGACCTCTTCAACGTCGTCGGCCGCGACAACGTGTACTTCGAGGTCCAGAAGAACGGGATCGACCTCCAGGACAAGTGCAACGAGGGCATCGTCCGCATCGCCCGCGAGACGGGCCGCCCGCTCGTCGGCACGACGGACGTGCACTACCTGCACAAGCACGACTACGACACGCACGAGGCGCTCCTCTGCGTGCAGACGCAGTCGACGCTGGCGAACCCGAAGATGTCGTTCTCGACGAACGAGTTCTACGTCAAGAGCACGGAGGAGATGGCCGCCCAGTTCGCGGAGTGGCCCGACGCGCTGCCCACGACGCTCGAGATCGCCGAGCGCTGCGACGTCCACATCCCGCTGAACGAGGGCTCGCTGCTCCCGCGGTTCCTCCCGGAGGGCCAGGACGAGCAGGCGTACCTCCACGACCTCGTGGACCAGGGCCTGAAGGCCCGCTACGGCGACCCGATCCCCGCGGCCGCCCGCGAGCGCGCCGACATGGAGCTCGGCGTCATCAACAAGATGGGCTACGACGCCTACTTCCTGATCGTCCACGACTTCGTCAAGTGGTCGAAGGACCACGACATCTCCGTCGGCCCGGGCCGTGGCTCGGCGGCGGGCTCGATCATCTCCTACGTCCTGGGGATCACCGACCTCGACCCGCTGCACTACGACCTGCTGTTCGAGCGCTTCCTCAACCCGGACCGCGTGTCGATGCCGGATATCGACATCGACTTCTCCGTTCGTGGCCGGGAAGAGGTCATGAAGTACGTGACGGACAAGTACGGCAAGGAGCGCGTCGCGCAGATCGTCACGTTCGGCCGGATGCTGCCGCGCAACGCGACGAAGGACTCCGCGCGCGTGCAGGGCTTCGACTACGCCACGGGCGACCGCCTGGCGAAGCTCATCCCCGACCCGATCATGGGCAAGACCCCGCCGCTCGAGAAGTGCCTCGCCGAGGGCACCGAGCTGCGCGCCGCCTACGACTCCGACCCCGTCGCCAAGCAGGTGCTCGACGTCGCGATGGGCCTCGAGGGCACCGTCCGCAACGCCGGCATCCACGCAGCCGCGGTCGTGATCTCGGACCGCGACCTCTCCTCCGTCGTCCCGATCCAGATCGCGGACTCCCGCACGGTCGACGAGCGCGGCGACAAGATCTTCAAGCGCGTCACCCAGTTCCCGATGGGCCCGGTCGAGGAGCTCGGCCTGCTCAAGATGGACTTCCTGGGCCTCAGGAACCTGGACGTCATCCAGGACGCCCTGAAGATCATCGCCGGCTCCTCCGGCGAGAAGATCGACATCGCCGACATCCCGCTCGACGACCCGAAGACCTACGAGATGCTCGCCCGCGGCGACTCCGTCGGCGTCTTCCAGTTCGAGTCGGAGGGCATGCGCAAGGCGATGCGCCAGGTCAACCCGACCGAGTTCGACGACCTCATCGCCCTCGTGGCCCTGTACCGCCCGGGCGCCATGGACCAGATCCCGACGTACGCGGCGGGCAAGCACGACCCCAACACGATCTCGATCCCGGACCCGCGGCTGCAGCCGATCATCGGTCCGACCAAGGGCGTGATCCTGTACCAGGAGCAGTCCATGCGCATCGCGCGCGACCTGGCCGGGTTCACCCCGGGTCAGGCGGACGACCTCCGCAAGGCGATCGGCAAGAAGAAGCTCGACAAGATGGCCGAGCTCGAGCCGGCCTTCCGCGAGGGCTGCCTCCAATCGGGTACGAACGCCCAGGTCGTCGACTGGCTCTGGCAGACGAACCTCAACGCGGCCAACTACTCCTTCAACAAGTCGCACGCCGCCTGCTACGGCCTCGTCTCCTACCGCACGGCCTGGCTCAAGGCCAACTACCCCGCCGAGTACATGGCGGCGCTGCTCTCCTCCGTCATGTCGACGAAGGACAAGGTCCCGTTCTTCCTCAACACGTGCGAGGAGATGGGCATCCCGGTGCTCCCCCCGGACGTGAACGAGTCCGACCACGAGTTCACGGTGCACGACGGGGCGATCCGGTTCGGCCTCGACGCCGTCAAGGGCGTCGGCCACTCCGCGGTCGAGGCGATCAAGGAGGCCCGCGACGAGGGCCCCTTCACCTCGCTGTGGGACTTCTGCGAGCGCGTCGACTTCAAGTGCGTCAACGGCAAGGCGCTCGACTCCCTGATCCGCTGCGGCGCGTTCATGTCGACGGGCGCGACCCGCCAGGGCATGCTCGCCGTCGTCGAGGACGCCCAGCAGGTCGGCAAGAAGGTCCAGCAGGACGCGGCGGCCGGCCAGGGCTCGATCTTCGACTTCGGCGACGGCCTGGACGACGGCGCGGGCGCCGGCTCGGGGTCGAAGGCGTCGACGCACCCGCCGATCCCGACGGCCGAGTTCGACCAGCGCGAGCTGCTCGCGATGGAGAAGGAGACCATCGGCCTCTTCCTCTCCGCCCACCCGCTCAAGGACGTCCGCGACGCCCTGGCGAAGAAGACGGAGTGCGGCCTGGCCGACCTCCGCGGCCGCCCGCACGACTCGTGGGTCCAGGTCGGCGGGATGGTCGCCGACATGCGGCGCATCAACACCCGCAAGGGCGACGTCATGCTGCGCGGGATCCTGGAGGACACGGAGAGCTCGATCGACCTCGTCGTCTTCCCGAAGGGCGTCCCCGAGCTCGAGCCGATCCTGCAGCCCGACAGCGTCGTGCTCCTGCGCGGCCGGCTGGACCTGAAGGACGACGAGCGGGCCGCGCTGCTCGTGAGCTCGGCCAAGGTCTTCGAGCCCTCCGCGAAGGAGATCGAGGCCGCCTCCGGCGCCGCGGACGCCCGCCGGGCCGAGCGCGTCGCCGCCGCGGCGCCGACCGAGCTCTACGTGCGGGTGGACGGCTCCGCGATCCGCGAGTCGGCCCTCGGCCGGCTGAAGCACCTGCTCCGCGACCACGAGGGCGAGGCGGCCATCGTGCTGACGATCGGCACCTCCTCGGGGCCGCGCACGCTGCGGCTGGGGGAGGGCTTCCGCGTGACGCCGAGCCCGACGCTGACGATGGAGCTCGAGCGACTCTTCGGCGAGGGCGCGCTGAGCGCCGGCGCCGCCCCGGCGGCCGCCGTCCCGGCCGTGGCGACCGACGGCGCGCAGCCCGTCCCCGCGCTGGTGTAGCGCGGGCCGGGCCGTGGCGGCCCGGCGTGCGCGCCGGGCCTGCCCTAGCCTTGGCCGTCATGCGCGTCCGCTTCGCTCCCTCGCCGACCGGTCTCCTGCACGTCGGGGGAGCCCGCGCGGCGCTCTACAACTGGCTCATGGCCCGCGGCTCGGGCGGCGAGTTCCTGCTCCGCATCGAGGACACCGACCGCGAGCGGTCCACGCCGGAGAACATCGAGCAGATCCTCGACGCCCTGCGCTGGCTCGGCCTGGACTGGGACGGCGAGCCCGTCCTGCAGACGACGCACGAGGAGCGCCACCGCGCCGTCGTGCAGACGCTGCTGGACGAGGACAAGGCGTACCGCTCGACCGCGACGGCCGAGGACGTGAAGGCCTTCAAGGCCGAGCACGGCGCGGACCGCGGGTTCCGCGGCGGGGACCACCCCACGCGCGTGTCCGCCGAGGACGCGGCCCGCGGCGTCGGCGCGGTCCGGCTGCGGGTGCCCGAGGGCGAGACGGTCGTCCGCGACCTCGTCCGCGGCGACACGACCTTCAAGAACGTCCACCTCGACGACCCGGTCGTCGCCCGCGCCGACGGCAGCCCGCTCTACAACCTCGCGGTCGCCATCGACGACCTCGACGCCGGCATCACGCACGTCGTCCGCGGCGAGGACCACCTGAGCAACACCCCGAAGCAGCTGCTCGTCCTGCAGGCGATGGGCGCCGAGGCGCCGCTCTACGCGCACCTGCCGCTGCTCCACGGCCCCGACGGCAAGAAGCTCTCGAAGCGCCACGGCGCCGCCTCCGTCCAGGAGCTGCGCGACGCCGGGTACCTGCCCGACGCCGTCGTGAACTACCTCGCGCTCCTGGGCTGGGGCGACGTCGACGACGAGACGGAGATCCCGCGCGACGAGCTCGTCAAGCGCTTCGACATCGCTCGCGTCTCGAAGAACCCGGCGCGGTTCGACGAGCAGAAGCTGCGCTGGCTCAACGGCCGCTACCTCCGCGCTCAGGGCCTCGACGCGCTCGTCGCCGCGGTGCAGGGCCACCTCATCGAGGCGGGCCACGGCCACATGGTGGCCGGCAAGGAGGACCTGCTGCGCACGGCCGTCGAGATCTCGCAGGAGAAGATCACGACCGTCGACGAGTTCTGGCCGCTGGCCGGGTTCCTCTTCACGGGCCCCGCCGACGACCTGCAGGCGCGGGAGAAGTGGCTCGACGAGCCGCACCGCGAGCACCTCGCGGCCGTCCGCGAGACGCTCGCGGGTGTCGACCCCTTCGACACGGAGCACGTCGACGCCGCCCTGCGCGCCCTGGTCGGCGAGCGCGGGGTGAAGGCGAAGGACGTCTTCCAGCCGCTGCGGGTCGCGCTCGCGGGCCGGGCGATCTCGCCGGGCGTCTTCGAGTCCGCCGCCGCACTCGGCCGCGAGGAGACGCTGCGCCGCGTCGACCTCGCACTCGAGGGCTGAGCGGCGGCCGACGCCTCCCCCGGCGCGGCAGCCGCCGCCCTGCGGTCCGCCGGTCTCGCCGTGGCCGCCCCTGCGGCGCGCCCCGCCGACCGGGGGGACCGCCCGCTTCGGGGGGATCCGCCCCTTTAGCACACGGAGTGCCCACGGTTTCGAAATCCGTAGGACATACGGACTCAAGTTCGACGGTCTCCCTGCCGATACGTCCAGAGAGGCCCTAAAACTCACCCTCGCCGTCGCTCGTGAACCACTCCGCCGCCCCGATCTTCCCGCCCACGTCCGGCGCCCCTGCGGCGTCCGGTGCGCGTACCACCTCGTCGGCGATCCCGACCCGGCCGAACGAGCAGCACGGCCGTCGCCTGACGGCGGCGTTCGAGGCCCTCGAGGGGTTCCCAGCCCTCGCGGAGTCGCAGACGCGGCTCGTCGCCGCGCTCGACGCCGACCCCGTCGACCCGTCCGCGATCATCGCGGCGCTGGAGTCCGACCTCGGGCTCGGCCTCGGCGTCCTGCGGGTCGCCAACCGCCTCGACACGACGTCGTCGGGCCGGATCGCCTCGATCTCCGCCGCCATCGAGGTCGTCACCCCGCCGTCGCTGCGGGTGCTCGCCGAGCGCACGCGGACCGTCGACTTCTTCGACCGCGCCGGCTCCTGGGGCCGCGAGGCCGACGCGCACCGCCGGCACGTCGCCGCCGTCCAGGCCGCGATCCACCGCATCGCCGCGATCCTCGACGACGTCGACGTCGAGACGCTCTGCTCCGCCGCCCTGCTGCACGACGTCGGCAAGCTCGTGCTCCTGCACGCGCACGCCGGCTACCCCGAGAAGGTCCTCCCGCGCGACGCGACCCCGGAGGAGCGGATCGTGGCCGAGCGCCGCGAGCTCGGCGTCGACCACGCCCTCGTCGGCGGCGTCCTCGTGCGCCGCTGGGGCCTGCCGCGCGAGCTGGCGCGCCTCGTCGAGCGCCACCACGCCGACGACGTCGACCGCGACGTCGCCACGCTGCGCCTCGCCGACCTGATCGCGCACCACGGCCACGGCGACGAGGTCTCGCCGCAGGTCCTCATGCGCGTCGCGCGTTCCATGGGCGTCGACGCCGCCCAGCTCCGCGCGCTGCTCTACGACCAGGCGATCCCGGCCACCCGCCGCTCGCGCAGCTCCGCCCCGTGCCCGCTGTCGGGGCGCGAGATGGAGGTCCTGCGTCGCCTCGCCGCGGGCCGCGTCTACAAGCAGATCGCCTCCGAGCTCGGCCTGTCGACGAGCACGGTCCGCACCCACCTGCACAACATCTACGGCAAGCTCGGCGCCGTCGACCGCGCCCAGGCGGTCCTCATCGCCGTCGAGCGCGGCTGGCTCTAGGTCGCGGGCCCGCCTGGTCGCTGCCGCCGCAGCGTCCAGGCCCGCCACAGCAGCACCGCGACCCCGACGCCCGCCGCGTCGATCGCGACGTCCCATGGGGTGCCATAGCGCCCCGGGACCGTCGTCTGGTGCCGTTCGTCGACCGCCGCCCACGTCAGGGCGATCGCCGCGGCGACCACCACCGCGCGACGGCCCGGGACCGCGTCGGCGTGCGGGGGAGGCAGGGGGCGCCGCACGAGCGCCCACGTCCAGAGCAGCGCGAGCAGGGCGTACTCCGTCATGTGCGCGCCCTTGCGCAGCACGGTGTCGATCCAGCCCAGGTCGGTGCCGATGTGCGACCGCGAGCTGAGGAACCAGATCAGGCCCATGAGCGCGAGGGGCGGGACGAACCGCAGCGCGCGCACGGCGGGCGCGGTACCGCGGCCGGCCGGGGTGGGAGCGCCCGCGGTACCGCGCCCGGCCGGGGCGGGAGGGCCCGCGGGGGCGTCGGCACGCCGCGGGGCGCGTGGTCCGACGCCTGCCATAGGATCCTGAGGGTACGGGCGATGCCGCCCCGTCGTCCTCCGGTCCTGCGGGTTCTTCGCCTCCATGCTGTCCATCACCGCCAAGTCCCCGTACGCCGTGCAGGCGCTCACCGAGCTCGGTCGGGCGGGCGGCGTCACGACGCCGGTCCCCGTGGCCGAGCTGGCGCGGCGCCGCGAGATCCCGGGCCAGTTCCTCGAGCAGCTCTTCGCGACGCTCCGCCGCGCCGGCCTGCTGCGGTCGCAGCGCGGTGTCCACGGCGGGTACGTCCTCACGCGTGACGCCCGCGAGATCACCGTGCTCGAGGTCGTCGAGATGCTCGACGGCCCGCTCGGGCAGGACGCCACGGGCGTCTTCGCCGAGGTCGCCGCGGCGGCCCGCCAGGTCCTGGCGAGCACGACGATCCAGGACGTCATCGATCGCGAGGCCCGGGAACAGGGCCAGACGATGTACTGGATCTGACATGGGCGACGTCCTCACCGACATCACGGGCCTCATCGGCAAGACGCCGGTCGTCCGCCTCGCGCAGCTCGAGCCGGAGGGCTCGGGCGTCGAGCTCTACGGCAAGCTTGAGTCCTACAACCCGGGCGGGTCGATCAAGGACCGGATCGCCCTGGCGATGGTCCTGACGGCGGAGAAGGAGGGGCGCATCGCCCCGGGCCGCACGACGATCGTCGAGGCCACGAGCGGCAACACGGGCATCGGCCTGGCGTTCGTCGCCGCCGCGCGCGGCTACGAGCTCGTGATCGCGCTGCCCCAGGGCATGAGCCGCGAGCGCGAGACGCTGCTGCGGCTCTTCGGCGCCCGCGTCGAGGTCGTCGAGTCGATGGGCGGGATGACCGAGGCGGTCGCGACGGCCCGGCAGCTCGCCGAGAGCGACGACGTCTGGATGCCCGACCAGTTCGCGAACCCCGCGAACCCGGCCGCGCACCGCAAGACCACGGGCCCCGAGCTCCTCGAGCAGCTCGACCGCAGGATCGACATCCTCGTCGCCGGCATCGGCACGGGGGGCACGATCTCCGGGGTCGGCCACGTCCTGAAGACGCACGACGACTCCACGCTCGTCGTGGGCGTCGAGCCGGCGTCCTCCGCGGTCCTCTCGGGCAACACCCCGGGGCCGCACCGCATCCAGGGCATCGGCGCGGGCTTCGTGCCCCCGGTGCTCGACCGCCGCGTAGTCGACGAGATCGTGCCGGTCTCCGACGACGACGCGATCGACACGGCCTGGGCGCTCGCCCGGCGCTGCGGCGTGCTCGCGGGCCTGTCCTGCGGCGCGGCGATGCACGCGGCGATCGAGGTGGCGAAGCGGCCCGAGTCGCAGGGCAAGCGGATCGCGGTGATCCTGCCCGACGGCGGCGAGCGCTACGCGAGCCTGCCGTTCTTCCAGCCGCGCTGAGGCGGCCGGCCACGGGGCCGGCCGGCCCGCTCGGACCGCTCAGTAGAAGACGGTGCGCGTGCGGTGGCGCGGGTGGGCCTTGACCTCGGGCCGCTGACCCGCGTGCCACAGCCACGCGTCGAGGTGCCGCGGCGCCACGCCGGTCCGCCCGGCCAGCAGCTCGACGGCGTGCAGGGCGCTGCAGCGGATCTCGTGCTCCACGCCGCCGAGGGGCAGCAGCTCACCGGCGTCGATGGTGCGGGCGAGCTCGTCGTCGTAGACCAGCACGCCGGCGTGGCGCAGCACGTGGGGGACGAGGTTGTCGGCGAACATCGTCAGATCGTCGAGGCCCGCCGGCTCGGCGAGGCCGAACGTCTCGAGGTCGGCCGCGAGGATCTGCGCGCGCTTCCACAGGCCGTGGTCGCGGTAGAACGGCATCCCGTCGACGACCTCGGCGGAGAGCCGCTCCGCGGAGCCGCCGAGCGCCTCGACGACGTCGATCGCGCGCCGCCGGCCGAGCCAGCCGCCCAGGGAGCGCAGCGCCTCGGCGTAGAGGGCCATCAGGTGGTGCCCGGTCGGCTGGCCGAGCGTCTCGCCGACCTCGGCGGCGGTCAGGGTCCGCAGCTGGGCGGCCGTCCACGGCCCGCGGTCGCGGAAGCGGTCGGCCAGCGCCCAGGCCACCGTCCAGTAGCCGCTCGAGTCCCGTCGCTTGTGGAGCGTCGGGAACCAGCCCGAGCCGAAGTTGATCGCGTTGAGGGCCAGGACGTAGTCGGCGACGTCGGCGCGGTCCCCGTCGTGGAAGTGGCGCACGGGGTCGGGCGTCGGCGTCTCGAGCGCCGGCGCCGCGTCCATCGCGTCGAGCGCCTCCCGGTCGATCCGCACGCGACGGGCGCCGGCGACGACCTCGGCCGCGTGGCGCCGGGCCTCGGCCGGGATGGACGTGCGGCCGCGGACGGGCATGGCGGCACCGTACCGGCCGGACCGGCGCGGGGACCGGCGCCGCCGGGCCACGACGGCCCAGCGGCGGCGGGGGCGCGGGTCCTCGCGGCCCCGGGTCGGCGGCGCGCGGCCCGGCGTGTCGCGGGTCGGCCGACGGGCCTCCTATCCTCGGTGGGTGACCTCCGTGGACGCCTACGCCGCCGAACTGCTCGAGGGGCTCAACGATCCGCAGCGCCGCGCCGTCGAGCACCCCGGCGGCCCCCTGCTCGTGATCGCCGGCGCGGGGTCGGGCAAGACGCGGGTCCTGACGCACCGGGTCGCCTACCTCGTGCGGACGGGCCAGGCGGGGCTCGGCGAGATCCTCGCCGTCACGTTCACGAACAAGGCCGCGGCGGAGCTGCGCCACCGCGTCGGCGACCTCCTCGGCCGTTCCACGAAGGGCCTGTGGGTCGCGACCTTCCACTCCGCCTGCGCCCGCATCCTGCGCGTCGAGGCGGAGAAACTCGGCTACACCCGCCAGTTCACGATCTACGACTCCGACGACTCGAAGCGGCTCGTCAAGCGGGTGCTCGAGGCCGACGGCGCCGACACGAAGCGGTTCACGCCCAACGGCGTGCGCAACCAGATCTCGGACCACAAGAACCGCCTGCGCAGCGTGGAGCAGGCCCAGCAGCTCGCCGCGGGGCAGTACGACCGCACGGTCGCCGACGCGTACGCCGGCTACCAGAAGCAGCTCGTCGCGAACAACGCGATGGACTTCGACGACCTCATGGGGCGCACGGTCGACCTCTTCGAGCGCTATCCCGACGTCCGGGCGCGCTACCGCAACGCCTTCAAGCACGTGCTCGTCGACGAGTACCAGGACACGAACCCGGCGCAGTACCGGTTCCTGCAGCTGCTCTGCATGGACGACCCGATGCACCAGGCCGGGCCGTCGGGCGGCGGCGGTCGCGACGCCACGGGAGGCGCCGTCGACGCGGTCTCGGGCGAGGGGCGCCTGCCGCTGGGCCAGGACGCGCTCACCGCGCCGCTGGCGGGCGAGGAGCCCGGACACCGCAACCTCATGGTCGTCGGCGACGACGCCCAGTCCATCTACGGCTTCCGGTCCGCCGACATCCGCAACATCCTGGACTTCGAGGACGACTTCCCCGACGCCGAGGTCATCAAGCTCGAGCAGAACTACCGCTCGACGCAGCACATCCTGGACGCCGCCAACGGCCTGATCGCCAACAACACGAATCAGCGGCCGAAGCACCTCTTCACCGACCTGGGGACGGGCGACGAGGTCCGCGTCCGCGCGCTCCCCGACGACCACGCCGAGGCCCGCTGGGTCGTCGGCGAGGTCGAGCGGCTCGCGGGGGAGGGCGTCCCCCTCAGCCAGATGGCCGTCCTCTACCGCACGAACGCGCTCTCCCGCGGCATCGAGACCGCGCTGACGCAGGCCGAGCTGGAGTACCAGGTGGTCGGCGGCGTGCGGTTCTTCGACCGCGCCGAGGTCAAGGACGCCCTGTCCTACCTCCAGTGGCTCCACAACCCCGCCAACACCGTCGCCTTCGCCCGCGTCGTCAACCGCCCCCGGCGCGGGATCGGCGACACGACCGTCGGCCGGATCCTGAGCCACGCCGCGGCCACCGGCACCACGCCGCTCGACGTCATCAAGGACCCGGCGGCGGCCGGCCTGAAGACCGCCGCCTGCAAGGCCGTCTCGACGTTCGCCGAGCAGGTCGCGGAGCTGCACGAGACGCTCGCGGGCGGCCACCCCGAGGGCGCCGCGGCCGACGGCGGCGACCTGCGGGTCGCCGACCTCGTGGAGGACGTCCTGCGCGTGACGGGCTACCGCGCCGAGCTCGAGGCCTCGACGGACCCGCAGGACGAGGGGCGCCTGGAGAACCTCGACCAGCTCCACGCCTTCGCCGACGAGTTCGACGAGGAGGCACCCGCCGAGGGCGACGCCCAGCACGTGCTCGACCGGTTCCTGCAGGGGGCGGCGCTGCTCTCGGACGCGGACCGCAAGGCGGACAACCCGGACGGCCAGGTCACGCTGATGACGCTCCACAACGCGAAGGGCCTGGAGTACGACGCGGTCTTCCTCGTCGGTTGCGAGGACGGCGTCTTCCCGCACTCCCGGGCGATCGACTCGGGCGAGCTCGAGGAGGAGCGCCGCCTGGCCTACGTCGGCATCACCCGCGCCCGCCGGCACCTGTCCCTGACGTGGGCGCGGCGCCGCGCGCTCTACGGGCCGCCGCAGTCGCAGGTGCCCAGCCGGTTCCTGCGAGAGCTGCCGCTCGACGCGCTCGACGAGACGTCGCCCGACGCGCTGTCGGGCCAGCCCGGCGGCGGGATGCCGACGCGCGGGCGTCGCGACTTCAGCTCCATCGGCCGCGTCGGCCGCGGGCCCGGCGGCGGGGCGGGCGGCTCCGGCGGCGGCGCGGCGAACCTCGCCGCGCTCGGCCTCAAGCGCGGCAGCGCCCTGGCCGGCGGCGACGACGACGCGCCGCCCGCGGTGAACTGGCGCCCCGGCCAGCGGGTGCGCCACGTGAAGTTCGACGCCGGCGAGGTCGTGCGGATGGACGGCGACGTGGTCGTGGTGCGGTTCGACGGCCACGGCGAGAAGCGCCTCATCGCGGGCTTCGCGCGGCTCGAGCCGATCACCTGAGCGACCGCTGCCGCACCTCCGACGCTCGCGCGACCCGGCGACGGGCGTTCACGAGCTAGCCTGCCCGGCGTGGCGGCGCGGCGCATCGATGGCACGCAGGCCGCGGCGGAGCTCCGCCGCGCGCTCTCCGTCGACGTGGCCGCCTTCGCCGCCGAGCACGGTCGCCCACCCGGCCTGGCGACGGTGCTGGTCGGCGAGGACGCGGCCAGCGCCGTCTACGTCGGCGCGAAGCAGCGGGCCTGTGCCGAGGTCGGCATCCGCGGCTTCGACCACCGCCTCGACGCCGACGCGTCGCGCGACGAGGTGCTCGCCCTGCTGCGGGAGCTCAACGCCGACGAGGCGGTCGACGGCATCCTCTGCCAACTCCCCGTGCCCGCCCACCTCGACGGGGTGGAGCTGACGAACGTCATCGCCCCGCAGAAGGACGTCGACGGTCTGACGATCGCCTCGGCGGGCCGGCTGGCGCTCGGCCTGCCCGGCCTGCGGCCCTGCACGCCGTCGGGCGTCATGCGGCTGCTGGAGCACGTGGGCACCGAGCTGGAGGGCGCCGAGGCGGTCGTCATCGGCCGCTCCAACCTCTTCGGCAAGCCCATGGCCCAGCTGCTCGTGCAGGCCGACGCGACCGTGGTCATCGCGCACTCCAAGACCGTCGGCCTCGACGAGGTCTGCCGCCGCGCCGATGTCGTCGTCGCTGCCGCGGGCCGCCCCGAGATGGTGCGCGGCTCGTGGATCAAGCCGGGCGCGACCGTGATCGACGTCGGCATCAACCGGAGGGACCCGGCGCCGACCGACGGCTCCTCCGCGCTCGTGGGCGACGTCGCCCACGACGAGGTCGCGGCACACGCCGCGGCCATCACCCCCGTCCCCGGAGGCGTCGGCCCCATGACCATCGCTGCGCTGCTCGCCAACACCGTCGAGGCCGCGCGCCTCCAGGCCGGGACCCCTGCGGCCCCGCGAACGGGCGGGGCGGCCTGATGCGCGTCGGACCCCTGCGGCGCGGCGAGCTGCTCGTCTTCCTCGGGTTGCTCGGACTGCTCGCGACGCTCTTCCTGGACTGGTTTCAGAGCGGGACGTTCGGCGACCGGGAGACGATGGACGGCGGCCCCGACGGCGTGTCGGCGTTCCGGGTCACGGTGCAGGCGGGGCGCGGCTGGGACCCTCTCGGCCACCCGTGGCTCGAGCTGGTCGCCCTGTTCGTCCTGGCCCTCGTCGCGGTGCTCGGCACGGCGGTCCGGGCGCGGCCGGGGCGCCCCACGTACGGGGCGCTCGTAGCGCTCGTGCTGGCGATCCCACTGGGGGCGCTGGTCCTGCTGACGACACTGCTGCGCGGCCTGGTCTTCCGCCCCGGCTTCACCCTCGGCGACACCACGCTGCGCTTCGACCCCGCCGTCGGCACCTACGTCGGCCTCGCCTCGATACTCGTCGCCCTCGTGGGCCTGTGGGTCGCGCTCGGCGACGACCGCACCGCCGCGCCCGAGAGTGCGTACGAGCCGCCGCCGGCGCGGCCCGTGCCGCCGCTCCGTCCCGACGAGCCGGGTACCACCCCACCCGTCGAGTAGGGGCTGCCCGGCGCGGCACCTCCCGCGCCGGTCCCCGCCTCTACTATCGGGGGCGCATGATCGACCGCGACACCGTCCTCCACGTCGCCACGCTCTCCCGGTTGGAGCTGCGCGACGACGAGATCGAGCCCATGGCCCGCGAGCTCTCGGCCGTCCTCGACCACCTCGAGACGATCGGCGAGCTCGACCTCGAGGGCGTCGAGCCGACGGCCCACGTCCTCGCGGAGCGCAGCCCGCTCCGCGCCGACGAGCCGAGCCCCTCCCTGCCGCGGGAGGTCGCGCTGGACCAGGCGCCCGACGCTTCCGACGACGGCTTCCGCGTCCCGAGCCCCCAGGCCTGACATGACCGACCCGATCTCCCTCTCCGTCGTCGACGCGGCGGCGGCCCTGCGCCGCGGCGAGCTGTCCCAGGACGAGCTCTTCACGGCCTACCGCGACCGCGCGGCCGCCGACGACACCAACAGCTTCACGTGGCTCGCCGACGACGCCACCACGGCGCTCGGCGCCCGCGAGGGCCTGCCGGGGACGGACACGCCGCTGGCCGGCGTCCCCCTGGCGGTGAAGGACCTCTTCTGCATCACGGGCGTCCCCACCGCCTCGGCGTCGAACCTGCTGCGCGGCTACCTGCCGCCCTACACCGCGACCGCGATCGACCGGCTGCAGGAGGCCGGCGCGACCGTGCTGGGCAAGACGAACCAGGACGAGTTCGCGATGGGCTCGTCGAACGAGAACTCCGCGTTCGGCCCCGTCCTGAACCCCTGGGACCGCACCCGCGTCCCCGGCGGCTCCTCCGGCGGTTCCGCGGCCGCCGTGGCCGCCGGCCTCGCGCCCGCCGCGATCGGCACCGACACGGGAGGGTCCGTCCGCCAGCCCGCCGCGCTCTGCGGCGTCGTCGGGCTCAAGCCGACCTACGGCTCCGTCTCGCGCTACGGGATGATCGCGTTCGCGTCGTCCCTGGACCAGGCGGGCCCGATCACCCGCAACGTGGCCGACGCCGCGCTGCTGTTCCGGCAGATGACCGGCCCGGCGGACCGCAACGACGCGACCTCCATCGGCTGGGCCGGCGACGGCGGCTCCGGGAGCGCCAGCGCGATCGACCTGCCGACGGCCGTGCGCCTCGACGGGGTGCGCATCGGCGTGCCGACCGACCTGCTCGGCGAGGGCATCGAGCCCGGGGTCCGCGCGTCCTTCGACGCCGCGCTGAAGCTCGCCGAGTCGCTCGGCGCCGAGATCGTCGAGGTGACGCTCCCGCACGCGCGCCACGCGCTCTCCGCCTACTACCTGCTCGCCCCGGCCGAGGCCTCGTCCAACCTGGCCCGCTTCGACGGCGTGCGCTACGGCAACCGCGCCGACATCGGCGACGGCGGCCTGGTCGAGCTCTACACGAAGACCCGCCACGACGGCTTCGGTCCCGAGGTCAAGCGCCGCATCATGCTGGGCACCTACGCACTCTCCAGCGGCTTCTACGACGCGTACTACCGGCGCGCGCAGCAGGTGCGCACGAAGATCGTGGAGGACTTCCGGGCCGTCCACCAGGACGTGCACCTGATCGCGACGCCCACGAGCCCGACCGTCGCGTGGGGCCTCGGCGAGCGCACGGACGACCCCATCGCGATGTACCAGGCCGACGTGACGACCCTGCCGCAGTCGCTGGCGGGCGTCCCGGCGATCTCGATCCCGTGCGGGCTCTCCGACGGCCTGCCCGTCGGCCTGCAGCTCTCGGGCCCGGCGTTCGCCGAGCAGTCGCTGCTCGACGCCGCCCACGCGCTCGAGGGCGCGCTGGGCTTCGATGGGACGGCCGCCTTCGATCCGGCGCGCGGCGCGGGTGCCGCCACGCCGGGCTCCGCCACGACCGGGGGGGCCTCCCGATGACCGCGTTCGAGCCCGTCATCGGGCTGGAGATCCACGTCCAGCTCGCGACCCGCACCAAGATGTTCTGCGGCTGCGAGCTCGTCTTCGGCGACCCGCCCAACACGCACACGTGCCCCGTCTGCCTCGGCATGCCGGGCACGCTCCCGGTGGTCAACGCCGAGGCGATCCGCCTGGGCCTGATGATCGGCGAGGCGTTCGGCGGCGAGCTGGCCGAGCGGCTGGTGTTCCACCGCAAGAGCTACTTCTATCCCGACCTGCCCAAGGGCTACCAGATCTCCCAGTTCGACGAACCGCTCGTGAGCGGCGGTCGGCTGGGTGACGTCGGGCTCGAGCGGGTGCACGTCGAGGAGGACGCCGCGAAGCTCACGCACGCCGGCGCCTCCGGCCGCATCGGCGGCTCCACGAGCTCGGTCGTGGACTACAACCGCGGCGGCACGCCGCTGGCCGAGATCGTCACGCTGCCCGAGATCCGCTCGGCCGAGCAGGCCAGCTCGTGGCTGCGGCTCCTGCGCGAGACGCTGCGCCAGCTCGGCGTGTCCGACGTGAACATGGAGGAGGGGTCGCTGCGCTGCGACGCCAACATCTCCATCCGCCCCGTCGGCGACACGACGCTCGGCACGAAGACCGAGCTGAAGAACATGAACTCGTTCCGGTTCATCGAGCAGGGCATCAACGCGGAGGTCGCCCGTCAGATCCGCGTCGTCGAGTCCGGCGAGCGCGTCCAGCAGGAGACGCTGCACTTCGACCCGCGCACGGGCTCGATCACGTCGCTGCGGTCCAAGGAGGGCTCGCACGACTACCGGTACTTCCCCGAGCCCGACCTGCCGCCCGTGCAGGTCCCCGCCGAGCTGCTCGAGTCGGCGCGCGCATCGATCCCGGAGCTGCCGCTGCAGCGCGCGGAGCGGTTCCGCACCGAGCTCGGCCTCCACGAGGAGTCCGCCCGCCTCCTCGCCTTCCGGCGCGCGCTGGGCGACTACTTCGAGGCGACCGTCGCGGCCGGTGGCCCGGAGGCGGACCGCCAGCAGATCGCGAACTGGATCGGCAACGACCTCGTGCGTCGCCTCGACGCCGGCGAGGACACGGATCCGGATCCGGCCGAGTCCAAGGTGGAGCCGGCCTCGCTGGCCGAGCTCGTCGCCCTCGTCGGCGCGAAGACCATCAACCGCAAGGCGGGCGAGAAGGTCCTGGACGTCCTCGTCGCCGAAGGAGGCACGCCGGGCCCGATCGTCGAGCGCGAGGGTCTTGCGGCCATCGGCGGCGGCGACGAGCTGCGCCCCGTCGTCCAGGCCGCGCTCGACGCGAACCCCGACGCGGTCGAGAAGCTGAAGACGGGCAACATGAAGCCGATCGGCGCGATCGTCGGCCACGTGATGCGCGAGACGAAGGGCCGCGCCGACGGCGGCGAGGTCACCCGCCTGACCCGCGAGATTCTCGGGCTCTAGCGGCGCGCGGCCGGCCCTCCCCGAATCGCGGGAGGGTCGGCACCGCCAGAGCGTCGCGCTCCAGGCCGACGCCGCCGCGCCTGAGCTCTAGCGGCGCGCTCAGGCCGAGGCGTCGGGCGAGACGACGGTGCCGTCCGTCGCGCCCTCGCGCTCCGGGGCGTCGCCGAGCTCGCCGAGCACCGGACCCCAGAGGCGGCGGTCGCGTGCGGAGACCTCGAGCTCCCAGGCGGGTCGCCCGGAGAGCAAGATCGTGAGCCGCCGCGAGGGGCGCAGGCCGCCGAGCCGGGCGCCGCGCACCGCGTCGCGCTCCGTGGCGATCTCGACCCGGGTGATGCGGTAGAGGTACGGACCGCCGACGTCACGGTCCAGGGACAGCACCGCGACCCGCGTGGGGGTGACCGCGAGCAGGCGCACCTGGGCGCCCAGCAGCGGCTCGTGCCCCCAGGCACCACGGCCGGGGGCGCGGCGGGCGACGGGCGACACCGGCGCACAGGCCAGCACCCGCTCGTCCAGGACGGCGGCGGCGGGCTCCCTCAGACTGTCCCAGCGGAACGTGGTGATGCCTTCCGTACGTCGGGCTCGATGGAGGCCGCCCGGGTGGCGACCGGACCGTCTAGGCTAGAGGGGTGGACGGCTCCTTCGCCTTCTTCCTGCTCATCCTCGCCCTCTTCGGCGTCGCGGGCGGGCTCCAGGGGCGCTCCAAGGGCAGCTCGTTCGTCCTGTGGTTCTTCATCTCGGCCTGCGTGCCGCTGTTCGGGTTCATCGCCGCCGTGGTCTACCCGGGACACCGCTCCGAGCTGCGCCGCCAGTGCGACGGCTGCGGCCGGCTCCTGCCGATCACGGACACGATGTGCATGGGCTGCGGCACCGATCTGGACTTCCCCGAGGTCCGCTACCTGCCCGCCGACGTCCGCCCGCCGGCAAGGCGGCCGGTGGCCGAGGAGGATGACGACGAGGACGGTGCGCAGCCGGACGACGGCGCCGCCTCCCGTGCCCGGGACGACCTGACGGCGGCCGAGGACGGACCGGTGCGTGACGGCGACGGTCCCGTCCCGGCCCGGGCGGCCGGCGACGACCGCCGCACCTCGGTCCCGACCGCCGAGTAGGTCCGCGGGTCGACGCCCGGGAGCCCGGCCGCCCGCCGCGGCCCGTCGGCGGTCGATCCGCCCCCGGGCCCTCGTCGGGGGCCCGGAACCCACTGCTACCATCGGGATTCGAGGCCGTCCGTCCGGGCGGCCTTCTGTCTTCCACGAGGGAACCCGAGAACATCGGGGAGGGGGTTGGGCGAATGCGCGCAGTCGACGCGATCATGGAGTGCCTGAAAGCAGAGGGCGTGGACGTCGTATTCGGCTACCCGGGTGGTGCCAACCTCCCGACGTACGACGCGTTCTACGACGCCGGCATCCACCACGTGCTCGTGCGCCACGAGGCCGGCGCCGGCCACGCGGCCGAGGGCTACGCGAAGGCCACGGGCAAGGTCGGCGTCGCGTTCGGCACGTCCGGCCCCGGGGCGACGAACCTCGTCACGCCGATCATGGACGCGATGATGGACTCCGTCCCCGTCGTGTTCTTCACGGGCCAGGTCCGCACGGAGCTCCTGGGCACGGACGGCTTCCAGGAGGCCGACACGATCGGCATCACGATGCCGGCCGTGAAGCACTCCTTCCTCATCACGGACCCGCGCGAGTTGCCGCGGACGATCCACGAAGCGTTCCACATCGCGGGCACGGGCCGCCCCGGCCCGGTCGTCATCGACCTGCCGATGGACCTGTCGAAGGCCGACATCCCGTACGAGCCGGTCACCGACGTGCACCTGCCCGGCTACCAGCCGCGCACCACGGGCAACGCGAAGCAGATCCGCCAGGCCGCCCGCGCCCTCGCCGCGTCCCGGCGCCCCGTCTTCTACACGGGTGGCGGCGTCATCTCCGCCGGCGCCCACGAGGAGCTGCGCGAGCTGGTCCGCTACGGCGGGTTCCCGATCACGTCGACGCTCATGGGCCTCGGCGCGTACCCCGCGCCCGACCCGCAGTGGCTCGGCATGCTCGGCATGCACGGCACCCGCACGGCGAACTACTCGATCGACGAGGCCGACCTCGTCGTCGTCATCGGCGCCCGCTTCGACGACCGCGTGACCGGCAAGCTCTCCGAGTTTGCCCCCCGCGCGAAGTTCGTGCACATCGACGTGGACCCGGCCGAGGTCTCGAAGAACATCCCGGCGCACATCCCGCTCGTCGGCGACGCGAAGCTCGTCCTGCCGAAGCTGCTGGAGGAGTACCGCGCCCTCGACGCCGACAAGGCCCGGCTCGACGCCTGGTGGCAGCGCATCCGCACCTGGCAGGAGCGCCACCCGCTGCGCTACGAGCCCGCCGAGGGCACCGAGATCAAGCCCCAGAGCGTCGTCGAGGCGATCTACACCGTCACCGGCGGCGAGGCGATCATCTCCTCCGACGTCGGCCAGCACCAGATGTGGGGCGCGCAGTACTACCACTACCCCGAGCCCCGCCGGTGGATCAACTCCGGCGGCCTCGGCACCATGGGCTTCGGCCTGCCCGCCGCCATCGGCGCGCAGATGGGCGTGCCGGACCGGCTCAACGTGGTCATCACGGGCGACGGCTCGATCCAGATGAACATCCAGGAGCTCGCGACGATCCGGCAGGAGGGGCTGCCGATCAAGGTCGTGATCCTGAACAACGGCTACCTCGGCATGGTCCGCCAGTGGCAGGAGTTGTTCTGGCAGGAGCGCTACTCGAGCGTCGACATGAACACGTTCGGCGGCGAGGAGGCGTTCCCCGACTTCGTCAAGCTCGCCGACGCCTACGGCATCCGCGGCGTGCGCCTGACGGACTCGACCTCGCTCGAGGACGACCTGCGGGCCGCCTTCGAGGCCGAGGGCCCGGCGTTCATCGACGTCCGGGTCACCCGGGACGAGAAGGTGTATCCGATGATCGCGCCGGGCGAGCCCGCGCGGAACATGGTGGGCTGAGCGATGGTCGACACGAACGAGCTCCTGAGCCTCGACGACCTGCACGCCGCCGGCAGCATCCGCACCGGTCGCAAGCACGTCCTCTCCGTCCTCGTGGAGAACAAGCCGGGCGTGCTCACGCGCGTCTCCGGCCTGTTCACCCGGCGCGGGTTCAACATCGACACGCTCTCCGTCGGCCCGACGGACGACGAGCGGATCTCGCGCATCACCCTGACGCTCGACGGCGCCTCGCAGCCGATCGACCAGGTCACGAAGCAGCTGCACAAGCTGATCAACGTCCTGAAGATCAAGGACCTCGAGCCGGCCGAGACGGTCGCGCGCGAGCTCGCGCTGTTCAAGGTCTCCGTCGACGCGCAGACGCGCTCCGAGGTCCGCGAGCTCGCCGAGGTGTTCCGCGGCAAGGTCGTCGACATCGGGAAGCGCTCGATCATCGTCGAGATCACGGGCGAGCGCTCCAAGATCGAGGCGTTCGAGAAGCTCGTGCGCTCCTACGGCCTGGTCGAGATGATCCGCACCGGCGAGGTCGCGATCTCGCGGGGCCGCGAAGAGACCTGAGCCCCGCGCGGGAGGTCGCGGTGCCGCGGCGCCGGCCTTCCGAACCGCCACGGCGGGGTGGCCGCACGCGGCCTCCCGCACCGGCGCCGCGACGGTGACTGCCGTGCGCGGCGTGTGCGCCGTCCCACCCGGGCGGCGCGCCTCCCCTGCGAGACTGGACGGGTGACCTCTACGGTCGTCCCGTCCAGCGCCTCCGTCGTCTCTCCGGACGACCGCGCGGTCCCGCTCACCGCGGCGGACCGCGAGCGACTGCACCGCCACGCCCGGACGGCGGCGCGCCGCGCGAGCCGCGGACACCTCGCCGCCGTGCTGGCGTCCATCACCGTCGACGCGCCGGCGGGCATCGACCCCATGGCCGTCGTCGGCTGCGGCCGGCGCGCGGACGAGCCGTGGTCCGTCTACGAGCAGCGCGACCGCGACGGCCAGGTGCTCGCGACGCTCGGCGTCGTCGACGCGCTCGAGGCGTCGGGCCCGAACCGCTTCTCGACCGTGGCGCAGGCGTGGGCGTCGCGCTCCTGCGACGCCGTGGGCGACCTCGGCACGGGCCAGGAGGCCGAGGGCCTCGTGGCGACCGGCGGCTTCGCGTTCGCCGACGACGGCGCCACGGCCCCGGCGTGGGACGGGTTCGCGCCCGCCTCGCTGCACGTGCCGCTGCTCGCGCTCGCCGGCCGCTCCGGACGCGTCCGCGCGACGATCGCGGTGCGCGTGACCGCGGGGGAGGACCCGGCGGCCGTCGTCGAGGCCGCCCTGGCGCGGGTCGACGGGCTGGCGCCCGCCCGGCCGCCGCTCCTGGACCCCGAGCCCGTCCGCCGGGCCCGCGTCGACTCCGCCCTGCCGCCCGCCCACTACGAGGACGCCGTCGCGCGCAGCGTCGAGCGGATCCGCGCGGGGGAGTTCGAGAAGATCGTGCTGGCCCGCGAGGTGCAGGTCACGGGGCGCCCGACGCCCGACCCCGCCGCCGTCCTCGGGGTGATGCGCGAGGCCTACGCCGGCTGCTGCGTGCTCGCCGTCGGCCGCGGCCCGCGCACCTTCATCGCCGCCACGCCGGAGCTGCTCGTCCGGCGCGCGGGCAACCGCGTCGCGACGCTCGCGCTCGCGGGCACCACGGGTCGTAGCTCGGACCCGGCCGTCGAGGTCCACCTCGCCGAGCACCTGCTGCGCTCGGCGAAGGACCGCGAGGAGCACGCGATCGTCGTGCGTCGCATCGTCGACCGCCTCGACGACGTCGCGATCTGGACGACCCACCCGCCGGCACCGCAGGTCGTGCAGGCCGCGAGCGCTCAGCACCTCGCCACGCCGATCCGTGCGCACCTCGCCTCCTCCGTCGGCGTGCTCGACCTCGTCGAGCGCCTGCACCCGACCCCGGCGGTCGGCGGCTTCCCGGAGGAGGCCGCGCTGCCGCGAATCCCCGCCACGGAGGGCATGGACCGCGGGTGGTACGCCGGCCCGGTCGGCTGGATCGACGCTGCGGGCGACGGCGACTTCTCCGTCGCCCTGCGCTCGGCCCTGCTCGAGCCGGAGACCGCCCGCTGCTTCGCGGGTGTCGGGGTCGTCGCCGGATCGGATCCCGCCTCGGAGCTCGCGGAGACCGAGGTCAAGCTCCAGGCCCTCCTGCCGCTGCTGAGCGCCTGAGCGGCCGTCTTCGGCTCGCCCCGCCCCGGTCGCCGCGCCCACCGCGTCGGCCGCTACGAGCGCGGCCACCGCTGCCGCCGACGGCGGCCCACAACGACGAAGGGCCCGCGTGCGCGGGCCCTTCGTCGTTCATGGTGCTGCGGGGCCGGCCGGCCCCGCGGGCACCGGAGCGCCCGGGGAGCCGGCCGGGGCCCTAGCCGCGGCCGTGGGCCATGCGGCGCTTGCGCGCCAGGGCGTCCAGGATCACCGCGCCGGCCAGGACGCAGCCGGTGACGATGAACTTGACCGAGGACTCGAACGCCAGCAGGTCCATGCCGTTGGAGATCGAGCCGATGACCAGGGCGCCGAGGAGGGCCGCCCAGACCGAGCCGCGACCGCCGAACAGCGAGACGCCGGCGATGACCGGGCCGGCGATCGCCAGGAGCAGCACGTCACCCGTGCCGGAGGACTGGTTCACGGCCAGGAGGCGCGAAGCGGCGAGGATGCCGCCGGCAGCGGCGAGCGTCGACGCGAGGACGAAGACGATCGTCTTCACGCGGCGGGTCGGGATGCCGGCGCGACGCGTGGCCTCCTCGTTGCCGCCCGCGGCGAGCACGTGACGGCCGTAGCGGGTGCGACGGACGACCGTGTCGACGATGAGGACGAGCGCGATCAGGATGCACAGCGAGACGGGCACGCCGCGGTCCTGGTTCACGACGTAGACCGCGACGAGGATCGCGATCGACACCGACGCGAGCCGGACGACCGTGCGGATGAACGGCTCGAGCTCGAGCTCGGCCGCGGCCCGCCGGCGACGGCTGAGCATCGTGCCGCCGACGAACAGCGCGATCGCCGCGAGCGCCACGATCCAGGAGAGCCCCTCGGCGAGGAACGTGTTGGCCAGGTTCGTGATCGTCGGGTCGGCCATGTTGATGGTGCCGGCCTCGCCGAGGACCTTCAGCTGCACTCCCTGCCAGGTCAACAGCCCGGCCAGGGTGATGACGAACGACGGGATCCCCAGCCAGGTCACGATGGACCCCTGGAGCAGGCCGATGCAGGCGCCGACGGCGAGCGCGGCGAGGATCGCCAGCCAGCCGTTCCACTCGTGCTGCACGGACAGGACGCCGACGACGGCACCCGCGACGCCGGACACGGCGCCGACGGAGAGGTCGATCTCGCCCAGCAGCAGCACGAGCACGACGCCGACGGAGATCGTGCCGGTGGCGGCGACCTGCAGCGTGAGGTTCGTGAGGTTGCCGGCCGTGAGGAACCGATCGTTGGCGATCGCGAAGATGGCCCAGATCAACGCGAGGACGATCAGGACGCGAAGCGTCGAGACGTCGCCGCCACCGCCGAAGATGGCCTTCAGGCCGGTCTGGCGGCCGTCGCGGGCCTCGAGCGAGACCGCCGAGGCGGTCGGGTCGGGCTGGTCGGCGGCGGGCGCCGACTCGGGAGCAGCGGTGCTCATGCGGTCTCCCCGCTGTCGGTGGTGATCGGCGCGGCCGGCTCTGAGTCCTGGCCCACGCCCGTGATGGCGGCGACGACGGCCTGGCGCTGGTCGGCCGTGGCGGCGTAGGAGCCGCCGTTGCGACCGAGGCGCAGGACCTCGATGCGGTCGGCGACCTGGAACACGTCGGCGAGGTTGTGCGAGATCAGGATGACGCCGAGTCCACGCTCGCGCAGGCGCGAGACGAGCTGCAGGACCTGCTCGGTCTGGGCGACGCCCAGGGCGGCGGTCGGCTCGTCGAGGATGACCATGCGCGGGTTGCCGGTCATCGCACGCGCGATGGCGACGGTCTGGCGCTGGCCGCCGGAGAGCATGCCGACCTCGGCGCGCACGGAGCGCAGCGTGCGGACGGCGAGGGAGTCGAGGAGGCTGCGCGCCTCGCGCTCCATGGCGATCTCGTCGATGAAGGGGCCCCGGCGCGCCTCGCGGCCGAGGTGCAGGTTGGCGACGACGTCCAGGTTGTCGCAGAGCGCGAGGTCCTGGTAGACGACGGCGATCCCGAGCTGCGTGGCGTCGCCCGGGGTGTTGATCTTGACGTTGTGACCCGCGAACTCGAAGGTCCCCTCGTCGGCGGGGAATGCGCCGGAGATGGCCTTGATCAGCGTGGACTTGCCCGCGCCGTTGTCTCCGACCAGCGCAACGACCTCGCCGGCGTTCACCTCGAGGTCGACGTCTGCAAGTGCCTGGACGGCACCGAACCGCTTCGAAACGCCGCGCAGGCGCAGGAGCGGACCGGCGCCGGCCGGCGCCACGGGGGCGCCGGCCTGCGTTTCGGTTGCCATGTCGGTCAGCGGGTCCCCGTGAGGCCGGCCGACTCGCAGGCGGAGGCGAAGGAGCCCTTGCAGAGCTGGTCCACCGTGTAGGTGCCGTCGGCGACGACGGTGTCCTTCACGTTCTCCTTCGTGACCGCGACCGGGTCCAGCAGGACGGACGGGATCTTGCCCGAGCCGTTGTCGGTCTCGCCGTTGATGAGGCCGGCGGGGGCCTCCTTGCCCATGACGAGCGCGTAGGCGAGCTTCGCGGCGGCCTCGGTCTCGGGCTTCGGGGCCTTGTAGACCGTCATGTACTGCTCACCCTTGAGGATGCGCTGGATGCCGGCGAGCTCGGCGTCCTGACCGGTGACGGGGACCTTCGTCGGGTCGAGACCGCCGCCCTTCATGGCCGCGATCGCGCCGCCGCCCGTGCCGTCGTTCGCCGCGTACACGCCGTCGATGTTGTCCTTGCCGACGGCCGTGATGGCCTGCTCCATCTGCGTCTGGGCCTTGTCCGGCGACCAGTCCGGCGTGTCGTACTCCTTGGCGATCTTCACGCCGGACTTGTCGAGGACGGAGTGCGCGCCCTTCTTGAACATCGCGGCGTTGGAGTCCGTCGGGGCGCCGTTGATCATCACGATCGACTTGCCCTGGGGGTCGCCGAGCGCCTTCACGAGCGACTCGCCCTGCAGCTGGCCGACCTTCTCGTTGTTGAACGAGATGTAGTAGTCGACCGGCGCGTCCGCGATCAGGCGGTCATACGAGATGACCGGGATGTTGGACTGCTTGGCACGCTGGACCATGGCGCCGGCCGACGCGGCGTCGACCGGGTCGAGCACGAGCACCTTGGCGCCGTTGGTGATGGCGGCCTCGGCCTGCGTCTGCTGCTTCGCCGCGTCCTGATCGGCGTTGGAGTAGATGATCTCGCAATCCGAGCAGAGGGCCTTGAGGGCCTTCTCGAAGCCCGGGCGGTCCTGCGCCTCGTAGCGCGCGGTCTTCGACTCGGGCAGCAGGAGGGCGATCTTCTTGGCGCCGCCCCCAGAGCCGGCGGACTCGCCGCCCTTGCTCGAAGACTTGTCGTCGTCGCCGCCGCATGCGGCGAGACCAAGGGTGACGGGCAGCAGGGTGCCGACCGTCAGTGCGGTGCGTAGCGTCTTGTTCACGATGCTCCTCCAGGGAGGGATGGGGTGGTGGTGGGATCGAAGGTGAGGGGTGCGTGCCCGTCCAGCGACCGGGCCGCGAGGCGCAACGCGCCCACGACCTGGCCACGGCTGCCGAGCTGGGCCGGGACGACGCGGACGTCGGCTCCCGTGCCCGGCAGGCGATGCCGGTCGAGCTCCTCGCGCAGGCCCGAGAGGACCGGCTCCGTCGCGAAGGCGGGGTCGCCGCCGAGGACGATCATCGCCGGGTCGAGCAGGTGGCAGGCGTTGGCCAGCACCCGGCCCAGACCACGGCCAGCGTCCGCGAGCAGGCGCGTGACGCGGGGGTCGCCGCTCGTCATCGCGCGCAGCAGATCGTCACCGGGAAGGTCCTCACCGGTGGTCTGCAGCAGCTGTCGACGGACGGCGGGAGCGGAGGCGATCGTCTCGAGGCACCCGCGGCCGCCGCAGCGGCAGGGGACCCCGTTGGGGACGACGGCGATGTGGCCGACCTCGCCCGCGATGCCCGAGTTGCCCTGCAGCAGGCGGCCGCCGCTGATAATGCCGGCGCCGACGCCCGACGAGATCTTGACGTAGATGACGTCGTCGATCCCGCGGGCGGCACCGGCGGCCTGCTCGCCGAGGGCGCCGAGGTTGGCGTCGTTGTCGATGGCGACGGGGATGCCCAGCCGCGACTCGAGCACGGTCGACAGGGTGGTGCCGCTCCAGCCCGGGAGCAGCGACGTGGACCCGATGCGGCCGGTGATGCGGTCCACCGGACCGGGGACGCCGGCGCCGCACGCCAGCAGCTCGGAGCGGTCGACGCCCGCCTGCTCCGCGACGGCGTCCGTGAGCCGCCGGGCGGCGTCGAGCGCCTCCTCCATGCCGCGGTCGACGTCGACCCGCTCCGTCTCCGCGGCCAGGATGCGGCCGGCCAGGTCGGAGATGCCCACGCGCACGTGGGCGTGGCCGAAGTCGACGCCCAGGACCGCGCCGGCCCGGCGGGTCAGCCGGACGACCTCGGGACGCCGGCCCGTGCGGCCGTTCTCCGCGGAACCGATCGCCACCTCGACGAGGCCGTCGCGCTCGAGGTCGCGGACGAGCGCCGAGACGGTGGCGCGGGAGAGGCCCGTGCGCTCGGCGAGCGACGCACGGGTGACCTCCGGCTCCGCCCGCAGGGCGTCGACGATGCGCTGGGACGATCCGCGTCCCAGGCGGTGTGTGCGCTCGGTCACCATGAAGCCGCGCCATCCTGTCGGTTGGAAGGGCCCACGTCAAGTCGTTCCGTCGAAATTCATACGATTCGCCCCGATCGGGGCGATCGGGGCGTCGAGAATAGACAGAACGACGCGGATCGGCGTCCCGGTACGACCCGCCGTAGGATCTGCCCATGGCCGATCTCCGCGTCCTGCGCATCCCCGATTCGACGAACGTGGAGCGCATCGCGCTCGCGGCCGGGCACAAGGGGCTCACGGTGGACTGGGTGGACGTCGACCCGGACGACCGCCGCCAGGTCCGCGAGCTCAGCGGCCAGGACCTCGTGCCCGTGCTGATCGCCGAGGACGGCGAGGTCATCACGGACTCGCCGCGGATCCTCGCGCGGATCGAGGCGCAGTGGCCCACGCCGCCGCTGTGGCCCGCGGACCCGGGCGACGCGGCCCTGGCCGATGTCTTCTGCCACCGCTTCAACGAGGTGTGGAAGGGCCCGCCGAACCGGATCGCCGCGTTGCTCGGCCCCGTGGAGTTCGACCGGGGCCGGCTTGGCGACTCCGAGGCCCGCGCGGTCGTCGACGACACGGGGCGCCTGCGCACCTGGCTGGACCGCTTCGAGGAGCGGCTGGAGGGCCAGGACTTCCTGGGCGGCGACGCGTTCGGGATCTGCGACGTGACGGCCTACCCGTTCCTCCGCTACGGCGTGCAGGCCCCGACGCCCGAGGACACGGACCCCTTCCACCGGGTGCTGCACGAGCTCGGCGGGTTCGACACGGAGAGCCACCCGCGGCTGACCGCGTGGGTCACCCGCGTGGCCGAGCGCCCCCAGGCCTGAGGAGCCGAGCCGACGACCCGGGCGTCCGCTCCCCGCGAGCGACGTCAGTCGCCGGTGGTCGCCGCCGCCGCGCGCTCGGCGAGCGCGCGGTGCAGCGCGCGGTTCTCGTCGCGGTCCGTCCGCACGTGGACCACGGACAGCCCGCGCTGGGCCGTCGCGGCCCGCAGCGCAGGGACCAGCTCGTCCCGGCGGGCGACGGCGTGCACGTGCCCACCCGCGGCCCCCACGATCGCGGGCACGTCGAGCCCCGTCGGCGTCATCACGAGGCGCTCGACGTCGGGCCCCCGGTCCTCGCCGATGGGGAGGAAGTGGAAGATGCCCCCGCCGTCGTTGTCCACGAGCACCACGGTGAGGTCGACGCCGGCGTGACCGGCGGCCAGGAGCGAGCCGACGTCGTGCTGCAGGGCGACGTCGCCCACGAGGACGAGGACCTCGCCGTCGCCCGGCGCCTTGCCCAGGGCAAGCCCCCAGGCGGTGGCGATCGTGCCGTCGATGCCGTTCGCGCCGCGGTTGGAGACCACGCGGACCGCGTCGCGCGGGGCCATGAAGGACTCCACGTCGCGGATCGGCATGGACGCCGCCACGAGCAACGTCGCCGCCGGCGGCAGGAGCGCGGTCAGCTCGCGGGCGAGCCACGGCTCCGTCGGGCGCGCGTCGCCGGCGGCGTTCAGCAGCGTGTCCTGTGCGGTGCGCACCCGCTCCTCCGCCGCCCGCCACGTCGCGAGCCACTCCGGGTCGCGGGGCGCGTGCGCCAGGCGCGGTGCCAGCGCCTCGAGCAGCGGCAGCGGATCGGCGACGACGAGCTCGGAGAGGACGCCGTCCGGGTCCTGCCACGCGCCGTCCGCGGCGACGTGCACCTGCGGGACGTCGACCGGCAGGCCCGTCAGCCAGCGGCGCAGCGGCTTGCTCGTCGGCAGGTCGCCGACGCGGACCACGAGCTCGGCGTCGGACGGCACCGCGCCCGAGGCGAGGACCGCGTCGTAGCGCCCGATCGCGGCCGTGCCGCGCCGGGCCCCCGAGAGCGGGTCGGCCAGGAGCGGGATCGCCAGGAGCTCGCAGAGGGCCGCGAGCGCCGGGCCGAGCCGCGGCTCGGCCTCGTGCCGACCGGCGACGACGACCGCACGCGGACGCGAGGCGAGCAGGCCGCCGAGACGCCGGACGGCGTCGTCGTCCGGGGCCCCCAGGCGGCCGGTGCGGGTCACCCACGGCGCGGCGCCCGGGCGGGCGGGCACGGGCGTCGCGGGCACGTCGCCGGTGGGGGCGAGCGGCTCGCGCAGCGGCAGGTTCAGGTGGACGGGCCCCGCGCCGCCGCCGGCCGCCCCCTCCGCGGCGAGCAGCGCCCGGGCGGCCAGGCTGCGGGCGTAGCGGACGGTGGAGATGTCGGCCGTGTCGACGGCGACCTCGTGCTGCCAGCGCAGCACGCCCCGCAGCGTGGCGAGCTGGTCGATCGTCTGGCCCGCGCCGACCTCGCGCAGCTCCGCCGGCCGATCGGCCGTGAGCAGCACGAGCGGCACGCGCGCGTGGTGCGCCTCGACGACCGCGGGCAGGTACTGGGCGACGGCGCTCCCCGACGTGCAGCAGAGCACGACCGCCCGGCCGCTGGCCTTCGCCGCGCCGACGGCCACGAACCCGGCGGTCCGCTCGTCGATGACGCTGTGGACCTGCAGGCCGTCGGCGGCGGCGAGCGCGATGAGGATGGGCGTGTTCCGCGAGCCGGGCGAGGTCACCGCGTGGCTGACGCCGGCGCGACCGAGCTCCTCGATCAGGGCCTGGACGAGGACGCGGCTCCCGTGACCGTCACGGGGCGGGGTGGCGGACGCGGGCACCCACCGAGGGTGCCAGAGAGCGCGGGCCGGCGTCGCTCTGCGAGCCTGCGCCGATGGCCTCCCGCTCGGTCCTCGCCCTCCACGGGTTCGGCGGCTCGAGCCGCTCGTGGGACGCGGTGCGCGACGCGCTGCCCGCCGGCGTCGTGCTGATCGCTCCCGACCTGCGCGGGCACGGCACCGCGGCGGGGCGCCGGCCCGTCGACCTCAGGTCGACCCTGACGGACCTCGAGGGCGAGCTCGCGGTCGCGGCCCGCGACGCTCCGTGCGGCCGGGTCGCGCTGGCGGGCTACTCGCTCGGCGGGCGGCTGGCGCTGCACCTGGCGCTCGCGCGGCCCGAGCTGCTCGAGCACGTGGTGCTCGTCTCCTCGACCTCGGGCCTGGAGGACGAGGAGGAGCGGGCGGCGCGGCGGGCGGCGGACGAGGAGCAGGCGCGGTTCCTCGAGCGCGAAGGGCTCGAGGCGTTCGCGGATCGCTGGGCGACCCTGCCGCTGTGGGACGGCGACCCTCCCGCCGTGCGCGCGGCGCAGCGGGCGGCGATCGCCGACGGTGACGCCGCCGGGCTGGCGGCGGCGCTACGCGGCCTGGGGGCGGGCGCGGTACCCGCGGTGGGGCATCGACTGGCGACGCTTGCGACGCCGCTGACGGTCGTCGTCGGAGGTCGAGACCGTCGCTACCGAGCGATCGGCGCGCGCGTCCTCGGACTTGCGGCGCAGCCGGCGGGCGAGGTCGTTGTTCCCGACGCCGGCCATGGCCTGCTGCGCGAGGCGCCGGCCGCGGTGGCTGCGGCGCTGGGCGCGCTGCGGTGAGAGCTCCTGGTCCTTGCTCATGAGGGGGTCCTTCGCTGGGGGATGCTCCCGCCTGTACCCAGGAGCTCGTCTGCCGTAATCGTGTCGACGAGCCCGTGAGCACGCAGGCCACGTGCGGCCTGCCAGCGGGCCACGGCCGCGCCGGTGCGCGGGTCGTAGTCGCCGGTGACGTCGGTCGGTGAGAGGTAGCCCTCGGACACGAGCCGCTGCTGCACGCGCTCGGCCGCGGCCGCCGGCGACGCCGACATGCCGATGCCGGTGGCCGACAGCGCCACGGCGCCGGCCACGGCGATCGGGGCGGCGGCGGCCTTCACGCGCCGGGTGGCGCGGGAGGCGGTGCGGGGCGGACGGTCTTCGGACGGTGCGGACACGATGGGGACGACGATTCCTGGGAGCGGAAACCGTTGTGGAGACCATCCTGCCGGGCGATCCTCAAGACGACCTATGCGAGATGGTCCGTCTCGGTGAAATCTTCGTGCGGGAGGCGCAGATCTCTGCGCCGGGCCTCACGCCAGGCCGCGGGCGGAGCGGCCCTCGTCGCGCAGGCGGCGCATGATCTCCATGTCGGCCGGCATCGGCTCCTTGCCCTCGATGCCGGGCCCCTCGAAGATCACGGGCAGCCCCGCGAAGCGCGGCTCGGAGACGACCGCGGCGATGCCGACCTCGCCGATCTCGCCGGTGCCCAGGGGGGCGTGGCGGTCGCGGTTGGAGCCCAGCGGCGTCTGGGAGTCGTTCACGTGGATGCAGCGCAGGCGGTCCAGGCCGAACTGCGCGTCGGCGTCGGCGAGCACGCCGTCGAGCGCCTCCTCCGTCCGCACGTCGTACCCCGACGCGAGGAGGTGGCAGGAGTCCAGGCAGAAGCCGATCCGCTCGTGGCCGCCCGAGACCTCGAGGAGCGCGGCGAGCTCCTCGAAGGACCGCCCGAGGGTGCCGCCGGCGCCCGCGGTGTCCTCGAGCAGCAGCGGGCAGTTCTCCGACTCGGCGAGCGCTTCCTGGAAGACGTCGCCGCAGCGCTCGATCGCCTCGCCGACGTGGCCGTCCTTCGCCGAGCCCGGGTGGAGCACGACCCCGGCCGCGCCGATGGCGTCACCGACGCGCAGGGAGTGGGTGATGGCGGTGAGCGACTTCTCCCGCAGCTCCGGGTCGGGCGTGGCCGCGTTGGAGAGGTAGAGCGCGTGGATGACGACGGACTGGATCGGGGAGGCCGCGAGGGCCTCGCGGAACTCCGCGATGGACTCGTCCGTGTGGTTCGTCGGCGCCCAGCGGCGGGGGCTCTGCGTGAAGATCTGGATGGACTCGCAGCCGCGCTCGACCCCGCGCTCGACGGCCTTCGGCAGCCCGCCGGCGGGGGAGACGTGGAGGCCGAGGAGGGGAAGACCGGTCATGGGCGGCGACCCTACCGAGCCGCGCCTCTCAGACGAGGCCGGGCGTGCGGGGGACGCTGATGGTGCCGTCGCGGGCGGTGAGCCTGCCCGCCATGTCGCCCAGGCTCTCGTTCCCGATGCCCACCGCATCGAGGGCGGCGGGCTCGAAGAGGGTGAGCGTGGCCAGGCCCGACGCGTCGCGTAGGCGCAGCGCCGCGGCGGCGTGGACGGCGGCGGCGACGCTCAGCGGGCCGTCCCAGGCGGAGGCGAGGATGACGTCGGCGCGGGTGGAGCGCGCGAGCGTCGCGCGGGCCAGGAGCCCGCCGATCCCGCCGGAGCGCCCGACCTTCAGGACGACGGCGTCGGCGGCCCCGGAGGCGATGGCGCCGGGGACGTCGGCGGTCTCGTCCATCGCCACCCGCACGGGCAGGCGGTCGCGGACGGTGCGGATGCGCTCAATGCCGTGCACGGGCTCCTCGACGAGCTCGACGCCGTAGGGGGAGAGGGTCGCGATCGCGGCGATCGCCTCGTTGACGGTCCAGGCGCCGTTCGCGTCGAGCCGCAGGGCGACGTCGGGGCCGATCGCCTCGCGGACGGCCCGGACGCGCTCCTCGTCGTCGGGCAGCCCGACCTTGAGCTTCACGGTCTCGAAGCCGGCGTCGGCGCACTCCCGCGCGAGCTCGGCGGCGTCCTCGGGCTCGAGGCCGGCGATCGTGGCGTTCACGGGCACCCAGCGGTGGGGCTCCTCCGTGAGCATGGAGGACACGGAACGGCCCTCGCGGCGCGAGGCGCGGTCCCAGAGCGCCAGGTCGACGGCGGCCAGCGCGTGGGGGACGTCGGTGGTGGCGCGGCAGCGCTCGAGCGCCTCGGCGCCCGTGCCGCCGCGCAGGTCGCGCAGGGCGGCGCGGCACGCCTCGAGGGCGGCGCGGCAGCTCTCGAGGGGGACGCCGTCGTAGGGCTCGAGCGGGGCGGCCTCGCCGTAGCCGATCATCCCGTCGTCGTCCTCGAGCGCGACGAGGAGCAGGCGACGCTCCGTCATCTCGCCCCAGGCCGCGCGCACCGGCTGCGCGAGCCGGAGCGCCACCTCCTCGATGCGCAGATCCACGCGGCGGAGCGTATTCGGAAGGCGCTCGCGCGGTCGGGCGGCGCCCCTGGACGGCCGTACGGTCGCGTACGCCGCCCACGCTCCCGGCGCGGTCGCGTGGGGTCGGCGCACCGCGACGGCGGGCGCCACTCCCCGCGCGGACGGGGCTCAGGACAGCAGGATCCCGGCGGACAGCAGCACGCAGAACGCCAGCTCGAGCTGGCCCGTGCCGGCCAGCACGCCGTTGAGCGTCGGGCCGTCCGTGTGCGTCGCGACGGTCCGCGCCAGGCGCACGGCGAGGGGGACGGTCACGAGGACGATCAGCAGCCACAACGACAGCTCGAGATCGACCGCACCGACGAACGCCGTGATGACGTAGGCCGCGGCGAGCATGCCGGCGTAGAGCAGGCGGGTACGGCTGCGGCCGAGGCGGACCGCCAGCGTGTTCTTGCCGGCGCGGCGGTCCGTGTCGATGTCGCGCACGTTGTTGACGACGAGCACGGCGGAGGCCATGAGTCCGACGGGCACGGCCAGCGCGATCGCCGTGGCGTCGAGCGTCTTCGTCAGCACGTAGTAGGTGCCCGTGACGGCCACGAGCCCGAAGAAGAGGAACACGAAGAGCTCGCCGAGCCCCGCGTAGCCGTAGGGCCGCGGACCTCCGGTGTAGAGCAGTCCGGCGACGATGGACGCGGCGCCGATCGCCAGGATGACCCAGCCCGCCACCGCGATCAGGTAGACGCCGCAGAGGACGGCCAGGCCGAACGTGATGTAGGTGGCGATCAGCACCTGGCGCGGGGGCACGAGCGCCCCGGCGGTGACCCGCAGCGGCCCGAGCCGGTCGTCCGTGTCCGCGCCGCGGCGGGCGTCGGAGTAGTCGTTGGCGAGGTTCGCACCGACCTGGATGAAGAGGGCGCCGAAGAGCGCGGCGAGGAACGGGCCGAGGCTGAACTCGTCCTGCTCGATCGCCAGCGCCGCACCCACGAGCACGGGCGCCAGCCCGACCGGGAGGGTCTTCGGCCGGGCGGCCAGGAACCAGATCCGGACGGGGCTCGGGCGGGGTGAGGGGCTCTCGCCCCCGGTGAACTCGGCGTGGGTGCTCATGGGCTCGGTTCGGGGCTGGGGTGGGTGGCGCGGGGGTGGAGCGGACGCTCAGGCGCGCCGCGGGAAGCGGGAGAAGTCGGGACGCCGCTTCTCCTTGTACGCGTCGCGGCCCTCCTGCGCCTCCTCCGAGCCGTAGAAGAGCAGGTTCGTGTCGTGCGCCAGCTGCTGCAGGCCGGCGTAGCCGTCCTCGGCCGCGTGGAAGCTCGCCTTGAGCAGCCGCAGCGCGAAGGGGGAGTTCTGCAGCATCTCCTCGCACCACGCGACGGTCTCGTCCTCGAGCCGCTCGAGCGGGACGACGGTGTTGACGAGGCCCATCGTGAGCGCCTCCTGCGCGGAGTACTGGCGGCAGAGGAACCAGATCTCCTTCGCCTTCTTCGGGCCGACCGCGTCGGCGAGGAGCGACGCGCCGAAGCCGCCGTCGAACGAGCCGACCTTCGGGCCGGTCTGGCCGAAGCGCGCGTTGTCTGCGGCGATCGTCAGGTCGCAGAGCAGGTGCAGCACGTGGCCGCCGCCGATGGCGTAGCCGGCGACCATCGCGACGATCGGCTTCGGCGTGCGCCGCATCTGGACCTGGAGGTCCGTGACGTGGAAGCGGCCGACGGACGAGCCGGACGGCTGGCGGTCCGGGTTGTCGGGGTCGGTGAGGTAGCCCGAGTCCCCGCGGACCTGCTGGTCGCCGCCGGAGCAGAAGGCCAGCGGACCCTCGCCGGTCAGCACGATCACGCCGACGGTCGGGTCCTCGCGCGCGACGTCCATCGCCCGGGAGATCTCGATGATCGTCTGCGGGCGGAAGGCGTTTCTGACCTCCGGCCGGTCGATCGTGATCTTCGCGATGCGGACGGGGTGCTCCGCGTCGCCGGAGGCGGTGTCCGCCAGCTCGTAGCGGATGTCGGTGTAGTCGCTGCCGGCGGGTGCGGTCCAGGTGACGCTCACGGGGTGCTCCTCTTGGTCGCCGTGTGGGCGCGGGGAAGGCTAGTCCCGTCCGGCCGCGCCACGCCGTGCGGGGCGGGACGACCCGCCCGACCCGCACCGGGCGCGCCGGCCGCGCGGGACGGCGCGGGCACGCGCCGGACGCCGGGCCCGGGCACGGCTCAGGCGCCCCGGGGCGGTCCGCCGGGACCGACGGGGCCCGTGCCGGGCGGGGGTCCCTGGGGTCCGCGGCCGCCGAAGAGCGGTCCGTCGTCCGGGCCGGCGTCGTGGCCCGGCGAGGCCGGACCCCCGCCACCCATCGCAGGGCCCGCGGGTGCGGGACCGCGCGGCCCGCCCCCGGGCGCGGAGCCTCCGGCCGGCGGCCCCCCGGTGCCGCCCGTCGGAGCGCCGGCCGGAGCGCCCAGGGCCTGCCGCATGGCCCCGGTGTTCTCCGCCACCTGGAACAGCGCGATGAGGAACTCGAGCTGCACGCGCCCGGCGATCGCGGAGAGGAGGAACAGCAGCGGGGCGCCGAGGAAGAGGAACGCCAGGCCGCCGAGGACGCTGCCGCCCTCGTCCACCTCGGAGTCCGAGACGAACCCGCCGGGCCCGAAGCTGACGGTGCGGGCCCGTTCCTGTCCGTCGAAGATCGAGACGGTGATCGCGATGAGCACGACGACGGTGATCGCGAGCCAGAGGACGTAGAGGACCTTGATCAGCCGCGGCGTGATCAGGCGACGGAAGCTCAGGTCGAAGAGGGCGCGCAGGAAGCCTGCTGGTCCGCCGAGGGCGGGGTGGTGGTCGGTGCTCACGGGGACGCCGGGGACGGGGTGGGAGCGCCGACCCTAGCCCCGGGCGCGGACGGTGCACGCGACGCTCGCGCGACACGCGGCGGCCCGTTCAGCCAGCCCCGTCGCCGCGCCGGCTACCCTCGGGAGGTGCGTTCCGTCGAGTCCTGGCTCCTGCGCTCCGCCCGCCGTCGGCCCGACCACGAGGCCTTCGTGGGCACGACGTACCGCGCGCTGGCCGCCGAGGTGGACGACGCGGCCCGCCGCCTGTGGTCCGCCGGCGCCCGGCCGGGTCGCCGCGCGGGCCTGGCGTTGCCTCCCGGGCGGCCGTTCGTCGTCGCACTACACGGGCTGCTGCGGCTCGGGGCGGTCGTCGTGCCCCTGGACCCGCGGCTTCCGGCCGCGGAGCGGGAGCGGCGGCTGCAGGGCGCGACCCTCGCCGTCGACGCCGGGACGGACCTGGGCGCGCTCGCTCCCGCCGCCGATGCGGAGCTGTTGGACCGCCACGACCTCGACGCCGCCGCGATCGTCGTCCACACGAGCGGCACGAGCGGCCCCGCCAAGGCGATCCCCCTGACCTACGGCAACTGGCTGTGGAGCGCCCTGGGCTCCGCCGCCACGCTGGGCTGCCCGCCCGGCGAGCGGTGGCTGTGCGCGCTGCCCCTGAACCACGTCGGCGGGCTCAGCGTGCTGCTGCGCTCGGCGATCGCGGGCACGACCGCCGTGGTCCACGAGGGCTGGGACACCGACCGCGTGCTCGCCGAGCTGCGCGGTGAGCTCGGCCGCCCCGCGCCGACCGTCGTCTCGCTCGTGCCCACGACCCTGCGGCGGCTGCTCGACGCGGGCCTGCGCGGACCGGGGACCGGCACGGGGGAGGCCCCGGCGCTGCGGTGGGTGCTGCTCGGCGGCGCCGCGATCCCCGGAGGGATGCTCGAGGAGGCCGCCGTGGCCGGGATCCCCGTCGCCCCGACCTACGGGATGAGCGAGGCCGCGAGCCAAATCGCGACGCTCGGGCCGCCGCTGTTCTGCACCCACGTCGAGATCGCCGGCGCCGACGGGCGCCCGACGCGGACGCCGGGCGTCACGGGCGAGGTGCTGGTGAGCGGCCCAACGGTCTGCCGGGAGGTCGTGGGCGAGGACGGCCGCCTGCGCACGGGTGACCTCGGCGTCCTCGACGAACGCGGCCACCTGGCGATCGTCGGGCGCTCGAGCGACACGATCATCACCGGCGGCGAGAACGTGCTGCCCCTCGAGGTCGAGCGCGTACTCGAGGCGCAGCCCGGCGTCGTCGAAGCGGCGGTCTTCGGCCGGCCGGATCCGGAGTGGGGCGAGCGGGTGTGCGCACGGATCGTCCCCGCCCCGGGCGCGCGGATCGACCCCGAGGAGCTGCGGCGCCACGCCGCGCTGCACCTGCTGCGCCACCAGCTCCCGCGCGAGATCGAGGTCGTCGACGTGCTGCCCCGGACCCCGTCGGGCAAGCTCCTGCGTCGCGAGCTCGCCTAGCGGGGCGCCGTCCGCCCCGCCTAGCCCGGAAGGGGCGCTGCGGGTGGGCCCGTGGGGGTGGGCCCGTCGCGGGTGGACCCGCGCGGCCGCTGCGGGCGGGCCCGGTCCTCGTGCGACGATGGACGGGTGAGCGCGACGCCCGATCCCACGCCCCCGACGCCCGACGACCTGCGGGCCGGCTCCCGCGAGCGCTGGGAGCGGTCGTCCGCCGCGTGGGAGCGGGAGCGCGCGTGGTTCCAGGAGGCCGTCGACCCGGTCTCGCACGCCATGATCGACGCGATCGGCCCGCAGCCCGGCCACGTCGTCCTCGAGGCCGCCGCGGGGCTGGGCGACACCGGTCTGCTGGCCGCGGAGCTCGTCCACCCGGGCGGGAAGGTGATCATCAGCGACGGCGCCGAGGGGATGGTCGAGGCCGCCAAGCGCCACGCCGCCGAGCGCGGGATCGTCAACGTCGAGGTCACCCCGATGGAGCTCGAGTGGCTCGACATGTCGGCCGCCTCGGTCGACGGGCTGCTCGTGCGCTTCGGCTACATGCTCGTGCCGGATCCGGAGACCGCTCTGCGCGACGCCCGGCGCGTGCTGCGCCCCGGCGGCCGCATCGCGCTGGCCGTCTGGGACCGCCCGGAGGACAACCCGTGGCTGACGGCCGGGACCGAGGTCCTCGTCCGCCACGGCCTGGCCGAGCCGTTCGACCCCGCCGCCCCCGAGCCGGGCCCGTTCTCGTTGCCCCGCGAGCGCGTCCTCGAGCTCCTGGGCGACACGGGGTTCATCCTGCCCGAGATCGACCGCATCGACGTGCGCTTCCGCTCGCCGAGTGCCCGGGAGGCGCGGGAGCACTTCGTGGGGCTCTCCGACCGCGCGACCACTGCGCTGAAGGGCGCGCCGGCCGAGAGGCGCGCCGAAGTCGAGGCGGACATCGAGGCGGCGCTGGCCGCGTTCCCCGACCCGGACGGCCCCGAGGGCGCCGTCGCAGTGCCGGGCGCGGTGCTGGTCGCGGCCGCCGACGCCTGACGGCGGCCGCCCGACCAGGAACGTCATGGGGGGGTCGGCTTGCGCGGCCGCATCACCACCCGTGATGGTGGCGCCGCCCCGTCGGCGACCATCCCCGGATCGTCGACGTGATCCGCACGCGCGCCCCGGCGGGCGGCCTCGTCGTTCCGCTTGCGGCCGGGGCGGTGTTCGGCGTGCTGGCCCGGCTCGGCGACGCCGGCGCGGGGGCGGTGCCCTGGACGGTCAACATCGGCGGTCCCTGGGCGGTGATGGCGTTCGTGATCGGCTGGTGGGCGCGGTCGCGCTCGGCCGTCGCAGGCGCCGTCGCACTCCTCGCCGCCGTGGGAGCGAAGTACGGCGTGCAGGTGCTCCAGGGGGACATCGCTCCCGGGCCCCTCGCGGTGCGACTCGCGGTGTGGGGCCTGGCGAGCGTCGGCGTCGGCGCGGTCTTCGGCGGCATGGGGTCCGTGGCCCGACGCGGTGGGAGCTGGCCGTGGCTCGTCGTCGGAGCGGTGCTCGCGCTCGAGGCCGGGAGCCTGCTCTCCGGCCTGATCGACGGGGAGAGCGCAGAGCTCCGATACGAAGGGCAGCCCGCCGCGAAGCGCGTCTTCGCGGCCGAGCTCGGACTCGCGGGGGTGGCCTGGGCCGTCGCGGCAGTGCAGGCGCGGCGAGCGCAAACCCCGAGCCGTCCGGGCGCCGGAGGATCCGGCGGCACGCCGATCGGCTGAACAGGATCCGGGACGAACGAACCGTATCCCGGACACCGCGCCGCGTCACGCGCCGAGCGCGCGTATGCTGCGAAGCCATGTTTTACGACGACGACGCAGACCTGACGTTGCTCGACGGCAAGACCGTCGCCATCATCGGGTTCGGCTCCCAGGGCCACGCCCACGCGCAGAACCTCAAGGACTCCGGCGTCAACGTCGTCGTAGGCCTCCGCGAGGGCTCCTCGTCGGTCCAGAAGGCCAAGGACGCCGGGCTCGAGGTGCTGTCGATCGTCGACGCCGCGTCGAAGGGCGACCTCGTCCAGTTCCTCGTCCCGGACGAGCTGCACCGCGACGTGTGGGCCGAGGCCAAGGACGGCATCGCCCCGGGCAACCTCGTCCTCTTCGGGCACGGCTTCTCCATCCTCTACGGCGAGGTCGAGCCGCCGGCCGACGTCGACGTCGCGCTCGCCGCCCCGAAGGGCCCGGGCCACCTCGTCCGCCGCCAGTACCTCGAGGGCTCCGGCGTCCCCGGCCTCATCGCCGTGCACCAGGACGCGACCGGCAACGCCCGCGACCTGACGCTGGCCTACGCCAAGGGCATCGGCTGCACCCGCGGCGGCGTCATCGAGACGACGTTCAAGGACGAGACCGAGACGGATCTGTTCGGCGAGCAGGCCGTCCTCTGCGGCGGCACGTCCGCCCTCGTGCAGACGGGCTTCGAGGTCCTCACGGAGGCCGGCTACTCCCCGGAGATGGCCTACTTCGAGGTCCTCCACGAGCTCAAGCTCATCGTGGACCTGATGTACGAGAAGGGGCTGGCCGGCATGCGCTACTCCATCTCGAACACCGCCGAGTACGGCGACCTGACCCGTGGCCCGCGCGTCGTCAACGCGGAGACGAAGAAGGAGATGCAGAAGATCCTGGGCGAGATCCAGGACGGCACCTTCGCCCGCGAGTTCATCGCCGAGCACCGCGCCGGCAACGAGAACTTCGACCGCCTCCGCAAGGAGCAGGCCGGCCTCCAGATCGAGCAGACGGGCAAGGAGCTCCGCGCGAAGATGGACTGGATCGACGACTCCGGCTTCGCGCAGGGGTAACCCCTGCCGGACGGCCCTGCGCCGACCGGACGCGGCACCGAAGGCCCCGCTCGCGGGGTCTTCGTCGTTCTCGGCCCGACGCCGTCCGGCCACCCGGCGGCTAGCGGGGGTCCGGGCGGGGTACGCGAAGCGTCATGAGCTTCGACGACGAGCCCACCCGCATGTCTCCGCGGGCCCCGCAGCCGCCGGCCGGCCAGCCGACCCCGCCCGCCGGGCAACCCCGCGTGCCGCACCCGCCGGCAGGCGTGCGGCAGCCCGTCGCGGGGGCCGTGCCGCCCGGGCAGGTGCCCCCGGGCGTCGATCCCGCGGTGGCCTGGGCGCAGGACCCCCGGCTGACGGCGATCGAGGACCGCCTCTCCTCGCTGCGCACGGCGCTGTGGGCGTTCGCGGCCGTCTCGATCGTCGCCCTCGGGCTCGCGTTCTGGGCCCTGCTGGACCAGGGCGACTCCGACGGGGACACGACGCGCACGAGCCGCTCGGGCACCTCGGCGCTGCGCGACCGGGTGTCGAAGCTCGAGGACCGGATCGACGACCGTGCCACGGACGGCGACGTCCAGAAGGTGTCGAGCGACCTAGCCGCGCTCTCGAAGCGCGTGGACGCCCTGCCCACGACGGCGCCGGCACCGCAGGACGACGGCGACCCCGAGGTCAATCCGGAGGCCGTGACCGAGCTCCAGGGCGACGTCCAGGAGCTGCAGCAGCAGGTGCGGACGCTCGAGCAGGCGGCCGCGGCCGCCGGCGGCGACACCGGCGAGGGCACCGCGACGCCCTGAGGTGGGGGGCCGGGACGGCCGGGCACCCGGGACGCCGGCACGGCCGGGCACCCGCCGACGCCTGGCGCCCGACGCCCGACGCCCGACGCCCGGCGTCGGACGGCGCGCCTACAGGTCGTAGAGCGCGCCGTACTTCGCGTTGAGGTACCGCAGCAGCGGCGCGGGGTCGAGGCCGTGGCCCGTCGCCTCGCGCAGCAGCTCGTCGCCGGTGCGGGTGCGCCCGTACTGGTGCACGTGCTCGCGCAGCCAGGCGCGCAGGCCGGAAAGGTTGCCCGCGCCGATCTGGTGGTCGAGGTCGGGGAGGGCGACGTGCGCGGCCTCCCACAGCTGCGCGGCGACGATCGTGCCGAGGGCGTAGGTCGGGAAGTACCCGAAGATGCCGGCCGCCCAGTGGACGTCCTGCAGGACGCCGTGGGCGTCGTCCGGCACGTCCACGCCGAGCAGGTCGCGCATCTTCGCGTTCCACGCGGCGGGCAGGTCGGCGACCTCGAGCGTGCCGTCGAGCAGCGCCAGCTCGAGCTCGAACCGCAGCAGCACGTGCAGGCAGTACGTGGCCTCGTCGGCGTCCACGCGGATGAGCGACGGACGTACGACGTTGATCCGGCGCAGCACCTCGTCGACCTCGAGACCCTGCAGGCGCTCCGGGAAGAGCTCCTGCGCCCGCGGCAGCCAGTGCGCCCAGAAGGGGCGGGAGCGGCCGACCATGTTCTCCCACAGCCGGCTCTGCGACTCGTGCACCGCCAGCGAGGTGCCGGTGCCGACGGTCGTGCGGTCCCAGCGCGGGTCGATCCCGTGCTCGTAGAGGCCGTGACCCGTCTCGTGCAGGACGCCGAAGAGGCCCATCGCCAGCTGGGACTCGTCCTCCTTCGTCGTGATCCGCACGTCCTCGCGGCCCATGTTGACCATGAACGGGTGGGCGGCCTCGTCGATCCGCCAGGACTCGGGGTCGTAGCCCATGGACGCGGCCATCTCGAGTGCCAACGTGCGCTGGTCGGCGACGGGGAACGGGCCCCCGAGGTCGCCCGGGTCCGGCTTCTCCGCGATCGCGGCGATGAGCGGGACGAGGCCCTCGCGCAGGCGGGCGAACGCGGTGCGGACCTCGGCCGTCGTCGCACCCGGCTCGTAGCGCTGCATGAGCGCGTCGTAGGGGTGCTCGACCTCCGGGAAGCACGCGGCGTACTCCCGGCACAGCGCGACGTGGCGCTGCAGCAGCGGCGCGAACGCGGCGAAGTCCGAGGCCTCCTTCGCGCGCTCCCAGACGCCTTGGGCCTCGACGGCGGTCTCCGTCATCTCGACGAGGATCCGGGCGGGCACGCGCACGGCACGCTCGTGGTCCTCGCGGACCGCGCGGATCAGGCCGGGGTCCTCGCCCGCGGCCTCGGCGGCCGTGAGCATGTCGGCCAGCGCGGGGTCGGCCGTCCGCTCGTGGGCCAGCCGCTCGATCGTGCCCGCAGCGCCGCCGCGCGCCTGGGCGCCCCGCGGCGGCATCTGGGTCTGCTGGTCCCACTCCAGGAGCATGGCCGCGTGGCCCAGGTCGGAGAGCTCGGCCAGCCGGGCACGGAGGACCGCGATCGCGTCGTCGTTCACCCCTGCATCGTGCCCGTCGGGGCGGACGGGCGCCCGGTCGCCCGACCGGCCGGCGCCGCGCGGGCCGACAGGGGGGGGGGACGGGTCGGCCGCCGGGGCGCCGCTCAGTACGCCCCGGCGAGCGCCTGCACCAGGCCGGGCAGCCGGTCCTCGTCGCGGGCGATCTCGAGCTGCCGCTTCGCGCCGTTCTCCCGCACGAGGTCGAGGATGCCCTCGAGCTCGTCCGCGCACCCCAGGTCCTGCGCGTGCGGGCGCAGCCGGGGGAGCAGCTCGTCGACCCGGTCAGCGACGGGCACGCGCACGCCTTCCGTGACGACGATGAGGCGGGCGTCGATGCCGTCGCGCGCGGCGACGAAGCGGTTCTCCTCCCACACCTCCTGCGGGGCGTGCGAGGCCTCCTCGGCCCACGCCTCCTCGAGCTCCATGCGCGCCAGGCACTGGGTGAGCGCGACGAGCGACGCGGTCGCGTCCAGGTCGATCTGCGCGTCCATGATCCGCACCTCGAGCGTGCCGTGGCGCGGGACCATCCGCACGTCCCACCAGAGGTACGACGAGTCGGGGAAGGCATCGCAGGCGACGAGCATGTCGACGGCGCCGACCCACTCCGCGTAGTCGTCGAACCGCCGTGGGATCCCGACGCGGGGGAACGCCTGGAACAGGGGCGTCCGGGCGGAGGCCAGGCCGGTGTCGCGGCCCTGCCAGAAGGGGGAGTTGCCCGACAGCGCCAGGAGCAGCGGCAGGTGCACCCGCATGCGGTTGAACACGGCGACCGCCGCGTCCTGGTCCGGCATCCCGACGTGCACGTGCAGGGCGTAGGTCGGCTCGCGCCGGGCGAGCTCGCGCATCGAGCCGTACACCTCGGCCTGCCGCTCCCCGCCGCCGAGCGCCGTCTCGCGCCACACCGCGAACGGGTGCGTGCCGGAGGACGCCACCGCGAGGTCGAGCGGCTCCACGGTCTCCCGCAGGCCGTCGCGCAGGCCGCGCAGCTCCCTCGTCGCGTCCGCGACCGTGCGCGCGACGCCCGTCTCGATCTCGAGCGCCGCGGCGTGCGTCTCGGGGCAGACGCGCGAGCGGATGGCCTCCGGCAGGCGCGGCAGGACCTCGTCCGCCGCCTGCGCCAGGTTCCAGCCGCCGGGGGAGAGCAGCATGAGCTCCTCCTCCACGCCGAGGGTGAACGCGTCCTCCGGCGACCGGGTCGGCCAGGCGGCCCAGTCCGTCCCGGACGCCTCCTTGTGCACCTCGCCGCTCATCGCAGCACCCACGTGTCCTTGGCCCCGCCGCCGCGGGAGGAGTTCACGACCATCTGGCCCTCCTCGAACGCGACCCGGGAGAGCCCACCGGGCACGAGCCGCCAACCCCCGTCGCCGTCCGCGAGCGCGAACGGGCGCAGGTCGACGTGACGGGGCACGAGCTCGTCGCCCACCACCGTCGGGTGGGTCGAGAGCATCACGGCGTCCTGCGCGATCCACGCGGCGGGGTCGCGGCGGGCGGCCTCGACCGCGTCGCGTAGCTCGCCGACGCCGGCCCGGGGGCCGACGAGCACGCCCTGGCCGCCCTGCCCGTCGCGGGGCTTGAAGACGAGCGTCTCGGGGGTGGCGAGCACGCGCTCACGGGTCTCCTCGTCGCAGAGGTCGTGCACGTGCACGTCGTCGAGCACGGGCTCCTCACCACAGAAGTAGCGGATGAGCGCGGGAACGTGGGGGTAGACCGCCTTGTCGTCCGCGACGCCGCAGCCGTAGCCGTTGGCGACGCCGACGGTCCCGGCGCGGACGGCGGGGAGCAGCAGCTCGCCGTGCGGCGTGGGGCGACCGTCCGGGCCGCGCAGCGCCGCGACGTCCGTGCGGCGGTAGACGGCGACGACGGGCTCACCCGTCTCGGCCAGCACGAGCCGGTCGCCGCGCAGCCGCAGACCCGCGGGGGTGACGAGCGGGACGCCCATCAGGCGGGCGAGGACGTCGTGCTCCCACCACGCGGTGTTCTCCGGGCCGTCCGAGAGGACGACGCACGCGCCCTCCCCAGCGGACGCGGGCGCCGTGGCGCGCACCGCGCGCAGCAGCGCCGGGCCCACGTGGTCGGCGAGAGGCACGACGTCGTCGGGCGGCTCGCCGAGGGCGGCGGTCACGGCGTCGCGAGCGGCGAGCAGGTACGCCAGACCGGAGGGGACCCGGCAGTTGTCCTCGAGCACGCGGAACCCGCCCTCGGCGTCGCGGACGACGTCGAGGCCGGCGACGGCGATGCGCACCGGGGCGACGGCACCGAGCCCGGCGAGGTCGTCCTCCACGAACCGGCAGCCGTCGAGCGCCGCGGCGGGGACGATCCCGTCGGCGATCGCGCGCCGCTCGCCGTGGACGTCGGCGACCCAGGCGTCCAGCGCACGGACCCGCTGGGCCAGGCCGCGCTCCAGCGTCGCCCAGTCTCCGGCCCCGATGGCACGAGGAACGGGGTCGACCACGTAGGGGGCGTCGTCCGTGCCGAAGGTCGTGCCGGCCCCCGCGATGGAGGCGGCGGCCTCGTCGGCGGCGGCGCGTGGCCCGCGCCGCCCGACGGCCTCGAGGGCGGAGCGGTGGGGCTCCCGCACCGTGCCGTCCGCGGCGAAGGCCTCGTCCCAGGCTCCGGGGGTCGGGGCGTAGGGCAGGGCAGCGTCGAGGTGCATGCTGCTGCTCCCGGGTGCCCGATCTGGGCGGGGCGAACCACCTACCGTCGGTCGGATCGGGAGGACCACCCGACGGAGGGGGACGGGTGACCGGCGGGCCGGGCACGGCCGTCCGGCGAGGAGACAGGCCGAAGCGGTCGATCGACGCCGTCGGCCGACGCGGTCAGACGGGCGCGGGCCGTCCCGCGCGAGCCGCCTCCACGAGCCCGGCGAACAGCCCGGCGTGGCGGGCGTCGGCGACGAGCGACTCCGCGTGCCACTGCACGCCCACGAGGAACGGGTGGTCCGTCGCCTCGACGCCCTCGATCACGCCGTCGGGGGATCGGGCGGTGATGCGCAGGCCTTCGCCGAGGTCGCGCACCGCCTGGTGGTGGAAGGTGTTCACCGCGAGCGCGGGGCCGTGATCGGCCGCGCCCGTCAGCCGCCCGAGCAGCGATTCGGGGTCGACCTCGACGCCGTGGGTCGTGCGGGTCCCCGGTGCCGTCTGACGGTGGTCGACGTCGGAGGGGTGCTCCGTCGGCAGGTCCTGCCACAGCGTGCCGCCGCGCGAGACGTTCAGGAGCTGCATGCCCCGGCAGATCGCGAGGACCGGCATGCCGCGCTCCTCGGCGCGGCGCAGGACGTCGCGCTCCCGCGGGTCTGCGTCGCGCTCGACGGGCCCGAGGTGGGGGTGGGGGTGCGCGCCGTAGAGCCCCGGGTCGATGTCCGGGCCGCCCGAGAGCACCAGGGCGTCGAGACGCTCGAGGAGCGCGTCGTCACCGGCGCTCATCGGCGGCAGCACGACGGGGATGCCGCCGGCCGCGGACACGGCGGCGGGGTAGTCCATGCCGAGGGACAGCTTGCGTTGCGGCGGCTCGGACTCGGGAGCGGGGATCGTCTGCTCCGGGGTGAAGAGCTCCGCGGTGGTGATGCCGACGAGGATCGGATCGCTCATCCCCCCGACGGTAGCGCGCCCGGCCGGCGGCCCCACCGCCCACGTCGGTGGCCCACCGCCCGGTGCAGGTTCACGCGTCCGTCACGAAGCCCACCCGGGGTGCTTCGATAGACTCGCCCGGCCGTCGCGACTGGCGTTGCATCCAGGTGGAACAGACCACCGGGGAGCGATGGCGTTCATATCGCCGCGCGCCTGGGCACCCGACATCCCTCCCCACATCCGAGGAGCAGCATGACCGGACCCAGCACCGATTCGCCGATCACGATCCCCGACGACCTCAAGCCGGTCGACGGGCGCTTCGGCGCCGGACCCTCCAAGGTCCGTCCCGAGCAGATCCAGGCGCTCGCCGAGCGCGGCGCCGCCCTGATGGGCACGTCGCACCGGCAGAAGCCGGTCAAGAACCTCGTCGGTCGTGTCCGCACGGGTCTGCGCGACCTCTTCTCGCTCCCCGAGGGCTACGAGGTCGCCCTCGGCAACGGCGGCGCGACCGCCTTCTGGGACGCCGCGGCCTTCGGCCTCGTCCGCGAGCGCGCGCTGCACCTGACCTACGGCGAGTTCTCCTCGAAGTTCGCGAGCGCCACGAAGGGCGCGCCGTTCCTCGGCGACCCGATCGTCGTCTCCGCCGACCCGGGCACCGCCCCGGACCCGCAGGCCGCCGTCGCCGGCGCCACGGAGTCCTACGACGTCGTCGCGTGGGCCCACAACGAGACGTCGACCGGCGTCATGGTCCCCGTCCAGCGCGTGGGGGACGAGGACAGCCTCGTCCTCATCGACGCGACCTCCGGCGCGGGCGGCCTGCCCGTGAACGCGGCGGACGCCGACGCGTACTACTTCGCGCCCCAGAAGAGCTTCGCCTCCGACGGCGGCCTGTGGCTCGCGCTGCTGAGCCCCGAGGCCCAGGAGCGCATCGTCGAGCTCGACGCCTCCGACCGCTGGATCCCCGACTTCCTGTCGCTCGCCACCGCGCTGGACAACTCGAAGAAGGACCAGACGTACAACACGCCCGCCGTGGCGACGCTGTTCCTCCTGGCCGAGCAGCTCGACTGGATGAACGGGAACGGCGGCCTCGACTGGTCCGTCCAGCGCACCACCGCGAGCTCGGGTCACCTCTACGAGTGGGCCGCGAAGACCGACTACACGAGCGCGTTCGTGACGGAGGAGCAGAACCGCTCCCTCGTCATCGCGACGATCGACTTCGACGACGCCGTCGACGCCTCCGCCGTGGCCAAGACGCTGCGCGCCAACGGCATCGTCGACACGGAGCCCTACCGCAAGCTCGGCCGCAACCAGCTGCGCGTGGCGACCTTCCCCGCCGTCGACACGAGCGACGTGCAGCGCCTCACGGCCTGCATCGAGTACGTCGTCGAGCGCCTCCCGAACGCCTGAACCCGAAGGACCCAAGACATGACTGAGACGACACCCAAGGTCCTCGTCAAGGAGAAGGTCGGCCCGTCCGGCATCGAGGCGCTGCGCGACGCGGGCTTCGAGGTCGACCTCGGCCTGGACTGGGACGACGAGACGTTCCTGGCCAAGCTGCCCGAGTACGACGGCGTCCTGATCCGCTCCGCGACGACGTTCACGCCCGAGCTGATCGAGCGCGCCACGAACCTGAAGGTCATCGGCCGCGCCGGCGTCGGCGTCGACAACGTGGACATCGACGCGGCGACGAAGCGCGGCATCATCGTCGTCAACGCGCCGCAGTCCAACGTCGTGACCGCCGCGGAGCACACCGTCGCGCTCATGATGTCGCTGGCTCGCAACATCCCGCGCGCCAACGAGGGCATGCACCAGGGCCGCTGGGAGCGCTCGAAGCTCTCCGGCGTCGAGCTCTACGGCAAGACGCTCGGCATCATCGGCTTCGGCCGCATCGGCCAGCTCGTCGCCGAGCGCGCGCAGGGCCTGGCGATGAACGTCATCGCGTACGACCCGTACGTCTCGGCCGAGCGCTACAAGGAGCTCGGCGTGGAGAAGGCCGAGGACTCCGACGCGATCTACGCCGTCGCCGACTTCATCACGATCCACCTGCCGAAGACCCCGGAGACCACGGGCTGGCTCGGCACGGACGCCTTCGCGAAGGTCAAGAAGGGCGTGCGCGTCCTCAACGTGGCCCGCGGCGGCCTCATCGACGAGGACGCCCTGAAGGTCGCCCTCGACGCTGGCCAGGTCGGCGGCGCGGCGCTCGACGTCTTCCCGTCCGAGCCGGTCACGGAGCACGTGCTCCAGGGCTACGACAACGTCATCCTCACGCCGCACCTCGGCGCGTCGACGGCCGAGGCCAACGACCGCGCCGGGTTCCAGGCCGCCGAGCAGATCGTCGCCGCGCTCACCGGCGGCACGGTCACGTCCGCCGTCAACGCGCCGGCCGTCGGCAAGGAGGACCTCGAGGTCCTCACGCCGTTCGTCCCGCTCGCCACCCGCCTGGGCCGCATCGCCACCGAGCTCGCCGGCGGCTCGTCCGTCGAGCGGATCGAGGTCGAGGCGCTCGGCCGCATCGCCGAGCGCGACGTCCGCCCGCTGTCCCTCGCCGTCCTGCGCGGCGCGCTGCAGGGCCGCACGGAGGAGATCGTCAACGACGTCAACGCCCCGGGCATCGCGAAGGAGCGCGGCATCGAGATCTCCGAGACGACGCGCACCCAGGCGCGCGACTTCACGGACCTCGTGCGCGTGACCGTCGTCTCGGGCGGCGAGCGCCACCGCGTCGTCGGCACGACGCTCGGCCGCAACGACCGCCCGCACCTGCTCGAGGCGTGGGGCCAGCGGTTCAACCTGCAGCTCGAGGGCAACCTCGTGATCCTCCGCTACGTCGACCAGCCAGGCATGGTCGGCCGCATCGGCGCGCTCCTGGGCGACCGCGGCGTGAACATCGAGCAGGCCGCCGTCGGCTACCACCAGGACGCCGAGGGCACCCGCGGGGGCCACGCCGTCATGGTCATCACCACGGACAAGCCGGTCTCCGCCGAGTCGCTCGAGGAGATCCTGGCCCAGGAGGGCTTCGCCGACGGGCGCAGCATCTCCCTGTAGGACGGAGTCCGCCGCCCCGGCCCGCCGTCCCGTCCGCTGCGTGGGCGGGACGGGGGCGGGGAGGAGCGGCGGACTCCCCACGTCGACCACGCCCCGAGAGAGCCGCTCCATGACCGTGCCCGCCGACCCGCACCGGGTCGTCCTGTTCGACACCACCCTCCGCGACGGCGAGCAGTCGCCGGGCATCGCGCTGAACACGGCGGAGAAACTCGAGATCGCCCACCAGCTCGGACGGCTCGGGGTCGACGTCATCGAGGCCGGGTTCCCCATCGCCTCGCCGGGCGACTTCGCGGCGGTGCAGGCGATCGCCCGGGCCGACCTGGAGGGTGGCCCCGTCGTGGCCGCGCTCGCCCGGGCGCAGGCCGGCGACATCGACCGTGCGGGCGAGGCGATCCGCGACGCCGCGGCCCAAGGCCGCGGGCGGATCCACACCTTCATCTCGACGTCCGACATCCACATCGAGCACCAGATGCGCAACACCCGCGCGGACGTGCTCGAGGGCGCGAAGGCCGCCGTGGCGCACGCGCGCTCCCTAGTCGGCGACGTCGAGTTCTCCCCGATGGACGCCACCCGGTCGGACCCGGAGTTCACGGCCCAGGTGCTGCAGGTCGCCATCGACGAGGGCGCGACCACGATCAACGTGCCCGACACCGTCGGCTACGCGACCCCCGACGAGTACGCGGCGTTCCTCACGCGGCTCTACGCCCTGACGCCGGGCCTGCGCGACGTCGTGCTCTCCGTGCACTGCCACGACGACCTGGGCCTGGCCGTGCCGAACACGCTGGCGGGGCTCGGCGCCGGCGCGCGGCAGGTCGAGTGCGCGGTCAACGGCCTGGGCGAGCGGGCGGGCAACACGGCGCTGGAGGAAATCATCATGCTCCTCCACACCCGTCGCGACCTGCTCGGCTACACCACGGGCGCGGTCACGACGGAGATCGCGCGGACGAGCCGCCTCGTCTCCCGCCTGACGGGCTACGCGGTCCAGCCGAACAAGGCGATCGTCGGCCGCAACGCGTTCTCGCACGAGTCGGGCATCCACCAGGACGGGGTGCTCAAGGACCGCTCGACGTTCGAGATCATGGACCCGGCGTCCGTCGGGATCGACGACGCCGAGCAGCTCGTGCTCGGCAAGCACTCGGGTCGCGCGGCGCTGAAGGACGCGCTCGAGAAGCTCGGCTACCGCCTCGACGGCCAGGCGCTGCGCCAGGCGTTCGACACGTTCAAGGAGGTCGCGGACCGCAAGAAGCAGGTCACCGCGATGGACCTCGAGGCGCTCGTCGCCGACGAGCTGCGCGCGGATGCCGACGGCGCCGCGTTCTCCCTCGTCTCCTACACCGTCGAGGTGCGCTCGGACGACCGGCCGCCGCACGCGAGCGTCGTCATCGAGAGCCCGGACGGCGGCCGCGTGAGCGGCGGGTTCACGGGCGACGGACCGGTCGACGCGCTCTTCCGGGCCCTGGACTCCGCGGTGGCCGTCGACGCGCGGCTGCGGGAGTACCGCGTCGAGGCCGTGACGGGCGGTCAGGACGCCCTGGCGCAGGTCTCCGTGGTCGTGGAGCTCGGCACGGCGGGCTCGGCGTTGCGCACGCAGCTGCCGGGCGTGGAGCGCGGCGAGCGGGTCACGGGGGCGGGCCAGGCCGTCGACACCGACACGATCCGCGCGTCGGCGATCGCGTACCTCCGCGCCCTGAACGCCGGCGTGGCGGCGATTGCGGCGGCCCGCCCCGACGACGCCCCGCTCACCGACCCCGGGCCGTAGCGGCCGGCCCCGAGACGCTCGGGGCCGGGCTCGCGCACATTGGGTGCATCCGATCGGAGCAACGCGGCGTTCTACACGTCGAGACCCCCGGAAGCCCGCCGCTGGCGACTTCCGATCCAACGATTCTCAGGAGCCCCCCGTGTCGAACCTCATCAACCTGGACAAGCTCGACGTCGACGGCGACGTCCGCGAGACCGCCGAGGCCGCCGGCTTCGATCGCGGCACCTTCATGAAGACGGGTGCCGTGGGCGCCGCCGGCGTCGCCGCAGTCTTCGGTCTGCCGGGCCTCGCCAACGCCGCGATCTCGACGAAGCGCCCGTCGGCGAAGAACGACGTCAAGATCCTGAACTACGCGCTGACGCTCGAGTACCTCGAGGCCAGCTTCTACGCCGCCGCCGTGGCGCAGAACCAGTTCGCGAGCCCCGAGCTCAAGCAGTTCGCGACGATCGTCGCCCAGCACGAGGCGCAGCACGTCAAGGACCTGAAGAAGGCCATCGGCAAGGGCGCGGTCAAGCCCCCGACGCTCAACCCCGACGCCGTCGCCGCGATCATCGCGCCGGCCGCGTTCGGTCCGACGGCCGTCCTGCTCGAGGACACGGGCGTGTCGGCGTACGCCGGTCAGGGCCCGAACCTCAAGCAGCGCGCGGTCGTGAAGGTCGCCCTGGCGATCCACTCCGTCGAGGCCCGTCACGCGGCCTGGATCCGCTTCATCCTCGGTGGCGGCGCCCCGGGTGCCCCGGCCTCGGCCTTCCCGGCCCCGGCGGCCTACGACAAGGCCAAGAGCCAGGGCGCGATCCTCAAGGCCGTCACGGGCCTCAAGGGCGGCGGCAAGACGCTGATCACGAAGGCCGACACCAGCAAGTTCTAGTCCCCGCACCGCCGGTCCTCCCCCTCGCGGGAGGCCCGGCACGCGGTCCCACGGGCCCCGGTCGCCACGGCGACCGGGGCCCGTCGTCGTCCGTGGGGCGGGCGCCCCTCCTTCCGCCGCGTTCCTCCCTAGCCTTTCGGGGCACACGGCGCGCGCGGCGCGCCGTCGCGGCCGCCACCGGGCGGCCGTCCCGTACGTCGCCCGAGAGGACCCATGGACCGCTTCTTCCGCATATCCGAGCGCGGCAGCACCGTGCGCACGGAAGTGCTCGCCGGACTCGCGACCTTCGCGACGATGGCCTACATCCTCGTCGTCAACCCATCGATCCTCGGCGGCGTCGCCGATGCGTCGGGGTTGAAGCTCGACCACACCCAGCTCGTCACGGTGACGGCGCTCGTGGCGGGCGTCATGACGATCGCCATGGGCTTCGTCGCCAACGTGCCGATGGCGCTGGCCGCCGGCCTGGGCATCAACGCCTTCGTGGCGTTCAGCCTCGTCGCCGGCAAGGGCCTGGACTGGCCCGAGGCGATGGGCGTCATCGTCGTCGAGGGCATCGTGATGCTCGTCCTCGTGCTCGCGGGCCTGCGCGAGGCGATCATGAACGCGATCCCCAACGCGCTCGTCCGCGCGATCGGCGCGGGCATCGGCATCTTCATCGCCCTCATCGGCCTGACGAACGCGGGCATCGTCGTCCACCCCGAGGGGGGCGGGACGATCGTCGCGATCAGCCCGGACCTCGCGAGCTGGAGCACCCTGGTGTTCCTCGTCGGCCTCGTCGGCACCGCGGTCCTGATGGCCCGGCGGGTCCCCGCCGCGCTGCTGATCGGCATCGCCATCGCCACCGTCCTCGGCATCGTGATCAACGCCCTCTCCGGCGGCACGCCCGTCCCCGGCGCCGAGCTGCCGGGCTCGATCACGGCCGCGCCGGACTTCAGCCTCGTCGGCGACGTCTCGTTCGGCTTCTTCGGGGCGCTCGGCCTCGGGGCCGCGCTGGCCGTGGTCCTCACGGCGCTCATGGCGAACTTCTTCGACGCCATGGGCACCGCGCTCGCCGTCGGTCGCCGCGCGGGCCTGACGGACGACGAGGGGCGCCTGCCCATGATGCGCCGCGTGCTGCTCGTGGAGTCCGCGGGTGCGATCGCGGGTGGCGCGGCGTCGGCCTCGTCGAACACGATCTTCGTGGAGAGCACCGCCGGTGCGGCCCAGGGCGGCCGCACGGGCCTGGCCAACGTCGTGACCGGCGTGCTGTTCCTGCTGGCCATGTTCCTGGCCCCGCTCGCCGCGGTCATCCCGTCCGCCGCGACGGGCCCGGTGCTCGTGGTCGTCGGCGCGCTCATGATCAGCCAGCTCGCCACGATCGACTGGGACGACATCGGCGTCGCGCTCCCCGTCTTCGCGACGGTGACGCTCATGCCGTTCACGTACTCCATCGCCAACGGCGTCGGCGCGGGCATGGTGCTCTACGTCCTGATCGCCGTCCTCCGCGGGCGCTGGCGCGACGTGCACCCGCTGCTGGCCGCCGTCGCTGCCGTGTTCGTCTGGTACTTCGCCAACGGGACCGTCTGAGCCGTGGCCGGCCGTCGTGGCCTGACGGCCGGCCCCGCGCCGGCGCTCGTCCTCCTCGCGCTCGCCGGGCTGACCGGCTGCGGCGGGGGCGGGGACGCGGCCACGACGCTCACGGCCCCCGAGGAGATCGCGCCGCCGACCACGACGGTCGTCGAGCGGCCGGACGAGCCCGGGGCGCTGGCCCCGGGCGAGGCGAAGGGGGCCGGCGGGGTCGTGACCCTGTGCGGCGCCGACGGGGACGTCGCGGCGGCTGCGCCGGCGATCGCGCGCTTCAACGTGGAGCGCCCGCGCCTGCAGGCCTCGACCCTCGGCTTCCCGGCGGGCCGGGGACGCACGCTGCGCGAGCTGCAGGCCCGGATCGCGGCGGCGTCGGAGGAGTGCGACGTCGTGGTGGTCCCGGAGGCCGACGTGCCGGCGCTCGCGGCGGAGGGCGGCCTCTACGACCTCCAGCCCTACGCGGAGGAGCGGGGGGAGACCGAGGCGCTCGACGCGGTGCGCTCGGGCGTCGACGTCTTCGCCGTCCGCGCCGCCTTCGGCCCGCGCCCGCGCCCGGTGCTCGGCGTGGCGGCACCCGCGGGCAACACGGGTGGGGCGCTCGCGCTGCTCGACGCGCTCAGCGGGGGCCGCACGGTCCCGCCCGAGAAGCCCTGAGCGGCGCGACCGCCGTTGGTGGCGGGGGCGGGGTGCCCGTTCGGCCCTCTGGCGCCCACCGCAGCGGCGGGAGCCCGACACCCGTCCACCGCCCCGCCGTCCGTCGTACCGCACGCTTGTACGTGATACCGTACGGAGCCAGATGGCCGCGACGGTGACACCCGAGGGGACGCAGATCCCGCCGAGCGAGGACGAGCGGATCCGCATCGGACCGCGCGTCCGGGCTCTGCGGGACAACATGGGCCTCTCGCTGCGCGACCTCGCCGAGCGCTGCGGCGTCTCCGCCACGACGCTGAGCCAGGTCGAGCGGGGGGAGACCTCGCCGACGTTGCAAGTGGCCGCGCGGATCGCCCAGGGCCTGGACCTGCGGCTGAGCCAGCTCCTGCGCCTGGACGAGGGTGGATCCGTCACCGTCGTGCGTCGGGACGAGCGTCGCAGCGGCGGCTCGCCCGAGCGCGGCCACCTCGTCGAGATCCTCACCCCGCCGCTCCCGGGCCAGCGCAGCGAGCTGACCCGGCACGAGCTCGATGCGGGCGCCCGCACGGGCAACCCGGGGGACCCGCCGATGCACGAGCCGGGCACCCGCGAGATCGCGCTCGTCGAGCGTGGGCGCATCGTCCTCTGCTGCGACGGCGTCGACCACCCGCTCGAGCAGGGCGACTGCGTCACGTTCGACGCGGACCTGCCACACCACTTCGAGAACCCCGGCCCCGAGCCGGCGGTCATGCTCGCCGTCGTCAACGCCGGCCTGCGCCGCTCCTGAGCCCCCGCCGCACCAGCCTGCACCCGCACACCCCGAAGAAGCCACGAGAACGCCATGCCGAAGACGCTGTTCGACAAGATCTGGGAGAGCCACGAGGTGGCCGACAACCTGATCTACATCGACCTCCACATGGTCCACGAGGTCACGAGCCCGCAGGCCTTCGACGGCCTCCGCCTCGCCGGCCGCCCGGTCCGTCGACCCGACAAGACGCTCGCGACGGCCGACCACAACGTGCCGACCGACGGCACGCCGGTCGCCTCGCGGATCAAGGACGCGCTCTCGCGCACCCAGGTCGAGACGCTCGAGAGGAACTGCGCCGAGTTCGGCGTCCCCGTCTTCTCGCTGGGCTCCGACCGCCAGGGCATCGTTCACGTCGTCGGTCCCGAGCAGGGCCTGACCCAGCCGGGCATGACGATCGTCTGCGGCGACTCCCACACCGCCACCCACGGCGCGTTCGGCTCGCTCGCCTTCGGCATCGGCACCTCCGAGGTCGAGCACGTGCTGGCCACGCAGTGCCTCGTGCAGAAGAAGCCGAAGTCCATGCGGATCAACTTCGTCGGCGACCTGCCCTTCGGTGTCACGGCGAAGGACATGATCCTCGGCGCGATCGGCCAGATGGGCGTCGACGGCGCCGTCGGCCACGCCGTCGAGTTCGCGGGTCCCGCGATCGAGGCGCTCTCGATGGAGGGCCGCATGACGATCTGCAACATGACCATCGAGGGTGGCGGGCGCGCGGGCATGATCGCCCCGGACCAGACCACGTTCGACTACGTGCAGGGCAAGCCCGCCGCGCCGACCGGCGAGGCGTGGGACGCGGCCGTGGCCGCTTGGAGCGAGCTCTACACGGACGAGGGGGCGACCTTCGACCGCGAGATCGACGTCGACGTCACCACGCTCTCCCCGCGCGTGACCTGGGGCACGACCCCGGACATGGTCGTCGGCGTGGACGGCGCCGTCCCGACGGTCGACGCCGCCGAGGACGAGGCCCAGCGCGGCCAGTTCCAGCGCGCCCTGGAGTACATGGGCCTGGAGGGCGGCGAGCGGATCGAGGACATCAAGATCGACCGCGTCTTCCTCGGCTCCTGCACGAACGGCCGCCTGGCCGACCTGCAGGCCGCGGCCGACGTCATCCAGGGCCGCAAGGTCGCCGACGACGTCTACGCGATGGTCGTCCCGGGCTCCGTGCAGGTGAAGATCGAGGCCGAGAAGCTCGGGCTCGACAAGGTCTTCACGCAGGCGGGCTTCGACTGGCGCGGCGCGGGCTGCTCCATGTGCCTGGGCATGAACCCCGACGTCCTGCAGCCCGGCGAGCGCTGCGCGTCGACCTCCAACCGCAACTTCCAGGGCCGTCAGGGCAAGGGTGGGCGCACGCACCTCGTCTCGCCGCAGATGGCCGCCGCCGCGGCGATCGCCGGCCACTTCGTGGACATCCGCGAGTGGTCCGCCGCCGACGTCCCGTCCCCCGAGCCGGCCGCCGTCTAGGCGCGCGCCGAGACCACGAGAGCTAGAGACCAGACCATGGATCCCGTGAACATCGTCGAGGGCCGCGTCTCCGACCTGCCCCGCGACGACGTCGACACCGACCAGATCATCCCGGCGCGCTTCATGAAGCGCGTGGAGCGGACCGGCTTCGGCGAGTACCTCTTCCACGACGCGAAGCAGGCGCCGGACTGGAACGTCGAGATCGGCAACCCGATCCTCACCGCCGGCGCGAACTTCGGCTCGGGCTCGAGCCGCGAGCACGCCCCCTGGGCGCTGGAGGACGCCGGCTTCCGCTGCATCATCGCGACCTCGCTGGCCGACATCTTCTACTCGAACTCCACGAAGATCGGCCTGCTGCCGGTGGAGCTGCCGGAGGACCAGGTCCGCAAGATCGCGGCGGCCGGCGAGGCGAAGGTCGACCTCGAGGCGCAGACCGTCACGGCCGGCGGCGACGTCTTCCCGTTCGAGATCAACCCGGACACGAAGTACCGCCTGCTCAACGGCCTGGACGACATCGGCCTGACGCTGCGCCAGGTCGAGATGGTCGCGCAGTTCGAGGAGCGCCAGGACGCCGCCGGCGTGCGGAAGCCGAGCTCGCTCGACCTCCCGCCGGAGCCGATCGCGACGACCCCCGTCGGCTGAGGCCGCCCGTGTCCGCCCCCGAGAACGCCGACGGCCCGCGGGACTGGGAGGCGAGCACGTACGACCGCGTCGCCGTCCCGCACCAGGCCTGGGGCGCCGACGTCGTCGGCCGCCTCGAGCTGCACGGCCACGAGTCGGTGCTCGACGCCGGCTGCGGGACGGGGCGCGTCACCGCGACCCTCGTGCCGCTCGTGCCGCGCGGGCGGGTCATCGGCGTCGACGGCTCGCCGTCGATGATCGCGCAGGCCCGCAACGTGCTGCCCCCGGGCGTCGACCTGCAGGTCCAGGACCTGACCGAGCTCGTCCTCGCCGCGCCGGTCGACGCGATCGTCTCGACGGCCACGTTCCACTGGATCGCCGACCACGAGCGGCTCTTCCGCCGGCTCGCCACGGCGCTGAAGCCCGGCGGGCAGCTGCAGGCGCAGTGCGGCGGCGCGGGCAACATCGCCTCCGTGGTGGCCGCGATCGCCCGCCTGCGCTCCCGCGCCCCGTGGGACGACGCGTTCGTCGGCTTCGAGGACGACTGGAACTTCGCCGGCCCGGAGGAGACGACGCGGCGCCTGCAGGACGCCGGCTTCGTCGACGTCTCCTGCTGGCTCGAGCCGCGCCCGGTGCGCCTGGAGGACCCGCACGCGTTCCTGCGCACCGTTGTCCTGGGCAGCTACCTGGAGCGGCTCCCGGAGGAGGCGCACGACGAGTTCGTCGAGGACGTGCGCCGCGAGCTCGACGGCCCGGACGGCGTCGTGCTCGACTACGTCCGCCTGAACATGAGCGCCCGGCGGGCCGACGACCGTCCGCCGGCCGAGACTCCCGAGTCGATCGCCGCCCGCCTGCGCGGCGGCTGACCGGCGCCGTCCCGCCCGTACCACCCGACACCGAGGACCCCATGCCCCACGCCATCGTCACGCTGCCCGGAGACGGGATCGGCCCGGAGATCACCGCCCCGACGCTCGAGATCCTGAACGAGCTCGGCGATTTCACGTTCGAGGAGCACCCCTTCGGCGGCGCCTCCATCGACGCGCACGGCACCGCGCTGACCGACGAGACCCTCGCGGCGTGCAAGGGCGCCGACGCCGTGCTGCTCGCGGCGGTCGGCGGCCCCAAGTGGGACACGACGGACCCCGCGAAGCCCCGCCCGGAGCAGGGCCTGCTCGGCCTGCGCAAGGAGCTGGGCCTGTTCTCCAACCTGCGCCCGGTCCGCCCGCTGCCGGCGCTCTACGACGCCTCGCCGCTCAAGCGCGAGGTCCTCGACGGCACCGACCTGCTCGTCGTCCGCGAGCTCACGGGCGGCATCTACTTCGGGAAGAAGACGCGCACCGAGACCGACGCGTCGGACCTCTGCCACTACACCGTCGCCGAGGTCGAGCGGATCGCGCGCTCCGCGTTCGAGACGGCCCGCAAGCGTCGCAACCACGTGACCTCCGTCGACAAGGCCAACGTCATGGAGACCTCGCGCCAGTGGCGGCAGGTCGTCCACCGCGTGCACGAGGAGGAGTACTCCGACGTCGGCCTGAGCGACCAGCTCGTCGACTCCTGCGCGATGGAGCTCATCGCCCGCCCGACGCAGTTCGACGTGATCGTCACGGAGAACCTGTTCGGCGACATCCTCTCGGACGCCGCCGCGATGCTCTCCGGCTCGCTCGGCATGCTGCCCTCGGCCTCCGTCGGCAACCCGGACGGCCCGGGCCTCTTCGAGCCCGTGCACGGCTCGGCCCCCGACATCGCCGGCCAGGGCGTCGCCAACCCCCTGGCGATGTTCCTCTCCGCGGCGATGATGCTCCGCCACGGCCTGGGCCTCGAGTCCGAGGCCACGGCGCTGGAGTCCGCCGTCGACGGCGCCCTGGGCGACGGCCTGCGCACGCGCGACCTGGGCGGGACGGCCACGACGGCCGACGCGCTGGCGGCCGTGCGCGGCCGCCTGGCGTAGGGCGCGGGGGCGCGACTCCCGAGGACGCGCCTCGGGAGTCCGCGTGGGGACGGGCCTCAGGAGGCGTAGAGCGCCGCGTACTCCGCCCCGGCGGGGATCACCGTCACGACGTCGACGAGCACGCCGGCGGGGTCCTCCGTCACGAAGTGACGCTGGCCCCAGGCCTCGTCGCGGAGCGGGACGTGCATCGGCAACCCGTCCGCGGCGGCGCGGGCGTGCACGGCGTCGGTGTCCTGGACCTCGACGGTGACGAGCACGCCCGCGGCCTGGGCGCGGAACGCGGCCGGCACGCTCGGATGGGCGCCGTCGACGAACGCGAGCTGCACGGCCGGCGCGCCGGGGGCGGCCAGGCTGACGTACCAGTCGGCGGCGAAGGTGGTCTCGAGTCCGAGCAGGCGGCCGTAGAACGCGGCGTCGCGGGCGACGTCGTCGGTCATCAGGACGGGGTAGAGGGCGCTGGGGGTGGTCATGGTGTCGGGTCTCCGGGGTGGGGCAACGGGATCGTCAGCTCCGTGCGCAGCGACGGGCCGGGGACGACCGCGGGGTCGTCCACGTACCGCTCGCGCACGGGACCGGCCACGGCGTGGCCGCGCTCGCGGACCCACGCCAGCAGCGGGAAGTACGCAAGGGGGAGCTCCTCGTGGGGGCCGCGGTGCAGGACCCGCGCCACCGGGCCCGCCGGGAGCAGCACCCGCTCGAGGTCCGGGGCGTCCCCGGCGGCCGGCGGCGGCGCGCCCGGCGGGCGCTCGGCCCCCACGGCGAACCCGATCGGGCCGTCGAGGTCGAGCGGATACAGCCCGACGATGGCGGCGTCGGGGGCCGCCGCCCAGGGCACGGCGTCCGTCAGGCGCGCGACGAGCGCGGCCGCGTCGGTGTGGAGCCGCTCGGCCGTGCTCGTCGCCCGGAGCGCGAGCAGGGCGCAGGGCTCGGCGTGGGCCTGGTCGACGGCGTGGGGCATGAGGTCGCGGTCCGCGCGGATGCGGCGGAGCGCGGACAGGGCCCGCTCGCCCGCCGCGAGCTCCCGACGCATGCGGGACCGCTCCGCCTCGAGCAGGCGCTCGGCGTCGTCGTCACCCGCGACGAGCAGGTCCCGGATCGTCGCGAGCGGGACGTCGAGGCTGCGCAGCAGCCCGATCGTCACGGCGGTCCGCGCCTGCGCCGGGTGGTAGCGGCGGTAGCCCGTCCGCTCGTCGGTCGCGGCCGGCGCCAGGAGGCCCAGGGCGTCGTAGCTCCGCAGCTGCTTGGCGCTCAGGCGCGTGAACCTCGCGAACTCGCCGACGGTCATCATCGCCACGATCATCACCCCTCCCCCGAGGGGAAGGTCAAGCGGGGCGCGCGTCCCCGCGGTCGGGCGCCTCCCGGCCGGGCCCCATGCGGACCGTCGGTGTCCTCGATCGGTGGGAGGGTCGGGCCTCCGCACACCCGATCACCGGAGTCCCACCATGTCCTCTGCCACCGTCCTCGGCCTCGACTTCGTCGGCGTCCCCAGCCGCGACCCCGAGCGCTCCCGCGCCTTCTACGTCGACACGCTCGGGCTGCGCCCCGACGAGCACGCCCGCTTCGAGTTCTGGGTGGGGGAGACCTGCTTCGGCATCTGGAACCCCGAGGAGATGGGCGGCGGCCCGTTCCAGCCGCAGAAGAACGCCCACCTGGCCCTGCAGGTGGAGGACGTCGACGCCGCCCGGACCGAGCTGGAGGCCAAGGGCGTCGAGTTCCTCGGCGACCCGTTCGACACCGGTGTCTGCCGCATGGCGATCTTCCAGGACCCCGACGGCAACGACCTCATGCTCCACCACCGCCACAAGCCGCAGGGCTGAGCCGGCGGTTTCGGCGCACGGCGGCCGATGCGGGCGGATGGGCGGCCCGCCCGGCCCGCCCGCCGCGCCCGGACCGCCCGGCCCGCCCGCCGGGCCCGGCCCTCAGCCCCGCAGCCGCCGCCCGGCCGCCTCGACCCCGCGACGACCCACGTCGCGTACGAGGCCCCGGGCCCAGCGCCGCTCGCTCGCGAACTTCGCCCGCAGCGAGTCGTAGGGGTCCGCGGCCGTCCACGGGTCCTCCCGGGGGGTCAGGCCGTCCGCCGCGAGCACGCGGACGGCGCGCGCCGCCATCTCGACCTGCCCGAGCGCGGTGGGGTGGACGACGTCGGGCAGCACGAGTCGGCGGCCGCCCAGGTCGTCCAGCTCGACGAGCAGCGCGCCGCGGGCGTCGGCGAGCTCGCGGACCACCGCCGAGGCCTCGGTGGCCTTCCGTCCCGAGCTCGGCCGGCCGAGGTCGGCCGGCAGCGTGCAGACCACGACGCGGGCGGCATGGTCGCCGGCCCGCACGAGCAGCTCGTCCAGCGTGGCGCGGTAGGCGCCCTCGTCCCACGGGTCCGAGCGGACGTCGTTCACGCCCGCGTAGACGCAGGCGACGTCGTAGGCGCCGCGCATCCGCGGGGCCAGGTCGCGCAGGATCTCGGGCGCGGTGGCGCCGTTGCGGGCCAGCTTGTGGAACGGCAGGTCCAGCGCCTCGGCCGTCCACTGCGCCCACGACTGCATCACGACGCCCTGCAGCGGCTCGCCCTCGCCGACCGTGATGGAGTCGCCGAGCGCCACGAGCCCGCGCAGGATCGGCGGGGTCGCCGGGCCGTCGGGGTCGACCGTGTCGTCCGGACCGACCGGCGGGACGTCGGGCACGTCGCCCGGCACCCCGGAGAAGGGGCTCAACGCCCGGCCTCGCGGGTCATGACCCGCAGCCGCTCGGCGTGCTCGTCCGTGAGCTGGCCGGGCTCCAGCTGAAACCGCCACGAGCTGCCCGACTCGCCGGGGACGTTCATCCGCGACTCGCTCCCCAGTCCGAGCAGGTCCTGCACCTGGACCATGCAGAGCGCCGCGGGGGAGCTCTGCGCGAGGTGCACGAGCGACCACCACGGCTCGTCCTCGTCCGCGCCGGCGGTCTCGATCGCGGCCTGCGCGTTGATCCGGTGCGACTGCGGGATCGAGTCCCACCAGCCGCGCAGCGTGTCGTTGTCGTGCGTGCCGGTGTAGAGCACCTGGTGCTCGTGGTGGTTCTTCGGCCAGTGCGGGCCGTCCGGGTCGTTCGGATCGAACGCGAACTGCAGCACGACCATCCCGGGCAGCTCGAGCCCGTCGCGCAGCCGCTCGACCGCGGGGGTGATGACCCCGAGGTCCTCCGCGATCAGGGGCAGACCGCCGGCCTCGTAGCCCAGGTCGCGCGCCGCGGCGTCGAAGACGGCCTTGCCCGGACCGCGGGCCCACGTGCCGTGGGACGCGTCGGGCGCGTCCTCCGGGACGGCCCAGTAGGACACGAAGCCGCGGAAGTGGTCGATCCGCGCGAGGTCGAAGAGGTCGAAGGTGCGGCCGAAGCGCTCCGTCCACCAGCGGTAGCGTCGGCGCCGCACGGCGGGCCAGTCGTAGACCGGGTTGGCCCAGAGCTGCCCCTTCTCTGAGTAGGCGTCCGGCGGGGCTCCCGAGACGACGCCCTCGCGGAAGAGCTCGGGGTGGGCCCGGTGGTCGGCGCCGTCCGGGGCCACGTAGATCGGGACGTCGCCGATGAGCTGGACGCCGCGTTCCTGCGCGTAGGCGCGCAGGGCGCTCCACTCGCGGTCGAACCGGACCTGGTCGGCCACGGCGCCCGCTCCGGCGTAGGCCTCCCAGTCCGCGACCCAGAAGCCGTGGCGCTCGCGGAACGCGGCCTCCTCCTCGGGCGTCACCTCGGCGTCGGGCTCCGCGAGGAACCCGTTCCAGGCGGCGAAGGCGGAGGCGGACTTGTACGGCGAGCGGTACTCGTCGGGGGGACCGAGCGGCAGCGTCTGCCACCACGACTGGCCCGCGGCCTGCAGCCAGTCGACGAAGGAGTACGCCTCCGGGCCGAGCCGCCCGCCGGGGAGCGAGGTGAGGTGCAGCTGTACGCCGCTGGATCGGGGGATTCGCATGTCGTTGACGTTTCGGGGTGCTGCGTCGTGGATAGTGGACCGCACACGTGCCCAGCACCACATCTTCGCAATCCCCACCGTCCCGCATCCGCATCGAGCGGCCCGGCCCCGTCGTGGACGGCGGGCGCTACCCCATCAAACGCACCGCCGGCGACGTCGTCCACGTCGGCGCCGACGTCTTCCGCGACGGCCACGACACCCTGAGGGCCGTCGCCCGCTACCGCCCCGAGGGCGACCGCCGGTGGCGCGAGGTGCCCATGCTCCCGGTCGACGCCCACGAGGACGGCGTCCGGTGGGAGGGCACCTTCGGCCTCGACGACACCCTCGGGATGTGGGAGTGGCAGGTCCTCGCCTGGGTCGACCGCTTCGCCACCTGGCGCCACGAGATCGACCGCAAGCACGCGGCGGGCCAGGAGGACCTCTCGGGCGAGCTCTCCGAGGGCGTGCTCGTCCTGCGCGACGCCGCGAAGAACGCGAAGGGCGAGGCCCGCCGCCGCATCGAGGAGGCCGCGGACGCGCTCGAGCGGCCCGACGCGAGCGTGACCGTCGCGCTGGACCCGGACCTGGCCGCCGTCCTGACGGACCACCCCGACCGCGCGGAGCAGGCCGTCGGCGACGTGCTCCGGATCCAGGTCGACCCCGTCCTGGCGCGCTTCGGCTCTTGGTACGAGCTGTTCCCGCGCTCGTTCGGCGGCCTGAAGGGCACGAAGGACCAGGTCCCGAAGCTCGCCGAGCTCGGGTTCGACGTCCTCTACGTGCCGCCGATCCACCCCATCGGCCTCAAGAACCGCAAGGGCCGCAACAACACGCTCGTCGCGGGCCCGGACGACCCCGGCAGCCCGTACGCGATCGGCTCGGAGGACGGGGGGCACACGGCCGTGCACCCCGAGCTCGGCACGATCGAGGACGTCGACGCGCTCGTCGCGGAGCTCGACCGGTACGGGATGAAGTTCGCGCTGGACTTCGCGATCCAGTGCTCGGCGGACCACCCGTGGCTCACGGAGCACCCCGAGTGGTTCAACCGCCGCCCGGACGGCACCCTGAAGTACGCGGAGAACCCGCCCAAGAAGTACCAGGACATCTACAACGTCGACTTCGCCTGCGAGGACTGGCAGGGGCTCTGGCAGGCGCTCCTCGACGTCGTCCGCTTCTGGGTCGACCACGGGGTCCGCGTCTTCCGCGTCGACAACCCGCACACGAAGCCGCTCCCCTTCTGGGAGTGGATGATCGGCGAGATCCGCAAGACGGATCCCGACGTGATCTTCCTCGCCGAGGCGTTCACCCGCCGCCGCGTGATGCAGGCGCTCGCGAAGGTCGGCTTCCAGCAGTCCTACACGTACTTCACGTGGAAGAACTCGTCCTGGGACCTCAAGGAGTACTTCTCGGAGCTCGCGCACTCGGGCGAGGAGGAGTACTTCCGCCCCAACGCGTTCGTCAACACGCCGGACATCCTCCCCGAGTACCTGCAGGTGGGCGGACCGAACGCGTTTCCGGTCCGCGCGATCCTCGCCGCCACGCTCTCGCCGAGCTGGGGCGTCTACTCCGGGTTCGAGAACTTCGAGCACACGGCGGTCAAGCCGCACAGTGAGGAGTACCTCGACTCGGAGAAGTACGAGGCGCACGACCGGCGGCTCGACGGCCCCCTGCTGCCGCTCATCGGCACGCTGAACCGCGCGCGACGTGACAACGTCGCGCTGCAGCACCTCGGGGACCTCCGGTTCCTCGAGACCCACAACGAGGCGCTGATCGCGTACGCCAAGCGGCGTGGCGACAACGTCGTCATCACGGTGGTCAACATCGACTTCGAACACGCCCAGGAGGGTCTCGTGGAGATCCCGAACGACCTCGGATTCCCCGAGTCCTTCACCGTCACCGACCTGTTGAGCGTGGAGCGCTTCGACTGGCACCACGGAGGGAACTACGTCCGGCTCGTGCCGGGCGAACGCGCCGGCCACGTCCTGCGGGTGGACACCCGATGAGCCCGATGAGCGATCTGCCCACGCCGGGCAGCGGCCAGGCCACGGGTCTGCCGGGCACGAAGGCCTCCGACACGACCTCGCTGCCGACCCCCGGCTCGGCCGGCGCGGTCGTGGAGCACGCGCCGTACCACCCGACCCAGTGGTTCGAGAGCGATCCGCTCTGGTTCAAGACCGCGGTCTTCTACGAGATCCACCTGCGCGGCTTCTTCGACGGCAACAACGACGGCTCGGGCGACATCCGCGGTCTGACGGAGAAGCTCGACTACCTGCAGTGGCTCGGGGTCGACTGCATCTGGCTGCTGCCGATGTACGCCTCCCCGCTGAAGGACGGCGGCTACGACATCGCCGACTTCTACGAGGTCCACCCGGACTACGGCACGATCGAGGACATCCGGTCCCTGATCGAGGCGGCGCACGAGCGCGGCATCCGGATCATCGCCGACCTCGTGATGAACCACACCTCGAGCGACCACGAGTGGTTCCAGAAGGCGCGCAACGCCCCGAAGGGGTCGCCGGAGCGCGACTGGTACGTCTGGTCCGACACGGACGAGCTGTACCAGGAGGCCCGGATCATCTTCATCGACACCGAGCCGTCGAACTGGACGTGGGACCCGGTCGCGGGCCAGTACTACTGGCACCGCTTCTTCGCCCACCAGCCGGACCTCAACTACGACAACCCGGCCGTGCAGGAGGCGATGCTCGAGGCGCTGCGCTTCTGGCTCGACCTCGGCCTGGACGGGTTCCGGCTCGACGCCGTGCCGTACCTCTTCGAGCGCCCGGGCACCAACGGCGAGAACCTCCCCGAGACCCACGAGTTCCTCAAGCGGGTCCGGCGCGAGGTGGACGAGGGCTACCAGGACCGCGTCCTGCTGGCCGAGGCCAACCAGTGGCCGGCCGACGTCGTGGAGTACTTCGGCGACGGCGACGAGTGCCACATGGCGTTCCACTTCCCCGTCATGCCGCGCATGTTCATGTCGGTGCGGCGCGAGGACGCGACGCCCATGTACGAGATCCTCGAGCAGACGCCGGACATCCCGGAGAACTGCCAGTGGGGCATCTTCCTCCGCAACCACGACGAGCTGACGCTCGAGATGGTCACGGACGAGGAGCGCGACTACATGTACGGGGAGTACGCGAAGGACCCGCGTATGAAGCTCAACGTCGGCATCCGCCGGCGCCTCGCCCCGCTCCTGGACAACGGCCGGGACGAGATCGAGCTGATGAACGCGATCATGTTCTCGCTCCCCGGCTCGCCGGTCCTCTACTACGGCGATGAGATCGGGATGGGCGACAACGTCTACCTGGGCGACCGCGACGGCGTGCGCACGCCGATGCAGTGGACGGGCGACCGCAACGGCGGGTTCTCCAAGGCCGACTTCGCGCAGCTCTACGCGCCGCCGCTGATGGACCCGGTCTACAGCTACCAGGCCGTCAACGTCGAGGCCCAGCTGCGGACCCCGACCTCGCTGCTGCGGTGGATGAAGCGGTTCATCCAGCTGCGCAAGGAGCACCCGGTGTTCGGCGTCGGCACGTACGAGCCGCTCTCGCCGTCCAACTCGAAGGTGTTCGCGCACATCCGCCGCTACGAGGACGACATCGTCGTCTGCGTGCACAACATGGCCCGCAGCGCACAGGCGGTCGAGCTCGACCTCTCCGCCTTCCAGGGACGGTGCCCGGAGGAGATGTTCGGGCGCACCCTGTTCCCGCGCATCGGCGAGCTGCCGTACCTGCTGACCCTCGCGCCCCGGGGGTTCTTCTGGTTCCTCCTGCGCGACACGGAGTCCGTCGACACCCTGGAGGCCACCGATGACGCCTGATCTGACCCGCCTGGACGAGGCGCTGCTCGAGGAGTGGCTGCCCGGTCGCCGCTGGTTCGGCGCGAAGTCGCGCGAGCTCTCGCACGTGCACGTCGTCGACGTCGTGACGCTGCGCGAGGACGAGCGGCTCGGCCTCGCCGTGGCGATCGTCGAGGCCCGCTTCCCCGGCGGCACGCACGACCTCTACCAGCTGCCCCTGGCCATCCGGCCGGCGGCCGAGGGCTGGGACACCGAGGTCCTGCAGGAGATCGACGGCGCGACGGTGTACGACGCGCTCGCCGACCCGGAGTCCGCGGCGCTGATCGCGGGGATGCTCCGCGACCAGGTCGTCGCGGGCGAGGATCCGAGGATCGAGTTCCACTGGGTCGAGGGCGTCGAGCCCCCGGCCGCCCAGCCGACCGCGCGGCCGATGGGGGCGGAGCAGTCCAACTCCTCCATCGTCATCGACGACGCGTACGTGCTGAAGACGTTCCGCCGCCTCGAGCCGGGCGAGAACCCCGAGCTCGAGATGACGCGCTTCCTCTCCGAGCGCGCGTTCCCGCACATCGCGGAGCTCGGTGGCTGGTACGACTACACGGGGGAGGTCATGGAGGGCACGCTCGGCGTGGTCCAGCGCTTCGTGCCCGGCGGCCGCGACGGCTGGGAGATGGTGCTCGACCAGCTCTCCGAGGACCCCGAGGGCCTGCTCCCGCAGCTCGCCGCGCTCGGCGTGGTCGTCGCCCGCCTGCACAACGCGCTGGCGTCCGACGCGAACGACCCGGCCTTCGCGCCGGAGGAGCCGACGGACGAGGCCCTGGCGATCATGACCGCCACGATCGACGAGCAGATCGAGCGCCTGTTCCTCGACCTGCCCGAGGGCGACGAGCGCCTCGCCAAGATCGCCGGCCGCGGCGAGGAGGCCCGGGACCGCCTGCGCCTCGTGTCCCACATCGGCGGCGCCGGGCGGCTCATCCGCCACCACGGCGACTTCCACCTGGGCCAGACGCTGCGCGTCGCCGACGGCGACGCCGGCCCCTCCTGGATCATCCTCGACTTCGAGGGTGAGCCCGCCCGGGCGCTCCTGGACCGCCGTCGCAAGCGCTCGCCGCTGCGCGACGTGGCGGGCCTCCTGCGCTCCCTGGCCTACGCGGTCTCCGCCGCCCGCCTGCAGCGCGGCGTCGAGGCGCCCGCCGACTGGGAGGAGCGGGCCCGTACCGCCTTCCTCGACGACTACCTCGCCGAGATCGAGCCGTCCCTGATGCCGCCCACGGCGTCGGGCACGAAGACGCTGCTCTCGATCCTCGAGCTCGAGAAGGCCGTCTACGAGCTGCGCTACGAGCTCGACCACCGCCCGGACTGGGTGCCGATCCCCGCGGCTGCCATCGCCCGCCTGCTCGAGGAGCCGATCGCATGAGCCCCAAGGACCGCAAGCCGAAGCGCGCGCCGAAGACCGACGGCAGCGGGGCCGCGGCCGCCGAGGCCGTCGACACCGCCGTCGCCACGCCGGAGGACCCCGCGTCCCTGGCCCAGCTCGCCGCACCGACCCCCACGCCGCCCGCGCCCGCGACGGTCGACCCCGCCGTCTACGAGCGCGACGTCCAGGCGCTCGTGCACCGCGACCTCGCGGACCCGCACCGCCTGCTCGGCGCGCACCCCGTGGAGGGCGGCGTGGTCGTCCGGGCCTGGCGGCCCGACGCCGCCGGCGTGACCGTCCACCCCGAGCGGGGCGACGCCGTCACCGCGCGCCTCGTGCACGACGCGGGTCTCTTCGAGGCCACGCTCCCCGGCGCCGAGCTGCCCCTGCGATACGGCCTCGCCGTGGACTACGGCGAGCACGGCAGCTTCCCGGTCCAGGACCCGTACCGCCACAGCCCGACGGTCGGCGAGCTCGACCTGCACCTCATGGGAGAGGGCCGCCACGAGGCGCTGTGGGAGAAGCTCGGCGCGCACGTGACCGAGCTCGACGGCGAGCGCGGCACGGCCTTCGCCGTGTGGGCGCCCAACGCGCGGTCCGTGTCCGTCGTCGGCGAGTTCGACGGCTGGGACGGCCGCCTGCACCCCATGCGGTCCCTCGGGCCGTCCGGCGTGTGGGAGCTCTTCGTCCCCGGCGTCGGCGACGGCGTCCCGTACAAGTACGAGATCCGCACCGCCGACGGCACCCTCGTGCTGCACGCCGACCCGTTCGCGTTCCAGACGCAGATCCCGCCGGAGACGGACTCCGTCGTCCACGAGTCCCGCCACGAGTGGCAAGACGACGCCTGGATGGAGCAGCGGGACAAGACGGACCACCTCGCCGCGCCGATGTCGGCCTACGAGGTGCACCTGCCCTCGTGGCGCCGCGGTGCCGGCGACGAGCTCCTGAGCTACGCCGACCTCGCCGACCAGCTCGCGGAGTACTGCGTCGAGATGGGCTTCACGCACGTCGAGCTGCTGCCCGTGATGGGCCACCCGTTCCCGGGCTCCTGGGGCTACCAGGTGACCTCGTACTTCGCCCCGACTCCGCGGCACGGCTCGCCGGACGACTTCCGCGCGTTCGTCGACCGCATGCACGAGCGCGGCATCGGCGTGCTGCTCGACTGGGTCCCCGCGCACTTCCCGCGCGACGCCTGGGCACTGGCGCAGTTCGACGGCACGGCGCTCTACGAGCACGCCGATCCCCGCCGCGGGTCGCACCCCGACTGGGGCACGCTGATCTTCAACTTCGGGCGCAACGAGGTCCGGAACTTCCTGCTCGCCTCGGCCCTCTTCTGGGTCAAGGAGTTCCACGTCGACGGCCTGCGGGTCGACGCCGTGGCGTCCATGCTCTACCTCGACTACTCCCGCAAGGAGGGCGAGTGGGTCCCGAACGTCCACGGAGGGCGCGAGGACCTCGAGGCGGTCGAGTTCCTCAAGGAGATGAACGAGGTCGTCTACGCCCGCGAGCCGGGGACGATCACCGCGGCCGAGGAGTCGACCTCCTGGCCCGGCGTCTCCCGCCCGACGTACCTGGGCGGCCTGGGCTTCGGGTTCAAGTGGAACATGGGCTGGATGCACGACACGCTGGAGTACTTCCAGCAGGACCCGGTCAACCGGCGCTACCACCACCACGGGCTCACGTTCAGCCTGCACTACGCGTTCTCCGAGAACTTCGTGCTGCCGCTGAGCCACGACGAGGTCGTGCACGGCAAGGGCTCCCTGCTCACGAAGATGCCGGGCGACCCGTGGCAGAAGCTCGCCAACCTCCGCGCGCTCTACGGCTACATGTGGGCGCACCCGGGCAAGAACCTGCTCTTCATGGGCCAGGAGTTCGCCCAGGAGCGCGAGTGGAGCCACGAGCGCTCGCTCGACTGGCACCTCCTCGACGAGCGCCACGACCCCTCGACGCCGCCGACGCACTCGGGCGTCCAGGCCGTCGTGCGCGACCTCAACCACGTGATGCGCGAGCACCCCGCGCTGTGGGAGCGCGACGTCGACCCGGCCGGCTTCTGGTGGCTCGAGCCCAACGACGCGGAGCGCAACATCGTCGCGTTCGCCCGCGGAGCGGCGTTCGACCCGGACGATCCCAAGACGCTCGAGGACCGTGACCTCGTCGTCTGCGTGGCGAACCTGTCCCCGGTCCCGCGCGAGGGCTACCGCGTGGGCCTGCCCCGCGGTGGTGCGTGGCGTGAGGCACTGAACACGGACGCCGCCGAGTACGGCGGTTCCGGAATGGGCAACGGTGGCCGCGTGATCCCCGACGACACCCCCTGGCACGGGCAGCCGTGCTCCGCCGCGTTGACCCTGCCGCCCCTCGGCGTCCTCTGGCTGGTGCCGGAGACCCCCGCCCCGTGAGCGGCTACGTGTGGGAGCGCCGCCACGGCGCCACCCCGCTCGGCGACGGGCTGACCGAGTTCCGCGTCTGGGCGCCACGGGCCGAGCGCGTCGAGCTGCAGGTCGACGGCCGCACCGAGGCGCTCGAGGCCGAGGGCTTCGGGTTCCACACCGCCACGGTCGACGCGCCGCACGGGACGGACTACCGGTTCGTCCTGGAGGGCACGGCGCACGCGGACCCGTCGTCGCGCTGGCAGCCCGAGGGCATCCGCGGACCGTCGCGCGTGGTCGACCCGAACCTCTTCCGCTGGACGGACGAGAGCTGGGCCGGGATCGAGCGCCAGGGCATGGTGCTCTACGAGCTGCACGTCGGCACGTTCACCGCCGAGGGCACCTTCGACGCGGCGATCGAGCACCTGGCCGGCCTGGCCGAGATCGGCGTCACGGCCGTCGAGGTGATGCCGGTCGCCGAGTTCCCGGGCAGCCGGGGCTGGGGCTACGACGGCGTCTTCCTCTCGGCCACGCAGTCGAGCTACGGCGGGCCCGAGGCGTTCGCCCGGTTCGTCGACGCGGCCCACGCGGCCGGCCTCGGCGTCGTGCTCGACGTGGTCTACAACCACCTCGGCGCGTCGGGGGTGCAGAGCATCGAGGCCTACGGCCCGTACCTCACGGACAAGCACGAGACGTTCTGGGGCAAGGCCGTCAACTACGACGACGCCGACTGCGATCCGGTCCGCGAGTGGGTGCTGCAGAGCGCCGAGGGCTGGATCCGCGACTTCCACCTCGACGGCCTGCGCCTCGACGCGATCCACGCGATCTCGGACGACTCCGCGCGGCCGATCGTGGCCGAGGTCGCCGCCCGGGCCCACGCCGCCGGCCGCACGCCGCAGGCCCCCTTCGTGGTCGCGGAGAGCGGCCTGAACGATCCCAAGGTGATCCGGCCGCGGGAGCAGGGCGGCCTCGGCTGCGACGCCGTGTGGGCCGACGACTTCCACCACGCCGTGCGCGTGCTGCTGACGGGCGAGAAGGAGGGCTACTACGAGGAGTTCGGCGCGCTGGCCGACCTCGCGAAGGCCTTCCGCCGCCCGGTGCTGCCCGACGGCACGTACTCCACGCTGCGTCGCAAGCGCTTCGGCGCGCCGCACGACGACCGCCCGGTCGAGCAGTTCGTCGTCTTCGACATGAACCACGACCAGGTCGGCAACCGCGCCGTGGGCGACCGCCTCCCGCGTGAGATCCGCCCGCTCGCCGCGTTCGTGACGTTGCTCTCGCCGTTCGTGCCGATGCTGTTCCAGGGGGAGGAGTACGGCGAGGACGCCCCGTTCCTCTTCTTCACGGACCACATCGACGAGGAGATCGCCACGGCGACGCGAGAAGGGCGCCGCCGCGAGTTCGCCTCCTTCGCCGCGTTCGCCGGCGAGGAGGTCCCCGATCCCCAGGCCGAGGAGACGTTCGTGCGGTCCAAGCTCACCCGGCAGGAGGACCCCGAGCTCGCCAAGCTCTACCGCGACCTCCTGCGTGTCCGCCGCGATCTGCCGGCGGGCGACGTCGACGCCGCGGAGTACGACGACGAGGCGGGGCTCCTGCGCGTGCAGCGTGGCACCTACACGCTCGTCGCCAACTTCGGCACGGCTCCCGCCACGGTCGCGGGGGAGGGCAGTTCCGTCGTCCTGCACACGCCCGGAGGGGTCTCGCCCGCGGGCGACGACGGCCCCGAGGGCGCGCTGCTTCTGGCCGCCCACGCCGGGATACTGCTCGGATGAGCGTCACCGTCTGGCCCGGCCGACCCTTCCCACTTGGTGCGATGTGGGACGGGCAGGGCGTCAACTTCTCGCTGTACTCGCTGAACGCCGATCGCGTCGAGCTCTGCCTCTTCGACGACGACGACAACGAGACCCGCGTCCCCGTCGAGCAGCGCACCGCCCACCAGTGGCACTGCTACCTGCCCGACGCTCGGCCGGGCACCCGCTACGGCTACCGCGTCTACGGCCCGTACGACCCCGAGAACGGCCAGCGGTTCAACCCCGCCAAGCTGCTCATCGACCCGTACGCCAAGGCGATCGACGGCAGCGTCCAGTGGGACGCCGCCAACACGCTGCCCTACGTCCCCGGGGGCCCGGACACGACGGACGACGCCGACCTCGAGATCGACGACGAGGACTCGGCCCCGGCCATCCCGAAGTCCGTCGTGGTGGACGAGGCGTTCGACTGGGAGGGCGACCGCCGTCCCGAGCGTCCGTGGAACGAGACCGTCATCTACGAGACCCACGTCAAGGGCTTCACGATGACCCACCCCGAGGTCCGCGAGGACCTGCGGGGCACGTACGCGGGCCTCGCGTCCGACGCGGCTCTGGGCTACCTCAAGGACCTCGGCGTCACCGCGGTCGAGCTGCTCCCCGTGCACCACATCGCCGACGAGTCGTTCCTCCACGACATGGGGCTGTCGAACTACTGGGGCTACGCCTCGATCGGCTACCTGGCCCCGCACTCGGGCTACTCCGCCAGTGGCACCCGCGGCCAGCAGGTCACGGAGTTCAAGGGCATGGTCAAGGCCCTGCACAAGGCGGGTATCGAGGTCATCCTCGACGTGGTCTACAACCACACGGCCGAGGGCAACCACCTCGGGCCGATGCTCTCCATGAAGGGCGTCGACAACAAGACGTACTACCGCCTCGTCCCGGACGACCTGCACCACTACATGGACTACACGGGCACGGGCAACACGCTCGACGCCCGGCAGCCCGCCGTGCTGCGGATGATCATGGACTCGCTGCGGTACTTCGTCATCGAGTGCCACGTCGACGGCTTCCGCTTCGACCTCGCGTCGGCCCTGGCCCGCGAGCTCTACGACGTCGACCGCCTCTCGGCGTTCTTCGACACGATCCACCAGGACCCGGTCCTCTCACAGGTCAAGCTCATCGCCGAGCCGTGGGACGTCGGTCCCGGTGGCTACCAGGTGGGCAACTTCCCGGTGCTGTGGAGCGAGTGGAACGGCATCTACCGCGACGCCATCCGCGACTTCTGGCGCGGCGAGGCCGGCGCGGCCGCGTTCGCCGAGCGCTTCTCGGGCTCCGCCGACCTCTACGAGAACGACGGCCGCGATCCCTTCGCGTCCATCAACTTCGTCACGGCGCACGACGGCTTCACGATGCGCGATCTCGTCACCTACAACGAGAAGCACAACGAGGCCAACCTCGAGGACAACAACGACGGGACGGACGACAACCGCTCCTGGAACTGCGGCGTCGAGGGCGAGACGGACGACCCGGAGATCAACAAGCTCCGCCGGCGCCAGCAGCGCAACATGCTGACGACGCTCCTGCTCTCCCAGGGCACCCCGATGCTCCTGGGCGGCGACGAGATCGGCCGCACGCAGCACGGCTCCAACAACGCGTGGTGCCAGGACAACGAGATCTCCTGGTACTCGTGGTCCGAGGAGGAGGACCAGCCGGAGCAGCTGGCCTTCACCCGTCGGCTGATCCAGCTGCGCAAGGATCACCCGGTCTTCCGCCGCCAGGAGTTCCTCCGCGGCCGCGACCCCGAGGGCGACACGCTGCCGGACGTCTGGTGGTTCCGGCCCGACGGCCACCGCATGACGAAGCGCGAGTGGGACGACGCCGACTGCCACCTGCTCGGCGTGTTCCTCAACGGCGAGGCGATCGCCGACCGCACCCTGAAGGGCGAGCCGCTGCAGGACGACTCGTTCGTGCTGCTGGTCAACGCCCACCACGAGGACGCCACGTTCGTGCTGCCCAACGCCACCTACGGCGAGGCCTGGACGCACGAGCTGTGCACGTTCGATCCGGCGATCGAGCCGGGAGAGGGCCGCTTCGAGGCCCGCTCCGAGGTCGTCGTCCCCTGTCGTTCCATCAAGGTCCTCAAGCGCACCCCATGAGCATCCCCCGGGCCACCTACCGCCTCCAGCTCACGCCCGACCTCGACTTCACGGCGGTGTCGGACCTCGTCCCGTACCTCCGCGACCTCGGGATCTCGCACCTCTACCTGTCGCCGTCGCTGACGGCCCGCTCGGGCTCGACGCACGGTTACGACGTCGTCGACCCGACAACGGTCTCCGAGGCGCTCGGCGGCGAGGAGGGGCTGCGCGAGCTGGCGCGTCAGGGGCTCGGGATCGTGCTGGACATCGTCCCCAACCACATGGGGACGGGCGACGAGAACCGCTGGTGGTCCGACGAGGACGAGCGCGTGCGCGTCTTCGACTACGACCCGGAGGACGGCTGGTACCGCCGCTTCTTCGACATCGACGACCTCGCCGGCGTGCGGGTGGAGGACCCCGAGGTCTTCGAGCTCACGCACCGCAAGGTCCTCGACCTCGTGAAGGACGGCGTGGTCGACGGCCTGCGGATCGACCACCCCGACGGCCTCGCCGACCCGGCCGGCTACCTGCGCCGGCTGCGCGACGAGGGCGTAGAGCACGTCTGGGTCGAGAAGATCCTGAGCGCGCAGCACCCCGTCGAGGAGCTGCCCGAGTGGCCCGTGGAGGGCACCGTCGGCTACGAGTTCCTCGGCGACGCCACGGCGCTGTTCGTCGACCCGGCGGGGGAGGGCGTCCTCACGGACCTCGCCGCCGACATCACGGGCGAGGCCCGGCCGTTTCCCGAGGTGGCCCTCGAGACCCAGATCGAGCAGGCCACGACGACCTTCGCCCGCGAGGTCGCCCGGCTGCGCACGCTGCTCGACGTGCCCGGCATCGCCGACGCACTCGCGACGCTGCCCGTCTACCGCACCTACGTCGAGCCGGCGGCGGGTCCGGACGCCGTCTCCGCCGCCGACCGCGCCGTGATCGCGGCGTCCGGCGCCCCCGAGGCGCTCCAGCGCGCGCTGCTGCTCCAGGACGGCGGGCACGAGGACTTCGTCGTCAAGTTCCAGCAGACATCGCCGCCCGTCACCGCGAAGGGCGTCGAGGACACCGCGTTCTACCGCTACGTCCGGCTGCTGGCGCTGAACGAGGTCGGCCACGAACCGGACCGCTTCTCGCTCTCCGTCGTCGACTTCCACGACCGCAACCTGCAGCGCGCCGAGCGCACGCCGCACGGCCTGCTCGCGACGCAGACCCACGACACGAAGCGCTCCGGTGACGCCCGCGCCCGCATCGGGGCGCTGGCCTCGATCGCCGACGAGTGGCGCGAGCGCGTGCTGCGCTGGCGCGAGTTGAACGGCGAGCTGCGCCCGGACGGCATCCCGGACGGCACGGAGGAGCTCACGATCTACCAGACGCTCGTCGGCGTCTGGCCGATCGACCGGGAGCGCCTGGAGCAGTTCCTCGAGAAGGCGATGCGCGAGGCCAAGCGCAACACCACGTGGGCGGACCCCGACGAGGCCCACGAGTCGCGCGTGAAGGCGTTTGCCACCGCGCTGCTCACGCACCGCCCCTTCCTCGACGACTTCGAGCCGTTCGTGGCCCGGGTGACCGCGGAGGGGCGCCGCTCGGCGCTGGCCCAGACGCTCCTCAAGCTCACCGTCCCCGGCGTCCCGGACATCTACAACGGCGACGAGCTCGAGTCGCTCAGCCTCGTCGACCCGGACAACCGTCGGCCGGTCGACTGGGCCCGTCGAGCCGAGCTGCTGACGACCGTCCGCGGGGCCGACGCCACCGGACTCGACGCCTTCGACGACGCCGACACCCGCAAGCTCGCGCTCATCGCGCGCACGCTGGACCTCCGGACCCGGCGCGAGGAGGCCTTCGCCACCGGCGAGTACCGCCCGCTGGACGCCGGCGACGGCGTCTGCGCGTTCACCCGCGGCGACGACGTGCTCGTGGTGGTCGGCGTGCGGGACTGGGCCGACGCCCGGATCGACGCGCCGGCCGGGCTCTCCGGCACGTGGCGCAGCGTGTTGGGCGCGGCCGATGTCCGGCTCGACGGCTCGGTCGCGGTCGCCGACGTCGTGGACGGGTCCGGCATCGCGCTGCTCGAGCGGGTCGCCGACGCCCGGTGACGGCACCGAGCGTTCTCACGCTCTCCTGGGAGTACCCACCGGTCGTCGAGGGCGGTCTGGCCCGGCACGTCGCCGGGCTCTCGGCCGGCCTCGTCCGCCGCGGTGCCGGCGTGCACGTCCTCACGCGGGGCGTGGACGCCGAGCCCCCGACGCCGGCCGCCGACGGCGTGGTCGTCCAGCGGGTGGCGCGGCCCGCGCCGCCCGCGGGGCTCGACGCGTTCCTCGCCTGGGTCGACGCGCTCGGCGACGAGCTGCTCGAAGCGGGGCTCGTCGCGGCGCGCACCCGGCGCCCCGACGTCGTGCACGGCCACGACTGGCTCGTGGCCCGGCCGGCGGCCGCGCTCGCGGACGCCCTCGGCGTCCCGTTCGTCACGACGGTCCACGCCACGGAGCACGGCCGGCACCGCGGGTGGGTGCAGAAGCACCCGCAGTCGCACGTCCACGCCGAGGAGCAGGCGATGATGGACCGCGCGGACGCGGTGCTCGTCTGCTCCGCGTTCATGCGCCGGCACGTCCTCGACGTGTTCGGCGCGGCCCCGGACGACGTGCTCGTGGTCCGCAACGGCATCGACCCGGTGCCGCCGGTGGACGAGGATCGCGTGCGCGCCCTGCGCGACCGCCTGGCGCCCGGGGGCGAGACGCTCGTCCTGCTCGCGGGACGGCTGGTCTACGAGAAGGGGTTCCAGGTCGCGCTCGAGGCGTTCGCGCGCGTCCGTGCGGCCACCGCGCCCGCCGCGCCGCCGGCGCGGATGGTCGTGGCCGGCTCCGGACCCCACGGGGACGAGCTGCGCGCACAGACGACCCGCCTGGGGCTCGACGACGACGTCACCTTCCTGGGCTGGAGCGACGACGGCACGCTGCCGGCGCTCTACCGGGCGGCGGACGTCTGCCTGGTGCCGTCCCTGTACGAGCCCTTCGGCCTCGTCGCACTCGAGGCGATGCGGGGCGGCTGCGCGGTCGTGGCCGGCGCGACCGGCGGCCTGCGTGAGGTCGTGGTCGACGGCACCGGCATCCGCGTCCCGCCCGACGACGCCCGCGCCCTGGCCGCGGCCCTGCGCCGGCTGCTCGACGAGCCGCGTCTGCGCGACCGGCTCGTGACCGCCGGCGCCCGCCATGCGGCGCGGTTCTCGTGGGACGAGGCCGCCGAGCAGGCGCTGGCGGCCTACACCCGCCTCGGGGTCCTGCCGCGCACGGCGGCAGGCCCGGAGACGGCCCGTCCGGAGTCCGGCGTCGGCGCCGGCGTCGCGGACGCCCTGGTCGACGTCCCCGTCCTGCGCTAGGGTCGCCGCACCACACATCCGGGGAGTCCCATGGAGGGGCTGAGAGGGCGCTGCCGCGCCGACCCGACGACCTGATCCGGTTCATGCCGGCGGAGGGAGCATCCATGGAACGCCACGTCTTCGACGACGGGGGAGCGCCGCGTACGCAGCTGCGGGCGGCGCGCGAGGGAACGGTGACGCCGGAGCTGGCGCGCGTCGCCGAGCGGGAGGGCCTCGAGCCCGAGACCGTGCGCGCCGAGGTGGCCCGCGGCCGCATGGTCGTGCCCGCCAACCTCCACCACGGGGCGCTCGACCCGATGGGCATCGGCCTGCGGGCGCGGGTCAAGATCAACGCCAACATCGGGTCGAGCCCGACGACCAGCTCGCTGGAGGACGAGGTGGACAAGCTCGCGCTCGCGCAGCGCTGGGGGGCCGACACGGTGATGGACCTCTCGACCGGCAAGCGGATCGCACAGACGCGCGGCGCGATCCTCGCCGCGGCCACCGTGCCGATCGGCACCGTTCCGATCTACGAGGCGCTCGAGCGTGTGAAGCGCCCGGAGGACCTGTCGATCGGACTGCTGCTCGAGGTGATCGAGGAGCAGGCGCTGCAGGGCGTGGACTACATGACGATCCACGCCGGCGTGCTGCTGGAGCACCTCGCGCTCTGCCAGCACCGCACGACGGGGATCGTCTCCCGCGGCGGCGGGTTGCTCGCGCGGTGGATGGTCCACCACGAGCGCCAGAACCCGCTCCACGAGCAGTTCGACGCCGTGCTGGCGATCTGCGCACGGCACGACGTGACGATCTCCCTCGGCGACGGCCTGCGCCCCGGCTCGATCGCCGACGCCTCGGACGCCGCGCAGTTCGCCGAGCTCGACACGCTCGGCGACCTCGTCGGCCGCTGCTGGGACGCCGACGTGCAGTGCATGGTCGAGGGTCCGGGTCACGTGCCGCTTCACCAGCTGCAGGAGAACGTCGAGCGCCAGCAGCGCGTGTGTCGCGAGGCGCCCTTCTACACGCTCGGCCCGCTCGTCACGGACGTCGCGCCCGGCTACGACCACATCACGTCGGCGATCGGGGCGGCCGTCGTGGGCTGGCACGGGACCTCGATGCTGTGTTATGTCACCCCGAAGGAGCATCTCGGGCTCCCCGACGCGGAGGACGTCAAGCAGGGGCTGATCGCCTACCGGATCGCCGCGCATGCGGCCGACCTTGCCCGCGGCGGCGCGCACGGGGCACGGGCGGCCCGGTGGGACCGCGAGCTCTCGCGGGCGCGGTTCGACTTCGACTGGAACCGGCAGTTCGACCTCGCCGTCGATCCCGACACGGCGCGCGGCATGCACGACGAGACGCTCGGCGACGAGTACTTCAAGACGGCGGAGTTCTGCTCGATGTGCGGGCCGAAGTACTGCCCGATGCACAACTTCCGCGACGTCGACTGGGGCCGCCTGGGCGACCTGGCCGCGCGACGGGCCCGCGAGGTGGGTGGGGCGCCGACGCGCTAGGCGCGGGCGGCGGGGCCGGGCCGCGCGGGGGCGCGGCCCGGCGGCCGTCGGTGGGTCAGACCGCCGCGGGGCGGCCGGAGTCCCAGCCCGCCTGCACGGTCACGCGGCAGTGGCCGAGGGCCTGCGCGTCGATCGCGTCGGGCGCGTGCCCGTCGTCGACGACGACGTCGTCGATGTGACCGCGCTGCTGGGCCAGGGTGGCCAGGACGCGCCGGTCGCGGTCCGTGGTGTCCAGGATGGGAGTCGTCGTACGGGTCATGGAATCCTCCGTGCGCCGGGGGTCCGAGTGGCGGCCCCGTGGGGCCGGTGCCCGACGTCTGTACTGCACGGTAGGGCCGTACACGTCGTGGGTCCACCGTGGCGACCGGGACGTGCGACGGATGGGGGGTGGTGCGCCGACGCCGTCGCCGGGGGCGCCGGGACCGGACGCGCGGGGGGTGCCGGGGCCGTCGGCCCGAGGCGCCTCCGCGCTAGCATCGGGCGATCGTCCGCCGGCTCCGCTGCCGTGCGGACGGGTCGACGCGACGAGGGGGCCAGGGTGCCGCAGGGCGAATTCATCTGGAAGAACGGCGAGCTGGTCCCGTGGGCCGACGCGCAGGTCCACGTCCTCACGCACGCCCTCCACTACGGCACGGGCGTCTTCGAGGGGATCCGCTGCTACGACACCGAGGCGTTCGGCCCGGCGATCTTCCGGCACCAGGAGCACGTCGACCGGCTGTTCAAGTCGGCCGAGCTCTACTACATGCCGGTCCCCTACACGCGGGAGCAGATCCGCCAGGCGACGCTCGAGACGGTCGCCGCCAACGGCCTGCGCTCGTGCTACATCCGCCCGCTCGTGTTCCGCGGCGAGGGCCCCATGGGTCTCAGCCCGCTGGACTCGCCCGTCGACGTGATCATCGCCCCGTGGGAGTGGGGTTCGTACCTCGGCGACGAGGGCAAGGCGAACGGCGTGCGCGCCAAGATCTCCTCCTGGCGGCGTCTCTCGCCCGCCGGCCTGATCCCGCACGCGAAGGCGACGGGCCAGTACCTCAACTCCGTGCTCGCGAAGATCGAGGTCACGAAGGCCGGCTACGAGGAGGCGATCCTCCTCGACGACCGCGGCATGGTCTGCGAGGGCTCCGGCGAGAACATCTTCGTCGTGCAGGAGGGCCGCATCGTCACGCCGCCCCAGTCGGCGTCGATCCTCGACGGCATCAACCGCCGCTCCGCGATGCAGGTCGCACGCGACCTGGGCTTCGAGGTCGTCGAGCGCGACCTCGCCCGCGCCGAGCTCTACCTCGCCGACGAGATCTTCCTTACCGGTACCGCGGCCGAGCTCACGCCGGTGCGCGAGGTCGACGACCACGCCGTCGGAACCGGCAAGCCCGGCCCCGTCACGCGCGAGGTCCAGCGGGTCTTCGAGGACGCGCTGCACGGCCGCGACGAGCGGTACCACGGCTGGCTGGACCCGGTCCCGGCCCGCGACGGGGCCCGCTGAGGTGCGTCCCCTCGCGCCGGGCGGGCGGCGAATTCTCTAGGGGCACCGGGCCGTCGCGGCGCGGAGGCCCCTCGCCGACCCCGCCGACCCACGCACAGGACCCCGACCGATGACCCACTCCGCCGCACCCCGATCCTTCGAGCTCTACGACGCCACGCTCCGCGACGGCATGCAGGGGGAGGGCATGGCCCTCTCCGCCGAGGAGAAGCTGCGCGTCGCCACCAAGCTCGACGAGCTGGGCGTGCACCTGATCGAGGCGGGCTTCCCGGCCTCGAACCCGAAGGAGCAGGAGCTCTTCGGGCTGCTCGCGCGCGAGACGTGGCGCCACACGACGATCGCCGCCTTCGGGATGACCCGCCGACGCGACGTCCGCGCCGACGAGGATCCGGCACTGCGGATCCTCGCGGAGTGCTTCTGCGACGTCACCACGATCGTCGGCAAGACGTGGGGCCTGCACCTCGAGAAGGTGGTCCGCGTCGACCGCGACGAGAACCTGCGGCTGATCGCGGACTCCGTGGCGTTCCTGCACGGCGAGGGCAAGCGGGTGATCTACGACGCGGAGCACTTCTTCGACGCGTGGCGCGACGACGAGGCCTACGCCCTGCGCTGTCTGCGCGCGGCGGTCGAGGCGGGAGCGGACACGCTCTCGCTGTGCGACACGAACGGCTCGTCCCTGCCGCTGCAGATCCACGACGCCGTCGCGCGCGTGGTCCAGGAGCTCGGCGCCCACGCCCGCGTGGCGATCCACGCCCACGACGACGCCGGGTGCGGCGTGGCCAACTCGCTGCTCGCGGTCCAGGCCGGCGCTACCCAGGTGCAGGGCACCACGAACGGCATCGGCGAGCGCACGGGCAACGCGAACCTCACGACGATCACCGCGGACCTCGAGCTGAAGATGGGCGTGCGTTCGCTCCCCGAGGGCGGGCTCGCCCGCCTGACGGAGACGTCGCACTTCGTGGACGAGCTGCTCAACCGCACGCCGCGCGCCACCCAGCCCTACGTCGGCCGCAACGCGTTCGCCCACAAGGGCGGCCTGCACGTAGCCGGCATCCGCGCCGACGCCCGGACCTTCGAGCACGTCGACCCCGTCGAGGTCGGCAACACCCGCGACGTCCTCGTGTCCGAGCTCGCCGGCAAGGGCACGATCATCGAGAAGGCGACGGAGGCGGGCGTCGACGTCGACGACGCGCAGGCCGTGCGGATCATCGAGCGCGTGAAGCAGCTCGAGCACGAGGGCTACCAGTTCGAGGCCGCCGACGGCTCGTTCGAGCTCCTGCTGCGCCGCGAGACGGGGGCGTACGAGCCGTTGTTCACGCTGGAGTCGTGGCGCGTCATCGTCGAGCAGCGCGCCGAGGGGCGCGTCGAGACCGAGGCGACGATCAAGATCTGGATCGGCGGCGAGCGCTACGTGCGCACCGCCGAGGGCAACGGCCCGGTCCACGCACTGGACGCCGCGCTGCGCTCGGCGATCGTCCAGGTCCACCCGCACCTGCGCGACATCGAGCTGACCGACTTCAAGGTGCGCATCCTCGACTCGACGAAGGGCACGGGGGCGACCACCCGCGTGCTGCTCGACGCGTCGGACGGGCAGGACACCTGGGGGTCGATCGGCGTGAGCGAGAACGTCATCGCCGCCTCGTGGGAGGCGCTGGTCGACTCGCTCTCCCGCTCGGAGCAGGCGGGGCGCCGGACCGCATCGGACGCGGCGGCGTCCGGGGTCGAGGCGTGAGCGTGCCGGAGCGCGAGCCCGTGCGCCACGACCTCATCCCGGTCGCGCGCCCGGTCATCGGCGAGGCCGAGGAGCAGGCCGTCCTCGAGGTGCTGCGCTCCCGGCACCTGTCGCTCGGGCCCCGGGTGCCCGAGTTCGAGCGGCGGTTCGCGGACCGGGTCGGCGCCCCGCACGCGTCCGCGGTCTCGTCGGGCACCGCGGGACTGCACCTGGCGCTGCGGGCCGTCGGCGTGGCCGACTGCCGCGCGGAGGACGAGGTCGTCACGTCCCCGTTCTCGTTCATCGCGACGGCGAACAGCGTGCTCTACGAGGGCGCGACCCCCGTCTTCGTCGACATCGACCCCGACACCCTGAACGTGACGGCGGACGCGGTCGCCTCGGCCGTCACGGAGCGCACGGTGGCGTTGCTGCCCGTGCACATCTTCGGCTACCCCGCCGACATCCCCGGGATGGAGCGCCTCGGGCTGCCGATCGTCGAGGACGCCGCGGAGGCCCTGGGCGCCGTGCACGCCGACGGCACCACGGTCGGCGGCCGGGGCAACCCGACGATGTTCGCGTTCTACGCCAACAAGCAGCTCACGACGGGCGAGGGCGGGCTCGTCACGACGTCCGACCCGGCGGTGAAGGCGCGGATCGACTCCGAGCGCAACCAGGGCCGGGCGCCGAACATGCAGTGGCTGGACCACGACCGGCTCGGGTTCAACTACCGCCTGTCGGACCTGCAGTGCGCCCTGGGCATCGCGCAGCTGGGCCGCCTGGACGACATGCTCGAGGGCCGGGCGCGCGTCGCCGCGTGGTACCGCGAGGCGCTCGGGGAGCTCGTCGAGCGGACGGGGCTCGAGCTCCTCTGCGAGGACCGCGGCGGCGACCGCCGCTCCTGGTTCGTCTTCGTCGTCCGCACGCCCCACGGCGTCGACCGCGACGCGACGATCCGCGCCCTCGCGGAGCGGAACATCCAGACCCGCCCGTACCTGCCGGCGATCCACCTCTTCTCGTTCTACCGCGAGCGGTTCGGGTTCCGCGAGGGCCAGTTCCCGGTGGCCGAGGACGCCGCGGCGCGCGGGCTCTCGCTCCCCTTCTTCCCGGAGATGACGCAGGAGCAGGTCGCGATCGTGGTCGAGGAGCTCACCGCGGTCCTCACCAGCGACTGACGGGGCGGCCCGGCGGCCCGACCCCCGGGCTCCTTAGACTGCGGCGCATATGTCGCGTTTCTCCGAGCCGCAGGATCCCGTCTTCCGGGCGATGAACACCAGCCTGGGCTTCGACCGACGCATGTGGCCGCAGGACCTCCGCGGCTCCCGGGCGCACGCCCGGATGCTCGCGGCGCGCGGCATCATCGGGGAGGACGACCTCGAGGTGATCCTCCGGGGGTTCGCGCAGATCGAGGGCGAGCTGCAGGACGGGTCGTTCCCGTTCGGGGCGGACGACGAGGACATCCACATGGCGGTGGAGCGCCGTCTCACGGAGCTCGTCGGGGACCCCGGCGCCCGCCTGCACACCGCGCGCTCGCGCAACGACCAGGTCGCGACGGACTTCGCGCTGTGGACGGCCGAGGCGGCGGAGCGGGCGATCGCCGGCATCGAGGGCCTCATGCGCACGCTGGTCGAGGTCGCCGAGGAGCACCGGAACTGGCCCATGCCGGCCTATACGCACCTGCAGCGGGCGCAGCCGGTGTACCTGGCGCACCACCTGCTCGCCTACGTCTGGATGCTGGAGCGCGACCGGGCCCGGTTCCGGTTCACCCGCGAGCAGGCGTTGCGCCGGATGCCTCTCGGAGCGGGCGCCCTGGCGGGCGTGAACTTCGACACCGACCGCACGATGACGGCGGCGGAGCTCGGCTTCGACGCCCCGGCCCCGAACTCCATCGACGCCGTCTCCAACCGCGACTTCGCCCTGGACTACCTCGGCGCGGCCGCCACGTGCGCCACGCACCTCTCGCGCCTGGGCCAGGAGATCGTGCAGTGGGCGAGCGAGGAGTTCGGGTTCCTCGTGCTCCCCGACGCCTGGTCGTCGGGCTCCTCCCTCATGCCGCAGAAGAAGAACCCGGACTGCGCCGAGCTGCTGCGGGCGAAGGCGCCGCGCATCACGGGGCACCTCACCGCGCTGCTCGGCGTGATCCACGCGCTGCCCCTGACCTACAACAAGGACCTGCAGGAGGACAAGGAGCACGTGTTCGACGCGGCCGACACCCTCGAGCAGTCGCTCGCCGCGGCGTCGGGGATGATCGCCGGCGGCACCTTCCGCAAGGACCGCATGGCCGCGGCCGCCGCCGACGAGCTGCTCGCCGCCACGGATCTGGCGGACGAGCTCGTCAAGCGCGGCGTCCCGTTCCGGCAGTGCCACGCCATCGTCGGTGGGCTCGTCCGTGAGGCCGTGGACTCGGGGCGCAAGCTGTCCGACCTCTCCGACGACGAGCTGCAGGCGCAGAGCCCGCACCTCGGTCCGTGGATCCGCGAGCTCCTCGAGCCGCTCTCCCTGCTCGAGCGCAAGCAGAGCCAGGGCGGCACGTCGTCGCTCCGCCTGACGGAGCAGCTGGAGCTCGCGCACGGCCTGCTCGCCTGAGCCGATGGCGGACGACCAGCCGCTGCCGCACGCGTTCTACGCGCGGCCCGTGGTCGACGTCGCCCGGGAGCTCCTGGGCTGCGTCGTCGTCCACGGAGCCACCGCCGGCCGGATCGTGGAGACCGAGGCCTACCACCAGACGGAGGCCGCCTGCCACGGCTACCGCAAGCCGCCGCTGGTTCCGGGCCCCACGGAGCGCACCGCCGCGCTCTTCGGTCCGCCCGGACGGGCGTACGTCTACCGCTCCTACGGCATCCATTCCATGCTCAACGCCGTCTGCGAGCCCGAGGGCCTGGCCGCGGCGGTCCTCGTCCGCGCCGTCGAGCCGGTGACGGGCCTCGAGCTCATGCGGGAGCGTCGCCCGGGCCGCCCGGACCGCGAGCTCGTCGCGGGCCCGGGTCGCCTGACGCTCGCGCTCGACATCCGCCTGGAGCACGACGGGTGCGATCTGCAGACGGGGCCGATCCGCATCGTCCGCCCGCCCGCCGACGCGCGGCCCGTCGAGCTCGTGACCGGGCCCCGCATCGGCATCACGAAGGCCGTCGAGCTGCCGTGGCGGTTCGCCGACGCCTCGAGCACGGACGTCTCGCGTCCGTGGCCGGAGGCGATGCGCCCGCGGGCCCGGCGTCGGGGACCGGTGTCCTAGGCCCCGGCGGCCGCGCAGCCCCTTCGATCCCCCGGTCGGCCTCCGCGGCTCCGGCGGGCACGACCCGCGGAGCTCCGGGCGCGCTCGACCGCTCGCTCAGCCGAGGGGGACGGCGCCGCCGCCGGTCCCGCCCGTTCCGCCGGTCCCGGAGCCCGAGCCGGATCCCGACCCGGCGCCGGAACCCGCCCCCGAACCGGTCCCGCTCGAGCCCGTGCCGCTCCCGCTCCCGGGCGACGGGGCCGAGGGGGGGACCGGGGCCGGGGCGTCCGTCCCACCGCCGCTCCCGTCCCCGGCCGTCGAGCCGGTGCCGTCCGTCGCGCCCGTGCCGCCGCCGGTGGTGCCCGACGACGTGCCGCCGGTCCCGGTGGGCGGTGCGCCGCCAGTCGCCGCGCCCGCCCCGGTCGTCGCGGTCGGCGCGGCGCTGACGTCGGGCTCGGCGCCGTCGACGGGGACGTCGGCGTCGTCCTTCTGCTGCTTCTTGCGGTCGGGGTTGCGGGCGTCCAGGATCCGGTCGACACGGCCCATGAAGGCGCCCCAGATCGCGGCGGGGTAGGTGCCGCCCTCGACGGGCTCGCCCATCCACTGCGTCTGCATCGGCTTGCCCGAGTCGGGGTAGCCCACCCACACGGCGACGGTGACGTCCTTCGAGAACCCGACGAACCACGCGTCGACGTTGTTCTCGGTCGTCCCCGTCTTGCCGGCCGCGAAGCCGCCGTACTGGGCGCGGTGGCCCGTGCCCTTCGAGACGACGGTCCGCATGATCGAGGTGGCGGTATCGGCGACCTCGGTGGAGAGCACCCGGTCCGCGCGTCGGCGGTTCACGCGGGTGCGGCGGCCCGGCTCGCGGATCTCCTGGATCCCGACGGGGCCGTTGTTCGGGGCGCCGAGCGTGCCGTTGATCCGCAGGCCGCGGGTGGCGAACGTCTCGTACGCGTGGGCCATGTCGAGCACCGTGACGCCGCGGCGCGGCGCGCCGAGGGCGAGGGCGGCGTTGCTCGAGACGGGCGAGCGCACGCCCATCCGGCGGATGAGCTTGGCGACCTTCTTGGTCCCCACGGTCTGCCCGAGCTGCGCGTAGACCGCGTTGTCGGAGTATGTGAGCGCGCGGGCGATGCTCGACGTCCCGGCGTACGCGCTCTCCGAGTTCGTCACGCGGAACGGCTCCGTTCGGCCGTTCTCGTCCTTGACCTTCAGCGTGAGCTTCTTCGACGGGTACAGCTTCTGCGGGGAGATGCCCTCGCGGAGCGCCTGCGCCAGCACGAACGGCTTGAACGACGACCCGGGCTGACGCTGGCCCTGGGTGGCGAGGTTGAACGGCTTCTCGCGGTAGTTCTCGCCGCCGACCATCGCCCGGACCTCGCCGGTCTTGTTGTCGATGGCCACCATCGAGGCCTCGGGCATGTCGGGGCTCGACAGGTAGGACGAGATCGACTTCTCCGCCGCGGTCTGCATCGAGGGGTCGATGGTCGTCTTGACCTTCAGCCCGCCTTCGTACGTGCGCTGCGCGCCGAGTCGGTCGATGAGCTGGGCGCTGACCCAGGAGGCGAAGTACGGGTTCTTCGCCTCGAGCGTGGGCGGCTCGACCTGCTGGCGCGTGGGGAGCGGCTCGTTCCTGGCCAGCTCGTAGTCCTCCGGGGAGAGCTTCCCGTGCTGGCGCATCTTGAGCAGGACGGTGTTGCGCCGGCGCAGCGCGGCCTCGGGCTCCGTCACCGGGTCGAACCGCGAGGGCGAGGCGATGATCGCCGTCAGCAGCGCGGACTCGGCGGGGGCCAGCGTCTTGGCGCACCCCTCCTCCGGCGGCCCGCAACCGCGGTGCGCGTCCGTCTTGCCGAAGTACGTCTTCGCAGCGGACTCGACCCCGTAGGCGCCGTTGCCGAAGTAGATCCGGTTGAGGTACGTCGTGAGGATCTTCGACTTCGACCACTGCTGCGTCATGTGGTACGCCAGCGCGACCTCGCGCAGCTTCTGGAAGACGGTGCGCTGATCCTCGGCCTGCAGCGAGACCTTGACGAGCTGCTGCGTGATCGTGGAGGCGCCCTGCGCGGCCCGCCGGGCGACGATGTCCTGGACGACGGCGCGGCCGATGCCGCGGACGTCGACGCCGCTGTTCTCGTAGAAGCGCTCGTCCTCCATCGAGACCACGGCGTCCTTCATCGCGGGACTGATCTCGTCCTCGCGCACGACGTAGCGCGAGGAGTCGGCGAGCACGCCGATCTGCCGTCCGCTCCGGTCCAGCAGCACGGAGTTGCGCGCGGTCTGGAACTCCTTGGCCGTGTCGAGGTTCGGGAGGTCCGTCGAGACGGCCATCATCATCCCGAAGATCGTCGAGACGACCGCCAGCGCGCCGAGCGGCACGAGCAGCAGGAGCAGCCGGATCCAGCGGAAGCGCAGGCGCGGACGCCCCGAGCCGCCGGTCCCCCCGGAGTCGCCGCCGCCGGTCGGGGGCAGGTCGCCCGTGCCGCCGCGGCCGGAGCCGCCGCCGGTGGGCCGCGCCGGGACGGCCGACGGAGCGGCTGAAGGCGGCGCGGCGTGGGGCGTCGCGAAGGAGGCGGCCTCGGCGGGCGGCCCCGGGCGCCTGCGCCGTGGAGGGCCCTGGTCGCCCGGCGCCGGGTGCGCGCGAGGCGCGTCGACGGCGGCGAAGCGCGGGTCCCCAGGGGGGTCCGTCACGGCCGCGGCGGGCCGGGGCGCCGTCACGGGCAGGACGTCGTCCGTCCCTGCCGACCACCAGGGGGTCGCGGGGTCGGGTGACGGCGACGCCGCGGGAGCGGCGCCCGGTCCGGGGTGCGTGGCGTTCGCCGGCGCACCGGGATGTCCGGTGGGTTCGGTCATAGTGCTCGCGGGGGCCGGGACGGCGGGGCGGCGGCAGGCGCCCGGCGTCGGCTCACGGAACGAGAGCCCGCATATCCTAACATCGACGGCATGTCCGACCCGCGTTCCGACGCCGCGTTCCTGACCCGCAACGCGGCGACCGCCCAGCCCGCCGGGGCGCTCGAGCAGCGCCTGAAGGCCGCGGTCGACGAGGGACGGCAGCTGCGGGTGAAGCTGGGCATCGACCCGACGGCACCCGATGTGCACCTGGGACACGTGGTGGTCCTGCAGAAGCTGCGGGAGTTCCAGGACCTCGGGCACCGGGTGGTCCTCATCGTCGGCGACTACACCGCGCGCGTAGGGGACCCGAGCGGGCGGTCCGCGACCCGGCCGGTGCTCTCCCCGGAGGAGATCGACCGCAACGCCCGGACCTACCAGGACCAGGCGCTGCGGGTGCTCCGGAACGAGCCCGACCTGCTCGAGGTGCGTCGCAACGGCGAGTGGCTCGACATGTCCATGGACGCGTTCCTCACACTGGCCCGGATCCCGAAGGTCGCGCAGCTCCTGGAGCGCGACGACTTCGCCAAGCGGTACGCGGGGGGCAAGCCGATCAGCCTGCTCGAGTTCGTCTACCCGCTGCTCCAGGGCTACGACTCCGTGGCGATCGATGCGGACGTGGAGCTCGGCGGGACGGACCAGACGTTCAACCTGCTCTTCGGGCGCGACGTGCAGCGCGCGGAGGGGAAGCCGGAGCAGACGGTGCTGACCATGCCGCTGCTCGTGGGGACCGACGGCAGCCAGAAGATGTCGAAGTCCCTGGGCAACCACATCGGCATCACCGAGCCCGCGGGGGAGATCTTCGGACGGACGATGCGGATCCCGGACGAGCTGATCGACCCGTGGGCGGACCTGCTCGGGATGGATCTGTCGAGCGCGGAGGGGCAGGGGCCGCGGGAGCGCAAGCGCGCGCTCGCGCGAGCGCTGTGCGACCGCTTCGCCGGAGCGGGGGAGGGCGAGAAGGCCCAGGACGCCTTCGACCGGCTCTTCAAGGACCGCGAGATCCCGGACGACATCCCGCTCCACGGGATCACGGGGTCCGTTCATCTGCCGGCGCTGCTGGCGGACGCGTTCGGGGTCTCCCGCTCCGAGGGGCGGCGGTCGATCACGCAGGGCGGGGTGCGGGTGAACGGCGACACGTGGCCGTCGGAGCGTCTGGACGTGGACGCGCACGAGCTGCGAGACGCGGTGCTGCAGCTCGGCAAGCGGCGCTTCGTGAAGCTCGTGATCGAGGGCTGAGACACCTGCCGAGGGCAGTTCGGCGAATGCCGGGCCGGGCGTACGCCGCCCGGAGCTACGGCACAGAGCCGCGCGAAACCCCAGTCGGAGCGGGCCATCCGGGACCGGAAGGCGCCGTCAGGGAGGCCCCGGAGCCCCCGGCGGGTGGGGGCGCGACGCACGAGGCCGAAAAAGTTGTATCTTTCTCGAGCCGCTGGAGACCGCGGCGCAGCGCGAAGCCCGGATGTGACTGAGGTCGCATCGCACGGCGGAAGCGGATGCGCTAGAGTCA
>NZ_ATUD01000005.1 GCF_000420025.1 Patulibacter americanus DSM 16676
GACAACCACCTTCGCCCGCGGTGCGCGTCCTGGCTAGCCGGAATCGGACGGCGCGTCCGGGGAACGGGTCCGGGCCCCGCCCCGAGCGTCTCGGGCCGGGGCGCGGGGGACGACGGCAGGGCTCGGGGCACCCGGAGGGGTCCGGGCCCCGCCCCGAGCGTCTCGGCCGGGGCGCGGGGGACGACGGCAGGGCTCGGGGCACCCGGAGGGGTCCGGGCCCCGCCCCGAGCGTCTCGGGCCGGGGCGCGTGGGACATCGACCGGGCTCGGCGCACCCGGTGGGGCCGTCGCGCCCGCGTCCCCACGGGTACTCTCGACCGTCGTGCGCGTCTATTCCGGCATCCAGCCCACCGGTCGCAAGCACCTGGGCAACTACCTCGGCGCGATCCGCCACTACGTCACCGGGCAGGAGGAGGCCCAGGCGGCGGGGGACGAGTCGATCTTCTGCGTCGTCGACCTCCACGCCACGACGGTCGCCTACGACCCCGCGGAGCTCCGCGACCGGACGTACGACACGATCGCGCTGCTGATGGCCGCGGGCATCGACCCCGAGCGGTCGGTGCTCTACCGCCAGGGCGACGTGCCCGAGGTCCCCGAGCTGATGTGGCTCCTGACCGCGGTCACGGCCCACGGCGACCTCAACCGCATGCACCAGTTCAAGGAGAAGTCGGGCCAGCAGCGGGACCTCGTCTCCGCCGGGCTGTTCCTCTACCCGGTGCTCATGGCCGCCGACGTGCTCGCGTTCCGCGCCGATCGGATCCCCGTCGGCGACGACCAGCGCCAGCACGTCGAGCTCATGCGCGACATCGCGCTGCGGTTCAACGCCCGCTTCGGCGGCGGCGACCCGCAGGACCCGAGCAAGCCCGGCGAGCAGATCCTGACCGTGCCGGAGGGCACCTACCCGACGGTCGCGGCGCGGATCATGGACCTGCAGGCCCCCGAGAAGAAGATGTCGACGTCGTCGGGCTCCGTCGAGGGCACGCTGTACCTGCTCGACGACCCGAAGGCCGCGGAGAAGAAGCTCAAGCGCGCCGTCACGGACTCCGAGGACCCGCCCGTCATCCGCCGCGGCCCGGACAAGGCCGGGGTGTCGAACCTCATCGACATCCTCGCCGCCACCACGGACCGCACCCCGGACGAGGTCGAGGCCTCGCTCGTCGACGCCCGCGGCTACGGAGACCTGAAGAAGGCGGCCGCCGACGCCGTCACGACGATGCTCGCCCCGATCCAGGAGCGCTACCGCGCCCTGCGTGAGGACGAGGCCGCGATCGAGGACGCCCTGGCGACCGGCGCCGAGAAGGCGCGCGCCATCGCCCGCCCGGTGCTCGCCGACGTGCGCGAGGCGATGGGCGTGGGCCCGCGGCGCTGACCGGCCGCGACGACCGGGTCGGGCGCTAGCGTTCGACGGGTGCGTGCGACCGCCTACGTCGCGGGGCTCGAGCTCGACCTGGAGGTCTTCAGCGGGCCCTTCGACCTGCTGCTGACCCTGATCCTGAAGGAGGAGGTCGACCTGCTCGAGGTCGATCTCGCCGACGTCGTCCTGACGTATCTCGACCACCTCGAGGCGCGGGGCGAGCTCGACCTCGAGGTGGCCACGGAGTTCCTCGTCCTCATCGCGTCGCTGCTCGAGCTGAAGTCCCGGCTCCTGCTGCCGCGCGAGGACGAGGACGAGCTGGGCGACCTGCAGCCCGAGGAGGCCGCGGAGGAGCTCATGGAGCGCATGCTCCAGGCCCGCCGCTACCGCCACGCCGCCGAGCACCTGACGGACCGCCTGGGGCGCGAGGACGGCAAGCGCTTCCGCTCCGCGCCGCTTCCGAGGCACCTGCGGCGCTTCACGGAGGCCGACGCCGTCGCCGTGCACAGCGCCGCCCGCCTGGGCAAGGCCATCGGTGGACTGCTGCGGATGCCGCCCCGGGTCGACCTGCACCACGTGACCCTGCAGCGCGTGAGCCTGGCCGAGCGCCTCGCGCACGTGCGCTCCCTGCTGCGCCGCGGCAGCTTCACGTTCTCCGAGGCCGTGGGCGACGCCGACCGGACCACGGTGGCCGTCACCCTGTGGGCGCTGCTCGAGCTCTACAAGCAGGGGGAGGCGGACTGGACGCAGGACGAGCCGTTCGCCGAGATCCACGTGGCGGGCGTCGCCGCCGGCGCTCCCCGCTGGTCGGCGCGCGGCGACGTGGAGGCCGTCGCGTGAGCGGCCCGGAGCCGTTCGACGTCGACGGCACCGCCGACGAGCTGCCGGGACCGGACGTCCCCGGACCCGACGTCCCGGACCCCGACGCCCCGCTGCCGCCGGAGCAGTCGGGTCTGGCGTCCATGATCGAGTCGCTCCTGTTCCTCTCCTCGGAGCCCGTGCGTCTCGACGCCCTGGCGATCGCGTGCGACACGGGTCCGGAGGAGGTCGCCGCCGCGCTCCGCGAGCTGCGCCGCGTCTTCGCCCCGGGCCGCCGCGGGCTCCTGCTGCGCGAGGTCGGCGGCGGGTTCCTCCTGTCCTCCGCGCCCGAGACCGAGCCGGCGGCGCGTCGGCTGCTGACCGCGCCGCGCACCCCGCCGCTCACGCCGGCCCAGGCGGAGACGCTGGCGATCGTCGCGTACCTTCAGCCCGTGAGCCGACCGGAGATCACGCGGATCCGCGGCGTCGCGGCCGACTCGGCCTGCGCCACGCTGGTGGAGCGCGGCATGATCGAGGAGGCCGGGCGCTCGCAGTTCGGGGCGGTGCTCTACCGCACGACCGGGCTGTTCCTCAAGCTCTTCGGCCTCGACGGCCTGGGCGACCTGCCCGACACCGCGGCGTGGGATCCGACGCCGGAGGAGACGGCGACGCTCCGGGAGCGCCTGATGATCGCCGGCGACGCGCGCTCGGGCGCCGACGCCACCGCGGGCGACGATCCCGCCGCCCGGCCCGCGTTCGACCTCTCCGGGGCCGGCATGGTCGAGGGCGGCGATCCGCGTGACGCCGCACCGGATCGGTCGGCGGACGGCCCGGGCGACGCCCGGCCGTCCGAGGACTGATATCCCGTGCGGTGATGCCGCCCCGCCATCTCTTCGTCACGCGTGGCGACCTCACCGCGCTGCACTGCGACGCGTGGGTGCTGCCCACGGACCGGGAGGGCAACGTCACCGCCCCGTGGGTGCCGGCGCTCGAGGCGATGGGCCGGGGGCGCGCCGACGCCTACGGCGGACGGCTGGACGAGGCGGCCCGCGAGGACCTGCGCCGCGACGGCGCCACCGTCCTGCGGCGACCGTCGAGCACGGAGCCGGGGGTCGTGGCCTGCGACACCGCCGTGGCGCACGGCGACGTCGCCGCCTGCGCGGCCGCGGCGTCGACGGCGATCGCCCGGCTCGACGAGCTCGTGCGGTCGGCCGAGACCCACCCCACGGCCGTCATCGAGCAGCCGCGTGCGCGCCCGCTCGTGGCGCTGCCGACCGTCGGGGTGGGGGCGGGTGGCGGTCGTGACGTCCGCGGCGCGGTGCTCGCGGGCCAGATCGACGCCGCGTGGACGGCGCTGGCGGACGCGCCGGACGGCCCCGACGTCGTGCTCGTCTGCTTCGACCGCGGCCACTACGCCGCCGCGCAGCGCGCCCGCCGGGCCGCCGGCCTCGGCGGCCGGCTCCCCGCCCTGATCGGCGAGGAGCTCGACGGCCGGGTCCGCGCGCTGGCCCAGCACGCGCGCAACGGGCGGCTCGTGCCGTTCGTGGGCGCCGGCGTCAGCATGGGCGCCGGCCTGCCCTCGTGGGTCGGGCTGCTCGACGAGCTGATCGCCGAGGCCGGGATGGAGGCCGACCGCGCCGCGCTGGACCGCATCGACCTGCGGGACCGCGCGGCGCTGATCCAGAGCCGCCTGGGTGTGGGCGAGCTCGACCGCATCCTGCTCGAGCGGCTCACCGCGGCGTCGCACGTGGCGCTCCAGCACCAGCTGCTCGCGTCGCTCCCGGTGATGGAGGCCGCGACGACGAACTGGGACGACCTCTTCGAGCGCGCGTGGCGGGACGCGGGGGCGGGGCGCATCGCCCAGCTGCCCGAGGACGGCCAGGCCGGCGCGGACCACTGGATCGTCAAGCTGCACGGCACCGTCCGTGACGGCCGCCTGCACAACGTCGTCCTGACCCGCGACGACTACCTCCGGTTCGGAGCCGAGCGCAACGCGCTGGCCGGCGTCGTCCAGGCGCTGCTGCTCACCCGCCACATGCTCTTCGTCGGCTTCGGCCTGAGCGACGAGACGTTCCACCGCATCGCGCACGACGTGCGTCAGGTGCTCGACACCACCGCCCAGATGCGGGAGCGCGACGGCGCGTACGCCACGAGCCTCTCGCCGTCGCGGCACGCGGTCACCGCCGAGCTCTGGAAGGGCCAGCTCGACGTCGTCTCCACGCGCATGCCGGAGGACGGCGCCGGCCGGGCGGGCACCGCACCCGCCGCCCGCCGGCTCGAGGTCGCGCTCGACGCCCTCGGGATGCTCGCCGTCGACCCGCTCGGCCACCTGCTGGACCCGTCCTTCGACGGCGCCCTCACCCAGGACGAGCGGCTGCTCGCGGAGACGCTGCGCCGCTTCGCCCGCGACGCCGACCCGTTGCTCGAGGGCGCCGGCGCGACCGGCAGGGCGATCGGGCGCTGGCTCGAGCGGATGCGCGGCAGCTGAGCCCCGGGCCCCGGCCGGACCGCCCCGCCGCTCAGGTCACGAGCGCGGCGAGCAGCCAGCCCGCCGCCGCGGCCCCGATGAGCGCGGCGACTCGCAGGGCGAGCGGCCACGCCGACCACGGGGTCCGCATCCCCGGGGCGTCGCCCGCGCGACCGGGGTCCCGCGGACCGCGCCGGTCGCGCCGGCGGTCCTTCAGCCGCAGCACGAACCCCAGCACGATGGGCGAGAGGGCGAGCACGACGAAGACCCCGATCGCCAACGTCGTCGAGACGCCCTCGCCGCTTCCGAACGACAGCCCCAGCGGGACGAGGGCGGCTGCCGTGGGGCTCACGGGCCGCAGCCTATGGCGTCCGGCGGCGGACTCGCCCGAACGACGGCGCCTCGGTCCGGTGCGCCGCGCGGGGTCTGCGGGGGCACTCGGGTCTCGGCTTGGTCCTATTCCTGATCGGCCTTGTGGAATTCCGTCGAGGCATTCCCTAATATGCCGAATCTCGATCAGGCATTCGCCGCGACCGGGCTTCCGAGCCCTCTTCCAAGGCAGCAGACCATGCGCATACCTCCCCGACTCCTCGCGCCGACGGCGCTCCTGGCGACCGCGGTCCTCGCCGGCTGCGGCGGCGCGAGCGACAGCGTGGGCGGCGACGAGGTCGCGGCGAGCGACGGGAGCGGCGCGAAGCTCTCCCTCGTGGCCTACGCGGTGCCGAAGGTCGGCTTCGACAAGCAGGTCCCGGCGTTCCAGGGGACCGAGGCCGGCAAGGGCGTCACGTTCGCGCAGTCCTACGGCGCCTCGGGCGACCAGAGCCGCGCGGTCGAGCAGGGCCAGCCCGCCGACCTCGTGAACTTCTCGCTCGAGCCCGACGTCACGCGGCTCGTCGACTCCGGCCAGGTCGACCCCTCCTGGAACGAGAACGCCCACAAGGGGATCGTCTCGAGCTCCGTCGTCACGATCGTCGTCCGCAGGGGCAACCCGAAGGGCATCCGGGACTGGGACGACCTGCTGAAGCCCGGGGTCGAGGTCGTGACGCCGAACGTCTTCAGCTCGGGCTCGGCGAAGTGGAACCTGCTCGCCCCGTACGCCGACAAGAGCGACGGCGGGAAGGACAAGGCGGCGGGCCTGCAGTACGTCGGCGACCTGCTGAAGAACATCAAGACGCAGCCGAAGTCCGGCCGCGAGGCGACGCAGACGTTCCTCCAGGGGAAGGCCGACGCGCTGCTCTCCTACGAGAACGAGGCGCTGAACATCGAGGGGCAGGGCGAGGACGTCCAGCACGTCACGCCGCCGAAGACCCTGCGGATCGAGAACCCGTTCGCGATCCTGAAGACGTCGGAGCACCCGAAGGAGGCCAAGGCGTTCTCGGACTTCCTGTTCTCCGCCGAAGGCCAGCGGATCTGGGGCGAGGCCGGGTTCCGCCCCGTCGACCCCGAGGTCGCGAAGGAGTTCGCCGACAAGTACCCCGCGCCCGAGCGCCTCTTCACGGTCGCCGAGCTCGGCGGCTGGAAGGCGCTGAACGCGACGTTGTTCGAGCCCGACACGGGCGAGATCGCCAAGCTCTACGAGGCCTCGGGTGCCGCGACCGGCGACTGACGCGGTCGGCGGCGCCGGCGGCCCCGGGCCGTCGCTGCCGCCCTCCGCACCCGTCGCGCGCCGCCGCTCGCGGCGCGCCGTCGGTGGCGTCGGGCCCCTCGGGCTCGGCGTCGCCACGCTGTGGCTCAGCCTCATCGTCCTGCTGCCGCTGGCGGCCGTGCTCGTGTCCTCGCTCGAGGGTGGGCTCGCCGGATTCTGGGACGCGGTCTCCTCGCCTCCGGCCCAGCGGGCGCTGAAGCTGACGCTCACGGTCTCCGCGGTCGTCACGGTGATCAACGCGGTCATGGGGACCCTGATCGCGTGGGTGCTCGTCCGCGACGAGTTCCGGGGCAAGGCCATCGTCAACGCGCTGATCGACCTGCCCTTCGCGTTGCCGACGATCGTCGCGTCGATCGTGCTGCTCGCGCTCATCGGCGCCAACAGCCCGATCGGCCTCGACCTCGTCGCCACGCACTGGGCCATCGGCATCGCGCTGCTGTTCGTGACGCTGCCCTTCGTCGTGCGCAGCGTGCAGCCCGTGATGCTCGAGCTCGACCGCGACGCGGAGCAGGCCGCCGCCTCGCTGGGGGCGTCGAACGCCACGATCTTCCGGCGCATCGTGCTGCCGGCGCTGGCGCCCGCGCTGATCTCGGGCGCCGGCCTGGCGTTCGCCCGGGCGGTGGGGGAGTACGGGTCGGTCGTCCTGGTCTCGGGCAACACGCCCCGCAACCAGGTGGCGTCCCAGTACATCGCGGACCGCATCGAGACCGACCAGCCCGCGGCCGCCGCCGCGATGTCGGTGACGCTGCTCCTCATCACCTTCGCCGTGCTGCTCGTGCTGCGCGTCGTGGCGCACCGGAGGACGAGCCGTGAAGGTTGAGCGCGCACCCCGGATCGCGCTGCGGACGGTCGCCCTGGCGTACCTCTTCGTCCTCCTGCTCGTCCCCGTCGGGCTGATCCTCTTCCGCACGTTCGAGAACGGCATCGGCGCGTTCTGGGACCAGGTCACGACGCCCGCGTCGATCTCGGCGATGGCGCTGACGCTCGAGATCGTCGCGATCGTCGTACCCCTCAACGTCGTCTTCGGCATCTTCGTCGCGCTGGCGCTCGTCCGCGGGAGGTTCCGCGGCCGCGGGTTCATGCAGGCGATCGTCGACCTGCCCTTCGCGGTCTCGCCCGTCATCGTCGGCGTCTCGCTCGTCCTGCTCTGGGGCGTCAACGGCTGGTTCGGCGGGCTCGCCGAGGTCGGCATCCGCGTGATCTTCTCGCTGCCCGGCATGGTGCTCGCCACGCTCTTCGTGACGCTCCCCTTCGTGGTGCGCGAGGTCGAGCCGGTGCTGCACGAGATCGGCGACGAGCAGGAGCAGGCCGCGGCCACGCTCGGCGCGAACGGGTGGCAGACGTTCTGGCGGATCACCCTCCCGTCCATCCGCTGGGGCCTGGCCTACGGCGTCGTCCTCACCGTCGCCCGCGCGCTCGGCGAGTTCGGCGCGGTCTCCGTCGTCTCCAACGGCGTCTCGGGCCAGTCCGAGACGCTCACCCTCCTCGTCGCCAACCGCTTCGAGGACCTCAATCTGTTCGGCAGCTACGCCGCCGCGACGGTGCTCATGGGCTTCGCGCTCGTGGCGCTCGTCCTCATGACCGTCTTCGAGCGCAGGAGCACACGCGCATGATCGCCGCCCACGGCATCCACAAGCACTACGGGGACTTCCACGCGCTGCGGGACGTCTCCATCGAGATCCCCGACGGGTCGCTGACCGCCCTGCTGGGTCCCAGCGGCTCGGGCAAGTCGACGCTCCTGCGGGTGATCGCCGGGCTCGAGGCGCCCGACGAGGGCGTGATCGCGATCGCCGGCAACGACGTCACGCGCCTGGCGCCGCAGGGCCGGGGGATCGGGTTCGTCTTCCAGCACTACGCCGCGTTCAAGCACATGACGGTGCGCGACAACGTCGCGTTCGGCCTGAAGATCCGCAAGCGCCCGAAGGCGGAGATCGCGTCCCGCGTCGACGAGCTGCTCGAGATCGTCGGCCTCGCCGGCTACCAGGGGCGCTACCCGTCCCAGCTCTCCGGCGGCCAGCGCCAGCGGATGGCGCTCGCGCGCGCCCTGGCCGTCGAGCCGCGGGTGCTGCTCCTGGACGAGCCGTTCGGCGCGCTGGACGCGAAGGTCCGCGAGGACCTGCGCAAGTGGCTGCGCCGGCTGCACGACGAGGTCCACGTCACCACCGTCCTGGTCACCCACGACCAGGAGGAGGCGATGGACGTCGCCGACCGCATCGCCGTCATGAACGCCGGGCGTATCGAGCAGGTCGGCGCACCCCGCGATCTCTACGACGCGCCGGCGACGGAGTTCGTCATGTCGTTCCTCGGACCCACGGCCACGCTCGGTGGGCGGCTCGTCCGCCCGCACGACCTCGTGCTCTCGCGGGGTCCGGCCGAGGACGCCGTCCCCGTCACCGTCGAGCGGGTCGTCCACCTCGGCTTCGAGGTCCGCGTGGAGCTGCGCGACGGCGACGACGCCCAGCTCTCCGCCCAGACGACCCGGGCCGAGGCCGCGGCGCTCGACGTCGAGGCGGGCCAGAGCCTCTTCGTGCGCGCGGAGCGGCCGGCCGTCGCGGCCTGAGGGCCGGCCAAGGGATGGACGTTCGCCCGTACAACCGGCGAACGTCGGAAACGCTTTCCGGCGCCTTGTCCCGTGTATCGATACGTGGGACACTTCGGCCGTGCAGGGTATCGACATCCTCGTGGCGCTGGACCTCGCCGAACGTCGCACTGGCGACTGGACCGTCCGGGCCGTCGCTTCGGATCTCGGCGTGGCGCCGGCGACGGTGCAGCGTGCGGTGGTGCGGCTGACCGCGACGCCCGTGGTCGATGCGGTCACGCGACGGGTCAACACGACCGAGCTCGAGCGCCTTCTGGTCGACGCGGTCCGCTTCGTGTTCCCGGCGCAGCTCGGTGCAGAGACTCGAGGGGTGCCGACCGCATGGGGTGCCGCGCCGCTGAGCGGCGCGATCGCTTCCGGGGAATCGGCGATTCCCGTCTGGCCCTCGGCGACGGGGAGCGCCCGGGGTTTCGCGATCGAACCGCTCCACCGGGCGGCGGTCGCGCTCAGTCGCGATCGGCCCTCGATCTATGGGCGGCTGGTGCTCGTGGATGCCCTCAGGCTCGGTGACGCGCGGATCCGCGGAGTCGCCGGAGAGCTCCTTCGGAGCGACTTGACGCGGGTTCCGGTCTCGTGACTGACGGGATGCTCGACGCTGCGGCCGCGGCGCTCGGGCCCCTCGCAGCGGAGGTGGTGTTCGTCGGTGGGGCGACCGTCGGCGTGTGGATCACGGATGCCGCAGCGCCTCCGCCGCGCCCGACGCTTGACGTAGTCGTCGAGGTGGCCTCACGCGGTCGGTTTGCCGAGTTCGAGGAGCGGCTCCGCAACCAGGGGTTCTTCGAGGACCAGGACAGCGGCGTCATCTGCCGGTGGCAGCACGAAGCCTCGCCGCTGATCCTCGACGTGATGCGTCAGACCCCGAGATTCTCGGGTTCGCCAGCCGCTGGTACGGCATGGTAGTCCGCGATCCTCGACGCCACGAATTGCCCTCGGGCCGTTCCGTCGCGGTCGTCGCGCCCGCGTTGTTCCTCGCTACGAAGCTCGAGGCGTTCCGCGGAAGGGGAGGGGGCGACTTCTACGCCAGCCGCGACTTCGGCGATGTCGTGACACTCCTCGACGGTCGAGCCGAGACCGTGGAGGACGTCCTCGGGGCAACAGACGACCTCCGCGAGTACTGCGTCGAGCAACTCCGCACGCTGCTCGAGGACCGTCGCTTCGTGGACGGTATCTACGGCGCGCTCCGGGGCGACGCTGCGAGCCAGGCGCGGGCCGAGACCGTCGTGCTCCCCAGGGTGCGGGCAATGCCGACGTTTGATTCGCGACGTCGTCGTGACCCCTTCGATCGCTGGTTGCGGCGCCCGCTGCACCGCGGTCGCGTCGCGGATCGGGTCCTACCCGTGTCGCCCTCAGGCCAGCGCGACCTTCAGGCGGGCCATGCCCTCGCGGATCTCGTCCGGCGCGTGGGTGGTGAAAGAGAGGCGCAGCGTGCGCGGGTCCGGGGTCGTCGCGTAGAAGGGCGCGCCGGGCACGTAGGCGACCTGCTGCTCGATGGCACGGGGGAGGAGCGCGGTGGCGTCCCGGCCCTCCGGCAGGCGGACCCAGAGGAACATGCCGCCGTCGGGGCGGTTGAACGTCGAGCCCTCCGGCAGCGTGCTCGGCAGCGCCTCGAGCATCGCGTCGCGGCGCTCCCGGTAGACGTGGCGCAGCCGGCCGAGGTGCGCGTCGAGGTCGACGTGCGCGAGCCAGTGCGCCGTCGCCGCCTGGTCGACGGTCGACGAGTGCAGGTCCGCCGCCTGCTTCGCGATCGTGAGCGGGGTCCGCAGGCTCGGCGGGGTGCGGACCCAGCCGATCCGCAGCCCGGGCGCGGCGACCTTGGACAGCGTGGAGAGCGCCAGCGTGCGCTCCGCGGCACCGGGGATGGCGGCCAGCGGCGTCGACGGCTCGCCGGCGTAGCGCAGCTCGCCGTAGGGGTCGTCCTCGATCGCCCACAGGTTCGTGCGCTCCATGACCTCGGCCAGCGCCCGGCGGCGCTCCTCCGTCAGCGTGCGGCCCGTCGGGTTGTGGAACGTCGGGACGACGTAGAGCAGCTTGGGCCGGTGCTCGGCGACGAGGCGCTCGACGGCGTCGGGGTCGATGCCGTCCTCGTCGCACGGGACGGGGATCGGGATGGCGCCCGCGAGCTGGAACGCCTGGAGCGCCGCGAGGTAGCTCGGGTCCTCCACGAGCACGCGGTCGCCCGGCTCGAGGAAGACGGCGGCGATGAGCGTCAGCGCCTGCTGGGAGCCGCTCGTGATCAGCAGCTCCTCCGGCCCCGTCGGCAGCCCGCGGCGCGACAGCCGGTCGGCGACCCGCCGCCGCAGCTCGGGATCGCCCTCCGTCGTCGAGTACTGCAGGGAGCGGCCGGCGCGGCCCGGCGCGAGCACCGCCGCGAACGCTTCGCCCAGGCCCTCGTGGTCGAAGAGCTCCGGGGCCGGCAGGCCCCCCGCGAAGGACAGCACCCCCGGCTTCTCCGTCAGGGCCAGGATCTCGCGTACCGGCGAGCTCGCGACGCCGCGCAGGCGCGCGGCGACCGGAGCTGACGGACCGGGAGGCGAGAACGACATAGCGGCCCAGGATACGCGGCCGGAGGGCGCCCCGCCGCGCGACGTTTGGCCCGTACAACCGCCGCCGGGCTCAGGACCGGAAGAGGCCCTCGCCGACGAACCCGCCGCGGCGGATCCCGGGCGGGACGGCGAACAGGCCCGAGCCCGTGTGGCGGATGTACTCGTTCAGGGCGTCGCCGACGCCGAGCTTCTTCTGGATCGCCACGAACTGGCGCTCCGGGTCCTGCTGGAAGGCGATGAAGAACAGGCCCGCGTCGAGCTGCGCCGTGCGCGGGTCGATGCCGTCCGTGTAGGAGTAGCCGCGGCGCAGCAGGTGCTGGCCGTCGTTGACGGCAGGGGCGGCGAGGCGGATGTGGGCGTTCGGCGGGATCACCGTGACGCCGTCGCTGCCCTTGATGTCGAGGTCGACCGGGTCGAACTCCGCCTGCCCGGTGAGCGGGGCGCCGGAGACTTTGGACCGGCCGAAGACGGCCTCCTGGTCGCCCAGCCGGTCGCGGTCCCAGTTCTCGATGAGCATCCGGATGCGGCGGGCGACGAGGTAGGTGCCGCCGCGGAACCACGCCTGGGGCTCCTCGCGGCCGACCCACACGAAGCGGTCCATGCCCTTCGTGTCCTCGGCGCGCAGGTTGTTCGTGCCGTCCTTGAACCCGAAGAGGTTGCGCGGCGTGACCTGGCCGCGGGTCGTCGAGGACGTGCGGCCGAAGCCGAGCTGCATCCACCGCAACGCCGCCGTGCCCGAGGCGATGCGGGCCAGGTTGCGTACGGCGTGGAAGGCGACCTGGGGGTCGTTCGAGCACGCCTGCACGCAGAGGTCGCCGCCGGAGCGGTTCGGGTCGAGCTCATCGCCGGGCAGCGCGCCCAGCGGCTGCAGAGCGCTCGGGCGCTTCGCGGCCAGGCCGAAGCGGTCCTTCCCGTCCTGCTCGAAGACCGTGGGGCCGAACCCGATGGTGATGGTGAGCTGCGCCGGCGGCAGCCCCGCGGCCTCGCCCGTGTCCTGCGGCGGAACCTCCGGGTGGCCGGCGACGGCACCCGTGGGGCGCCCCGCGCACATGAGCTCGGCGGCGGCGGTCCACTCCCGCAGGAGCTCGCGCAGCATCGCCGGGCTCTCCGTGGTGAGGTCGAAGGCCCCGAACGCCAGGCGGTCCTGGGCAGGGGTCGCGATGCCCGCCTGGTGCTCCCCGTGGAAGGGCACCGCGCCCTTCGCGGCGCCGGCCGGCGCGCTCGCCTCGGCGTGCCCCGTCGCGTAGCCGGCCCCGCCGGCCGCCGCGAGCCCGAGCAGCCCGCCGCCCGCGAAGAGCGCGCGGCGGCGGGTCATCCCGCGGCCGCCGCGCTCCGTGCGCGCGTCCGGCGAGCTCTCCTCCGGCGTGCCGGCGCCGGCCTGCGGGGCGTCGTCGTGGCGCTCGGTCATGGGGCTACTCCAGCACCTTGCCCGCGACGAGGGACAGCGGGTCGGCCAGCGCGTTGATCTGCGTGGCGAACTGCTTGCGGTCCGCGTCCGTCAGCTCGTCGTAGAGGGCGAAGCCCAGCGGGGTGTCGCGCTTGTACTCGTCCAGGCCCTTCTGCACGTCGGCGAAGCGCGGCTCGATCTCGTCGACCAGCGCCTGCTCCTTGCGGGCCGCCAGGGCGGGCTTGAGCAGGTCGAACGCCTTCTTCGAGCCCTCGAGGTTGCCCTGGAAGTCCGAGAGGTCCGTGTGCGAGTAGCGATCCTCCTCGCCGGTGATCTTGCCGGCGGAGACCTCGTTGAGCAGCGTCACCGCGCCGTTGGCGAGCTGGGCGGCCTGCAGGTCGATGGAGCGGATTTTGCGGTCGAGCTCCTGCGTGTCGGCGACGAGCTGGTCGGCGAGCTCGGCCGTGCCCTTCGTGGTGTCCTTCGTCCACAGGATCTGCTCGATCTTGTGGAAGCCCGTCCACTCGTCGCCCTCGGCGACGTCGTTCACGCGGGCATCGATGCGCGGGTCGAGGTCGCCGAACGCCTCGGCGACGGGCTCGATCCGCTCGAACGGCATGCGGGCGGGGCCGAAGAGGTCCTTCGCCTTCTCCGTGTCGCCGGCCTTCAACGCCTTGGCGAAGCCCTTCGCCCGGGTGACGAGCAGGTCGGACTGCTCCTGGACGTAGGTGTCGTAGCCCTTCACGGCCTCCGTCAGCGCGGGGTCGGTCGGCTTCTCCGCCGTGACGGGCTTGCCGGTGACGGTGAGCTTGCCGGCCTTGCGGTCCAGGTCGCCGGGGACGGCGCAGTACACGACGTACTCGCCCGGGTCGAGCTGCAGGGAGAAGTCGCCCGAGAGGCCCGGGGTCAGGTTCTCGCGCTCGCCCAGGATGATGCCCTCGCTGTTCTTCAGCTCGACCTCGGTGGTCTTCGACGTGCCGTTGTTGACGGCCTCGAAGCGCACCTTGCCCGCCGGGGCGGTCATCGAGGCCGGCGTGCAACCGGCGTCAGTGAGCTCGACCTTCAGGTTCGTGGCGCCCGACCCGGAGCCGCCCTCGTCGTCTCCTCCGCACGCGGCGAGGCCCAGCGTGGCGGCGGCGGCCGCGGCGAGGGCGAGGGAGCGGGTGCCTGAACGGCGGGTGCTGCGGGTCATGCGGTGACCTCGTGGTCGGTGGCGGTGCCCGTGGGGGCAGAAGGGGTGGAGGGCGCCGACGGGGTGGTCGGCGTCGTGCTCGGCCGGCGGGCGGGCCAGAGGACGAACGCGAGCATGGGGATCGCGTAGACGAGCCACGCCGTGACCTCGGCGACGTTCGGGAACGGCTGCAGGCCCAGCAGGCCGGTGAGCAGGCCGGAGACCACGGAGTCGGCCTCGGGCTTGACGACGGCGCTCAGGTCGAGGACCTGGTGCTGGCCGAACGTGAACCAGCCGCCCGCGTTGCCCGTGTGCATCGCGCCGGCCAGCAGGCCCGCGGCGATGATCACGAGGAAGACCGCCGTGACGCGGAAGAAGCGCTGGAGGTTCAGGCGCACGCCGCCGCGGTAGATGCCCCAGCCGATGAGAACGGCGATCGCGACGCCGAGCAGCGCGCCGAACGAGGCCGCGGCGGTCGAGATCTGCGTCGACTCGGCCTGGAACGTCGCCAGGAGGAAGAACGCGGTCTCGACGCCCTCGCGAAAGACGGAGAGGAACGCCATGGCGATCAGGCCCCACGCGGAGCCGTTCGCCAGGGCGCCGGCGGTGCTCGCCCGCAGGTCGCGGCCCATGGAGCGGGCGTTGCGGCGCATCCACACGATCATCCCCGTGACCATCACGACGGCGATCAGGGCGACAGCCGTCTCGAGCTGCTCCTGCTGCTTCTGCGGCAGGTTCTCGTTGACGATCTGCAGGCCCGCGGCGATCGCGACGCAGACGGCGACGGCCGCGAGCACGCCGATCCACATGTACCGGAGCGCGTCGCGGCGGCCCTCCTGCACGAGGAACGCGGCGACGATCCCGACGATCAGCGAGGCCTCGACGCCCTCCCGTAGACCGATGACGAACTGGACGGTGGGGAGGGCGGCGAGCAGGGTCATGGAGGCGGCGTCGGCCGGGGTAGGGTCCCCTCACTCGACGCGTGGACGCTAGCAGGGTAAGGGCACCCGAATACCCGACCCGCGTACTCCGTTCGTCGAGGTGGCGCGCTGCCGCTCGCGAGGTGGCGCGCCGGCGCTCGGTGCGTGGCGCGCCGCCGCTCGCTTCGCGGCCTGCCGTCGCTCCGCGCGGACCTGCGGCCGGACCGTTCCGGCCCGCGCGGCGCTGCGGCGGCGGGGCGCGCCGGCCCGTCTGTCAGGCTCGCGGGCATGCCCGCCGGACCCCTGGAGCACGTCGACGCCTGCCTCTTCGACATGGACGGCGTCCTGACGGACACGGCCCGGATCCACTCCGCCGCGTGGAGGGAGACGTTCGACGCGTTCCTCGCCGCCCGGCCGGAGGCCGCGGGGGAGGACCACCGCCCGTTCTCCGACGACGACTACGCCGCGAACGTCGACGGGCTGCCGCGCGAGGACGGCGTGCGGAACTTCCTGGCCTCCCGCGGCGTGGCGCTCCCGGAGGGCACGCCGGAGGACGGGCCCGACGCGGGGACGGTCCACGGGCTCGGTCAGCGCAAGAACGCCCTGGTCGGCCGGCTCATCGACGAGGGTGGCGTCGTGGTGTACCCCGGGACCCTGGCGCTGCTCGACGTCCTGCGCGATCGCGGGACGCCGTGCGCCGTCGTCTCCTCCAGCGCGAACACGAAGCGGGTCCTGACCGCCGCCGGCGTGCTCGACCGCTTCTCCGCCGTGGTCGACGGGAGCACCCTGCAGGTGCGGGGCCTGAAGGGCAAGCCGGCGCCCGACACGTTCCTCGCCGCCGCGGCCGACCTCGGCGTGCCGCCCGACCGCGCCGCCGTCTTCGAGGACGCGCTCGCGGGCGTCGAGGCGGGCCGCGCCGGGGCGTTCGGACTCGTCGTCGGCGTCGACCGCGTCGGGCACGCCGACGCGCTGCGCGAGCACGGCGCCGACCTCGTCGTCGCCGACCTGCAGGAGCTCGCGTGATCGGTCACGACGTCTTCCCCGTCGAGCCCTGGGGGCTGCGGGAGCGTCGCCTGGACCTCGATCTGCTGAACGAGACGGAGTCGATCTTCGCCCTCGCCAACGGCCACCTCGGCCTGCGGGGCAACCTCGACGAGGGCGAGCCGCGCGGCCACAGCGGCACGTACCTCGGCGGCTTCTACGAGTCCTACCCCCTGAGCTACGGCGAGAAGGGCTACGGGTTCCCCGAGGACGGCCAGGCGGTCGTCGACGTCACGGACGGCAAGATCATCCGGATCCTCGTGGAGGACGAGCCGCTCGACGTCCACCGCGGGCGGCTCGAGGAGCACGAGCGCCACCTCGACTTCCGCACGGGCGTGCTCGAGCGGACGATGAAGTGGACGTCCGAGGCGGGCCGCTGCGTGCGGGTGCGCAGCCGCCGGATGGTCTCCTTCGCGCACCGCAGCGTCGCGGTGATCCGGTACGAGATCGAGTCCGGCGACGGCGAGCCCGTCCGCGTGGCGGTGCAGTCCAACCTGCTCGCCAACCAGCGGCAGCAGCAGCGGGGGAACGACGACCCCCGGAGCGCCGCCGAGCTCGGCGCGGTGCTCGAGGGGCGGCTGTCCACCCAGCACGACCTGCGCGTCGTCCTGGCGCACACCACGCGCGCCTCGCAGCTCTCGCTCGCGGCCGGCATGGACCACACGATCGAGGTCGACGACCACCCGACGACGCTCACGCAGATCGACGAGGACCTCGGCCGGGTCACGATCTCGGCGCGGCTCGAGCCGGGCAAGCCCCTCGTGCTCACGAAGTTCCTGGCGTACCACTGGTCCTCGCAGCAGTCCGTGGAGTGGCTGCGCGACCAGGTCGACGCGAGCCTGGAGAGCGCCATGGCCGAGGGCTTCGACGGCCTCGTCGCGTCGCAGCGGCGCATCCTGGACGACTGGTGGGAGGTCGGCGACGTCGAGCTCGAGGGCGACGAGGAGGTGCAGCAGGGCCTGCGCTACGCCCTCTTCCAGCTCCTGCAGGCCGGCGCACGCGCCGAGCGCCAGCCGATCCCCGCCAAGGGCCTGACGGGCGCGGGGTACGACGGGCACGCGTTCTGGGACACGGAGGGCTACGTGCTCCCCGTCCTGACCTACACGCGCCCGCGGCTCGTGCGCGACGCGCTGCGGTGGCGGCACGACACGCTGCCGCAGGCCCGGGAGCGCGCACGGCAGCTCGGGCTGCGCGGCGCGGCGTTCCCGTGGCGCACGATCCACGGCGAGGAGTGCTCGGGCTACTGGCCCGCGGGGACGGCGGCGTTCCACGTCAACGCCGGGATCGCCGACGCCGTCCGCCGCTACGGCAACGCGACGGGGGACGAGACCTTCGACCGCGAGGTCGGCGTCGAGCTGCTCGTCGAGACGGCCCGGCTGTGGGCGAGCCTGGGGCACCACGGTCCGGACGGGAGCTTCCGCATCGACGGCGTCACCGGGCCCGACGAGTACTCGGCGATCGTGGACGACAACGTCTACACGAACCTTATGGCGCAGCAGAACCTGCTCGTCGCCGCCGAGGCCACGGAGCGCCACCCCGACGTGGCGCGCGACCTCGGGGTGCGGCACGACGAGATCTCGGCGTGGCGGACGGCGGCGCACGCGATGCACGTCCCCTTCGACGAGCGGCTGGGCATCCACCCGCAGGACCAGGACTTCCTCCAGCACGCACGGTGGGACTTCGACGCGACGCCGCCCGACGCGTACCCGCTGCTGCTGTCCCACCCGTACTTCGCGCTCTACCGCACGCAGGTCGTCAAGCAGGCCGACCTCGTGCTCGCGATGTTCCGGCGCGGCGACGCGTTCACGCCCGAGCAGAAGCGGCGCAACTTCGAGTACTACGAGGGCGTGACGGTGCGCGACTCGTCGCTGTCGGCGTCCGTGCAGGCCGTGATGGCCGCCGAGGTCGGGCACCTCGAGCTCGCCCACGACTACCTGGCCGAGGCGGCGCTGACCGACCTGCGCGACCTGCGGGGCGACGTCGGCAACGGGGTCCACGTCGCCTCGCTCGCGGGCGCGCTGACGGCGGTCGTCAACGGCTTCGGCGGGCTGCGCGACCACGGTCACGGGCTCGAGTTCCGCCCGCGCCTGCCGGAGCACCTGCCGCGCCTGCGGTTCCCGATCGTGTGGCGGGGGCGGCGGCTCGTCGTCGAGGTGCGCCCGGGGGAGGCCGTCTACGCGCTCGACCCGGTCGCGGGTGCGGACGGGGCGGAGGACGGTGGTGCGCCGGTCGACGAGGGGATCGAGATCGCCCACTGGGGCGAGACCTTCACGGTGCGCGCCGGCCACGAGGAGCGGCGCGCCATCCCCGCCCCGCCCGAGGGCCTGCGCCGCCCGCTCCAACCGCACGGCCGGGAGCCGCGACGGCGGCTGGACGAGCTGCGCCGCGGCGCCTCGGGCCCCCGGGGCTAGGCCTCGGCGGGCGCGGCCGGACGGCGCCCGTCGTTTCCTCGCCGCAGGCCACGGGTACCCGAGAGGTATGCGCGTCGTCGTCACCGGGGCCACCGGCAACGTGGGGAGCGCCCTCCTCCGACTGCTGGGCGAGGAGCCGGAGGTGGAGGAGATCGTCGGGTTCGCCCGGCGCGTGCCGGACGTCGAGCTGCCGAAGGTCCGCTGGGTCGCGGGTGACGTCCTCGACCACGACCTCGTCGAGCTGTTCCGCGGCGCGGCGGCCGTCATCCACCTGGCGTGGCTGATCCAGCCGGCGCACGACCGCGAGCAGGTGCGTCGGGTCAACGTGGACGGCAGCGCCCGGGTGTTCGACGCCGTGGGCGAGGCGCGGGTGCCCACCCTGATCCACGCGTCGTCCCTCGGCGCCTACGGGCCGGGACCCTCGGACGACGAGGAGCGCCGGGTCGACGAGACGTGGCCGACCACGGGGATCCCCACGTCGTACTACTCCGTCGACAAGGTCGCCGCGGAGGAGCTGCTCTACGCGTTCGAGGAGCAGCACTCCGCCGTCCGCATCGTCCGGCTGCGCCCCGGGCTGATCTTCCAGCGCTCCGCCGCGCAGGAGATCCGCCGCTACTTCCTCGGGCCGTTCTGGCCGAGCCCGCTCGTCCGGCCCGGTCGCATGCCGATCGCGCCGGTACCCCAGGGGCTGCGGTTCCAGGTCGTCCACACGGACGACATCGCCGAGGCCTACCGCCTGGTCCTCGTGCACCCGAACGCGCGCGGCGCCTACAACGTGGCCGCCGACCCGCCCATCACGCCGAGCCGTCTGCGCGAGGTCCTGGGTGGCATTCCCGTCCCCGTGCCGCGCGGGCTGCTGCGCGCGGGTGCCGCGCTGTCGTGGCGTGGCCGCCTGCAGCCCGCGGCTCCCGGCTGGGTCGACATGGGCTACGAGTCGCCGCTCATGGACACCTCGCGCATCCGCGACCTGGGCTGGACGCCGAAGCACAGCGGCCCCGAGACGCTCTTCGAGCTGCTGGCCGGCCTGCGCGACCGCTCCGGCGGCGCGACCCCACCGCTGCGCGCCGACGCCGGCGGCCCGCTGCGCACGGGCGAGATCCGCTCGCGCGTCGGCGGGCGGCTGAACTAAGGGCCGGGCCCCGTCCCGAGCGTCGCGGGTTCGGGCCGCGTCGGACTGCGGCGAGGCTCGGGCCACCCGGTGAGAGGCCGGGCCCCGTCCCGAGCGTCGCGGGTTCGGGCCGCGTCGGACTGCGGCGAGGCTCGGGCCACCCGGTGAGGGGTCCGAGCTAGACCGCGGCGGCCGCGGCGACCGCGAGCTGGTCCGCGCGGTCGTTGAACGCCTTGTGGGCATGGGCGTCGCCGGTCTCGTGCCCGCGGACCCAGTGCCAGCGGACGGCGGCGTGGCGGCGGATCTCGTCGTCCAGGGCGGTGACGAGGTCCTGGTTCTTCACGGGCTGGCCCGAGGCCGTCTTCCAGCCCTTGCGCTTCCAGCCCTCGATCCACTGCGTCATCGAGTTGAGCATGAGCTGCGAGTCGGTGACGATGCAGACCGTCGAGCCGTCGGGCAGCGAGCGCAGACCCTCGAGGGCGGCCGTGAACTCCATGCGGTTGTTCGTCGTGTCGGGCTCGCCGCCGGAGAGCTCGACGGGCGGCAGGCCGCTCTCCGCGGGCGGCACGACGATCGCGGCCCAGCCGCCGGGGCCGGGGTTGCCCTTGCAGGCGCCGTCGGTCCAGATCAGCGTCTCGCCGGGGGCCTGCTCGACGGGGGTCTCGACGATCTTCTTGCGGGGTGCGCGGCGACGGGCGGGAGGCATCGGCGGGGGAGCATAACGCCGACGCCGGGGCGTACTCGGAACGCTCAGAGGAAGGCGTGGCCCTCGCCGCGGTAGCTCGGGACCTCGTCCACGACGCGGTCGCCGGCGACGAGGTGGACGCGGTCGAAGCGCTCGAAGAGCTCACCCGCCTTCGTGTGGCGCATCCACACCCGGTCGCCGATCGCCAGGCCGTCGGCGCCCGGGCCGATCAGCGGGGTCTGTGCCTCGCCTGCGCCCTCGAGCGGGGTCAGCGACAGCCCTGCGGGGTAGGTCGGGCGGGGCAGCCGATCCGAGCCCGCGGCACCCGAGGCCGCGTAGCCGCCGCCGAGCGCCGTGACGACACCCGGTCCCGGCCGGCGGACCACGGGCAGCGCGAAGAACGCCGCCGGCGTCGGCGTGAAGCGCGAGTACGTGTCGAAGAGCGCGGGTGCCACGAGCCCGGAGCCCGCGGCGACCTCGGTCACCGCCCGCTCGGACGAGGAGGTCTCGAGGCTGCCCGTCCCGCCGGCGTTGACGAACCGCAGGGGGCCCGCGACGTCCTCGACCGCCCGGACGGTCGCGGCCCGGCGGCGGCGGAGCTCGGCCGCGGAGAGCGCCTGCATCGCCCCGACGACCCGCCCGTAGGCCGAGCGGCCCGGGGGCCGGTCGCCCACGCCGGCGATCTGCGACTCGTAGCCCATGAGGCCCACGAGCTCGAGCGCCGGGCGCCGGACGACCTCGGCCGCGAGCGCCGCGACCTGCTCGGGCGTGTGCAGCGGGCTGCGGCGGGCGCCGAGCTGGATCCGCGCGCCGAGCAGCTCGAGGCCGGCGTCGAGCTCGATGCACACCTCGACGGGGTGTTCGGGCCGGGCACCGGCGGCCTCGATCGCGTCGAGGTGCGCCACGTCGTCGACCATCACGGCCACGTGCCGGCCGTCCTCCCGCGCGGCGAGCCGGCGCAGGGCGCCGCGGTCGACGGTGGGGTAGGCCACGACGAGGTCGTCGAAGCCCTCATCCGCGAGCCACAGCGCCTCGGACAGCGTGAGGCCGAGGATCCCCCGGAACGCCCGGTCCTCGTGGTCGAGGGCGCGGTGCAGCAGCGCCCGGACCCGGACGGACTTCGACGCCAGCCGGATCGGGGTGCCGCCCGCGCGGCGGACGAGGTCGGCGCGGTTGTGATCGAACGCGTCGAGGTCGACGACGGCGAAGGGGGCGTCGAGGTCTGCGGTCGCCCGCTCCAGGCGGGCGTGCTGGTCGGCCTGCGCGGGCGTGAGCTGGACGCCGGTGCCGCGGCGGCGGCCGGACCGGACCCCGTCGGCGCTCATGCGGCCACCGGGCCCAGGACGCGGTCGACGTAGGCGTTGGCGAACCGGCCCTCGGGGTCCAGCCGCGCGCGCACGGCGGCGAAGCGCTGCCAGCCCGGGTAGCGGGGCGCGAGCGTGTCGGCCGTCTGGAAGTGCCGCTTGCCCCAGTGCGGCCGCCCGCCGTGCTCGTCCGCGATCGCCTCGACGGCGCGGAAGTACGGGCCCCACTCCATGTCGCGGTACGTGTGGACGGCGAGGTAGGCGGTGTCGCGGCCGTGGGCGGGGGAGAGCAGCGCGTCGTCGCCGGCCACGAACCGCATCTCGATCGGGAAGTTCACGGCGAACCGTCCCCGGTCGATCGCCGCGAGGATCGCCCGCAGCGCCGGCTCGGCGGCGGCGCGCGGCAGGGCGTACTCCATCTCGACGAACGGGACGTGGCGGGGGCTGGCGAAGATCCGGTCGGAGCGGTCGGTGCGCACGCTCGTGCCGGCCAGCCGGGTGACGAGGCGGTTCAGGCGCGGGATCGCTCGCGGGACGGCGCGGCCGGCCTCGCTGAGCCCCGCCAGCGCGCCGGTCTCGAGCACGCCCTGGCGGAGCCAGCGGGAGAGCGCGCTCGGCGGCTGCGCCGGGCCGTCGACCACGGTGTTCGTGCGCGTCAGGGCGAGGGGCGCGTGGGGGAAGACGTAGGCCTCGAAGTGCCGGGCGGCCGCGTTGCGCTCGTCGAGGGTGGCCAGCACCTCGTCGACGGGCTCCGTCGTGTCGACGCCGTGGAGCACGTAGGCGGGGACCGCCTGCAGCGTCACCGCCGTGACGACGCCGAGCGCGCCGACGGAGACGCGGGCGGCCAGGAGGCCCTCGGGGTCGGCGACGGCGTCGAGCTCGACGACCTCGCCCGTCCCCGTCACGAGCTGCATCGCCCGCACCTGCGTCGAGATGTTGCCCAGCCCCGCACCGGTCCCGTGGGTGCCGGTGGCCAGCGCGCCGGCGAGGGTCTGCTCGTCGATGTCGCCGAGGTTCTCCATGCCCAGCCCGAGCGTGGCCAGGGCGGCGGAGAGCGCGTGGATCGTGATGCCCGCCTCCACGCGCACCAGGCCGGTCGCGGCGTCGGCGTGGAGGATCCGGTGCATGCCCGCCACGTCGATCATCACGTCGTCGGTCAGTGCCGCATCCGTGAAGGAATGACCGCTGCCGACGGCGCGGACGCCGAGCCCGTCGCGTGCCGCGGCGTGCACGGCGGAGGCGACCTCATCGACGCTGCGGGCGTGGACGATCCGCGCGGGCGCGCAGCGCTGCTCGCCCGACCAGTTGCGCCACGTGCCGGCCCGGACGGTGCTGCTGCTCATCGCGCTCCCCGCTGCTCCATCCGGCGACCGTACGCCGTCGCGGCCGCCGTATGAAACACCCGGCCCGCCGCCGATCCACATCATGCGCGTGCTGGATCGCGGGGGGCCGGGACGTCTCGGCCCTCGATGACGGCGACGAGCTCGGGGTGCCGGGCCTTCGTCTCGCGCAGCAGTTCGAGCACGGAGCGGACGAGCGGGCCGTCCTCGCCGACGCGCCAGCCCGCGGCGAGGACCGAGCGGGGCAGGCCCTCCACGCTGAGGTACGAGACGCCGGGGTGCGGGGTGAACCGGGCAGAGGCGGCGGGCGTGACCATGATCCCGACGCCCGCGGCGACGACGTCGATCTCCTCCGTGTGCGAGCTCGTGCGCATCGAGATCGGCGCGGGTCGGCCGCCGCGCAGCGCCTCGAGGGTCCAGTGCGCCTGCCAGCGGCGGTCCGGGCTGCGGCCGACCACGATGGGCTCGTCGAGCACGTCCTCCACCCGGACCCGCGCGCGGCTCGTCAGCGGATGGCCGGTCCGGACGGCCACGAGCAGCGGCTCGGAGAGCACGGCCTCGAGCTCCAGGCCGTCCCCGGAGAACGGCGGCCGGGTCAGCGCGACGTCGGCCCACCCCGAGACGAGCCCGGCGGACGGCTCGTCGAACCCGAACTCCCGCAGCTCGACGGCCACGTCAGGGTGCCGCTCGCGGATCGCGTCGAGCAGCGGCCCGGTGAGCTCGAGCGCCGCCCCGGGCTGGAACCCGATCCGCAGCACGCCGGCCTCGCCGCGGGAGAGCCGCCCGGCCCGGTCGACGCCGGCGTCGAGCACGGAGAGCGCGTGGCGGGCCGACTCGAGGAACGCCGCGCCGGCGGGGGTCAGCGTCACCCGCCGCGTGGTGCGGTCCAGGAGCTTGGCGTCCAGCCGGGTCTCGAGGTCGCGGATCTGCCGGCTCAGGGCCTGCTGGGCGACGAACAGCCGCGCGGCGGCGCGGGTGAAGTGCAGCTCCTCGGCGAGGACGACGAAGGCGCGCAGCTGGCGGGTCGAGAGATCCACAACAACGGCAGCGTAGATGACGGCGCACACCGTGTTGGCGCGGCGCCCACGGGCGGGCCTAGGGTCTCGCGAACCCGAGAGAGAGCCCGATGACCCCAGAGAGCACCGCCCGGCATGGACGCACCCGCTGGATCCCGGTCGTGGCGTTCGCCGCGGTGGCCGGCCTGAACCAGACGCTGTGGCTCACGTTCGCGCCGATCACCACGGTCAGCGCGGAGCACTACGGGGTGTCCGAGGGGGCGATCGGCTGGCTCGCGCAGATCTACCCGCTGCTCTACGTCGTCCTCGCGCTGCCCGCGGGCGTCGCGCTCGACCGCTGGTTCCGGCCTGCGCTCGCGTTCGGCACGGCGGTGACCGCCCTGGGGGCCGTGGTGCGGCTGGGCGGGGACACCTATGCGTGGGCCCTGGTCGGGCAGGTGCTGGCCGGGATCGCGCAGCCGTTCGTCCTCAACGCGGTCGGCAAGCTCGCCGGTGGCACGCTCAGCACCGCGGACCGGCCGGCGGGCATCGCCATCGGCTCGGCCGGGCTCGTGATCGGGCAGCTGCTCGGGTTGCTGCTGGGACCGCTGTTGGGCAGCGCCGAGAGCCTGACGACGCTGCTGGTGGTGCAGGCCGTGATGGCGTGCGTCGCGGCCGCCGGCCTGCTGCTCGTCCTCCGCCGGCCGGGCGCGGTGCGCGACGAGGGCGGCGCGGCCGTCGGGGCGCTGCGCACCGTGTGGTCGGACCGCCGGATCCGCCTGCTGGCGGCGCTCACCTTCGTCGGATTCGGCGTGTTCATCGCGCTGACGACCTGGCTGCAGGCGCTGCTGGAGCCCTTCGGCGTCTCGGACGACACCGCGGGGATCATGCTCGCCGCCATGCTGCTCGTCGGCGTGGGGGCCACCGCCGCGACGCCGCGGCTCGTGGTCGCGCCGGGCCGCGAGCGGGCGTTCCTCGGCGGGGTGCTCGCCGTGGCGGCGCTGGGGTGCGCCGTGCTGTCGACCGCCGCGGGCGTGGGCGCCGACGCGGCGGCGGTGGTGGTGGTCGGGGCGCTGCTGGCGGGCTCGCTGCCCGTCATCTTCGAGCTGACGGAGCGCCGCGCGGGGAGCCACGGGGGCAGCGCGGTGGCGCTGATGTGGCTGGCGGGCAACGTCGGCGGGCTGCTCGTCGCGGTGGTCGTGGGCGGGCTGCTCGACCACCGCACGACGGCGTTCCTCGTGCTCGGGGCCGTCGCGCTGGCGGGCGTGCCGCTGGCCCGTCGGTTGCGGGCGGACGCGGGCCCGGCGGCCTAGGCCACCGGGCCGAGGGTCCGGGGCCGGCCACCGGCTGCCGGCTGGCCGCCCCGGCTCCGGGGCGGGCTGGACCGGCTACCGGCCCCGGCTCCGGGACGGGCTGGACCGGCTACCGATTCCGGCCGCCTTCCCTGCCGCGGTCAGTCCGTCGGGCGCACCACGCCGGCCGAGCCACCGCCGCGGCGGACGGGCTCGGCGACGGCCTGCCAGCGACCCTTCGTGCCGCGCTCGAGTGCGGCGACGGCGCCGATCTCGGGATCGGGGGAGAACGTCTTCGGGGCCTCGACGAACTTGTGGCCGAGCGCCTCGAGGGGCGCGCGGTCGGCCGAGGTCAGGAACGACGGCTCAGCCTCCGTGGCGGCCGCGTTGCGCTGCGAGAGGCGCGGGGCCGCGACGGCGTCGGGCAGGCTCATCCCGCGATCGATCCGGTTGAACAGGGTCTGCAGGACGGTCGTGATGATCGTCGCGCCGCCGGGGCTGCCGACGGCGATCCACGGGCGGCCCTCCTTCAGCACGATCGTCGGGCTCATCGAGCTGCGCGGGCGCTTGCCCGGCGCCGGCAGGTTCGGGTCGGTCTGCGCGGTGAGGCCCGCGGCGGGCGCCGCGTCGAAGTCCGTCAGCTCGTTGTTCAGCAGGAACCCGCGCCCCGGGACGACGATGCCCGAGCCGCCGGTCTGCTCGATCGTGAGGGTGTAGGAGACGACGTTGCCCCAGCGGTCGGACGCGACGAGGTGGGTCGTCGACTCGCCCTCGCGGTCGGAGGCCCCGCCCTGCGGGGCGACGCTGCCGCACGTCGGCGAGTTCGGGTTGCCCGCCACCTGCGGGTGGCCGAGCACGCCGGTGGGCTTGATGAGGCACGCCCGGCTGCGCGCGTAGCCCTGCGAGACGAGTGCGCCGCGCGGGACCTTCACGAAGCGGTCGTCGCCGACCCAGCGGTTGCGGTCGGCGTAGGCCAGGCGGCTGGCCTCGAGGTAGCGGTGGGTGGCCTCCGCCCGGTCGCTCGGGGAGGGCCCGAGCGCCTCGATGATGTTCAGCGCCTCGGCGACCGCGATGCCGCCGGACGAGCTGGGCGGCATGCCGAGCACGTCGAGCCCGCGGAACGTGCTGCGCACCGCCCCGCGGCGGCGCACGGCGTAGCTCCGCAGGTCCTTCGTCGTCATCCCGCCCTTGAGCACGCGGCCCTTCCGGACCGGAGGCTTGCGGACGGTGCGCACGACGTCGCGCCCGATCGCGCCGCGGTAGAGCGCGCTCACGCCGTCGCGCGCCAGCGTGCGGTAGGTGCGGGCGAGGTCGGGGTTCTTCAGCCGGCGGCCGATCGGGGTGGGCTCGCCGCCCGGGAGGAACAGCTTGCGCGTGGAGGAGAAGCGGGCGAAGCGCTCCTGGTTCTGCATCGTCTGGTCGCGGAACGTCTTGTCGACGAGGAACCCGTCGCGGGCCAGGCGGGTGGCGGGGGCGAGGCTCGCGGCCAGCGACAACCGGCCGTAGCGCCGCGAGGCCTGCGCCCAGGTGGCGGGGGTGCCGGGGACGCCGACGGAGAGTCCGCTCGAGACGAGCTGGTCGAACGGGTACGGCTTGTCCGTCCTGGGGTTCACGAAGCCGGTGGGGCCGAGGGAGCGCGGGGCGGTCTCGCGGCCGTCGATCGTGACGGCGCGCTTCTGCTTCGCGTCCCACAGCACGAGGAAGCCGCCGCCGCCGATGCCCGCGGAGTACGGCTCGGTGACGCCGAGTGCGGCGGCGGTCGCGATGGCGGCGTCGACGGCGTTGCCGCCGCGCTTGAGGACGGCGAGCCCGGCCTTCGTGGCGTTCGCGTCGACGGAGGCGACGGCGCCGCCGGTGCCGGTCGCCGAGGCGGGGCGGTCGGCGAGCGCGGAGGGCGCGAGGACGGCGGAGGCGCTGAGGGCACCGACGACCGCCAGGGGGAGGAGCGTGCGTGGGGGGTGGGGGACCATCCCTGATCTCTTGCAGGTTCCGGCCCCGATGGCAAGACCCGGACGGTCGGAACCGGCCCAGGCGGGCCCCCTCCCTACTCGCGTTCGTCGTGGACGAGGCCCGCGAGGGTCTCCTCCGCCACGACCTGGGCGTCGTCGCCGTCGATGGTGCGGATGGCGATCGCACCGTCGGCCTCGACCGGGGTCTTCGTGGCGATGGTCGAGAGGGCGCCGATGGCGGCGTCGAGGCCGAGGAACTCCGCCCACCGGCGCGCGAGCGCGCGGTGGCGGCCGCGCTCCTCCTCGTCCAGCGTGTCCCAGTCGGCGCCGTAGGCCTGGGCGGCGAGGCGGGCGCCCCGCTCGGTCGCCTTCGCGAGCAGCTCGTGCTGGGTGCTCATGCGCGCGCTCCGTCGGTGCCGGTGGCCGTGTCCGCCGCCTCGCCCGTGCCCGAGGCCTCGGCGGTGTCCGCCCGCTCGTCGGGGCTGGCGTCGCCCGCGGCCGGCGCGTCGGCGCGGCAGCGGTAGATCAGCGTCTCGCCGTCCTCGGCGCCGTCGAGCTCGTAGAGGAGGTGGTCCGGGGCGTCCGGGCGGTCGATGTGCAGGCGGGCGAAGAACGCCTCGTCCGGACCGGGCATCTGCACGAACGGCAGGCGGTGGGCCAGGAGGTGCGTCTCACCGTCGAGCGGGCCGCCCACGAAACGCGCGTTGGTCGGTTCGGGCTGGATCACCCCAGGGATCGTGCCACGTCGGCCCCCGGCTCACGCCCCGACGGGCGACGGGCGGTGGGTCGCGTACGCCGCCCGACGGCGTGCGCGCCGCAGATGGGTGCGCGCGCAACCGGTTAACGCCGTGTCGTCCGTCCGTCCGGGCTCCTCAAGGTCCTGCAGCGTCGTCCGACCACCCGGGACGTCCACCCGACCCTCTTCAAGGACCCCTCCACCGTGCGTCTTCCCATAGCCGCCAAGCTGGCCGCCGCCTTCGCGGCCATCCTGGTCATCACCGCCGTCATCGGCATCTACGCGGTCAACCGCACCGCCGCGATGAGCGATGCCACCAGCCGCCTGAGCGACAACGTCGTGCCCGCGAGCACGCTCATCGGCAACGTAAAGGACAAGACCGGCGCGTACCGCCGCAACCAGATCCTCTACGTCGCCGGCCAGAGCGAGCAGAAGGAGCTCGACGAGAACACCGCCGACGTCACCGCGTTCGTCGCCGACTACCGGAAGAACCTGGCCAGTGGCGCGAGCGACACGCAGGCGATGAACGCGTTCGTGACCGCGTGGGCGACGTACCGCGACAAGACGAAGGGCATCGCGGACGTCCCGGAGAACGACATCGCCGGCGCGATGAACATCCTGGCGCAGGGCGAGGGCGACGCCGCCTGGGAGGCCCTGAAGGAGTCCATCGCCACCTGGGGCGAGGCGAACGCGAAGGTCGCCGACGCCGCCGAGGCCGAGGCCCGCGACACCGCGTCGACGACCCGCACGACGACGATCGTCCTGCTCATCGTCGGCATCCTCGTCGCCATCGTCCTCGCGACGCTGCTCGTCCGCTCCATCTCGCGCGGCCTCCGCAGCATCGTGGCGGCCGCCCGCGGCATCGCCGAGGGCGACGTGGAGCAGAACGTCGACCTGACGTCGAACGACGAGCTCGGCGACGCCGGCAAGGCGTTCGGCGGCATGGTCGAGTACCTGCAGGAGAGCGTCGTCGTCGCCGACCGCATCGCGGCGGGCGACGTGTCCGTCGACCACCAGCCGCGCTCGGAGCGCGATGCGCTGGGTCACGCCTTCGTCGGCATGACGGAGAGCCTCCGCAGCGCCCTGGGCGACGTCGCCGGCTCGGTCACGACGGTCAGCTCCGCGTCGCACGAGATGTCCAGCGCCGCCGACGAGGCCGGCCGCGCGGTTGGCGAGATCGCCGAGGCCATCGCGGACATCGCTCGCGGTGCCGAGACGCAGGCCACGTCGTTGGCCGAGACCCGCGAGCTCGTGGGCCAGGTCAGCCTCGACATCGACGAGTCGGCCAAGGCCGCCGAGCAGACCGCCCGCGCGGCGGACGACGCCAGCGCGATCGCCCACGAGGGCGTCGGCGCGGCCGAGGAGGCCACGGCCGCCATGCGGATCCTGCGCGACTCCTCCACGGAGGTCGCCACGGCCATCCGCGACCTCGGCGCGAAGTCGGACGAGATCGGCGGCATCGTCGAGACCATCACCGGCATCGCCGGGCAGACGAACCTCCTCGCGCTGAACGCCGCGATCGAGGCCGCCCGTGCCGGCGAGCAGGGCCGCGGGTTCGCGGTCGTCGCCGAGCAGGTGCGCAAGCTGGCCGAGGAGTCCCAGACGGCCGCCGCGCACATCTCGGAGCTCATCGGTCACATGCAGAGCGAGACCCACAAGGTCGTCGACGTCGTCGAGCGCACCGCCGAGCGCACCGCCGCCGGCGCCGACACCGTCGAGCACGCCCGCGCCGCCTTCGAGCGGATCGGCGCCTCGGTCGACGACATGGGCGTTCGCGTCCGCGAGATCGCGACGCTGACGGACCGGATCCACACGGGTGCCGCGAACGTCGACGAGCGCATCCGCGAGGTCGCGGAGCTGGCCACGAAGTCCTCCGCCGCCACGGAGGACGTCTCGGCCGCGACGGAGCAGACCTCGGCGTCGGCCCAGGAGATCGCCGCGTCGACCGACTCGCTGGCCACCACGGCCGACGAGGTCGCCGGCATCGTCGGGCGTTTCCGCCTGACGGCCTAGTCGCCCCGGCGAACCCCCGCAGGACCGAGGGGCGGCGCCGGTGGCGCCGCCCCTCCTGCGTTCGGGCGTCCTTGTGCGGCCCCGCCGGCGGCTGGCGCCTCAGGCGTCGTCGGACAGGCGGACGGCCGGCGGCGGCACGTGTCCGTCCACCCCGGGGACGACGGCGAACAGCCGGCCGGCCTGCGGCTGCCCCGCGAGCGCGTCGGCGTCGAGGCCCTTGCGCGAGGTCGTGACGTAGAGCGTGCGGGCGTCCGGCCCGCCCCACGCGGGACGGCTGGGCTGCGCGACCGGCAGCCGGATCTCGTCCAGGAGCGCGCCCTCGGGGGAGAAGCAGCGGACGGCCCCGCCGCCCCAGAAGGCGACCCACAGGTTGCCCGCGGCGTCGACGGTCATCCCGTCGGGATGCCCCTCCCGTCCCTGGGTGTCGACGGCGACGCGGCCGGCGCCGAGCTCGCCGGTTGCGGCGTCGTAGGCGTAGGCGCGGATCCGTCCCGTGGGGGTGTCCGTGAAGTACATCGTCGTGCCGTCCGGCGACCAGACCGGGCCGTTGGGCACGCTGAGGTCGTGCAGCACCGGCGTCGCGCGCCCGGGTCCGTCGAGCCGGTAGAGGGCGCCGACGGCCTCCTCCTCGGCGCGGTCCATCGTGCCGAACCAGACGCGCCCGGCGGGATCGGTGCCTGCATCGTTGGTCCGCAGGGCCACGGGGCCGGCGGGCGTGTCGACCACCTGCGCGACGCCGTCCTCCGGCAGTCCGACCGAGAGCACGGCCCGGCCGGCACCCACGAGCAGTCCGCCGCCCTCCTGCGGCACGGCGAAACCCACGTCGTCGGGCAGGCCGACGGTCGTCGTGGTGCCGTCCGGGGCGGTGCGGTGCACGCAGCGGCCGAGGATGTCGATCCACAGGAGCGTGCCGTCGGCGGCGTCCCAGACGGCACCCTCGCCGTGGTGGGCGCGGACGGTGCCGACGGGGGCGGGCTCGGTGCTCACGGCCATGGGAGCACGATAGGTGCTCGGCCGAACGGGCGGCCTCGAGCATTCCGGGGAGGAATGTGGCGGGGGCCAAGGAGTCGTGGTGGACTGCGGATCCGTGCGGGATGCTCCATCGGTGTCCGGAACGCTCGTCGCCGTCGCTCCCCACCCGTCCGCTGCGCCTGCCGCGACGGCGCCCACGGACGGTCCGCTCGCGCGGATCGGCCCGAACTGGTTCACGGCGGTGATGGGCACCGGCATCGTCGCCAACGCCGCCGAGCTCCTGCCGCACCGCACGCCGGCCCTGCACGACTTCGCGGTCGTCGTGTGGCTCGCCGCCGCGGCACTGCTCGCGGTTCTCGTCGTCGCCACGGCGCTGCACTGGGTGCGCTATCCGGCCGTGGCGCGTGGTCACCTCGCGGATCCCGCGATGGCCCCGCTCTACGGCGCCCCGCCCATGGCGCTCCTCACCGTCGGTGCCGGCAGCCTGCTCGTCGGCCGCGACGTCCTCGGGCCGGACGCGGCCGTCGTGGTCGCGTCGGTGCTGTGGGCGGCCGGAACGCTCGGCGGGGTGCTGTGCGCGGCCGTCGTGCCCTACCGGCTCTTCACCCGGGTCGGGTTCGGCGCGGGCGGTGCGCCCGCGACGTGGCTGCTCCCCGTCGTCCCGCCGATGGTGTCGGCCGCCACCGGCGCGGCGCTCGTGCCGCACGTGGCCGCGGGGCAGGGCCGAGAGGCGTTGCTGCTCGGCCTCTACGCGCTGTTCGGCGTAAGCCTCCTGGCCTCGCTCGTGACGATCGCGCTGGTGGTGCTGCGGCTGGTCGCCACGGGCGCGGGCGAGGCGCTCGCCGTTCCGTCGCTGTTCGTCGTCCTCGGCCCGCTCGGGCAGTCCGTCACCGCCGCGAACCTGCTGGGGGCCCAGGCGCACGGGGCGATCGGCGCGCCGTACGCCGGCGGACTCCAGGCGCTGGGCGTCGTCTACGGCGCTCCGGTCTGGGGCTTCGCGATGCTCTGGCTCGCGATCGCCGCCGCCGTCGTCCTGCGGGCGGCACGCGAGCACCTGCCGTTCTCACTGGGCTGGTGGAGCTTCACGTTCCCCGTGGGCACCGTCGTGACGGGCACCTCCGTGCTCGCCCGGGACGCGGGCCTCGCGCCGCTCTCGTGGGTCGCCGTGGCGCTGTTCGTGCTCCTGGTGGCCGCCTGGGCGACGGTCGCGGCGCGGACGGTCCACGGTGCGGCGCGGCGCGGGGGACTGCTGCGCGCGGCGTGAGCCGTGCAGGAGTCGCGACGGCCGGCGGCGCGGCGAGCGGCGTGCGCAGGCACCTCCGCCACGGCACCGCGGCCGGTCGCTCGGGATACCCTGCGCCCGTGAGCGAGCTCCCCGACGACGACCCGCTGCTGGGCGAGCCGGGGGGCGACTACGACCAGCGTCGGCCCCTGGACCAGCGGGACTTCACCCGCCGGACGCTCCTGGCCAACGAGCGCACGTACCTCGCGTGGTGGCGCACCGGCCTGACGACGCTGACGGTCGCCCTCGCCGGCGCGAGGGTCATCCCCGAGCTCTCGGACTCCGGCACGCGGTGGCCCTACACCGCACTGGGCGTCGTCTTCGCGCTCCTCGGCGTCCTCTGCATGGTCTACGCGGAGAAGCGCCGGCGCGACGTCGCCGCCGCCGTGCGTCGCGGCACGTTCGTCGACGCCGACGGGCGGCTCACGCTCGCGCTGAGTGCGGTCGGCGCGCTGGCGGGCGTCGCGACGGTGCTGCTGATCCTGCTCGACACCTAGCCGCCCGAGGGCGCGGCGGCGGCGACCCTAGTCGTCCACCCCGGCTGAAGGGTTTCGGCCCTCGGGCCGATTGGTACGGGCATCTCATGACTGACCAGGACCCATTCGACCTCGAGCGCTTCGTCGACGCACAAGACGCCGGCGACAACTACGAGCACGCCCTCCAGGAGCTCGGCGCGGGCCGCAAGGAGACCCACTGGATGTGGTTCGTCTTCCCGCAGATGAGGGGCCTCGGGCAGAGCGCCACCGCCCAGCGCTTCGGCATCGGGTCCCTCGAGGAGGCCGACGCGTACCTCCGCCACCCCATCCTCGGCACCCGCCTGCTGGAGTGCACCGACCTCGTCGCCCAGATCGAGGGCCGCACCGCCCGCGACATCTTCGGCTCCATGGACGAGATGAAGCTGCGCTCCTCCATGACGCTGTTCTCACGCGCCGACCCGAACGAGCCGCTGTTCCTGGCCGTGCTGGAGCGCTACTTCGACGGCGCCCCGGACCGCCCGACCGAGCTCCTGCTCAACGCCTGAGCGGGGGCGGGGGCGACCCCGTCGGCAGCCGCGTCGGCGTCCCCCGGGCGTCGACCGGAACGACGTGCCCCGGGGTGCGGGACGGTCGGCGCCGCCGCGACGGGCGCGACTCCGGCCCAGCCGTCCGCTGCGTCGGTGCTGCGCGCCGGTGTCCGCGGCGCCCTCAACGTCCGTTGTAGTGGCGACGGCCCCGAACGGCCAGACGCCGTCCAGAAGGATCCACCGACGCCGATCAACGGACTGTGATGGACATCACAACCGTTCTCGAGGGCCGGTACGCCGGCCTGCCGGACCCGTACAAGGTCGCGCTCTGCATCGAGGGCGGCGGCATGCGCGGGGTCGTCTCCGCCGGGATGGTGGCGGCGCTGCAGGACCTGGGCGCGGCCCGGCTGTTCGACCACGTCTACGGCTCCTCGGCCGGCGCGCTCAACGGGGCGTACCTGCTCGCCGGCCAGGCCGACGAGGGCTTGCCGATCTACTCCGAGATCCTGCCCGCGCGCCACTTCGTGTGGTGGCGGCGGTACCTGCGCGGCGGCCCGCTGCTCGACCTGGACGACCTGCTGGACGTCGTGATGGGCGAGCTGCGACCCCTCGACTGGTCCGCGCTGTCCCGCAGCCGCCCGACGTTCCACGCCCTGGCCTACGACATCGCCGCGCGCCGTAGCGTCGCCCTGCCGGACCCCCGCAGCCGCGACCAGCTCTTCGGCGCCCTGCGCGCCACCTGCCGGGTGCCGATCGTGGGCGGCCCGCCCGTGGAGCACGACGCCCACCGCTGGTGCGACCCCGCCCTGGACGAGCCCGTCCCGTGCCACACGCCCCTGTCGCACGGCGCCACCCACCTCGTCGTCCTGTCGACCCGCCCCGCGGCGACGCTCGCCCGGGCGCTCTCGCGGGCCCGCGCGGCGCAGGCGCGTGCCGCGGCCGCCCGCGCCGCCACCGCCCGCACGGCGGCCCTGCGCCGCCGGGTCGGCGATCGCCTGCTCACCCGGTGGGAGCCCGAGCTCGCGGGGGTGCCCCTGTCGAACGCCTCGGCCAACGAGCGCGAGACCTCCGTGCTCGCCGAGCTCGTGGCGTCGGGCCGGGCGCTCATCGTCGCCCCGGAGGGCGCGGTGGTCGGACGCCTCGAGATGGACCCGGAGCGGCTGCGGCGCGGGGCGGACCAGGGGCGGACCGCCGTGATGCGCAGCGCGCTCGCGACGCTGGGGTCGGGGCCGCGGCTCGGGATGGCCGAGCCGGCGCTCGCCGCGTAGGGCGCATCACCGTCGCGCCTCGACACGGCCGGGCCACGACCGTAGGCTGCCCGCGGAACCGACGGGGGCAGGGACGACATGGCCGGATCACGCACGCTCGCCACGCTGCAGGACGGAGGGGCGTTCTTCGAGTGCCCGCGGTGGCACGACGGTCGCTGGTGGGCCGTCGACTTCTACCGTCACGGCGTCTTCTCCTACGACGCGGACGGCACCGAGACGCTCGAGCTCGAGGTGCCCGCGCAGCCGTCCGGGCTCGGCTGGCTGCCCGACGGGGATCTGCTCGTCGTCTCCATGCGCGACCGGCGCGTGCTTCGCCGCGGTGCCGACGGCGCGGTGCGGACGCACGCCGAGCTGGGCGCCCTGGTGACGGGGCACCTCAACGACATGGTCGTGGACCGCGCGGGACGGGCGTACGTCGGCAACTTCGGCTTCGACCTCATGGGCGGTGCGGACCCTGCGCCGACGAACATCGTGCGCGTGGACCCCGACGGGACGGCGACCGTCGCCGCGGAGGGCCTGTCGTTCCCGAACGGCACCGTGATCACCGACGACGGCACCCTGATCGTCGCGGAGACCCTCGCCGGGCGCCTGACCGCCTTCACCGTCGGCGCCGACGGGGCGCTCACGGACCGGCGGGCCTTCGCCGACATCGGCCCGACCCCCGAGGGGGCCGTCGGCGCCGTCCTCGGGGGCCTGACCTTCGCGCCCGACGGCATCGCGCTCGACGCCGAGGGCCACGTGTGGGCGGCGGATGCCGTGGGTCGCCGAGCCTGCCGGGTAGCAGCGGGCGGCGAGGTCGTCGACGAGGTCGTCATGCCCGACGGCCTGGGCGTCTACGCCTGCGGCCTGGGCGGCGAGGACGGCCGGACCCTGGTGTGCTGCGCGGCTCCGGACTTCTACGAGCAGGCCCGCAGCGCGGCCCGGGAAGGCGTGCTGCTGACGACGACGGTCGACGTGCCCCACGCGGGCACGCCGTAGGACCGGGCACCCGCGCAGGCACGGGCGCCCGGTCCGCGAGCGCGCCGAACGGCGGCCACGCCCGGTCCGCTACCGCGTCAGGCGCACGCTCCGCCTCACGGTGCGGACGTTGCCGGCGGCGTCGACGACGCGGACGGTGAGCCTGGCGGTCACGGCGGTGCCCCTGCGCGCTGCCGTCCGGATGCGACGGAACGCGGCGGCGGCGACGGCCTTCCGACCCCTCGGCCGGACCGTCGGGGCGGCGCTCCCGCCGGCGGCGATCCGTGCGGTCGCGGTCGTGAGCGGAACCGTCCGGCGCTGGCCCGCGATCCGCACGCTGCCGCGCACCGTCACGACGACCCGCCCGGCGGCCGGGGCGCGGACGTTCGTGGCGATGGAGAGCCGCGTGCCCCCGAGCCGCTGACGCGCGCTGCCGGCGACGACCGCACGGGCCGCGGGAGCCACCCCGGGGGCGCCCGGGGGGCTCGGCGCCGGGCCGGGCACGAGCACCGGGGCCGGCACCTTCTCGGCGGTGGCGCCCGCTACCGGATCGCTGGGGGCCGGGGGAGGCGCCACGACTCCGCTGCCGCCCGGCAGCGGCGCCGGGACGCCGGCGACCGTGAGGGCCTGCGAGGCGCGCCCGAGGTTGCCCGCGGGGTCCGGCACGGAGACCTCCACCGCCCACGTCCCCGGGCCGACGGGGGTCGGCGTGGCGTTCCAGATGCCCGTCGACTGCACGAGCGCCGCGATCGTCTGGCCCGCGATCGCGACGGTGACGACGGTGCCGGCGGCGGCGTCGGAGGTCCCGGTGATCGTCGGCGTGGTGTCCGGCGTCGAGGCCGCGGCTCCGCCGTCGATCGTCACGCGCGGGGCGATGGTGTCGACGGTGAGGATCTGGGTGACGCTCGCCGTGTTGCCGGCCGGGTCCGCGACGGTCACGGCCACGCGGCGGGGGCCCTCGGCCTGCGGCGACGCGCGAGTCGACCAGGCGTGGTTCCCGTCGACGACGGGGAAGAGGGTCTCGTCGGCGAGGGCGACGGTCACCACGGTGTCGGCCGGGACGTCCGCGGTGCCCGACAGCCTGGGGGTCGCGTCGTTCGTGAGCGCGGCCGCACCACCGGTGATGCTCAGACCGGGGGCGATCGTGTCGACCACGAGCGCCTGGCTGGCGGTGCCGTCGTTGCCCGCGGGGTCGGTGACCGAGGCCACGACGGTCCGCGCACCGTCGGTGAGCGTTGCGGGCGTGACGTTCCATTCGCCGTCGGCGCGCACGACCGCCGTCAGCGCCTGCGTGCCGACGGCGACCCGCACGATGGAGCCGGCGGCCACGTCGCTCGTGCCCGAGATCGTCGGGGTCGGGTCGTTCGTCAGCACGGTCGGGCCGCCGTCGAGCGTCACGACGGGCAGCACCGTGTCGACGGTGAGGCTCTGCGTGGCCCTCGTGACGTTGCCCGCGCCGTCCGTGACCGTCGCGACGACGGCGTAGGTGCCGTTGGGGAGCAGGCCCGAGGTCGCGGACCACGCGCCGTCGACGGGGGTGGCCGCGAGGGTCTGACCGCCGACGGTCACGGTCACGGCGTCCGTGCCGGTCACGTCCGTCGTTCCGGTCACGGTGGGCGTGGTGTCCGTGGTGGTGGCGTTCGCCCCGCCGCCGAGCGTCACGACCGGGGGTGCGCCGTAGACCTCGTTCGCGTCGAGCGTGAGCGCCCCGCCCAGTGCCAGCGCCCGGCCGTTGACGACGGTGCTGTTGCCGACGCCGACGGCGTCGAGGGCCATGAGGGTGCCGGCGAACGCGGCGTTCGCGCCGACCGCGCCGGCGCCCTTGACCTGCCAGAACACCCGCGAGGCCCGCGCCCCGCCGGCCAGGACGACCTTGCTGCCGGCGGCCATCGCCAGCGCCCCGTTGACCTGGAAGACGAAGACGGCGTCGGGGTCGCCGCCGGCGTCGAGCGTGACCGTCGTGGTGTTCGACACCGCCTCGGGCACGGCGTGGAGGCCCGGCCCGATCGTCGTGCCCGCGAGTGCGCCGGCGAGCGGTGCGCCGCCGGTCCGGCCCGCGACCTCGGTGTACGCCGCGACGAGGTCGTCGTGGGCGGCGATCGCGGCGGCGTTGCCGACGTTCTTCGCCCCGGTGACGATCCCGGGCGGGAAGCCCGTCGGCTGCGCGTTGGCCTTCACGCCGAGGTCGCCCCGCAACGTGGTGTGCGGCGCACCCGGGGCGCTGACGGTGTTGCCGACGGACGCGCCGCTGAGGGCGGCGTAGGTGGACGCGGCGCCGAGGTCGACCATCTCGGGCGGTGCGGCGGACGCCGGGGCGGCGGCGCCGAGCCCGACGACGAGCACGACGCCGGTCAGACGCGCGAGTCGCCGGAGCGCCCGGGGGCCGGGGTGTCGTCGCGACCGGGGGGCCGCACGACGGGACAGGGAACGCAGCTCGGACACGGGGAAGTGCCTCCAGAGGGGGATGCTGGGGCTGTCCGAGCCCGGCGGGATTATGTGCTGTCACAAGAGTGGTCGACGGCTTCGCCGCGGACCATGAGCCCCCGGGGCGCGCGCGGACGGACGGCGGCCGGAGCACGCCCCGAACCGCATTCGCCGCCGGCTGCCGGCCCGCGCCGGCGCCTCGCCACCGGCCGATCCCCTACCGTGCCCCGCGATGCGCGCATGGTGGATCCGGGTGGCCGTGTTCGCCAGCGGGGTGGTGACGCTCGCCGTCGAGTTCCTCGGCCAGCGGATGCTCTCGCCGCGCTTCGGGGACACGATCGACGTCTGGGGCATCACGATCGCGGCGGTGCTCGTGGCGATCGCCGCCGGGACCGCCTTCGGAGGTCGTCTCGCCGACCGGGTCCCGCACGCCCGCGCGATCGGACCCGTGCTGCTGGTCTCCTGCGCCCTCCTCGCGGCGAGCGCGTTGCTGGGCCCGCCGGTCCTCGACTGGCTGAGCCCGCGGACGGGCGACCGCGTCGGAGCCCTGCTCGGGGCGCTCGTCGTGATCGTGCCCGGGTGCACCGCCCTCTCCCTCGTCACGCCGATGGCCGTCCGGGCGAGCGTCCGCGAGCAGCTCGTGGGACGGGCGGCCGGCGACCTCAGCGCGCTGGCGACGCTCGGCGCCGTGCTCGGCTCGCTCATCACCCCGTTCTGGCTCATCGGCCTGCTGCCGATCGAGACGCTGATGCTGCTGTGCGCGCTGCCCATCGGGCTGCTGGGCGTGCCCGCGCTCTCCCGCAGACCGGGTGCGGCGATCGCGGCCGTCGGAGCGCTCGCGGTCCTCGCGTTCGTCACCGCCCTGCCGACCGGGGGCACGGTCGAGCCTGGCGACCGGGATGCGATCGGCACGGTGCGGGCGGCCGTCGACAGCCGCCTGGCCCGCATCGTCGTCTCCGAGACCGACGACGGCAAGCGGGCCATGTACTTCGACCGCCCGCAGGTCGTGCAGTCCGTCGTCGATCCGCGGCGGCCGCAGGTCCCGGAGTCGGAGTACATCCGGGCCGCGACGACGCTGGTCTGTCCGCGACCGCCGCGCCGCGTCCTGGTGATCGGCCTGGGCGGCGGCGCGCTGCTCGAGCCGCTGCGGCGCCTCGTCCCCGGGGTGCGGATCGACGCCGTCGAGCTCGACGCGCAGGTCATCGCCCTGGCGCGCGAGTGGATGGGGGCCCGCGAGCGGCCGGGGGACCGGTTCGTCGAGGGCGACGGACGCCGCTACCTGCAGGGCACGAACCGCCGCTACGACCTGATCTACGTCGACGCGTTCTCCGGCGACCGCATGCCCGCCTCGCTGTCGACGACGGAGTTCACGCGCCTGGCCGCGTCGCGTCTGCGCCCGGGCGGCACCCTGGCCTTCAACGTGCTGACGACCCCCGGGGCGCCCTTGACGGACGCGCTCGCGGCCTCGACCCGCGCGAGCTTCGGCCAGGTCAGCGCCCAGGAGGCCTCGCCGCCCAACCGGCTGCAGAACACCCTGCTGCGCACGGGCCCGCCGCCGCAGCCGGCGTGCGTGGAACGCGTGCGGAGCACCCTGGGGCTGCCCGAGCTCCCGCTCGTCGCGCGGCCGCTGCGGGCGCACCCGCCGCTGACCGACGCGAACGCGCCGGTGGACGAGCTCGCGGGCCTCTGAGGGCCGTCGGGCTACCCGGGATCTGAGGGCCGGCGGACGTCCCCGGGGCGGGGAGCGATCGGGGCCGTCCCAGCCGCGGCGGAGCGATCGGCCCGGGGCAGGGCAGCCCCGGGAGGGCGGTCAGACCTTGCGGAACCGCGCGTCGGCGACGGAGTAGGCGGCGAAGCCGAGGAGCCCGACGGCCACGAGCCCCAGCAGCCACGGCCCGTACGAGGCCTGGGAGAGCTGGGCGAGCGCCCCGTCGAGCCCGATGGCCTCGTCGGCGTCGTACGAGACCGCGGCCTTGACCAGCCCGTAAGCCATGAGCCCGAAGACCACGGCGCGGGCCACGTGGCCGAACACGCCGAGGCCGGTGAAGACCTTCCTGACCTGCGGGCTCATCTGCTCGGTCTTGGACTTCTTCAGGAACTTCTTGAGGACGCCCTTGCGGGCCTGGTCGGCGGCCACGACGAAGAGGACGACCCCGGCGAGGCCGACGAGGATCGGTCCGCCCGTCCAATCGAGCACACCGCCGGTGGCGCCCTTCGGCGAGCCCGATCCCGTGCTGGCACCGGAGAGGATCTTGACCGCGGTGACGCAGAGGAGGGCGTAGGAGATGCCGCTGGCGGCACCCCCGATGCGCTCCTTCGTGTCGTCGGACTGCTCCGGACCGTGACCGAGGGCGGCACGCAGGAGCCGCCAGAACGCGTAGCCGGCCAGCCCGATCGCCATGGCGACGAGCAGCGCCTTCCCGAACGGCTGCGCGGCGATCTCCTTCAGGGCACCCTGCTGGTTCTCGGCCTCGCCGCCGCCGCTGCCGACGGCGAGCTTCACGGCCAGCACCCCGACGATGGCGTAGACCACGCCCCGCGCCACCAGCCCGGCCCGGGCGAGCACCTCGAACAGCGGGTGGCGGGCCACCTGCTCGCCGCCCTCCTGGGCGTCGTCGATCGGTGAGTCCGAGGTGCTGGTCATCGCGGTGCTTCCCCTGTGGCAGTGCACCTCCGCGCGGGACGCAGACGGACGACGCGTGAGGACCCTATCTGGGCGACCGGCGTGGCCCGTCGACCGCCCCGCTACGACGAGCGGGTGAAGGCGCGGCGCTTGGCCGGGTGGCTGTGGGCGATCTGGGCCATCAGGGCGTTGACCGTGACGACCCCGACGCCCGCAGCGATGTTCAGGTTGCCGAGCAGCCCGAGCGAGCGCTGGATGCGGGCGGCGGCGGGCGGGGTCTCCTGGGCGGGCTCGGTGCCCGTCTCCACGGGCACGGCGCCGTCGGGCCCCTGCTTGGCCAGCCGCGCACCCTGGACGGCGCTGAGCGTGCCCGTCAGGAGCGAGACGCCCATCAGCACGTCCTTGACCTGCGCCAGCGTCTGCTCCGTCGAGGTCAGGTTCGGGTCGGCGGTCTCGGTCAGCCGCGACGTGCCCCACCCGAACGCGGCCGCACCCAGGCCCGCGATGTTGATGGCGTTGTAGCCGTTCCAGGCCGCGTTGACGACCGCGCCGCGCTCGGAGTGCGCGGAGATGCGGGCCACGGACGGGTTGTGGGCGAACTTGCCGAACATGGCGCCGCCGAGCCAGGCGGCGAGCCCGACGTCGTGGGCGGCACGGGTGACGTAGGCAAGGGAATCGGGGACGATCATGGTCATGCGCTCCGGAGGCGAAGAGGGGTGGAGCCCGGTGGCTACCCGCTCGCCCGCAGGACAACCTTCGCGAGCACCGCGGGATTCGATCCGGTCGCGACGTGGCCTCCGCGACCCAGCGAGCCGGGACCCCGGGGTAGGGTCCGGGCATTCGCCTCTTCGGACCCTGGACCCGCCGGAGGAGCGTGCTGCTGGCGGCGACGACGCTGATCGCGGTGGCAGTGGCGGGCGTCGTCGTGCTCGTGACGTCGGGGACCCGCGAGCGAACGTTCGAGTTCGGGCACGTCGCGGCGATCGACGATCGCGTGTCGTCGAAGGTCACGGTGTCCGTTCCCGACCGTCACACGATCCGGGTGACGTTCGCCGACGCCCAATCCGCACCGCCGGAGGGCCGCCCGAACCTCCACACGTTCGGCGCGATCACGGAGATGTTCGTCACCGCGTCCGACGAGGGAGAGTGTCCCGGCCCGCCCGGGCGGCGGCTCTTCTCGTACCAGCGGTCGTGGGAGCCGGGAGAGCGCGTGGCGTACGACCAGACCACGGGCGGGGACCCTTCGTTCGCCTTCGGGTCCCGCTCCCGCGCGAACCTCTCCGCCGGAGCGCACGTGGACCTGCCGGTCCGCCAGGGCGTTCCCGATCACCTCTGCGTGGACCTGCTGGTGCGGGTCCTCTCCCCGCAGAGCGACGGTACCGAGGTCTACCGGAGCATCCGGGACCAGCCGTTGTGACGCCGCGCGGCCCCAGGGACGTCGCTCTCGCGGCTGGCGTGTCGTTCGTCCTCGCCGTCCTCGCCTTGCTGATCACGCAGGCCGGCGCGGCGCTGCTGATGCTCCCCGGCCTCGGTCTGACGGCGGCGGCCGGCATGGTCGGGACGACGGCGCGGCCGAGCATCGCACGCGTCGTGGCGCTCGCGGTCGGCGTGCTCGGGGCGGCGTCGTTGGCCACGTACGCCGGCCTCCTCTTGATCTTCGCCGGCTACGGGCCGGCGTCGCGGACCGCCGATGTCGTCTCCGCGGTGCTCGCGCTGGTCGGCGCCGGCGTCGTCGCCACCGCGTCCGCGTACGCGTGGCGGTGGGCCGGCCGCCGGGCGTCACAACCTGTCGCGGGTCGGGGCGCGCTCCTGGCGCCCGCCGCCGGCGTCTGGGCCGCCGTGGTCCTCGCCGTGGTCCTGACCGGCTAGACGTTCGCGTTGCTCAACGGTCCACCGCTCGGTCCGGCTCGGGGGACGAGCGGTGCGCCCCGCCCCGGAACGGCGAAAGCCCCGTCGTGGACGGGGCTTTCGGTGATGCCGGAGGAGGGACTTGAACCCCCGACACGCGGATTATGATTCCGCTGCTCTAACCGACTGAGCTACTCCGGCGGGGCGGCGGCGAAGTCTAGCGGGAGATCGCGCAGGACGTCCGCCGGAGGCCGCTTCGTCGCCGCGGAGGCCACCGCGCGCTGCAGTCCGTCGGCCGTGGCGGCGTCGAGATGGCGCACGATCCCGTGGCGCTTCGTGGCCAGGACGACGTCGAATGCAGCCAGCCCCGCGCGGCGCTGGAACGGGTTGCTGCGCGCCGCGACGAGCTGGGCCCGGCGGGGGAGGGCGAGCAGCGTGGTGCGGGCCAGGAGCTGGCTGCGGACGGCGATGGTGTCCGTCCCCAGGTGCCATCCCGCGCCGCGCCAGCGGCCGTCGCCGATCGCGGCTGCGACGAGCACCGGCAGGATGCCGGCGACCTTCCAGGCGTCGGGCAGCCAGATCACCGCCGCCGCGGCCGGCACGAGCGCCCACAGCACGGGCACGACCCAGTAGCGCCGTCGGGCGCGCGCGGGCGGGCCTTCGAGCTCGGCGTCGGGCCACGTCAGCTCGGGCAGGATCCGCGCCAACAGCGCGGGCAGCTCGCCCCGGCGGACGAGCGGCACGAGGGTGCGCATGGTGTCGCTGCCCCCGCGGTAGCCGGCGACCTCGACCTGGACGGTGGCGTAGCCCAGCGGCCGGCGCACCAGGCCCTCGACGATCCGCACCCCGTGGACGCGGTCGAGCGGGATCGTGCCGGTGCGTTCCGTCAGCAGGCCACGCCGCACCCGCAGACGACGATCGTCGCGCCGCACCGTGAACTCGGCGAACGCCAGGACGGTGCCGACCACCGCCAGTGCAGCGGCGAGCAGCAACGCGATCACGACGAGGACGAACACGGTCACGGCGTCGGCTCCCGTGACGACGTCCCCGGCCCGGTCCTTCAGGCCGCGCGGCAGGAGCTCTTCGAACTGGGTGAACAGGGAGACGACGACGACCGCGACGAGGGTGATCTGGGGGCCGGTCAGCGCGGCGATCACCAGCTCACGACCCGTGATGGCGTAGACGACCGATGCGTCGTCGGCCTCGCCGGTCGCGTCCGGCCACACGGGAGGACGAACCGCGGTACCGGCCGGTCCGGGAACGCCCCCCGCGTCCTGGTCGAGCGTCGACGGGGCGTCGGACGTCGCAGCTTCGAGGTCCGGGATCGCCCCGGCGGCAGGCGCGGCGGCGCTCGCGGCCCGGTCGTGGCCGAGGGCGGCTCGCAACCGCTCGGCCTCCTCCGTGCTCAGCGCGTCCAGGCGGAGCTCGGCCTCCTTGCCGCCCCCGGCGGTCTGCACCTCGAGCGAGACGAGCCCGAAGGCGCGCTGCACGATGCCGCGGGTCGTGTCGAGGGCTGAGATGCGGCTCGCGGGGACGACGCGCTCTGAGCGGTTGAACACGCCGCTGCGCAGGCGCAACGACCCGCCCGCGACGGCGTACCGGGTGGTGCGCCAGCGCAGGGTCAGCACGCCGAGTTCGAGCAGGACGATCGCGAACGCGGCGGGCACGGCCCACGCACGGAGGCCGACCCCGAGGGCGATGAACGCCGGGAGGAAGTTCTTCAGCTCGGCGATGCCCTTCGCCAGGATCCACGCCGGGTGCATCCGCCGCTCGCCCTCATCGGCTGCGCGACCGGGGTCCGCGGGCACGGGGCCTCCAGGCGCGGGGGGAGCCGTGTCGGGGCGCTCGAGGGACTCCCGCGCCGCGTCGGGCTCAGAGGTCATCGGGCACCCGGGCGAGCACGGAGACCTGCTGGCGGATCCGCTCCGCCTCGTCGCGGTCCAGCGCCGGGATCGTCACGGACCCCGCGGCGGTGTGGAGCTCGATCTCCGCGAGCCCGAGCCGGGTCGAGATCGGTCCACGGTGCAGGTCGACGTGCTGCACGCGCACCATCGGTACGACGGTGCGGGTGATCACGAGCAGGCCCTCCCGCAGGTCGACCTCCTCCTCGCCGATCGCGTACCACCAGATCCCGCGCCGCACGGGCGGGACGACGACCACGACGGCGAGCGCCGCCACCCACGCCGCGGCGACGACCGCCGCGGTGAGGGCGGACGACAGGTCCAGGAGGACCGCGGCCACCGTGGCGATCGTGGCCGCCGGCACCGCGTAGAGGGCGAGCTGGATCCGCCAGTAGGGCACTGCGCGTTCCGAGAGCTGTCGGCGGCCGTCGTCCGCCGGCAGGGGCGCCTCGTCACGGCCGGGCAGACGCGGGGCCACCGACGGGGCGCCGGGAACCGTGGGGTGCTCGGCCGGCGCGCGCGGCGGATCCGGGCGCGCGGGGACCGGCCCGGGGCCGGGCGGGGACGGGGACATGGGCCGCAGATTAGAGACGGCGTCGGCTAGCGTCCGCGGCGATGCCCGACGCCCCGGCCCCGACGCTGCCCTCGACCGCCGCCGACCCGCGGCTGCTGCTCGCGGTCCCGAACGTCAGCGAGGGTCGTGACGTCGCGACGATCGCCGCGATCGGTGGCGCGTACGACCGTGGCGGCGCCGCCCGGGCCCGGGTGCTCGACGTACACGCCGACCCGGACCACCACCGCACCGTGCACACGCTCGCGGGCGTCGCCGGGGCGCTTGCCGACGCGCTCCTGGCCGGGGCGGAGGAGGCGATCGCCCGTATCGACCTCGGCGCGCCGCGCGGCCTGCACCCGCACGTCGGCGCGCTCGACGTCTGCCCGGTGGTGCACCTCGACGACGCGCGGCGCGGCGCGGCGATCCTCGAGGCGCTCGCCGTCGCCGACGGGCTGGGCCGGCTCGGGCTGCCGGTGTTCCTCTACGGCGAGCTCGGGGAGGGACGAACACGCGCCGAGGTCCGTCGCGGCGGACCGGTCGAGGTCGCGCGGCGGATGGCGGCCGGCGAGCTCGTGCCGGACTTCGGCCCCGACCGCCCGCACCCGACGGCCGGCGCGGTGCTCGTCGCGGCCCGTCCGCCGCTGCTGGCGTTCAACGTCGAGCTCGCCGCCCCGGCAACGGTCGAGCACGCCCGCGCGATCGCCGCCGCGGTGCGCGAGGGTGGGAGCGACGGCCTGCCGGGCGTCCGCGCCATCGGGCTGGGCCTGGAGCACGCGGAGGGCCTGGCCGCTGGCGGCGTGCCCGTCGCACAGGTGTCCTGCAACGTCGAGGACCACCGCGCGGTGCCGCTGGCCGACCTCGTCCGCCGCATCGCGCTCCACGCCCCGGTCGCCGCCTGCGAGGTCGTGGGCCTGCCGCCGGAGGAGGCGTTCGCCGGGTTCCCCGAGGGCGTGCTCGTGCGCAACCGCCGGACGATCGAGGACGCCGTCGCGGGGGTCGCGGCGAGCTAGGCCGCCGGTCCCACGGGCCGCGGAGGCTCAGCCGCCGCGGAGGCGGTCGATCTCGTCCGGCACGTCGTCGCTCGGCCCGCCGGCCGTGGACGGGTCGTTCTGGATCGCCTCGGGGCTCGACGGGTCCTCGGCGTCGGTCGCCGTGTCGCCGCCCTCGCCCGAGGTGCCGCCGCCGGCGTCGCCGCCCTCCGTCTCCGGGTCCGGGTCGCGCGGGGGGACGTCGCCGGGGTGCTCGTCGTGCGGTTCGGTGTTCATGGTCCGGCGGCTACCCGGGCCGGCCGGAACGGATGCGCGCCGGCGACCCTCAGCTCCGGTTGAGCGCCCCGCGGCGCGGCGCCGGGCGCCCCACGAGCGCGACCTCGCCGGCCACCGTGCGGCGCATGAGCGCCCGGGTGCGGGCGGCGTCGCCGCCCGTCACGGCCAGCGCCCACATGAGCTTGACGGTCGCGGCGTGGCTCAGGACGCCGGGGAGGAAGTTGATGCCCGCGCCGGTCAGGGTCGGGAGGGAGGGGTAGTACGAGCCGGCGACGTCCGGGGCGGCGGACACGGTGCCGACGACGACGCCGCCGCGGGCGGTGACGAACTCGGCGAAGCGGGAGAGGGAGGAGTCGTCGTCGCCCGTCGGGCCCGTCGCGCAGGGGTAGAGTTCGGCGACCACGCCGAGCAGGCCGCCGGCCGCAACCGCGGCCTCGAGCGCCGCGAAGGGCAGGCCCGGGTGCACGCGCAGCTCGAGCACCCGCGCGTCGAAGCGGGCGACCGTCGGGTGACCGGCGGGGGCACCGTCGGCGTCGCGGGCGAAGCCCTCGCGGGCCAGCAGCGGCTGCGGCTCGGAGAACGGGACGAGCCGCGTGAGCCGGCCGTGCTCGACGGTCGCCACGGGGCCGCCGTTGGGCGAGACGAACGCGCGGCCCGACGCGCGCTCCTTGCGCACGCGGGTGCCGAGGTGCACCAGCGCCGAGCTCTCGGGGTCCCCGGCGAAGACGAGGTAGACGCCGCGGGGGAGGGTGCGCAGGGCGACGAGCGCGCTGCCCACGTTGTTGCGGGCGTCGCTCTCCGGGTCGTCCGGGGGCAGGTTGGAGCCGGTGAGGACGACGGGGATCTCGAGGTCCGCCAGCGCGAAGGACAGCGCCGCGGCGGTGTGGGCCATCGTGTCGGAGCCGTGGAGGATGCAGATGGCCTCCGCGCCGCGCGCGGCGAGCCGCCGGCAGGACGCCGCGATGGCCTCCCAGTCCGCTGGGCGGGCCTCCTCCGAATGCAGCTCGACGGGACGGGCCACCGTCAGCTGGTGCGCCCCGAAGGCGGCGAGCGGGCCGGCCAGCCAGCCGGGCATGCCGCCCGCGTTGGGGCCGCGGACGAGGCGGACCACGTCCGCGTCGCCGGGGGAGGTCGATCCGATCGTCCCCCCGGTCAGGACGAGTCCGAGGCGCTGTCGGAGCATCCCGTCCAACATACGCGAGCGCGCTGCGCGGACGGCGGCGCGCGGGCGCCGCTAGTCTGGACCGTCCAGATGGCCCGCCCGACGAAGCGCAAGACCAAGCACCGCGGCAACGCCGCGGGGATGATCGAGGCGCGGGGCGTGACCCACGCCCGCTCCGGGGGCTCGTCCGGAGCCCGCGGGGGCGGCCGCGTCGACCCGCGGATGCGCGAGCCGACGTGGAAGAGCGCCTTCATCCGTGCGGTCTTCGCGGCCGCGATCTTCGCCGTCGTGATGCTGCTCGTCCTGAAGGGCAAGCCGCTCAGCGTGCTCTTCACCGCGATCTTCCTCGTCGCGCTGTACACGCCGTTCGGCTTCTACTTCGACAGCTTCATCTACCGGCGCCGCCTGGCGAAGCTCGGCATCGCCGCGCCCGGGGCGAAGCCGTCGACGGGTTCCAAGCCGTCGGGCGGCTCGAAGGCGTCGGCCGGCTCCAAGACGCCGCCCGGCCCGAAGCCGCCGAAGTCCAAGCGCTGACCCGCACGCCACCCGCAATCGCCGGAGGGACCCCCATGGACGTCCGCATGTACACCGTCGGAGCCATCCAGGAGAACTGCTTCCTGGTCAGCCACGAGGGCGCGAAGGAGGCCGTGATCGTCGACCCCGGCGAGGAGGCCCCGAAGTTGCTCGCCGCGCTCGAGGAGCACGGCCTGACGCTCGCCGGGATCCTGGTCACCCACACGCACTTCGACCACATCGGCGCCGTCGCGGATCTGCACGACGCCACGGGCGCCGAGGTCTGGTGCCCCGCGGGCGAGGCCGAGACGCTGAAGGACCCCAACGCCGTGATGCGCTGGGAGGGCTTCGGTCCGTTCCGCGGCTACGAGGCCGAGCACCTCGTGAAGGGCGGCGACGTCGTCTCGCTCGCCGGGCTGGACTTCCAGGTCGTCTCGACGCCCGGCCACAGCCCGGACCACGTCACCTACGCGCTGCCGGACGAGGGCGTCCTCTTCTCGGGCGACGTGCTCTTCCAGGGCTCGGTCGGCCGCACCGATCTGCCGGGCGCCGACCACGACACGCTGATGCGGTCGATCAAGGAGCTGCTGGACCGCTTCGACGACGCGATCACCGTCTGCCCGGGTCACATGGGCCCGACGACCCTGGGCCAGGAGCGCCGCACGAACCCGTTCGTGCTCGACCTGCTGTCGAAGGGCAACGCGTGAGCTCCAAGGTCACCGCGCCGCGCGGCACCCACGACGTCCTCCCGGACGAGCAGGACCTGCGCCGCCGCGTCGAGGACGTCGCGCGCCTGGTGCTCGAGGGCGCCGGGTACCGGCGGATCGAGACGCCGATCTTCGAGGCCACGGAGCTCTTCGCCCGCGGCGTCGGGGCGTCGACGGACGTGGTCCAGAAGGAGATGTACACCTTCGACGACCGCGGCGAGCGCAGCCTGACGCTGCGTCCCGAGGGCACCGCCGGTGTCGTCCGCGCGTACCTCGAGCACGGCATGCACAAGCTGCCGCAGCCCGTGAAGCTCTGGTACTGGGGACCGTTCTTCCGCTACGAGCGCGCCCAGAAGGGCCGCCAGCGGCAGTTCTGGCAGCTCGGCATCGAGTCGCTCGGCTCGGACGACCCGTCCGTCGACGCCGAGGGCATCGTGCTGCTGCACCGGGTCCTCGCCGACCTGGGCGTGCCCGGCCCGCGGCTGCGCATCGGCTCGCTCGGCACCCCCGAGGGTCGCGAGGGCTACCGCCAGACGCTGGTGGCGTACCTCCGCGAGCACGAGGACCGGCTCTCGGACGAGGTCCGCGAGCGCATCGACCTCAACCCGCTGCGCGCCTTCGACTCCGACCACCCGGGCACGAAGGAGGTCATGGCGGGCGCCCCGCTGCTCCTCGACCACCTCGGCGAGGAGGACACCGCGCACTTCCACGAGGTCCGCGCGCTCCTCGACGGCGCGGGCGTGGCCTACGAGGTCGACCCGACCCTCGTGCGCGGCCTGGACTACTACTCGCGCACGCTCTTCGAGTTCACCTCGGACGCCCTCGGCGCCCAGTCCGGCGTGGGCGGCGGCGGACGCTACGACGGGCTGACCGCGCTCATCGGCGGGCCGGAGACGCCCGGCTTCGGCTGGGGCGCGGGCGTCGAGCGGATTCTGCTCGCCCAGGCCGAGGCGGCCGCCGACGGCGAGGACGAGCCGGCCGGCCTGGCCGGCGCCGACCTCTACGTCGCGTGGACGGAGGGCCAGCGCCACCCGGCGTTCCTGCTCGCCGACGCGGCCGCCCGCGAGGGCCTGGCCGTCCGCCTGGACCAGGCGCCGGGACGCGGCCTGAAGGGCCAGCTGCGCCGCGCCGAGAAGGCCGGGGCGCGCACCGTCGTCGTCGTCGACGAGGACGGCATCCGCATCGAGCGCTCCCCGGGCGGACGGGCCACGGGGCTGACCGCGGCCGACGCGCTCGCCGCGGCGCGGGTCTGACCCCGCGGCCACGCCGCCCGCCGCCGAACGCACCGCGGGGCCCTCTCGGGCCCCGCGGTCTCCTTCGGTGTCACTCTGGATCCGGTCGGGACCGGCTGGGCGCCGCGATGGGCGCCCACCCGGTCACCGGAGGCCTTACGGCGCCGGCGTGAGCGCCCGCAGGCGCCCGTCGCCGCCCGCCGGGTACTGCGCGGCGGTGATGACGCGGTTCAGGCCCCCCGAGGCGATGGGAGCGACGAGGTAGTCCTCCAGCGACTGCTGGTATCCGACGCCGATCGGCTCCACCGTCGGCTTGCGGAACGGGTAGCCGTCCCCGCCGTTGCCGCCCGCCCCACCGCGTGCGGTGAAGTCCGTCGTGGCGATGTTGACGGCCGGGGCACCGGTGACGACGGCGCCGTTCTCCACGATCTTCGTCCCGTTGTCCAGCGTGATCGTCCGAATGCGCTGGCCCGGGGTCGTGGCGACGCCGTCGGCGGTCGTCACCTGCGCCGTCCGCGAGACGTCGTACTCGACGTCCATGCCGCTCACGTGCCCGAAGCGCCCGTCCGCGGTCGGCAGCCGGGCGACGCTGAACTCCAGGATCTCCTTCAGCTGGGTCGCCGGGACGTTCGGCACGCGGCTGATGACGTTCGAGAACGGCAGGATCCGCAGCGTGTCGCCCTGGCTGATGTTGCCCGGCGCGATCGTCGCGTTGTTGCGGATGCCGCCGCCGTTGACGAGGCCCACGGTCCGCAGGGCGTTGGCCGCGATGACCCCGCGGCTGATCCCGTCGGCGACCGAGTAGCGGAACGCGTCCGCGACCAGGTTGCCGAGGTTGCTCTCCCGGAGCCGGATCGGGTCCGGGTTGTTGCCGGCCAGCGGCACCTCGCTCGTGCCGAGGATCGTGCGGTCGGCCTCGGCCGAAAACGCGACGAGGGGGTCCTCGATCGCGCGCTTCAGCGTGGGGTTCTGCGCGGCGACGTCGGCGTCGGTCGATGTTCCGGACACGCGGACGGGACCGCTGCGGGCGGCGTCCGTGCCGATGAGGTTGCCCTTCGCATCGAACGTCGCGGTCAGGCGCCCGACGTAGTTGTACTCGCCGGCGGTCGTCACGACCGGCACCTCGCGGCCGGTCTTGTCCGTGAGTCGCACCGGGTACGGCCCGACCGGGGTCGGGGCCCGAGGCGGGGCCGGCGGAGCGACGATCGGGACGAGCGGCGTGCCCTCGTTCGCCAGGAGGTCGTCGCCGCCGCCCGCGATCACGATGTCGACGTTCTCCAGGAGCGGGACCAGCGCCCGGTCGCTGGCGAGGCCCTGCAGGTGCGACGACAGGACGATCTTGTTGACGCCCGAGGCCTCGAGGCGCTTCGCCTCGGCGTTCACGACGTCGGCGACCTGGGCGTTGAACCGCACCCGGCCCGGGGACGCGATCGACGGCGTCTCCGGCGGGGTGATGCCGATGATGCCGATCCGCTCGCCGCCCTTCTCGACGACGGTCGAGTCGGCGATCTTCCCGGAGGCGCGCAGGGCCTGCAGGTCCGGCTCGTCCGTCATGTCGGTGTTGGCGGAGACGAACTGCGTGCGCGCCGTGCCGCCGATGTACTGCGCGAGGCGGGCCGGGCCGAAGTCGAATTCGTGGTTGCCGATCGTGGCGGCGTCGTAGCCGAGCAGGTCGAGCGCGAGCGAGTCGAACCACGAGCCCTGGTTGGCGTCCCACCGCGCGAACGACGCGCGCTGGTTCAGCCCGGCGAGGAAGTTGTCGCCGGAGGACACGAGCACCGTGCCCTTGTCCTCGGTGCCGGCCTTCTCGGCGTCGGACTGGAACGCGGACGCCTCGGAGCGCAGACGCCCGAGCACCGTCGCGAAGCGGCTGATCGTGCCGTAGCCGGCGGTGCTGTCGCCGGCCTTGTACTTGGACTCGCCGTCGTTGTTGTGCAGCAGCGTGAGGCGGAAGCTCTTCTCGACGGGCTTCGCCGGGACCTCGATCGGCGGGCCAGGCACCTGCACGGGCGGGCCGGGCACCTGCACCGGCGGGCCCGGGACGGGCACCGGCACGGGGACCTTCGGCCCCGCGACGAGGCGCGTGATCTGCACGAGCGTGCGTCCGCTGCAGTAGCGCGTGGTCACGCGCAGGGTGGTCTTCGTGGCGCTCGACCGGCGGGTCCGGATGCGCTTGGAGCTGCGCGAACTGCCGCAGGAGCGGGTGATGCTCTTGGGGCGCTTCAACGCGGCGCGGGTGGTCGCGGTGCGCTCGACGCGCGTGCTCTTGGCGCCCGACGTCACGACGACGTTGGCGCGGTCGGGGGCGGCCGGACGGGCCGATGCGGAGGGCACGGTGACGGCCGAGAGGCCGGCGGCGGCGACGAGCGACGCCGCGAGTGCGGTGCGTGACGGCCGACCGTGTCTGGGGGAGGGCAGCGGTGAGTTCACGGGGAACGCTTTCCTTCGGGAAGGGACCGCGCAGACGCTACGTCCGTCGGGCGCACCGCCGGTTACCGCGAAGTGACCCGTTCATGACGTTGCGGTTGCGGGCTGTCCGCGGCCCGCCCCCTCCTTCGACGTCGAGAGCGGGACCGCGAGGGCGAAGCCGAGCAGCGTCACTCGGGGGCAGCGGTTCGCGCCGACCCGTCCCTCTTGCCGGGCGCCCGGGTCGTGATGGAGACTCCCGTCGCGGTCACCGACGGCATGAACGGCCTCGCCGTACGACACGTGCTCGCGGGGGGGCGCAGGGCCTTCGTGAGCTCCGCCTCCGGTCGCTGCGGAGCGACCCGGAGGCCTTCGGCTCCACGTTCGCGGACGACGCCGCCCGGCCACCGGAGTGGTGGGCGGTCTGGGCCGCGTCGTCCGGGGAGGGGCAGGCGGAGCGCACCTTCGTCGCGGAGATCGGGTGGCGGTGGAGTGGCCTCGCCCTCGTCCGCACCGACGACGCGAAGCCCGGTGTGGCGGCGCTCAACGCGATGTGGGTGGCACCCGAGGCCCGCGGTCGCCGGGTCGCCCGGGCGCTGTGCGACGCGTGCGCTGCGTGGGCGGCCGGGGCGGGCTGTCGCACGGTCGTCCTCGAGGTCGTCGACGACAACGTCGCCGCCCGGCGAGCCTACGAGGCCGCCGGCTTCGTGGTCGTCGGACGGAGCACCTGGACGTCGGGTGGGCGGACGCTGGAGGAGCTCGTGATGAGCCGTGCGCTCCCGCCCCGGGAGGCGCCCGCGTCCGACACCGAAGGGGACGGCACCGCGGCCCGGCGGGCCGGACCACCGTAGCCGGGCCGCTCGCGTCGACCGTCGGCTTTCGAGTCGGGCCGCCGACCGCCGACCCTCCGGCGTCGACGGCAGGACCACGAGCGCGAACCCCGGCAGCGCGTCGCGCGGGGATGCGGGACCGCCGCGTTCCAGACCACGCCGGTACCGTTGGTCGCCATGTCTTCCCCGGAGTCGCGCACGCCCCCACCCGCCTCCGGTCCGTCGAACGAGCGGATCGCGGAGCTCGTCCGCGACACCGTCGGCGCCGCGCCGGTCCACGCCAACCGCTACCGCTCGACGTGGGCGGGGCTCGTCGGCGAGGACGCCGTCGGGCAAACGCCGCGCGTGGCCGGCTGGGTGCACCGCCGCCGCGACCACGGCGGCCTGATCTTCGTCGACCTGCGCGACCGCTCGGGCCTGCTGCAGGTCGTCTTCGACCCCGACACGTGCGGCCCCGAGGTCTTCGCCGCCGCGGAGCGCCTGCGCTCCGAGCACGTGGTCTCCGTGGCCGGCGAGCTCACCCTGCGTGGCGCGGAGCACGTGAACCCGAAGATGGTCACGGGCACCGTCGAGCTGCGCGCGGCCCAGCTCGACGTCCTGGCCGAGGCGGAGACGCCGCCCTTTGCCGTCGACGAGGACGGCCCGGTCGACGAGCTCCTGCGCCTGAAGCACCGCGTGATCGACCTGCGCCGCGAGCACAGCCGCGACGCGCTGCTCCTGCGCTCCCGCATCGTCCGCGCGATCCGCGACGCGATGGAGGAGGAGGGGTTCCTGGACATCGAGACCCCGTACCTCACGCGCTCGACACCCGAGGGCGCCCGCGACTTCCTCGTCCCCTCGCGCCTGCAGCCCGGCACGGTCTACGCGCTCCCGCAGTCGCCGCAGCTGTTCAAGCAGCTGTTCATGATCGCCGGCTTCGACCGCTACTTCCAGATCGTCCGCTGCTTCCGCGACGAGGACCTGCGCGCCGACCGCCAGCCCGAGTTCACGCAGCTCGACGCCGAGCTCTCCTTCGTGGACGAGGAGGACGTCATCGCGATCTTCGAGCGCGTGATGACCCGCGCGTTCGTCGCGGGCGGGCTCGACCTCGCCGCCGCCCCGTGGGAGCGCATGCCCTACGCCGAGGCGGTCCTCCGCTACGGCAACGACCGCCCCGACCGGCGCTTCGGGCTCGAGATCCAGGAGCTCTCCGAGGCGCTCTCCGGCACGGAGTTCAAGGTCTTCGCCGGCACGCTCGCCTCCGGCGGCGTCGTACGCGGCATCAACGCGGGCGGCCTGACCGTCCCGCGCAAGCAGCTCGACGAGCTCACGGACATCGCGAAGAAGGCCGGCGCCGGCGGACTCGTGTGGGGCTTCGTCGAGCCCGACGGCTCCTGGCGCTCGCCGATCGCGAAGTTCCTCACGCCGGAGGAGATCGAGTCGATCAAGTCGACGCTGGACGCCTCCCCGGGCGACCTCCTGCTGATCGTCGCCGACAAGGCCCCGGTGGCCGCGAACGTCCTCGGCGTCCTGCGCCTCGAGCTCGCCGACCGGTTCGGCCTGCGCGAGGACCGCAACGACGTCGTCTGGATCGTCGACTTCCCGATGTTCGAGGGCACCGCCGGCGACGGCACGAACCTCGGCGGCGGCCGCTGGGACGCGGTCCACCACCCGTTCACGCAGCCGTGCGCCCCGGGCGGCGCGCCGGTCTCGGCCGCCGACCTCGCCCCGGGCGGCGCGTTCAACAACGACGACACCACGCCGGGCGACCTGCACTCCCGCGCCTACGACCTCGTCGTGAACGGCTGGGAGGTCGGCGGCGGCTCCATCCGCATCAACCGCCCCGAGCAGCAGCGCGCGGTCCTCGACCTGCTGGGCTTCTCGGAGGAGGAGGCCGACGAGCAGTTCGGCTTCCTTCTCGAGGCGCTGAAGGCCGGCGCGCCGCCGCACGGCGGTATCGCGTTCGGCGTCGACCGCCTCGCTGCGCTGTGCGCGGGCCGCGACTCCCTGCGCGACGTCATCGCCTTCCCGAAGACCTCCTCCGGCGGCGACCCGCTCACCGGCGCCCCGGCTCCGGCCGAGACCAAGCAGCTCGCCGACCTGGGCCTGCGCTCGACGATCGAGCCGCCCGCGGGCGCGTAGGGTCACGCCATGAGCGAAGCGAACAACGTCTGGCGCGTGCAGATCGACGGGACGGAGCGCGAGATCGAGCTCGAGCACTCCTCCGTGACCGGCAAGCGCACGGTGATCGTCGACGGTGAGGTCGTCGACGAGACCCGCAAGTGGGGCTTCGGGAAGAACCAGTACGCGTTCGACCTGGACGGCCACCCCGCGCGGGTCACGATCGACGCGAAGTACGGTGGCTTCGCCTACGGCTCGCGACTGCACGTCGACAACCGCTACGTCGAGCCGCTGCGGTAGCGATTCGGGGAGGGCGGGGACCAGTCCGCGGGACTCCTCCCGACGCGCGGGCGCGCGGTCGTCAGCTCGTCGCCGTAAGGCCGGTGACCGGCTACGGCTGGGCCGGGCCGACGACGCGGCCCGTCGCATCCCGCCAAGTGAGGTCGACGCGTTCGAAGTCCGCAGCGCCGGCAGGGACTCGGAGGCTGGCGAAGTTGCCGCGTGCGCGCACTTCGGACGCGGCCGCTCCCGGAATGCGGAACTGGACCCGCCGGACGCTGTCGGGGACGACGGCCGAGACCTCAGGCGCAGAAGCGTCCCCCGTCGCATCAGGCCTCGACGCGGTGTCGGTCATCAGCATCCCGTGACGCAGAAGCGCGGCATGGCTGACCGTGAGGGACTGACCCGCGACCGCGACCTGCAAAGTCCAGCCGTCGGCACGCGCGAGGGGTCCGCTGTCACAGGCGTCGGCCGCGGCTGACGGTGACGTTCGGGTCGGGACGAGATAGACCCGCGTGCCCGACGGCGTGCGTCCGACGAACCGGCCCGCCGCGAGCGCCGGGCGGTCGGTGAGCGATGCGCGGACGCGGGGCGGAACGCGATCGCGGGAGCGGGCCGGTCGCCGTAGGACCGCGATGCCGTCCGAGAGGTCCGCCGGTGGGGCAGACCGCGTCGGTTGTGCTGGCGCCCGCGGGAGGCAGGCGCTCCGCTCCGGCGGACGCGGTGCGTCGCGTGGCGACGTCCTCTCGTCCCCGGGCGTCGCGATCACGGTCGCTGCGATGCCGCCGCCCACGGCGACCGCGCCGATGGCCACGGCGAGCCGCTTCCGCATCGCTTCGGTGCCCCTCAGGCGTCCGGCGCCGGCAGGCCGGCCAGCGCCCGGATGCCCGGGAAGAAGAGCTGCGAGATCCAGTCGACGAGCTCCTCCTCGCCGACCTCGCTGTTCTCTCGCCACCAGTAGGCGAGGCCCTCGAAGGTGCCGTTGAGCGCGTGGGCGAGGGCGGAGATGCGCCACTCCTCGAGCTCGACGCCGAGGCGCTCCACGGTCTCGCGCGTGAGCTCCGTGAGCAGTGCGCTCTGCTGGGCGCGGACGGCGAGGATCGGCTCGGCGCCCGGCTCGGGCCCGGCGGTGAGCAGCAGGTCCCAGCCGCCCTGCTCCTCGGCCACGAAGCGCAGGAACGCGATCGCGCCGACGCGGATGCGGGCCTCGGGCTCCGTCTCGGTCAGCGCGGCCCCCGCGACGACCTCGGACAGGGCGCGTCCGGCCCGCTCCACGCAGCGCAGGTAGAGGCTCTCCTTCGACCCGACGAGGTCGTAGATCACCGGCTTGGAGACGCCGACGCGCGAGGCGAGCTCGTCCATCGAGGCACCCCGGTAGCCGCGCTCGGCGAAGAGCCGCTCGGCGACCGCGAGCACCTGCTGCTCGCGGACCGCACGGGGGACGCGGCCGTGGGGGTAGTCATCGACGCCGGTCGGGACGACGGGCTCGGCGGTGGCGGGTTCGGGGGAGGACGTCATACGGCTACGACCATGATCGGGCATGGGGGTGACGTCACGCGCGCCGACGCGCCGCCGACCACCCCGCCGGGGGCCCCGGGTGGGTCGCCCCGTCAGGCTCGAGGGCGCGTGCCACGCAGCAGCAGCGCCGCTCCGATGATGCCGCTGGCGAGCGATCCGGCGAACACGCCGATCTTCGCGAGCTGCGCCAGCTCCGGGGTGTCGAACGCCAGGTCGGAGATGAACAGCGAGACGGTGAAGCCGATCCCGGCGAGCGCCCCGATACCGATCACGTGCACGGGACGGACCGCCGGGTCGAGGTGGCCGATCCCCAACCGGTCCACGAGCAGGGCGACCCCCGCGATCCCGACGGGCTTGCCGACGAGCAGGCCCACGAGGACGCCGAGCGCCACACCGCTCGACGCGGCGTCGCCGATGACCCCGCCCGTCAGGACGACCCCCGCGTTGGCCAGCGCGAAGAGCGGCACGATGACCAGCGCCGTGACGGGCTCGATGCGGTCCTTCAGGGCGTGCAGGACGTCCCGGCCGTTGAACGCCCGCGCGGGGGTGAGCAGGCCGAGCGCGACGCCGGCGATCGTGGCGTGGACGCCGGACTCGTGCATGCACAGCCAGACGAGCAGGCCGACGACGACGTAGACCGGGATCGCCCCGACCCGCGCCCGCTGCAGCCCGACGATCAGCAGGAGCCCGACGACCGCCGCCGCCAGCCAGCCGAAGGCGATGGCGTCGGTGTAGAAGACGGCGATCACGAGGACGGCGAGGATGTCGTCGACGACCGCGAGCGTCAGCAGGAACGTCTTGATGGCGGGCACGATCCGCGAGCCCAGGAGGGCGAGGACGCCGATCGCGAATGCGACGTCCGTGGCCATCGGGATGCCCCAGCCCGCGCCGCCGTCGCCGCCCCAGGTGAACGCGACGTAGACGAGGGCGGGCACCACCGCGCCGCCAAGGGCCGCGGCGATCGGCACCGCCGCGGCTCGCGGGTTCCGCAGCGACCCGGCGACGAACTCGTGCTTGACCTCGAGGCCGAGGACGAGGAAGAAGATCGCCATGAGACCGTCGTTGATCCAGTGGCGCAGGTCCTCCCGCAGGGAGAGGTCGCCGACGCCGATCGTCAGCTCGCGGCCCCACACGTCGGCGTAGCCGGAGCTGCTGAACGCGTTGACCCACACCACGGCGGCGATGACCGCCACGAGCAGCAGCGCGCCGCCGGTGATCGGCGATGAGAGCACGCGCCTCGACGTGGAGGGCACAGCGGGCTCGGGCGATCGCGTCACCGGTCCAGCGTTGCACGGGTCGTCCGCCCCCGACGCTGGTTGCCCGGGGTCGCTCGGCGGGGTCGGACCGCGCCAGCGTTCCGGCGGTCGCGACGCCCGCTCAGGCGTCGACGGCGTGCGCGTCGAGCAGGCCGTCGCCCGTGCCGCCGGCCGCGGGCAGCGCGGGGGCGGGGCGCAGCCAGCGACGCACGTGCTCGTAGACGCCCGCGTCGTGCAGGAGCGCGAAGTGGTCGAGGCCGCCGAGGATCACGACGTCGTCCTCCTCGAAGGCCAGGCGACGCTCGCCGCGGGCGCGGGAGGCCGCGCTCGACGGCGTCACGAGCAGGTCGCCGAGCACCTTGGCGGCGAGCCAGTGCTCCGGGTCGCGGCCCATCGTCACGCCGACCGCGTGGTGGCGCACGCCCTCCAGCAGCGGCACGGCGGTCCCGCGCTCGCCCCACGGCCAGCGATCGACGGCCAGGGGACGGTCCGTGTGGAGGATCGCGCCGTCGCGGAGGTCGAGGACGCCGTCGCTGCGCAGGTCGAGCAGGTCCGCGAAGAGCTTGGTCTCCGGCAGCAGCCCGGCGGCCCATGAGATCGTGGCGGAGGCCCGCTCGAGGTTGGCGCCGAGGTGCGGGGTGCCGAGCGTCACGACGTCGCCCAGCTCCTCCAGCCAACCGTGGCCGCTCTCGACGCCGGCCGCACACGCGCTGCGGCAGACGAGACCGCCCATGGAGTGCCCGATCAGCGCCAGGTCGCGGATGCCGCCCGGCCACGCGGCGGACAGCCGCTCGAGCAGGGTCGCCAGATCCTGCCCGTTGGCCGGGATCCGGCGGCCGCTGTTGTAGCGGATCGAGACGACGTCGTAGGCGAGGTCGCGGTGCAGGCGCCGGGCGTAGTAGGCGTCCTCGTCGCCGCCGGTCTCCCAAGCGGCGTCCGTCATGCAGAGCCCGTGGACGAGGACCGCCACGCGGCCGCTGGGGAGGGGGAAGGCGCGCCGCAGGGCGCCGGGTTCCAGCGTCAGGTCATGCCCCTTGACCCGCGCGGTCATCCGCAGCTCGAGCGGGCTGCCCTGCTCCGCGAAGCGAGCCCCGAACGCGCCGTTGAGCGCCCCGAGCACCGCGTCGCCGGCGGGTCGGTCCGCAAGGGAGCGGCCGTCGTCGGCGGGGTGGACGACCGTGGCGGCCTTCGCCAGGCCCCGCACGGCGGTCGTGCCGATGGTGCGCACGGCGGCGTAGACGCCGTCCGAGAGCCCGTCGTGCGCGCGGCCGACGAGGTCGGCCTCGCCGCCGGTGATGCCTGCGCGCTTCGTCGCGCCGAAGACCCGGCGGGCGACCGCCCGGTGCGTCGCCTGGACATGGTCCACCGTGCCGGCGAACGCGCGGCCGGCGGCGACGCCGACGGCCTCGAGGTCGTCGGGCCTCATCGAGAGAGGCGGTGCGTGGGGGAGGCGGAGAGGACCATCTGAGTGAACGATCGTACACCGACGGCCGGGGTCGCGCTACCCCCGCCCGCCCGGCCCCGCGACCCCGTCGGCCAGGTCGGCGAACCGCTCGCGCAGGTCGCGCTTGAGGATCTTGCCGCTGGCGTTCTTCGGCAAGGCGTCGAGCACACGGAACGCCTTGGGGACCTTGAACCCGGCGAGGCGCTCACGGCAGTGGGCGTGGAGGGTGGACTCATCGAGTTCCGCGCCCTCGCGGGGGACGACGATCGCCACGACGCACTCGATCCACTCGGGGTGCGGCAGGCCGACCACGGCGACCTCGGCGACGGCCTCGTGGGCGTAGATCGCCTCCTCGACCTCGCGGGAGGCGACGTTCTCGCCGCCCGTCTTGATCATGTCCTTGATGCGGTCGACGACGGTGATGAAGCCCTCGTCGTCCGCCACGCCGAGGTCGCCGGAGTGGAACCAGCCGCCCGAGAACGCGGCCGCGGTCTTGTCCGGGGCGTCGAGGTAGCCGTGGATGGCGTGCGGGGAGCGCAGGACGATCTCGCCGATCTCGCCCGCGGGCAGCTCGGAGCCGTTCGGGGCGGCGATCCGGGCCTCCACGTTCAGGGCGGCGCGCCCCGCCGATCCCGCCTTGCGCAGCTGATCCTCCGGCCGCAGCACGGTGGAGAGCGGCGCCATCTCGGTCTGGCCGTAGAAGTTCCACAGCCGCAGCTCGGGCCGCCGGCGGCTGAGCTCCTTCAGGACCTCAACGGGCATGATCGCCGCGCCGTAGTAGCCCTTGGTCAGCGTGGAGAGGTCGCGCGTGTCGAAGTCGGGGTGGCGCAGCAGGCCGATCCAGACCGTCGGGGGCGCGAAGAACATCGTCGCCCCGTGCTCCTCGATCGTCGCCAGCACCGTGGCGGGATCGGGCGCGGGCAGGATCACGCTCGTCATCCCGAGCTGGATCGCCGGGAGCAGGAACACGTGCTGCTGGGCGACGTGGAAGAGCGGCAGGGCGTGGACCTGCACGTCGTCGCCGCGCATCTCGCCGTCGACCATGCACGTGGAGTAGTTCGCGATCAGCGCCTCGTGGGAGAGGACGGCGCCCTTCGGCCGGGACTCCGTGCCCGAGGTGTACATGACCTGGGCGGGCGCGTCGGAGGCGACAAGGTGTTCGGGGGCACCCGGGTCGGCGTCGTCCGCGCCGCCCGCCAGCGCATCGAACGGCTCCCAGGCCTCGCGCGCGTCGTCGGCGTCGAGCACGGCGCGGACCTTCAGCCGGGCGTCGGCGTCGGCGACCTCGACCGCCTCGTCCGCCGCGGCCAGCAGCGCGTCCTGCGCGAGCAGGCCGACAGCGCCCGAGTGCTGCAGGACGTAGCCGACCTCGGCGCCGCCGAGCATGAAGTTGATCGGCACGAGGGTGGCGCCCGCCTTCGCGACGCCGAAGACCGCCTGCACGTAGGGGAGACCGTTGCGGGAGAGCAGCGCCACGCGGTCGCCGGTGCCGATGCCGCGCTCGTTCAGCGCGTGGGCGATGCGGTTCGCGTCGGCCTCGAGCTGCGCGAACGTCCGACGCCGCGGCTCGGCGACCCCGGCCTCGACCACGGCGACCTTGTCCGGGAACCGCCGCGCGGAGCGGTGCAGCAGGTCCGCCAGCGTCTGCCGGCGGGCGCGGGCGACGGTGCGCTGGAGGGAGGAGGAGGCGGCGGTCGTGGGGGCGTCGGTGTCGTGCATGGGGGCCTCGTGATCGCGGGGCGCGCGGGGGCGCGCCGGTGTGGTCCCGGCAGCCTCGCACGCGCGGCGGTCGCCTGTCGACGGTGTGGAGCCGGGCCGCTGCGGGCCCGCGATCCGTGGTCGGCAGACGGGCCAGGGGCCCCGGGTGAAGGGGGTTTGCGCGCGCCACCATGCCGTGTACCCTCCGGCGGAACCGCCCCTCCGGGCCCCGTCCCCCCCTGCACCAGGAGCTCCGCATGAACACCATGTCGACCAACAACCTGAACCTGCTGGGCGGGCTGCTCGCCATCGTCGGCGCGCTCGTGTTCATCGTGCTCGACCAGCCCATCGTGGCGGCCGTCCTGTTCGTGGGGTCGGCCGTGGTGTTCCTCCAGGCGATGCGCCAGGGCAAGCGCACCTGACGCCCCGCCGCACGGATCCGCCCGTGGGGGCGTGCCGGTCGGGGCGCCCGGGTACCCTCGGTCGGTGGCTGACTGGCGCTTCGAGGAGCACCTACGCACCCCCGTCGGGCGGGGAGACCTGCCCTCGGGCGGGCACGATGGCGTCGCCGGCGGCGCGGCGTGCGGTGACCTCGTCCGCGTCGTCGTCGCGGTGGAGGGCGACCGGATCGCCGGCGCGGGCTTCGTCGCCGAGGGCTGCGGTGCGCTGACGGTCTGCGGGTCGGTCGCCTGCGAGCTGCTCGACGGCGCCTCCGTGCGTGACGCCGCGCGGGTCTCCGTGGCCGCGGTGGCCGACGAGGTCGGTGGACTGCACCCCGGCAAGCTCCACGCGGCCGAGCTCGTCGTCGACGCGCTGCACCGGGCGCTCGGCGCCGCGGTCGCCGCCGACGCCGCGCCGCCCGAGGGCGAGGCCCGCGGCACGCTCGTGGCCATGAGCGGCGGGGTCGACTCCGCCGTCGCGGCCCTGAAGGCGGGTCCCGACGCGGTCGCCGTCACCCTCGAGCTGTGGCGCGACCCGGCAAACGACGCCGAGTCCTCCTGCTGCTCGCACTCCGCCGTCCGCCGGGCCCGCGACCTGGCGCACCGGATGGCCATGCCGCACCTCACCCTCGACCTGCGCGACGCGTTCCGCGACGGGGTCGTCACGCCTTGGATCGAGGATCACCGGAAGGGCCTGACGCCCAACCCGTGCGTGCGCTGCAACGGCAACGTCCGGCTCGACGCGATGCTCGGCCTCGCCGACCGCCTGGGCTGCGCGACGCTCACGACGGGGCACTACGCCCGCACGACGGAGGACGGCCTGCTGCGCCTGGCCGTCGACCCGGGCAAGGACCAGGCGTACATGCTCTCCGGCCTGCGGCCCTCGTCCATCGCCCGGATGCGGTTCCCGCTCGGCTCCCTGCTCAAGCCGCAGGTCCGCGCGTTGGCCGAGGAGGCCGGCCTCTCCGTCGCCCGCACCCCCGACTCGCAGGACCTCTGCTTCCTCGCCGGCACGGGTCGCTCCGCGTTCCTCGAGCGCCATGGCGGCCTCGTCGACCGCCCGGGCCCGGTGCACGACGCCGAGACGGGGGAGACCGTCGGCGAGCACCAGGGCGCCCACCTCTACACGCTCGGCCAGCGCCGCGGCCTGGGCGTCGCCGCCGGCGAGCCGCGCTACGTCGTGGCCACCGATGTCGAGACGAACGTCGTCACCGTCGGCCGCCGCGAGCGCCTGATGACCGACCGCGTCAGCCTCCGCGACGTCGTCCTGCACGTCGACCCGTGGCGCGTGGACGGCGTGAAGCTCCGCTACCGCCAGCAGCCCCGTCGCGCCGTCGTCCTCGAGTCGCCCGATCCGGGCGCCACGGGGCCGGGGACCGTGATGCTGGAGGAGCCGCTGCTCCAGGCCGCCCCGGGCCAGACGGCGATGCTGCTGCACGGCGACATCGTCGTGGGGACGGGCACCCTGGCGTAGCCTCGTGGGCCCGTCGCGAGCCGCGTCCGTGGTTGCTCGCGAGCGGTTCCGACGGCCTCAGTCCCTGGTCGCCCACCGTCCCTTCGCGCCGGGTTCGACGACGCGAAGGCCCCTCGCGTCAACGGTGAGGAGGCCTTCGTTGGCCGGCGTGAGCGGCAGCCGTTCGAACCGCTCGAACGTCCAGCGCATCACGTTGCGGCGCACGCGTCGCGCGGCCGGCTCCTCCGCCTGCGGGTCGGCGGGCAGCACCTGGGTCGACGTGACGCGCACCGGGACGAACGTCTCGGCGTCCACCAGGTACTCGTAGTCGACCGGCTGGATCGTGGTACCGCCGGAGTCGACGAACGAGGGTGCTCGTCCGACGAGGCGTGCGACGGGCCGGCCGTCCAGGTCCGTGAATCCCGCCGAGCGGAGCCGCCCCGAGTCCAGGAGCCCCCGGATGGCCGCGACGGGATCGCCGTCGGCACCGAACCCGTAGAGGTTGCGGGCATCGCGCCGGCGCGACCGCAACCACTTCGCGTGCTCCCGGGCGCCGACCGGCCGCACGAGCACGAAGTCGTCCCAGGAGTCGTGCATCCGCCATTCGTGCGGGCCCTGCGAGGTCTCGGACCGGCCGGTCCCGTCGGAGTTCTCGAGGTCGACGAACATGACCTGCCGTTCCCGCACGGGTGACTCCGCGGACCACGTCTCGGTGTCGCCCGTCAGCTGCCCCATGACCTCGACGTCGGCCAGGTTCGTCTTGCCGCGGTTCGGGCTCAGGTCTATCCGCCCGACGCGCGCCATGGAGATCCCGGACCCGTGCTCGTACCGCACCCGGGTGTGGAGGATGCCGCCCGTCGGGGATGCCGCGGCGCGGGCCGACGCGACGACGTCGACGGGCGAGCCTCCGAGACCGGGAAGCACGTCGGCGGCGACGAGCCCCACGGCGGCCGCGCCGGTGACGGCCAGGCCGCCGCGGACGAACGCGCGTCGTGTGGTGCCGCGGTTGCGAGAACGGAAGCCGTCGTCGGACACGGCGGCCGGGTTCGCGTGCAGCTCGGCCACCAGCGCGCGTCGGCGGTCCTCGCGCTCGTCGTCCGACGGGTGCAGGGCGGTGATGTCGATCGCGGGGCTCATGCGGAGGCCTCCGTGGTGGTCGGTCGGGCGGTCGGGCCTTCGGGGTCGGCCGCGAGCGCGGCGAGCTCCGGGGCGTCGCGCAGCCGGGCCCGCGCACGGGACAGGCGCGAGCGGACGGTGCCGACGGCGACGCCGAGCGCGGCCGCGGCCTCGGCGTAGGTCAGGTCGGAGAGGGCGACGAGCACGAGGGCCTCGCGCTCGTGCGGCGGCAGCCCGTCCAGTCGCTGGCGCACGTGGGCGAGTCGCTCGGCCGCCGCGAGTCGCTCGACGCTGTCGTCGTCGTGCGTCGGCCGGTCAGCCGTCGCACGACCGAGCCGGTCGACGGCCGCGCGGTGGCGGCGGCGGGACCGCCACTGGCCGTGGACGACGTTGCGTGCGATGCCGAGGAGCAGCGGGCGGGCGGTCTCCGTCGAAATGACGGTCCGCGCCCGGCACCGCCAGGCCTCGAGGAACACGAGCGACGTCAGGTCCTCTGCCACCGTGGGGTCGCCGGTGCGCCACAGGCAGTAGGACCGCACCGCACGGTCGTGACGCGCGTACAGCTCGCCGAACGCCTCGGCGTCACCGGCGACGGACCGGCGCCACAGCTGGGGATCGGACGGAGGCGGCATCTGGGACGTCATGACCGTAGCCCCCGAACCGGTTCCCGGCAGCGGTACGACCCGGGTCGACGGCGCCCGCCCGGCGCCGCCGTCCGACGATCGCGGGATGCCCGCGAGGCCGCCCTCAGCGCACGCGGAGCCGCGAGGTCAGGGTCTTCCTGCGGCCGTCGACGCCCACCGTGGTCGTCTTCAGCGTCAGCGTCCGGCCGCGGAGCTTCGCGAGCTGCGTCCGGCTCAGGCGCACCGTGAGTCGGCGGGTGCCGTTCCGGCCAGCCGTCGCGCGGATCGTCTTGAGCGTCGTGCCCCCACGGCGGACGACGACGGTGATCGGGGCCCGGGAGCGGAGGCCGGCGAAGCGGGCGACGACGCCCTTGCGCAGCGCGGCGACGGTGACGGAGCGCGCTAGCTTGAGCGTCGCCTTTGGGGCCTTCGGCGGCGCCGGCGCGGCCGGCGGGGCGGGCGGCCCCGGAGGCGTCAGGGGCGAGGGCGCCTCCGCGGGCCCGGGGAGGCCGACCAGGGGCGGGAGCACCACGAAGTCGACCGTGGTGGTGGTGACGTTGCCGGCGTGGTCCGTGGCCGTGGCCGTCAGCTCGTGGTGGCCCGCGCCCAGGGCGCCGGCCGGACCCGTAGCGGTCTCGCAGGTCGTCGACGCGACGCCGGAGCCCCGGGCCTCGTCGACGGCCGAGCACGTGATCTCGATCCGCTCGTCGAAGCCGTAGACGCCCCTGTTGCCACGGAAGGTGACGGTCGGGCCCGTGGTGTCGGGGACGACGGTGGCGGGGGAACCGGTCTCGCCGTCCGACGTGTACGCGCCGTTCCGGCCGCGGATGCTCAGTGCGGAGACGGTCGGCGGGGTGGGTGCCGTGTCGCCGAAGCCCGCGGCGTTGTCGAACGTCGTGCCCGCCCTCGCGGCGCCGAACGTGACACCCGTGACCTCGGCCCCGGTGGCGTCGAAGAGGTTGACCTGGTCGCCCTTGGCGCTGAGGCCGATGCCGCTGCCGGTGTAGCTGCCGATGCGGACGCCGGCCGGGCGGTCGGCCCCGAACCACGCGGCCGAGAACGCGGTGACTGTGGTGTCGTCGCCCTCGACGAAGACCGCGGACTCGCCCGGCCCGAGGGTGTCGACGCCGGTGAGCGCGACGGCCTTGCCGGCGGCGTTCGAGTCGTCGTCGACCTTCCAGCCGTCAAGGTCGAGCGGGAGCCGGCCGCGGTTCGTCAGCTCGAACCAGTCCGCCTTGTAGGTGCTGTTGTCGTTGCCCCAGGGGGCGATCTCCGTGATGGCCGGGCGCACGGGCGCGACGCCGGGGGAGCCCGTCTCGCCGCTCGCGACGAACGCCCCGTCGCGGCCCGCCGCGCTCAGCGTGCTGACCGTCGGCGGGGGCGTGGCCGCGTCGCCGAGGCCGGCGCCGTTGTCGAAGGTGATCCCCGGGGTGGCCGCCGCCAGGGCCACGCCCGTGACCTTCGCGCCGGTGGCGTCGAAGAGGTTGATCTGGTCGCCCTTGGCGCCGAAGCCGATCCCGCTGCCGCTGTAGGTGCCGACGCGCAGGCCCGCCGGCGGACGGCCGCCGAACCAGGCGCTCTTGAACGCGGTGACCGTGGCGTCGGTGCCCTCGACGAAGACCGCGGACTCGCCCGGGGCGAGCGAGCCGACGCCCTGTAGGGGGAGGGCCTTGTCGATCGTGTTCGAGTCATCGTCGACCCTCCAGCCCGCCAGGTCGACGGGGGCGGTGCCGGTGTTCGTGATCTCGAACCAGTCGGCCTTGTAGGTCGCGTTGTCGTTGCCCCACGACGCGGCTTCCGAGATCGTCACCGGCGGCGTCGCCACGGTCTCGTCCGGAACGTCGGTGACGAGGAGGGTGTAGGGCGCGCTGGTGGCGTCGGGCGTGGCACCGACACCCGGATCGTCCACAGCGACGCTCACGGTGCACGAGGCCTTCGTCTCGTGGTCCAGCCGCGTGCCGGCCTTGAGGTAGAGGCCCGTGCTGTCGACCTCGAAGGCCGCCGCGTCGGGGCCGGTGACCGTCAGGCCGTTCGAGCCCAGACCGTCGTCGGCCACGACGACGTCCGCGACCCGCAGCCGGCTCGCGACGCTGGTGTTCTCCGGGAGCGACGTCCTGGGGTTGGAGAGCGTCACCGCGGTCGGCGCCGCGTTCGGCGCGGAGGACGGCGCGTAGACCCAGAGCTGGGGCAGGCCGTCGCCTCCGCCGCCCTCGTTGACGACGAACAGCGTGCCGTCGTCGGCCATCGCGACACCCTCGTGCGTCTGGTCGGGGACGGAGAGCGGGTTGGCGGGGTCGCCGACGATGGTGAGCGTGCTGTCGATCGTCCCGGCGCGGTCGACCTCGACGACGCGTCCGGTCTCCTGCGAGATCACGAGCAGGTGGTCGCGGTCGGCGCCCGTGAGCGAGGCGACGTTGGCCAGCGCGTAGACGTCGGACAGGTCGGACGTGCCGACCTTCGCGGGGTCGAACAGGTCGGCCGGGTTCTGCGTGGTGGCGGAGCCGTTGGACGCCGTGCCGGCGACGAAGTCCACGGTGGTCGCGAAGATGCCGCGCGGGTCCTTCTCCTTGACCGCCACGAAGCCGCCGGTGACCGGGTCGTTCGTGATGCCCTCGATGCCGACGTTCGTCGTGGTCGTCGCGAGGACCACCGTCTCGGCGTCCGTCCGGCGGAGCGTGCCGCCGGCGACGTAGGTGAACCGGCTGACGGTGCGGGTGCGCTCCTCGGTGATCACGAGCCGGCCGTCGCCGATGGCGGCGATGCCCTCCGTGTCCTCGAACGCCCCCGGGGCGAGGGTCATCGAGTCCAGATGCTTCCCGGTCCGGCTGACGCGCACGACCGACGTGCCCTCGTCGCCCACGACGAAGAGCGAGTCCGTGGCCGCGTCGTAGGTGACTCCGGACGCCTCGCTGACCAGCTCGCTGCCCGCGGGCGCCGTCGTGGTCGCGGGGGTCGGGAGGTCGTAACGGCCGACCCGCTGGTACGTCGAGAGGTCGACGCCGTCGAGCGGCGCGGCCGCGGCGACCCCGGCCGCCGGACCGGCGACGGCGGCCACGACCGCGGCGGTGGCGAGCACGGCACGGCGGGCTGATCGCCGTCCGGATGTGGGGTGGGCTCCGGCGCGGGCGACGGTCATGCGGGTCCTTGGTCCGATGGTGCCGCGCCCGTTCGGGTGCGGCGCGCCGGGACGCTACGCGCGGGCGGTGCCGATCCTGTGAACGAGGTGGGAACCGTGGACGGGACCGCCGGGCCGCGCGCGGGCGACACGGCGACCGGGGCCGGGCCGCCCGACGGCACCAGGGCGACGGGGCCGAGCCGCCCAAGGCGCCGCGGTGACGGGCCGGCCCGCTACGCGTCCGCCAGCGGCAGCCGCAGGACGAACGTCGCGCCGCCGCCCGGGGTCGCCTGCACCATCACGGTGCCGCCGTGGACGGTCGCGACCTGACGCACGATCGCCAGCCCGAGGCCGCTGCCGTGCCGTCCGCGGGCGGTGTCGCCGCGACGGAACCGGTCGAAGATGCGCGCGCGGTCGGCCTCGGGCACCCCGGGTCCGTGGTCGACCACGGTGACGACGGCCTCGGTCGGGGGCGGGTCGACCGGGGCACGAGCGCCGGCGGACCAGAGCGTGCCGTCGTCGTGCCGTCCGTCGTCCGCGTCCTGCTCAGCCTCGGCCCCACGGGCCACTCCGGGCCCGGTCACCGCGGCCACGCGGACCTCGACGGTCCCGTCCCCGCCCGCCCCGTGCAGCGCGGCGTTGTTGACGAGGTTCTGCACCGCCCGCGCCAGGCGGTCGGGCCGGCCAGCGACGACGACGTGGCCGAGCTCCTCCGTGAAGCGGACCCCGCGGTGGTCGCGGCGCGCGCGGCCCACGCACTCGGCCACGAGGGCGTCGAGCGCGACGGGCTCGTCGGCCCCGCGGTCCGGCACGTCGCCGCGGGCGAGCTCGATGAGGTCGGTCACGAGCAACCCCAGGTCCTCGGCCTGGTCCCGCACGTCGCCGAGGATCCGGCGACGCTCGTCGGGCGGGAGGTGGTCGTCGTCCTCGAGCAGCACCTCGGCGTTGGTGCGCAGGCTCGTCACCGGGGTCCGCAGCTCGTGCGAGGCGTCCGCGACGAGGTTGCGCTGCTCCTCCATCGAGCGGTCGAGCTCCGCGCGCGACCGCTGCAGCCGCGAGAGCATGCCGTTGAAACGGCGGGTCAGCTCGCCGACCTCGTCCGGCGAGCCGACGGCCAGGCGGCGGTCGAGGTCGGCGGTGGCCTCGACGTGCGCCGCGGCCTCGGCAAGGTCGGTGACGGGGCGCAGCACCCGCCGCGCCGCGGCGCGCCCGAGCAGCGCGGCCGTCGCCACGACGACGAGGCCGACGAGCAGCAGCACGATCCACAGGGTCCGCAGCGCGCGGTCGACGCCGGCCATGGGCCGCGCGAACTGGATCGCCGCGATGTCGAGTCCCGCCCGGGCGTAGCGGACACGGGCGACCGTCGGGACGGGGACGGTGATCATCCGCAGGTGCGCCCCGTCGACCTCGACGTCGCGCGGGCCGACGGTCAGGCCGGCGGCCGAGGCGGCCCGGTCCGTGGCGGAGACCGGGAGGGCGACGTCGCCGCGCAGCGCCGCCGTGCCGTCCGCGGTGAGGACCTGGGCGTACTCGGCGGGCCCGCCCTCCCGCGGGGTCGGCACGCGCAGGCGCACCGATCCGCCGGTGTCGCCCGGGGCGGGGAAGAAGCCCTGGACGCGCCGGCCGATCCGCGCCCCGGGGCCGGAGGCGGCCGCCCGCGCCTGGGCGCGCAGCGCGTCGTCGACGTTGCCCCGCAGCACCGAGCGGGTCGTGAGCCACGCGGCGGTGCCGGAGGCCACGACGACCGCGAGCGCCACGAGCGCCACGGTCAGCGCCAACCGACGCCGCAGCGGCACCTACGGCTCCCGCAGCGCGTAGCCGACGCCGCGCACCGTGTGCAGCAGGCGCGGCTCGCCGCCCTCCTCCGTCTTGCGGCGCAGGTACCCGATGTAGACCCCCAGGGCGTTCGACGTGGCCCCGAGGTCGTAGCCCCACACGTGCTCGAAGAGCTGGGAGCGGCTCAGGACGACCCGCGGGTGGCGGAGGAACAGCTCCAGCAGCGAGAACTCCGTGCGGGTCAGCTCGATGAGCCGGTCGCCGCGGTGCACCTCGCGCGTGGCCGGGTCCAGGCGCAGGTCGGCGAAGGTCACGACGTCCTGGCCCTCGTCGTCCTCGCCCGGCGCCTCGGCGCGGCGCAGCAGCGCGCGGACGCGGGCGCGCAGCTCGCGCAGGGCGAACGGCTTGGAGAGGTAGTCGTCCGCCCCGGCGTCGAGGCCGTCGACGCGGTCGTCGATCCCGTCGCGGGCGGTGAGCATGAGGACCGGCACGCGATCGCCCGCGGCCCGCAGCCGGCGGCAGACCTCGAGGCCGTCCACCCGCGGCATCATCACGTCGAGGACGACGAGGTCGGGCGTGGTGCCCGCGAGCCGGTCGAGCGCCCGCTGCCCGTCCGTGGCGACGGCGACGTCGTGCCCGTCCAGCCGGAGCGCACGCTCGAGCGCGGTGACGAGTGCGGGTTCGTCGTCGACGACGAGGACCTGGGCCATGGGCCCAGGGTAGGGAGACAAGCTGGGAGCTTCCTGTGAACGGCCGAAGAGGGGACGAAGAGACGCCCCGGCCGCAGGCCGCGGTCCGACGGTCTGTCGTCCCGTGCCGGAGGGGCTCAGTCGCAGGGGCCGAAGACCCACTGGTCCGTCAGGCGGCGACCGCCCGGGACGTCGATCATCACCCGGATCGCCTGGCAGTACCGCCTGTGGTGCACGATGGGTCCGGCGTAGCGGGAGTACTTCCCGGCGTCGACCCCGCTGCACCCGACGCCCCGGAGCCGGTCCTTGGACGGGCCCGTGACGGACTCGCAGACCTGGAGCGACATGTAGTGCGGCGTCCCCCGGTACGCGACGGCGCGCAGCACGGTGCAGGAGCCGCCGCCCCGGTCCGCGTGGACCCACACGCGGCCGAGCAGGCGCCCGCGGGCCCGCACGGGCGTGGAGAAGCGGCCCTGCGCGGGGTCGGCGTTCTGGCAGACGGTCGAGGCCGCCGATGCGGCCGGAACTGTGGTGTCCGGCCCGAGAGCGACGACGAGCACGCCGGCCGTCGCGACGGTCGCCGCGGCGATCCGCAGGCGCGTGAGGGCGGGGCGGGCCGGGACGGCGGTGCGGCGGGTGAGCATGGGTTCGACGCTAGCCTCGCGAGGCGCCCCCGCCCAGGAGTTCTCACGGACCTCTCAGGCCGGAACGGCCGGGTCGCGCGTCACCCGTCCGCGTTTTCGGGACAATCGACACCGTGAGCACCACCCGTCCCGTCACGAGCGACGAGATCCGCGAGACCTTCCTGCGGTTCTTCGAGGAGCAGGGCAGCCGCCGGCTGGCGTCCGCCTCCCTCGTGCCCGCGCAGCACGACCCGTCCGTGATGCTCACGACGGCGGGCATGCACCCGCTCAAGCCGTACTTCCTCGGCGCCGACACGCCGCCGAGCAAGCGGCTCACCAGCTGCCAGAAGTGCTTCCGCACCCCCGACATCGACAACGTCGGCGTGACCGCGCGCCACCTGACGTTCTTCGAGATGCTCGGCAACTTCTCCATCGGCGACTACTTCAAGCGCGAGGCGATCGCCTACGCGTGGAAGCTCACGACGGAGGGCTTCGGGTTCGACCCGGAGAAGGTCTTCGTCACGGTCTTCGGCGGCGACGAGCAGCTCGGCCTGGGCGTCGACCAGGAGTCCATCGACTTCTGGCTCGAGGTCGGCGTGCCGCGCGAGCGCATCGTCGAGCTCGGCCGCGAGGACAACTTCTGGCAGGCCGGTCCGAACGGCCCCTGCGGCCCGTGCACCGAGCTCTACCTCGACCGCGGACCGGACTACGGCCCCGCCACGAAGCCGGGCGAGGACGAGTCCGACCGCTTCATGGAGTTCTGGAACCTCGTGCTCATGCAGTACGACCAGACGACGCACGAGGACGGCACCTCGACGCTCGTCCCGCTGCCCGCCAACTCCATCGACACCGGCATGGGCCTGAACCGGATGGCGATGCTCCTGCAGGGCAAGGAGACGATCTTCGAGACGGACCAGTTCGCGCCACTGATCGCGTTGGCCGAGGAGCTCTCGGGCAAGACCTACGAGTCGGGCGACGAGGCCGCGGACCGCGCGATGCGCATCCTCGCCGACCACACCCGCGGGATGACGTTCCTGATCTCGGACGGCGTCGTGCCGTCGAACGAGGAGCGCGGCTACGTGCTGCGCCGCATCATGCGCCGCGCCGTCGTCCAGGGCCGCCGGATCGGGATCGAGGGCGAGTTCCTCGGGCGCTTCCTCGACGTCGTGGTCGACACGATGGGGGAGGCCTACCCCGAGATCCGTCAGCGCCGCGAGGAGATCCGCACCTGGGTGACGTCCGAGGAGCAGGGCTTCGGCCGCACGCTCGCGGCCGGCACGCAGCTGCTCGACACGCTGCTGCAGCAGGGCACCGTCTCCGGCGAGGACGCGTTCCGCCTGCACGACACGTTCGGGTTCCCGGTCGAGCTGACGACGGAGATCGCCGCGGAGCGCGGCGTGGAGTGGACGGGCCAGGACGAGTTCGACCGCCTGATGACGGAGCAGCGCGAGCGCTCGAAGGCCGGCTCGCGCCGCGGCGACCACGGTGGCGCGGCCGCCGGCTCCATCGCCCAGCTCGTGGCGGACCAGCCGACGGAGTTCACGGGCTACGCCCACCTCGAGGAGCACACGACGGTCTCCGGCATCCTGGAACGCGACGGCAAGACGTACCTCAAGCTCGCCGAGTCGCCCTTCTACGCCGAGGGCGGCGGCCAGGTCTCGGACTCGGGCACGATCGTGCTCGAGGACGGCAGCGAGGCCGCGACCGTCGCGGGGGTCGTGCGCGCCGGCGACGACCAGGCGATCGTCGTGGAGCCGTCCGCGGGCGTCGGCGACGGCCGCATGAGCCAGGACGTCGCGTTCGAGCACGGCCAGCGCGTCGTCGCCCGCGTCGACCGGCGCGCCCGCCACGCCACGGAGTGCAACCACACCGCGACGCATCTGCTGCACGCCGCGCTCCGTGAGCGCCTCGGCGACCACGTCCACCAGGCCGGCTCGTCCGTCCGCCCGGACAAGCTGCGCTTCGACTTCAGCCACCCGAGCAAGCTCGACCCGGAGGACCTGCGCTGGGTCGAGGACCGCGTGAACGAGCAGATCCTGCTCAACCAGCGCGTGCGCGCCCTGACGATGCCGATCGACGAGGCCAAGGCGCTCGGCGCGATGGCGCTCTTCGGCGAGAAGTACGGCGACGTGGTGCGGATGGTCGAGATCGGCGACGGCTCCTTCTCCCGCGAGCTCTGCGGCGGCACGCACGTGCGGTCGACGGCCGAGATCGGCGTCTTCAAGATCACCGGTGAGGGCTCGAGCTCGGCCAACGTGCGGCGCATCGAGGCCATCACCGGCCCCGTCGCGATCGACCTGCTGCGCGAGCGCGACGGGCTGCTCGACGAGATCGCCGTCGCCGCGAAGGTCCCGGCGGCCCAGGTCGTCGAGCGGATCGCGAAGCTCCGCGAGCAGGCCAAGGGCGGCGCCACCGCGCTCCCCGTCGTCGACGAGGGCGCGCTGGCCGCCGAGGCCGTCACGATCGCCGACGTCCCCGTCGTCGTGGCGCGCGTCGAGGGCGTCTCGTCCAAGGACCTGCCGGCCGTCGCCGACCGGGTCAAGGGCAAGCTCGGCGGCCCCGGCGTCGTCGTCCTGGCCGCCCCGGGCGACGACAAGGTCGCGATCGTCGTGGCCGTCGGCCCGGAGATCGTCGAGCGCGGCGTGAAGGCGGGCGACATCGTCAAGGCCGCGGCCGGCGTGGTCGGCGGGGGCGGCGGCGGCAAGCCGACGATGGCCCAGGCCGGCGGCAAGGACCCGTCGAAGACCGACGAGGCGCTGCGCGTCGCCCACGACGCGATCGCCGCGGCGCTCGGGAGCTGAGCGCCTTGCGGGTGCTGGCCCTGGACCACGGGTCCGCCCGCACCGGCGTGGCGCTCAGCGACCCGTCGGGGACGATCGCCACGCCGCTCCCGGCGATCCTGCGCGTCGGCGCCCGCAAGGGCCGGCGCGAGCTGCACCGGCTGATCGTCGAGCGCGAGGTGGAGCGGATCGTCGTCGGGCTGCCGGTCGGCCTGCAGGGACACGACACGGACCAGACCCGCGAGGCGCGCGCGTTCGCGGCGACCCTGCAGGAGGCGGTCGGCCCGGAGATCCCCGTCGAGCTCTACGACGAGCGCTTCACGACCCGGATGGCCCAGGCCGCGGGCGGCGAGGCCGACGAGGACTCCCGCGCCGCCGCGGTGCTGCTCGAGGAGTGGCTCCGGCTCGACCGCCCGTAGCGGCCCCGCGGGGCGGGACTAGAGTCCGGCCGATGAAGACGATCGGCGTGCTCGGCGGGATGACCTGGGCATCCTCGCTCGCCTGGTACCGCACGGCGAACGAGTCGGTTCGGGAACGGCGGGGCGGGTTCCACTCCGCCCCGATCCTGCTCGACTCGCTGGACTTCGCCGAGATCGAGGCGCTCCAGGCGGCGGGTGACTGGGACGCGGCGGGCGAGCTGCTGGCCGCGCGCGCCGCGGCTCTGGAAGCCGCCGGCGCGGGCGTCATCGTCCTGTGCACGAACACCATGCACGTCGTCGCGGACCGGATCGAGGAGGCCATCTCGGTGCCCTTCGTCCACATCGCCGACGTCGCGGCCGAGGCCGTCACCGCCGCGGGCCTGACGACCGTCGGCCTGCTCGGAACGGCGTTCACCATGGAGCGACCGTTCTACCGGGACCGCCTCGCCCAGCACGGGTTGCGGACGCTCGTGCCGGACGAGGCCGACCGCGCCACGGTCCACGCCGTGATCTACGACGAGCTGGCGCAGGGCGTCCTCGACGACGGCTCGCGCCGGCGGTTCCGGGAGATCATGGAGCGGCTGGTCGAGCAGGGCGCGGAGGGCATCGTCCTCGGGTGCACCGAGATCGAGCTCCTGGTGACGGCCGAGGACTCGCCGGTGCCCGTGTTCCCGACGACCGCGCTCCACGTCGAGGCGGCGCTCGACGTGGCCGTCGGCCACGCCCCCTGAGCCGACGGTGCGGTCCCGCCGGGCCCTCGTCGTCGCCGCAACGGTGGCGAGCGCGCGCGCCGGCGGCCGAGCCGCGCCGGCCCCTGGCCGCCGCGGCGGAAGCCCCGCGCGGGTCGGCGTCGCGCACGCGTCGGGCGGCTCGACTAGCGTTGGGTCCGATGCCCTCGACGGACGAAGAGGCGCGGTGAGCCCCCGGGGGCGCCGCGACAGCGGCTCGCGCTCGGAGGACGATCGCCAGCGCGCGCGCCTGGAGCGCGAGCAGCGCCGGGCTCGGCGCGAGGGTCGGCCGATCCCGCGCACGCTCGACGACCTGGATCCGACGGCGGGCCTGACCGGCGACCACGCCGCGCTCGAAGGGTCCTTCGGACTCCCCGGTGGACCCGTCGGCGACGACGCCCCGGCGGCGCCGGACGCCCCGGCGACGCCGGACGCCACTTCGGCGCCGCACGCCCCGGCCCCACAGGCCCCGGCCCCGGAAGCGCCCGCGCCCGGCGCGGCGCCGAACGCGCCGGTCCCGCGGCCCGAGCGGCCCCCCGCGGCCTTCCGGTCCGCTGCGGCGCCCGCCGAGCCCGCCGAGCCCGCCGAGCCCGCCGAGCCCGCGAGCCCGAGTGCTTCCCGTCCCGGGCCCGCGGAGCCCGCCCGCCCGAGCGCTCCCCGTCCCGAGCCGGTGGCGCCCGCGCCGGCCACGCCCGACGCCACCCAGCCGTGGTGGGCGACGGCGGCGCAGGACATGCCTCCGGGACCCGCGGCACCGCCGGCAGCCCCGCCGCGTGTCGCACCACCGGTCGCACCGCCGAGCCCCGAGCCGCCGGTCGATGCGTCGCGCCCCGAGCCGCCGGCGGCGCCGTCGCGTCCCGAACCGTCTCCGAGCCCGCCGCAGCCGACGGCGCCCGAGCCGGCACCGCGGGCCGGTCGCCCGTCGCCGCGGGAGACCCCGCCGCCGGCCGCGTCCGAGCCCGTCCCGCCACGCGGCGGGGGCGGCCCGCCTGAGCGCACGGTCGACGAGTGGTTCCCCGACGAGACCGGCGACCACACCGCCGACCGCACCGGGGGCTTCGCCGATGAGCACACCGGGGAGCACGCCGCGCTGGGCGGCGGCAGCGCCCCGCCGCCGCTCGTGCCGCTCAAGCCCGCGGGTCCCGTGCCGCGCGCCGGGGTCACGCCCGCCACGGTGCAGGCGCGCACCGCGCCGGCCCGCCGCGGCGTCTCCCGCATCGCGGCGGTGCTCGTGCTCGTGCCGATCGTGCTCGCGCTCGTCGGCGCCTACCTGCTCTTCCAGCCCGGCAAGGGCGGGGGCGACGGTACGGTGCAGGTCAAGATCCCCGAGGGCTCCTCCGTCGGCGACATCGGGACGCTGCTGCAGGAGAAGGGCGTCATCGCCAACCCGGTGGCGTTCACGATCCGGGCCCGGATCTCCGGGGCCGGCGCCAACCTCAAGGCCGGCACGCTCAAGCTCAAGAAGGACATGTCCTACGGCGCCGCCCTGACGGCGCTCCAGCAGGACCCGCTGCCGCCGTCGGTCGTCTCCGTGGGCCTGCCCGAGGGTCTGTCCCGCCGCGAGGCGTCGCCGGTCGTCAAGAAGGCCGGCCTGAAGGGGAGCTACCTCAGCGCGAGCGCCAAGAGCCCGGGCTTCGACCCGCAGGACTACGGCCAGCCGCGCTCGCGCAGCGGGCTCGAGGGCTTCCTGTTCCCCGCCACGTACGAGCTGCCGAAGGGCGGCGCGACGGCCAAGGCACTCGTCGCCAAGCAGGTCGACGCCTTCGCGGAGAACATCCGCCAGGTCGACTTCGACCGGGCCAAGCGCGCCAAGCTCAGCCGCTACGACGTGCTGATCATCGCCTCGATGATCGAGCGCGAGGTGCGCGTCCCGTCCGAGCGCAAGCTCGTCGCCGCCGTCATCTGGAACCGCCTGAAGGACGGCACGGCCCTGGGCATCGACGCGACCACGCGCTACGCGGTGCGCAACTGGTCGCGGCCGCTCACGCAGAGCGAGATCGACCGCGACACGCCGTACGACACCCGGCGCAAGGTCGGCCTGCCGCCCACGCCGATCGGCTCGCCCGGCCTCGCCGCGATCAAGGCGGCCGCCGACCCGGCGAAGGTCTCGTACCGCTGGTACGTCGTCCGGCCGTGTGGTGGCGGGCGCCACAGCTTCGCCAGCACCTCGGCCAAGTTCGACCAGGACGTCGCCGCCTACGTCGCCGCCCAGCGGCGCGCGAAGGGCGACCCGTCGGACCCGGACGCCCCCGGCTGCAAGTGACCCCGCCCGCCCATCCGCGGGCGGGGACGCCGCCGGACGGCGCGCCGTCCGCGCAGGGCGGCGTGCCGTCCGGGCCGTCGGCCGCGGCGCAGGACCCGGGCCGCCGCTGGCGGCTCGGGGTGTTCGGCTGGCCCGTCCGCCACAGCCGCTCCCCGGCGATGCACGGGGCCGCGCTGCGCGAGCTCGGCCTGACGGGCTGGACCTACGGCGCGCTGCCCGTGCCGCCAGAGCGCCTGCCCGAGGCGCTCGGCGCGCTGCCGGGCGCGGGCTTCGCCGGGGCCAACGTCACGATCCCGCACAAGCACGCCGCGCTCGCCGCGGCGCACGTCGCCACCCCGGCCGCGGCCGCGATCGGGGCGGCCAACACGCTCACGCTGCTCCCCGACGGCACGCTCGAGGCCGACAACACGGACGCCCCGGGGCTGCTCGACGCGATCGACGCGCCGCTGCGGGGCCGGACGGCGCTCGTCCTGGGCGCCGGCGGCAGCGCCCGCGCGTGCGTGTGGGCGCTGCGCGAGGCCGGCTGCGCCCGCGTGGCGGTGTGGAATCGCACCGCCGCCCGGGCCGACGAGCTCGCCGCCGACCTCGGGGTCGACGCCACCACGGGCGCCGCCGGGGCGGACGTGCTCGTGAACTGCACGGCGCTCGGCCTGCACGACGCGGACCCCGCCGCGACCTTCGACGCGCTGCCGCTGGACGCCCCGGACCTCGCCGCGTACGGCACGGTGGTCGACCTCGTCTACCGCTGCGGCGGCACGCCGCTGCTGCACGCCGCCGAGACGGCCGGTGCCCGCACCGTCGACGGGCTCGCGATCCTCGTCGCCCAGGGCGCGCGCAGCCTCGAGCGGTGGACGGGCCGTCCCGCACCGCGGCGCGTCATGGACGACGCCGTGCGCGCCGGCGGCTGACGGCACGGCACAACGGAGCCCCCGTACGCGGGGCCACGGACCCCGGTGCTACGGCTGTACACCTCTCGGACGAGTGTCCACGCGCCAACAGGCATCGGCCGATCGGCCGATAGCGAGGACACGCGGGGACGTCCCCACCCGGCGGACCGAACGATCCACCACCGGAGGCATCCACATGCTGTCCTTCTTCAAGAACCTGCGCGTCGCGCAACGGTTGGCGCTTGCCTTCGGCGCGCTCATCGTCGCCATCGCGGCCGTCGCCGCCATCGGCATCACGAGCCTCAACACCGTCAAGGGCGACACCGAGGACATCGGGGAGCACAACCTTCCGGCGCTCCAGGCCGCGGTGAACTACAACGCCGCCACGCAGGCCGTCATCCGCCTCGTCGCCGACCACCTCTACGTGCAGGACGGGGACGCGAAGGCCGAGGCCGAGACGGCCGAGGTCATCGAGACCGTGGTCGGCCTGCGCAACGCCTCGAGCGCCACGCTCAAGCGCGAGCTCGCCGGCACGGACGCCGCCAAGCCGCTCGCCGACCTGCTGGCCCTCGAGCCCGACTTCGACCGCGCCCGCAACGAGGCCATCACGCGCTCCACGCGGGAGACGGCCGCCGGCGTCGAGGACCGCTCCGGCTCGCGCGACATCTACACGGAGACGATCTCCCCGTCCGGTGCCGCGATCAACGAGGCCGTGACGAAGGTCACCGGCCTGGTCAGCGCCACCGCGGAGCGCAACGTCGACAACGCTGCCGGCTCCGCCTCGTCGGCCGTCCGCACGATGCTCATCGTCGCCGTCATCGCCGCCATCGTCGCGATCGGCCTGGCCGTGCTCACCATCCGCAGCATCACGAAGCCGGTGGCCGGGATGGTCCAGCGCCTGCGCTCGCTGAACGACCACTGCCTGCGCCTCCTGAACGACGGCATGGCCGCGATCGCCGGCGGCGACCTCACGAAGGAGGCGACGGTCGCGACCACGAAGATCGAGGTCGAGTCCAAGGACGAGCTGGGCCAGCTGTCGGAGACCTTCAACGACATGCTCGACAAGGCGCACGGCACGATCCACTCCTACAACGAGATGCGCGGCCAGCTCTCCGACCTCGTGGGTGACCTCTCGATCTCCGCCGGCACGGTCAACACCGCCTCGCAGCAGCTGACCTCCACGTCCGAGGAGACCTCGCGCGCCGTCGCCGAGATCGCCTCGGCCATCGCGGACGTCGCCACGGGCGCCGAGTCGCAGGTCCAGCAGGTCGAGTCCGTCCGGGGCGCCATGGAGGAGACCGTCGAGGCCCTCGGCACGCAGGGTCGCTCCGCCGAGGAGGCCGCCGGGGTCGCCGAGGGCGCGCGTCAGACCGCCGAGCGCGGCCTCGAGGCCGTCGCCTCCGCCGACGCCGCCATGCGCTCCGTGCAGAGCAACTCCCAGGAGACGGCCACGGCCATCTCCGGCCTGTCCGAGCGCTCGCAGCGCATCGGCGACTTCGTCGACACCATCACGGGCATCGCCGGGCAGACGAACCTCCTGGCGCTGAACGCGGCGATCGAGGCCGCCCGCGCCGGCGAGCAGGGGCGCGGCTTCGCGGTCGTCGCCGAACAGGTCCGCAAGCTGGCCGAGGAGTCCCAGGAGGCCGCCACCACGATCTCCGGCCTCGTCGACGAGATCCAGACGGAGATGACCCGGACGATCTCGGTCGTCGAGGACGGCGTCCGTCGCACGCAGGACGGCACCGTCACGGTCGCCGAGGCCCGCACGGCCTTCGAGGCCATCGGCGCCGCGGTCGACGACATGAGCACGCGCATCGCGGCCGTCGCGGCCGCCGGCCAGGAGGTCGTCGCCAGCTCGGAGCGCGTCGCCAGCGACATGTCGCACGTGGCGTCCGTCGCGGAGACGTCGTCCGCCACCGCCGAGCAGGTCTCGGCCTCCACGGAGGAGACCTCGGCCTCGGCCCAGCAGATCAGCGCCTCGGCGCACGAGCTGGCCACGACGGCGCAGGTGCTCGACGGGCTCGTCGCCCGCTTCCGCACCACGGCCGCCTGATCGCCCGCCGGCCCGCCCGCCCTCGTGGCGCGCGGGTCGGTCGACGACCCTCGTTCGGTCCGGACCCCGGTCCCGCATCGTCGCCCGGCCCCGCCGGCGCGATAAGCGGACCGGGGTCCAGTTGTTGGTGGGCGTGCGCTACGCTCCGCCCACGATGGAACTCGGAATCGCCACCTTCGCCGACGTCGGCAAGGACCCCTCGACCGGCCGGCTGATCACGCCGGAGCAGCGCCTCTCCGACCTCCTGGAGGAGGCGGAGCTCGCGGAGCAGGTGGGCCTCGACGTCTTCGGGCTCGGCGAGCACCACCGCCCGGACTACGCCGCGTCCGCGCCGGCCGTCGCGCTGGCCGCGATCGCCGCCCGCACGGAGCGCATCCGCCTGACCAGCGCGGTCACCGTCCTCTCCTCGGACGATCCGGTCCGCGTCTTCCAGCAGTTCTCGACGCTCGACCTGCTCTCGCACGGCCGCGCCGAGATCATGGCCGGCCGCGGCAGCTTCACGGAGTCGTTCCCGCTCTTCGGGCAGGACCTGAAGGACTACGACGACCTCTACGAGGAGAAGCTCGGCCTGCTGCTGCAGCTGCGGGAGTCCGAGCACGTCACGTGGTCCGGCCGGCACCGCGCGCCGCTCGAGAACGCCGGCGTCTACCCGCGGCCGGTCCAGGACCCGCTGCCCGTGTGGGTCGCCGTCGGCGGCACGCCGCAGTCCGTCGCCCGCGCCGGCCTGCTCGGCCTGCCGCTCACGATCGCGATCCTCTCGGGCGGCTTCGAGCGCTACGTGCCGCTCATCGACCTGTACCACCAGGCCCTCGAGCACGCGGGACACGACCGCTCGGTCGGGCGCGTCGGGATCAACACCCACACGTGGATCGCGCCGACGTCGAAGGGGGCCGCCGACGAGCTCTGGCCCGCCTACGCGCCGATGATGAACCGCATCGGCCGCGAGCGGGGCTGGCCGCCCATGACCCGCGAGGCGTTCGACGCGCAGCGCTCGGGCCTGAACGCCCTGGGCGTCGGCTCGCCGGAGGAGCTGACGGCGAAGATCCTCCACGCCCACGAGCTGTTCGGCAACGACCGCTACATCGGCCAGTTCTCGCTCGGCGGCATGCCGCACGCGCAGGTGCTCGGGGCGATCGAGCTGTTCGGCACCGAGGTCGCCCCGGCGGTGCGGGCCGAGGTCGCCCGCCGCACGGCGCCCGCGGCCGGCTGAGGCGGCGGACGGGACGGGCGGCACGGCAGGCGTCCGGACCGAGCCGGGTCACGCGGACTCGCGCGGACGGGCGCCGCCGGCCGCCGGCCGGCGGCGGGCAGGAGCCGGGGGGACGCCCGTGCTCCACCCGGAGCAGACGGCCGTCGCAACCTCCGCCGCGAAGGAGATCCTGTCGTGGACCTCCGTCACGTACGATGCCCCGGATCGACGGGTCAGGTCGCCGGGCATCGTGCCCGACGGCAACCCTCACGACTCGTCCCGATAACAGGAGAACCGGTGCGTACACCGACACTTGGGGCCCTCGCCTCCACCGCCGTGCTGGCCTTGGCCGTCACGGGCTGCGGCAGCGACGACAGCGACACGAAGAGCACGGCTGCGGGCGGGTCGGGCGAGACGACCGCCGCCGCCACGGTCGACCAGGCCATCGCTGACCAGGTCCCCGCGGAGATCAAGTCCAAGGGCACGCTGAAGGTCGGCTCCGACCCGACGTACGCGCCGAACGAGTTCCTGGACGAGGACGGCAAGACCATCATCGGCATGGACCCCGACCTCGGCAAGGCGATCGCCGACGTCATGGGCCTGAAGGTCGAGTTCGAGAAGGCCGGCTTCGACGCGATCCTCCCGGGCCTCGCCTCGAACAAGTACGACCTCGGCATCTCGTCCTTCACGGACACGAAGGAGCGGGAGCAGGAGTTCGACTTCGTCACGTACTTCCGCGCCGGCACGTCGTTCTTCGTCAAGGCGGAGGGCGGCCCGAACGTCACGAAGCTGACCGAGCTCTGCGGCCACAAGGTCGCCGTGCAGAAGGGCACGACGCAGCAGGACGAGGCCCAGGCCCAGGCCAAGGAGTGCGGCTCGGGCAAGCTCGACGTGCAGGTCTATCCGGACCAGAACGGCGCGAACCAGGCGCTGATCTCCGGCCGCGCCGACGTCGGCATGGCCGACTCGCCGATCGCCGCCTACCAGGTCAAGCAGACCGAGGGCCAGTTCAAGCTGAGCGGCGAGCCGTACGGCACCGCCCCCTACGGCATCGCGCTGCCGAAGGGGTCCGAGCTGGCGCCGGCCATCCAGGCCGCGCTGAAGAAGCTCATCGAGAACGGCGAGTACACCAAGATCCTCGGCAAGTGGGGTGTCGAGTCCGGCGCCATCACGGAGCCGGAGATCAACGGCGCCGAGAGCTGAGCGACCCCGCGTGACCGGAACCCAGGGATCCGGGGACGGCGCGACCGCGCCCTCCCACGGGTCCTCCGACATCAAAGCCGTCCCGGTCCGCAGGCCGGGGCGGTGGGTGGCCGCGGCCATCCTGGTGGTCCTCGCCGCGAACACGGTCTGGTCGCTCGCCACGAACGACCGCCTCCGCTGGAACGTCGTCGGCGACTTCCTCTTCGACGACCGCATCATCGACGGCCTGATCCTCACGATCGAGCTGACCGTCATCGCGATGATCGTCGGCGTCGTGCTCGGGATCGTCCTGGCCGTCATGCGGCTCTCGGACAACCCGCTGCTCCGGGGCATCAGCTGGTTCTACATCTGGCTCCTGCGCGGGACGCCGATCCTCGTCCAGATCCTCTTCTGGAACTTCATCGCGTCGATCTACCCCGAGATCTCGTTCGGCGTGCCGTTCGGCGGGCCCGACCTGATCAGCGGCGACGCGAACGACCTCATCACCCCGCTCGTGGCCGCGAGCCTGGCGCTCGCGCTGAACGAGGCGGCGTACATGGCCGAGATCGTCCGTGCCGGCGTCCTGTCGGTCGACGAGGGCCAGAGCGAGGCCGCCGAGGCGCTGGGCATGACGAAGCTCCAGACGCTGCGCCGGATCGTCCTGCCGCAGGCGATGCGCGTCATCGTGCCGCCGACGGGCAACGAGACGATCGCGATGCTCAAGACGACCTCCCTCGTCTCCGTCATCGCGGTCTCCGAGCTGCTCTACGCGTCGCAGCTCATCTACGCGGTGAACTACCGCCAGATCCCGTTGCTGCTCGTGACGGTCATCTGGTACCTGGCGATCACGTCCATCCTCTACGTGGTGCAGTACTACCTCGAGCGCCGGTTCGGCCGCGGGCACAGCCGTGAGCTGCCGCCCACGCCGATCGGGCGGCTGAAGGCGATGCTGTCGATCAAGCACGTGAAACCGCCGATCCCGGTGGCGGAGCGCAACGCCGGAGGGGGCTCCGCATGAGCACGGCGACGGACACGAGGAACGACCCGGCCGCGGCGGACGGCGTCCCGATGGTCTCGGCCGACGGGGTGCGCAAGCGCTTCGGTGCGGTCGAGGTCCTGAAGGGCATCACCCTCGAGGTGGGGCGCGGCGAGGTCGTCGTCCTGCTGGGGCCCTCCGGCTCGGGCAAGTCGACGTTCCTGCGCTGCATCAACCACCTCGAGGTGGTCAACGGCGGTCGGCTGACCGTCGAGGGCGAGCTCGTGGGTTACCGCGAGCACGGCGGGAAGCTGCACGAGCTGCCGGAGAAGGAGGTCGTGCGCAAGCGTGCGGAGATCGGGATGGTCTTCCAGCGCTTCAACCTCTTCCCGCACAAGACGGCGCTGCAGAACATCACCGAGGCGCCGGTGCTCGTGAGGGGCACCAAGCGCAAGGACGCCGAGGCGCGGGGCCGCGAGCTGCTCGAGCGGGTCGGGCTGGGGGACCGCTGCGATGCGTACCCCACCCAGCTCTCCGGCGGGCAGCAGCAGCGCGTGGCGATCGCCCGCGCGCTGGCGATGGACCCGAAGCTCATGCTGTTCGACGAGCCGACGTCCGCGCTGGACCCCGAGCTCGTCGGCGACGTGCTCGACGTCATGCGCGACCTGGCGAAGGCCGGCATGACGATGGTCGTCGTGACGCACGAGATCGGGTTCGCCCGCGAGGTCGCCGACCGCGTCGTCTTCATGGACGACGGGGTCGTGGTCGAGGCCGGGCCGCCGAGCGAGGTGCTCGACGCCCCGCAGCACGAGCGCACGAAGGCGTTCCTCTCGAAGGTCCTCTAGCGGCGTGCCCCCTCGGGGGCGTGCCGCGGGGCCGGCGCCGCGAGGGCGCCGGGAGGACGAACGCTCCGGGCACCGCCCGGGGCGTTCGTCGTGGTGGCCGGGTACGGCGGGGGCCGCGCCAGGCCGCGAACGCCGCTCCTGCGCGACGCGACCGCCGGACCGTCTAGGCTCGTGTTCAGCGTCTGCGTTCCCGCAGCGCGTAGGTCGTTCGGTCCCTCCGGAGGTCCCATGCGTCACGACCCGATCAATGCCTCGAGCCGCGGCTCCGTCCCCTCGAGGGACGACACCCGGCGCCCGCGCCGCGCGGCCACCAGGCGTCCGACGCCGGTGGATCTCGGCATCCCCGTGGCGGCCACGGAGGACCAGGGCGAGGCCCTCGCCGGCGAGGTCCTCGACCCGGACCGCACCGAGCCGATCGTCTGCCTGTCGACGCGCGCGGGGGAGGACCGGCCCGCCTTCGACCACCACGCCGTCCGCAAGGCCGTCGGGCGCGACGCGCTGATCCGCGCGGTGCGCACCGGCCCGGCCACCCGCTACCTGTCCCAGCTGCTGCCGCCGCAGCTCGGCGTGTTCGGCGGCGCCGCGCGCATCTGGTGGCCCGGCGTCGACGCCGACGCCGACCCGCGCGACCACCCGCTCGTGCTCGACCGCATGGGGCGCTACGGCCCGCGGGCGATCGAGGCGCTGGCGGAGCGCTTCGCCGAGGGGCCGCCCGCGCGCGCCCCGAAGCACGGGGGGAAGCTCGTCGCGCTGCCCGGCGGCGCGACGGAGGACCGGGAGCGCCGGCCCCGCGCGGAGCCCGAGCCGCTCGCCACCCCGCCCGTGACCCCGAACCGCGACCAGCAGCTGCTGCTCGGGGCGCTCGACCAGGCCCGCGACGAGATCCGAGGGCTGCGGCAGAAGCTGGCCGAGGCCCGCCTCGACGCGATGACCCCGGGAGCCCGCGCGGCCGCTCGCCCGGCCGAGCCCGAGGACCACGAGCCGCGGTTCGACACCGCGCCGCGCGCCGCGCGGCCGGACCAGGTCGCCGACCTGGCGATCCCGGTGGCCGTCCACCGCGACCGCACGCGGGCCCACCACCTCGAGATCATGGCCGCGTGGCTGGCCCGCGACCACGACACGGGGCGCCGCGAGCGGCCGCTCGGTGCGCTGGCCCTGGGCGAGGGCTACCTGGCCTCGGTGGACGCCCAGCGCCACCGCGTCTCGCCGGCGACGCTCGCGACGACGGCCGCGCGCATCGCGTCCGGCAAGCAGGGCGAGGCCGACGACCTCGACGTGCGCGCGTGGGTCGACGAGCACGGCGACCAGGAGTTCCGCGAGGAGGACGGCGCCCCCTGCTGGTCCTGCGCCGTGCCCGGGGCCTCCGGCGACCTGCGCCTGCGGTGGTGGACGCGCGACGACGGCGCCGTCGAGCTGCGCGACGTGGTCTGAGCCCGCGCGCGGCCGGCCCACGCGGCCGGCCGCCTAGCGCTCCGCGACGACCTTGCGGTCCGGGCCGACCCGGAGCCGCAGGTCGCCGTCGAGGAGCGCGAAGATGTCCTTGCCCACCACGTCGCCGCGCCAGCCGTTCAGCGTGCGGACGTCGGGCAGCTCGGCGCCGTCGCGCCACGCGGCGATGATCCGCTGCAGGTCCGAGCGGTTCGCGAGCAGCTCGTAGGCCAGCTCCTCCTGGTTGGCGCGGGTGCGCACCAGGGTCTCCGTCAGGGCGACGAGCTCGGGGTCGACGGGCTCCTGGCGGGCGGGGCGGTCGCGCTCGACCGGGATCGGCTCGCGGTCGCGGCCCTCGGCGATCGCGCGCAGCAGGCGGTCGCCGCGGCGGTGCAGCGTCGCCTCGTTCACGCCGCGGATCTGCTGGAGCCGCTCGCGGTCCCGGGGGCGGCGCTTGGCGAGCTCGACGAGCGTCTGGTCCTGCAGCACGGTCGACGGGGGACGGTTGGCGTCCTCCGCCTCCTTCTCCCGCCACTCCACGAGCCGGAGGGCGACCGCGCGCTGGGCGGGGTCGAGCCCGTCGATGCGGGGCAGGCGGGGGAAGAGCAGATCCGGCTCGCGGCTGTCGGTGACCTCCTCGAGGTACCGGCACTCCTCGAGCGCCCAGTCCAGGCGGCCCAGGTCGACGAGCCGGTTCTGGATCGCGACGGACAGCTGCAGCAGGTGCTGGACGTCCTCGGCGGCGTAGCGCTTCTGCTCCTCGCTGAGCGGCCGCTGCTCCCAGCGCGTGAAGCTGGCGGACTTCTCGAGCTTGACCTTCAGGACCTCGCGCAGCAGGGCGTCGTAGCCCATCTGGGAGCGCAGCCCCGCGAAGCCGGCGGCGAGCTGCGTGTCGAAGACCCCGCGCACCTCGGTGTTCCACGTGCGCTTGAGCAGCGCGACGTCCTGACGCGCGGCGTGGAGGACGATCTCGATCTTCGGATCGGCCAGCACCTCGGCCAGCGGCGTCGGGTCGAACTCGTCCGCGATCGGGTCGAGCAGCTCGATCCGGATGCCGCCGGACGGCGTGTCGACCGCGACCTGCGCGAGACACAGGAGGGGGCGGTAGCGCCCCTCGCCGACGAACTCGGTGTCGATGCCGAGGCGTCCGTGCTCGCGGGCGGCCTCGGCCAGTTCGCGGACGACGGTGTCTGTGGAGCTCGGCACGGGTGGCCGCAGCCTATCCGCGAGCGGGGACGGCGCGCCGCGACGCGCGGGCGCTCAGCGCCGGGGCGGCCGCGACGAGCCGGACCGTCGTCCGGTGCGCCGCGCGTCGGCGTGCGGGTGACGCTCGTGCGCGTCGCCGCTGCCGGTCGTGCCCGCGCCGGTGCCGGTCGTGCCCGCGCCGGGGGCGGGGTCGGCCGGCACGTCCTCCGCCGGGCCCGCCGGGCGCGGCGCGATGTCGCCCGCGCGCTCGGCGCGGTCGAGGATCTCGTCCGACGCCTCGTCGGGCCACACGCCGTACTTGTCGAGGAACGCCCGGGCGTCCATCTCGTCGTCGCGGTCCTTCTCGCCCTGCAGGCCCATCCGGTGGATGCGGTTGGAGACCACGACGCCGAGGCCGCCGCCGAGCATGAGCGCGAAGCCCTCGACGCCGACGATGTCGGGGCTGATGAGGAGCATCGCCGCCCCGACCACGAAGATCAGGAAGGGGAGCCAGAAGCGGACGATCTTGACCGGCGTGAACACGTGGTCTGAGTGTCCCACGTTCGCCTCGGGCAAACCCGGCCGGCGGGCGTCCTGCCAGCCGGCGGTGCCGAGGGACTTCAGGCGATCGGACCGGCCACCGGGTCCCAGCGCAGCGGCCGGGCGTCGCGCAGCAGCGCGGCGTCGAACCGCACGACGAGCTCAGCGAGCGTCGGGCGCTCGCCCGGTGCGCACAGCCCGATGCTGGCCGCCAGCGCGGAGCGCACCCCGACCGCGTCCTCGCCCAGGGCGAGGCGGTCCGCCAGCGTGACGGCACCGTCGCGCTTGGCCAGCCGGCGGCCGTCCGGGCCGAGGACGAGCGGCACGTGCAGGTACCCCGGCGGGGCGACGCCCAGCGCCCGCGCGAGCCACGCCTGGCGCGGGGCGCTCGACGCCAGGTCGTCGCCGCGGACGACCTCGCCGATCCCCTGCCAGGCGTCGTCGACCACGACGGCGAGGTTGTAGGCGTGCGTGCCGTCGCCGCGGCGGACGACGAAGTCGTCGACGACGCCGGTGATCTCGCCCAGCGCGGCGTCCGCGACGGTGATCCGCTCCGCACCGCCACGGACCCGCAGCGCAGCGGGCCGGCCGCGCTCCTCGTGGGCGCGTCGCGCCGCCTCGTCCAGGTGGGCGCAGGTGCCGGGGTAGGCGCCCTCAGGGGCGTCGCCGTGCGGGGCGCCCGCGGCCTCGCGGATCTCGGCGCGGGTGCACCAGCAGGGGTAGACGAGGCCGCGCGCCTCGAGCTGCTCGATCGCCCACGCGTACGCGGCGCCGCGGTCGGACTGCCGGACGACACCTCCGTCCCAGTCGAGCCCGAGCGCGGCCAGGTCGGCGAGCTGCGAGCGCTCGTGCTCCGGGCGGCTGCGGCCGCGGTCGAGGTCCTCCACGCGCAGGAGGAACCGTCCCCCGCGGCTCCGGGCCCGCAGCCACGCGATCAGCGCGGTGCGGAGGTTGCCGAGGTGCAGCGTCCCGGTCGGACTGGGCGCGAACCGGCCGTCGGGCGGGGCCATGGGGCGAGCGTATCGGGGCGGCGCGGCGCAGCCGGGTCCGACGCGTGCGTATGCTCGGCCGCGATGGAGTCGAGCCAGTTCAGCAAGCGCGGGGCCCAGGCCCGGGGCCTCGACGAGGCCCCCGCGCCCGTCGACGACGCCCACCGCGAGTGCTGGGTCTGCCGGAGCACGGGCAAGCTCGTCTCGAACGCGGACGGCGTCCAGCACGAGGTCGTGTGCGCCTGGTGCGAGGGCACGAAGGCGACGATCGCCGGGCACGACGCCCAGCTCAAGCCGTCCGAGACGCCGCGCGAGAAGACGCCGGAGGAGATGGCCGAGGCGCAGGAGCGCGCGAAGGCCATGCTCGCCAAGCGCGGCGGGGCGAAGAAGGCCACGGGCGCGAAGGCCACCGGGACGAAGGCCGCACCGAAGAAGGCCGCCGCGAAGAAGCCGGCGCGCAAGACCGCCGCGAAGAAGACCACGGCGAAGAAGGCCACGCCGCCGCCGAACACCCCGATCCCGCGACCGATCACGCGCAAGACGGTGCAGAACCCGTCAGGCGACGCCTGAGCGCCCTGCCCCGGCGGTAGGCCGGGGCCGGTGACTCAGACGGGCCGCGGCTCGTCCTCGGGGACGGCCTCGGGCCGCTCTTCGCGCGAGCCCCCGCCCTGTCCGGCGCCGGGCTCACGCGCCGGCCGCACCACGATGCGCAGGACGGACTTGCCGGTCTCCTGCACCTTCAGGTCGTAGGTGCCCTCGGTCGTCGCGGTGAAGACGACGGGCATCGGCAGGTCCGGCCCGATGTTCTCGTGCACGCCCAGCGGATCGATGACGACCCGGCCGGCCTCGGGCAGCGTGACCGTGAGGTTGACCGTGTCGCCGACGTTCACGGTCAGCGGCCCCTTCCGCGGCACCTTCGCCTCGACCGTCCGCCCCTCGGTGAGCGACCGGGAGTCCGGCAGCGCGTCCGTTCCCGTCAGTGCCCGGTCGTCGTCCCGCGGCGCGGTCGTCGACGCGGCGATCGCGGCGAGCAGGCCGACGACGAGCGCGACGAGGAAGACGAGACGAACGGCCGGCATGACCCTGGATGATCGCTGATCCCGGGAGCCCGTGGTGCATGCCGCCCCCGTGCGCCCCGCGTGGAGGTCGGACGGCGGAGCACGGGCGGCACCACGGCCGGGGGAGGGTCCGGCCCCGGCGTCGACCGACTACCCCACCACCACCCGGTTGCGCCCGCTCCGCTTCGCGGCGTAGAGCGCCTGATCCGCGCGGCTCACCAGTGCGCTGGCCGTCTCGCCACCGTCCCAGGTGGCCACGCCGAACGAGCAGGTGACGGGCTGGCCGATGCCGGTGCGCAGGCGGTCGACGACGCCGGCCGCGACCGCGGTGTCCACGCCGGGGAGCAGGAGGAGGAACTCCTCACCGCCGTAGCGACCGACGGTGTCGTGGCCGCGCAGCTCGGCCTTCCAGGTGGCGGAGAGGGCCGCGAGCAGCCGGTCGCCCTCGGGGTGGCCGTGGGCGTCGTTGTAGGCCTTGAAGTGGTCGACGTCGACCATCGCGATGCTGAGCGGGGCGCCGGTGCGGGCCGCCCGGGCGACACTGGCGTCCAGGGACTCGTCGAGCGCGCGGCGGTTGGGCAGGCCCGTGAGGCCGTCGATCAGTGCCTGCTCCGTCAGGCGGGCGACGAGGTCGGCGCGCTCGATGGCGACGGCGGCCTCGGCGGCCAGGAGGGTGGCGATGGACCGCACGCGCCCGTCGGGCATCCCGATGCGGCTGCGCCACGCGACGACGAGCACGCCGATGGGGCGCTCGTCGAGGAGGACGGGCTCGAAGAGAGCGGAGACGGCGCCAGTGCTCTCGACGGACGCCTGGTCGACGCGGCCGGCGGTGCGCAGGTCGCCGACGAAGCGCTGCTGGCCCGACGCGAGGACGGAGGCGCAGACGGAGCCGCTGGCGGCGATGCTGACGCGGACGGGCGCGTCCTCGCCCCAGGCGGCGCGGACGACGAGCGAGCCGTCGCCGTCGGGTTCGAGCACCATCGCGAAGTCGCACCCGACGAGCTCGCGCGTGGCCCGGCAGACGGTCGTGCGGGCGTCGCCGCGACGCCCGATGTCGCGGGAGACGCGGGCGATCACGCGCAGGTCCGAGACGAGCTCGGCGCGGCGCTTCTGCCGCCCGCTGTCGACGGTGACGATGAGCAGCAGCGTCGACATGCCGAGGGTCAGCAGCGCCGCCAGGGCCGAGGTGCTGAGCGCGACGCCCGAACCGGTCGCCACGTGCTCAGGATCGACGGAGGCGCCGGCGAGCCCGGCGTAGTGCATCGCGGCGACGGTGCCGCCGAGGACCACGGACGCGATCAGGCGGCGCCTGCCCGTCCAGCCCGTGCGGTGCGAGACGATCGCCGAGACGACCGCCATCGCGGTGCTCGCGCCGAGCAGCGCGACCACCAGGGAGGCGACGAGCCCGACGGGGTGCACGTGGGTGCGGCCGGCGCCCTGGACGGCCGCCATGCCGACGTCGTGCATCGCCGCAAGGGCGACGGCGAGGACCGCTCCGGAGGCCAGCACCCGGCGGACGGACACCACCCGGTGGGTCACCAGCGCAAGGGCGATCGCCGCGCCGGCCGAGGCGAGCACGGCGGACAGGACGACGAGCTCGAGCCGGTAGGAGGAGCCGCTCGAGGTCTGCGAGACGACGGTCTCGAGGAAGTGCATCGCCCACGCGCCGCCGCCCATGGCGACGCCGGCGACCGTCAGCAGCCCGCGCCGGGGGCCGTCCGGGAACCGCAGGGTCCGGCCGGCGAGCTCGAACGCGAGGAACGCCGTGACGATCGCCACGACGACGGAGACGGACGCGACCGCCGGGTCGATCGCGGTCGGTATGTGGTGGGCGTGCGCTCCGCCCCCCGTGGACATGGTGGGTGGATCGGCGCCCCCCGGGGTCCGCTTGAGGACTGACCCCCGGCGGGGGACGAATGGCCCTGCCGCAGGCCTGCGCGGGCCGGTTTCCTCCCGCTACCGCCGGGGTAGTCCGAAGGCATGGCCAAGAAGCGCAAGAAGGGCGACAAGGTCTCCTGGAAGTTCGGGGGCAACGAGGCGAAGGGCAAGGTCGTCGAGCGGTTCACCGAGAAGGTGACGAAGAAGATCAAGGGCAAGAAGATCACCCGCAACGCGACGAAGGAGAACCCGGCCTACCTCGTCAAGACGAAGGACGGCAAGAAGGCGCTGAAGTCCGGGAAGCAGCTCAGGAAGCGGTGAGCCGTCACCGGCTGGGCTTCGCCGTCAAGGTGCTCGGCGACGGCGGGCTGCCGTCGCACGACACCCGCCGCTGGCAGTCCGGCCCGCACCTGCGCCACTCGCTCGAGATGTTCGGCGCGATCCTCGACCGCCTCGAGCGCGACGACGTGCGCATGTACCGCCTGCCGACGCAGCTGGCGCCCTACGCGACGTTCCCCGACCACCCGGAGTTCCACGACCAGGTGTCCGAGTGTGCCGAGGAGCTCGCGGCCGTCGGCGCGCGGGCGCGCGACCTCGGCGTGCGGCTCTCGTCCCATCCCGGGCAGTACACGGTCCTGAACTCGGAGAACCCCGACACCCAGCGGGCCGCGGCGGCGGAGCTCGAGGTCCAGGGCGCGTTGTTCGACGCGATGGGCCTGGGTCCCGAGGCCGTGGTGATCCTCCACGTCGGCGGCGGCGCCGGGGGGAAGGAGGCCGCGCGCGAGCGGTTCGCCGAGGGCTTCGGCCTGCTCTCGGAGACCGCCCGGCGACGGCTCGTGATCGAGAACGACGACCGCTCCTTCGGGGTGGTCGACGTGCTGCCTCTGGCGCAGGAGATCGGCCGGCCGATCGTCTTCGACGTGCTGCACCACCACTGCTACGACCCGGAGGGCCTGACGGTCGGCGACGCGCTCGGGGTCGCGATGGGCACCTGGCCGGCGGGCGTGCGGCCCAAGATCCACTACTCCTCGCCGCGCACCGCGCTGGGGGAGAAGGAGCGGAAGGTCGGCCGCCGGATCGAGCGCAGCCCGGTCGTTCCGCAGCTGCGGGCGCACGCCGACACGGTCGACCCGATCGGGTTCGAGGAGCTGCTCCGCGGGCCGCTGGGTCGGCAGGACGTCGACATCATGCTCGAGGCGAAGGGGAAGGACCTGGCGCTGAAGACGCTGCGCGACCACCTCGTGGGCCGCGGGTTCGGCTGGGAGCACGGCGAGCTCGTCGTCTGAGGCGGGGCGTGGGGCGCCCGGCCGCGGTGCCCGCCGGTGCGGGCTCCGGGCGCGGATCGGAACGGGATCGGCACAGCGCGCCGGCCACGGGGCACGGGCCGCTGCGTAGCGTCGGGCTCCCGTCCCCGGCCGCGCCCCCGATGCTCCTCACCCTCACCGCACTCGCCGGCCTCGCGGCCGGTCTCCTGCTCGCCCTCGCCCTCGACGTGGAGGTCGTCCTGGGCGTCGTCCTCGTCGCGGCGCTCGTGCCCATCACGGTCGTCGACCTGCGCGAGCGCCGGATCCCGAACGCGGTCACGCTTCCCGCGGCCGTCGCGGCGATCGGTGTGGGCACGCTGCTGGACCCGGCCGGCGAGCCCGGCCGGCTCGCCTCGGGCGCCGGCGCCGCGCTGTTCCTGCTCGTCCCGGCGCTCGTCCGGCCGGACGGCATGGGGATGGGCGACGTCAAGCTCGCCGGGGTGCTCGGGCTGTGCCTGGGTCCTCCCGCCGCCGTCGCGATGCTCGTGGCCCTGCTCACCGGCGTGCTCGCCGGGGTCGTCCTAGCCGTCCGCGCCGGCGTCGGTCGGGCCCGCCGCGCCACGATCCCGTTCGGGCCGTACCTCGCGCTCGGCGGCGTCGTCGCGCTCCTGGCCGGCCAGCCGGTGGTGGACGGGTACCTCGCGGCGTTCTGACCCGGGCCGGGCCCTCGCGGGTCCGGCCCGTAGAATCCGCCGCCATGGCCCTGACCCTCTCCACTGCAGGCGAATCTCACGGCCCGGGCCTCACCGCCCTGGTGGAGGGGCTACCGGCCGGGCTCGAGCTCGACCGCGACGCGATGAACCGCGACATGGCGCGCCGCCAGCTCGGCTTCGGCCGCGGCGGCCGCATGAAGATCGAGACGGACACGGCCGAGGTCCGCTCCGGCGTGCGCCACGGCCGCACGCTCGGCGGCCCCGTCGCCCTCTGGGTCGTCAACCGCGACTACCAGAACTGGGAGGAGCGGATGAACCCCTGGCCGGTCGAGGCCGAGGTCCCGCCCGTCCACATGCCGCGCCCCGGGCACGCCGACATGGTCGGTGCCTGGAAGTACGGCCACGACGACGTCCGCAACATCCTCGAGCGCGCCTCGGCCCGCGAGACGGCCGCCCGCGTCGCCGGGGGCACGCTCGCCAAGGCGTTCCTGCGCGCGCTCGGCGTCGAGATCCGCTCGCACGTGACCCAGATCGGTCCGGTCCACGCCCCGGTGCCCGCGGCACCGCTGACCCTGGCCGATTTCGAGGGCATCGACGACGACCCGGTCCGCACGCTCGACGCCGCGACCTCGAAGGCGATGGTCCAGCACATCACGGTGCAGCGGAAGGCCAACGAGTCCATCGGCGGTTGCTACGAGGTCCTGACCTTCGGGCTGCACCCGGGGATCGGCTCGCACGTCTCCTGGCAGGAGCGCCTCGACGGCCGCCTGGCCCAGGCGATCTGCTCCATCCAGGCGCACAAGGGGGTGGAGTTCGGCGACGGCTTCAAGCTCGCCGAGACCCCCGGCTCGCTGGCGCAGGACGAGATCTTCGGGCACGACGACGTGGCCGAGGGCGACGAGCCCACGGGCGCCGTCCGCCGCCGCACGCACCACGCCGGCGGCCTCGAGGGCGGCATGACGACCGGGCAGACGCTCACCGTCCGCGCCGCCGTCAAGCCGATCCCGACGATCACGAAGCCGCTGCGCTCGGTCGACCTCTCGACGGGCGAGCCCGCCAAGGCGCTCCGCGAGCGCACGGACAACTGCGTCGTCCCCGCCGCCGGCGTCGTCGGCGAGGCCATGATCGCCATGGTCCTCGCCTCGGCGTACCGCGAGAAGTTCGGCGGCGACCACATCGACGACGTCAAGGCCGCCGTCGCCGCGTACGAGCAGCGCATCGGCTGGACCCGGTAGCCCGCCGGGCCACCGCGCACGCTCCCATGGCACGCACCCCCGCCATCGTCCTCATCGGGTTCATGGGGGCCGGCAAGACGACCGGCGCCCGGATGATCGCCAGCGCCCTGCGCGCCCGGACCATCGACACGGACAAGCGGATCGAGAAGGACGTCGGGATGACGATCCCGCAGTACTTCGGCCGCCACGGCGAGGCCGCGTTCCGCGAGATCGAGGAGCGCATCACCCTCGAGGTCCTCGACGCCGCCGACGGCGCGGTCGTCTCGCTGGGCGGCGGGACGCTCGCCTCGGAGAAGGTCCGCGAGGCCCTGCGCGAGCACACCGTCGTGCTGCTGCACGTGAGCCTGCCGACGGCGTGGCGGCGGGCCAAGCGCTCGAGCCGCCCGCTCGCGAAGGACCGGGAGGCGTTCGAGGCGCGCTACCACGAGCGCCAGGCGATCTACGAGCAGGTCGCCGACGTGATCCTGCCCGAGGTCGACCGGCAGCTGCTCAAGCCGGCGATCCCCGTCATCCGGTCCGCCCGCGACGCTCGCGGCGCGCAGCTGCTGTGGGCCCACACGGACTCGGGCGGCTACCCCGTCTGGTTCCGGCCCGGGCTGCTCCGCGACCTGCCGCCGTGGCCGCTGCCCGACAGCTCGCGGCGGATCGCGATCACGGACGAGCACGTCGCCGAGCACCACGCCGGCCGCCTGCCCGGACTGGCGGGACTGATCGAGTTCCCCCCGGGCGAGGAGCACAAGACGCTCGCCACCTGCGAGCGCGTGTGGGGCGCCCTGATCGCCCAGGGCGCGACGCGGGCGGACCACGTCGTCGCGGTCGGCGGCGGGGTCGTGGGCGACCTGGCGGGCTTCGTCGCCTCGACGTTCCAGCGCGGAATCCCCGTCGTGCAGGTGCCCACGACGCTCGTCGCCCAGGTCGACTCGGCCTACGGCGGCAAGACCGGCGTCGACCTGCCCTCCGCGAAGAACTACGTCGGCGCCTACCACCAGCCCGCCGCGGTGATGGTCGACCCCGACGTGCTCGAGACGCTGCCCCGCGAGGAGCTCGCCGCGGGCTACGCCGAGGTCGTCAAGACGGCGCTCATCGCCGGCGGCGCGCTCTGGGAGCACGTCGCCTCGGGCGCACCCGTCGACCCGCTGACCGTCATGCGCTGCGCCCGCACGAAGCTGCAGGTCGTCGCGGACGACGAGCGCGACGGCGGCCGGCGCCAGGTCCTGAACCTCGGCCACACCGTCGGTCACGCGATCGAGACGGTGACGGACTACCGCCGCTACCGCCACGGCGAGGCCGTCGGCCTGGGCCTGCTGGCCGCGCTGCGCCTCTCGGGCCAGGACGCGCTGCGGGACCAGGTCGCGGCGCTCCTGAACAACGCCGGCCTGCCGACGACGATGGACCCCGCGATCGACGTCGACGTCGTCCAGGAGGCGACGACGCGCGACAAGAAGCGCCTGGGCTCCGCGCCCGTCCCCTTCGTCGTCGTCCGCGAGCCGGGCGACGTGCGCTACGGGCAGCAGCTCGCGGCGAAGGATGTCCGCGGCGCCATCGCCGAGCTCGCGGGCTGAGGGGCCCCGCACGCAGTGCGGGGCCCCCGTGCGTCCAGGCGGTCGTCCGCGTGCGAGCGGCCCGCGTCCGTGCCGTGCGAGGATCACGGGATGCGCCGCTTCCGTGTCGCCGTGGTCCACGGCGTCAACCTCGATCAGCTCGGCCGCCGGGATCCGAAGCACTACGGCGGGCTCACGTTCCGCGAGCTCGAGCGGCAGATCGACGAGTGGGCGACGGAGTTCGACCTCACGCCCCGGTTCTTCCAGACCAACCACGAGGGCGCGCTCGTGGAGTACCTGCACCGGGCCGAGGGCCTGGTCGACGGCATCATCATCAACGCCGGCGCGTGGACGCACTACTCCTGGGCGCTGCGCGACGCGCTCGAGATCGCGAAGGTGCCGACGGTCGAGGTCCACCTCTCGGCGGTTCACGAGCGCGAGGCGTTCCGGCGCACCTCCGTCTTCGAGGGCCTCTGCCTCGACGTCGTCGCGGGCAAGGGCCCCGACGGCTACCACGACGCGCTCTCCACCCTGCACGCGCACCTGCTCGAGGTCGCCCCCGCCCGCGTCCCGGCCACGGGCACGCGCACGGAGGAGAACCTCTCGAGCCCGGAGACCCCGCAGATCACCGACCCGGAGTCCGAGGATCACGATCCCCTGGACGACCGGCTGAACGTCACGACGTCGACGAACGAGATCGACGGCAACATCGGAAACGAGCCCCCCAGCCCCGTATGAGCACCACCGACACCAGCACCCGCGGCGACCGCCTGGCGGCGCTCCTGAAGGACAAGAAGCTCGACGCCCTCGTCGTCACGAACCTGCACGACATCCGCTGGCTGACCGGCTTCACGGGCTCGAACGCCGTCGTGATCGTCGGCCAGGACAGCGACGGCGAGCCGATCCGCCGCTTCGTCACGGACTTCCGGTACATCACGCAGGCGAAGGAGCAGGTCCCCGACCCGTGGCAGCGGATCGACGGCGGCCGCGACCTCGGCGGCGCCGGCCTCGCCGCGCACCTCCCGCACGGGGTCAAGCGCGTCGGGTTCGACGACGCGCAGCTCACCGTCGCGGCCCACCGCCGGCTGAAGAACGCGGTCGAGATCGGCCAGGAGCTCGTGCCCGCCCAGGGGCTCGTCGCCGGGCTGCGCGCCGTGAAGGACGCCGACGAGCTCGCCGCAATCCGGGCGGCCGTGGAGCTCGCCGACGCCGCGTTCGTCGAGGTCATCCTCGAAGGCGGCGTCGTCGGCCGCACGGAGAAGGAGGTCGGGCTGCGACTCGAGACCCGCATGCGCGAGCTCGGGGCGTCCGGGAGCTCGTTCGATCCCATCATCGCGGCCGGCGCGGCCGGCGCCCTGCCGCACGCGATGCCGCGGGACGAGGTCATCCCGGCGGGCGTGCTGCTCACGGTCGACTGGGGCTGCGTGCTCGACGGCTACTGCTCCGACTGCACCCGCACCGTCGCCACCGGAACCGTCGACGACGAGGCCCGCGGCGTCTACGCGCTCGTGCTCGACGCCCAGAAGCAGTCCCTCGCCGCGGTCCGCGCCGGCGCGGAGGCCCGCGGGGTCGACGCCGTCGCGCGCGGCATCATCGCGACGGGCGGTCACGGCGACCACTTCGGCCACGGCCTCGGCCACGGCGTGGGCCTCGAGGTCCACGAGGCCCCGACCCTGAGCCCGCGCGGCCAGGGCACCCTCCGCGCGGGCGAGATCGTCACGGTCGAGCCGGGCATCTACGTCCCGGGCCGCCTCGGCGTCCGCATCGAGGACCTCGCCGCGGTGACGGAGGACGGCACCGACGTCTACACGAGCGTCTCGAAGGACCTCATCGAGGTGAGCTGAGGGCCCGGCCGGCGGGCCGACGGCGGGCGGGCCCACCGACCGGGCCCGTCCGCGGACGTTCGCGTCCTCACCGTCGGACGAGCGGGCCCCCGACCCGGTCCGCCACCCCGGAACGGAGAACGAGCGTCTCGTACAGCACGGTCCCCGGGGGGAACCCCGGCCGCGGGTCGTCGCCCTGCAGGACGGTGGTGGTGCGGTCGACGGTGGTCCGCTTCGGCGGCACGCCCGGGGGGACGGGGCCGGGCGCCGAGGCGACGACCGTCTGCTCACCGAGCCGCCGGTAGGTGCGAGCGTCGAGGAGCAGAACCTGGCGCTCCCACGTTCCGGGCTCCTGGTAGCTCAGGCGGGTCACCCGGCGACCGAGACGATCCGTGCCGGGGGCGTCGAGCGTCACCCCGGGAAGCGTGGCCAGCGCGCGGTAGAGGCCCGCGGTCAGCGGCCCGGGCAGCGGAGCGCCGCGCAGCGCGTCGTTGATGGCCACCCACAGCTCGCCGTTCGGGGAGCGCCCCTGACCGGCGGTCGCCCGTCGCAGTCGTCGCACGATCGCGGCGGGCTGCGTCGGGTAGTCCCGGAGCTCGGCGGGGCTCAGCTCCTCGCCGCCCAGGGACGTCTTCGTGCGTCCCAGCGGGGTCCGGATGCTCCCGTCCGCGAGCCGGTCACCCGGAACGGTCTGCGTGGCCGTCGGAGGGCGACCGTCGGCGCGCAGCTCGCCCGGGTCCACCGTGAGCGTCGGCGGCAGGGCGCCCGGGCGGGTCTCGTCCAGCGTCCGCTGCGTCGCGACCCCACGTCGCGCGGCGCTCTGCCACCTGCGCGTCCGCTTGAGCTGGAAGAACGCGGACCGTCGCGCGGAGGCACCTGAGGCGACCGCGTCGTAGACGCCGTGGACCGTGAGCTCGTCCGTGTAGGCGAACTGCTCCGCCCGGGGCAGCCGGGTGGCCCCCTCGGCCCGGGCGACGGCGGCCGCACGGGTCAGGACGCCCGCGGCGGTGGCCTCCGACGGGCCGAGGCCACCGGACCCGGACCACGGGGCGACGACGACGGCAGCGCCGACCGCGAGGGCGGTGATCAGCGCAGCGACGGGCGGACCGACCCGGCGCACTGCCCGGCGACGCGCGCCCGTGGGCCGGACGCCGCGTGTCCCGTCGGCCTCCGCCGCCCGGAACGCCCGGGCCATCTCGGCGCCGAGCTCGTCGAGGATCGGCAGGTCGAGGAGGTCGTGCTGGTCAGACATGCTCGGGCGTGTCCTGGGGGAGGAGGTGGTCGCGGAGGGTGCGCAGGCCGCGGGAGACGCGGGCGCGGACGACCTGCTCCGTCACGCCGAGCGTGCGGGCGATCGTGGCGTAGTCGTGCTCGTCGACCACGCGCAGGCGGAGGGCGACGCGCTGGTCGTCGGGCAGGGTGGCGAGGCGTTCGGCGACCTGCCCACGCAGGAGCGAGGTCGTCGCGAGCCGTTCGACGCGGTCGTACTCGTCGTCGTCGAGCGGGCGCCGCGTGACGTCGAGGCGCCGGACCGCCGCCTGCTCCGCGCCGCCGCGGCGGAGGCCGTCGAGCAGCAGCCGCCGGGCGACCGTGAACAGCCACGCGCGTGCTGCTCCGGGCGCCTCGTCGCCGTGCAGGTCCGCACGGCGCTCGAAGGCCCGAGCGAACGTCTCCGCCACGAGGTCGACGGCCACCTCCGGGCTCAGCGTCCGCCGGGCGAAGTAGCGCAGCAGCTCGGGGGCGTGGGCGGCGTAGAGCCGGGAGATGTCGTCGCCGGTCAACGCCACGTCATGGCCCCGTCCTGGTGAAGGGCAGTGTCCTGGTCACACCGGGAGAACGCACGACGGCCACGCGGTGTGACCGACGGGCCGCGTCGTGCGCCGCCTCAGTCCGCGGCGGGGACGGCGTCCCCGGCCCCGGGCGCCGTCGCCGGCCGCGTGCGGAGGGCACCGGCCGCCACGACCAGGGCCATGAGCACGACGAGCGCGCCGAAGACCCGGAACGTCGGCAGCAGGCCCCAGGAGGAGACGACGACGCCGGCGGCGAGCGCCGGCACGGAGAGCGAGCTGTAGGCGACGAGGTAGAAGGCCGACATCGTCTCCGCCCGGTGCAGCGGTGGGATGACCGCGGTCAGGGACCGCAACGCCCCGAGGTACGCCCCGCCCCAGCCGAGCCCCGTCAGCACGGTCGCAGCGAGGAACGCGGGGGCGGAGTCGAGGGAGAGCGCGCCCACGACGGTCGCCATCCCGATGGCGAGGAACAGGGAGCCGACGGCCGTGAGCTTCCACGGCACGGTGCGCTGGAACAGGATCTGCGAGACGGCGCCGGCGCCGCTGAGCGCGAGCAGCGTGATCCCGCCCGCGACCCGGTTGTCCGTGTGCAGCTCGATCGCGGCGAGCTGCGGTCCGAGCGACATGAAGAGCCCGCCGATGGACCACGACGCCAGGACCCCGAGGGCCGAGAGCAGGAAGACGCCCCGGATCTCGCGCGGGACGTGCGGCTTCTGGAACCGCAACGAGAGCCGGCGGCGCGCCGTCACGGGCTCGGGCATCAGGATCGCGCCGGTCAGCAGGATCGCGAAGATGACGAGCAGGACGACGTAGGGCGTGCGCTGCGGCAGGGGCGCGTACTGGACGAGGACGGACGACAGGAAGGCGCCGCACCCCATGCCGACCGAGCTGCCGATGCCGTTGGCGAGCCCGGCCCCGTGGCTGTCGCGGCGGGGGTGCAGGTCCAGCAGCGCGGCCCCGGCCGAGCCCAACGCCACGCCGGTGGCGAGCCCCTGCAGCAGGCGGGCGACGAAGAGCCACACGACGGAGGTCGCGAGCAGGAAGAGGACGGTCGAGAAGAGCAGGACGGAGAGCGCGCCGACGAGGACGGGGCGCCGGCCGACGTCGTCCGAGATCCGTCCCGCCACGAGCAACGCCGCCAGGACGCCGAACGCGTAGACGGCGAAGACGGCGGTGAGGACGAACGACGAGAACCCCCACTCCTCGCGGTACAGCGCGTAGATCGGGGAGGGCGTCACCGACGCGAAGAGCGCCAGGCCGATGACCGCAGCGACGAGCCAGTAGGCCGCCGTCGGCGGCAGGGTGCGCCGGTCACGAGGGGCGGCGGGGGCGGGGGTCATGGCGGTGCGGTCCGTCGGCGGTGGGGTTCCGAAGTTCCAAAGTCTTGGAACAACCGGTGTCGTAGCATAAGGCCATGGCCGTCCCCCCGAGCACCGGCGCCCCGCCCGTCGACGCGCCTCGGGCCGCGCCCGTCGTCGTCCCCGCCCGCGAGACGATCCGGCACCCGCCGAAGGAGGCGCTGGACCTGTCGCAGATCCTGCGGACGGTCGGGGATCCGCTGCGCCTGAGCATCGTGCGCATGCTCGCGGACGGCCGGGAGATGCTCTGCGGCCCGCTCGGCGAAGCCCTGGGTCTGCCGAAGTCGACGGGCTCGTACCACCTGCGGCTGCTGCGCGAGGCCGGCGTCACGCGCACCCGCCAGGAGGGGACGCTGCGCTACGTGTCGCTCCGGCGCGACGACCTCGAGGACCGGTTCCCGGGGCTCGTCGACGTGCTCACCGGCGCGCAGTAGCTCCCCGCGGCGCCCCACGCGCGGCGTTGCGTGCGCCGTGACCGACGCGCGAGCCCCACCGGTCGTACACTGGGATCGCGCATGATCTCCACGAACCAGCTCAAGAACGGCAATCACATCGAGGTCGACGGCGTCGTCTTCAAGGTCCTGGAGACCCAGCACGTCAAGCCGGGCAAGGGCGCGGCGTTCGTCCGTTCCAAGCTCCGCCGCGCCAGCGACGGCAACGTCATCGACAAGACGTTCCGCGCGGGGGAGAAGTTCCGCTCGGTGCACACCGAGGCGCGCACCATGCAGTACCTCTACGAGGACGGCACGAGCGCCCACTTCATGGACACCCAGTCCTACGAGCAGCTCGAGGTCCCGCTGGACTCCGTGCGCTCCGCGCTGCGCTTCGTCCGCGCGAACGACGAGGTCCAGATCCTCTTCATCGACGATCAGCCCTCCGACGTGCAGCTGCCCTCCTCCGTGGAGCTCGAGGTCACGTTCACCGAGCCCGGCCTCCGTGGCGACACCGCGTCGGGCGGCGGCGACAAGCCGGCGACGCTCGAGACCGGCGCCGAGATCCGCGTCCCGCTGTTCGTCAACATCGGCGACCGCGTGAAGGTCCAGACGGAGTCCGGCGACTACATGTCCCGCGCGTAGGGCGGACGACATGTCCCGCAGGAGCGACCAGCGGCGCGAAGCCGTCTTCACCGTCTACCAGCACGACCTGACCGGACGGCCGCTCCACGACCTCTTCGAGCGCGACGCCGCGCTCTTCACCCGCTCGCTGGCGCACGCCACGACGGACCACCAGGCCGAGTTCGACGAGCTCATCGGCAAGCACGCCAAGGGCTGGAGCATCGATCGCATCAACCCGCTCGAGCGCTCCATCATGCGCGTGGCGCTGCTCGAGATGCTGCACCCCGACGTCGTCCCGGCCGACAAGCCGATCCCGCCCGAGGGCGCGATCTCGCAGGCCGTCGACACCGCGAAGACGTTCTGCGACGCCGACGCGCCGAAGTTCGTCAACGGCATCCTCAACGCGATCCTCGAAGAGCGCGGCCTCGGCCGCTCCTGAGGAGGACGGGCGCCCGGGTCTCGAGCCCCTGGGGCTCGCGGCGCCGCGGGGCACCGGCGTGTCCACCGGACGCATCACGACTCCGCCGGACCCCGGGCCGATCCTGCACACTGGAGGGGTGAGCGACCCGCACGCCGACCGCGACCTGCAGATCCAGATCGCCCGCCTCGAGCACGCGCTCGGACGGGTGGCGGACGAGGGAGCGGAGCCCGACGACCAGGTCGTCGCGGCCGAGCAGGTCGCCCAGATCGCCGCGGACGCGGGCGGCACCTTCGACCGCCTCGTGCGCGAGAGCGGCGGCCGATGAGCCCCGCCGGCTACCCGGACGACCTGCGGTCGACCGTCGACGCCTACCTCGCCGAGCTGCGGTTCCCCGCGCGCAGCCCCGCGGTGGGCGGGCTGGAGGAGGCCATGCGCTACTCCCTGCTGGCCGGCGGCAAGCGCATCCGTCCGGTGCTCGCCCTCGCGACCGCGCGAGCGCTGGGCGTGGAGGAGCGTGCGGCCCTGCCCCTGGCGGCGGCCATCGAGCTCATCCACACCTACTCGCTCATCCACGACGACCTCCCCGCGATGGACGACGACGACCTGCGCCGTGGCCGTCCGACGTGCCACGTGGCCTACGGCGAGGACGTCGCGATCCTGGCGGGCGACGCGCTCTACGCCGAGGCGTTCCACCACCTCCTGACGGCCGGCACCCGCGAGGGCCTGCCTGCGAACCGCCTGCTGCGCGCCGCCGCCGAGCTCGCCGACGCCACGGGCGTCGACGGCATGGTCGGTGGGCAGTACCTCGACGTGACCGCGGAGAAGGCGCTCGAGGGCGTCGACGGCGAGCCGCCCGCGGACGACGACCGCACGGCGGACGACCTGCGCGTGCTGCACGAGCTCAAGACGGGCCGGCTGATCGGCGCGTCCGTCGGCTGCGTGCTGCAGCTCGCCGGGGTCGACGACGACCGCGCCGACGCGCTGCGGGCCTTCGCGGCCGACCTCGGCGTGCTCTTCCAGATCGTCGACGACATCCTCGACGTGACGGGCACGGACCAGGCGCTCGGCAAGCCGCAGGGGTCGGACGAACGTCACGGCAAGCGCACGTACGTGACCGAGTACGGTCTGGAGGGGGCGCGCGAGATGGCGTCGCGCCACCACGACGCCGCATCCACGGCCCTCCGTTCCGCCGTACCGTCAGGGGCGGAGGATCTCCACACCCTCACCGCCTTCATCCACACGAGGACGAACTGACACCGTGACCCGGCTGCTGGATCGCATCGACCGCCCGCAGGACCTGCACGGCCTCTCCGAGGAGGAGCTGCAGCGCGTCGCGCAGGAGGTGCGCGAGCACATCATCGACACGGTCGGCGAGATCGGTGGGCACTTCGGCGCCAACCTCGGCACGTGCGAGATCGCCGTCGCGCTGCACTCGCTGCTCGACTCCCCCCACGACAAGATCCTCTGGGACGTCGGGCACCAGTCCTACCCGCACAAGATCCTCACGGGTCGCCGGGACGAGCTGCCCACGATCCGCAAGTACGGCGGGATGACCCCGTTCTGCTCCATCGAGGAGTCCGAGCACGACATCATGGGCGCGGGCCACGCGTCCACGTCGATCGGCTACGGCGTCGGCCTGCGCGAGGGCATGCGGCTGCGCGAGGCCAACTCGGACGGCGCGGAGAAGCCCGGCAAGGTCGTCGCGGTCATCGGCGACGGCTCCATGACGGGTGGCGTCGCCTTCGAGGCCGCCCACCAGGCCGGCGGCCTCGGCACCCCGCTCGTGGTGATCCTGAACGACAACGGGATGTCGATCTCGCCGAACGTCGGCGCGCTCTCCCGCTACTTCCAGGGCGTCCGCCTGCACCCCAAGCTCTGGCACGGCCGCGAGAAGGTCGAGGAGCGCCTCACGGACCTCCCCGCCGGCCTCGGCGGCCTCGTCGAGCGCGTCGGCCCGACGATCAAGGGCTCCATGAAGCTCCTGAACGCCCAGGGCGAGCTCTGGGAGTCGCTGGACTGGGCCTACGTCGGCGTCGTCGACGGCCACGACGTCGCGGACCTGCGCACCGCGCTGCGCCAGGCGTTCAAGGCCGACCGGCCCGTCGTCGTCCACGTCAAGACGATCAAGGGCAAGGGCTTCGCGCCCGCCGAGGAGGGCGGGCTGGAGGGCATGGAGAAGTGGCACGCCGCCAAGCCCGGCTCCATCGTCGCCCGCGCGCCCGCGCCGAAGGTCGCCGTCGACCCCGACGCGCCGCCGAAGCCGCCGGCCTACACCCAGGTCTTCGGCGAGCGGATGATCGAGGAGGTCCGCCGCGACCGCCGCGTCGTCGGCATCACGGCCGCGATGAACACCGGGACGGGCCTGAACCTCCTGCAGGTCGCGGAGCCCGAGCACTACTTCGACGTCGGGATCGCCGAGCAGCAGGCGCTGCTGTTCGCGTCCGGTCTTGCCCTCGAGGGCCTGAAGCCGGTCGCGGCGATCTACTCCACGTTCCTCCAGCGGGCGTACGACCAGATCGTCCACGACGTCTGCCTGCAAGGGCTTGATGTCGTCCTCGCGATGGACCGCGCCGGCCTCGTCGGCGACGACGGCCCGACGCACCACGGCGTCTTCGACATCGCCTACCTGCGGCACCTGCCCAACATCGTGCTGGCGGCGCCCCGCGACGAGGCGCAGCTCGTGCACCTGCTGCACACCGGCATCGACCACCCCGGCCCCTTTGCCCTGCGCTACCCGCGCGGCGAGGGCCAGGGCGTGCCGCTGCCAGGTGCCGCCTCCGTGCTCCCGATCGGCCGCGGCGAGGTCCTGCGCCAGGGCGACCGCGTCGCGATCCTGGGCTACGGCTCCGGCGTCGGGATCGGCCTCGAGGCCGCCGCGCTTCTGCACGAGTCGGGCATCGAGGCGACCGTCGCCGACGCCCGCTACGCCAAGCCGATCGACGTGGAGCTCGTCCGCGATCTGGCGGCGCACCACGAGCTGCTGGTCACCGTCGAGGAAGGCGTGCTGCAGGGCGGCTTCGGCTCCGCGGTCTGGGAGGCCGGCGAGGAGCACGGCGTGGACTGGGGTGCCTGCCGGATCCTGCGCGTCGGCATGCCCGACCGCTACGTCACCCACGGCGCGCCCAATCTCCTGCACGCCGAGGTCGGCTACACGGGCAAGGACGTCGCCGGCCGCATCGGCGCCGCGCTCGGCGTCGATCTGCCCGTCCGCGCCTAGCCCGCCACCCGCGGCCGTAGGGGCGCCTGCACGAGGCGCCCCCGGCGCGCCTCGGCGGGCCGGGCCGGGCCCAGTCGGTACGGTGTGGCCCGCATGACCAAGGTCCGCCTCGACACGCTCCTGCACCAGCGCGGGCTCTACCCGTCGCGCTCGGCGGCCGCCGCCGCGGTGCTCGCGGGCGCCGTGCAGCTCGGCGGACCGGGGGCCAACCCGCACGCCCGGCCGCTCAAGCCCGGGCTGCAGGTCGACGGCGACGTCGAGGTGCAGACCGCCCAGGCCGCGAAGTACGTCTCGCGCGGCGGCACGAAGCTCGAGAACGCGCTGGACGGCCTCGGCATCGACGTCACGGGCCGCCACGGCCTCGACATCGGCGCGTCGACGGGCGGGTTCACGGACTGCCTGCTGCAACGCGGTGCCGTGGCGGTCGCCGCCGTGGACGTCGCGTACGGCGAGCTCGCGTGGTCCGTCCGCAACGACGAGCGCGTCACCGTGATCGAGCGCCAGAACGCCCGCGAGCTCACGCCCGACCTGCTGCCCTTCGCGCCCGACCTCGTCGTGGCCGACGTCTCCTTCATCTCCCTCACGAAGCTGCTGCCGGCGCTTGCGGGCGTCGTCGCCCCCGAGTTCGACGCGCTGCTCATGGTCAAGCCGCAGTTCGAGCTCGGCAAGGGCCGCGTGGGACGCGGCGGCGTGGTCCGCGAGGCGTCCCTGCGGCGCGAGGCCGTCCGCACCGTCGCCGGCGCCGCGCGGGACGTCGGGTGGTCGGTCATCGCCGCCGCGAGCTCGGGCCTGCCCGGCCCGAAGGGCAACCGCGAGACGTTCCTGCACCTGGCCGAGGCCGGGCGGGTGGGCGTCGACGATCTCGACGCCCTCGCGCTCGCCGCCGAGCCGGAGGAGCAGGCATGAGCGGCGGGGACCGCCGGGCGCGTACCGCCGCGGTGCTCACCCACGGCCGCCCGGCCCAGTCGGCCGACGCCCTCCGGGCGCTCCTCAAGGTCGCGGGCGAGACGGGGACGGAGCTGCACTTCGACGCCGAGGAGGCGGGGAAGCACGACGTGCGCTCGCGCGACGGCATCGTGGTCTCCGATCGCTACAAGAGCGACTGCGACGTCTGCATCGTCCTCGGCGGCGACGGCACGATCCTCAAGGGCCTGCGCCGGCAGATCTGGACGGGCGTGCCCGTCTACGCGGTGAACCTGGGCGAGATCGGGTTCCTCGCCACCGTCGACCCGGAGGACCAGGAGGCGGGTCTGCGCCGTGCGTTCGCCGGCGACTTCGAGGTCCTCGGCCTGCCGGCGCTCGAGATCACGTTGCCCGACGGCGCCTCGTACTCCGCGATCAACGACGTGAGCGTGAACCGCCGCTCCGGCGACCGCGTGGCCTCCCTGCGCTACCGGATCGACGGGGAGAACGCGGGCCACGTGCGCTGCGACGGCCTGGTGGTCGCGACCCCGGCGGGATCCACGGGCTACAACCTCGCCAACGGCGGACCGGTGCTCGCCTGGGGCGTCGAGGGCTTCGCGGTCTCGTTCATCGCCCCGCACACCCTCTCGGCGCGCGCGCTCGTCGTCTCGCCCGACGGGGAGCTCGAGGTCCACAACGGCTCGACGGACCCCGTGGAGCTCGGCGTCGACGGTCGCCCGCGGGGCGAGCTCCCCGCCGGCGCCTCGCTGCGCGTCCACTTCCGCCGCGAGGCCGCGCTGCTGGCCCAGGAGGCCGGCGCGAGCTTCTACCGCCGCCTGCGGGAGAAGTTCGGCCGCCTCGCGGGCTGAGGCCCGCCCGGGGCCGCGCTGGGCCCGGGGGCGGCGGACCCGGTCCCCGCCGCGGCACGCCGCGGCTCCCCACGCCCCGCGACGGTCGTGCCGTCCCGGCTACGGCGTGCGCGCGAACCGTGCCGGTCCTGCTCCGGTACGACCCCGCCCGGCGATCCGTCCGCGGGCGGTGCGAACCTGTGTTCGTGCTCCTCGAGCTGCGCGTCGAGAACCTCCTCCTCATCGAACGGGCGGAGCTGGACCTGGTCCCCGGACTGAACGTCGTCACGGGCGAGACCGGTGCGGGCAAGACCGTGCTGGCCCACGCCCTGGACCTGCTGCTGGGCGCGAAGCCGCGGACGGGCATCGTGCGCCCCGGCGCCCCGGAGGCGTGGGTCGAAGGGGTCTTCTCCATCCCGGAGGGCCTCCCGGCCGAGATCGCCGAGCGCCTGCCCGCGGACGCCGAGGAGCTCGTCCTGGCGCGCAAGGTGACCGCCGAGGGCCGCTCACGCGCGTTCGTCGGCGGCCGCTCCGCCACCGCCGCGGACCTGCGCGAGGTCGGCGCCGTGCTCCTGGCCTTCCACGGCCAGCACGAGGCGCGTCGCCTGCTCTCCCCGGCGGCGCAGCTCGGCCTGCTCGACGGGTTCTGCGAGGCGCAGAAGGCCGGTCACCTCGACCGTCGAGACGCGCACGCCTCCGCCCACGCGGCCGAGCGCGACGCCCGCCGCCGGCTCGACGAGCTGCGCGAGGCCGCCGGTGCCCGCGAGCGCGAGCTCGACCTCCTGCGCTTCGAGCTGCAGGAGATCGACGAGGTCGATCCGGCCGTGGAGGAGCAGGAGGAGCTCATGGCCGCCCGCGAGCGGCTCCGGCACGTGGAGGCGCTGCGTGGTGCGGCGTTCGTGGCCAGCCAGGCCGTGGGCTCCGACGACGGCGGCGCCGGCGCGGGCCTGGCCGCGGGGGAGGGCGCGCTCGACGCCGTCGCCGGGGTCGACCCGGAGCTCGACGTGCTCGCCGCGCGGATGAGCTCCCTGCGGATCGAGGCCGACGATCTCGCGGCCGAGCTGGCCCGCCACCTCGAGCGCCTCGACGCCGACCCCGCCGAGCTCGAGCGCATCGAGGAGCGGCTGCAGGCGATCTCGCGGCTCGAGCGCAAGCACGGCGGCTCCGTCGCCGCGGTCCTCGACCACGCCGAGCACTGCCGGCACCGGCTGGCCGAGCTCGAGGACGTCGAGGGCGCGACCGCCGCGGCGCAGGCCGACATGGCCGAGGCCGCCGCCCGTCGGGAGAAGCTCGCCGGGCAGCTCACGAAGACGCGCGCGAAGGCCGCGCCCGCCCTGGCCAAGGCCGTGGTGGAGCGCCTGGCGAACCTGGCGATGCCCGCGGCACGGCTCGAGGTGCGTCTCGAGGCGCGGGAGCCCGGGCCCACCGGCGCCGACCACTGCGAGTTCATCCTGGCGCCGAACCCGGGTGTGCCGGCCGCCCCGGTGCGTGACGCCGCCTCGGGCGGCGAGCTCTCCCGCGTGATGCTGGCGCTGCTGGCCGTCGCGGGCTCGGGCACGGAGGCCACCCAGGTCTTCGACGAGATCGACGCCGGCGTCGGCGGTCAGACGGGCCGGGCCGTCGGGGAGCAGCTGCGGACCCTGGGCCAGGACGGCCAGGTCCTCTGCATCACCCACCTTCCGCAGATCGCTGCGCTGGCCGACCGCCACTTCGCGATCGAGAAGGACACGGACCGCGAGCCGGCCCGCACGGTCGTGCGCCGCCTGGACGACCCGGAGGTCGTCGGCGAGCTCGTCCGGATGCTGGGTGGCGAGGACGGCGACGAGGGCGCCCGCCGCCACGCGGAGGAGCTCCGCAGCGCGGCCTGAGCGGGCTCAGGGGCTCGGCGTCGCCGCGACGCACGGGAACCGCCGTCCCGGCGGGCCGCTACCCGCGCCGGGCTCGCCTGGCCGTCCCGCGGGGGCGGCACTACATGTCGTGGTGGTGGTGCGCGCCGCCGTCGTTCGTCCGCCCGTGGAAGCCGGTGGGCACGCCCCCGAGGCGACGCAGCGTGCGACGGGACAGCGGGGCGCCCGGGTCGCCGCGGAACCGGGCCGGCAGGCTCCAGCAGCTCGCCGGTCGGCCCCGGAGGCCGCGCGCGATGCGGCGGTCCTCCGCCGCCTGACGCGCGCGGGTCACCGGGACGTCGGTGCTCGTGTGGCCCGGTCGGTGACGCAGGTACATGCGGCCGTAGGGAGCGGCATCGTCCAGCACCTGGCGCGGGCGCGAGAACCAGCAGGGCAGCAGCCGCGACTGGCGCTCGGCGAGGCGCGCGGCCTGGGTCGCGGGCGTCGAGAGCGTCGCGACGCCGGCGACCCGGTTCTCCTCGATCCGGAGGCCGACGGCCGCGAGCACGGCGGCCGGGTCCGCCCGGACGCGGGTCACGATCCTGTGGGCACTCCAGCCCCGGGTCCGCAGGGCGTCGTAGTGCCCCCGCCGCACGCCGGACGTCCGGATGACGATCGACTCGACACCGGCGCCGTGGAAGACGTGGAACAGCACGTGCTGGGCGAGGTGCCCGCTCACGAGCATCAGCCGCGTGCGGCGCTCCATCTCGATCCGCCGCGCGCGGGGCGCGTCGGCGGCCCACGCCGTGAGACGCCGGACGAGCGTCTCGACGCCCACTCCGCGGTCCCGCGCGAGCTGGGCGATCGTGTGGTGGTCGTTGTAGAGGAAGGCCTCGAGCTGGCCGGGGGCGAGCCGCAGCTCCCGGGCGAGCTCGTCCTCGTCGAACGGCGCCCAGTGCTGCATCGCCCACGGCTCGGCGACGAGCAGGCCGTGGCGGGCCGACCCCGGCATGGGCGCGTCGTGCGCTCGGGCGTGCGGGACGGCCAAGGCGACGACGAGTCCGCACCAGGCCGTCGCGAGAGCGACGGCCAGGAGGCGACGGACGAGGGGGAAGAGGGCTCCGCGCGGGCGCGCGGAGCCCCCGGGAGACACACGCACGGGACTCACGGGGCGAGAGCCTACGGTGTGCGGCGTACGGCGCGCCGACCGGGCGGCGCGCCGGAGCGGGGCTCAGCCCTTCGGGGCGGCCTGCGTGTCGAGGTCCAGCGCGGCGGAGTTGATGCACCAGCGCTGGCCGCCGGGACCGGGGCCGTCGGGGAAGACGTGGCCGAGGTGGCCGCCGCACTTGGCGCACTTGCACTCGATGCGGACCATCCCGTAGGCGCGATCCTCGTGGAGGCTCACGTTCTCCGCCATGACCGGATCCGTGAAGCTCGGCCAGCCCGTGCCGGAGTCGAACTTCGTGTCGCTCGCGAAGAGCTCGTTGCCGCACGCGGCGCAGCGGTACGTGCCGTCGTCCTTCGTGTCCCAGTACTTGCCGGAGAACGCCGGCTCCGTGCCGCACTGACGCAGCACGGCGTACTGCTCGGGCGTCAGCTCCTGCTGCCAGTCCTGCTCGCCCTTGACCTCGACGGCCGGCGTGGTGGGGGTGGGATTCGTGCTGTCCGACATGGGTCTGCCAGATCTCCAGGCTCGGAGGTGGACGGTCGTGGACGCCCCGGTCGCGGCCGGGAACGACCACCTCCATGGTCGCAGGTCGACCGCCCCGTCCCGTCACCACGGGCCTCGCGCGCGGCGCGCGTCCGCGCCCGCGCGAGCCGGCACGCGGGTCGGGTGCGATCGCCCCGCGAGGGTGCCGGTCTGCACGGAGCGCGTCCGGGGTACCCGCTACCGTTGACGTCGGCCTGTGAGGGGTCTGGCGTCCGCCGCGCCCGCGCCTCGCGGTGCCCGCTTCCCGCAGACTTCAGGTGAGGATCCCGCCGTGCCAGACCGTTCCCCGACCAAGTACGTGTTCGTCACGGGTGGTGTCGTCTCCTCGCTCGGCAAGGGCATCGCCGCCGCCTCGATCGGCCGGCTGCTCGTCGCCCGCGGCCTGACGGTGTCGCTGCAGAAGCTCGACCCGTACATCAACGTCGACCCCGGCACGATGTCGCCGTACCAGCACGGCGAGGTCTTCGTGACGGAGGACGGGGCCGAGACGGACCTCGACCTCGGCCACTACGAGCGGTTCACGAACACGAACACCTCGAAGGCGTCCAACGTCACCACGGGCGGCATCTACGACACGGTCATCCGGCGCGAGCGTCGCGGTGACTACCTGGGCGGCACCGTCCAGGTCGTCCCGCACATCACGAACGAGATCAAGAACCGGATCAAGCTCGCGGGCGAGAGCTCCGACGTCGACGTCGTGATCTGCGAGATCGGCGGCACCGTCGGCGACATCGAGTCGCTGCCGTTCCTCGAGGCCATCCGCCAGTTCCCGGTCGACGTCGGCCGCCGCAACTGCATGTACATCCACCTCACGCTGGTGCCGTACATCAAGCACGCGGGTGAGCTGAAGACGAAGCCCACACAGCACTCCGTGAACGAGCTGCGCCGCATCGGTCTGCAGCCGGACATGCTCATCTGCCGCTCCGAGGCCGTCCTCTCGAAGGACATCCGCTCGAAGATCGCCCTGGGCACCGCGCTGCCCGACGACATGGTCATCTCGGGCAAGGACGTGAACGACGTCTACGAGATCCCGCTCTGGTACCGCGAGGAGCACGTCGACGAGCGGGTCCTGGACCACTTCGGCATCGACGCCCCCGCGCCCGACACGAGCGCCTGGGAGGAGGTCGTCCGCCGTGTGCACGCCGCCACCGACCGCACCCGCATCGCCGTCGTCGGCAAGTACGTCAAGCTCGAGGACGCCTACAAGTCCGTCGTCGAGGCGCTGAAGCACGCCGGCGCGTGGGACGGCACCGCGATCGAGATCGACTGGGTCGACTCGGAGCACCTCGAGACGGAGCAGGCCGCGATCGACCGCCTCGCCGGCGCCGACGGCATCCTCGTCCCCGGCGGCTTCGGCGGCCGCGGCATCGAGGGCAAGATCCTCGCCTGCAAGGTCGCTCGCGAGCAGCGCATCCCGTACCTGGGCATCTGCCTGGGCATGCAGATCGCGGTGGCCGAGTTCGCCCGCCACGTGGCCGGCATGCCGGGTGCGAACTCCACGGAGTTCGACGCGGAGACGGAGTGGCCCGTCATCGACCTCCTGCCGGAGCAGAAGGAGGTCCGCGACCTCGGTGGCACGATGCGCCTGGGTGCCGACCCGATCAAGCTGCAGCCCGGCACGCGGATCCGCGAGATGTACGCGGAGGAGACGGTCTACGAGCGGCACCGCCACCGCTACGAGGTGTCGATCACGCTGCGCAAGAAGCTCGAGGGCGCGGGCCTCGTCGTCGGGGGCACGTCGCCGGACGGCCGCCTCGTCGAGGCGATCGAGCTGCCGGAGCACCCGTTCTTCGTCGCGGCGCAGGCGCACCCGGAGTTCAAGAGCCGCCCCGAGCGTCCCTCGCCGATCTTCCAGGGCTTCGTCTCCACCGCGCACCGTCGCGCGCTGGACCGCCAGGCGTCGGCCGCCGAGACGGCGCCGGTCGACGGCGTCGTCGTGCGCTGAGCCGCACCACCCGGATGCGTGCGCTCGTGACGCACCCCCGCCCGTGATCGCCGCGCAGCTCTTCGGCGACGAGGACGGGGGCACGAGCGCCGCGGAGCGCGAGCGGCTCGCCGAGCTGTTCTCGCGCCTCTGCGCCGCCCCGAGCCCCACGGGCCGTGAACGCGCCTGCGCCGACCTCGTGACCGGCGTCCTGCGCGGCGCCGGGCTGTCGGTGACGGAGGACGACGCCGCCGACGCCGTGGGAGGCGACGCGGGCAACCTGCTCTGCCGGATCCCCGGGCGGCCGTCCACGGCGCACGGCGCGCCGTCCGTCCTGCTGTGCGCGCACCTCGACACCGTCCCGGTCGCGGGCCGCATCGCCCCCGAGCTGTCCGACGGGGTGTGGCGTGACGCGCTGGGCGGGGTCCTGGGCGCGGACAACAAGGCCACGGTGGCCGCGCTGCTCGTGCTCGCCGAGCGCCTCGCCGGTCATCCGCCGGCGACGGACGTCGAGCTGCTGTTCACCGTGGCCGAGGAGACGCAGCTGCAGGGCGCCCAGGCCGTCGACACCGCGGCGCTCACCTCGCGCGTCGGGTTCGTGATCGACCACCCGTCGCCGCTCGGCGGGATCGTCATGGCGGCGCCCGGGCACGTCCGGTTCGAGGCCCACTACCGCGGCCGGGCCGCCCACGCCGGGATCGCGCCGGAGCACGGCCGCAGCGCGGTGCGCGCCGCCGCGCGGGGCGTCGTCGCCCTGCCGCAGGGGCGCGTGGGCGGGGGGGCGACGGTGAACGTGGGGCACATGACGGGCGGCACGCCCGTGACGAACGTCGTCCCCGACGTCGCACTCGTCCTCGGCGAGATCCGGGCGCTGGACGAGGACGTCCTGACGGCCCTGGTCGGCGACGTCGAGGCGCTGCTGCACGACGCCGCACACGTCGACGGCGAGTCCGTCGACCTGGACCTGATCCTGGAGCGCCGGTTCTCGCCCTACCGGCACGCCCCGGCCGCGGAGGCGCTGGCTCTCGCGCACGACGCGCTCGCGCGCATCGGCGTGGGACCGCGGCCGTTCGCCGACGGCGGCGGGAGCGACGCGAACGTCCTCAACGCCCGTGGCGTCGCCACCGTGAACCTGGCGGGCGGCAACGAGGCCGCCCACGAGCCGGGGGAGCGGATCGCGGCGTCGGCGCTCGAGTCCACGCTCGACCTGGTGCTGGCCCTCGTCGAGGCCCACGGCGCGGCGACCCCCGCCGGCTGACCCCCGCGGCGGCCGCCCCCGCCCGCCGTCTGCAAGGGTGCCGGGGAGTCCGCACCGCCCCCGCAGGAGGAGTTCCATGACCGAGCCGTCGAGCACCCACGAGCAACGCACCTTCGAGCGGATCGGCGGTGAGGTCCTCCACGAGGGACGGGTCGTGACGCTCGTCGAGGATCGGTTCCGCTTCGCCGACGGCGCCGAGGTGGGGCGCGAGATCGTGCGGACCACGGGCGCGGTGGGGATGCTCGTCCACGACGGCACCCATCTGATCCTCACCCGTCAGCCGCGCGAGGCGATCGGCGACCCCGACAGCCTCGAGATCCCCGCCGGTCGGCTCGACAAGGACGGCGAGGAGCCGCTGGACACCGCGAAGCGCGAGCTGGCCGAGGAGGTCGGGTTCGCGGCGGAGCACTGGCAGCCGATCGTCCGGTTCCAGCCCTCCGTCGGCATCCTCTCGGAGACGGTGCACCTGTTCTGCGCCCACGGTCTCTCGAAGGAGGAGGCCGACAGCGGCGAGGACGAGCGGATCGAGCTCGTCCGCTGGCCCGTTGACGACCTCGACGGCGCGATCGCGGCCGTGTCGGACGCGAAGACCCTCATCGCCCTGCTGTGGGCCAAGGCCAACGGCCTGCCGGGCGCCTGACCCCGGGGTCCGTCAGACGGCGGCCGGGATCGCGGCACGGGGTCGCGGTCAGGCGGCGGCCGCGTCCCGCGCGGGGTCTCGCGGCCGGGGTGCGGCCGGACCCGCGCGAGGTCGGTCAGGCCGCGGCGGCCACCCGCACGGCGGCGGGGCCGAGGCCCGCGTCCGGCACGAGCGTCGGCGCGGCGGAGCTCGTCGCCACGGCCGCGTTCCAGCGGGCCAGCTCGCCCGCGCGGTTCGTGATGATCCCGTCCACGCCGGCAGCGCGCATCGTGGTCCAGGCGGCGGGATCGTCGACGGTCCACGGGACGACGGCCAGTCCCGCGGCCTGCAGGTCGCCGACGACGTCCGGCCGGGGCGCCAGGGCGTCCCAGTCCGGGTTGTAGGCCACGACGCCCAGCTCGCGGGCGACCGCCACCGGGTCGGCGTCGAGGGTGCGGCGCAGGAGGGCGAGGCGCAGCTCCGGGGCCAGGTCCCGGGCGTGGATGAGCGTGTCCTCGTCGAAGCTCTGCAGCACGGTCCGGTCGAGCATCCCGGCCTCGCGCAGCTCGGCGACGTAGCGGGCGACCGCCGCGCGCGTCTGCGGGCGCTTGACCTCGAGCAGCAGGCGGGCGCCGCGGGCGGCCGACAGACGCAGCGCTGCGGTCAGCCGCGGCACGCGCTGACCGGCGAAGGCGGGGGAGAACCACGAGCCCGCGTCCAGGCCGTCGACGTGGTGGGACACGTGCTCGCGCAGCGCGCCGGTGCCGTCCGTCGTGCGGTCGAGCGTCGCGTCGTGCAGCACGTAGGGCACGCCGTCGGCGCTCGTGTCGACGTCGATCTCGACGAGGTCGGCGCTCGACGCCGCGGCGATGGCGGCCAAGGTGTTCTCCGGCGCGAGCGACGACTGGCCGCGGTGCGCGATCACGCGCGGGGCCGGCCGGTCGGCCGGCGGGGCGGCGACGACGGCCGGCGCGAACTGCGGGGCGACGGTGAGCTGAGCGGGGGCCACGGTGCTCCTCGGGAAGAGGGAGAGCGGGGAGTCGACGCGACCCGAAGGGCCACGAGAAGCACGCTAGGAGCAGGGGAGATGCCCGATGTAGCCGTCGGGTGACCGTCACGTGACCCTCGTGTGACCCCGACGCGGTCTCGCGCACCGTCCGTTGCAGACGGCGCACGCCCCCTTGCACCGCGCAGGGACCGCCCGGCCGCCGCGCAATCCGCCTCCCGTCCATGCAGCCACTCGCCGCGACCGCACCGCCCCGTACCGCCTCCGGGCTGGTGCTCGACTTCCTGGCGTACCTCGAGTTCGAGCGGGGGCTCTCGCGCAACACGCTCGACGCGTACCGCTCCGACCTCGGGCAGTTCCTCGCCTTCATGGAGGGCCGGGGGCGCGGCGTGCTCGAGGCCACGGGCGACGACATCACGGCGTTCCTGGACGGCCTCGCCTCCGGGGGTGTCGCCGCGGACGGCAGCCCGAAGCGCCCAGCGGCGGCGGCGACGATCCAGCGCAAGGCGGCCTGCCTGCGCTCCTTCTACCGCCACGTGCGCCGCGAGGGCCTGCTCGACGCGGACCCCACCGCCGACGTGCGCGGCCCCCGCAAGCGCGAGCAGCTGCCGAAGGTCCTGACCCGGGCCGAGGTCGCCAAGCTCCTGGCCATGCCCGGGCGCGACGGCGACGCCGAGCCGATCACCCTGCGCGACCGCGCGATCCTCGAGCTCATGTACGCCTGTGGACTGCGCGCGAGCGAGGCGACCGGCCTCGACGTGGGCGACGTCGACCTCGAGGACCACATGCTCCGGGCCCGCGGCAAGGGCAGCAAGGAGCGGATGGTCCCCGTGGGCCGGCGCGCGATCGACGCCCTCGTGCGGTATCTGCGGGACGCCCGCGGCACCATGGTGGGCGGCGGCAGCGAGCGGGCGCTGTTCGTCAACGCCCGCGGCGGGCGTCTGAGCCGCCAGGGCCTCTACAAGATCGTCCAGCGCCACGCCAAGACGGCCGGCCTGGACGACCGCATGAGCCCACACACGCTGCGCCACAGCTTCGCGACGCACCTGCTGGCCGGCGGCTGCGACCTGCGCACGCTGCAGGAGATGCTCGGCCACGCCGACATCGCGACGACGCAGATGTACACGCACCTCTCCGCGCAGCGCCTTCAGGACGTCTACCGCGACGCCCACCCGCGCGCCCAGCACGGCTGACCGCGACACGGCGCGACACGGCCGGGCGGCACCCGCCGGCCCCGCCGACCGACCGCCCCGCAGCGGGCGACGCGCGCCGTCGCGTACCGTCGAAGGGGATGCCGGAACTGCCCGAGGTCGAGACGATCACCCGTCAGCTCGCGCCGCACCTCGAAGGGCGCACGCTCATGGGGGTCGAGATCCTCGACCCCCGGTGGTGCGTCCCCGACGACGCTGCGGCGACGGAGACCACGCTGACCGGCCGGCGGGTGGAGCGCCTGGAGCGCCGGGGCAAGCACATGGTCTGGCGCACGGACGCGGGCACGCTGCTGCTGCACCTGCGGATGACCGGCACGCTGCTGGTCGGCGCCGATCCCGACGTGCCCTACCAGCGCGTGGTGCTCGTGCTCGACGACGACACGGTCGTGCGCTTCTGCGACCCGCGCCGGTTCGGCACGGGCCGGTTCTTCGCGGACGACCGCGAGGCCGACGCGTACCTCGACGCGCGCCTGGGCCCCGAGCCGCTCGGCCCCGACTTCGACGGCCCGGCGCTGCGGGCCGCGATCCGCGGGCGCCGCGCGCCCATCAAGGCGTTGCTGCTCGACCAGGGGGTGGTCGCGGGCGTCGGGAACATCTACGCCGACGAAGCGCTGTTCCACGCCCGCGTGCACCCCCAGCGCCCCGGGGGCCAGCTCACGGGGCCGCAGTGCGCGGCGCTCGTCGAAGGCGTGCGGCTGTCGCTGCGGGCGGGGATCGCCTCGGGCGGGGCCACGATCGACGACTTCCGCCACGTCGACGGCGTGGAGGGCTGGTTCCAGAACGACTTCAGCGTCCACCGACGCGCCGGGCTGCCGTGCCCGGAGTGCGGCACGCCCGTGACCAAGCGCGTCGTCGCGGGACGAGGGACCTACAGCTGCGACCGCTGCCAACCGCGCCCGAGGGCCCGGCGAGCGGTCGCCCGGCCGCGCTGAGGCGGCCGCGGGGCGGGGGACGGCCGGGGCCGCCCCGCCCGGGAGGCGCTAGGCGCCGACGAGCTCGGAGAGGCGGCCGGAGCGGTCCGCCGCGTTCAGCTCGTCGAACCCGCCGACGAGCTGCTCGTCGATCAGGATCTGCGGGAACGTCATCATGCCCGTCTTCTGCGCGAGCTCCGCGCGCGTCTCCGGGTCGCGGCCGAGGTTGATCTCCTCGTAGGGCAGGCCCCGCTTGTCCAAGAGCGCCTTGGCGCGGACGCAGTAGGGGCAGGCGTTCGTGGTGTAGACCGTGATCGAACTCATGACGTGACCAAGTACCCAGGATGGGGGTGTCGTCCTCGGGCCTCTGTGCAGCCGGCCGAAGGACCGTGTACTTCAGAAAGTATAGTAGTGCGGTGAGCGGCAGTCGCGTCAGCACGGAGGCCGTCGTGCTGCGCTCCATGCGGTACGGCGAGGCGGACCGCATCCTCCACGCGATCACGCCCGAGCACGGCCGCATAGGGGCCGTCGCCCGCGGTGCGCGCAAGCCGAAGAGCAAGCTCGGCGGGCGGCTGGAGCCCCTCTCCGTGGTCCGGCTCGACCTGCTCAAGGGCCGCAGCGACCTGCACACCGTCGTCGGGGCGGACACGGTCGCGGTCCACCACCGGATCCTCACGAGTCACGCCGCGCTGACCCACGCCCAGCGGGCCTGCCACGTCGTGGACCGCACCGCCGCGGAGGACGAGCCGGCCGAGCGGGTCTTCGGGCTCCTGCGCACGCTCCTGGCCCTCCTCGACGCCCGACCGGACGCCGCCCACGAGGGCCTGCAGCTCGCCTTCCGGCTCAAGCTGCTCTACGCCCTGGGCCTGCAGCCGGCGCTCGGCGCCTGCGTTCGCTGCGGCGCGACGGAGGGCCTCGTCGCCTTCGACGCCCAGGCCGGCGGCGTGGTGTGCGCCAGCCACCAGGGCGGGGCCCCAGGGATCGACGCCACGGCGCTCGGCGCGATGGTCGACGCGCTCGGCGTGCCGCTGTCCGAGGCCCCGCGGATCGACGCACGGCCGGCCCGACAGATCCACCGCGCGATCGAGGGGCTGGCCGTCCACCACCTCGGCGTCGACCTGCGTCCGCGCGACGAGTGACGGCCGCCCCGGTCCCGACAGCCGCCCCTGCGACAATCGACGGGCATGTCCGCCGCCGTCCCCGCACCGACGTCCCGCCTCGGTGATCCGCACGCCCGGCGGCGCGCCTTCGAGGAATCGTTCCTCGCCCCGGGTGCCGCCCGCACGTGGCCCGCGGACCGCGCCGCCGACGAGCGCGACGACCCGCTCCGCACGCCGCTGCAGCGCGACCGCGACCGCGTCGTGCACTCCAAGGCGTTCCGCCGCCTGAAGCACAAGACCCAGGTCTTCCTCGCGCCGGAGGGCGACCACTACCGCACGCGGCTGACCCACACGCTCGAGGTCACGGGGATCGCGCGGACCGTGGCGCGCGCGCTCGACCTCAACGAGGACCTCGTCGAGGCGATCGGCCTGGCCCACGACCTCGGCCACGCGCCCTTCGGCCACATCGGCGAGGAGGCGCTCGACGCCTGCCTGCGTCCGCACGGCCGCCACTTCCACCACTGGGAGCACTCCGTCCGGATCGTCACGGTGCTCGAGGACGCCCCGAGCGCCGTCCGCGAGGTCGGCGGCCGGGCGCTGAACCTCTGCGGCGACGTCGTCGACGGGATCGCCGGGCACTCGGGGCGCTCGCCGATGCCGGACACGCTCGAGGGCCGGATCGTCCGCATCGTCGACCGCATCGCCTACCTCAATCACGACATCGACGACGCCATCCGTGCCGGCGTGCTGCGCGAGCGCGACCTCCCGGGCGCGCCGATCGCCGAGCTGGGCGCCACGCCGTCGCGGCGGATCGACCGGCTGGTCCAGGATCTCGTGACGACGTCGCGGGAGACGGGGGACATCGCGCAGGGGGCGGCCGCCGGCGAGGCGATGGACGCCCTGCGCACCTGGATGTTCGAGCACGTGTACCTGGCCCCCGACGCCCAGGCGGAGCACCGCAAGGCGCATGCCCTGGTGCGGCGGCTGTTCGAGCATCACCTCGAGACGGCGAGCGCCGAGGAGGCCCCGGGTCCGGCCGCGGCCCGCCTGCCGCTGTCCATCACGGACGGCGGCTGGGACCAGTACCACGTGCAGCGCGACCCCGATCCGAACGCCGACGCGCTGCAGCGCGCGACGGACTGGGTCGCCGGCATGACCGACCGCTACGCCCTGCGGGCCTACGCGGACCTCGTGGTCCCGCGGGTCCACGCGGGGTAGCGCGGAGGAGGGACCGGCCATGCCGATGTACGCGCGGGAGGACCTCGACCGCATCCGGGACACCACCGACTTCGTCGCGCTCGTCGAGCAGCGGGTCGAGCTCGAGCGCGCCGGCGGCGGCAACTTCAAGTGCCTCTGCCCGTTCCACGACGAGCGCTCGCCGTCCATGTCGATCAAGGCGGACGACAAGCTCTTCCACTGCTTCGGCTGCCAGGAGGGGGGCGACCTCTTCCGCTGGGTCGAGCTGACGGAGGGCGTGGACTTCACCGGCGCCGTCGAGCTGCTCGCCGACCGCGCGGGCATCCAGCTCAAGACGGAGGAGGAGGACCCGGAGACGGCCGCGCGGCGCAAGCGCGAGCGGCGCCTGCTCGAGCTCCTGGACCGCACGAACCGCTTCTACGAGCGTCAGCTGTGGGACTCGGCCGAGGGCGCGCAGGCCCGGGCGGAGCTGCAGCGCCGCGGCCTGGACCCCGACCTGCTGCGCGAGTTCCGCGTGGGCTACGCCCCGTCGGCCTGGGACCGCGTCCTCGTGGGGTCGCGCCACGCGGGCTACACCGAGGACGAGATGGTGGCCGCCGGCGTCGTCATGCGGGCGCGCGACAACCCGGGCCGGCTCTACGACCGCTTCCGGCGGCGCATCACGTTCCCGCTGGCGGACCGGCGCGGCCGGATCATGGGCTTCGGCGCCCGCGCGATCGGGGCCGACCAGAAGCCGAAGTACGTCAACTCCTCCGACGGCCCCGTCTACCACAAGGGCCGCCACCTCTTCGCGGCCCACGTCGCCCGCAAGCAGGCGGCGCGGACGGGCGAGGTCATCCTGTGCGAGGGCTACACCGACGTCATCGCGCTGCACCAGAGCGGGCTGACGAACGCCGTCGGCCTGATGGGCACCGCGCTCACGCCGGAGCAGATCGGGGCGCTGGGCAAGCTCGCGCCCTCCGTGATCCTCGCGCTCGACGCGGACCGCGCCGGCCGCGAGGCGATGCTCCGCGCGGCGCAGCTCGCCGCCGGCTCCGGGCTGAAGATGCGGGTCGTCCTGCTGCCCGACGGCATGGACCCGGCCGACCTGCTCGCCAAGCGCGGGCCGGAGGCCGTGAAGAACGCCTTCGCCGAGCCGATGGCGCTCGGCCGGTTCCACGTCGGCCACGTGCTCGCCCAGTCCGACCTCTCCGACGCCGAGGGCAAGGACAAGGCGATCGACGACCTGCGCCCCGTCTTCGCCGGGCTGCCCCCGGGCGTCCTGCGGATGGAGCTGCTCAACGAGGCCGCCAAAAAGCTGCGCCTGGACCCGACCGTCCTCGGCTCGCTGATCGACCACCCGCCGGCGACGCCGGTACCGGTCGGACGGGGCGGCGGCGCGCGCGGCGGCGGTCCGGGGTCCGGCCGTGGCGGCGCGGGCGGCGGACGCGGAGGCCAGGGTCCGGGAGGCCGCGGGGGCGGGGGACCGCGGTACGAGGGCGGCTCGGGCCACGGCGGTTCGGGCGCGGGGGGCTCGTCCTCCGGCGGCGGGTCGTACGGCGGGTCCTCGCCGGCAGGCGGTTCCGGTTCCGGCGCCGCCTCGTCCTCCGGCGGCTCGCGGTCCACCGGTGGCGGTGGCTCCTACGGAGCTGGCGGAGGCTCCTACGGCGGCGGTTCGTCCTCCGGCGGCTCCTCGTCGAGTGGCGGGCGCGACGGTCGCCGGCCCGGTCCTCCGCGGCCGCAGGGGCCGGTCGCGCGCGCCGTGCCGAGCGCCGGCGGGCTGGAGGACGTCGCCCGCGTGGAGCTCTCGTTCCTCGCCGAGTGCCTGGCGGCGGGACCCGAGGCCGCGGACCTGCTCGACGACACCCGGATCCGCACGCAGATGATCAACGACGCGCACCGCACCGCGGCGATCGCGCTGCGCGAGGCCCTGCGCTCCGGGCAGCCGCCGGCCGCCGGCGACGACTCGGCGCGCATGGTGCTCGACCTCATCCGCCGCATGGCCGCCGGGGTGCAGCACCCGTCCTGCGCGGCGGCGGAGCTGGCCGGGCTGCGCCTCGAGCTCGGCGTGGTCACCGAGGCGCTGCGGTCCGGCCGGGGGTTCGAGCCCGGCGCGTCCCCCCAGGCCCTCGTGCTCCGCCGGCTCGAGCTGCAGCGGCGCATCGACCAGGGGCTCGGCGAGCTCATGAAGGGCCCGCGCCGCACCGCCTGAGGCGTCGACGCGCTGGGGAGGCCGTCGCCGTCGCGCGTCCCGGCGCCCCGCGGTCGGTCCGGCGCTACCCTCGGGACATGGAGCGGACAACGGTGTCGCGGCGGGTGCGGGCGAGCCTCGGGCTGCCGTACGCGCTGGCCGTCCAGGCGTGGCCGACGGGCCCGCGGTGGCGCGGCGCCGCCGTCGCACTGGCGCCCTTCGTCGTCGTGATGGCGCTCGTGGTCCTGTGGCTGCTCGGCGTCGTCGCGCTCTCGACCCTCGGCGTCTTTGGGCTCGACATCGTGAACATGGAGGGCAGCCTCCACTACGTCCGCGACACGGTCGTCTTCGTGATCGCGGGCGCGGTCACGGCACTCCTGTGGGTCCTCCTCGTCGCCGTCGGCCGGACCGCGGCCGAGGGTCGCCGGGACGGTTTGGCCCGTCGCTGAACGCATTGTGCCCCGGGCGCGATCGGGGTCTCCGATCACCGTCGAACAGCCGTCCGGGCGCCCCTGCTCCGGCGTCGCCACCGGCCGATCACGAGGGGGTCATCCCTCGCCGACCGCGGTCGGCCGACCCTGAGGTTCCCCCATGCGGATCAGCCCGCTCCTCATCACCGCGGCCCTCGCGCTCGCGGTCCCCGCCACGGCGGCGGCCGCGCCGCCGGCCACCAACCCCAACGGCAAGCCGAACCCCGGTGCGGCCAACCTGGCCCAGAAGGGCGAGAAGCCCGAGAAGGCGGAGAAGCCCGACAAGCCGGCGAAGCCCGAGAAGGGCAAGGTCCCGGCCCCGAGCCCGGCACCGGCGCCCGCGCCGGCTCCCGCGCCGGCCGTTCCCGCCGAGCCGACGACGCCCGAGGCCCCGGCCCCGGCCCCGGCACCCGAGCCCGCGGAGCCCGAAGGCACCGTCGGCACGACCACCGTCCGCGTCGTCGGTCCGACCGCGTCCGCGGCGGCGAAGGCGAAGGCCTACGGGCCCTACTGCCGGGCCGAGAGCCGCAAGCGCGTCGCGGGCACGCGGAACACCCCCTTCAGCCTCTGCGTGACGGCCCTCGCGCGCGTGGCCAAGAACGACGCCGCCCCCGGTCAGGCGTGCCGCGCCCTCAGCCGCAAGAAGGCCCCCGGCACCGCCGGCAGCCCGTTCAGCCTGTGCGTCAAGGCCGCGAAGAAGCTGCGCACGCCGGCGCCGGTCCCGACGACGCCCGAGGATCCCGCGACGACGCCGGAGCCCCCGGTCGCCGAGCCGGAGCCCACGACGCCCGACGAGCCCGTGAACACGCCGGAGACCCCGGCGGAGTAGCCGTCACCACCCGCGGGGCCGGCCCCGCGGCCACCCGCCGCGCCGGCCCCGTGCGGCCCGCCGGGCCGCACGTCCGTCGGGCGTCGGGGCACCCATGCAGCCCCCGTCGGACCGCCCGTGTTACGGGCCACTCGGCGCGGGGGAGGGCCGCGCGTAGACTCGCCCCATGGCCTCCGCGCGTCCGCTGCAGGTCCTCGTCGCCGGAGGTGGCATCGCCACCCTCGAGCTGCTGCTGGCGCTGCGCGCCGCGGCCGGTCCGGCCGTCGCGGTGACGGTGCTCTCACCGGCCGCCGAGCTGGTGCACCGACCCGAGGCGGTCGGGGAGCCGTTCGGCCGCGTCCCGCGCCGCTACGACCTGGCTGAGATCGTCGCCGGGCTCGGCGGTCGGCTCCGCCCCGGCGCGCTCCGCTCCGTCGATCCCGACGCGCGCGAGGTCGTCCTCGCGGACGGGCACCGCCTCGGCTACGAGACGCTCGTCGTTGCCGTCGGCACGCGGACCGCGCAGGCCGTCCCCGGAGCGACGTCCTTCCGCCCCGGCGGCACCGGTGACACGGCGGACGTCGTCCGCGAGATCGAGGACGGCCGGGCCTCCCGGGTGGCGTTCGTCGCTCCCGCGGGGGCGTGGGCGCTCCCGGCGTACGAGCTGGCCCTGCACACGGCGGGGCGCGTCCACGAGGCCGGCGTCCGGACCCCGGGCGCCGTCTCCCTCGTCACGGCCGAGCCCGCGCCGCTCGCCGTCCTCCGCGGGGCCGCCAGCGACGCCGTCGCCCGCCGCCTCGAGGCCGCCGGCGTGGTCGTGTACGCCGGCCGCGAGGTGACGACGTGGACCGACGGGACCCTGACGCTCGGACCCGACGCGACGACCGTGCCCGCCGACCGGGTCGTGGCGCTGCCCGTCCCCACCGGCCCGGGGGTCGAGGGCCTGCCGATGCGCGCGGGCTTCGTGCGGGTCGACGAGCGGTTCGCCGTCCCGGGCGCCCCGGGCGTCTTCGCCATCGGCGACGCCGCGGACTATCCGGTCAAGCAGGGCGGGCTCGCGACGCAGGAGGCCGACGTCGTCGCCTCGACGCTGGCCCGGCAAGCGGGGGCCGACGTCCCGGAGCGGCCGTTCCGCGCTCGCGTCCGGGCGGTGCTGTGGACGGGCGCCGCGGCGTTGTACCTCTCCGCCGACCTCGACGACGGCGAGCCGGTGGCGTCGGACGCCGCGGAGCGCGCCCCGTGGTGGCCGCCGGAGAAGGTCGCGGGGGCGCACCTGGCGCCGTTCCTGCTCGACGTGGACGAGGTCGGGGTGGAGCGCGCCGTCGCCCGGGCCGACGAGCGGCGGGCCCACCCGGCGACCGGGGCGCTCCTGGCGACCCCCGATCGCGAGGGCATCCTCCCGCTCGACCGCGAGGCCTGAGCGGCGGGTCAGCGGAAGCGGACGGCCACCGGCAGCGACCGGGACCCGCTGCGCAGGCGGTAGGTCCCGCGCGGCATGGCCCGCACGACGCGGATACGCCCGAGCGTCCCCCGGGCGTAGGTCCGTCCCCGGCGGGTGAGCCGTACCGTGGCGCCGGCGCGCCATCCGGGGGCGACGCACCGGATCCGCCGGGCGCCGCGTGCGCCGCGGACGGTGCAGCGCGCGCGGAGGGCCGTCGGGCCGGGGGACGCCGGGCGGGGCGCCGCGGCCGGGATCGGCGGGACCGGGCTGCCGGACGGCGGAACGGGCGCAATCCCCGGGGTGCTGCCCGCCGGCGTCTCGTCCGGCGTCCCCGGAATCCCGGCGGCCGGAAGCTCCGGGTCGACGGCGGGGGCCGGGTGGGTGCGCCGGTACTCGGCGTTCCAGGCGACGAGCCCGCCCGGGTCGTTCGTGATGATCCCGTCGATCCCCAGGTCCCGCATCGCCGCCCACTCGTTCGGGTCGTCGACGGTGAAGGGGACGGTGGCGATGCCGGCCGCGGACAGGGCCGCGATCGCGGCAGGGCGGCTCTTCAGGGCGTTCCAGCTCGGCAGGTAGGCGACGGCACCGACGGCCCGCACCGCGGCGACCGGGTCGGCGTCGACCGTGTTGCGCAGCAGCGCCAGGGCGATCTCGGGAGCGAGCTCGTGGGCGTCGCGCAGCCCCTGCTCCTCGAAGCTCTGGATGACCGTCCGTTCGGCCATCCCGCTCGCGCGAATCTCGGCCACCACCCGCGCCACCTGCTCGCGGGTGTGCGAGCCCTTGAGTTCGATCACGAGGTCGCTCGGCCCCCGGTGGACGGTGTCGAGGAGCGCCGTCAGCCGCGGGAGGCGCTCGCCGGCGTAGGCGGCGCCGAACCACGACCCCGCGTCGAGCCCGTCGAGCGTCGTGGAGGCCGTGCTGCGGACGAACCCGAACCCGTTGCTCGTGCGGCTCAGCGACGCGTCGTGCAGGACGAAGGGCACGCCGTCGGAGCTCGGCTGCGTGTCGCCCTCGACGAACTCCGCGCCCGCGCTCGTGGCCAGGTGGGCGGCCGCCAGGGTGTTCTCCGGTGCGAGCTTGGAGTAGCCGCGGTGCGCCACCACGGCGGGCGTCGCCCACGGGGCGTCGGGGCGCACGAGCTGCGGGGCGCCCGACGCGGCGACGGGGGCCGCGGCGCAGATCGCCCCGGCCAAGATCCAAGGTGCGAGGACGTGACGTGGGCGGCGGCGGGCAGGCACTACCCGAGGGTAGGTCGCGCCGTCCTCCCCGCGGTGACCTGCGGGTGAACGGCGCCGTCGGGGAGCGTCCCGCCGGAACGAGAAACGCCCAGCGAAGGCTGGGCGCGGCGTTCAGGCTCCGGGGGTGGGACTCGAACCCACAACCCTTCGATTAACAGTCGAATGCTCTGCCATTGAGCTACCCCGGAACGCTCGGGGGATCGTACGCGATCGGACGAGAACGCGGCGGCTCGCCGTCCAGAACGCTCGGCGAAGGTCCGATCAAGTTCCGCCCGCCGCGAACGACTCGACGAGCGGCGCGCCGCGGTCGCAGCCGTCGCCCGCGGCCACCCAGGCGGCGATCTCGCCCGCGCGGGCCGCGTAGGACGGGTCGGAGATGGCGGTCAGGACGGCGGCCCGCAGCGCCCGGGAGCCGGCGAGGCGACGGGGGAGGCGCAGGCCGGCACCCGACCAGGCCAGGCGGGCGGCGTTCTCGTACATGTCGCCGGCGGCGGGGATGGCGACGACCGGCTTGCCGGCCGACAGCGCGCGCAGCAGCGTGCCGTGCCCGGCGTGGCAGACCACGACGTCGGCCAGCGGCATGACCTGGGAGTACGACATCCACGGCACCAGGAGCGCGTTGTCCGGGACCTCGACCGGGCGCAGGCGCGCCGCGGCCGCCTCGCTCGTGCGGTTCTGGGCGGCGAGGACCCGGACGGGGGCGTCGGCGAGGCCCTCGAGCGTGGCCCGCAGCAGGAGCCCGGTCGGGTCCTGCGAGGTGGAGGGGGCGACCACGACGAGCGGTGCATCGCCGGGCGGCAGCTCGACGGGCTCGGCGGGCGGCTCCCACACGAAGGGGCCGACCGTGTGGGCCCCCCGCAGCGCGGCACGGCGCGGGTAGGCGAGCTGCGGGACCGAGCCGATGAGCGCCAGGTCCTCGGAGATGCCCCCGTGGAACCGGCTGACGGGCGGGAGTCCGACGTCGTCCCGGACCTCGTTGAGCTCGGTCCGGCCGAGCTCGAGCGAGCGGTCGACGAGTTCGCCGACCTTCCGCCACAGCTCGCGGCCCAGCCGCGTCCGGGCCGGCCGGGCGCCGGAGGAGAACGGCGGCCAGCCGTGCTCCGTGCGCGGGTCGACGTGGGGGACGAGGGTGGCGACCGGCACGCCGCGGAGCTCGCCGGCGAGCCCTGGGCCGAGCGTCAGGATGTCGTGGACGACCGCGTCGGGACGGACCTCGTCGACCAGGGGCAGGGTGTCCGTCGTCGCCCGCCGGACCGCCTCGTAGGGGGTCAGCGGCTCCTGCCCGAGCTGCGGGAACGTCGGGTACTCCGGCGAGGCGGCGAAGCGCATCCCGCCGGCCTCGACGTCGTCCTGCCAGCGGATCCAGCTCTGGACCCACACGTCGTGGCCTCGGGCGGCGAGACGCCGCCCGAGAGCCATGATGGGAAACGCGTGCCCTGGGTCGCCGAAGGCCCCGAGGAGGAACCGGCTCACACCGCCTCGGCGGCGGCCGCGAGCTCACGCAGCTGGGCGATGCGCCCATCGCGCGTCGTCGTCGCCGGCGTGACGATGAGCGTGTCGACGCCCGCCGCCTCGAACGCCCGCAGCCGCTCCGTCACGTGCTCGCGCGTGCCGACGAGGTTGATGGCGTCCAGGAGCTCGTGCGGGATCGCGGCCATCGCCTCGGCCCGCTTGCCCTCGAGGAAGAGGTCCTGGACCTCCTTCGCGGCGTCCTCGAACCCGTAGCGGCTGACGGCCGCGTTGTAGAAGTTCTTCTCGCGCGAGCCCATGCCGCCGACGTAGAGCGCCGCGACGCCGCGCATCATGCTCTCGGCGGCCTGCCCCGGGTCCTCGCCGATGTGGAAGTTCGTGCTCGGGCACACCTTCACGTCGGAGCGCTGGCGGCCGGAGGTCTCGATGCCCTCCCACAGGGAGCCGAGCGCGACGTCGGCGTGCTCGGGGGAGAACATCATGGGCAGCAGGCCGTCGCCGATCTCGCCGACGAGCCGGGTGTTGTTCGGGCCGATCGCCGCGATGTAGATCGGGATGGACTCCTGGACCGGGGCGATCGTGAGCTTGAGCGCCTTGCCGGGGCCGTCGGGCAGCGGCAGCTCGATGGTCTCGCCGTGGAACTCGAGGCGCTCGCGGGCGAGCGCCTTGCGCACGACGGCCACGTACTCGCGGGTGCGCTTGAGCTGCTTGCCGAAGCGCTGGCCGTGCCAGCCCTCGGCCACCTGGGGGCCGGACGAGCCGATGCCGAGGATGAAGCGGCCGTCGGAGAGGTTGTCCAGCGTCGCCGCGGTCATCGCTGTCATCGCGGCCGAGCGGGCCGGCATCTGCATGATCGCCGAGCCCAGCTTGATCGTCGACGTCTGCCCCGCGAGCCAGCCCAGGATCGTGACGGCGTCCGAGCCGTACGCCTCGGCGGCGAACACGGAGTCGTAGCCGAGCCGCTCGGCCTCCTGGACGATGTCGAGCTGGTCCTGGCGCGTCAGGCCGAGGCCCCAGTAGCCGAGTTGGATGCCGAGCTTCATCTGCAATCTCCCGTTCAGCGGGGCGTCCGCCGTTGCGTTCTCCGGCGCCCGTTCCTACGGTGGGTCGGCCGCCGTGGCGCACTCTATTCCAGGGCGCCCGTTCCGCCGACCTCAGGAACGCACCGTGTCTCGCAAGACCGTCATCCAGGATCTCCGCCGCACCATCGACTGCCTGCCGCTCGCGACGCGCGTCGCGATGCTGGAGGGCGTGCGCGAGGAGACGATCATCGTCGGCGCGTACACCGACGGCACGGGCGGCGTCTGCCCGATGCTCGCCGCGCACCGTCACGGCGGGCGCACGAGCTTCCTGCAGTTCGCGCGCACGTGGGACGCGTTCGCGAAGGCCCCGGCCCGGGGCTCGCGGCCCGCGAAGGAGCGGGAGCTGCGGATCCTGGAGCGCCACCTCGAGGCGAGCATCGCCGCGAGCGAGGGCGAGGTGACGGGGGGTGAGCTGGCCGAGGCCATCGCCGAGCACCGGACGCTCGTCGCCCGGTCCCGCGCCGCCCAGCCGACGCCGGAGCCCGGAGAGTCGCGCCGCCGGACGGCCAAGCCGAACCGGGGCGCGCCCCGTCTGCCGGGCTGGATACGGCCCATCGGCTCCGTGGCGGAGTACGAGGCCGTGCTCGAGCAGGTGGACCGCCAGCGCATCCGCCTGGGGCTCGTCGGCGACACCGCGGGCCCGGCGCCGCGCGATGCCGCCGAGTCGCGGCAGGCGCGTGAGGACCACGGGGTCAGCACGCCCGAACCGGCGCGTCGCTGAGCAGCGCCGCAGCGCACACCGCGGCCCTCGTCGGCAGCACGAACGCGTCGCGCCGGTGCACCAGGCCGTCCGCGGCGAGGTCGCGGACCGCGCGGCCACACGGCTCGTCGTGCTCGGCGACCGCCCGCGCGAGCTCGCCCTCGGTCAGCCACGCCGGATAGAGGCGGAGCAGGTGCTCGAGGAGGGCGGCCCGCAGGCGGCGGTCGGCGTCGGCGGGATCGGGACGGTGGTGGAGCGAGGCAGCGGACATGGCTCGAAGGGAACGCGGGACAGGGTGACGAACATACGTTCGCCCTCGGTCGGCCAGCGCCCCACGGGCCGCGTTCGACGCAGGTCCGGCACGGATCGCGGAGATCTGGCACGAACCGCGGAGGCCCGGCAAGAACGGTCCCGCTCTGTGCGCGGCGCGGCGCATGCCCACGGCGCGCGTCGGTCCCCCCGCTCGCGCCTCGGCGCGGACGCGCTAGAGCCCGGCGAGCATCTCGGAGAGGGGGCTGTCCAGTCCGCGGGCGAGCTTCACGAGGTTTTTGAACGACGGGTTGCGCTCACCGCGCTCGACCTGGCCCACGTAGGTCCAGTGGATGCCGGCGTCGGCGGCCACCCGCTCCTGCGTCTTGCCGGCGGCTGCACGGAGCTCCCGGACGCGGGCGCCCAGGGCGACGAGCTCGGGGTCTTTGGGTGGCCGGGCGTTCTCGCCGGTCGAGGTCGGGCTGTCGGGCATCCGTCGCGCCCATCTGCCCACGCCACAGACGATGCATCCAGAGGCGAAGCGTATAGCGCGCTTGCGTCTAGCGACGATTCGTATAGTCTGCGTACGGTGTGTGGAGGAGGCCAGTCGCCATGGGCGGCACCGGATACGCAAAGCGTGTTCCGCCGGGCGGACGGCTCGTCGCCTCGCGCGCCCGAGGCCCCGGGCGATCCGTTGGGGGCGGCGGTGCGGCGAGCGGAGGACGCGGTGGCGGTCGCCCGGTTGCGCGTGGCCGAGCACGGGCGCCGCACCACGCAGGAGGCCCGCGCCGCAGCCGGGCGCCTGGAGGCGGCTGCTCGCGTGCGAGCGCTGGACCAGGCCGCGACGCTCGCTCGCGATCTGCGGTCTGTGGTGCAGGCAGCAATGGGAATTCGGGGTGGGGGCGTCGTCGTGCCGGTCGGCACGGTCTGCGTCCGGAGGCACGCGGAGCCCACCGCGGCGGTGTTCGTGCCCCTGCTCGTGTCGACGGGGTGCGGGGGCGGCGCCCGGATCGTCGCCGGTGAGGACGCGATGCCGACCGTGGTCACGCTCGCTGCCGCAATCGCCGCACCGGCCTCGGCGGACCCGCTCGTCGTCGTCAACCCGAGGCGCCGGGTCCTGCCCGCCGCCCTCCGTGCGCTGCCCGGCCTGTGCGAGGTGCGCGACGGGCGCGGTCTGCTCGGCGCGGCGGGGCGACTGCCCGCGGGACGGGGGCGGTTGGTCGTCCTCGACCACCCGCACGACCTCGGGCTCGCTGGTCGCCGGCTCGTCCAAGGGGCCGGTGTCGATTCCCGGTTCCGCGCGCTGCTCGTTCACCATGCGGCAGACGCACCCGACGTGGACCTCGAGCACCGGCGCCTGCGCGTCACCCGCGACGCGGTACCTCAGCCGACGGCCGGCTGCGAGCTGTGGCCGGCCCGCGGCGGCTGGCGGTGGTCGGCTCACCCGCGACTCCGCGTGGTGCTGCCCGACGGCCCGGCTGAGAGAGGGAGTGGTCCCCAGCCGGAACCGCCCGGGGCGTCATGGGAGAGGGCCCCGGCAACAGGCCGAGCGTCGGCCGAGGAGCCGGACCTGGCCGAGTACGAGCGTCTGCTGGAGTGCTTGGCGGAGGTTGCGGTCGAGCTTGATGCGACCTTCGCGACCGCGCGACGCAACGAGCGCGACGCACTCGATCGGGCGGCCGCGATGCGGCGCAGGATGCTCGACGCCATCGACGTCGAGGCACGCGCGATCGACCTCCTCCTGCGGCGGGTCGGAGGTGCCCGGTCGCCACCCGCTGGCGGCTTCGGCGACCCGGGAATGCCGTGTACAGCGGCTCCGCGGCGGAATCCCACGGCGGCGACGGATCTGACGCCGCTCCGCGCGGCGAGGGCGGCGCTGGCCCGTGCCATCGATACGGCCATGCACACACGAGGGGACTGATCGACGTGCGATTCTCCCGGGCACATGAAGCGTCCATCCCTTGCCGTCGTCCTCGTGGCGCTCGGACTCCTCGCCCCCGTCGCGACCCTCGCGGGGCCAGCTGCGGCCGGCCAGCTGCCGTCGGCCCCGGCGCAGCTTGCTCTGTCGGGCGGCAGCCCCGCTTCGACCGTCCCGGCGGCGGTCAAGGTCGATCGCTGCGCCGTCCGGTCGAAGACGGTGGCCCGGCTCAAGAAGCGGTACAAGACCGCGACCACCAAGCGAGGCAAGGCGCGGACGCAGCGGCTCCTCGGCGCAGCGCGGCGGTCGCTGAAGCGGTGTCGCTCCCGAAAGCCGGCCCCGGAGACCACGCCGGCGCCGAGCCCGGCCCCCAGCCCGGCGCCCTCGCCCGGCGCCAGCCCTGCGCCGCCGCCCCCGCCGGCTGCCCCGCCCGCGCCGCCCCCGGCGCCGGAGTCGCTTCGCCTGACGGTGAACGACGGGCCCGGCGGGACGTTCGCGTCGACGGCGACGCTCACGATCGCCGTCACGGGCCTGGCCGACCCGCCAGCCGGCAGCTTCTATCGCATTTCACTCCGGTCGCCCTCGGAGCTTCGCGGTCGGCCGCCGACGGGATGCGAACGGTCGAAGGACGTCGACGTGCGCGGTGCGAATGGTGCCGCGGCCACGTGGTCGCCGAACCCCAAGTGGTGCACGAGCACGACGGGCAGCGCCGTGGGTCGTGTGGTCGTGTGGTGGGGTCCTGAGGGGGCGCAGCTCGACCTCGCGTCCAACGTGGCCGCCGAAGCCGCCATCACCGTGGTCGATGGAGGGGCGCGGTAGCGTTCGGCGGTACGCGCCCGTCCGTCGGTGCAGCCGGCTGGACGGATGGGGGGCGCCGCGGGGCACCGTTCGTGATGGGCCGGGCGGGACTCGAACCCGCATCGGACGAATTATGAGTTCGCGGCTCTGACCATTGAGCTACCGGCCCGACGGCCCTCGCGGGCGCGCCGGGTGGGAAGCCTGCCAGAGGCGGGGGCGGACGGGCGTCTCGCCACATCCGCCAGCTCGTGGGAAGGAATCGGGGCGGGCCGGACGAACCTGTCATCGCCCATGAAGCGCACGTCCTCCTCTTCCCCGACGGCACTCGCCCCGATCGTCGATCACCAGACGCTCACGGAGTACATCCAGTCGCGATTCGACGATTTCTCACGGTCCCAGAAGGACGTGGCCCAGTACATCGTCGATCATCTCGACGAGGTGGCCTTCCAGACGGCCGAGGAGCTGGCGCGGCGGGCGAACACGTCCAGCTCCACGGTCGTGCGGTTCAGCCAGGCCCTCGGCTTCCACGGCTTCCCCGACCTGCAGGACGCGGCGCGCGACGAGTACCGTCGCCGGGTCGAGGCCCGGGGTACCGGCGGTGCCGGGAGCGAGACCGAGCCGCTGTTCGGGCTCGACCAGAGCCCGGGTGAGGCCTCGATCGCGGCCGACCACCTCGCGGTGGAGGAGACCGCCCGGCGCGTCTCCCGCTCGGTCCTCGAGGCGGCGGTGAACGACATCGGCAAGGCCGACCGCGTGATCATCGTGGCCGCCGACCAGGTCGCCTACTTCGGCACGTACTTCCGGCACCTGCTGATGCTGCTCGGGATCCCGACCGACATCGTGGCCAGCCACGCACAGGAGGGCCGCGCCCGCCTGGCGCGCCTCGACGAGAACGCCGTGCTGATCGGCATCACCGCCGGCCGCGCGCACCCGCTCGTCGTCCGCTCCCTGCAGCTCGCGCGCCACCGCCGCGCGAAGACGATCGCGATCACCGACGCGACCCTCTCCGAGGCTGCGAAGCTCGCGCAGCACAGCCTCTTCTACTCGAGCAACAGCCCGTCCTTCGTGCGCTCGCACGTCGCACTGCTCTCCCTCCTGCAGGCGATGGCGCAGGGCGTCTACGCCAACGACGGCGCCCGCGCCGACCGCATCCGCGCCTACCGCCTGAAGTAGGGGCGTACGCGGCGTACGCCCGACCGGTCCACCAGGCGACGGAACGACGCCCGGGCCGGGGGCGGCGCTCTGCGAGAATCGTCGCGATGCGCGACGAATCAACACCCCGTGTGAAGACCGGCCTGGCGGAGATGCTCCGCGGGGGCGTCATCATGGACGTCATCGACCCGGAGCAGGCGAAGATCGCCGAGGCCGCGGGCGCGACGGCGGTCATGGCGCTCGAGCGCGTCCCCTCCGACATCCGCCGCGACGGGGGCGTCGCCCGGATGAGCGACCCGCAGATGATCGTCGAGATCCAGGCGGCCGTCTCCATCCCGGTGATGGCGAAGGCCCGCATCGGCCACTTCGTCGAGGCGCAGGTGCTCCAGGCGCTCGAGGTGGACTACATCGACGAGTCCGAGGTCCTCACGCCCGCCGACGAGGCCAACCACATCGACAAGTGGGAGTTCGAGGTCCCGTTCGTCTGCGGCGCCACGAACCTGGGCGAGGCCCTGCGCCGCATCGCCGAGGGCGCGTGCATGATCCGCTCCAAGGGCGAGGCCGGCACCGGCGACGTCGTCGAGGCCGTCCGTCACATCCGCTCCATCCGCGGCGACATCAAGCGGCTCGCGGGCATGGACGGCGGCGAGCTCGCCACGGCGGCGAAGAACCACCAGGCCCCGCTCGAGCTCGTGCGCTGGGTCGCCGCGCACGGCAAGCTGCCCGTGCCGCTGTTCTCCGCCGGCGGCATCGCGACGCCGGCCGACGCCGCGCTGATGATGCAGCTCGGTGCCGAGTCGGTCTTCGTCGGCTCCGGCATCTTCAAGTCCGAGGACCCGCAGCGCCGGGCCGAGCGCGTCGTGATGGCGACGACGCACTTCCGGGACCCCGTCAAGGTCATGGAGGCCTCGAAGGGCCTCGGTCGCGCGATGGACAGCCTCGAGGCCCGCAAGCTCGGCGAGGACCAGCTCCTCGCCAGCCGCGGGTGGTAGCGCCCACCGTCGGCGTCCTGGCCCTGCAGGGCGGTGTGCTCGAGCACGCCGCCCACCTGCGGGCGCACGGCGCGGAGGTCCGCGAGGTCCGCACGCCCGAGGGCCTCGAGGGCCTCGACGCCCTGGTCCTGCCCGGGGGCGAGAGCACCACGATGACCCTGGGCATCCGCCGCGAGGGGCTCGAGGACCCCCTGCGCGACTTCGCCGCGTCCGGGCGGCCCGTCATGGCGACCTGCGCCGGGCTGATCCTGCTGGACCGCGAGCACCTCGACGTGCTGCCGATCCTCTGCGAGCGCAACGCGTTCGGCCGGCAGATCCGCTCCTTCGAGGGAGAACTCGACGTTGCCGGCGTCGAGGGCGGACCGCACCGCGGCGTCTTCATCCGCGCCCCGAAGGTCGTCGAGGTGCAGCCGCCCGTCGAGGTGACGGCGCGCGTGGACGACGCCGTCGTGGGGGTGCGCTCCGGCGCCATCGAGGGCTATGCCTTCCACCCCGAGCTGACGGACGACGGTCGGATCCACGACGCGTTCGTCACCCGGGTACGGGCCGCCCGCGAGGCCTAGCCACGCGGGAGCGGGCCTCCGGCACCGCGGCGGCTACGGCAGGGGCGGGATGGCCCGGGGGTCATCCGGCACGGTGGGGATCGTCGGACGCGGTACGGACGGCGCGCCCCCGTCGCGCTCGCCGCTGAAGGCGCCGGCGGCGACGAGCGCGACGATCGCGACCGCGAGCAGCAGCAGCGCCGGCACGCCGAGCTGGCGGACGACGGCGCTCTGGAGCACACCCTGCGACGGTCGGGCGACCACGGGCACGGCGCCGGCCGACGGAGTCGGCGGTGCTCCGACGGCCAGCGCGGCCGCGTCCCCGATCGGCGTGGGCGCGCCCTCGGCCGGCACCGGGGCGTCGCCGGGGGCGCCCGACACCGTGGCCGTCGGCCCGCGCCCATGGCTGGCGTCCGTCCGGGCGAGCGTCCGCCGGCGCCGCCGACGGGGCGGGGCCGGGCGGCGCTCGGGCCGCGGCAGCCCGGGGTGGGGCACGAGGTAGCCCAGCGACTCGGGGCCGGAGGGATCCTCCGGGGGGCCCGGGGGGCCCGGGGGGCCCGGGGGAACGGGGCCTGCCGCCGCCGGCCCGGCACCGTTGGCTGCGGGTGCGGGCTCCGGGTCGGCGCCGTCGGCCGCCCCGTCGGCCGGCCGACGGGTCTCGGCGTCCGCGTCGAGGAGCGGCAGCGTCGGTGGGGCGGGAATGGCGGTGCGCCGGACGGCCGCGTCGGGGCCGGCGGGCGCGGTGGGGGCTGCCGCGAGGGCCATGGCGGTGGCGATGACGCCGACCTCGGTGCCGGTCAGCGGCGCCTGGTGGTCGCGGGCGTAGCCGCGCTCGGCGCGGTCGAAGCCGGCGGCGAGCTCGCGGGCGGCGGGGGAGTCGCGGAGGAGAGCGTCCAGGCGGGCCTCGTCGTCGGGGTCCAGGCGGCCGGTGTGACGGGCGACGAGGAAGTGCGCCACCGCGTCCGGCGCGTCGCCGGCCGGCAGTCCCCGACCGGCGTGCCGGGTCGCCGCGGAGCGCGTGGCGGACAGCAGGGCGCGGCCGACGGCGTCGTCGTCCTGGTGGGGCGAAGCGAGACGCACCCGCAGGGCGGCGAAGGCCTCGCCGGCGCCGCGCAGGGCGCGCTCCGGGGTCGTGACCTCGTCGAGGTAGGCCACGACGCGGCCGCCGTGCCGGGCGACGAACGCGGCCGTCGAGACGGGGTCGCCGGCGGGAGGCAGGGCGACGGGCGGGGTCACGGGCGCACCGGCGACGGCGATGGACGATCCCGCGGGATCAGCGGCCGGCGGGGGTCGCGGGGCGAGGACGGCGGACCACGGCGACCATCTAAGCACGTGCACCACCGCGCGCTCCGGCCGTCCTACCGGCGGTCGCGGGCGGTGCCCCCGGGCCCGGGGCGCGGGGCGTGACGCAGGCGGGGGCCGGCCGCCGGGCGGACCGGCGGCCGCGTCCCTGCGGTCCTAGCCGCGGATGAGGCCGAGGACCTCGTCGCGCCGGCGCTCCATGTCCTCCACGGACACGAGCGACTCGAGGCAGAGGCGCAGAAGCGGCTCGGTGTTGGACTTGCGCACGTTGAAGTGCCAGTCGTCGTAGTCCACCGAGACGCCGTCGACGTGGGTGATCGTCGCGCCCTGGGCGGCGTAGCGCTCCTCGATCTCGGCCATCCGCGCGTCGGCGTCCTCGACCGTCGAGTTGATCTCGCCCGAGATGAAGTACCGCTCGTGGAAGCGCCCGACGAGGGAGGAGAGCTTCTCGCCCGTCACGGACAGCAGCTCGAGGATCAGGAGCGCCGGGAGGGTGCCGGAGTCGGCGTTCGAGAACTTCTCGAAGTAGTAGTGGCCCGAGACCTCGCCGCCGAAGATCGCGCCCTCCTGCGGCATCCGCGTCTTGAAGAACGCGTGGCCGACCCGGTTGATCAGCGCGCGGCCACCGGCGGCCTCGACCACGTCGGCCACGGCGCGGGAGGCGCGGCAGTCGTAGAGGATCGCCGGGGCGTCGTTGCCGCCCTCACGGGCCTTCTGCACGAGCGACTCGGCGAGCAGGGCGGTGAGGAAGTCGCCGTCGACGAAGCGGCCCTCGTCGTCGATGAAGAAGCAGCGGTCCGCGTCGCCGTCCCACGCGATCCCCAGGTCCGCGCCGGTCTCGCGGACCTTGTCGATGATGAACTGGCGGTTCTCCGGCAGGAGCGGGTTGGGCTCGTGGTCGGGGAAGTTGCCGTCCGGCGTCCAGTACGTCTCGACGAGGTCGAGGCCCAGGTGCTTCAGGATCGGCCCGATCATCGGACCCGCCATGCCGTTGCCGCCGTCGACGACGACCTTCAGCGGCTTGATCTTCGCCGGGTCGATGAACTCGATGGCGGACTGCTGGAAGGCGTCGTAGACGTCCTCCTCGAGCACCAGGCCCGGGGTCTCCGCGCCCGGGCGGTCGGGGTCCGTCTCCTCGCTCTGGGCGAGGTCGCGGATCTCGCCGATGCCGCGCTCGCCGGAGAGCGCGAGGGCGCCCTTCTCCACGAGCTTCGCGCCCGTGTAGGCCTTCGGGTTGTGCGAGGCGGTGCACATCAGGCCGCCGTCGAGGCCGCGCGTGCCGACGAGCCAGTAGAGCATCTCGGACCCGACCTGCCCGATGTCGGTGACGGCCGCGCCCTCGAGCACGATGCCGTCGCGGTAGGCCCGCAGGAGCTCGGGGGCGGAGAGGCGCATGTCGCGACCCACGGCGACGTGGACGTCGGTCACGTCCTTGCCGGAGAGGTCGGCGATGACCCGCGCGAACGCGCGCCCGATGCGGTGCGCGACGGCGGCGTCGATCTCCTCGCCCGCGATCCCGCGGACGTCGTAGGCCTTGAAGATTCCGCTCGGGACGCTCATCGCGCGCATCCTACGTCGCGCCGCGCCCCACCCGCGTGAAGACGGTGTGCGCGCCCGCGGACGCGGTGGGTGTCCAGCGCGTGTCCACCCGGCCTGGGTGCGGTCTGGACGCGCGTAGGGGTCCAGCGAGGTCAAGACCGAGGCCGTTTGGCCGATGACGGCCCCAGGGGAGAGATTCCCCCAACAACAACTGGTGGGTGCCGGCTGGAACCGACACCCACCGCCGTCCGAACCACGAACGGTCCTCGGGGGTGCTGCAACACCCGCGGGGGTCGGACTCAGGAGAGAGAGCTCCCGTTGTCCGCCCACCACCCTAGCCGCGCTTGGGCGCGCGCCGCTGCGGCTTGCGCCGCCGTGGCCGCGTCCGCGACCGTGCTGCCCGCCGGGGCCCAGGCCGCGGGGCCCGCCCATGCCCGCGGGGCGGTCGTCGTCGGGCAACCCGCACCGGGACCGCTGACGTCCGCGCCGGCCGCCGGCCCGGATGCCCCGATCGTCTGCGTCGTCGACGGCGGCGTGCAGGACGGGCCCGCGACGAGCGGCCGCGTCGTCGCCCGTTCGAGCGTCACGGACGCCCCGGGCCTCGAGGACGCCTCGGTCGCCCACGGCACCCTCGTGGCCGAGGCGGCGCTCGCCGTCTGGCCGCAGGCCCGCATCGCGTCCGTCCGCGCGACGACGAACGGCCTGAGCGAGATCCGCCACCAGATCGCGGCGGTCGACCGCTGCGGCGAGCTCGGCGCCAGCGTCATCAACATCTCCATCGGCGGCCCACACCCCGGTCCGGCGTGGGAGGGCCTCATGCGCGAGGCCGTCGGCCGCGCCGTGGCCCAGGGCCGCGACGTGGTGGTGGCCGCGGGCAACACGCCCGGACCCCCGGTCTACCCGGCCGTCTCGCTGGGCGACCTCGCCGTGGTCGTCGACGCGGTCGACGCGTCCGGCGCCCGCTGCCCGTTCGCGTCGACCGGCCCGCAGGTGACGGTCGGCGCGCAGGCCTGTCCGACCTGGCTGCCCTCCGGCGGCCCGGGGCAGTTCGCCCCCGTGAGCGGCTCCTCCGTCGCCGCCCCCCAGGTCGCCGCGATGCTCGCGGCCCTGCGCACGTACGCCCCGGGCCTCGACGCCGCGGGGCGCCGGGCGGCGCTGACGGGCCTGCCGGGCGGCGTGCTCGACCAGGCCGAGGTGCTGCGCCGCGTCGGCCGCGCCGACCTGCTGCCGGCCCCGCCCCGGCCCGTCCTGCGCCTCGATGCCGTCCAGCAGCCGGTGACGATGCCGACCATCCCGTCGCCGACCCTCCGCGTGCGGTGGGGCGGCCGCGGCGCCACGGTGTCCGTCCGCCGCTCGCCGGTCGGGATCCGGCTGACCGTCCGTGGCGGCCGGCGCCCCGTGTCGGCCCGCGCGAACCGCGTGCTCGTGCCCCGCCGGCTGTTGCACGGCCGGCGGGCGCTGTCCGTCGTCGTCGCCGACCGTACGGGCGCGACCGTCCTGCGGCAGCGGGTGCCGGTCCCGTCGCGGAGCCGCTGAGCGCCCCGCCGCCCCGTTGCGGCCGGGGCGGTCCGCCGGGAACGGCCCCGTAGACTCGCCGCCGATGGCGCAGCCGATCACCCGCGAGTTCCTCTCCGACGTGCTCGCGGTGGTCCCGACGCCCGATCCGGTCGTCGCGTTCGGGGTCCTGCAGGCCGAGCCGGACCCGGACGGCGACCTGCGCCGGTTCTTCCCCGGCCGCCCGTTCGTCGGGACCGACCTGCGTCCCGGGCCCGGCGTCGACCGCGTCGAGGACCTGCAGGCGCTGCGGATCGCGGACGGCCGGGTCGGTACGGCGGTCTGCCTCGACACCCTCGAGCACTGCGCCGACCCCGTCACCGCCGTGCGTGAGCTCCACCGGGTCCTGCGCCCCCGCGGCGGCGTCTGCCTCCTCTCGTGCGGGGTGCGGTTCGGGACCCCGGGCCGTTCCGACGACCGCCTCCGCTTCACGCCGGAGGGCTTCCGGGGGCTGCTCGCGCCGTTCGACGACGTCTGGGTCCAGGGCGTCGGTGACCCCGGGAACCCCAGCCGGGCCTTCGCCGTCGGGATCCGTGGCGGCTCCCTCGACGTCCTGCGGGAGCGGGGCCTGCCGCGGCTGCAGGCGGACCAGCGCGCGTGGGAGCAGACCCGGGGCGCCGTCCGCGTGGGCCCTGTGCGCCACCCGCCGCGTCAGCTCGCGCGGGAGCTCGGCCGCGAGGGCATCCGGCGGCTGCACCGCCGGCTGCACCGCCGGCTGCGCGGCCGCCGCTGACCGGACCGGTCCTTCCTACGTCGGGTAGGGTCGGCCGCGCGGGCGCCGGACGGCGCCCGGGACCCCGGAGCACCCATGCCCGACGCCACCGCCCCGCCCCGTCTCGCCCTCGGCTCGCCGCTCACCCTGCCGGGCGGGCAGGCCCTGCCCAACCGACTGGCGAAGTCGGCCCTGAGCGAGCAGCTCGGCGACCGCCGCAACGCGCCGACGCCGCAGCTCGTCCGCCTATACCGCCGGTGGGCGCAGGGTGGCGCTGGCCTGCTCGTGACGGGCAACGTGATGGTCGACCGCCGCCAGCTCGGCGAGCCGCGGAACGTCGTGGTCGAGGACGACCGCCACGCCGGGCTGCTGAGCGCGTGGGCGGACGCCGCGAGTTCGGGCGGCGGCCAGGCGTGGGCGCAGGTCAACCACCCCGGGCGCCAGGCGCTGTGGCTCGCCGGCTCCGCCCGGCCCGTCGCCCCGAGCGCGGTGGCCCCGAGGATCCCCGGCTACGTCACGCCGCGGGCGCTGACGCCGGACGAGATCCGGGACCTCATCGGCCGCTTCGCGCGTACGGCGCAGGTGCTGAGCCATGCCGGCTTCGCGGGCATCCAGCTCCACGCCGCCCACGGGTACCTCGTCTCGCAGTTCCTCTCGCCGCTGGCCAACGTTCGCGACGACGAGTGGGGCGGCGACGCCGAGCGCCGCCGTCGGTTCGTGCTCGAGGTCGTCCGCGCGATCCGCGGCGCCGTCAAGCCGGGCACCGCCGTGGCGATCAAGCTCAACTCGGCCGACTTCCAGCGCGGCGGGTTCGACGAGGACGAGTCCATGGCCGTCCTCGAGGCGCTCGCCGGCGAGGACCTCGACCTCATCGAGGTCTCGGGCGGCACGTACGAGCGCCCGGCGATGATGGAGGGCGACCGGGGCGCGAAGGCCTCGACCGTCCAGCGCGAGGCGTACTTCCTGAGCTACGCCGAGCGCCTGCGGGAGCGGGTGCCGGACACGCCGCTGATGGTGACGGGCGGGTTCCGCACCGCGGCGGCGATGGCCGACGCCGTGAGCACCGGCGCCTGCGACATCGTCGGGCTGGGTCGGCCCCTCGCGGTCGACCCCGACGCGCCGAAGGGCCTGCTGGACGGCACCGTCGAGCGGGTCGTGGTCGGCGAGCGGCGGATCGGCGTGCCCAAGCTCGACAGCGCCGTCGACCTGTACTGGCACACCCGCCAGCTGCGCCACATGGGCGCCGGCCGCGAGCCGCGGACGGACGAGGGCGCCTGGCGCGCCGCCGCCGGCCTGCTGCTCGAGAACGGCTGGGGCGCGATGCGCCGCCGCCGCGGCGGTTGAGCCCGCACCGCACGAATCGTCCGCGGGCCTGCGTCCGGCCTGCGATCCTGAGCGCGCCGGGCGACCGGCGAGCACCCGAGAACCCCAACGAGGAGTCCCCACATGACCCAACGCGCCGCCATCGTCACCGGAGCCTCGAGCGGCATCGGCCTCGCCATCGCCCGCGTGCTGGGGGAGGAGGGCTACGCCCTCACCCTCGCCGCCCGCCGGCCGGAGAAGCTCGAGACCGCCGCCAACGAGCTGCGCGAGGAGGGCTTCACCGTCCACCACGTCGCCGCGAAGCTGCAGGACGAGGACGAGGTGAAGCGCGTCGTCGCGGAGCACCGCGAGCGGTACGGCCGGCTCGACGTCCTCGTCAACAACGCGGGCGTCGGCATCGGCGCCCCCGTCGCCGAGATCCAGACGAAGTACCTCGACATGCAGCTCGGCGTGAACCTGCGCTCGACGATGCTCTTCTACCGCGAGGCGATGGACCTGCTGCGCGAGGCGGGCCGCGAGCACCAGAGCGCGCTCGTCGTCAACACCGCGTCGATCACCGCGAAGTTCGGCGAGGCGTGGCTCTCCGTCTACGCCGCCACGAAGGCCGGCGTCGTGAACTGGACGGAGTCCATGCACCGCGAGCTCTCGGCCGAGGGCATCAAGTCCACGGCGCTCTGCCCGGGCTTCGTCGACACGCCGATGACGGACTTCGCGAAGGAGAGCGTCGAGGCCACCTCGATGATGACCCCCGCCGACATCGCGGAGTCCGTGCGGTTCCTGCTCAAGGTCTCCCCGGCGTGCTGCGTCCCGGAGATCCAGTTCGTCCGCCCCGGCGAGCGCATGATGTAGGGAGAGGGGGCCGGGCCCCGTCCCGAGCGTCTCGGGCCGAACCGCACAGGACTGCGGCGGGGCTCGGGCCACCCGGGAGGGGCCCGGGGGGCCATAGACTCGCCGGCGTGCCGGACCTCGCACCGCCCCCCGAACTGCCCGTCGTGATCCTCTGCGGGGGGCGCGGGACGCGCCTGGGGGCCGGGCAGACGCTGCCGAAGCCGCTCGTCGAGGTCGGCGGCCGGCCGATCGTCGAGCACATCGTCGGGCTCTACGCCGCGCAGGGCCAGCGTCGGTTCCTGCTCGCCGCGGGCTGGCACGCCGACCTGCTGTCCGCCGCCGTCGACGCCATCACGTGGCCGGACGGCGTGACGGTCTCGTGCGTCGACACGGGGGAGGACACGGAGACGGGCGGCCGCGTCCTCGCCCTCCGCGAGCGCCTGGACGGCGAACCGTTCCACCTCACCTACGGCGACGGCCTGGCCGACGTGCGCCTGGCCGAGCTCGAGGACGCCCACCGGCGCGGGGGCCGGGCGGCGACGATCACCGTCGTCCGTCCCGAGCTGCAGTTCGGGATCGTCGAGTTGGCCGGGGACGGCGAGGTGCAGGGGTTCCGCGAGAAGCCGCGGTCCATGCACTGGATCAACGGCGGGTTCATGCGGCTGGAGCCCGACGTCTTCGACGTGCTCACGGAGGACACCGCCCTCGAGCGCGAGCCGTTCGAGCGGCTCGCCGCCGCCGGGCGCCTGCACAGCCACCGCCACGACGGCTTCTGGGCGTGCATGGACACCTACAAGGACGCGCGCCGCCTGAACGACCTGTGGGAGGCCGGCGAGGCGCCCTGGTCCGCCGTCTCCGCGGGCGCCCGTTGAGGCCGGTGCCGCCCGCGGGCGGGGGCGGCGACGTGGCAGGATGCCCGCCGATGACGGTCTTCGGGGAGTCCATGCGCGGTCGGTCGGCCTTCGTCACCGGGGCCTACGGCATGCTCGGCGCGTGGCTCGTCAAGGCCCTCCTCGAGCGCGGCGCCGCCGTCACGGTGCTGCGCCGCGACGAGGTGCCCGCCTCGATGCTCGCGCTGGAGGGCCTCGAGGCCCGCTGCACCGTCGTGCGCGGCGACCTGCTCGACCCCGGCCTGATGGAGCGGGCCATCGGCGAGCACGAGTGCGACACCGTCTTCCACCTCGCGGCGCAGACCATCGTCGGCACCGCCCGCCGCTCGCCCGTGCCGACGTTCGAGGCGAACGTCCGCGGCACGTGGCTGCTCATGGACGCCTGCCGCACCCAAGGCGTCCGCCGGGTCGTCGTCGCCGCGTCCGACAAGGCCTACGGCACGCACGACACGCTGCCCTACACGGAGGACATGCCGCTGCAGCCGCGGTTCCCGTACGACGTCTCGAAGGCCGCGACCGACCTCATCGCCCGCTCCTACTGGCACACCTACGGGGTGCCGGTGGCGACGACGCGCCTGGCCAACATCTACGGCGGCGGCGACCTCAACCGCTCGCGGCTGCTGCCCGAGGCGATCGCCGCGGTCCTGCGCGGGCGCGCCCCGGTCATCCGCTCGGACGGCTCGCCCGAGCGCGACTTCCTCTACGTCGAGGATGCGGTCGACGCGTACCTCGCGATCTGCGACGCGCTCGACGCCGACGAGGGCCTGGAGTCCGGCGCGGCCCCGCAGGCGCGGGGCGAGGCGTTCAACGCCGGCGGCGGCCGCCCGCACAGCGTCCGCTCCGTCATCGACGCCGTCGTCCGCGTGTCCGGCGTGGCGCTGCAGCCCGACGTCCGCGGCACGGGCGTCCCGTCCGCCGAGATCGACCGGCAGTACGTCGACGGCAGCAAGCTCACGCAGGCGACGGGCTGGTCGCCGCGGGTGGACCTCGACGACGGCATCGCCCGCACCATCGCCTGGTACCGCGCGCACCCGGACGCGATCGCGGCCTGACCGCCCGCGGGCCCCCGCCCGACTGCGTCGCGGTGCTCCGCCGCCGCGGACGCCCCGGCCCTCGCTACCCTGGATCCATGTCCGGGCACTCCAAATGGGCCAGCATCAAGCACAAGAAGGCGATCGTCGACTCACGCCGCGGCCAGGCGTTCACGAAGCTGAGCCGGCACATCACCATCGCGGCGAAGGAGGGCGGCGGTGACATCGTCGGCAACCCGGCCCTCGCCCTGGCCGTCCAGAAGGCCAAGGACGCGTCCATGCCCAAGGACAACATCCAGCGGGCGATCGACAAGGGCACCGGCGCCGGCGCAGACGCAGCGTCCTACGAGAACGTGATGTACGAGGGCTACGGCCCCGGCGGCGTGGCCGTGCTGGTCGAGGCCCTGACGGACAACCGCAACCGCACCGGCGCCGACGTGCGCCACCTCTTCTCGAAGTCCGGGGGGAGCCTCGGCGAGCCCGGCTCCGTCGCGTACCTCTTCGACAAGAAGGGCGTCGTCGTGGTCGACGGCGAGAAGCACGGCGAGGACGACCTGATGGTCGCGGTCGAGGCCGGCGCCGACGACATCGAGGAGGACGACGGCACCTTCGAGATCATCACGGAGCCCACAGCCCTCACCGCCGTGCGCGAGGCGCTGGACGCCGCCGGCATCGAGTACGAGAGCGCCCAGCAGGTCTACCGCCCGACGGTCCGCACGCCGCTGGACGAGGAGGCCGCGGAGAAGCTCTCCAAGCTCATCGACTCCCTCGACGAGCACGACGACGTCTCCGAGGTCCACGCGAACTTCGACGTCTCCGACGACGTCCTCGAGCGCGTCTTCGGCTGAATGCCGACCCCCGACCCGGGCGCCGTCCCGGACGGCACCGGGCGGGGAGACCTCGCGGGCCTGCGGGTCCTCGCGATCTCGAGCCTGTACCCGCCGCACCACCTCGGCGGGTACGAGCTCCTCCACCGCGAGGTCGACGAGGAGCTGCGCGCCCGCGGGATCGACCTGCGGGTGCTCGCCACGGACCATGAGGAGCCCGACGCCCGGCACCGCGGGTCGGTCGAGCCGCCCGACGTCCACCGCGAGCTGCGCTCGTACTGGCGCGACCACGCCTTCCCGCGCATGACGCCCGGCGCCGTCCTGGCCCTCGAGCGTCACAACCACCGCGTGCTGCACCGGCACCTCGAGGAGCACCGGCCCGACGTCGTCGCCTTCTGGGCGATGGGGGGCATGAGCCTCTCCCTGCTCGGTGCCGTGCGCACCGCGGGGCTGCCGGCCGTGCACGTCGTCCACGACCGCTGGCCCGTGTTCGGTCCGCAGTTCGACCGCTTCGCCCGCGGGATCCGCCCGCTCGGGCCGGCGCGTGGCGCGCTGGCGCGGCGGCTCGGCAGCGACCGGCCCCGGCGCCCGGAGGGCACCGTGCTCGTCACCGCCGCCGCGCTCGCCGACGAGCTGCGCCGGGTCCGCGCCGTCCCCGCGGACGCCCGCGTGGTGCCCGTCGGCGTCGACGTGCCGGACGAGCTTCCGCCGGCGCCCCTGTGGCGCGGGCGCCTGCTCGGCCTGGGGCGGCTCGACCCGCGCTCGGGCGCCGACCGGGTGATCGCCGCGGCGGCGGTGCTCGGACCGGCGTTCCGCATGACGCTCGCGGGCGAGGCGGAGCCGGCCGTCGCCCGCGCGCTGCGGGAGCGGGCCGACGAGTCCGGCGTCGGGCCACGGCTCACCCTCTCGGGCCGGGTCGATCCGGCCGCGCTGCGCGACCTGCTCGAGGGCCACGACGTCGCGATCTTCCCCTCGACGCTGCCCGGCGGGACGGGCCTCGCGGTCCTGCACGCGATGGCCCACGGCGTTCCCGTGATCGCCGCGGACGTCGACGGCTACCCCGCGGCGCTCCGTGACGGCCGGGACGCGCTCCTCGTGCCGCCCGGGGACACCGACGCCCTCGCCGCGACCGTCCGCCGGCTCCAGACGGACCCCGAGCTGCGCAGCCGGCTGCGCGACGGGGGCCGCGCGACCGCGCTCCTGCACGACGCCGGACGCTTCCGCCGCGACGTCGCCGACGCGATCGTGGACGCCGCACACCGGCGCGCGGGCGGATGACCCCGCGCCCGATCCCGGTCGACACGAACAGCTGTTCGTGGGAAGGCGTCCGGCCCTCCGCGCAGAATGGCGGTGTGGTGACCGTCCTCGGCATCGATCCCGGCCTGGCCAACACCGGCTACGGCGTCGTCCAACGACGCGGTGGCGGCATGGTCGCGCTCGACGGCGGCGTCATCGCGACGGCCGCCGGCACCGAGCTCGGCGAGCGCCTCCAGCGCATCCACGACGCGGTCTGCCAGCTCATCGACCACCACCGACCCGTGGCGCTGGCGATGGAGTCCCTGTACTTCGGCAAGAACGTGTCGAGTGCGCTCGTCGTCGGCCAGGCGCGCGGCGTCGTGCTGCTCGCGGCCGCCCAGCGCGGCGTGGTCTGCCTCGACTACACGCCGCAGCAGATCAAGGGCGCGGTCTGCGGCTCGGGCAGCGCCGACAAGGCGCAGGTCCAGCGCATGGTGCAGGCGCTCCTGCGGCTGGCCGAGCCGCCGCGGCCCGACCACGCCGCCGACGCGCTGGCCGCCGCCATCTGCCACGCCAACCACGCGCCGTTCCGCGCGGCGGTCCCGGCGTGATCGCCCTCCTGCGGGGCGCCGTCCACGAGCACCGGGCGGACAGCGTCGTGCTGCTGACCTCGGGCGGCGTCGGGTACGTCCTGAACTGCTCGAACACCACCCTCGCCGCCCTGCCGCCCGCGGGGGAGGAGGTCACGCTGCTCTGCCACCTCGCCGTGCGCGAGGACGCCATGACCCTCTTCGGCTTCGGCTCCGAGCCCGAGCGCGATCTCTTCCACCTGCTGCTGACCGTGCAGGCCGTCGGCCCGAAGCTCGCGCTGGCCGTGCTGTCGATGGGCGGCCCGGACGACGTCGCGACGAGCATCGCCGGCGGCGACGCCAAGCGGCTCCAGGGGGTCCCCGGCGTCGGCAAGCGCACCGCCGAGCGCATCGTCTCCGAGCTGCAGGACAAGCTCGCGGGCCGCGCCCCGGTCGGCACCACGGGCACGGGCAAGGCGGCGCGCTCCGTCGTCACCGCCACGCCCACGGACGAGGCCCGCGACGGCCTGCTCGGCCTGGGCCTGGCCCCGGACGAGGTCGACACGCTGCTGGCCGTCGCCCACGGCGAGACGGCCGCCGAGATCATCGCCGACGCCCTGCGGCGGTCCCGCCGGTGAGCGCCTGGGGCCGCGGCCGGCGCCCGGGCGACGGGGACGAGCCGCGCGAGGAGCACGAGCCCGACCCGATCGGCCACCCCTTCGGCTCCGGCATCCGCACCCCCGACGCGGGCGACGCCGACGCCGGCCGGCTCCCGGAGCCCGCCCTGCTCTCCGGCGAGGAGGAGGCCGAGGACCTCTCGCTGCGTCCGCGCAGCCTCGACGAGTTCGTCGGCCAGCGGCACGTCGCCGAGCAGCTCGCGATCGCCGTCGACGCGGCCCGCGGCCGCGGCGACGCGCTCGAGCACGTGCTCCTCGCGGGCCCCCCGGGCCTCGGCAAGACCTCCCTGGCGCGCATCCTGGCGGAGGAGATGAACGCGCCCTTCGTGCCGACCGCCGGCCCGTCCTTGGAGCGCAAGGCCGACGTCGCCGCGCTCCTGACGGCGCTCGAGCCCGGCAGCGTCTTCTTCGTCGACGAGCTGCACCGGCTGCCGAAGGCGCTGGAGGAGACGCTCTACCCGGCGATGGAGGACCGGCAGCTGCCGGTGACGATCGGCCAGGGCATCGGGGCACGGGTCGTCACGCTCGACCTGCCGCCCTTCACGCTCGTCGGCGCCACCACCCGCGCGGGCCTGCTGTCCCGCCCGCTGCGCGACCGCTTCGGCCTGCAGCAGCGGCTCGAGCCCTACGGGCTGGACGACCTGGTGTCGATCGTCCACCGCTCCGCCGGCCTTCTGGGTCTCGAGGTCGAGGACGACGGCGCCCGCATGGTCGCCCGCCGCGCCCGCGGCACGCCGCGCGTGGCCAACCGCCTGCTGCGCCGCGTGCGCGACTACGTCGAGGTGCGCACCGGCGGCACGGTGACGGGCGAGGCGGCGGCCGCGGCGCTCGACCTGCTCGGCGTCGACGCGCTGGGCCTCGACCGGCTCGACCGCGAGATCCTGCGCTGCATCTGCGCGATGTTCGCCGGCGGGCCCGTGGGCCTCGCCACGCTGTCGGCGGCGGTGGGCGAGGAGGCCGACACGATCGAGGACGTGTACGAGCCCTACCTGCTGCAGCAGGGCCTGTTGCAGCGCACACCGCGGGGCCGTACGGCCACCCCGCTGGCGTTCGAGCACCTGGGGCTCGAGGCTCCAGGCCCCTGAACGACGCCTGAAGGAGAGCTCAGTACCCGCTGCTCCGGGGACGCACGCGTTCCTGTCTCCGGACCGACGTCACAGGGCCGCGGCTCGATCCGTCCGGTCGACGGGTACGCTTGCCGTCGCGCTATGACCGATCGTCGCCGCAACTCCTTCATCCTGCTGTTCGTCGCAGCGCTCGTCATCGCGTCGGTGTACGTGTTGGTGAGCAAGCCGACGCAGAGGGGCCTAGACCTCCAGGGTGGCGTTCAGCTCATCTACCAGGTGAGCCCGACCTCGGGCGAGGCCGTCACGGACGACGCGATCCAGCGCACGATCGACGTGATGCAGGACCGCGTCAACGCCTTCGGCGTCGGCGAGGCCGAGATCCAGAAGTCCGGCACGGACCAGATCGTGGTCTCCCTGCCGGCGATCACGAACACGGCCGAGGCCGAGCGCCGCGTCGGCACGACCGCCGAGCTGCGCTTCTACGACTGGGAAGCGGTCGTCGTCGGCGAGAACGGCAAGACGGATCCGACCGACCCGGAGGTCACCGGCACCGGCACCGGCGTCGGCGGCGCCGAGCGCGGCAGCACCATCGCGCTCACGAAGTACGAAGCGATCATGCGGGCGAAGGACCTGCAGCCGACGGACAACCCGCCCGGCACCCTTCCGCCGCTCGGCGACCAGTGGTTCCTGGTCAACGACAAGCAGAAGAAGGTCCTGAACGCCTCCCCGGGTACGACGGTCGAGGACCTGAAGGCCGACCGCAAGCTCGCGCCGCTGCTCACCGCCGACAAGGAGCCGCGTCCCGGCGAGCGCTTCGTGAAGGTGCCCAAGGGCTACCGGGTCATCCAGGCCGCGGCCGACGTGAACCAGGCCGGCGAGTCGATTCCCGCCGGCGACAAGTGGTTCGTCATCCGTGACCGTCCGGCGCTGCAGGGCAAGGACATCAAGGACCCGGCCCAGAGCGTCTCGCAGACGCCTGGCGGCGGCCCGATCGTCACGTTCGACTTCACGAGCGAGGGCCGCAAGAAGTGGAAGGACACGACGGCCGAGATCGCCCGTCGCGGCGCCGACAACTGCCTGCCGCAGCAGGGGGAGACCCGCCAGCAGCGCGGGATCCGCTGCAACAACCACTTCACGATCGTTCTCGACCAGCAGGCGGTCTCGTCGCCGACGATCGACTTCGAGGACAACCCGGACGGCATCGGCGGCGCCGGCGGCTCGCAGATCGAGGGCTCCTTCACCTTCCAGCAGGCCAAGAACCTGGCCGACCTCCTGAAGTCCGGCTCGCTGCCGCTGCGCCTCGACGTCATCTCCTCTCAGCAGGTCTCCGCGACCCTGGGCCAGGAGGCGCTGAACGAGGGCCTGCTGGCCGGCGTCGTCGGCTTCGGCATCGTCGCGCTGTTCCTCGTCGGCTTCTACCGCTTCCTCGGCGTCATCGCCGTCATCGGCCTCGGCGTCTACACGGTCTTCTTCCTGGCGATCGTGAAGATGGTGCCGATCGTCCTGACGCTGCCGGGCATCGCCGGTCTGATCCTCACGATCGCCGTCGCGGCCGACGCGAACATCGTCATCTTCGAGCGCGTCAAGGACGAGCTGCAGGACGGGAGATCCGTTCCGCGAGCCATCAAGGACGGCTACCGCAAGGGCCTCTCGGCGATCATCGACGGCAACGTCATCACGTTCCTCGTCGCGTTCGTCCTGTTCCTCGTCGCGACCGCCGGCGTGAAGGGCTTCGCCTTCAACCTCGGCATCGGCGTCATCGTGTCGATGTTCACCGCGGTGCTGCTGACGCAGGCCATCCTCGGCCTCGCGTCGCGCTCGCCGCTCATCACGCACCCGGCCATGCTCGGCGCGCGCTCGCGCAAGCCGTTCTGGCACCGCTTCGACTTCGTCGGCGCGTCCCGCTGGTTCTTCGCGGCCTCGGGCATCATCCTGGCCATCGGCGCGTTCGCCATCGGCGGCAAGGGCCTGAACTTCGGCATCGACTTCGAGTCGGGCACGCAGATCACCGCGACCGCCCGCGAGGGGACCACCGTCGAGGACGTCCGCGAGGCGCTCGCGCCCGCCGGCCAGAGCCGCGCCGAGATCACGTCCGTGACGCCCCGTGGCGAGGCCGCACGTCAGGGCGCGAGCTTCCAGATCCAGACCGAGGCGCTCTCGCCGGACCAGGAGCGGCAGGTCAACGTCGCACTCGAGCGCGGCGTCGGCGTGTCGCCGGACCAGATCAACTCGAACACCGTCGGGCCGACGTTCGGCGAGACCGTCGCCAAGACGGCGGTGATCGCGCTCATCGCGTCCTTCGTGCTGATCGCGTTCGTCATCTGGTTCCGGTTCGGGCTGCGGTACACGATCCCGATCCTGATCGCGGTGATCCACGACCTCTTGATCACGGCGGGCATCTACGCCCTGACCGGGGCGGAGGTCACGGCATCGACCGTGGCGGCCCTGCTGACGATCATCGGCTACTCGCTCTACGACACGATCATCGTGTTCGACCGCATCCGCGAGAACCTCAAGCGGCTCCCGTCGGCGGCGTTCAGCCAGATCGTCAACCGCTCGATGAGCGAGGTGCTCGGCCGGTCGCTGATCACGTCCTTCTCCGTCGGCCTGCCGACGCTGGCGCTGATGCTGTTCGGCGGCGAGACGCTGCAGGACTTCGCGCTGGCGATGCTGATCGGCACGATCTCCGGCGCCTACTCGTCGGTGTTCATCGCCGCCCCGGTGCTCACGGAGTGGATGGAGCGCGTCCCCGCGTTCCGCAACCGCCGCGCCCGGCTGAAGGCCGCCAACGGCGGCGTCCTCCCGCCGTACCCCGAGCGGGGCACGCGTGAGGTCGACCCGGAGTCGCGCAAGCGCCCGATCTCGCGCATCACCGAGCCCGACGTCGCCGGTCAGCCCGTCTCGAAGAGCGAGTTCGACCAGATGGTCCAGGAGCTCGGCATCGACACCTCGCCGGGGGCGACGCTCCGCGCGGACGCCCCGGCGCCCGGCACGGTGCCGCAGCCGAAGCGGCCGGGCAAGGCCAAGCGCGAGCCCGAGCCCGAGCCCGAGGCGGCGCCGGATCCCGACGCACCCGTGCAGCGGGCGGCCGATCTCTCACCGGAGGAAGTCACGTTCCGGGACGAGCCCGGGCGCTCCGGCAAGGGCAAGCGGAAGGGCTCCCGATGATGTCCATGACGAACAGCCCCGCCCCGCGCGGGACGACGGAGGTCTGACATGGCGATCCTGGTGTGGATCCTCATCTCCCTGGCGATCTGGCACTTCACGATCTTCGTGCCCGACCGCTTCGTCGGCGGCATCGTCGGCGCGTTCGCCGTCGCGATGATCGGCGGAGTCCTCGGCGGCATCGTGCTGTCCGGCTTCTCCATGCCGTCCCGCGAGGCGACGGACATCGTCACCGTGCTGATCGGTATCCCGGGCACGCTGGTCGCGCTGGCGCTGCTCTGGCTCGTCGGCTCGCGCCGCGAGTCCGCCGCCGCGCAGCAGGCCTAGCGGGGCGCGCACCGGGGCGGCGGCACTGCCGTCCGCCCCGCGGCCTACCCTCGATGGGTGGCCGTGCGCTTCGACATCCCCCCGGCACCCGCGGCCGAGGTCGCCGCCCTGCGCGATGCGCTCGGGGTGGGCCAGATCTGCGCCGAGGTCCTCGTCCGCCGCGGCTTCTCCGATCCGGAGTCCGCGCGGCACTTCCTCGCCGCCGACGAGCACCCGCCGCTCTCCGCCTTCGCCGGCCTGGACGAGGCCGCGGCGGTCGTGCTGCGCCACGCCCGCTCGGGCTCGCGGATCGTCGTCCACGGCGACTACGACTGCGACGGCGTCTGCGCCACGTCCGTCCTCGTCCGTGCGCTCCGGCAGGTCGGTGCCGAGGTGTCCTGGTTCCTGCCGCACCGCGTGAAGGACGGCTACGGGCTCAACGCCCACACGGTGCGCCGGCTGGCGGCCGAGGGCACGGGTCTGGTCATCACCGTGGACTGCGGGATCACCTCGGTCGACGAGGCCGCGCTGGCCACGGAGCTCGGCCTCGACCTCGTCGTGACGGATCACCACCGGCCGCGCGCCGACGGCGTGCTCCCCGACGTGCCGATCGTCCACCCCGGCGACGGCCGCTACCCCTACCCGCAGCTCTGCGGGGCGGCCGTCGCGTGGCGCCTCGCCGGCGCGCTGCTCCAGGCCGCGGGGCACGACGCCCAGGACGCCGACGTCGACCTGGACCTCGTCGCGCTGGCGACGGTCGCCGACGTCGTTCCGCTCACGGGCGAGAACCGCTGGATCGTCCGCCAGGGCCTGCAGGCGATCGCCGACTCCCGTCGTCCGGGCCTGCGCGCGCTGCTCGACGTCTCGTCGACGTCGCCGGCCGACATCGACGCGACGTCGGTCGCGTTCCGCCTCGCCCCGCGGGTCAACGCGGCCGGCCGGATCGGCCACGCCGACGTCGGCGTCGAGCTCTTCCTCACGGGCGACGAGACCGAGGCGCGCCGCCTGGCCGACCGCCTGGACAAGGCCAACCTCGACCGCCGTGAGATCGAGCGGCGGATCCTGGACGAGGCCGAGGCGCAGGCGAAGTCCCAGGGCGAGCAGCCCGCCTACGTCCTGGCCGGCGACGACTGGCACCCCGGCGTGGTCGGCATCGTCGCCTCGCGGATCGTGGAGCGCTTCGGCCGCCCCGCGATCCTCCTCGGCCGCAACGGCGAGGAGCTGACGGGCTCCGCGCGCTCCGTGCCCGGCTTCGACCTGCTCGCCGGCCTCGACGCCTGCGCGGAGCACCTGCTGCGCCACGGCGGCCACCGCGCCGCCGCCGGCCTGGCGCTGAAGCCGGAGGACCTCGACGTCTTCACCCGCGCCCTGCGCGCCTACGCCGCGCAGCACCTCGACGAGGACGCCCTGGTGCAGGTCGAGAAGGTCGACGCGGTCGTCGGCGGCAGCCAGCTCGGTATGGACCTCGCCCACGAGCTCTCCGCCCTGGGCCCCTTCGGCGAGGGCAATCCCGAGCCCGTGCTGCTCGTGCCCTCGGGCCGCCCCGAGGGCGTTCGGCCGCTCGGGGCCGCCGGCGCGCACCTGGCCTTCACGCTGCGCTCGGGCGCCGTCCGCGTCGCCGCGGTCGCCTTCGGACGCGACCGGATGCCGGCGCACCCCGACGGCCCGCAGATGCCGATCGCGGGCACCTACGTGCTCGAACGCCACGCCTTCCGCGGCAACGTCACCCCGCGCCTGCGGGTGCGCGAGCTCGTGCTCCCGGCGCCCGAGCCCATCGACCGCCTCGACGGCGACTGCGCCGACGCCGCGCTCGCGGTGCTCGACGCCCCCGACGCGCTGCCGGCGGCCACCGCCGTCGCACGCGGATGGCGCGCGAGCTTCGAGGACCGCTCCGGGTCGGGGGCCGCGGCGGCCGTCGCCGCGCTCGTCGGCACGGGGGAGCCCGTCACGGTCGTCGTCGCCGACGCCGAGCGGCGGATCGGGCCGCTGCGGCGGATCGTCGGCGGGTTCTCGCTCACGGACTGGTGGAGCGTGGCGCGCACGCCGCGGTCGCTCGACGGGACCGCCCACCTCGTGGCGCTCGACCCGCCGAGCGACCCGGCGCACCTCGCGGGGCTCGACGACCTCACGGGCGTCCGACGCTGGAGGGCATGGGGAGACCCTGAGCTACGATTCACCGTAGATGCGCTCCAACGCGAACACGACCTGCGGACCGGCGCCTCGACGCTGTACCGCCGCATCCGCAGCGAAGGCCCCACGTCCGTCGGGGCCCTCTCGGACCCGGACCTCTGCGGCTGGTGGCTCGGCCTCCTGCTCCGCGTCCTCGAGGAGTCGGGTGCGGTCGTCGTCGATCGCGCCGAGCGCGTGGTCGCCCTGGGCGACGGCCCCGTCCGGCCGCTGGACGACGGGCCTACCGCTCGCGCATGGACCGCTCGCGGCCGGGAGCGTCACGCATGGCTGACGGGAGAAGCCCCGCGGCCGGTGCCGGCTCGGTGAGCAGCCCTCCGCGCGAGGCCGGGACCCAGGGGGCCACCGCTGCCGGCGTCGAGGCGACGCAGGGCCGCGTGCCCGTGCAGGACGAGCGCTCCCGGGACCGCATCGGCCTCTCCACGGAGGACGCCCAGACCGTCGCCGACGGCGGCGCGCCGCCGCAGCCCGTGCCCGACGCCGCCACGGCCGCGCAGGCCGGCGCGCCGGACGAGGCGCTGACCGCGGAGGAGCTGTCGCTCCGCGCCGACCTGCACGCCGTCATCGCGGAGCACGCGGAGGAGGACCGCGCGGCGATCGACATCGAGCGGGTCGACGACGCGTTCCGGTTCTCCTGCCTCCACCACCGCGAGCAGCGGCGCAAGTCGGGGGAGCCGTTCATCGCCCACCCCGTCGAGGTCGCGAAGATCTGCGCGGGCATGCACCTCGACACCGACGCGGTGGTCGCGGCGCTCCTGCACGACACGGTCGAGGACACGGCGGCCGAGCTCGAGGAGATCGAGGCCCGCTACGGCTCGAGCGTGCGGCTGCTCGTCGACGGCGTCACGAAGCTCGACGGCATCCAGTTCACCTCGCGCGACGAGGCGCAGGCCGAGAACTACCGCAAGATGGTCGTCGCGATGGCGGCGGATGTCCGCGTCATCCTCATCAAGCTCGCCGACCGGCTGCACAACGCCCGTACGCTGCAGGCGCACAAGCGGCCGAAGCAGCTCGAGATCGCGAAGGAGACCCTCGAGGTCTACGCGCCGATCGCCCACCGCCTCGGTATCCACGCGATCAAGTGGGAGCTCGAGGACCTGGCGTTCGCGACGCTGCACCCGCGCAAGTACCAGGAGATCAAGGGCCTGGTCAACCAGCAGCGTGGTGAGCGCGAGAGCTACGTCGCCAAGGCCGGCGAGTACCTGCGCGGCGAGCTGGAGGGCGTCGGCATCGAGGCCGAGATCTCCGGCCGGGCGAAGCACTTCTACTCGATCTACCAGAAGATGACCCGCAAGGGTCGCGAGTTCAACGAGATCTACGACCTGACCGCGATGCGCGTCGTCGTCGATTCGGTGAACGACTGCTACGGCGCCATCGGCGTCATCCACTCCCTGTGGAAGCCGCTGCCGCGACGGTTCAAGGACTTCGTCGCGATGCCGAAGGCCAACATGTACCAGTCGCTGCACACGACGGTCGTGGGTCCCGAGGGCCAGCCGCTCGAGATCCAGATCCGCACGCACGACATGCAGCGGACGGCCGAGTTCGGCGTCGCGGCGCACTGGATCTACAAGCAGCGCGCGCCGCAGGACCCGGCCACGGCCGGGGTGGGCACCGACGACGCCGCGCAGTCGCTGCGCGAGGCGAAGACCGACGGCGACAAGTTCACGTGGCTGCGGGCCATGCTGGACACCTCGCGGGACAACGACGACCCGCAGGAGTTCATGGACGACCTGAAGGTCGCCCTGTTCGAGGACGAGGTCTACGTCTTCACCCCGAAGGGCGACGTGAAGTCGCTCTCCCGCGGCGCCACCCCGGTCGACTTCGCCTACGAGGTCCACACGGACGTCGGCCACCGCTGCGTCGGCGCGAAGGTCAACGGCAAGATCGTCCCGCTGAGCTACACGCTGCGCTCGGGCGACATCGTCGACATCCTCACCGCCAACCGCGAGCGCGGTCCGTCCCGCGACTGGCTGACACTGGCGCAGACCAGCCGCGCCCGGTCGAAGATCAAGGCGTGGTTCAAGGCCGCCGGCCGCGAGGACTCCGAGCACCTGGGCCGCGAGCTGCTGCAGGAGCAGCTGCGCAAGGCCGGGCTGCCCGCCCAGCGCCTCGTCGGCTCGCCGCTGTTGGCCGACGTCATCAAGGAGATGGGCTACCGGAAGGGCGACGACTTCTACATCGCCCTGGGCGGCGGCAAGGTCTCGCCGCACGTCGTCGTCAACAAGGTGATGAAGCACCTCAAGGAGGGGGAGGCCGCCGACGACGAGCCCGCCGGCCCCGTCGAGGCACTCCTTCGCCCGGACGTGGTCCGCCGCCAGCCCACGGGGTCCGCCAAGAGCTACGGCGTGTCCGTCGACGGCGTCGGCGACGTCATGCTGCGCATGGCGAAGTGCTGCCGTCCCGTGCCGGGCGACCCGATCGTGGGGTACGTCTCGCTCGGCCGCGGCATCACGATCCACCGCGATGACTGTCAGAACGCCCAGCAGCTGCGCAAGGACCCGGAGCGGTTCGTGCCGGTCGACTGGGCCGGCCAGCACCAGCAGTCGTTCAAGGTCGAGATCCAGGTTGACGGCTACGACCGCCACCGCCTGCTCGAGGACCTCACGCGGGTCTTCGCCGAGGCGGGCGTGAACATCGTCTCCGCCGTCTGTTCGACGACCCCGCCCATGGTCCGCAACCGCTTCGTGGTGGAGGTCGGCGACACGAAGGTGCTGCGCACGACGATCAACCGCCTGCGCAACACGGACTCCGTCTTCGACGCGTTCCGCATCACCCCGTCGGTCTGACCGACGGTGGCCGCCCGCCGGCCGTGTGCGGGCCGGGCGGGCCGGTCCGCCCCTGACCGGGGCAGCCGCCTACGGCGTCGCGGGGCGGGCGCGACGGCGTCGCGGCTCGCCGGTCCTCAGACGACGACGAGCAGCCCGCCGGGGCTGACGCCGACCTCGGCGCGCTCGATGCCGCCGACGTAGTCCCCGTCGACCTGGAAGGGGAGGGGGCGGCCGTCGGTCGAGCGCAGGACGGCGCTCGTCAGCCCCTGCACCGCGTCGACGGCGCGGTGGCCTCCCAGGTCCATCGGCGTGATCAGCGCGCGCATCGTGACGCCCGGCATGACCGTCGGGCGGGTGTGGCGCAGGACGGCACCCGAGAGGTGGCCGGAGTGCAGGTCCTCGCCGTGCAGCAGCCGCACGGGGCGGCGGGAGAAGAACGTGAACTCCGGGGCGTTCTGGAAGATCGCGGTGACGCCGTGCAGCTCGCGACCGTCGGGCAGCTCGAGCACGAGCTGCGGCGGGTCCTTCACGTAGTGCTTCAGGAACGTCGAGACGGCGGACGTGGCGTAGTACCACGGTCCCAGGCGCGCCTTGAGCGTCGGGCGCTGGTCGACGCGGTCGACGACGCTGGCGTCCAGGCCGACGCCGGCGGAGAACGTGAACCAGCGGTCGCCGATGCGGCCGAGGTCGACGGGGGTCGTCTCCCAGCGGTCGGCGAGGGAGAGCACGTGCTCCGTCGCGTCGACGATCTCGCCCGGCATGCCGATCAGGCGGTGGAAGACGTTCGTCGCGCCGCCCGGGAGCGGCATGAGCGGGACGCCGGTGCCGGCCAGCCCGTTGGCCGCCTCGTTCACGGTGCCGTCGCCGCCAAGCGTCACGACGGCGTCGACCCCGTCCGCGGCGGCCTGGCGGGCCAGCTCGATGGCGTGGCGGGGACCCTCCGTGTCGACGGGCTCGACCTCGTAGCGGTGGCTCAGCGCGTGGACGACGAGGGAGCGCAGGCGGGGCGACGTCGTCGTCGCGTTCGGGTTGACCACGACCGCCAGACGGCGACGCTTCGGGGAGGTGAGGGCCGAGGCGTCGGGGGCAGGGGCGGATGAGGGCACGAGACCCACCAACACCGCCGGGGCCGCCGCGTTACGCGCACGGGGCGAAGTACCATCCGCCGCCGTGAGTGCCCCCGCGGATCCCGTCCTCCAGCGCATCTCCCGGTTCTGGGACGCCCGCGCCCGCGAGGACGCGCTGCGCTACTCCGTCCCGGGGGGGCCCCGGCAGGATCCCGACGGCTTCGAGGACCAGGGCGAGGCCGTCCTGGCGGCCCTGACCAAGCAGGTCGGCTACGTCGTCGACGGCGCCGGCGTGGCGATCGACCTGGGCTGCGGCGCCGGGCGCCTGACGCCCGCCCTGGCCGCCCGCGCGGAGACCGTGGTGGCGTGCGACGTCTCGCCCCGCATGGTCGACGCCGCGCGCGCCCGCATCGGCGCCACGCCGGGGGTCGACTTCCGCGTCGCCCACGCGGCCGACCTGCGCGGCATCGGCCCGGGGGAGGCCGACACGGTCCTCGCCCTCGGCGTGCTCCCGCACCTGCCGACCGTCGAGCTCGTGGAGGACGCCATCGCCGAGCTCGGCCGCGTCCTGCGCCCCGGCGGCACCGCGCTCTTCGACGTCCGCTCGGCCCCGGCGCCGCTCATGCTCCCGGGCGAGGACGCGCTGCCCGCCTACGTCGCCGACCATCCGCTGTGGCGCGGCGCGCTCCTGGACCTGGAGACCCTCGCGGCGATCGCCCAGGAGGAGCAGCTCGTCATCGAGCGCATCGCGGGCTCCGAGGGCGCCCGCAGCGTCGTGCTGGCCTCCCGCGAGGCGTTCTAGCGCGGACGCGGCGTCGAGCGCCCGCGGTCTCGCATCCCCAGGCCGCGGGACCGTGCCGGGTGGCCGGCGCCCGGTGGTGACCGGGGCCCCGGCCCCTACAGCAGGTCGTTGCGGCGGAACCACCAGACCATGGTCCCGAGCAGCGCGAGCATCACGCCGATCAGGAGGTAGAACGGGTGGCTCTCGCCCTCGCCCGGCACCCGCACGTTCATCCCCCAGATGGACGCGAGCAGCGTCAGCGGCAGGACGATGACGGTGATCGCCGTCAGGACCTTCAGCGAGTCGCTCTGCGCGTGCGCGAGCACGGACTCGTTCGAGCCCTCGAGCGCCTCCGCGACCTCCTTGAAGTTCTCCAGGGTGTCCCAGACGCGCTCGGAGGCGTCGTTGATGTCGTCGAAGTACAGCTCCTGGTCCTCGACGAGGTACCGGCGCGCCGCGTTGAGGTCCTTCAGCGCCGTCCGCTGCGGGCGGACGATCTTGCGGAAGTTGATGATCTCCTGCTTGACGTTGGAGATGTCGCGGACGATCTCCTTCGAGCGGCCCTCGAAGATGTCCTCCTCGAGCTGCTCGAGCTTGTTCCCGATCTTGCGCAGCATCGGGAACGACGCGTCCACGCACTCGTCGACGATGCGGTAGAGCAGGTAGCCCGGGCCGCGGGAGAAGTGCCGCTCGCGCTCGTCCTCGCGGCCCTCGACGCGGCTGAAGAGGTAGTCGATCGTCCGCAGCGGGCGGTTGGGGATCGTCAGGACGAAGTCCGGGCCGACGAAGACGTCGAGCTCGAGCGCGTTGAGCCGGCCGACGGTCTTGTCGTAGTGCGGGAAGTGCAGGACGACGAAGAGGTACTCGTCGTAGACGTCGACCTTGGGGCGCTGGTTGCGGGACGTGACGTCCTCGTAGTCCAGCGCGTGGAAGTCGAAGTGCTCCTGCACCCACGCGATCTCGGCGCGCCCGGCGCGGCCGAGGTTGATCCACCGGAGTCCGTGGGACTCGACGATGTCGATCTGGGGAGCGTCGGGCTCGTCCTGCCCGACGGAGGGGGACTCAGTCGGCCTGGTGCCGAACCCGAAGCGCGGTCGCGGAAACGCGGGCATCGGGACTGAGGGGTTCGTCGTCGAGGGGCAGCACGACGACCCAGTCTACCCGCCGACACAAGGGCGCTTGCTGCCGCCCCGTGAATCTTGATCGGACGCCCGTCTACGGCGCAGAGCGAAATCCCGGCCAACCGCAGGTATTTCGGGCGTCCCCTTGCTACTGTTCGCCGCGCAGCACCGATCAACACATCCAGAGGGGGGGAGGGACTGGCCCTGCGAACCCCCGGCAACCACCGCGAAATCGCCGACGCGGAGAGGTGCCAATTCCAGAGAGATGTGTGGCTGGACCAGTACGGACCTCCGCCACACCCTTTCGGCGGAGGACCGACCCGGAGTTCCAGCATGCCTGCCAGTTCCCTGACCTGTCGCGAGTGCGGCAGCACGTACCCGCTCGAGGCCCACTTCGTCTGCTCGAAGTGCTTCGGCCCGCTCGAGGTCAAGTACGACGAGCACCCCTCGAAGGGCGACCCCGAGGCGATCCGCCGCCGCATCCAGGCGGGCCCCGCCACGATCTGGCGCTACGCCGACTTCCTCCCGCTCGAGCGCGTCCCGACGCTGGCCGCCTCGGGCCCCGGCGACACGATCGGCCTGGACGGCCTGCCCGCCGGCCACACGCCGCTCGTACGCGCCGACCGTCTCGCCGCCGAGCTCGGCCTGCGCGAGGTGTGGGTCAAGAACGACGCCGCCAACCCGACGCACTCCTTCAAGGACCGCGTCGTGGCCGTCGCCGCCGCTCGCGCGAAGGAGCTCGGCTTCACGACGCTCGCCTGCGCCTCCACCGGCAACCTCGCCAACGCGGTGGCCGCCGCCGGCGCCGCGCTCGGCATGCCCGTCTACGTGTTCATCCCGGCCGACCTCGAGGAGCAGAAGATCCTCGCGACCGGCGTCTACGGCGCGACCGTCGTGACCGTCCGCGGCAACTACGACGACGTCAACCGGCTCTGCACCGAGATCGCCGGCGAGCGTCCCGACTGGGCGTTCGTGAACGTCAACATGCGCCCCTACTACGCCGAGGGCTCGAAGACCGTGGCCTTCGAGATCGCGGAGCAGCTCGGCTGGCAGACGCCGGACCGCATCGTCGCCCCGATCGCGTCGGGTTCGCTGTTCACGAAGATCGGCAAGGGCTTCCAGGAGTGGAAGGACCTGGGCGTGCTCGGTGAGGACCAGGAGCTGCCGATCATGAGCGGCGCCCAGGCCGCCGGGTGCAACCCCGTCGCCCACGCCTTCGAGCAGGGCCACGACGTCTGCCGACCGGTCAAGCCGAACACGATCGCCAAGTCGCTGGCGATCGGCAACCCCGCCGACGGTCCCTACGCGATCGAGCTGGCCCGCAAGACCCGTGGCACGATCAGCGAGGTCACGGACGACGAGATCCGGGGCGGCATCGCCCTGCTCGCCCGGACGACCGGCATCTTCACGGAGACCGCCGGCGGCGTCACCACGGCAACGCTGAAGAAGCTCGCCGACGCCGGGCAGATCGGCAAGGACGAGCGCGTGGTCCTCGTGATCACGGGCGAGGGCCTGAAGACGCTCGACGCGGTCCGCGGCACCTTCGAGTGCCGGGAGATCGCGCCGAGCTTCGACGAGTTCGAAGCGACTGCGGAGCACCGCGAGGAGGTGACGGTCTGATGGCCGAGGTCACGTTCAAGATCCCGACCCAGCTGCGCGCCGCCACCGGCGGCGAGGGCAAGGTCAAGGCCGAGGGCGCCACGGTCGAGGCGGCGCTCGAGAGCCTGTTCACGGCCCACCCCGAGCTGCGCTCGAGCCTGGTCGACGCCCAGGGCGACCTGCGGCGGTTCGTCAACGTCTACCTCGACGGCGAGGACATCCGCTTCGGCGACGGCCTCGGCACCGCGCTGAGCGACCGCCAGGAGCTGCAGATCCTCCCGGCCGTCGCCGGCGGCCGCTAGGCGCGGACTCGGGGCGGCGGCCCCGCGGGACCGCACCCCACGAGCGACGGCGGGCCGCTGGCCCGCCGTTCGTCGTTCCGGGGGCGGCGGTACCCGTCGCGGGGCCGGTGCGTCAGTCGCCGGCTGCGCCGGCCAGGACGTTTCGCCGTGCCGGCTCGCGCTTCGGGGTGCGCCGGTGGGCCCAGGCGATCGCGGGCTTTTCGAGCACGTGCCAGCTGGCGACCGCCAGCACGGTGCTGACGCCGAGCACGGCGACGATCGCGCCGAGCGGGTCGGTCGGGAACCGGTCCATGCCCCGCAGGGTCCAGATCACGGGGTAGTGGGCGATGTAGAGCCCGAAGGAGAGCGTGCCGTACCACTGCAGCGGGCCGCGGGCGAACACCACCGCACCGGGCAGGCGGCCGGTCGCGACGGCGGCGATGATCAGCGCGAACCCCAGGCTGGCGGGCGTGTCGACCACGGCCATCCGCAGCTGCGGCGACCCCCAGTCGCGGACGATCGCCGTCGCCTCCAGGCCGACGAGCGCGACGCCGAGGGCCGCGAGCGCGACGGTGACCGCCGTGCGTCGCACCTGGCGGCCGTACGTGAGTACCGCCACGAGCATCCCGGCCCCGAACGGGGCCAGGCGCGCCGGCAGGGTGTCGCGGGCGGTGCGGTCCAGGTTGTTGATGAGCGCGTGGCCGAGGATCGCCGTGCCCACCACGACCAGGACGACGCACACCGCGGCGAGCAGGGCCCGCCGGCGCGCCGGCGTCGCCAGCCGGCGGGTGACGGGGGCGAGCAGCAGCGTGAGGAGCGGCACCGCCACGTAGAACGTGACCTCGACGGCGATCGTCCACATCGGCGGGTTGAGGACCTTGACAGTGGCCAGGTCGTAGTTCTGCTGGAACGTCAGGAACGTCGGGAGCACCGACCACGGCTGGGCGTAGGCCGGGAACCGCATGAGGACAAGGAACGCGAGGACGATGCCGACCCAGTAGGCCGGCCCGATCCGTGCGACGCGCCGCAGCGCGTAGACGCCGATCCGCGGGAGAGGGCGGCCGTCGATCATCGCCGCGGCGAAGGGGCGGAAGATGAGGAACGCCGAGAGCACGAAGAACATCGGCATGCCCAGCCGCAGCTGGCCCATGACGAGGTCGAGCGGGGTACCGCGGTCGACGAGCCGGTCGCCCACGACGTACATCCAGGTGTGGAGCAGCACGATCCCGACCGCGGCGGCGCCGCGCATGCCGTCCAGCGCGTCCAGGCGCGGCCGCGCGGCGGCTGAGCCGGGGGTGGCGGGGCGCTCCGGCGGCGGGGCCGGCTTGCTCGTGTCGGGAAGGGGTGTTCGCACGGGGGAGGCGATGCTTCGAGGCTTTCAGTGCCCGGTTCACCGAACCTAAACGCGCTCGATGGGTCGTCGCAGTGCGGTCCGGGTGGCCGCAGGGTGCGCGACGGGGCCGGTCTGGAAGGATCGCAGCGTGCGCGACGTGACGATCCGTGGGGACATGATCCGGCTGGGCCAGCTCCTCAAGCTCGCCGGCGTCGTCGATTCGGGCGGCGAGGCGAAGCAGCTGCTCGCGGCCGGACTCGTGACGGTCAACGGCGAGGAGGAGGTCCGCCGCGGGCGGCAGCTGCACGACGGCGACCTCGTGGCCGCCGAGGGCGACGAGGTCCGGATCGTCGCGGACGACTGAGCGTCCCGCCTGCCGCGGCGCTCGGCGCCCGCCGGCCGCGACCCGCGCCGGTCGTCGAGGTTCGCCGCCGGCCTGTCCGTCCAGTCTTCGCTGCAAATCGCGGGTTTCCGTCCGGGGCCGCGGATAGCGTCGACCCATGTCGACCTCCGGCGCCGCCGACCCGCACTGGGTGGCCAGCGACCTGCTCGAGCACGCCCGGCGGCTGACGGCCTTCGCGGCCCAGCCGCCCGGACCGTCGCGCTCGACCGACCGGGTCGTCGACGGGGTGCGCCAGTTGCACGCCTCGTGCGTGCGGCTCGAGACCCAGCCCGTCGCCGGGCGCGCCCGGGCCCGCGACCGCGCCCGGCTGTCCGAGGCGTTCGACGGCCTGGCCTGCGCCTCGGACGACCTCGCGGCGATCGTCCTCCTGCGCTGCACCGACCCGGAGAGCGCTGCGCCGGACCACGCTCCGGACCTGCCGGCGCTCCTCGAGCGGGTGGCCGAGCGGCACGACCGCGTCGTCGCGCTGCTGGGTCGGGCGGGCATCCGCCGCACGTCGATGTCCTGACGGGCCCCGTCGGCGAGCGTTCGTCGTCCACATGAGACGAGCATGAGAGCCGACCGCGGGACCGGGGGCGGAGACCATAGGTTGCAGGGAGGACGGTCGGTGCCCCCGGCCGTTCGATCCCCCCACGTGGTGCGGCCCCCGCCGCGCCCAGCACCGAGAGGTTCCGCACGATGCGCATCGCCCCAGTCGTCCTCGCCGCCACCGCCGTCATGGCCGTGCCGGCCACCGCCCAGGCGGCCACGAGCAAGCCCGCCGCGTCGACCGGCCTGGCGGGGAGCATCACCCCGCAGGGCGCCACGCTCACCGGCGTCGTCGACCCCAACGGCCTGAACACGGCCTACTTGTTCGAGTACGGCAAGACCACGAAGTACGGCGCCCGGACGGCCCGCACGATTGCCGGCAACGGCGTCACGAAGGTCGCCGCCACGGGCGGCGTCGCGGGCCTCCAGCCGGCGACGACCTACCACTACCGGATCCTCGCCAGCAACGCCAAGGGCGTCGTCCGCGGCGCCGACCGCACGTTCAAGACGCCGAAGCAGCCGCTCGGCTTCTCCGTCGCGGTCAACCCGAACCCGCTGAGCTTCGGCGGCCCGACCACCGTCGGCGGCACCCTCGGCGGCACCGGCAACGGCAACCGGCAGATCCAGCTCCAGGCCAACCCGTGGCCGTACACCTCGGGCTTCGCCCCGGTCGGCAACGTCCAGGTGACCTCGGCCACGGGCACCTTCGCCTTCCCGCTGCTCGGCCAGACGATCAACACGCAGTACCGCGTCGCCACCACCGGCAAGGACCCCGTGCTCAGCCCGGTCCTGACCTCCGAGGTCGGCGTCGCCGTGACCACGACGGTGAAGCGGAGCGTCCGCAAGGGCCGCACCCTGCGCTTCTCCGGCCGCGTGCGCCCGGCCCGCGTCGGCGACCAGATCGGCGTGCAGCGCCTCTCGGGCGGCGACAACTGGGTCACGCTGAAGGGCTCCCGCACCCGCGCCGGCACCGCCGAGTTCGCCCGCTACGCCACCCGCGTGCGCATCCGCCGCAGCGGCTCCTACCGCGTCTTCGTGCGCGTGGCCGACGGCAGCCTGAAGTCCCTGCCGGGGTCGTCGGTCGAGATCAAGGCCCGCCGGCGCTAGGGCGGGGTGGGGAGGACGGTCTCGCGGCCGTCCTCCGTCCTTCGTGTCCCGCCCACGGCCGAACGCCGCAGGCGGGGCGGCATGCCCCGACGCCTCCTCGGGTAACCACGGTCGTTCGCGCCCGTCCGGCGAGGGGTCCCGCCGCGTCCGTCCCGCGCCTGTACGGTCGTCGGATGGAACGAGACAGCACCGACGCCCGCGCGGCCGAGATCCAGCAGCGGATCGAGACCTGGGTCCAGCACGCGGTGTCCGGCGCCGACGCGACGGGCACCGTGGGTGCGGACGCCACGGCGTCGCGGGCGATCAGTCTGCCCGGCGCCCCCGGCGAGACGGTGCCCGAGGAGTGGAACGTGGCCGTGGAGCTGCGCTTCTCCGGCGCCGACGAGGCCGAGGCCCGCCGCCTGCTCGAGGGCTTCTCCGGCGCCACCGCCACCGTGACCCTCGAGAGCCGCGAGGCCGCCGAGATCACCTGGCCGGACACGAGCGACACGAAGCTCAAGGCCGACGGCGACGACCTCGTCGGCGACGTGACGGTCTCCTTCGGCATCCCGTGGCCCCACGCGGGCGACACAGCCGTCCCGGCGATGTAGGACGACGCCCGGGTACACGCCCCCCCGGCTGGCGCGGTTCCCCCGGGTGGGCCCTGGGTAGCGTGCCCGCATGGCCGACGACGAGATCGTGAACGTGCTGCGCGAGGTCGAGCGCAGCCAGGCCCGGGTGCCCGACACCCCGGAGGGGTTCGTCCGCATCCTCCGCGACGGCGTCCTGACCCTTGATCCCGAGGAGGTCGACGCCTGGGTGCACTCGGTCGGCGGCCGGATCGAGTCCGAGCCGCTCGCGGCCCCGCCACTCGTGAACGAGGCCGACGGCGTGACGCCGGAGGTCAAGGCGCCCGAGGTGGTGGAGTACTACCTGGTTCCAGAGGGAGCGCTGGGCGAGAGCTGAGGTGGCCTGGGGGCGTGTGGGTGCCGGGACCGCCTCGGTACCCGGCCAGACCCGTCCGCGGCGCGATCTACGCTGCCGCGCAGATGCCCAGCTTTCCTCGCGGCCTCCGCGCCGCCGTGTCCGCCACCGCCAAAGCCCACCCGCAGATCGCGGTTGACCGGGGGTACGCGGCTGTCGCGCCCGGCCTCGCTGACGAGGAGACCGCGGCGTGGCTCGACGACGCCCTCCGGAGCGGCGTGATCGCGCCCCTCGACGCACCGGACGAGCGCGACGGCACCCCGGAGCGCAGCGCGCCCCTCCTCCGGATCCCGCGGGAGTGGGCCGAGCGGATGACGGACGACGAGATCCGGACGTGGGTCCGGGAGGAAGGCAAGCCGGACGGGCGCTACCCGGACCACGTCGTCATCCGGCAGGAGGACATCCCCGATGCGCACGAGGAGGACATCCGGGCCTTCCTTCTCGATCGCCACGCTGCGTGGGAGCCCTTGGACGCCGCGAAGGCCGAGGCGTTCACGAAGGACACCCGCCCGGGGGAGGAGCTGCCGGCCATGGCCGACGAGCCCCTGGGCTTCTGGGTTCTCCCGGCGGCGCTGGACCGGTAGGGCCCCGCTGATCCCGCGGGCGCGGGGCGGTTGGCGGACGGGTCGACGGTGGGCCACGCGCTCGCCGTCATCCCTCTGAAACGAAGAAACCCAGTCGCAGACTGGGTTTCTGTAGCGCGCCCGGCAAGATTCGAACTTGCGACTTTCTGCTCCGGAGGCAGACACTCTATCCACTGAGCTACGGGCGCTCGGGCCGACCGGAGTCGATCCGTGCCGGAGTGTAGCGAGCCTGCCGGAGCCGTGGAGGGGCGGGCGCAGGGACTAGGCTCGGGCGCGTGAACCTCGAGGTCCTCTTCGTCGGCACGGGCGGCTCGGCGCCGACCGCCCGCCGCGGGCTGCCCGCCCTGCTCGTGCGCCGCGGCGGCGAGCACGTGCTCATCGACTGCGGGGAGGGCACCCAGCGCCAACTCATGCGGTCGAGCGGCCTGGTCGAGCTCGACCTCGTGCTGATCACGCACCTGCACGCGGACCACTGGCTCGGCCTGCCCGGGCTGCTGAAGACCTTCGACCTGCGCGACCGCACCGCGCCGCTCACGGTCGCCGGGCCCGTCGGCACCCTGGCCGCCATCGAAGGCCTGTTCCGCCTGGCCGGCGGCGTGCGCTACCCGCTGCAGGTCGTCGAGCTCGAGGACGGCGACGTCCTCCCGCGCGACGGCTGGCACGTCGAGGCGATCGGGGTCCAGCACCGCACGACCGCCAACGGCTACGCGCTGAAGGAGGACGACCGCCCCGGGCGCTTCGACCCGGACCGCGCTCGCGAGCTCGGCGTCACGGATCCGCCCGACTTCGGCCGCCTCCAGCGCGGCGAGACGGTCGGGGACGTCACCCCGGACCAGGTGATGGGGGAGAAGCGCTACGGCCGGCGGATCGTCGTCTCGGGCGACACCCGCCCGTGCGACGCGCTGCGCGAGGCCGCGTGGCGCTGCGACCTGCTCGTGCACGAGGCGACGTTCACCGACGAGCACCGCGACCGCGCGCGCAAGACGGGGCACAGCACCGCCCGGCAGGCCGCCACGCTCGGAGCCGACGCCGACGTCGGGCTGCTCGCGCTCGTCCACCTCTCCGCCCGCCACCGGCCGAAGGAGGCGCTGGCCGAGGCGAAGGAGGCGTTCGAGCACGTCGTCCTCCCGCGCGACTTCGACCTCATCGACGTCCCCTTCCCGGAGCGCGGCGATCCGGTCCTGCACCCGGGCGGCGGCCGGCAGCCGCGGCACGACGGCGCGCCGGGCGTCACGCCGGCCTCGGCGCTCGACGACCCGGAAGGCGACGCGGAGGACGAGGCGCTGTCCGGGTCCGCCGAAGACGGTCCCGCCGCCGGAGACGGTGCTAGCCTCCCGTCCGCTCGTTAAGCCGGTCCAGAGAGGCCGGGACGACCAACCACCTATGAGCTTCGAGACCACCGTCCTGGACGGCTCCGACATGGCGCGCACGCTTGCGCGCATCGCCCACGAGATCGTCGAGGGCCATCCGGACCCCGACTCGCTCGTCCTCGTCGGCATCCACACCCGCGGAGCGGTCCTCGGCCGCCGGCTGCAGGAGCGGCTGAACGCGCTGCTCGACCGCGAGGTCCCGCTCGGCGACATCGACATCGCCTTCTACCGCGACGACCTCGACAGCCGCGGCGACACGCTGCTCGTCCGCGACGAGAACGGCCCCGTCATCCACGCCACGCACCTCGACGGCATCCCGCTCGAGGGGCGCTCCGTCGTCCTGGTCGACGACGTGCTCTTCACGGGCCGCACGATCCGCGCGGCCATCGAGGCGGTCTTCGACTACGGCCGCCCCGGCCGGGTGCAGCTCGCCGTCCTCGTCGACCGCGGCCACCGCGAGCTGCCGATCCGCGCGGACTACGTCGGCAAGAACCTGCCGACGTCGATCGCCGAGCGCGTCAACGTGCGCGTGGAGGAGACGGACGGCCGCGACGAGGTCGCCATCGAGCGGCGCCTGCCGCCGGCCCCGGACGACGATCCGCAGGGCCCGACCGAGCCGGAGGACCGCGCCGCATGAAGCACCTGCTGTCGATCGAGGACCTCGACCGCGCCGCCATCGAGCGGCTCTGCGACCGCGCGGCGAGCTTCGCCGAGGTCGCCGACCGGCCGATCAAGAAGGTGCCCGCCCTGCGCGGCCGCACCGTCCTGAACCTCTTCTACGAGTCCTCGACGCGCACCCGCTCGAGCTTCGAGCTCGCGGCCAAGCGGCTCTCCGCCGACGTCGTGAACTTCGCGGCCAGCGGTTCGTCGGTCGAGAAGGGCGAGTCACTGCGCGACACCGTCCAGACCCTCGCCGCCCACCAGCCGCACGCCATCGTCATCCGGACCCCGTGGGCCGGGGCGTCCAAGCTCATCACCCAGTGGACGGACGCCGCGATCGTCAACGCCGGCGACGGGCAGCACGAGCACCCCACGCAGGCGCTGCTCGACGTCTACACGCTGCGCGACCGCCTCGGCTCGCTCGACGGGTTGAACGTGTGGATCGTCGGCGACGTCCGCCACTCGCGCGTCGCCCGCTCGCTCGTCCTCGCGCTGCAGACGATGGGCGCCACCGTCACGGTCGCCGGCCCGCCGACGCTCGTGCCGCAGGACATCGCCGTCCTCGGCTGCCAGGTCCGCTACTCCCTCGACGAGCTGCCGCAGGCCGACGTCGTCTACGCGCTGCGGATGCAGAACGAGCGCATGAAGCAGGCCTACGTGCCCTCCCTGCGCGAGTACGCGGCGAACTACCAGATCGACTCCCGCCGCCTGGGCGCCCGCCAGCTGCTGATGCACCCCGGACCGGTCAACCGCGGCGTCGAGCTCGCCGGCGACGTCGTCGACGGCCCGCGCTCGCTCATCCTGGACCAGGTCCGCGCCGGCGTGCTCGTGCGGATGGCCGTCCTCTACGAGGTCCTCGCGTCCGGCGGCGGCCCCAGCACCCCCGCGAGCGGCCCCGGCCGCGGCCGGGGAACCGATCACCCCAACCCGGAGCTGCACCCCGCATGAGCCTCGACCCCCTCGTCCGGGCACCGGCCCAGGACGCCGACGTCCTGCTGCGCCGCGTCCACGTGCTCGACCCGCGGGCCGGCATCGACGCCCCCCACGACGTGCTCGTCCGCGCCGGACAGGTCGCCGAGATCGGCGCCCCCGGCACGCTCGAGGCGCCCGCAGGCACGGAGGAGGTCGACGGCGAGGGCAAGCACCTCTTCCCCGGCTTCGTCGACCCGCACGTGCACCTGCGCACCCCGGGCCAGGAGCACAAGGAGGACCTCGAGACGGGCACGCGCTCCGCGGCCGCCGGCGGGTACTGCGCCGTCGTCGCGATGCCGAACACGTCGCCCGTCGTCGACTCCAGCTCGCTGCTCGGCTCCCTGCGCGACCTCGCCTCGCGCCTGGCCCGCATCCCCGTCGGCTTCACCGCGGCGATCACCCTGGGGCTCGAGGGCCAGCACCTGACGGAGATGGCCGAGCTGCGCCAGGCCGGCGCGGTCGGGTTCACCGACGACGGCCGCCCCGTCACCGACGCCGGCGTGCTGCGCAAGGCCCTGCAGTACCAGCGCCTCTGCGGTGGCGTGATCGCCCTGCACGAGGAGGACCCGGCGCTCTCCGCCGGCGGCTCCATGCGCGAGGGCAGCGTCTCGGCGCGCCTGGGCATCGCCGGCGTCCCGTGGCTCTCGGAGTCCACGATGGTCGCCCGCGACGCCGCGATCGCCGGCTACGAGGACGGGCGCCTGCACTTCCAGCACCTCTCCTGCGTCGCCTCCGTCGACGCGCTCCGCGACGCGAAGGCCCGCGGGTTCAAGGTCTCCGGCGAGGCCTCGCCGCACCACCTCTGCCTGACGCACGAGGCGGTCCGCGACCTCGACACCTCCATGAAGATGAACCCGCCCTTGGGGTTCGAGGAGGACCGGCAGGCCCTCATCGAGGGCGTCCGCGACGGCACGATCGAGACGATCGCCACGGACCACGCCCCGCACGCGCGGGACGAGAAGGAGATGCCCTTCGAGCAGGCGCCCATGGGCACCACTGGCCTGGAGAGCGCCTTCGCGGCGGTCTACTCCGAGCTCGTGCGTCCCGGCGTCCTGCCGCTGGACATCGTCGTCGACCGTCTCATCGGCGGCGCGGCGCTCATGGGCCTGCCCACCCCGACCGTCGCGGTCGGCGAGCGCGCCAACCTCTGCCTGGTCGACCTCGAGCGCGCGTGGACCGTCGGCGAGCACGGCTACGAGAGCAAGTCCGGCAACTGCTGCTTCCACGGACGCCGGTTCCACGGCCGCGTCCTCATGACCCTCGCCGACGGCGTCGTCGCGTACCGCGAGCGCAGCTTCGCGGTCCACGCCGCATGACCGCCGGCCTCCAGGGACCCCCGACCACGGTGCCGACCGCATGACCGAACCCGCCGCCCTCGCCGGGCTCAACCCCGACCGCACCGCGCTGGTCGTCGTCGACCTGCAGGAGGCGTTCCGCCCCGCCATCGACGGCTTCGACCGCGTGCTGGAGCGCAGCATCCGCGCCGTGAAGGGCGCCGCCGTCCTCGGGCTGCCCGTGCTCGTCACGGAGCAGTACCCGAAGGGGCTGGGGGAGACCGTCCCCGAGCTCGTCGCCGCGCTGCCCGAGGACACGCCGCGGCTGGAGAAGACCGTCTTCTCCGCCGCCCGCGCCGAGGGCTTCCACCTCAAGGGCCGCGACCAGGTCGTGCTCGTCGGCATCGAGGCGCACGTCTGCGTCCAGGGCACCGCGCTGGACCTGCTGCGCCAAGGCCTCGCCGTCCACGTCGCCGGCGACGCCGTCGGCTCGCGTAGCGCGGAGGACCGCGAGGCCGGCCTGACGCGCGTCTCCCGCGCCGGCGCGCTGATCGGCACGACGGAGAGCATCCTGCTCGAGCTCACCGGCGACGCCCGCGCACCCCACTTCAAGGCGATCCAGGAGCTGATCCGATGACGACCGCACCCCAGGGCCCGGCCGAGGCCTACCTCCTCCTCGAGGACGGCACGCGCTTCGACGGGGTCTCCGTCGGTGCCGCACTGCCGGCCGACGGCGGCGACGCCGCGGGCGGCACGCGCTCCACCGGCGAGGTCGTGTTCACGACGGGCATGTCCGGCTACCAGGAGTCCGTCACGGACCCGTCCTTCGCCGGCCAGCTCGTCGTCTTCACCTACCCGCACATCGGCAACTACGGCGTCAACGCGGCGGCGATGGAGTCCGACCGGGTTCACGCCCGCGCCGTGGTCATGCGCGACGCGGTCGACGCCTCCGACGCCCCGCGCGCCGAGCAGGGCTGGCTCTCGTGGCTGGCCGAGCAGGGGATCCCCGCGATCTCCGGCGTCGACACCCGCGCGCTCGTCCGCCACATCCGGGACAAGGGCGCGATGCGCGGCGGCGTCTTCTCGGGCGACGTCCCCCAGGAGACGGCCGAGGGCCGCATCCAGGCCGAGCCGCCGATGCACGGGCAGGACCTCGCCTCGACCGTCACGCCGCAGGCCGCCCACGTCGTCGGCGAGGCCGAGAACGCCGACGGTCCGCTCGTCGCCGCGATCGACACGGGCATCAAGCGCTCCATCATCGACGAGCTCGTGAAGCGCGGCGCCCGCGTGCGCCTGCACCCGCTCTCCGACGGCCCCGAGGCCGTGTTGCAGGGCGACGTCGCCGCGGTCTTCCTCGCCAACGGCCCGGGCGACCCGGGCGCTGTGGAGCACGTCGTCGACACGATTCGCGGCGTCCTCGGGCAGAAGCCGGTCTTCGGCATCTGCATGGGCCACCAGTTGCTCTGCCGCGCCGTCGGGCTGCAGACGTTCAAGATGCCCTTCGGCCACCGCGGGGGCAACCACCCCGTGAAGGACCTCACGACGGGCCGCGTCGAGATCACGTCGCAGAATCACGGCTTCGCGGTCCAGACGCCCGACGGCACCGGCCGCATCGAGACGGACGAGCCCGTGCGCTGGGAGACGGACTTCGGCGCCGCCGAGCTCTCCCACCTCAACCTCTACGACCGCACGGTCGAGGGGCTGGTGCTGCCCGAGGCCAACGCCTCCACGGTGCAGTACCACCCCGAGGCGGCGCCGGGCCCCAACGACGCGGGCTACCTCTTCGACCGCTTCCTCGACGCGATCCGCGCCGACGGCGACCAGGCGTCGCTCGTGGGCGTCAACCGCCAGACGGGCGAGGCCGCCGCGGCCCGCGCCGGCGCTACCGCCACCGACGGCGCCACCGCCACCCCCGACCACGAGGCTGACGCCTGATGCCGCGCCGCACCGACATCCGCCGGATCATGATCCTGGGCTCCGGCCCGATCGTCATCGGGCAGGCCGCCGAGTTCGACTACTCCGGGGCGCAGGCCTGCAAGGTGCTGCGCGAGGACGGCTTCGAGGTCGTCCTGGTCAACTCGAACCCGGCCACGATCATGACCGACCCGGAGTTCGCCGAGCGGACGTACGTGGAGCCGCTGCTCCCCGGCCCGGTCGCGAAGATCATCGAGAAGGAGCGCCCCGACGCGCTGCTCCCGACCCTGGGCGGCCAGACGGCCCTGAACCTGGCCAAGGCGCTGCACGAGGACGGCACGCTCGAGAAGTTCGGCGTCGAGCTCATCGGCGCCAACTACGACGCGATCAACTGCGCCGAGGACCGCGACCTCTTCGCGCAGGCGATGGCGAAGGCCGGGCTGAAGATGCCCGCCTCGCTCATCGTGCGCGGCAAGGAAGGCGACGCCGCCGACGGCGCCAAGATCGCCGCGAGCGAGATCGACCGGCAGATCGACGAGGCGCTCACGATCACCGGCCTGCCCGCGATCGTCCGCCCGGCGTTCACGCTCGGCGGCCGCGGCGGCGGGATCGCCCGCACCGAGGACGAGTTCCGCTCGATCATCCGCGGCGGCATCGACGCCTCGCCGATCGGCCAGGTGCTCGTCGACCAGTCCGTCATCGGCTGGGGCGAGTACGAGCTCGAGGTCATGCGCGACAACGGCGACAACGTCGTGATCGTCTGCTCCATCGAGAACATCGACCCGATGGGCGTCCACACCGGCGACTCCGTCACGGTCGCCCCGCAGCAGACGCTGACGGACCGCCTCTACCAGCAGCTCCGCGACCAGGCGATCACGGTCATCCGCGCCGTGGGCGTGGAGACGGGCGGCTCGAACGTGCAGTTCGCGGTCAACCCGGAGACGGAGGAGATCCTCATCATCGAGATGAACCCCCGCGTCTCCCGCTCCTCCGCCCTGGCGTCGAAGGCGACGGGCTTCCCGATCGCGAAGATCGCCGCCCGCCTGGCCGTCGGCTACCGCCTGGACGAGATCACGAACGACATCACCCGCGCGACGCCGGCCGCGTTCGAGCCGACGATCGACTACGTCGTCGTGAAGTGGCCGCGGTTCGCGTTCGAGAAGTTCCCGGGCGTCGACGAGACGCTCTCGACCCACATGAAGTCCGTCGGCGAGGCGATGGCCATGGGCCGCACCTTCGGCCAGGCGTTCGTGAAGGCCATGCGCTCCCGCGAGCTCGACAGCCCGGTGCGGCTGGGCGAGAACGAGACCGCCGCCGACCTCGTCGACCGCCTGCGCGAGCCGCGGACGGAGCGCTACGACGTGCTGCTCGAGGCCGTCCGCCGCGGCGCCACGGACGAGGAGCTCCACGAGGCCACGGGCATCGACCGCTGGTACCTCGCGCAGTTCCGGCGCATCGCGCTGGGCGAGGATCCGACGCCGGGGGACGACGCCGGGCTCGTCCGCACCTTCAAGGCCGTGGACACCTGCGCGGCGGAGTTCGCCGCGGAGACGCCCTACTTCTACTCGGGCTGGGAGCGGCCGGACGGGGACGGCAACGCCCGCCACGAGGTCCGCCTCGCGGAGCCGCCCAACCGCTCCGTGGTCATCCTGGGCGCCGGGCCCAACCGCATCGGCCAGGGCATCGAGTTCGACTACTGCTGCGTGCACGCCGCGATGACGGTCCGGGGGGCCGGCCGCGACGCGGTGATGATCAACTGCAACCCCGAGACGGTCTCGACGGACTACGACACGTCTGACCGCCTCTACTTCGAGCCGCTCACGCTCGAGGACGTCCTCGGCGTGCTCGAGGTCGAGAACCAGGCGGGGACGCTCGACGGCGTGATCGTCCAGTTCGGCGGCCAGACGCCGCTGCGTCTGGCGCAGGGCCTGCAGGACGCCGGCGTGACGATCCTCGGCACGAGCGTCGAGGCCATCGACCGGGCCGAGGATCGCGCGGCGTTCGGCGACGTCCTGGCCAAGCTCGGCTACGAGGCGCCGCCGTACGCGACGGCCCGCGACCTCGACGGCGCCCTGAACGCCGCGGACCAGGTCGGCTTCCCGCTGCTCGTCCGCCCCTCCTACGTGCTCGGCGGCCGCGCGATGGAGATCGTCTACGACGTCGCCGGCCTGACGGACTACCTGCGCCGCGAGGCGGACCTCACCGCGGGCAAGGACATCTTCCTCGACCGCTTCCTCGAGAACGCGATCGAGGTCGACGTCGACGCGCTCTGCGACGGCGACACGGTCTGGGTCGGCGGCATCATGCAGCACGTCGAGGAGGCCGGCATCCACTCCGGCGACTCGGCCTGCGCGCTGCCGCCGTTCTCGCTGCCCGACGCCATGATCGAGCGGATCCGCGAGTGGACCCGCGGCATCGCGCTCGAGCTCGGCGTCCGCGGCCTGATCAACATCCAGTTCGCCGTCCACGGGGACCGCCTCTACGTCATCGAGGCCAACCCGCGCGCGTCCCGCACGGTCCCGTTCGTCTCGAAGGCGATCGGTGTGCCGCTGGCCAAGATGGCCGCGCGCATCATGCTCGGCGAGACGATCGCCGATTTGCCGCTCCCCGCCGAGGCCGGCGGCGCCGGCTCCCTCGGCCACGTCGCCGTGAAGGAAGCCGTGCTGCCGTTCGACCGCTTCGTCGGCTCGGACGCGCTGCTGGGCCCGGAGATGCGCTCGACGGGCGAGGTCATGGGCGTGGCCCACGACTTCCCCTCGGCCTTCGCGAAGGCCTCGGCCGCCGCCGGCTCGCCGCTGCCCGCGGAGGGGACGGTCTTCGTCTCCGTCACCGACAGCGACAAGGCCGAGGCCCTCGAGGTCGCCCGGATGTTCCACGAGCAGGGCTTCGCGCTGCTGGCGACCGCCGGCACGCAGCAGGCCCTGGCCGACGCGGGCCTGCCCTGCGAGCGCACCGGCAAGCTGCAGGACGCCGCGAACGGCGGCCCGGGCACCGCGGTCTCCGCCATCGAGGCGGGGAACGTCGCCCTCGTCATCAACACCCCGACGGGCTCGGGCGCCCGCACGGACGGCTACGAGATCCGCCGCGCGGCGATCACCGCCGGCGTGCCGTGCCTGACGACCGTGGCCGCCGGACGCGCCGCGGCGCTGGCGATCGCCTCGGCCCGCGAGGGGGAGCCCAGCGTCATCGCGCTGCAGGAGCTGAACGCGTGATGAACGCCGCCGACCCCGCCACCTCCCTGGCGGGGGTGGCGCTCGAGCACCCGCTCATCAACGCGGCCGGGACGGCGAAGTCGCGCGACGACGTCGCCCGGCTGGCCCGCTCCCCGGTCGCGGCGGTCACCGTGGGGTCCATCACCCTGCAGCCGCGCGACGGCAACGGGGGAGAGGTCTACGCGACCCGCCCGGGCCACGCCGTCAACGCCCTGGGCATGCCCAACCGCGGCGCGGACTTCTACCGGGACGAGCTCCCGCGCATGGCCGAGCTGACCCGCGCGGCCGGCAAGCCGCTCATCGTCTCGGTCGCCGGCTTCTCCCCGGAGGAGTACGGCGCGCTGGCGCACCTGGCCGCCGACGCGGGGGCCGACCTCGTCGAGCTCAACCTCGGCTGCCCCAACGTCTGGGACGACGGGCACCAGCACCGCATCGCGTCCTTCGACCCCGAGCTCGTCGCCGCCTCGGTGGCCGCAGCCGCCGGCGCCTCGGTCCCCATCGGCGCCAAGCTCTCCCCGCTCGCGGACCCGATCCAGCTCGCCGAGGTCGCCGCCGCGCTCGCCGCGTCGGCCGCGCGCTTCGTCGTCGCGTGCAACACCTTTCCCAACGGGCTCGCCCTCGGGACGGATGGTCGACCCGCGCTCGACGTCGGATTCGGGGGCGTCTCGGGCGCCGCGATGAAGCCGATCGCCCTGGGGCAGGTCGCACAACTCCGTGCAGCGCTCCCCCCGGAGGTCGACCTGGTCGGCTGCGGGGGCGTTCGGCACGGGGACGACATCCGGGACCTCGGACACGCCGGGGCGGCTGCCGTGGGCCTGGCAACGGCGTATTGGGACGCGGGGGAGGACCCCGGCGTCTTCGGGAATCTGCTCGCGGGGTGGCTCGGCTGAGGCCGCAGGAGGCCTTTCGCGCCGCTCATCTGCTAACCGCGAAACGGCGCAACACTCGACGTCCTGAGCCTAAGCTGAACCTCGACTCGAGGTCGAGGTGAGTTGGGCGCCGGGGCCCGCGCCGGGGTCGGCGGCCGGGTAGACTCGCCCCGCGATGTCGACCGCCGCCAACGCCCCGTCCAAGTCCTCGGCCACGCCAGAGCGGTCCCTGAACCAGCGCATGGATGCGCTGCAGCGGGCCAACGAGGTGCGGTCGCAGCGCGCGGCGCTCAAGCGGGATCTGAAGTCCGGTCGGCAGTCCATCGACCGCCTCCTCATGGACCCGCCGGAGTGGCTCGAGACGGCGAAGGTCGTCGACATGCTGCTCGCCGTGCCGAAGTACGGCCGCGTCCGCGCCGGCAAGATCCTGGGGCAGTGCCGCATCTCGGCCTCCAAGACGATCGGCGGCCTGACCCCGCGTCAGCGCGCCGAGCTCGTCGAGGCGCTGCGCAGCCCGCGCGGCTGAGTCGGGGACCCGTGGCACGCGTCTTCGTCATCACCGGCCCCTCCGGGGTCGGGAAGGGCACTCTCATCCGCCGGCTGCGCGAGACGCTGCCGGAGCTCCGTCTCAGCGTCTCCGCGACGACGCGCCCGCCCCGCGAGGGCGAGGAGCACGGTCGCGACTACTGGTTCCTCGACGACGCCGAGTTCGCCCGCCGCGTCGGCGAGGGCGACTTCGTCGAGCACGCCGAGTACGCCGGCCGCCGCTACGGCACGCTGCGCGAAGAGCTCGACCGGCACCTCGGCGAGGGCGCGCCCGTCGTCCTCGAGATCGAGGTCCAGGGCGCCCGCCAGATCCGCGAGACGATGCCCGAGGCCGTCCAGGTCTTCGTCGTCCCGCCCTCCTTCGAGGTGCTCCAGCAGCGCCTCGAGACGCGCGGGACCGACGGCGCCGACACGATCGCCCGGCGCCTCGAGGTCTCCCGCACCGAGCTCGAGAGCCAGCACGAGTTCGACCATCGGATCGTCAACGACGACCTCGAGGCCACGGTCGACGAGCTCGTCGGGATCGTCCGCGCACAGCTCGACGGCGCCGCCGCCCAGGCCTGATCCGGCACCGTCCGGCCGCGGAACGCGCGCCGGACCACCGCACGCGCCGGCGTCCACCGCGGTCGGTGCCGTACCCCGTCCGCCGGGAGGGACCCCCGTCGCGCTACACTCGTCGGTGTGATCTCTCCGCGTATGGACCAGCTGCTGGCGAACGTCGACTCGAACTACGCGTCGGTCCTCGTCGCCGCCAAGCGGGCCCGGCAGATCAACGCGTACTACCACAACCTCGGTGAGGGCGCGTTCGACGAGTTCCCGCCCCCGATGGTCGAGACGGCGTCGAAGAACTACCTGACGATCGCCCTCGAAGAGGTCGCGGCCGGCAAGATCACCTACCGCTACCGGTAGGGGAGCGCCGCCCCCGCGGGCGGCGCGCAGCAGGACCGAAGCACCAGGACGCCGCCCCGAGCGGCGTTCGTCGTTCCGGGACGTTCTGGAAGACTCCGGCCGATGGCACGGCTGCTCCTCGGCGTCACCGGCGGCATCGCCGCCTTCAAGGCGGTCCAGCTCGTCCGCCTGGCCACCGCGGCGGGCCACGCCGCGCGGGTGATCCAGACGCCCACCTCGCAGCGCTTCGTCGCCCCCGAGACGTTCCGGGCGATCACGGGCGCCCCCGTCCTCACGGACGAGTTCGAGCCCGACCCGCTGCGCGGCGCGTTCCCGGGCGACCCGCTGCCGACGCACGCCGCGATCAGCCACCTGGCACTCGTCGAGAACGCCGACGCCTTCCTCATCGCCCCGGCGACGGCGAACGCGATCGCCGCCCTGGCGACGGGTCGCGCCGACTCGCTCATCGGCTCCGCCTACCTCGCCGCGGAGTGTCCGGTGCTCCTGGCCCCGGCCATGAACCACCGCATGTGGCACCACGCCGCGACCCGGCGCAACGTCGCCCAGGTCGTCGCCGACGGCGTCACGCTGATCGCCCCCGGCAGCGGCCGGCTCGCGTCGAAGGGCGAGAGCGGCGACGGCCGCCTGGCCGAGCCGGACGAGCTGCTGGCCGCCGTCGAATCCGCGCTCTCGGGTGCCAGGGCCTCCGGGGGTGACCTCGCCGGCCTGCACGTCCTGGTCTCCGCCGGGGGCACCCGCGAGCCGATCGACGCGGTCCGCTTCGTGGGCAACCGCTCCTCGGGCCGCATGGGCTACGCCGTGGCCGCCCGCGCTGCCGCCCGCGGCGCCGAGGTCACGGTCGTCGCGGCGAACGTCGCGTTGCCCGACCCGCCCGGCTGCACCGTCGTGCGGGTCAGCACCGGCGAGGAGCTGCGCCGCGCGTGCGGGGCCGCCTTCGACGCCGCCGACGTCCTGGTGATGGCCGCCGCGGTCTCGGACTTCCGCCCGGTCGCCCCGGCCGGCGGCAAGATCAAGAAGGAGGGCCGCGCCGGGATGACGATCGAGCTGGAGGCCACGGCCGACGTGCTCGCCGAGCTCTCCGCCGCCCGGCGCCCCGGTCAGACCCTCGTCGGCTTCGCGGCCGAGCACGGGGACGGCGCCCTCGAGCACGCCCGCGGCAAGCTGACCCGGAAGGGCCTCGACGCCGTCGTCCTCAACGACGTCTCCCAGCCCGGCATCGCCTTCGACGCCACGGAGAACGCGGTGACGATCGTGACCGCGGGGGAGGACCGTCAGGTCGCGCGCGCCCCGAAGGACCAGGTCGCCGACGCGATCCTGGACCGGGTCCTCGAGCTGCGCTGAGAACCCGGCGGGCCGGGGGCCAGGGCCCGGGACGGGGTGGCCTCGGCCGCGCCCCGCGCCCACTCTGAATATGCACATCTCTCTTGTCATATTCAGAGTGGACGGCGGGAGGCCCGGCGCCTCCCGCGCGGCGGGCATGTCTCGGCGGTTTGCGACACTCGTTGGATGTCGTCCGCCGACGCGTTCGAGCTGTACCGCTCCGGGCTCACCCTGCTCGAGCGGGGAGACCACCACGCCGCCGCCCTGCCGCTGCGGCGGGCCCGCGACCTCGAGCCGTCGACCGGGATGGTCCGCGAGGCGCTCGGGCGGGCCCTGTTCGGCGCGCGGCAGTTCGGGGACGCGGCCGACGAGTTCGGCGCGCTCGTCGAGCTCGAGCCCATGAACGCCTACGCGCAGTTCTGCCTCGGCCGCTCGCTCCAGCTCATGGGCCGCCACCGCGAGGCGCGGCCGCCGCTGACGATGGCCGCGCTGCTCAAGCCCGACCGTGCGGACTACCGGGTCTACCGGGACCGCACCATCGCTGTCCTGGACCGCGACGAGCCAGAGGCCGCGGCCGAGGCCGACGCCGCACGGGCCCTGCGGGCGGAGCAGGTCCGCGCGCAGCTGCCGCCGCGCGACGACGCCTGAGGACCCGCCGGCGGGCAGCCGCGCGTCAAGCGGCCGGCGGTGGCCAGACCGCGCCGGCGCGGGCGTCCTCCGCGGCCTCCAGCAGCCGGCCCAGGAGCTCGTCGACCCGCGCCTCCGTGGCCGCCTCGAGGGGGAGCTCACCCTGGACCCAGACCGCGCCGAACGACGAGCTCGCGTAGCGGACGAGGAGCAGGTCGCGGCGGTTGTGGTGCAGGAGCCACGCCGGATCGATGGCCCCGGGCGGCGCGACCTCGGCCTGGACGCGGAGCAGGCCGGTCGCGGCGCGCAGGCCGACGTGCAGGGGCCAGCCGGCGCACGGCACGGTGACGCCCCACTCGCCCGGCGCGGGCCGGTGCACGCGCAGCCCCAGAGCCTCCAGGGCGTCGTCGACGCCCGTCCGGGCCTCGACTCCAGAACCTTCCTGCATGCGGCGATGGTACGATGAACACGTGGTGTCTCCGGGCACCGCTCCGCAGCAACCTTTGAAGTGGGCACGGAGCCCGCTTTTTTTATGGCCGAACCCGTCATGACCGCCTCCATCCAGCAGAACGTCGAAGACCGACTCCGGGACTCCGAGCCCGAGGTCGAGGTCCTGTTGGCCGAGGTCGTCGGCGGGGGCACGCTCCGCGTGCTCATCGACCATCCGGACGGCGTGACCCTGGACCTCTGCGTCCAGGTGACCCACGCCCTGACCGACCTGCGGGAGCAGTACGCCGTCGAGGTGTCCTCCCCGGGTCGGGACCGTCCGCTGGTCAAGCCGGAGCACTTCCGGCGGTTCGTCGGTCGCCGTGTCCGCGTCCGGACCCGCGAGCCGCTCGCGGTCGCCGGTGCGGACGACGGGTCGGTCGAGCCGCGCAAGTCGTTCACCGGCGAGCTCGTCGGAGCGGATGACGCCGCAGTAACCCTGGCGGCCGACGGGGGCGTCGTGACGATCCCGTACGAGCTGATCCATCGCAGCAACCTCGTCGAGGAGTAGGAGCGAGATGTCCCGCGAGATCGTAGAGGCGATGCGTGCCCTGGCGCGCGAGAAGAACATCCCCGAGGAGCGGCTCATCGCCGCCCTCGAGGACGCACTTCTGTCCGCCTACAAGAAGCAGCCCGACGCGGCGAAGTACGCCCGCGTCGAGCTCGACACCGAGAACGGTGAGTACCGGGTCATCGAGCTCCTCGTGCCCGAGATGCTCGAGGCCGGCCTGATCGTCGAGACCATCGACGAGCAGAGCTACGAGGACCCCGAGACGGGCGAGTGGATCGAGCCGACCGAGATCGAGATCCCGGCCGAGAAGCTCGCCGAGCACACGGACGAGATCCCCGAGAGGGACGTCACGCCCGACGACTTCGGCCGCATCGCCGCGCAGACCGCCAAGCAGGTCATCCTGCAGCGGATCCGCGAGGCCGAGCGCGACATGATGTACGACGAGTTCGCCGATCGCGTCGGCGAGATGGTCACGGGCATCGTCCAGCAGTCGGACAACCGCTACACGCTGCTGCAGCTCCGCGACCGCGTCGAGGCACTGCTGCCGCGCTCCGAGCAGGTCTTCGGCGAGCGCTACGACCACAACCAGCGCCTGAAGGCGGTGATCAAGGAGGTCTCGCAGTCCGCGAAGGGCCCGTCGATCATCGTCTCGCGCCGCGATCCCGAGGTCATCCGCGCGCTCTTCGAGCTCGAGGTCCCCGAGATCGCCGACGGCCTGGTCGAGATCACCGGCGTCGCCCGCGAGCCGGGCTACCGCTCGAAGATCGCCGTCGTCTCGCACGCCTCCGGCGTCGACCCCGTCGGCGCGTGCGTCGGCCCCCGCGGCTCCCGCGTGCGCATGGTCGTCTCGGAGCTCAAGGGCGAGAAGATCGACATCATCCCCTTCAACGACGAGCCCGGGCGCTTCATCGCCAAGGCGCTGTCGCCCGCGCAGGTGCGCGAGGTCTTCATCGACGACGAGCTCCGCCAGGCGACCGTCATCGTTCCCGACGAGGACCTGACGAAGGCGATCGGCCGCGAGGGTCAGAACGTGCGGCTCGCCGCGCGCCTGACCGGGTGGCGGATCGACATCAAGAAGGCCAGCGACGCACTCGCACAGGCCGCGGCACCCTCGGGTGACGTGGGCGACGAGGGCGAGGAGGAGCCGATCGGTGACGGCCGCTGCTCCGCGATCATGACGTCCGGGCGCCGCTGCCCGAACGCCGCGCTGCCCGGTTCCATCTTCTGCGGTCTGCCGATGCACCAGGCGCTGGTGCGCTTCGGTGCGGTCGAGGTCGCCCTCCTCGAGGACCTCCCGGAGGACGAGCTCGACGCGCTCGCCGATCCGGACAAGTCCCAGGAGGACGTCCAGGACATCGTGACCCGGGCCGAGGAGGCGTACGCCGAGCGCGTCGCCGCCGAGGGCCCGATCGTCCCGGTGGACGACGACGGCACGCCCGCGGAGCCGGTGGAGCTCGAGAACGAGGCCCCGGACGACCTGGTCGACGATGGCAACATCGGCGAGCAGATCGACGAGGACACGGAGTCCGCCGTGCTCGACGCGGACGAGGACGGCCCGACGGCGCCCGAAGGCGACGAGGCCGAGACCGGGGCGGAGGACGTCCCGTCGACGTAGACGGACGTCACCCCGAGCGGCGGTGCGTCGGCTGCGGCCGGCGCGCCCCCCAGGCGGAGCTCCTCCGCCTGGCGGTGTCCCATGATCGGGTCGTCCCCGATCAGGAGCGCCGGCTCCCAGGACGAGGCGCGTACGTGTGCTCCAGCACGTGCGCGGAAGAGGCCGTGAAGCGCCGCGCTTTCCAGCGCGCCTACCGACGGCCCATCAGCATCGACCCCGACTTTCTACACTCTTTTATTTGATGGCGAAGAAGCGCGTTCACGAGATCGCCAAAGCCCATGGCCTGCCGAGCAAGACGGTCCTCGATGCCCTCCAGGCCGGAGGGCACGACATCGCGACTGCCTCCTCCAGCGTGGACGAAGGCGTTGCGACCCGACTGATCCAGGCCAAGGGTGCCGAGCTCAAGAGCTCGGCCACGGCAGAAGCGGCCGCCGGCACCCCGGCGAAGCCCGACACGACCGGCGCGTCCGCGCCGGCGACCACCGCCGGGGCAGACGCCCCGGCCCGACCCCAGGCGCCCGCCGCCCGCCCCGCGCGGCCGGCCGCGCCCGGCGACGCCCGTCCCGCGCGTCCGGCTCCGGCCGGCGCGCGTCCCGTGCGTCCCGCCGCCCCGGGCCAGCGCCCGGCCGCTCCGGCCGGTGGACGCCCCGTGCGTCCCGCCGCCCCCGGTCAGCGCCCGGCCGCCCCGGCCGGTGGACGCCCCGTGCGTCCCGCCGCCCCCGGTCAGCGCCCCGCCGCCCCGGCGGGTCAGCGTCCCGCTGCGCCCGCGGGCCAGCGCCCGGCCGCCCCGGCAGGTCAGCGTCCCGCTGCGCCCGCCGGTCAGCGCCCGGCCGCCCCGGCCGCCCAGCGTCCCGCCGCCCCCGGTGGTCCGCGTCCCGTGGCGCCGGCTGCCGGTCGCCCCGTGCGTCCCGGCGAGCCCGGCCGTCCGGCGCGTCCCGCCGCTCCCGGCGCGGGTCAGCCCGGGCGCCCCGTGCGTCCCGGTGACCGTCCGCAGCGTCCGGGCGAGGCGCGTCCCGCGCCGCGTCAGGCGCCGGGTGGCCGCGCCGCCCCGGGTGGTCTCACCCCCGGTGCCGGTCCCCGCGTGATCCAGCCGCCGGCCCCGACGCCGAAGCCGGCGGCCCCGCCGCAGCGGCAGAACCCCGTCGGCCAGCGCCCCGCTCCCGCGGGTCAGCGCCCCGCGGGCGGCGGTCGCCCCGGCGGCCCCGGCCAGGGTCAGGGCCGTCCGGCCGGCCCCGGTGGGCAGCGTCCCGCCGGTCCGGGTGGGCAGCGTCCGGCCGGCCCCGGTGGGCAGCGTCCCGCCGCTCCCGGCGGTCGTCCGCCCCAGGGCGGTCGTCCCAACCGCGATGCTCCGCAGCGTCCCGCTCCGCGCGGTGATGCTCCGGCACGCCCCGACGGCCCGCCGCGCCCGCTGGGCCCCCGGCCCGTCGCCGCGGGTCCGGGCACCGGTCGCCCGTTGCCCCCGGGCCCCCGTCCCGCTCCCGGCTCGACGCCGCCCGCCGGTCCCGGCCGGCGCCCGCCGCGCCGTGCCGCGAAGGAGACCCCGCCGCCGCCGCCCACGCGCGACCTGCGGACGAAGAAGCCCGCGCTGCCGAAGGGTCCGCCCACGCTGGGCGAGAAGCCCGAGGCCGGCGCCGGTCCCAAGATCATCGCCCTGCCCGACCCGGCGTCGACGCGTCCGAAGGCCGCCGGCGCCGCCGGTGCCGCGGGCAAGCGCCGCGTCGTCATCGACCAGCCGGGTGGCCCGCGCCGTCCGGGCGTCGGTGGCGGTCCCCCGAACCGGCGTCCGCGCCGGCGTCGTCGCCGCCAGAGCATCGAGGAGGCTCTCGCTCCGCTGAACCGCGGCGAGCAGGGCCGCACCGTCGACGTCCCCCGGATCAACTCCGGGTCGACGGTGAAGGACGTCGCCGAGTACCTCGGCGTCCCGATCCCCGAGATGATCAAGAAGCTCATGCTCATGGGCGAGATGGCGACGCTCACGCAGACGTTGCCGGACGAGACCATCGAGCTGCTCGCGGCCGAGTTCGAGCGCGAGATCGTGATCGTCAAGGCCAGCGACGAGGAGGACGAGACCCCGGTCTTCGACGACTCCGAGGCCGAGATGGTCCAGCGGCCCCCGGTCGTCACGATCATGGGTCACGTCGACCACGGCAAGACCTCGCTGCTGGACAAGCTGCGCGAGGCCTCCGTGGCCGAGGGCGAGGCCGGCGGCATCACGCAGCACATCGGTGCCTACCAGGTGCACCACGGCGAGGACACCATCACGTTCCTCGACACCCCGGGCCACGCGGCGTTCACCGCCATGCGTGCCCGCGGTGCACGGCTGACGGACATCGCCGTGATCGTGGTCGCCGCCGACGACGGCGTGAAGCCGCAGACGCAGGAGGCCATCGACCACGCCCGCGCGGCCGACGTGCCGATCATCGTCGCGATCAACAAGATCGACAAGCCCGGCGCCGACCCGGTGCGCGTGCGCACCGAGATGGCGACGATCGGCCTCAACCCGGCCGAGTGGGGCGGCGACACCGAGTTCGTCGACGTCTCCGCGAAGACGGGCGAGGGCCTGGAGAACCTGCTCGACACGATCAACGTCGTCGCCGAGATCCAGGAGCTCTCCGCCAACGCGGACACCGAGGCCTCCGGCGTCGTCATCGAGGCGAAGCTCGACGTCGGTCGCGGTCCCGTCGCGACGATCCTGATCCAGCGCGGCACCCTCGAGGTCGGCGACCCGATCGTCTCGGGCGCGCAGTGGGGCAAGGTCCGCGCGCTCATCGACTACACCGGTGAGCGGATCGAGGTCGCCGGCGTCGGTGACCCCGTCCTCGTCCTCGGGTTCAACGGCGTGCCGAACGCCGGTGACTCCGCGATGGTCGTGGACACGGAGAAGACGGCACGCGTCAAGGCCGAGGAGCGCGAGACGCGCCTCAAGGCCGAAGCCATCGCCCGTCGCTCCGGTCGCAAGTTCTCCCTCGAGGACGTGTTCAAGCGGTCCCAGAGCTCCGAGGAGCAGAAGGGCCTGCAGCTCATCCTCAAGGCCGACGTCGCGGGCTCGCTCGAGGCGTTCGAGGACGAGATCGCGAAGCTCCCGCAGAGCGAGGTCTACGTCGACATCGTGCTGTCGGGCGTCGGTGGCATCACCGAGTCCGACGTCATGCTGGCGGCGGCGTCCCAGGCCGTGATCATCGGCTTCGGGACCGACACGGTGGGCAACGCCCGCCGCGTGGCGGACCACGAGGGCGTCGAGATCCGCACCTACGAGATCATCTACCGCGCGCTCGAGGACCTCCGCGACGCGATGGAGGGGATGCTCGACAAGGACGAGGTCGAGGAGACCGTCGGCACCGCCGAGGTGCGGCAGATCTTCCGCGCCTCCAAGGTCGGCACGATCGCCGGTTCCTACGTCACGGACGGCAAGGTCCGGCGCAACGGCCTGGTCCGCGTCATCCGCGACGGCGAGATCATCGAGACGACGAAGATCGAGAGCCTCAAGCGGTTCAACGAGGACGCTCGCGAGGTGGCTGCCGGGTACGAGTGCGGCATCGTGCTGCGCGACTTCGAGCAGCTGCGCGAGGGCGACATCCTCGAGACGTACGAGAAGCGCCGGGTCGATCGCGAGCTGAAGTGAGCAAGCCCGACCGCATGCGGCGGGTGGACGAGGCCGTCCGCGAGGTCCTCGGCGACGTGCTCCAGCACGGCGAGCTGAAGGACCCGCGGATCGGGTTCGCCACCATCACCGGCGTGCGGACGAGCACCGATCTCAGCCACGCGACGGTGCTCGTCTCGGTGCTGCAGATCGGGGACCAGGAGCACGGCGCGGACGACACCCTCGCCGGGCTCCGGTCCGCGGTCGGATACCTGCAGCGGCGCGTCGGGCAGGAGCTGGGGCTCAAGCACACCCCGGTCCTGAAGTTCGAGCTCGACACGACGATCGACCGCGCGATGCGGATCCAGGAGATCCTGGACGACCCGCCGCCGCCCGCCGTCCCCGACGAGGAGGACGCGGAGCAGGGCGACGACGCGCCGGCGAGCGCGGGCGACGCCCAGCCGGGCGAGGACGAACCCCCGACCCGGGGCGATGCTCCTCGATGAGCACCGCGGACGTCCAGCGCGACGCGCGTGACACCGTCCTGCACATCCTGCGGACGGAGCAGCGCTTCGTCACCGTGACCCACGAGCATCCCGACGGCGACGCCATCGGGTCGCTCGTGGCCGCCACGCGCCTGCTGCAGGCGATGGGCAAGGACGTCGTCGCGGTCGTCGCCCCGGGGGACCTCCCGCTCTCGCGGGAGTACCTCGCCCTGGCGACGGTCGACCTGGTCACCGCGATCCCCGAGGACCTGGCGGACCGCACCGCCGTCTTCCTGGACTGCGGGACGCTCGACCGCATGCCCGTCGGTCCGATCCGGACCGATGCGCAGCGGATCGTCAACATCGACCACCACCACGACAACACGCGCTTCGGCGACGTGGACTTCGTGGACTCCGTCGCCTCGAGCACCGTGGAGATCCTCTGGGGGATGTTCCACGACCTCGACGTGCCCCTGGACCTGGACAGCGCGAAGGCGCTGTACGTCGGCCTCGTGACCGACACCGGGCAGTTCATGTACGAGAACACGGGGGAGAGCGCGCACCGCATGGCCGCCGACCTGCTCCATGCGGGCGTTGACCCCTTCCCCGTCTACCGCACGCTCTACGAGGGCGTGCCGTGGGCGAAGCTCGCGCTGCTGGGCCGCGCCATCGAGCGCGTCCGCCGCGAGGAGGACGGCCAGCTGACGTTCACGCTCGTCCGCCGCGCCGACTACGAGGCGACGGGGGCGGAGGACACCGACTCCGAGGGCATCATCGACCACCTGCGGGCCGTGTCCGGCACCCGCCTGGCCGCCGTCGCCCGCGAGGTCGTCGCCGATCCCGGTGACGGTCCCGGCGTGCGCACGAAGGTGTCCCTGCGGTCGTCCGGCAGCGGCATCGACGTCTCCGCGATCGCCCGCGCCGGCGGTGGGGGCGGGCATCCGCAGGCCGCCGGGTTCACGACGGACATGGGGGAGGAGGAGCTCGTGCAGTTCCTCCGCTCCCGCCTCCGCGACGCCCGGTGACCGCGCTGCCCGGCGGGCGCGCCGACACCCCGGGGACGGGCGACGCGCCCCGCGACGCCCCCGGCGCGCCGAACGCCCCCACAACTCCGAGCACCCCCACGACTCCGAGCATCCGCGCGGCGCGGGAGGAGCCCGCCCCGGGCGCGGCGATCCCGGACGGGGCGTTGCTCATCGACAAGCCCGCCGGCATGACGAGCCACGACGTCGTCCAACGGGTCCGTCGGGCGCTCGGCGGGCGCAAGGGACGTCGGGTCGGCCACTCGGGGACCCTGGACCCGTTCGCGACGGGGCTGCTCGTGATCCTCATCGGCCGGGCGACCCGCCTGCAGGGCCACGTGATGGGCCTCGACAAGACGTACGAGACCGTCGCCCGCCTCGGCGCGACGTCGACCACGGGCGACCCGGAGGGCGAGATCACGGTGACGGGGCGTGTCCCTCCCGACCCGCCGCACCTGCCGACGGGCACGGTCACCCAGGTGCCCCCGGCGTACTCCGCGATCCGGATCGACGGGGAGCGCGCGTACAAGCGGGCCCGGCGCGGCGAGGAGGTCGTCGTGCCGGCGCGCGAGGTGCAGGTGCACGCCTTCGAGCAGACCGCGCGGGACGGCGACGACACGGCGGCCTTCCGGATCCACTGCTCCTCGGGTACGTACGTCCGGACCCTCGTCGCCGACCTCGGCGACGCCTACTGCCTGGAGCTCCGGCGCACGGCGATCGGCGGGTTCGACGTGGGCGACGCGCAGGCGCCCGACACGGATCCCGCCCAGTGGCGCGTCCTGCCCCTGGTGGACCTGCTGCGCGCCGTGGTGCCGACGGTCGAGCTGTCGGAGGACGAGGCCCGCCGCGCCGGCTTCGGCCAGCGCATGGAGCTCGCCTCGGTCCCGGACGCCGAGGCGTTCGGGCTCGTGCACGACGGCGAGGCGATCGCCATCGCCCGCCGCGAGCCGGACGGTCGGATCCATCCCGTCGTAGGCTTCCGGGCGTGACCGCGCGCATCACGCCCCTGGCGGACGTCCAGCGACGGCCGAGGACGGTGGCCCTGGGCACCTTCGACGGCGTGCACCTCGGGCACCGCGAGGTGCTGTGCGGGGCCGACGCCGTCGTCACCTTCGACCCGCACCCCATGAGCGTGCTCGCGCCGGGCCGCGTGCCCCCGCAGCTGACCACGATGGCCCGACGCGCGCAGCTCATCGGCGGCCTCGGCATCGACGAGCTCGTCCTGGTGCCGTTCGACCAGGACACCGCGCGCCAGAGCGCGGAGGACTTCGTCGACGAGGTCCTCGTCGGCCGGCTGGACGCGCGCGGCTTGCGCGTCGGCGAGAACTTCCGCTTCGGGCGTGACGCCCGGGGCACCGCGGCGATGCTCGCCGCGGACCCCCGCTTCGAGACCACGGTGGTCCCCGTGCTGCGCCGCGACGGCGACACGGTCAGCTCGACCCGCGTCCGCGAGCTCGTCGCCCGCGGCGCCGTCGACGAGGCCGCCGAGCTCCTCGGCAGCCCCTTCGCGCTCGCAGGAGAGGTCGAGCACGGCGAGAAGCGCGGACGGGAGCTCGGGTACCCCACCGCCAACCTCACGCCCCCTGAGGGGCACGCACTGCCCGCACACGGGGTCTACGCCTGCCGGGCGAACCTCGCCGACGGCAGCGTGCGCGCCGCTGCGGTCTCCATCGGCATCCGGCCGCAGTTCGAGTCGGTGCTCGGCGTGCTCGTCGAGGCCTACCTGCTCGACTTCGAGGGCGACCTCTACGGGCAGGAGCTCGAGCTGGAGTTCCTGCAGCGCCTCCGCGGCGAGCAGCGCTTCGACGGCATCGAGGAGCTCATCGCCCAGATCGAGCGCGACGTCGACGAGACCCGTCGCATCGCAGGGACCTGAGCGGGCCTCGCCCCGAGCGTCTCGGGTCCGGCGGTCTCGAACCGCGTCGCGGCTCCGGGCACCCGTGGCCTGACCGGGGAAGCGGTCGTTCTGCAGGCGATCCTGCTAAGTTCTCCGGTCGAATGACGTCGCTCACGCAGGAACGCAAGCAGGAGATCGTCGCCCGATTCGGCGAGTCCGAGACCGACACGGGCTCCACGAAGGTGCAGGTCGCGCTGCTCACCGAGCGGATCAACGATCTGACGGAGCACCTCCGGCACCACCAGAAGGACCACCACTCGCGTCGTGGCCTCCTGATGCTCGTCGGCCAGCGCCGTCGTCTCCTCGACTACATGCGCCGGAACGACCTCGACGGCTACCGCGCCCTCATCAAGGAGCTCGGGCTGCGCAAGTAGCCCGGTGCCGGCGCCCGCCGGCTCCTCCTGGTCCTCCGGGACCCCGTCCTATCGACCGGCCCTTGGCCGGTCGTTCGCGTTTCGGGCCCGCGGCGTTCTACCATCCGCCGCATGGCCATCATCGCCCCCGGCACCGCGGTCCCCGAGATCGTCCTCAAGCGTGAGGACGGCAGCGACTTCACGCAGGCCGACCTGCAGGGCCGCACGACGGTCCTCGTCTTCTACCCGTTCGCCTTCAGCGGTGTCTGCACGGACCAGCTGCAGGTGTACGAGGAGCTGCTGCCCGAGCTCGCCGAGAAGGACGCCGTCATGTACGCGGTGTCCACGGACGCCTCGCCGTCGCAGACCGCGTTCCGCGAGAAGCTCGGCGTGACGATCGAGCAGCTCTCGGACTTCGAGCCCAAGGGCACCGCGTCCCGCGCGCTGGGCGCGTACTTCGAGCCGGGCGGCATGACCAACCGCGCGCTCGTCGTCGTCGCCCCGGACGGCACCGTCGCCTGGAGCTACGAGGGCGCGAACCCGGGCGAGCTTCCCGGTCCGGACAAGGTCCGCGAGGGCGTCGCCGCCGTCGCCGCCTGAGCGACGCGCGATCCGCGTGGCCGTGAGCGCGGATCCCGGGGCGCGCGGCCCGCACGTCGCCGGCCCGCCGGACGGGCCCCACGTCGTCCTGTGGGGCGACGTCACCTGCCCCCGCTGCCAGCAGGCGGTCCCGCGGCTGCGGTCCGCGCCCGTCTGCCTGGAGTGGCGGCACCTCGTCCTGCGGGCCCGTGGTCCGCGGCCGCGCGCGCTCGCCGGCGCGCTCGAGGCCGCAGCGGCCCAGGGGGCCTTCTGGCCCGTGCTCGATGCGCTCGTCGCCCAGCCCGGCCGCACGGAGGACCCCGACCTGTGGGCGCTCGCCGAACGCCTGGGTCTCGACGTGGCCCGCTTCGACACGGACCGTCGGGGAGACGCGGCGGCCGCCCGGATCGCGGCAGACCTGCGCGACGGCCTCGCCGCCGGTGCGAGCGGCACCCCGGCGATCCTCGTCCCCGGCCGGCCGCTGGACCACGGCGTGCCGGACGACGCCTGGGTCGCGGCACTCCTGGCCGAGCGGGGCTGAGCGGGCCCGCGACGAACGGACCGCCGCGGCAGGAGGGGGCGGCGCGCGTGGACGGACCGGCGGGTCAGGCCCTGCGGGCCGGGCGGCGCAGCCGGACCAGCCCGAGCACCGCCAGCACCGCGACGGCGACGCCCGGGAAGAGCAGCAGCCACGCGGCGCCGCCCGGCGCGCCGTCGAGCGGGGCGTCCGCAGCGGCCGACGGCAGGTCGCTCGGCAGGGGCGCCGTCGCGAAATTCTCCTCCGCCTCGTACGGGTAGTCCTCCGACGAGCGGAACAGCCGGTCCGAGACGCCCTGGGCGAACGTCACGTCGCGCGTGATCGACGCCGGATCCTCGCCGACCATGCCCAGCCGGGTGAGGTAGCCGCCGCCGACGAGCTCGCGGACGGGGGCGGGGAGCGGCGGACGCAGGGCCGCGACCCAGCCGGCGTGGTAGGTGTCGAAGCCCTTCGCGGTGACGCGGTGCTGCCCCGCGACGTAGAGGTCGACGGAGACGGGCCGCGTGGCCACGGACGAGAGCCGCAGCGGGTAGACGAGCCTGCGGGCCGGGAAGGAGACGGCCAGCGGGCGCAGCGCGCGCACGTCGGTGCTGCCGGCCCGCGCGAGCCGGACGGCGACGAACGCCCAGCGCCGGCGCACGTAGTCCCGCAGGATCGGGGCGGCGGCGCGCGGGGTGGCGTAGCCGTTGCGGGTCAGCCACGCCCGCAGCTCGCCGGCGTCGCCCGCGCGCAGCCGCGTGACGTCGTAGCCGCCGACGGTCTCGCGGGAGAGCACCCGTACCTCGCCGGCCGGGGCGCCGGGGGCTCGGTCGCCGTCGCCGTCCTCCTCGGCGTCGTCCGGCGAGGGCAGCGGCGCCGTGGCCCGCTCGAGGCGGCGGAAGACGTCGGCCTGGTCGGGCCGCACGACGTCCACCGTCGGGGTCGCCGGCACCGGCAGCACGACGGCCGGGCGGGCGTCGGAGGCCTTCGGGGCGAGGTCGAGCGAGAGGACCATCCGCTCACGACCGCCCTCGAGCGACAGCAGCGCGCGCTCGGCCGTGACCCGCGCGTCGAGGGCGACGCCGCAGGCGCAGGCGCCGGCCGGCCGGGCCGCGGACAGGCCCGAGGCGAGCGCCAGGACGAGCACCACGGGCGCAGGGATCAGGCGGGCGAGGGGGCGCGGCACGGCGGCCGATCCTAGCCGTCCGGCGGGCCGATCCGCCCTGCACGTCGACGGGTTCCGCTAGGCTGCGCGGAGTTCGGAAAGACGAGAATCACAGCAGGCGCGCCAGGTCCGATGGGCGCGCAGACGAGGAACACATATGAGTCACGACGACGTGACGACGGTGTCCGTGGAGATCTCCGGCCAGGAGATCACCTTCGAGACCGGCAAGCTTGCCAAGCAGGCTTCCGGCGCGGTGACCGTCCGACAGGGCGACACGATCGTGCTGTGCACGGCCGCCATGGGCCGACTGAAGGACTTCGACTTCCTCCCGCTGACGGTGGACGTCGAGGAGCGCTCCTACGCCGCGGGCAAGATCCCCGGCTCCTTCTTCAAGCGCGAGGGTCGCGCCGGTGAGAAGGCGACGCTGACCGCCCGCATGATCGACCGGCCGATCCGGCCGCTCCTGCCGAAGAACTGGCGGTACGAGACGCAGGTCGTCGCGCTGCCGATCTCGGTCGACCACGAGCACCCCTACGACATCCTGGCGATGAACGGGGCCTCCGCGGCCCTGACGATCTCGTCGATCCCGCTGCCCGAGCCGATCGGCGCCGTGCGCATCGGCAAGATCAACGGCACGATCGTGGTCAACCCGCCCGAGCCCTCGCTGCTCAACGACGGCGAGAGCGACCTCGACCTGATCGTGGCCGGCACCGCGGACGCGATCCTCATGGTCGAGGCCGGCGCGAACGTCATCCCCGAGGCCGAGATCCTCGACGCGCTCGACATCGCCCACGGCGAGATCAAGAAGCTCGTCGCCGCGCAGCTCGAGCTCCGCGAGAAGGTCGGCAAGCCGAAGGTCGAGCACGAGGCCCCCTCGCTCGACGAGAAGCTGCTCGCCAAGATCAAGAAGTCCCACGGGAAGAAGATCGAGAAGGCGACGCAGACCGTCGACAAGCTCGCCCGCGAGGACGACACGAACGCCGCCAAGCAGGCCGCCTTCGACGCGAACGTCTCCGAGGACGACGACGCGGAGCACAAGAAGGCCGTCAAGGCCGTCGTGGACGCGCTCGAGAAGGCCGCGATCCGCGACCGCATCGCCGTGCAGAAGGTCCGCCCGGACGGCCGCGAGGCCACCGAGATCCGCCAGATCTCGATCGAGACCGGCACCGCCCCGCGCACCCACGGCTCCGCGCTCTTCACGCGCGGCCAGACGCAGGCGCTGTCCGTCGTCTCGCTCGGCACGCTGAAGGAGGAGATGCGGCTCGACACCCTCGGCCTCGAGACGAACCGCTACTACTGGCACCACTACAACTTCCCGCCGTTCTCCGTCGGCGAGGCGGGTCGCCTGGGCGGCCCGAAGCGGCGCGATATCGGTCACGGCGCGCTCGCCGAGCGCGCCCTGATCCCGGTCGTGCCGAACATCGAGGACTTCCCCTACACGATTCGCGTCGTGTCCGACATCCTCGAGTCCAACGGCTCCAGCTCCATGGCGTCGGTCTGCGGCTCCTCCCTGTCGCTGATGGCGGCCGGCGTGCCGATCAAGGCCCCCGTCGCGGGCATCGCGATGGGCCTGATCAAGGAGGGCGACGACTACATCGTCCTCACCGACATCGCCGGCGTCGAGGACCACCTCGGCGACATGGACTTCAAGGTCGCCGGTACGGAGGAGGGCATCACCGCCCTCCAGATGGACATCAAGATCACGGGCGTCACGTTCGAGATCCTGCGCGACGCCCTGGCCCAGGCCAAGGACGCCCGCCTCGAGATCCTCGGCAAGATGAAGGCCGTCATCGACGGCCCGAACACCGAGCTCTCGCTCTACGCGCCGCGGATCCTGTCGACGAAGGTCGACACGGAGAAGATCGGCATGATCATCGGCAAGGGCGGCGAGACGATCCGCGGGCTCCAGGAGGAGTTCGAGGCCCAGATCGACATCTCCGACGACGGCACGATCAACGTCTACAGCTCGTCCGGGGCCAAGGGTGACGCGCTCATCGAGCGCATCAACTCCATGACCCGCGACGTGGCGCTGGGCGACGAGTTCGAGGGCAAGGTCGTCAAGACCACGACCTTCGGCGCGTTCGTCGAGCTCATCAAGGGCACGGACGGCCTGCTGCACATCTCCAACGTCGCGCCGGGCAAGCGCGTGGAGACGGTGGAGGAGGTCCTGAAGCAGGGCGACATCATCAAGGTGCGCGTCGCCGAGCTCGACCGCGAGCGCGGCCGCGTCGGCCTGCGCCTCTCGGACGACCCCGAGATCGCCGGCAAGACGGCGGAGGAGCTCAAGGAGCTCAAGAAGTCCGGCGGCGCCCCGCGCGGCAACGGCGATCGTCCGCCGCGCCGCGAGGGCGGCGGCGACCGCCCGCCGCGCCGTGAGCGCGAGGGCGGCGGCGAGGGCGGCGGCGACCGTCCGCCGCGCCGTCGCGAGCGCTCCGGCGGCCGGGACTAGTCCCATCGCCACCGTGCCCGGACACCCTGCGGCGACGGAGTCGCCGCAGGGGCACCTCATCACCAGGCTGCCGTCCGGCGTGACGGTGGTGTCTGAGCCGATGGCGTCGGCGTTGTCCGTCGCCCTCGGCGTGTGGGTCCGCACCGGGGCCCGCCACGAGCGGGACTCCGAGGCGGGCCGCGCGCACCTGCTGGAGCACATGCTGTTCCGCGGGACGAAGCACTTCGGGTCGCAGGAGATCGACGAGCGCTTCGACGCGCTCGGCGGCGACCTCAACGCGGCGACGAGCCGCGACGAGACCGCCGTGGTCGCCCGCGTGCTCGCGGACGAGCTCGACGGCGCGTTCCCGATGCTCGGCGAGATGGTCTCCGCCCCGCTGCTGCGGGACGAGGACCTCGCGCTCGAGCGCCGGATCGTGCTCGAGGAGATCTCGATGATCGACGACGACCCGGAGGAGCTCGTCTTCGAGCTGCTGCCGCAGGCCGTCTTCGGCACCCACCCGCTCGGCCGTCCCGTCATCGGGACGCCCGAGGTCGTGGGCGGCACGGATGGCGACACGATGCGGGCGTTCCACGCCGGCCGGTACCGCCCGGACCGCATCGTCGTGGCCGCCGCGGGCGCCGTGGACCACGAGCGCCTGGTCGCGCTGGCGGAGACCGCGGTCCCGCTCGGTGGCGGCGGGGTCCCCGAGGACACCACCGACCCGGGCGTGGCCCCGCCGACCGCGCCCCGCGTCGTCTTCCGCGCCCGCGCGACGGAGCAGGTCCAGGTCACGGTGGCCGGCCGCGGGCCGGGCATGGGCGACGACCGGCGCTTCGCGCTGCGCGTGCTCGACACGATCCTGGGCGGCACGCCGTCCTCGCGCCTGTTCCGCGCGGTCCGCGAGGACCGCGGCCTGGCCTACGCGGTGTCGACGTTCGACGACCAGCACCGCGGCGGCGGGATGGCCGGGGTCTACCTCGGCACCCGCGCGGACAACCTCGCCGAGGCGCTGCAGATCGTGGCGGTCGAGCTCGACCGCATCCGCCGCGACCTCGTCGACGACGACGAGCTGCACCGCGCGAAGCAGAACGCCCGCGCGCGGCTGCTCCTGGGCCTCGAGTCCACGCAGTCGCGGATGCACGTCCTGGGCCGCGCCGTGCTGCACGGCCTGGACCTGCGGACGCCGGAGCAGGTGGCGGCGTCGATCGACGCCGTCACCGCCGAGGACGTCCGCGACCTCGCCCGCGAGCTCTACGACCCGGCCGGTCTCTCCGCCGCCGGCGTCGGCCCGGACGAGGACGCGTTCCGCGCGGCCCTCGCACCGGTCGCCTCGCACCTGCCGACGGCCTAGAGAGAGAACCCGGGCCCCGGCCCGGGCTTCTCGGGCCGGAGGCGCGGCGGACGTCGTCGCGGCCCGGTCCACCCGAAACGGCGCCTCGGGCCCCGGCCCGGCCTTCTCGGGTCGGAGGCGCGGCGGACGTCGTCGCGGCCCGCGGGCCTGCGACCATGGGCGGATGAGCAGCGAGATCCGGGTGGCGGTGGCCGGAGCGGCCGGGCGCATGGGCGCCACGGTCTGCGCGGCCGTGGAGGCGGCGGACGGCCTCGTCCTCACGGGGCGCGCCGACCCGGCGCTGGACACCCCGCTCTCGGCGGTGCTGCCCGACGCCGACATCGTCGTCGACTTCACCCGCCCGGACCAGGTCGTGCAGAACGCGCTGGAGTGCCTCGAAGCCGGCGTGCACGTCGTCATCGGCACCTCGGGCTTCGACCTCTCCGCGCTCGAGGGCAAGACGGGCGCCAACGTGTTCTTCGGCCCGAACTTCGCGATCGGCGCCGTGCTCATGATGCGGTTCGCCACCGAGGCTGCCCGCCACATGGACCGGGCGGAGATCATCGAGCTGCACCACGACAAGAAGCTCGACGCGCCGTCGGGCACCGCCGCCCACACCGCGCGCCTGATGGAGGACGCGACGGGCACCGCCCCGCCGATCCACTCCGTGCGGCTGCCGGGGCTCGTCGCGCACCAGGAGGTCATCCTCGGGGGGACGGGCGAGACGCTCACGATCCGCCACGACTCCCTCGACCGCTCGTCCTTCATGCCGGGCGTCGTGCTCGCGGTGCGCCGCGTCGCGAGCCTGTCGTCGTCGCCGACCGTCGGGCTCGACAAGCTGCTGTTCGAGGACTGACCCGTGGAGCTCCGCGACGCCACGCCGGACGACGCCCAGGCCCTCGCCGGGCTGGTGCTCGCCGTGGCGCACCACGCCTACGCCGACCTGGAGCCCATGCGGGTCCACGCGCTCGAGCCCGAGGACGAGGCGGCGGAGTGGCGGGCGCGGCTGGAGGGCTCCGTGGCGCACGTCGTCCGGATCGGGTCCGTCGGCGGCCGCACCGTCGCCGCCTCGTGCTGGCGGCTCCCGGAGGCCGCACCGGACGGCCCCGCGGCGGCCGGCACCCTGACGCACCTCATGGTCCATCCGGCGGCGCAGAACGCGGGCGTCGGCAGCGTGCTGCTGGGCGACGCGGAGGACACGCTGCGCTCCCGGGGCGTCACGGCCGCACGGTTGTCCCTGCACCGGGACGCGTGGTGGGCCGAGCGCTTCCTCTCGTCCCGCGGCTGGCAGCGCGACGAGGAGCACCCGGCCGACGACGCGACGTCCGAGCGCTGGAGGCGGTCCCTGTGACCACCACGGACCGCACCGTGCCCGTCCGCGTGGCGGGCATCGCCGACCTCGGCAACATCGTGCGCCTGGTCGAGTCGGCCTACCGTGGCGAAGGAAGCCGCGCCGGCTGGACGACGGAGGCGGACCTCCTCGCGGGCCAGCGCACCGACCCGGACATGGTTCGCGCCCTGCTCGTCAGCGCCCACGACGCCATCCTGGTCGCCGGCGACGGCACGGAAGTGCTCGGGTGCTGCACCGTCAGCGTCCGAGAGGGCCGCGTCGGATTCGGGATGTTCGCCGTCCGCCCGGGTACGCAGGGCGGCGGCCTCGGCCGCTTGCTCCTCGGCGAGGCCGAGCGCTACGCTCGCGAGCGCTGGGCGGCGACGCAGCTCGAGATGACCGTCATCGCTCAGCGGGCGGAGCTCATCGCCTGGTACGAGCGTCGCGGCTACGTCCGCACGGGGGAGACCCGGGAGTTCCCCTACGGCGATGAACGCTTCGGCCGCCCGTTGCGCGATGACCTGTACCTCGTCGTCCTCGAGAAGCAGCTGGGCTGACCGCCTAGCGCGTCGCGTGCTCCAGGGCCTCGCGGATGCGGTCCGGGAGCGCCGTGTAGCGGGTGGCGCCGTCGACGCGGCCGAGGGCCTGGCGGACGGCGGCGCGGTCGCCGACCATGACGCAGGCCTTCTCGGCGCGGGTGACGGCGGTGTAGAGCAGGTTGCGGGTGAGCATGTGGCGGTGCTCCGTCACGACCGGGACGACGGCCACGGGGATGCTCGAGCCCTGCGCCTTGTGGACCGTGCAGGCGTAGGCCAGGTCCCAGGTGTCCAGCCGGATCAGGGGCAGCCGCACGGTGCGGCCGTCGTCCATCGCCAGCAGTGCGTCGTCGCCGTCGACGCGGACGAGCATGCCCAGCTCGCCGTTCATGACCTCGGCCTCGTGGTCGTTGCGGGTCTGCATGACGCGATCGCCCTCGCGCAGCGCCGAGCCCTTCGCGACGCGCCCACCGGGGTTGAGGATCTCGCGCATCCGGGCGTTGAGCGCCTCGACGCCGCACGCGCCGCGACGCTGCGGGGCCAGGACCTGCACGCCGCCGACCGCGGGCACGTCGTAGTGCGCGGGCAGCCGCCGGGTGGCCAGCGAGACGACCTCGTCCGCCGCGGTCAGCGCGTCGGAGCGATCGATGAAGAAGAAGTCGCGGACGTCGTCCGGGCCGGGCTGGGTGATCGGCGGCTCGCCGCGGTTCATCGCGTGGGCCGTGCGCACGATGAGCGAGCGCTCGGCCTGGCGGAAGATGCGCGACAGGCGTACCGCCGGCACCCGCTGCGACTCCAGGAGGTCCTGCAGCACGCGGCCGGGGCCCACGGGGGCGAGCTGGTCGACGTCGCCGACGAGCAGCACGTGGGTGCTCGGGCCGACGGCGCGCAGGAGCGCGACCGCCAGGTCGAGCGGCAGCATCGACGCCTCGTCGACGACGAGCATCCCGCCGTCGGGGATCGGATCGTCCTCGTCGTGCTGGAAGCCGTCGCCCGGGACGAACCCGAGCAGGCGGTGGATCGTCGTCGCCCGCGCGCCCGTCGCCTCGGCCAGCCGGCGCGCGGCCTTGCCCGTCGGCGCGCACAGCAGCACGGAGGAGCCGGCGTCCTTCAGCACCTGCACCAGCGCGCGCATCGTCTGCGTCTTGCCGGTGCCGGGGCCACCCGTGAGGATGGACAGGCGCCGACCGCAGGCCTGGCGCACCGCCTCCCACTGCTCCGCGCTGGGAAGAGGATTCCCGCCCGCTCCGCCCGTGCCGCCCGTGCCGTCCTCCGTGGGCGGCTCGGCCGGCACGTCGATGCCGAGGACGGGGTCGTCCGTCGACATCCGCGCCACGATCGTCGCCAGCAACGCCTCGTCCTCGTCGAGCTCGAGGCTCGCCACGCGGCCCTCGCGGTCGACGACGGCGTGGTCGTCGATGAGCTCCTTCAGCGCGAGCGCGACCCCCGGGGCCAGCGCGTCGACCGTGGACCACGGGGCGTCACGGCCCGCGAGCAGGCGGGTCGTGCGACGCACGAGCTCGTCGTGGGGGAGGTGGCAGTGGCCGTCGTCCTCCGAGAGGGCGAGGGCGTGGACCACCGCGGCGCGCTTGCGGTCGTCCGAGGCCGGGTCCTCGCCGAGCGCGAGGGCGATCGCGTCGGCGGTGGGGAACCCGATGCCGCTGCGCGACGTCAGGCGGTAGGGGTCGGCGCGGAGCAGGTCCACGTCCGGGTCGTCGCCCAGCGCCCGGATGACGCGGCCGATCGTGGCGGCGTCGAGCCCGTGGCGCTCGAGCAGCAGCCGGACGGCGCGTGGGCCCGCCTCGGCACGCCAGGCCTCGACCGCGTCCGCCAGCTTCTCGCCCGTCAGGCCCTTCACGCGGCGCAGCACGTCGCGCGGGTTGTCGTCCAGCCGCTCCAGCAGCTCGGCCCCGAAGCGCTCGATCAGGGCGTCGGCCGCACGCGGGCCGACGCCCGGCACGCGCTGAAGCACCCGCGAGACCGCCTCGTCGTCCGTCGGCGCGACGCTCTGCAGGCGCTGGACGCGGAACCGCTCCCCGTGCTTGGGGTGCTGCTGGCGCTGGCCCGTGGCGAGCACGCGGTCGCCCGCGTCGAGGTGGCCGACCGGCCCGACGACGACGTGGTGGCCGCCGGGGGCACCGTCCGCGTCCGTCGCCATGGCGTCGATGACGGCGAAGGCCCCGTCGTCGCTGCGGTAGCGGACGCCGGCGACCTCGAGCTCCAGCGTCTCCTCCTCGCGATGATCGGGCACCCACCGAAGGTACCGGCCGTCCCGGGCGATACGCCCCCGGCGACGCTTTCGGCACACGCCGGCGGGGCCGGCGCACCATCGTCAGGGGCGGCGCGCGCCCCGCGTCACCAGACCGCGGCCACCTGCTCGCCGGCGAGCACGAGCCCGATGCCCATCATCATCAGGCCGGACGCCCGGGTGACGACCGTCGCGGCGGTGGGGCGGGCGCGGAGGACCGCGCGTGCGCCGGTGCCCACCACGGAGCACACGGCCACGCAGGTGGCGTTGTGCAGCGTGCCCAGCGCGAGGATCTGGACACCGACGGGCCATGAGGCGTCCGTGTCGACGAACTGGGGCAGCAGGGCGAGGAAGGTGAGCAGGACCTTCGGGTTGAGCGCGCTGACCCCGAACCCCCGGGCGGCCTCGCCGACCGGCGAGCTCGCCACGGGCCCGTCGTCGGCGGCGGCGAGGACGGGCGCTGGGCCCGTGAGCGCCCGGACCCCGAGCCACAGCAGGTACGCCGCACCGACGACGCTCAGCACCGCCAGTGCCGAGGACGACCCCGCCACGATCGCCGCCACGCCCGCAGCCGCGACGACGGTGTGGAGCAGGTAGCCGGCGGACACGCCCGCCATGGCCGGAGCGATCGACCGGTGCTTCAGCCCGGCGGCGATGGCGTACGCCCAGTCCGCCCCGGGAAGCATCGCCAGCAGGAACGAGACCACCCAGAAGGTGCCGACCGCCTCGAGGCTCAAGCCCGGGCTCGCGGGCTCGCCCGAACCGTCTGCATGCAGCAAAGGTACGCCGTGCCGTCCCGCGGCCGCCGGACGGCGTCGCCTCGCCGCGCCGGCACCACTCGCGCCCGGCCACCCGGCGGACATGCGACGGCCCGCTCTGGGAGGATCTGTCGGGTGTCCGCCCTCGGGACGATCATCACCGCCATCGTCACGCCGTTCGACGATCAGTACCGCGTGGACGAGGACGCCTTCGTCCGCGAGCTGCATCACTGCGCCGCGCACGGCTCGGACGGCTTCGTCGTCGCCGGCTCCACCGGCGAGGGATCGACCCTCTCCGAGGACGAGCACCTGGCCCTGGCCGAGCTCGCCATCCGCGAGAAGCCGGCGGGCACGTCGATCATCGTCAACGCCGGCGCCAACGACACCCGGACGTCGCTGCACCTGACGGAGCGGGCGACGGAGCTGGGTGCCGACGGCACCCTGAACGTCGTCGGGTACTACAACCGCCCGAACCGCCGCGGGATCGTGCAGCACTACCGGGCGGTCGCCGCGGCGACCGACAAGCCGATCGTGCTCTACAACATCCCGTCGCGCACGACGATCGACATGGACAACGACCTGCTGGCCGAGCTGGCGCAGATCGAGCACATCGACGCCGTCAAGCAGGCCAACAACGCGAACCTCGCGCTCGTGGACGGCCTGGACGTCTACGCCGGCAACGACGACATCCTGGCCCGCACGCTCGACATGGGCGGCGCCGGCGGCATCTGCGTCGCCTCGCACCTCGTCGGGAACGAGCTGCGCGAGATGGTCGACGGCAGCCCGGAGCGTCGCGCCGAGATCGACGAGCGCCTTCAGCCGCTCTACCGCGTGCTCGGCGTCACGACGAACCCGATCCCGATCAAGGCGGCCCTCGAGCTCGTCGGCCGCCCGGCCGGCGGCCTGCGGCTGCCCATGGTCGAGGCGGACGACGACGAGCGCGCGCAGGTGCGCGGCGTGCTCGCCGACCTGGGTCTCCTGCCCTAGATGTCCTCCCGGACCGTCACGGGCCTGACGGTCCGGACCCGCAGCACCGTCCAATTACCGGAGCCTCCTCCCCGCTCAGCGCGGAGACGGCCACAGACGCTCGCGGCAACCGGCCGCGACGCACGGACGGACCAAAAGGACCCCATATGACCGGAAACACCCCGGCGCCCGGCACCCTTCGCGTGCTGCCCCTCGGCGGCCTCGGCGAAATCGGCAAGAACATGACCGTCGTCGAGTACAACGGCAAGATCGTCGTGATCGACGTCGGCGTGCGCTTCCCGACGGCCGAGCAGGTCGGCATCGACCTCGTCCTCCCGGACTTCTCCTACCTCAAGGACCGGGCGCAGGACATCGAGGCCATCGTCATCACGCACGGCCACGAGGACCACATCGGCGCCCTGCCGTTCGTGCTCAAGCAGCTCGGCGGCGCCCGCCACGCGCCGAAGATCCTCGGCCTCCCGCTCACCATGGCGATGGCCAAGAGCAAGCTCGAGGAGCACCGCCTGCGCGAGGTGCCGCTCACGGACGTCAAGCCGGGCCAGAAGGTCAAGGTCGGCACGTTCGAGCTGGAGTTCATCCACACGACGCACTCCATCCCGGACACCGCGGCCGTCGCCGTGAAGTCCGAGCTCGGCACCCTGCTGTTCACGGCGGACTACAAGTTCGACCAGACCCCGGTCGACGGCCCGCCGGCCGACTTCCTGCGCTTCTCCCGCTTCGGCAGCGAGAACCTCCTGATGCTGCTGGGAGACTCGACGAACGTCGACCGTCCCGGCTGGTCGCCGTCGGAGTCGCTCGTCGGCCCGGCCCTGGAGGCCGCCTTCGCGCCGCTGCGCGGCCGCATCATCGTCACGTCCTTCGCGTCGAACCTGCACCGCGTGCAGCAGGTCATCGACGCCGCGGTGAAGCTCAACCGCAAGGTCTGCCTGCTCGGGCGGTCGATGAAGAAGAACACGAACATCGCCCGCACCCTCGGCATCCTCCAGATCCCGGAGGGCGTCCTCGTGCAGCCGCGGGAGCTCGAGAGCCTGCCCGACCACCGCGTGCTCGTGATGTCGACGGGCTCCCAGGGCGAGCCGCTCGCCGCGTTGCGCCGCATGGCGTTCCGCGACCACCCGCAGATCCGCATCCACGAGGGCGACACCGTCGTCTTCTCCGCGACGCCGATCCCGGGCAACGAGCGCGCTGTGAACGAGACGATCGACAAGCTCTACCAGGCCGGCGCGAACGTCATCACGCACAAGGACGCGCCGATCCACGCGTCCGGCCACGGCTACCAGGAGGAGATGAAGATGATGCTCAACCTGACGAAGCCGAAGTACGTCATGCCGATGCACGGCGACTACCAGCGCCTGCGCCTGCACAAGAAGATCGCGGTCTCCGTCGGCGTGAAGGCCGACAACGTCTTCTGCGCGGAGAACGGCCTGCCGGTCGAGATCGACAAGCGCGGCGCCCGCTTCGGCAAGCCCGTGCAGTCCGGCGTCATGTACGTCGACGGGACCGACATCGGCGCCACCGCCGACGCCGCCCTGCGCGACCGTCGCTCCCTGTCGGCGGACGGCCTGTTCGTGGTCGTCGCGACGATCGGCGACGACGACGGCAAGTCCGTCGCCGAGCCCGAGCTGATCTTCCGCGGCGTGCCGTTCAAGCACGACGAGAAGTTCCTCACGGCCGTGCGCGAGCAGGTCGACGCCTCCGTCGACCGCGCCGCGGCCGACAAGATCCACGACCTGGACGAGATCCAGCGGATCCTGCACGACGACATCGCGCAGCTCGTCTGGGAGCGCATGAAGCGCCGCCCGGTCGTGATGCCGGTCGTCGTCGCCGTCTAGCCACCCGCACGCGGGCGGGCGCCCCGCGGCGCCCGTCGTGCGGTGTTGCAGGGCACCAGAGCCGCCTGGACGGCGGAGGACCCGCCGCCCCGCGCTACGCGGAGACGGCCGGCGCGGGCGCGCCCACCGCCGGCCCGGACCGGAGGTCGTCGCGCCGCTCGGCGTCGGCCCGCGCGTCCGTGACGGCCTGGGCCAGGTCGTCCAGGCCGTCGAGCAGGCGCTGCAGCATGGCCTCCTCGTCCCGGCGGATGGTGGCCGCGAGCGTCGCGGTCGTCGTGTCGCCGGCGTCACGCGCGACCCGCTCCAGCGTCGCGTAGGTGGCGATCTCGTAGGCCTCGGCGGCGCAGGCGTCACGCGCGTCGCGCAGCACCCGCTCCTCGCTTCCGGCCCCACGGACGAGGTCGATCGGCGTGCGCGAGAACGCGAGCAGCTGACCGGCCACGCCCTGCACGAGCCCGAGCCCGGCGCGGACGACGCCGGCGTCCTCGCCGCCCTCCAGGCGGGCCAGCCGCTCGCGGACCCGGGTGGCGTGGGAGCGCGTCTCCTCCAGGTGCGCCTCGAGCGCCGTGCGGTGCGGTCCGCGCGGGGTGGCGGCGATCTGGGACTGCAGGGTGCGGACGAGCTCGAGCTCGAGTTCGTGGGCCTCGCGGAGGTACTGGGCGACGGGGGCGTCGGAGCGGCTCATGGCATGCCTCGGAACGGGGGAGACGGGGGCGGCGCCGGCATCCCCGGCGACCTCGCCCCTTCCCTACCCGGCGGTAGGGCGCGGAAACCGCGTCAGTCGTCGGAGGGCCCGGCGCCGCCGAGCCGCTCCGCGGCGCTCGTCCCGCCCGACGGACCGCGGCCCGTGCCCCGTAGGCGCCGCCGGATCCCCAGTGGCGACCGGCGCGGGCCGCCGGATCCGGCGGGGACACCCGCGTCCGGGCTGCCGCCGTCGGGAGCATCCGGGTCCGCGCCCGCGGCCGCGCCGTCCGGCCCGTCGGCGTCGTCGCTCTGCGCCTCGGAGGCGGGGACGTGGGCGGCCACCCGCACGACGAAGCGGGCGCCCGTGTCGGACTCGGGGTGGGTCGCCTCGACGCGCACGTCGCCGCCGTGGCGCTGCGCCGCGGCGCGCACGATCGCGAGGCCGATGCCGGTGGAGCCCGCCGACTCGCCGCCGCGGCGGACGAACCGGTCGAAGATGCGCGGCCGCAGGTCGGGCGGCACGCCGGGACCGTCGTCCTCCACCACGAGCTCGGCGACGGCCCCGTGGCGGCGGAGCAGCACGCGGATCTCCGTGCCCTCCGGTGTGTGGCGCAGAGCGTTGCCGACGAGGTTGGCGACCATCCGGACGAGCTCGTCGCGGATGCCGTCGAGGGTCACCGACTCGAGGTCGAGGTCGATCTCGTGGCCCCCGAGCTGCGGCTCGAGCTCGTCCACGGCCTCGAGGATCGCCCGGTCCAGGTCGACGGGCTCGCGGGCGCCCTCGCGGCTCGCGTCCATCCGGGCCAGGAGCAGCAGGTCGGCCACGAGCCGGCGCATGCGGCGCGAGGAGCGCAGGGCGGACTCGGCCGCCTCGCGGTCGTCGCCCTCCGTCGACAGCGCCAGCAGCTCGAGGTTCGCCTGCACCGCGGTCAGCGGCGTGCGCAACTCGTGCGAGGCGTCGGCGATGAACTCGCGCTGGCGCTGGAGCGTGCCGTCGACCGTCGCCTGCGCCGCGGACAGCTCGTCGAGCATGTCCTGCAGCGTGCCGGCGAGCTCGGCGATCTCGTCGTTGACCGGCGAGGTCGGCATCTTCGCGTCGAGGTTGCGGGTGCGGGCGATCTGCCGGGCGGTGCTCGTCATCCGGCGCACGGGCCGCATCGCGCGGGTGGCCAGCGCCAGGCCGGCGACGAGGGCCAGCCAGGTGCCGCCGAAGACGCCGAGGGCCAGGGCGATCCACACCCGGCGGGTCGTGCGCTCGACGGCGTCGAAGGACCGGCCGATGCGCACGGCGACGGGCACCGTGTAGCGGAAGTTCGGGTCCGAGGCCCGGAAGACCTGGTTCTCGAACGGGTTGCCTGTCGAGGGCGACGGGGGGAGCTGGACGCCGAGTTCCGTCACCGTCTTCCCGGACTCCGCGTCCCGCAGGGGGACCTCGAATTCCTGCATCGCGACCCGGATGTCGCCGAAGCGGGTGCGGCCCGACCGCGGCCGCCCGATGTCCACGCGCGGGTTCGAGCTGTCCAGCAGGGTGTACTCGTTGCCGTTCAGCGCCCACACCGCGATCACGGTCCCGCGTTCGCTCGCGAGGGAGCGGATTGGCGTGTAGAGGACGGGCTCCTTCGTCGCCTCGTCGAGCCGGATGTCGAGCTGGTCGCGGAGCGTGCCGAAGCGCGCAGCGGTCTGCGTCTCGAAGTCGCCCTCGATCCGCTCCGTCGTGACGCTGCCGACCGCCACGGCGAAGAGCAGCAGGATGACGCCGGTCAGCGTGGCCGAGACGACGGCGAGCCGCCACCGGATCGGCAGCCGGTCGAGCCCGCGCAGCGGCCACGCGCGCGCGCTCTGGTAGCCGTCCGGCACGGGGGTGGGTCAGCGCCCTTCGCGCAGCACGTAGCCCGCACCGCGGATGGTGTGGACGAGGCGCGGCTCGCCGCCCTCCTCGAGCTTGCGGCGCACGTTCGAGATGAAGACCTCGATCGTGTTGGTCGACGCGAGCGGGTCGTAGCCCCAGACCTCTTCCAGCAGGCGCTGGCGCGGCACCACGAGCTTCTCGTTGCGCATGAGGTACTCCAGCAGCTCGAACTCGCGCTGGGTCAGCTCGATGTGGCGCTCGCCGCGGAAGACCTCGTGGGTGGCCGGGTTCAGCGTGAGGTCGGCGCAGACCAGGGCGGCCTCGCCGCGCGGGGGCCGGCGCCGGAGCAGCGCGCGGATGCGGGCGAGGAGCTCGTCGCGCTCGAACGGCTTGACGAGGTAGTCGTCCGCACCGGAGTCCAGGCCCTCCACGCGGTGCTCGACCGCGTCGCGCGCCGTGAGGATGAGGATCGGCACGTCGTCGGACTCGCGCAGGTGGCCGGCGACGGAGATGCCGTCCATGTCCGGCAGCCCCAGGTCGAGGATGACGAGGTCCGGCATGTACGTCCGGGCCTCGGAGAGGGCGCTCTGCCCGTCGCGCGCGATGCGGGTCTCGTAGTCCTCGAGCCGCAGGGTGCGGCCGAGGACGCCGGCGATCTCCTCGTCGTCCTCCACGATCAGCACGCGGGCGGTCCGCCCCGATGAATCCATGGGCCGATCCTAGCCGGGGAGGCTTCACGGCTCCTCAACGCGAGCGTCGCGCCGGGGTTGACGCGGGGGCCCGCAGCGGCGACGATCGGGCGCACCCCGCCCACCCCACCGCCGGGGCGGCGCGCGAACGCTCGTCGGAGAACTCCCAGGGTCGAACGCTCAGGTGCGCGGTTTCACGGGCGTTCCGAACGCAATCGCACACAAAAACCCGCGATCGATCGCGGCGGAGTATGTTGCTCTCCGATGGGGACGAGGGCATCGCTGCTGATCACCTGCCTGGTGGACACGCTCTTCCCGGACGTCGGCCGCGCATCGGTGACGATCCTGGAGCGCGTCGGCGTCGCCGTCGACGTCCCGCTCGAGCAGACCTGCTGCGGTCAGATGCACCAGAACGCCGGGCACCCGAAGGACGCCACGCGGCTCATGCGCCGCACGATCGAGGCGTTCAAGGACGCCGACGTCGTCGTCTCGCCGTCTCCCTCCTGCGCCGCGCAGGTCGTCGAGCACTACCCGCACCTGGCCGACCGCACGGGCGACCCGGGTCTGATCCGCGAGGCGCGCGACCTCGCCGCCCGCACGCGCGACCTCTCGACGTACCTCGTCGAGGACCTCGGGCTCGAGGACGTCGACGCCCCGGCGTTCCCGCACTCCGTCACGTACCACCCGACGTGCCACGGCCTGCGCCTGCTGGGGATCGGCGACCGCCCGCAACGCCTGCTGCGCAACGTGCCCGGCATCGAGCTGCGCGACCTGCCCCAGGCGACGAGCTGCTGCGGCTTCGGCGGCACCTTCGCCGTCACGAACGCCGACGTCTCGACCGCGATGATGAGCGACAAGCTGCGCGCGGTGCAGGACACGGGCGCCGAGATCCTCACCGCCGCCGACTCGTCCTGCCTCATGCACATGGGCGGCGGGCTCTCGCGCCAGCGCGCGGGCGTGCGACCGCTGCACTACGCCGAGATCCTCGCGGGGGTCGCGCGATGAGCGCCCGCTGGCCCGAGACGCCCGTCGACTTCCCGAAGGCGGCCCACGAGACGCTGAAGGACAGCCAGCTGCGGTCGAACCTCGGGCACGCCACCACGGCGATCCGCGCCAAGCGCGAGGACGTGGTCTCCGAGGTCGACGACTGGGAGTCCCTGCGCGACGAGGGCGCCGCCGCCCGCGACCGGTCCCTGCGCCGGCTGGACGAGATGCTCGTCCGCCTGGAGGAGTCCGTCACCGCTGCGGGCGGGCACGTCCACTGGGCCGCCGACAAGGAGAGCGCCCAGCGCCTCGTGGTCGACCTCGTCAAGGCCACCGGCTCGGACGAGGTCATCAAGGTCAAGTCGCTGCTGACGGACGAGCTCGAGCTCAACCCGGCGCTGCAGGACGCGGGCATCCACGCTCAGGAGACCGACCTCGCCGAGCTCATCGTGCAGCTCGGAGGCGACCGCCAGAGCCACATCCTCGTCCCGGCGATCCACCGCAACCGCCGCGAGATCCGGGACATCTTCCGCAGGGAGCTGCCCGGGGCCGAGGACGTCTCGGACGACCCTGCAGCGCTGGCCGAAGCCGCGCGACGTCACCTGCGCGAGCAGTTCCTGCGCGTGCCCGTGGCGATCTCGGGCGCGAACGCCGCGGTCGCGGAGACCGGCACGGTCGCCGTCGTCGAGTCCGAGGGCAACGGGCGCATGTGCCTGACGATGCCGAAGACCCTGATCACGGTCATGGGCATCGAGAAGGTGCTGGAGCGGTGGGAGGACCTCGGCACGATCATGCGCCTGCTGCCGCGCTCTTCCACCGGCGAGCGCATGAACCCCTACACGTCGCTGTGGACCGGCGTGACGCCCGACGACGGCCCGGAGGAGTTCCACCTCGTCCTCGTCGACGCGGGGCGCACGAACGCGCTGGCCGATCCCGTCGGCCGCGACACGCTGCGCTGCATCCGCTGCTCCGCCTGCCTCAACGTGTGCCCGGTCTACGAGCGCACGGGCGGCCAGGCGTACGAGTCGATCTACCCCGGCCCGATCGGCGCGATCCTCACGCCGCAGCTGCAGGGCCTCGACACGGCCCCGACGCTTCCGTGGGCCTCGAGCCTCTGCGGCGCGTGCTACGAGGTCTGCCCGGTCAAGATCGACATCCCGAAGATCCTCGTGCACCTGCGCGGGCGCGTGACCGCCGAGACGAACGCGTCGGGCAAGGGGCACCACGCCGGCGCCGAGCGCCTGGCCATGCGCAGCGTCGCGCGCGTCATGGACAGCCGCCGCGCCTACGAGGCGGCCCAGAAGGCCGGCCGGCTCGGGCTCTCCCTGATGAACAACGGCCGCGGCGCCCGCGGTGCGCTGCCGGGACTCTCGGGCTGGACCGGGTCCCGCGACCTTCCCGATCCCGAGCGCTCCTTCCGCGACTGGTGGCGCGAGCGCGAGGCCGGCGAGCTCGAGCAGGGCCCGGACGCGCCCGCGCTCCCGCAGGCCGCGCAGGACCCGGCTGCCCGCAGCGGCGCCGCCATGCCCGGCACCCCCGGCCCCGAAGACGCCCTGCCCACGGACGTCCCGCGCCTGCACGGCGAGGATCGGGCATGAGCGGCCGCGACGAGGTCCTCGCGCGCGTGCGCGCGGCTCTGCGGACCGCCGAGCGCTCCGCCTCGGAGCACGAGCTCGAGCCCCCGCCGGCGTACGCCCCGCGCGTGCGGCCCGCGACCGACCCGCACGAGCTCGCCGACCGCTTCGCCGAGCGCGTTGCGGACTACCGGGCCACGGTCGTGCGGACGGACGAGGCCGGGGTGGCCGAGGCCGTCAGCGCCGCGCTGGCGGACCTGGAGCCCGCCACCGTCGCCGCGCCGGCGGGCCTGCCGGACGCCTGGCGTCCCGCAGGGGCCCGCGACGGCGGTGCCCTGGACCACGCGGAGCTCCAGACGATCGGGGCGATCGTGACGGCCTGCCGGACCGGGATCGCCGAGACCGGCACGATCGTGCTCGACCACGGACCCGATCAGGGACCCCGGCGGCTCACGCTCGTGCCCGACCGGCACGTCTGCGTCGTGCGCGCGGAGCAGATCGTCGACGACGTCGACGACGGTTTCGTGGCGTTGCGACCGGAGACGGGGGAGGGCGCGGCCCACGCGCCGCCCCTCACGTTCGTCTCCGGCCCGTCCGCGACGAGCGACATCGAACTGCAGCGCGTCGAGGGCGTGCACGGCCCGCGGACGCTCGTGGTGGTCCTGGTGCAGCCGGGAGCACCGCCGGGCTGAGCCCCGTGGTCGATCGACCGCAGCCGCGGTCGGTCGGAATGGACGCTCGTCGGTGCCCCACGGGGTGCCTCCGAGCATGCGTAACCCCTGTTCTCAACGGGGTTTGCACCAGGACGCACGAACTCTTCGTATGTGCGTCTTGACACAGACAACTTGATCTGGTCTGATCGTTTTTGCGCGAACCCGCGCATTTGGAGGGGAAGGGACCGTCGTCATGGCAAGAACCAACCGCAAAGCACCGGACGATCGCCTGAGGCTGGCCGAGGGCCGTCGCGAGGCGATCCTCGAACTCCTCCAGGCGCAACGGGCCGTGACCGTCGGCGAGATCGAGGAGCGCTTCGGCATCTCCCCGATGACCGCGCGCCGCGACCTCGCCGAGCTCGAGCGTCAAGGCCAGGCCCGCCGCACGCACGGCGGCGCCGTCCTGCCGTCGACGAGCAGCCACGAGGACTCCTTCTCCGCCCGCATGGCGACGGCCACCGCCGCCAAGCGGATCCTCGCCCAGGCCGCGGCCGCGACGGTGGAGGACGGCGAGGCGCTGTTCCTCGACTCGTCCACGACCGCGTACCACCTGGCCGAGGTCCTGATCCGCGAGGACCGGCCCGTCACCGTGGTGACGAACTCGCTGCCGATCGTCGACCTCATCGCGAGCAACGCCCGCGAGACGATCGAGCTGATCGTCGCCGGCGGCCAGCTGCGCCGCATCTCCCGTTCCTTCGTCGGCCCGGTCGCCGTCGAGTCGCTCAAGCGGCACTGGACCGACCGCGCCTTCCTCTCCGTCAAGGGCATCGCGCCCGACGGCACGCTGACCGACGCCGACCCGCTCGAGGCGGAGGTCAAGCGCACCATGATCGGCCAGGCCGGCACGGCGACCCTGCTCGTCGACGGCGGCAAGCTCGACCGCCGCGGCCTGTCCGTCATCGGCCCGGTCACCGACTGCGAGGACGTGCTCGTCGCCGGTCTGGGCCAGAACTCCGAGCTGCTCGCCGCCATCGACGTCCCGGGCGTGACCGTCCGGCGTCTGGATCGCGGCGACGACCCGTCGGCCGAGGAGGCCACTGCATGAGCACCCCGTCCACCACGACGCCGATCGTCGCCCTCGACGGGGCGAGCCGCTCCTTCGGCGCGGTGCACGCCCTGAAGAACGCCTCGCTGCCGCTGCGCGGCGGCGAGGTCCGCGCCCTCATGGGCGAGAACGGCGCCGGCAAGTCGACGCTGGTCAAGATCCTGACCGGCGTCGACCGCCCGAACTCCGGCCAGGTCCTGGTCGACGGCGAGCCCGTCGTCTTCCACTCCACCGCCGACAGCCGCGACGCCGGCGTCGCGGTGATCCTGCAGGAGCCGACGCTCTTCCCCGACCTCTCCGTCGCGGAGAACGTCGTCATGGGCCGGCACCCCAAGCGCTCCTTCGGCCGCATCGACCGTCCGGGCATGAAGAAGATGGTCCAGGAGATCCTGGACCGGCTCGGCGTCGACCTCGATCCGGACCGCCCCGTCCAGGGCCTCTCGATCGCCGACCAGCAGATCGTCGAGATCGCGAAGGCGATGAGCTTCGACGCGCGCGTCCTGATCATGGACGAGCCGACCGCCGCCCTCTCGGGCCGCGAGGTCGAGCGCCTCTTCGGCGTCGTGCGCGCCCTCCAGGAGCGCGGTGCCGCGGTGCTGTTCATCTCCCACCGCCTCGAGGAGGTCTACGACATCGCCACGGTCGTGACCGTCATGCGCGACGGCGAGGTCGTCCACGACGGCCCGCTCTCCGAGCTCCCCGAGGACGAGCTCGTCCGCCGCATGGTCGGCCGCGACGTCAACCAGCTCTTCCCGAAGACCGAGGCCAAGGTCGGCGAGCTCCTGCTCGACGTCCAGGGGCTGTCCCGCGAGGGCGTCTTCTACGACGTGGACCTGCAGGTCAAGGCGGGCGAGATCGTCGCCCTCGCCGGCCTCGTCGGCGCCGGCCGCTCCGAGGTCGCCCAGGCGATCTTCGGCGTGGACCACGCCACCGAGGGCCGCGTCTCCATGAACGGCCAGGAGCTCCCGCTCGGCAAGCCGACGGCGTCCGTCGCGGCCGGCATGGCGCTCGTCCCCGAGGACCGCCGCCAGCAGGGCCTGGTGATGGAGATGTCCATCGGCCACAACTCCACGCTCGCCCGCCTGGGGGAGATGCGCAAGAACGGCCTGCTCTCCCCGAAGAAGGAGCGCGACGAGGCCACGCAGTGGGCCAAGCGCCTGCAGCTGAAGTACGGCCGCCTGACCGACCCGGTCGGCACGCTCTCGGGCGGCAACCAGCAGAAGGTCGTGCTCGCCAAGTGGCTGAGCACGAAGCCGCGGCTCCTCATCATCGACGAGCCCACCCGCGGCATCGACGTCGGCACGAAGGCCGAGGTCCACCGCATCATCAACGACCTGGCGAGCGAGGGGCTCGGCGTCCTGATGGTCTCGAGCGAGCTTCCCGAGGTCCTCGGGATGGCCGACCGCGTCCTCGTCATGCACGAGGGCCGGATCACCGCCGAGCTGTCCCGCGCCGAGGCCAACGAGGAGCGCGTCGTCCGCGCCGCCACCGGCCGCGCGGCGGTCGCCGAGGAGATCGCATGAGCACCCCTGTCAGCACGCCGGCGCCCGCGGGCTCCGGCGCCTCCCCGTCCGGCGCGCCCGTCGACGAGCCCCGCCGCTCCGGCGGCCGGCGCGTCGTCGACAAGCTGATCCGCGCCCGCGAGCTGGGCCTGATCGTCGTCCTGGCGGCGATCGTCCTGATCACCGGGATCCTCGAGCCGGCGTTCTGGAACGCCGACAGCCTGTCGGACACCGTCCTGAACGTGGCGATCATCGCCGTGATGACGGCGGGGATGACGCTCGTCATCGTCACCCGCAACATCGACCTCTCCGTCGGCTCGATCCTCGCGCTGTCCGCGTTCCTTTGCGGTGACCTGCTCGCGAAGAACCCCGACATGCCGTGGATCGTCGGCGTGCTGCTGGCCGTCGTCATCGGCGCGGCCTGCGGCCTGCTCAACGGCGTGCTCGTCACCTGGGGGCGCGTACCCGCCCTCGTGGTGACCCTCGGCACCATGTACGCCCTGCGCGGCGTCGCCTTCCTCGTGACGGGCGGCCGGCAGATCAACGCCCAGGACCTGCCGGACTCGTTCCTCAAGCTCGGCTCGGGCTCCGTGCTCGGCGTCCCGACGCTGATCCTCGTCGCGCTCGTCGTGATCATCATCTTCTGGTTCGTCACGCGCGACTTCGCGTGGGGCCGTCAGCTCTACGCGATCGGCTCCAGCGGCCGCTCCGGCGGCCACGCCGCGAAGCTCGCCGGCCTCAAGTCCGACCGCCGCGTCACGCAGGCGTTCGTCATCTCCGGCGCGCTGGCCGGCCTGGGCGGCGCGATGTTCGCGGCCCGCTACGGCACGGTCGACGCGACCGCCGGCCAGGGCTACGAGCTGCGTGTCATCGGCGCGGCCGTCGTCGGCGGCGTCGCCATCGCCGGCGGCTCGGGCTCCGTGCTCGGCGCCGCCATCGGGGCGGTCGTGCTCGGCACGATCCAGACCGCCCTCATCGTCCTGAAGATCGACGACTTCTGGCAGCAGGCCGCCGTGGGTGCCCTGATCCTCGTCGCGATCGCCCTGGACCGCCTGATCGCCAACCAGAGCGAGGCGCTGCTCCGTCAGCGCTCCGCCCGCCGGAGGACCGCAGCATGAGCACGATGACCTCTACGCCGTCCGGGACGGCCCCTGACCGGACGCCCGACGCGCCCAAGACCACGGCCGGCGAGTCGCCCGTGAAGGCGTTCCTCGGCCGCTGGGAGACGCTGATCCTGGCGCTCATCGTCGTCGTCTTCCTCGTCGGCCAGGCCATCTCGACGGAGTTCCTGACCGGGGACTCCCTGACCTCCGGCACCGCCGACTTCGCGGAGTACGCGCTGCTCGCGCTGCCCTTGACGCTGATCATCGCCACGGGCGAGATCGACCTGTCCGTCGCGTCGATCCTCGCGCTCTCGAGCGCCGTCATGGGATCGCTGTGGAACGCGGGGCTCCCGATGGAGGCGATCATCCCGATCTGCTTCGTCGTCGGCGCGGTCTGCGGGGCGTTCAACGGGTGGCTCGTGACCGGGCTGGGGCTGCCGAGCCTCGCGGTCACGATCGGCACGCTCGCGCTCTTCCGTGGCCTGGCGTTCGTCGTCCTCGGCGACGAGTCGGTCACCTCCTTCCCGGCGGCGTACACGGACTGGGGCTTCGGCAACTTCGCCGGCACGCCCGTCCCGAACCCGATCGTGCTGTTCCTCGTCCTCGCGGTGCTCTTCGCCCTCGTGCTGCACCGCACCCCGCTCGGCCGCTCGATCTTCGCGATCGGCGCCAACAAGGAAGCCGCGCGGTTCAGCGGCCTGCGGGTGGACCGGATCCAGTTCCGTCTCTTCGTCCTCAGCGGCGTCATCGCCGCACTGGCGGGGATCATCCTGACGCTCCGCAACTCGACCGCCGCCGGCAACGTGGGCGAGGGCTTCGAGCTCACGGCCATCGCCGCGGTCGTCCTGGGCGGCGTCTCGATCTTCGGCGGCACCGGCACGATCGGCGGGGTCCTCCTCGCCCTGATCCTGCTCGCCGGGATCCAGAAGGCGCTGAACCTCGATCCGGACATCAGCACGTACTGGGTCCAGATCGTCACCGGAATCTTGCTCGTCGGCTCCGTCCTGGGGCCGAATATCGCTGCACGTGTCCGAGAGGCACGCCGCATCAACACCCGCGGAGCACGGCCCACTCGGCCCGGCCGTCCTGCGGAAGCTCAGACCGGGCCGGGAGGAGAGGGGAACACGAATGCGTGATTCACGCTGGGGAAGGTTCCTGGCCCTGCTGTTCGCAGTGGTGCTGGGTGCTGCCGTCATCACGGGCTGCGGCTCGACGAAGGACGACAGCAACGAGGGCAGCGGCGGGTCCGCGGCCTCGGGCGAGACCAAGGCTGACGCCGGTGCCGCCATCAAGAAGGGGCTCAACGTCGTCGTGATGCCCAAGCAGCTCGGCAACCCGTACGAGGAGCTCGAGAACAAGGGCACCGTCGCGGCCATCGAGGAGACGGGCGGCAGCGCCAAGATCCAGGGTCCGACCGACGCGTCCGCGTCGTCGCAGGTCTCGCTGCTGCGCTCCATTACGCAGCAGAAGCCCGACGCCATCGTGCTCGCGGCCAACGACCCGAACGCCATCGCTCCGGTCCTCAAGCAGGCCATGCAGCGCGGCGTCAAGGTCGTGACGCAGGACTCCGACGCCGCGAAGGACGCGCGTCAGATCTTCATCAACCAGGCGACGACGCAGTCCATCGGCGTCCAGCTGGCGAAGCAGGCCAAGGAGACCGCCGGTCCCGACGGCGGCGAGGTCGCGGTGCTGTCGGCCACGGCCAACGCGCCGAACCAGAACGCCTGGATCAAGATCATGCAGGACGAGCTCAAGAAGCCCGGCTACGAGAACATCAAGGTCGTCAAGGTCGCCTACGGCGACGACGACGACCAGAAGTCGTTCCAGCAGGCCCAGGGCCTCCTGCGCGCCTACCCGAAGCTGAAGTCCATCGTCTCCCCGACGACGGTCGGCATCGCGGCCGCCGCGCGCTACGTGTCGTCCAAGCCCGCCTACAAGGGCAAGGTCGCGGTCACGGGTCTCGGCACGCCGAACCAGATGTCGAAGTTCGTCAAGGACGGCACCGTGCAGCAGTTCGCCCTCTGGAACCCGGAGGACGTCGGCTACCTGGGTGGCTGGGCCGCCGCGGCGCTCGCCTCGGGCCAGATCACCGGCAAGGAAGGCGAGACCTTCAAGGCCGGCAAGCTCGGCGACAAGACGATCGGCGCCGACGGCGAGATCGTCCTCGGGCCGCCGACGACGTTCACCAAGGACAACATCGACGACTTCGACTTCTAGGCCGCAAGGCCACGCTCCCCGCGCCTGAGCGGGGAGCGCGAAGTCGCACCGTCGGACCGGGGGACGGGCGCACCAGCGCGCCCGTCCGCCGGACCCATCTTTTCCGGACACAGGACCTCATGAGCACGACCCCCCGCAACGCGAACACCGCAGTGAACGGCGCGCACCTCGCCGCCACCCCGACGGCCCCCGGCCGCATGGGCCTCTGATGGAACGCGTCTGCTTCCTGCTCCAGGTCAAGGCCGATCGCCTCGACGAGTACAAGGCGCGTCACGCCGACGTGTGGCCCGAGATGCTCGACGCCCTCGTCGCCTCCGGCTACCGCAACTACTCCATCTTCCTGCGCCCCGACGGGCTGCTCGTGGGCTACTTCGAGTGCGACGACTACGCCGCCGTCGACGCCGCGATGCAGTCGACCGAGGTCAACGCGCGCTGGCAGGCCGAGATGGCCGACTTCATGACCCTGCCCGAGGGCGCGCGCCCCGACACGGGCCTCCTGCGCCTCGAGGAGGTGTTCCACGTTGGCTAGCACCCCCGTCTACGCGGCGATCGACTTCGGCGCCTCCAGCGGCCGCGTCCTCGCCGGCCGCTACGACGGCGAGCGCGTGACGCTCACCGAGGCGGCGCGGTTCCCCAACCGCCCCGTCGACCTGCCCGACGGCCGCCACTGGGACCTGCTCGGCCTGTACGCGCAGGCGCTCGAGGGCCTGCACGCCGCCGATGGCGGAGGGCTGCACCAGCTCGCCGGCGTCGGCGTCGACACCTGGGCCGTCGACTACGGCCTGCTCGACCGCCAGGGCCGGCTGCTCGGCCTGCCGTACCACTACCGCGACGGCCGCACCGACGGCATGGTCGAGCGCAGCTTCGCCCGCGTCTCCCGCGAGGAGCAGTACGCGACGGCCGGCATCCAGACCATGCCGATCAACACGGTCTTCCAGCTCGAGGCCGAGCGCGGCTCCGCCGCCATGGAGGCCGCCGACCGGATCGCCCTGATCCCGGACCTGCTGGCCCACTGGCTCGGCGGCGAGCTCGTCAACGAGGCCACGAACGCCTCGTCGACCGGCCTGCTCGACGCCCGCACCGGCACGTGGGCGCACGAGCTCATCGGGCGCCTCGGCCTGCCCGGCGTGCTCTTCGGCCCCACGGTCGAGGCCGGCACGACGATCGGCCGCCTGCGCCCGGGCCTCGGGCTCGGGGACGCGGCCGTCCACGCCGTCGGCTCCCACGACACGGCGTCGGCCTTCGCCGCCGCGCCCGTCACGAGTCCGGACGCCGCGATCCTGTCCTCCGGCACGTGGTCGCTGCTGGGCCTCGAGCTCGACGCGCCCGTCCTGTCCGACGCCGCCCGCGAGGCGAACCTCACGAACGAGCGCGGCGTCGACGGCACGATCCGCCTGCTGAAGAACGTGATGGGGCTGTGGCTCGAGCAGGAGCTCTCGCGGACGTGGAACATCCACGCCGCCGAGCTGCAGCGCCTGGCCGGCGAGGCCGACCCCGACGTCCCGGTGCTCGACATCGACCACGCGGACTTCCTCGCCCCGACGGACCTGCCCGCGCTCATCGCCGAGCACTGCCGCCGGACGGACCAGACGCCGCCCGCCACGAAGGGCGAGACCGTCCGCACCATCTTCGTCTCCCTCGCCTGCCGGTACCGCTGGGTGCTCGAGCAGCTCGAGGCCGTCTCCGGGCGGACCATCCGGACCATCCACGTCGTCGGCGGCGGCGTGCGCAACGAGCTGCTCTGCCGGCTCACCGCCGACGTCACCGGCCGCACCGTCCTCGCCGGGCCCGTCGAGGGCACCGGCATGGGCAACGTGCTCGTGCAGCTGCGCGCCGCCGGCGAGCTGGGCTCCCTGCAGGAGCTGCGCCAGCTCGCCGCCGCCTCCGCGCGACCCCGGGCCTACGAGCCCGCCCCGGACCGCGCCGCGGCCGAGGACCTCTACCGCCGTTTCCTGACCGTGAGCGGCCTGACCGCCGCCGCGGCCGCCTGACCCCCGACCGAGGAACACCACCCATGACCGACTACGAGCACCTCGCCGGACGACTGCGCGACCAGGGGGTCGACGTCGACGCCGTCCAGCGCCGCCTCTCCGCGCTGCAGGTCGAGGTCCCGTCCTGGGGCTTCGGCGACGCCGGCACGCGCTTCGCCACCTTCCAGCAGCCCGGCCGCCCGCGCACCGTCTTCGAGCGCATCGACGACGCCGCCGAGGTCCACCGGCTCTCCGGCACCGCGAACTCCGTCGCGCTCCACATCCCGTGGGACGCCGTCGAGGACTACGCCGAGCTCGGCGCCTACATCAAGAGCAAGGGCCTGGGCACCGGCCCGATCAACCCGAACCTCTTCCAGGACCCGGACTACAAGCTCGGCTCCGTCACGAACCCGGACGAGAAGATCCGCGCGAAGGCGACGGCCCACCTCGTCGAGTGCGGCGAGATCGCCGTCGCGACCGGCTCTGGCGCGCTCTCCCTGTGGTTCGCCGACGGCACGAACTACGCCGGCCAGGACGACCTGCTCGAGCGGCGCCAGCGCATGCTCGCCAGCCTCCAGGAGCTCCACAAGTCCACCCAGGCCGGCGGCACGGAGCTGCTCGTGGAGTACAAGCTCTACGAGCCCGCGTTCTACGCCACGGACCTGGCCGACTGGGGCTCCGCTGCGCTCATGTGCCGCGAGATCGGCGAGCGCGCGAAGGTGCTCGTCGACCTGGGCCACCACGCCCAGGGCGTGAACATCGAGCAGATCGTCGCGATCCTCGCGTCCTACGGCCTGCTCGGCGGCTTCCACACGAACGACCGCCGCTACGGCGACGACGACCTGATCACGGGCTCCGTCAACCCGTTCGCGCTCTTCTGCATCTTCGTGGAGCTCGCGGCCCTGCCCGAGCTGCCGCGGATCACGCTCGACCAGTCGCACAACATCGAGTCGAAGGTCGAGGCCGTCCTGCGCTCGGTCGTCAACATCCAGGAGGCCTACGCCAAGGCCCTCCTGGTCGACCGCGTCAAGCTCCGCGAGCTGCAGCAGACGGGCGACGTCAACGGCGCCTACGGCCTGCTGGCCGACGCGTTCGCGCACGACGTCCGCCCGCTGACCGCCGCGGTCCGTGAGGGCCTGGGCGCGTCCGTCGACCCCGTCGGCGACCTGCGCTCCGGCGGCTACATGCAGAAGCTCTACGACGAGCGCGGCGCCGAGGCCGGCGTCGCCGGGGGCTGGGGCCGATGAGCGTCCCCGTCACCCGCCCGCAGCACCACGCCGGCGGCGTCCGCCGCCCGGCGGCCGACGCCGCCGCCCGCACCACCACTTCCGTCACCACGACCTGCCGCAGCCGGCAGGAGGCACAGCGATGAGCACCACCGTCCCCCTGGTCAACCTGGCCGACGACCTCTGGCCGTCGGAAGGCGTCCCGTCCGACCCGCTCGGGCAGGTCGTTCTTGCGTCGCACCTGCTCGGCGCCAACCGCGCCGTGGCCAACATCGGCGGCGGCAACACGTCCGCCAAGGGCACCACCACGGACCACACGGGCCGTGAGGTCCGTGCGATGTGGGTCAAGGGCTCCGGCTCCGACCTCGCGACGATGACCGAGAAGAACTTCACCGGCCTCAAGCTCGACGAGCTGCTGCCGCTGATGGATCGCCCGGACATGAGCGACGAGGAGATGGTGGCCTACGTCGGCCGCTCCATGCTCGACCCGACGATGCCGCGCGGCTCCATCGAGACGCTGCTGCACGCCTTCATCCCGGCGGACCACGTCCACCACACGCACCCCGACGGCATCAACGTCATCGCGGGCGCGAAGAACGGCGAGGCGCTCATCCAGGAGTGCTTCGGCGACCGCGCGCTGTGGATCCCCTACATCCGCCCGGGCTTCCTGCTCGCGAAGCAGATCGGTGAGGCCGTCCGCGACAACCCGCAGGCCGAGCTCGTCGTCCTGGCCAAGCACGGCCTGGTCGTCTGGGGCGACACAGCCGAGGACACCTACCGCCGCACGCTCTCGATCATCAACGAGGGCGCGCAGTTCATGAACGAGCGCGCCGGGGGTGAGCCGCGCTTCGGCGGCACCGCCGACGCCGCCTCGTCCATCACGGACGAGACGCGCACCGCGGTCCTCGACCAGATCCTCCCGACGCTCCGTGGCGCCGTGTCGAGCGAGCGCTCGAAGGTGCTGCTCGTCGACCAGTCCGCCCCGGCGATGGAGTTCGTCTCCAGCAACCGCATCGCGGACCTCGTCACGGTCGGCGCCGCGTGCCCGGACCACCTGGTCCACACGAAGATGCTGCCGATGTTCGTGCCGTTCGATCCGTCCTCCGAGGACGCGACGGTGCTCGTCGACCGCGTGAAGGAGCGGGCCGAGGGCTACCGCGAGCAGTACCGCGCGTACCACGCGGCCAACGCCGAGAACCCCGACGTCCGCATGCCGGGCCAGACGTCCGGCCCCGTGCCGATCGGTGACGTCGACCCGCGCGTCGTGCTGATCCAGCACGTCGGTCTCGTCGGCGTGGGCACCACGCCGAAGGCCGCGTCGATGTCCCGCGACCTGTACCACCGCGCCATCGAGGTCATGGCCGGCGCCGACGCCGTCGACGAGTTCGTCTCGCTCACGGCCGAGGAGTCCTTCGCCGTCGAGTACTGGCCGCTCGAGCTCTACAAGCTCTCCCTGGCGCCCAAGCCCGGCGAGCTGCAGGGCAAGGTCGCGTTCGTGACCGGCGCCGGCGGCGGCATCGGCCGCGCGATCTCGGCCCGTCTGAAGGCGGCCGGCGCGGTCATCGCCGGCTTCGACCTCGACGCCGACGGGGCCCAGGAGGCCTCGGGCACCGACGGCATCGGGATCGGCGGCGACGTCACGTCCGAGGAGTCCGTCCAGAACGCGTACCGCGAGGCCGTCCGGAAGTTCGGCGGCGTCGACATCCTCGTCTCCAACGCGGGCATCGCGTCGAGTTCGGCGATCGAGGACACGACGCTCGAGGAGTGGGAGCGCAACCACCGCATCCTCGGCACGGGCTACTTCCTCGTGTCGAAGGAGGCCTTCCGGATCATGCGCGAGCAGGACACGGGCGGCTCCGTGATCTTCATCTCGTCGAAGAACTCGCTCGTGGCCGGCAAGAACGCCTCGGCGTACTCCTCCGCGAAGGCCGCCGAGCTGCACCTGGCGCGCTGCCTGGCCGAGGAGGGCGGCGCCGACGGCATCCGCGTCAACACGGTCAACCCGGACGCCGTACTGCGCGGGTCGAAGATCTGGCAGGGCAACTGGCGCGAGGAGCGGGCCGCGAACTACGGCCTGAGCCCCGACGAGCTCGAGGAGCACTACCGCCAGCGCAACACGCTGAAGGTCCTGATCCTCCCGGAGGACATCGCCGAGTCGACCCTGCACTTCGCCTCCGAGGCGCGGTCGGGCAAGTCGACGGGCAACATCCTCAACGTCGACGGCGGCGTGCCCGGCGCCTACACGCGCTAGGACGTCCCGTCAGCGGCCGCCCCCGGGCGGCCGCGCGGCACCCGGGCCCGGGGAGCGCGAGTGCGTTCCCCGGGCCCGTCGTCGTCCGGGGGGAGGATCGGGACCGTCCGCGGCGAAGCGGCTGGGTGAGCATGAGCACCCGCCCTCGTACCCCTGCCCGCAACGCCGCCGCGGCGAAGAAGCCCTCCGGGTCGCGGAAGGCGGACCCCCGCGCGCCCAAGGCGCGAGCGGGGGCGCTCGACGCGCACGGCCCGGGCCTCGGCCTCACGCAGCGCCAGTTCGACCAGATCGGGCTGGGCCTGCTCGCCCTGGCGGTCTTCCTCTTCTTCCTGATGTACCTCGGCTCGTGGGGTGGGGCGGTCGGCGACGCCCTCGTCAACGGCCTGCGCAGCCTCCTCGGGCAGGTCGCGTATCTCACGCCGCCGCTCGTGGCGGCCACCGGCCTGCTGCTCGTCCTGCGCCCCCTGCTGCCGGCGCTCCGGCCCTTCCGCTTCGGCGGCGTCCTGCTCGTCCTCGCGATCGAGCTCATGCTCGCCACGGGCACGTTCGGGCTCGGCGGCGGCGGGGGTCGCGAGGCCCTGTGGTCCTCCGACGTCGTCCGCGACCGCGGTGGACTGCTCGGCGACGCGATGTACTGGGGCGTCTCCAGCCTGCTCGGCGCGATCGGCGCGCACGTCATCGGCGTGACCATGCTGGTCGCGGGCGTCCTGCTGCTGACGGGCGCGTCGATCGCGTCCATCGTCTCCCGCACGGGCGAGGGCCTGCGGCAGACCACGACGGCCTTCCGCCGCGTCCCGGACGAGACGCACCCGGGGGACCGGGACGACGACGTCCTCGAGATCCCCGTCCTGCCCCGCCGCCGCGCGAAGGCCGACGCCGAGCCGAAGGACGACGACCGGCCCCGGCCCACGCCGCCGGCCGGCCGCGGTGCCCGCAAGCCCGAGCCTGTCGCCCTGCCGGGCCAGCCCGAGGACGACGCCGACCACGCCGCCCCGGAGTTCCCCGCGCTGCCGCCCCGCCGGCGGTCCGCGCCGCCGGAGCCCACGGGGGAGGAGGAGATCGCCGCGTCGCGCGGCGAGGCCGTGCAGGCCTCCCGCGGCGAGGGCGTCTCCGCGTCCCGCGGCCCCGGCACGAAGCCCCGTCCGGAGCTCGACGGCGCGCTGCGCTACCCCGACCTCTTCGGCGCGGGCGGCGAGGCGCGGCTCGACCTCGGCGTGCCCACGCACGACCCCGCGCCCGACGAGGCCGCGGACGAGTCCGCCGTGCCCCTCCGCCCGGCCCCGTCCGCAGCCGGAGCGGCCGCCGCGCCGACGGCCGAGCACGACGCCGTCGAGCCCGACGCCGCGGGCGACGAGACGCTCGACCCGCCCACGGTCGTGACGCCCCCGCGCATCCTGCGCTCCGCCGCCGGCGGTACGCCCCGCTCCGAGGTCCGCGTCCCCGCGCCCCGGACGGAGGAGGCCGCCCCCGACGAGCTCGACGACGAGCCGACGACCGAGGACGCCCGCCCCTCGCTGGCCGAGCTGCGATCGCGTCAGCCGATGGCCGGGGACAACGAGGCCCCCGAGGACGGCTACGTCCTGCCCGACCCGGAGCTCCTGAAGGTCTCGAACGCCGAGCAGCTGCGCCCGGACACCGCCGGCCAGGCGGAGACGGCACACGCGCTGATCGAGGCGCTCGCGCACTTCAAGGTCGACGCGAAGGTCATCGGCACCATCGCCGGCCCGCACATCACCCGCTACGAGCTGCGCCTGGCGCCCGGCATCAAGATGTCGAAGGTCGCCCAGCTCAAGGACGACCTCGCCTACGCGCTGGCCGCCACGGACATCCGCATCCTCGCGCCCGTCCCCGGCAAGACCGCCGTCGGCGTCGAGGTGCCGAACAAGCGCCGCCGGATCGTGCACCTCGGCGACGTCTACGGCGACCCGCCGGAGGACGCGACGCCGCTGACGGTGTGGCTGGGCAAGGACGTCTCGGGCGCCCCGATCTACGCCGACCTGGCGAAGATGCCGCACCTGCTCGTCGCCGGCACCACCGGCGCCGGCAAGTCCGGGGCGGTCAACGCGATGCTCAGCTCGATCCTGCTGCACGCCACGCCGGACGACGTGCGCCTGGTGCTCGTCGACCCCAAGCAGGTCGAGCTCAACCACTACGAGGCGATCCCGCACCTGCTCACGCCGGTGATCACGAGCCCGAAGATGGCGGCCAATGCGCTGCAGAACCTCGTGCGCGAGATGGAGTGGCGCTACGGCGTCATGAGCGTGAAGAAGACGCGCTCGCTCATCGAGCTCAACAAGGTGCGCATCGCGGAGGGCGACGAGCCGCTGCCCTACATCCTCTGCGTGATCGACGAGCTCGCCGACCTGATGATGGTCGCTCCGGCCGACGTCGAGGACGCGATCATCCGCATCGCCCAGAAGGCGCGTGCCGTCGGCATCCACCTCGTGCTCGCCACGCAGTCCCCGCGCGTGGACGTCATCACGGGCATGATCAAGGCGAACGTCCCGTCCCGGATCGCGTTCTCCGTGTCGTCCCAGACGGACTCGCGCGTCATCCTCGACCAGAACGGCGCCGAGTCGCTGCTGGGTCGCGGCGACATGCTCTTCAACCCCGTCGGCTCCTCGCGGCTCACCCGCATCCAGGGCGCCTACATCGACGAGGAGGAGATCGCCGCCCTCACATCGCACTGGGCCAAGCAGGGCGAGCCCGAGTGGCGCGACGACCTGCTCGAGGCCGTCGACGACGACGCGCCGGAGGACCCGGAGGGCGACGACCCCAACGACGCCGACGAGGACCCGCTGCTCGCCGACGCGATCGAGATGGTCGTGGAGATGGGCGCGGCGTCGACCTCCGGGCTCCAGCGCCGCCTGCGGGTCGGCTACACCCGCGCCGGTCGCCTCGTGGACATGATGGAGCGCCGCGGCATCGTCTCGGGCTTCGAGGGCTCGAAGGCGCGCCAGGTGCTCGTCAATCCGATGGACCTGCCGCGGATCCTCGCCGCGCTGCGCGGCACGACCGCCACGGAGGGCGTCGAGGACCCGGACGCGGGCGAGCCCGACGGCCCGCACGCGCCCCCCACGGACGACGCTTCGGACGACCGGACGGGCGAGCACGTCGTGCTCGGTCCGGGCGGGGAATAGCGTCGAGGCCCCCGGCCGATAGCCTTCCGCTCAATGGCAGAGATCGGCGCCACCCTGCGCGAAGCCCGGATGCGCGCAGGCATCGACATCGCCGAGGTCGAGTCCCGCACGAAGATCCGGGCCAAGTACCTCCGCGCCCTCGAGAACGAGGAGTGGAGCCTGCTGCCCGGGACCACCTTCGTGAAGAGCTTCCTCCGCACCTACGCGGAGGCGCTCGGCCTCGACGCCAAGCTCCTGGTGGAGGAGTACAAGTTCCGCCACGAGCCGTACGAGAGCGGCGGCGGGGCGACGGCACGAGGCCGCAAGGGCGGCTCTCGCCGCGGCGGCGGCGGCGCGTTCGGGCCGCCCAAGCGCACGAACGTCCTGCCGATCCTGCTGCTGCTCGTGCTCGTCGCCGGCGCCATCTTCGCGGTCTACCGGCTCTCCCAGGGCGAGGACACCCCGGCGACGCCGACGGCCACGACGACCGAGGCCCCGCGCCAGGAGCGGGCGTCCGAGGCCGACGCGCGCCAGGAGCGCGCGGCCGCGGCCGTCATCACCCTGCGCGTCACCGCGGGCTCGGAGGAGGGCGCCACCGTCTGCGTGAACGACGCCCGCGGCCGGCGGGTCATCGACGGCCAGCAGCTCGAGCCGAAGCGCCGCACGAAGCCGGTCCGCTCGCGGAGCTTCAAGGTCGCGATCGACTCGGACCAGGCCCGCGTGACCGTCGGCGGCAAGCGCCAGCGGCTCAAGGCCGACAGCCGTGGGATCGTCGCCTACGAGATCACGAAGGGCAGCCGGAAGCGGCTCGCCCGCGCCGACCGACCCTCCTGCTCGCGATGAGCGCCCCGCGCGCCGTCGTCGTCATCACCGGCACCGAGGTACTCGGCGGCTGGGTGGCGGACAAGAACGGCCCCTGGCTGGCGCAGCGACTGGGCGAGCTGGGCGTCGTCCACGTCTCGACGGTCGTCGTCGGCGACCGCCCCGAGGACCTGGTGACGGCGCTCTCGAACGCGCGCGACCGCGGGGTCGAGCTCGTGATCACCTCGGGCGGCCTCGGCCCGACCGAGGACGACCTCACCACCCGCGTGGTCGCGGAGTTCACGCGCCGCACGCTCGCGCTCGACGAGGCGCTCGAGGGCCGCATCTGGTCCGTGCTCGAGCCGATGTCGAAGCGCTGGCCGGGCGTCGACCAGGCCGCGGTGCGCGAGGCGAACCGCAAGCAGGCGCTCGTGCCGGCCGGCGCCACGGTGCTCGAGCCGATCGGCACCGCGCCCGGCCTCATCGTCCCACCGCCCGAGGGCGAGGGCGGCCCGACGATCGTGGTGCTCCCCGGCCCGCCCAGCGAGCTGCAGGCCATGTGGCGCGCCACCGTCGACCTGCCCGAGCTGCACGCCGCGATCCCCGGCGCCGAGCGCCTGCAGGGGTCGGTGCTGCGGCTCTTCGGCATCCCGGAGTCCGACCTCGCCGGCACGATGCGCGCCGCCCGCGAGGAGGGCATCGCCATCGACGACCTCGAGATCACGACGTGCATGCGCCGCGGCGAGATCGAGATCGTCAACCGCTGGCCCGCCGAGGCCGACGCCACCGGTCGCGCGTTCGAGGCGTTCGTCGCCGACCGCCACGGCGACGCGCTGTTCTCCGCCGACGGCCGCACGATCGACCAGCTCGTCCTGGACGGACTGCGCGAGCGCTCGTGGACCGTGGGGACCGCCGAGTCCTGCACGGGCGGCCTGCTCGCCGGGCGCCTGACGGATCTGCCGGGATCGTCCGCCGTCGTAGCCGGGGGCATCGTCTCGTACGCCAACGCGGTGAAGGAGTCGGCGCTCGGCGTGCCTCGCGAGATGCTCGAGGCGCACGGCGCCGTCTCCGCCGAGGTCGCCCGGGCGATGGCGGAGGGTGCGCTCGAGGCCCTGGGCGTCGCCGTCGCGCTGTCGACGACCGGCGTGGCCGGCCCGGGCGGCGGCTCGGAGGAGAAGCCCGTCGGCACCGTCTTCGTCGCGGTGCTCGCGCGGGACGGCGGCCTCGTCCGCCGCCTGCGGATCCCGGGCGACCGCGCCGCCGTGCGCGACCGCACGACGACCGCCGCGCTGCACCTGCTGCGCCGCGTGCTCGCCGGCGAGCGCGACGCGGCCTGACGGCCGTCGGGGCGCGGGTTTTCGGCGCGTCGCCGTCGCCGTTTCGGCACGCCGACCCCCTCGGTCCGTGACACGAACATGCGTACGGTTCGGTTCCGTCCGCACCCCCGCGGACAATGGTTATCCGCTCCCGACGTAGAGGTAGAAGGACATGGCTCCCAAGGAGACCGAGGCGACGGCGAAGGCCCGCGACGCCGCCCTGCAGGGCGCCCTGCAGCAGATCGAACGGCAGTACGGCAAGGGCACCGTGATGCGCATGGGTGAGGAAGGCGCGCACTCGCGCGTCGACGTCATCCCGACGGGCGCGCTGTCGCTCGACCTGGCGCTCGGCGTCGGTGGCGTCCCGCGTGGCCGCGTGATCGAGATCTTCGGCCCGGAGTCCTCCGGTAAGACGACGCTCGTCTACCACATCCTCGCCGAGGCCCAGAAGAAGGGCGGCGTCTGCGCGTTCATCGACGTGGAGCACGCCATGGACCCGATCTACGCCCAGAAGATCGGCCTGGACATCGACGAGCTGCTCGTCTCCCAGCCCGACTACGGCGAGCAGGCGCTCGAGATCGCGGACATGCTCGTCCGCTCCGGCGCCGTCGACGTCGTGGCCCTCGACTCCGTGGCGGCACTGACGCCGCGGGCCGAGCTCGAGGGTCAGATGGGCGACCAGACCGTCGGTCTGCAGGCGCGGATGATGAGCCAGGCGATGCGCAAGCTCACCGGCAACCTGAACCGCACGAACACGCTCTGCATCTTCACGAACCAGATCCGCGAGAAGGTCGGCGTGATGTTCGGCTCGCCGGAGACGCAGCCGGGTGGTCGCGCGCTGAAGTTCTACAGCTCGCAGCGCCTCGACATCCGCCGCATCGAGACCATCAAGGACGGCACGGACGCGGTCGCCAACCGCGTGCGCGTCAAGGTCGTGAAGAACAAGGTCGCCCCGCCCTTCAAGCAGGCGGAGTTCGACATCGAGTTCGGCAAGGGCATCTCCACGTCGGGCTGCCTGATCGACCTCGGCATCGAGCACGGCGTCGTTCAGAAGTCCGGCTCGTTCTTCTCCTTCAACGGGGAGCGGCTCGCGCAGGGCCGCACGAACGCGAAGGCGCACCTGGACGAGAACCAGGACATCGCGGACGAGATCGAGCGCCAGATCTACGAGAAGCTCGACATGGCGCCGCCCGGCGGCGAGGCGCCCTCTGCGGCCGGCATCAAGGCCGCTGCGGCGGCCAAGGCCGCCGAGGAGCCCGCGACCGCCATCGCGTGAGCGGGGACGGGGAGGAGCGCGCCGCCCGCCGACCGGTGGGCGATGCCCCGCACGCGTCCGGCACGCCGGACGACGAGCCCCCGCTCGCGGACCTGACCGCGGGCGGACCCTCCCCGCTGGAGGACCTCGGCGCCCCTTGGGAGGGGCCGGCGCCGGGGTCCCCACTGGCGGACCTCACCGGCGACGCCCGCAGTGGCGCCACCGACGAGCACGCGGCACCGGCCGTCGGCGACGACTGGTCGCCGGCGGCTCCGTTGCCCGCCGATGACGCGTCGGCGGCCGACGGAGCCGCGACGCCCGACGAGACCGGCGCCGACTGGGCGCCGCTGCCCGATCTCGGGCGGCGCCCGCGGTCCGGTCGGTCGCGGCGCCGCAGTCGCTCCGGGGACGCGGCGTCCCCGCGCGGCCAGCGGCGCGTGCGCGACGCGGAGCTCTCGGCCGCGCAGGCTCCGGGCGACGACGCGCACGACGACACCACCACGGGCGCACCCGGTGCGGGCGACGTGACTCGTCCGGCGGCGCCCGGGGCATCCGTGTCGGACGGGCACGACGCTGCGCCCGACGACGCTGCACCGGTCCGGGGCGACGGGCTGCCGCCCGGGGCGTTGGGTGCGGGGGCGGCGGGAACCGGGCTCGGCCTGTTCGGTGGCGGCGAGGCGGGGGACATCATCCCGTCGCCGCCCGCCGATGTCCGACCCGGCCGGCGCAAGGGCCGCCGGCGCGGCAAGCGCGGGGGCGGGGACCCGGACGCCGACGGCGCGGCGGAAGGGGCGGAGGAGGCGCCCGAGCGTCCGCTGACCGCCGAGGAGCGGCTGCAGCACGCCCTGACGCTCGCCTACCGGCACCTGAGCAAGCGCGACCGCACGGTGTCCGAGGTGCGCGCGCACCTGGAGAAGCGCGAGATCGACGAGACCTCGATCGTCGGGGCGCTGAAGGAGCTCACCGACTTCGGCTACGTCGACGACGAGCGCTACGCCACGCGGTTCGTCGAGGACAAGCGCCGCCTGGAGGGTTGGGGGCACCTGCGGATCGAGCAGGGGCTCCGCAAGACCGGGATCCCGCGGGAGGTCGCGGACCGCGCCCTCGCCGAGGACCCGCTGCGGAACGACGAGGACGAGCTCGCCGTCGAGGCGCTCGAACAGCGCCTGGCGGGACGGCCGCTCGAGGACGACCGTGCCCGGCAGAAGGCCCTGCGGCTGCTCGCCACGAAGGGCTACGCGCTCGAGACCGCCTACGCCGCGGTGCGGACCTACGAGCGCCGCTGCGTCGAGCGCGCCGACGACTGACTCCGCGTCGAGCGCTACCCTCCGTCGCTCCGTATGAGCACCGTCACGCCCTCCAAGCGGTACCACGTCACCACCTTCGGGTGCCAGATGAACGAGCACGACTCCGAGCGCATGAAGGGCATGCTCGAGTCGCTGGGCTACGCCGAGGCGCCCGTCGCCGACGAGGCCGACCTCATCCTCTTCAACACGTGCTCCATCCGGGAGTCCGCGGACTCGCGGTTCGTGGCGCACCTCGGCCACGCCAAGCGCATGAAGAAGGAGCGCCCCGGCGTGGTCGTCGGCGTGGGCGGCTGCTGGGCGCAGTCCGTGAAGGACGAGGTCTTCCAGCGGTTCCCGTTCGTCGACGTGGCGTTCGGCCCGGGACAGATCAACAAGCTCGCCGAGTTCCTCACCGCGGACGAGCTGACCGCGCAGGGCTACTTCGAGTTCGAGGGCTTCCCGGCGCACCTGCCCACGAAGCGCGACCGCGACTTCCAGGCGTGGGTGCAGATCGCCGTCGGGTGCAACCTCAAGTGCTCGTACTGCATCGTCCCCTCGACGCGCGGGCGCGAGTCGTCGCGGCCGTTCGAGCAGCTCGTCGCCGAGGTCGAGCGCCTCGCCGCCGACGGCGTGCGCGAGGTGACGCTGCTGGGCCAGAACGTCAACGCCTACGGCCGCGACCTGCGCACGACGGACCCGCTGCCCGAGGCGCTCGTCCCGTTCCACGAGGCCGCGAAGCGCCCGACCGGCCGCATCGTCGCCGTCGACGGCGCCGCGGACGCCGCCGGATCCTCGGCCGGGCGCCCCCGTCCGCGCACGTTCGCCGAGCTGCTCACGGCCGTCGCCGCGATCGACGGCATCGAGCGGGTCCGCTACACCTCGCCGCACCCGAAGGACATCCGCGAGGACGTCGTCGCGGTCCACGCCGCGCTGCCCGAGGTCTGCCAGCACATCCACCTGCCACTGCAGTCGGGGAACAGCCGCATCCTCAAGCGCATGCGGCGCACGTACGACAAGGAGCGCTTCCTCGACCGCGTCGAGATGATCCGGGCGCAGTGCCCGGACATCGCCCTGAGCACCGACATCATCGTCGGCTTCCCGGGCGAGACGGAGGAGGAGTTCCAGGACACGCTCGACGTCGTGGAGCGGGTCGGATTCGACGGCGCCTTCACGTTCGTCTTCTCGCCCCGCCGCGGCACGGAGGCGGCGGAGATGACGGAGGACTTCGTCCCGCACCCCGTCAAGGTCGAGCGCATGGAGCGGCTCGTCGAGGCCGTCCAGCGCCGCTCGCGGGAGCGTACCCAGCGGTTCGTGGGCCGCACGCTCGACGTGCTGATCGAGGGTCAGTCGCGCACCGATCCCGACCGCCTGCGCGGCCGCACGTCGCACAACAAGGTCGTGAACTTCACGGGCTTCGGCGAGCCGGGAGAGACCGTCCTCGTCGAGATCACCTCCGCGACGTCCCAGACGCTCGCGGGCGAGATGTCGCTGCTCTCGAAGCTCGGCGCCTGAGCCGACCGACGACGGCGGTCGGCGGGCCGCGCTCGCGGTCGGTCGCTCGCGGCGGCCGGGCCGCGACCGCCCGTCCGCGCCTCAGCGCTTGGAGCGCTGGGCCTCGGACATCTCGCGCCCGACGCGGCCGCCGTCGACCTTCACCGCCACCCGCTGCGGCAGGCCGGGGAAGAGGCCGTTGAGGACCCCCGTCGCCCGGACCCCCACGGGGGCCACGTCGACCTCGCCGCGGTCGCGCTCGATGGCGCGGACGACCCCGTCGGCGACCTGGTGGGGCGAGCTCGTCCCCACGCCCTTGGGCAGCTGGACGCCGGTGTCGGCGTACATCCCCGCGTCGCGCACGAAGCCGGGGAAGACCGCGCTGATCCCGATGCCCTGCGGGGCCAGCTCGGACCGCAGGCCCTGGGCGAACCCGCGGAGGCCGAGCTTCGACGCGGCGTAGAGGCTGGCGTCGGCCGTCGGCACCTTCGCCGACATGGAGGAGACGTAGACGTGGTGGCCGCGGCCCCGCTGCTGCATCGCGGGCAGGAGCAGGCGGGTGAGCATCACGGGCGCCCGCAGGTTCACGTCCAGGACCCGGTCGAGCTCCTCCGGGGAGAAGTCGTGCAGCGGGCCGCTGCCCGGGACGGCGGCGTTGTGGACGACACCGTCGACGTCGCCGTGGTCGTCGGCCAGCCGACGCACGTCCTCGGCGCGGGAGAGGTCGGCGGGGACGGCGACGGCACCGAGGTCGGCCGCGAGCGGCTCGAGCACCTCGGTGCGGCGGCCCGTGAGCACGAGGCTCGCGCCCTGGGCCGCCAACGCGCGGGCGATCGCGTCGCCCAGGCCTCCCGTGGCGCCGGTCAAGAGGATGGTCGCTCCGCGCAGCTCCATACCTCGGGACCCTAGGCCAGGAAGACCGCGAGTGTCGCCGTGAAGCCGTGGGCGAAGGGCCGACCGCCGACCGGGCCGATCTCGCCGGCGGAGATCATGCCGACGAGGGGGAGGGGCCCCAGCCCGGCCTGGATCGCCTCGGCGTCGTGGTTGGCGTGGCCGAACATGTCGCTGCCGCGGCCGTTGCAGGTGAACGCCAGCGCGCCTGCGACCCGGGCGGACCCCGTGGCCGTGCGTCGCAGCGCGAGCTCGTCGTCCAGGTCCGTCGTCGCGGTCTGCGGATCGCGGACGTGCAGCCGCGCGACCTGGCCGACCGTGACGGGCGCCCCGACGACGACGGCGCCGGACTCCGGGTCCGCGCCGGCGAGGCCGCGGACGATGAAGTCGCCCGGCCCGTAGTCGGGCTGCCCGGGGTTGACCACGAGGCCGAGCAGCAGGCCGTGCCGGATCTGCTCGCGGTCGTCCTCGTTCAGGCTGTCGACCGTGTCGCGCAGGACGTCGATGGCGGGGCGGCCGGCGAGCTCGCGGATGACGGCGCCCTCGCCGGCGGTCACGGTCAGCTCGGGGCCGATGGGGCGCGCGCCCTGCGAGACGAGGGGCAGGACCTCGATGCCCTCGAAGCGGATCCCGAGACCGGCGGCGGTGCTCTGTCCGAGACCGCGCAGGAGCGGCCGGCCGTCCGGCGGCACGAGGGACGGCACCCCGCCGATCACGGGAACACCGGGCAGGTGCTCGGCAAACGCGTTCAGGGTCGCCTCGAGCGGCAGGTGCGCGGTGTCGGCCAGCAGGATCACCGCGGAGGTCGCGCCGAGCTCGACGGCCGGGATGCCGGAGAGCGCGATGCCGTCCTCGATCTCGGTGGTGTGCAGCTCGAAGACCTCGGCCCGGCCCTCGTCGCCGAGCGAGATCGCCCAGACGGCCACGCCGTCGCCCTGCTCGTGCTCCTGCTCGCCGGCGATCAGGCCGCCGGCGGTGGTGCCCACGAGCTCGGTGGGGTCGAGGATCTCCTGTACGACACGCAGCGCCTCGGCGGGCTCCGTGACGAGATCCCCGCCGACGAAGACGAGGGCGACATCGCACGGCGCGCCCCCGAGGGCGAGGTGCGCGTCGTGCGCTGCATCGGCCGCCCCGGCGGCCGCGGAGGGCGCTGCGGAGAAGCCGGAACCGACGACGACGGACATCCCTGGACCATACTCACGGCCGTGGTCCGCCCCTCCGTCGTCGCGATCTTCGGCCCCACCGCGGTCGGCAAGACCCAGATCGCGCTCGCCGTCGGCCGCGCGCTCCGGGCGGCCGGCCTGGATCCGGTGGCGATCTCGGCCGACGCCATGCAGGTCTACCGGGGCATCGAGACGCTGACCGGGGCGCGCGACGCCCTGGACCAGGACGAGCTCGAGCACCGCCTCGTGAGCGTCCTCGACGTGACCGAGACCTGCTCCGCGGGGCGGTTCGCGCGCCTGGCGCACACCGAGATCGACGCGGCGCTCGCCGCCGGCCGGACCCCGGTCGTGGTCGGCGGGACCGGCCTCTACCTGCGCGCGGCCCTCACGGAGCTGCAGCTGCGGCCGCCCGCCCCGCCGGAGCTGCGGGCGCGCCTGGAGGCGGACCTCGAGCGGGAGGGCCCCGAGGCGCTGCACGCCCGCCTGGCCGCCGCGGCGCCGTGGGCCGCCGAGGGGATCGCGCCGCGCGACCGCTCCCGCCTGGTCCGCAAGCTCGAGCTGCACGAGCTCGGGGAGCTGCGCCCGCCGGAGGGCCCCAACGCGCTGTGGACGGACGAGACCCGCCACCCGACGCGCCTCGTCGGCCTGGTGCGCGACCGCGACGAGATCCGCGCCCGCATCGAGCTGCGGATCGACGCCATGCTGGCCGCCGGCGCCGCGGACGAGGTCCGTGCCGCCGCCGCGGCCGGCGCGTCGAGCACCGCCCGGAAGGCCCACGGGTTCGAGCCGTTGCTCGACGACGACGAGGACCGCATGCGTCGCGACACCCGCCGCTACGTCAAGCGCCAGCTCACCTGGATGCGCAAGCTGCCGGGGGTCGAGGTCGTCGACCTGACCGGCGACCCGGACCCGGACGCGGTGGCGGCCCGGATCGTCGCCCCGCTGCTCGCCGAGGGGTGACTCCCGACCCGCGGCCCTAGACTCCCGCCGATGCAGTTCGAGAAGTGGCAGGCGCTCGGCAACGACTACCTCGTGGTGGAGCGCGACCGGCTGCCCGTGCCGCTGACGCCCGCCCGGGCGCGGCTGCTCTGCGACCCGCACCTGGGCCCCGGGGGCGACGGCGTGCTCGAGCTCTCCCCGCCGACGGAGCCGGGCACCGTCGCGGCGCTGCGGATCATCAACCCCGACGGGTCCGAGGCCGAGCTCTCCGGCAACGGCGCCCGCGAGGCGATCATGTACCTCGTGCGCCGGGGCTGGACGGACCGGACGCAGTTCTCCATCACGACGGCCGCCGGCGAGATCCGCCCGACAATCCTCTCCGAGACGACGTGCCGCGTCGACATGGGCCGCGCACGCACGGTGAGCGACGACCACGACGTGCCCGGCACGGACGGCCGGGGCGCGCTCGACACCGCGGAGACGCTGCACCCGTCGGCGGCCGACGCCACGCCGCGCAGGTGGCGGTACCAGCACGTGAAGATCGGCAACCCGCAGTGCGCGATCCGGGTCGACGACCTCGAGACGCTCGAGGCGCTCGACCTGCCGGCGATCGGCCCCGGCATCGAGCACCACCCGGTGTTCCCCAACCGCACGAACGTCTCCTGGTACTGCGAGCTCGAGCCGGGTGTGATCCGCGCCCGCATCTTCGAGCGCGGCGTCGGCGAGACCATGTCCTCCGGCACGGGCGCCTCGGGCGCCGCGGTGGCCTACGTCCTGAGCGGCGGCGGCAGCGGCGCAGGGGACGCGGAGCACGAGGCGGTCACGGTCCGCCTGGACGGCGGCGAGCTGACGGTCGACGTGGCGGACGACCTCCACGTCGACCTCACGGGCTGGGCCGTCCCGGTCTACGCCGCGCAGGCGTCGGACGAGCTCGTGGCGGCGCTGCGCGAACTTGACTAGGTCGAGCTCTTAAGGCCGTGGCGGCGCCGATCCGGGGCGTGGTGGCGCCGATCCGGGGCGTGGTGGCGCCGCCACCGGACCCGAGGCCGCGCGGCGTGGTCCGCCGCCCTTCGCGTCAGTCGTTCGCGTGCAGCTGGGCGTTGAGGCTGCCCCAGCTGCCGGTGCGCTCCAGAGCCACGACGGCGCCGGTCTGGCTGTCGCGGCGGAAGAGCAGGCCGTCCTTGCCGGAGAGCTCCCGTGCCTTGACCGTGGTGCCGTCGGGCAGGGCGACGACGGTGCCGCCCGTGACGTACAGGCCGGCCTCGACGACGCAGCCGTCGCCGAGCGAGATCCCCACGCCGGCGTTCGCGCCGAGCAGGCAGCCCTCGCCGAGCGCGATGACCGCGGTGCCGCCGCCGGACAGCGTGCCCATGATGGACGCGCCGCCACCGACGTCGGTGCCGTCACCGACGACGACGCCGGCCGAGATGCGGCCCTCGACCATCGAGGCGCCGAGCGTGCCGGCGTTGAAGTTCACGAAGCCCTCGTGCATGACGGTGGTGCCCTCGGCGAGGTGGGCGCCCAGGCGCACGCGGTCCGCGTCGCCGATCCGCACGCCGCTCGGGACGACGTAGTCCGTCATCCGCGGGAACTTGTCGATCGACGTGACGGCGACGGGCCGGCCCTCGGCGCGCAGCCGCAGGCGGGTCTCCTCGAAGCCCTCGACCGCGCACGGGCCCTGCGAGGTCCAGACGACGTTGGCGAGGTGGCCGAACTGCCCGTCGAGGGAGAGGCCGTGGGGGCGCACGAGGCGGTGGCTGAGGAGGTGCAGGCGCAGGTAGACGTCGTGAGCGTCGACGGGCGCGGCGGCCAGGTCCTCGATGACCGTGGCGACCGCGACGGTGCGCGTGCCGCGGCCGGCGTCGCGGCCGATCGAGGCGGCCAGCGCGCCGCCGCCCGAGGTGGTGGCGCGGGCAAAGGAGACCTCGCTCGTGCCGGTGCCGCCGGCGTGCCCGGTGGCGGCGATCGCCTCGGCGTCGAGCCCCAGCGCGGGAGCGGGGAAGAAGACGTCGAGCGTGCGCCCGTCGACCTCGGAGATCGTCGCGAGTCCGAGGCCCCAGGCCCCTGCGTGCTGCTGCTGATCGGTCACGGCCCGGAGCCTACGGAATCGCCCACGCCACCGGCCGGACCGCTGCGGGGCGCGCCGGCGGCGCCGGGGCCGCGACGAGACGAGCCTTCCCGCCTCCCGGCAGGTCCGCAGCCGCGTTCTTCCCACCCGCCACGCGGTCGGTGGGCGAGCGATCCGCGACCGTCCCGGGCGCGATCTCGAGCACGACGACGCTCTCCGTCTCGAGCGCCAGCTCGGCGAGCTGCCCGACGGTCATCGAAGACCACCGCCCGTGCTCCAGCTTCGAGACGCGGGGCTGATCCAGTCCGAGCCTGCGTCCGAGGGTCTCCTGCGTCCAGTGGTTGCGCCGTCGATGACGCGCGACGAGCGGACCGACCGCAGCCGCGACGAGCGCCGTGACGGTCGGACCGGCGGGGCCGACGTGCGCCGGCGGGTCGGGTCGGGCGAAGCCCCAGGCCACGAGCTCCTCCCGCGTGTACACGTCCGGCTCGTCGAACTCCTCGTCGACGCCGATGGCCCAGCCCGTGGCGGCGAACCGCTCCTCCTCGTCGACGGGTTCGGCGAACCACGGAACGGCGCGGACGGATTCCGACCCACACACGCGTTGCGGCGGTATGTCCTCAGGAACATGATTCATGTCTCTCAGGACATATCGCCATGTGGCGCCCGACTTGGGCGCACGCCACAGTTCTGACACGCATCCGCCGCCGTCTGCGAACGGCCAAGATCGGTTCCGTAGCCACCTGGCGCCGTGTCCGTCCCTGGCGTCGCGTCCGTCCCTGGCGCCGTGTCCGTCGCTGGCGTCGCGTCCGTCCCTGGAGTCGCGTCCGTCCCTGGAGTCGCGTCGGTCCCTGGCGTCGCGTCCGTCCCTGCTGCCGCGCGCGCCGCGCGCGCCGCGATCGGGCCCCGACGCCACGGCACCGCCCGCCGGTCAACCCTCCGAGAGCACGTTCATCCGCCGCGCCGCCTCCGCACAGTCCTCGAGCGTGGGAACCAGCGCCGCGCGGACATAGCCCTCGCCGGCCGGGCCGAAGAACGCTCCCGGGGCGACGACGATGCCCGCGCGCAGCAGGCAGGCGGCATAGGCGGCGCTGCCGCGGTCGGCCGGGTCGCCGTCCGTGAGAATCTCGACGAGCCCGGCGGTCGCCGGGTCGGCCAGCGCGTCGGCCGCCCACGCCGCATCCGCCCAGCCGTCCGGGACGGCCAGCCAGCGGAAGAAGGAGGCGGGGCCTCCGGCGTTCTGCAGTCCCAGGGCGTCCAGACCGGGGGAGAGGACCGCGAGCTTCTCGCGGTAGCGCTCCCGGACCTCGGCGACGTGGGCCTCGTCGTCCCAGGCGGCGACCGCGGCCAGCTGCACGAACCGCTGGGGCGCCACGCCGACGCTCGGGCGGAACTGCTTCAGCGCGGCGATCAGGGACGGGTCGCCCGCGGCGAAGCCCGAGCGGTAGCCCGGCATGGACGAGCGCTTCGAGAGCGTGTTGCAGACCAGGACGCCCTCGAGCCCGTCGCCGTCGTCGGCGACCTGCAGGGCCGAGTCGGGCGCGTCGCCGTCGAACCACAGCTCGCTGTAGGCCTCGTCGCTGGCCAGCACGACCCCGTGGGCCCGGCAGCGCGCCGCCGCCTCGCGGTACCAGTCGCGGGAGGCCACGGCCGCGGTGGGGTTGTTCGGGTAGTTCACCCAGATCATCGCCAGGCGGGCCCACGCCTCGGCGGGGATCGCGTCGAGGTCGGGGAGGAACCCGTCCTCGGCCCGCAGCGGCAGCTCGAGCACGTCGGCGCCGGCGAACCGCGCCCCGCGCTCGTAGACGGGGTAGGCGGGCTGCGGGACGCCCACGAGGTCGCGACCGCCCGGGCGGTCGACGAGGACCTGGGGGAGCGTGAAGACGAGCTCCTTCGAACCCAGCGTCGGCAGGACGTGGCGGTCGGGGTCGAGCGTCACGCCGTAGCGGCGCCCCGCCCAGCGGGCCACCGCGGCGCGCAGCTCGGGCAGGCCGACGGCCAGCGGGTAGCTCGACACCGTCTCGTCGAGCACGGCGTCGGACAGCGCCCGGCGGATGAAGTCGGGTGTCGGCTCCCGGGGCTCGCCGGCCCCCAGGTCGACGAGCGGGGGCACGTCCTCCCCGGCCGCGCGCCGGGCGTCGAGCGTCGACCGGGCGTGGGTCAGGCGCTGGAACGGATAGACGCCGGAGCGGCGCAGCAGCGGATTGCGCGGGTAGGACGGGGCCATCGGACGGAGACGCTACGCGACCCCGATGTCTGCCGCCCGTCCACCGGCTGTCGGTCCGGCGCCCGCCCTTCGGTGCGACCCGCCTCGCCCGGTCCGGCGCCCCCGCCCGCCGCTCACGCCCCCGTGCGCACCAGGGCCGCGAGGGTCTCGTAGGACCGCGTGAGCGCCACGGCGCTGACCTGCTCGTCGCGCTTGTGGGCGTCCTTCGGGTCGCCCGGGCCGAAGTTCACCGCGTCGACGCCCGCGAGGGTGAACTCGGCGACCGGGGTCCAGGCCTGCTTCGGCGTGACGGGCCGCCCCGTCCGGGCGATCAGGGCCTGGGCCAGCGGGCCGTCCACGGCGACCGCTCCCGAGGGGGCGTGGCCGACGATCGTGAGCTCGGAGTGCTCGACGTCGCACCACTCGCGCAGCTGGGCCTCGGCGGCCTCGGGCGCCACCCCCGGCGGGTAGCGGTAGTTCACGTGGGCCTCGACGCGGTCCGGGATCACGTTGTCGGCCACGCCGCCCGAGACGCGGGTGACGGAGACGCACTCCGCGTACTCCAGGCCGCTGAAGACGTGGTGCGAGACCGGGACGTGGGCCAGGCGCGAGATGCCGTGGGCCGCGCGGTGGATGGCGTTCTGGCCCAGCCACGGGCGGGCGCTGTGGGCGGCCTCGCCGTGGAACGTCCACGTCGCGTTGAGGTTGCCGAGGCAGCCGCCCTGGACCTCGCCGGCGGTGGGCTCCATCACCACGGCGAGGTCGGCGGTGCGCAGCCCGGGCCGGCGCTCGAGCAGCGGGGTCAGCGCGGTGTCGACGAAGGGCAGCTCCTCGCGGCCGAAGAGGACGACGCCGAGGTCGCAGGCGCGGTCGGGGTCCTCGTGCACGCCGTCGCGCAGCAGCTCAAGCATCACGGCGCAGGCGCCCTTCATGTCGCACGTGCCGAGGCCGTGGACCACGCCACCCTCGCGACGCCCCGGGCGGTTGCCCTGCGCGGGCACGGTGTCGAGGTGGCCGCCGAGGAGGATCAGCGGGCGGTCGCCGCGCTCCGCGGTGCCGGCGATCAGGCACGTGTCGCCGGCGTCGATCGTCGGCACGCCGGCCTCGGCCAGCAGACTCACGACGAGTTCCAGGGCCGCCGCCTCGTCCCGCGACTCCGACGGGCAGTCGACGAGCCGGAGGGTGAGATCGGCGAGGCGATCGGTCAGCGACGCGGGCACGGGCCGACGATACCGCCGTCCGGCCGCCCGACCGGGCGTAGAATGTCCGGCAGTGTCCAAACGCCGCGAAGACCAGCACACCTTTACCGCGCGTCAGTTCGACACGACGCACGCCGACGACCTCGACCAGCAGCGCAAGGCCGAGAACCAGAAGGCCGTGATCGTGGCCGTCCTGAAGGAGGGCGACGACCTCACGGAGCTGCGCGAGCTGCTGCGCACCGCCGAGGTCGAGGTGCTCGACCAGATGGTCCAGCACAAGGACGATCCGCACCCGAACACGTACCTCGGCGAGGGCAAGCTCGTCGAGCTGAAGGAGCGCTGCAAGGAGCTCGGCGCGACGGTCGTCGTCACGGACGACGAGCTGTCCCCGCGTCAGGAGCGCAACCTCGAGGCGGCCCTCGGGATGCCGGTGCTCGACCGCACCGCGCTGATCCTCGACATCTTCGCCGTCCACGCCAACAGCGCGGAGGGCAAGCTCCAGGTCGAGCTCGCACAGCTGCAGTACAACCTCGCCCGCATGCGGGGTCTGTGGACCCACCTCGACCGCCTCGGCGTCGGCGGCGTCGGCACCCGAGGCCCCGGCGAGACGCAGATCGAGACCGACCGCCGGCTGGCGCGCGACCGCATCTCGAAGCTGCGCCGCCGCCTGCAGGAGGTCAAGGGCACGCGTGGCGTGATGCGCCGCGAGCGCGAGCGCAGCGCCCACATCCCCAACGTGGCGCTCGCCGGCTACACGAACGCCGGCAAGTCGACGCTCCTCAACGCGCTGACGGGCTCCGAGGTGGGCGTGGAGGACCGGCTCTTCCACACGCTCGACCCGACCACGCGCGAGCTGCGCTGGAACGGCCGCACCTACCTGTTGACCGACACCGTCGGGTTCATCCGCAAGCTCCCGCACGACCTCGTCGACGCGTTCGGTGCGACGCTGGAGGAGACGGTCATCGCCGACCTCGTCCTGCACGTCGTCGACGCGAGCCAGAGCGACGAGCAGATGACGATGGTCATGGGCGCGGTCAACGAGGTGCTCAAGGACATCGGCGCCACGGAGAACGTGCACGTGCTCGTCCTGAACAAGACGGACTTGATCTCGGACGAGCGCCGCGAGGTCCTGTGGGCGCGCTACCCCGACGCGGTGCAGGTGGCCGCCGGCGCGGGTGAGGGCCTGGGTGCGCTGGCCACGCGCATCGAGGACGAGTTCGAGGCCACCCTGCAGCCGGTCGAGCTGCTGCTGCCCTACGCCGACGGCCGCACGCTCGACGAGCTGCACAAGCTCGCCGGCGACCTGCAGCAGGAGCACCGGGCGGACGGCGTGCTCGTGCGGGCCCGGATCCCGCGGACCCTCGTCGGGCGCTACGACCGCTTCCGCCTCCAGCCTGCCGCAGGCACCGACCGCACCGACGACGGCGACGTCGGCTCGTGACCTCCGCCGCGGACGCGGGCCTCGTGCTCGACGTCCTGGACGTGCACCTGGCGGTCTGCCGGATGAACCACGACGCGCCGTTCCCGACGTGGCTGCCGCGCACCACCAGCCCGCTGACGGCGATCGTGCGGACGGACGACGAGCTGTCCATCGTCTGCCCCGCGGCGGAGGTGCCCGGCGACGTGCACCACGAGGGACCCTGGCGCGCCATGAAGGTCGCCGGCCCGCTGGACTTCGCGCTCGTCGGCATCCTGGCCCGGCTGTCGACGACGCTGGCCGAGGCCGGGGTCAGCATCTTCGCGATCTCGACGTTCGACACGGACTACCTGCTCGTGCGCGCCGACGCGCTCGGCGACGCGGTCGCCGCCCTGCGCTCCGCCGGGCACGACATCCGCGACTAGCGGCCCCGCGGGGCCGGAGCCACGCGGCGCGGGGCGAGGCCGGGCGGGCGGCACCCCGTAGCTCCTGGGCCCCACGCCACCCCGCAGCGAGGTCCGGCACCGTGCGATGCTCCCGCGCGTGTCGGCCGCCCCGGACGTGCTCACCCTCGCCTTCCGCCGCCTGCGGCCCGACGCGGTCCTGCCCGTCCGCCAGCACGCCGAGGACGCGGGTCTCGACCTCTGCTGCGTCGAGCCCGTGCGGCTGGGGCCCGGGGAGCGAGCGAGCGTGCCGACCGGCCTCGCGGTCGCGGTGCCCGTCGGCTACGCGGGCTTCGTCACGCCGCGCTCGGGGCTGGCGGCGAAGCACGGCGTCACGCTCGTCAACACTCCGGGCGTGGTCGACGCCGGGTACCGGGGCGAGCTGCGCGTGCTGCTGATGAACACCGACCGGCACGAGGTCTTCGCCGCGGAGCCGGGCGAGCGCATCGCCCAGCTCCTGATCGTGCCCGTCGCGCTGCCGGCGACCGTGGAGGTCGACGCCCTGGACGAGACGGTGCGCGGCGCCGGCGGGTTCGGGTCGACCGGGCGCTGACGCCCCGTCCGCTGCCGGCCCGGCCGGGGCGATCCGCCGGGGCCGACCCGCCGACCCGACCGGGCCGGGCCGACCCGCCTGCGCGTGGCGGCCCGGTCGGCCTCGGCTACTTCGAGACGAACCCGAACTGCGTGAGGTACGCCGCGGCGGCGTCCTCGGGGGTCTCCTTGTCGAGATCGACGCGCGCGTTGAGCTCCTGGACGTTCGCGGCCGTGAGCTGGGCGTTGACCCGGTCGATCGTGGCGGCCATGTCCGGGCCGGCCTCGTCGGCGACCTTCTTCGTCACCAGCAGCGTGGAGTTGTAGGGCGGGAAGATGCCCTTGTCGTCCTTGAGCAGCACGAACTTCTCGCGCTTGTTCTGCGGGTCCGTCGTGAAGACGATCGAGACGTCGGCCTGGCCGCCCGTGAGGACGGTGGAGCGCTGGCTCACGTCGACGGGCGTGAACTTCTTGAACTTCAGGCCGTAGGTCTGCTGCAGGCCGAGCAGGCAGTCGAGGCGCTGGCGGCACTCCGGGCTGCCGTAGAGCGTGAGCTCGCCGGCGACCTTCGCCAGGTCGGAGATGTTCGTCAGGCCGTACTTCTTGGCCGTCTCCTGCGTGACCGCGACCTCGTTCGAGCTCGTGAACGGCGTGGGCGGGAGCGCCTCGATGCCCTGCTTCTCGAAGTCCGCCTTGACCTGGTCGTAGGCCTCGGTCGGGTCCTTCGGCAGGTCGGGCGTCTTGACCTGGAAGAAGGACAGCAGCGCCGTGCCGGTGTACTCGGGGTAGGCGGAGATCGCGCCGCTCTTCAGGCTCTTCAGGGCCGTCTGCTCGTCGCCGAGGTTGAGCTCCTTCTCCACCGTGTAGCCGGCCGCCTCCAGCGCCTGGGCGTAGACCTCGCCGAGCACCTTCTGCTCCGTGAAGTTCTTCGAGCCGATCGTGAGCGTCGTCTTCGCGTTGTCCGAGTTGCTCTGGATGAGCGTGCCCGTCGGCGCCTCGGCGGCGCCGCCGCCGGCCGCGCCCTCGCCCTGGGCGCTCTCGGAGCCGGTGGACGCGCCGCCGCCGGACTCCTCGTCGGAGTCGCCGCCGCACGCGGCGAGCGCGAGGGCCAGGACGACGATCAGGGCGAACGCCAGCAGCGTTCGCAGGTGTCGTGGTGTGGTGAGGGTCATGAGGTTGCTGCGCCCTTTCGAAGGGTCGGGAGGAACCGGGCCCGCCGGGTGATGCCGGGGGTGCCGCGGAGGGGACGAGGGGTGACGGCGCGCTGGGCCGCGCCCAGGCCGACCTCGGCCACGATCGCCATCAGGGCCACGACGATCGCGGCCGCGAGCTTGCCGGCGTCGCCGTAGACGGCCTGGCTGAAGATCGGGTCGCCGAGGGTGACGACGCCGGCGACGGGCGCGATCGTGGCCGTGGCGATGACGTTGACGACCGAGGTGCGCAGGCCGCCGAAGATGAGGGGCAGGGCGAGCGGGAGCTCGATCTCGCGGACGATCTGGGCGCCCGTGAGGCCCTGGCCCTTCGCGGCGTCGATCACGTCTCGGTCGACCTGCGTGACGCCGACGTACGTGTTCGTGAGGATCGGCGGGATCGCGAGCAGGGCGAGGGCGAGCGTCACGTTGCCGAACCCGACACCGAGGAACGCGATGAAGACCGCGATCAGCGCGAGGCTCGGCACGGCACGGCCGACGTTGGACACCGTGACGGCGAGCAGCCCGCCGCGGCGCAGGTGCCCGAGGACGAGGCCCAGCGGCAGGGCAATCAGCGACGCCAGCCCGACGGACGCGAGGACGACCTTCAGGTGCGTCCAGGCCATGGCGCCGAAGTCCGACAGGCCGCCGACCTGCGCGCCACCGGCCCGGCCTTCACGGGCGTGGAAGATCACGTCGATCGCGTCGCCGAAGAGGCCGAGCGCGGCGAGCGGGGCGCTCATGCGGTCGCCGCCCGCGTCCAGGGGGTGAGCAGCCGCTGGGCGAGCAGCACGAGCAGGTCGAGGACGACCGCCAGCAGCACGCACAGGCCGCCGGCCACCAGCACGTTGCTCTTGAACGTCAGGTCGGCGTAGATCGGGTCGCCCAGCCCGCCGGCGCCCGCGAAGAACGCGAGCGTCGCGAGGCCGACCGTCGTCGTGGCGGCGATCCGCAGGCCCGCCGCGATCTCGGGCAGGGCGAGCGGGATCTCGACCTTCCACAGCACCTGCCGGTCGGTCAGGCCCATCCCGCGCGCCGCGTCGACCGCGTCGGCGGGCACGCCGTCGAGACCCGTGATGACGTTGCGGAAGATGATCAGCAGCGTGTAGGAGACGAGCGCGATCTCCGCCGTCAGGAACCCGCGGCCCGTCAGCGGCAGCAGCAGGAAGAACAGCGCGAGGCTGGGGATCGTGTAGAGGATCCCGGTGAGCTGCACGATCGGCGTGACGAGCCAGCGGCGGCGATGGGCCAGGAGTGCCAGGGCGAACGAGATCGTGAACCCGATCACGAGCGCGACGACCGTGAGCAGCACGTGGCGCTGCAGCGGCTCCACGTAGCGGTCGAAGTTCTCGGCGATCCAGCTGGGGCACACCCCGTCGCGGGCGACGCAGGCGTCCTGTCCGGACGCGCCGGCGGAGCGATCGCGGACGAAGCCGCCGGACTGGGCGAGGACCAGGCTCACGCGCCCGTCCCGTGGTGGGCCTCGGCCGGCTGGACCGGGGCCGGGCCGGGCGGGGCGAGCTCGCGCGCCACGGCGTCGGCGGAGAGGATCCCGATCACGACGCCGCGGTGGTCCGTGACGGCCGCGTACTGGACGCGGTGCTGGAGGACGTCGGAGAACGCGTCTCGCAGGATGTCGTCCCGGTCGACCACGGCGACCTCGGAGCCGATGCCGTCCGCGATCCGCTCACCGTGCAGATCGTCGTCGTCGAGCCAGGCCAGGGGCCGGCCGTCCGCGTCGATCACGAGGGGGTAGGGCACCTCGGCGCGGCGGAGCGCCTCGCGGACGCCCGCCACCGGGTCGCCGTAGCGCACCCGCGTGGGCTCCTCGAGCTCGAGGTCGCGCACGCGGCCCAGCGCCAGGCGCTTCAGCGCGCGGTCGGCGCCCACGAACTGCTCGACGAACTCGTCGGCGGGGGAGAGCAGGAGCTCGGCGGGCGTGGCGTACTGCGCGAGCCGGCCGCCCGGGCGCATGACCGCGATGCGGTCGCCCATCTTGATCGCCTCGTCGATGTCGTGGGTGACGAAGACGATCGTGCGCCGGACCTGGGCCTGCAGGCGTAGGAACTCGTTCTGCAGCCGCTCGCGGGTGATGGGGTCGATCGCGCCGAACGGCTCGTCCATGAGCATCAGCGGCGGGTCGACTGCCAGGGCCCGCGCGACGCCGACGCGCTGGCGCTGGCCGCCCGAGAGCTGGGCGGGGTAGCGGTCGGCGAACTCGGGATCCAGGCCGACGAGCTCGAGCAGCTCCGTGGTACGGGCCGCAATGCGGTCGGTGGACCAGCCCAGGAGCTTGGGCACGGTGGCGACGTTCTGGGCGATCGTGCGGTGCGGGAACAGCCCCGTCTGCTGGATGACGTAGCCGATCTCGCGCCGGAGGTCGGCGGGCGCCCGCTCCGTGTTGGGCCGGCCGTCAATCAGGATCTGTCCGGCGGTCGGCTCGATCAGCCGGTTGACCATCCGCATCGCGGTGGTCTTGCCGCAGCCGGACGGGCCGACGAGCACGCAGATCTCGCCCGCCGGGACCTCGATGGAGAGCGACTCGATCGTCGGCCGGGCGTTGCCCGGGTAGCGCTTCTGCACCGCGTCGAAGCGCAGCGAGGCGGCGGGCGTCGCGGTCGGGCCGCCGTCGTCGGGCTTGGTGGTGCGGGTCATCCGGGCTCCTCGTCGTGCGGCCGCGCGCCTCCGCGGTCGCGGCGACTCTACCAGCGGGAACCCCTGTCCCCCGCCTAACCGACGAAAGTCGATCGACATACCGGGTTTCCCGGGCGGGGCCGTCCGGAGGGACTACGCGCCCCGGACGGCCACCGGTTGCCTCAGACGCCGGCGGCGCGGCGGGCGCCGGCGTGGGCGGCGTCCTCGAACGCGTCGTCCAGCGGCGCCAGCTCACCCGGGTCGATCCCCAGGGCGGCGGCGATGAGCCAGTCCGCGAACCACGCGTTCTTCGGCAGGAGCGGCCCGTGCAGGTACGTGCCGATGACGTTGCCGGTGCGGGCGCCCTCGTGGCCGGACGAGCCCGTGTTGCCGTGCCCGGCCAGCACGCGCCCGAGCGGCTCCTGGCCGGGGGCGAGGATCGTGCGACCCCCGTGGTTCTCGAACCCCGCCAGGGTGCGGCCCTCGACCTCGATGGCCACGTTGCCGATGAGCCGGCCCTCGCCGCGCTCCGTGTGGACGTCGAGCAGCCCGAGGCCGGGGAGCGTGACTCCGGGCTGCAGCCCGTAGTGGTGGCCGAGCAGCTGGTAGCCGCCGCAGACGGCGAGGATGGCGCCGCCGCGCGCCGCGTGGGCGTGCACGGCGTCCTTCTTGACCGTGGTGAGGTCCAGCGCGCAGAGCTGCTGGTCGCGGTCCTGCCCGCCGCCGAGGTAGAGCAGGTCGTGGGCGTCGGGATCGAGCTCGTCTCCGATCGTGGAACGCGTGACCTCGAAGCCGATGCCCCGCCACGCGCAGCGGCGTTGCAACATGAGCAGGTTGCCGCGGTCGGCGTAGATGTTGAGAAGGTCGGGGTACAGCGCCCCGATCCGCAGGGTCCGCTCAGACACCGAACATCACCACCTGGCTGCCGACGTGCTCGTCCGTGGCCGCGATGACGCGGCGGGGCATGACCTGCAGGCCCGCCCGGCGGCCCTCCTCCTCGAGCGTGTCCGCGTCGAGGACATCGAGGACCGTGCGGTCCGTCGTGACCTGCCGGTCGCCGCCGGGCTCCACGATCTCGCGGACGCGGTCCAGCGCGATCCGGCCGTCCTCCACGGTCACGGCGACGGGGCGACTGGCGTAGATCGTGCCGTCGTGGTCGCGCATGTCGGGGGCCAGCGTCTCGGCCTCGTCCGCACCGAACGGCTCGACGGCCTCGACGATCGCGACGGCCGCGAGCCCGTCCGGGGTCAGGTGCTCGCGTACCCCGGCGAGGAACGTGTCGCGTCCGGCGGCGCCGCCGAGCAGCTGCACCGTCTGCATCGGGGCGAGGATGAGGTCGAACCGCTCCCCGAGCCGCAGCTCGCGGCAGTCGGAGACGGCGGCCGCGGCGGGCAGGCCCCGCAGGGCGGCGCGGCGGCGCAGCTCGGCGCAGAACACGGGGTCGACGTCGATGCCCAGCACGGCGTGGCCGGCCGAGGCGAGGTCGAGCGCGACGCGGCCCGTGCCGGCGCCGAGGTCGAGGATCCTCGGCGGCGGATCGGACGCGGGCCGCGCGCCGGTGAGGGCCCGCCACAGCGGCAGGTCCTCCCGGTAGCCGCCGCACTCGAGGTCGTGCCAGCGGATGTGGTCGAGCTCGGGGGTGCGCTCGGGGCGCGTCCCGGCCGGGCGGATGTCGGCGCTCATGCGAAGGACCCCTTGGCGGCGCCGCGGCGGACGAGCTCCTGGCGCAGCTCGAGCATCGCGGTGTAGGTCGGGATGGCGTACAGCGGGACGGTGGGATCGGCCGGGGCGGCGTCGAGTGCGGCGTCCAGGGCCGCGCCGATGCCCTCGGGCACGACAGCGATCCGGTCGGAGGGCACGCCCGCGTACTTCCAGCGGACGGCCATCTCGGCGGCGCGGGTCCCGGCGCAGGTGACGTGGCGGACCCGGTCGGCGAGGAGCTCGAGGTCGGCGTCCCACACCCAGGAGACGTCGCGGCCGTCGGCGATCCGGTCGTTCAGGACGGCGAGGACGTCGAGTTGCCCGTCGGCGAGGGCGAGCGTGCGTGCGACCTCGTTGGCGCCGGCGGGGTTCTTCACGAGGAGCAGCTGCAGCTCCCGGTCGTCGATGACCACGGTCTCCGCGCGGCCGAACGCGGCGGCGGTGGAGGAGAGGCCCGCGGCGATCGTCGCCAGCGGCACCCCGAGCGCGTGGGTCAGCGCGGCGGCGGCCAGCGCGTTGTAGACGTTGTAGAGCCCGGGCAGGTTGATCCGCACGTCGACGCTCCCGACGGGCAGCGCGATCGTGACGTCGGAACCACGCGTGCCGTCCAGGACGACCCGGGTGGCGACGACCTGGGGCTCGGGTCGGGTGTGCCCGCAGGACGGGCAGGAGTAGTGCCCGAGGTGCCCGACGAAGGACGCCGTGTAGACGTACGCCGCGCCGCAGACCCGGCACGTCGTCGCGTCGGAGGCGTGGTCGGCCACCGTCTGCGCGACGGAGACGTCGCCGACGCCGAAGTAGAGGACGTCGTCGCGCTCCAGGCCAAGGTCGGCGACCGCGGGGTCGTCCGCGCCGAGGATCAGCCGGAACGGCGCCCCGTCGGTGCCGTCGTCGCCGGCGACGATGTCGTGCCAGCGGTCGGCGATCGCCTCGAGCTCGCCGTAGCGGTCGAGCTGGTCGCGGAAGAGGTTCGCGAGCAGCACGACGCGGGGGCGCAGCTGCTGCACGAGCCCGCCGAGCCAGAACTCGTCGACCTCGAACAGGCCGAGCCGGCCGTTCGGTCGCCCGCCGCGCCAGGAGCCCATGAGCGTGGCGGCGATGCCGCCGGCCATGTTCGCGCCCTGGCGGTTGTGCACGAGCGTCGTGCCGTGCGCCTCGAGGATCGACGCGACGAGCGCGGCGGTGGTCGTCTTGCCGTTCGTGGCGCTCAGGACGACGGAGCCCTCCTCGAGCCGGTCGGCCATGCGGGCGATCGCGTCGGGGCGCAGGCGCGTCAGCACCTTGCCGGGCAGGCTGGTGCCGCCCTTGCCGCCCATGCGCGCGGCGCGGCCCGCCAGACGGGCCGTCGCGACGGCGGCGGACAGGGGCAGGCCGCCGCGGGAACGGGCCGGCGCGCTCACGCGCCCACCGCCTGGACGGCGCCGTCGAGACGCGCGAGCGTGGGGGCCACGGTCCGCGGCACGACGAGCCGCAACGACGCAGGACGCGCGGTCACCGTCATCGGCAGGCGGCCGATCGGATCGCCGTCGGCGTAGGCCTGCAGCGGGCCGTCGGCCGTCAGCGCGACGGTGCGTCCGCGGGTGACGCCGACGGACGGGGAGCGCAGGTGCGTGCCGCCGAAGACGCGGGGGAGGAACCGCAGGAGCCGCAGGCGGTCGCGGGTGTCGCAGGACCGCTCGGCGCGGCCGTGGTGCGCGACGGCGACGACGTCGAGCAGCCCGTCGGCGACGGAGGCGTCGGGAGCCATGTGCATCCCTCCACCGTAGGCCCCCGCGTTCGCGACGGCGATCAGGAGCACGTTGTGGCGCTCCTCGCGGTCGTCGCGGAGCACCCGCAACGGCACCGGCCGCAGGCCCGCCAGGGCGCCCAGGACGCCCCACACGTAGACGAGGCCGCCGAGCGCCGCGGGGGCCTCGTTGGCGATCCGGTTGGCCTCGGCGTCGAAGCCGACGGAGACGAGCGAGAGGAACGTGCGCTCCACGCCGTCGCGGTCGCGGGCCGAGCCGGTGTCGACGGCGACGACGACGCCGTCGACCAGGGCGTCCGCCGCGTCCTGCGGGGTGCGGGGCAGCCCGAGGTAGCGGGCGAAGTCGTTGCCGCGCCCGGCGGGCACGACGCCGACCCAGGCGTCCTCGCGTCCGGCGGCCGCCTCGGCGACGAGCCGCAGCATGCCGTCCCCGCCGACGGCGACCGCGACGTCGCCGCGGTCGAAGGCCTCCGTGGCCGCGGCTGTCGCGTGCTCGGCGTCGCGCGTGGCGACCGTCCGTGGGCGGACCCCGCGACCCGCGAGCCGCTCCGACGCGGCGGCGGCCGCGCGGGCGGAGCGGCCGCCCCCGGCGGTGGGGTTGACGAGCAGCGTCAGGCCGCGGCCCGCGACGGCGGTCGCGGGCACGCCGTCGGGTTCCGTGCGCACCCGGGCAGTATCGCCGGACCGGCGGCGGCCCGTCGGATCGATCGCGTCCGGGTGCGGTCTATGCTGCCGCCGTGGCCACCCGTATCCGCACCGCCCGTCCCGGCGCCCGCCGCGTCTCCCTGCTGCTCGCGACCGCCGTCCTCGTGCCCGGCCTCGCGGCCTGCGGCGGAGACGACGACACCACGTCGACCGCAGCGTCGACCGAGGCGACGACCACCGCGACGAGCGAGGCCGCCCCGCCGCCCACGTCGACGGAGGAGGCGGCCGCACCCGCCTGCCAGGAGGTGAAGGCACCCGAGCCCCGCGCGGACGAGCCGGCGCTGCCCAAGCCGCGCCCCGCGCGCCTCAAGGGCACCTGGGACGTCACCGTGGCCACGAACTGCGGCTCCTTCACCGTCCGCCTGGACACGAAGCGCCAGCCGAAGACCGCCGCGTCGTTCAAGTCGCTCGTCGCCGGCAAGTTCTACGACGGCCTGACCTTCCACCGGATCGCCCAGGGCTTCGTCATCCAGGGTGGCGACCCGCTCGGCACCGGCATCGGCGGCCCGGGCTACTCCGTCCGCGAGACGCCGCCCTCCGACGCGCAGTACACGCGCGGCGTCGTCGCGATGGCCAAGGCGGGCGACGAGCCGGCCGGCACCTCCGGCAGCCAGTTCTTCGTGGTCACGGGCGACGACACGGGCCTGACGCCGGACTACGCGATCGTCGGTCGCGTCACGAAGGGCATGGACGCGGTCGACGCGATCTCCGCCGTCGGGTCCGCCGGGCCGCCGAACGACACACCGCTCGCGCCCGTCGTCATCGAGCGCGCCACCGCTGAGAAGGGCTGAGCCCGGGCGTCGCGCCCGCCTCGCCGTGGCGGCGGGCAGGGCGCCAGGGCCGGGAAGGGGCGGTCAGTCGCCGGCGACGGGCGCGCGCGGCACGCGCTGCGCGCGGTCCCAGCGCAGCTCGTAGAGCTGGCGGTCGCCGTCGTCCTGCACGACCTCGAGGCCGGCGGCGCGCAGCACGTTGTGGCTCGACGGGTTGACGAGGTCGGTGTCCGCCCGCAACCCGCGGATGTCGTGCCGGGCGCGCGCCCAGTCGACGAGCTCGCGCAGCATCTCCGTCGCGTAGCCGTTGCCGCGCCGGCCGGGCGCGATCCCGAAGGTCACGAGCGCGACGCGGTCGGCGTCCGGCCCGTCGAGGAACGTGAGATCGCCGATCACCACGTCCTCGTCGCGCAGGATGATCTGGTACTGCGTCCAGGGATCCTGCGAGATGACGGGCACCGCGCCGTGGTCGCCGCGTTGACGCTCGAGGACCATCGCCGCGGAGACGAGGCTCTCGTCGAGCGGATAGCCCTCGGCCCACGGCCGGTCGGGGTCCTGGAGCCCCTGGAGCAGGGCGTCGAAGTCGCCGCTGCTCATGGGCCGCACGTCGAGGCGGGCGGTCCGGAGGCTGCCGAGGGAACCGATCACGCCCCGAGGCTAGCGGCCCGAAAGGCGTAGTGGTGGAAACGCTTTCGGGCCGCTGCCGGCCGGTTCAGCCGCGGCGGCGGGCGGCGCGGTTGGTCGGCTGGCGCTGCGCCTGGGCCTGCTCCGCGCGCTTGGCCTGGGCGGCCGCCTGGCGGCGGCGGCCGAAGACCACGAGCGCGATGAGTGCGAGCACGACGATGATCACGCCGACCGCGATGGCGGAGGCGAGATCGAAGCCGCCGAAGGGCAGCGAGATCAGCTCCGCCAGCCCCGTCCCGATCGCGACGAGGGCGACGAGGATCAGGAGGATCAGCAGGATGCCGCGCGTGCGGGCCCAGCCGCCGGCGCTCGGCGGCGGCACGAGCAGACCGGACAGGCGCAGGAGGAAGAGCTGGCGGCGGGAGGGTGCCTCCTGGCCGAGGCGCTGGGCGGCGGCGCGGAGGTCACCGGAGCGGCGATCGGCCAGCGCGAGCGCGGCCTCGGCCATCTTGCGAATCTGCGGGCGCTGCTGCGGCGGGGCGGAGGCCATGGCCTCCTGGAAGTACTTGCGCGCCTGCGCGCCGTCGTAGCGCTCGGCGGCGCGGCTGCCGAGGATCGCGCGGGCGGCGGAGCGGTTGCGCGTCTCGCGCAGCAGCTCCTCGTCCGAGCGCTTCTCGAGCTGCTGCATGGCGTTCATCGCCCCACGCTGCTCGATGCGGACTTGACGCTGCTGCTGCTTGGCCATCGGGGAGGGAATCTACACCGCCGGAGGCGCCGCTACCGCCCGCCCGGCGCCACCCGTCCGGTGGCCCGCGGGCCGGTGCGGCATGCTCTGTCGCCGATGCGGACGCTCGTCATCTCCGATCTGCACCTCGGCGGGCGCGGCGGCCGGGACGTCCTGCGGCGTCCCGCGGCGATCGAGGCGCTGCTGGCGGCGCTGGACGGCGTCGACCGGCTCGTGCTGCTCGGGGACGTCGTCGAGCTGCTCGAGGGCCGCACGGCGGGGGCTATCGCCGACGCGCTGCCGACGCTGCGGCGACTCGGCGAGGCGATGGCCGGCCGCGAGACCGTCGTGGTCCCGGGCAACCACGACCACCTGCTGATCCGGGCGTGGCTGCGGCGGCGGCGGGCGGAGGAGCAGCCGCTCGGGGCCGCCACGCGGGTGCCGCGGGACGCGACGGAGCAGCTCGCCGAGGTGACGGAGGCGCTGCGTCCGGACGGCGGGCGGATCCGCGTGCACTACCCGGGCACCTGGCTCGGCACCCACGTCTACGCTCATCACGGGCACTACCTCGACGCCCGGCTGGTGTCGACGCCGATCGCCCGGCTGATCCAACGGGCGAACCAGTCCGAGACGGACGAGATCGGGCCGGCCGACGCCTACGAGCTGGCGCGCGCCCCGTCCGTCGCGGCGGCGTCGCTGGTCGTGCGCGACCTGCCCGACGGGTTCGAGGAGGGCGTGGAGCGCCTCGGCGGCCTGGCGCGGGCGTTCGGGAAGGCCGTCCTGGGACGCGACGGCGTGCAGTCGGCGAGCGCCCAGGCCCGCAACGAGCGGATAGCCGCCGTCGGCTCCGTGTGGCTCGACCGGCGGCTCGAGCGGGCCGGGTTGGCCAGCATGCAGCGCGTGGTCGCCGACCTCGGCGTGCTGCCGCGGGCGCGGCACGTGCTGTTCGGCCACGTCCACCGGCTGGGCCCGCTCACGCGCGAGGAGGCGCTGGGCCCGTGGCACGACGACGACGGCGCCTGGCTGTGGAACTCCGGCTCGTGGGTCTACGAGCCGCTGCTCGTGAAGGCCGGCCAGACCCAGAGCCCCTACTGGCCCGGGGGCGCGCTGCTGCTGCAGGACGACCGCACACCGCAGGTCCTGCGGCTGCTGGAGGACGTGCCGCTGGAGGAGCTGCTGCCCCCGGCGCTCGAGCCCGACGCCGTGGGCGAGGGGGAGGACGCCGACGAGGGTGTGGGCGACGCCGCGGCGGACGCCTCGGACTGACGCCGGGGCCCGGCCGGCCCGCACCGTCGATCGCGTCAGGGGCGCGGCCGCGCCAGGGCGTCCCGGATCTCGGTGAGCAGCACGACCTCGTCCGAGACCACCTTCTCGTCGACCGTCTCCGTCTTCCGCACGGACATCACCCGCGTGATGGCCCGGACCACGAAGAACAGGACCGTGCCGATGATCAGGAAGTTGACGAACGTGGTGAGGAACATGCCGATCTGGATCGGCGTGTCGTCGAGCTTCCAGACGATGTCGTCGAAGCTCGGCTTGCCGACGAGCGCCGCGATGAGCGGCATGATCACGTTCTCGACGAGCGACTTCACGACGGCGCCGAACGCGGCGGCGAGGATGAAGGCGACGGCCACGTCGACGAGGCTGTCCTTGAAGAGGAACGTCTTGAGGTCCTGCAGCATCCCGGCTCCCTGAGGTCGCGCCGCGGCCGAGGGCGTCCGCGGTCGTGCTCGTGGGGCTTCGGCGCCCCGCGCGGCGCTCCTCCGCCGCACCGTGGGACGATGGAGGGGTGGCCGTGCCCTCGGGAGTCGATCCGCGCGAGGTCCTCGGCGTCGGTCCCGGTGCGAGCCCGGCGGAGGTCGCCGCGGCGTTCCGGCGCCTCGCGAAGCGCTGGCACCCGGACCTGGCCGACACCCCCGGGGCGGCCGACCGGATGGCGCTCATCAACGCCGCCTACGACGCCCTGCGGGTGCCCGAGGGCGTCGGCGACGGCCGGTCCGCGCCGGCGGCGGGCGCGCGTGCGACCGCCGAGGCGACGGGCGGACGCGGCCGGACGGATGCGGTGGCCGACGGCCTGGCGCCGGCCGTGCGTCGCGCGCTCGGCGCCGAGCTGCGGACCGCGCTCCAGCCGGGGGAGGAGGTCGGCATCGTCGTCCCGGCCGCGACCTGGGCCAGCCCGCAGACCACGCTCGTCGTGACCGACCGCCGATTGCTCTGGCTGCTCGACGACGTGCCCGTGCACCGCGTGCGGAGCATGGACCTCGCCGACGTCGCCGACGTCACGGTGCGGCCGCCGCGTCCGTGGCGTCCGCGGGCCGTGGTCGTCTGCACGGACCGGCGCGGACGGCGGGTGAGCTTCGGCGAGCTGCCCGCGGCGACGGCCGCGGCCGTCGCGCGGCGGACGCACGACGGGCGGTCCCGGCGGGGCGGAGCGGCGCCCGCGCGCGCCTCAGGCTAGGATGCTCCCCGAAATGGACGACTGGTCGTACTTCATCTCCTTCCTCGTCGCCGCCCTCGTGCTGGCCTACGGCGTGAACCTCGCCGTCAGCCACATCTAGGAGCGCCGCCGGGCCGCGTCAGCGGCCGAAGTCGGCGTGCAGGCGCGTCATGAGTGCGTCGAGCGTCGGCTCGATCGTCCCCCCGTGGAGGGCGACGAACGCCGCGACCTGCAGGTTCAGGGCCACGCCCGGCTCTCCCGCCTGCCGCAGATCGCTGCGGATCCCGTAGCAGCGCAGATCCAGGCCGGCGGCGAACCCGAGCTCGGCCACCGTCCCGCTGTCGGCCTCCTGGCCGTCGAGCTGGGCGACCAGCAGGTCGCAGGAACGGATCGCCTCGATGTTCCGCCGCCCGATCTCGAGCGCGATCTCGCGCTGACGTCCCGCGCCGTACTCCTCCGCGATCTCCTCGTCCGACGTCAGCGCCCAGGGGTCGACGGGCTCGACGACCTCGGCGAGCGTCGGCAGCAGGACGTCGCGGTACCACGGGCGCGTGGTCTCGGAGAACCCGAGCGGGCTGGCGACGTAGCAGCGGGGGCGGCTCATGCCGCCCCACGCTACCGGGGGCCGCGGGCGCCGTTGCTAGCGTCGCGGCATGGTGAAGCTCGGCAGCTCGGACCTCGAGGTCTTCCCGCTCAACCTGGGCGGCAACGTCTTCGGGTGGACGGCCGACGAGGTGACCTCGCACGACGTCCTGGACGCCTTCGTGGCGGCCGGCGGCAACTTCGTGGACACCGCCGACGGCTACTCCGCCTGGGCGCCGGGCCACGAGGGCGGCGAGTCCGAGCGGGTCATCGGGAGCTGGCTGGCCAAGCGCGGTCGGCGCGACGACGTCGTCATCGCGACGAAGGTCTCGCAGCACCCCGCGCGCCGCGGGCTGGGGCACGACAACGTGCTCGCGGCCGCCGAGGACTCGCTCCGGCGCCTCGGCACGGACCACATCGACCTGTACTACGCGCACTTCGACGACCCGGACACGCCGCTCGAGGAGACCCTGGCGGCGTTCGACGAGCTCGTGCGGGCCGGCAAGGTCCGCCACGTCGCCGGCTCGAACTACACCGCGGAGCGGTTCGCCCAAGCGCTGGCGATCCAGGACCGCGAGGGCCTGGCGCGCTGGGTGGCCCTGCAGCCGCACTACAACCTCGTGGAGCGCCAGGGGTACGAGGACGGCGGGCTGCGCGCGCTCGCGGAGCGAGAGGGGCTGGCCGTGCTGCCGTACTTCGCGCTGGCGAAGGGCTTCCTCACCGGCAAGTACCGCGGGGCCGGCGGGACCGGCGACAGCCCGCGCGCCGGGCAGGCCGCGGCGTACCTGGACGAGCGCGGGTTCCGCGTCCTCGCGGCGCTGGACGAGGTCGCCGCGGCCCACGACGTGCCCGTGACCGCGGTGTCGATCGCGTGGCTCGCGGCGCAACCCACGGTGACCGCACCCCTCGCGAGCGCCCGGACCGTGGAGCAGCTCGGCCCCCTCCTGCAGGGCGCGCGACTGGAGCTGCGGCCGGAAGACCTCGACGCCCTCGCGGCCGCCTCGGCAGCCTAGGCCCGGGTCAGTCCCCCGCGACCGGCGCGCCGGCGAGCGCCGTCGCGGCGGCCCGGGAGCGCGTCGGGATCGCCAGGGCGACGCCCGCGCCCACGATGAGGGCGGCCGCGCACATGAGGAACCCGGCGGTGAAGGCGCCCTCGGACGGCAGCCCGGTGGCCGCCACGATGCCCCCGGCCAGCAGGGTGCCCGCGACCTGGGCGCCCACCGCGCCGCCGATCGTGCGCATCACGGTGTTCATGCCCGTGGCCACGCCCGTCTGGTCCTGACGGACGGCGGCGACGATGAGGTTCGCCAGCGCCGCGAACGAGAGGCCGATGCCGATGCCGAGCAGGGCCGAGGCGAGGTAGATCTGCCAGTGGTGCGTGTGGAGGAGCGCCAGGATCAGGTAGGCCACGGCCGCGAAGATCGAGCCCGCCACGAGCGAGGCCCGCGCGCCGAAGCGCCGCTCGACCCAGCCGGCGGCGGGGCCGACGGCGAGCATCGTGAGCGTCGACGGGAGGAGGAACAGGCCGGCCGCCGTGACGGACGAGCCGAACCCGTAGCCCGTGCTCTCCGGCTCCTGCACGAACTGCGGGATGAGGATGAAGGACGTGTAGAGCCCGACGCCGACGAGCAGCGCGACGACGTTCGTCGTCCACACGCCGCGGATCCGCATCATCCGCATGTCGACGAGCGGCTCGTCCGCGGCCGTCTCGCTGCGGATCCAGAGCCCGAGGACGACGAGGCCCGCGGCGAGCATCCCGAGGGTCTTGCCGGAGCCCCAGCCCCAGTCCGACGCGTGGCTGACGCCGAACAGCACGAGCATCAGCCCGAGGGAGAGCAGCGCCGCCCCGCGCCAGTTGATCGAGCCCGGGGCGGTGACGGGCGACTCCGGGATGTAGCGCCACGTCAGCGCCGCCGAGATCACGATCGCGACGAGCGGGATCCAGAAGAGGAAGTGGTAGGAGAGGTTGTCGACGATCACGCCGGCCAGGACGACGCCCAGGCCGCCGCCGATGCCCAGCAGGGACGACATGAGGCCGATCGCCCCGGCGACCTTCTCCCGCGGGAACTCGTCGCGGAGGATCGCGAAGGCGAGCGGGAAGATGCCGCCCGCGGCGCCCTGCACCACGCGGCCGACGATCAGGAGCTCGACGGAGGACGCGACGGCGGAGATGACCGTGCCGACCGCGAGCGAGACGAGCACCCAGAAGAGCACGCGCTCCTTGCCGTGGATGTCGCCGAGCCGGCCGAGGATCGGCGTCGCGACGGACGCGGCGAGCAGGTACGAGGTGAGGATCCAGCTGACCGCGCTCGCGGACGCGCCGGTCGCCTCCTGGATGTCCGGCAGGGCCGGGGCCACGAGCGACTGCAGCAGGGAGTACGCGATCGCCCCGAGCGAGAGCACGGCGAGGGTCAGCTGGGGGCTTGATCGCGTGGCGACCGTGGTCTTCATGGAGGAGGTGCTCCGGGGGCGGCGCGGGGAGGAGAGAGGCACCGGGGAAGAACCCCGGTGCCGCATACAAGTATGCACGGTCCTGGATCCGGCTCTGTGACGCCGGGGTGATCGACCACGGTCCGCCGGTAGCCTCCCGGTCCGTGACCGACCCGTCGCCCCGCCCTCCGCACGCGTCGCCCGACGCCGATCCGGCGGCCCCGCCCGCGGAGGCGCCGATCGCCGGGGCGCCGGCCGCGGCCCCGGACGCCGCGCCCGGGCTCGAGGCGACGCCCGGCCCCGACGCCCTCCCGGTGGCCGACCCGTCGGCGGAGGGCCGCGGCGCGGCGCCCCTGACGGAGCCGCCGTCCCTGACCGACGCCGTCGGCGGCCCGCTGGGGATCGCGGAGTCCGCGCTGCCGGCCGCCCTGTTCGTCGGCGTCTACACCCTGGGCGGCAACGAGACGACGCCCGCCGCGATCGTCGCGGTCGCGGTGGCCGCCGTGCTCACGGTCGCGCGGCTGATCCGCGGGCAGACGCTCCAGTTCGCGCTCTCGGGGCTCGCCGGCATCGCCCTCGCGGGGTTCATCGTCTCTCGCACGGGCCGGGCGGAGGACTTCTTCCTCCCGGGGATCCTCATCAACGTCGGGTACGCCGCGGCCTACCTCGTCTCGATCCTCGTGCGCTGGCCGCTGATGGGCATCGTCATCGCCAGCCTGGGCGGGCAGGGCATGGAGTGGCGCAAGGACCCGGTGCTGCTGCGGCTCTACACCCGGGTCAGCTGGGTCTGGGTCGCGCTGTTCGTGCTGCGGCTCGCCGTCCAGCTGCCCCTGTACCTCGCCGGGGCCCTCGTCGCCCTCGGCGTCGCGAAGGTCGCGATGGGCATCCCGCTCTTCGTGCTCGGGCTGTGGCTGTCGTACCTGCTCGTGCGTCGCGGCACCCCGCAGGCGCCGGCCGCCGCGGCCTGAGCGACGCCACGGCTCGAGGGCGCGGCGGCCTCGAGCGCGCCGCGGCCTGGGCGCAACCGCTACTCCTCGACGCGCGCCAAGGCCGGGGACTCCGCCCCGGCGTCCCGCAGGAGGTCGCGCACGGCGTCCTCCAGGGCGATCCGGCCCTCGGGGTCGATGAACGCCTCGGCGCCGCCGAGCTCCTCGACGCGGGCGGCGATCGTCCACCCGCCCGGGCCGCTCAGGCGTCGAGGTCGGGGATCCCGGCGGACGGCGTGGCCGCCAGGAACGCCGCGCCGAGGGCGCCGAACAGCGCCAGCAGCCCGTCCATGCCCTCGCCGGGCGGCGCGGCGGCGACCGCGGCCTGCGTGCGCTCGAGGAGCCCGTCGACCACCCGCAGCAGCGCGCCGGCCTCGCCCGTGTCCGTCGCCTGCGCGCCGGAGCGGGCGAGGGAGAGCGCCTCCGTCGCGTCCTGCCCGTGGAACGCCAGCTGGAGGGCGATCGCGACGTACGAGGCCACGCGCTCGCCCTGGAGGAACCGCGGCCCGAGCGCCGCGATCCCCGGGGCGGGCCCGAGCTCGATGGGGTCCTCGCCGCGCACCACCCGGTCGAGCTGCGCGCCGGCGATCGAGCGGAGTGCGTCGCCCTCCAGGCCGACCGCGGCCGCGCTGCGCGCCACCGCGAACGCGGAGAACGCACCGGGGCCGTAGGGCATGTCGCTCGCGTAGAGGATCCGGGCGGGCGGGATCGTCGCGAAGAGCTGGAGCACGTCGGACGGGTGCCACCAGGACGTGTCGAAGTAGAGGTTCGGCAGCCGGGTGGCGGGCTCCGCGAGCACGCCGAGGTCGCTCACGGCGGCGTGGGCGAGGATCAGCCGCGCGTCGGGGTGACGCTCCGCCAGGCCGACCGCCGCGGCACCGAGCTGCGGGATCCCGCGACCGGCGTGGAACAGCACGGGGGCGCGACGCTCCGCCGCGAGCGCGACGACGGCCTCGACGTCGGGGTGGGTCAGCGCGAAGGCGTCGCTCCGGGGGTGGAGCTTGAACCCGAGCGCGCCCGCGTCGAGGCAGCGGCGGGCCTCGTCGAGGGCACCGGGGGAGCCGGGCGCGATGCGGGCGAGCGGGAGGAGCCGGCCGTCCGAGGCCGCCGACGCGGCGAGGACGACGTCGTTGGCCTCGCGGTAGCCGTTCGGCTCGTGCATCGCGAAGGTGAGCGCCCGTTCCTGGCCGGCCTCGTCGAGCCCGGTGAGGATCTCCTCGGCCGTCGCGGTGACCCCGTCGGGGTCGTTCTGGCCGATGTGCGTGTGGGCGTCGAACCAGGGAAGCGGCCCGAGCGGGCCGACCGTCGCGCGGTGCAGGAGGGCGACGTCGTGGGGGAGCGGCATGACCGCCAGGCTAGTGGCCGGACGTCCCCGTCCAGTGCCGCAAAGGGATCGGTCCGGTGTCGACGCCGTGCACGTTCCGTATCGGTGGCAGGAATGGCTGCAAACGCGCCGACGGGGCTGCTACGGTGCGCCGAGCCGAATCGCCGGAGTCGTTCCAGCGAACGGGGGACCCACTCAGTACCGGGGCAAATTCGCCTGCAGTCAGGCGGAGGCGCGATCTTTCCGCGCCAGCCCGTCAGCTAACCCCGTAGGCCGTCGAAAGAGAGCCTGAACCCGTGACACGCAAGACCCGCGGCGCTGCCGTCGCGCTGATCCTGATGCTCGCAAGCGCGTCGTCCGCCTCGGCGGCGCAGCCGACCGGCGGCACCACCGCCCAGAGCACGACGACCACCGCCCCGGCCACCCCGGCTCCTGCTGCCCCGGCGGCGCCCGCCGCACCCGCGGCGCCGGCGACGACCGCGCTCTCAGCGACGCAGACGGTGATGCTGACCCGCTCGCAGACCAAGAAGGTCCAGCGGCGCGTGAAGGTCCGCGCCGACGGCGCCGTCGGTGCCCGTACCCGCTCCGCCATCCGCCGCTACCAGGCGAAGAAGCGCCTGACGCGCACGGGCCGTCCGAACCTCGAGACGATCCGCGCGATGAAGATGCCGTTCGTCGCCGAGGTCGAGCGCAAGCTCGCCGCCACGGCCGCCGGGACGGACCCCGAGGCCACGACCCGCCAGGCGCCCGCCGCCGCGACCGGCGACCTCGCCACCGCGATCGCCGCCGCCCGCTCCGCGATCGGCACGCCGTACAGCTCCGGTGGCACGAACACCTCCGGCTTCGACTGCTCCGGCCTCATGGTCTGGGCGTTCGACCAGGCCGGCATCGACCTGCCGCGCACGTCGTTCGACCAGTACGAGGTCGGCACGGCCGTCGAGCAGTCCGCCATCCAGCCCGGCGACCTCGTGTTCTTCTCGACCGCCGGTCCCGGCGCGTCGCACGTCGGCGTCGCCGTCGACGCGACGACCGTGATCTCCGCCACGACGCGCGGCGTCATGGCGCACAAGCTGAACGACGCCTACTGGGGCGCGGCCTACGTCGGCGCGCGCCGCCTGACCGCCGCCTAGAGCCCTGCGGCGGCCTCCGCGCCGCCGCGGCACCGAAGTCCCTGACGGGCCGCCCACCGGGCGGCCCGTCGTGCGTTCCGGGGCGGGTCCGTCCGGTCCCGGCGTCGCCGGCCACGTCGGGGTGCCCGGCCGTCCGTCCGTCCGCGTCGCGTGGACGTGCCCGCACGCGGGTAGGTGGCGGGAGAGCCGCGGGTGCGGGTCGCGATCCGCGGCCCGGCCCGCTACCCTCGGTACCAGAACGTTGACTGACCAGTCAATCTAGCCCCGGAGAGTCACCCGTGAGCACCACGCAACCGACCAGCGCCGAGTCCCGCAAGTTCGCCGAGGAGGCGCGCGAGACCGAGTGGAAGCTCCCCAGCTTCGGCAAGGAGCTGTACCTCGGGAACTTCGACTTCGACCTGATCCACCCGCTGCCCGCCGACGACGCCGAGAAGGCCGCTAAGGGCGAGGTCTTCCTGGCGAAGCTCAAGACCTTCCTCGAGACGAAGGTCGACGCGCTGGAGATCGAGCGCGACGCCAAGATCCCCGAGGACGTCATCGACGGCTTCAAGGACATGGGCGCCTTCGGCATGAAGGTCCCGACGAAGTACGGCGGCCTCGGGCTCTCGCAGGTCGACTACAACCGCGCGCTGGCGATGGTCGGCACGTGGCACGGCTCCCTCGGCGCGCTGCTCTCGGCGCACCAGTCCATCGGCGTCGCCGAGCCGCTCATGCTCTTCGGCTCGGAGGAGCAGAAGCAGAAGTGGCTCCCGAAGGTCGCCAAGGACCACATCTCGGCCTTCCTGCTGACGGAGCCCGACGTCGGCTCCGACCCGGCACGCGTCGCGGCCGCCGCCGTCCCCACCGAGGACGGCACGGGCTACCGCATCACGGGCCGCAAGCTCTGGGCGACGAACGGCGCGATCGCCGACATCGTCGTCATCATGGCCCGCGTCCCGAAGAGCGACGGGCACCGCGGCGGCGTCTCCGCCTTCGTCCTCGAGTACGACTCGGAGGGTGTGACGGTCGAGCACCGCAACGCCTTCATGGGTCTGCGCGGCATCGAGAACTCCGTGACCCTCCTCGAGGACGTCTTCGTCCCGAAGGAGAACCTCATCGGCAAGGAGGGCCAGGGCCTGAAGATCGCCCTGTCCACCCTGAACACCGGTCGCCTGGCGCTCCCCGCCATCTGCGCCGGCACCGCGAAGTGGGCCGCGCGGATCTCGCGCGAGTTCGCCTCGGAGCGCGTCCAGTGGGGCAAGCCGGTCGGCGAGCACGACCCGGTCGCCCAGAAGGTCGCCTTCATCAACGCGACGGCGTTCGGCCTCGAGGCCCTCGTCGACGTGACGGGCCGCCTCGCCGACGCGAAGCGCTCCGACATCCGCATCGAGGCCGCCGTCGCCAAGCTCGTCGGCTCCGAGCTGGGCTGGCAGGTCACGGACGAGCTCGTCCAGATCCGCGGCGGTCGCGGCTACGAGACGGCCGAGTCCCTCCTGGCCCGCGGCGAGCGCCCGGTCCCGGTCGAGCGGGCGCTGCGCGACATGCGCATCAACCGCATCTTCGAGGGCTCGACGGAGATCATGCACCTGCAGATCGCCCGCGAGGCCGTCGACCAGCACCTGCAGATCGCCGGCGAGCTCATCGAGGGCGACGGCGGCCTGTCCGAGAAGGCGAAGCTCGCCGTCGGCGCCGGCAAGTTCTACGCCAAGTGGTTCCCGAACCTGACGCACGGCGAGGGCCAGAACCCGCGCTCCTTCGACGAGTTCGGCGCCCTGGCGACGCACCTGCGGTTCGTGGAGCGCAACTCGCGCAAGCTCGCCCGCACGACCTTCTACGCCATGGGTCGTTACGGCGCGAAGCTCGAGTCCAAGGGCGCCGTCCTCGGCCGCATCGTCGACATCGGCGCGGAGCTGTTCTCCATCTCCGCCACGGTCGCCTACGCCGAGGCGCAGAAGAAGCAGCACCCGGAGCGCGCGCGGGAGATCGACGAGCTCGCCGGCCTCTTCTGCCTGCAGGCCCGCCGCCGCGCGAAGGACCTCTTCGCGCAGCTGCGCGCGAACGAGGACGACGCGAACTACGCGCTGGCCCAGAAGGTCCTGACGGGCCGCTACTCCTTCGTCGAGGAGGGCATCCCGTACAACGACACGGACAAGCCGCTCTTCGGCGCGGAGTACCGCCAGCCGACCGCGGCGGCGAAGAAGAACGCGCAGCAGGACGCCGTCCAGGCGGACGCCGCGAAGTCCCCCACGGCCTAGGGGGCACCGGCGCGCCGAGCCGCCCAATCGGGGCGGCTCGCGCGTACGCCGGACACGGGCCGCGGGCGACCGCATAGGGTGCGCGCATGCTGCGCGCCGATCGGGCCCCGCTGGAGCGCGACGCCGAACGGGCGGCGATCGAGTCCCTGCTCGACCGCGCGTTGGCGGGCGAGGGCGGGGCGCTGCTGGTCGAGGGGCCGGCGGGCATCGGCAAGACCACGCTCCTGGCGGGCGCTCGGGCCGAGGCCGGGCGCCGCGGCGTGCGGGTGCTCCGCGCCCGCGGAGGGGTGCTGGAGCGCGAGCTGGAGTACGCCGTCGTCCGGCAGCTCGTGGAGCGCGCCGTGCTCGGCGCGGGGGAGGAGCGTCGTGCTGCGCTGCTGGCGGGGCCTGCGGCCCCCGCGGCGGGCGTGATCGGCACCCATCCGCCGCCGCGCGACTCCGGACCGGTCCACGACCCGTCGCCCGACCTGCTGCACGGGCTCGGCTGGCTCGTCGCGCACCTCGCCGACGAGGCGCCGCTGCTGCTGGTCGTCGACGACGCGCACTGGGCCGACGCCGCGTCGCTGCGGGCGCTCGCGTACCTCGCCCGCAGGCTCGACGGGCTGCGCGTGGGGCTGCTGGTCGGCGCGCGCATGGCGGAGGCGGGCGTCTCGCAGCCGCTGTTGGACGAGCTGCGGGCCTGTGCCGGGCCCGACGTCGTCCGCCCCGGCGAGCTCACGCCCGCGGGGGTCGGCCAGCTGCTGGCCGACGCGTTCGGGGCCCCGGCGAGCGACGAGCTCGCGGCCGCCTGCGCCACGGCGACGGGCGGCAACCCGTTCTTCGCCACCGAGCTCGCGACCGAGCTGGCGGCCGCGCACGCGGCGCCGGAGGAGGTTGACCCGGCGGCGGTCGCCCACACGGGACCGACGGCGGTGCGCCGGTCGTTGCTGCTGCGGCTCGGGCACCTCGGCCCCCCGGCGCGCGCCCTCGCACAGGCCGTGGCGGTGCTCGGCGGCGAGGGTGACCTGGCGCTCGCCGGCGCGACGGCCGGCCTCGAGCCGGCGGAGGCCGCCGCCGGGGTGGACGCACTCGTCGCCGCCGGACTGCTCGAGGGCGGGCCGCCGCTCCGGCTCCTGCACCCGCTCGTGCGGGCCGCGATCACCGAGGACACCCCGCCGTCGGACCGCGCCGCCGCACACCGCCGGGCGTTCCTGGCGCTCACCGCCCGCGGGGCGCCCGACGATGCGCTCGTGCCCCACGCCCTGGCCACAGTGCCGGAGGGCGACCCGGCGGTCGTCGGGCTGCTGCACCGGGCGGGCACCCGGGCCCTCCGCTCCGGGGCGCCGGAGGCCGCCGTCGTGCACCTGCGACGGGCGCTCGCCGAGCCGCCGCGGCCCGGCGAGCGACCGGCGGTGTTGGCCGCACTCGGGCGGGCCGAGGTCCGCCAGGGCGCCTTCGCCGACGGCGTCGGCCACCTCGACCACGCCCTGGAGGGACTGCCGGACGACGGCGCAAGGACCGACGCTCTCCGCGACCGCGCGTTCGCCGCGTTCGCACGCACGGGCATGGGCGCCGCGCGGGAGACGGTGCGGCAGGCCGTGGGTGACCTGACCGCCGGTGGCCGCGAGGACGACGCCCTGCAGCTCGAGGCGGACCTCGCCCTGCTGGCCTGGCTCTCGGGTCAGGCGCACGGCCTCGACCTGGGCCGCCACGGCGGGCTCGCCGGCCACACGCGCGCCGAGCGCACGATCCTCGCCCTGCTCGCGCAGGAGCGCCACGCGACGGGGGCGGCGCCGGCGGTCGTCGTCGAGCTCGCCGAGCGCGCCCTCGGCGGGGGACGGCTGGTGGCCGAGGACACCTCCGAGGCACTGCACTGGTACATGGCCACCTACGCGCTGCTCACGTGCGAGGCCCACGCCGCCGCACGGGCCACGATCGAGGACGCGCTCTCCGACGGGCGACGTCGCGGCTCCGCGTTCGCCTGGGCCGGGGCGCTGGGGACCCGCGCCGTGCTCGCGCTGAACGAGGGCCGGCCGCGCGACGCCGAGGCCGACGCCCGCTCCGCCGGGCGCGGGGCGATCCCTCCCGTGATGGTGCCCGTCAACGCCGCCTACGTCGTGCTGGCGCTCGTCGACCAGGGTGCCCTGGCGTCCGCGGAGGAGACGCTGGTCGCCGGTGGTCTGGAGCACGGCCCGGGTGGGCCGACCGTGCTGCGGTGGATCCCGTGGGCCCGGCTGCGGCTGCGCGAGGCGCAGGGGCGCACGGCCGACGTGCTGTCCGACGTCGCGCCGCTGCGGGACGACGACGCCGCGGGCTCGCCGATGCGCGCGCTGGCGTGGCGGGCGCTCGCGGCCCGGGCGCTGGTCCGGGAGGGCCGGGACGCGGAGGCCCGGAGCCACGCGGCGGAGCACCTGGTCTGGGCCCGCTCGTGGGGCCGGCCGGGGGCGCTGGGGGTTGCGCTCCGCGCCTCGGCGCTCGCGGGGCCGGTCCCCGAGCGCGCGGCGGGGCTGCAGGACGCCGTCGCCGTGCTGCAGGGCTCGGACCTGCGCACGGAGGAGGCCCGGGCCCGCCATGAGCTCGGTGTCGCCCTGCTGCGCTCCGGGCAGCGGCGCGACGGTCGTGCGGCCCTGGAGACGGCGCTCGAGGTGGCGGTGGCGTGCGGGGCCGACGGGGTCGCACGCGCCGCGGCGGGGGAGCTGGCCGTGGCCGGCGTCGCGTCGGCCCGGCTGCGGTTCGACGCGTTGACCCCGTCGGAGCGACGGGTGGCGGAGCTCGCGGCGGCCGGCGGGTCCAACCGCGAGATCGCGCAGGAGCTGTTCGTCACCCCGAAGACGGTGGAGAACCACCTCACGCGGGTGTACGCGAAGCTCGGCGTGGGGTCGCGAGAGGCACTCGCCACCGCGCTCTGACCCCCCAGGGGCCAAGTCAGGGGGGTCACCCCTCATGACGTGGACGGCGTGCACCGAGAGGGTGCAGCTGTGCCCGAGTCGCCGATCACCGTCCGGTGTCAGTTCGACTCGTTCGACGAGCCCGTCAGCGGCAGCGTCACCGACGACCACGGTCGCCGGCTGCCGTTCCGCGGCTGGGTCGAGCTGGCGGCGGCCCTGGCGGTCGTCGCGGAGGGCGCGCGTCCCACCACCCCATCCCTGGAGCTTCCCCATGACCCCCACTGAACCCCGCCGCCGTCGCCGTCCCCAGACGTCCACCGCGGTCTCCTTCCTCGCGCTCTTCGTCGCGCTCTCCGGCACCGCCACGGCCGCGACGATGATCAGCGGCAAGGAGATCAAGAACAACACCGTGACCGGCGCCGACGTCAAGAGCTCGTCCCTGACGGGCTCCGACATCAAGAACCGCTCGCTGAGCGCCTCGGACCTCAGCGCGTCGGCCCTCGCCACCCTCAAGTCCTCCGGCGCCGCCGGGCCGGCGGGTCCGGCCGGACCCCAGGGGGCCCAGGGCCCGCAGGGTGCGAAGGGCGACACGGGTGCCCCCGGTGCCCCCGGTGAACCCGGTGCTCCGGGCGCGAACGGCGTCGACGGCGCGCAGGGCCCGGCCGGGCTCATCAAGGTCTACCGGACCTCGGCGGGCTCGGACAACCTGCCGATCAACACGGAGTCGCAAATCGTGTCGAAGGTCGTGCCGCAGGGGACGTATCTGGTGAGCGCGAAGCTCACGCTCGCGACCCAGGACGACTCGCTCGTGCGCTGCGACCTGCTGTCCGGCGCGACCGTCATCGACACGGCCCGGCACCTCGCCAACGGCGTGGGGGAGTCCCGGACGCCCCTGATGCTCACCGCCGCCGCGACCGCGAGCCAGCTGAGCCCGCTGCGAATCACGTGCACGACCGGCGCTGAGCTGGCCAACACGATGGACACGAAGCTCACGGCCGTGCCGGTCGACGAGCTCGGCTGAGCCCGCGTCGGGGCGGCCGGCCGCCCGTCGGCCGGCCGCCCCGACGTGAAGTCGTTCCTTCTCGAGGCATCCAGTCTCGGGTCTTCGCCGTTACTCCTTGCATGATCAACAGCCACTTCCGCAGCTCCCTCTTCACCCGGACGCTCCCGGCTCTGGCCGCCACGGGCGTCCTGGCCTTCGGTGTCTCGGCGTGCGGCAGCGACGACTCCGAGTCGTCCTCCGCCTCCTCCTCCACCGCGTCGACGCAGAGCGCAGCCCCGAAGCCCGCCGCCGAGGTCAAGGACGTCACGGGCGGCACCACGGGCGTCACGCTCGACTCCGGCTTCATCGACGCGCTGACCTCGCTCAAGGTCACGCCCGGCCCCGTCGGCGACGCGAAGATCAGCGACAAGGGCGTCGCGACGTTCCCCGTCACCGGCGGCAACGTCACGTACTACGAGCCGGGCACCGTGTCCCCGTTCGTGCAGGGCGAGCTGAGCCACGACGGCTCCGGTCTGTCCCTCGAGGCCGGTGGCAAGAAGGTCGAGCTCACCGACTTCAAGATCGACCCGGGCGCGTCCGTGCTGACCGGCAAGGTCTCCGTCGACGGCGAGGTCGCCGCCGAGTCCGCCCCGCTGTTCTTCCTCGACGGTGGCACGCTCGAGCCGCTCCGCCTCACGTCGAACGACACGAAGGCCGTGCTCGAGGGCACGACGGTCAAGCTCAAGCAGGAGGCCGCCGACCTGCTGAACCAGACGTTCGGCATCGAGGACCTGAAGGCCGGCCTCGTCATCGGCGTCGCCAAGATCACGGTGCCGACCGGCGCCTGATCCGCCCCGCGGGCTCCGCGCCCGCACGCCCCGAGCCATCCGGGAGAGCATCGTCCACTCCGGCATCCGCCCCCGTCGCATCCGCGGCGGGGGCGTCGTCGTTCCCGGAGGGCCGCGCGATGTCGGCCGGCGGCGGAGCGGAGTCCTGGACGCGCGCGGGGCGGCGGGGCCCTCAGTCCTCCTTGGCGCTCTCGTCGAACGGGGCGCGCGCACGGCGGCCCGGGAGCTCGCGGGCGAGCGCGGTGGCCTTCATCCCCAGCTCGACGACCGCCTGCATGCCCAGCTGCGGCGCGGCGAACGGCATCTGCCACGCAGGCGTCACGACCGCACGCTCGCGGTGCTCGACGGCGCGGACGACACGGCGGGCCGCGTTGTCGACCGGCAGGGGCTTCGTGACGCCGCCCGGGGTGCTGTCGAGCGCCCGCTCGATGCGGGGGTCCTCCTTGACCTGGTCGGACATCTCCGTCTCGACCATCCCCAGGTAGACCGTCCCGGCGGTCGCCTCGCGGTGCATGAGCTCCATGCGCAGCTGTGCCATGAGCTCGCCGACCGCGGCCTTCGACGCCGAGTAGAGACCGGTCAGCGGAACAGGGGTGATGCCCGAGATCGACGCCAGCGCCAGCAGGTGGCCGCCGGAGCGGTCGACGTGGGGGAGCGCCGCCTGGATCGCCCAGAGGGTGCCGTAGAAGTTGACGTCGATGACGTTCCGGGCGTCCTCCTCGGGCTGGTCGCCGATGAGGGCGGGCTTGACGACGCCGGCGCCGGCGATCACGGCGATCAGGCCGCCGAACGCCTCGGCCGCCTCGTCCGTCGCCTGCACGACCTGGGCCCGGTCCGTGACGTCCGCGGGGGCCGCGATCGCGCCGAACTCCTTCAGCTCGTCCACCGCGGCCTCGAGCCGCTCCGTCGGGCGCGCCATCAGCGCGACCTTCGCTCCGCGTTCGGCCAGCTCGCGGGCGACCGCCTGGCCGATCCCGCCCGTCGCGCCCGAGACCAGGACGCCCTTGCCGTTCAGATCGATCTTGCTCATGCTGCTGCCACCTCGTCAGGCGAGCCCTTCTCGGACGCGCTCGTGTCTTCCGCTCGCGTCGTCAGTGCCCGTTCTGCGTCCTTCCCACCCGGCAGCTCGGCGCGCAGGCCCGTGCGGCCCATGAACCACTCGGCGACGACGTTGACGACGGTCTGCGGCCACGCCGCCGGGGCCTGCCAGCGCGGGGCCGTGATCACGCGGCTGCGGCGCTCGAGGCCCCGGATGATCCGGGCGGCGACGTCGTCGGCCGTCAGCACCTTCGTGAGGAACCCGAAGGAGTTCTTCATCGCCCGGGACGCGCGCGGGTCCTTCTGGACGTCCTGGTTCATCGGCGTGTCGACCGCTGCGAGGTAGACGATGCCGGCGCTCGTCGGCCGGTTCATCGCCTCCGTCCGCACCGTGGCGACGAGGTTGGCGATGGCCGCCTTCGTCGGCGGATAGACGCCGGATAGCGGGATGGGGGCGATGCCCGCGACGGACGAGATCGCCAGGGCATGGCCGCCCTGCCGGTCGATGTGGGGCATCGCGGCCTGGAACGACCAGAGCGTGCCGTAGAGGTTGACGTCGATGACCATCCGGGCGTCGTCCTCGCTCTGGGCGACGAGGGTCTCCGGGCGCACGAGCCCAGCGCCGATGACGGCGGCCACGATCCCGTCCGTCTGCTCGGCCGCGGCGTCGACGGCGGCGATCACCTGATGGCGATCGCGCACGTCGGCGGGCGCAGGGACCGCTCGCGGACCGAGCTCGGCCGCGATCGCGTCGAGGCGGTCCCCGGGCAGGTCGAGGAGGATCGGTCGGGCGCCCATGCTGACGAGACGCCGGGCGATCGCGCTCCCGATGCCCCCGGCGGCCCCCGTGACGAGCACGCCACGTCCCTGCAGTACCAGTCGCGACATGCCGGGACCCCTACCCGGATCGCCTCCGGGCACACGCGGGTGGGGGCCGGGCCCCGCCCCGAGCGCCGTGGGGCGTTGGCGTGTGGGGACGGTGCGGGGGCTCGGGGCACCCGGGCCGGGCTGTAAGGTGTCCCTAACGCATCGGCGCGCACGCCGTCCTCGATCACCGGAGCCGCCCTCATGGCCGACCCCTCCGCCCCGCCCGTCGCCCGTCCCGTCCGACGGGCCCGTCACGCCGTCGTGCGTCGCACGGAGCGCCTCACCCCGCACATGGTCCGCGTCGTCCTCGGCGGCGACGGCCTGCACGGGTTCGCCGCCGACACCTTCACCGACCACTACGTGAAGCTGCTGTTCCCGCCCGCCGACGCGCCCTACGGCCCCGACTACGACCTCGAGCAGGTCCGCGGCGAGCTGCCGCGGGAGCAGTGGCCGCGCACGCGCACCTACACCGTGCGGTCGTGGGACCCGTCCGCGCTCGAGCTGACGATCGACTTCGTCCACCACGGCGACACCGGCCTCGCCGGCCCGTGGGCCGCCGCGGCGCAACCCGGCGACGTCCTGCAGCTGCTGGGGCCCGGCGGCGCCTACGCGCCCGACTCCGAGGCGGACTGGCACCTCCTCGTCGGCGACGCCTGCGTCATCCCCGCCGTCGCCGCGTCGCTGAAGAGGATCCCGGCAGACGTCCCCGTCCGCGTGGTGCTCGAGGTCGACGACGCCGCGGAGGAGCAGCCCCTGGAGAGCGCGGGGGACCTCGAGGTCACCTGGCTGCACCGCGAGGGCCGTGCCGGCGAGGGCGAGCTGCTGCTGGACGCCGTCCGCGCGCTCGACTTCCCCGCGGGCGCGGTGCACGGCTTCGTCCACGGGGAGGCCGCGGCGGTGCGGGCGCTGCGCCGGCACCTGCTCGTCGATCGCGGCGTGCCCAAGGAGGCGCTCTCGATCTCGGGCTACTGGAAGCGCACGCTCGACGAGGACGGCTGGCAGTCGAGCAAGGCGGAGTGGAACCGCGAGGTCGAGGCCGACGTGGCCTGAACGCCGCCGGGCCTCCGCGCCCCCGGTGCGCGAGGATGCCCCGATGGCGCTGCGGACGTGGTGGGCGGTCCTCGGTCCCGCCGCGCTCGTGGCGGGGATCGCACTGCTGCGCGGCGACCACGGGGAGGACCTCGAGATCGTCGCCGTGCTGCTGGCCCTGTCGGCCCTCGGCCACGCCGTCCGGCCGGACGCCCGGCGCGGGACGCCGACGCAGAACCTGACGCAGGTGCTGCTCGTCGCGTTCGCCGCGGGCGCCGCGGCCGCGCTGGCGTTCCTGGCGCTCCTCCTCGTCGTCTTCTCCGCCGTCTGCGGCACGAGCTGCGACGGCCGCGGGCCGAGCGCCGGGCCGGCCGTCGTCGGCCTGGTGATCCTCGCGGTGGCGCTGGGCGTGGTCGTGGCGGCGTTGCGGGCCTGGCGGGCCGTCGAACGGCGGCGTACGACACCCGCCGCCACCCCGCGGCCGCTGCTCCTGGCGCCGGCCGCGGCGGTCGCGCTGGTCCTCGGCGGCCTCGCGCTCGCGGCGTCCGCGGACGACCGGCCGCGGCCGGCGGTCGCTCCCCGCCTCGTGGCCACGACGCCCTGCGCCCCCCTGTCCTCGTCCGCGCCGTGCGTTCAGGCGCTGCGGCTGGCGGCCGCGGGTTCGGGTCGGGGGGTGCTGGCCGTCTGGCGACAGGGGGACCGGATCGAAGGGGTCCTCAACGGGCCCGACGTGCCGGCGCGCCGGGTGACCGTGGCGACGGGGCTGCCGCGCGCGGTGCGCGACGAGGACGGCTCGACCACGGCGGTCGCGCCGGCGCCCGACGGCGGGTTCGTCGTGGCCTGGGCGGTCGGCGGCGGCCCGCGTCTGGGCGTCCGGCGGGTGGACGCGGACGGCGTGCCGGGGCGGGCCGCGGCGCTGCCGTCGCCCGGCCGCCGTCCCGTGCTCGGGCTCGCGTCGACCCGGGACGGCACGGTCGTCGTGGCCGCGGAGCGGCCGGAGGTCCCGAACGCCACGACGCGCGTACGGACGCTGGCCCTCGACGCCCGGCTCCGGCCGCGCGGCGGATGGCGGACCGTCGCCACGGGCGGAGCCGTCGCACCACTGCGGGCGGCGGCGACCGGCGGGGACCGCGTCGCCGTCTCGCGTGGCCCGTGGAACCCCGAGCTGCGGCTCGACGCGACGGGACGCGTGCCGGCCGACGGGCGGCGCTCGCTCCCGGCGCCACGGCCCCCGCGGCCGGACGGCGTGCCGGCCGCCCGGCGCCCGCCGTCCCTGGTGGACAGCACGTGGTCGTCCGCCGGGCGCGTCCTCCACCTGTGGTCGACGAAGGTGCCGCGCGGCGGTGGCGACACGGGCCTCGTGGAGCAGTCGTGGATCACCGGCGACGGTCCCGCCCGGCTGGTCGCGGAGAATCTGGACGAGGCGCGCCTCGCCGCCACCACGGACGGTCCCGCCGCCGTCGGGGTCCGGGAGCGGGACGGCGCGCGCGCCGCCGGGGACGCCGGGCGCACCGCCGACGTGCTCCTCGCGTGGGGTCGGTGACGGCCCCGCAGAGGCCGGGCGGTCGACGCGGACGGTCGCGATCCCTGCACGGAACGGGATGACGAACGGGTGTGGGCGGCGTACGCTGGTCGCATGTGCCGCAACATCCGCACCCTGCACAACTTCGCGCCCGCCGCGACGGACGACGAGGTGCGGGCGGCCGCGCTGCAGTACGTCCGCAAGGTGAGCGGCTCGACGGCTCCCTCCCAGGCCAACCGGGCGGCGTTCGACCACGCGGTGGAGGAGGTGACGCGGATCACGACGGAGCTGCTCGACGCGCTCGTGACGACCGCGCCGCCGAGGGACCGCGAGGCGGAGGCCGCGAAGGCACGCGCCCGCAACGCCAAGCGCTTCGGCACGCCGACCCCCGTGGGCTGAGCGCCGTCGGCCGTCGGGACCGTCGGACGTCGGTCAGCGCCCGCCCGAACCGCCGTGGCGCGTCACCGCCAGCGCGCCGGCTGCCGGGTGCCTGGTCACCGTGAGGCCGTCCGCCCCGGCCGGCGCGGCGGGCGCCGCGCCCTGCAGACGCCCGTGGAACGCGCGGGCCACACGCTGGGCGTGCGCCTTGGCCAGCTCGGCGCGCTGGCCGACGAAGAGCTCGTCGACCGTGGTGCGCCACAGCAGCAGCCAGCGCTCGAAGTGGCCGGAGCGCAGCGGCACCTGGGCGTTGAGCGCGGCGTGGGGCCGGAACGCGCCCCCGGCGTACGAGCGCGCGCCGAGCAGGATCGTCTCCCAGAACGACGTGATGACGGGGACGTGCGCCTCGAGGTCCAGACGCGCGACGTCGACGAAGAGGAAGCCGATGACCGGGTCGGTCAGCGCGCGGCCGTAGAAGGCGCGCACCAGGCGCTCGACGTCCGCGCGGGTCTCGATGTCCTGGCGGTCGCCGTGGTCGGTCACCGGTCGATCATGACGGACCCGGGCCGCGGGAACCGCCGGTGGGCGTATCCGCCAATCGGACGATGTACGCCCGCCGTCGAGTTCGACATCCTGTGACCCTGCCCGTCGGCGCCCCGCACCCACCGCAGCCGTCGCGGCCCGGCCCGTGACCCGCGGGCTCGGGCGCCGCATCGGCCTCGTCTCGGTCGCCGCCGCGGCGCTCGTGGCCGTCATCGTCGCTGCCCTCGCGCTCGGCGTGGTCGCCCTGCGTGATGCGGGACGGGCGAGCGCGGCCGCGGAGCGCGACATCGCCCTGGCCAACCGCATCCAGCGGGTCGTCACCGACCTCGAGACGGGGGAGCGGGGGTTCCTCGTCTCGGGCGACGAACGGCTGCTGGGGCCCTTCAACGAGGCCCGCCGGGTGCTGCCGGGGTTGCTGGCGCAGGCGGCCGGGGCCGCCGACGGCCGGGCCGAGGGGTGGCAGGTCGCCGCCGTGACCGCCGCCATCCGGGAGTACGAGTCCCGCTGGGCGGTGCCCGTGGTCGAGCTGGCCCGGCGCGACCTGCCGGCGGCCCGTCGACGCATCGGGGCGGGCGATGCGCTCGACGCCGTGGAGCGGCTGCGCGGGGCCTACACCGTCTTCGTCCGCGGGCAGCAGGCCGACGCCGACCGTACCCGCAAGCGGGCCGACCGCGCCGGCCGCCGGGCCATCGCGGCGGGTGTCGTCGGCGCCATCGCGTGCGGGCTCCTCGTGCTGGGATTCGGGGCCTCGCTCGTGCGCTCGGTCGTCCGCCCGGCCCGCGCGCTCGCGGACGCCGTGGACCGCGTCACCGGCGGCGACCTCCGCGCGACCGTGCCCGAGCGGTCCGCGGACGAGGTCGGCGATCTCGAGCGGGACCTGAACGTCATGGTCCGCGCGCTGCGCGAGCGGCGCGGGACGCACGAGGCCCAGCTGGCGGCCATCGACGCCCAGCGCGACGACCTCGAGAGCACGGTGGCGGCACTCGAGGACGAGAAGGCCTGGGTGAGCGCCCTGCACCGGTTCGTCGAGAGGCTCGTCGCCGCGAGCGGCCTGCCGGACTTGGCCGGCGTCGTGGTCGAGGAGATCGTCCACGACCTGGGCGGCGACGCCGCCGTCCTGTGGGTCGGCCACGGCGGGGCGACGCCCCGGCAGGTCGGCCTGACCGGTGCCGTCGCCTCCGCGGTCCCGGAGTCCGTGGAGCCCGGCGCGGGCGCCGTGGGCCGCGTCATGGCCGACGGCGAGCCGGTCGTGGCGGGTCGCGCCGACGCCCGCCTCGCCGTCGACGGGCTCGGGGGGCCCGTCCGGGTCCGCCACGAGCTCGCGATCCCGTTGCGGCAGGGCGACGAGGTGCTCGGCGTCGTCGCCGTGGGCCGGCTCGCCGACCACCCGTTCTCCGCCGCCGACGTCGCACGCGGACGGCGGCTGGGGGAGCAGGCCGCCGTCGCCCTGGCGCGCACGATCGAGGAGCGCCGCGTCGCCCGGCTGGCGGGCATCAACGCCGCGGTCCTCGAGGCCAGCAACTTCGGGGTCGTCCTCTTCGGGCCCGACCAACAGGTCGTCACGGCCAACCGCCGCCTGCGCGAGCTGTGGGAGGACCTGCGGATCCCTCTGGGCGGCGCCATGGAGGACCGCATCACCCGGGTGCTGGAGCTCGCCGTCGACCGGGGTACGGCCGAGGCCCAGATCGCGGGGGCCACCGCCGTGTCCGACGCCCGGGCGGAGATCGACCTGCACGACCCCGACGACGGGCGCTGGTTCACGTCGCGCACCGACCCGGTGTTCAGCCCGACCGAGGAGCCGCTCGGCTGGCTGACGACGTGGCGCGAGACGACGGAGGAGCACGAACTCGAGCGGGTGCGCGACGAGTTCGTCGCCACGGTCACCCACGAGCTGCGCACGCCGCTGTCCTCCGTGGTGGCCGCCACCGACCTGCTCGAGGACGAGACGGAGGAGCCGACGGCGGGCCAGCGGCACTGGACGGGGATGATCCGCCGCAACGTCGACCGCCTGCTGCGCCTGGTCGACGACCTCCTGACGGTCGCGCGGGCCGAGTCGGGGCGCTTCACCGTACAGCCGCGGGAGGAGGACCTCGCGACGATCGCCGCGGACGCGGCCCAGAGCGCACAGGCGGCCGCGAGCGCGAAGGATGTGGAGGTCCGGGCCGAGGTGCAGCCGTCGCCCGTCCGCGTGGACGCCACCCGGATGGCGCAGGCCGTCGACAACCTGCTGGCCAACGCCGTCAAGTTCACGCCACCCGGAGGCCTCGTGCGGATCCGCGTGGCGCCACGGCCGGAGGACGCCACCGTGGTGCTCGAGGTGGCGGACTCCGGCATCGGCATCCCGGAGGAGGACCGGGAGCACCTGTTCGAGCGGTTCTACCGCGCGCCCGCCGCGACGGAGGGGGCGATCCCCGGAACGGGTCTGGGGCTGACGATCACGAAGGCGATCGTCGACGCGCACGGCGGCTCGGTGCGGGTGGCCGACGGCATCGACGGGGGCACGGCGTTCGTCGTCGTGCTGCCGGCAGGCGGGCCGACGCAGACGCCCGCCGACTGAGCCGTTCCGCTACGAATGGGGACATGCCTCAGCCCCTCTCGCGTGATCAGGCCTGGACCCTCCTGCAGGAGTGGGTGGAGGAGACGTCGCTCCGGCGCCACTGCCTGGCGGTCGAGGCCTCCATGCGCGCCTACGCCGTCCGGGGCGGGGAGGACGAGGAGCTCTGGGGCGTCACCGGCCTGCTCCACGACGCCGACTACGAGCGCCACCCCGACCTGGAGACCGGTCACCCGCGGGTCATCCTGAAGGAGCTCGCCGACCGCGACGCGCCGCCGGAGATGCTCGACGCCATCGCGGGCCACGCCCCGTACATGGGCGTCCCGCGAAAGACCCCGCTGGCCCGCACGCTGTTCGCCGTTGACGAGCTCTCGGGCTTCGTGATGGCGTGCGCCAAGGTCCGGCCCCAGGGCATCCACGGCCTGACCCCGAAGTCCGTGAAGAAGAAGCTCAAGACGGCGTCGTTCGCCGCCGCCGTGGATCGTGGCGACATCGTCCTCGGCGCGGAGGAGCTGGGGGTGGACCCGGACGAGCACATGACCGTCGTGATCGCCGCGCTCGAGCCGCTCGCGGTCGAGCTCGGCATCGACGGGCAGCCCGCCGCCGCCTGAGCGCTCCGCGGCGGCGGATCTGCACAGGATCCGCACACCCCGCCCACCCGACGGCCATGGGTCGCCCCGTAGCATCGCCCCCGATGAGCCGGCGGACGATCGTGGTGGTGGAGGACGACGCGACGATCGCCGGCGCGGTGGCCGCGCGGCTGCGCGCCGAGGGGTTCGGGGTCGAGGTCGCCGGGTCGGGCCCGGACGGGGTCGCGCTCTGCGCCCGCGTCGCGCCCGACCTGGTGCTCCTGGACTGGATGCTCCCCGGGTTCGACGGCGTCGAGGCGTGCCGGCGGATCCAGGCCGACCGGCCGGTGCCGGTCATCTTCCTCACGGCCCGCGACGCCGAGGCAGACGTGCTCGTCGGCCTCGGGATCGGGGCCGACGACTACGTCGTCAAGCCGTTCAGCCCGCGAGAGCTCGTGGCCCGCATCCACGTCGTGCTGCGCCGCACCGCCCGGACGCCGGAGCAGCCCCGCGCCGCCAGGGTCGCGATCGGGCACGACGTGCTCGACCTCGACGGCCGCCGGCTCCTGCGGGACGGGGCCGAGGTGCCTCTGACGCCCACGGAGCTCGACCTGCTCGCCACGCTCGCCGCCCGCCCCGGCCGCGCGTACTCCCGTGACGAGCTGCTCGCCGAGGTCTGGGCGTGGCGGGGAGGCGGCGCCACGCGCACCGTCGACTCCCACGTCGCCGCGCTGCGCCGCAAGCTGGGGGCAGGGGTGGTGCGGACGGTCTCCGGCCACGGCTACGCGCTGGGGGACGGCGCGTGAGCGCTCCGCGACCACTCGACCGGCTCGCGTCGCTCAAGCTGCGCCTGGGCCTCCTCATCGTCCTGGCGATCGGGGTGACGCTCGCGACGATGGTCGTCGCCGGCCTGCTCGACGTGCAGCTGCGCTACGGCGCGCTCGCCGCCCTCGCGCTGTCCCTCCTGACCGTGCAGGTCGTCGCCCGCGGCACGACCGCCCCGCTGCGGGCGCTCGCCGCCGCGGCCGACCGCGTGGCCGGCGGGGAGCACGGGGTGCGGGTGCGCGTCCGCGGCCGCGACGAGGTGGCGCAGCTCGGCCACGCCTTCAACCGGATGGCCGCCGAGCTCGAGGAGACCGACCGCATCCGCCGCGATCTCGTCGCGGACGCCGCGCACGAGCTGCGCACCCCGCTCGGGGCGCTGCGGGCCGTGCTCGAGAACGCGGTCGACGGCGTGGCGCCGGCGGACCCCGGGGCGTTGCTCGGGCAGGTCCGGCGGCTGGGCGACCTCACCGACCAGCTCCTGGATCTGTCGCGGCTCGAGGCGGGGGCGGCGACGCTGCGGCGCCGGACCGTGCCCGTGACGGAGCTGCTCGACGCCGCGCTCCTGCGGGGCGACGCGCACGTCGAGCGGGACGTGCCCGGCGACCTCGTCGTCCACGGCGATCCGGACCGGCTCGGCCAGGTCCTCGGCAACCTGCTGGAGAACGCGCGCCGCCATGCCCCCGGCGCCCCGGTCGCCGTCCGCGCTCGCGGGACGCCCGCCGGGGGCCTCCGGCTCGTCGTCGAAGACCGCGGGCCGGGCCTTGACCCGGGCGACGCGGAGCGCGTCTTCGAGCGCTTCGCCCGCGCGGACCACTCCCGCACCACGCCCGGATCCGGTCTCGGCCTGGCGATCGCCCGCTCCGTGGTCGAGCTGCACGGCGGCTCGATCCGCGCCGAGCCCGCCGACCCGCACGGGCTTCGGGTCGTCGTCGACCTGCCCTGAGCCCCCGGGGCGGCGCCGCCCGTGCCCGCCCTACCAGCACGCCGCCGCCCGCCGGGCGCCGGTGCCCCACGTCCGAACCACCCACCCGTCCGCGGAGGATCACCCGTGTCCCGAAGCTCCCTCGCCTGCGCCGCCGGCGCAGCCCTCGTCGCCGCCGTCCTCGTGGCCGGCAACCGCGTGGGCCTGGCCGTCACCGTGACGCTGCTCGCCGCGATCGCCGCCGGCGCCCTCGCGGCCCCGCGGCGCGTGGACCGCCCGGCGCTCGTCCTCGCCGTCGGCCTGGCCCTGCAGCCGACGCTGCGCGACGCGGGCTGGGTCGCGGCGGCCTGCGGGACCGGCGCGCTCGTCGCCGGTGCCGCGGCCGTGCGGCGCCCCGCCGCCTGGCCCGCGCTCCTGACCGTCGTCCTGGCACCGTTCCGGCTGGCCGGCGGGGCGGCGCTCCTGGGGCGGTCGGCGCGACGGCGCGTGCCGGCCGCGGCCGGCGTGCCGTGGGCCGCGGTCGTGCGCGGCGTCGGGATGGCGGCGCTGCTCGTCGGCGGCTTCGGGGCCCTGTTCGCGTCGGCGGACCCCGCGTTCGCCGACGCGACGGGGGACCTCCTGAACGTGGGCGTCGACCCGGCCTCGTGGACGCGACGCCTCGGCTTCGGGGCCCTCGCGGGGACGATCGCCGCCGCGCTGGTGCGGCTCGCGGCCGTCCACGGGCCCGTCACCGCCGCCCGGCGGTCCCGCACGCCGGGCCGCGTCGAGACGCTGATCGCCCTCGGTGCCCTCGTGGCCCTGTTCGCCGCGTTCGTCGCCGTCCAGGCCCCCGTGCTGTTCGGCGGCGCGGACCACGTGGCGGTGACCGACGACCTCGGCTACGGCGACTACGCCCGGGCCGGGTTCCTCCAGCTCCTCGTCGTCGCGACCCTGACCCTCGCCGTCGTCGGGGTCGCCGCCCGTCACCGCGACCGAGCCGTCCGCGGGCTGCTCGCCGCACTCTGCGTGCTCACGCTCGTCGTGCTCCTGAGCGCCCATCTGCGGCTGCGGCTCGTGGAGGACGTCTACGGCCTCACGCGCGTGCGCTACGGCGGCCACGCCGTTCTGGTCTGGCTCGCGGCGGTCGTCGGCCTCGTGCTGTTGGCGGGCGC